>NZ_CP172717.1:0-2798078 GCF_057073745.1 Cupriavidus sp. C2SS-8b
CGACGCGTTTTTTGGTTACTTTTTGTCGCTCGGACAAAAAGTGACTCGCAGGCTACGCCTGCGAAACGGCCACGTTTGCCAAGAGCGACGTCCCCACAATTCACAGAAGAACCCCATTTTAAGCAGTCGAAACAGCGGAACACGCCATGCACGCCCCGCGCCATCCCTCCCAAAAACTCAAAACGCCACCCGCGCCGTCAGGCTGACACTGCGCGGATCCGCCGGCTGCAGGTAGTTCTCATACTGGAAGCCCCAGTACTGCCTGTTGGTCACGTTATTCAGCGCCGCACGCAGCGTCACATCCTTGCCCGCCACGCGCGTGCTGTAGGTAGCCCCCAGATTGAACACCGTATAGCCGCCCGCCTGCAGCGTATTGGTGGCGTTGGCCTTGATGTTGCCGGTGTACTTGCCATCGACACCCAGACACAACCCCGGCACGAACGGCACGCGGTAGCTGACGCGCCCGGCCAGCACCATGTTGGGCGCTCCGGCCACGCGGTTGTCGGCGTTCGGGTTGCCCTTGTCATAGTAGGTGTCAAGGAACATCGCGCTGCCGCCGAATTCCCACTGCGCGCCGAGGCGGTACACGCCGGCCAGTTCCAGGCCCTGGTAGATCGAGGTCCCGTCCTGCTGGCGCGTCGGCACGCCGCCGCTGACGCTGTCGTACTCCGCGCCGCGCTCGATGCGGAACAGCGCGGCGGTGGCGCTCCACCTATCCTGGTCGGCCTTGACGCCAAGCTCATACTGCTTGCTGCGGATCGGGCTGAGCAACTGGCGCGCGTTGGTAAAGCCATCCGGCACGATCGAGCCAGGCTCCAGCGCTTCCACGTAGCTGGCGTACACCGTGGCGGCCGGCACCGGCTTGAACATCAGCGCCAGCGTCGGGGTGATCACGCCGTTCTTCGTGTAGCTGGACGCCACCGGTACATACCCGTTCTGCTCGAAGTTGGTCACGCGCAGACCTGCCAGCACCGACCAGCGTTCGGTGAGCTGCACGGTATCGCTGGCGAAGACCGACTTCTGCGTGATGTCGCTGTTGCGCACCTTGTTGAATGCGGTGGAACTGAAGTAGGTGTTGGTGTTGGGCGCGTAGATATTTCCCGTGCCGATCTGGCCGCCGAAACCGTTGTTGTCATAGCGGTCGATCTGCTTCTGCCACGACAGTCCCGCGACAACCTGGTGGCCGAACTGGCCGGTGCGGAACTTGCCTTCGAGCATCGCCTGCCACTGGCCCACCTGCTGGTTCTGCGCAGTGTCGTAGCGCTGGTCGGTGTAGTCGCCGGCCTGGTTCAGCAAGTTGTAGGTGCTCTCGTTGCGGTTGCGGTTGACCTTGTTGAAGCTGTAGTTGGTGCTGACCGCCCAGTCCGGATTGATCTGGTAGCGCAGCCCCGTGGTGTAGAGCTGCAGGGTGGTGTTCAGGTGCTGGTCGTTGCCCGCGAAATTTCCGATGCGCCCCGACACGTTGGCGGGCAGCGCGGTGTCGCCGTAGGACCACAAGCTGAACGACGGCATCTGGCCGGTCGAGCGGCGGTCCTGGTAGATCGAGTCAAAGGTCCAGGTCAGGTCCTTCGTCAGGCGCGCATCCAGGCCCAGCGAGACGGTGTCGCGGTTGATGTCGCGCGCGTTGTAGGGCGCGCCCTCCTCATGCGTGTAGTTGAGCCGGTAGCCGAACATATTGCCCGGGCCCGCGCGGCCACCGACGTCCACGTGCTCGCTCCAGACATTGGCGGCGCGATAACCGAGCTCGAACGCGGCGGTGAAGGTCTCGGTCGGCTTCTTGGTGACATAGTTGACGATGCCGCCCGGCGTGGCAAAGCCGTACATGAAGCCCGGCAAGCCCTTGAGCAGTTCCACCTGTTCCATGTGCTCGTACGGCAGCGTGATGCCGTAGGCAATGAACGGCAGCCCGTTGATCTTGTAGCCGTTCTGCCAGTCGACCTGCAGGCCGCGCACGGACACGTAGCTGGACCAGCTGTTGTAGCCGTTGCTGTTGTCGGTGACGGACGCGTCCATCGCGAAGACATCACCGAGCTTGCTGACCTGGCGGTCGGCCAGGTCCTCGCCGGTGACGATGGTGGTGGAGTACGGCGTGTCGAGCTGCGTGCGCGAGCCCAACGCGCCCGTGCTCGTTTTCCTGTCGAGCTGCAGCCCGGCATCGTCGACCGCGGCGGCGCTGACCGTCACGGTCGGCAGCGACGGGGCATTGGCCGGCGCTGCCTCCTGTGCCAGCGCATTGCCGACCGGGAAGCCGGTCAGGACAGCAAGCTGGGCCAGGGCGGCAAGCTGGTGGCGACGAGGCAAGGACGTCGGGCGTTTGGCGGCATGGCTGGACTGACGGGGCATTCGGATCATAAATGTTAATACAAATGCGAGTGATTCGCATTTGCGAAGATGCGAATGATGTCCGGTTGCAGGGGCTCGCGTCAAGCGGGAAGGAGCAAAAACATTGATGAAACAACCGAGAGTGTGTGCGGCATCACGGAAGGTGCGTCTTGCCTGACGTGGGACAAGGCGGCACTTGGCAGGTGCGTCGTCGCGGAAATGGCGGCCTGTTTTACTACCCTGTCCCGCTTGCGGAGAGGGGTTGGGGGAGAGGGCAGGCGCAGGCGAACACCGTGGTGCCTCGCACTTGGAACCGCCGCCTATTCAGCCGCCATCGCCGCTGCAGGATCCTGCATGGCGTCTGCTTCGGCCGTGGGCAGCGCGGGGAATTTCATGTCGGCATAGCGCACGAAGCGGGTCTTGCGTGCCATGCGGTAGCCGAGCCAGACCAGCAGGAAATCGGGATGCCGATATAGGTGGCCGTCACGCCCGCCCAGTCGATTATGAACGCCACCACGGTGACGACCTTCACCAGCGCGCACCAGTATTCGGCTTCGCCGAAGCCGCGGGAGAAGTCGCTACAGCCCAAGTTGCCGCGCCGCCAGGTCCTTCATGATCTCTTCCGCGCCGCCGCCGATCATCATCACCTTCACCTCGCGATACAGCCGTTCGACGCGGCTACCGCGCATATACCCCATGCCGCCCAGCAACTGCACCGCGCGATCGGCGCAGAACTGGAACGTGCGCGTGGCCATGTTCTTGGCCATGGCGATCTGCGCGACGGGCGCGGCGCCGTCGTCAAGGCGGCCGGCCAGGTCGTCCAGCAGCGTCCGCGTGGCTTCGATGCGCGTGGCCATGTCGACAAGCTGGTGGCGTACCACCTGGTGGTCGGCCAGCCGCTTGCCGAAGGTGTGGCGCTCGCGCGCCCACGCCAGCGCGTCGTGGAAGCACACCTGCGCATAGCCGCAGGCCGCGGCCGCCAGTGCCAGGCGCTCGTGGTTGAAGTTCTTCGTGATCGCGGCAAAGCCCTTGCCTTCCTCGCCGATCAGGTTCCCGGCCGGCACGCGGCAGTTGTCGAAGAACAGCTGCGCGGTGTCGGACGCCCACCAGCCCATCTTCTTCAGCGCGGTACGCGACAGGCCTGGCGTATCGCCTTCGACTAGCAGCAGCGATACACCGCTTGCGCCCCGGCCACCGGTGCGCACGGCCACCGTGAAGTAGTCGGCCCGCATACCCGACGTGATGTACAGCTTGGTGCCGTTGACCACGTAGTGGTCGCCATCGCGCCGCGCCGTGGTGGTCAGGTGCGCCACGTCGGAACCCGCGCCGGGTTCGGTGATGGCGAGCGCGGAGATTTTCTCGCCGGACAGGATCTGCGGCAGCACGCGCGCCTTCAGGGCTTCGCTGCCCACGGCTGCGATCGGCGGCGCGCCGATGGTGTGCGAGAACAGGCCCGAGGCAATGCCGCCGGACCCGCCCCACGCGCGCTCTTCGAACAGGATCATGCGGTAGAACGCGTCGCACGGCGCGCCACCATAGGCTTCCGGAAAGCCCGGCTGCAGCAGGCCGGCTTCGGCGGCCTTGCGGTAAAGGTCGCGCGGAAAGCCGCCGGCTTCGTCCCAAGCCTCGGCATGGGGTGCGACTTCCTTTTCGAAGAAGCGGCGCACCGATGCGCGGAACGCTTCATGCTCGGCGGTGTAGTAGCGCGGATTGGGTGGTTGCAGGACCATGTTCTCGGGCATCTTCGGCTCACTCGGCGGCGGGGGCCAGGCAATCCGGCAACTGGTACAGCGGGAAGCCGTTGAACGGCTCGGAGCGCTGGTGCGCGGGCAGCGCCCAGGTGTGCTTGGCGTTGGGCACGCCGCCATCGACGCGCAAGGTGGACCCCGTGATGAACGCCGCCGCCGGCGACAGCAGGAAGACCACCGCCGCCGAGACCTCGGCCTCGGTGCCCAGCCGCTGCAGCGGCACCTTGCGCGCGAGCTGGCGGATCTTGTCCTGAAAGGCGGGGGGATAGGTGTCGAAGCCGCTCGAGGCAATCCAGCCGGGCGCCACCGCATTGACGCGCACGCCTGAAGCGGACCACTCGCATGCCGCGGTCTCGGTAAACGACAGCATGCCCGCGCGCGCCGCGCCGGAATGCCCCATGCCGGGCATGCCGTTCCACATGTCGGCGATGATGTTGACGATGGCGCCGCCGTTGGCTTCCATCCATTGCGTGTAGCACTCGCGCGCGACCAGGAAGCCGCCGGTCAGGTTGTTGCGCACCACGGCTTCCCAGCCCTTCAGGCTGATGTCGCGCAGCGGCGACGGGAACTGGCCGCCGGCGTTGTTGAAGAGCCCGTCGATACGGCCATGCGCGGCCAGTGCATCGGCAACGGTCTGTCGCACCTGGGCCTCGTCGCGGATGTCGCACACGTGCAGCGAGATGCGCGACGCGGCGCCGGGTTCGGCATCGATGATCTCCGCGCGCACCTGTTCGAGCTTTTCAGGCTTGCGGCCGGCCAGTGCAAGGCCGGCGCCAAGACTGGCGAGTTCATGTGCGGTGCAGCGGCCGATGCCGCTGCCGCCGCCCGTGACCAGCACGGTGCGCCCGGCAAACAGCTCGCGGTGGAAGACGGAACGATATGGCATGTGTGGCTCCGAAGATCAGGGGTTGGCGCTCAGGCCGAGCCGTTTCACGAGCTTGCCCTGGCTGTCATAGCGCTGGCGCGCGAACGCGGCATAGCCGCTGCTGTCGAGATAAGCCATCTCCTGGTCGAGCCGGTCCAGCATCTGCTGCATGGCCGGCTCGTACAGGGCCTTGCGGAACGCGTCATGCAGCACCTGCACGGTCGGCGCGTCCATGCCGCGCGGCCCGGCGATGCCGAACGGCGAGGTCGAAACCATGTCAAGCCCGACGTCGCGCAGCGTGGGGACGGCCGGCCAGCGGCGCGAACGCCCGGCCGTCCACAACACCAGCCAGCGTGCCTTGCCGCTGTCGACATACGGGCCGATGCCGCCCGCGGTGACGCCCAGGTCGATGTGCCCGCCGATCATCGCCGCGATGATCTCGGACTCGCCCTTGTACGGCACGTGGTTCAGGCGGATGCCAAGCTTCTGGCCGATCTCCTCCATGGTGACGTGCATGGTGCTGTTGGTGCCCGTGGTGCCGTAGCTGATCTTGCCCGGGTTGTGCCGCGCGTCTTCCACCATGTCCTGCCACGATTTCCACGGCGCATCGGCGCGCACGGCCACGCCAAGCGAATAGCCGGTGAGGTGGATGACGTAGGTGAAGTCCTGCATCGGGTCGAACTGCGTCTTTTGCAGGTGGGGCAGGCGGAACACGGGCTCCGGCATGATCGTCAGCGTGTAGCCGTCGGGCCTGGCGCGCGCGACGACGTTGGCGCCGAGTACGCCCGCGGCGCCCGGGCGGTTCTCGACCACGACCGGCTGGCCCAGGTGCTTGCTCGCGCCGTCTGCGAGCGTGCGCACCAGCGTGTCGGTGGCACCGCCGGCCGCGAACGGCACCACCAGCGTTACCGGCCGCGCCGGAAATGCCGCCGCGTGCGCGCGGCCGGCGGCCAGCGTGCCCAGCGGCGCCAGGATGCCGAGCGCCGCTAGCGCGAGGCTGGTCCGGCGCCGGTCGTCGATGACTTCAGTCTTCTCAGCCTGCATGGTGCGCTCCCAGGGCTATGGTTCATTCGAAAGGATCAGGGCGTCCAGTGCCACTGCGCCTTGCCCTTCCGGGCGCACCAGCAGCGGGTTGACTTCCATTTCGCCGAGGCGCTCGCCCAGTGCCATGGCGGCATCGGACAGCGCCGCGATGGCGGCCGCGGCGGCCCCGATGTCGGCGGCGGGTTTGCCGCGGAAGCCGGTCATCAGGCGGTAGCCGCGCAAGCTCGACAGCATCTCGCGCGCCATGGTGCGGTCCACCGGCAGCAGGCGGTGTGCGACGTCGTGGAAGATCTCGGTGAAGATGCCGCCCAGGCCCACGGTCATGGCCGGGCCGAATACCGGGTCGCGCGTGACGCCGACGATCAGCTCGCACACGCCGCTGGCCATCTCCTGCACCAGCACGCCGCGCTGCTCGGCCTGCGGCAGCGCCCTGACCGCATTGGCGACGACTTCGCCCGCGGCCGTGCGCACCTGCTGCGCATCGGCCAGGCCCAGGCGCACGCCGCCGACTTCGGTCTTGTGCGCGATGTCCGGGCTCAGCACCTTGACCACGACCGGGTAGCCGATGCGGTCGGCGGCGCGCGCGGCGTCTTCGGGCGTGGCGGCGACCGCTTCGGCGCCGATCGGCACGCCAAAGCCGGCGAGCCACTGCTTGGCCTGGTGCTCATCCGTGGTGGCGCCCGGCAGATAGCCGGCGGTGCTGGTCGACGCCTTGGCGCGCAGGCCCATCCAGCGCGCGGTCGGCGCGGCTGTACCGAGCCACCCCACGTACGTGCCCAGCGCCTGCGCGGCGCGCGCGACGTCGGGGAACAGGGCCACGCCGGCCGCCGCCAGCCGCTGCCGGCTGGCGGGCTCGCCTGTGGTGGCAACCACGATCAGGCGGTTGGTCGTCGCGGCCACCTCGATCAGCTCGTCGGCGACGCGGTCGAGCAGGTAGGCGGTGGCGTAGAGGAAGATCACATCGGTGCCCTCATCGGCAGCCAGGTTGTCCAGCACCGCAAGCGCCAGGCCGTTGCGATTGAACAGCTGGCCCGTCATGTCCACCGGATTGGCCACGCCGCCGATTTCCGGCACGGCGGCCTGCAGGCGCTGCTGAAGCGCATCCGACAGGCGCGGCACGTCGAGACCTGCGGCGCTGAGCAGGTCGGCGGACAGCGCGCCCATGGCGCCGGACACCGACGCCACCACCACGCGGTGCCCGGCGCTGCGCTGGCGGAAGCCCGACAGGTAGGCCAGGTCCGTCAGGTGCGCCGGGTCGCGCGCCTGCATGGCGCCGAGCTGGGCGAAGGCCGCGCGGTAGATCGCCTTGTTGCCCGCCAGCACCGCCGTGTGCGATTGCGTGGCGCTGGAGCCGGCCTCGCTTTCGCCGGCCTTGAGCACGATCAGCGGCTTGCCGGCGGCGCGCAGGCGCGCGGCGGCATCAATGAACCGGGGGCCATTGCGCAGGCCTTCCACGTAACCGGCCACGGCACCGGTCTGCGCGTCATCGGCCAGGTAGTCCAGGTAGTCGGCGTAGTCCAGGCAGGCCTCGTTGCCGGTGTTGATGAACTGGTGGAAACCCACGTCCGCCTGGCGGCCGGTGGCGTAGACGATGGCGCAGACGTTCCCGCTCTGCGTCAGCAGGCTGACATGGCCCGGACCGTCCTGCGGCGGGAAGGCGCGGAAGGTGGTGGCGAACGCGGTGATCGCGCGCGTGGTCAGGTTGGCCAGGCCCATGCAGTTGGGACCGGCGATGGCCATGCCGGTTTCGCGCGCAAACGCCGCTAGTCCGGCCTGCCGGGCCACGCCCGCCTCGCCGGCTTCGGCAAAGCCCGAGGCATAGAGGATGGCCGCGCGGATACCCACGGCGTGGCAGCGCCGCAATTGCGGCAGGACCTCCTCGGCGCCGAGCGCGAGCACGGCCACGTCGGGTGCCATGGGCAGCGACTCGACATCCGGGTAGCAGGCGAGGCCGGCAATCTCCGCGTAGCGCGGGTTGACCGGATAGACCGTGCCCCGGTAGCCAAGGCGCTGCAGGTGGTCAAGCGCCACGCCGCCGATGCGGCTGGTATCGCGCGAGGCGCCGATAATGGCAATGGAAGCCGGCTCAAGCAGCCGGGACAGGGCGGCGTGGTCAGGCCGGGGCGCCGTAGCGGTAACAGTCATCTTCATCTCCATCCTTCCCGTGCCGGAAGGTGGAGCGATTCAAGCCCATGGCGGCGGCCCGCGGCAAGCATGGCGGCCCAGACTGTGCACATTGTGAACGAGGCGGGTGCGACGCTGGGGGCATGCTGCGCCGCAATGTGGCTCGGTGGCTACCTATGCCCGCGCGCAGCGGTGTATCTTGAGAGATATCGGACCCGAACGCCGTTGCGGCGAGCCGGTGCCTGCGCCGTGCCGCGGAGAAAACCCAATGCGCCTGAACTGCGATGCGTCGAGCCTGTCGCGCCTGTCGCGACCCATGCCAGGACGGGCACGCGCCTGGCAAGCCTGCTGGCGGCGCCTGGCCACCGTTGCCACGGCGGTTGCCTGCGCGGGTGTGCTGGCCGGCTGCGCCAGCTTGCCGGCCTCGGCGGAGCGCACGCCTTCAACCGCCCCGGCCGCGACCGCGACCGCGGACACGCCGCTGGGCAAGGCGCTGGCGCCGCGCCTGGCGCAGCATCCTGGCGATTCCCTGTTCTACCCGCTGTCGACGGGCCCCGACGCGCTTGCCGCGCGTCTGGCCATGGCGCGCGCGGCGCAGCGCAGCCTGGACGTGCAGACCTATATCTTCGAGCCCACCGGCACCGGCGCAGCCGTGCTCGGCGACATCATCGACGCCGCCGACCGTGGCGTTCACGTGCGCCTGCTGCTGGACGACCTGCATACCGCCGGCCTGGACAAGGTGCTGGCCGCGGTCGACTCGCATCCCAATATCGAGGTCAGGCTGTTCAACCCGTTCGCCAATCGCGGTGCGCGCTGGCTGGAGATGTTGTGGAGCTTCAGCCGGCTGGACCGCCGCATGCACAACAAGTCGATGACGGTGGACAACCAGATGTCGGTGGTGGGCGGCCGCAACATCGGGGACGCCTATTTCTCCGCGCGCTCCGACATGGATTTCAGCGACCTCGATGTGCTGATCGCGGGGCCGGCGGTGCCGCGAGTGTCGGCGGTGTTCGACCAGTACTGGAATGACCGGTCGTCGTATCCCGTGGCGGCGCTGATCCCGGAAGGTAAGGACGCGCCGGAGGAAATGCGCGCCTTGCGCAAGCGGCTCGAGGCGCGGGGTGACCAGGCCAAGGCCAGTGCCTATGTGCAGGAGCTGCTCGACTCGGGCCTGGCGAAGGGGATCGAAAGCGGCCACATGCCGGCCTATACCGGAAAGGCCACCGTCATATCCGACAAAGCGGACAAGATCACCGCGCAGACCGAGGGCGAGGGCTATGCCACGATTCGCCTCGAACGCCTGATCAGCGCCGCGAAGAACGAGGTGGTGCTGGTGTCGCCGTATTTCGTGCCGGACGATGACGGCGAGGCGTGGCTCAGTGCCATGGCGAAGCGCGGCATCCACGTGCGCATCCTGACCAACTCCTTCGCGGCCAACGATGTGAGCGCCGTGCATGCGGGCTACGCACCGCATCGCGAGGCGCTGGTGGCGGCCGGCATCGAACTGTACGAACTCAAGCCGAGCGCCAATGCCGAACTCGCGCAGCGCGGCAAGGGCGCCGGCTCAGGCTCCGGCTCGCGTTCGCGCACGTGGCTGGCATCGAGCCGCGCCAGCCTGCATGCCAAGAACTACATCGTCGACCGGCATCTGGTGTTCATCGGCTCGCTCAACATGGACCCCCGCTCGGCCAAGCTCAATACCGAGATGGGCGTGGTGCTGGACAGCGCGGCGCTGGCCGAGCGGATCCTGAAGAGCATGAACGATGACGGCCTGCTCGATATCGCCTATCGGCTCGAACTGCGCCAGAATCCGGACGGCAGTTCACGCCACCTGGTCTGGGTCACGCGCGAGCAGGGCCAGCTGAAGACCTACGACAGCGAACCGGGCATGGGTCCGCTTCAACATTTCGGCATCGGCCTCCTGCGTGTGCTCCCGATCAAGGAAGAGCTCTGAGCGGGCGGCGGATGCTGCACAGCGTCTTACATGAATCTCCGATCGGCGGTAATGTCGGCCGTTGCGCCCCGGAACCACTGACGGCCGTCCGTACTGCTTTCGGGCAGCATCGCGCGCGGCCCGTACGCAAGGAGATCCATGAAAGCCGCTGTCCTGCATCAACCGAAGTCCCCCCTGATGATCGAAGACGTTGCCATCGGCAAGCCCGGCCCGCATGAGGTGCTGGTGCGCACCGCAGCCGTCGGCGTGTGCCATTCCGATCTGCACTTCGTCGACGGTTCCTACCCCTATCCCATGCCCGCGGTGCTCGGCCACGAGGCCGCCGGCGTGGTGGAGCAGGTCGGCGAACTGGTGCGCACGGTCCGCCCCGGCGACCACGTGATCAGCTGCCTGTCGGCCTATTGCGGCCATTGCGAGCACTGCCTGACCGGCCACCTGTCGCTGTGCACCGAGCCCGATACGCGCCGCGGCGAAAACGAGGCCCCGCGCCTGACGGCCCGCCACGGCGGCTTGATGAACCAGTTCCTCAACCTTTCCGCGTTTGCCGAGCAGATGCTCGTGCACGAGCATGCGCTGGTGGCCATCCGCCGCGATATGCCGCTGGACCGCGCCGCGCTGATCGGCTGCGCCGTCACCACCGGCTTTGGCGCGGTGGTGCATACCGCGCGCGTGCAGCCGGGCGAAACCGTGGCGGTGATCGGCTGCGGTGGCATCGGGCTGGCCACCATCAACGGCGCGGCCATTGCCGGGGCGGGGCGCATCATCGCCATCGACCGCGTGCCGGGCAAGCTGGCGCTGGCGCGGCAGTTCGGGGCCACCGACGTCGTCGAGGCCGGCGACGATACGGTGGACGCCGTACGCGCGCTGACCGGGGGCGGCGTGCATCATGCGTTCGAGGCCATCGGCCTCAAGCAGACCACCGAGCAGGCCTTCGCGATGCTGCGCCGCGGCGGCACCGCCACGGTGATCGGCATGATCGCGCCAGGCGTGAAGATCGAGCTCAAGGGCAGCGACTTCCTCTCCGAGAAAAAGATCCAGGGCTCGCTGATGGGGTCCAACCGCTTTCCGGTGGACATGCCGCGCATGGTCGATTTCTACATGGCGGGGCGCCTGAAGCTGGACGAACTGATTTCGCGGCGCCTGCCGCTGGAAGAGATCAACGGCGCGTTCGATGAGCTGCGCCGGGGTGAACTGGCGCGCTCGGTGGTGGTGTTCGGGGATTGAAGGGGTTTGCGGGCAGGCCGGTGTCAGGCCTGTACCGTCTCCCGCTTCCTGGCCGCCGGCCGCCGCGTCTCGGGCACGCCCAGCGTCTGTTCCAGCACATCGAGGAACACGCGCACGCTGGCCGGCATCAGCTTGCGCGCGGGCATCAGCACGTAGACTTTCAGCGGCGATGACGCATAGGCGGGCAGCACGCGCACCAGCTGCCCCTGCCGGATCTGCTCCTGCACGAAGCGCGGCGACAGCCGCGCGACGCCCAGGCCATCGATGGCGGCCTTCAGGCGCAGTTCGGCGTTATGCGTGCAGATGCGCGGCTCGACATCCAGTCGCGCGGTTTCGATGTCGTCGCGCAGGAATTCCCAGATATGGTCATCGGTGTTGCCGAGCGTGGGCCAGCCTGCCAGGTCTTGCGGGGTGCGCGGCAGGCCGCGGTCGCGGATCAGGGAAGGCGCGGCATAGAAGCCGCGCTCGATCAGCACGACGCGCTTGCTGGCGAACGAGGTGTCCTGCAGCCGCGTGTTGGTCATGACGAAGGCCAGGTCGTAGCCGTGGCGGATCAGGTCGGGCTGGTCCCAGCTCACATCCACATGGATGCGCAGGCGCGGATGCAGCCGCATCAGGCGGCTCAGCCCCTCGGACAGGTGCTGCGACCCGACTTCGTACGGCGTGGAGATGCGCAGCACGCCGCTGACTTCGCTGCTGACGGACGCCGCTTCCGCGCTGATCTCATGCAGCTCGGCGAACAGCGGCGCCACGCGGTCATAGAGCCGCTGGCCGCGTTCGGTCACGCGCACGCGCCGCGTGGTGCGCTCGAACAGGCGTACGCCAAGCTGGCTTTCCAGCCGCGCCACCGCCGCACTGGCCGATGACTTGGGCACCTCGGCCAGTTCGGCCCCCTGCGTGAAGCCGCCGCCTTCCACCACGCGGCAGAAAATCTCCCAGTCTTTCCATTCGATTGTCTTCATGCGGGGGCTCCGGCGTCAGCGGCGCCCCTGAAGATTGCGGTCATCCTCTGGCTGAGGTGGCGGGGGCGTTTGCGGCCCGATTGTCCCACAGTGTGGACAATGGCGCAGCGCTGGAAACCGCGCCCCGAGCATGAAGGACTTCATCCTCGCTGTGGGGAATCGCCGTGCGGCGATTCCCCACAGGACGGATCACCGATGGCTAGTTGACGATCGGGTTCTTCTTCTGCATATCGTCCTTGATCGCTTTCGACCACACCGCGCCGACCTGGCGCTCGGTCACGTAGCCGCGCTTGCGGGTGTCGATCTTGTCGAAGCGCTTGTAGACCTCGGGCATGCCGGCCTGGGCTTCGTCGCGGGTCAGCTTGCCGTCATGATTGGTGTCGGCTTGCTTGAAACGCTCGGAGAACCACTTCTTCCGGTCGCCCGGCGTCATGCCCGCCGGCGGTTGCGGGACTTCGTTGACGTCAGTGGCGGGCGCAACGGCCGCCGGTGCCTGCGGTTGGGAAGACTGTGCACCGACGCTCGCGCTGGCAAGGCCGATGGCCAGGACCAGGGCACTACTGGCAATGAAGCTGAACCGGACCATATTGTTCTCCTCTTCCATTTTCATTGGTGTTGCACCGGATGAGCCCGGCGCGCCGGTGCCGCATACCCTACAAATTGCGGTACCGCGTTCAGTCTAGGTCGGCTGCAAACGATGGACAAATGATTCGCGCGTCTTCAGGCGTTTCTCGCGGATTGCTTTATTGGGACATTGCCTTGTCTTGCGACATAGTTCTCCGCAGAAGCGCAAGGCAATCACCGCAAGCTTCGCGCCGGACAACGGTGTCAGTAAGGCTGATCGCCGGGACGGATGGCGAGACCGAGCGTTTCGGCGATATCCGTCATGTCTTCGTCGTCCTCGCTGCGCGTGATCCAGCCGCCGTAGGCGTCGCCGTCCGTGTCCCAGTTCCACAAGGTGTAGCCGGCCACGCGCAGTTGCTGGTGGGCCAGTTCCATCAGTTCGGGCACGCTGGTGTTGTCGAGGAAGTTCTCGTCCTCGGGGTCGTCGGTGCCCCAGTCGATCTCCAGGTCCATGCGCTCGCAAAGCTGGTTCATGCAGCCGATAAAGGACTCGCAGTCCTTCCAGTCGACGTAGAAGCCCGACTGCCAGTCGATCACCTCGCGGATCACCCACAGCAGTTCCTGGCCCTCGGTGTCGTCGTCCTCGGCGTCCAGCAGCGCGTCGGAGAACAGCGCCACCTGCGCCTCGGTCTGGGCGATGTCGCCAAGGTTGATCAGCGCGAAGAAGCGGTGGAGGGCGTCCTGTGTATCGTCGTCCAGTGGTGTGACCATGTTCTGTTTCCTTGTTTGTTCTTGCTATTCAGCCCGCGATGCCGACGATCTCGCGCTGGCCGCGCGGCGTGACCCGCAGCGCGCGCGATGCCGGCTTGGCCTCGACCCAGCCGCGCTGCAGCAGGGTGCCAAGCAGTGCCGCGCCCAGCGCGCCGCCAAGATGCGGCTTGCGCTCGCTCCAGTCGGGGCAGGTACAGGCGAACTGGCGCCGTTTGCGGCGCGCGGCGTCCACGTCGATGCCCAGCCGCGACATCGCCTGCGTGCCATCGCCGCTCAGGTCCACGGCATTGCCGTCGACCACGAGCCAGCCCGCGCGCGTCATGCGCTCGAACAGCCCGACCGCGAGCTCGCCGGCGAGGTGATCGTAGCAGGTGCGCGCCTGCCTGAGCGCGGGCGGCGCAGTACGCGACACCGGCACATCGCGCAACCGCGGCGGCCGGCTCGCCAGCGAGGCCGAGGCCAGCGCCTCGATGGCGACACCGATCTCGGGTGCGGCCAGCCGGTAGTAGCGGTTGCGCCCGCGCGTCTCGACGGCGAGCAGGCCACCCTCGCTGAGCCGGGCCAGGTGCCCGCTGGCCGATGACGCGGACAGGCCCGCGATCAGCGCCAGCTCGCCGGCGGGCCGCGCGCTGCCATCCATCAGTGCCCACAACATGGCTGCGCGGCCGGGGTCGGCTAGAAGGCTGGCCAGCTGGCTGATGCCGGGGGTGTATTCCATGGTTTGGTGGGGGGAAGGGTGGGATGGAGTATAGGCGCTGGCTGAAGGTGGCTGAGCTCGGAAATTTAAACGCCGTTTGCACATTAAAAGCCGTTCTGAACATCAAAGCGCTTTCGTGAACAAAAGTGTGCTTTCCAAACGTATGGGTCGCACCGAGTCCCCTTGACGAGCCGCCGCGTGCGGGTATCACTCCATCCCTCCCTCTATTGCTAGGTTGCTTGGCCCCTCACAATGTTGTCTCCATACGGATCGTTGCGGCGGTACTTCGCCCTCACGGCTCGCATCGGCGGATTCTCTTCCACCAAATGATGCTTCTGAAAGCTTGAGCTGAAGTGAGCCTTTGCTAATTCCTCAGGTAAATACGCTGTGCCGCGCCATACCAAGCGCCACGCTAGAACTTCGGCAGGGTTTGTCACAACGTACACCGGATGGTCGGCCGCCACCCGGAGCTTAGGCACCGTCACGAAGCCATCGATCGGGCGTGGGACACGAACCTCATCTCCCTTTTTGTCCCAACCAAGCCAGTGACACGGCACTGACGATTCACGACAAGTAGGAGAATGAAATGAGATTGGATTACACCAAAGCATCACCAGGCGGTGTCAAGGCGTTTGGCGGCGTGTATGGCTATGTCATGCAATCCGGCCTCGACGACGTTCTTGTCGAACTCGTCTACCTGCGCGTCAGCCAGATCAACGGGTGCGCGTATTGTCTCGATATGCATACCCGTGACCTTGCCAAAAAGGGCATCTCGCTGGCAAAGCTCGCGCTCGTGCAAGCCTGGCATGAAGCGGGGCCGCTGTTCAGCGACCGCGAAAAGGCGGCACTGGCATGGGCCGAGTCCGTTACCCTGGTGGCGGACACGCATGTGCCCGAGGAGGACTTCAAAACCGCGGCCGCGGTGTTCAGCGAGAAGGAACTTGCTGACCTCACAGTCGCGATCAGCCTGATGAACGCTTATAACCGGCTTGCCATCAGCTTCCGCCGCGAACCGGATTCCGCGTTGGCTGCAAAGAACTGAGGCTTTAGGCGTCTTCGGGGGCGAACCTTCGCCTTCACGGACGCCGGCTTGTTATAAAGCCGTTTGCATCAGCGTGCCAATATCTTCCGAGCCGTGGCCGACTTCGTTCGCGGGGCTGATCGAAGACGGAAGGTCGGCGATGCCGATCGGCGCAAATCCGAGACGCGCAAAATAGCCCGACGCAGTGGTTGTCTGCAACACGATAGTTTCGATACCTTGCTGCCGGGCAGCGGCAACGATAGCGGAAAGAAGAAGTTCGCCCAGCCCAGCCGATCTTGCACGTTGCGCAACGGCGAGCGCGCGAAGCACGCCCGTCGTTTCGTGTCGCTCCATACCCACGCAGCCGAGCAGTCCCGACTTGTCGCGAGCAATCATGTACTGTGTGATGTGGTCGTGGCGTCCCTCGGCGGACAGGCTGGAAGCACGCAAGAGGGCTTCGATATCCGGCCAGTCCGCTTCAGTCGCATAGTGTGGACGCATGATGCACCCCTTCCGACAAACGCGCCCTTTAATGCTACGTTTGTCGCGCCTGTTCCGCCTGTAGGGATTGCTCTTAGGTAGATTTGCTAGCCTTGCCGATCGTGGCATGGCTGAAGCCGGTCACGTGCCGCAGCCAAATCGCCCAGCATCTTCCTGTACCGCCGCTCCTCCCCGAGCGTGCGGCACAGCAAGCGCAACACCAGCACCTGCAGATGGGGCGAGTATCCCTTTCCTTGAATATCGCGGATATGGCCAATTTGCCACCGGATATCGGCGCGCAGTTTCTCGATCTCGCGATCGAGCCATTCGACTTCCGATGTCTCGTGCTGTTTTCGACCGGATGCGCACTCGTTACCCGCGGTGGGGCGTGTCTCTCCCATGTCGTTCTCCGGTAGGCGGATACACCGGGCACCGCATCAACCGTTCCGAGCGGCAAGCCGGGCGTCGCGGCATGCTCTTTGCACAAGCGTCCCACATACGTCCATCGAGCGAGTGATTGCCATGACGCAAGGGAAGCCTCCGGGCCGCATCCGCGGCAAAGGCTCACCCCGGCAGGAGGTTGGGCGAGGGGCGAAGCGTTGGCGTCGTGGCCGGTGCGCAGTCGTGCACCGTCTTGAATATCACGTCTGTACGACCTACAAGCCGGCGCAAAAAGGATGGACCGGCGCACGCCGTGGCCTCGCCCCGACGCCGCGAACAGCAGGAGATAGACATGGAAACGCACAACGTCCACATTGTCCCGACCCGGAATAACGGATGGGCTGTCGCGGTGGAGGGCACCGACGGCGCGACCTCGCATTACCCGTCACAGGAAGAAGCGATCGCGGCGGGCTCGGTCAAGGCCAGGCAGGACAAGGTCGAGCTGGTCGTTCATGGCGCCGACGGTGCGGTTCAGCGGACGCCAGTGACGCCTGGCCCCCAGCGGCTGCCAGACAAGCCCTGATAGCGGCACAGCGCCGCGTGGGCGGCCGTGCCGCGCTTGCGGCGCTCGCATCGGTCACGGCTCGACGCGCGGTAGCGCTGGGGCGCCGTGCGCCATGCCGCCCTGGTGCCGGTTGTCGTGATCGGCCAGGATTTCCAGCATCAGCGCCCGGTGCTGTCGCGTCACCGCGACCGAGCTGCGGAGCACCGCGAGGAGCTTGCGTGCCAGCTCGGTGTCGTGCCCGTCGCCGTGCAACGCCCTGACCAGCGTGATCTGACGCCGAACTCGCTCGCGCCCATCCCTGATATGTCGATCTGCCACTTCGAGTTCCTGTACTTCGTGTCCGATATCGAACATGGCGAGCTCCGCGACAACCGTCCTCCCAATCAATGATAGTGCCGCCATCCCGAACAATGGATCGGGGGCAGGCCGGTATCCCCGAGGCGACATGGAACGGCCGGTGCCTAACGCCGGACTAGGGCCACGACGTAGCTGCAGGGTTTTTTTCCCGGGTTAAAGAAGGTGCATGGCGCGGGCGGCCCGAGTTGCAGGCAGTCGCCCGCTTGAAGTTCGTGCGTGATCGCGCCTTCCTCGAACACGAGCGCGCCATGGCGCACCCAGATTTGCTGATGCATGAACGTAAACGCGGATGACGGATACGAAACGCGTGCGTTCGCGGGCAGCGTGACCTCTACCAGTTCAAGCAGGCTGCCGCTACGCGGCGAGACCGCGCGCCGGGTGTAGCCGGTCTCGGGATCGGTCCAGACCGGCTGGTCCGCGGCGCGGCTCAGGCGCTCGCCGGCCTGCTCGGCCAGCGCGAGCAGCATGGAAAGCGGCAGGCCGAACGCGCCGGACAGTTTTCCCAGCACGGTCGCGGTGGGACTCGCTTCGCCGCGCTCGATCTTGCTGATCATGGCCTTCGACACGCCGGAGCGTTCCGCAAGTTCCGATAACGACCACTCGCGCGCTTCGCGCTCGATGCGCACACGCGTGGAGATGGCAAAGGTGGGGTCCGGTGGCGCTGGATTCACAAGCATATGGTGTGATGGCACGACCGCTCGGATGCGCGATCGCAGTGTGTTTTCAATATCCACTATAGTGGACGTTAGGCTATCATACGAGAAATCGATTTGGAGAGGCGCAATGAAGATTCGCGACGCAAGCCCTGACGACATGCCCGCGGTCACGGTGATCTACAACGATGCCGTGGCCAATACGACCGCCATCTGGAACGAGATTCCGGTCGATACGGCGAATCGCGTCGAATGGCTTGCCGCACGCCGGAAGTCGGGCTATCCCGTGCTGGTCGCGGTCGATGACGATGCCGGCGTGGTCGGCTATGCGTCCTTCGGCGAGTGGCGCGCGTTCGACGGCTACCGGCACACCGTGGAGCATTCCGTTTATGTCCGCTCGGACCAGCGGCGCAAGGGCATCGCCGAAGCGCTCATGTCGGCGCTGATCGAGCGCGCGCGCGCGCTCGGCAAGCACGTCATGGTGGCCGCGATCGAGGCGCAGAACGCCAGTTCCATTCGCCTGCATGAAAAGCTTGGCTTCACGCAGGTCGGGTTGCTGCCGGAGGTGGGGACCAAGTTCGGCAAATGGCTGGATCTTGCCTTCCTGCAGATCGTGCTGGATCAGCGGTCGGATCCCGACGGGGCTGCCAAGGCGTAAGGACGCCTCGGCGCCACCCTGATCGATGGCGGGCTAGGCCAGCGCGCCTTGCATGGCATTCAACCCGTCGATCGCCTGCTTCAATTCGGCCTTCAACTGGCTGACCAGCTCGGCAGCGGGCAGCTGCCGCGCCAGCGCAGCCGCCTGGCCCGCCCATTGCGCGGCGTAGTCGCTGTTGCCTTTCGCCTTGGCCGCCGCGTGCAATGCCTTGCCGGCGTCGTAGGTGTTCGGATAGTCGGGGATGGCCGGGGCATCGGGGGCCGCGCCGAGTTCGGTGAGGCGGTTCCTGAAGCCGCGTGCCGCGCGGCCCGAAATGGCGCGGGTCAGCGTGGTAGAGCGCGCGGGCTGCGCGGAGAAGGCGGCGCGGTAGGCCGCGTCGGCCGCGGATTCCGCGCAGCCGACAAACGCCGTGCCCATTTGCGCGGCCTGGGCGCCGAGCGCCAGCACCGCGGCAATGCCCGCACCGTCCATGATGCCGCCGGCGGCGATCACAGGCAGGCGCGTGTGCCGGGCCAGGACGCGCACGAGCGCCAGCGTGCCGAGACCTTCGTCGTAGCCGGCCGGATCAAAGACGCCGCGGTGACCGCCGGCCTCAATGCCCTGCGCGACGATCGCGTCGATGCCCGCGGCTTCGATCCGCCGCGCCTCCTGCAACGACGTGGCGCTGGCCAGCAGCACGATGCCCGCCGCATGCAGCGCATCGATCGTCTGCTGCGCGGGCAGGCCGAAGTGGAAGCTCACCACCGCCGGCTTTTCTTCCAGCAACATCTGGAACATGGCGTCGTCGCCGACAAAGGTCTTGTAGATTTCGCGCAGGCTTGCCGGGGGCGTTGCGCCGTACTCGGCGAAGCGCGGGGCCAGGTAATCGAGCCACGCCCGCTCGCGCGCGGCATTGGCCACCGCGGGGACATGGCAGAACACGTTGATGTTGAATGGCTTGCCGGTCAGCGCGCGCGTCTCGCGAATGGCCTTGCGCGCGCCATCGGCGTCCATGGCGCCGACGCCGAGCGAGCCGAGTCCGCCCGCCTCCGACACGGCAGCGGCCATGGCCGGGGTGCTGACGCCGGCCATCGGCGCCTGGATGATCGGCGTGGCGATACCGAGCAGCGCAAGCAGGCTGCGGGTATTGCCGGAACGTGTTGTGGTGTCCATGACGGTGATTCCCTGTTGAGGTCGGGTGATGGGTGCAGAGCTTGCGCGCCGGGCGTTGCCGCCGGCGCCCCGGCTCAGGTATGGCGCAACTCGCGCACGAATGCTTCGTAGGCCGAGGTCGTGAAGCCGGCGCGCTTGACCAGGAAGGTGTGCGCGTAGCGCACGGGTACGGTCTGGAACTCGTGGGCATGGGGGTACATCGCCAGCAGCGAACGCGGCACGATCGCCACGGCCGATCCCGCGCTGACGTAGGCCAGGATCGCGTGATACGACGGAAGTTCCACTACCGACAGCCTGCGGCGCAGGTCTTCGCCGCCTTGCTCGAGCCAGTCTTCGGCGCAGCGGCGATAGGTGCACCCCTTCGAGAACGCTGCAAGATGCCGCAGTGTCACGTCCTGCGGGCCGCGTGCCTTCGGGTGCGTGCCGGGCAGGACCAGGACCAGCTCTTCGGTCCGCAGGAAGATGCCTTCCAGGCCTTCGCCAAGCTCCGCCATGTTGACGTAGGACGGCGCGCCGGTACCCGGGTGGGCGACCACCGCGCAGTCCAGGCGATGGCTTAGCACGGCATCGACCAGGTAGCCCGTGGTACCCGTGGCCAGGTTCAGCTCCACGTCTGGCCAAGCGGCATGGAAACGGCCCAGCGGCGCCGGCAGGAAGCTCGCCGCGGAACTCTCCATGGAGCCGACACGCAGCGTGCCGCTCGGCGCGCTCAGGCGCATGGATTGCCGTGCTTCCTCGGCCAGCGCCAGCATCTGCTCCGCATAGCCGAGCAGGCGGTGTCCTTCCGGCGTCAAAAGCATCTTCCGGCTGTCGCGCTGGAACAGGGTGACGCCAAGGCTCTCCTCCAGCTGCTTGACGCGGGTGGTGACATTGGACTGGACGCGTTCAAGCGCCCTGGCCGCCCGGGTGATGCTCTGTTCGCGCGCAACGGCCCGAAAGATTTCCAGTTCTGCGAGTTCCACGTTCTCCGACGGCACGCTTTACCGTGTCGTTCTCAAAATCAGAATGAAAGTATTTTTAGTATTGTGAACAGAGAACTATATGTCAAGCACGGAACGGTAACGCGGACCAGGAATCCGGCCCCAGCGGTCTTTCTTGTATGCGCCTGTATCAGGGCCGTGGCGCGATACAGCTTCTGACAGAAGGACATCCCGCACGCTACAGGCGAGATACGCCGGTCACCTTAAATACGTTCCGTGGCAGGCAGCGAACGACAAAAAGCGGTTCGCAGCGGCCCGACCTCCATGCAATCTCTCAAGGAAGCCAATCATGCGTACCCAGCTTATCCAGCGTCTTGCCCTCGCCGCCACGCTCGTCGCCGCCACAGCCGGCGCCCAGGCCGCCGGACTGTCCTATCAGGGCGCGGCCGACCCGTACACGTCGGGATCCCGCTCGGTGCAATCGGCACCGAGCCCGTACACCGATGGCGCCCGCGACGTGCTATCCCCGCGCGACCCCTACGGCGAAGGGGCCCGCACCGTGCAGGACCAGCGCGAGCCCTATACCGACGGGGCGCGCACGCTGGCCGGCATGGACCGCAGCGGGGTCTCCGCGCCGCCGGCCCGGCAGGCCGATCCGTACCTGGATGGTGCCTACGCCTGATCAGGGGCCCGAGTCCGGCGGGCCATCACGGCAGGCGGCGATCCGCTCGCCGTATCGCGGCCTGCCGGAAGCACCCGCGTCAACCGCGTGCAACGGAATGACGCGTTTCGCCAATCGGCACGAACACCAGGCGGCAAAGGCAGGTCAGACAGGGCTACGCGCCTCCCGGCGCCTGTGCCCGCTCAATGGAAGTCTCTGTCGAACTGACCCTGCGCATCGGCTGCCTGCTGGCGCTGATTGCCGCGTGCAACGTTGCAGCGATCAAGCTGCGGCTGCCGGATGCCATGACGCTCACGGCCGCCGGCATCGTGCTTGGCACGGTCTTCCTGCTTGCCGGTGAACACGCGCCCGCGTTCACCGCGCGCGCCATCCAGCCATTGCTGTCGCCCGCGCTCGCGCCTGACGGGTATCTCTGGCTGTTCCTGCCGCCGATCCTGTTCCAGGCCGCGCTGGAATCTGACGCCACGGCGCTGGCGCACGACCTGCTGCCCATCCTGGTCCTGGCGATCGGCGCGGTGTTCGCCGCGACGCTGACGGTCGGCCTGACGGCCCACTTCGTCACCGGCGCGAGCCTTGCCGTGTGCCTGCTGGTGGGCGCGATCGTGAGCACCACCGACCCGTCCGCCGTGATCGAGCTGTTCCGCAGCAGCGGGGTGCCGGCGCGCATGGTGCGCCTGGTCGAGGGCGAAAGCCTGCTGAACGATGCGGCGGCCATCGCACTGGCGTCGCACCTGACGGCGCGCATCGTTGGCCACCCTGGCGCCGCCATGGCGGGCTCCGTGCTGGGCGACGTGTTCGGTTCGCTGCTTGCCGGCGGCATCGTGGGCGGGCTGGCGGGCCTGCTGCTGGCCCGCGCGTGCCGCGCCATTCCGCATGCGCCGCTGTCGCGCTTCTCGTTGTCGCTGGCGTTGCCGAACCTGCTTTACCCGATTGCCGACCGGTGGCTGCACGTCTCGGGCGTGGTGACGGTGGTCGCGGCCGGCCTGGTCGCCGGCACGCTGCTGCGGCGCTCCAGCATGCCGGCCGAGCATGAACCCTTTCGCGACCTGTGGCGGCATATGGGCGGCATGGCCGCAGGCATGGTCTTCCTGCTGGCTGCCATGCATGTGCCTGGCATGCTGCGCGACCTGCGCGTGGCCGATCTCTTCCTGATCCTGGCGGTGCTGGTCGCCGCCTTGCTCAGCCGCTGGGCCGTGCTCGGCTGCAGCCTGCCGCTGCTGAGCCGCATCGGCATGTGCGCGCCGTTGCCCCGCGCGCACCGGATGGTGATCACCTGGGGCGGCGTGCGCGGACCGGTGACGCTGGTGCTGGCCTTGTGCGCGGCGCGCTCGCCGGAACTGCCGCCCGAGGCGCGGCACCTGGCGTCCGTGGTGGCGGTGGGGTTTGTGCTGGCGAATCTTGCCTGCAACGGATTGACGTTGAGGGCGGTGGTGAGAAAGTTGGGGGTGGTGGATTGATGGGTCCGTCCTGACACCGGCGCCTGCATGCGTGAACCTCGCAATGCGTGCGTGGGTCTTCCCTATTCGTCGAACGGCTGCTTGCCGAGCACGCTGACCACATGATCGACAAAGCAGGTGATGCGCGACGCCAGCGCCGTGTTGCGGTAGTAGACCGCGTTGACCGACTGCCGCACATCCAGCGTCTGCCTGCCGAACAGCGGCACCAGCCGGCCGCTCTGGCGATCGTCGCGCGTCATGAAGTCAGACAGGCACACGATACCCAGCCCGGCCAGCGCCAGGCTCCTGAGCGTTTCGCCGCTCGATGAGCCGATGGCGGGCTTAATGTGCACGATGCTGCCGTCATCGTCGCGCAGCGGCCAATCATTGAGGGAATCCGGCTGGCTGAAACCGAGCAGCGTATGTTGCGCGAGCTGGGCCGCCCTGGTCGGCGTGCCGTGGCGCTTCAGGTATGCGGGGCTGGCCAGCACGCGCACGCGGCTGGTGCCGATCGGCCGCGCATGCAGCGTCGAGTCCTTGAGCGAGCCGATGCGGAAGGCCACGTCGGTCCGCTTCTCGATCAGGTCGATGATGCCTTCGGTCGAGTGCAGTTCCAGTTCCACCTCGGGGAAGCGTTCGCGGAATCCTTCGACCAGCGGCACCAGCACATGTAGCATGAATGGCGTGGCCGCATCGACGCGCAGTCGACCCACGGGCCGCATGCGGCGTGCCGCCATCTGCTCTTCCGCTTCGTCGACCATGGCAAGAATGGCGCGCGCATGGGCCAGGAACGAAGCGCCTTCCTCGGTCAGTTCCAGGCGCCGCGTAGTCCGGCGCAGCAGCGTGGTCTGCAGCTTTTCTTCGAGGCGGCTCAGCGTGCGGCTGGTCGCCGACACCGTCAGGTCCAGCTGTTCGGCCGCCGCGGTGATGGAGCCCGTATCCACGACGGCCGCAAAGGCCAGCAGTTCGTCGATAGTCGTTTTCATTGTTGATTTCAAATCAAATGAATTTGACTTATACACGGCTTAATTTGCAAATGTAAAGCCGGCAAACTCCATCCATCGCAAGTTCCTCTTGCCCCTGTACCAGGAGTTATCCCATGAGCATTCCTTCGTTTGGTGTCGGCACGTTCCGCCTGACCGGCCAGGCCGCTGTCGATTCCGTGCGCAACGCGCTGGACGTGGGCTATCGCGCCGTTGATACCGCGCAGATTTATGAGAACGAGGCCGACGTCGGCAAGGCAATTGCCGAAAGCGGCGTGAATCGCGACGCGCTGTTCCTCACCACCAAGATCTGGACCGCCAATTACGCTGCCGACAAGCTCGTGCCGAGCCTGCGCGAGAGCCTGGACAAGCTGCGGACCGACCATGTCGACCTGACGCTGATCCACTGGCCGGCCCCGGGCAACGGCGTGCCGCTGCGCGAGACCATGGAAGCGCTGGCCGCGGCGAAGTCGCTGGGCCTCACGCGCCAGATCGGCATCTCGAACTTCAATATCGCACTGACCCGGCAGGCCATCGACGTGGTGGGCAAGGGTGAGATCGCGACCAACCAGATCGAGCTGAGCCCCTACCTGCAGAGCCGCAAGCTCACCGCGTTCCTGCAGGAGCAGGGCATCGCCGTGACCTCGTACATGACGCTGGCCTACGGCAAGGTGCTGAAGGATCCGGTCCTCGCAGACATTGCGGCGAAGCACGATGCCACCGTGGCGCAGGTGGCGCTGGCGTGGGCGCTGCAGCTTGGCTACGCGGTGATTCCTTCTTCGACCAAGCGCGAGAACCTGGCCAGCAACCTGCTGGCGCGCGACCTGAAGCTCGACACCGACGACATGGCGCAGATCGCCGCGCTCGAACGCAACGGTCGCGAGGTCAGCCCCGAGGGCCTGGCCCCGGTGTGGGACTGAGGGAGGCGATGATGTCCGCGATCTCCATGAAGTCCATGAACTCGGATACGCGCAACCCGCTGTTCCAGCCCCATTCGCTCGGCAACCTGACGCTGCCGAACCGCATCGTGATGCCGCCGATGACGCGCTCGCGCGCCAGCCAGCCCGGCGACGTGCCCAATGCGCTGATGGCCGAGTACTACGCGCAGCGTGCCGGTGCCGGCCTGATCGTCAGCGAGGGCACCTGGGTTTCGCCGCTCGGCAAGGGCTATGCATGGACGCCAGGCATCCATACGCCGGCGCAGGTCGAAGGCTGGCACAAGGTGACCAGCGCCGTGCATGCGGCCGGCGGACGCATCTTCGCGCAGCTCTGGCATGTGGGACGGCTTAGCCACGTCAGCCTGCTTGACGGACAAGCGCCGGTGTCCTCGTCGGCGATCCAGGCGAAGGGCGTCAATGTGTTCGTGGCCGAGTACGACGGCACGCCGGGTTTCGTGCAGGCGTCGCAGCCGCGTGCGCTGACGGTCGAAGAGATCCACGGCATCGTCGACGAATTCCGTCAGGCCGCGCGCAACGCGATGGCGGCGGGGTTCGACGGTGTCGAACTGCACGCGGCCAACGGCTACCTGGTCAACCAGTTCATCGATTCGGGGGCCAACGACCGGACCGATGAATACGGCGGCTCGCTCGAGAACCGCCTGCGCTTCCTGCGCGAAGTGGCACAGGCGCTGATCGAAGGCACCGGCAGCAAGGACCGCGTCGGCATCCGGCTGGCACCGTTGACCACGCTCAACGGCTGCGTCGACGCCGATCCGGAGACGACTTATACCGCTGCCGCGCGGACGCTCGGCGAGATCGGCGTGGGCTATGTCCATATCGCCGAAGCCGACTGGGACGACGCGCCGCACATGCCCGTCGCCTTCAAGCGGCGGCTGCGCCAGGTCTATCCGGGCACGCTGATCTACGCGGGCCAGTACACCGCGGAACGCGCTCGCGCCGCGCTGGACGAGGGCTGGGCCGACCTGATTGCGTTCGGCCGCCCGTTCGTCGCCAACCCGGACCTGCCGGAGCGCCTGCGCACCGGTGCCTCGCTGACCCCGCATGACCGCGACACGCTGTTTGGCGGCGATGCGCGCGGCCTGACCGACTATCCGCGCTTGAGCGCCAAGGCAGCCTGAGATGACCAGCCAGATTCAACCCGGCAAGCCGCCGTTCGCCGGCCGCAGCTTCCGCGTCGACTACGACGGACTGTCCGCGCACAACATCTATGCCGAAGACGGGCAGTCGATCCGCTATGCGATCGTCTCCGGCCCGTATGCGGGCGCGAGTGGGGAATCGCGCTGCG
The DNA here is from genome assembly GCF_057073745.1 of Cupriavidus sp. C2SS-8b. Taxonomy (NCBI): domain Bacteria; kingdom Pseudomonadati; phylum Pseudomonadota; class Betaproteobacteria; order Burkholderiales; family Burkholderiaceae; genus Cupriavidus; species Cupriavidus sp. C2SS-8b. The sequence goes on from NZ_CP172717.1 coordinate 25,808, forward strand.
AATGGCGCGAGATCGCCGAGGGCGTCTATGCGATCTCGTGGCAGGAAGCCGACGGCGCGACCGTGGTCCATGTCGACGACTTCATCCACGGCCGGTCCATGGCGTTTTTCACGGCGTCCGATCAGACGTTCTACCGGATGCAGGGATCTTTGACGGCGCTGGCGGGCACCGACGCCTGAGCCGCGCTCCACGATCCATTCAAGGCAACTATGCGAATTTCCACACCGACGAAAATCGGCTTCGGTACAGCGCCGCTCGGCAATATGTACCGCGACATCCCCGAGCAGGAGGCGCTCGACACCGTCGACGCCGCCTGGCAGCAGGGCATCCGCTACTTCGACGCCGCGCCGCTCTATGGCGCGGGACTGGCCGAGATCCGGCTGGGCAACGCCTTGCAGCACCGCCCGCGCGACGCCTACGTGCTCAGCACCAAGGTCGGCCGGCTGGTACTCGACGAGACCGAGGACACGGCCAGCCGCGACCTGGGCGAGAAGGGCGGCCTGTTCGAACACGGCCTGTCCAACAAGATCGTCTACGACTACAGCGCCGATGGCACGCTGCGCGCGATCGAAGCCAGCCTGAAGCGTCTGAAGACCGACCGGCTCGACATCGTCTGGATCCACGACCCGGCCAAAGATTTCCATGGCGATGCCTGGCGCGACGTGTTCCAGACCGCGATGAACGGTGCCGCCGTAGCGCTGACCCGGTTGCGCGAAGAGGGCGTAATCAAAGCCTGGGGCCTTGGCGTCAATCGCGTGGAGCCCTGCGAAATGGCGCTGCAACAGGCCGATCCGGATGGCTTCCTGATCGCCGGCCGCTATACGCTGCTCGACCACGCCGATGCGCTGCGCGAACTGATGCCCGCCTGCGTGAACCGTGGCGCGGGCATCGTGGTGGGCGGCCCGTATAACTCCGGCATCCTCGCCGGCGGCGAGCACTACGAATACCAGAAGGCGACGCCGGAGATCCTGGCGCGGGTCGAGGCGCTGCGCCGGCTATGCGCGCAGTTTGGCGTCGATATCCGTGCCGCCGCGCTGCAGTTCTCGCTGGCGCATCCCGCCGTGGCGGCGGTCATCCCCGGTGCAAGCCGGCCCGAGCGCATCGCCGAGAACCTGGCGCTGGCGCAAGCGGACATCCCGCCCGCGTTCTGGCAGGCACTGCGAGAACAGAACCTCGTCGCCGCCGCCGCGCCATTGCCCGGCCTGGCATAGCGGTACCAAAGCCCGGGCTGTCACGCCGGGGCTTTTGCGTTCGACATTTCATCTTGCCGCGAAGCTTCTTCGCGCGGGACGGTGCAAAGATTCGTCATACGTTGTAGCTGCCCACGCCCCTGTCGGCGCGGGGGGCTGATCCGACAACCGCCGAATACGCTACGCCATGATGCCCGCCGACCCGCTGCAAGCCGTCACCCATCCCGATCCCTATCCCTACTACCGCGCGCTGGCTGCGCAGCGGCCGTTCGGCTTCGATGAACGGCTCGGGCTATGGGTTGCCGCAGGGCCGGCTGAAGTCGCCGCCGTGCTGGCGCATGCCGATTGCCGCGTGCGTCCGGCGGCGCAACCCGTGCCGCCGGCCCTGGCCGGCACTGCGGCGGGCGAGCTGTTCGGGCGCCTGATTCGCATGAACGATGGCGCGGCCCATGCGCCGCTCAAGGCCATCCTGCTGCAACAGATGGCGGGCATCGACACCGATGCCGCCATGGCGCGTGTGGCCACGCTGGCCGCCGCACTCGATGCGGTGCCCGGCATGGCGCCCGACACCGGCGCCGCCGTCAACCGCTGGATGTTCACGCTGCCCGTCGTCACCGTGGCCGACCTGCTCGGCTTGCCGGTGCGCGCAGGCACCGATGCCATGGCCGTGGCATCGCGCGTGGCAGCCTACGCCGCGGCGCAGTCGCCGCTGGCCTCGGCTGACGAGGTTGCGGCCGGTGCCGGCGCGGCACGCTGGCTCGGGCAATGGCTGCAGGCCGCCATGGATGCGCCATCGCGAGCCGATACGCCGGGCTTGCTGCCGGCGTTGCGACGGGCCGCACAAGGCGAAGGCATCGCACCGGAAGCCGTAGCCGCCAATGCCATCGGCCTGATGGTGCAGGCGTGCGAGGCGACGGCCGGGCTGGCGGGCAACATGCTGCTTCGCCTGGGCCGCATCGGCACGGCCGCGGGCAACCTGCCTGAACTGGCCGCGCGCGCGGCACGAGACGATCCTCCGGTGCAAAATACACGCCGCTTCCTGGCGGCTGACGCGCACCTGTGCGGCGTGCCGGTCAAGGCGGGCGATGCCGTGCTCGTGCTGCTTGCTGCGGCCTCTTGCACAACGCCCGGTGATGCCGGAGGCCGGGCGTGGACGTTCGGCGCGGGCCGCCACGCCTGCCCCGGCGACACGCTGGCACAGGCGCTTGCGGCGGCGACGGTCGACGTCCTGCTCACACGGGGCGCGCAACCGGCCGCGCTGGCGCGGGCGTTCCGCTACCGGCCTTCGCACAACGCGCGCATTCCGCATTTCAATTGAAACCGGGGATGTCGCCGATCCCCCGATCCCCCGATCCCGATCCCTTCCACAAAGAGACCTCCGCCATGATCGCCGTCATTTTCGAAGTCGAGCCCGCACCGGGCCGCAAGGACACCTATCTCGACATCGCCGCGAAGCTGCGGCCGACGCTGGAGGCCATCGACGGCTTTATCTCGGTCGAGCGTTTCCAGAGCCTGACCACGCCGGGCAAGATCCTGTCGCTGTCGTTCTTCCGCGATGAGGCGGCGGTCATGGCATGGCGCAATACCGAGGAGCACCGCCAGGCCCAGGCAGCGGGGCGCGGCGGCGTGTTCTCGGGCTACCGGCTGCGCGTGGCGCAGGTGCTGCGCGACTACGGGCTGGACGAGCGCGACCAGGCGCCGGCCGACAGCCGCGCGGTCCATGACCACGCTGCACGCTGACCGGGGAGCGCATATGTCGATGGCCATCCCGGTTGCCCATGTTCGCGGGTGACATCAAAGCCTGACACAATCGAACCCGTCAACGGAATCCGGACGGGAGGCCAGTCACATGGGACGCCGCGGCAGCAGCACGGCAACGCTATGGAAGTCGCTGGGCAAGACCGCCACGCGCCAGGCACGGCGAATGGGACGCGAGATGACCCGGGCGCTGAACAAGACGGTGACGCAGCCGATGACCGATGCCATCGTGCGCAACGCCGTGAAGCAGTCATCGGCCGTCGCCAAGGCCACGCAGCGCGCATTGTCGGGCGTGGCATCGCCCGTGCCGGAACCGCAGAGCCGCGGCAGCGGGCGCTGGGAGGCCGGCACCGGCGGCGTGGGCCCTCTCGCGCAGCGCCACTACCGGATCTTCATTCCCGCAGGCCTGACGGCCAGGCGACGCGCGCCCATGCTGGTGCTGCTGCACGGCTGCGGCCAGGACGCCGCCAGCTTTGCCGCGGTCACGCGCGCGGCCGTGGCGGCGCGCGAGGCGGGCTGCGTGGTGCTGTTGCCAGAGCAGTCGTCGCAGGCCAACGCGCAACGCTGCTGGAACTGGTTCCGTCCCGGCACGCGCGGCGCCGCCGAGGCGGCGCTGCTGATGGCCATGATCGACCAGGTCTGCGAACGCTATCCGGTGCGCCCGGAGCGCGTCAGCGTGATGGGCCTGTCCGCCGGCGGCGCCATGGCGATGATGCTGGGCCTGCGCTACCCGCAGCGGTTTATCGCCATCGGCTCGCATTCGGGGGCGGTCCCCTACAGCGCCGGCAACGCGGCCCAGGCTGCCGCGGCCATGCGCGGCAGCCGCGCGCCCGACGCCGCGGCGCGCCAGGCCATGCGCCTGTGGCTGGCCGGCCGGCGCCTGCCGCCCTTGTTGCTGTTGCATGGCGACGCGGATGCCGTGGTGACTTTCGACAATGCCATGACCGCCGCGCGCTTGTGGCTGGACCTGTTGCCTGAACCGTCGGCGCAGTTGGCCGTGCCGCCCGCGCGCCGTGTGCAGCGCGGGCAGCGGCTGCCGGCGGAGGTGTCCGACTGGATCGTCGAAGGCGAGACCTGCGTGCGGCTCGTCAGGATCGAGGGCCTCGGGCATGCATGGAGCGGCGGGCCGGCGGCACAGGCGTTCTCGGACCCGCGCGGGCCCGATGGGCTGAAGATTGCATTGCGCTTCTTCGCTGACCGATGACCGTGCCGGTGGGGCCACGCGGGCAGTCGCTTATTCCAGCTTGCCAGGCTCGATCACGACATCGCTGACCGGGCAGGCGACGCAAGGCAGGATCCAGCCGTCATCCTTCTCATCCGGGCTCAGCCCCGGCCATTCGATGCGATAGCGGATGGCGCCCGCATGCAGCCGGCTGGCGCATGCGCGGCAGGTCCCGTTGCGGCACGAGTTGGGCAGTGCCAGGCCGTCGAGCAGCGCGGCCTCGAGCAGACTCAGGCTCGCTGGCGCGGCAAAGGTGACGCCGGCAGGCAGCACGCGCGCGGTGAACTCGGCCCGCTCGTCCACCGGGACGGTGCCGGTTTCAGTCTGAATCGCCGTCATCGTCGGTCTGCGGAAATTGTGCCCGCCCGTGCGTGGCGTCGCGCAAGGCCGCCAGCGCGGCATCGCGCTGCGTGGCGGGCAGGCGGATCACCAGCCGCGCCAGCGCGCCGTAGGCGGTGTCGGCCAACGTGCAACCGTCCTGCGCGTCCAGCCAGCGGCGCACGCGCGGCTCGTCGGCGTAGTCGACATCCACCGTCAGTTCGGCGTAGGCAATGCGCTCGATCCGTTCCGCGGACTTCAGCGCCGCGGCAATCGCATCGGTGTAGGCGCGCACCAGCCCGCCGGCACCGAGCTTGACGCCGCCGTAGTAGCGCACCACGGCCGCCAGCACGCCATCCAGGTCATGGTGGCGCAACACCTCCAGGATCGGCCGTCCGGCCGTGCCGGAGGGTTCGCCGTCATCCGACATGCCCGACTGCCCGCCGGCCAGCAGCGCCCAGCACACATGCGTGGCGGTCGGGTGCTGCGCGCGCAGCGACTGCAGCACGGCCATGGCGGCGTCGCGGTCCGGGACGGGAATCGCCAGGGCAAGGAAGCGGCTCTTGCGGATCTCGAGTTCGGCTTCGACCTGGGCGGCGAGGGTATAGGTGGGCAAGCGGAATCTGCCAGGCGGCACGCGGCCGCGCGGGAACGGAAAGAGCGGAAGTTTACCGCAGCCCTCGCTTCGGGCCGGTGCGCGACGGCTTTGTGGTTCATCGTCAACTTCCTGTCACATAGAACCCATAGGATGCGCAGCGACTAGGGCGCGGCTGCCGCGTCATGTCTTATTTCTATGACAGGCCGACGGTGCCACCTGGATGCGCCACTGCCTCCTTCCCCGGAAACGAAAGACCATGTTCGACAAACCTGATGCCTCGCGCCGCAAAGCGCTGAAATTCCTTGCTGGCGCGCCGATGCTGCCGCTGGGCCTGGCTTCGGCCGGCCTGCTGGTGGGTTGCGGCGGTGGTGACGACGCCATTGCCGCTCCGGCCGATACCAGGCCCGCGCCCGGCCCCAGCGCCACGTTCACCACGGCCGAGTTCATCGGCATGAACGCCCCGACGCTGGCGGATCCGGCCGCCATGGCCACCACCACCGTCGGTTCGGGCCTGAAGGTCAATTTCAGCGACGGCAGCAGCCGCACCTTCAAGCTGGCCTACCAGCCGTTCTTCGTGACCGGCGACATGGTGCCGGACGGCAAGGGCGGCACCATCCTGGCCGGCGGCTACTACGACATCAACAACCAGCCGATCCGCGACACCTCGGTGGCCGGCAAGGAGCGCCAGTTCTTCTCCGACTCGCCCGACGGCACCTCGCTGCTCAAGGTCGAAGGCGCGCACGTCGCCGGCGTGAAGGGCAACCCGGTGTTTGCCGTGGTGCAGTTCGAGTACACCACGCGCGACCAGTCGGGCGCCGACACCTACGGCCGCCTGCCGTCGCCGATCGCCGTGCTGACGCTGGACCAGGACCCGGCCACCGGCAAGCTCACGCTGGTCAAGTACCACAACGTCGATACCTCGCCGGCGCACGGCCTGTGGATCACGTGCGGGGCGAGCCTGTCGCCGTGGAACACGCACCTGTCGAGCGAGGAGTACGAGCCGGACGCGTTCACGATCGCCAGCAACAGCCAGTTCAAGGCCTACAGCAAGAGCCTCTATGGCAGCGAGACCGCGGCCAATCCCTACAATTACGGCCACCTGCCGGAGGTGACGGTCAACGCCGATGGCACCGGCTCCATCCGCAAGCACTATTGCCTGGGCCGCATCTCGCATGAGCTGGTGCAGGTCATGCCGGACAATCGCACCATCCTGATGGGCGACGATGCCACCAACAGCGGCTTGTTCATGTTCGTGGCCGACAAAGAGAAGGACCTGTCGGCGGGCACGCTGTATGTGGCCAAGGTGGGCTCGGGCTTTTCGGTGGACCCGTCCGCGGCGGGCGCCGATCTGTCGTGGGTCAAGCTCGGACATGCCACCAGCGCGGAGATCGAAGCGCTGGCCAAGACGACCGCGCCGACCGACATCATGGATGTGGTCACCGCTGATCCGCTCGACGCCAGCTACACCAAGATCTTCGTCGGCGGCAAGGCCAACTGGGTTCGCCTCAAGCCTGGCATGGAGAAAGCCGCGGCCTTCCTGGAAACCCACCGCTACGCCTACCTGAAGGGCGGCAGCATGGGTTTCACCAAGATGGAAGGCACCACGGTCAACATCAAGGACAAGATCGCCTATTCCGCGCTGCAGAACGTGGTCGACTCGATGGTCCTGAACAACAGCAAGGGCTGGAATGCGCAAAGCGGCATCTCGGTCGACAAGGCACTGAACGCCGGCGCGGTGATGCAGCACAAGCTCGACGGCGGCCGCAAGGACCTGGACGGCGACGCCATCAGCAGCGAATGGGTGCCGGTGCATACCAAGGCGCTGATCGTGGGCACCGACATCGCCGGCGATGCGCTGGGCAACCTGGCCGATCCGGAAATGATCGCCAATCCGGACAACCTGAAGTTCTCGGAAAAGCTGCGCACGCTGTTCATCGGCGAAGACAGCGGCCAGCACGTGAACAACTTCCTGTGGGCCTACAACATCGACACGAAGAAGCTGTCGCGCCTGATGTCGGTGCCCGCCGGCGGGGAATCCACGGGGCTGCATGCCGTGGATGAGATCAACGGCTGGACCTACATCATGAGCAACTTCCAGCACGCCGGCGACTGGGGCAGCCTGCACGCCAAGGTCCAGGCCACGCTGGATCCCCTGGTGCGCGCCAACTACAAGGACCGCGCCGGTGCGGCGGTTGGCTACCTGACGGCTGACCTGTCGAGCATCAAGCTGGCCAAGGCCTGAATGTTAGTGCGATAGGAAGAAGAGGCGGGCTGCGGCCCGCCTCTTTTCCTTTGACCTGCTACAGAAACACCACCATCGGGATTTCCCCAATCCTTTTCATCCTAAACCTGCGCGCATGACTGCCGATACTCCAACGGCAGACCATCAATAAAAGACATTCCAACACGGGGGAGAACAGCAATGTCGCAGGCAAATCTGACCATCCGGGCCCGCCTGGGCGCAACGTTCGGGCTGGTCATGCTGTTGGCGGGCGCCGCTATCGGCACGGGGCTGGCGCAGTTGGACGGCAGCGACGCGGCGCGCTACACCATGCTGGGCCTGGGGCTGGCGGCGCTGGCCGCGGCCGTGGCCGGTGCTTTCTGGCTGGCCGCCGGCATCGAGCGCCCGCTGGCCGACGCCGTCTACATCGCCGAGACCGTGGCCGCCGGCGACCTCAGCCAGGACTTCGATACCGACCAGGGCGGCGCCTTCGGCCGGCTGCTCGGCGGCATGGGCAAGATGGAGGACATCCTGACGGACCTGGTGGGCCGGATCAAAAGCTCCACGGACTCGATTGCCGACTCTTCGCGCCAGATCGCGGACGGCAACACGGATCTTTCCCAGCGCACCGAGGAACAGGCGGCCACGCTGCAGGAGACGGCGTCCAGCATGGGCAGCCTGACCGATATGGTCCGCCGCAATGCCGAGCGCGCGCACGCCGCCAACGACATCGCCGCCAATGCCTCGGAGATCGCCGAGCGCGGCGGGGTGGTGGTCAGTGACGTGGTGCAGACCATGCAGGCCATCAGCGCCAGCTCGAACAAGGTGGTGGAGATCATCCAGGTGATCGAAGGCATTGCCTTCCAGACCAACATCCTGGCCCTCAATGCCGCCGTGGAAGCGGCCCGTGCGGGCGAGCAGGGCCGCGGCTTCGCCGTGGTGGCTGGCGAGGTGCGCACGCTGGCCCAGCGCAGCGCCACCGCCGCCAAGGAAATCCGCGTGCTGATCGGCGATTCCGCCAGGCAGGTCGAAGGCGGCGCGGTGCTGGTGGACAAGGCCGGCCAGACCATGGAGGAGATCCAGCAGGCCGTGCGCAGCGTCGCGGGCATCCTGGGCGAGATCTCGGTGGCCTCGCGCGACCAGAGCAGCAGCATCGAGCAGGTCAACCAGGCCGTGGCGCAGATGGATACCGTCACGCAGCAGAACGCGGCGCTGGTGGAGCAGGCCGCCGCCGCGTCGGCATCGCTGGCGGACCAGGCCCATCAGCTCCAGGGCGTGGTCGGCGAGTTCAAGCTGTAAGCACGCCAGACCCGATCTCGCCGGCGCCGGGCATTGCACCGGCCTTGCAATCCGCAGTAACCTCTGCGCCATGCAGCAGGCACATGCTGCCGCTGCCCGATAGCGCCACCCCAGAGGAGACTGCCATGCCGTGCCGACGCCGGTTTCTCGGATACCTGCCGCTCGCCTTGTCCGGCGGCGTGGCAGTCACCGGACTGCTCGGCAGCCGGCCTGCCCGCGCGGCCATGCTGGGCGAGCAGGATCCGCAGGCACAGAAGCTCGGCTACAAGGCCGACACCAGCAAGGTCGATCCGAAGCAGTATCCCGGCCACAAGGCCAGCCAGACCTGCGGCAATTGCCAGCTCTACCAGGGCGACACGGGCAGCACCGCCGGCGGCTGCGTCCTGTTCGGCGACAAGGAAGTGGCGGCAGCCGGCTGGTGCAGCGCCTGGGCGCAAGGCTGATTGCGCGCGCCGTGCTCCATCGTCCCGCATTGTCTATCCCATCGCCGCGATGATCTCGCAGGAAGATCCATGACCCACGACCCCGATACCCGCCGCATGGCGCCGGCCACGGAGCGCAATCGCGAGCCGATCCTCGCCGTGCTGCGCAACGTGCTGCCGGCCAATGGCACGGTGCTGGAGATTGCCAGCGGCACCGGCCAGCACGCGGTCCACTTTGCCGCGGCGCTGCCGGGGCTGACCTGGCAGCCGAGCGATCCCGACGCCGCGGCGCGCGCGTCGATCGCTGGCTGGATCGCGCACACCGGCGTGGCCAATGTGCTTGCCCCGCTGGCGCTCGATGTCTGCGCGCCACCGTGGGGCATCGACGCGGCCGATGCCGTGGTTTGCATCAACATGATCCATATTTCCCCGTGGGCAGCGGCGCAGGCGCTGTTTGCCGGTGCCGGAAAGCTGCTCGGATCAGGAGGCGTGCTGGTCCTGTACGGGCCCTATCAGCGGGGGGGCGCGCACACCGCGCCGAGCAATGCGGCATTCGACGCGCAACTGCGGGCCACGGACCCGGACTGGGGCGTGCGCGACATGGAAGACGTGATCGCCCTGGGGGAAGCGCAGGGCATGCGCTGCGACGCGCCGGTGGCCATGCCGGCCAACAACTTCATGCTGGTGTTCCGGAAGTAGGGCGGCGCCGGATCCACCCGTGCCGGCATGCTCTAGAACGCTTCGTTGATCTGGAAATACACGCCGCGCGTCTGCCGCCCGAAGCCCGCGTCCAGGCGCACGTTGACGCGCGGCTTGAACTCGAACCGGTAGCCGATGCCCGCGTTGGGCAGCCAGTGCGCCGAGGCGAGGTCGCCGGGCTTGCCGGCAATCGCGCCGGTGCCGGCCCAGAACACCATGCCCTGCCGTCCGCGCCAATGGTGACGGATTGGCCTCAGGCCGAAAGCAGGCCGTGGCGGCGATGCCATTCCTGCAGCGACTCGGCCGGCCAGGTGCCGCAGTGCACGTGGCCCTTGCCGCGTGGCACGTCCACCCACGCCGGAACGAAGTCGAGCCCGGCTTCCACCACGTCGGGCGGTTTGGGCAGCGGGGTGTCGATGGCCGACGCGTGCGGATGGACGAGATGGGGCCAGCGCGGGTCGAACAGCCACAGCGCGCTGCCGCACCTGACGCAGAAATGCCGCTGCGCCGGCGAGCGCGTGGCGCGCTTGCCGGGTTCGCGCATCACCGCGTGGTAGATGCCCAGATACTTCTTGCCGCGCACGCGCAGCGTCGTGGCATCGCCGCCGAGGTTGATGGCATGGCCGCCGCTGCCCGCCGTCTTGCGGCAGATCGAACAGTGGCAGTGCATGAACGGATACGGCGAATCGGACTCCAGCGAGAAGTGCACAGCGCCGCAATGGCACGAGCCTTCGAGATGCATGGTATGGCCTCCAGTCGAGCGTCGCGGGATGCCATTGACTGTAGGAGACATGCCGTCCGCCGCAAACCGGGCGATGTGCGGCTCGCGGTGGCCGCGCGGGCTACAGCGCCCGGCGGAAGGTCAGGTTGATCCGTTCCTGCCCGAGCAGCGGATGGTCGCCGTCGGCCAGCGGCGCAACGCCATGGAAGGCCAGCCGCGCGGGGCCGCCCCAGACGACCACGTCGCCATGCGCCAACCGTGTACGGGCGGGGCGCTCGGCGCGGCGCAGCCCGCCGAACAGGAACACCGCCGGCAGGCCGAGCGAGACCGACACGATCGGCGCGCGCAGGTCGCGCTCGTCGCGGTCCTGGTGCAAGGACAGGCGTGTGCCGGGCACATAGCGGTTGACCAGGCAGGCGTCCGGCGCAAAGCCGGCAAAGCCCGCTTCGGCGGCGGCGCGTGCGGCCAGGTCGAGAAAAGTCGCTGGCATGGCGGGCCACGGTTCGCCGCTGAGCGGATCGAGCCGGTCGTACCGGTAGCCTGTCCGGTCCGAGACCCAGCCGGCCTGCCCGCAGTTGGTCATGGCCACCGACATCTGCAGTCCGCCCGGTGTCACCATATGGCGCCAGGGGGCTTGCCCGACGACGTTCGCGACATCCCGGAGCAGCTGCGGTGCCAGCGCGCGCGCAAAGCCGCGCAGCACGGCGGCGCCGGCCGCCAGCGGCTCGGTCACGCCAGCCGCATCACGGCCTTCGCCGGGGGCATCCAGGTTGTCGAAGAGGTCGAACGTCATGGCACGGGACAGGGCAGGGTTCTACGCCGGCATTATCGCCCCGGCGCCTGCGCGGCGCTCCCGGCAGTGTGGCGTCGTGTCGCGCACATTGGCAACCAGCGCGATTTTCCTCCCTTGGATCGGTGGGATCAGGGTTTATACTTAGCCCGCCTTTTCCGAATTCTCTCCGCATCGCGCCAGTCCGCGCCCCGCTTCTACGTCCGCATCATGAAACGATTTCTCGCCTTCAGCCTTGTCGCGTGGCTCTCTGCCGCGTTGCTGATCCTCGGACGCGACTCGGTTGCCATGATCGCCCTGAGCGGCGTGGTGGCCCTGGCGGGCCTGGATATCTTCCAGCCCTGAGACGGGACCTGGCAGCACGCCGCAATACGACAAAGGCCGCCCCAGAGGCGGCCTTTGTCATGGCAGTGGCGCGTGAAGCGCCTGCCGGTCAGGCAAACGTATCGACCTCTCCCTGTGCCAGCGCGCGTGCCGGACGGGCCGGTGCGGCGATGGGTGCGGCCAGGGAATCGCCAGTGGCCAGGTTCGCGCCGAATCCCGGGTGGCCACGGCCATTGCCGGCCTGCTGCTGTTGCGGCTGGCCATTGCCGGCCTGGCCGGCAAAGCTGTCGGCGCCCACCGACGTCTGGCCGAGCTGGATGCCGCTTTCCGACAGCGCGGTGCGCAGGTGCGGCAGCGCGGCTTCGACCGCCGCGCGCACGGCCTGGTGCGGCGAAACGAACTGTGCCTGGGCCTGGTCGTTGACCACGTTCAGTACCACCTTGAGCGGGCCGAGATCGGGCGGATTGAGCTGCAGTTCCGCGCTCTGGCTGCCTTGCGTGGTCAGCCGGATCATCTGCTGGCCCAGCGCCTGCGGCCATTGCGCATCGTCCAGCGGCGGCGCCACCACCGGGCGTGCGGCGGCGGCCACAGCGGCCGGTGCGGCCGAAGGCGTCTGGTTCGCCAGCGCGGCGGCAATGGCCGTCGCGGCGCCATCGTTCTGCGTGACCGTTGCGGCATCGCCGGCCCTGGCGGCGACCTGCACCGGCGTGAACGGGGCGGCGGCGGGTTTGCTGTCCTGCCCGATGCCGTCCGCCTGCGCCAGCACGGCATGGTGCGGGTGGCCGGGGCCTGCCTGGGACTGGCCATCGCCGGACTGGCCGGCCTGGCCCTGGCGTGCATCGCCCATCGCATGCAGCGCCGTGCTGGCCGTCGTGGCCGCCTGCGTGCTGTCGGTCGCTGCCGGTTGCCCCGAGGCGCCCGGCAGCGCGGCGCGCTGCGACAGGATGTTGGCCAGCGTGTCGGCTGCGGTCGGCGTGGCAGTCGTGGCGGTGGCGTCCTTGACCGTTGTCAGGATCGCCAGCTTGCCGGCGGCGTCGGCATTCACATCAGCGAGTGCCGCGTTGGCCGCATCGGCCGGCGCGGCGGCGGGGGCTTGCAGCACGGCGAGGCCGTTGGCGCCGGAGGCACCGGCCGCGGCGACATCCGCCGCGCAGTTGCCCGATGCAGCAGGGGCCGGGGCGGGCGGCAGCAGGGCGGCGAGCGCCGCGGCGGCGGCGCCAGCGTCGGCCGCCTGGCTGCTGCCGTCGTCCTTGTGGTCCTTGTCGTTATGGTCCTTGCGGCGGCCCGGCTGCACCGGCTTGCCAGCGGCCGCGCGGGCCGCGTCGGCGGCCTGGCTGTCTTTCGACGCGGAACCGCCGGCAGCCTGCGTATTGTTCTGCGTAGTGTTCTGCGCATTACTGCCCGAATCCCGGCGCGGCTCGGGGCGCGCGTTGTCCTTCGCGCGCGACAACGCGCCGCTGAAGGCAGCGTTCCCGGCGTCTGCCGTCATGCGGCTGGCGGGATCTGCCTTGGGGGTGGCGTTGCTGACGAGCTGGCTGATATCGATCATGGATGAAGGCTTGCCCTCTGGGCTCAGTTGAGTCGGCTGCCGGCGTCGCGCGCCAGCCGTGCGGCGTATTCGTCGTTGGTGCGCTGCTCGCGGCGCGCGACCACTTGTTCCTCGCGCGCATCGGCGCGCGCGATCAGGGTGTCGAAGGAGTTCAGGCGGCGCTTCTGCTGCTGCCAGTTGCTGCGCCCGGTCAGCAAGTCGGCTTCGGCCTTGTCCAGCGCGGCGGTTTGCTGGCGGATGGCGTGGTCCAGCGAATCCAGGAATCGGGAAAAATCATGCCAGCGGCTGGCGGTCATGCCTTCGGTCGCCACGGCCTGCATGCGCTCGCGGTATTCCTGCCGGTACTGCGTAAGCTGGTTGAGCTGCTGAGCGGCCTGGGTCCGCAGCCCCTGCAGACGGCCGAGTTCGCGCGTAGCGGCATCGGTGTCGTTCTGGGCCAGTTCGGACAACGTCTGCAGGGGATTCGGTTTAGCCATGTTCGCTCCTGTCGAAGAGGCCATGCAGCTGCCCGATCGCATCGTCGTAGCCGGCGCGCTCGTGGATGTCCTGCTGCAGGAAGGCTTCCATCCGGGGGTGGAACCGGATCGCCAGATCCAGTTCGGGATCGTTGCCGGGCACGTAGGCGCCCACGCTGATCAGGTCGCGGTTGCGCTGGTAGCGCGACATCAGCTGCTTGAAGCGGCGCACCGAAGCAAACTGCCCGGGCGGGATCAGCGCGGTCATCGCGCGGCTGATCGAGGCTTCCACGTCGATGGCCGGATAGTGGCCGGCCTCCGCCAGGCTGCGCGAGAGCACGATGTGGCCGTCCAGGATGGCGCGGGCCGAATCGGCAATCGGGTCCTGCTGGTCGTCGCCTTCGGTCAGCACGGTATAGAACGCCGTGATCGAGCCGCCGCCTTCGGGGCCGTTGCCGGTGCGTTCCACCAGCGTGGGCAGCTTGGCGAAGACCGACGGCGGATAGCCCTTGGTGGCGGGCGGCTCGCCGATCGCCAAGGCGATCTCGCGCTGGGCCATGGCATAGCGCGTGAGCGAATCCATGATCAGCAGCACATGCTTGCCCTGGTCGCGGAAATACTCGGCCAGCCGCGTGGAGTACGCGGCGCCCTGCATGCGCAGCAGCGGCGAGCAGTCGGCCGGGGCCGCGACCACGACGGAGCGCGCGCGGCCTTCCGGGCCGAGGATATTCTCGATGAACTCTTTCACCTCGCGGCCGCGTTCGCCGATCAGGCCGACCACGATCACGTCCGCGCTGGTGTAGCGCGCCATCATGCCGAGCAGCACGCTCTTGCCCACGCCGGAACCCGCAAACAGGCCCATGCGCTGGCCGCGCCCCACGGTCAGCATGCCGTTGATGGCGCGCACGCCGGTGTCGAGCACGGTTTCGATCGGCGCGCGCATCAGCGGGTTGATCTGTTCGGCCGACAGCGGTACTTCCTGCGCGGCGCGAATCGGGCCCAGGCCGTCGAGCGGCCGGCCGGCGGCATCGACCACGCGGCCGAGCATGCCTTCGCCCACGGGCAGGCGCTTGGAGCCGGGCTCGCGCGGGGCGCTGGCGCCCTGGGGCTGCGGCGACGGCTCGAGCGGATAGACGCGTGCGCCGGGCAGCAGGCCGACCACGTCGGATTGCGGCATCAGGAACAGGCGGTCCGCACCGAAGCCGACCACTTCCGCTTCGGCCGTGCGCGGGCCGCCGGCCCCGGCGCTGAACTGTCCTGCGGGCAGTTCGATCAGGCAGTCGCTGCCCACGGGCAGGCGCAGGCCCACGGCTTCCAGCACCAGGCCGGCCGCGCGCGTGAGCCGGCCGCAACTGCGCTTGCTGTCGAGCCCGGATATATCCGCCTGCGCCGTGCTCAGCGCATGGCGCCAGTGCTGCGCGTGGGGTACGTGTGCAGCATCCCGGTCGGTGACGGTGTCAGTCATGCGGCGGCTCCCACGGGTCGTCGCGGCCCATGGCCTTGACCACGCGGGTCCAGCGCGTTTCCAGCCTGGCGTCGCGCTCGCCGCTGGCCGCGCTGGCGATGCAGCCGCCCCGTGCGACGGACGGATCCGCGCGCAGGGTCCAGCCGGCGGCTTCGAGTTCGCCCTGCATATGGGCTTCGATCAGGCCCACGTCTTCCGGGTGGAGCAGCAGGCATGGCGAGCCGGACAGCGCCGGTTCGCTCGTGAGCAGTTCGCGCACGGCGGGCAGCAGGACTTCAGGATCGTCCTCCACGCGGCTGCGGACCAGCTGGCGCGCGACGTCGAGCGCCAGCGAGACCAGCGCATCGGACACTTCCTGGTCAACGCCGGCCAGGGCCTGGCGGAAGTTCTCGGCCAGTCCGTGCAGGCGCGTGGCCTCGTTGCGCGCGCCTTCCAGGCCACGCGCATAGCCTTCGCGGTGGCCGTCGCCGTAGCCCTGGGTCTGGCCCTGGGTATAGCCCTGTGCGTAGCCTTCCTTGCGGGCGCCTTCGCGCATGGCTTCGAGCGCCTCGAAGTCGATCGGCGGCGGTGCCGGCTCGGCCGGTGCTTCGTGCACCATCGCCTGCAGCGCGGTGCGGGGGTCCAGCGAATCCATCTGCCAGCGCTGCCAGCCGGTGCCGCGCGCGCGGCGCGGCGCTTCGAACGGGGTAAAGCCGCCGGCGTCGCCGCCGGTGGGGTTTTCGCTACGCTGCGCGATACGTGCGGCCAGGCCGCGCTCAGACATAGGCATCGTCTCCTCCGCCAATCTGGACTTCGCCGGCATCGGCCAGGCGTCTTACCACCTGCAGGATGGCCTTCTGCTCGGCCTCGACCTGCGACACGCGCACCGGGCCCAGCGCATCCAGGTCCTCGCGCAGCATTTCGCCGGCGCGGGTGGACATGTTGCGGATGAACTTGTCGCGCAGCTCCTGCGGCGCGCCCTTGAGCGCGACGATGAGCGATTCGGTGGCGATTTCCTTGAGCACGCGCTGGATGCCGCGGTCGTCGACTTCCAGCAGGTTCTCGAACAGGAACATCTCGTCAATGATCTTCTGCGCCAGGTCGCCGTCGTGCAGGCGCACGCCGTCGATGACGGCCTCTTCGTGCGCGGTGCTCATCAGGTTGATGATCTCGGCCGCGGTGCGCACGCCGCCCATGCGGCTGCGCTTCAGGCTCTGGCCCGACAGCAGCTTGGACAGCACGTCCGTCAGCTCCTGCAGCGCGCCCGGCTGCACGCCGCCGAACGTGGCGATACGCAGGATCACGTCGTTGCGCAGGCGGTCGGTGAACATGCCGAGCACCTCGGATGCCTTCTGGCGGTCGAGGTGGATCAGGATGGTGGCGATGATCTGCGGATGTTCCTCGCGAATCAGTTCTGCCACGGAGGTCGAATCCATCCAGTTCAGCGAGTCGATGCCGCTGCCCGGATCGCGCGATTCCAGGATGTCCTCGATCACGGACTGGGCGCGCTCTTCGCCGAGCGCCTTGTTCAGCACGCTGCGGATGAACGAGCTCGAATCGACGTTCAGCGCCAGGTACTGCTCGGTCTCGCCGCGGAACTCGCTCAGCACGCCGGCCATCTCTTCGCGCGTGACCGAGCGGAGCTCGGCCATGGCGGAACCCAGTTCCTGCACCTCGCGCTGGGACAGGTGCTTGAATACCTCGGCGGCGGCGTCCTCGCCGATCGCCATCATCAGGATGGCGCTCTTCTGCAGGCCGGTGGCGGGAGAGGCGGAGGCGGCTTTAGCGGAGGTCATTGCCAATCCAGTTCTTGATTACGCTGGCAACCAGGCGCGGGTCGCGTTGCGCGGCATCGCGCACCAGTGCCAGGTCACTTTCATACTTCGCGGCCAGCCGCAGGACTTCCGGATTGGACGGCTCTTCGGGCGGCAGCAGTTCGGCGGCGGCTTCTTCTGCCGCCACGGGCGCCGGCAGCGGCGGGGCGGTGTAGCGGCGCAGCAGCGGGCGCGCCACCTTGAACCATGCGAATAGTGCCAGCAGCGCCAGCAGCAGGTAGCCCGCGCCGGTCTTGGCCAGGTCGATCATTTCAGGTTGCTTCCACAACGGCAGTTCGGGCGTCACTTCGCGATCGGAGGTGAACGGGCTGTTCACCACATTGATCGAATCGCCACGATCGGTAGAGAAGCCCATGGCTTCCTTGGTCAGGTTCTGGATCTGGGCCAGCAATGCCGGCGGCAGCGGCTGCGCGACCATCTTGCCCTTGGCGTCGGGCTGTTGCCGGTAGTTGACCACCACTGCCACCGACAGGCGGCGCACGCCGCCCGGCGCCTGCTGCACGTGGCGCACGGTGCGGTCGATTTCGTAGTTGACGGTGGAGTCGCGGCGGTTGCTGCTCGGGCCGCTGGAAGCGGTCGAGCTCGAACCCTGTGCGACCTGGGCCTGTCCTGCCTGCGCGCCTTGGGGCTGCGCGGGCGCGCCGGCCTGGCCGGGCGCTTGTCCGGCGCGCGGCGTCTGCGCGGTGGTGATCGGTGCCGCGGCCGGTGCCGGCGGCTGGTTGGACAGCGCGCCTGGCACGCCGCCCGGCGGGGTCGCGCCTTGCTGGTTCGATTCGCTGGTCTGCTGGCTGCGGATCGCCGCGTGGGTCGGGTCCTGGTTCGGCTTGTAGCTCTCGTCGGTGTGCTCGACGATGGAGAAATCCACGTCGGCCGTCACCTGGGCGCGCACATTGTCCTTGCCGACGATCGGCGTCAGGATCGATTCGATGCGCTTGAGGTAGTTCTGTTCCAGCGCCTGGACGTACTTGAGCTGGGTGGCATCGAGCATGCGCTCGTTGCCGCTGTTCGACAGCAGGTTGCCGTGCTGGTCGACGATGGAGATCGCCTTGGGCGTCAGTTCCGGCACGCTCGACGACACCAGGTGGCTGATCGCCGCGACCTGGCCTTCATCGATGGCACGGCCCGGGTAGAGTTGCAGCACGATCGACGCCGTGGGCTTCTGGCGCTCGCGCACGAACAAAGTCGGCTTGGGAATGGCCAGGTGCACGCGGGCCGACTGCACGGCCGCGATCGATTCGATCGAGCGCGCCAGCTCGCCTTCGAGCCCGCGCTGGTAGTTGACCTGTTCGGCGAACTGGCTGATGCCGAACTTCTGGTTGTCCATCAGTTCCAGGCCCGTGTTGCCGCTCTTGGGCAGGCCTTGCGAGGCCAGGCGCAGGCGCGTCTCGTGGACCCGTTCGGCCGGCACCATCACCGCGCCGCCGCCTTCGGCGAACTTGTACGGCACGTTCATCTGCTGCAGCGATTGCAGCACTGCGCCGCCGTCGCGCTCCGACAGGTTGCTGTACAGCACCTTGTAGTCCGGCGCGCGCGACCACAGCACCGCGACGGCGATGGCCGCGGCCAGCGCCGCGCCAGCCAGCATCATGGGCAGCTTCGGATTGGCCTTGAGGCGCTCGATCATTTCACCCGAGCGGCCGGGCAAGGACACCGCCGCGGTCATGCGCACGCTCCGGTCAGGGCCGGGCCGTGGTCCCGATCGCTCTGGCGATGGAGATCGCCATGGACGTCGGCACGCCTCACTTCCGCACGGCTCATTTCAGGCTGCTGAGAAAACACGCGTACTCCCGGGATGGTTGTCTGGAACATCGCACCGGACGGGAGACGCAAGGCGAAGCCCGCGCCTTTCCGGCACGGTAGCGATGATCGGGCAACGCGGGCAGCCACAATCCGGTGAATAGGCCGGGTTTTCCTCCCGATTTCGGCTGATGGAGCGCTGGCGGCGGCAGGTACGCTTGGCCCGCTGAAATTGGGCGACGAATGCACGCGAGCTGGCCGCAATGTGAATCCCGCGGCATGTTCCGGCGGCATTCGCGCGCCTGGCTTATCGTCAAACAACAGGAACCGGTACCGGCGCTCCAGCCCGGCCGGCAGGAAACCCGTCTCATGACCACGCTATCTCCCATCGAGGGCATGCTGCAGCAACTGCGCGGCCTGGCCCAGACTGCCACCGGCAACAGCTCGCAAGCCGCCGCGCCCGCTGCGGCCGGCGGCTTCGCCGGCGAACTGCAACGCAGCCTGAGCCGCATCAATGCATCGCAGGAACGCGCCTATGGGCTGTCCGAGGCGTTTGAGCTGGGCAAGCCGGGGGTGGCGCTCAATGACGTGATGATCGAACTGCAGAAGGCCAATGTGTCGTTCCAGACGGGGGTGCAGGTCAGGAACCGGCTGGTGCAGGCGTATCAGGAAATGATGAATATGCCGGTGTAAGGCCGTGCCGGCATGGCGTCGGCACACTGGATATCAGGCAGCCCCTGTGCCGCGCGAGCGGGCAGGGGCTGTTTGCATTGGGGCGGAATCAGTCCGGCGCGTCAGTGCCGGCTTCGAGCTGGTAGAGCCAGGCCAGCAGTTCGGCGATGGCGACATAAAGCTGCGGCGGGATGTGACTGTCCAGATCGACCTGCATCAGCAGGTTCACAAGCGAGGGCGAGCCATGGACGTAGACGCCGGCTTCGCGGGCGCGTGCGATGATGGCCTCGGCCACTACGCCATATCCCTTCGCGACCACGCGTGGTGCGTTGTCGTCCGTCCGGTACGACAAGGCGATGGCGGCGCCGCGCCCCGGATCGGCTTGGCTCATGCCGCATCTCCGTCAACCATGCTGTCGCGTGTTTCCACGTTCAGTCGCTGCAGCATGATGCCTTGGGCTTCCAGCTGGCTGCGCAACTGCGGGCGTGCCTCGATAAAACGTGCAGCGACATCTGTCTCGGCTGTGGCCAGGCGTGCTTCGAGTCCGCCCGGTCCGAACGTCAGCACGGCCTCGACAAGACCAAGTTTGGGCAGCTGCAACTGCAGGCGGCTGGACCACTGGCGCGCGGCGCCCGGCGCGTCTTGTCCGGCGGCGCTGTCGTCCTGGCGCGTGATATCCCATTCCATCGGCGTGCCGGGCCAGGCTTCACCGGCGAAGCGAAACTGCTGGGTAGCGAGCAGTTCGAGCTGCTGGCGCACAACGCCTTCGGTGGACGGGTGAATGGCGGGGCCTTGCGGCGCTTGCTGCTGCGACGGGTCCGTACCGAGGTTCATCAGCGAAGTGTGGCGCGACACGGATATATGGTCCGGCGCGCGTCCGGCATCCGCAGTGGCCTGGTAGGCTTGTGTGGCGACCGACGCGGCGGAAGGCCGCGACGGCATGCCGTCCGCCGGCGGCGCGTCCTTGCTGTAAGCCGCATGGGATCCCGTTCCCTGGTGAATCCCCTGCTCGGCTGGCGCGTGGGTGTGCGCGATGCGCGGGTTCCCCGGTGCTGCCAGTGCCTCGGCGAGCAGCTGAGATGCGGGAATCGTCGTCGGTCCGGCTGAGCGGACCAGATCGGACGCGGTGGCACTCGCTGCGCCCGACGGTCCGTTGTACGTCAGCATCGGTGCGTCCGAGCCGGCTTTCGCGGCCGGCGGCTGGGCGGGAAACGTGGATAAGAGGGGCCGACCGAGCGGGGCCTGAGGCTGCCGCAGGATGTTTCCCAGCGGGCGCGAACCCGCCACCCATTGAGCCAGGTGGGATTCGTAGAACAGCCCGCTTTCGTCCACGAGTGAAGACAGTGCGGCTGCCACCGCTGCGCTGCTGCCCGCCGCTGGTGGCGCCGGCAGCAGCGGGCCGGCGGATCGCAGCGGCTGCGCTGGCGTGCCATCCATCAGCGTGAGAATGGCACGTGCGGCGAAGCTGAGCGATTCACGCGTGGAAGTGCCTGGCGGTAGCGTGCCGGGGCCAGTCTGGCCATTGGCTGCCCTGGCTGCCTGGCCATTGCGGATGGCCTGGTCGGTCGAGTTCTGCACGCCGGACTCGGACGCATCCAGCACGGGCTGGAGAATCGCGACCTTGTCGGGCGTGGTAATCCCCGCGCGCGGCGGCTGCACATCGGCTGTCTGGGAGGCCAGACCAGGAGGGAGATGGATGCCGGTCATCAGGCCGGAGAAGGCGAAGCGGGCAGGCTGCGGGGCCGACCCGTCTTTGGGGGGTTAAGCCGTCGCGCCGTAAGCGGCGTTCAGGTCGAACTGGCGGCGCGAGCTGGACAGCAGGCCGCCGAGACGCTGGAGCTGTGGCATGGCCAGGTCGCGGATGCGGGCGTCATACGTCAGGATGCGGTCCAGGAGCTGGTAGCGGCGCATGCGTTCGGCGTCGGAGAACGGTGCGTCATGGTCAAGCTGGCGCAGCCGGTCGACAAGTGCCAGGTAGCTCGGCTGCAACGAGGTGACCGTGTCCCAGTCCGCGAGCTGCGCGGCTTCAAACATGCGGCCCGACAGCGCGAGGATTTCCTCGTAGCAAGTGACGATGAGAGAGTATTGAGCCATTTCAGTTGCCCCGCGACGTGGTTGGTTACGCTGCCTGATGGGACGATTCGTCGATCTGTGCCCAGGCCGAGGCCAGGTTTTCCAGGAGACGGTCGACTTCATCGAGCATGGCGCTGTCGCTATGCAGGTTGGCCAGCATCAGGCGGCGCACCATGTATTCGTACAGCGACTCCAGGCTGGCGGAAATCTCGCCGCCTGCTTCATGATCCAATACCGCGCGCAGGCCGTTATCGACGATGTCGATTGCCTTCGAGATAGCGTTGCCACGCGCGACGATCTCACCGTTATCCAGGTGGAACTTTGCGCGCGCGATGGCGGCGCGGGCGCCGTCATAGAGCATTGTGATCAGCTTGTGCGGACTGGCGCTCATGGCACCGGTCTGGACGCCCACCTGGGCGTAGGTATTGATGGCTTGGCGGGCGAACATGGTTGGCTCCCGGTAGGGTGTTACTTGCTTGACGAGTTGTTCAGCGCAGTGAACTGCTGTGTCAGGTAGCTGCTAGTGCGGTTCATCTGGCTGACGATCAGGTCCAGTTGAGTGAACTGGGCCTTGTAACGGTCCATGGTGGCGTTGATGCGATCCTGCGTGCTGCTGTAGTTCTTCTCGAGGTCTTTCAGCGTCTTGGTGATGCCGTCCTGGGCATTCTTGAGCGTGCCGTTTGTCTTGGTCAGCCCATCGACGTAGTCGGTCACCCGCTTGCCGATGCCGCCGGCGTCCGTGGTGCTCGAGAACATCGCGGTGACACCGCCAAGGTTCGTATTGAGCGCCTTGGTCAGCTTGGTATCGTCGATGGACATGGTGCCTGCCTTGGCGTCGAACTTGATGCCGATGTCCGCCAGCGTGATGGTGCCGCCGTTGCCGTCCGACATGGCGCCGCCAAGCATTGAGCGCAGGCGCTGCTGGATCGATCGTAGCGTGCTGTCGCCGGTCAGCGCGGCAGAAGTTTTCGCTGTCGTGTCGAACGCCGTCAGCGTCTGGGCCGTGCTCTGGATGTTGTTGTACGCCGTGACGAATGCCTGGATTGACGACTTGATGGAATCGTTGTCACGCGTGATCGTCAGTGACGTGGTGCCGGTCTTGGTCAGGTTCATCGTCACGCCCTGCGCCGCGTCGACCACAGTATTGCTCTGGCTCACGACGTCGATGCCGTTGATCTTCAGCGTGGCATTGGCCGGCGGAACCTTTTGCTCCATGGCGTTGCCGGTGGCCGTCGGGGCAGGGTCAAAGGCAACCAGGTTGTTCAACTCGGTGGTTGCCGACGATACGCGCATGGTGGCCTGCGTACCGGTCTTGTCCGAAGTCAGGACCAGGCGGTAAGGCGTGCTGCTGCCGTCGTTGACAATGCTTGCCGTGACGCCGATGCCGGCTTTATTGATGGCATCTCGGACATCCGCCAACGAGGCGTTGGCGGCAATGGTGACCTTCTTCGTGCTCGTCGGCGTGGCCGTAGCGTCGGTGGCCAGCGCCTCGCCGAAATCGAACACGATGTCGCCGCCACTGCCTGCAATCGAGGTCTTCTGGTCGGCAACCCCGCCGCCGACCAGCGACTGGGCCGTCGCGAGCGTGCCGATGGTGATGCTGTAGTTGCCGGGCACTGCATTGGAGGCCGTAGACACTGACATGATGTCCGTCGAACCCACCGTCGCCTTGACGGCGGCAAACGTGGTCGCGTCGGCGAGCTTCTTGGCGGCGGCCTGGTAGGCGCTCACCACGCTTTGCACCTGGCCGAAGGCTGACAGCTTGGCCTGGTAGCTTTTGGCCTGCGCGTTGATGGCATCGAGTGGAGCCTGCTCGGCAGTTTGCAACTGGGAAAGCAGGGTGTTCAGGTCCAGATTGGAGCCAACGCCGAGGGAGGAGATCGATGCCATTTTTTATTACCTCTTCTTCAACTGATGTTGCTATGCGTGGTGGCCGCGCTCAGACGGCCTGGCTGACGAACAGCCCTTGCAGCTTGTGGATGGCGCGCGCAATCCGCATGACTTCTACGGTGGGCATCTGCCGGATCAGTTCGCCGGTTTCCTTGTCCACTACCTTGGTGATGACGCGGTGAGTGCTGTCATCGATTTCAAAGCGCAGGCTGATTGACGTGGATTTCAGCGCATCGACCAGTTCACCAACAGCTGCCGACGTCTCTGCGGGTGCGCCTGAAATTTGGGTACGATTGGCATCGGGCTTGTCCGCAGCACCGGGCGTCTGGGTGAGTGCCGCCACCGGTGTGGCAATGGCGCCTGTGGACACTTCGGATGGCGGTCGCACTGCGATCGGAGTCACTATCGGGGAAGACGCCATGGTTTGCTCCGTCCGGTTTGGCGTGATTCAACATCGGAAAGAAACGTTTTGCAGGCAGTGGTCTGCCTGCAAAACGCTCCCGGCAAAAAGGCCGGGCCTTGCGGCCCAGCCTCTTCTTGCCAGTGCGGATGCGATTAACGCAGCAGCGACAGCACGCCTTGCGTGGTTTGGTTAGCTTGCGCCAGCACCGACGTACCAGCTTGTTGCAGGATGTTCGCGCGGGTCATGTTCGACACTTCCGTGGCGTAGTCAGCGTCCTGGATGCGCGAACGCGAGGCCGACAGATTGGTCACGGCGGTGCCCAGGTTGGAGATCACCGAGTCAAAGCGGTTTTGCACCGCGCCCAGCGAGCTGCGCAGGTCGTCAACCTTCTTGATGGCGGCGTCGATCGAAGCCAGCGGGCTGGCGGTCGAGCCGGTTTGCAGGCTGGCCACGGAGATCTTCGACGTGTCGACGGTGAAGGCAGCGGTGCCGGCGGTCGTGGTCGTGTCGGCCGACTGCGGATCCAGAGCGACGTAGCGGTACATCGAGGTGCCGTTCACGGCGCCGGTGAAGCCCTGGTTGATCAGCGACGTGGTTTCGCCGGCGCTGTTGGGAGTGATCGCCACTTCCGCGTACAGCGTACCGTTCTTGTCGGCAACCGCGTTGCCGGTGAGGACCGCGCCACCGGCGGCCAGGCCGAGCTTGGTCGACAGGTCGTCGGTAGTCTTTTCCGCCACGGTCGTGGTGGTGACCGCCGTGGTGGAGCCATAGAGCGCTTGCAGTTGCGCAGCGGTGGGAGCATCGCCGGCGGCGGAAGCGGTCGTGCCGTCGAAGGCGAAGGCGGCCGTCGCGGTCGGGCCGGCGACATTGAAGCCTTGCATGCCCAGCGTCTTCGAGCTGATTTCCGTCAGGTTGATCGAGATGGTTTCGCCATCGTTCGCGCCAACCTGGACCGTCAGCGGCTTGGCGCTGCTCGACAGGACCTTCACGCCATTGAAGTCGGTTTGTTGCGACGTACGGTCGATTTCAGCCAGGCGCTGCGTGATTTCGTCCTGAATCGACTTCAGGTCCGAACCCGAGTTCGAGCCGTTGGCGGCCTGCACGCTCAGTTCGCGGATACGTTGCAGGTTGTTGTTGACTTCGGTCAGCGCGCCTTCCGTGGTCTGGGCCAGCGAGATGCCGTCGTTCGCGTTACGCTGAGCTTGGGTCAGGCCCTTGATGTTGGCGGTGAAGCGGTTCGCAATGGCTTGGCCAGCGGCGTCATCTTTGGCGCTGTTGATGCGCAGGCCCGACGACAGGCGTTGGATCGCGGTGTTCAGCGACGACTGCGAAGCGTTCAGGTTGTTCTGAGTCATCAGAGACAACGAATTGGTGTTAATGACTTGCGCCATTTACGACTCCTGTATGCAAAGGTTTTTGGCATTCCGGCTGCTAGCCGTAACGTTGGCCTGCCTGCTTTGCAGGGCGTAGAGTGCCTCCGTTGCTTGGGTTATCGACAGGCGTCGGGAAAGGTTTAGAGTGACTTTTTCGGGGATTGCAACAGCAAGGGTCGCGATGGCCGGGTGTCCCGCGAGCCTGCGTGGTGCCGGAAGATCGAGTGTCTGCGGGCCCGCGCCTTACCTGCGCCGCCGCTTGCGCGGCATATAAATAGGCACGAAATCCGGCGACAGATCCGGTTGCGGCGCAGGCAGGGCTTCGCCGCCAGCGCTGGCAGGCGCAATCATGGCAATCGCATGCTTGTACACCGCGATTGGCTTGCGGTCGTCCAGGTCCTTGCCAAGCACGAGCACATATTCGTCCACGGCGATTGCGATGCCTTGCAGCCGGGTCCCGTTGCACAGGTGCACGACAAGCGGCGCCCGGCTGACGGCATGGAGCGACAGTTGCTGGTCCTGCAGTTTCTGGCCGTTTCGCGGGGGCCTGGTTTCCTTCTTCACGACGACTCCGGAAGAGCCCGCAAGGGTTCTGGCGGCTGATGGCGGTCCGCCGACCGGTACCCTCTGGAAGTATGGTCCGGTCAGCGAGATGGGCGAAACATTCGCTCTCGATACCGGTGCGGGGACGGGCCGCGTGGACAGGATCCGGCAAGAGATCGTTGTCTTCCGCGCGCTTGCCGGCGCCGGGTGCAGCCAGGTGAGAAGGGGAATACTTCAGGGGTGAGGGTAACAAATTTTTTACAAAGACCGGCGGAGCGGGCGTTGTCGAGAAATTAGAGGTTTTCCTCTAAACAGTGAGTTGTCGGTGCGCCGATCTTTAGGTAGGGGCCTGTCGACCACAGGTCGACAGGCAGCCTTGGCATTCCAGAAATGCCGATGGGCTTGGAAGGCAGGAATAAGTGAATGCTGACATGTCAATCCTGTGGTCTGGTGGATGCACGCAATGCGGCGCTGATAAAGCGCAGCATCGGGCTCATCAGCCTTGGCTTCACTGATAGAAGCAGGATTTACACCTCATGTAAGCAGGTTTATATTCATGCCAGAGCTAACTGGCTCTGAAGCAGTCCTGGAAAGCCTACGAGCACCCCGCGCGTGGGCTTCTTTTTTTGGCCCGCGTCGAACTGGCTGCGCCTCTCGGCGCACCGCAGCCATGTGGCCATCGGGATGCCTGGCAGGATTAAAAGGCACATGCCGGCCTCGCCATCGCAAGAAATGCGGGGACTTTCCCCGTCAATTCCAAATTCCCTTCAAGAAGTGTTCGGTCATCGCCGATAGGCAGCCGTGCGCCGGTTGCCAGCGGCAACGATCCCGTGCGCGCTCGACAAGAACATTGATCTACGAATGTCCGGAGGGAGTGAGATGGCCTGGTTGCGAAATCTCGGCATAGGGACGCGTTTGTCCCTCGCCTTTACGCTGGTGGTGGTGCTCCTGATCGGCGTCGCTGTCTATAGCGTGACATCGCTGGCGGGCATGAATGCCTCCATGCACATGACCGTGGAGGGGCGCCTGCTCAAGGTCATCGACCTGGGCCACGTCAAGGAGAACGCGCTGGAAATCGGCGTGATGGTGCGTGATGCCGCCCTGACCGAAGACGCTGCGCTGGTCCAGCGCAATACGCAGCGCATCGAAGGCATGCGCAAGGACATGGGCAGCACGCTCGACGCGCTGGGCAAGCTGATCGCGGCTTCCGGCCGCCCCGACCTGCAGAAGACCTTTTCCGATCTCAATACCGCGCGCGAGGCGTATAACGGCCAGCTCGACATGGTCCTGCGCCAGCTGGGCTCGGGCGAATTCGCCGGCGCGCGCTCCGCGCTGGTAGCGACCCTTCCTGCCGCGCAAGCGCCGTATTTCGAGAAGCTCGATGAAATCATGGCCGGCGGGCGCAACCTCGCTCTGGCCGCCGTCAAGCAGGCCGATGAAGGCTTTGCCTGGACGCGCAATGTGCTGCTCGGCCTGACCGCACTGGCGGTGCTGCTGGCGGTGGTGATGGGGACGGCGATCACGCGCTCGATCACCGGCCCCGCGCGCGACGCGCTGGAAGCCGCCGAGGCCCTGGCCACCGGCAACCTGCGCCATGCGTTCACCGTGCGCAGCAGCGACGAGATGGGCCGCATGCTGACAGCGCTGGAACGTGCGTTTCGGCATTTGGCGGCGCTGGTGCATGGCATCCAGCAGGCCTCCGGCTCGATTGACGGGGCCACGCGCGAGATCGCGCGCGGCAACACCGACCTGTCCCAGCGCACGGAGCAGCAGGCCGCTTCGCTGGAGCAGACCGCTGCGTCGATGGAACAGCTCACCTCCACGGTGCGCCAGAACGCCGATAACGCCCGGCAAGCCAACCAGCTCGCGGTCAGCGCGTCCGAGGTGGCTACCGAAGGCGGCCGCGTCGTGCGCGACGTGGTGCAGACCATGGACAGCCTCTCCAAATCGTCCACGCAGGTGGCGGAGATTACCGGCGTCATCGAAAGCATCGCCTTCCAGACCAATATCCTGGCGCTCAATGCCGCAGTGGAAGCCGCGCGCGCGGGCGAGCAGGGCCGGGGTTTCGCGGTCGTGGCGTCCGAGGTCCGCAACCTTGCACAGCGCTCCTCGGCCGCGGCCAAGGAGATCGCCGGGCTGATCGGCGGCTCGGTGCGACAGGTGCAGGACGGCGCGCGTCAGGCCGAACAGGCGGGCAGGACGATGGACGACATCGTCGGCGCCGTGCGGCGCGTGACCGACATCATGGGCGAGATTTCCGCGGCCAGCTCGGAGCAGACGTCGGGCATCGAGCAGGTCAGCCTGGCCGTGACGCAAATGGAAAGCATGACGCAGCAGAACGCCGCACTGGTCGAGCAAGCCGCCGCCGCCGCGGAGAGCCTGATGCAGCAGGCCGGCGGGCTGGTGACCGAGGTGGGCCGGTTCGAGGTGGCCCAGGGCCCGCTGGCAGAACCCAGGCCGGCCGTGGCGGTTCCGGCTCGCCAGATGGAGCCCGCACCGGTGCCGCCGCAATCGGTGCCGGTGGCGCGCACCGTATCGGCACGTCACCGCGCTCCGGCCGTGCCGGCCGCGACGCGCCCGCCGGTGCAGCGCAAGGCGCAGCCCCAACCGGTGCTGGCCAGGCGCCCGGCTCCGCTGCCGGCGACCGAGCGTCAGCCCGTCAGGCGGCAGCGCCAGGAACCAGTGCTCAGGTCCGGCGCGCGCCGGATCAACGCGGCCAGCCAGCCGGCGATGGCGGAAAGCGGCGATTGGGAAACCTTCTGATCCGCAGCACCGCGCCATATGCCGCGCCGTCGCGCGTCCCTTGCGGGGCCGGCGTCGGCGTGGATGTCTCAAAGCGCCTACAATAGCCGCTCTTCCTGATCCTCGAAGCAAGAGCAGGCGGGCCCACCTGGCGCATGCGGCGCCCCGCGCGGCCGCCACGCCTGCCGCCGCTGGTGCCGATGCCCGCCGTTCCCTCCCAGCCGCCCCGCGCGGCAGATGCGTCCTCTTCTTCCCCTTCGTCTTCTTCGGCCGCCGCACCGCAGCCGCCGGTCATGCAGATCCTGTTCGGCCTGATGCTCGCCATCCTGCTTGGCGCGCTCGAACAGTCGATCGTCGCCGTGGTGCTGCCCGAGATCGCCCTGCAGCTGCGCGGCTTCGAAGACATGGCGTGGGTTATTTCGGCGTACCTGGTGGCCTCGACCGTGGCCACGCCGATCTACGGCAAGCTGTCCGACGTGCTGGGCCGGCGCTCGGTCCTGTCCTTCTCGATCGTGCTGTTCCTGCTGGCCTCGGTGATTTGCGCGCTGGCGCAGACCATGCCGCAGCTGATCGTGGCGCGAATCCTTCAGGGCCTGGGCGGGGGCGGGCTGATCTCGGTCTCGCAGGCCGCCATTGCGGACGTGGTGCCGCTGCGCGATCGCGGCCGCTACCAGGGCTATGTGAGTGGCGTGTGGGCGGTGGCCAGCATGGCCGGGCCAGTGATCGGCGGCTACCTCGCCCATTACCTGTCCTGGCGCTGGATTTTCTGGATCAACCTGCCGCTGGCCTTGCTGGCGCTGGTCGTGGTGCGGCGCGCGCTGCGCTTCCTGCCGGTCAGCGGCCGGCGACACCGCATCGATTACCTCGGCGCGCTGCTGTTCGGCGGCGGGCTCAGTGGCGTGCTGGTGTTCCTGACGCGGCTCGGGCAGGGCCATTCGCCGCTGCGCGCCGACTCGCTGGCGCTGCTCGTCGCCGGCGTGGTCGCGCTGGCGCTGTTCATCTGGCAGGAGCGCCGCGCGGCCGATCCGGTGATCCCGCTTGCCATGCTGCGCGTGCCGACCGTGGCCATCTGCTGCGCCACGCTGTTCTTCTGCTTCTTCCAGCTGATCGCCATGTCCGTGCTGCTGCCGTTGCGCTTCCAGGTCGTGGGCGGCGCGCAGGCCGACGCCGCGGCCCTGCGGCTGGTACCGCTGACGCTGGCGATTCCGTTCGGCGCCTACGCGGCGGGGCGGATCATGTCGTGGACCGGCCGCTACAAGCCGCTGCAGATGGCGGGCGCCTCGGTGGCGCCGCTGGCCATCGTGGCGCTGGCCTTTGTCGATCCGGCCTCGGTATGGCTGTGCGTGCCGGTGATGGTGGTCCTGGGGTTCGCGATCGGCCTGCAGTTGCCGAGCGGCCTGGTGGCCACGCAGAACGCCGTGCCGCCGCAGCAGGTGGGGATTGCCACGGCACTGACGTCGTTTTCGCGCATGCTCGGTGGCGCGGTCGGCGTGGCGGTGCTGACCACGGTGCTGATCGCGCTGCTGCGCCACGGCGGCATGGCGGTCACCGACCTGTCGGGCGGCGAAGATGTGCTGATGAGCATGTTCCACCGGGCGCTGGCGGCCGACACGCCGGCGGCGGATGCGGCAGCCGTGCGCCAAGCCGCCGAGCGCGCGTTCCGCCTGCTGTTCCTGATGAGTGCCGCGGTGTCGCTGCTGTCGCCGTTCCTGGTCGCGCGCCTGCGCGAAGCCACGCTGCGCGGCAGCCCTGCCGCGGCCCCTGCCGCGGCCGAATAGCCTGACGCCCGATCAGGCGGCGCGCGCCATGCGCCGCCGCGCGCGGGCTGCCAGTCCGGCGCCGAGCGCCCAGCGCAGCGTCGGCGCCAGCACGCGCATTCCGGCCAGCGCCACGGGACGGCGGATCGACGGGCCATCGAGTTCCAGCATCTGGCGGGCCCAGTCCGGCAGCAGTGCAATGCCGGCATGGGCCATCACGCGCACTGCCGGGACCAGCATCGGGTTGGCCACGGGCAGCTTCATTACCAGCCGTGCCACCTCGCGCGTGCGCGCGCCGGCTTCGAGATGCGGGCGCATGGCTTCCAGATAGGCGGCCACCGCCGCGCGCGAGCGCGGAACGCCAGTGGCGCCCAGCAGTTCGGCGACCTGTGCGACCTCGTTGTAGTAGCGGTCCTGTTCGGCTTCACTGAGCGGCCCTACGTAGCGCAGGTACCCAGCCAGGAAGCTGGACACTTCTGCCACGTGCACCCATGTCAGCAGGGCCGGGTTGTCAGCGGCATAGGGCCGTCCGTCCGGCGCGCTGCCGCGGATGTGCGCGTGGATGCGCCGCACGCGGTCGATCAGAGACATGGCGTCCGCGCGGCTGCCGTAGGTGGTGCCCGCGATGAACTGCGCGGTACGCCCCAGCCGGCCCTGCATATCCGCGCGAAACGTCGAATGGTCCCAGACGCCGGCCAGTGCGAGCGGGTGCAGCGTCTGCATCAGCAAGGCGCTGACGCCGCCCGCCAGCATGGCCGGGAAATCGGCATGCACGCGCCAGCAGATCGCGTCGGGGCCAAACAGCCCCGGGTCGCCGGGTGGATTGTCGTAGTCCAGTGTCAGGCCCGAGTTGCTGCGCGTGAGCGCGCGCACCTGCGCGCCGGCCGTGGTTCGCAGGCGGCTGGCAATGCGGTCGAGGAGCTGGCCCTGGCGGGTGGAAGCTGGCAAAAGGGGATGGATACGTGGGCGAGTCCCGGTCAGGATACACGGGAAGGTGTGCAGATGCCGGCCCCGACAGGGCTAATGACTTTGGCTGGAAATAAAGAGGCTCATCGCTGCCCCCGACTAACCGACTAGTGAGCCGCGCAGCAGCCGAAGGCGATGATGCGATATCGCGCCCACTGGCGGGCCACGGACAGGTTCGGGGCTGGTTCAATCATTGCTGGAGAGCCTGCATGCGGACGCGCTCCACGCGGCAGGCAGCCGGGCAGACTCTGAAGCGAGTACCCGTACGAAATTCTCCGCACGCTACGCTCAATATTCGCCCGTTAGGGCAAGCGACGCGTTTTTTGGTTACTTTTTGTCGCTCGGACAAAAAGTGACTCGCAGGCTACGCCTGCGAAACAGCGGCGCCTGCCAAGAACGACGCCCCCAGTCATAACCTCAGCCCCCCGCCCCCCAACCACAACGCCCCCAGACCAAAGAAAAGGCCGGACTTCCAAAGAACCCCGGCCTCGCTGTTTCGGCGCCTCAATGGCACCGGTCAGCCGTCATTGCTGGCGACCACCCGACGATCCACTACCCGATCCGCCTTGTCCCTGCTGATGACCTTGCTGCGAGCCCTTGCCGCTTTCCTGCTGCTGCTGGCCCATACCCTTGTCTTGGTTACCCATTTGTCCGCCGCCTGAGCGCTGGCCGCTCTGGTTGGAACCCTGCTGGCCACTGTGTTGCCCGCCTTGCGACTGTTCTTGCTGTCGCTGGCCCTGGCCTTGTTGGCCCTGTTGGGATTGCCCCGGCTGCTGTTGCTGTCCCATCACTCTCTCCATGGACGCGGCGAACTGCCGCGTGGTGCTTGTCGCAAGCCATATGCCAGGTCCGCCCCGCACGCCCCATGGCGGGATTCCGGTGGTCGGCCGTGACGGTTTCACTTCGGATTTACAAAGCGTTGTCGCGATTTACACAGCCGCAGACCAGTCGGGCAGCCAACACCGCACATTGCGCCAGCGGCCATCCAGCCCAGGGCGGGTACGGGGATTGCGGATGACTACATCGTGGACTGCCCACGCCGCGGCGCGCTTGGCGCGCGCGCGGGCCATGCGAATTGACCGCCAAGGAGGAAACCATGCGACCCAGCCGACCTACTGCTCCGATCCTGCGCAAGGCTTGTCTGGCGGCAGCACTGGCCGCCGCCGCAGGCAGCGTTTTCGCGCTGGATGCCGGCGGCTTCATGCGCACGGCCGTCGACACGGATGCGACGACTGCGCCGCCCAATTCCGCGCCCGGCATGCCGGGCCGCGCCGAGATCAACCGCGATACGGCACCCCCGCCGAGCCATGACGCGGGCGCCGCCACGGCCAAGCAGGCCGTCTCCGACAGCACCATCACCACCAAGATCAAGACCAAGCTGCTGTCGACCAAGGACCTGAAGTCGACGGGCATTCACGTGAAGACCAAGGATGGCACGGTCAACGTGAGCGGAACCGTGCCGAGCCAGGAACAGCACGACATGGCGTTGCAGACCATCCGCGGGGTGGAAGGCGTGATGTCCGTCAACGACTCCCTGAAGGTGTCGTCGCGCTGAACGGCTTGTGCCGTGATGCATGATTGCGGGCCCTGACGCATGGCGCAGGGCCCGTTTCTTCCATACCCTCTGATGCAGGCGCTATCGGGCCGCACGGGCCGCTACGCTTGCTTGCGTCGCGCCGTGCTCCGAGCGGATGATGTCTTGCCCGCAGCGGCGTGCGTGGACCGCTTGGCCGATGCCCGGCTGCCGGCTGCGCGCTTCGCGGGCGCTGCATGTTTCTTCGCGGGCGCACGGCTGCTCTTGCCCTTGGTTTTGCGCGGCGCCTCGTCTTCTTCTGGCTCGCTCTTGTCAGCGCCGCGCTTGCCGTGGTGATCCAGGCTCTTCTTGAGCAGCGCCACCATGTCGATGACCTTGGCACCCTGGCGCGGGGCTTCCTCTTCTTCGGCGGCGGGCGTGAGCTGATGGGTCTTGCCTGATTCGATTTTCTCGTCGATGCGGGCCATGAGATCGTCGCGATAGGTGTCGCGATATTGCTCTGGCGACCACGCCTCGCTCATGTCCTCGACCAGCTTGACGGCCATCTCGATCTCCCGCGCATGGGCACCGCTTCCCTTTGCGCCGGAGGTTTTCGGGAGCTTGAGGTCCGAGATCGGCAGCACCTCGTCGGCGAAGCGCATGGTGTTGAGCACCAGCGCGCCTTCCTGGACCAGCATGGCGGCCAGGTGCTGCCGGTTGCGCAGCACCACCAGCGCGAGCGCGGCGCGCCCGGTGCGGCGCATGGTTTCCAGCAGCAGCGCATAGCCGCGTTCTCCGCGCTTGTCGGGCTCCAGGTAATAGGGCGTGTCGAAGTAGTAAGGCGGAATCTCGTCGGCCTGCACGAAGCTGACGATATCCACGGTCTGCGTGGCTTCGACATTGGCCTGCCGGAAGTCCTCGTCGCTCAGCAAGACGTATTCGTCCTTCTCGTACTGATAGCCCTTGACGATGTGTTCCTTGTCGACCGGCTTGCCCGTGCTCTTGTTGATGCGCTGGTAGCCCACCGGTGCCATGTCGCGCACGTCCAGCAGGTCCAGGTCGAGCGACTGGCTGCGCGATGCGGGCCGCAGCACGACCGGGATATTGACCAGGCCGAAGGTGATCGCGCCCTTCCAGATGATGCGTGACACGATGCGTCTCCTTGCGTCATGGGCTGGCCCGCTGCGGCGGCGGAGGCGGCTGGTCGCCCGGCGGCGGATCGACGACGGGCTCGGGCTCGGGCGCGCCCGGCGGCTGTTCCGGTGGCGGGACTTCCGGCTTGTGCGAGGGGGTGTCGGGGTCGGGGGTGGTATGCATGGTTCGGAACTCCGGTAAATGGGTGAAGCAAGTTGGGTCGCGTTGGATCATGTCGAGTCGTGTCGGGTTGCGTCAGGTCCGCGTCAGTCGCCAGGCTCTTCGAACAGCCGGTTCAGGGACTCCAGGCTGGCCGGCTTGACCAGATGGCGGTCGAAGCCCGCTTCCAGCGCACGGCGGCGGTCCTCCGGCCGTCCGTAGCCGGTCAGCGCCACCAGCGTGGCGCCGCGCATCTCGGGCAGGGCACGCAGCCGGCGGGCGGTTTCAAAGCCGTCCATGGTCGGCATGCCCAGGTCGAGCAGCACCACCTCGGGCTTGACTTCGGGTGCGCGCGCGACCGCGCTCTCGCCATCGGCCGCGGTGACCACGGTGTGTCCCAGCGCCCGCAGGGTCATGCTCATGGCTTCGAGCGCATCGGTGTTGTCATCGACCACCATGATCACGCGCGGCGGTCCGGATGGCCGCTGTGCCACGGTGTCCGCCGGATGCCAGTTCTGCCACGGCTCGATCGGGAGCTCGACGATAAAGGTGCTGCCTTCGCCCGGCCCCGGGCTTTCGGCGCGAACACGGCCGCCATGCAGCCGCACGAGCTGCTGCACCAGCGTCAGGCCGATACCCGGACCTTCGGGCACGGCAAGCTGCTCGCCGTCGGCGTCGGGTTCGCCGTCGAATGGGTCGGTATCGCCGGCCACGGTTCCGGGTTCCCCCGGCGCCAGCGGGTCGAACAGCAAGCGCTGCAAGGTCTGGGTCAGGCCCATGCCGTTGTCGTGGACGCGGACGGCGACGCGTCCGTCCATCGTCGTGGCATCGATGCGGATCTGGCCGCCGGCCGGCGTATAGGCGGCCGCGTTATGCAGCAGGTTGCTGAAGATCTGGGTGAGCCGGACCATGTCGCCGCGCACCGGCAGCGGCTGTTCCGGCAGGGCCAGCCGCAGCGTGTGCTGCTGCGCTTCCAGGAGCGGCCTCACGGCTTCGACCGCGGTGTTGAGCGCACCGCGCAGTTCCACAAGGTCCTGCCGCAATGTGATGGTTCCGCGGTTGAAGCGCGAGATGTCGAGCAGATCGTCCACCAGTTGCGACAGGTGCCTGAGCTGGCGCCCGATCACGTCGCGTGCGCGGAACGTGTCCGCGGGGGTGGGCGCGGGCTGCTGCAGCAAGTCCACGGCGCTGCGCATCGGCGCGAGCGGGTTGCGCAGTTCGTGCGCGAGCATGGCCAGGAACTGTTCCTTGCGACGCTCTTCGCCGAGCAGCGCGCGGCGCGCACGGTTCTGCGTCGTCACGTCCTGGCAGGTGCCGGCCACGCGCCGGACGGTGGCGTCGCTGCCGCGCATCGGCAAGGCGCGGGCGCGGATCTCGCGGATGCTGCCGTCGGTGCGCACGAGCTGGAATTCGATATCGAGCTGGCCGTCCTCCAGCATGCTGGCAAACGCCTGCGCCACGCGGGCCCGGTCGGCCGGCGCCACGCGCGTCAGGCAACACTGCGGATCTTCGAGTATCTTCTCGGTCGGCTGGCCACACAGGTCCGCAAAACGCGGGCTGACGAACAGCAGGCGCCGGTCGCGCGCGTCGAGCAGCCAGACCACGTCGACCAGCGATTCGGCGAGCTGGCGGAACATGTCCTCGTTGTCGTGCAGCGCCTGGCTGGTGCGATGGAAGGCATCTTCGGCGCGGCGCAGGCGCAGCAACGAGTCGATGCTGGCCACCAGTTCCTCGGGCTCGGCCGGCTCGGCGATAAAGCTGTCCGCGCCACATTCGAGCGCCTGCACGCGTTGCGACGAAGAGGCGAGCGCAGGGGAGGTCAGCAGGATCGGCATATGCGCCAGGTTGGGATCGGCCTTCAGCAGGCGGCAGACGTCGAGGC
Source organism: Cupriavidus sp. C2SS-8b (assembly GCF_057073745.1). Taxonomy (NCBI): domain Bacteria; kingdom Pseudomonadati; phylum Pseudomonadota; class Betaproteobacteria; order Burkholderiales; family Burkholderiaceae; genus Cupriavidus; species Cupriavidus sp. C2SS-8b. Next base: position 61,497 of record NZ_CP172717.1, read on the forward strand.
CGCTGATATCGGGCAGCTGGAGCGCCAGCAACACCAGCGCGGGCGCATGCTGGCGCGCCAGCGAGAGGGCCGCCTGGCCGGTCGACGCCTCGATCACCGAGAAGCCCGCGCGCTGCAGGATGCTGCTTTTCACATAGCGCGGGCCTTCGCCGTCTTCCACATTCAGGATCAGGCGTCCTTGTCGGGCAGCGCTCGCGTTCATGGCCTGAACCCCTGGCATCGCGGCAGCGCGGCGCATGACGTTGTAAGACTTACCTTGTACGGTTGCAGGCGTCTTGTAGCAATTACATGGCGATGGATGCTCACGGCGTCGTTCCCCCTTGCGTGGCTGCGTCTTGCGCAGGTGGCCGGCCCCTTATGAATGGGACCGCAGGAGAACACGCGCAAAACGCGTGCCGGAAGCGCTAAGCACTAACGCCGCGCAGCTTCCCCGCTATGCGCCTCGGCACTGGGCGAGGTGCCGCCGTGCGGGCCTGCTGACTGCGGGGCTTCCGCGGCCTTCTGCGACACCTTGCCTGGCTCCGTGGTCGCCGCGCCCGCGCCGGCGGCGCCCTTTTTGCCGAACTGCGCGGCCAGGCGGTCTTGCACCTGCGCCAGCAGTTCGGCCTGGTGCTTGGCTGCTTCGGCTTCCTTGGCCTTGCGCGCGTCGGCGGCTTGTTGCTGCTCCGGCGTGGGGGCCGGCAGGCGCGCGCTCGCCGGCAGGGCCATCGCCATCAGCATCGCCGCGACCAGCGCGCGCCGCGGAGGACGCGGCGCGAGCTGGCGAACGTGGCGGATATAGTGGATAAAGGACCGGGTCATGGCTAGCTCCTTCCTGTGCGCGCCAGCCGGGCGGCCGCGCGCGTAATGGTTTGGCGGGTGCCCGCATAGGCTTCCCACGGGTCGTGGCGCGCGATCTCGTCGAGCCGTGGCGCCACATTGGCCACGGTCCACTGGTCGGCGCCCTTGACGCTGTCCAGCTCGTCCCAGGCGAGCGGGACCGACACCCCCAGGCCGCTGCGTGCGCGCGCCGAGAATGCCGCCACCGTTGTGGCGCCTACTCCGTTGCGCAGGTAGTCGATGAAAATCTTGCCAACGCGGTTACGCGCACCGCTCTTCGCGACGAAGCGGTCCGGGAGCGTGCGGGCCATGTGAAGCACCACGCCATGGGCGAACGCCTTGACCGCGTCCCAGTCCGCGCGCGGCGTCAGCGGCACTACCACATGCAGGCCCTTGCCGCCGCTGGTTTTCACAAAGCTGTCGAGTCCCAGTTCATCGAGCCATGCCTTCATCAGTGCGGCGGCTTCGCGCATGCGGGGCCAGGGCACGCCTTCGCCAGGGTCGAGGTCGAAGATGATGCGGTTGGGCCGGTCGATGCTGCGCTTGCTGGCGTTCCAGGTGTGGAACTCCACGACATTGAGCTGGGCCGCCGCCACCAGCGCATGCGCGGAGACGATTTCCAGCAGCGCCGGATGGCCGGGCCAGAGATCAGGATCCAGCACGTTGATGCCATCCACCCTGAGCGTGTCGCCATGCCGCTGGAAAAACAGCTGGCCGGCCACGCCGTCGGGCGCGCGCACCATGGCGATCGGGCGGCCCTGCAGGTGCGGCAGCATCAGCGGCGCCACGCGTTCGTAGTAGCGCACCAGGTCGCCCTTGGTCAGTCCGCTCGCGGCGTCGATGACGCGCGTGGCGTGGCTGATGGCCACCTTGCCATTCGCCGCGGTGGGTTTGCCCTTGCGCGAGGCGCCGGAGGCCTTGCCTGGTGCGGGAACGGTCGCGGCCTTGCCGCTGGCCGGCGCCGCCGGCTGCTCCACCGACACCGCATTGGCAGGTTTGTCGCTGCGCAGTCCGTGGAACACGGCATGCCGCACGCGCCCTTCGCGCGTCCAGGAGCCGAACGACACCTCCGCCACCAGCTTGGGCCGTACCCACAGGCCCTTGACCGATCTGGGCAGCGCATCGAACGGCGTCTTGTCCGCACGCAGCGCATCGAGCTGCTCGCGCAGCTTGGCGAGGGTGCGGGTGTCGAAACCCGTGCCCACATTGCCGGCATAGCGCAGCCGGCCCGCGCTGTCGTGCACGCCGAGCATCAGCGCGCCGAGCCCTTCGCGGCTGCCTTTCGGTTCGGTATAGCCGCCGATCACGAACTCCTGCCGCTGCGTGCACTTGAGCTTGATCCAGGTATTGCTGCGCGTGCTGACATAGGGCGCGTCCACGCGCTTGCCGATCACGCCCTCCAGCTTCATGCGGCAGGCCGCATCCAGCATCTCGTCCGGGGCGGCTTCGAAGTCTTCGCTGAAGCGCACACGCGTCGCGGTGCTGGCTTCGAACAAACGCCGCAGCAGCGCCCGCCGTTCGGACAGCGGCACCTTGCGCAGGTCGTGGCCGGCATAGAAGGGCAGGTCGAACACGTAGTATTCGATCGACTCGACGTGTGCCGTCTCGAACGCGTTCTGCAAGGCCTGGAAGTCGGTTTCCCCGTGCTTGCCGAGCACCACGATCTCGCCGTCGAGCCAGCCGTCCGGCAAGCCCAGCGCGCGCACTTCGCGCGCCAGCGTCTTCAGGCGCGAGGTCCAGTCGTGGCCCTGGCGCGTGAACAGGCGCACGTCGTCGCCGTCGATGCGGGCCAGCACGCGGTAGCCATCGAACTTGATTTCGTAGCGCCAGGCGCCGGCATCGGCTGGGGGGCGCTCCACCAGCGTGGCAAGCTGCGGCGACAGCGCCAGGGGCAGCGCGGCGGCGACGGCGCGGCGCGGCAGGGCCGGCGCTTTCGCGGTATCGCTGTCCTTGTCCTTTGCGGAAGCTTTTGGCTTCGCGGTCTTCCCGGTCTTGCGCGGCGCGCGTGCCGGCGAAGTACCGGCCAGCACGCTGTCCGGCATGGCCTCGGTCACGTCGAGTTCCGCGGCCGGCACCGCCGCGTCATCGCGCTCCTTGATCAGCAGCCACGCATCCTGCTCCTTCTGGCGGCTGCCATGCATGCGCACCAGGGTCCAGTGTCCATGCAGCTTCTCGCCGCGCAGTTCGAACTTCAGCTTGCCAGCGCGATACGCCGCCTCGGCATCGCCATCGGGCACCCACACCCCGCGATCCCAGACGATCACCGTGCCCGCGCCGTAGTGGCCGGGCGGGATCACCCCTTCGAAGCCTGCGTAGTCGAGCGGGTGGTCTTCCACATGCACGGCCATGCGCTTGTCCGCCGGGTCCAGGCTCGGACCCTTGGGCACGGCCCAGCTCTTCAGCGTGCCGTCCAGTTCCAGCCTGAAGTCATAGTGCAGGCGGCGCGCGGCATGCTTCTGGATCACGAAGGACAACGCACCCGTCCGGGCAGCGCTACGGGCCGTGCCCGGCTTCGATGCCTTGGCGCGCGAACGGACGCCGCCCGGTTCGGGCGTGGAGGAAAAGTCCCGCATCTGGCGGTACTTGCCCAGGGCGTCGTCGCTGTGCTTGCGCGCGGCCGGGCCTTTGCCGGCAGTACGCGCATCGCCAGGAGCCTGGCGCGTAGTCTTGGCCATGGTGGACTGGCTTCACCAGGAAAGGGCGAGGCGGAACCTCGGTGGGTTCAGCTTAGGCACCGCACACTGCGACCGAAATCGGCGGCAGTCCTACACTCGGGTCGGCCAACGCCGCGCGCGTGTGCTTCTTACCGGACGTTGTAAATCCGCGCGGGCCGATGCGGCATGCCGGCCGGCCAGCCAGCGGCGCGCGGTGAGGCGGCGCGGGAACACTCCTTGCGAACTCTGCCACTGCATACGGTCAAGCGTCGCTGGCAGTGCGTCCCGGACGCCGGCGATCGTCGTCTCGTGCCCGGGGCATCAGGAAGCAAGCACATGAAACTCTCTCAGAAGACGATCGGATCGCAGGTCATCGTGCTGACCGGCGCCACCAGTGGCGTTGGCCTGGTCACTGCGCGTAAGGCGGCAGGCATGGGCGCCCGCCTGGTGCTGGTGGCCCGCAGCGAAGAGTCGCTGCACAAGCTGGCCGAGGAACTGCGGGAGAAGGGTGCCGAAGCGATCACCGTCACGGCCGACGTCGGCCGGCACGAGGACGTGGCGCGCGTGGCGCATACCGCTATCGAACGCTTCGGCGGGTTCGATACGTGGGTCAACAATGCCGGCGTGACGATCTTTGGCCGCCATGCCGATGTGCCGCTGGAAGACCAGCGGCGCCTGTTCGACACCAACTACTGGGGCACGGTGCATGGCTCGCTCGCGGCAGCCGCGCACCTGCGCGAGCACGGTGGCACCATCATCAATATCGGCAGCGAAGCGTCGGACGGTCCATTGCCGCTGCAAAGCGCCTATGCGGCATCGCAGCACGCGATCAAGGGCTTCACGGATTCGCTGCGGCTGGAACTGGAGCAGGAGATGGCGCCGATCAGCGTCACGCTGATCAAGCCGGCCGGGCTCGAAACCCCGCTGGCCTCGCATGCCAAGAACTTCCTCGACGTGGAGGCGCAGTTGCCGCCGCCGCTGTATGACCCCGCGCTGGCGGCCGATGCCATTCTCTTTGCCGCCGAGCATCCGCGCCGCGACCTGTTTGTCGGCGGCGCCGCCAAGGCGTTTTCCGCTGCCGCCTACTATGCGCCGCGCACCTTCGACCACTTCATGCGCCGCTTCATGGGCCGTGCGCAGCGGACCCGCTACCCGGCCGGTCCGCTCGAGGACAACACCCTCTACGGCGGCGGCAACGGCCTGCAGGAGCGCACCGGCAACCGCGTCGCATTGCAGTCCTGCCCCTACACCACCAGCGCGCGCCATCCGGTGCTGACCACGGCGCTGGTGGTTGGCGCTTCGGCGGCGGTTGCCGCCGTGATGCGGGCCCGGCGCGGCCGCGATGACTAGCTGGCGCGCGGCGGGTGGAACGGGCCGGCCCTCAGCCGGCCCGGTACGCTTCCAGGCGGTTGTAGAGGGTCTTGAGGCTGATGCCGAGCGCGCGCGCGGCCAGCCGCTTGTCGCCGTTGTAATGCGCGAGCGTGGCCATGATGATTTCGCGCTGGGTATCGGCCAGCGTGGTGCCCACGCGCACGCTGACCACGCCGTCGACCGTGCTCGGGCGCTGCGGCTGCGTGCTCAGGTTCGGGTTGCCGATCTCCACGACCGTGTCGGCCAGGATAAAGGCGCGGTAGACCGCGTTCTTCAGTTCGCGCACGTTGCCGGGCCAGTCGTAGCGCGTCAGCCGCTCCAGCGTGCCGGCGGAAAATACCTTGTCGGTGCGCTCCATCGCGTTGTACTCGTCCAGGAAGTGGCGGGCCAGCGGGATGATGTCCTCCACGCGCTCGCGCAGCGGCGGAATATGCAAGGGGAACACGGCCAGCCGGTACAGCAGGTCTTCGCGCAGCTGCCCGGCGCGCACGGCGTCGAGCGGATCGCGGTTGGTCGCGGCAAGGATGCGCACGTCGCTGGCGATCAGCGTATCGCCGCCGACGCGGTGAAAGGTGCGGCTTTCCAGCACGCGCAACAGTTTCACCTGCATGGCCAGCGGCATTTCGGTGACTTCGTCCAGGAACAGGGTCCCGCCCTGCGCCTGCTCGAAGTAGCCGGCCTTCTGGTCGATGGCGCCGGTGAAGCCACCCTTTTCGTGGCCGAACAGTTCCGACTCGATGAGCGTAGGCTGGATCGCGCCGCAATTGACGGCCACGAAGGGCCCGTCAGCCCGGCTGCTGCGCGCATGCACGGCGCGCGCCACGACTTCCTTGCCCGTGCCGCTTTCCCCCACGGCCAGCATGGTCACATCCGTGGCCGCGACGCGCTCGACTTGCGCCAGCAGGCGGCGCATCGCGGGCGCGGTGCTCTCCCATAACAGGGAGACCTGCGACGGAATGGCGCGGCTTCGCAAGCCCTCCGATTGCGGGGGGGCGCCGCGTCGGGATGGACTGGCGGTGGTCGACACGTTGGCTCGGTTCTGGGGCGCGGGACGTTCCTATGCTAGCCCGTGCGGCGAGGCGCTACCAGACGTCAGGCGCGGCGCGCGGAAACATCCGACAGGCGTGTCAGAGAGACACTGTCAACATTCGGGCGCCGGGATGGGTAGACTTCGGATACGCACCTTGCGTTGTCCCCGCGTGTCCGCGTTCGACACGATGCGTTGTGTTGCATCGCAGCAGGCGGGAATGCCGTTTTTGCCGGTCCGGCGTTCGCCGCCAATGCTGGGCAGACGCCGGGCAAACTTCCGGCCTTCGGGCCGCGCGATCCATGCCTCACATCCTGATTGTCGACGACGACGAAAACGCCTGCGCCGCGCTGGCCGAGATCGTGGCACTGGAAGGGTTCACTGCCGCCACCGCGGGCACCCTGCGTGAAGCCCGGCTGCAGATCGGCTGGCGCATGCCGGACGTGATCCTGACCGACCTGCGCCTGCCCGATGGCAGCGGCATGGAACTGTTTGCCGAGGTCGGCTCGTCGGGGGTGGAAGTCATCCTCACCACGGGCTATGCCAGCGTCGACAGCGCGGTGGAAGCCTTGCGCTCGGGCGCGACCGATTACCTGGTCAAGCCGATCAACGTGGCGCGTCTGCAAACCGTGCTGAAGCGCCTGGCCAATACCGGCGCATTGCGCGCCGAGATCCATTCGCTGCGCGGGGAACTGCGGCGCTACGGCCGCTTCGGGCGGCTGCTGGGCAGTTCCGATGTCATGCAGGCCGTCTATGACCAGCTTGCGCGCGTGGCGCCTACCGAGGCCACTGTCCTGCTGATCGGCGAAAGCGGAACCGGCAAGGAGCTGGCGATGCAGACGGTCCATGAACTATCTGCGCGGCGGCGCCAGCCTTTCCTGGCCGTCAACTGCGGCGCGATCTCGCCGACGCTGATCGAGACCGAGATGTTCGGCCACGAGCGCGGCAGCTTCACGGGCGCCGACCGCCAGCACAAGGGCTACTTCGAGCGGGCCGATGGCGGCACGCTGTTCCTCGACGAGATCACCGAGATGCCGGCCGAGCTGCAGGTCAAGCTGCTGCGCGTGCTCGAAACCGGCACCTTCATGCGTGTTGGGACCAACCGCGAGCAGCATGCCGATGTGCGCGTGCTGGCGGCGACCAACCGGAATCCTGAAGACGCCGTGGCGGAAGGCAAGCTGCGCGCGGACCTCTTCCACCGGCTCAATGTGTTTCCGGTCGAGCTGCCGCCACTGCGCGCGCGCGGCGACGACGTGATCCAGATCGCCAACACGATGCTGGAGCAGCTCAATGCCGAACAGGGCACGGCGCGGCGCTTTGCGCCGGGCGTGCTCGACAGCCTGCGCCTGCATGCCTGGCCGGGCAACGTGCGCGAGCTGCGCAATTTCGTGCAGCGCGCGTACATCATGGCCGACGACGATCTCATCACCGAGGTGCAGGTGCCGCTGCAAGTGGCGGCCACGCAGGCGCCGGCGGCGGCGATGGTGTCGGTGCCGGTGGGGATGTCGCTGGCAGACGCCGATCGCCAGCTGATTTTCGCGACCCTGGAACAATGCGCGGGCGTGAAGAAACACGCCGCGGAAATCCTTGGCATCAGCCTGAAGACGCTGTACAACCGGCTCGAAGACTATGCCGCGCGCGGCGAGTTGCCGGAATGGCTGCGGGCGTCGCGCAGCAGCCAGGTCGGGGTCTCCGCAGCCGGATGATCCTCACGGGCGTGCCAAGGCAGTTCGGCTGGCCCGGTCTGACGTTGCATGCTTCTTGCATGGCAACTGCGTGGAAAACCGGGTCAACACGAACATGACGCAGCAATCGCCAGCCAGCGAGCCGGAACATCGCGACAGTGAAGGCGTGCCATCGCCCCAGATGGAGCAGGACGTGCGGACCGTCACCGAGGTGGGGGCCCTGATCGACCAGACCGCGCACGACCTGCGTTCCTCGCTCAACGCCATCCAGAGCTGGGCCTATGTCCTCGAACGGGCCGTCGACCAGGCGGCGGCGCCCGCCCGGCGCGCGCTGGACGGCGTGCGCGCGGGCATCCAGCAGCAGATCGCGCTGGTCGAGGAAATGGAAGAGGCCGTGCGGCTGCTTGCCGACGAAAGCCCGCCGCAATGGCGCCAGACCGACCTGCTCGCCGCGACCATGCAGGCCGTGACGGACCGCCGCCCGGCCGCCACGGCACGCGGCGTCGAACTGAAACCGGTGCAGGCCGACGCCGATGCCTCGGCGTGGATGATCGACGCGGATCCGGTGCGGCTCGGGCCCGTGTTGCGTCATCTGCTTGTGCATTGCATCTGGCGCGCGCAGGCAGGCGGATCCGTGGCGGTCCACCTGTACGCGGAGCCCGACCACGTCAAGCTGCGCATCACGGAAAGCCCGCCGCTGGACCCGGCGCGCAGCGCCGCGCGCTTGTCGGTGCTATCCGATTTCTTCGGAAGGCGCCCGCCGCAGGCCGGTCAGTCAACACGTCAGTCCAGCGCATTGCTGCTGACGCGCCGCATGGTCGAACTGCACGGCGCCGTGCTCAGTACCGAGAGCGAGACCTGCGACTCCGACAAGGTCTCGGTCTGCATCGCGGTGAAATTTCCGCGCCACCCGCAGCGTGCCTTCGGGCGGTAGCTTTTACACCGCACGGCACAAAGTGCCGGTCTCAAGCCGTTGCACGTCGGCGCGCTGGGCCAGAGGGGGACCGGTTGCGGCGCCATCGGCACAAAGGCCGCTCCAACGCGCCTGGCCCGGCGATTGCATGGGAAGGGATGTTCCTTACGGAGGCCCAGCCATGCAAAAAGCCCATGCTCCCGCCAAGGCCAGTCCGGCCCGCAAGCCCGCCGCCGCCAAGAAGACGGCCGGCGCCCGAAAGGTTGCTGCCAAAAAGGGCTCGGCCGCCAAGCCCGATGCCAGGTCCTCCGCGTCAGCGGATGACAAGCGCAAGACGTTCGCTGCGGACAAGCGCAAGTCAACTGAAGACAAGCGCAAGACCTATCAGGGCGCCGTTGACGACTCCCTCGAAATGACGTTCCCCGCGAGCGATCCCATTTCGCCGAGCGCGGCGATGCACGCCGAAAAGAAGACCCAGACCCATCGCGACGATGTCGACTGGAAGCTCAAGCGCGGCAGTGAAAACCAGCCTGCCGGCGCGAAGCCCGCCGGACATCGCAAAGGCGCCACGGGCCGCGGGTAACCGGTAACGGCCAGCCATTGCCAGACCCGGGACCGCCCCATTGCAAGCGCACGATGCCAGCGCCTGACACAGAGGAGAGCCACCATGTCTGATGCCATCATCGCCGGTCGTTTCGACAGCTTCGCCAAGGCGGAGACCACCGCCAGCCGCCTGCGCGCCCAGGGCGTCGCGCAGGACGACGTGAGCGTCTTCTACGTGAACCCGCCAGGCCAGCACGCCACCTACCCCATCGGCGGCGATACCGCGGCCGATCCGGGCGCGCGGCGCTCGGGCATGGGCGCCATGACGGGTGTCCTGCTTGGCGCCACCGCGGGCGCCGCGCTGGGCGCGGCGGTCATCGCCGTGATGGGATTGTCGCCGCCGGTGTCCTTGTTCGTCCTGGTGTTCGCCACGGGGCTGTGCGCCTATGTCGGATCGCTGGTGGGCGCGCTGTCGCTGACGCGTGAAGGGCGCGCCGAAGGCCGCCGGGGCCGTGCTCCGGTGCGCAATGCCGGGGTGTTGCTGGCCGCGCATGTCGAACCGGCCAACGCGGGCATGGTCTGCGATCTGCTGCGCAAGGGCGGCGCCCGCGACATCGAGCGTGCGCAGGGCCGCTGGCGTGAGGGCCGCTGGGCCGATTTCGATCCACTGGCGCCGCCGGTGCCGGCCGGTCGCGAAGGCGAGCCGCGCGGCGCGTGACGGACCATGGTAATGACGGGCGACTTCCTTCGTCCATCTGCTTGCATCACTTCAGGAGGTGTCCATGAGACCAGACCAACCCCCGACTCGTGAACCTGAATCGCAGCCGCGTGGTGCGGCGATCGTCGGCAGCATCGATCGCGATTCACCGGGCCCGGGCCCGTTCGTGATGGCGGCCGATACGCTGGAAGGCAACAAGGTGGTGGATCCCGCCGGCGATGACCTCGGCACCATCGACCACATCATGATCGACGTGCCAGGCGGCCGCGTTGCCTACGCCGTGCTTGCCGTCGGCGGCTTCCTTGGCATCGGCGAGAAGTTGTTTGCCTTGCCGTGGTCGGCGCTCACGCTGGACACGCGCCGCAAATGCTTCGTGCTGGGCGTGGAGAAGGATCGCCTGAAAGCCGCGCCGGGCTTTGACAAGGACCACTGGCCTGGCATGGCGGATTCGCAGTGGGCCACCAGCATTCACGAGTACTACGGCATTTCGCCGTACTGGGAGTCGGACCGCTACGACCCGTGGCGCTGACTTTCGCAGGAACCTGATTCAGGGTGGGAGAGAGGGGCGAGGGCCGGCGGCAGTTTGCGCCGGCCCTTGCTTCTTGCCTGCCGCCACGACCATGCCGCGTCAGACCTTATGGTTGATCTGGCCGTAAGGCGGCGCCACCGGCTCGGCATTCATGCCGGTGGCGACCGGCTGCCCGGGCGGGGACGGCGGATCGTCATGCCGCGTGCGCAGCGCGTTGTGCACGCCGAGCACGCCGGGACTGATGGCCGCGGCCTTCTCGATTTCCTGCGCTACGGCAGGGCTGTCGACGCAGCCGGTCAGCACGACGCGGCTGTCTTCGACTTCGATGGCAAGCCCTTCGGGCAGCTTGCCTGCGAACGCCTCGGCGATGCGGGCGCGGACCTGGTCTGCGAGTTGGCTGGATTGCGCGCTGGATTGCGGCATGGAGATCTCCGGCTGGTGCGTGGGGACTCCACCGCTGCGCAAGAAATATTCCCGCGGACAGCAGGCTGCATCGCAAAGTGCCGTGCGCGTTGTAGGACGGCGCCCGCTGAACATTGGCGGCGCGCTCCATACAATGGAATCAGCGTGTCGGCGGCGACTGTGCGCCGCGAACGAGGAGAACAGCGATGAGCAGAAACGGCCCGGACCTGAGCGATGCACGGGGCGCGGCATCAGCCATCGGCGCGCGGCCGCGGTCATGGCTGATGCATCGGTTCGACCGCTTCGCCGGGGCGGCCACGCGCCGCGCGGGCTCGCCGGCGGCGTTTGTCCTGGCCGTAGCCGTGGTGCTCGCATGGGCGATTACAGGTCCCATGTTCGACTACTCGGAAACCTGGCAGCTGGTGATCAACACCGGCACCACCATCGTGACCTTTCTCATGGTGTTCCTGATTCAGCAAAGCCAGAACAAGGACGCCGTAGCCGTACACCTCAAGCTCAACGAATTGCTGGCTTCGCATCGCGAGGCCAGCAATATGCTGGTCTCGATCGAAGACCTCGACGAAGAAGAACTGCACCAGCTGGCTGCGTTCTATCGCCATCTCGCGGAGCTGGCCGACAAGGAGGGCGGTATCAAGGCCAGCCACTCGCTGGATGAGGCCTGCCTGAACCAGGCCGCCAAGCATGAGGCCCGCACCAGCAGGCGCCCGGGTCCGAAAGCTGCCGATGCAAGCCCGGCCGGGCCGCAGGGACCCGCCGTGCTCCGACAGGAGGCGTGACATGCCGCCGGACGACGACAAGGCAAGGCAGGTGATGGTGTATGGCTGCGCCGAATACGGGCAGCAGGACAGCCACCAGGCCATGACGCTGGAGCGCATCGGCAGGAAGGTCGCGCAGCTCGCGGGCTATGGCTTTCGCGGTGCCTACGAGCGCCGCGGCAGCGCACCGGCGGCGGCCTTGTACCTGGTGCCGCTGGACACGCTGGTCGGGGTCGCGCATGCGCGGGCGCTCGGCGTTCATGGGGTCGACGACCTGTTTGGCGGCGTGGTGCCGTTTGCCTTCGTCGCCACCAAGGCGATCACGCACGGACTGGTCGCGCCCGATGCGGCGGCCCCGCAAGGCTGGGATCCTGGCTTCGTGCGGCGCGCCCATGCGGCGGTGCTGCCTGGCTATACCGCGTTTTCGCTTGAAGATGCCCGCAGTGCGGGCGCGCGCTTGCTGGCCGGGGGCGTGGTGCGCCTGAAGGACCCGTGCGGCATCGGCGGACTCGGCCAGCAGACCGTCGACAGCGAAGCGGCCCTCGACGCGGCGCTGGCCGACATGGCGGCCGCGGATATCGAAGCCAATGGCCTCGTGCTCGAACGCGACCTGGCATCGCCGCGCACCTACAGCGTCGGGCAGGTGCTGCTGGACGGCCTGCTGGCCAGCTATTGCGGTATCCAGGATCTCACCGAAAACAACAGCGGGAAACAGGTCTATGGCGGCTCGACTCTGACGGTCGTGCGTGGCGGCTTCGACGCGCTGCTGGCGCAGCCGCTCGCGCCAGCAGCGCTGTCGGCGGTGCGGGCGGCTACGGCCTATCACGACGCCGCGCTCGGCTGCTATCCGGAGATGGTGCTGTCGCGCTGCAATTACGACGTGGCGTTCGGCGCGCCATCGGGCGACGCCGGCGGCCAGCCGCTGGGCGGCGTGCTCGAACAGTCCTGGCGCGTCGGCGGTGCGACCGGTGCTGAACTGGCGGCGCTGCAGGCGCTGCAAGCCGATCCGCATTGCCACCGCGTGGTGGCCGCGACGCGTGAAGTCTACGGTGAAGGCGTGTCCGTCCCCGCCGGCGCCGAAGTGTATTTCCAGGGCGAGGACCGCGACGTCGGCCCGCTGACCAAGTACGCATTGCTGGAGCGGGAAGACGATGGCAACCCATGAAGACACGATCGAGATCCAGAGCGAAGGCGGCAGCATTGCCGGCACGCTGATCGCACCGGCCACCAAGCTCTCCGGCGTGCTGTTCGTGCATGGCTGGGGCGGCAGCCAGGAGCAGTACCTTGCCCGCGCGCGCAAGGTGGCGGGCCTCGGCTGCGTGTGCCTGACTTTCGACCTGACCGGCCACGCCGGCACGCGCGCGCAGTACGAGACGGTCAGCCGCATGCGCAACCTGGCCGACCTGGTGGCGGCCTACGATGTGCTCGCGCGGCATCCGGAAGTCGATCGCAAGGCCATTGCGGTGGTGGGCAGCAGCTATGGCGGCTACCTGGCTGCGGTGCTGACGACGTTGCGTCCGGTGCGCTGGATTGCGCTGCGCGCACCGGCGCTCTACATGGACGAAGGTTGGGAGCTGCCCAAGCGCCAGCTCCACCGCGACCAGGACCTGATCACCTACCGGCGCTCGGTGGTGCCGCCCGATGCCAATCGCGCGCTACGTGCCTGCGCCGGCTTCGAGGGCGATGTGCTCATCATCGAATCGGAGAACGACCAGATCGTTCCCCATGCCGTGGTCACCAGCTACGTGGACGCCTGCACGCATGTCAGTTCCCTGACCTACCGCGTGATCAAGGGCGCCGATCACGGCCTTGCCGACGAGGAGCACCAGCGCGCCTATTCCAGCCTGCTGGTGAACTGGCTGCGCGAGATGGTCACCGGCGCACGCTCGGGACCCGTTGCGGCGCAGCGGCCCGCGGCGGCGAATGCGCCCACCGCGAACAGCGAGACGCGGCCGCTGGAGGGCTCCGGCACGTCCCCCTGACGCGAGAACGCCCGCCCCGCATGGCGGGACGGGCGTTCCACGAGGTATCCCGATGCGCTGGTGCTCAGCGATCGGATACGTGCTTGGGTTTGCCCTTGGTCTTGGTCGACGCCATGTCCTTGAGTTCCTTCTTGCTCATGGATTTGGCCATCGACTTGGACGCACCCTTGAGCGAGCTGGCTTTCTTCTCGCCGCGCTTGGCGGAGAGCGCCGCACCTGCGGCCTGTTGCTGCGCCTTCGATTTTGCTGGCATGACTGTCTCCTTCTTGAGTGAAGCGCTGCCCCATGGTCACCGGGACGGTGCCCACAGGGCAGTGCGTTCCTGGTGCCGCGCCGCTATATGCGGCCCAGAACCACCAACAGCACGACGATCAGGAGGATCAGTCCCAGTCCGCCGCTTGGCCAGTAGCCCCATCCGGTGCTGTAGGGCCAGGCCGGCAAGGCGCCGACCAGCAACAGGACGAGGAGGATCAGAAGAATGGTGCCGATTCCCATAGCGTGCTCCAGGTTTTGGGCCGATAGGCCACGCTTGTCATCTGGGCTTGTCGCTGTCCGGGCCCCCATTGCTGCAGCGGGTCCGTGGACAGGCTTCGCCACGTAATTTCAGCGTAGCCGAGCGGCCAGCCCGGTCCTTCCGGAACGCGACTGAAAACGGTGTAGGAATCGGACGACGCACCGCGCGCAGGTGGCGCCTAGCCCGCCTCGGTCAGGCCATGTTCCACCGCATAGACCGCCACCTGCACGCGGCTGGCGAGGTTGAGCTTCTTGAGGATGTTCTGCACGTGGATCTTCACTGTGCTTTCGGCGACGCCCAGGTCGCGTGCGATTTCCTTGTTGCTTTCGCCACGCGCCAGCCCCTGCACGATCTCCCGCTCGCGTGCGGTCAGCCGCGCGGTATCGTCCAGGCGCGCGGGCGCCGGTGACGGGGCGCGGAACTGCTGCACGAGCTTGGCGGTCATGGCGTCGGAGATCACCGGCTCGCCGGCGGCGGCACGGCGGATGGCACTGGTCAGGGCCTCGGTCTCGATGTTCTTCAGCAGGTAGCCGCGCGCACCACTGCGCAGTGCGGTGGCCAGCTCCTCGGCCTCTTCGGAAACGGTGAGCACGATGACCGCGGAGTCGGGCAGGTCCTCGACCAGCAACTGCAGCGCCTCGAGCCCCGACAGGCCCGGCATGTTCAGGTCCAGCAGGATGACGTCCGGACGGTGCTGCTTGGCGCGCTTGATGCCTTCGACGCCGTCGGCCGCTTCATCGACGATCTCGAAGTCGGACTGCCGCTGCAGCAGTGCACGGATGCCCGAGCGGAACAGCGTGTGGTCGTCGATCAGCAGGATGCGGATGGTCATGACAGGGACTCCTGGGTTGGGCGCGGCAACGCTTGCCCCGCGGTGGAATGGGGTTCGGCGCGCGCGGCCTGGCCGCCGCGCGGCAGCACCAGCTCGATGCGCGTGCCCTGCGACGGGCGGGCCTCGATGGCCAGCCGCGCGCCGAGGCGGGCGGCGCGCTCACGCATGATGTTCAGGCCGACGTGCACCTCGTTGTCATGCCCGAGGTCGGCCGGATCAAAGCCCTCGCCATCGTCTTCGACCACGAGCCGGAAATCGTGGCCGTGGCTCAGCGATACGGTGACGTGCGCGGCCATGGCATGCTTGCGCACGTTGGACAGCGCTTCCTGCAGGATGAACAGCACCTGCAGTTGCTGCTCGGGCTGCAACGGCAGGTTGTTGCCACGGTCGTCGATGACCAGCTCGGCTTCGGTGCGGCACTGGCGGCGGAAGCGCTCGACGGTCTCCTCGACGGCGGGCCGCAGCTCGCCGGGCTTGAGCCGCGAGCGGAAGTTGTTCAGCAGCTCGCGCACGTCCTGGTAGCTCTCTTCGACGCCGTGGCGCAGCATCGGCACCAGTTCCCGGGTTTCCGCCAGGTCGTCGCGGTCCACTGCGTCGCTGAGAAGCTGGACCTGCAGGTTCAGGAAATTCAGGCCCTGCGCAATGCTGTCGTGCAGGCCTTGCGCGACCAGGTTGCGCTCTTCGACCACCGCCAGCTGGCGCGCCCTGGCTGACAGCCGCAGGTGTTCCAGGGCGATGCCGAGGTGCTGCGCCAGCGTTTCGAGCAACTGGCGGTCCGACGCGGGCAGCTCGCGCGGCGCGCGGAAGTGCAGCACGAAGGTGCCGATGGCGCCGCGCTGGCTTTCGATGCGGAACGCCGCCATGGCCGAGAAACCTTCGCGCGTGCAGGGCGAAGGCTGCGCCAGCAGCGGACGGCGCGCCGTCTTGCGCAGGTCGGCAATGGCGACCACGCCTTCGTGCGTAGCGTCGCCGCAGTGGCAGGCATCCACGGCCATGCAGTGGTCGGCTTGCGCCAGCGCCGCGGGCAGGCCCGACGATGCGAGCAGGTGCAGTTTGCCGTGCTGGGCATCCATGACGCGCACGGAGCCGCCATCGGCATCGAACAGCCGCATCACGCGCTGCAGGAAGCCGCGCGACATGGCTTCGGCATCGCGCGCCCGGTTGAAGAAGGCCGCCATGTCGTAGAGCGTTTCGAGGTCGCGGTTCTGGCGCTCCAGTTCTGCGGTCTTGCTGGCCACGCGTGAAGCCAGGTCCTGGTACAGGTCCTGCAGCTCGTCCGCCATGCGGTTGAAGCCGGCGTTCAGGGTGCCGAACTCATCGCGCGTCTCCACCGGCAGGCGCAGCGTGAATTCGCGCGCAGCCATGCGGCGCAGGCCGTCCTGCAGGCGCAGTACCGGCAGGATGATCCACAGGTAGAGCAGGTAGATGACCGCCACCGTGCCCACGCACGCAATGGCTGCCAGCCCGGCCTGGGACAGCCGCAGGAGGTCGGTCTTGCGCGCGCTGTCGTGCTCGATCAGTACGACCAGCCGGTCGGCCTGGGCCACGAAATCGGGCAGCGCCTGCACGTACGCGGGACCGTTGCCGGCCTGCGCCAGCGGCCGCAGGCGCTGTTGCCAGTCATGCAGGACCCGGTCGAGCTGGGCATGGATGGCGGGCTCGTCGGGCAGGAACAGGGGCCGTACCGGATTGCCCTTGCGCAACTGGGCCAGCGTGTCGTCCAGCGCCTGGATCTGGTCGTTGCGCGCGCTGGGGTGGCCGGTGGCGGCGAGCCCCAGTTCGATCGCCACGCGGTTGGCGCGCATGCGCAGGCTGCCCGCATCATTGATGGCCGCGCCCGCGCCCTCGAGCTTCCACGACAGCCACAGCGTACCGGCGATCATGGTGAGCACCACCAGCAGCGACGCCAGCGACAGCAGGATGATGCGCGTGGACAGGCGGTGACGGGGCGGCGTCAGGCCAGCGGCATCGGGAAGCGGGCTGCCGTCCGCGAACGGCGCAGTGTCGGTGTCCGTATCGGGGACGGCATGGGAGTCAGGATCAGGCATGGGAACAAGGTCTGGGGACTGGGGGCGGTCAACCTTACGGGCGATTGTCCGCGCCGACGCCTTGGCTCAGCATGCGCCAGATCAAGAAAACGCCATTCCGTGACACGTTTTGTGCGGCGTGCTGCGCTTGGGGCGCAGTCCGCGCGCCTCGCTTGCGGGTCCGTGGCTCCCCGCTTTTGAAATATCACGGCGTGATATAAAAACGACGGTTCGTCTCCCGGCGCCACATAGACCCTGAGGGTGGTCGGGTCTTGCCCTCGAATCTCGCGCGGACTTATTCGCGATCAAGTCCGGCCCGCGAGACGGGTCCTAGCATCCATCGGACTGAACCCGGAGAACCACCATGTCCAGCGGCATTGAAACCCTGGTGCGCCAGCACCGCGATTGCGACCAAGCGCTTGAGGACCTTGAAGCCTGCCTGCGTAACACCGACTGGGAAGCGGCCGCTGGTGCGTTCGCGCGCCTCGACGCCGCGCTGCAGGGCAATTTCTCGGCCGAGGAGGAGCGGCTGTTCCCCGCGTTCGAACAGGTCGCAGGCTCCGCCAGCGGCCCCACGGCCATGATGCGGCACGAACACGACGAAGTCCGCGGCTTGCTCGACAACGCACGCGAATGGCTGGAGCTGCGCGACGCCAACGCACTGGCCGCCGAAATCGACACGCTGGTTGTGCTGCTGCAGCAGCACAACCTCAAGGAAGAAAACGTGCTGTTCCCGATGTGTCGCGCGCGCGTGCCCGGCCTTGACGCCTTGCTGGCGAACGCCGGCTAACGCAAGCGAAAGGATATCCACCTTGAAAGTCGCCAGCCTCGACTATGAACGCGCGCCGCGTCCCGGCGTGGTGTTCGGCTGCCTGATGCCGGCGCCCTGGCTCGGCGCCGCCGCGGGCCTGCTACTCGCGCTCGGCCCGGCGGCCGGGCTGCCGGACAGGTTCGCGCCGCTGACGCTTGCCGCCGTGCACGTGCTGGCGCTTGGCATGCTGCTGCCCGTCATGCTTGGCGCGCTGTTCCAGATGATGCCCGTGGTGGCGGGCGTGGCGGTGCCGGGCTCGGGCGCGCTCGCGCCGCTGGTGGCACTGGTCGCCGGCACCACGGCCGGCGCGCTGGCCGAGGGCTTTCTCGGCGGCGGCACCGCACCCTTCCGCCTTGCCGCCGTGGCGGGCGGCCTCTTGTTGCCGCTCGCGGGGAGCTTGCTGCTGCTGGCCGGGCGGCGCGTCGCCGCGGTGGATGCCACCACGCGCACGCTCGCCGGCATCGGCGCACCGCTGGTGTTGACCGGCCTGCTCGGCGCGGCCCTGGCAGGCATGTTCGGCGGGTTGTGGACGGTGCCGCCGTCGCAATGGCTGGCACTGCACATGGCCTGGGGTCTAGGCGGCTGGCTTGCCGCGCTGGTGACGGGCATCGCCACCACGGTGCTGCCGATGTTCTGGCAGGCGCCACGCCTGCCGCGCTGGCTGGAGCGCTGCCTGCCGCTAGGGCACTGGCTGCCGCTGCTGGGATTCAGCGCGGTGGTGATTACGCAGCCCGATGGGGCGCTGGCGCGCTGGTCCCTGTTGCCCTGGCTGCTGTTTGCGGCGTTGGTGGCCGGCTTTGCGCTGGCGACTACACTGCGTGCGCGGCGGCGCCATGATCCGGTCTGGCTGCTTTGGCCGGTCGCGGCCACCAGCCTGCTGGCCGCGGCGCTGTTGGCGGCGGTGCTACCCGTGGTACCCGAGCCCTGGCAGGCGACGCTGTCGTGGTGGGTCGGCACGCTGGCGCTGGTCGGTGGCGGCGTGGTGCCGGTGACCGCCATGCTAGGCAAGATCGTTCCGTTCCTGGTTTGGCTGCACCTGCGCCGGCTGCTGCCGCCGCGCGCGCGCGTGCCGGCCATGCAGGCCATCATCACGCCCGCCACGCAACGGCGCCAGGCGTGGCTGTTGCTGGCGGCTTTCGCGATGCTGCTGGCGCTGCCGCTCGCGCCCGCGTGGCTGGCGCGCACCGGTGGCCTGGCGTTCGCGCTGGCCAATGCCTGGCTCGGGTTGCAGTTGCTGAAGGCAATGCGATGCATGCGCGCCATGCGTGCGCGGGGCGGGTTGCCGCCGCGCAAGCCACTGGCGCAAGGAGTTCACCATGGCTGAGATCGTGATGCTCGACCGGTTGCCGCTGTTCCGTGGCGTCGATGGCCGCGTGCTCGACGCAATCGCTGCCGCGGCGACGCAGCGGCGCCTGCAGAAGGGCGAATTCCTGTTCCGCCGCGGTGAACCCTGCCGCGGGCTGTTTATCGTGATGGACGGGCTGGTGAAGCTTTCGCTGCCCGCCGCCGCTGGCAGCGCAAAAGGCGCGGAACGCGCGATCGAGGCCTTTGGCCCGGGTGCCGTGTTTGGGGAAGACGTGGTGTTCGTCGACGCCCCGCAGCCAGCCGACTGTCAATCGATGGCGCGCACCACGGTGCTTTGCATCGACAGTGCCGCACTACGGCAGGCGATGGCCCGGGATCCGCTGCTGTCCGCGCGACTGCTGCGCAACCTGTCCGGCCGGCTGCATGCGCTGATGCGCGATATCGAGGCCACCAGCCTGCATAACGCCTTGCAGCGCGTGGCCGGATTCCTCCGGGATGAAGCGCGCGCGGGGCGCCGCACGTGGCTGGCGTGTACGCAGCGCGTGATGGCCTCGAAGCTGGCCATCACGCCCGAAACCCTGTCGCGCGTGGTCAGCCGCTTCTGTGCCGAAAACCTGGTGCGGCTCGAGCGCGGAAAGATCTTCCTGCTCGATGCCGAAGGGCTGGGACGCCTGGCGGACGACGGGTCACGCGCGGACGTCCCGGCCGTCGCTCATGCCGCGACGGTGGCTTCTGTCGCCGGTGTGGCGATGGCAGTGGGCTTTTCGCCGGTCAGCAGGTAGTGGATCAGGTCCGCCACCGGGCGGATCGCTTCGCCGAACGGCAGCGTGCCCTTGCCGCGGAAAAACAGCCCGCGCTCCACGTCGCCGCGCACGGCTTGCGCCAGCTTCAGGTCGATGCAGAACTGGCCGATGCGCGATACGCCATCGCGCAGGCCGCAGGCCTGCAGGCAGTCAAAGCCTTCCAGGCAGTCGCGGGCCTTGGCGCGGCGCTGCAGGCGGCTTTCGCTCGACAGGTAGCGTGACAGCCACGGCGTGAGCACCGCGCGCGCCGGCAGGCCCGCCACGCTGGTGAATTCGCGCAGGTCATCGGGGCCGGCGGTGGCCAGCACCTGCTTGAAGGCCGGATGGGCGTCGCCTTCCTCGGTCACCGCAAAGGCAGTGCCCAGCTGCACCGCGGCGGCGCCTTCGCCGAGCCAGTGGCGCACCTTCGCATGGCTGTTGATGCCGCCGGCCAGAATCAGCGGAACGCTGTCCCACGCGAGCCCGAGCGTATGGAACAACTCGCGGCATTCCGCCAGCACGCGCGCGAACGAAAAGCGGTCTTCGCCGAGGTCCTGGATGGTCGACGCGCCGAGATGGCCGCCGGCATGGGCCGGGTGCTCGACCACGATGGCATCGGGCAGCCGCCCCTTCTTCATCCACTTGCGCAGCACCAGGCCGATGCCGCGTGCTTCCGACAGGATCGGGATCAACGCCATCTTCGGGTAGTTGGCGGTCATCTCCGGCAGGTCCAGCGGCAGGCCCGCGCCCATGACGATGGCATCGGCGCCGCTTTCGCAGGCCTGGCGCACCAGTTGCGCGTGCGAGCCCACGGCTTTCATCACGTTGACCGCGACCAGGCCGCGCCCGCCCGACAGTTCGCGTGCGGCCTGGATCTCGCGGTCCAGCGCGACGAGGTTCGCAGCCTCGATGCGCGCCTTGTCGCGCGTGCCGCGGGTTTGCGCGAGCAGGTCGGGGTGGTGGTGGCGCAGGTCGATGCTGGCAATGGTGCCCACGCCGTTGTGCGAGGCCACGGTACCCGCCAGGCGGTGCGCGGAAATGCCGATGCCCATGCCGCCCTGGACGATCGGCAGCAGCCGGCGCCCGGCCAGTGTCAGCCAATGTTCTGTCATGAAGGTCTCGCTTATCTGAAACTACGTGCGGCCCGCGATATCGGACCGCGCACGAACGGCCAAGGGTGGCACAGCGCCCGGCGCGGGCGTTTGCCTCAGGTCAAGCGGCGGCCGCCCCCTGCACCAATGGCGTAGGCCGACCGGTCTATGCCGCAAGGCGTTGCGGCGCGGTTTGCGCGTGGTCAAGTCCACACGCGAAGTGCGTCGCTAGCATCTGCGCTGGCCGAATTCCCGCGCCGCAAGCGGCGCTTCCGACATGACAACCTCATCTTCCGTGCGGGCGCGCGTCCCGCAGCTGGTCGCGCCTGCCGGCTCGCTGACCGCGTTGCGCGCGGCGCTGGAGCACGGCGCCGATGCCGTCTACCTGGGCCTGCGCGACGCCACCAATGCCCGCAATTTCGGCGGGCTCAATTTCACCGAGGCCGATATCCGCACCGGCGTAGCGGAGGGGCATGCGCGCCACCGCGAGGTGCTGTTCGCCATCAATACGTTCCCGCAAATGGGTGAAGTGGCCAAGTGGCACCGCGCCGTCGATGCGGCCGCGGACCTGGGCGCCGACGCGGTCATCATGGCCGATGCCGGGCTGATGGCTTATGCGAGCCAGCGCCACCCGCAACTGCGGCTGCACCTGTCGGTGCAGGGCTCCGCCACGCACGCCGACGCCATCGAACTGATGCGCGAGCGCTTCAACATCAAGCGCGTGGTGCTGCCGCGCGTGCTGTCGCTTGCACAGATCGGCAAGCTGGCGCGGCAGACCAGCGTGGAGCTGGAGGTGTTTGGCTTCGGCAGCCTGTGCGTGATGGCCGAGGGACGCTGCCTGCTGTCTTCGTATGCCACCGGGGATTCTCCCAACAACAAGGGCGTTTGCTCGCCCGCGCACGCGGTGCGCTGGACCGAGCAGGACGGCACCATGCACGCGCGCCTGTCGGGCATCCTGATCGACAGCTACGCGCCCGGCGAGCCGGCCGGATATCCCACGCTGTGCAAGGGGCGATTCGAGGTCGAGGGCGAGCGCGGCTACGTGCTGGAAGAACCCACCAGCCTCAACGCGCTGTCACTGCTGCCGGCGCTGCTCGACATCGGCATCGCCGCGATCAAGATCGAGGGCCGCCAGCGCAGCCCGCGCTACGTGGCCGATGTCGTCGGCGTGCTGCGCGCCGCCATCGACGCCGCCTGTGCTGAGCCGAAGCGCTTCGCGCCGCGCCAGGAATGGCAGGGCACGCTGGGCCGCCATGCAGAAGGCGACCAGGTGACGCAGGGCGCCTACGACCGGCCGTGGCGATGAGCGCGGCAAATCCAACCACGGAGTCATTGATGCGGGAATCATCCACACCGGGCGCGGCCCGGTTCGGCATCGCGCTGGGACCGCTGCTGTACTACTGGCCGCGCGCGACGGTGATGCAGTTCTATGCCGACGTCGCCGATTCGGCTGTCGATCGGGTCTACCTCGGCGAGACCGTCTGCACGCGCCGCCACGAGCTGCGCCATGCGCACTGGCTGGAAATCGCGCAGATGCTGGGCGAAGCCGGTAAGGAAGTGGTCCTGTCCACGCCGGTGCTGATCGAGTCCGACACCGATATCGCCTGCATGCGCCGCGTCTGCGAACAGGACGATTACCTGGTCGAGGCCAACGACGTCGGCGCGGTGCGCTGCATGGGCGGGCGCCCGTTTATCGGCGGCCCGCACCTGAACGTCTATCACGCCGATACGCTCGCCTGGCTTGCCAGCCTTGGCGCCCGCGGCTGCGTAGTGCCGGTCGAGATGGACGGCGCCACGCTGGCCGCGCTGTCGGCAGGGCGTTGCGCGGGCGTGGCACTGGAGGTGCTGACTTGGGGCCGCATGCCGCTGGCCTTCTCGGCGCGCTGCTTCACCGCGCGCCATCACCGGCTGCGCAAGGACGCCTGCGAATTCCGTTGTCTCGACTACCCCGACGGCCTGGTTGCCGCCACGGGGGAAGGCCAGGACTTCTTCACGCTTAATGGCATCCAGACCCAGTCGGCGACGTGCCTGGACCTTTGCGGCCAGGCGCAGGCCATGGCGCATATGGGGGTCGACATGCTCCGCGTCAGCCCGCATTCGAGCGGGACGCTGGAAGCGGTGGCCGCGCTCGCGGCGATCCGCGCCGGCGAACGTGCGCCCGCGCCGAGCGGCGTCATGCCGGCCGGCGCGCAACCGTGCAATGGCTATTGGCATGGACGCCCTGGCATCACGTGGGAGGACCGGCCATGAGCGTACTGCAAAGCCTGCTTGCCCGCGTGCATCGCCGCATGCCGGCCAGGGCCCGCGCATTGCCGCTGGTCTCGGCGCTGGAGCTCGCGCGCCGCGCCGGATGGCTGGAGCCGCCCGCCGCGCTGAACGGACACACCTTCCTGCTGACTGTCGAGGATCTCGGCCTGGATGTGCCGTTCCGTTGCGAGCAGGGACGCTTCCGCTCGGCCGGCCGCGGCGCCGGGGAGCCCGAGCTGACGCTGCGCGCCCGCGTGCCCGACTACCTGCGCCTGCTGGCGGGACAGTGCGATACCGATACGCTGTTTTTCCAGCGCAAGCTGGTGATCAGCGGCGATACCGCGCTCGGGCTCGAAGTGAAGTACTGGCTGGACGCGGCACCGCGGCCGCCATGGCTGGAACCGCTGGTGTCGCGGCTGGCCGCGGGGCTGGGCGTGGCGGCGCCGGAGACAGGGCATCGCTGATGCGCAGGCGGCTTGCGCACCGTCATGGCCGAGCCGCCTATTTGCACCCGAGCCGCTTCGCCAGCTTGTGCAGATTGCTGGCGTCGATGCCGAGCTGGCGCGCGGCCTGGGCCCAGTTGCCCTGCTGCGCGTGCAGCGCTTGTTCGATGCAGTCGCGCTGGGTCTGCTCGACGGCGTCGCGCAGCGTGGCGCCGGCTGCCAGCGCCACGTGGGGGCGTACGGCTTCCGTGCCATGGGCAACCGGTGTGGACGCATCCGGCGGGGCCGCCAGGCTATCCAGGTCGAGCAGGTCGGGCTCCAGCGTCACGATGTCATTGCGGTTGGCGCCGCGGCTCACGGAGCGCAGCGCCGCGCGGCTGACCACATGCTCCAGTTCGCGCACATTGCCGGGCCAGCGGTAGCGGCGCAGCGCATCCTGCGCGGCCGGCGACAGCCGCAGGCTGCGCATGCCGAGCCGCGCGCGGTTCAGTTCCAGGAAGCGCCCGGCCAGCAGCAGCACGTCATTGCCGCGCTCGCGCAGCGGCGGAATCGGGATCGGGTAGACCGACAGCCGGTGGTACAGGTCCGCGCGGAACGAGCCGTCGCGCACATGGTCGCGCAGGTTGCGGTTGGTGGCGGCGATCACGCGCACATCGACGCGGCGCGGCTTGTCGGAGCCCA
Source organism: Cupriavidus sp. C2SS-8b (assembly GCF_057073745.1). Classification (NCBI taxonomy): domain Bacteria; kingdom Pseudomonadati; phylum Pseudomonadota; class Betaproteobacteria; order Burkholderiales; family Burkholderiaceae; genus Cupriavidus; species Cupriavidus sp. C2SS-8b. The sequence goes on from NZ_CP172717.1 coordinate 85,649, forward strand.
GGCGCTGGATCTCGCCGTTCTGCAGCGTGCGCAGCAGCTTGGCCTGGATGGCCAGCGGCAGCTCGCCGACTTCATCGAGGAACAGCGTGCCGCCATCTGCCGCTTCGAAGCGGCCGGGCCGTTCGCCCGTGGCGCCCGAGAACGCGCCCTTGACATGGCCGAACAGCTCGCTTTCCGCAAGCGATTCCGGCAGCGCGGCGCAATTCACGTGGACCAGCGGACGTTGGCTTCGGCGCGACAGGCGATGCAGCCGGTGCGCGAACAACTCCTTGCCGACGCCGGTTTCGCCGAGCAGCAGCACCGGCAACTCCGAATCCGCCACCACGTCCAGCTCGTGCAGCAGCCCGGTGATGGCCTCGCTCTGCCCGACGATCTCGCTCTCGTCGGCTGGCAGCTCGTTGTCGGGCGTCTTGCCGCGCGACAGTTGCAGCGCGCGGATATCGGCTTCCAGCCGCGTGGTGCGGATGGCGGTCTCGACCAGCAGCGTCAGTCCGTCCAGCTCGGCCTGCGCGGCATCGTCGAAGGTGCCGACCTGCAGCGCGTCGAGCGTGAGCACGCCCCATGCGCGGCTATCGAGTTCCAGCCTGATGCCCATGCAGTCATGCACCGGCAGTGGCTCGCCCACGTGCTCGTCGATGAGGCCGTCATAAGGGTCGGGCAGCACGCTGTCATGGTGGAAACACGTGACGCCGCGCCGCGCCAGGATGGCGCCGAGGCGCGGATGCAGGCCGACCGCAAAGCGGCGTCCGAGCGCGTCGCGCACCAGCCCGTCCACGGCCACCGGACGCAGGTGTTCTTCTTCGAGCCGCAGCAAGGCCACGGCGCCACAGCCGAAGTACGCGCGCAATGCGCTGACCAGCCGCTGCAGGCGCACGGCATGCGGCAGCTCCGCCAGCACATCGGACAGCAGCTCGGTATAAATATCCCGCTGATTCAGGGTCATAAACACCTTAAACGGTAAAAACAACCGCGGTTCAAAATGGGTGAATTATACCGTCGTTTTGGTAAGTCAATGATTTATATGAAGTAAAAAGCTGGCACGATACTCGCGTAGTGATGTGCGATCCATTCGAGAAGGAGCACATCATGCGCTTGCAAGACCAGCCTCTGGGCCAGCTGGCCCGCCGTATTCCGGGTGCCACGGGCATCTTCCACGACTATGACCTCGACTTCTGCTGCGGCGGCAAGCAGACGCTGCGCGATGCCGCGGCCGCCAAGGGCCTGGATGCCGAAACCATCGAAACTCGCCTGGAGACGCTGCAGCGCGACAGCGAGCCGGTGCAGACCGACTGGGGCGCCGTGCCGCCGGCCTCGCTGATCGCCCACATCCTCACGCGCTTCCATGAGCGCCATCGCGAGCAGCTGCCGGAACTGATCCGCCTGGCCCGCCGCGTGGAGCACGTGCACGGCGACCGGCCCGATTGTCCGCTGGGCCTGGCCGACCACCTGGTGGTCATGCGCGACGAACTGGAAGGGCATATGCAGAAGGAAGAGCTGGTGCTGTTCCCGATCCTGGCGCGCGGGATGCAGGCCGCCGCCGCCGCGCCGATCTCGGTGATGCGCATGGAGCATGACGACCACGGCGAAGCGCTGCAGCGCCTGGCCGCGCTGACCAACGACATCACGCTGCCGCGCGCGGCGTGCAATACCTGGCGGGCGCTGTACCTGGGCCTGCGCACGCTGCGCGAAGACCTGATGGAACACATCCACCTGGAAAACAACATCCTGTTCGAGCCGGCTGCCACGCAAGCCGCCAACGACTGAGCCAACGCCAACATATCCCCAATAAAGCGAGCCTTATCATGGGTCCCTATCGCAGACTCTGGTTCCTGCTGATCGCCGTGCTGGTGGTCACGTTCTCCCTGCTCGGCTACTACGGTGTCGAGGTTTATCGGCAAGCGCCGCCCATGCCGGCCAAGGTGGTAGTCAGTGATGGCCGCACGCTGTTCACCGGCGAGGACATCCTCGACGGCCAGACCGCGTGGCAATCGGTCGGCGGCATGCAGCTTGGTTCCATCTGGGGCCACGGTGCCTACCAGGCGCCGGACTGGACCGCCGACTGGCTGCACCGCGAGCTGACCGCCTGGCTGGACCTGGCCGCGCAGCAGCAGTACAGCCGGCCGTACGCCAAGCTTGACGGCCCGTCGCAAGCCGCGCTGCGCGAACAGTTGCGCGCCGAATACCGCGGCAACAACGCCGATCCGCAGACCACCGTGCTGACCGTGTCGCCGCGCCGCGCGCAGGCCATCGCGCAGACCGCGGACTACTACGACCGCCTGTTCTCCGACTCGCCCGATCTGCACACGAGCCGCGAGCACTTCGCAATGAAGGAGAACACGCTGCCGAGCGCCGAGCGCCGCGCGGAACTCACGCATTTCTTCTTCTGGACGGCTTGGGCCGCTTCGACCGCGCGTCCGGGGCACGAAGCCACCTACACCAACAACTGGCCGCATGAGCCGCTGATCGGCAACCACCCGACCAGTGAAAACGTGGTGTGGTCGGTCGTCAGCGTGGTGGTGCTGCTCGCGGGCGTGGGTCTGCTGGTGTGGGCCTGGGCGTTCCTGCGTGGCAAGGAAGAGAACCTGCCGCATGCGCCGACACGCGATCCGCTGCTGGCCGTGGCGCTCACGCCGTCGCAGCGCGCGCTGGGCAAGTACCTGTTCCTGGTGGTTGCGCTGTTCGTGTTCCAGGTGTTCCTGGGCGGCTTTACCGCGCACTACACCGTGGAAGGACAGAAGTTCTACGGCATCGATGTCTCGCAGTGGTTCCCGTATTCGCTGGTGCGCACCTGGCACATCCAGAGCGCGCTGTTCTGGATCGCCACGGGCTTCCTGGCTGCTGGCCTGTTCCTTGCGCCGCTGATCAATGGCGGCAAGGACCCGAAGTTCCAGCGCCTGGGCGTGGACGTGCTGTTCTGGGCGCTGGTGATCGTGGTGGTTGGCTCGTTCACGGGCAACTACCTGGCCATCGCGCAGATCCTGCCGGCTAACCTGAATTTCTGGCTGGGCCACCAGGGCTATGAGTATGTGGACCTGGGCCGCCTGTGGCAGATCGGCAAGTTTGCCGGCATCGTGATCTGGCTCGTGCTGATGATGCGCGGTATCTGGCCGGCGCTGCGTACACGCGGCGGCGACAAGAACCTGCTTGCACTGCTGACTTCGTCCGTCGTCGCAATCGGCCTGTTCTATGGCGCGGGCCTGGCCTACGGCGAGCGTACCAGCCTGACGGTGATGGAGTACTGGCGCTGGTGGGTGGTCCACCTGTGGGTGGAGGGCTTCTTCGAAGTGTTCGCCACCACGGCACTTGCTTTTGTGTTCTGCACGCTTGGCCTCGTGTCGCGCCCGATGGCGACGGCCGCGAGCCTGGCCTCGGCATCACTGTTCATGCTTGGTGGTATTCCGGGCACGTTCCACCACCTGTACTTTGCGGGCACCACCACGCCCGTGATGGCGGTCGGTGCCGCGTTTAGCGCGCTGGAAGTGGTGCCGCTGATCGTGCTGGGCCATGAAGCATGGGACAACTGGCGCCTGAAGGACCGCGCGCCGTGGATGGCCGACCTGAAGTGGCCGTTGATGTGCTTCGTCGCGGTGGCGTTCTGGAACATGCTGGGCGCGGGCGTCTTCGGCTTCATGATCAACCCGCCGATCTCGCTGTACTACATCCAGGGGCAGAACACCACGCCGGTGCATGCGCACGCCGCGCTGTTCGGGGTGTATGGCTTCCTTGCGCTCGGTTTCACGCTGCTGGTGCTGCGCTACGTGCGTCCGGCCTACCGCCTGAGCCCGGCGCTGATGAAGACCGCGTTCTGGGGTTTGAATGCTGGCCTCGTGCTGATGATCAGCACCAGCCTGCTGCCGATCGGCATTATCCAGTTCCTGGCCAGCGTGGAATACGGAACCTGGTATTCGCGAAGCGAGGCGTTCATGCAGCAGCCGATCCTGCAGACGCTGCGTTGGGTGCGGACGTTCGGTGACGTGGTGTTCATCGTCGGTGCCGTGTCGTTCGCGTTGCAAGTGGTGCTGGGCCTGTCCAATCGGACGGTCTCTGCGGATCCGCAACCGGTGGGAATGGAGCCTGCACGGCGGTGAGTTGTTGATTGGTTGATGTAGTTGCCGGGCCCGCTGAAGTGCGGGCCCGCTTTGTTTTGCACCAGCATCTGCGTGTTGATGTCGTCCCGCCTGCCGACTACTGAGCCGCGCAGCAGCCGAAGGCGATGATGCGATATCGCTAGCAGTGTCGGGCCACGGACAGGTTCGGGGCTGGTTCAATCATTGCCGGAGAGCCTGCAGACGGACGCGCTCCATGCGGCAGGCAGCGGGGCATTCTCTGAAGCGAATACCCGTACGAAATTCTTCGCACACTACGATCAATATTCGCCCGTTAGGGCAAGCGACGCGTTTCTTTGCCTACTTTCTTGTCGCTTGGACAAGAAAGTAGGTCGCCGGCTACGCCGGCGAAACAGCAGCGCCTGCCAAGAACGACGCCCCGCAATTCGGCGATGAACCCTCGCCTTTTGGCCACGAGGGAGCATTGGTGACTGATCGGAAAGTCATACCCCCAAAAAAATCAAAACGGCCTATCCCCCATGATCGTAGCGCGCTCCATCCTTCGCGGCGCAGGCCAGTAATCACTGACCGCATAGTGCTGCGTGGCCGCGTTGTCCCAGACCGCAACACTGTTGGGCCGCCAGCGGAATCGCACCTGATACTCCGGAATCGCAGCCTGGCTGAGCAGGTAGTTCAGCAGCAGGCTGGCGCCCGGCGTCTTGTCTTGCCCGAAGCGCACGTTCTCCGGCGTGTGGTAGTTGATGAAGTGCGTCGAAAACGGCGTGACATACAGTATCTTCTCCCCCGTCTCCGGATGCGTCCTGACCACCGGATGATCGACGAGCGGATGCTTGCGCACCAGTTCCTCCCGTTCCTCCGTCGACATGATCGCGCCGAACGAATGCTCGATGCCATGCTTCGCGCGCAGGAGCGAAATCTTCTGCTTGATCTCTTCAGGCAGGTTCTTGTAAGCCTCCACCATATTCACCCAGATGGTGTCGCCACCGACCTCCGGACACGAAAGGCAGCGCAGCACCGCCCCCTTGGGCGGGCTCGGGCGCCACGAGGCATCGCTGTGGTAGGTGTTCTCGAAGTGATCCCGCTTCTCGCTCTTGTAGATCTCGATCAGGCCCGGATAGCCGGGCACCGTGTTGTTGACCGGGTGGTCTTCCAGCTCGCCGAAACGCCGTGCAAACGCCACATGGTCTTCGCGCGTGATGTCCTGGCCGCGGAAAAACAGCACCCGGTGCCTCAGCAGCAGCGCCTTGATTTCCGCGGACAGCGAATCGTCGCGCGCGACCTCGGCCAGGCTCACGCCAGTCAGTTCGGCGCCGATCGAGCAGGTAAGTTGATTGATTTTCATGGTGGCCTTCGCTGTCAGTCGGCGGTGAGCACGATCTTGCCCAGGTGCTGGCTGTCCGCGATATACGCATAGGCATCGCCGATCGCATCCAGGGAAAAGGTCTTGTCGATCGGCAGACGCAGCTTGCCGCCGCGGAACGACGGCAACAGGTCGCGCGCGCAGGCCTGGATGCACGCGATGCGCTCCTGCTCGGTGCGCGTGCGGAACGTGACGCCGATGATCTTCAGGCGATTCAGCCAGAGCAGGTTGATATCGACCTGTGCAGTGGCGCCACCGCCCAGCCGGGCGATATTGACGAGGCGGCCCTTCACCGCGAGGCTCTTGATATGGTCCTCGAAGACCGTCCCGCCGACGGTGTCGATGATGACGTCCACGCCACGCTTTTCGGTGGCCGCCATGATCGCCTCGACCTGCGCATCGCGCGATGCATTGACGCCCACGTCCACGCCGAATTTCGCGAGGCGTTCGAGCTTCTGCGCCGACCGCGACGACGCGATCACCGGCCGGGCGCCAAGGGCCGACGCGATCATGATCGCCGCCATGCCCACGCCGCCCGACGCACCGTTGATGAACACCGATTCGCCGGACTTCAGTTCGCCATTGCTCACCAGTGCGTCGTGGGCGGTAATGAACACGTTGGGGAAGGCCGCCGCATCGACCCACGACACATCATCCGGCACCGGCATCAGCGCCAGCGGCGCCGCGATCACGAACTGCGCGTGGCAGCCACGGCCGTGGCCCATGACGCGGTCGCCCTCGCGCCAGTCCCTGACCTTTTCGCCGACGCTGATGACTTCACCGGCGAATTCGACGCCCGCGGTCATCGGGTTGCCGGCCCGATGTTCCCGCATGTACTTGAGTTCGCCGTAGTTCAGGCCCGATGCACGAACCCGGACCAGGACGTCTTCGGGGCCGGGCTTCGGAACGGGGATATCCCGCACCTCGATGCGACCGCCGTCGGCGCCGGGAATGACTTGTGCCGCTTTCATGCTGCCTCCTTTCGTATCACTGGATGGCAGCGATTCTCGGCATTTCCGGAGGGCGGTGCTTGTCGGGCGGCGCCACAACTTGACGGATTGCGCCAGTTGCCGGCACAGGGCCGGGATCGCGAGAAGCATCGACAGGCCGGTGCTCAGGGAGCGACCGGTCTCAACGGTTCATTTCAGCGCGCCAGCGCGTCGGCGGCGTGCCGAACTGCGCGCTGAACCAGCGCGAGAACGTGCTGACCTCGGCGAACCCGACCAGCAAGGCCACCTGGGACACGGGGTAGCGGATATCCCCCAGGTAGCGGGTGGCCAGCCCGCGTCGGACCTCATTCACCAGCGATGAGAACTCCAGGCCTTCCTGTTCGAGCCGGCGCTGCAGCGTTCGCGCGCTTATGCCGAGCTGCTGGCCGACTTGATCGATGCTGCCCTGTCCGCGTGGCAGGAGCATGTGGACCGCGCGCCGGACATTGGAGGCCGTGGAAACCTGGCGGCCGTGAGGATGCTGGTCGAGGAACTCGCGGGCGTAGCGCGCGAGATTGACGTCGCCCAGCGGATTGGGCCGGTCCAGGTCGCGCCGGTCCATGACGATGCCGTCAAAATCGCAGCCAAACTCGACGCGTGTCCCGAACAGCCGGTGATGGACGTGGAGGCTTGCCGGCGCGGCATGCGAGAAATGCACGCTGCGCGGCTTCCAGCTTCCGCCAAGCATGGACTTCATCAGGCTCAGCAGTGCGCCCACCGAAAGTTCGACGGGCTGCCGTCCGGGAAGCGCCCGTTCCGTAATCAGCTGCTGCCGGACAATGGCGGTCTCGCCAGCTTCCTCGACATGCACGAAGACGGATTCGCTCAGCAGGTGGCGATAGGTATCGAGCTGGCCCAGCGCATGACGCAGCGTTGGCTGGTGCTGCAATACCAGGCTGATCGGTCCGAAGTCCGACAGCCGCCAGGATTCGGCCATCAACAGGCCCACCGCGGCGCAGCTGGACGATTGTTCGGTGGAATCCAGAACCTTTGCCAGCCAGGGCTCCGGCACATGGAGGTCAGGCGAAACGATGCACGAGCGATCGGCGCCCACGTGGTGGATCATGCGCTCGGGGTCCACGCCAATGGTTCGGGCAATCTCGGAATACTTCACCAGGAGGGCACTGCGGATCAGGGTGCTCATAGGGCTTGGGGGCGGTCTTTAGACGTCCGGCGCCGCGCTTTTGCGCTGTGTCACCGGCCCTGAAGGTAGGCACCCACCCGTGCCATGTCAATACTCCTACATAGGATTCATCGTAAACACCTACCGGGGGGAAGCCGTCGGGTCTTCGCTGCGGCACATGCCTGGTGGAAACGTGACCTCCCGGATGCCCCCGCGCCTCAGCCCAGCGCCTTCACTGCGTCTTGCGCAGGAAGCCCTGCGTGCCGCCGTTGCGGTTGGGCGCGAAGCCGTTGGCCTGCAGCGACTCCTCGACTGTGTCGTAGAACACGCCGATCTTGCTGATCTCGCGCGCCTCCTTCGCCGTCGCGATCTCGCGGCCGAATTCGTGCGAGATGCGCACCAGCTGCTCGATCTGCTTGACCGTGCTTTGCTTCGCCGTGCGCTTCTGGTTCCAGATGCCGTCCTCGATGCCGCACCGCACATGCAGGCCCATGGCGATGCCCATCATGTTGACCGGCAGCACATTGCGCACGTTGCTCTCCACTGTCACCACCGCGCCGTCGGGCACGCCGCGCATGAAGTTGCCCAGGCTGTAGATGTTCGGCGTGTCCATGCCGCCGCCGATGGCCACCCAGTTCATCACCAGCGGCCCCTTGTAGAAGCCGCGGCGCATCAGGCGTTCCACCGACTCGAAGCTGTTGGTGTTGTAGCACTGGAAGGCGCTCTGGATGCCCTTGGCCGTCAGGCGGCGCACATGTTCCTCGACCCAGCCCGGTTGCGCGGGCACGGTCATCTCCTTGTAGGCCTCGAAGATGGCCGGATTCTCGCGCGAGGTGCCGCGGAAATCGGCGTCTTCGGCGTGGTCGGTCACGTTCATCTGCGACGTGTTGACCGTCACCGTGACCTGGTCGGGCGTGGGTTCGAGATCGGCCAGCATGTGGCGCGTGTCGTCCGACAGCCACTTGGCGGCCTGGCCCTCGTCCTCGGGCGCGAACGAGATCGAGCCGCCCACCTGGATGATCATCTCCGGCACCGCCTTGCGCACGCCGGCGATCAGCTCGTTGAACATCGACAGGCGCTTGCTGCCCTTGCCGTCCAGTTCGCGCACATGCAGGTGCAGCACCGTGGCGCCGGCGTTGTAGCAATCCACGGCCTTCTGGATCTGCGCTGCCATGGTGACCGGAATGTCTTCGGGGAAGTCCGAGGGCAGCCAGCCCGGCGCGTACGGCGCGGCGGTGATGATCAGCGGTTGCTGGTTCTCGGGGAACAGGTGGCCGTCGAGAAAGTTCATGGTGTGTCTCCAGGGGAATGCTGTGGTCGGGTCAGGAGACGGCCGTGTCGGCGGGGGTTCTGGTCTCCGTGTTTCCGGCTTGGATCCGGTTCACTGAGTATCTTTGTCGCCCGCCGCGCACGCTTGTCTATCCGGGACATCCGTTTGTCGAGTTGGGACCGGCCTGGGGCAGGCGACGCGGACCACACGTGCGCCACCGGACTGGCGCGGCGCTGGAATCGCCCCGTGCGACATCGGCAAGGTTGGAGCGCCTGCTGTCACGATCTGCACATTTCTGTCGCGCGATGCAAAGCGGCCGGCTGCCCACGCCCACAGAATGCTCCTGACGGCCATATCAAAGCCGGGCCAAGGCATCCAGGGATGGCACGGACCCGGACCAAGAGACCCCCTAAGGAACCGCGATGAAGTCCTTCCCGAAGTTTGCACGCCAGGCGCTGGCGCTGATGATTGCCTCGACTGCCCTGCTGCCGGTGGCGCAAACCGCGAATGCGGCCGAATGGCCAGCCAAGCCCGTGCGGATCATCGTGGGTGCGCCGCCGGGCGGAACCGCCGATATCCTGGCGGGCTTGTTTGCGCACGAACTGCAGCGCCCGCTCGGACAGCCGGTGATCGTTGACAACAAGGCCGGCGCGGCGGGAACCATCGGCGTGCATGGCATGCTGTCGGCACCGCGGGACGGCTATACGTTCCTGCTGATCCAGAAGGGTATCGTCGCGGAAGTGCCCCACGTCATGAAGGTCACTTTCGATCCGTTCAAGGACCTCGTGCCCGTGACGCAGCTGACCCGGCAGGGGCTTGTGCTGGTCGGCAAGCCCGGCCTGCCCGCGAAGAACCTTGCGGAGCTGATTACCTACATCAAGGCGAACCCGGGCAAGATCGACTACGCGAACTTTGGTGCCGGCATGCGCGGCCAGACCATCGGCGTGCAGTTCAACCGGCTGGCCGGCCTGAATACCGGCACCGTGAGCTACAAGGGGTCGCCCCCTGCGCTGCAGGACGTGATGGGTGGGCATGTCCCGCTCATGTTCGACGGCCCGGCCACTTCGCTGCCGTTCATCAAGTCGGGACAACTGAAGGCATTCGCCATTGCCTACCCGAAGCGGATCCCGGCACTGCCAGACGTGCCCACGTTTGCCGAGCTCGGCTTCCCGGACCTGAAGGAAGTGAGCTGGATGGGCCTCTGGTCCGCGCCGGGCGTACCGCCCGAGGTGCTTGCCAGAATGCGCGAAGCGACGCTCAAGGTCATGCAATCGCGCGATGTCCAGAAGAAGATCGAAGACCTCGGCATGGAGGTCGGCTCGGCGGCGACCAGCGAAGAGCTTTCCCGGGACGCGCGTGAATCGTACGAACGCCAGGGCAAGCTGCTGCGCTCGATCAACTTCACCCCGGATTGACGGTTCATTCCTGCGCCTGCAAGAAATCGAACGGAGACAAATTCCATGGCAGCACCCCAAAGCAAGGTCATCGTGACCTGCGCCGTGACCGGCGGCATCCACACGCCGACCATGTCGCCTTATCTGCCGATCACGCCGGCGGAGATCGCCAGTGAAGCCATCGCGGCAGCCGAAGCCGGTGCTTCGATCGTCCACCTGCACGCTCGCAAGCCCGACAACGGCCAGCCGTCGCAGGACCCCGCGCTGTTTCGCGAGTTCCTGCCGGTTATCGCCGAGCGCTCGGATGTCGTGATCAACCTGACCACGGGCGGCGCGCCGAACATGCTGGTGGAAGAGCGCCTGCAGCCTGCCTTGCAGCTCAAGCCGGAAGTGGCGTCGCTCAACATGGGCTCGATGAACTTCGGCCTTTACCCGATGCTCGAGCGGCACAAGGAATTCAAGCATGACTGGGAGCGTCCCTACCTGGAGGGCTCCGAGGACCGCGTGTTCCGCAATACCTTCAAGGAGATCCGCTACATCCTTGAAGCGTGCGCGGACAATGGCACGCGCTTCGAGATCGAATGCTATGACACCAGCCATCTCTACACGGCGGCGCATTTCGTGGACCGGGGCATCCTCAAGGCGCCGTTCTTCATCCAGTCGGTGTTTGGCCTGCTGGGCGGCATCGGCTCGCATCCAGAAGACGTGATGCACATGCGCAGGACGGCGGAGCGGCTGTTCGGCAAGGACTACTACTGGTCGGTGCTGGGCGCAGGCCGCAGCCAGTTCCCGCTGGCCACCATGGGGGCGTCGATGGGCGGCAACGTTCGCGTCGGGCTGGAAGACTCGCTGTGGGACGGCCCGGGGCAACTCGCGAAGAGCAACGCCGGACAGGTGCAGCGCATCGTGTCGATCCTGAAGTCGCTGAACCTGGAAGTCGCCACCCCGGACGAAACACGGGACATGCTGCAGCTGAAGGGCAAGCATGCCGTCGCGTTCTGACGCAGCCGATCCGCCGCACAGCGGGTATGCCATGCAATCCGTCGGCAAGCTGATCCGCAGTGCGAGCCTGAACGGCTATATCGCGCTGGTGACTTCGCTCGGGCGCGACCCGCACGCCTACCTGCGCGCGGTCGGGTTATCGGCCGCGCTGCTGGAGAACCCCGAGCAACTGATTCCCAGCCATGCCGTGCGCGAACTGCTCGAACTGACCGCGCAGGCTACCGGCATGGAAGACTTCGCGCTGCAGCTGGCCGGGCAGCGGACGTTCTCGAACCTGGGGCCCATCAGCCTGGTCCTCAAGGAAGAGCCGACGCCGCGGCAGGCGCTCGATACCTTGTGCCGCTACCTGAAGCTGCTCAGTGCAACGCTGGTCACGCACATCGAGGACAACGGGCACGCCGTCGTCGTTCGCGAGGACCTGCTGCCGAGCCCCGGCCTGTCCACGCGCCAGGCGATGGAGCTTGCCGTGGGCGTGAAGTTCCGCATTCTGCGCGAACTGATTGGTCCGCGCTGGCAGCCGGTCGAGGTCTGCTTCACGCACCGGGCTCCGGCGGATGCGAGCGCGCACCGCGCCTTCTTTGGCTGCCTGCCGAAATTCAACCAGTCCTTCAACGGCATGGTCTGCATGGCGGCCGACCTGCAGATTCCGCGCACGCCAGGCGACCCCGGCGCCGCTCGCTTTGCGCGGGACTATCTGGAAGCGGCGCTGCGGCGTCGCGACGAGGGCGTGCGCGAATCGTGCCGTGCGCTGATGCTGGTGCTGCTCCCCGCCGGCCGCTGCACGGCCGAACAGCTCGCCCATCGCCTGCGCGTCGACCGCCGCACGCTGCATCGCTATCTCAGCGCCGAAGGGCTGACGTTCTCGACCCTGCTCGAGCAGGTGCGCCTGGAACTGGTGGTACGCCATCTGCAGGAAAGCGACCAGCCGATCGGCGAAGTGGCCGGCTTGCTGGGCTTCTCGACGCTAAGCAGTTTCAGTCACTGGTTTCGTGGTGCGTTTGGCTGCAGCGCGACCGACTGGCGCAGGCAGTTTTCGCCGGCCATCAGGCCAGTTTCCGCCGGACCCGTGCCGGTACATGCAGTGACCGCGATGCCTGCGGACTATTCCACAGTGGATTGATCCTTGGAGAGAGAGACATGAAAAATGCCGTCGTGCTGGTGACCGGTGCCACATCCGGAATCGGCTATGCCGCAGCACTTGCATTCGGTCGTGAGGGGGCGCGGCTGGTTTGTTCCGGCCGCAACGAGGCTTCTGGTGCCAGGCTGGTCGCCGAATTGCGCGAACTGGGCGCCGAGGCCGAGTTCGTGCGTGCCGAGGTCAGCAGTGAAGACCAGGTCCGCCATCTTGTCGATCACACGGTCGCCCGTTTCGGGCGGCTCGATGTGGCGGTGAACAGCGCGGGTACGGAGGGGACGCCCGGATCGATCGTCAACCAGACCGTCGAATCCTATTCCGCGACGTTTGATGCGAACGTGCTGGGAACGTTCCTGAGCATGAAGCACGAACTGCGCGTCATGCTCGCGCAGGAACATGGCGTCATCGTCAATCTGTCGTCCACGATGGGGAGCCGCGGCAATCCGCAGAATCCGATGTATGTAGCGAGCAAGCACGCGATCGAAGGCCTGACCAAGTCGGCAGCGCTTGACGCGGCGCGCGCCAATGTTCGTGTGAATGCCGTCGCACCGGGGCCGATCGACACTGGCATGCTGGATCGCATTGCGGGTGGTTCCGCCAAGGTCGCTGCGGTCGCGGCCGGCATTCCGGCCGGACGTATTGGTACGCCGGAGGAAGTGGCCGACGCGATCGTGTTTTTGGCGTCGGACCGCTCTCGATACATCTCGGGGCAGGTTCTGGCTGTGAATGGGGGGAAGACGGCTATGTAGCAAAGAAGGTTCTTCGGCGACTTGCGGGGGCATCGTGCTTGGCAGGCGCTGCTGTTTCGCAGGCGTAGCCTGCGAGTCACTTTTTGTCCGAGCGACAAAAAGTAACCAAAAAACGCGTCGCTTGTCCTAACGGACGAATATTGATCGTAGTGTGCGACGAATTTCGTACGGGTATTTGCTTCAGAGTCTGCCCCGCTGCCTGCCGCGTGGTGCGCGTCCGTCTGCAGGCTCTCCAACAATGATTGAACGAGCCCTGAACCTGTCCGTGGCCCGACACTGCCAGCCATATCGCATCATCGCCTACGGCTGCTGCGCAGCTCAGTAAAAACCCAGAAAAGCGAGGTAACGGAAGCACCGTCGCCAGCGCCGCTGATGCCGTGACTAGCCGACTAGTGAGCCGCGTAGCAGCCGAAGGCGATGATGCGATGACGGTGGAAGCAGGGGCCACGGACAGGTTCAGGGCTGGTTCAATCACGGCTTGAAAGCCTGCATGCGGACGCGCTCCATGCGGCAGGCAGCCAGGCACGCTCTGAAGTTCATACCCGTACGAAATTCGTCGCACACTACGATCAATATTCGTCCGCTAGGACAAGTAAACGCGCTTCTTGCCTACTTCTTGTCGCTTGGACAAGAAGTAGGTCGCCGGCTACGCCGGCGAAACAGCGGCGCCTGCCAAGCACGATGCCCCCGCAATTCAGCGATGAACCGCAAACAAGGGGGTTCGGGGCGATGATTGGGGTTGTCGATCCTTGCAGGACACACCCCCTCATCCTCAATGAACAAATCCGCCCTTTACAAACCTGACCGGTTCGTCATCCATCCGCAGTACCAACGCCGTGAGCCCGTCGGCGCCCCGCGCCCCACGTGGCGCTTCGATGGAGGGCCCTGATCGGCAAACCATATCCGCATCCGACCACTCTCTAACCCCCGGCGCACCGCGCGCCCGCAGCCACCCTTTGCGGTCGGCCAGCAACTCCATCCCACCCAGCCCATCGGCGGACACGCCCGCAATCCGCGCAAACACCTCCCACGCATGCGCAGACGCCGCCACGCAGTTGGCCCGAAAGCGCGGCACGCCAGCAGGCAAGGTGCCATCGCGCGTCAGCAGCAAGGTCTGGAACCGTGGATCCAGCATCGGCAGCGAGCCAATATCTCCATCAAACGCGACCACACGCACGCGCTGCCCAACCGCCCACTGCGCAAGCGAACGTGGCGACAACTCATCACCGCATCGCACGGGCGTATCAGGCAATCGCAGGGCGATCGGCCAATTGCCGTTGGCGATCACGCCGCTGCCTGCGGCCAGCGCCTTCATGTAGTCCAGTACCGCCCAAGCATCGGCATCGTTCAGCGCATGGCCAAACGCGGGCATGGTGACCTCGCTCCGCGCGTTGCGCATGCCATCCACGACATGCCAGAACAACTCGCCATCCGCACGCCGAGCGAGCAGCGGACTGACCAGCGTAGGCGGCCAGCGGTGCAGTGAAGCCGCCAGCGGTCCTTCCCCGCGACCATCCTCCCCATGACAGGACGCGCAGTGCTGCGCATAAACCTTCGCACCGCGCGCGATGGCATCCACGGAGAACCCTGTGGGGCTGGCGTGGAAACTCGTCGGCGCCGCAGCACTGAACAGCAGCGACGGCGACGGCCAGGGCGCAAGGACGAGAGACAGACCGGTGATGGCAAGCAAGACACCGCGGCGGCGGCGCCACGCAATGGCCATGGCGACAAACAACAGCGCCACCACCACCGCACCGATCGACCACGCGAGATGCCGTGCCAGGCCAAGGTCGATCAGCAGCGTTTCCCCGGCAATGCGCCGCGCCCACGGCCAGGCGGGCTGGCCGTGGGCATCTCCGGTCAATCCCAGCGCATGCCATAGCCGCAGCAGCGCAAGCTGGCCTTCCTGGAGCAGGACAAGCAGGGTGTTGAGCCACGCCTGCACAGGCAGGCCGTTCATGGGCACACCGCCCCATCAACCCGCGACATCCTCACCAGCTCGCATCCAGTCCAAGGTGGCGCAACGCTTCATGACGCAGTTCGGTCAGGCGCGGATCCCCGCGATGCCGCGGATAAGGCAGGTCGACGGTCAGTGCGGCGCGAATCTTCGCCGGCCGGTCGCTGAAGATAACCACGCGCTGCGCCAGGAACAAGGCCTCTTCCACGTCGTGCGTGACGAGCAGCGCCGAGAAGCCCGAGCGTTGCCACAACTCGACGAGATCGCTCTGCATCGCCAGGCGCGTGAGCGAGTCGAGCTTGCCGAGCGGCTCGTCCAGCACGAGCAGCCGCGGATCATTGACCAGCGCGCGCGCCAGCGCCACGCGCTGCGCCATGCCGCCCGAAAGCTGGTGCGGAAACACGCGCCCGAACGATTCCAGGCCCACGCGCTTGAGCGCCGCATCGACACGATGGCGCTCCTGCCGCACGATGCCGCGCGCCTGCAACCCCAGTGCGACGTTGTCCCACACGCGCCGCCACGGGTACAGCGTCGGGTCCTGGAACACGACGATGCGCGACGGGTCGGGCTCGGTGATCGGCGCGCCGTCCTGCAGCAGTTCGCCGGAGACCGGCGTGTCCAGTCCGGCGACCAGGCGCAGCAGCGTGGACTTGCCGCAACCGCTGGGGCCAAGCAGCGCGACGAACTCCCCGGGGGCGACAGTCAGGTCGACGCCATCCAGCACTTGCAGGCGGCTGTCGCCACTGCCGAACCAGTGGCTGACATTGCGGATATCAATGTGCGCGCCAGTGACTGATGCCGGGTCGTGCCGCGTTGCGGACGGAGGACGTTCTGCGATGGCTACCATTTGACGGTTCCTTTCTGCCACGACAACGCGCGGTCGCGCACGGTGAAGAGCAGCGTGATGACACCGGAGAAGAGCAGCGCCATCACGATCAGCGCGGCATACATGTTGACGTACGAAGCCCAGCCCTGTGCCCAGGTCAAGTACCAGCCGAGGCCCGATTTCACGCCCATCATCTCGGCGGTCACGAGCACCGAGAACGAAGCGCCCAGGCCCATGAACAGCCCGACGAACACTTGCGGCAACGCAGCCGGAATGGCGACGCGTAGCACCAGGAACCAGCCCGACGCCCCCATCGTGCGCGCGACGTCGTAGTAGCTCTTGTTGACGCTGGCCACGCCCGACCACGTCAGCACCGCGACTGGGAAAGCCGTGGCCAGCGCGATCAGGAACACCGCGGCGGAATAGCTCGACGGGAAGAAGTAGAACGTCAGCGGCAGCAGGGCGGTGGAGGGCAGCGGACCCAGCACGCGCAGCACCGGATGCACCCAGTAGCCGATGCGCCGCGACCAGCCGATCGACACGCCGATCAGGAAGCCAACGATGCCGCCATAGGCTACGCCGAGCCCGAGCAGCTTGAGCGTGTTGAACGCGCTGTCGCCAAGCCGCGGCCAGTCGTCGACATAGACTTCGATCAGCGCCTGCGGCGGCGCGAAGAACGGCGTCGGCAGGGTCGCGGTCTTGGCTGTCAGGATCTCCCACGCGGACAGCACCAGGGCCAGTGCGACCAGCCATGGTCCGGCAGCGTGCAGCTTGGCGAGCGTGCCGCGCGGCACCGGTGCGCGCTTGCCGGCGAGCGCGAGCACGGCCAGCAAGGTTGCCGCCGCGATGCCGGCAAGGCCCAGTTCCTCCGTATAGGCCCAGTCGGAGAAGCCCGCCACCTTGTTGGGCCAGCGCCACGTGATGGCGCCGAATGCCGCCCACGCAGCGGCTGCGGCGACACCTGCCGGCCAGGGGCGCCAGGCATCCGGCGCCGGTGCCGCGTGGGTGCCGGCGACGCGCGCGAGTGCCGGATCGAGTGCGGATTGGCTTGTCGTCATCGCATTACCCCAGGACATTGGCGTAGACGTGCTGCGCCAGGCGTTTGGCATCGGTGTTCTTCTTGAGCACGCCGATACGGCGGAAATCGTCGGCGTAGAAGGCGATCTCTTCCTGCAGGTCCACGCCGGTCGGATGGTGCGTATAGGTCAGCGTGGCGTAGAGCTTGCGCAGGTCGTCAAGGTTGATCTTCGGCGAGTACTTCGCGAAAACCTTGGCGGCCTCGTTCGGGTTCTCGTTGACGAACTCGGTCGCCTGCACGATCGCGCGCGCCAGCGCCGCCGCCGCCGCGCGATCATTGCGCACCAGCTCGCCGCGCGCACCGACCACGCAGCAGACCTTGCGCGCGTACTCGCCGGTCAGGTTGGTGGCCAGTTCGACGTAGGCGCCGTTGGTGCGCTTCTCCAGCAGGTAGAGGTTGGGATCGCCGTCGGCAATGGCCTGGATCTCGCCCTTGTCCACCGCCACGCCGAGCAAATCGGCCGGGTACTGGCGCCAGGTGATGTCCTTGTCCGGGTCGATGCCATGCTTGGCCAGCAGGATCGTGAAGAAGTGCTTGCCCGGCGCGGCCAGGTCGCTCACGCCGACGGTCTTGCCCTTGAGCTGCTGCAGGCTGGTGACGCCCGCCGCCTTCGATCCGATCAGCCGCACGCAGCCGCCGTGCGAACTGCCGATGATCTTGACGTCGAAGCCGGCTTCCAGCGGCTTGAGCCAGCGATGGATCATGCCGATCGCGGCATCGGCCTTGCCTGTCGCAATCGATTCGAGCAGCTGGTCGGTGGAGCCGCTGTAGTTCACCAGCTCTACCTGCAGCCCGTTCTTCTCGAAGAAGCCGCGCTCCTGTGCCACCACGACCGGCGTCAGGCAGAACGAGTTCTGGTTCCAGGCAAAGGTCAGTTTGCGCGGCGCGGACCAGGCCTGGCGGCCAAGGATCAATGCCGGCGCGGCGATAGCGGCGGCGCCGGCAGCGCGCAGCACGCTACGCCGGCGCGCGTTGTGATCGGCCGCGCTGGCAAGTGCGTCGGCGGGTTCAGTATGGCTCATGGATTCTCCCCGTTCCTGTTGAGATCGGATGTCAGGCGGCCTTGCGCGTCGCCTGTTGTGCCGCATCGCGCTGGGCAACGAGTTCGCGCACACGCGGAATCAGTTCGCGACCGTAGTCGACCACGTCTTCGAGCGGATCGAAGCCGCGCAGCAGGAAGGTGGTCACGCCCAGGTCGTAGTACTGCAGCAGTGCATCGGCCACCTGTTCCGGCGTACCGACAAGGCCCGTGGAGTTCGAGCGGCCGCCGGTCTCGCGCGCAATCGCGGTCCACAGGCGCTGGTCGACGCGGTCGCCCTGTTCCGCTGCCGCGAGCAGGCGGCGCGCGCCTTCGCTCTGCTGCGGGCCGCCGCGGCTGTAGCCCTGCTGCACACGCAACGTGCGGGTGCGTTCGAGGATGCTGTCGGCGCGGGCCCAGGCCTTCTCCTCGGTCTCGGCCAGCACCGGGCGGAAAGACACCGAGAAGCGCACCTGGCGGCCATGCTGCGCGGCCTCGGCGCGCACGCGCTGGGTCAGGTCGCGCACCTGGTCGTGCGATTCGCCCCACAGCGCGTACACGTCGGCGTGCTTGCCCGCGACCTTGAGCGCAGCTTCGGACGCACCGCCGAAGTAGATGGGCACATGCGGCTTCTGCGCGGGCTTGACTTCGGAGAAGCCATTGCTGAAGCGGTAGTACTTGCCTTCGTGGTCGAACGGCTTGTCTTCGGTCCAGATGCGCCGCAGGACGTCCAGGTACTCGTCGGTGCGCGCGTAGCGCTCGTCGTGGTTCAGGTAATCGCCATCGCGCTTCTGCTCGTCGTCGGAGCCGCCCGAGATGAAATGCACGCCGAGCCGGCCGCCGCTGAACTGGTCGAGCGTGGCGATCTGGCGCGCGGCCAGCGTCGGCGCGGTGAAGCCGGGACGGTGGGCCAGCATGAAGTGGATGCGCTCGGTCACCGTGGCCGCGTAGGAAATCGTCAGCGTGGCGGAAGGGCCGGTGGAGTGGTGCGGCACCAGGATGCGGTCGAACCCGGCCTGCTCGTGGGCCTGCGCAAAGGCGCGGACATAGTCGCGATCGATCACCGGGCCCGTGGGGCGGTGGATCTCCGATTGCTTCTGGCTCTGGATCATGCCGATGATATCGACGCTCATGCGTGGTTCTCCTGACTGGAAGGGCGCAACGGTGCGCTTGCGCGGAAGACGCAAGGCGAGATGCGGAAGAGGAAAAGGGAAATGACGAAGGAACTGAGCCAAACGGTACGCCCGATCTCTGCGAGACCGAACGAATAAAAACGACGGTCCATATGCAGGATGCGTCGTTCTCGCCGCCGCTCGGCGCCGGTACGCTATGCGGCATTCACCAGCGGCGTGCGTTCGCGTGCCGCGCCTTGCCAGGAATCCACCATGTCCCTGTCTTCCCTGCGCCGGCTGCCCAGCAGCCAGGCGCTGCTCGGCGATGTGCTCGCCCAGCTGACGCCGCGCCTCGCGGCCACCGCCGCGCAGCACGATGCCGACGCGAGCTTCCCGCATGTGAACTTCGCGCTGCTGCACCAGTACGGCCTGATCGCGCAGGTGGTGCCGCGCAGTTACGGTGGCGGCGGCGCGAGTCTGGCCGAAGCGCGCCGCATCATCGCTGCGGTTGCCGGCGGCGATGCCGCGACGGCGCTCGTGCTGACCATGACGTACCTTCAGCATCGCGCCATCGGCCGGGCTGAGGCGCACTGGCCCGAGCCGCTGCGCAAGCAGGTGTTTGCGAGTGCCGTCGCGGACGGTGCACTGATCAATTCGCTGCGCGTGGAGCCGGAACTGGGTTCGCCCGCACGCGGCGGCTTGCCCGCGACGGTCGCCACGCGCGTGGCCAATGGCTGGCGACTGAGCGGGCGCAAGCTCTACAGCACCGGCATTCCCGCCTTGCGCTGGCTTTCGGTCTGGGCGCGCACCGACGAGCCGCAGCCGCGCGTGGGCGTGTTCCTGGTGCAGCGGCCCGTGCCCGACACGGCCGGCATCCGCGTGATCGAGAACTGGGATCACATGGGCCTGCGCGCCTCGGGCAGCCACGAGACGGTGCTCGACAATGTGTGGATTCCGCCGGAGAACGCTGTCGATATCCGCGGGCCATCCGAGTGGGCGCCTGCAGGTGCGAGCCAGGCCGACGTGGACGCCAACGCCGACCAGCAGGCATGGATGGTGGTGCTGCTCGGCAGCCTCTATGACGCCGTGGCGCGCGCGGGCTTCGACTGGATTCGCGGCTTTGTGCGGGAGCGCGCACCCGCCAGCCTTGGCGCACCGTTGGCGACGCTGCCGCGCGTGCAGGAGGCAATCGGCGAGATCGCGGCGCTGCTGCACGCCAACCAGGCGCTGCTCGACGATGCCGCCGCGCGCGCCGACGCGGGCACGCCGCCGACACCTACCGACAGCGGGCTGCTAAAGTTCACGATCACAAGCCAGGCGATTCGCGCCGTGGAACTGGCGCTGCAGCTGTCGGGCAACCACGGCCTGAGCCGCAACAACCCGCTGGAACGCCATTACCGCGACGTGCTGTGCAGCCGCATCCATACGCCGCAGAACGACTCGATCCTGGTCGCGGCGGGGCGCGTGGCGCTAGGGCAATGACAATATCAGGAGACCGTTGTGAGTGACTCCCCCACGATCATCCGCGCTTCGCTCGCGCCGCTGCGCGAGTTCATCACCGGCCTGACGGCGCTGCTGGACCAGCGGCCCGACGAGTCGCGCATCCTGCGTGAAGGTGGCGCGTTGCTGGCCGCACTGGTCGCGCGCGATGACTGGTTGCCCGATGCCTTCGCGCAGCCGCACCCCGAGTACTACCAGCAGATGCTGCTGCACTGCGATTCGGCCGAGCGCTTTTCCATCGTCAGCTTTGTCTGGGGACCGGGTCAGCGCACGCCGATCCACGACCACACGGTGTGGGGCCTGATCGGCATGCTGCGCGGCGCCGAGTATTCGCAGCCGTTCGTGCTCGATGCCGCGGGGCGACCGTTGGCGCATGGCGAGCCGACGCGGCTGGAGCCGGGACAGGTGGAAGCGGTATCGCCGACAGTGGGCGATATCCATCGCGTGCACAACGCCTATGACGACCGCGTCTCGATCAGCATCCACGTGTACGGTGCCAACATCGGCGGCGTGCGTCGCAGCGTCTACCCCGAGGCCGGTGAACGCAAGCCGTTCATCTCCGGCTACTCCAA
The DNA here is from genome assembly GCF_057073745.1 of Cupriavidus sp. C2SS-8b. Classification (NCBI taxonomy): domain Bacteria; kingdom Pseudomonadati; phylum Pseudomonadota; class Betaproteobacteria; order Burkholderiales; family Burkholderiaceae; genus Cupriavidus; species Cupriavidus sp. C2SS-8b. The sequence continues at coordinate 106,801 of NZ_CP172717.1, forward strand.
CCCCTACCTGCCCAATCCGTGGGACCGCTCGAAGGATTCCGCCGCATCATGACCGCTTCCGCTGAACAATTTCCGCTGATCACCACCCAGGCCGTGCGCCAGGCGCTGCTCGACCGCAAGGAGATCGCGCTGCTCGATGTGCGCGAGGAAGACCCGTTTGCCCAGTCGCATCCGCTGTGGGCCGCCAATTTCCCGCTATCGAAACTGGAACTCGAAGCGTGGCCGCGCATTCCGCGGCGCGACACGCGCATCGTGGTCTATGGCGAGCACGATGGCGCCGACCTCGCGCCGCGCGCCGCCAGCGTGCTGCGCAAGCTGGGCTACACGGACGTGAACCTGCTCGACGGCGGGCTCGATGCGTGGATTGCCGCAGGCGGTGAAGTGTTCCGCGACGTCAACGTGCCGAGCAAGTCGTTCGGGGAAGTGGTGGAGGCCAGGCGCCACACACCGTCGCTGTCCGCGCCCGAGGTCAAGGCACTGATCGACAGCGGCGCCGACGTGGTCGTGGTCGACGCACGCCGCTTCGACGAGTACCAGACCATGAGCATCCCCACGGCCACGAGCGTGCCGGGTGCCGAACTGGTGTTGCGCGTGCGCGAACTGGCGCCGGACCCGTCGACGCAAGTCATCGTCAACTGCGCGGGCCGCACGCGCAGCATCATCGGCACGCAGTCGCTGATCAATGCCGGCCTGCCGAACCCGGTGGCAGCGCTGCGCAACGGCACCATCGGCTGGACGCTGGCCGGGCAAACGCTGGACCACGGTGCCAGCCGGCGTGCGCCGCTGGACATCGGCGAGGCCAACCGCGAGAAGGCCCGCCGGGGCGCACGCGATATCGCAGCGCGCGCCGGGGTGCAGCGCGTCGCCCACGCGGCACTGGCGCCGCTGGAAGCGCCTGGACGCACGCTTTACCGGTTCGATGTGAGGACACCCGAGGAATACGCCGGCGGCCACCTGCCCGGCTTTATCAACGCACCGGGCGGGCAGCTCGTGCAGGAGACCGACCACAGCGCGCCGGTACGCGGCGCGCGCATCGTGCTGGCCGACGATGACGGCGTGCGCGCGGACATGAGCGCGTCATGGCTCGCGCAAATGGGTTGGGACGTAGCGGTGGTGGAGCCTGTCGATGCGGCGCTGCGCAGCGAGACCGGCGTGCCGCGCGTGCCCGCGCCCGATGCCGCGCCGGTCGAAGCCGTGTCGCCGGCAACGCTGGGCGCGTGGCTGCAAGCGCAGGATGGACAGACGGTCGTGCTGGACTTCACCAGCAGTGCCAACTATGTGAAGCGCCACATCCCCGGTGCATGGTTCGTCATTCGCGCACAGCTTGCCCAGGCGCTGAAGGGCATTCCCGCGGCACGCCGCTATGTGCTGACGTGCGGCACCAGCCAGCTGGCGCGCTTCGCCGCCGAGGACCTGCGCGCACTCACGCAGGCCGAGATCTATGTGCTTGAAGGCGGCACACTCGCCTGGCTGGCTGCCGGCTTGCCGGTGGAAAGCGGCGAAACGCACTTGGCCGTGCCGCGCACGGACCGCTATCGTCGTCCGTATGAGGGCACCGACAATGCGGCCGCCGCGATGCAGGCCTACCTCGACTGGGAGTACGGCCTGATCGCCCAGCTGGACCGTGACGGCACGCACTTTTTCAACGTCGCCTGAAGCGGGGCGGCGGCGCTGGGCCCAGGCCGCCGCGCTGGATCCATGGAGGGGAGTCCCCATTCGTGAGCAGCAGGAACTAATGAAGGTCTTGGTCGGAAATGCTGGCGATTGATTTCCTGATTACACTGCCTTGGCTCTCGATGGACCGCGCAGGTCCTTGAACAGGAAAGGAGGCAGGCCGTGCTGGAAGGATTCAAGGGGTTCGAACATCGCCACATGCAATGCGGGGACGTTGGCATCCATGCCGTTGTTGGCGGGCAGGGCCCGGCGCTGCTGCTATTGCATGGCCATCCGCAGACCTATGTGATCTGGCATAAGATCGCGGCGTCGCTGGCGCGCCATTTCACGGTGGTGGCGGCGGACCTGCGTGGCTATGGGGACAGCGACAAGCCTGCCGGTCTGCCCGACCACGGCAACTACAGCAAGCGCGCGATGGCGCGCGATCAGGTCGAACTGATGGCAGCGCTCGGCTTCGAGCGTTTTGGCGTCATGGCGCATGATCGCGGCGCGCGCGTGGCGCACCGCATGGCGCTGGACCACGGCGAACGTGTCGAACGTCTCGTCACGCTCGATATCGCGCCCACGCTGGCGATGTACGAGCAGACCAGCCTGGCCTTTGCCACGGCGTACTGGCACTGGTTTTTCCTGATTCGGCCTGCACCGTTTCCGGAAACCCTGATCGAGGCGGACCCGGCGCTCTACCTGCGCAGCACCATGGGTGCGCGCAGTGCGGGGTTGGCGCCTTTCACCGCAGCGGCGATGGCCGAGTACCTGCGCTGCCTGCAATTGCCCGGTGCCGCGCATGGACTGTGCGAGGACTATCGCGCCAGCGCGGGTATCGACCTGGAGCATGATCGTGCCGATCTGGCCGCTGGACGCATGGTGGAATGCGAGATGCTGGCACTGTGGGGAGAGCAGGGCGCCGTGGGCCAATGCTTCCGACCGCTTGAAGAATGGCGCAAGGTGGCGCGGCGCGTGAACGGACATGGCTTGCCGTGCGGGCATTACATTGCTGAGGAGGCGCCGGAGTTGCTGTTGGAGACCGTGTTGCCGTTCTTGCAGGGGTGAAACGCACCGAAACGATCGCAATCGGCAATCACCACACCAGCAGCGCGACCCCACACAGCGCCAGCGCGACGCTCCAGAGCAGATCCAGGTTGATCCATCCCGTCCGCAAGAACGCCACACCAACGCGGTCATAGACCAGCAGCGCCACAACGCAGATAGCTAGCAGCATGGCCCCGGTATGCAGGCCCAGCGCCAGCACGGCGGGTGCCACGGCGCTGCGCCCGCTGATCCTGCCCGATAGCGAGGATGCGCACAGCGGCATCAGTGCCGGCACCAGCATCAGCCCGGCCCCATGCACGCCCGCCATGAGAAACGACCAGCAGGCGAGCCCCGCCATACCCGCTTGCATGCCCACGCGCGGCCGGCCGCGGTGACCGCGCAGCCCGTGCCACGCCGCCCAGCCGATCAGAACCAGCCCGCCGCCGCGTGCAAACCACCGCGCATCCACCACGCTGCCAAGCGTGAGCGCCGCCGCCACGAACACCGCCACCGCCAGCGCATGGCCCAGCGCGATCGGCAGCAGCGACAGCACCACCACGCTGCGCTTGTGGCGGTGCAGCCCCAGCGCCACGGCGAACAGCCAGCCCATGGCGGGATTGATGCCATGGAACAGGCCCAGCGCGGCAATCGCGACCCAGGGCCACCACGCCGCCCACTGTGCAGACGCGTTGGCGAACGTGGCGGATGGGTCCATCACGGATAGCAATATGAATCCGACGAGCAATCCCCGCCTTGCAACCGCACCTGGTGCGGGCGATGACTCTTCGGCCATTCGATGAAGAACTTCGGGTCGAAGGACAGGCCGCCTTCCGGCGCGGCATCGAGCTTCACCATCCAGCCGTCGATGCCCTCGGGATAGAACTGCGGGTCCACCGCGCCGTACAGCGAGTTGGTGAAGTAGATGCGGCGGCCGTCGCGGCTCACCTCGACCATCTGCGGCCCGCCATTGAGCGCACCGTTCTTCGCGCCCGGATGCGTGGCGCGCGAGACGATGCCGCCGATACGCACCTTTCCCGCCAGTTTCGGCGCGAACGGGTCGGACACATCGTATTGCAGCAGGTCGCCCGTGCCCCAGCAGGACACGTACAGGAAGCGGTCATCCATCGACAGGTCAATGTCCGTCACCAGCGGCGGCACCGCCTTGAAGCCCTTGAGCATGGGCGGCAGCTGGTCGGGGTCGGCGGCCTCGGCCGGGATCTCGATGACTTTGCGCACGGCCCACTTGTCCTTGTCGCGGTACCACGTCCAGATCGACGACGACAGGTCCTTCAGGCTGATCACGCAGTTGACGAAGCCATAGGCCTTGGTCGGGTCATGCGCCGGACGCAGCTCGAACACGAGCTGGTACTCATCGCCGAAATCGATCTCCTGCAAGTGCCTGCGCCGCGTGAAGTCCCAGAAATGCAGGCGGCGCCCGTAGCGCGCACCGAGCAGGATGTCGGGCAGGAGGCCGTCCTCGACCATGTCCGGCGTGCCCCATTCGCTGGTGACGAGCGTGTCATAGCCCAGGTGCCACCAGCCGTCATAGGCGAAGTACTGCGGACCGCGCTCGACCTCCCAGCGTCCAAGCGGGTCGAAGCTCTGCGGGTCGAGCATCGCGATGCCGCCGGGGCCCTTGCCCTCGGCGTTGCCGAGCGCCGTCAGGTAGATGCCGCCCGGCCCGCAATGCACGGTATGCGGCCGGCTGTAGCCGGTGCGCTCGGCCAGTGTCTCGGCCTCGATCACCTTGGTCAGGAACGGCTTGAGCGGATCGGGTTTGGTGTCGAGGATATAGATGCGCGAAGAGCGCAATCCCGGTACTACCAGGTAGCGCCGCTCCATGTGCGGATGCGGCGCATTCGGGCACAGGCACGACGAACAAGCGTTCCAGCCGAAGTGGTGCAACTCGTCGCCGGCATGCGGCATGGCGACCTGGCCGACGATGCTGGCGTAGTGTGGTGATACCGGGTCCACGTCGACCACGGCGATAGCGTCCGGCTGCTTGCGCTCGGGATCGAACATCGCCACGTAGGCAAGGCCCTCCGGCGGCGCCTTGGCGGCCAGGCGGGGCGATGGGTAAAAGCTCGGATCCGGCTTCCAGGTGGCCATGGCGCGTCTCCTCGGTCTGTTCCTCTTACCGCAGGCATCCAATATAGGACACAACTCAGGCCCGGGCGGGGGGCGAGTCCTGTAGACGGACGCCTTGAACACGGCTGCCGCGATGCAGATTCGTCGCTTTAGACGAGTCCCCGTCCCGAACCGCTTCGCGATACTCGTCGGCACCCTTTGCTCCTGTCCCAACGCCCCATGACGCCTGCCGCCCTGACGCCGTTCGAAGCTACCGATATCCGCACCCTGATCGATGAACAGGCCGCCCGGCGCGGCAATCACCCGTTCCTCGTGTGGGAGCCCTTCGATGGCGAGGGCGCGACGTGGTCCTACGCGCAGTTTGGCAACACGGTCCGGCGCTTCGCCGCCGGCTTGCAGGCGCGCGGCGTGCAAAGCGGCGAGCGCGTGCTGGTGCATCTGGACAACTGCCCGGAATCAGTCATCGCCTGGCTCGGCTGCGCCTATGCCGGCGCCGTGCCCGTGACCACCAACACGCGGTCCAGCGCGGATGAGCTGGCCTTCTTCGCCAGCCACAGCGGCGCCGTGGCCGGCATCACGCAACCGCGGTTTGCGGCAATGGTTCGCCAGGCGGCGCCTGCATTGGCATGGGTGGCGGTCACCGCGACCGACAACGGCGCGGCGCCGGAAGCCAATGTGGCCGGTTTCACGCCATTCGCCGCCATCGACGCCGATCCCGATACGCTGGCCCAGCGGCCGCATGATCCGATGGCGCCGTTCGGCATCCAGTACACCTCGGGCACCACGTCGCGACCGAAGGCCGTGCTGTGGAGCCATGCCAACGCGCTGTGGGGCGCGCAGCTGTGCGCGCGGCATGAAGATCTGCGCGCGGACGATGTCCATCTCGTGCACCTGCCGCTGTTCCATACGAACGCGCAGGTGTATTCGGTGGCAGCGTCGCTGTGGGTGGGCGCCACCGTGGTGCTGCTGCCGAAGTTCTCGGTATCGCGCTTCTGGCCGGTGTCGCTGCGGCATGGCTGCACCTGGACCTCGATGGTCCCGTTCTGCGTCCGCGCGCTGATGGGCCAGCCCCGGCCAGAGCGGCACAGCTACCGCCACTGGGGCAGCGGCGTGTGCGAGCCGCCCACCGACGCCCATTTCGGCGTGAAGACCATCGGCTGGTGGGGCATGACCGAAACCATCTCGCACGGCACCGTCGGCTCGCCGCATCGCGCCAATACGCCGATGTCGATGGGACGGCCGTCGCCGGGCTATGAGATCCATGTGCTCGATGAGCACGGCCAGCCGGTCGCGCCGGGCGAAACCGGCGACCTCTACGTGCGCGGCCAGCGCGGCGTATCGCTGTTCCTGGAGTACTTCAATGATCCCGCGGCCACGGCTGCGGCGTTCCGCGCCGATGGCCTGTTCATCACCGGCGACCGCGTCCGGCTCGGCGAGGACGGCGCGCTCTACTTCGCCGACCGCGCCAAGGACATGCTGAAGGTCGGTGGCGAGAACGTTGCGGCGTCGGAGATCGAGCGCGTGATCGCGCTGGTGCCCGGCGTGGCCGAAGCGGCGGTGGTGGCAAAGAAGCACCCGATGCTCGATGAAGTGCCAGTGGCCTTCGTCATTCCAGCACAGGGGGCCGGCGAAGACCTGCCGTCGCGCATCCTGGCCGCCTGCACGGCACAGCTTGCCGACTTCAAACGCCCGCACGAGGTGAGGCTGGTGGATAGCCTGCCGCGTGCCACGCTTGAGAAAGTCGCCAAGGCGCAATTGCGCGCGATGCTGATGCAGGCCTAGCCGAGAACATGGCCGTCGCAGCCGCGAGGCAGAATACAAATGGGTATTTTTTCTACATTCGGGGGCGCATAAGGAAATCGCCAATCGAATATTGCGCGGTTGTGGTGCCTGAGCATCGCGCGTGAATGGTGGCTTGGTCTAATAAAAAAACCAAGCCCCCACGGAGGCTTGGAGAGGCGGGACCTTGATCTCGCCTCATTATCGTCGGCGCTCGCGGCTGGCGAATTAAGAACCATCCGTGAACATATCCCGCTTGTCCGTGATTTTGTCACCGTCGGTGAATACATCCCTCCTGTCAGTGATTGCTCTACTTCCATCCGTGAACGGGTCCCGCGTCCCCATCACGCTCGAGCCATCCGTGTAAACGTCCCGAGTCCCGGTGCCAGCATACGCAGCACCAGCGCCCAACGCAGCACTTGCCGCCGCAAGCAAAAAAGCTGTTTTTAGCATTCTTCCACCTCCTTATCGGTGGTTACGGGTCCCTCCCCGGAAAAAATTACATTCACTATAGGTTTGTGCGCTGCAACTTGAAATGGCGGCCTTATACAGTTTTTTTATATTTCATATAATCGCGTGAAATATCATTTGTAATAAATTGCTTAAATATCGCCTGACATGGCAGCACGGCGGAGCGGCGTTAAGGAATGGCTATGGCTCTTGTGCCGGTATTTTCGCCCGCGTGACTTCAGACGAATTTGGCAGCGGGACGGGCACTATGGTTTAGGGAAAACCTGTCCCGCCTGAAATCGGTGTCGGGCAGCTGAGGTGAAAAGCCGTAAAGCGTTGATTGAGCCTTATGCGGCTCTTTCCGAGCGGCGATCACATTGATCGGTGCTTAGCGCATCCTAAGCAATACGTCACGGCATGGAAAATGACATCTCACGTTATTTCCATGAAATTCAGGCATGTATCCAAGTCGCTTCCGACTGCCTGCGGTGAAAAATTGCGTCATTGCCCAGATCTTCTCGGACGGAAATTGACGCGCGTGTCAATCGCGCAATTTTACCGCTTGCGAAGGCTGTGCCCTGGCGTAATTCGCCTCGTCCGATGCCGTTCCAGATGGCCTGCTGCGACGGGTTAACCCGGATACTTGCCCCTGATCCCCGGCGCCTAAGATCGGTTCCAGTAGAGAACCATGGTTCGCTATAAGAACAAATGGCGGGTTTTGCCGATTTGCCAAATCAGCGCCCCTTGCCGATTTCCAAAGTCAAACGGAGACAACCCGTGCCCCAGTCCAACCCTCCAAAGGGCGGCGTCATCGACGTCCAGGCCCTGATCGACGAGCGGCCGTTCACCGGCTATCAATGGCTGATCCTGATCCTGTGTTTCCTGATCGTTGCCGTCGACGGCTTTGATACAGCGGCCATCGGCTATATCGCCCCGGCACTGGTGCAGGACTGGGGCATCCAGAAATCCGAGCTGGGCCCCGTCATGAGCGCGGCGCTGTTCGGCCTGGCCTTTGGCGCCATCTTTGCCGGCCCGCTGGCCGATCGCGTCGGCCGCAAGCGCGTGCTGGTGCTGTCGGTCTTCTTTTTCGGCGTGTGCAGCCTGGCCACGGCCTTTGCGCCAAGCCTGGGCTGGCTGACCACGCTGCGTTTCCTGACCGGCCTGGGCCTGGGCGCCGCCATGCCGAACGCGGTGACACTGACGTCCGAGTTCGCGCCGCAGCGCCGCCGTGCGGTGCTGGTGAACACCATGTTCTGCGGCTTTCCGCTCGGCTCGGCGGTGGGCGGCTTCGTCGCGGCGGCGATGATCCCGAACTATGGCTGGCACAGCGTGCTTGTGCTGGGCGGCGTGCTGCCGGTCGTGCTGGCCGCGCTGCTGGTGCTGCTGCTGCCGGAATCGGTGCGCTACATGGTGCTGCGCAACTACCCGGCCGAACAGATCGGCAAGGTGCTGCAGCGCGTCACCGGTGCCGGCGCGGCGGCCGCAAGCTATGTCATCGGCGAGCAGGCGCCCGCGACGCGCTCGGCCATCGGCACGGTGCTGTCGCCGGGCTACCGCCTGGGCTCGGCCATGATGTGGGCCACGTACTTCATGGGCCTGGTGATCTTCTACCTGCTGACCAGCTGGATGCCCACGCTGATGAAGGACGCGGGCTTCTCGATCCAGCGCGCCTCGTTCCTGACCGCGCTGTTCCCACTGGGCGGCGGCATCGGTACCATCGCCGCGGGCTGGTTCATGGATCGCTTCAACCCGAACAAGGTGATTGCGCTGACCTATGCCATCACCGGTGCGCTGATCTACGCCGTCGGGCAGGGCACCGGCAGCCAGGTGCTGCTGGGCGTGCTGATCTTCCTGGCGGGTACCGCGATGAACGGCGCGCAGTCATCCATGCCGTCGCTGGCGGCGGCCTTCTACCCGACGCAGGGCCGTGCCACGGGCGTGGCCTGGATGCTCGGCATCGGCCGCTTCGGCGGCATCACCGGCGCGCTGCTCGGCGCGGAACTGCTGCGCCTGCAGCTTGGCTTCGACATGATCTTCACGCTGCTGGCCGTGCCGGCCTTCCTGGCCGCGGTGGCGCTGATGGTGAAGCACTTCGGTGGCAGCCCCGCGCCGGCAGGCGAGCAGGGCGGCCGGCCCATGGCCGCTCACTGAGCCGGCTGGCCGCGACGTGGCGCATCGGGATGCGCCGCCGCCCGGATGCAGTCGGCCAGCGCCTCGGCCATCGGCGTCAGGGTGCGGTCCTTGTGCCGCAGCAGTCCGACCGGCTCCTCGGTGCCGAGGGTATCGATCGGCAATGCCACCAGCCCGCCCGCGTCCATGGCGCGGCGCGTGGCCGACATCGGCGCCGCCCAGACGCAATCGCTCTGCTCGGCAAGCAGGCGTCCGAGATAGGCGTCAGACGTCTCGACGCAGCCATCGGGCAGGCGCAGGCCGTGGCGCGCCAGCAGGCTTTCGGTGTTGTGGCGCGGGATCGAGCCTGCGGCGGCAATCACCAGCGGCCATGCCAGGCAATCGAGCAAGGTGGGGCGCGTGGTCCGGGCCAGCGCATGGCCGGGATGCACCGTCAGCACCAGGGAATCGGGCCCCAGCGACTCGAACCACAAGCTTTCCATCGCGACCGGATCGTCCATGCGGCCGATCACCAGGTCGAGCACGTCGGCCTTGAGCTGGTCAATCAGATTGCGGTTCATGCCGGTCCGCACGTCCAGGCCGACCTCGGGATACGTGGCGCGAAAGCGCAGCAAGGCATCGGTCAACACCGCCGGCACCACGCTCGGCAGTGCACCGAGCCGTATCCGCTCATGCGTCAGCGCGGTTTCGCCCGTGACGCTGCCGGCGGCGGCATCGATATCGGCCAGGATGCGCAGCGCATGCTGCAGGAAGCGCGTGCCCGCCGTGGTCAGCTCGGTACCCGCGCGCTGCCGCACCAGCAGCCGCGTGCCGGCCAGTTCCTCCAGTTCGCTCAGGGTCTTGGAAACGGCCGGCTGGGTCAGCCCAAGGCGGTCCGCCGCGCGCCCGAGGTGCTGGGTTTGCGACACCGCCACGAAGCAGTAGAGATGCCGCAGCCGCACGCGGTTGCGGAAGATATCCTGCGCGGCCTGTTCCTGTCGTTCCATATCGAAAATTCATCGTAATCAGGCAATAACTCAATTTACATGACTTTGTGTGTCACCTAAAGTCATTCCACCGCTAAAACACGGAGACGAAGCATGCCCCGCCTCGCCCAGTACCGTCGTCCCTATTGGGACACCCAGCCTGAATACCGTTTCGATCCCTATGCCTCGACCGTGCTGCGGTCGCCCACGCAGCCGCTGGTGCGGATTCCGCAGTCGCTGTCGGAAGTCACAGGTCCCACGTTCGGCACCGAATTCGTGCGTGCCGGCGACAACGACCTGACCATCGGCAATGGTGGCGAGCCGCTTGGCGAGCGCATCCTGGTCACGGGCCGCGTGCTGGACGAGAACGGCCGCCCGGTGCCGAATGCGCTGATCGAGGTGTGGCAGGCCAATGCGGCGGGCCGCTACACGCACAAGCGCGACCAGCACGATGCACCGCTCGATCCGCACTTCTCCGGCGAAGGCCGCATGGTGACCGACGCCAACGGCCGCTACCAGTTCAAGACCATCAAGCCCGGTGCCTATCCCTGGCGCAACCACCACAACGCCTGGCGGCCGCAGCATATCCACTTCTCGCTGTTCGGCAACGCCTACGCGACGCGCCTGGTCACGCAGATGTACTTCCCCGGCGACCCGCTGCTGCCGTACGACCCGATCTACAACTGCGTGCCCGACGAGAAGGCGCGCGAACGCCTGATCGCCACCTTTGACTGGGAGACCACGCAGCCGGAATACGCGCTGGGCTACCGTTTCGATATCGTGCTGCGTGGCCGCGATGCCACGCCGATGGAGTAAGAGCATGCTGTACGCCACCGCTTCGCAGACTGTCGGCCCTTACCTGCATATCGGCCTGACCGGCCTGAACTGTGCCGACCTCACCGCTGACGCGCCGGAACTTGCCGGCCAGCGCATCGTCATCGAAGGCCGCGTCATCGACGGCACCGGCGCGCCCGTGCCGGACGGCATGGTCGAGATCTGGCAGGCCAACCCGGCCGGCCGCTACCGCCATGCCGAAGACACGCGCGAACTGCCGCTGGTCGCCGGCTTCACCGGCTTCGGCCGCGTGCCGACGGCCGAGGATGGCTCGTTCCGCTTCGTCACCGTGAAGCCGGGCATGGTGCCCGGCGCGGACGGCACGCCGCAGGCGCCGCACATCATGGTGTCGGTGTTCATGCGCGGCCTGGTCAAGCACGTGGCCACGCGGGTCTACTTTCCGGATGAGGCTGCCGCCAATGCTGCCGACGGCGTGCTGGCACTGGTGCCGGCCGAGCGGCGCGGCACGCTGATTGCCGCTGCGCAGGGCAATGGCGCGCTGCGTTGGGATGTGGTGCTGCAGGGACGGGGCGAGACGGTGTTTTTCGACATCTGACGCTTCGCGCATAATCGTGCCGTCGCCAACGTCGTGACGGCACATCCACTACGCCCCCATGCCAAGCTCGTCCCGCCTTACCGATCCCATGTTCGGCAGCCCGGCCGTGCTGGAGATCTTCTCCGATACCGGCGCCGTGCGCGGCATGCTCGCCGTCGAAGCCGCGCTGGCCCGCGCCGAGTCGCGCTGCAATGTCATTCCCGTTTCCGCCGCGACGGTCATTTCCGAAGTCTGCACAGACGTCTCGGTCATAGACCTCGATGCCCTCGCGCAAGCGGCGGTTGCCGCCGGCAACCTGGCCATTCCGTTCGTCAAGCAACTCACCGCCGCCGTCGCGGCCCGCGATGCCGAGGCAGCGCGCTTCGTCCACTGGGGCGCCACCAGCCAGGACATCATCGATACCGCGCTCGTGCTTCAGCTTGGCGAGGCGATGCCGCACCTGCAGGCGGACCTGCTGGCGCTGGGCAATGGCTGCGCCGCGCTGGCCACGTCGCATCGCGACACGCCCATGGTCGGCCGCACCTGGCTGCAACACGCCTTGCCGACCACGTTTGGCCTGAAGGCGGCGGGCTGGCTCGATGCGCTGCGTCGCGACCTGCGGCGCGTCGATGCCGCTAGCGTCCAGGTCAAAGTGCTGCAGTTCGGCGGCGCGGCCGGCACGCTCGCGAGCCTGGGCCAGTCCGCGCCGGCCGTGGCCCGCGCGCTGGCGAACGAACTGAAGCTTGATATACCCGCGTTGCCATGGCACGCGCACCGTGACCGCCTGGTCGAGGTGGCCACCGCGCTTGGCGTGCTCACCGGCACGCTCGGCAAGATGGCGCGGGATATCTCGCTGCTGATGCAGACCGAGGTCGCCGAAGTGGCCGAGCCCACCGGCCCCGGCCGCGGCGGCTCCAGCACCATGCCGCACAAGCGCAACCCGGTTGGCTGTGCCGCCGTGCTAACTGCGGCAGTACGCGTGCCGCCGCTGGTGGCTACCATGCTGTCGGGCATGGTGCAGGAACACGAGCGCGCGCTGGGCGGCTGGCAGGCCGAGTGGGATACGCTGCCGCAGATCGTCACGCTTGCGGCCGGCGCGCTGCGCCAGATGGGGCAGGTGGTGTCCGGCCTGCAGGTGGATACTGCGCGCATGCGCGCCAATCTCGACATGACGCATGGCCTGATCCTCGGCGAAGCGGCTATGCTCGAACTTGGCGGCCGCATCGGCCGGCTCGAAGCGCACCATGTGGTGGAGCGGGCGTCGCGTCTCGCGGTGGCGCAAGGCACCACGCTGCGCGAAGCACTGGCACGGACGCTCGGCGAAAATCCCGCCCATGCGGGCCTGCTCGATGAGGCTACCCTCGACCGCCTTGCCGACCCGGCCAACTACGCCGGCCAGTCCGCGGCCTTTGCCGATGCCACCGTGCAGGCCTGGCACGCGGCGGTTGCCCGGCGCCATGCCGGTTGATTGGCACAACCTCACGCAGGATTCCAGGAGATCGCATTGCCCTATCTCGATCACGCCGGTGCCCGGCTCTTCTACACGGTGGATGGCCCCGACAATGCGCCGGCCATCGTTTTCTCCAATTCGCTCGGCACGGACTACACCATGTGGCAGCCGCAGGCCGATGCGCTGGCCGGACGCTTCCGCATCGTGCGCTATGACACGCGCGGCCACGGACGTTCGACCGCTCCAGGCGATGCCTTCACCATGGATCAGCTTGGCGGCGATGTGCTCGCCATTCTGGATGCCCTCGGTATCGCGCAGGCTGCGTTCTGCGGTGTGTCGATGGGCGGCCTGACCGGCATGTGGCTGGGCGTGCATGCGCCCGAACGCTTTCCAAAGATCGTGCTGGCCAACACCGCCGCGAAGATCGGCAATGCCGAAGGCTGGAACACGCGCATCGACAGCGTGCTGCGCGACGGCATGGGCATCATGGTCGAGCCGTCGATCGAGCGCTGGTTCACCCCGGAGTTTGCCGCGGCCGCCAGCCGCGCGCTGGACCCGCTGCGCGCCGTGCTGGCCGCGCTCGATCCGCGTGGCTATGCGGCCAACTGCGCCGCGGTGCGCGATGCCGATTTCCGCGAGGCTGTGCGCACGATCCCCGTGCCGGTGCTGGTGATCGCGGGCACCCATGACCCGTCCACCACGGTGCAGGAAGGCCGCGACCTGACCGCCGCGATTCCCGATGCGCACTTCGTTGCACTGCCGGCCGCACATATCTCCAACTTCGAGCAGCCGGGCCGCTTTACCGCCGCGCTGCTCGATTTCATCGTGGGCCGCCTGCCGGTCACTGACGATCACGCCCGCTATGAGGCCGGCCTGTCGGTGCGGCGCGACGTGCTCGGCAGCGCTCACGTGGACCGCTCGCTCGCGCGCCTGACGCCGGTGAACGAGGAATTCCAGAACCTGATCACGCGCTACGCGTGGGGCGAAATCTGGACCCGGGAAGGCCTGCCGCGACACACGCGCAGCCTGCTGACCATCGCGATGATGGTGGCGCTGAACCGCTCGGAAGAACTCAAACTGCACCTGCGCGCCGCGGCCAATAACGGCGTGACGCGCGACGAGATCAAGGAAGTGCTGCTGCAGACCGCCATCTACTGCGGCGTGCCGGCCGCCAACTCGGCATTCCACATGGCCGAGGAAGTTTTTGCGGCCATCGACGAGGCCAACCGCAGGCCGCAGGCCTGAAGCTATCGCGTCGCGAACGCCGGCAGCCGGGCGCGCCCCGACTGCCGGAACCCGGTCGGCGTCTGCCCGACCTGCTTCGCGAAGAAGCGCGAGAAGTAAGCCGCATCGGCAAAGCCCAGCGACAGCGCAATGTGCTTGACCTCCAGGTCGCTGAACAGCAGGTCGCGCTGCGCCTGTGCCAGCACCCGGGCATGGATCATCTGCAGCGCCGACTGCCCCGCCTTCTGCCTGCAGATCCGGTTGAGCTGCGTGGCCGTAATGCCGATGTCATCAGCGTAGTCGCCAATCTCCCTCTGTTCTCGATAGCCGGACTCCAGCAATTGCTGGAACTGCTGGAAATGCCGCGCCGGCCGGCTGTTGCTGCGCGCGGCGGCCGGCGCCGAGCCATCGGCCAGCCGCGCAATGCCGATCAGCACCACGGTCAGCAGCGCTGACAGTGCGGCCCCACGCCACGCGGACACGCTTTCCATCTCGCTCCGGAATATCGCCAGCGCATCGGCCAGGGCGCCGTCGCGCCGCACCCGTTCGTGGAGCGGCCGCTCGAACAGCGCCAGGGTATCGGGCACGCCGGCCAGCAGCGTGCGCAGGTGGCTGTCCGTCATGGTCACGACGATGCCATCGGTATCTGAACGGAACACGAAGCCATGAATGTGCTGCGGCGGCACCATGACCAGCGAGCCGCTGCGCAGCGCCTCGCGCCGCTCTTCCAGCAAGGCTTCCCCGCCACCCGCATGGACGTACAGAATTTGCAGGAAGCGCTCATGCCGGTGCGGCTGGATCTCCCAGCCGTGCAGCTTGCTGCGCTGCGCAATCGACTCGAAATGCAGCTGGTCCAGCAGCGGCTCAGACGAACCGGCGCCGTATAGCGAATAGGTGGGAACGGGCTTCACGACGGATCCGTGTTTACCAGCAATGTTCGGATTGTCCTGTTCTTGGTTCGGTCTGTCCATTCCGGAATGCCTGCCCGGCCGCTATCTTTCCTCCATCAGAACAACGCATACGGAGACAAGCCATGCGCACCCAGGTCGCCATCATCGGCGCCGGCCCCGCCGGTCTTTTACTCGGGCAGTTGCTTGCGCGCTCGGGCATCGACAACGTCATCGTGGAGCAGCGCAGTCCGGACTACGTGCTGGGCCGCATCCGCGCCGGCATCCTGGAAAGCGTGACGGTCGATGCACTGGAGCGCGCGGGCGTCGCCGCACGCCTGCATGAAGAAGGCTTGCCGCACAATGGCATCGAGCTGTCGTTCAACGGCGAGCGCCATCGCATCGACCTGCACGCGCTGACCGGGCGCAGGGTCACGGTGTACGGCCAGACCGAAGTCACGCGCGACCTGATGGCCGCGCGGCAGGCAGAGGGCACGACGACGATCTATGAGGCAGCCAACGTCAGCCTGCACGGCTTCGACGGCACGCGGCCGCTGGTGCGCTATCGCAAGGATGGCGCCACGCACGAGATCGAGTGCGACTACATCGCGGGCTGCGACGGCTTCCACGGCGTGAGCCGGCAGAGCGTGCCGGCCGCGTCGACAAAGCTGTTCGAGCGCGTCTATCCGTTTGGCTGGCTCGGCATCCTGTCGGACACGCCGCCGGTCGCCGATGAACTGATCTACGCCAGCCACGAGCGGGGCTTTGCGCTGTGCAGCATGCGTTCGAAGGCGCGCAGCCGCTACTACGTGCAGGTGCCGTCGACCGAGCGCGCCGAAGACTGGTCCGACGCGCGCTTCTGGGAGGAACTGCGCAGCCGCCTGGACCCGCAAGCCGCTGAATCGCTCGTGACCGGCCCTTCGATCGAGAAGAGCATTGCGCCGCTGCGCAGTTTTGTGTGCGAGCCGCTGCGCTTCGGTCGCCTGTTCCTGGCCGGCGACGCCGCGCATATCGTGCCGCCGACCGGCGCCAAGGGCCTGAACCTCGCCGCGAGCGACGTGCTGTATTTGTCCGATGCGCTGGCCGCGCGCTATCGGCGGGATGATCCGCGTGAACTCGACGGCTATTCGGAGAAGTGCCTGCGCCGCATCTGGAAGGCGGAGCGCTTCTCGTGGTGGATGACATCGCTGTTGCACCGCTTCCCGGATGCCGACGCGTTCTCGTCGCGCATCCAGCAGGCCGAACTCGATTTCCTGGTCGGCTCCGAAGCAGCGCGCAAGGCGCTGGCCGAGAACTACGTCGGATTGCCGTACTGAGGCGCTGGCGCCTCGGGTAGGGGCGCGAGGCCCTGCGCATCGGCCAGCACCGCGCCGATCATGATCACCGCGGGGCTGGCCAACCGCTCATCGAGCGCCTGGCCGAGCGTGGCAAGCGTGCCAGTCCAGCACTGTTGCCCGGTTCCGCCGGCATGCATGACCACGGCGGCGGGCATGTCGGGGCGCATGTCCGCAGCAAGCAGCGCATCGCGGATCGCCGCCAGCCGGCTCATGCCCATGTAGATCACCAGCGTGGTGCCGCTAGCGGCCAATGCGCGCCAGTCGGGGCTGCCGTGGTCGCTGGTATGCGCGGTGACGAAGCTCACGCCGTGGCAATGCGCGCGATGCGTCAGCGCCACGCCCAGCGCCTGTGCAGCCGCCTGTCCGCTGCTGATGCCGTTGACGACCTCGACCGGCACGCCATGCGCGCGCAGGAATGCCGATTCCTCGCCGCCGCGCCCGAACATCAGCGGATCGCCGCCCTTGATGCGCGCGACTTCCTTGCCTGCCAGCGCGTGCATCAGCGTGAGCTGCTGGATGCGTTCCTGGCTGACCGAGCAGCGCCCGCCGCGCTTGCCGACCCATTCGACATGCGTGCCGGGACTGGCATGGCACGCCATTTCCGGCGACACCAGGTCATCGACCAGCCAGACCTGCGCTTGCGCGAGCACGCGCGCCGCGCGCACGGTGATCAGGTCCGGGCTGCCGGGGCCGACGCCGACCAGCCATACCTTGCCGGGCTTGAGGGGGAGGTTCATCACGAGTCCTTTCTTTGCGCAGGGCTACCGCCTAATGGCTGGTGCCGGACGAGCGCGTGGTCTTGTTGAACACGTTGTACTTGCCGATAGGCTTGTTCATGGGCAGGCGCTTGACTTCGCGCAGCGTGCGCGCGTCGTACACCACGATGGCGCCATCGCGCTCCATCAGGCTGACCAGCGCGTAGCGGCCGTCGCGCGTGAACTCCACATGCGCGGCCGTGCGGCCCGGGCTCGGCGTGACGCTGGCCACCACGACGAGCGTCTGCTTGTCGATCAGCTGCAGCGTGTCGCGCTTCGGGCTCATCATCGCATCGGCCCATGCGTAGGGCGTGTTCTCGTGGCTGCGCAGGAAGAAGCCCGGGCCGTTGGTCGGCACCGTGGCGATGGTCTGCCAGCTTTGCATGTCGATCACGCTGATGCGGCCCTGCTTGAGGTTGGGCGAGGCCATGACCTCATGGCCGTCGCGCATCCACGTGATGCCGCTGCCCAGATGCGGCATGCCGGACAAGGCCAGGTCCCCGACCTTGCGGCCGAGCTTGAGATCGACCACCTGTCCGCCGCCATCGCGCGATGCGCCGAGGATGTGCTGGTATGACTGGTCGAAGTAGAAGTCGTCGAGCACGTCTTCCAGCGCGATCCTCCTGGGCTCCGGAGTCGTGCTGTTTGCCATGCCGGCATACGGGATCTCCCAGACTTCGGGAATGTCCTTGAGCGCCACGATGAAGCTGTGTCGCGGTGCCGCATCGTAGACGGCGGATACGCGCGAGCCCTGACCGTCGCGCCCCCGCACGTCGATCACCTTCGCCATCGACAGGTCATCGGCGCGCAGCAGCACCAGCGTCTGCGGCAGGGTGTTGCCGGCCAGCACCCACTTGCCATCGTCGCTGACCGCCACGTTGCGCGTGTTCAGGCCGACGCGGATTTCCGCCGTGAACGTCAGGTTCCAGAGGTCGTACTTGCTGACCCAGCCGTCGCGGCTCGCCATGAAGACATAGCGGCCATCCTGGCTGAACTTCGGGCCGCCATGCAGCGCAAAGCGCGTGCGGAAGCGGTGGATCGGCTCCAGGCGATCACCGTCGAGCACGCTGATATGGTGGCTGCCGGCCTCGACGACCAGAAAGAGGTTGGCGGGATCGGCGCGAAAGACGGGCTTGGCGGGGAGGCTGCCCGATGCGTGAGTCACGATATGGCTGCCGCGAATCTCCGCGTCGGTCCACCTCGGCAAGGTTGCCGGGGTGGTGCGCAGCCAGTCCGCCAGGCCAGCCAGCTGGGCGTCGTCGAGTTCGCCTGCGAAGCCTTGCATCTGCGTTGCCGGCCGGCCTTCGCGCAGTACGGCGACCAGCTCGGCGGGACGCAGCCGCTCCAGGCTCTCGGGCAACAGCGCGGGGCCCATTGCGCCAAGGCGGTCAGCGCCATGGCAGGCGGCGCAATGCTGGCGATACAGCGTGGCCGGGCCGGCCACGTCCTCGGCGCCGTAGGCCGCTGTCTGGAACAGGGCAGCCAGCAGGGCCGACGCAAGCCATCGCGATAGCCGGTTCATGCAGCCACCTCCGCGCCAAGCGGACAGGCAAGCTCCTCATCGGTCAGGTAGCAACCGGGGTCCGCGGCCCATGGGTTTCCGGTGATCGCCGCCGCGCGCACACGCGTATTGCCGTTGCAGATGCCAACCTGCGCGCAGGCCGCGCAGCGTCCCTGCAGCGGTCGCGGCGACGCGGCCAGGCCCGCCATCAGCGGATCGCTGCGGTCGGTCCAGATGTCGCCGAACGTGCGCTCGCGCACATTGCCGAGCGTGACGTGCCACCACATCGTGTCGGGATGAACGTTGCCGAGATTGTCGATATTGGCGACGCCGACACCCGTCGCATTGCCGCCCCAGTTGATCAGCCGGGCGCGCATGTCGGCCAGCCGGTGCGGCTCGCGCCGCGCGATCCAGTGCAGCAGGTAGACGCCGTCGGCATCGTTGTTGCCGGTGACGAAGTCACCCGCGTGGCCTTGCCGCGCGCGTTCCCACACGTGGTCGAAGAGCCAGTCGAGCGCGGTACGCGTGGCGGCATGCCGCGCGTCGTCGGCGCGGTGGCTGCGTCCGCGCCCCGCGTAGTTGAAGTGGGACAGGTAGAACTTGTCGATGCCTTCGCTTTCGGCCAGTGCCACCAGGGCAGGCAATTCGCTCGCGTTCTGCTCCGTCAGCGTCATGCGCACCCCCACGCGCAGCCCTGCATTGCGCGCCGTGCGCAGGCCGCCGAGCGCCTGCTGGAACGCATCGTCGCAGCGGCGGAAGCGGTCATGCGTGGCCGGCAGGCCGTCGAGGCTGACGCCGACATAGTCGAAGCCGCAGGCGGCCAGCCGCGCGGCGTGGCCGGCATTGAGCAGCGTTCCGTTCGATGACAGGGACAGGTGGAAGCCCAGCTCGCGTGCCCGGGCCCCGATGGTGTATAGGTCCGGGCGCAGCAGTGGCTCGCCGCCGGACAGGATCAGGGCCGGTACGCGTACAGCCTTGAGTTGATCCAGTACGTCCAGCGCTTCGGCCGTACTTAGTTCGCCTTTGAAGTCGGTGTCGGCCGAGGTCGAATAGCAGTGCTTGCAGTTGAGGTTGCAGCGCCGGATCAGGTTCCAGATAACGACCGGGCCGGCCGGCTTGCGCGACGCGGGCACTGGGCCGCCATCGCGCAGCGCTTCCATGAATCGGGACAGGCGGAACATGCTGACTCCCTATAACTCTGTATTGGCCGGCGGCAGCCGCAGGCCGGTTTTCTTGAGAATGCGCGTGGACCACAGTACGTCGTGGGCGCGGCAGGCGGTGCCGAGCACGGCGCCAATCCGGGCCACCAGCGGCATGGCTTCCTCGCGCGTATGGGCATGCACCATGGCGAACAGGTTGTATGGCCATCGCGGCAGCCGACGCGGACGGCGGTAGCAATGGCTGACGAAAGGCAGCGTGCCGATCCGTTCGCCGAGCACGTCGATGCATGCGTCATCCACGTCCCAGACCGTCATGCCGTTGGCATGCCAGCCCAGCGCATAGTGGTTGGGCACGGCCGCGATGCGGCGCAGCGCGCCGCTCGCCTGCATGGCGCCAAGGCGCGCAATGACTTCGTCCTCAGTGATGCCAAGTTGGCCAGCTACAGCGGCATAGGGCGCGTTGACGAGCGGCAGGCCGTCCTGCGTGGCGCGGATCAGTGCGAGATCGATGGCATCGTGGGCAGGCAGCGTCATGGCAGTTCAGGCCGGCAGGTAGAGGTTGACGAAGTACTCGCGCTCTTTCGGGAACGGCAGGATCTCCACGCCCGCATCGTGGCTGATGCGTTGCAGCGCGGGCTCCACGTCTTCCGGGCGGCGCACCGCCAGCACGAACCACAGGTTCAGGTAGTGCGTGCGCGCATAGTTGTGCGCGACCTCGGGGTGGGCGTTGATGGCGGCGATCACGGCTTCCAGCCGGTCATCCGGCGCATGGCATGCGCAAAGCACGAAGCGGCCGCCGGCACGTTCGATCTGGAACAGAGGGCCGAAGCGCGTCAGCACGCCGGCGTCCAGCAGGGCCCGCAGGCGTGCGAGCAAGGTTGTCTCGTCGATGTCCAGGGCCAGCGCCGCATCGGCATAAGGCCGGGGCGTCAAGGCAAGGCCGCGCTGCAGCCTGTTGATGATGCGGCGGTCGAGCGCATCGGGGACGAAGCTCATGAGGGCTCCTGTTGCAGCGCATAGCGCGTGTTGCGCTGCTTGTAGCAGTGCGTGCCGACCAGTACCGCGCTGCGCATCTGCGCCAGTCCGACCTGTTCTTCGACATGCCCGAGCGTGGTCCGCATGGTCTGCGCGTCGCGTGCGTGGATCATGGCGAACAGGTTGTAGGGCCACTCCGGCAGGCTGCGTGCGCGGCGGTAGCACAGCGTTACGCCGGGCATGCGAGCCAGCCGGAGGCCGAGCGCATCGGCACGGCTTTCCGGCACGTCCCAGACGCACATGGCGTTGTGCCGGTAGCCGAAGCGCCCATGATGCAGGACCACGCCGAGCCTGCGGATGACGCCGCTTTCGCTCCACTGCGCCAGCCGTTCGAGGATGCGGTCGAGCGGAATGCGCGAACGCAGGGCCAGCGTGTGGAACGGCTGCGGCGCGAGCGGCAGCCCCGCTTCCAGTTCGGCGATCAGGCGCCAGTCGTCGGCATCGGGCTGGACCGGCGCAGGCGCCTTCACGGCGCGGCGCGGACGGCGCGCACGGCCTTCCCGTAGCGAAAAGCCGAGGTCGATGTGGTACTCGCGCTCCATCGGCAGATCGAGCGGCGTCAGGCCGGTTTTCTCGGCGATGTCCGCCAGCACGCCATCGAGCGCGTAGCGATCTCGTGCGCCCGCCACGAACCACAGGTTGTGGCGATGTCCTCTGCGCGCGTAGTTGTGGCTGACCGCGCTGCAGGTGCTGACGCACGCGGCGACGCGGTCGAGCTGTGCCGGTTCCACCGCCAGCGCGCCAAGCGTGCTGACGCCGATGACATTGGGCGCGAACACCGCGCCGATGCGGCTGATGCGCCCGGCGCCAAGGTCCCGCGCGAGCAGGCTCAGCAGGTCGTGTTCGCACAATCCGAGTTCACCAGCCAGCTTGCGGTACGGGCGCGGGTGCAGCGGCAGGTCGCGCTGGAGCCGGTCATAGAGCAGGGCTTCGTCGTACATGGCGATCCTGTGCGGGTTACATGCCGAAGCGCTGGGCGCGCACGGTAAAGAAGATGCCGCTTGGGTTGTCGGCGGGCAGCGTGGCCAGGCGCGCGAAGGTGGTGGTGTCGTAGACCTCCACGCGGTTGTCGTCGCGGCAGGACAGCCACACGGCTTCTCCCTTGGGCGTGAATTCCATGTGCAGCACGCCGCGGCACGGGCGCATGGTGCGCACCACCTGCCGCGTCGCCGTGTCGATGATCTGCACGGTGTCGTTGTGCGGGAACGCAAAGTTGACCCAGACCTGGCGGCCATCGGGCCGCGCCATGACAAAGACCGGCTGGCCGGCCAGCCCGACCCGCGCGGCTTCGCTCCAGCCGCGTGCCGGGTCGGCGACCAGGACCTCGTGCCGTCCTATCGCCGGCAGCCATGCCATGCCTTGCGCCATGGCCCAGCCGCGCAGGTGCGGCATCTTGTAGACCGGCAGCGGCGCGGTGCCGCGTCCATAGCCGGAGAGAACGCGCTGCGCCGTGGGCGGGGACTGCCACAGGTCCACCAGCGACAGCCCGTCTTCACCGAACAGGCCAGCCAGGTACCAGCGGCCATCCGGCGTGACCAGGCCGTCGTACGGCTCGCGGCCCGCGCGCAGGCGCGTGACTTGCGGCTGGCGCGGGTCGTTGACGTCGATGATCCAGATCTCGCCTGATTCGAACAGGCTGGCTGCCAGCCGTCGCCCTGGCAGGTCGGCCAGGCCCACGACCTTGGAGTGCTTGCCGTCCGCGCCAATGGCAGGAATGTCGGCAAGCGGTTCCAGGGTTGCCGCGTCGAACAGCCGGATGCCACCAGGCGCATAGTTCTGCGCGGCGATCACGCGACCATCCTGCGTGATGGCGCCGCCGATGCTGTTGCCCGCCTGCATGACGCGGTTTGTCACGCGCGCCTGCAGCAGGTCCACGCGCGACAAGCCGCCATCGCGCCCGAAGACATAGGCGAAACGGCCGTCGCGCGAGAACACCACGCTGGCGTGCGACAGGTCGCCCAGGCCATCCACAGTCGCGAGTTGCGTCATGCCAGTGCTTTCAACCACCTGCATGCGTCCGGCGGCGCGTTCGATGATGACGCCGAGATCGCCGGTGCCGCGTAGCGGCGTCGCGCAGCCTGCGGCGAGCGCGGCGGCCAGGAAACCTGGCAGAAGGCGCTCAAGTGCCTGCCTGGCAGTGCGGGCTACCTGCCTGAAACGGCCGGCGCTTGTCCGGCCTGCAATCGTTCGATCAGCCATAAGGCTTCGTCCTGCGTCATGAAAGGTTGCCAGGGCGGCATGGCGGTGCCGGGCCGGCCCTGCAGCACGGTGGCCACCAGGCCCTCGCGTGGCTTGCCCGCGAGCGCATCGGCGGTCAGCGGCGTGCCGAGCCCACCCTGCAGCGTCATGCCATGGCACGCGCCGCAGTCGTCGCGCAGCAGCCGCTCAAGTTCCGCGCGCCGCGCCGGCGCCGGCTCCGCTGCGACGGCCACCGTGGCGGCCATCAGCATGGCAAGCGCGACGCTGCGCGCGATGGCGCCTAAAGCGTCAGCACCCATTTGGCGAGCTTGTCTGCTTCGGCGTCGGTCACCTGGTTGGCGGGCATGGGCACAGGCCCCCATTTGCCGCTGCTGCCTTTGAGGATCGAGCCGGCAAGCTGCGCGGGAGCGTCCTTGCCGCCCTTGTACTTTGCGGCCACGTCCTTGAAGGCCGGACCGATGAGCTTCTTGTCTACGCTATGGCACGCCATGCAGGCCTTGCTGGCGGCAAGTTCGGCGTTAGCGTGGGCCATTGCGGGCAGCAGCACGCACGCGGCGGCCGCGATGAGGATTCGGATGGATTGCATTGTCTGGCTCCGGAGGCGGCGCGGAAGGTTTTGCCTTGCGCGCCGCACGCACGATCAGTAGATGTCGTGCTGGGTGTTGTACGCGTTGAACTTGCCGGTCGGCGTGATCAGGCGCGGATCCCTGATGACGGTCTTCAGCTTGCGCGTCTTGTCGTCGACCACCACGAGCGCCGACTCGCCGTCCTTGGTGCCCCAGATGGAGAACCACACTTCATCGCCGGCCTTGTTGTACTCGGCCTGCACCACGCGCTTGGCGCCTTCGCCCTTCAGGTTGGCCCACTCGGCTACCGGCAGCACCTGGAAGCCCGCGTCGAGATTGCGCGTATCGAACACGGCCACCGACTGGTTGAGCTTGGCATCGGGGTTCAGCGGCGTATCGACCCACAGGTTGGACGACTTCGGATGCGTCTTGATGAAGAGCGAACCACCGCCCTGGCCCTTGACCGTCCGCACCACCTTCCACGCCTGCGCCTTGTGGGCGACCGGGTCGGTGCCGATCAGGCTGATGGTCTCGTCGCCGAGATGGCTCGTGGCCCACACCGGCCCGAACTTCGGATGCACGAAGTTGGCACCGCGTCCCGGGTGCGGAGTCTTGCCCACGTCGATCAGCGCGGCGAGCTTGTCCTCCTTGGTGTCGACCACCGCGATCTTGTTCGATGCATTGGCCGCCACCAGGAAGTACCGGCCCGTGGCATCGAAGCCGCCGTCATGCAGGAACTTGGCGGAGTCGATCGTGGTGGTCTTCAGGTTGTTCAGGTCGGCGTAGTTGACCATCAGGATCTTGCCGGTCTCCTTGGCGCTGATCACGAACTCGGGATGGAAGTGGCTGGCGACGATCGACGCCACGCGTGGCTCGGGGTGGTACTCGTTGTCCACCGTCATGCCGCGCGTCGACACGACCTTGAGCGGCTTGAGCGTGTCGCCTTCCATGATCACGTACTGCGGCGGCCAGTAGGAGCCCGCCACGGCGTACTTGTCCTCGTAGCCCTTGTACTTCGACGTCTCCACCGAACGGGCTTCCAGGCCGATCTTGACCTCGGCGACGATGTCGGGTTTGGGCAGCCAGAGGTCGATCAGGTCCAGGCGCGCATCGCGGCCGATCACGTACAGGTAGCGGCCCGAAGCGGACATGCGCGAGATGTGCACCGCATATCCCGTCTTCACGATGTTGATGATCTTCTTGCTGTCGCCATCGATCAGCGCCACTTCGCCGGCGTCGCGCAGCGTCACCGAGAACAGGTTGTCCAGGTTGTACTGGTTCATCTTGCGCGTCGGACGCTTGGCCACGGGCATGATGTCCTTGCGGCTTTTCTCCATGTCCGCCAGCGAGAACTCCGGCGGCGTCGGCGGATCGAGCTGGATATAGCGAGCCATCAGGTCGACCTCGGTATCGGACAGGTCGCCCGATGTGCCCCAGTTCGGCATGCCGGCGGGGCTGCCGTACTTGATGAAGGTCTTCAGGTATTCACTGCCACGTGCGCGTGTGATGTCCGGCGTGAGCGGCTTGCCGGTGGCGCCCTTGCGCAGCACGCCGTGGCAGCCGGCGCAGCGTTCGAAGTAGATCTGCCGGGCATGGTCGAATTCGGCAGGGGTCAGGGTGGGTGCCGACGCGGTCGGCGGCGTGGCAGGCGCCGCTGCCGTTGTGTCCGCGCTGGCGTGGCTCAGCCAGAGGGATAACGGCAAGGCCGCGAGCGCGGTGAACCTCCAGGATTTCGCTTTCATAAGTGCTGCTCTTCAGCGGTTGGGGAAAGCCGTTGTGCCGGTTTGTTGTGAGGCTTGCTGCACCGGCTGTCAGGGAGATCATCGTGAAGATTGCGCAGTACCGGGTTGACTGTCGTCAACGAGGAAGAGCGCTGCGGCCTATAGCCATACTGTCCTTGGGGTTGCTGTCGCGCGCGTCGTCGCTATCGGCGCTTCATGCAGCCATGCATTCGCTAAATGGCGGCGGAAATTTCTGCGAGCGCTTGCTCGACAATCTCCCACGTGGCGCGCTCTTCGGCTTCGGTGCATTCGCCATGCTGCCGCTTGGTGGCACCGAGCCGGTTCAGTACGAGATGCCTGGCGGGCACGACATCGACGCCGGCAAGGCAAGCCTTCACGCATGCGAGCGGACAGCCATCCAATGCGAGGATCGGACGGCCGGAGCGCGCCACGCGCGTCAGGGCAGGGACACCGCCGCCCACGCCGCTGATGCAGGACATCTCCGCGCGGCCGCTGCGGTCCAGGCGGATGGCGAAGGCATTGGCGAGCTGCGCGACGCTGGAGCAGCCCGAGCAGGCATAGACCAGCGGCAGGCTGGCCGGTGTGGAGTGGGACATGGCGAGGTCGATCGGGATGGCAACGTCAGGCGGCAACTCTGGCAAGCTGCTGCGCGTGGCGCGGCTCTCGCCGGACGCTGCGGCTTGCGCGCAGCGCGAGGATGTACAGCACCACCGCCGTGGGATCATTCAGCGGCAGGCAAGGCAGCGTGGCATCGGTGGGTGCATCGGTGGCCAGCGCGATGATGGACGGGTCGCGCGGATAGTACGGCTCGCGGCCATGCGCGGGACGAAAGACTTCGATGCGTGGGATCGCATCGCCGCGGAAGCCTTCGACCAGCGTCAGGTCGGCGGGCGACAGGCGCGCGATCTGTTCGGCCAGCGTTGGCTCTTGCTCGCCATGCAGTTCGCGCACGATGGCATAGCGATAGGGCGAGGCCACCATGACCTCGTTGGCGCCCGCCGCGCGAAAGCGCGCGCTGTCCTTGGTGGGCGGCTCCAGTTCGAGCGGATGGTGGCTGTGCTTGACCACGTTGACGCTCAGGCCGTGAGAACGGAACCAGGGCAGCATGGCGGTGATGAGCGTGGTCTTGCCGCTGCCCGATGAGCCGGCAATGCCGATAACGAATCCTTGCATGATCCTTAGTTCTTCGCAGGTGAGTTTTCGCGCCCGAGCGGGCAGACGAGGGGCAGGAAGCCGTCGGCCCGCTGCGAGTACGCGAGCAGGGCGCCGGCCTCCAGGTCGAAGTACCAGCCATGCAGCGTGAGCTGGCCGCATTCCAGCTCGCGCCGCACGAATGGAAAGGTCTCCAGGTTGCGCAGCGACACCAGGATGGCGGCCTGCTCGCAGGCGCGCTGGCGTTGCGCAGCGCTGGCACCGGCCAGGGTCTCGTCGACGTGCCGGCGGGCGGCGCCGGCAATCCGTACCCACGGGCCGATGAAGTCCTTGCCGGCCGGTGTGTCGTCGTTCCCGGCGTCGGCCGGCTGCGCCAGCAAGGCGCGGATGCCGCCGCAGCCGGCATGGCCCATTACGATGATGCGGGCCACGCGCAGCTGCTCGACGGCAAACTGGATCGCGGCGGATACCCCGTGCAGGCTGCCTTCCTGGCTACCTGTGCACGGTGGCACAAGGTTGCCGATATTGCGCACGGTGAACAGTTCACCGGGGTCGCATCCCAGCAGCAGGGCGGGGTCGACGCGTGAATCGCTGCAGCCGATCAGAAGAGTCGGCGGACGTTGCCCGTCGCGCAGCGTGTCGAACAGCTCGGGCTTGTCCTCGAAGTAATGCTGCTGGAAGCGCTCGAAGCCTTTCAGCAGACGTTCAATCTCGTGCATGCCAGCGGGCTCCCGGAAATAATGGCGCCAGATGGCGCTACTGGACCAACGGACTGTCGGCGCCGTCGAGTTCGATGCCGGTGATGCTCGCGCGGCCGATCAGCAGGCTGGCGTACTGCTTCCAGGCGCGGTCGCGGGCGGCATCCGACAGCGCACGCGCAATGTCCGCGCGCACCATGTCGAATGGCAGGCGCGTGCCGTCGCAGCGGTCAAGCACGCGGACGATATGCAGGCCGAACCGCGATTCCACGAGCTGCGGCAACAACCCCTGCGCCTGCGCGGCGAAGACCGCGCGTTCGAACTCCGGTGCCGTCTCGCCGCGGAACACACGGCCCAGGCGACCGCCGCCGGCGCCGCTCGGGCAGTTGGACAAGGCGCTGGCGTGGCTGGCAAAGGTCGACGGATCGCCCTTGATCAGCGCGAGCGTCTGCTGCGCGATCTCGCGCAGTGCGTCGAGCGGCACGCGCGGTGTGACCTGGAACAGGATGTGCTCGAGCTCGACCCATTCGCCTTCGCGGAAGCGGTCGGGGCGGCTGTCGTAGTGGCGGCGGCAGCTGCTCTCGTCGGGGGCGGGCACGGGTGCCTCCTGCATCAGCAGGGCCTGCGCGACGGCGTCGTCGTCCATGTCGCCGCGGGCGATGCCGAGGCGTTCGGCCTCGGTGCGCATCAGGCGGCGCAGGATGGCGGATACCGTTGCCATGTGCGCCGGATTGCGCGCATCGTGGTGGTGGTCCAATTCGCGTTCGATATCGGCGTCGGTCAGTTCTACGCCGTTGACGGTGACTGGCATGGTGTTCTCCGGTTTCGATGCGCGCGGCTCAGCGGCTGCGCACGAGTTGCCAGGCGCGGCCGAGGTAGCCCACCGAGGCGAAGCCGCTCCAGACGTGGACCAGCCGCGTGAACGGGAAGATCACGAACAGCGACATCCCCATGAACAGGTGCGCCTTGAACAGCAGCGGAGCATCGGCCACGAAGCTCGCGGCGTCGCCGCGCAGCGTGACGATGTGCTGGGCCCACGTCATCAGCAGCACCATCATGTGCCCGTCCATATGGCTGGCGGATTCGAAGATGGTGGACAGGCCCAGCAGCAGCGTGACCAGCAGCCACAGCAGCAGCACCTTGTCGCCGGCGCGGGTCACGACCGAGACGCGCGCATTGGTCAGGCGGCGATGCAGCAGGATCAGCAGGCCGGCCAGGCACATGGTGCCCATCACGCCGCCGGCGGTCATGGCCACGGCCTGCTTGAGCCCGTGCGAGACGCCCAGCGTGTCCCACACCGCGACCGGCGTGAGCAAGCCGACCAGGTGCCCGAAGAACAGGCCGAGGATGCCGACGTGGAACAGGATGTTGCCCGTGCGCAGATTGCCGCGGTAGAGCACCTGGGAACTGTCGGTCTTCCACGTGTACTGCTCGCGCTCGAAGCGCGCCAGGCTGCCGAACAGGAAGATGGCCAGCGCGATGTACGGGTAGATGCCGAAGAGGAATTGATGGATCAGGTTCATGGTCGTCACCTTGGCGTTCTCAGCAAACGGAGGCCACCGGCGCGCGCTGCGCGGTGCCACGCGGGTAGAACTTCACGGCGTGCAGGCCGGTTGCGGGGCCGAGCAGCGGCTCGACGCCATCGGCGCCGGGGCCGAAGGTTTCGAGCGCTTCATCCATGTCGCGCACGGGCGGTTCCTGCTGGGGTTCGGGCTGTACGTCGGTCAGCGTGCGCAGCACGGTGAAGACGCCGCCATACGGGCTTTCGTTGCGCACGAGCCGGTCGCCCACGGCGGCCAGCACATGGATGGCATCGCCAAGCAGTTGCTCGGCGCGTGCTTCCTTGTTGTCCGCGACGAGTGCGCCCAGGTATTCGAGGAACAGCGGCACGTAGTCCGGCAGTTCCGACGCGGTCGGCTCGAAGCCGTCGCGCCGGTATTCCTCGATCAGGTCGACCATGGCCTGGCCACGGTCGCGGCTCTCGCCGTGGACGTGCTCGAACAGGTGCAGCGAATGCGCCGGATTGCGGTCGAACGTGGCGACATAGTTTTCCTGCAGCGCGATCAGTGTTTCGCCGCGCAACATGTGCATCAACGGCGCGAGCATCTCGTGCGCCTGCGGCCATTCGGCCAGAGCCTGGTCGATCTCGGGCAGGCTTTCGAGCAAGGCCTCCTCGGGGTAGCAGAGCAGTGCGCTAAGGATTGGGTAGAGGGGCATGTGGGTTCTCCTGTCTGTTCAGCCGGTTCAGCCGGCGAAGGCCTTGCGCGAACGCGGCAGGGCGGCATAGGCGATGGCCGGCTTCGGCTTCTTGCCGAACAGCGTGCCTTCCGATGTGCCGCCGGAGCAGCCGTTGCCGAAGGTGAAACCGCAGCTGGCCTTGTCGCTGAAGCTGTCCTCGACCATTTCCTTATGCGACGACGGGATGACGAAGCGGTCTTCATAGTTGGCGATGGCCATGGTCTGGTACATGTCCTCGACCTGCGCCGGCGTCAGCCCGACCTGCTCCAGCACGGCCAGGTCCTGTTCGCCGTCGACGACCTGCGAGCGCTTGTACGCGCGCATCGCCAGCATGCGGTCGAGTGCGGACAGCACCGGCATGACGTCGCCCGCGGTCAGCAGGTTGGCCAGGTACTTCACCGGGATGCGCAGGCTCTTCACGTCCGGGATCATGCCGTTCATTCCCATGTGGCCCGCCTCGGCGGCGGACTGGATCGGCGACAGCGGCGGGATGTACCAGACCATCGGCAGCGTGCGGTACTCGGGGTGCAGCGGGAAGGCGACCTTCCATTCGCACGCCATCTTGTACACCGGCGACTTGCGCGCGGCATCGAGCCAGCTCTGCGGAATGCCCTGGCGGCGCGCCTCGGCCTGCACGGTCGGGTCGTGCGGGTCCAGGAACACGTCGAGCTGCGACTGGTACAGGTCGCGCTCGTCGGCCACCGATGCCGCTTGCTCGATACGGTCCGCGTCATAGAGCATCACGCCCAGGTAGCGGATGCGGCCGACGCAGGTTTCCGAGCACACCGTGGGCTGGCCGGCCTCGATGCGCGGATAGCAGAACAGGCACTTCTCGGCCTTGCCGCTCTGCCAGTTGAAGTAGATCTTCTTGTACGGGCAGCCCGAGATGCACATGCGCCAGCCGCGGCACTTGTCCTGGTCGACCAGCACGATGCCATCGTCCTCGCGCTTGTAGATCGAGCCCGACGGGCACGATGCCACGCAGGTCGGGTTCAGGCAGTGCTCGCACAGGCGCGGCAGGTACATCATGAAGGTGTTCTCGAAGGTCGAGTACATCTCCTTTTGTACGTCGTCGAACAGCTTGTCGCGGCCACGCGAGGCGAATTCGCCGCCGAGGTCGTCTTCCCAGTTCGGACCCCATTCGATCTTTTCCATCTTGCGGCCGGTCAGCACGGACACCGGGCGCGCGGTCGGCGGGGTCTGCACCAGCGGTGCCTTCTGCAGGTGCTCGTAGTCGTAGGTGAACGGCTCGTAGTAGTCGTCGATCTGCGGCAGGTTCGGGTTGGCGAACAGGTTCGCCAGGATCTTCAGCTTGCCGCCCTGGCGCGGCTCCAGCGTGCCGTTGGCATTGCGCTTCCAGCCGCCTTGCCATTTGTCCTGGTTCTCCCATTCTTTCGGGTAGCCGATGCCGGGCTTGGTTTCGACATTGTTGAACCAGGCGTACTCGATGCCGTCACGGCTGGTCCACACGTTCTTGCAGGTAACGGAGCAGGTATGGCAGCCGATGCACTTGTCGAGGTTCAGCACCATGGCTACCTGGGCACGGATCTTCATTCTCAGGCTCCTTCCTTTTCACTCAACTTCGCGTTCTTTTCCACGAGCGGCCCTTCCAGCCAGTCGACCTTCTTCATCTTGCGCAGGATCACGAACTCGTCGCGGTTGCTGCCCACGGTGCCGTAGTAGTTGAAGCCGTAGGCGAGTTGCGCGTAGCCGCCGATCATGTGCGTGGGCTTGGTGACCGCACGCGTGACCGAGTTATGGATGCCGCCGCGCATGCGGCTGGTTTCGGCGCCCGGCACGTTCACGATCTTCTCCTGGGCGTGGTACATCAAACACATGCCTTGCGGCACGCGCTGCGACACCACCACGCGCGCGGTCAGCGTGCCGTTGACGTTGAACACCTCGACCCAGTCGTTGTCGCGGATGCCGTTGGCCTTGGCCTCGACTTCCGAAATCCACACGTGCGGGCCGCCGCGCGACAGCGTCAGCATGCGCAGGTTGTCCGAGTAGGTGGAGTGGATGCCCCACTTCTGGTGCGGCGTGATCCAGTTCAGCACCAGCTCGGGGTTGCCGTTCGGCTTCTTGCCGAGCATCGGGCTGACCGTCTTGGTATCGATGGCCGGCTTGTACACGGCCGAGCCTTCGCCGAAGTCGAGCATCCAGCGATGGTCCTGCCAGAACTGCTGGCGGCCGGTCAGCGTGCGCCATGGAATCAGTTCGTGCACGTTGGTGTAGCCGGCGTTGTAGCTGACTTCTTCCGACTCCAGTCCCGACCACGTCGGCGCGGAGATGATCTTGCGCGGCTGGGCCTGCACGTCGCGGAAGCGGATCTTGTCGTGCTCGCGGCCTTCGGCCAGGTGGGTGTGGTCGCGGCCGGTGATCTTGGACAGCGCGTCCCAGGCCTTCACGGCGACATGGCCGTTGGTCTCGGGCGCAAAGGTCAGGATCATCTCGGCGGCGTCGATCGCGGTTTCCAGCTTCGGGCGGCCGTGGCTGACGCCATGGTCGGCCACGGTCTTGCTGAGTTCGCCGATTTCCTTGACCTCGTGCTTCGTATCCCAGTTGATGCCCTTGCCGCCATTGCCCATCTTGTCGAGCAGCGGGCCGATCGAGGTGAACTTCTTGTAGATGTCGGCGTAGTTGCGCTCGACCACGACCATCGACGGCGCGGTCTTGCCCGGGATCAGGTCGCACTCGCCATGCTTCCAGTCCTTCGGCTCGAACGGCTGGCCGAGTTCGCCCGGGGTGTCATGGAGCAGCGGCGTGCAGACGAGATCCTTGCGCGTGCCGAGGTAAGGGCCGGCGATCTCGCTGAACTTCTTCGCGATCGCCTTGTAGATTTCCCAGTCAGTCTTGCTTTCCCACAGCGGCTGCACGGCTTCGGACAGTGGGTGGATAAACGGGTGCATGTCCGACGTGTTGAGGTCGTCCTTCTCGTACCACGTGGCCGTGGGCAGCACGATGTCGCCGTACAGGCAGGTGGTGCTCATGCGGAAGTCGAGCACGGTCAGCAGGTCGAGCTTGCCTTCGGCGGCCGGGCGCACCTTGACCTCGCTCGGCTTGATCGCATCGTCCTCGTCGCCGAACACGGCGTTCTGCGTGCCGAGCAGGTACTTCAGGAAGTACTCATGTCCCTTGCCCGAGCTGCCCAGGATGTTCGAACGCCAGACGAACATATTGCGCGGGAAGTTGGCGGGGTTGTCGGGATCGTCGCAGGCGAACTCCAGCTTGCCCGACTTCAGTTGCTCGACGGTGTAGGCGACTGGATCCTTGCCGGCGCGCTCGGCCGCGTCGACGACGTCGAGCGGGTTGGAGCCGAGCTGCGGCGCGGACGGCAGCCAGCCCATGCGTTCGGACTTGGCGTTCAGATCCAGCAGCGTCATCTTGCAGTACTTGTTCTTGTCGGCGGTCGGCGACAGGATCTCGTCCACGCCAAGCTTCTCGTGGCGCCACTGGCTGGTGTGGTTGTAGAAGAACGAGGTGCCGTTCATCTGGCGCGGCGGGCGCGACCAGTCCAGGCCGAAGGCCAGTGGCGCCCAGCCGAACTGCGGACGCAGCTTTTCCTGGCCGACGTAGTGTGCCCAGCCGCCGCCGCTCTTGCCGATACAGCCGCACATCATCAGCAGGTTGATGATGCCGCGGTAAATCATGTCGTTGTGGTACCAGTGGTTCAGCGCCGCGCCGACGATGACCATGCTCTTGCCCTGGGTGCGGTCCGCGTTGTCGGCGAACTCGCGCGCGACCTGGATCACCAGCTTCGGCGGCACCGAGGTGTGCTTCTCTTGCCAGGCCGGGGTGTAGGGCACGTCGTCGTCATAGGACGTGGCCACGTTCGGGCCGCCCAGGCCCTGGTCGACGCCGTAGTTGGCGAGCTGCAGGTCATACACCGTGGCGACCAGCGCGGTGGTGCCGTCGGCCAGCGTCACGCGGCGAGCCGGCACGCGGCGGCGCAGCAGCGCGTCATGTTCGCCGCCGAAATAGGCGAAGCCGACTTCGGCCACTTCATCGTGGCTGCCCAGCAGCGACAGGCGCGGATCGATATTGCGGCTGCTGCCGCCGTCCTTCATTTCCAGGTTCCAGCGGCCGACCTTCTCGCCGCCGTTGTGCGCGCCCTCGCCCCAGCGGAAGCCGATGGAGCCGTTGGGCGCGACGATGTCGCCGGTCATGTCGTCGACCACCAGGGTCTTCCAGTCCGGATGGTTGGCTTCGCCGAGGTTGTCGGCCAGGTGCGAGGCGCGCAGGAAGTGGTCGGGGACCAGCGCGCCGTCGTTGTCGCGCAGCAGCACCAGCATCGGCATGTCGGTGTACTGCTTGATGTAGTCGCGGAAGTACGCCGACTTGCGGCTGACGTGGAATTCCTTGAGCACGACGTGGCCCATCGCCATGGCCAGCGCGGCATCGGTGCCTTGCTTCGGGGCCAGCCAGATGTCGCCGAACTTGACCATCTCGCCGAAGTCGGACGACACGGCCACGGTCTTGGTGCCCTTGTAGCGCACCTCGGTGTAGAAGTGGGCGTCCGGGGTGCGCGTCTGCGGCACGTTGGAACCCCACACCATCAGGTAGGTCGAGTTGTACCAGTCGGCCGACTCCGGCACGTCGGTCTGCTCGCCCCAGATTTGCGGGCTGGCCGGCGGCAGGTCGCAGTACCAGTCGTAGAACGACAGGCAGGCGCCCCCGATCAGGCTCAGGTAGCGCGCGCCCGCGGCGTAGGACACCATCGACATGGCGGGAATCGGCGAGAAGCCGACCACGCGGTCGGGTCCGAACTTCTTGACGGTGAAGGCATTGGCGGCCGCGATGATCTCGGTCGCGGTGTTCCAGTCGGCGCGCACGAAGCCGCCCAGGCCACGCACGCTCTTGTAGCGCTCGGCCTTCTCGGGGTTCTGGCTGATCGATTCCCACGCGGAGATCGGGTCCATGGTCTTGCGGGCCTCGCGCCACATTTCCATCAGGCGGCCGCGGATCATCGGGTACTTCACGCGCTGGGCGGAATAGACGTACCAGCTGTAGGAGGCGCCGCGCGGGCAGCCGCGCGGCTCATGGTTGGGCAGGTCGGGACGGGTGCGCGGGTAATCGGTCTGCTGGGTTTCCCAGGTGATCAGGCCGTTCTTCACATACACCTTCCACGAGCAGGAGCCCGTGCAATTCACGCCGTGTGTGGAGCGCACGATCTTGTCGTGCTGCCAGCGGCTGCGGTAGCCGTCTTCCCACTTGCGGTCCTCGTTCACTACCGCGCCGTGCCCGTCCGAATACGTGGACTTGACGCGCGACATGAACTTCAGTCGATCCAGAAAGTGACTCATCTCTTGTTCTCCGCGAATGCTAGCTGCTGGCGGCACGCGGCCGTTGCAGGGACACTCGTAGCTTATGGGGAGTGAATGTGCGCGCCAATTCGCTGGTGGAACAGGCCGCGCGGTGCGTTCGGGCTAGTCGGCAGGGGCCGGTCTAGTTCGGTCGAACTAGGCCGGCCGGCAGCCTCAGCAGGGCATGGCAGCGTTGCGGCGCGCGTAGCACCACCACGTCACGAGCACGCAACTCACGTAGAAGGCGATAAAGCAATACAGCGCGGCGTCGGCCGAGCCGGTCAGCTCCAGCGAGGTGCCGAAGCTCTTGGGGATGAAGAAGCCGCCGTAGGCACCGATTGCGCCGGAGAAACCGAGCACGGCAGCCGATTCCTTGCCGGCTTCCTGCAGCGCCTGGCGTTGCACGATGTCGCCCTTGCCGGCTGCGGCGCGCTGGCGCTCCGTGAGGAAGATCACCGGGATCATGCGGAAGGTCGAGCCGTTGCCGATGCCGGTCAGCGCGAACAGCGCGACGAAGGCCGCCAGGAAGGCAGGGAAGCTGCCCGTTGCGCCGTCATGCGGCAAGGCGGCCAGCACGCCGAACACGGCGATGATCATGCCGATGAAGGTCCACAGCGTCACGCGCGCGCCGCCGAGCTTGTCGGAGATCCAGCCGCCCACAGGACGCGTGAGTGCGCCGACCAGCGGCCCCAGGAAGGCATAAGCCGTGGGATTCACGCCCGGGAACTGCGACTTGGTCAGCAGCGCCAGGCCGGCCGAGAAGCCGATGAACGAGCCGAACGTGCCCACGTACAGCCAGCACATCAGCCAGTTGTGCTTGCGCTTGAAGATGATGGCCTGGTCGGCGAAGGAAGCCTTGGCGTCGGCGATGTCATGCATGCCGAACCACGCGGCCAGCGACGACACCACGATGAACGGCACCCAGATAAAGCCCGCGTTCTGCAGCCACAGGCTCTTGGTGACGTCGCCAGCCTGGTATTGCTGGGCATCGCCGCCGAGCGTGCCGAACACGGCCAGCGATACCACCAGCGGCGTGACGAACTGCACCACCGACACGCCGAGGTTGCCGATGCCGGCGTTCAGCCCGGTGGCCAGGCCCTTCTTCGCCTTCGGGAAGAAGAAGCTGATGTTGGCCATCGACGAGCTGAAGTTGGCGCCGCCGAAGCCGCACAGCAGCGCGAGCGCGAGCAGCGTCGGGTAGCTGGTGGTCGGGTCGCGCAGCGCGAAGCCCATGCCGAGCGCCGGGATCAGCAGCAGCGCGGTGGAGATGGCAGTGAAGCGGCGCCCGCCGAACACCGGCACGAGGAACGAGTAGAAGATGCGCAGCGTGGCACCGGACAGCGCGGGCAGCGCGGTCAGCCAGAACAGCTGGTTCTTGGTGAACTGGAAGCCGGCGCGGTCGAGGTTGACGGCAACCACGCTCCACAGCATCCAGATCACGAAGGCCAGCATCAGTGCGGGGATCGAGATCCACAGGTTGCGGTAGGCGATGCGTTCGCCCGTGTTTTGCCAGAACGCCGCGTTCTCGGGCTCCCAGCGCGTTAGTACAGAGGTGGACATGACAGTGTGCTTGAGTGGAAAGAGGGATCAGGGGCGGCGTCACGCCGTCTGGGTGAGGCCGACGGCCTGTTCCTTGCGCCGGCGTTCGGCGCGGTGGCTGTAGTGCATCCAGACCAGGCTCACGCACACGGTGCCGTACATCAGCATGAAGCAGCTGCTGCGTACGCCCGTGAGGTCGGCCAGCGCGCCGAACAGGATCGGCAGCACGAAGCCGCCGAGGCCGCCCGCCAGGCCCACCACGCCGGAAACGGCGCCGATGTTGTGCGTGAAATCGTTCGAGATGAACTTGAAGACCGAGGCCTTGCCGATGGCGAAGGCGATGCCGACCACGAACAGCAGGAACGTGAATACCGTCGGCGTCAGCGCGATGCGGAAGCTCTGCGGACCCGTGGTGGTGTGGATCACGAAGTCGGTCTGCGGGTAGCTCAGCAGGAAGAAGCCGACCCAGCTCACCCACATCACCCACCACGTGGTGCGCTGCGCGCCGTAGCGGTCGGAGATCCAGCCGCCGATCGCGCGCAGCACGCCGCCGGGCAGCGAGAAGCATGCGGCCAGGAACGCGGCCACCTTCATGTCGAAGCCGTACTCGCCGATGTAGTACTTGGTCATCCATAGCGACAGGCCGACATAGCCGCCGAACACCACCGAGTAGTACTGCGAGTAGCGCCACACGCGCGGGTCGCGCAACATGGCCAACTGCTCGCGAAAGCCGGTGCTGGACGTCACCCGGTGCGCGGGATTGCTGCGCGAGCCGAACCAGAACACGATGGCCGTCACCAGCATCGCCACCGAATACACCCGGGGCACGACTTCCCACGTGCCGGCAGCCAGGATGAGCGCGGGCGCGACAAACTTGGTCAGCGCGGCGCCCGAGTTGCCGGCGCCGAAGATGCCCATGGCCAGCCCCTGGCGCGAACGCGGGAACCAGCGCGCGACATACGGCGTGCCGACCGAGAACGAGCCGCCGGCCAGACCGACGAACAGGCCGAGCACGAGCAGCTGCCACAGCGTATGCGCATATGAGATCAGCCAGATCGGGATGACCGTGGCCAGCATCAGCACGAAGAACACGACGCGGCCGCCGTAGCGGTCGGTCCAGATGCCGAGCGGCACGCGGATCAGCGAGCCGCTCAGCACCGGCGTGGCGGCCAGCAGGCCGAACTCGGTTTCATTGAGCCCGAGTTCCTTCTTGAGCGGGATGCCGAGGACGGCGAACAGCATCCAGACGGCGAAGCAGATGGTGAAGGCAAAGGTGCTGGATGCCAGCGTCGTCCATGCCCCGGAAGGGACAGGCTCCGGCATTCGCGCCGCGCGTGTTGGGGTGGCCATGGCCATACTCCTGTGTCAACTTTGACGGGATGACGCCAGAGTAGGCACGCGGGTTACGGCTGACCATTCGCCGGGAGCACAAGCCGCCACGCCACGGAACCTGCTGGTGGAGCTAGTTCCATCGGCGGAGGACGACGGCGGCATCAGGGTGCTATCG
The DNA here is from genome assembly GCF_057073745.1 of Cupriavidus sp. C2SS-8b. Taxonomy (NCBI): domain Bacteria; kingdom Pseudomonadati; phylum Pseudomonadota; class Betaproteobacteria; order Burkholderiales; family Burkholderiaceae; genus Cupriavidus; species Cupriavidus sp. C2SS-8b. The sequence goes on from NZ_CP172717.1 coordinate 144,578, forward strand.
TGGTTGCACCCCGCCTGGACACGGTATCAACCCGTGACGCGGATCAAATTTCTCGCACGCGCCCATCATGGAAACCATCCCTATCCTGCCCGCACGCGGTCCGCGCAAGTCGCCGGAAGCGGGTCCGCCGCCGCGCGGCTTTGCGTTGTTCGCGCTTGGCTTCCGTCCCTTCTATCTGGGCGGTGCGGTCTTCGCGGCGATCGCCGTGGCCGCCTGGGCTGCCATGTTCGGCGGTGGGGCCGGCGTGGCGCCTTCGAGTGCCTTGCCGCCGATGCTGTGGCACGCCCATGAGATGGTGTTCGGCTTTGCCGCGGCGATCGTGGTCGGCTTCCTGTTCACGGCCGGGCGCGCGTGGACCGGGCAACCCACGCCGACCGGCGCGCCGCTCGCTTGCCTGTTCGTGCTGTGGCTGGCCGGGCGTGGCGCCATGTGGTTCGGCCCTGGCGTGCTGGCCGCGTGGATCGACGGCGCGTTCCTGCCGCTGGCTGCGCTAGCGTTCACGCGCACGTTGGTCAAAGGCGGTAATCGCCGCAACTATCCGCTGGCGTTTGCGCTCTCGCTGCTGGCCCTGGCCAATGTGTCGAGCCTTGCGCTGCATGCCGGTGGCTACGCCGACGCGGCGCTGCGCGCTTGCCAGGCCGGCGTGGCGCTGATCACGCTGTTCGTCATCGTCATCGGCGCACGCGTGATTCCGATGTTCACGACCAATGCCGTTCCAGGCTTCCGCCTGCGCCAGTATCCGAAGGTCGACCGCGTGGCCGTGCCGGCGGCAGTCCTGGGCCTGCTGGCCGGGCTGGTTCCGCTGCCCGGGTGGCTGGCGGCCCTGTTGTCGCTGCTGGCGGCCGTGGTGCTTGGCATCCGCGTGGTCGGCTGGCGCGGCTATGCGGTGGGCAACCGCCCGCTGCTGTGGTCGCTGCACCTGGCCTATGGGTGGCTGCCGCTGGCCTTCCTGCTGCAGGCCGCCGCGGTGCTCGGGCTGGTGATGCCGGGCATCGCTACGCATGCGTTCACGGTCGGCGTGCTCGGTGGCGCCATCATCGCCATGGTCACGCGCACGGCGCTCGGGCACACGGGCCGGACGCTCGCCGCCGGGCGCGCGGAGACCGCTGCCTACTGGCTGGTCGCGGCGGCAGCGGTGCTGCGCGTCATCGGGCCGCTGCTGTGGCCGGCGGGGTACCTGCATTGGATCTACGGCGCGGCCGTCTGCTGGGTAGCAGCATTCGCGGTCTACGCCGTGGTCTACGCGCCGCGGCTGGCGCGGCCCAGGATCGACGGAAAGGCTGGCTGAGCCGTTCCCCGGGCGTGCCCAAGGCCATCCGGCTCGTGCCCTTCGACACGGACCGGATCGATTCACCAAACAGCTTTGGGAATTCCGCCCTGTCGACGGCTGATGCAGGCCTGTGTCAGCCCATTCCGGCCACTACGGCCATGCGATCGTTGCCGCGCTCCCGCCGCACGCTGAGCCATGCCACCAGCAGTGCGGCCAATGGCGCCAGGGCCGCCACCCAGGGCAGGGCATCCAGGCCCGGGCCATGGGCGACCACCATGCCGCCCAGCCATGCGCCGATGCCGTTGCCGAGATTGAATGCGGCGATGTTGAAGCTCGATGCCAGGTTCTGGCCCGCGCCGCTGGCGTGGTGCAGCACGCGCAGTTGCAGTGGCGACACGGTCGCGAACGCGGCGACGCCCAGGATGCCGACGAAGCCGGCCATGGCGGTCTGATTGTGGACGGCGAAGGTCATGGTCGCGAGCACGGCGACGAGCGTCGCCAGCGAGCCCAGCAGCGCGGCTGTGGGCTGGCGGTCGGCGAAGCGGCCGCCCAGGATGTTGCCGACGATCATGCCGCCGCCGAACAGCAGCAGGATCGGCGACACCGCCCCCTCGCTGAAGCCAGTCACGCGCGTCAGCAGCGGCTGCACATAGGTGATCACCGCGAAGGTGCCGGCAGACTGCAGCACGGTCATCAGCAGGCCGAGCAGCACCTGCGGCCGCACGATGGTCGCGAGTTCCTCGCGCAGCGCGACCGGCGCGCTGTCGTCGCGGCTCTTTTGTACCAGCGCGGCAATCACGACAATCGAGACCAGGCCGATCAGCGTCATGGCCCAGAACGTCGAGCGCCAGCCAAGGTGCAGGCCCAGCCAGGCGCCGGCGGGCATGCCCAGCAGCGTGGCCAGCGTCAGGCCCGAGAACATGACCGAAATCGCCGAGGCACGGCGCTCGGCCGGCACCAGGCCGGTCGCCACCACGGCGCCTACGCCAAAGAAGGTGCCGTGCGTCAGCGAGGTGAGGACGCGCGCGATCATCAGCGTGGTGTAGTCGGGCGCCAGCGCGCAGGCCGCGTTGCCGACGGTGTAGATCCCCATCAATGCGAGCAGCACGGCCTTGCGCGGCATGCGCCGGGTCAGCAGCGTCAGCACCGGCGCGCCGGCGAACACGCCGAGCGCATAGCCGGAAACCAGCATGCCGGCGGCGGCAATGCTGACATGCAAGTCAGTGGCCACTTGCAGCAGCAGGCCCATGATGACGAATTCGGCGCAGCCAATGCCGAAGGAGCCGGCAGTCAGCGCGTATAGGGCAACCGGCATGCGGCCGGTACGTGGGTTGGGGGCTGGGTTTGGCATGGGGGGCGCTTGCGGAGGGCGGGGGGGATCGCAGGAAGGTTGAAGTGTCGGTGTTTTCATCTTCTTCATAAATGGGCATGATGCATAATCAGTTTCAAGAAAAAATTGAGAATCATGGATCGCATCGGCGATATCGGCTTGTTTCTGCGCGTGCTGGACCTTGGCTCGATCAGTGCCGCCGCGCGCAGCCTGGATTTGTCCGTGGCGGTGGCCAGCCAGCGGCTGCAGCGGCTGGAGCGCGAACTCGGCGTTCGTCTGTTGCATCGCACCACCCGACGCCTGCATGCGACGCCTGAGGGCGTGATCCTTGCCGAGCAAGGCCGTGCGCTGGTCGACGATCTCGATGCGCTGGGCAGTTCGCTCCGGCAGGCGGGTACCGGTATTTCGGGAACGCTGCGCGTGACCGCTTCGTCGTCGTTCGGTCGCCTCTATATCTCGCCGCTGCTGCCGGAATTCATGGCGCGGCATCCTGGCTTGAAGCTAAGCTTCACCATGACGGACAACGTGCTGGACCTGGTCAGCGCCGGCTTCGACCTGGCGATCCGTATCGGCACGCTCGATGATTCAGCGATGGTCGCGCGCAAGCTGGCGACCAACCGGCGGCTGCTGTGCGCATCACCGGAATACCTGCGCCGCCGCGGCACGCCGCGTACGCCCCAGGACCTGGCCAGCCATGATTGCCTGCTGCTCGTGGGCAGCCAGGGCCGGCAGGATGTCTGGCGCCTCGGCGATGGTGCGGGCGGGGAGATTGCCGTGCGGGTACGCGGGCCGATCGACGCCAACTCCGGCGAGTTGCTGTCAGATGCCGCGCTGGCCGGGCTCGGCATTGCCTTGCATTCGACCTGGCACGTCAGCGCCGCCCTCCGCACCGGACAGCTGGTGCCGGTGCTGGCCGATTACCCGGTGGCGGAATCCGGGATCTACGCGGTCATGCCGCAGCGCCGGCTGGTGCCGCCAAGGGTGCGGGCGTTTGTGGACTTCCTGGCCGAACACTTCGGCGAAAGCCCGCCGTGGGAGCGTCCGGCATGACGGCTTGCGCCACGGTACAGCCGGATGCCTAAAAATTGGGCGGTCCGGTGCGTTGGCGCACAGACTGGGCGTTTCGGGGGCGACGCGCGAGGATATCCACAGATTCTGTGGATATCCTTGCCGGATTTCAACATGGGTTTCTACCATCGACGCGCCCCCAGGCCAGCGGGTATGCTGAGCGATCCGCCCCGGCCTGCCGCGCCCCGGCATGCAATCCCCTTTCTTCTAGACACCATGCGACACCACGGGCCGACGGCAGTACCGATCCTGGCCATGCTGGCCGGCGCCGTCATGGCTGCCGGCTGCGTGGCGCAGTACCGCGTGCCGTCCGGCGCTGCCGTGGCCAGTGTGCGCCTGATGACGGATACCGATGACAACACCACCTTCACGGTGGTCGATCCCGCCAAGTGCCCGGAGCCGGCTCGTCCGCTGGTCCTGGCCGGAATGGGCAGGCAGTTGTCGGCGATGGGGCGGGAGCGCGGGCTGGAGATGGCCGGAAGTTCGCCGGAGTCGCCGGCGCGCACGCGCGAGCGGCATGTCGAGGCGGGTCGGCGGATCTACGTGGGCGTGATATCGACAGCCGCACCGCCGCTGCCAGAACTGCGCTGCGCGGCGGGCGTGTCGTTCGTGCCGGCGGCGGGGGCGCAGTATGAGATTCGCTATAAGCGGGACGAGACCGCGAGCCAGTGCTCGGCCCAGGTCTTGCGCTTGCAACCGCTCTCGTCAGGCGCCGCGCGGCCCATGGCGGAGCCGACGCAGCAAGGCTTTCGCGCGCTGAAGAAAGAATACGTCTGCCAGGCGTCCTGACGACGCCTGGACGGGCCAGCCCCTGGCGGGGGCGGCCGCAGCGGCTTACGCCTCGATCAGGAAACGTTCCGGGCGCTTGCCCAGCCATGCCGGGGCACGGCCGCGACCCGACCAGGTCTTGCCGGTCTTCGGGTCCATGTACTTGGCGGGCAGCGGAGCGTGCTCCGCCTTCTTGGGGGCGCCAGAACCTGCCGGCCGGCCGCGGCCGCGGCGCGGGGCGATGTCGTCTGGGGTCAGGCCGTATTCGGCCATCAGCGAACGGATCTGGTCGATCACGCCGGCGACTTCGGTTTGCCTGACTTCATTGAGCTTGGCTTCGAGTGCTTCTTTTTCTGCAAGAAGTTGCTTGTATGTCGCCATCGATATTCCCCTTTTCTGCAATTGACCGCTGCATGGTACTGGAACTTCCTGCCGATATGGCATTGTCGTGCGGCGGTGGATACGAAAATATTTTACAAAATATAACGCAGAATGCACGGGTCTATTGTTACAGAGTGGTGCGGCTTGTCAGAAATGGCGGCGCGCGCGCGACTTCATTCCGGCTTTTCTATCGGTTTCGAAATTGGCTATGCGTTCGCCGGCGCGCGACAGGGATCAAGGATATTGGTGGATGCGGCAGTGGTTCGCATGGCCGGATACCGGCACGATGAGCGTATAGACGGTAGGCAAAAAAAGATACAGGATTATTTGGTGGTTCCTGCCAATACGCCCATCGGTAGGACGCCTACGGCTGCGCTGCGCGCACTCAGTGAAAACCGAGGGAAGAGACGAGAAGAAGCGGAAGCAGAAGCGCCAGTATCTGCGCCGTTGATGTCGTCTCGCCTGCCGACTAGTGAGACGCGTAGCAGCCGAAGGCGATGATGCGATATGGCGGGCAGTGTCGGGCCACGGACAGTTTCGGGGCTGGTTCAATCATTGTTGGAGAGCCTGCAGACGGACGCGCACCACGCGGCAGGCAGCGGGGCAGACTCTGAAGCGAATACCCGTACGAAATTCTTCGCACGCTACGATCAATATTCGCCCGTTAGGGCAAGCGACGCGTTTCTTTGCTTACTTTCTTGTCGCTTGGACAAGAAAGTGAGTCGCCGGCTACGCCGGCGAAACAGCGGCGCTTGCCAAGCACGATAACGCAATCATTCACTGAAGCGCCCCGCCGGCTACGCCGGCGAAACAGCCGCGCATGCCAAGCACGACGCCCCGCAATTCGCCCGAAGAACCAAAAAAAATACCCCGGAAAAGCAGGAATCCCGGGGCATAAATCCACCGTGTGGCGGTGGAGGAGACATTGTCGAATTCATTGCGGACAACCGCGCCAGCGGCAGCGGCGGTCCGATTGAAGCGCCTGTTTCAGATGGCCCAGCCTCCGGCATAGAAAGCGGCCAGCGCGATGGCGATTGCCACTGTTCCGACATTGAGCTTGCGCCATTCGCCGGAGACGATGCGGCCAACCACCAGCGTGCAGAAGCCGAGCATGATGCCGGTGACGATATTGCAGGTCAGCACGATGAACACGGCGCACACCAGGCCCGACAGCGCATCGACCAGATCATCCATGTGCAGGCGCGAGACGCTCGACAGCATCAGCAGGCCAACGTACATCAGCGCGGGCGCGGTGGCGTATGACGGCACCAGCCCCGCCAGCGGCGAGAAGAACATCACGGCCAGGAACAGCAGGCCGACCACCACGGCGGTGAGGCCCGTCTTGGCGCCGGCGGCCACGCCGACGGTCGACTCGATATAGGCCGCGGCCGGAGCGCCGCCGAACATGGCGGAGAAGATCGAGCTGACCGAGTCCGCGGTCAGCGCACGGCCACCATTGCGGATGTGGCCGCTGGCGTCGAGCTGGCCGGCCTGGCCCGCCACGGCGCGAATGGTGCCGGTGGCATCGAACACCGCCGTCATCACCAGTGCCAGCACGCTCGGCAGCACGGCGGCGGACAGCGCGCCACGGATGTCCATGGCGCCGATCAGCGACTGGTGGCCGGGCGCGCTCAGCGAAGGCAGCGCGAATACGCCGGTGAACTTCACGGCCGGGTCGAAGATCAGGCCCAGCACGGAGATGGCGACGATCACCAGCAGGATGCCGCCCGGCACGCGCCGGCGCTCCAGGCCGAAGATGGCGGCCAGGCCCAGCACCGACATCACCACCGGGAACGAGGTGATCTTGCCCAGCGCGACAGGCAGGCCCGCGCCGCTGTTCTTGACCACCAGGCCGACCTCATTGGAAGCGATCAGCAACAGGAACAGCCCAATGCCGATTCCCGCGCCATGGGCCACGCCCGCCGGCAGGTTGCGCAGGATCCAGGAGCGCACGCCGGTGACCGAGATCGCGGTGAACACCACGCCCATCAGGAATACCGCGCCCAGCGCCACGGCCGGCGATAGTCCCTGCCCCAGCACCAGGCCGAAGGCCATGAAGGCCGTCAGTGAAATGGCGCAGCCGATGGCGATCGGCAGCTTGGCCCACACCCCCATCAGCAGCGAGCCGAACGCCGTGGTCAGGCAGACCGCAACGAACACCGCGCTGGTGTCGAAGCCGGCCTTGCCTAGCATGCCCGGCACAACGAAGACCGCGTAAACCATGGCCATGAAGGTGGTCACGCCCGCCACCACTTCCTGGCGCTGTGTGCTGCCACGTTCGGTGATCTGGAAATAGGCGTCGAGCTTGTTCCTGACTTCGGGGCGCGCGGAATCGACTTCCGTCACCGACGGATAGGGCTGTTCGATCATGATGATCTGTCTCCTTGCAGGGCGCTGCCCCGGCCGATGGAAGGGCCGTGGACAGGCTTTGTCTCACATGGTTCTAGGTATCGGCCGCGTCAATGTTCGCTGCGCGGCCGGTTTTATCGGTGTTGCCTCTTGTCGGTGCCTTCTGCATGGGCGTGATCCGGGCAAGGCTGAAGGCTAGGCGACGCGCGCCGACTCGTCATAACCCCGTCAAAATGCGCGGTATGCCTGGCGGGGAATAGTGAATGTGATGGATTGCCGCCTTCGTGGGCGACGACGGCCCGGAGGCGGCTCGGAGGCACGCCTGCAATATCAGCTGACGCAAATACGGCCTATAGGGGTTGTCCCGTATGTCTCGGGGTCGACTTCTATATACTAGGGATAACCCTCGAATCGGGTCGTCAGCGTCCTTGCAGGTCGACGCAAGTGCGGCTCGGTGCGCTTCTCATTGACGTCACCTCTACCTGAGTCCTCTTATGCAAGTCCTTGCTGATACGCTTTATCGCCAATCTCCGAGCCGCCGTCCGGCAGCGGTTGCCACCGACCTGACCCGCGACACTGACCTGTATGCCCGCATGGGCAACGGTCGTTCCCTGGCCGCGCGCGTGCGCGAGTACTTTGCGCGCGGCTGGGCGCTGCATGTGGAGAATGCCCGCCTGGCGGCGCCCATCACCTGGCTTTGAACGGCTCAGAGCGCCGACCCCAGCGGAATCAGTACATCCCCGTCGCTTCCTTGAAGCGCCCCAGCGTCCAGCCATGGCCGAGCAGCACCATGCGTGTGTGCAGGTCATCCATGACGGCTGCGCTGACCCGTTCGCCCAGATAGGTGAGCGTCTTGTGGCGCAGGTCGACATAGCCCAGCGTGTACCGGCTGCCCAGCGATTGCCACAGCGCGTGCGCGCCCGCGGACTGCCGGGCCCCGCTCAGCAGGCACAGTCCACCATCGAGCGCCCAGCGGTAAAGGCCTGACGCCAGGCCGCGGCGCTGGTAAGCCGGCGCAAACTTCGTGTGGGGCGAACGCACCCACGGGTCGGCGCGACGGCCGACCTCGATCAGCCGGTTGAACACCGTATAGCCAGCGAGCCGGCCGCTGGCCACGTCTTCCACGTACACGAAAATCTCGCCGTCGGCCTCGCGAAAGCGCAGGCGCAGCCCCGGCAGCCCGCTGGGCTGGTCCGGCATCGCATGGAGCCGGTCGCCCGGGCGGCGCATGCGGTCATGCAGGGCGCCCAGTTCGTCTTCCACTTCGGCCCGTCCGGGGCTGACATCGATGCGCAATTCCAGGGCGCGTGCCAGTGCCTGCGCCGGGCGGCGCAATGCGAAGGTCATGGTCATGACGAGTACCCCCGCTCAGGCGTTGAGGGCGACGTACACGATTACGAGCGCCAGCATGGCGCAAAGGGTGCGGTGGTAGATCTGTGGCATGGCTTTCTCCTGGATGCACAATGGTTTGCGGCTGCCAACAGGGCAGCGGCATGCAAAGTGCCGTGCGGGAAAGCTCAGGTCGGGACGGGGGTCCGCCGGGCTGCCCGCACGGCCAGGAAAAGCACGGCCCGATGGGCCGGGGTCGCCGGCAAGCCGATGCGGGCGGCCATCGCCGGCGTGCACGCGGCCGCGCCATGCAGGGCATGGCGAAGCAGGGCGGTGGCGCGGAAAGGGCGTAGCATCGGCAAATAGATGGGGAGGAACCGGCGTGGCGGGGCGCGGCCGGGCAATGGGTCTTATCCCATATTTCTCCGGCAATGTCTATCCATTGTGCCGAGATCTGCGGTCAACAGCGTCGATATAGAGAGGCGGACGAACTGATGTGCGACGAGTCGATGGCCTCATCCTGCCGTCACGGCGTCATTGTGAACACTGTCTACATATACTAGACTCGAAAGCACGCTGCCCCGTGACGGGGCAATTCCGCAGGAGCCACGATGACTGCTACCACGGCACCGCAAACCGAGCCCCATTCGCCGCCGACTCCGGAATCCGGCCCGGCCATGCTGCTGGTCGCCACGATCAAGGGCGCGTGGTTCCTGACCAGCGACGCGGCCCGCCGCAATTGGACCCTGCGGGGGCCGGTATTCCTGGGTCATACCATCCATCACATCGTGCAAGACCCGCGCGAGCCGCGGCGCATGCTGATGGCCGCGCGCACCGGCCACCTTGGCCCGACCGTATTCCGTTCCACGGACGGCGGCGAGAACTGGACCGAAGCGACGCGTCCGCCCGCCTTTGCCAAGGCGCCCGAAGGCGAAACGGGTCGCGTCGTCGACCATGTCTTCTGGCTGACGCCGGGACACGCGTCCGAGCCGGGCACGTGGTACGCCGGCACGTCTCCGCAAGGGCTGTTCCGGAGTACCGACCATGGTGCAAGCTGGGACTCCGTGACCGGTTTCAACGATCATCCGATGCGGCGCAGCTGGACCGGCGGCGAGCAGGACGGCACGCCCGACGGCCCCAAGCTGCATTCGATCCTGGTCGACCCGCGCGACCCGAAACACCTGTACATCGGCATGTCGAGCGGCGGCGTATTTGAAAGCACCGATGCCGGCGCCGACTGGAAGCCGCTGAACCGCGGCTGTGCCGCCAATTTCCTGCCGGACCCCGACGTCGAGTACGGTCACGACCCGCACTGCGTGCTCCAGCATCCAGCCGCGCCCGACATCCTGTACCAGCAGAACCACTGCGGCATCTACCGCATGGACCGGCGCGAAGGAACCTGGAAGCGCATCGGCGACGCCATGCCGCGCGAGGTCGGGGACATCGGCTTCCCGATCGTCACGCATCAGCGCGATCCGCGCACGGTTTGGGTATTCCCGATGGATGGCAGCGACGTCTGGCCGCGCGTGAGCCCCGGCGGCAAGCCCGCGGCCTATGTCACGCGCGATGCCGGCGAAACCTGGCAACGCCAGGACCGCGGCCTGCCGCCCGCGCAGGCCTGGCTCACGGTCAAGCGCCAGGCCATGGCGGCCGACGCGCAGGAACCCGTGGGCGTGTACTTCGGCACCACCGGTGGCGAGGTCTGGGCCAGTGCCGACGAGGGCGAGCACTGGCAGTGCATTGCCCGCCATTTGCCGCACATCTACGCGGTGCAGTCCGCGCGGCCGGCCTGAGCGAGGCCCGGGCGATGCGCGTGCATATTGCCTCGCCGCTGCTCTCCTACACTGGCCAGCAGCCGGTGGTGGAGGCGCATGGCGGCAGCATCGGCCAGCTGCTCGAGGATCTCGACCGGCAATTCCCCGGCATGCGTTTCCGCATCGTCGACGAACAGGACAAGCTGCGACCGTATATCCGCGTCTTCGTCAATCGCGTGCAGTGGATGCGGCTTGACGCGCCGCTGCGCGACGAGGACGAAGTCCACATCCTGCAGGCACTGGCCGGCGGCTGAACGCCGCTGCGCCACGTGCGCCGCGCCCCGCGCCTTGATCTGGCGCGGGGCGCGCGCCTTAAATCCCCATCCCGCTTGCCGATATCCAAGCATCGAACGTCTGCTGTCCGCCTGCCGCCAGGCCGCAGACCGCATTTACCGCAGCGGCAAACCAATCGGCCAATCGGCATGCAAGGGAGCATCACATGAGCAGTTCGATGAGGGACATCGACGAGCGCACCAACCTGACCAACAACAACCAGTTCGAATTGCTGTTGTTCCGGCTGGGCGACGCCGAGCATTCAGGCCAGTCAGAACTGTTCGGCATCAATGTCTTCAAGGTCCGCGAAATCCTGGTGATGCCGCCGGTTACCACGGTGGTCGGCGCGGATCCGTCGATCCTAGGCATGGCTGACATCCGCGGCCAGGTGATTCCCGTGATCGATCTGCCGCGCCTGGTGGGTTGCAAGCCCGCGAATGGGCTGGGCATCCTGCTGGTCACCGAATATGCGCGGTCTACGCAGGGGTTTGCCGTGGAAGCGGTCGAGGAGATCGTGCGGCTGGAATGGAACCAGGTGCATTCAGCCGAGGCCAGCGTGCGTACCGGCCACGTGACCAGCATCGCGAAGCTCGATGCCGGCACCGACCAGGCGCGCCTGGTGCAGGTGCTCGACGTCGAGCAGATCCTGCGCGACGTGCTGCCGTCGCGCCAGCCGGACGTCGTTCCGGAATCCGTCGGGCCGCAACTCACACTGCCGCCGGGCACCAAGGTGATCGCCGCCGACGATTCGGCGCTCGCACGTGGGCTGATCGAGCAGAGCCTGAAGGCGCTCGGCGCGCCGGTGGTCATGACCAAGTCGGGCAAGGAAGCCTGGGAGCTGCTCGACAGCATGGCGACCGAGGCGGCCAGCAACGGCCGCTCGATCCACGACGAGGTGGCGCTGGTGCTGACCGACCTGGAAATGCCCGAGATGGATGGCTTTACGCTGACGCGCCGGATCAAGGCGGACAGCCGCCTCAAGTCGCTTCCCGTGGTGATTCATTCATCGCTTTCCGGCGAGGCCAGCGAGGAACACGTCCGCAAGGTCGGCGCCAATGCCTATGTGGCCAAGTTCGTGGCCAAGGAACTGGCAGAGACGCTTCGCAGCGTCCTGGTGCATTGAACCCGACCCCGGTTGTATCGCATCAGGCACAGAATCGCTGCCGGTGCAACCATTTCCCCACGCCGCCGGGCTGCCTAGAATTTAGGCACTCCAGTGTTTCCCAAGCCCGGCGCGCCTTGTGCGGTTGTCAATAGGCCGGATATCCACTGTTCCTGTGGATAGTTTTCCCGGTGATTCGGCCGCCTCATCCAAAAGTATGAAGCGGCGCCGGTAACCCACCGGGGCACGGACCGCTGCGCCGCCCGCCACGAGCCTACTTTGGCTGCGACACTACCCGGAGGTAGGGCTTCAGCGTCTTGAAGCCGTCCGGGTATTTCTTCCGGGCGTCCTCGTCCGAAACCGAAGTCGGGATGATCACGTCTTCGCCCGGCTTCCAGTTGGCCGGCGTGGCCACGGCATGCTTCGCATTGAGCTGCAGGGCGTCCAGCAGCCGCAGGACTTCATCGAAATTGCGGCCGGCGCTCATCGGGTACGCGAGCATCGCCTTGATCTTCTTGTCCGGCCCGATCCAGAACACGGAGCGGATCGTGGCGTTATCCACGGCAGTGCGCGGGCCCCCGCTGGCTTCCGGATGGATCATGTCATAGAGCTTGGCCACCTTCAGGTCGGCATCGCCGATCATCGGATAGTTGACCGCGTGGCCCTGTGTCTCCTCGATGTCCTTGGCCCAGCGCGAATGGTCGCCGACCGGGTCGATGCTGAGGCCGATGATCTTGGTATTGCGCTTGTCGAATTCAGGCTTGAGGCCGGCCATGTAGCCGAGCTCGGTGGTGCAGACCGGCGTGAAATCCTTCGGGTGCGAGAACAGGATGGCCCAGCCGTCGCCGATCCATTCATGGAAGCGGATCGGGCCTTGCGTGGTCTCGGCGGTGAAGTCGGGAGCTTCTTCGCCTATTCGAATCGCCATGATCGAACTCCTTGGTCTTGTGGTGAAGGTGGGAGGACGGGCTGCCGCCCGCATGCCAGGCCCCGGCGGGCGCCTAGCGGAATACCAGCACGGGAATCGCGCTGTGCGTCAGGACCTTGTGGGTCTCGCTGCCGATCAGCATGGCCTGCAGGCCGCGCCGTCCGTGCGACGACATCACGATCAGGTCGCAATCTCTTTGCTGCGCCGTCTGCACGATCGCCTGCCACGGATGATCGTCCGTGGCGGTGACCGTATCGCATGGCACGCCTGCCTGCGTGGCCGCCCGGCTCAGCGCGGCCAGGAATTCGTCGGCATGGCGCGCCGCTTCCGCAGCGAACGTCTCGCGGGTGTCCTGCAGGCTGGTGAGCCGGTAGGTCATCAGGTGGTACTGGGGAATCACATGCAGGCCCGTGACGCGGGCGCCGATCCGGCCGGCAAAGGTCATGGCGCGCGCAATCATCGCGTCGGCGCGGGGCGAGCCATCCGTGGGAACCAGGAAGTGCTTGAACATCGTGTCCTCCGCCTGCCAGTCCACTGAAAGCCGGCGCGTTCCCGGCTGCACGCCCCGGTTCGCGCGGGCCACTCCAGTATAGGAATTGCCTGCGCGTCGCGACAGCCCGTCGGTGCGCTTTCCGGCATCCATTCGGACCGGGCGGGCGATGTAGACGATGATTAACATACTGTTATCATCCGATGTGCTTATCGATTCTCCGTCGACGAAGGTGCCCCGATGATTGCGTTGCGCGAAGCATGGCAAGCTGGATTGTTCCGCCGCGGAAACTGGCTCCCCAATATCGTTGCGGGCGCCATCGTCGGCGTGGTGGCGCTGCCGCTCGCCATGGCCTTTGCGATGGCTTCGGGCGCCAAGCCGGAGCAGGGCCTGTACACGGCGATCGTGGCCGGCCTGCTGGTCTCGGCGACCGGCGGCAGCCGGGTGCAGATCGCCGGGCCGACCGGGGCGTTCATCGTCATCCTGTCCGGCATCACGGCAAAGCACGGCATCGACGGCCTGCAGATCGCCACGCTGATGGCGGGGCTGATCCTGGTGGCCATGGGGCTGACGCGGCTTGGCAGCGTGATCCGGTATATCCCGGCGCCGGTGATCGTTGGCTTCACCGCAGGCATCGGCGTGATCATCTTCGTCGGCCAGTGGCGCGATTTCTTCGGCCTGCCGGCGGTCGCCGGCGACCATTTCCACCAGAAGCTCTGGCACCTGCTGCAAGTCCTGCCGCATCTGCATCCGGCCACCACGGGAATCGCGCTGCTGAGCCTGCTGCTGGTGGTCGGCACGCCGCGCGTACCCTGGCTGCGGCGCATTCCGGGGCCGCTGGTGGCGCTGGTGGCGGCCACCGCCATCCAGGCGCTGTTCCACTTCGATGGCGTGGCCACCATCGGCAGCGCCTTTGGTGGCCTGCCGCGCGGCCTGCCCGGGCTGTCGCTGCCCGAAGTCACGCTCGCGCGCGTACTGGAACTGGCCGGGCCGGCCTTCACCATCGCGATGCTCGGCGCGATCGAATCGCTGCTGTCCGCCGTGGTCGCCGACGGCATGGCCGGCACGCGCCACGACTCCAACCAGGAACTGGTGGGGCAGGGGCTGGCCAACGTGGTCGCGCCGCTGTTCGGCGGCTTTGCCGCGACCGGCGCCATCGCGCGTACCGCGACCAATATCCGCAATGGCGGCAACAGTCCGCTGGCGGGCATCACGCACGCCGTGACGCTGGTGCTGGTGGTGATGTTCCTGGCGCCGCTGGCCGCCAATGTGCCGCTGGCCGCGCTGGCGGCGATCCTGTTCGTGGTGGCCTACAACATGAGCGAGCTGCGGCATTTCGCGCGCATGGTGCGCCGCGCGCCGCGGGCGGACGTGGCCATCCTGCTGATCACCTTCAGCCTGACCGTGCTGACCGACCTCGTGGTGGCAGTCAATATCGGCGTGATCCTGGCCATGCTGCAGTTCCTGCGGCGCATGGCGGAGTCGGTGGAGGTGTCACGCCAGGATGCGCCCGACCTGGAGCACGAACTGTCGCGCGACGGCGGGGTGCCGTCCGGTCTGCCGGCCGGCGTGCTGGTGTACGGCATCGACGGGCCGTTCTTTTTCGGCGCGGTGGAGAACTTCGAGCGCGCGCTGATCCAGACCCATACCGATCCGCGTGTGCTGCTGATCCGGCTGCGCCGCGTGCCGTTCATGGACATGACCGGCCTGCAGACGCTGGAGGAGGTGATCGGCAAGCTCAGGCATCGCGGCGTGGCCGTGGTGCTGTGCGAAGCCAACGCGCGCGTGCGCCAGAAGCTTGCGCGCGCCGGCGTGCTGGCGGCGCTGGGGGAGGGGAACTACCAGGAAACGCTGGCCGAAGCGACCGAGCGCTGTGCGCGGATCGCGCGGCAGGAATGAAGACCCTGGCTCAGGCCTTGTCCGCCGAGGCCTTCTTGCGGCCAACGGCCTTTGGCTTGGTGGCGTAGTCCACGCCGTGTTGAGCGAGGTATTCGCGGATGAGTTGCCGCACCACTTGCGAGGGTGTCAGGTCCTGCGACGCGCACAGGGTCTCGAAAGCCTTCTTCTTGGCCGGATCGATCAGGATGGTGAGGCGGGCGGTCTTGGATTCCATGGAGGTCAGTCGCGATGCGCGGCGGCGATCGGAACCGCATTATATACAGGGCCAAAGCACGGCCAGATGCGCCGTCCGGCAGTCTACAGTTCCTCTTCGATCGGCAGCATCCGCAGCAAGCCCTGCCCGACATGCTGCAGCGCGCCCATGCCCGGCTCGCTGTCATAGGTGCGCAGCAAGCCGTTCTCGCGCGTCACCCATTCCAGGTGGGCGGCGTTGCCGTCGGTGCCGGGCGCGAGTATGACCTTGTAGGCAACATCCAGCAGCGCCTGGTCCAGGTCCTTGCCGAGCGCTTCGCACAGCGGCGCGCTGTCGACCACTACGCCCATCTCGGTATTGAGCCGGGCCGAGCGCGGATCCAGGTTAAGCGAGCCGACGAACAGCAGGTGCCGGTCCACCATATAGCTTTTGGCATGGAGGCTGGCGCGGCTCTTGCTGATCATGCTGCGGTGCGCGTGCTTGCCTTCATGCGCGATCTCGGCGTAGGCCGATGGCTTGAGCTCATAGAGTTCCACGCCGGCTTCGAGCAGGTCCTTGCGCCAGGGCGAATAGCCCGCGTGCACGGCACTGACGTCGGTGGCCGCGAAGGAGTTGGTCAGGATGCGCACCTTCACGCCGCGCTTTGTCATCTGCGCGAGCCAGTCCACCGACTTGCGGTCCGGCACGAAGTAAGGCGATACCAGCGCCAGTTCCTGCTGCGCGCTGCCGAGCAGCTTCGCCAGCTTGGGGATGGCATGGCTCGAATCGTCTTCGGGCGGCAGCGTGACCTTGGCTGCCTTGTCGGCGATCACCGCGGCATGGCCCCAGTACGCCGGGAGCTTGCCGCTTTCGAGTGCCTGCGCGAGGCCCGACGCCAGCAGGGCCTGCGAATACTCGCCGCCGCGCGCTTCGGCGACATGCTGGTCGAGGTATTCGCGTATGCCTTGCAATTGCGCTGCCGCGTCCTCGGGCGGCTTGGCCAGCGCCCTGACGGGGTACGCGGCGGCACCGTTCCAGTAGTCGTCGAACACGGCCGAGACCTCGGGCACCACGGGGCCGGCCAGCAACAGGTCGAGATCCGTGAAGTCCGAGCCCTTGTCGGCCGAGAAATAGGCGTCGCCGATATTGCGCCCGCCGACGATGGTGGCCTGGTTGTCGGCCGTCATCGACTTGTTGTGCATGCGGCGGTTCAGCCGGCTGTAGTCGAAGGCCATCTGGGCCATGCGCAGGCTTCGTGCCGTGAACGGATTGAACAGGCGCACTTCGATGTTCGGATGGTCGTCGAGCGCGGACAGGATGCGGTCCTGGCCGGACAGGTGCAGGTCGTCGAGCAGCAGCCGCACGCGCACGCCGCGGTCGGCCGTGGCGATGATGTCGGCCAGCAGCGTCTTGCCGGTCAGGTCGCCGTCGTAGATGTAATACTGCACGTCCAGCGTGCGTTGCGCGGCCCTGGCCAGTGCCAGTCGCGCCACCAGTGCATCCGGGCCGCTGGCGAGCGGATAGAAGGCCGACTGGCCCGGGCGCGCGGACAGCAGCGGCGCCAGGGTGCGGCCCAGCAGCGTGCCGGCGGTATCAGCGACCGCGTAGGAGGCGACGCGCCCGTCCTGCGGCGGCAGGCTGGCGCAGCCGGCCAGGAACAGTGCTGCGGCCAGCAGGGACACCAGCCGGTATAGCCAGCGGAACGTCGGACTTATGCGGTCATCGATCGAGGGCATCGCATCTCCTGGGCGGCCAGGCCTCTTGTGTAGCGCGTTTTGCACCTGCGCGCCAGCCCTCCGGCGCGGCGCACTACTATGAAGGCGTAACCGCAACGCCCATCAGGAGACCACCATGGACCAGGAAGCCTTCAACACAAGCATCCGCAAATTCCTCAAGACCGTCGGCGTCAGTTCGCAGCGCGAGATCGAGCAGGCTGTCGCCGCCGCGCTCGACAGCGGCGAGCTGGCCGGCAACGAGATCCTGCCAGTGAAGATGACGCTGGAACTCGGCAAGCTGAAGCTGAGCGCGACGTTCGACGGCGAGATCCGCCTGGCCTGACCCCGCCGGCTATTTGGGCAGCGCCAGGTCGGCGATCACTGCGGCGAGGAAGCGCGCCGCCTCGCCGCCGGTGACCACGCGGTGGTCGAAGGTCAGGCTCAGCGGCATCACACGATGCACGGCCGGCACGCCGCCGGCGGCCACCACCTCGTCGCGGATGTGGCCGGCGCCGAGGATCGCCACGGTCGGCGGCACCACGATCGGCGCCGCATAGCGGCCAGCGATCATGCCGAAATTCGACAGCGTGATGGTGCTGCCGCGCATCTCTTCCGGTGCGATGGTGCGCGCGCGGATATCGGCGCGCATGCGATCCAGCCCGTGGCGCAGGTCGGCCGCGTCGCGGTTGCCCACGTTGCGCAGCACCGGCACGAACAGGCCCTCGGGCAGGTCCGCGGCAATGCCGACGTCGATTTTCCGCATGACGTGGCGCTTGCCGGTCTGGCCTTCGTACCAGGCATTCAAGCCCGGCTCCGCGCGGCAGCCGGCAACCAGCGCGCGCACCAGGCGGATGGTGACGTCATGCGCGCCCTGCCAGGCATGGATATCGGCATCGTCCATCACCGTTGCGGCGGCGACCTCGCTCTGCGCGCGCGCCATGTTCTGCGCCATCGCGCGGCGCACGCCGCGCAGGACCTCGCCCGGCCCGGTTTCGGCGAGTGTCGACGCCACGCGCTCCACATCCGCGGCGGTGACCACGCCATCGGCACCGGACGGGTTTGCCATCGCCAGGTCCACGCCCAGGCGCCGCGCCAGCGCGCGCACAGCCGGCGTCGCCTTGATGCCTGCGCCGCCCGCGCCGGATCCGAGCGGCGTGGCCGATTCCGACACGACATGCGAGCCGACCTTGACCGCGCCGACCACCGTGCCCGCATCGGCATCATCGCCGGCGCCCTCAAAGCCCGCGATTGGCGCGCCCAGGTGAACGATGTCGCCGGCTTGCGCAAACAGCTTGCCGACCGTGCCCGCGTAAGGCGACGGAATCTCGACGATGGCCTTGGCGGTTTCCACCGACAGCAGTGGCTGGTCGACGGCCACGGTGTCGCCGGCCTTCACGTGCCAGCTTACGATCTCGGCCTCCTGCAGGCCTTCGCCCAGGTCGGGCAGCTTGAACACTCTCATGGTTGCGTCCCCGGATTTTCGTCCCAGACCGTCAGGCAGCCAGCGCCTTGCGCACGGCATCGACGATGCGCGCCACGCTCGGCAGGTAGGTATGCTCGAGCCGCGACAGCGGCACCACGGTGTCAAAGCCGGTCACGCGCTGCACCGGCGCCGCCAGCGAGTACAGGCCGGCATCGGCCAGTCCCGCGGCGATCTCCGCGCCGAAGCCCGCCGTGCGCGGCGCCTCGTGCACGATCACGCAGCGGCTCGTGCGCGCCACCGATTCGAGGATGGTCTGCATGTCGAGCGGCTTGAGCGTGGCCACGTCGATCACCGCGGCGGACACGCCTTCCTCGGCGAGCTGGTCCGCCGCAGCCAGCGTTTCCTGGAGCATCGCGCCCCAGCTCACCAGCGTGACATCGCTGCCGTCGCGCAGCGTGAAACAGGCATCGAGGGGCAATGGCGCGCCATCGTTGGCGACCTCCTGGCGGAACAGCCGGTACAGGCGCGTCGGCTCCAGGAAGATGACCGGGTCGGGGTCGTTGATCGCGGCCAGCAGCAGGCCATACGCGCGCGCCGGCGACGACGGGATGACCACGCGGATGCCCGGCATGTGGGCGAAGATCGCCTCGGGGCTTTCCGAATGATGCTCGGGCGCATGAATGCCCGCGCCGAACGGCGAGCGCACCACCAGCGGACAGCCCAGCCGGTTGCGCGTGCGGTGCCGCATGCGTCCGGCGTGATTGATGATGTTGTCGATGGCCGGATAGATAAAGCCCGTGAACTGGATCTCGGCCACGGGCTTGAGCCCCATCGCCGCCATGCCGATGGCCGCGCCGACAATGCCCGATTCGGCCAGCGGCGTGTCCAGCACGCGCTGCGGACCGAAGCGGGCCTGCAGGCCGACCGTGGCGCGGAACACGCCGCCGTTCACGCCGATGTCCTCGCCCAGCAGCAGTACGTCGGGATCGTGTTCCAGCGCGTAGCCCAGCGCCTGGTTGACGGCCTCGACCAGAGTAATTTCAGCCATGATGCGCGCGCCTCAGTTCGGGTTGGGCTGGTGCGGCGCGGCGTAGCGCCGCGCGGTCGCCAGCTGTTCCTGCAACGCCGCCGGCATGGTGGCGAACAAGCAGTCGAACATCGCGGCCGGGTCAGGCGGCGGCAGGGTCAGGTACGCCTCCACGGCCTGTGCTACCTGCTGCGAGCATTCGCGCACCAGCGCCTCCTCGCGGCCCGCGTCCCAGGCGCCGAGCTTGACCAGGTGTTCGCGCAGCCGCAGCAGCGGCTCGGCCTGCCAGTGCGCCTTGACGGTGGACTCATCGCGGTAGCGCGACGCATCGTCGGCCGTGGTGTGATCGCCGAGCCGGTAGGTGACGGCCTCGATCAGCGTCGGCCCCTCGCCGACCCGCGCGCGTTCGATCGCCTCGCCCACGCGGTGCCGCACCGCGACCACATCGTTGCCATCGATCTGCTCGCCCGGAATGCCCGCCGCGATCGCCTTCTGCGCCAGCGTGGCCGCGGCCGTCTGGCGGCTGCGCGGCATCGAGATGGCCCACTGGTTGTTGCTCACGACGATGACCAGCGGCGCATGCCATGCGCCGGCCATGTTCATGCCTTCGTAGAAATCGCCCTTCGAGGTGCCGCCATCGCCGAGCATGCAGACCGCTACGCGCGGTTCGTTGCGCAGCAGGAAGGCATAGGCCACGCCCGCGGCATGGCAAACCTGCGTGCCGATCGGCACGTTGTTGCCGAAGTCATGCGGCGCCGCCGCAAAGCCGCTGCCGCGTTCGTCGCCGCCCCAATACAGCAGGCTCTCGGTCATGCTGACGCCGCGCACAAACTGCGCGGCATGTTCGCGGTAGGACGGCACCAGCACGTCCTCGCGGCGCATGGCGCTGGCCACGCCGACGCCGATGGCTTCCTGTCCGAGCGCGGAGGCGAACGTGCCGATCTTGCCCGTGCGCTGCAGCGCAATGGCCTTGAGGTCGAACTGGCGGGTCAGCACCATGGCGCGGTACAGCGGCAGCAGCGCGTCCGGATCGGTGGCGAATGGCGGGAGAGGGGAAGAAGAAACCGGGGATGCGCCCGGCGGGTCCAGGTATCGTGTGTAGCCGATGTCAAAGCTCGCAACCGTGCCCATGTGGGAGGCCTCCGATGTGCGTGTCAGGGATCCCGCGCTTTCCTTGTGGGACAGCGGGGCCGCGTCGGGTTGCTTTGAGTTTAGGGCATGGGCGCGCGCGTGGGGGATGGAAAGCGGCGCTTGTGTTACTCCGGGCGCAGAAGCGTTGCCTGACCGGCGATGCCGTGCTGCAGCAAAAGAGACGCCCGTGGAAAACAAGAAAGGCTCCCGATGGGAGCCTTTCCATACTGGCTGCGTTCAGCCCGTCTGCTTACTTCTGGTAAGCCGGCGGCACGAAGCCCGCGAAGCGCTGCTGCGCCACGGCCTTGAATTCGGCCGACTGGTAGGCGTCGCGGATGTCCTTCACGAACGGCTTGTTCAGGTCCGCCGTCTTCACCGCCACCAGGTTCATGTAGTAGTCGGGAATCTTCTCAAGCGCCAGCGCCGAGGTCAGCTTCAGGCCAGAGGCCAGCGCGAAGTTGCCGTTGACGAAGCCATAGTCCACGTCGTCGAGCGAGCGCGGCAGCTGCGCGGCTTCGAGCTGGATCAGCTTGAGCTTGTGCGGGTTCCCTTCGATGTCGCGCTCCGAGGCGCGGATCATGTCCGTGCCCGGCTTGAGCGTGACCCAACCGATCTGCTGCAGGATGGTGATGGCGCGCGCGAGGTTGCTCGGATCATTGGGCAGCGACACCGTAGCGCCGGCCTTCACTTCGGTCAGGGCCTTGTGCTTGTTGCTGTAGATGCCGATCGGCGCCGTGGGCACCTGGACCACTTCGGAGAGCTGCAGCTTGCGGTCGGCCGAGAACTTCTTCAGGTAGGCCACGTGCTGGAACGCGTTGGCGTCGATCGCGCCATCGGCCAGCGCGAGGTTCGGCTGCACGTAATCGCTGAACTCGACGATGGTGACCTTGTAGCCGCGCTTTTCCAGCACGGGCTTCGCGCCATAGCGGATCTGGTCCGCGTACGGGCCGGCCGTTGCGCCAAAGCGGATTTCCTTCTTGTCCGGATCGGCAGCACCCGCCGCCTGCATCACGCCAACTGCCAGCACGGCTGCGAACAGCCGGATCCCCTTGCCGATCTTCATGAAAGCTCCCGTGGTCTTGGAATGGCGCAGCCATCGGGCTGCATGGTCGGGCCATTGTAGGGAATGGCAGACAAGGAGGGAACGAGTGTTTCGTCATGCCCATATGCTGCAAGCGCATATGGGCGGCGGCGCACGGCGCCGCCCGCCGCAGGACCGCGCGCCCCATGCGGGAACGCGTGGTCCCGCCATGCCGCTCAGGCCGCGTCCAGCGCGCGGTCGAGGTCCTCGAGCAGGTCGTCGATATGCTCGATGCCGATCGACAAGCGCACCATGTCCTCGCTCACGCCAGCGGCCTTGAGTTCATCGGCGTTGAGCTGGCGGTGCGTGGTCGAAGCCGGGTGCGTGGCCAGCGACTTGGCGTCGCCGATATTGACCAAGCGCGTGAATAGCTGCAGCGCGTCGAGCAAGCGTGCGCCGCCGTCGCGCCCGCCGGCCTTCAGGCCGAACGACAGGATGCCCGGCCCGCGGCCGCCGAGGTACTTCTGCACCAGCGCGTGGTCGGCGTGATCGGGCAGGCCGGCGAAGTTGACCCACTCCACCTTGGGGTGCTTTTGCAGGTGCCTGGCGATGGCCATCGTGTTTTCGGTGATGCGGTCCAGGCGCAGCGCAAGCGTTTCAATGCCCTGCAGGATCAGGAAGGCGTTGAACGGCGACAGCGCCGCGCCGGTGTTGCGCAGCGGCACCACGCGCGCGCGGCCGATGTAGGCCGCCGGGCCCAGCGCTTCGGTGTAGACCACGCCGTGGTACGACACGTCGGGTTCATTCAGGCGCTTGAAGCGCGCCTTGTGCTCGGCCCACGGGAACTTGCCGCTGTCGACGATGGCGCCGCCCACGCTGGTGCCATGGCCGCCGAGGTACTTGGTCAGCGAATGCACGACGATGTCCGCGCCGTGCTCGAAGGGGCGGCACAGGTACGGCGACGGCACGGTGTTGTCGACGATCAGCGGCACGCCGTGGCTGTGCGCCACGCGCGCAATGGCTTCGATGTCGACCACATTGCCGAGCGGGTTGCCGACCGATTCGACGAACACGGCCTTGGTGCGTTCGTCGATCAGGTCGCCGAAGGCCGACGGGTTGCGGCCATCGGCGAAGCGCGTTTCGATGCCCGATTGCGGCAGCGTGTGCGCGAGCAGGTTATAGGTGCCGCCGTAGAGCTGGCTCGACGAGACGATGTTGTCGCCGGCCTCCGCGATGGTCTGGATCGCGTAGGTGATGGCCGCCATGCCCGAGGCCAGCGCCAGCGCGCCCACGCCGCCTTCCAGCGCGGCCAGGCGCTGCTCCAGCACGTCGTTGGTCGGGTTCATGATGCGGCTGTAGATGTTGCCGGGCACCTTCAGGTCGAACAGGTCGGCGCCATGCTGCGCGCTGTCAAACGAGTACGCGACGGTCTGGTAGATCGGCACCGCGACGGCGCGCGTGGTGGGGTCGGACGAATAGCCGCCGTGGACAGCAATGGTTTCAAGTCTCATGATCGGGTTGTCTTGGTCGGGTGCTGGAGCGGCATGCGCGAGGAAGATGCCGGATGAAGCCGCGGCGTACGTTGCGCCGGGCTTGCGCATGGTAGCAGCACAGCATGTCCGGGGCCATGCGCGGCAAAGAACCATATTGCATTTGCATATGCGCGGCCCGCGCTGTCCGGGGGCACCCTGTCATAATCGCCTTCATGCAGGCGACGGCGGGCTCGGGGTATGCCGCCCACGTCGCGCACCATCGGGATTCACAGCAGGGAGCGTGCTAAACATGAAAGTCGCAGTGATGGGTGCAGGGGCAGTCGGTTGCTACTACGGCGGGATGCTGGCGCGGGCCGGCCACGAGGTGGTGCTGATCGCCCGGCCGCAACACGTGCAGGCCATCGAGGCGCGCGGCCTGCGCCTGGAAACGCAATCGTTCGACGAGCAGGTCAGGGTGTCGGCGAGTACCGAGGCGAGCGCGGTGCAAGGCGCGGACCTCGTGCTGTTCTGCGTGAAGTCCACCGACACGCAGGGCGCGGCTCTCGCCATGAAGCCAGCGCTCGCGCCGGGCGCGCTGGTGCTGTCGCTGCAGAACGGCGTCGAGAATGCCGACACGCTGCGCGGCCTGCTGGAGCAGGAGGTGGCTGCCGCGGTGGTTTATGTGGCCACCGAGATGGCGGGCCCGGGACACGTCAGGCACAACGGGCGCGGCGAACTGGTGATCGAGCCGACCAGCCAGGGCGAGCGCCTCGCCAGCACGCTGGCCGCGGCCGGCGTGCCGGTCGAGACCTCCGGCAATGTGCGCGGCGCGCTGTGGGCCAAGCTGATCCTCAATTGCGTGTACAACGCGCTGTCGGCGATCACGCAGTTGCCGTATGGCCGGCTGGTGCGCGGCGAAGGCGTGGAGGCCGTGATGCGCGATATCGTCGCGGAATGTCTCGCGGTCGCGCAGGCCGACGGCGTGATCCTGCCCGCGGATATCGCGCTGGCGGTGAGCCGCATCGCGGAGACCATGCCCGCGCAGACGTCATCGACCGCGCAGGATCTCGCGCGCCGCAAACGCAGCGAGATCGA
Organism: Cupriavidus sp. C2SS-8b; assembly: GCF_057073745.1. Lineage (NCBI taxonomy): Bacteria > Pseudomonadati > Pseudomonadota > Betaproteobacteria > Burkholderiales > Burkholderiaceae > Cupriavidus > Cupriavidus sp. C2SS-8b. The sequence continues at coordinate 168,635 of NZ_CP172717.1, forward strand.
CCATCTCAATGGCCTGATCGTGCGCCGCGGCGACGCGCTCGGCATTGCCGTGCCGGCCAACCGGCTGCTGCACGCGCTGGTGCGGCTGATCGAGGACAAGCAGCAGGCCGGCTGATCACCGCTTCGATCGCGGCTGGTTCATCTTCCAGAACCGCAACGAGCTGTACACCGATCGCGTCTTTGCTGGCCTGGCCACGGTGATCCTGATCGGGCTGATGGTGGAAGGGCTCGTGTTCACCACGCTCGAACGGCTGACGGTGCGGCGCTGGGGCATGCAGCACTGAGTCGCTTGCCCGCCACCACGGGCGGGAGTAGTGTACGGCTCCGGAATATTCCACGCACCACAGCGAGACCGGAGCCCGCCATGACAGAGATTCACCACGCCGCCGCCGAAGGATTTGCCGCCCAGGCCGCCACCTACGCGCGCGGCCGGCCCGACTATCCGGAAGGCATTGGGGACTGGCTGCGCGGGACGCTCGGTCTCGGCCCGGGAAAGGCGGTCATCGACCTTGGCGCCGGCACGGGCAAGTTCACGCGCCGGCTGGCTGCCACGGGTGCGGCCGTCATTGCGGTCGAGCCCGTCGACGAGATGCGCGCGCAGTTGTCCGCGGCATTGCCCGCGCTGCAGGCCGTGGCGGGCACGGCCGAGGCGATTCCGCTACCCGACGCGAGCGTCGATGCCATCGTCTGCGCGCAGGCCTTCCACTGGTTCGCCAACGACCGCGCCATGGCCGAGATCCGCCGCGTGCTGCGCCAGGGCGGCAAGCTCGGCCTGGTGTGGAACGTGCGCGACGAAAGCGTGCCGTGGGTCGCCCGGCTTACCGCGATCATGACGCCGCTCGAAGGCGATGCGCCGCGCTTCTACAAGGGCGACTGGAAGCGGGTATTCCCCGCGCCGGGGTTCGGCCCGCTGGCGCTGGAAAGCCTGCCTTACGTGCATGAAGGCCCGCCGCAGCAGGTCGTTGTCGATCGCGTGATGTCGGTCAGCTTTATTGCGTCGCTGCCGCCCGCGCAGCAGGCCGCCGTGCGTGCGCAGTTGCAGGCCGTGATCGACCAGGAGCCGGCGCTGGCCGGCCACGCGCAAGTGGCATTTCCGTACCGGACCGAGGCTTACAGCTGCACGCGCCTGTAGCCGTTTCAGCGTCCTACATGGTGGCTTGCCGCACCCAGAACGCCACGGGGCCATCGGGTGGCATGGCGGCATCCGATGCCCTCGGCTCGCGTGCCACGCTATCGAGAATCTCGCGCCACATCGCCAATACGCGTTGCGCCCGGGGCAGCGCGCGGATGCCGGCCGGCGTGGGCAGCCAATGCGGACTGCCCACGCTGAACAGCGCGGTATCGAGCGCGGATTCCAGGCTGCGCAGCTGATAGTGCAGCCGTTGCGGCTGGATGCCCAGCGCGGCGGCCGCACGGCGGAGGTCCTGGTAACGCATGAGCGCGACGAACGCGCGCAAGGACAGCAGGCTGACGCGCCGGTTCTTCAGGAGGTTTGCCATGCAGGAAGCCAGGCCACGCGCTCGCCAGCCTGCCGCAGGCTGTCGTTCGCGCGGCGTGGTGCAGGTAAAGCGCTGATCGTAGCCACCGGGGTGGCGACCTTGAGTCAGAAACTTCCGCAACGCTATTGCGATTCGTCGGAAGTTTTGGCGGATCTGCTTAGGCAGTTTCCCTGGCGGGACGGGGGAAGGGAAGAAGACAAGTGGGACAAATTGCGCAGCGGGGCGGCAGCGCGCCCCGCGCGGTTTCAGTGCATGGGCAACTGGCCCAGGGCGGTCAGCGCCAGCACGACTTCGGGTGACAGGCGACGCTCGCTGCACTGCACGCCCGCGGTTTCCAGCGTGGTCCAGAGGTCGGCATCGCCGGTGACAATCCGCTGCCTGAGGTAGGCCAGATAGGTGTGCTCGGACGGCGTCAGCGGTCGCGGTGCGCTGCGCAAGTCATCCAGGATATCGCCAAGCGAAATGTTGGGAAGGGTCATACCAATGCTAAAAATAAAGCTGCGGCGGAAGGTAATGCATGATTCTATCCATGCCATGAACTAACGGCTTCACCAAAAGCAGGCAATAACCCTTCTAATTCGGGCAGGAAACGCACAGGCGCCGCATACGTGGCGCGCCATGCCACGCCATGTGGCTTAAGGCGCCTTTGCCGTTGCCATGCGAACGCGAAGGCTGAAAAGGTTGTTGCGGAAAAACGCCATCGGTTGTGCTGTGCGCGTGATCGAGGAGCGCTTCAACGGCAACCCGCGCGCCAACGCGCAACGGCTTCCCATGGAGTGAATGCTGAACGGGTGCGCTGCACGAGGCACTCGCATCCCGCCAGGGTTCGCGCCTTCTGTTCTGGCCGGAATATTCCTGCGGCCGCGCGCGTATACGCCTATACAACAGCTATCAGGCGAGGTCGCAATGGGGGTCGCTCGCAACGGCCCTGATGACTGCACAGGAGGTGAGCCATGAACGGTGCAGCGAGATGGGCGGCGGCAGGGGTGTTCGTTTTTGGTCTTTGCGCCGGGACGGCCGCGCTGGCCGACGAGGAATGGAGCACGGGGCCGCCCTGCCAGCCGGTAGTCGGCCAGGCGGTGATCAATGGCCAGTGGCAGCAGGTGGGCGGACTGGCCTGCCTGCAAGCTGACGGCAGCTGGCAACTGGTGGATGGCGGCGGCGGCGACTACTACCAGACGCCCTACTACTACGACGACAGCTATCCCGGGTATTGGGCGCCCGTGGCGGTGGGCTACGGCGCATTCGTCTTTGTGGATCGCCATCACCACGTGCATCGGATGCAACACGTGTACTTCCGCCGCATGGGCGGCGCAGGGTGGGGCGCGCGCGGCTTCCGTGCCATGCCACGTGGTGGCATGGGCGGCGGAGCGGCCCGCGGCATGGGCGGCGCCATGGGGGGCGGCCGCGGCGGCGGGCACCGCTGATGGCCTGACCGGGCATCCATTGACAAGGACAGGCCTGTTCTATACGGTGGCTGCTCGTTCCGTCATGCCGGCGTGCCATGCACGCCGGTTTTCCTTTCCGCGCCACGCCATGCCACGCAAAGCCGCCCAGGTCTCCGAAGCCGACAAGCACGCCGCCGAAGGCGGTGCCGTTGCCGTGGACCGTGCGCTGTTCGTGCTGTCGGCGTTCCGGCTTGGCGATACCTCGCTCGGTCTGGCCGAACTGGCGCAGCGCTCTGGCCTCTATAAAAGCACGCTGTTGCGGTTGCTGGCGTCGCTCGAGCATGCCGCGCTGGTGCAGCGGCTACCCGACGGACGCTACAGCCTGGGGCCCGAGGTGGCGCGGCTCAATGCGGTCTATGCCGCGTCGTTTTCGCTCGAGGCCGTGGTCATGCCGGTGCTGCGCGCGCTGGTACAGGCCACGCGCGAAAGCGCCGCGTTCCATGTCGAGCAGGGCGAACACCGGCTGTGCCTGTACCGCGTCGACTCGCCGCAGCCCGTGCGCGACCACATCCGCGCGGGCGAGCTGCTGCCGCGCGACCGCGGCGCCGGCGGCCGCGTGCTGCGCGCCTTTGCCGGCGAGGCCGGCGAACTCTACGAGCGCATCCGCCGGCAGGGGGTGATTGCGCTGGTCGGCGACCGCAGCCCCGAGATCGCGGGCGTTTCGGCGCCGGTGTTCGGTCCGGACGGCGCCCTGGCCGGTGCGCTGACGCTGACCTGCCCGGCCAGCCGGTTCCGCGAAGACTTTCGTGACGATGTCCTGGGCGCGGCGCGTGCGCTGACCCAAGGGTTGGGCGGCAACTTCCCCGATTTCCCGGAGCTGCCGGCGGCGGCCTGATCCCGTTGCGCGGACGGGTGTTGTGGCGAGGTGACCCGGCTTGTCGGGGGTGCCCCGCAGCAGCCGCGGCGGGATATCATTCGCGGTCGCCCCCTTCACCCGTGCCCTCGTATCGATCGACGGCGCGCCTTATGGCTTTGTCAAGGGATGTTCGTGCACCTGGACCAGCAGACCATTGCGGTCGTGATGATCGTGTTCTTTTCCAGCACGCTGGTCATTGCGGCTGGGCTGGTCTTTGCGCTGCGCGCAATCGAGGCGGGGCGGCTGTGGGCGTTCGGCCATGTGATCGTGTCCGGCGCCGGACTGGCGCTCGCGGTGAGCGCGGCCGGCAGCGCGCCGAACCTGGGCCTGGCGGGCGCCGGCGCGTTCGTGGTGGGCTGGCTGCTGATCTACCGCGGCGTGCGCGTCTACTACGGCCTGAGCGCGCATGCCGGCCCGCTGGCGGCAGCCGGACTGGTCGTGCTTGGCCTGATGGCGACGTCCTCCGGGCTGCCCGACGGGCCGCGGGTGCTGCTGGCCGTGGCCTACGGCATACTTGCCGCGATTTCGCTGGCGACGATTGCGACGCTGGTGCGTACCGGGCGAGGGCGGCGCAGCATCGGCGCGCCGCTGGTGCTGGTGTCCAGCCTGGTGCAGTTGTCGACTCAGCTTGTCTGCGCCAGCCATACGATCACGCAGGCCGGCATCGACCGGCATGACCTCACGCTGTTCTTCGCCGGCCCGGCGGGCTCGGCCTGGGCGCTGGCGCCGCTGATCGCGGGGCTGCTCGGGCTGTTCGGATTCACCGTGATGGCGATGGAGCAGATCATCGCCAACAACGAAAGCGGCGCGCGCGTGGATGCGCTGACCGGCCTGCTCAACCGCGGCGCGCTGGACCTGTCGGCGCTTGGCCTGGTCGCGCGCTGGCAGCGCGACGGCCAGCCGCTGTCGTGCCTGGTCATCGATATCGACCACTTCAAGCAGGTCAACGACACCTTTGGCCACCACGCCGGCGACGCGGTGCTGCGTGAAGTCGCCCAGGCGCTCGACAACTCGCGCCGCGCCTCCGACGTGGCCGGGCGCTATGGTGGCGAGGAGTTCTGCATTCTCTGTCCGCACACCGACGAACAACAAGCCACCGCGCTGGCCAACCGTATCCTGCGCAAGGTCCGTGCGATCGCGCTGCCCGGGCAGGGATGCTTTGCTTCGGTCAGCATCGGCGTGGCGCAGTTGCGCGGCGAGACCGGCAGCAAGGAACTGCTGTGGCGCACGCTGTTCGCGGACGCCGACCGTGCGCTCTACCTGGCCAAGACGCACGGCCGCGACCGCTACGTGGTGGGATCCGCGACGCAGGTCGAGGCGCCGTCGCCGTCGCTCGTGCGCGTGACCACCCGGCCCATGCCGGCGGCCTGAGCGGCGTCAGGCCCGGGTGCCGTCCGGCACATCGCGCTGCGGCACGCCGTCGTACGTCCACAGGAACTGGCGCGGGATCGGTCCCTTGTTGCGGCCGCCCTGCTGCGTCTGCTCCCACGCATGCGCCAGGATGCCCACCGAGCGCGACAGGCAGAACAGCCCGCGCGCCAGCGGCGCCGGAAAGCCCAGCTCTGCGTAGATTACCGCCGTGGCGCCGTCGATATTCATCGGCACGGGCTTGCTGCGCCCTTCACAGAGCGCACTTTCCACGGCGCGCGCAATCGCGGCGTAGCGGCCATTCACCACGCCTTTCTCCGCCGCCTGGTCCGCCAGCGCCAGCAGGCGTGGCGCGCGCGGGTCCAGCGGATGGAAGCGATGGCCAAAACCCGACACGAACTTGCCGTGCAGGTCGCGATAGTGCTGCAGGCCCGCGCTGACGGCCTGGTCCAGCGCAGCGCCGGCGTCGATGCGCTGCGCGATGTCCTGGTACAGCTCCACCGCCTGCTCGCCCGCGCCGCCATGCACGTCGCCGAGCACGTTGACCGCCGAGGCCATCGCATTGTTCAGCCCGACGCCGCACGTGGCGGCCATGCGCGCAATCGCGATGCTGGGCGCCTGCGGTCCGTGATCGACGGCCGCCATCAGCGCCGCATCGAGCAGCTCGCCCTGTCCCGGGCCGGGCAAATCGCCACGCAGCATCAGCCAGATCATCTGCGCGAACGAAACCTGGCCGATCAGCTGCTCGATAGGGTAGCCGCGATAGCGGATCTCGCCAGGGCGCATGTCGATGATTTCCGTGCGCCACCAGTCCTGCGACATCTGCTGGCCGGGGTCCATGGTCGGTCGGGTCTCGCTCATATTGCGCACTCCTGTGTGAGGGTGTCGATGTCGGTCTCGCTGTAGCCAAGGCCGGCAAGGATTTGCCGCGTGTGCTCGCCCAGTTGCGGCGGCGGCGTGTCCACCGACGGCGCTTCGCGGTTCAGCTTGAAGCCGGTGCGCACCACGCGGATATCGCGGCCCACGCCGGGCACGTCGGCGAAGGTGCCGATCATGCCGCGGTCGCGCACCTGCGGTTGTTCCAGCGTCTGGGGCACGCCCAGCACCGGGCCGGCCGGCACGCCGGCCTCATTGAGCAGCGCCCACCATGCGTCGGCGGGTTTCCTTGCCAGCTCGGCTTCCAGTGCCTGCGTCAGCGCGGCGCGATTGGCCAGGCGGGCCTGGCGCGCGGCGAAGCGTTCGTCGGCAATCAGGTCCGGGCGGCCCACCACGCGGCACACGGCCTCGAACTGCTCCTGCTTGTTGGCGGCAATGTTCAGCAGGCCATCGCCGGTGCGGAAAGTGCCGGACGGACTGGCGGTGAAATTCTCGTTGCCCATCGGGGCCGGGGCCTTGCCGGCGATCAGGTGGTTCGACACCACCCAGCCCATGGTGGCAAGCGTGGCTTCGAGCATCGACACGTCGATGAAATAGCCCTCGGTGCGCTGGTGGTCCGCCAGCGATGCGGCGATGGCGAACGCCGCCGTGATGCCGCCGATGGTGTCCGACACCGGGTAGCCGACCCGGTACGGCGCGGTCTGCGCGTCGCCGGTGATGCTCATCACGCCCGACATGCCCTGGATGATCTGGTCGTAGGCCGGCAGGTCCGACAGCGGCCCGTCCTGGCCGAAGCCGGAGATGGCGCAATAGATCAGGCGCGGGTTGTCCTGCCGCAGCGTCTCGAACCCCAGGCCCAGGCGCGTCATCACGCCGGGGCGGAAGTTCTCGACCACGACGTCGGCGCTTTGCACCAGCTTGCGGAAGACCTCCTTGCCGCGCGCATGCTTCAGGTTGAGGGTGATCGACTGCTTGCCCGGGTTCTGCGCCAGGAACGACACGCCCATCAGGCGCTGGTTCAGTTCGGCGTCAGCGCCGAGCTGGCGCGCCAGGTCGCCGGTGCCCGGCGTTTCCACCTTGATGACCTCGGCGCCCATGTGCGCCAGCTGGTGGCAGCAGAACGGGCCGGCCAGCACATTGGTCAGGTCGAGTACGCGCACATGGCGCAACGGTTTTTGCATGAGGGTTTCCTGCGGAATACTGGGATGGCCGGCGCGGACTACTCCACGCGCGCGCCCGATGCCTTCACGATCGTGCCCCAGCGGGCGTTCTCGGCCTTGATGAAGGCGGCCAGGTCCTGGGCGCTGCCGCCGCGCGGGTCGCTGCCTTCCTCGCGCATCTTGCTGATGGTGTCGGGCTGGGCGAGCGCCTTGTTGACCTCGGCATTGAGCCGCTTGACCACTTCAGGCGAGGTGCCGGCCGGCGCCACCAGTGCCTTCCAGTCTTCCGCCTGGAAGCCGGCATAGCCGGATTCGGCCACGGTCGGCACCGCCGGCAGCAGCGGCAGGCGCCTGGCCGACGTGACCGCCAGCGCGCGAATCTTGCCGGCCTTGATCATCGGCATCGCGATGGGCGGCGTGGCGAAGTAGAAGTCGGTCTGGCCGCCGAGCAGGTCGGTCAGCGCCGGCGATGCACCCTTGTACGGCACGTGCAGCGTCTTGATGCCGGCGCGGCGCGCGAACATCTCGCCGGTCAGGTGGCCCACGGTGCCGGTGCCAGCCGAGGCCATCGACAGCGACTTGGCCTTGGCCGCCGTCACGAGATCGGCCACCGTCTTGTACGGGGCGTCGGCGCGCACGATCAGTACCACTGGCTGGGCCGAGACCAGCACCACCGGCGCGAAGTCCTTCACCGCGTCATAGGGCATCTTCGGGTACAGGGTCGGGTTGATCGCCAGGTTGGCGGTCTGCCCCATCCCTAGCGTGTAGCCGTCGGGCTTCGACTTGGCGACGGCATCCAGACCGATATTGCCGCCCGCGCCGGCGCGGTTTTCCACCACCACGTTCCAGTGCGTGGCCAATCCGACCTGGTTGAATACCAGTCGCGACAGCACGTCCGTGCCGCCCGCCGGCGGGAACGGCACCACCAGGCGTACCGGCTGGCTCGGGTAGGTGTCGGCGCGGACCGGCACTGCGGCGGCCATGAATCCGGGGATGGCGAGGCACAGCAGGGCGCGGGCCCACGAGTGAAGCTTGCGGCGGTGCGGGAAAGTCATATCGTCTCCTGGTATCTGCGTGTTCTATAAGATAGAATAATGGTCTTATAGAAAGAACGTAGGCAGCATAGGAGTCGGGACTAAACGTGTCAAGGGCCGGTGGCGGCCGGCATCTGCCACTACAATGGCGCCCGGCCCGCGCCGGCTATCGGCTGGCGCCGGGGAACTTGCAGTGGTGGTACAGAGAACGGAATCGATGATGTCAAACGCATGCGGCCTGGACTTCGGCACGTCCAACTCCACGGTGGGCTGGACGCGCCCCGGCCACCCGGCCGCGCTCCTGCCGCTGGAAGACGGCAAGCAAACGCTGCCCTCGGTGATCTTTTTCCACGCCGAAGACCCGCTGGTCAGCTATGGCCGCGCGGCGCTGGACGACTACCTCGCGGGCTATGAAGGCCGGCTGATGCGCTCGCTCAAGAGCCTGCTCGGCACCTCGATGATGGAAGACAGCACCGAGGTAATGGGCCAGGCCATGCCCTTCCGCAAGCTGCTGGCGCACTTCATCGGCGAGCTGAAGGGCCGCGCCGAGCGCGCGGCGGGCACCACGTTCACGCGCGCGGTGCTCGGTCGTCCGGTGTTCTTCATCGACGAGGACCCGAAGGCGGACCAGCTCGCCGAGCAGACGCTGGCGGAGATTGCCCGGGATGCGGGCTTTCGCGACATCGAATTCCAGTACGAGCCGATCGCGGCCGCATTCGACTACGAAGCCAGGATCGCGCAGGAAGAGCTGGTGCTGGTCGCCGACATCGGCGGCGGCACGTCGGACTTCTCGCTGGTGCGGCTGTCGCCGGAACGCGCCAGCCGCACGGACCGGCGTGACGACATCCTGGCCAATGGCGGCGTGCATATCGGCGGGACCGACTTTGACCGCGCACTGAGCCTGGCGCGCGCCATGCCGTTGCTGGGCCTGGGCAGCAAGCTGCGCAACGGCAAGGAGATGCCGTCGGGCCAGTACTTCGACCTGGCGAGCTGGCACACCATCAACCTCGTCTACACGCGCAAGGCGTGGGCGATCGTGATGGACAACTATCGCGACGCGGCCGACACCGCGATGCTCGACCGGATGATCCGCCTGATCCGCGAGCGCGCGGGCCACTGGCTGGCTATCCAGATGGAAGCGGCCAAGATTGCGCTCTCGGGCACGGACCGCACCGACGTCGACCTGCATCGCATCGAGCCCGAACTGAGGCTGGCCATCACGCGCCAGGAGTTCGACGATGCCATCGGCAAGCTCGTGGCGAAGACCGAGAAGACCGTGCAGGACATGCTGGCGACGGCCGGCGTGACGCCGGATGCGGTCGACACCATCCTGTTCACGGGCGGTTCCAGCAGCGTGCCGTTGCTGCGGCAGCGGCTCGGCGAATTGCTGCCGAAGGCGCGGCGGGTGGAAGGGGATTTGTTCGGGGGGATCGGATCGGGGCTGGCGCTGGATGCGGCGCGGAAGTTTGGGTAATTGATGCTGTCTCTCGCGGCGCCTTGGACGGACGCCAGCATCGGTAGAATGCCGTCATGAACCGCTCGATCCCACCATGCTCGCCAAAGCCCGATGCCGCGAAGGCTGTCGGTCCCCGCAACGACGCCGAGAAACGTCTTTATGACCTCGTGGTCGAAGGGCTTAGCAGCGGCGAAGGGATCGAATACGGCGGTGTGGACGCGTTTGCTGCCGAGTTCCGCAACCGCTTGAAAAGCCGCACGCGCTAAAGCCTGGAATCGCGCTCGCTAGATTTAAGCCTGGCAGTGGCAAGCTCGTCGCCCATACCCCAGCCCTGACCAACAGCGCCTCGTATCGCCATCAACCTCGCACGTGCGGCGCTGGCATCTCGCCCAAGTCGCATCAGCGCCGGCAGTTGCCAGGGCGCCTTCAGCAGGCCGGCCATGACAGCGCCGACATCGGTGCGCCCGTCGCCCCCCATCCCGGCCAGCGCCAGTGGCGGGACAGCGCGCGTGGCCGGATCGATCACCACGCGGCACGCCGCAAATGGCAGGCCGTGGCTGCGCGCGATACGGGCGGCGATATGAGATTCCATGTCGACGGCCAGCGCACCGCTGGCGGCGTACAGGGCAGCCTTGTCGGCGAGCGCCGCCACGGCGGTGTCCGAGCCGGCCAGGGGGCCGGATAGCGCCTGCGGCAATGCCCGCATCAACGCGCACTGCCAGTCGGGATCGGCTGGCGTGGAGATTCCGCTGGATGCGTCGCGCACATCCGTGGCAACGATGAGCGCGCCCGGCGCCAGCGCAGGATCCAGACCGCCGGCCACGCCGAAGCTGAGGATACCGGCGCATGCACCGGCCCGGCGCTCGATGGCGGCGCCCAATGCCGCGCCGCGCTGGCCGTACACGACCTCGCTGTCCGGACCCGCGGCGATGTTCGCTTCGAAATCCATGCCGCAGACCACCAGCACGCGCGGCTCGCTCATGACAGGCGCTTGCGCGGTGCGGTTCACAGTCCCCACGCCACCTGGCGCTTGCCGCCGCGCTGCAGGTTGCGGTAGCGCGCCAGCGCCCACAGCGGAAAGTAGCGGGCATAGCCGTGATAGCGCAGGTAGAACACGCGCGGGAAACCCACGGCGGTGAAGCGCGGCTCGCGCCACAGGCCGTCGGCTTGCTGCGTGCGCAGCAGGTATTCGATGCCGCGTGCCACGGCCGGGTGCGCGGCCTCGCCGGCTGCCATCAGGCCCAGCAACGCCCAGGCCGTCTGCGATGCCACGCTGGGCGCGCGTTCGTAGCCACGGTATTCGAGCTTGTAGCTGTCGCCGTCCTCGCCCCAGCCGCCATCCGCATTCTGGATGCCGGCCAGCCAGCCGGCGGCGCGCCGCACCGGCGGCGCATCCCGGCCCAGGCCCGCGGCATTGAGCGCGCACAGGGCGCTCCAGGTGCCGTAGATGTAGTTGGTGCCCCAGCGCCCGAACCAGCTGCCGTCAGGCATCTGCTCGGCCAGCAGGTAGCGCAGTGCGCGCGCGGCGGGTTCGCTCTTCTGCGGCGTGTCACCGGTCTGGCACAGCATCGACAGGCAGCGCGCCGAGACGTCGGCCGTGGGCGGGTCCAGCAGCGCGCCGTGGTCCGCGAACGGGATGTTGTTCAGGTAGAGATGCGTGTTCTCAGGCTCGAAGGCGCCCCAACCACCATTGCCGCTTTGCATGCCGACGATCCATTCGATCGCACGCGTGACCGCTTCGGCGTTCGGGTCCTGGCGTTGACTCGGCACTGCCTGGGCAGCGCGGTGCATCGCCGCGGCGACGACCGCGGTGTCGTCCACGTCGGGGTAGTGCGGGTTCGCGTACTGGAATGCCCAGCCACCCGGGCGCACCTGCGCGCGGCGCACGGTCCAGTCGCCGCGCACATCGAGTACCTGCAGCGGGCGCAGCCAGTCCAGCGCGCGGCCGACCGCGGCCGTGGCACGCGGCCCGCCGGCTTCCAGCAGCGCATGCGCGGCCAGCGCGGTATCCCAGACCGGCGACAGGCATGGCTGGCAGTAGGCTTCGTCGCCGTGGATGACCAGCAGCTTCTCGATCGAGCGCCGCGCCACGGCACGGTCCGGATCGTCGGGCGGAACGCCAAGCACGTCGAACATCATCACCGAGTTCGCCATGGCCGGGAAGATCGCGCCCAGCCCGTCTTCGCCATTGAGCCGCTCGCGCACGAAGGCTTTCGCCGCGTCGATGGCGCGACGGCGCAGCGCGCCCGGCATGACAGGCTCGGCGGCGCGCAGCAGCGCATCGGCACCGCGGAACAGCGAATACCAGCCGGCATGCTGGTGGGGCGCCTTCGATGGCAGCCGCACGGCGTCGCGCGGGGCGGTGAACAGCTCGTCGATGCCGATCTTGCGCGGGTTGCGCGCCTGCGGCCGCAGGCTGTTCAGCACCAGCAGCGGCACGATCACCGTGCGGGCCCAGTACGACACCTTGGACAGGTGGAACGGGAACCACTGCGGCAACAGCATGATTTCCACCGGCATCATCGGCACCGCCTGCCAGGGCATCACGCCGAACAGCGCCAGCAGCGTGCGCGTGAAGACATTGCTGGCTTCCGCGCCGCCCATGGCCGCGATGGCCGCGCGCGCGCGCGCCATGTGCGGCGCCTGCGGATCGTCGCCGGCCATTTTCAGCGCAAAATAGGCCTTCACGCTGGCGCTGACGTCGGAGCGGCCTTCATGGAACAGCGGCCAGCCGCCCTCGGCATTCTGGATGCGCCGCAGGTAGCGCGCGATGCGCGCCTCCAGCGCCAGGTCCGGGGTCTCGCCCAGGTAGTGCACCATGAGCAGGTATTCGGCGGGAATGGTGGCGTCGGCTTCCAGCTCGTAGACCCAATGCCCGTCGGACTTCTGCTGGGCCAGCAGGGCATCGAGCGCGTAGCCGATACCGGCTTCCAGGGCGTCCGGGGCGGCCGGCGCTGCGGCCGCCATGGCGGCGCGCGGTGCGGCAAGGACGGCCTCATTCATCGACATGCAAACTCCTTGTTCGGCACGACGCATGCGTGCCTGGAAGATGGTGTTCGGGATGCAGCCGGACGTGGTACGCCAGCCGCGCTTCCCCGCGCAGCATCTTCAGACCATGGTGTGGCGCAGAACGATCCACAGCATCCGCGCGCGCGGCACGCGCACGCGTGCGCGCGGTGCGCGCCAGCCCCGCGCGCGCAGGCGCACGAGCAGGCAGTGATAGACCTGGGACATGATCCGCGGCGATCGCACCGCGCGTGACGGGCAGCGCGCCATGACGGCGTCGGCCTGTTCGTAGTGGGCCTGCGCCTCGCGCGCGACGGCCGCGCAGGCGGCGTCGATGCCGGCATGGGCCACGACTTCCAGCGGCGTGGCGTGTTCCAGTCCCTGTACGCCCGCGGCGGCCAGTGCGGGCGCGGGCAGGTAGAGACGGCCAATGGCGGCGTCTTCGTCGATATCGCGCAGGATATTGGTGAGCTGCAGCGCCCGCCCGAGATGATGGGCCAGCGCCAGCCCGGGGGCCTCGTCGACGCCGAACACGCGCACGGCCAGCCGGCCCACCGCGCTCGCGACGCGATCGCAGTAGAGGTCCAGCGTGGCGGCGTCGGGCGCGCGGATATCGGCGACCACATCCATGGTCATGCCGTCGATCACGTCCAGGAAGTCCTGCTGGCGCAGGTGGAAGGCGTCAATCTGCCGGGCCAGTGACCGCAGCGCGGCCGGCGCCACGCCCGCATAGCACAGGCCGATGTCGCGGCGCCAGGCATCCAGGCCGGCAAGGCGTTCGGCATGCGGCGCGTCACAGTCGGCGATATCGTCGACGGCACGGCAGAACGCATAGATCTCGAACATGGCCTGCCGCTGGGCTGCCGGCAGGATGCGCATGGCCGCGTGGAAGGAACTGCCCGAAGATACGGCCGGCGTGGCTGCGCCGGCGATTGGGGCATCTGGCGTTGCGATTTGAGTACCGGCCACGTAACTCCTCGACGCGCTTTTTTTTCCGTCGGGCGGCATCGGCGGACCACGGCGCCGAGCCACGCTCACGGTGGTTGGGGGTCGGCCGATTATAGCAACAACCTCGCAACAGGCCGGCCAGGCCGGAGTGCCTTATCGGCCCGGCGAAAAGCGCACGTAGGGCACGCCGCGGCCGGGGGTCGAGGTGGTCTGGTCGACGACCTTCTCGACATCGGCCACCTCGCGCAGCGCGGCAAGGAAGGGCGCCACGGCAAAGCCCGGGCGGACGCATCCCTGCACGGTCAGCCAGCGTCCGCGCACCGTGATCCAGAGCGTGCTGTCCTGCCAGGCGGGCATGGTGACGGCCAGCGTTTGCAGTCGGCGTTGCAGGCTTTCGGCGATGTCCTGGTCGTACTGGAATGCATTGGCCAGGCGGCAGCGGCCCTCGGTCCAGCAGTGGTTGCCTTGCTCGATGCGATGGTGCGCCTCGCGGCGCCATTCGGCCTCGCTGACGCGCGGGCCGGCCGGCTCGGGGCAATCGGCAACGCGCGAAGACACCTGCACGAAGGGGTCGTGGCCATAGTTGGCAACGGTTTCGGCGCAGGCCGGTTGCAGCGGCAGGGCCAGCGCGATGGCAAGTGCGTGGATGCCGCTGCGTCGTCGCCAAAAACAAAGAGCCCCGCGTTCGCGGGGCTCTCTGGTGGCAGGCACGTGCATGGGCGCGCGCCTGCGGTGTTCCAAACCGGATCAGACCGCCTGGATCTTAGTGGCTTGTTCGCCCTTCTGGCCCATCGCCTTGACGTAGCGGACCTTCTGGCCTTCCTTCAACGACTTGAAGCCGTTGCCTTCAATCGCCGAGAAGTGCGCGAACAGATCGTTGCCGCCTGCGTCCGGCGTGATGAAGCCGAAGCCCTTGGCGTCGTTGAACCACTTAACGGTACCGGTATCCATATCTTTTCAACCTTGAATTTCAAATGAGCTTAATTGCCCGCTGTACATCGTGCTCAATGCAGGAATCGCGCAAGGGTTGGTGAATGCCCGATTCCTTTGCGGATTGTTTATGCCTTCCCTGTGTCGCTGGTATGACAAACGAAAAACACCGCGGATCGACACATCAAAAAGGCGCTGCACATGCGGGAAACATTCTGACGAATTTTCCCGGCGTGTCAATCAGGCAAAGCGCCAAATCATGATGAGACGTTCCGACACGAGATATTAACGGTTTCTACATCACCGTCGATTCAGTGAATTCCCTGAGAGACGCACCCCAACAGTGCCTCACAGCGGTATTGACTGAACTTCAGTTTATGCACTCGTATCACCGGGGCATGTTGCCGGGCATAATGTCTGCTTTGTAAGCCATTACTTTTACATTTGCTTACCCCTGTGCGTACCACGTTCGGGGGATGCGGCCGTAGGACGAACCGTCTAAAAGGGTTCGGGAAAAATAAAACCGCGTGGAAATTGCCCGCTGGCAGTTCCGCGACTAAAACACCGTCGCCACGCACGGGCGGATGGCTTTTCAGAACGGGAAAACACCATGATTCATTCGCTTTAGGAAGGCCGTTCCATCACGGCTCAGCGTTTCACCGGGCCAGGGCGACGATTCGCCTTGCGCCGTCGCAGCATATCCCGCCTTGTCTGGATCCCTGGCCATAGCTGGCCGGGTGCGATCTCCTGTGCTACGGCAATGGTTCGCCTTGTCACAATTGTTGACAATGTGTTGCGTCCGGCTCGCCTAGCATGTCGAGCTGCCCACATTCGGTGCGCGGGCGTTGTCCTCAGATCAAAGAAGTCGTCCCTGGTCAGGGCCAGCGGCGAGCATCTCGGGCGTCCCGGGGACGCCAGCCTCGATTGAGTAACATGGTGGGTTGTGGCGAGGCTTCGGACGGGGCTCGCTGCGGTGCTTCCCACGGCCGCGCTCACCGGTGTGGAAGGGGAGCGACCAAAAAAGATCAATAACGCACGACCGCACGATCGCGGAAGCAATTTGCAGTCGCAGCAGGCAGAAGGGTGTGAGGATGAGGATTGCCTCGGTGGAAGACGATCCGGACCAGGCTGAACTGATCCGGAAAATACTGGACGAGGCGGGATTCGAATGCGAATCCTACGCCACGGGTGCGGCCTTGCTGCGCGCGCTGCGCGAGCAGTCGTTCGACTTGCTGGTGATGGACTGGCAGTTGCCCGATACCAGCGGCTTTGAACTGGTGAGCTGGGTGCGCCAGACCTCCGGCGCCATGCCGCCGATCCTGTTCCTGACCAGCCGCACCGCCGAAGAGGACATCGTTGCCGGCCTGAGCGTCGGGGCCGACGACTACATGCTCAAGCCGATCCGGGCCGGCGAACTGCTGGCACGCGCGCGTTCGCTGCTGCGGCGCGCCTACCCCGAAGCCACGCAGGATGCCGATGTCATCCGCCGCGGCAACTATTGCGTGGATCCGCGCGCGCGCACCATCACGCTAGGCGGCGAGCCCGTTACGGTATCGCCGCGCGAGTACGAGCTTGCGCTGTTCCTGTTCCGCAACATGGGGCGGCTGCTGTCGCGCGACGTGGTGGAGCAGGCCGTGTGGGGCCGCGCCATCGGCGCGGGGTCGCGCACGGTCGACACGCACATCTCGCGCCTGCGCATCAAGCTGGCGCTGCGCCCCGAGAACGGCGTGCGGCTGACCTCGGTCTATTCGCACGGCTACCGCTTCGAAGAGACCAGCGCCGAGGATCAATCCCATGCTTAGAGCCGCGGCAGCGACCGGCATGGCGCTGGCAATCTGGCTGGGGCCCGCCGGGCCGGCGCAGGGGGGACCGGCCGGTGCCGAAGGCGCCGACTTCCTCTACGTGGTCGAGCCCGGCGACAACCTGTTCACGCTGGCCGGGCGCTACATGGCCAGCGCCGACGGCTGGCGCCTGCTCCAGGCGCATAACGGCGTGGCCAATCCGTACCGGCTGGCGCCGGGCACGCGCCTGCGCATCCCGCTTGGTCAGATTCCCGAGCAGCCCGCCGCGGCGCGCGTCGTGTTCGTCCGCGGGCCGGCCCAGGCGGATGGCGAGCCGCTGCGCGCCGGGCAGGCGTTGCGCGAAAGCGCGCGCATTGTCACGGCCGTCGGCAGCACCGTCACGCTGGAACTGCCGGACCGCACGCGCGTCACGCTGCCGCCGGGCACGACCGTGGCGGTGCAGCGGCTGCGCACGTTCCGCAAGTCCGGCCTGACCGATACCGTGATCCGCGTCGAAGGCGGCCAGGCCGAAACGCGCGTGGCGCCCGAGGGCGGCGGCGTGGGCCGCTTCGAACTGCATACGCCGATGATGGTGACCGGTGTGCGGGGCACGCGCTACCGCGTTGCCGCCGACGCTGCCGGCAGCCGCACCGAGGTGCTGGATGGCAGCGTCAGCGTGGGCCGGGCCGGCGCGGCATCCGCCACGGCGGTGACGGCCGGCTACGGGATCGGCGTGGCGGCGGGCCATCGCCTGTCACGGCCGGTTGCACTGCTGCCCGCGCCAGCCTTGCAGCCGCTTCCGGACACGGTCGTGGGCCCCGCCACGGAGGCGAGCTGGCAGGCCGTGCCGGGCGCCGCGGCCTACCATGTCGCGGTGGCGCGCGATGCTGCGCTGACCGAGCTGGTCTGGACCGGCGACACGGCGGATACGCAAATCGGCCTGGATGGCCTGCCCGAAGGTCCGCTCCACCTGGTGGTGAGCGCCGTGGACGCGCAGCGGCTGGCCGGCCGGCCAGCCTCGGCACCATTCGCCGTGCGACTCAATCCGCCGGCGCCGTTCACGCTGCAGCCGGCCGCCGGGACGGTGCGTTATGGCGGGTCGGTCGCGTTCGAGTGGGCCGCCGTTGGCGCCGCGGCCTCGTATGAACTCGCGGTGTCGGCGGATGCGGGGTTTGCCGTCACGGCGGCCACGCTGCAGGGCAAATCCGAACAGGCCGTGCAGAAGCTGGCGCCGGGGACCTGGTTATGGCGCGTGCGCTCGCTGGATGCGGCGGGGCGGCCCGGGCCGTGGTCGGCGGCGGTGCCATTCACGCTCGAACCGGCGCCGCCCGTGCCGACGCTGAACGACGACGGCAACCGCCTGCGCATCGGCTGGCCGGCCGACGCCCGGGCCACGGCCGGCTATCGCGTGCAGATGGCCGAGGACGCCGCCTTCACGCGCATCGTGTCGGACCAGCGCAGCGCCGACAACGAAGTGGCGCTGCCGCGGCCGCCGGTCGGCACCTACTACGTGCGCGTGGCGCGCGCGGCAGCGGACGGCCGCGAGCCCGCCGCCGCATTCTCCGCGCCGCAGCGCCTCGACATAGCGGGCTACCTGCGCGACGGGCTGGGCGGCGCGATCCGCATCGGCAACGACGCCCGCGACGAGGGCAGCCATGGCGACGGCGTCCGCCTCCGATAAGCCGTGGCGACGCCTCCGCGGGGCCGCCTTCGGGCGGCGTACGCTGGCCGAGTGGGCCTTGCTGCTGGCCGCCGTGCTGGCGCTGGTGGCGGTGGTCGCGCGCTACGGCTGGGCCGAGCGCGCGGACCTGGCCCTCTATGATCTTGCCATCGGCGCGCAGCACCATGCCGCGCGCGACGACATCGTCATCGTGGCCATCGACGATGCCAGCCTCGTGACGATCGGCCGCTGGCCCTGGCGCCGCACCGTGCTGGCGCAACTGGTCGACCGCATTGCCGCCGGACAGCCGCGCGTGATCGGCGTGGACGTGATCCTGACCGAGCGCGACACGCGTTATCCGCAGGACGATGCAGTGCTCGCGCGCAGCCTGGCCGCCGCGGGCAACGTGGTATTGCCCGCGCTGGCAGAGCCCTCGGCGGGCGGCATGATGGTGCGCTATCCGCTGGCGGGGCTGGGCGCCGGGGTGGGGCACATCAACCTGTCCGTCGACACGGACGGCGTGGCGCGGCAGGTGTACCTGCTGGAAGGGCCGCAACCCGCGCTGCAGGCCGGGCTGCCACACGTGGCGGCGGTGATGGCCTCATGGCCCGCGGCACCGCGGCCGGTCGACGCGTATCGGCATGAAGCGGCCGGCGTGGTCGATGCCTTCGGCTGGGAACGCCGATACCGGCTGCGGATTCCGTTTGCGGGGCCACCCGGCACGTTTGCGCGAGTCTCGGCACGCGAAGTGCTGGCGGGGCGCGCCGATCCCGCCCTGTTCCGCGGCAAGGCCGTGCTGCTCGGCGCCATTGCCACCGGCATGGGCGACGTGTTGCCCACGCCGGTGGCGCGCGACGGGCGCGGCATGAGCGGCGTGGAAATCCTGGCCAATACGCTGCAGACGCTGCAGGAGGATCACGCCATCGTCGCGGCGCCGCCGGGCTGGGGATGGGCGTGCACCGTCCTGGCGGTGCTGGCGGCCGCGCTGGCGGCGCTGGTGCTGACGCCGCGCGGGGCGCTGGTGGCGACCGGGCTGGTGGTTGCCGCGCTGCTGGCCGGGCCGCCGCTTGTGCTCGCTGGCGCGCGGCTGTGGTTCGCGCCGGCCGCCGCGCTGCTTGGCTGCCTGATGTTCTATCCGTTATGGAGCTGGCGCCGCCAGGAGGCGGCGCTGCGCTTCCTGGCCGACGAACTGGCCCGCCACGAGCGCGAGCCCGGCCTGCCTCCCGTCCCCGCGGCGCAAGGCGCCACGCTCGACAGCCGCATGCGCGCGGTCTATCGCATGAGTTCCCGGCTGCACGACCTGCGCCGCTTCCTGGCCGACGGGCTGGAGAGCCTGCCCGAGGCGACGGTGATCTGCAATCTTGAAGGCGGGGTGCTGCTCGCGAACCGCCGCTGCGTGGCGCTGGTGCCCGGCGTGCTGGGCGCGGTCGCCGGCAGCGGTGGCCATGCGTTCGACGCCAACGCCGATATCCGCGCCGTGATGGCCGTACTCTTCGCCGAGCCCGAAGCCGCGCTGGCGTACTGGCAGGCGCTGCATGCGCGCAGCGCGTCGGCGGGCGGGTCCGATGACGGCATCGAACTGGCTGCGCGCGACGAGCGGCGTTACCTGATGCACGGTGCGCCGCTGCATGGGGAGCAGGGCACGGTGGCCGGGCTGATCGTCAGCTTCATCGATATCACGGCCATTCGCCTGGCCGAGCGGCAGCGCGAGCAGATGCTGCGCTTCCTGTCGCATGACATGCGTTCGCCGCAGGCGTCGATCCTGGCGCTGATCGACCTGCATCGCGGCGCGGCCGGCGACGAGCGCTCTGCCGACCTGCTCTCGCGCATCGACACGCATGCCCGGCGCACCATGTCGCTGGCCGACGATTTCATTCGCGTGGCGCGCGCGGAGACGCAGCCACTCGCCCTGCGCGATGTCGACCTTGCCGGACTGGTGCTCGACGCCACCGACGAACTGTGGGCGCTGGCCAGCGCGCGCGGCGTGCCGCTGAACGTGGAGCTGCCTGATGAGCCTGCCGTGATCCGCGCCGAGCCCGCGTTGCTGGTGCGCGCCATGGGCAACCTCGTCAGCAACGCCGTCAAGTTCAGCCCGCGCGGCGCGGAGGTCAGGGTGGCATTGCGGACGGAGCCGGGGGGCTATGCCGTATCGGTCACGGACCGGGGGCCGGGTATTGCGCTGGCGCAGCAGCAGAGGTTGTTCCAGCCGTTTGCGCGCCTGCATGAGCATGACGCGCGGGCGCCGGCAGGCAGCGGGCTTGGCCTGGTGCTGGCGAAAACCGTCGTGGAACGCCACGGCGGGAGCATTGGCGTGGTGAGCGATGCCGGCGCCGGCGCCACGTTCACGCTGCACTTGCCGGCGCCGCGCGCCTGACGCTTGGTCAGACACAATTGTTGGCAGTTGCCCCCGCCATATTTGCTTACGATGTCGGAGCCGTGCGGCCCCGCATCGTACGGCTTGCAACGCCCGCCCAGGCCTCCCGGCTGTTTCCTGGCGCGGGCGTTATTTTTGGTTCTTTGGGGGATTGTGAGGCGCTTCAGTGAATGATTGGGTTGTCGTGCTTGGCAAGCAAAGAAACGCGTCGCTTGCCCTAACGGGCGAATATTGATCGTAGTGTGCGGAGAATTTCGTACGGGTACTCGCTTCAGAGCGTGCCCGGCTGCCTGCCGCATGGTGCGCGTCCGTATGCAGGCTCTCCAACAATGATTGAACCAGCCCCGAACCTGTCCGTGGCCCGACACTGCGAGCGATTTCGCATCATCGCCTTCGGCTGCTGCGCGGCTCAGTAGTCGGTTGGTCGGGGACATCAACGGCGCAGATGCTGGTGCTTCCGTTTCTATTTGACCTCCGCGCATCCCCCGATCTCCATGTAATCTACCCCCTTCCAATCGGGAGACAAGGCAACCATGACCACCCACCGCTACGGCGTCGCATCCCCTGCCGAGATCGCCGGCATGACGGGCAAAGCCATCCTGCAAGCCATCATCGAAGGCCGCTTGCCGCAACCGCCAATTTCAGAGGTGCTCGGCTTCTGGCTGACGGAGGTCGGCGACGGCTTCGCCGTCTTTGAAGGCGACCCCGGCACACACTTGTTCAATCCGATGGGAACGGTCCACGGCGGCTGGGCCCTGACGCTGCTCGACAGCGCTACGGGCTGCGCGGCCAACTCCGTGCTGCCAGCCGGCACCGGCTACACGACGATCGAAACCAAGGGCAATTTCTCCCGGCCGATCAAGGCCGACACCGGCCGCGTCCGTGCCGAAGGACGCGTGATCAACCAGGGCCGTCAAATCATCACGGCCGACGCACGAATCCTGTCCGGCGACGGCCGTGTCCTGGCACACGGCACGTCGACACTGCTGGTGCTGGCACCTGCCGCTGCTCCCGTTCGGTGAGCTTCGCTGCGAGCGTCCCAGAGCCATCGCGGGATTTCCTCTTCATCGATGGGAAATCTCCACTTTCAACCGCGCCATTCCGTCGCGCCAAAGGCCGCCTTTCTCAGTGCTGAATCCCACCGCCAGGACTCGTAGGTATCCTGCCCCAACCACAACGGTGCAGGGCTCGCGCAAGCGTCCCGGAACATCACGAGAACCAGGAGACAGGCATGTTGACACCACGACGGATGGGTTTGCGGTTTATCTTCGGGCTGCTTTCGGTTGCCACCGCGGCAAGCGGACTGCTGGCCGGCGGCAATGCCATGGCGGCCTATCCGGACAAGCCGATCCGGCTCATTGTTCCGGCCGCCGCCGGTGGCACGACGGACATTGCGTCGCGCCTGGTCGGCAAGCGCCTGGTCGGCAAGCGCCTGGGCGAGACGCTGGGCCAGCCGGTCGTGGTCGAGAACCGCGCGGGGGCGGGCGGCATCATCGGCTCGCAGGCGCTCACGAATGCGTCCGCTGACGGCTATACGCTGATGATGGGCAACATCGGGCCTAACGCCATCAACTACGGCCTGTACAAGCACCTGCCCTACAAACCGCAGGACTTTGCACCAGTCACGCTGGTGGTGTCGGTGCCCAATGTGCTGGTCGTCAACCCCGCCGTGCCCGCCCGCTCCGTCGCGGAGCTGGTGGCGCTTGCCAAGGCCCGGCCGGGACAACTGTCGTTTGCGTCGTCCGGCACCGGCCAGTCTCCGCATCTTGCGGGCGAGCTGTTTCGCAAGCGCACGGGCATCGATGTCGTGCACGTGCCGTACAAAGGCGCGGCGCCTGCCGTCTCGGATCTTCTTGCCGGCCAGGTCAGCATGATGGTGGACAACCTGCCCAGCTCGCTGCCGCATATCCGGGCCGGCAAGCTGCGCGCGCTCGCCGTGACCAGCGCCACGCGCGTGGCCGAGCTTCCCGATGTGCCGACGATGAAGGAAGCGGGCCTCGATGATTTCCAGGTGACCGCATGGTTCGGGCTGGTTGCCCCGGCCGGCACGCCGCCCGCCATCATCGACCTGCTGCAGAAGCACGTCGCGAGCATCCTCGCCGAGCCCGCGACCCGCGGCAAGCTGGCCGAACTGGGCGGCATGCCCGGCGGCGATACGCCGGCCCACTTCGCGGGCTTCATCCAGAGCGAACGCGAACGCTGGGCCCGCGTGGTCAAGGACACCGGCGTACCGCTGCAGTAGCCGACGCACGCCGGCTCGGCACGGGCACCACACGTCGATCACTGCATGGGCTCCCGCAGGCGCAGCGGCTGTTCATTGCGCGACCAGACGTCGAGCAGGAAGTCCGGCTCGACATGCCGCACATGACGACGCAGCCCCGGCTGGCGGCCAATGGCGGCGTGGAGGTGGCGGGTCGGCATCTGGCGCCCTGCGAACGGGCGCAGCCAGTGGCACGCGACGATGGTGCCGTCCGGTGCGAGCGCGCCGACGGCACGTGTCACCGTATCGCGCCAGTCTTGCGGGGCAAAGTAATAGCCGAGTTCGCTGAGCACGATCAGGTCGAAGCTGCCTGAGGGCCAGTCCGCCGGAAGCCTGGCCACGCGCGCCTCGACATGCGCGTGGCCCGCCAGGCGCGCACGCGTGCGCGCAACGGCACGGGCCACGAAGTCGACGGCCAGCAACGCATCGCACCGTGCCGCAAGCCGCTCGGTCAGCATGCCGGTCGCGCAGCCGGCCTCCAGCGCACGGGCATATCGCGCTTCCGGCAATACCGCCATCAGCAGGTCGCGCTTGCGCGCTTCATACCATAGCGATTCGAAGCCCCACGGGTCGTCCTGCTTGAAGATTGCCTCGAAGGCCGTCGGCGAAGTCAAAGCGCGTAGCCGTTGTCGGCGTGGCTGAGGGCGGTGCCAAGTGCCGCCAGGTCGCGTCCGGCATGGCTTTGCCGCAGGAACACCGGCAGGTCCGCGTAGAGCGCGGACAGTCGCGCATCGCGGCACGCCGGCCCCGCGCCGAGCACGTTGCCGGCGCGATGCAGCACGCGCTGCACCGTGGCTTCGACCACCGTGCGCACGCGCATGGCGGGCATGAACGCATCATCGTCCGGTTGGGTGTCGATCCATTCGGCGGTCTCGCGCAGCAGCGCGGCGGCCGCATGCAGGTCGCCGTCGATGGCGCCGAGCTCCGTGGCGGCATGGGCGTCGCTGCCCTGGCGCACGGTGTCCCGCACGGCCAGCGCCAGCGGCAATACGGCGCCGTACCAGCACGCGGCCATGCCGGCGCCCGCATGCCAGAAGCCGGGCCGCTCCAGATAGGCGCGCGGGCCGCCGACCAACAGCGCGGGACAATCATGGAGCAGCAGGCCGCCGCTGCAGGTGTCTTTCATGCCGTCGCCGTGCCCGCCGGAGGACGTGACTGTCACACCCGGGCCGTGCATGTCGATGGCCGCGAGCCACGGCACGCCGTCGGCGTCGTGGCAGGTCAGCAAGGCATGGGATACGCCGCCGGCGCCGGCGCAACAGGCCTTGCGGCCATTGAGCAACACCGGCCTGCCGTGCGTCATGCCCGCGTGCGTTGCCAGGTCCTGTGTGTCCGCGTCCGGCGCGGGGCTGGCGCACACGCGCGCATCGGGCGGCTCGGCCGCCCACACCGCCCACTGGGTGCCCGGCTCGGGCCGGGCCCGGACTAGCTCGGACAGGATCGCCAGCGCGTCGGCGTGGGCTTCGAACAGCTGGATGGCGACGGTCCCGTGCGCGGCCGCGACGATGGCGAACAGCTGCCAGCGTGCGGCCGTGTTGCCGTACCCAGGCAGCGGGATGTCGCCCTCGGGGGCATGCGTAGTGATCAGCGCGTGAATCGTATCGCGAAGGTTCATGGTGCGCGGAAGTGCAGTCGCCCATGCATGGGCGCTCGCAAGTTCCTTGCCAGCGCCCGGGCGACGGCGTTGCCGCGCTTCCGGCTTCGCTACGCCTTTCCCGGTGCAAGCTTTACCGGTCCGCGACCGGGCGCCCGTGGAAAACGGGAATCAGGATCCGGCCGGTTTGCGCGTCAGCACCATCGCCAGTTCCAGCGCGGTTGCGGCCACCGTGTCGACGTCGGGCGCGTAGCCGTCGCGGATCCAGCGCAGCGCGATATGCACGATGCCGCCGGCGATGCCGGCCAGCAGCAATGGATCGCCAGTCTGCCCCGGCGGCAGCAGCGCCTGCGCGAGCAGGGCGCCGAAGGCGCGCAGCGACGCGTCGAGCGCTTCGTCGACGCGCTTGCTGACGCCGCGGATCTCCACCAGAAACACCCGGGCGGAGCGCGGCTCGCGCTGCAGGGCGCCGAAATACGCGCGCAGCATGGCCAGCGCGCGCGCCTGGCGCCCACGCCCGGCGTCCTGCATCGCATGCCCGATCGATTGCAGCAGGAGATCGGTCACGGCGCGGAACGAAGCCTCCAGCAGGGCTTCGCTATTGGGGAAGGATTCGTAGAAGTAGCGCTCGGTCAGCCCGGCCGCTTCGCACACGGCCTTGACGGTGGAATTCTGGTAGCCGCGCTCGCCATAGACCTGGATGGCCGCGGCAACCAGCTGGCAACGGCGCTGGGTGCGCCGTTCGTCGGCGGCTGCACCGCGGTAGCGGCGCGCGGGGAGCGTTTCAGTCGCCTCGGTCGGCTCGGTCGGGTCGCGCATCATCGGACGATTATGACATTCCCTATTGTCAGATGGCATCTGACAACCTATGGTGTCAGAAGTGACCGCATCCGGGAGTCCCGCCATGACCGTTGCCGCACCCGAAGACACGTTGCTCGATGTCCTGATCGTTGGCGCCGGCCTGTCCGGCATCGGCGCCGCGCGGCACCTGCAGCAGCGCTGTCCCGGCAAGCGCTACGCCATCCTGGAGGCGCGGGAGGCCATCGGCGGTACCTGGGACCTGTTCCGCTATCCGGGCATCCGGTCCGATTCGGACATGTACACGCTGGGTTACCGCTTCAAGCCGTGGCAGGGCGCGAAGGCCATTGCCGACGGCCCGTCGATCCTGTCCTATATCCGTGAGACCGCTGACGAAGCGGGCATTACCCCGCACATCCGCTTCGGCCACAAGGTGGTCGGCGCCGCATGGCACAGCCACGAAGGCTGCTGGACGGTCACGACCGAACGTACCGGGGACGGCAGCGGCCAGCAGTGGCGCGCGCGCTTCCTGTACGTGTGTGCCGGCTACTACAGCTATGCACAGGGCCACCGGCCCGCCTTCCCCGGCGAGGAGCGCTTCCGCGGCCGCATCGTTCACCCGCAGTTCTGGGATCCGTCGCTCGACTATGCCGGCAAGCGCGTGGTGGTGATCGGCAGCGGCGCCACGGCGGTCACGCTGGTGCCGGCCATGGCGGCAACTGCCGCGCACGTGACCATGCTGCAGCGCTCGCCCAGCTACGTCGTGACCCGTCCCGGCCAGGATGCGATAGCCGCCCGGCTGCGGCGGCTGTTGCCGGAACGGCTCGCCTACGCGGCCACGCGCTGGAAGAACGTGCTGCTCGGCATGTACTTCTTCCAACTCGCGCGGCGCCGTCCGGAGCGGGTCGCCGCGGCCATGGTCGGCATGGCCGCCGCGCAGCTCGGCCCCGGCTTCGATGTCGGCAAGCACTTCACGCCGCGCTACAAGCCGTGGGACCAGCGCGTGTGCCTGGTGCCGGACGGCGACCTGTTCCGCGAGATCCGCGACGGCCGCGCGTCGGTCGTCACCGATACCATCGAGCGCTTTGCGGAGGACGGCATCGTGCTGGCGTCGGGCCAGACCCTGCCGGCGGACATCATCGTGACGGCCACCGGCCTGCGGCTCAATATGCTTGGCGACATCGCCGTCAGCGTCGACGGGCAGCCGCGCGTGCCGGCCGCGCTGATGACATACAAGGGCATGATGCTCGATGACGTGCCGAACCTGGTGCTGGCCTTCGGCTACACCAATGCCTCCTGGACCCTGAAGGCGGACCTGACCGCCGAATACGTGTGCCGGCTGTTGCGGTACATGGACCGCCATGGGCACCGCGTGGCCATGCCGCGGCGCGACGCATCCGTGCAGCCCGCGCCGTTCCTGGATTTCACGTCGGGCTATGTGCAGCGTGCGGCCGGCGTGCTGCCACGACAGGGCGACCGCAGGCCATGGCGCCTCTACCAGAACTACATCCTCGACCTGCTCACGCTCCGCCACGGCCGCATTGCCGACGGCGTGCTGCAGTTCGCCATGCCGCGCAGCGCACCGGCGCAGCGCGAGACGCCGGCAAGCCTGTCCGGCGGCGAGGTCCAGCCATGATGATTCTGTTCTACGCAGCGCTGGCCCTGGCGGTGCTGTTCGCCGGCCTTTTCGTGTACACCTTGCGCACGGTGCGGCGCGTCGAGGCCGCGCTGCCGCCCGACGGGCGCTTGGTCGATGTGCCCGGCGCGCGCCTGCATGTGGTCGAGCGCGGCAAGGGTCCGGCGCTGCTGCTGGTGCACGGTCTCTCGGGCCAGATCGGCAATTTCGCCTACGGCATGATCGAACCGCTGGCGCGCGATTTCCGCGTGGTGGCGGTGGACCGGCCGGGCTCGGGCTATTCCGTGCGTGCGCCCGGCGCGCGCGCAGATCTGCCCGCACAGGCCGATGTGCTGGCGGCGCTGATCGAGAAGCTCGGCCTGGAACGCCCGCTCGTGGTCGGCCACTCGTTGGGCGGCGCCATCGCGCTCGCACTGGCCGCGGGCCATTCGGATCGCGTCGGCGGGCTGGCGCTGCTGGCGCCGCTGACGCACCCGGCCGAGCACGTTCCGCCGGTATTCCGCGCGCTCACGCTGCGGCGGCACTGGGTGCGCCAGCTGGTGGCCTGGACCCTGGCGGTGCCGATGTCGGAATTGGGGCGCGACGAGGTACTGGAGATCGTGTTCGGGCCAGACCCCGTGCCGGCGGACTTTGCCTTGCGCGGCGGCGGCATGCTGACCGTGCGTCCCAGCCATTTCGTGGCGGCATCGGAGGATCTGGTCGCCGGAGCCCCAAGCCTGGGGCCGCTGGTCGCACGCTACAGTGAGCTGCACGTGCCGGTGAGCATTCTGTTCGGCCGCGAAGACCGCATTCTCGATCCGGCCGCCAATGGCGAGGCCCTGGCCGCAAAGGTGACGGGCGCCACGCTGACGCTGGTGCCGGGCGGCCACATGCTGCCGATCACGGCCCCCGACACGTGCGTGGCCTTCGTGCGGGAGGCCGCCGCGCGCGTGCACGCAAACGAGGCGGCGACGGCATGAGCGCGATCGCTCGCGCCCGTGTCCGGCAAGGCGCCTCAGTGCGCCATGCCAGGCTTGCAGTCCTGTACCCAGCCGGCGACGCGGCTCGGGCTCATGGTCGGGCGCCATTCGCCCGAACCGCGGATCTCGACGTCCGTGCCCTGGCGCGCCTGGCGCAGGCTGACGATGTAGAAGAAGCCGGTGTCGGAGCGCGTGGCGGAGCCTATGCGCACATCCACCTTGCCCGGTTCCGGATAGGCGATCACATTGGCTTCTTCCCGCAGCCGGCTCTTCAGGCACAGTGTCAGGTCGCCGACGCTTGCGTCGGAGTGGATCTGCTTTGGCTCCTGGGCCTGGAGATACTCCACGCTGGCGCCGGTGGCGCAAGCGGCCAGCCATGGCACGGACACGGCCGCGAGCAGGAGGAGACGGTTTGCGGACATGCATTTTTCCTTTGTGGATGCGACGCTGCATGCTACATGAGAACGTGTAGCGCAGGTCTGTCCCGCCCATACGACGGGCCTGCGCACAGCACCTGCCCGCGCCACTGAACCCTTATCGAAAGGAAGACGCCGATGGCTGCCGCGATTGCCCCCGATCCCTACAAGCGCGATTTTTCCACCGCGTTCAGCGCCATCCGCAAGCTGCTGGCGGACGGCCACGACACCACGCAGGTGTTCCTGATCATGCGCGCGCTGAACGGGCCTTCCATGCCGAAGAATTTCGCGCGCCTGCTGGGCACGCCCGACGGCCGCCGGCTGGTCTACCAGCGCACCGAACTGGCCGAACGGCTGTGCGATCCGGCCTATGTATCGGCCTTTGCGCCCGGCACGGTCGGCGCGGCGTACCGGGACTTCCTCCAGCACACGGGCTACAGCGCCGACGGGCTGGCCGAAGTTTCCAACATGGGCCGCGAGCCACTGGTTGAAGATGCCTATATGTGGTTCGCCCGCCGTACGCGCGACATCCACGACATCTGGCACGTGCTGACCGGCTACCGTGCCGACGAAAGTCTTGGCGAGGCCGCGCTGGTGGCATTCAGCTATGCGCAGACCGGCGGCCTGGGCTGGGCTTTTATCGCGGTGGCGGCGTCGTTGAAGAGCCTGCGTGTCACCCGCAGCCTGGCCTTTGCGCGCGCAGTGCTGGAAGGCTATCGCCTGGGCCGCGCGGCGAAATGGCTGCTGGGCGAGGATTACGAGGCGCTTCTGCATGAACCGCTTGATGCCGCGCGTGCCCGGCTCGGTATCGGTGCCGCGCCGCGTTACACGACCTGCCACCCGCTGCAGGACTGGCACGCCTGAACGGGGGCGGTTTCAGTCCATCTGCCGCGCGCGCCGCATGATCGCGGCCAGCGTATCCACGCGCGCCCGGTCTGCGGCCATGACGATGCCATCCGCAAACACAGGCTGACCCAGCCGCGTCAGCACATCTCCCGGCGGCGCTTCGACCACCACGCGCATGCCGTTGGCATAGGCCAGCAGCATGGTCTCGTGCCAGCGCACGGGAATGGCCATGTTGCGCGCCAGGTCGTCGGCGATGCGGCGCGGATCGCGCAGTTCGCGCGCGAGGCTTGCGCTGAAGTAGCGCAGGCGCGGCGGCGACACGGCAACGGACGCCATGGCCTTCGCCAGCCCCGCCGCTGCATCATCGAGCAACGCGCAATGCGAGGGGACGTGGATGGCAACTGGCTTGGCCGCCTGCGCGCCAGCTGCAAGCGCCAGTGCCGATACCGCCTCCATGGCCGCGATGCTGCCGGCGATCACGATCTGCGCAGGCGCGTTGAAATTCGCGAGATAAACCGGGCTTTGCGGCCCGTGGACCTGTGCCACCAGCGGTCCGAGCCGTGCGCGGTCCATCCCCAGGATTGCCGTCATGCCGTATCCATGCGGATAGGCCTGCTCCATGCGTTCGCCGCGCAGCCGGACCAGCCGCAAGGCATCGGCAAACGACAGCACGCCGGCGGTGACGGCGGCTGCATAGGCACCGATCGAGAGCCCGGCGACAGCGTCGGGGTGTCCGCCTTCTTCCGCCAGGCATCGCGCCATGGCTACGCCAGACGTGAGCAGGCAGAGCTGCACCCAGATCGTCGAGCGCAGGCGTGCCGGCGTGTCCATCTCGGCCGTGGGGACTTGCAGGACATCGGCCGCTTCCGCGAGCACATGGCTGATAGCCGGATGGTCCGGAAGGTCCGCGAGCATCCCGGCCCGCTGTGAGCCCTGGCCCGGAAAGGTCAGTAGCACGCTCATGGCACGGGCTGCCACGGGTCGGCGCACAGCCTCGGTCCCCGCGCGGTTTTCAGCAGGACCCTGCCGCGATTGCGCCGCCATTCGAGGAGCGAGAAGCCGCCTTGCGGGGTGTCGACCTGGATGTCGATCCGTGCCGGACCCGCATCCTGCAGCGCGGCCAGCAGGCCAGTATCGGCCTGCGGCAGTGGATGGTCCGCATAGACCAGCAAGTCGAGGTCGCTATCCGCATGCAGGACGTTGATGCCGCTGGCGAGCGTGAAGCCCGCGCTACCGCCTACGCCCCAGCGAATGTTCCGCGCATCGAGCGCATCGGCGGCCGCATCGAGCGTGCGGATGGCCGCGAGTGCCCTGAGTTCAGGGCGCCGCCATGCGCGCGAAGCTGCGATGTCTGCAGGCGTGACTACGCGCGCTACATCGGCGCGGGCAATCCACGTGCCGAAACGCTCGGCACGCGTTGCGCCGCGCAGGCCGACCGGAATGGCATCGGGGCGGCACGTGTCGCGCCGCACCACCACCGGCGCGGCGGCCAGCGTGGCCAGCGAGGCCCAATCCGGCAAGGCAACGCCCGCCAGGCTGCGCCGCGGGTCGGCCAGCCATAGCAGGTCGTGCGGCGCCGGGCGGGTCGTGGTCACGCTTGCCATTGCCGGCGCAGGCAATCCCGCACCTGCTGTGAAGCCTGGCGGTTTTCGCCATTGCGCCGGCCGGAGAGGTCGGGCGTGCTGTCGCGCCGGATATCCGCGAGCGCCGCCAGGATTGTGTCGCGCGCAAGGTGGATGTCGGCCGGTTCCGGTGCATCGGCCGATGCCACGTCGATCAGCCGCCACAGGATGCCCAGCGTGGCGAAGTTGCCGATGTCATAGGCCATGGGCGGCACGGTGGCGGCCAGCGCTTCCAGGTCCTCGACCGTACGCATGGTGATGCGTGCCGCGGCGTCCTTGCCCATCGCATGCACCAGCACGCCACTATCGCGCAGCGCAATGATGCGGTTGGCCTGATAGCCGTGGGCCAGGAACGCACCGGACATAGCCTTGCCGACAATCAGCGCCAACACGGGATGGCCAGCGAGGCGCGCCTGCGCATACGCAGCAGCGGCGGCGGCCAGCGACTGGTGGATGCCCAGTGCTTCCTCGCGCCTGCCATAAGCCTGGCTCGGCGTGTCCACGACCGCGACGATGGCGCGCTTGACCGCGGCATCGCGGTCCGCTTCCACCACTTCAAGTACGGCCTGGGCCAGCGACCAGCCCTCGACCAGCCCGACTTCGCCGTTGCGCGCGCGCGGAAAGCGGCTTTGCGCATCGGGCACCACGGCAATCCAGCGGACCAGCGTGCCGGCCAGTTCGCCATCGGCGACCGTCACGGAGTGTGGAAAGCCTTCGCGGTACGACGCAGCCGGCGCCAGCGCGCGCAACCAGTGCGCGCCGCGGCTGACGTCATGCTCTGGCAGGGTTTGGACGGTGGCGTTCATGCCTCGGACTCCCGATGGAAACGGCCAAAAAGGCGCTGCACTTCGGCCGGTGTTGGCTGGACACCGGCGTCATAGTCCTGCAGCACGGCCAGCGCTTCGCGGTAGCGCTCGCTGCGCGGCGTGGCCGAGGCCGGCAAGCGCAGTTCGCTGGCGACGGCTTCGCGCAGGGCGGCGCAGTCATCCGCGACATACACGTCGGCGAAGCCTGTGGCCACGCGTTGGGCGCCGCCTGTGAAACTCCAGATGAACGGCCGGTCGCGCGAGTCGTATTCGGCGATGCCGGCTTCCTGTTCGATCACGGCCGGGCCGTTCAGGCCCAGGCGGCCGTCCTGCGTCATCACCAGCGACGTGCACAGCCCGGCAGCAATTGACATGCCGCCGAAGCATCCGACTTGTCCGGCAATCACGCCGACCACCGGCTGGTAGCGGCGCAGGTCGACTATGGCCGCGTGGATGTCGGCAATGGCAGCCAGTCCCAAATTGGCTTCCTGCAGCCGCACGCCGCCCGTTTCGAGCAGCAGCACGGCGCGCGTCGGCACGCCACGGCGGTTGTCCTCGGCGGCAAGTTCCAGCGCGCCGGCAAGCTTGGCGCCGCCGACTTCGCCAAGGCTGCCGCCCTGGAACGCGCCCTCGATGGCCAGCACCACCACGGGCTGTCCGTCGATCTGTCCTTTCGCCACGATCACGCCGTCATCGCTTTGCGGCACGATGCCCTGGCGCGCCAGCCACGGCGACTGCAGGCCGTCGAATGGCCCGGCTAACTCGCGGAAGGTGCCGGCGTCCAGCAGCGTGCGGGCCCGTTCGCGCGCGCCCAGTTCGATGAAGCTGTCCCGGTTCAGCAGCGATGCGGTGCGGGTCGGCGTGCTCATGGGCGCTCCTGTTGTCCTTGCGGTCCGTGCGCATCGAGCGCTTCAAAGGCCTCGGCCAGACGCATGCCGACCACGCCCGGCGTAGCGCCAAAGTCATGGATGCGGATCTGCATGGACGCGCGCGGCTGCGCCGCGAACACGCGTGCGAGCTGCGCGTCCCAGACGCGGGCGTAGCCGTTGACGGAGGTGGTGATCTCAACGGTGGTGACGCCACCGGTGCCGGGTTCGACCAGCACTTCGAGATCGCCCGAGCCCACCACGCCGACGAGCGCGCGGGTTGCGGCAGGCGCTCCCGCCGGAAATTCAAATCGCAGTTGTTCCATGGAGGTCTCCTAAATTTGCGCGATGCCGCAGTCGAGCCGGTCGAGGAAGATCGTCGCGGCGAGCAGGTCCGCCGCGCCGCCCGGCGATGCGCGCCGGGCCAGCATGCCGGCGTCGAGTTCGCGCAGCAGGCGCCGTCCCGCGACCGTGCCGGTGCCGCCCGCCGCCAGCACCGCTTGCGCGCCGGCCTGCATATAGGCGAGCCCCGAGCGGCCCGTGCGGGCCAGCACGCAGGTATCGTCCAGCCCGCTCATCAGCGCGAGCAAGGCATTGAGCCGGGCAGCCGATTCGCTGTCGCCACGTGCACGGCTGTGCTGCAGGGCCGGCAACGCACGCCGCATGACATGCGGAAAGCCCGCGCGCGCCTGCGCCCGGGCGCCGCCCACGCCATACGCAAGGCACGTCAGCTCGCCCTTGTTGCCGGTAACAGCTGGGCGATGCCGGTCAGCCAGACGCGCGATGGCGCCAGCCGCATGGCTCACGGCGCGGGCACTGGATCGCTCGCCGGCGGTTGCAACTTGTGCTGCCGCACCGACCAGCAGGCCGATGCACCAGATCGCGCCGCGATGTGTGTTGACGCCGCCGGTGGCCGCCAGCATGGCCGCTTCGGCTTCGCGCCCGAGTGCGCCGAGCCGTTCGCGCAGTCCGTAGCCGACGCGCGCCGCACGCTGGCCAGCTGTTGCCATGGCGGCGAACGACGGGCCCAGCGCCTGCGCCGAGCGCAGCATCAGCGCCAGCGTCAGGTCGGCATGCGCGCCGCTGCCGCGGCTGTCGACGAGTCCGGGCTTGGGCGACAGGCGGGCTTCTTCGATGATGGCGTCAACCGCCAGATCGGCCAGCCGCTGCGCCTGTGCGGATGGGCCAGCGATGGCGGGGGCTGCGTCTGCAACC
This sequence comes from Cupriavidus sp. C2SS-8b, assembly GCF_057073745.1. Classification (NCBI taxonomy): domain Bacteria; kingdom Pseudomonadati; phylum Pseudomonadota; class Betaproteobacteria; order Burkholderiales; family Burkholderiaceae; genus Cupriavidus; species Cupriavidus sp. C2SS-8b. The sequence continues at coordinate 202,049 of NZ_CP172717.1, forward strand.
CACAGGATTCTTGCCGCTGCGCCGCCCATCACCAGCTCCGGAAGCGTGCCGGCGGCGTGTACAGGCCGCCGGACCATTCGACCAGGTCGGCCATGCTCTTCGCAGCCAGCAGGCTGCGCGTGGCCTGGCTGCGCTGCACGCCAAGATCCTCGGGCAGCGCGATCAGGCCATCGCTGCGCATGCGGCGCGTCTGGGCGGGATCGTGCTTCATGCCGATCGGCGTCACACCGGCCACGGCGGCGATCATCCGGCGCCGCTCTTCCAGCGATTGCGCCTTGTAGAGGTAGGCGATGCCTTCCTCGGTCAGCACGTGCGTGACGTCGTCGCCGTAGATCATGACGGGGGCCAGCGGCATGCCGCTTTCGCGCGCGACGTCCACGGCGTCCATCGATTCGACGAAGGTCGGCTTGCCGCCGGCCTGGAAGGTCTCGACCATCTGCACCACCAGCTTGCGGCCGCGTGCGAGCGGGTCGTCGGTCTCGATCAGGTCAAGCCACGCGGGCGTCGGGTGGCGGCGGCCGCCGGGGTTGTGGCCCATATTGGGCGCGCCGCCAAAGCCGGACAGCCGGCCGCGCGTCACCGTGGACGAATGCCCGTCGCCGTCGATCTGCAGCGTCGAGCCGATGAACAGGTCCACCGCGTACTGGCCCGCGAGCTGGCAGAGCGCGCGGTTCGAGCGCATCGAGCCGTCCGCGCCGGTGAAGAAGATGTCGGGCCGCGCCGCCACGTACGGCTCCATGCCGAGTTCGCTGCCGAAGCTGTGCACGCCCTCGACCCAGCCGGTTTCGATCGCGGGGATCAGCGTCGGGTGCGGGTTCAGCGTCCAGTACTTGCAGATCTTGCCCTTCAGCCCCAGCGATTCGCCGTAGGTCGGCAGGATCAGCTCGATCGCTGCCGTGTTGAAGCCGATGCCGTGGTTCAGCGACTGCACCTGGTGGCGCTCGTAGATGCCGCGGATCGCCATCATCGCCATCAGCACGTGCACGGGCTTGATCAGGCGGGGGTCGCGCGTGAACAGCGGCTCGCAGAAGAACGGCTGGTCGGCCTGCACCACGTAGTCGACCCAGGAACCCGGCACATCCACGCGCGGCAGGTCGGCCGGATCGTCGACGATCTCGTTGACCTGCGCGATCACCAGGCCGTCGCGGAACGCAGCCGCTTCCACCAGCGCGGGCGTATCTTCCGTGCTCGGCCCGGTGTACAGGTTGCCGTCGCGGTCGGCCTTGTAGCCGGCGATCAGCACGACATTGGGCACCAGGTCCACATACAGGCGTGCGTACAGCTCGATATAGGTGTGGATGGCGCCGACCTCGAGCAGGCCATCTTCCAGGAACTGCGAGATCCGGATGCTCTGCGCCCCCGCATACGAGAAGTCGAGCTTGCGCGCGATGCCGCGCTCGAACAGGTCCAGGTGCTCCACGCGGCTGACGCTGGGGATGATCATGTGCAGGCCGTTCACGCGCTCAGCGCTGACCTGCGCCAGCGAGCGGGACAGGAAATCCGCCTGCTTCTGGTTATTGCCTTCGACCACCACGCGATCGCCCGGAAGCAGCACTGCCTCCAGGAAGGGCACGATATCGCCGGTCGGAATGCGCTTGCCCTGCGCGATGGCGGCGCCTTGCTGCTTGCGCCGCGCCTTGGCTTCTCTGCGGGTGTTCCACTGACGCCCGGGTGGGGTGCTGGTCATCGTGTCTCCGGCGTGGTCTGTCTGATGGTGTCAACCATAAACAGGGGCAGACCCCGGAACAATCACGCGGGCGGCAGGATCGTTACGCTTGGCGAAAGCGAACGCGCCTTACTGTCCTTGCCGCATGGCCATGCGGCAGACCGCGGCCAGCGCCAGCAGGTTGGGATCGCGCTCGCGCCGGCGCAGGAAGCTCAGGCTGATGGTCTGGCGGATATTGTCGTAGTCGGCGGCAAGCGGCACGAAGGCCACATTGCGCGGGGCCACGCCCTTCACGCGGCCTGGCAGCAGCGTGTAGCCGACACCGCCGCCGACCAGGTTCATCAGCGAGAAGATATCGCCGACCTTCATGACCAGGCTCGGCTGGAAACTGGCGATCCGGAAGGCTTCGACAAAGCCGCGAGAGGTGGCGAAGCCTTCGCTCAGCGAGACGAAAGGTTCGTCGCGGCAGGTGCGCAGGTCCACGGCCGGCATCGCGGCGTAGGGCGAGTCGGCCGGCGCCGCGAAGAAGATGTCGTCCTCGAACAGCGGGATGGATTCGATCTCGGGGTCCGGCTCGGGCGTGGCCATCAGGGTGGCGTCGATCGAGCCTTGCTTGAGCCTCTGCAGCAGATCGGTGTTCGAGCCCAGTACGAGTTCGGTCTGCAGTTCCGGGCGGCGCGCCTTGAGATCGATGACGATTCGCGGCACGGTCTGTGCCGTCAGGGAGTACAGCGAGCCGATCTTGAGATGGTCCGCCAGGTACCCGGCGGCCTCGCGCGTGGCGCGGATGCCGTCGGCCATGGTCTTGATCACTTCACGTGCGGTATCGGCCAGCACATGGGCCGCATCGGTCGGGATCAGGTTGCGGCCTTCATGCCGGAACAGCGCGCAGCTTGTGCCTTCCTCAAGCGAATGCAGGGCGCGATGCACGCTGACTGTGCTGGTTTCCAGGATCTCGGCCGCCTTGGCCAGGTTGCCCGATTCCATGAACGCCAGCAGCGCTTCAAGCTTGCGGAAGGTGATCTCTTCGCCGATGCGGATTCTCATTGGGATGGGCGTATAGGGACGAGCCGCCATCTTAGCGGGGTGCGGCGATCACGGCACTAACCCACGGGGGCGCGGTGGTGCTGTCCGTCGAAATATAGCGGATGGATGTGCCGGGAATGCCCGGCGGGGTTCCGGGCCAGGTTAAAAGTCAACCGCGTGGGCCGATCTGGTGCTGTCCATAACACATGGCTTCCGGACCGTGCTGCCCGCTTTCTCTTCGAGCGTAATTTCACTAGGCTCGTTCTTCCCACGGCGTAAGCGCCGAGCGGCACCGGCCTTTCGTCAATCAGTCCCTGCGTGGATGCGGGGACTTACCCCAAGGAGAGCACCATGCCAGAAGTGAATCTGCAGCCCGTGTACGCAGCCCAGGCGGCAGCCATGGATATCGTATTTGGCATGACGACAAAGACCCTGGAAGCGTGCCAGAAGCTCACCGAGCTGAGCATGCAGACCATGAAGGGGTCGATCGTCGACAGCCAGGAAGCCGTGCGCCAGGCGTTCAGCGCCAGGAATCCGCAGGAATTGTTCGCCGTGCAGGCCACCGCGGTAGAGCCTGCGGCCGAGAAGGCACGGGCGTATTTCCAGCAGGTCCAGGAAATCGCGGCCAACACGCGTGAGGAATTCCAGAAGGTGGCGACTGCGCAATTCGAGGCCAATAAGCGCACCTGGCAGGAAATCTTCGACAAGCTCGCGCAGGGTTCGCCGAATGGCTCGCAAGGCCCGCTGAATGCCTGGCAAGCCGCCATGGCTTCGGGCGTTTCGCTGTATGAGTCGATGCAGGAGTCGACCAAGCAGGCTGTGGGTGCTGTGGAGCGGCAGGTGGCCAGTGCCGCCGCGGCTGCGGCGGCGGCGCAGAAGGGGAATTCGCAGAGTGGGCGGGTGATTGTTAAGGGGTAGGGGTAGGGGATTCCATGTCGGCATTGGCAGGCGCCAAAGCCGACATCAGTCCAGTGAATTGCGGATCATCGTTCTTGGCAGGCGCCGCTGTTTCGCCGGCGTAGCCGGCGAGTCACTTTTTGTCCGAGCGACAAAAAGTAACCAAAAAACGCGTCGCTTGCCCTAACGGGCGAATATTGATCGTAGTGTGCTGAGGGTGTTGTACGGGTATTCGCTTCAGAGCGTGCCCGGCTGCCTGCCGCATGGTGCGCGTCCGCCTGCAGGCTCTCCAACAATGATTGAACCAGCCCCGAACCTGTCCGTGGCCCGACACCGCGCGCGTTATCGCATCATCGCCTTCGGCTGCTACGCGGCTCCCTAGTCGGCAGGCGGGACGTCATCAACGACGCAGACGCTGGTGCTTCCCGAGTCTTCTCTTCCCTTCCCCCGGTCTTCACTGCGTGCACGCAGCGCGGCTACGCCGGCGCCGCGCCTGCCACGCACGCCATCCCCGCAATTCTCCCAAAAAAAAGCCCACTCCTTCGAGCGGGCAACCATCGGGAATCGACGCCCGGCGACCAGCACCGGGCATGTCTCAAGCTTATGTCGAAATAGCATCCCCCCTCCTGTCCGGAACTTCCCCGTTTCGAACAGGAAGCAACCACTGACGAGCGCCTTGGATTTTCATAGCATGCAATCAACCGTTGCAAATACCGGATACCACCATGACGCCAGGAAGATTTCGAGAACTTGTCATTCTGGATCGTTATATGAACGAGCTGAAGGCCGAGATCAGCTTGCAACAGCAGCGTGCGGCCCGATTGACCGATGCGGCCGAGTCCCTCAAGGCTACCCAGGCGCTGGCCAGCCTGGAACGGGCCCTGGCCGCGATGGAGGTCCGCATGAGCACCACGCGGCCCGGCCGGTCATGGTAAGCCACAGCAGCACAGGCTGACTGTCCGGATCGCCACGTCCCTATCGTCGCGCTGCCGACAACTGGAGCGGGACATTGGCGGCTGAGAACTTGTGAGGGAGACAGCATGAGTTCGCTGGAGTATTGGTGCATCGCGCTGGCCGTTACGGGACTGGTGCTGCTCGGGCGTGTCTTTGCGATCCACCGCGTCCGCACCACTTTCATGGCGGACCCGGACATGCGCGATGTCCTCTGCAACCGCTTGCCCGGGTATGACGAAATGGCGTTCTCGCCCGAACACTGGACCCGCTGGACGATCGGCGCCTGGCGTGCCTACGCGCAGAGCGAAACCCAAGTCGAAAACCGGCAGAACCCGCAAGTCTGAGCCGATACGGTCTTCCCGCGCGCGGCCTCCTGCCTGCGGCACGGCGCCCCTTGCCGCAGTAATTTTTTCAGGGCCTTCCCACCAATCCTGCGCGCAGCCGCAACGAGAGGGTGTTCGGCCGCCATGCACCGCGTGCCATATCCGGCCAGCGGTGGCATGGACCCTGCTCAATGGAGGTTGCTTCAGAAGCCGGTGCAGTGGCCGCAGCATCCGTTCATGGACGCGCCGCATCACGTCCCGCCGGCCAGGCTGGGGACGCTTTGATCTCAGGAGGCGAATGATGACGGACGGTGTCGTAAAGGTGATCCCGCTCACGGGCATGATCTGGGCGGTGGCCATGACGGCCGAGGGCAAGACGAAGACCGAGACCTTCGCCTGCCGGAGCGCGGCGATCGCGGCAGGCGTCCGGCTTGCGCTGCAGAACGAATCTGTACTGCTGATCGAGGGGCTCAGCGATGCATGCACGGGGACGGAATCCGTGCACTAGCCGCGCGCACGCCGGGAAGTGTCCCGCGCCTTGATGCGGCAACTGGCGCGCGCCCGGGCAACGGGGCGCGCGCACTACGATCTCATTCGTTCATTGATTCATTTGTTCTTGGCCGCGAGGTTGCGCGCCATGTCGAGGTGGTGCTCCAGCGTCGGCAGCGTCTTGCTCGCGAAGGACTTGACGTCGCTATCGCTGGCGGACTGCGAGGCCTGGCGGAAGAGGTCCACGGCCTGCATATGCGCTTGCACCCCGACCGAGTCCGCATAGCGGCGGTCGAAGGCGGCGCCGTTGAGCCCCTTGAGCGCATCCAGCGTGGCGCGGTCAGCGGCGTCCGGTGTCGCGGGCAGCGCCACCTTCTTGCGGCTGGCGAGCTGCTTGAGTTCATCGGCCGCGGCCTGGTGATCCTTCACCATCCGCGCGGCGAAGTCCTTGACGGCGCTGTCACTGGCCTGCTGCTGCGCCATCTTGCTGGCCTCGATCTCCATGGTGCCGGCCTGCGCGGCCTTCTTCATGAATTCGGTGTCGGAAGCAGACGGTGCGGCGTGGGCGGGAATGACAACGGCAAACGCCAGGACGGCGGCGAGATGTCCTGGAAAGCGGGTAGCGGTCACGGCAGGCTCCTGTAGTGCACTCAGGCGGGATGCGATCCTTGTGCAAGCTTCGTGCCGCCCGGATGCCGGGCGAAGCGCCCGGCGTTCCGGCTTCAGGTCTTACAGGAGCGGGGTATTGCCCATCCAGTACGGCTCGCGCTCATAGTAGCGATGCACGTCGGTGGCCCACTGCTGGTCGGCCATGCGCGGCCAGCTGTCCTTGTTGAACCCGGGTGCGTTCTTGATGCGGTCGGCGGTCATGCCCAGGCGGAAGCATTTGGCGTCCGTGTCCATGACCAGCGCGCTCCACGGAATCGCATGCAGCGTATCGCCCATGCCGAGGAACCCGCCGGTGGTGAGCACCGCGTACGCCACGCGACCGCGCGGCACGTCGATCATGATCTCCTTGATTTCGCCGACGTGCTGGTCGTCCGAGGAATAGACCTTGGTGTCGTCCAGCGTCGATGCCGCCATGATCTCCGGGCCGGGGCCTTCGCCGACGCCGCCGCCCACGATGGCAGCGCCTTGGTTCGAGGTGAGATTGGGATCCATTGCAGTCTCCGAACGGTTGCAGGTGCCATCCTGGAGCAACCTGCGTGCCCGCCTGCTACGCATCGCCGGAGCGCGCCGCGATGCGGGTGCCGGCATTGCGCATCGACCGGCGCGCGGCAGAATCTACAACGGTCGGTAATGACGCCGCCAACGCGGTTTCACAGACCGAACGGGTAGGTGTCCGGCATATCGCCGGCCGTCTGCGCGGCCGGTGGCGCCGCCAGCGGGCGCACGGCCGTGGTCGTGTCCAGCCAGAGCCATCCGTCGAACTGGTACGGCAGTACCGCGTGCATGTAGTGGCTGTGCAGTTCGGTCTCGGGCTGGTAGATCACGCCGATGAAGCGTTCGCGCAGTGGCTCGAGCAGCGCGTCGCGCAGCGCGGCGGCGGCGCCCGCCACGCCGTCGCGCAAGTCTACGAAGGCGCGCGGCAGGCCGGCCGCATGGGCCACGTACTCGTAGCTGTCGGCCCGCGCGGGCAGCACCTTCTTGACCTGCATCGGCCCATCCCACGTCGAGGCCGCCGCCACCGTGCCGGTGTAGGTATCGAGGCCGATCAGCGCGGCCCGGCTGCCCATGGAGCGACGGCACAGCTGGCCCAGGTTCAGCTGGTTGTGTTCGGTCCCCATCGTCGTGGCCGAGGCATCGCCGATGTGGGAGTTGTGCGCCCAAACCACCGCGCGGCAGCCGGGCCCCCAGGCCTCCAGCAAACGCGTCAGCGTGTCATGCATGTGGGTGTCGCGCAGGTTCCAGCTGGCCTCCGACGCCTGGTACATGGCGCGGTAGTACTGTTCCGCGGACGCGACCAGGCGGGCGTTCTGGGCGGCTTCGAAGAACGCGTCGTGGTCCTCGAGCGCGTACTCGATGCGCTTTTCGAGCAGCGCGCGCAACTGGGCAATGACCTCGTCCTCGCAGTCCGAGGCCGTCGCCGACAGTACGGCGTGGCCGTAGCGCGCGGGCTGGCTTTGCCACGGCACCAGGCACGCATAGCGGCGGCGCGCGAGTGCGGCTTCCGCGGGGTCCACGCGCTCGAGGTAGGCCAGCACCGCCGCCATCGACGCGGACAGGCTATAGATGTCGAGCCCGAAGAAGCCGGCGCGCTCCGCGGGATTGCGCTGAACATTGAAGTCGCGCATCCAGTCGACCAGGGCGGCGACTTCGGTGTTCCGCCACATCCAGGTGGGAAAGCGCGAGAAGTTGGGACCGGCGGACGCGGGGGGCGCACTGCGGTGGCGCACGTAGCGGTCGATGGCCGCGGCGTCGGGCCAGTCGGCCTCGACGGCAACGACAGTGAATCCATGTTCGCTAATGAGCCGTTGGGTCAGCCGGGTACGCGCACGGTAGAACTCGGCCGTGCCGTGCGACGCTTCGCCCAGCAGCACCACGCGTGCATTGGCATAGTGGTCGATCCAGCCGGCAAAGCCGGCATCGTCAAGCTCGGGAAGTGGCGTGGCGGCCTGCGCGAACAGGCGGGCCAGCGGCACCGGTGGTTCGCCCTTGCTGTCGCGGTGTCCGGAAAGAGGGAGCGGATGGTGGTCGGAATTGGTGACGGAATGGTGGGCCATACCTGTCCTTGCCGGCCGGTCATGGCCGGGAGAGGCCCTGCGCGTTGCGCGGCCGGTCCGGCGTGCGCCGGGCGCTATGCGGGATCGCGGGAGCGGGTGGATGTGGTGAGTCCCACGCAAGATCCGTGACACGCGATGTTGCCGGCGCGGTGGTTCACGGAGGTCCGTCATGCGATGAGCCATGACGGAGCGGATATCGGATGCGCAACACGATGGGCCATGCCTGACCCGTAGCGGGCGTGGTGCGAGTCGCCTGCGCGCCACGTCGCGCTGCCGGCACTGGCGGGCGGCTATTACCCCATTTGGGCGCGCTGGCAAGGGCGTTGCGTAGTAATATTTCCTTCTTCCCCTCAGATCAGCAAATTTGCGCACCACGATGGCTCCATCCCGAGTGAAATCGCTCCCCAGCCAACTCTCTTTTCCTGTGGTCGGCATCGGTGCGTCGGCCGGCGGCATCGAGGCGCTCAAGACATTCTTTGAAGCCTTGCCCGGGCGTACCGGCGCGGCTTATGTGGTGGTGGTGCATCTTGCCCCCGACCACGCGAGCAACCTCTCTGCCGTGATCGGCGCGGTCGCCGCCATGCCGGTGACGCAGGTCACGGGCACCACGAATATCGAGGCCAACCAGATCTATGTGATTGCGCCGTCGATGACGCTGTCGATGGTGGACGGCTACTTGAGCGTCGAATCGGGGGGCTCGCTCGACCGCCGCCGCGCGGCCATCGATCTGTTCTTCCGTTCGCTGGCGGAGGCGCATCGCGAACGGGCCGCGGCCATCGTGCTGTCCGGCGCGGGCGCGGACGGCTCGGTCGGCATCACCCGTGTGAAGGAGCTGGGCGGTATCGTGATCGCGCAGCAGCCTGAGGAAGCGGCGTTTTCCAGCATGCCGCGCGCCGCGGTCAACACCGGGCAGGTCGACATCATCCTGCCGGTGCCGGAGATGCCGCAGAAGCTCATGGAACTGTGGACCAACGCCACCCGCATCCGCCTGCCCGCGGATACCGACGCGGACAGTGTCGCGGTCGCAGCCGATACCGAGCACATCCTGCGCGAGATCATGGTGATCCTGCGCACGCGCACCTCGCATGACTTCCGCCAGTACAAGCGCGCCACCGTCCTGCGCCGCATCGAGCGGCGCATGCAGGTGAACGGGCTCGGGGAGCTGTCCGAGTACCGCGACTTCCTGCACGCCCACCCGGACGAAACGCCGCTGCTGTTGCAGGACATGCTGATCAGCGTGACCAATTTCTTCCGCGACCGCGAGTCCTTCGACGCGCTGCGCACGGAAGTGCTGCCGCAGATCATCGAGACCCGCCGGGCCGAGGGCGATCCGATCCGTGTCTGGAGCGCGGGTTGTGCCACCGGCGAGGAGGCCTACACGCTCGCCATGATCCTGCAGGAGGCAACCGGCGACACGGCCGAAGCCGTGCCGTACCAGGTCTTCGCCACCGACATCGATGAACGGGCCATCGCACAGGCGCGCATGGGGCTGTATCCGGAGTCGATCGCGGCCGATGTGGACGCCGGCCGCATGCGCCAGTTCCTGACGCGCGATGCCGGGCATTACCGTGTCAAGAAAGAGCTGCGCGAGCATGTACTGTTCGCGCTGCACAACGTGCTGCGCGATCCCCCATTCTCGCGGCTCGACATGGTGTGTTGCCGCAACATGCTGATCTACCTCGATCGCGAGGCCCAGCTGGAGGTGCTGCGCACCTTCCACTTTGCGCTGCGCCCGGGCGGCTACCTGTTCCTGGGAGGCTCGGAGGCGGCGGACAGCGTTGCGAACCTGTTCAGCGTGGTCGACAAGAAGGCCAGGATCTACCGCGCCAACGTGGCGGTGCGCGCCGATGCGCCCATGCCGCAGGCGCCCACGACCATGGCCTCGACCTTGCCGATGATGATCACGCCCCATACGGGGCGCCGCAAGTTCTCGTTCGGCGACCTGCACCAGCGCGTGATCGAGCAACATGCACCGCCGAGCGTACTGGTCAGCCGCGAGTCGGACATCGTCCACCTGTCGGACCGCGCCGGACGCTTCCTGCAATATGCCGGCGGCGAGCCGTCGCACAACATCATCGCGGCGGTGCGGCCGGAATTGCGGCTCGAACTGCGCACCGCGATCTTCCAGGCCCTGCAAGCCAACCACAGCGTGGAAGCGCGCCGCGTTCAGCTCGAGCGCGATGGCCGGCGCTTTTTCGTGAACATGATTGCGCGGCCCGTCCACGACGTCGAAGCCAACGCGGACTTCGTGCTGATCCTGTTCGACGAAGTCGAGGACAGCATGGCCGAGGCGGATGCCGCGGCGTCGAAGCCGCTGCGCGACCCGGTGGTCAGCCAGCTCGAAAGCGAGCTGCAGCGCACCAAGGAGCAGCTGCAGGCCACCATCGAGCAGTCGGAGACCTCGACCGAGGAACTCAAGGCATCGAACGAGGAATTGCAGGCCATCAACGAGGAACTGCGCTCGGCCACCGAAGAGCTCGAGACCAGCAAGGAAGAGCTGCAATCGATCAATGAAGAACTGACCACCGTCAACGCCGAGCTCAAGTCGAAGGTCGAAGAAACCAGCAAGATCAACGACGACCTGCAGAACCTGATCACGGCCAACGACATCGGCACGATCTTCGTGGACCGGAATATCCGCATCAAGCGGTATACGCCGCGGGCGACGGACGTGTTCAGCATCATCCCGTCCGATATCGGCCGGTCATTGCTCGACATCACGCACCGGCTCGAGTATGACAAGCTGTCGGACGATGCCGCTGAAGCCTTCGACTCGCTGCGGCTGATCGAGCGCGAGGTGCGCAGCAGCGACGGCCGCTGGTACCTGGCGCGGCTGCTGCCCTACCGGACCACCGAGGACCGCATTGACGGCGCCGTGCTGTCGTTCATCGACATCACGTCGCGCCGGGCAGCGGAAGAGCGCCTGCGCGAGGGCGAGCGGCGCATGCGCATCGTTGCCGAAGGCACGCGCGACTACGCCATCATCACGTTCGACGACGAAGGCCGCGTCACCAGCTGGAACGTCGGCGCGCAGCGCATCTTCGGCTACGACGAGGCCGAGATGCTGGGCCGGTCGTCCGACGTCTTGTACACGCCCGAAGACCGCGAAGAACGCGTGCCGGCCGAGGAGATGACCCAGGCCCGCAAATACGGGCGGGTCGAGGAAGACCGCTGGCACATGCGCAAGGACGGCACGCGCTTCCGTTCCAGCGGCGTGCTGTCGCGGCTCGAAAGCGGCGGGATCAGCGGCTACGCCAAGATCGCGCGCGACCTCGACGAGGCCTTGCCGCAGGGCGCCCCGCGCAATGAGTCGTCATGGCGGCACGACGAAGACCAGGTGCGGCGCGACGAATTCCTGGCGGTGGTGTCGCACGAACTCAAGCACCCGCTGAACCTGATCAGCGCGAGCAGCGAGCTGATCTCGCGCTCGAGCGAGGCACGCCGCAATCCGATGATCGCGCGCGCGACGGCGACCATCCGCCGTACGGTGCAGAACCAGGCGCAGATCATCGACGACCTGCTCGATATGTCGCGCGTGCGTACCGGCAAGCTCTCGCTCACGCGCGAGCCGCTGGACTGGCGCGAGGTCGTGCAGCGTGTCTGCGATGCCGTGTCCGAGGACGCTTCGCGCAAGAACCTGACGCTGCACTGCGAACTGGCCGAGACGCCGGTGTGGATCAATGCCGATGTCACGCGCATCGAGCAGGTGGTCTGGAACCTGATCAGCAATGCGCTCAAGTTCACGCGGGACGGCGACCGGATCGACGTCAAGCTGGAGAACCAGGGCGATCACGCAAAGCTGGTTGTCCGGGACAGCGGCCATGGCATCGACCAGCAGGCATTGCCCCATATCTTCGACATGTTCCACCAGGGCGGCGGTCCGCGCGGGCGGCAACCCGGTCTTGGCATCGGGCTGTCGCTCGTCAAGGAACTGGTGACGCTGCATGGCGGCACGGTCAGCGCGGACTCGGCCGGCTTCGGCCGCGGCGCCAGCTTCACGGTCGAATTGCCGGCCGGGTCGGGCGAGCGGCACGACGACGGCGAGGCGCCGGGGACGCCCTCGTTGCTGCGCGGCATGCGCGTCATGCTCGTGGACGACGATGGGCCGACGGTGGAAACGTTCCGAATGCTGCTCGAATCGGAAGGCGCGGTGGTGCAGGTCGCCACGGACGCCGAGACCGCGCTCAGGGAGATGGCGTCCAGCGCGCCGGACCTGCTGCTGTCCGATCTTGGCATGCCCGGCATGGATGGCTTCGAACTCCTGCGTGCCGCACGCCAGCTCTCGGGCCTGGAAAACCTGACCGCCGTCGCGCTCAGCGGCTACGGGCAACAGCGGGACATCGACGCCGCGCTCCAGGCCGGCTTTGACGCCCACGTGTCCAAGCCGATCGTGCTGGACACCCTGCTGACGACGCTGCTGCGCCTGCGCACGCGCTGAAGCGACACGGCGCCTGGAAGCCGTCCCGTTCTCCGGGGCGGTTCCAGGCGCCGATGACTTTTCGCTTTTTCTTCTTTCTGGCTTTCGGGCTTTCAGTCCTTCCGCTGTCCCGCCTAGCGGCTGCGCGAGCGCGAGCTCGAGGCGGCGTTGGTCTGCTGCCGCAGCCGGTTGCGCTGCGCGCGCAACGACATCACGGTCTGGCACAAGGTGTGCAACAGCATCTCGGTAAACGCGGTCGGCAGCCCATCTTCGCGGAGTTGTCGCGTGAAGCGAATCTGGCGACGGATGTTGCTGCGGACTTCGGCGATATGCCTTTCGATATCGAACAATCGCTTGGATGTACAGTCGGGCGCCGTGCGCACACGCACGGCGGCCTCGGGCTGGAGCGTGCCGGCATCGTCGTCGGCGGTGGGTTCGGGTGCGCTGATTTCGGAGTCCGGATGCATGTCGATCCAGCTCTTGGCCCAGGCCAGCCCCTGGGCCTGCGCACGTTCACGGGTCCGGAAAAGGCCCAGCGTGCCCGACTCAACCAGCACGGCGCCGGCATGCACGACGCAGCCGGCAGCCTGCCAGGTATCGTCGGAGAGCAGCGTTGCGGAACCTTCGACCGTATGATCGTAATATTGCTGCGTCGTCATCGGCACTTTCTGTCTCCAGTCGCGGCCGGTTTGCATTCGCAGTGCAACCGATCCTTGTTGTTTCAGTGTCTTAACGAGATGGTAAGAAAGGTTGAGCTGTGCTGACATATCGGCGAGCCGTTATGAATGCTACGATTCCGGACACCGTAAGGGTGTCAGGCCGCCGGCAAACGGCAAGGAGATCGAATGCCGTCCATGTATCTCTATACGAATCAGGCAGGAAGCCTCAGCGAGTTTGAAAGCGAATGCATGGCGCTGGACGCTGCGGGTTACGTCGTGAATATCGGCAACGCGTGGTGGGAGCGCACGTCGGGAACGGGGCCGGCCCTGCAGCGTCCGGCGTTCCAGCAAATGCTGCGGCGCCTGCGCGCGGGGGACACGATCCTTACCGCTACGCTCCCCAGCCTTGGCTGCAACATGCGTGACGTCATTGCCACGGCGCAGCGCTGCCGCGCGCTGGGCGTGCGTGTGTGTTGTGTCGAAGTCGGCGATGACGACCTGACCGCACCCGGCTCCGTGGCCATGCGCACCCTGCACGCCATTGAGCGGCTTGAGCGCCAGGGGCGCAGTGCGCGCATGAAGCTGAGCGCACAGGAGGCCGCCGATCGCGGCGCGAAACTGGGGCGCAAGCCCTTGCTGGAACCCGACATGCACGAAGAAATCCGCGCCGCCATCCGTGTCGGCACGTCGATCAGCGAGCTGGCGCGGACACTGCGCGTGTCGCGCCAGACCATCATGCGCATTCGCGACGGCTGGTCGTGAGCGCTGCGCGGGTTTTGCAATCCGCGCACCTCCCCGATGCAATTTCTTTCCACGCGGCGCGGTCCCGGATGGGCTGCGTCGCGTGATGGCTTTTGTCGTCCATCGCGGCAGACGTGCTTCGATTCCGGCATGGGCTTTGCGTCCCTCAAGGCCAGGCATGCAGCCTGCGCGGAACGTTTTGCCGTGCAGGAGAACCGATGGAGGCAATGGTATGGAACGCGACAAAGACAAGGGCGACAACGGAGGCAAGGGTGACTCTGCCCGCAACCAGCCGAACCCGATCGCGCTGCAGAAGGCGCTGAAGGGCGTCGATTATCCGGCCACGCGCGGCGCGCTGGTTTCGGCCGCGCGTGACAGCGGCGCCGACGACGCGATCGTCGATGCGCTGGAAGGCATTCCCGAAAAACGCTACGAGGATCCCGCGCAGGTTTCCGAAGCCGTGGCCCATCATCGCAGGTAGCGACCATGCGTGACATGCGTTGTGCGGCATCCGCCGCGATCGCCGCGATGGCCCTGTGCTGCAGCGTGCCGGGCTTGGCCCAGGACACGTCGAACCGTGCCGACTACGGCCCGAAGGACAGCAGGATCATCGGGCCCATGGCGCCGGGCAGCGCGCCCGCGGCCACGCGCAAAGGGGCTGACAATCCCGGCGGGCTGGGCAAGGGCCTGAACGACACGCCGCAGCCGCCTGCAACAGGCGCGGGCTTGCCGGGAAAGCCTGCCTCGCGGCCGGACTCCGAGTCCGCCGGCAAGACCTCGACCTCCGGCCTTCATGGCAGCCCGCGCAAGGGGACGGGCGGGGCAAAGATCGACCAGGTGCGCCCGCCTGACGAAAAGGCGCGCTGAAGCGGCCCGATTGCGGAAGCGGCCCGTCATCCGGGCTTGCCGTTCCGTGTCATCATCGGCACTTTCGTGATGCGGGCAGCCGGCGATGCGGGCTGCCATTCAACTTGCCGCCGGAGTGCCATGAAAGTCAAACGCATTGTCGCGAATCTCTTTGCGCCGGATCTCGATACGGCTCGTGCATTCTATCGGGACGTTCTGGGCCTGGAACTGCTGATGGATCACGGATGGCTTGCCACCTATGGCTCGCACGAGTCCATGTCGGTGCAAATCAGCGTGGCTTCGGAAGGTGGCTCGGGAACGCCGGTGCCGGACCTGTCGATCGAGGTCGATGACCTTGACGCGGCGCTCGAGCGCGTGCGGGCAGCCGGCATTGCGGTGGAGTACGGCCCCGCGCTGGAACCGTGGGGTGTGCGGCGCTTCTACGTGCGCGATCCGCTTGGCAAGCTCGTCAATGTGCTGGTCCACTGCTGAGATCGCGCGCACCAATGAAAAAAGGCTTGCCGAAGCAAGCCTTTTCCAAATCTTGGTGCCCAGGAGAGGACTCGAACCTCCACAGTGTTGCCACCGCTAGGACCTGAACCTAGTGCGTCTACCAATTCCGCCACCTGGGCAAGTGAGCTGCGCATTCTACCAGAGGATTCGGGGAATGCAAGCGGTACGCTGCGAAGGCCAGTATTAGCGCTACGCCTGCGGTGGCCGCAGGTGTTCCTGCAGCCGCGAGAGCTCCAGCGCAATGCCGCCGGGAAAACCCTGGCGCCCGCCGCGATTGTCGATCAGCAGGTCTTCAAGATAGGCCAGGGTGCCATCGGGATGGCTCCACAACGCGGCGAGCTGGTTGCCGATGCGCGGAAAACGGCGGCACAGCTCCAGGGGCCGGGCTTCGGGTGGCAGCGAGGCCAGCCAGCGTACTGCCACCGGCGTCAGGGCCAGCGTGTCGGGCGGCACGGGCCGTCGCAGGCTGGGCCAGTCCGGCGCTGCGTGCTCGGGCGGTGCGCCGTCCAGAATCTTTTTCGCTTCCTCTACGGAAACGAATTCGAACGAGAGGGGTTCCTGGGGTTCCATGCCGGTCAACAATCGGAAAGGGATCAACACAGGCCTGCGCCTGCCTCATATAGCTTCGGCCGTTCCGGCATTTTCTGAAGCCTGGCGTCATGCGGCAACACCATACTTTGTGCCGGTTCACGCCGCCGCAATATTCGGGTTTGTGCCAGCTTTCGCCGGCGCTGGCGTTGGAGTCTACTGGAAACGCGCACAAGACGTGGCTGGATGGAAGATCGGGCTGCACGCTGCAACGGTTGGCCCCATCGCTTTCCAGTCGGACATGAATTCCTACGGAGACTACACCATGGTGACCAAGCAGGAAGATGCGTTCATTGTGAAGAATCTGCTCGCGCTGGCGGCGGTGGAAACAATTGGCGCGGCTATTGCGCTGGGCTTGGTCTTCAACGTACTTACCTGAAGTCTTCGACTGGCCCGCGCTAGCCTGCGCGGGCCCATTGTGGGAGGTCGTGTTCGCGGTGTCGTTCTTGGCAGGCGCCGCTGTTTCGCCGGCGGAGCCGGCGAGTCACTTTCTGTCCGAGCGACAGAAAGTAACCAAAGAACGCGTTTACTTGCCCTAACGGGCGAATATTGATCGTAGTGTGCCGAGGGTGTTGTACGGGTATTCGCTTCAGAGCGTGCCCCGCTGCCTGCCGCATGGAGCGCATCCGCATGCAGGCTTTCAGGCGCTGATTGAACCAGCCCCGAACCTGTCCGTGGCCCCTGCTTCCAGCGTCATCGCATCATCGCCTTCGGCTGCTGCGCGGCTCACTAGTCGGTTGCTCAGAGACATCATCGGCGCCGGCGCCATTGCTTCCCTCTTTCCTCTTCTCCTCTGACGTCTTGTTCTTTACTGAGCCGCGCGCAGCGCAGCCGTAGGCGATGATGCGACAGCGCTCGCAGTGTCGGGCCACGGACAGGTTCGGGGCTGGTTCAATCATTGTTGGAGAGCCTGCATGCGGACGCGCTCCACGCGGCAGGCAGCGGGGCAGACTCTGAAGCGAATACCCGTACAACACCCTCAGCGCACTACGATCAATATTCGCCCGTTAGGGCAAGTAAACGCGTTTTTCTGCTTACTCTTTTGTCGCTCGGACAAAAGAGTAAGTCGCCGGCTCCGCCGGCGAAACAGCCGCGCCCGCCAAGAACGATAACCCAGTCATTCCCAGCAACCCCATCCCGACTCCAGCCGCCATCGGCGTCAGTTACACTGCCCGCTCATTCCACTACGCCGCTGCACCGGACCTCTCATGAAACGAATTGCTCTGCTTCTCAGCGCCATGACCTTCGCTTGCGCCGCCATCGCGGCCGCACCGGGCGCCTCGGCACCGGCGGCCGCCGCGGCGCCGCAGACGCTGCCCTCGGGCATGACCATCCAGCACCTGGTCAAGGGCACCGGCCCGTCGCCGAAGGCCACCGACACGGTCCAGGTGCATTACCGCGGCACGCTGGCCGACGGCACGGAGTTCGACAGCTCGTACAAGCGCGGCCAGCCGATCTCGTTCCCGCTGAACCGCGTGATTCCGTGCTGGACCGAAGGCGTGCAGACCATGCAGGTCGGCGGCAAGGCCAAGCTGACCTGCCCGGCGGCGACCGCCTACGGTGCGCGCGGCGTACCGGGCACGATTCCGCCGAATGCCACGCTCACGTTCGAGGTGGTGCTGCTGGGCATCGGCGGCTGAGTTTCCCGGCGCCTGAACGCTATTGCCGCGGTGTCACGGAAGCGGGCGCCGCGGGCACTGCCGGCTCAGCGCCCGGCGCGGATGCCGGTGGGGGAGATGAGGCGGGCGATGGCATGGCCGCGCCTTCCGCTTCCTCGTCTTCGCCGTAGTCCGGCAGCTTGCTATTGCCGCCGTCCAGCAGGTAACGCCGGCGCTGCACGTAGGCATCGCGCACAAAGGCGTACTTGTCCAGCGCCGCCAGTGAGAGCAGGTCGGTCGCGCCAAGCAGGTTGGTGCGCACGTCCACCACATTGAGGCCGTACAGCGAGTTGCGCACGGCCGGTTCCGCATAGGTGGTCGGGTCGAACCAGAAATTCACATACAAGCCCACGCCATCACGGAACGAACTCGGGCCGAACACCGGCAGCACCAGGTAGGGGCCGGACGGCACGCCCCACGTGCCCAGCGTCAGCCCGAAGTCCTGCGAATGCTTCTGCAGGCCGGCCGGCGTGGCAATGTCGATCAGCCCGCCGATCCCCAGCACGGAATTGATGGCCACCCGCATCAGGCTCTCGGCCGCATCCACGCCCTTGCCCTGCAGCAGGTTGTTGGCGAAGTTGCCCACGTCCGCGATATTCGAATAGAAGTTGGTCACCGCGGTGCGCACCGGTTGCGGCGTGACCGCGCGGTAGCCCTTGGCCACCGGCGTGGCGACGTATTGGTCGAGCTTGTCGTTGACCTTGAAGACCACGCGGTTCATCGGTTCGAGCGGGTCATCGGGGTTGGCCTGCGGGCCGGTGGCGCAGCCGGCCGCAAGCAGCGGAACAAGAGCGAGGCATGCCAGCCGTACGGGCTGGCGCGTCATTGAGGGGAGCGGCATGGAGCTGCGATGAGTCGCGGTAGTGATCGTCTAGTTATCGTTATTCAACGGGTGTTGCGTGGGGCCGGTGCACGTGTTCGCGCGGGCGGCCCATCAGGATCGGCTGGAAGAACACCGCGCCGGCCAGCGTGCACATCAGCGCCAGCGCCAGCAGCTTGCCCATGCTCGCGGTGCCGGGATGCTGCGACAGCCACAAGCTGCCGAACGCCGTGGCGGTGGTGGCGGCGCTGTAGAGCACGGCGTGCGTGAGGCTGGACTGCAGCAGCTTGGTCTTGCCATGGCGCCATGCAATCACGTAGTAGATCTTGAAGGCGACGCCAATGCCGAGCAGCAAGGGCAGCGCGATCACGTTGGCGAAGTTCAGCGCAATGCCGAACGCCGCGCACAGTTCCAGCGTGACGATGGCTGACACCAACAGCGGGATGAGCGTGCGCAGCACATCGCCAAACCGGCGCAGCGCAATCCACAGCAGGATCGTGATGGACAGCACGGCCCAGCCGCCGGCCTGCGCGAAGGCACCCATGATCGTATCGGCGGAGCCGCGGATGGCGATCGGGCCGCCGGTTGCGTTCGGCTCGACGCGCAGCACCGCATCCATGAAGCGGTTGAGCGCGGCTTCGCGTTCGATGCCGTCCTGCTGCGGCAGCCTTGGCGTGATGCTGACCAGCGCGCGCCCATCCGCGGTCAGCCAGTCGCGCGCGATCTCCTTCGGCAGGGTTTGCTGCGAGACGGGCAGCGGATCGAGCATCAGGCGCAGGCGGCCCAGGGCCAGGCGCAGCGGCAGGGCAATGGCCTGCTCGGCGCGGTCGCGCGTGGCGGCATCGGCGTCTGCGAGCCGCTTCAGCGCCTTCGACAGGCGGGTTGCCTGCGCGGCGCCGGCTTCCGGATGTTCGTCCGCCGCGATGGCAAGCTGGCGCGACGCATTGCGCAGCGCATTCACGCGTGCCATGTCGCTGGCTGGCGTGGCGGTCTGCTGCGTGAGCACGGGCATCAGCGCGGTGCGCGCCGTGCCGATGGCCGCGAGCTTGGCCGGCTGGTCGTCGGGAACGAAGGTCTGCAGCGTGACGACGCGCGCCACTTCGGGCAGCGGCGAGACCCTGGCCGCGATCTCGCGCGCGGCATCGAGCGAGGGGGCCAGTACGGTGACATCGTCGGTGCCTGCTTCCGGCGCATCCTTGAGCGCCAGCAGCGTCGCCATCGATTCCGAGTGCGGGTCCTTCAGGTGCAGCGGGTCGAAGTCGAAGCGCAGGCGCAGCAGCAGCGGCGATCCCAGCAGGATGGCGGCGCACGTGAACAGCAGCACCGGCTTGCGGTAGCGCTCGAAGAACGCGTCGGCCGGGGCCAGCCAGCCAAAGCCCGGCGCCTCGGCTTCGCCGCGCGGCTTCAGGACCTGGATGAGGGCAGGCAGCATCGTGAACGTCGTCAGGAACGCGACCATCATGCCGACGCCTGCGATCTGCCCCAGTTCCGCGACGCCGCGGAAGTCGGTGGGCAGGAAACAGAAGAACGCCGCCGCCGTGGCCGCGGCGGCCAGCGTGAGCGGCAGCGCGGTTGCCTGTGCGGCATGTTCCAGCGCCTCTGCAATATGGTCGCGATCATGGCGTTCGGCGCGATAACGCACGCCGAACTGGATGCCGAAGTCCACGCCAAGGCCGACGAACAGCACCGCGAAGGCGACCGAGATCATGTTGAGCGCACCCACCATGGCCAGGCCCAGTGCGGCAGTCATCAGCAAGCCCGTGAACAGGCTGGCCAGCACCGCCAGGATCAGGCGGACGGAGCGCAACGCCATCCAGAGAATCAGCACCACGACCAGCACCGTCAGCAAGCCATTGAGCGCGGCGCCGTCGCTGACCGAGGCGAACTCGTCGTCGGCGAGCGGCTGCGGGCCGGTCAGGCGCACGCTGGCCTGGTAGCGCTGCGCCAGTTTCAGTTCGGCGGCCGTGGCGCGGATGGCATCGGCAGCGGCAGCGCCGGCTTGCAAGTCGCTGTAGTCGAGCACGGGGCTGACCGAGACAAAGCTGAAGACGCGTCCCTCCTTGTCCGGCTTGAGGCTGTCGTCGAGCAGGCCGGCCCACGACATTGCGGCCGGCTGGCCTGCCAGTACCTGCTCCAGCGCGCCCGCGCTCGCGCCCAGCAAAGCGTCCATATCGGACAGCTTGATCTGGCCCATCGTCAGCGGCAGGCCCAGCGTGGCGGCAAGCGTGTCGGACAGTCCGCGCAGCGTCGGGTCGTGCGCGAGCTGGTTCAGCAGCGGGCGCGCCTGGACGAGTTGCTGCGTGACCTGTTCGACTTCGGCCGTGCGTGCGAACAGCAGGCCGTTGCGCGCAAAGAACTCGCCCGCGCCGGGCTGGCTGACGGAGCGGAAGTGCTCCGGATGGCGCCGCAGTGCATCGGCGAGTTCGTTGGCGGCGGCATCGGCCAGTTCCGACGCGGGCGCCTGCACCACGGCCAGGATCATCTGTCCGCGCTGGGGAAACGCATCGCCGATGGCCGCATCGCGCCGGGCCCACGGCGCGTCGGATTCCAGCAGGCGGCCGATGTCCGTGTTGATGGCGAAGTGCCGCGCCACATAGAAGCCGCTGGCAGCGGTCAGCAGCAAGGCGGCCACGATCACCAGCCAGGCGCGGATCGTGGCGAGCCTGACGAGGCGGGTCAGCAGCGAAGTCAGCATGGCGTGCTCGGGACAGGGCTTGAGCCGCGAGTATACCGGCTGGCACGCGATCGGCCCGGGCGCATGGCGCATGAGGCGCAGCCAGGGGCGGCAGCTTCGTTCCGCTATACTGGCCCGGCATCCGGGCGCGATGCGGCGTGGCGTCTGGAGCCTTTTTCAAACGCATCTTGCAGCACACATCAGCATGAACAGATTCGGCTTGATTTCCTTTGCACCGGTTGCGGCGGTCGCCATGGTGGCCACGGCGCAGGCGCAGACCGTGCAGCCCGGCGATCTCAAGGCCGCACCGGAGCGCCTGGTGCAGGCGGCGGTCGAAGGCGTGATCACGACCATCCAGACCAACCCCGAGACCCGCAGCGGCGACCTCGCGAAGATCACCGCAGTGGTCCAGAAGCAATTCCTGCCCTATACGGATTTCGGCCGCACCACGCGGCTGGCGGTCGGCAGCGCATGGCGCAATGCCACGCCGGAACAGCAGAAGCAGCTCAACGAGCAATTCACGACGCTGCTGGTGCGCAGCTATGCGGTGTCGCTTGCACAGCTGCGCGAGCAGAACGTCAAGTTCCGCTTCAAGCCGGCGCACCCCGGCGGAGGATCGGGCGACGTGGTGGTGGAATCGCGCGTGCTCAACAACGGCGACGAAATGCAGATCGACTACCGGCTGCAGCGCACGTCAGGCGGCTGGAAGATCTACGACATCAACATGATGGGCGCGTGGCTGATCGAGGTGTACCGCAAGCAGTTCGCCGACATCGTCGCGCGCGGCGGTGTCGACGGGCTGGTGAAGTACCTCGTCGACCATAACGCGCGGCAGGCCGGCTAGGCCTGGAGCCACGGCCTACGGCGCGGTGCCGCTGGCCGTCTCGCGCCGCCAGCGGCGCAGTTCCACCCATTGCCATGACAGTAGCGCGGGCACGCCGTACAGCACCTCGCGCGCGCGCTTGACCAGCGCCAGCGCCAGCGACACATGGGCGTCCATGCCCAGCGCCTGGCCCAGCAGCATCACCACGGCCTCCTGCACGCCCAGCCCGGCCGGCACGAAGAACGCCATGTGGCGCACGGCCTGCGTGAGCGACTCGATCGCGAAGGCTTGCCAGAACGGGACAGGGTGCCCCAGCAGCATCAGCGCGAACCAGATTTCGAGCGTGCCGCTGACCAGCCCGGCGAATTGCCAGGCCAGTGCCGCCAGCAGTTCGCGCCAGCGCCGGTTGAGCGCGCGGATCTGGGCATCGAGCCGCGCGCCGTCGATCATGGCGACGATGCGGTGGTCCTGGCCGAACAGCTTGCGCGCGGCGCCTTCCAGCTTTTCGAACAACGCCGCATGGCGCAGCGACAGCGCAAATACCACCGGCACGGGCAACGACAGCACCAGCCCGGCCAGGATGATCCAGGCCTGGCCGCTGTCATGCAGCGCTGCGATAAGCATCAGCACGCCCAGCGCCGAAAACAGGTACTGCGCGAACAGCGTGACCATGACCTCGACGACGATGGTGGCGGTGACGGCCGTGGTGTCGTGGATGCGCAGCCGGCTCAGCCGCACGCCGACCAGCTCGCCGCCGATGCTCATGGTCGGCAGCAGGCGGCCCACGGCTTCGCGCACGCTGGCCACCCACAAGAGAAAGCCAAGACCCGCTTTCTCCTCGGGATCGGCGGACGTCAGCAGCACGCGCCAGCCCTGCGCATCGAGCAGCAGCGGCAGCGCATGCAGCGGCACCAGCAGCAGGAGCAGCCAGCCACCCTGCGCCATCACGGTGGCGATATCGCCAAGGCCCTCATGGATCACCAGCGCGGTCAGTGCGAACAGCCCCAGCAGGCCGGTCAGGTAGGCGATGCGTTTCATGCGAGAGCCATCAGACCGTGGCCAGCACGTCGGCAAAGCCGCCGCGCCGCACGCCGGCCGCATCGAGGGCTGCGCGCACGCGCGGCGACAGCAGCGCCGCCAGTTCGTCCGCGTGCCGGTAGCCGGCCATGGTTGATGCGATAGCGGCACCCGACGTCACAGCCGGATGCAGGTAGATTTCGCCGATGCCGTCTGGCAGCTTCGCGAGCGCGGCGAGCAGCACCGCTTCATCCATCGCCCCGCTGC
This sequence comes from Cupriavidus sp. C2SS-8b, assembly GCF_057073745.1. Classification (NCBI taxonomy): domain Bacteria; kingdom Pseudomonadati; phylum Pseudomonadota; class Betaproteobacteria; order Burkholderiales; family Burkholderiaceae; genus Cupriavidus; species Cupriavidus sp. C2SS-8b. The sequence continues at coordinate 225,150 of NZ_CP172717.1, forward strand.
GCGCGATGCCGACCACGTAGTCATTGTGCGCGATGCCCGCGCGCCGCAGCCGCCGGCGCAGCAGCGCCAGCCACGGGCGCAACAGCAGCGGCGCATCGGCTTCCAGCGGCAGCCGCACGGCGTGCAGGCCGAATTCACGGCCGATCGACAGGATCAGCGACAGCACGGTCGGGTGCAGATGGAAATGCTTGTGCGTATTGACGTGATCGAGCGGCAGCCCGGTGGCGGCGAACGCTTCGAACTGCGCGCGGATTTCCGCGGCGAGCTGGCGGCGTACATGCGGCAGGAAAAAGAAGCGGCAGCCGTCGCGCGCCATGGCCGAGCCGAAGCGGCCGTGCGCATCGACGAGATCGGGAATGGCCGTGCGCGGCAGCATCGCCGGGCCATCGGCCAGCACCACATGCAGGCCGACGCGCAGCGAAGGCAGGCGCCGCGCGCGCGCCACGGCGTCGGCGGCTTCGGGCGCGGACACCATCAGGCTGGCCGCGTTGAGCACGCCGTCGCGATGCGCGAGTTCCACCGCCTCGTTGACCGCGGTATGCAGGCCGAAGTCGTCTGCGGTGATGATCAGGCCGCGCGCGGGACGCGCGTCGGCAGTGCGATGAGACGGCAGGATCAGGCCTCGCGCGAGCGCAGGAAGCGGAAGAACTCCACGCCTTCGCGCAGCCGCCGCTTCATCATGTCCCAGCTGCCGAGCATCTCGCGCACGATCGCCCAGATCTTGCCGGGACGGAAGTAGAACTGCCTGTAGAAACGCTCCACGCCGCCGTAGATCTCTTCCTTCGACAGGTGCGGGTAGCTGATCGCCGCCAGCTGCACGCCCTTGTCGTTGACCAGGTTGATGACCTTGTTCTCTTCAAGCCAGCCGTTGTCGACCGCCTGCCGGTACAGCGTGGTGCCGGGGTACGGCGCCGCCAGCGACACCTGGATGGTGTGCGGGTTGATCTCCTTGGCGTAGGCGATGGTCTTCTCGATGGTTTCCTGCGTCTCGCCGGGCAGGCCCAGGATGAAGGTGCCGTGGATCTGGATGCCAAGCTTGCGGCAGTCTTCGGTGAAGCGGCGCGCGATATCGGTGCGCAGGCCCTTCTTGATGTTCAGCAGGATCTGGTCGTCGCCCGACTCATAGCCAACCAGCAACAGGCGCAGGCCGTTTTCCTTCATGATCTTGAGCGTGCTGTAAGGCACGTTGGCCTTGGCGTTGCACGACCAGGTCACGCCCAGCTTGCCGAGCCCGCGCGCGATTTCCTCCACGCGCGGCTTGAAGTCGGTGAATGTGTCGTCGTCGAACATGATTTCCTTCACCTCGGGCATGTTCTCCTTGATCCATTTCACCTCGGCAATCACGCTCTCGGCCGAGCGCGTGCGGTAGCGGTGCCCGCCCACGGTCTGCGGCCACAGGCAGAACGTGCAGCGCGAACGGCAGCCGCGCCCCGTGTAGATCGACACGTAGGGGTGCTTCAGGTAGCCGATGAAGTAGTTCTCGATCTTCAGGTCGCGCTGGTAGACGGGCGCCACGAAGGGGAGCTCGTCCATGTTCTCGATCATCGGGCGCTGGCCGTTGTGCTCGAGCGAGCCATCGGGCAGCCGGTACGACAGCCCCAGGATGTCCTTGAGCGGCTTGCCGGCGGCCACGTCCTGGCAGGTGTAGTCGAATTCCTCGCGGCAGACGAAGTCGATCGCGTCGCTCGCACCGAGGGTGCCGCCCGGGTCGACCGCAGGTTTGGCGCCGACCATGCCGATCATCACGCCCGGCTTGCGCTGCTTGAGCTCCTCGGCGAACTTGGCGTCGGTCGGGAACGACGGCGTGCTGGTGTGGAGGATGACCAGGTCGTACTCGACGGCGATATCCAGCGTCTGCTGCGGCGTCAGTTCGTCGGCAGGTGCGTCCAGCACGCGGCTGCCGGGCACCAGCGCGGCAGGCTGTGCCAGCCAGGTCGGATACCAGAACGATTTGATCTCGCGCTTGGCCTGGTAGCGCGAACCGGCGCCGCCGTCAAAGCCATCGAAGGAAGGGGCCTGGAGGAACAGGGTTTTTTTCATAGTGTTGGCTTCGATGTTGTCAGGTCAGGTCAGCTGCGGCTTGTGGCCGGGAGTGCATGTAGCCGTTTTGGCTACGATCGTAGCCAAAACGGCTACATCGGGCAAAGCGTCGCAGCGTTGTCTTGTGTTGGTCATCGTGTATCACCGTGTCATGCCAGGATCCTGCACGGAAAGGACTTGCTGCCGCCATCGGACCTGCTGGCCTCCCAGCGCAGCGGCCCAGCCGACAAGCAAAAGCACGTCCCGCAACGGTGCGCGCAATGCTGCGGCTGCCGTGCCTGCCAATGCACTGCGCGTGAGAATGCCGACTACCGCAATGGCGACCATCCATGCAGCAGGCGACAGCGCCACGCCCAACGCCAGCATCGGCCACGTAAAGGTGATGAATGTAAAGGCAAAGCCCGCCGGATTCAGCGAGCGGATGGTGCGCAGCCAGCGCAGTTCATGCGTCCAAAGCTCGGACAGCCGCGTCTCGGTCACGTCGGTGGTGACCTCCACGTCGGAGAGGACCGTGCGCAATCCCGCTTGCCGGGTCAGTTCGCCCAGCCAGAAGTCATCGGCGAGCCGGTCTGACAGCGATGCGAAGCCGCCGATCCGCGTCAGGGTGTCGCGTCGCAGCGCGATGGTCGCGCCGAAGGCGAAGCGGCACGATCCTCCGGCATGCGCGATGCGCACCGATGGCGCGAACCAGTCGTCGATGAACTGCGCGCCGAGCTTCGCCCAGAAGGCATCGACCGGGCGCCCGCGGTACAGGCAGGTGACGATGCCGACGCCGGAGTCGGCCAGCGGCGCGGTGACGCGTGCCAGGTAGTCGGGCGGCACGGCGATGTCGCTGTCGGCCACGACCAGCCAGTCATGGCGCGCTTGCGCGGCCAGGTTGATCAGGTTGCTGACCTTGAGGTTGGTGCCATGCACGCGCGGGTTGATGACCAGCGTGATGTCGGTGTCGGGGAAGTCCTGCTGCAGGCGCTGCACCACGGCGATGGCGGGATCGTCCGGGTCACGCACGCCGCATACGATCTGCTGTCCCGTGACCGATTGCCGGCACAGCGTGGCCAGGTTGTCGTACAGGCGCGGCTCGGCCCCGCACAACGGCTTGAGCACGCTGGCGCGCAGTTCGCCGGCTTGGGCGAGTGGCGCCACGCGCGTGCGCGCGCGCCGCGTCAGCACGGCGGCGGCCACGGCATAGCCCGCCGACACGCAGGTCAGCGCGCTGCCAAGCAGGGTCGCGGCCATGGCCGCAGCTTCCGCGGGCATCGGCACTCAGTGGGTCGCCGTGGTCTCCGCCCTGGCGGGCCGTTCCTTGCGCGGCTGGGCCCGGCCGATCTCGGCCAGCTTGATCTCGACGTGGCGCGAGAACACGTAGTCGGCGGGACGCTGGTTGTCGAGCGGGATGTCCGGGGCCATCGCCCCATCGGTCTTCACGCCGCGCAGGCTCACGCCGAGCGCCTTGAGCGGATGCGCGAACGTGTCGGCCACGGCGGTGGCCTCGTAGCCGCTATGGACCATGCAATCGGCGCACTTCTCGTAGTTGCCGGTGCCGTAGGCGTCCCAGTCGGTCTCGTCCATCAGTTCCTTGAAGGTCTGCACATAGCCTTCGCCGACCAGGTAGCAGGGCCGCTGCCAGCCGAACACCGTGCGCGCCGGGTTGCCCCAGGGCGTGCAGTGGTAGGTCTGGTTGCCGGCCAGGAAGTCGAGGAACATGGTCGACTGGCTGAACGACCAGTTCTTGCCGCGGCCGCGGCGCAGGATGTCGCGGAACAGCTGCTTGGTCTTGCCGCGGTTCAGGAAATGCTGCTGGTCCGGGGCGCGCTCGTAGGCGTAGCCCGGCGAGACCGTGATGCCGTCCACGCCCATCGCCTTGACCGTGTCGAAGAAGGCGGCCACGCGCTCGGGCTTGGCATCGTTGAAGAGCGTGCAGTTGATGTTGACGCGGAAGCCGCGCGCCTTGGCGGCATGGATGGCTTCGACGGCGCGGTCATAGACGCCTTCCTGGCTGACCGAGTGGTCGTGCGCCTCGCGGTCGCCATCCAGGTGGACCGACCAGACGAAGTAGGGGCTGGGCTCGTACTGGTCCAGCTTCTTCTCCATCAGCAGCGCATTGGTGCACAGGTAGACGAACTTGCGCCGCGCGACGATGCCGCGCACGATCTCGGGCATGTCCTTGTGCAGCAGCGGCTCGCCACCGGCAATCGACACCACCGGGGCGCCACATTCGTCGACCGCGCCCAGGCACTCCTCGATGGACAGGCGCTGGTTCAGGATCGGGTCCGGGTAGTCGATCTTGCCGCAGCCGTTGCAGGCAAGGTTGCAGCGGAACAGCGGCTCCAGCATGAGCGCGAGCGGATAGCGCTTCTGGCGCGCCAGATGCTTGCCGACGATGTAGGCGCCCACGCGGGCGACCTGCAGGAACGGAATAGGCAAGGGGGACTTCCTTTTCTTATGGGTTCAGCCGGGGACCTTCTCGGCCGGTTGCGGTGCGGCCGCCGCGGGGCGGACGTCGACCAGCTCGGCGGGCAGGCGAAACTCGGCGTGCTCTTCGCGGCCTGCCATGGTCGAGACTTCCACGGGGCCCAGGCGGCGCAGCGCGGCAATTACGTCCTCGACCATTTCTTCAGGCGCTGAGGCGCCGGCGGTAATGCCGACGATATTGGCGCCCGCGACCCAGGCCGGGTCGAGTTCGCTGCCATCGGCAATCAGGTAGCTCGGCACGCCGCTTTCGGTGCCGATCTCGCGCAGCCGGTTGGAATTGGAGCTGTTGGTGGCGCCAATGACCAGGATGACATCGGCCAGCTTGCACAGGTCGCGCACGGCGCTCTGCCGGTTTTGCGTGGCGTAGCAGATGTCGCGGGTGTCGGGGCCGACCAGGTCGCTGAAGCGGCGGGCCAGCGCGGCAATGATATTGCGGGTGTCGTCCACGCTGAGCGTGGTCTGGGTGACATAGGCCACCGGGGTGTCGGCGGGCAGGTCGAGCCTGGCGACCTCGGCCTCGTTCTGGATCAGGATTACCTTGCCGGGGATCTGGCCCATGGTGCCTTCAACCTCCGGGTGGCCGGCATGGCCGATCAGGATGACGGTGCGGCCGCTGGCCGCGTACTGCCGGCCCTGGTTATGCACCTTGATTACCAGCGGGCAGGTCGCGTCGATCGCATGCAACTGCCGCTGTCCGGCATCGGCCACGACGGCGCGCGAAACGCCGTGCGCGCTGAAAATGGTCACGGCGCCCGCGGGGACCTCGTCGAGTTCTTCGACAAAGCGCGCGCCCTTGTTCTTCAATCCCTCCACAACATGCTTGTTGTGCACGATCTCGTGTCGCACGAAGACCGGCGCCCCATGCTTGACGAGCGCGCGGTCGACGATCTCGATCGCGCGCACGACACCGGCACAGAAGCCTCGGGGTTGAGCAAGAATCACCTGCATACGGTAGGCCCCCTGGACCCTTCAATGGGTTTCAGTGATTGGGAAGGTGTACAGAAATCACATTTCCGACACATGATGGTTACTATATACCGGACGCGCCGGAAATGTCTGACGGCCCTTTCCATGTTGCGGCGTTTCCATCTCATCGTGAAACCGGGTTATGACAGTAAACGATTACGTTCTGGTGACGGGTGCATCGGGTTTTCTCGGATCCGCGGTGTTGCGGCAGGCACTGTCACGTGGCTGGCGCGTGCGGGCGCTGGTGCGCGCGTCGAGTCCGCGTGCCAACCTGGCGGATTTGCCGGTCGAGGTCGTGCAGGGCGATATGCGCGACCCGGCCGCCGTCGCGGCTGCCATGCAGGGCGTGCGCTACCTGTTCCACGTGGCGGCCGATTACCGGCTATGGGCGCCCGACCCCGAGGAGATCGTCCGGACCAATGTCGACGGCACCATGGCCGTCATGGAGGCGGCGCAACAGGCCGGCGTGGAGCGCGTGGTCTATACCAGCAGCGTGGCCACGCTGCGCGTAGCCGGTGCTACGGCGCCGGTCGACGAAACGGCCGCGCTGACGCCGCACGAGGCCATCGGCGCCTACAAGCGCAGCAAGGTGCTGGCCGAACGCGTGGTCGAGCGCCTGGTGGCCGAACGCGGCCTGCCCGCGGTGATCGTCAACCCGTCCACGCCGATCGGCCCGCGCGACGTGCGTCCCACGCCGACCGGCCGCATCATCGTCGAAGCCGCCACCGGGAAGATCCCCGCATTTGTCGAGACCGGGCTCAACCTGGCCCACGTGGACGATGTGGCCGCGGGCCATTTCCAGGCGCTGGAGCACGGCCGGACCGGCGAACGCTATATCCTGGGCGGTGACGACGTCATGTTGCAGCAGATGCTGCGCGATATCGCCGGCCTCTGCGGCCGGCGGCCGCCGACCGTTCAACTGCCGCGGTGGCCGCTGTATCCGCTCGCCCACGCGGCCGAGGCCGTGGCGCGCGTGACACGCAAGGAGCCGTTTATCACCGTGGACGGGCTCACCATGTCGAAGTACAAGATGTTCTTCCGTTGCGACAAGGCCCGGCGCGAACTCGGTTACCAGCCGCGGCCCTATCTGGAGGGCTTGCGCGACGCGCTGGCCTGGTTCCGCGAGGCGGGATACCTGGGCTGAAGCCTCAGGACCGCACCGGCGCCTGGCTGCGGCCCTTCCATTGCCCGCCGCGGCGCAGCCAGTAGCGCCGCGCCGAATCCAGCGTGGCGCCAAGGTAGAACAGCGCCGTCAGTGGCAACAGCGGTGCAAGCCAGGCGGGCTGGCGGTATTCGCGCAGCATCGGCAGGTAGGTCAGCGACATCGCCGCCCAGGCGAGCCAGGCCGGCCAGAGCCGGACGCCCCCGGCCAGCGCCAGCAGCGGCGGCGCCAGATAGGTCACGGTCATCGCCAGCGCCGTGCCGGCCAGCAGCAGCGGCGAGTAGCGCAGCTGGGTATAGGCGCTGCGGGCGATCATGTCCCACAGGCTGCGCCAGTCGTCATAGGGCCGCAGCGACACGCTATCGTCGGCGAGATCGAGGCTGATCGGACCGCCCGGCTTGATCTTCGCGGCCAGGCTGCAATCATCGATCAGCTCGCCGCGAATGGCGGCGAATCCGCCGATGCGGGACAGGGCCGCGCGGCTTGCCAGCATGCAGCCGCCCGCTGCGGCCGCTACCGCGCTGCGCGGGTCGCGGACGCGTTCGAACGGATAGAGTTTGGCAAAGAAGAAAACAAAAGCCGGCACGATGAGCCGTTCCCAGGCCGAGGCGCAGCGCAACCGCACCATCAGCGACACGAGATCGCGGCGCTCATGCACGGCGCGGGCGACCAGGCCGGCCAGCACGCCAGGGCCGTGCCAGATATCGGCATCGGTCAGCCAGAGATAGGCGGCCCCCGGCGCCGCGCGGCCGGCGGCATCGAGTCCTTCCGACTGGGCCCATACCTTGCCGCTCCATCCCGCTGGCAGGTCCCGGGCGGGGACAACGGTCAGGGCGCCGGGCCGCGGCGTCCCGGCTGCCGCGCTGGCCGCGATTTCCGCCGTGCCGTCGTTGCTGTGGTCATCGACCACGACCAGGGACAGCGTTCCCGGGTATTGCTGGCCGAGCACGCCGGCCACGCATCGGCCGATGACGTCGGCCTCGTTGCGCGCCGGGACAATGGCCACGACTTCGGGCCACGCATCGGGGGCGGGGGCCGGCGCAGGCTTGCGCACGCGCCAGAAGTCCGCGCGGCCGAACAGCAGCACGCACCAGATCGCCAGCGACAGCAGGGACAGCGCAAACGCAGTGGTCATGGTCATTTCAGGAAGCGGCGCGCCAGCCTTGCCAGGCGCGGCACGGTTTCGGGCCGTAGCAGCCGTGCGTCGTAGCCGGCCATGCGGCGCTCGTTCTCGGCCAGGCACAAATCGATCATTGCGGCTGGAGACAGCGAATCGCCAAGCGCTTCCGAGCCGTTCATCGTGAAGTTGGCGTCCTGTGCCGCGCCGTCGGCGTCGATGCCGCGCGCGATGCCGATGCGCTCCCAGACCAGGAAGGCCCACACCCGCGCTACCTTCAGCGCGAACAGCGGCCTGCGCCACCAGGGCAGGTTGCTGCGATACCAGGCCGCCCAGTTGACGAAGAAAAGGATATGCCGGCCTTCTTCCTGGATCACCGGCTCGAAGGTCTCCACCAGTTCCGCCGGGAAGTAGCCGGAGCGTTTGGCCATGGTGAACAGACCGAAGGCGAAGAAGCTGTCGATGCATTCGCTGTAGCCGGTCACCAGCCATCCCCACTCGGGGTCGTCCGGAGGCGGATAGTCGGGCTCGGGTGCGAGCGGAATGCCGTAGGCCTCCACCATCTTCGAGAGCACGACCTTGTGACGCGCTTCTTCGGCGCCGTCCATGTCCAGCGCGCTGCGCAGCAGCGGGTCGGCGACGGTTTCGGCAAAGGTCTTCACGCGGATCGAGGCGCGGCCCTCGGTCTGCACGGCAATGTCCCAGATCGGCAGGGAGGTGACGCGCTGCAGCGCATCAGGCGAGAGCGTCGGCCATTCGATCACGGCCGGCTTGTAGGGGTTGTGGGTTTGCAGCAGCATGTTGGAGAACATGCGCAGGTGCTGTGCGGAGCCGATGCGCACCGGGCCCGGCGCCGGGTCGGTCCAGTGGCGCATGGCGTGGTCCGCCTGCTCGACCGCCGTGCGCGCGATCGTGTCGGCCACGGCGGCGGCGCGGGCTACGGCATCCTCGGCTGAATTCGCGACGACGCCGGCGTGGCCGGCGTCTGGATTCGCCGCCCGGTCATGGCGGGGTGGTGCGGCGTAGAGTTCGGACATCTGGCCCCCTGGCAGTGGATTGCCCGGGGGCCATTGTAGCGGCGGGCGCCCGCAGGCGCACCGCCCGCTTGGGTCAGGCCTGGTAGCTGACCGGGCCGCGTGCCTGGACGCCCAGGCGGTAGTACAGCACCGTCAGCAGCACCAGCCAGGCCGGTCCGACATACAGCGCCACACGCGTGTCCGGGAAATAGGCCATCAGCGCGATCACTAGCGCCAGGAAGGCCAGCGCGATCCACGAGCCATACGGCCAGAACGGCATGCGGAAGGCCAGCTGGTCGCGCTCGGCCGGCGACAGGCCGCGGCGGAACCGCATCTGCGTGGCGAGGATGATGGCCCAGGTCCAGATCGCGCCGAAGGTGGAGATCGACGTCACCCACACGAACACCTTCTCGGGCACCAGGTAGTTCAGCAGCACGCCGCACAGCAGCGCGGCGATCGACACCAGCAGCGCGCGGCACGCCATTGCGGTCCACCTTGGCAAAGGCGGCCGGCGCCTGGCCTTGCTGCGCCAGGTTGTAGAGCATGCGGCCGGTACTGAAGATGCCGCCGTTGCACGAGGACAGCGCGGCGGTCAGCACGACGAAGTTGATGATGCCGGCGGCGGTCTTGATGCCCAGGCGCTCGAAGGTCATCACGAACGGGCTGCCCTGTGCGCCGATCTCGTTCCACGGGTAGAGCGAGAGGATCACGAACAGCGCGCCGACATAGAAAATCAGGATGCGCCAGAACACCGAGTTGATGGCATCCGGGATCGACTTGCGCGGGTTCTTCGCTTCGCCGGCGGTCAGGCCGATCATCTCGACGCCCAGGTAGGCGAACATGACCATCTGCAGCGACATCAGCACGCCGCTGGCGCCGTTCGGCAGGAAGCCGCCGTGTGCCCACAGGTTGCTGATGCCGGTGGCGACGCCACCATTGCCCAGGCCGAACACGATCATGGCGCCGCCGCTGAACAGCATCAGCACGATGGTCACGATCTTGATCATGGCGAACCAGAACTCGAACTCGCCATAGGCCTTGACCGCCAGCAGGTTGACCGAGCCCATCGCGCCCAGCGCCGCCAGTGCCCAGATCCAGCGCGGCACGTCCGGGAACCAGACGCCCATGTAGATGGCCACGGCCGTGATCTCGGCCACGCAGGTCACCAGCCAATGCTGTCGCGTCAAAACCGGCATGGGCGCTGTCCCGTGCTGGCAATGGGCGAATCGGAAACGAAAAATAGCCCGCAAGATTAATGACAAAGGCGTGGCATTTGTTGCTTAATTTGGGCGAAATTGTTTTTTTGAGTGCGGATTGTTATCTATGGATATCTTTTGGGGGGCGCTGAATTGAGAGACATCGTGCTTGGCAAGCGCCGCTGTTTCGCAGGCTACGCCTGCGAAACAGCGGCGCTTGCCAAGCACGATAACGCAATCATTCACTGAAGCGCCCCGCCGGTACCGCCGGCGAAACAGCGGCGCCTGCCAAGAACCATGTCCCCGCAATCCGGCGAATATAACCCCACCCGATCAAGGCAACTGCCTCACATCAACCATCCCCGGCATCATGTTCGAATTCAGGTGATACATCACCCATAGCGTGCCGCTAAGCGTAATTACCACCAGCACCAGCGTGAACATCAGCGCCAGCATGTTCCAGCCACCTTCCGACTTGGCGTTCATGTGCAGGAAATAGATCATGTGCACGACGATCTGCACCGCGCCCAGCGCAAGCAGCACGAGCGCGGTGGTGGTGGATTTCTCGAACACCTTGCCCATCACCAGCCAGAACGGAATCGCGGTCAGGATCACCGACAGCACGAAGCCGGTCACATAGCCGCTCATCGAGATATGGATATGGCTTTCGTCATGGCCATGCCCGTCGTGGCCGTCGTGACTATCATGGCCATGGGCGAGCGTGTGGTCCGGTGCACTCATGGCAGCACTCCCATCAGGTAAACAAAGGTGAAGACGCCGATCCAGACAACATCCAGGAAGTGCCAGAACATTGACAGGCACATCAGCCGCCGGCGGTTCTCGGGAATCAGCCCGTGCCGGCCCACCTGGACCATCAGCGTGATGAGCCAGATGGTGCCGAAGGTCACGTGCAGCCCGTGCGTGCTGACCAGCGAGAAGAACGACGTCAGGAAGCCGCTGCGCCACGGGCCCGCGCCTTCGCCGATCAGGTGGACGAACTCGTAGATTTCCACGGCAAGGAACGAGGCGCCGAGCACGCCGGTAATGGCCAGCCATCCCTGCGTGCCGCCAACGCGCCCCTGCTGCATCTGCAGCATGGCAAAGCCATACGTGATCGATGACAGCAGCAGGAACGAGGTGTTCAGCGCCACCAGCGGCAGTTCGAACAGCTCGGCACCGGTCGGGCCTCCGGCATAGTTGCGCCCGAGCACGCCGTAGGCCGCGAACAGGCACGCGAAGATGAGGCAGTCGCTCATCAGGTAGACCCAGAACCCGAGCAACGTGCCGTTGGGCACGTGGTACTCGCTGGTCATGTAGAAGCGCAGTTCGCCTTCCTCGGCGCCGTGGCCGGACGGTACGGCGTGCGGCGTGGCGGCGGGCGCGGCCTGCGCGCGGCCGGCGGGGAACGGGGCCGTGGTATCAGGCATGGTGGGCCATCAGCGCCGAGCGCGCTGCCTCCGTGTTGCCGACCGTGTCGGCCGGGATGTAGTAGTCGCGCTTGTAGTTGAAGGTATGCACGATCGCACTGACGATGAGCGCCGCGAACGACACCACCACCAGCCACCAGATGTGCCAGATCAGCGCAAAGCCGCACACCGTGCTAAGCCCCGCCAGAATGATGCCCGCGCCCGTGTTCTTCGGCATGTGGATCGGTATGAAACCCTGCAAGGGCCGCTGGAAGCCGTGCGACTTCATCTGCCACCAGGCGTCGGTGTCATGGACGATCGGCGTGAAGGCGAAGTTGTAGGCCGGCGGCGGCGACGACGTCGACCATTCGAGCGTGCGGCCGTCCCACGGGTCGCCGGTCACGTCGCGCAGCGCCTCGCGCCGCACGAAGCTCACCACCAGCTGGATCAGGAAGCAACCGATGCCCAGTGCGATCAGCAAGGCGCCGAACGCCGCGAGCAGGAACCAGATCCGCAGCGCGGGATCTTCGAAATGGCTCATGCGGCGGGTCACGCCCATCATGCCGAGCATGTACAGCGGCATGAACGCGAAGTAGAACCCGACCAGCCAGAACCAGAACGAGCACTTGCCCCAGAACGGCTCCAGCTGGTAGCCGAAGGCCTTGGGAAACCAGTACGTGATGCCGGCCATCAGCCCGAACAGCACGCCGCCGATGATCACGTTGTGGAAGTGGGCGATCAGGAACAGGCTGTTGTGCAGCGAGAAGTCGGCGGGCGGCACGGCCAGCAGCACGCCGGTCATGCCGCCGATCACGAACGTGACCATGAAGCCGACCGTCCACAGCATCGGCACCTCGAAGCGGATGCGCCCGTGGTACATGGTGAACAGCCAGTTGAACAGCTTGGCCCCGGTCGGGATCGAGATGATCATGGTGGTGATGCCGAAGAACGAATTGACGCTCGCCCCCGATCCCATCGTGAAGAAGTGGTGCAGCCACACCAGGTAGGACAGTACCGTGATGACCACCGTGGCATAGACCATCGACGCATAGCCGAACAGGCGCTTGCGGCAGAACGTGGCCACCACCTCGGAAAACACACCGAACGCGGGCAGGATCAGGATGTAGACCTCCGGGTGGCCCCAGATCCAGATCAGGTTCACGTACATCATGGCGCTGCCGCCCTGGTCGGCCGTGAAAAAATTCATGCCCAGGTAGCGGTCCAGCGCCAGCATGGTCAGCGCCGCGGTCAGCACCGGGAACGCGGCGATGATCAGCACGTTGGCGCACAGCGCGGTCCAGGTGAAGATAGGCATGCGCATCAGCGTCATGCCCGGGGCGCGCATCTTGACGATCGTCACCAGCAGGTTGATGCCCGATAGCACCGTTCCCACCCCCGCCACCTGCAAGGACCATATGTAGTAGTCCACCCCCACGTCAGGACTGTGGACGATGCCGGACAGCGGCGGATAGGCCAGCCAGCCGGTGCGCGCGAACTCGCCGACGAACAGCGACATCATCACCAGCACTGCGCCGCCGGTGGTCATCCAGAAACTGAAGTTGTTGAGGAACGGAAAGGCGACGTCGCGCGCGCCGATCTGCAACGGCACCACGAAGTTCATGAGGCCGGTCACGAGCGGCATCGCCACGAAGAAGATCATGATCACGCCGTGCGCGGTGAAGATCTGGTCGTAGTGGTGCGGCGGCAGGTAGCCAAGGTTGTCGCCGAACGCGACGGACTGCTGCAGGCGCATCATGACGGCGTCGGCAAAGCCGCGCAGCAGCATGATGAGCCCCAGGATCACGTACATGATGCCGATCTTCTTGTGGTCGATGCTCGTGAACCACTCGCGCCACAGATAGCCCCACAGGCGGAAGTAGCTCACCGCGCCCACCAGCGCCAGGCCGCCGAGAACCACCACGGCGAACGTGCCCAGCAGGATCGGCTCGTGCAGCGGTATGGCCTCCCAGCTCAGGCGGCCGAAGATAAGCGTGGCGAGTTCGGATCGCTCCTGCATGTTGTGCTCCAGGGCCAGAGTCAGGGGTGAGGGTGAGTCGTTTCGGGGCGATGGCGTCCCGGCTGTGCTACTGCAGCGATACCGCGCTGCGTTCGCCGTACGGCGCGGCCGGGTCGAACGGCGCCTTCGGCGTGTTGCTCGCCGTGCAGACGGCGCCCAGCGCACCGCCTTGCTGGCGGCGTGCGTCCATGGCCATCATGTCTTTCTGGCAGATCTGCCCCGCGCGCACGCAGCGGTTCAGGATGGCATCGAACAGGTCGGGCGCGACGCTGGCGTAGTGGCGCACGGGATCGCGCTCGCTGGGCTGTTCCAGCTTCAGGTAGCTGTCGCGCGACAGCGGCGTGCCGCTGGTCTTCACGCGCTGCACCCAGCGCTCGAAGTCATCGTGGCTCATGCCGTGGAAGCGGAAGCGCATATGCGAGAAACCCGCGCCGCTGTAGTTGGCGGAAAAGCCTTCATAGTCGCCGGGCTGGTTCATCACCGCATGCAGCTTGGTTTCCATGCCAGGCATCGCATAAACCTGCCCGGCCAGCGACGGGATAAAGAAGGAGTTCATCACGCTCGTGGACGTGATGCGGAAGCGGATGGGCCGGTCCACCGGCGCGGCGACTTCGTTGACGCTGGCAATGCCCTGCTCCGGGTACAGGAAAAGCCACTTCCAGTCGAGAGCAACCACCTCCACCGTGAGCGGTTGCACGTCGGCGGGCACCGGCCGTTGCGCGTCCAGCCGCTGCAGTGGCCGGTATGGATCGAGCTTGTGGGTACTGACCCAGGTGACCGCGCCCAGCGCGATGATGATCAGCAGCGGTGCCGACCAGATCAGCAGCTCCAGCACCGTGGAGTGGTCCCAGTCGGGATTGTAGGTTGCGCTGGTGTTGGAAGCCCGGTAGCGCCAGGCGAACACGAGCGTCAGCACGATCACCGGCACGATGATCAGCAGCATGAGTCCCGTCGAGATCAGGATCAGATTGCGCTGCTGGACGGCGAGGTCACCGTTCGGCGACATCAGCACCGTACTGCATCCGCACAGGGCAGCCACTGCCGGAACCAGCAGGATCCAGCGCGGCGCGCGCGGTACTGCCTGAGTCGAACGGTCGGATCGCATAGGCTTGGGTCCTCTGTTGCCATCCTGTACGCTTAAGCGTACGTGACTTAGACTGTTCTGAGCAACTATGGCAGTTTAGGCGCTCAGGGGCTAATCGCCAGTGTGCAAATTCCTTACTAGCCTCGTTACGCTACGTGGAGGTATCGGATGGCCAGCGTCACCCACCAGCACCGTGCGTCTCCTTCTGCACCTCCGGCGCCAGGGGCCGCGCATATCGCGCCGGCCGAGATCGCCACCGGAGTCGTGATCGGCAGGGCGTCCGAGTACTTCGACTTCTTCGTCTACGGCATCGCCTCGGTACTCGTCTTCCCGACCGTCTACTTTCCGTTCGCTGACCGGCTCGACGGCCTGCTCTATTCGTTCTCCATCTTCGCGCTGGCCTTTGTCGCACGGCCGTTCGGCACAGCGCTGTTCATGCGCATCCAGCGGCGCTGGGGACGCGGCATCAAGCTGACCGCCGCGCTGTTCCTGCTCGGCACGGCCACGGTGGGCATTGCCTTCCTGCCCGGCTACGCGTCGCTGGGCCATACCGCCATCGTGCTGCTGGCCGTGTTCCGTTCGCTGCAAGGCATCGCCTTCGGCGGTTCGTGGGATGGCTTGCCGTCGCTGCTCGCCCTGAACGCGCCGCCCGCGCGCCGTGGCTGGTACGCGATGATGGGGCAGCTCGGCGCGCCCACGGGTTTCATCGTCGCGGGCTCGCTGTTCCTGTTTCTGAACCTGAGCCTGGAGCGCGGCGAGTTCCTGGAATGGGGCTGGCGCTATCCGTTCTACGTGGCGTTCGCCATCAACGTGGTGGCGCTGTTCGCGCGGCTGCGGCTGGTGGTGACGCATGAGTACACCCAGCTGCTCGACGAGGACGAGCTGGAGCCGATCAGCACCATCGAGCTCATCAGCAAGCAGGACTACAACATCTTCCTGGGCGCCTTCGCCGCGCTGGCCAGCTTCGCACTGTTCCACCTGGTCACGGTGTTCCCGCTGTCATGGGTGGAACTGCACCAAAGCCAGCCGATCACCGATGTGCTGAGCGTGCAGGTGGCCGGGGCGTTCATCGGCATCCTGGGCACCATTGCCTCGGGCCGCATTGCGGATCGTATCGGGCGGCGCACCACGCTCGGGTCCATGGCGTTGCTGATCGGCGTGTTTGCGCTGTTCGCGCCGCTGTTGATGGGGGGCGGGCCGATTGAACAGGACCTGTTCATCCTGATCGGTTTTGGCTTGCTTGGCCTGTCCTACGGCCAGGCGGCCGGCGCGGTCACGTCCAACTTCGAGCGCCGCTACCGCTATACCGGCGCCGCGCTGACCACCGATTTTGCGTGGCTGTTCGGCGCGGCCTTCGCGCCGCTGGTGGCGCTGGGGTTGTCGGCCAAGTTCGGGCTGATCGCGGTCAGTGCCTATCTTTTGTCAGGCGCGGTCTGCACGCTGCTGGCGTTGCGGATCAACCGGGCGCTGGCTTCCGAGGACTGAAGCGGTCGGCGGCCGCGCGCCATGCCCCTGGTGGCTGGCCGAAGCGGCGCGTGAAGCTGCGCGTGAAGGTGGTCTGGTCGGGATAGCCCGACGCCAGCGCCACCTCCGCCAGTGGCAGGCCGCTGCCGGCCAGCAGTTGCACGGCGCGGTCCAGCCGCAAGCGCGTCTGGTAGCGGTGAGGCGTGTCGCCGAACGCCTCGGCGAACAGCGTGTGGAAGCGGCGCACGCTCCAGCCGAAGCGCTCGGCCAGGTGCCCCGCATGCAGGGCCGACGACAGGTTCGCGCGCAGGTAGGCATCGATGGCCATGACCGGGAACACGGTCGTGGTGCCATGCCCGTCCGAGGCGCCGAGGGCGTCGGCAAGGTCGCTCGCGAGCGTCGCGGCCACGGTCCAGTTCAGGTGTGTCGCGCGGGTGCCTGCGGGGCGCAACCCCGCCAGCGCGCGGACACGTGTGCCGAGGACGCCATCCAGCACGAAGGCGCGCGGCCGTTCCATCAAGCGCGCGGGGAGTGCGACCGACGCGCCGGGAAAATCCGCGACCACCTGCAGGTTGCCGGCCAGCCCGAGGAATTCGTGGTGGCTCGCGGCCGGCACGATCAGACCGTGGTGGCGGTCGACCCGGTACAGATGGCCATCGATCTCAAGCTCGGTGGCCCCGTCCAGACCGAACAGCAACTGGTGATGGTCATGCGCATGCCCCGCCGGCCATGGGTGGTAGCGGCGGGACTCGACCAGCGGGCTTGCGGCGCCCGGGTGCGCCAGTTCAGCGGGCGGTGGCATGCCGTAGCCTTTCCCGCGTCTGGCACAGCCAGACCCCTGCACCCGCGACGGCCATGCCCAGCCACTGCAGCGGAGCCAGGCGGTCGCCGAACAGCAGCCACGCCTGCATCGCGGCCAGCGGCGGCGCCAGGAACATCAGCGCCGCCGCGCCGGCGGCCTGACCGCGCCGCACGATGCCGAGCAGCAGCCAGGTGCCGGCGCCAGAGATCCCCAGCGCCGCCCAGCCGAGCGCGGCCCACAGGACCGGCCCCGGCTGCCAGTGCGGCGCCGGCGACAGCCACACGGCCAGGCCGGCCACCAGCATGGCGCCGACGTTCTGCCACGCAGAGCTGGTGCGGAGATCCGAGGCGGCAATCGACATCTTCTGGAGCAGGGTTCCCATGGTGATCGAGACAATGGCAAGCAGCCCGGCCAGCATGACCCAGGGCGATACGATCGATGCGGACCGGCCGGCGCCGGCCTGCAGGACCGGCACCACGACCAGCGCCACGCCGGCCACGCCGGTCGCCAGGCCTTGCCAGGTGCGCCTGGAAGGTAGCTCCTTCAGCAGGGGTATGGCAAGCAATGCCGTAAGCAAGGGCTGCAAGGCACCCAGCAACGCCATCACGGCCGGCGGCAGGCCGTGCGCGACCGCGCCGAAGGCGGCGCACAGGTAGAGGCCCTGCATCAGCGCCCCGGCCAGCAGGTGGCGCGGGACGTCACGCCACGCCGGCCACGCGGCGCGCGCGGCCAGCGCGGCAATGCAGAACATCAGCGCGGCCAGTGCAAAGCGCGCGAGCAGGAACAGGCTGGTATCGGCCAGCGGCACGATGGCCTTGCCGACGATGAAGCCGGTGGACCAGATCAGGACAAAGGTCAGGCCGGGCAGCCAGCCGGCGGAGGTTTGGGGGCGAGACATAGGGGTTCGCGACAATGGGGGGCAACGGGGACCCGGCGCAACGGAGACCCGTGGTGCCGGCATGCCGCAGAAACTAACGCCCATCGCGCGGGAAGTCTTGGCGATTCCGGCAATCGGCCCGGCGAGCGGGGTGGTCCAGGCGACGCATGAGATGCCGTGGAACCAGCGCCATGAAAGTTCTCGTAACCGGGCGGCAGGCGGCGCCCTGTCAACCGGCAGCGCACCCGCCACGTAAGAGGGACCATGTCCCTGCATCGCAAGACAAGGAGCCAGGCATGACTCTTGGGCGGCCGACTTTTCCTGCCGGCACCGGCGTGCGACGCGTGCTGACGGCCATGCTGCTGGCCGCCTGCATGCTGGCGCTGGCGTCCTGCGCGCAGCAGCCAGTGGACGAGTCCGGGCCGCTCAGCGCGGCGGACCTGCATTGGCTCAATACCGTGAGCTTCGGTGCCGACCAGGCCAGCATCGCCCGGCTGCGCGAACTTGGCCGCAAGCGCTTCCTTGAGGAGCAGCTGCGCATGCCGGCCACCGACCCGCCGGTGGTGAGCGCCGCCATGGCGGCCTTGCCGAACCTGCAGGGCACCGCCGTCGAGCGCACGCGCGCGGCGCGCGAGGAACGCCAGCGCATCGCCGGCCTGCCCGACGAGATGGCCAAACAGCAAGCCCGCGAGGCGCTGAACCGGCAGGGACGCGAGGCCATCGCCGATACCAGCCGGCGGCATTTGCTGCGAGCGCTGTACTCCCCGGCTCAACTGCGCGAGCAGATGACCTGGTTCTGGATGAACCACTTCAGCGTCTATGGCGCCAAGGGGCAGGTGCGCTGGGCCCTGGCCGACTACGAGGAACACACCATCCGGCCACGCGCGCTGGGCAAGTTCGGCGACCTGGTGCTGGCCACCGTGACCGCGCCGGCCATGCTGGAGTACCTGGACAACACGCAGAGCAGTGCCAACCGCGTCAATGAAAACTACGCGCGCGAGCTGATGGAACTGCATACGCTGGGCGTGTCGGGCGGACCCAGCGGCTCGCGCTACACCCAGCAGGACGTGCAGGAACTGGCGCGCGTGCTGACGGGCTTTGGCATCAACGCGCGCGGCGAGCCGCCGCGGCTGGCGCCGGCGCGCGCGGCGCTGTACCGCGGCGACGGGCTGTTCGAGTTCAATCCGAACCGGCACGACTTTGGCGCCAAGACGCTGCTCGGCCAGCGCATCGAGCCCACCGGGTTTGGCGAAGCCGCGCGCGCGGTCGCGATCCTGACGCGTGATCCCGCCACGGCCCGCTTCATCAGCGCGAAGCTCGCCGCCTACTTCGTGGCCGACAATCCGCCGGCCGCGCTGGTCGACCGCATGGCCGCCACCTTCACGCGTACCGACGGCGACATTGCCGCCGTGCTGACCACCCTGTTCCTGTCGCCCGAACTCGACCGCGTGCTGGAGGCGTCGGGCCGCAAGTTCCGCGACCCGATGGCGTTCGTGATGGCGTCGATGCGCCTGGCGTATGACGGCCGCACCGTCACCAACCTGCGTCCGGTCATGAACTGGCTGAACCAGCTGGGCGAGCCGCTCTACGGGCACGTCACGCCGGACGGCTACCCGGCGGCGGAAGGCGCCTGGGCGAGTTCCGGGCAGATGGTCAAGCGCTTCGAGATCGCGCGCGCCATCGGCTCCGGCCCCGCAGGGCTGTTTGCCGGCGACGCCAATCTGCCGCCCGGGCCCGCGCGTTTTCCGGTGGTCGCGGGCAAGGCCTACTACGACACCATCGAAGCCACGCTCGGACCGCAGACGCGCACGTCGCTCGCGCAGGCGGAAACCCAGGCCGAATGGAACACGCTGTTGCTCAGCTCGCCCGAGTGGATGCAGCGCTGATCGGGCAGCCAGGCGAGGCACACGACGCACTGATGCACACGCAAGGACTTCGAGATGAAACGTCGGGAATGGCTCAAGACTGTGGGCAGCGCCGGACTGGCGCTGGCCCTGCCCGCCACCATGTCGCGCGTGTATGCGCTGCCGGCGCAAGCGGACGCGCGCTTCCTGCTGGTGTTCCTGCGCGGCGCCTATGACGCCGCCAGCGTGCTGGTGCCTGCCGGCAGTGATTTCTACTACGCCTCGCGGCCCAATATCGCGATCCGGCGGCCGGTGCCAGCCGGGGCGGAACGCGATCCCGCGGCGGCCCTGGCGCTGGCGCCATCCTTTGCGTCCGACAGCGGCCGCCGCGGCATCGGCGACTGGGCATTGCATCCGTCCCTGGCCGACACCATGCTGCCGTTGTGGAGCCAGCAGCAGCTTGCCTTCGTGCCGTTCGCGGGCACCCATGACCTGTCGCGCAGCCACTTCGAGACGCAGGACAGCATCGAGTCGGGCGCCGCGGGCACCTCCGGCAGCGGCGATGGCCGGCACGACGCGGCGTCGCTGCGCGGCAGCGGCTTCCTGAACCGGCTGGCGCAGTCGATGGGCGGGCGCGCCGCGCCGGTGGCCTTCACCGACGGCTTGCCGCTGGTGCTGTCCGGGAGCCAGGATGTCCCCAACGTCTCGCTCAAGGGCACGGGCCGCACGCCGTTCGACGCGCGCCAGACGCGCGCGCTCGCGCAGATGTACCGCGGCACGCGCTTCGAGGCGCTGATCGACGAAGGCTTCGAGCTGCGCCAGACCGTGGCCGAGCAGGCGCAGGCGATGCAGGCCCGCGCCGCCGTGGCGGGCGGCATGGATGCCATGGCCGCGCGCATGCAGGATATGCAGGCGGCCAACCGCCGCTCGCTGAGCGCGCGCGGCTTCGAGGTCGAGGCGCGCCGCATGGCGGGGCTGATGCGCGACAAGTTCAACCTCGGCTTCGTCGACGTCGGAGGCTGGGACACGCACTCGAGCCAGGGCGCCGCGCAAGGGCAACTGGCCAACCTGCTCGACAACCTGGGACGCGGCCTCGCCGGGTTTGCGCAGGAGATGGGGCCGGCGTGGGGCAAGACCACCGTGGTGGTGGTGTCGGAGTTCGGCCGCACGTTTCGCGAGAATGGCTCGCGCGGGACCGACCACGGCCACGGTACGGTCTACTGGGTGGCCGGCGGCGCCGTGCGAGGCGGGCGCATCGCCGGCGAACAGGTGGCGGTGGAGGCGGCCACGCTCAACCAGAATCGCGACTACCCCGTGCGCAATGAATATCGCGCCGTGCTGGGCGGGATATTCCAGCGGGTGTACGGCCTGGACGATGCGCGGCTGGCGCAGGTGTTTCCCGGGGCAAGGGCGACAGATATCGGATTGGTCTAGCGCCCCGCTACCGGCCGGAAACTACCGCTCAGTCGAGCCGGATGTCGCGTTGTATGCATCTTCCGGCGCTTGGCATCCGGCGACCTTTGCAGCGGGAAACGGGGCTCCTGCTGGGCGGGTATAGTTGCCAGAACGCTTTCTGGATCGGTGACATGATTGCATCCACAGGTTGGCCGTCGTCCACGAACTTGTGCCCCGGATGGCGCGGTGAGATGGCTCACCGCATCGCCGCTTACGACTGGCGCGAGACCGAACTCGGCGCCCGGGAAACGTGGTCGGGCAGCCTGAACGCCAACATACAGTTTCTGCTTGCCTGCCCCGTTCCCCTGGTGATGCTTTGGGGCCGGGAAGGCGTCATGGTCTACAACGACGCCTACGCGGTGTTCGCCGGCGGCCGGCACCCGTTCCTGTTGGGCAAGCCGGTTGAAGAGGGGTGGCCGGAGGTTGCGGCATTCAACCGTCATGTCGTGGACACGGTCCTTGCGGGAGGAACCCTCTCGTACAAGGACAAGCCGCTCACGCTCCACCGGCACGGCAGGCCGGAAGAGGTCTGGATGGACCTCCACTACAGCCCGGCGGTGGATGACGACGGCGCGCCCGCAGGCGTGATCGCCATCGTCTTCGAAACCACCGAACGCGTGCTGGGCGAGCGCAAGCGGCTCCAGGCGGAATTGGCCCGGAACAAGGCCGAGCAGGCCTTGTTCGCACTGAACCAGAATCTGGAAGAACGCGTTGCCCAGGAGGTAAGAGCCCGGGCCAGTGCGGAGGACCGTCTGCGCCAGGTGCAGAAACTGGAGGCCGTCGGTGGCCTGACGGGTGGCGTCGCCCACGATTTCAACAACGTCCTGCAGGTGATTTCCTCGAACTTGCAGCTGCTGAACTTCGCCGTCGGTGATGATCCCCGGCTTCAGGCACGCATCCATGCCTCCAATGCGGCGGTGGCGCGCGGCGCCAGGCTTGCCCAGCAATTGCTGGCATTTGCGCGCAGGCAGCCGCTGAGCCCGCGGGTGGCCAATCCGCGCAAGATGGTCGACGCGATGTCGGACCTGTTGCGGCGCGCGGTGCCCGAAAGCATTCAACTGAACCTGAACGTCCCGCTTGATATCTGGAACCTGTTCGTCGATCTCACGCAACTGGAAAGCGCGCTGCTGAACCTGGTCATCAACTCGCGCGATGCATTGCGAGGCAACGGGGCAATCCACATCGAAGTGGCCAACCTGACCGTGCAGGATGGCAACCAGGAATCGGCCATCGAGCTTCCGCCGGGAGACTACGTGCGGTTTTCCGTGGTCGACGCGGGCACCGGTATGTCGGAAGAGGTCAAGGCGCGCGCCTTCGAGCCATTCTTCTCGACCAAGCCCGAAGGACATGGAACCGGCCTCGGGCTCAGCATGGTCTTCGGCTTCGTCAAGCAGAGCCAGGGCCATATCGATCTGCAGACCGCGCTGGGCCAGGGCACGACGGTTTCCCTTTACTTCCCCAGAACGCATAAGGAAGAAGTGCCCGATCACGAGCGGCCGGTCCTGGGCAATGTCGCCAACGAACTGACGGTCCTGGTGGTGGAAGACAACCCCGACGTGCGGCTGTCGGCCATCGACATGTTTGCGCAGCTCGGCCACAGGGTCTTGTCAGCCAAGGACGGCGATGCAGCGCTTGCCGTGTTGCAGCGAGTTGAAGGCGTCGACCTGCTCTTTACGGATGTGGTCATGCCCGGCACGGTTCGCAGCAGCGAACTGGCCCGCATCGCAAGCAATCCGCCTTACAAGGCCAAGGTCATTTTCGCCTCGGGCTATACGCGCGACGAGATCTTCCATGAGGGCCGGCTCGACGAAGGCGTCGTCCTGCTCGGCAAGCCTTATTCCCTTGAGGATCTGGCGCGGACCGTTCGCAAGGTGTTCGAAGCGTAGCGCGGTCAACGCCATGGGCAGTCGGCTGCTCGGAAGCCGTAAAGCCGATCATTTATTTGGGTCTTCGCCGAATTTAAGGGCATCGTGCTTGGCAGGCGCGGCTGTTTCGCAGGCGTAGCCTGCGAGTCACTTTTTGTCCGAGCGACAAAAAGTAACCAAAAAACGCGTCGCTTGCCCTAACGGGCGAATATTGATCGTAGCGTGCGGAGAATTTCGTACGGGTACTCGCTTCAGAGTCTGCCCGGCTGCCTGCCGCGTGGAGCGCGTCCGCATGCAGGCTCTCCAGCAATGATTGAACCAGCCCCGAACCTGTCCGTGGCTCGACACTGCCTGCGATATCGCATCATCGCCTTCGGCTGCTGCGCGGCTCACTAGTCGGCAAGCGGACGACATCAACGGCGCAGGCGCCGATGCTGCACGGCAATCCCGTGACAAGAGCATGGCGCGACCACGTCGACGGTCGGAGTCCCTTGGGCGCGGCATCGCCAGCCGCGCCACGCATGCCGCTTCGCATGATGTGCCTGGCCCAGCGCATTCACTTCCTCGAAAGAATTTCTTATCTCGACGCCGAAAGATTTCATGTCGGTCCGCCCCGGCCTTCCGGATAGAGTGGTGCCCTGCAGCACAACAACAATCATGGTCCGCTGGGGAGGCGAGTATGTCTGTCTTATTGCTTGCGAACATCGTTCCCGACGCCACCGATGAAGAGATCGGCGCGTTCCTCGTGAAATACGGGTTGCCACAGTTCGACGGCATCGAATACCTCGAAGGCGACGGCACCCGGCCCTCCGCCAGGCTGACTTTCGATGGGCTCGATAGCGACGCCCTCGACAAGCTGAAAGGCCGTATCCACGGCATGTACTGGAAGGGACAACAGATCAGCGCGCAGGTGCTGAGAGAGCGCTTTAACTGAAGCATGCATCTTGTTTTGGCGGGTCAACACTCAAATCCAGGGGAACACCAATGAACGCAAAGGGACTAGTGGCCGCAGCGACCTTGCTTGTCGCAACGACAACGGCATGGGCGCAACCCGAGACGCGCGTGGACGTTACGCATGCGCCGGGACAGGCCACTGCGATCGGTACGGCAAAGCTCACGGCGAAGATCGTCAAGATCGACGCGCCGACGCGAACGGTGTCGCTCAAAGGCAAGGACGGAAAAGTGGTAGACCTTGCCGTCGATCCGGAGGCCCGGAATTTCGAGCAGCTCGCGGTGGGGGATACCGTCGAGATCGAATACATGAAAGCGTTGACCCTGAGCCTCGAGAAGAGCAAGGGGCCACTGTCGATCAGCGAGCGCAAGATCTCGGACAGGGCCGCGCCGGGTGCAAAGCCAGGAGGGATGATCGGTCGCGAAGTGACCGCCACGGCCGATGTCGTCGCCGTCAACAAGGACGCAAGTACCGTGACGCTGAAGGGACCCAAGGGGCTTGTGGTCGACCTGGTGGTGGCGGATCCCGAGCGCCTCAAGAATGTGAAGAAGGGCGATCGGGTCGAGGCCGTCTACAGTGAAGCGGTAGCGGTGTCGGTCACTCCGGCCGCGGCAAACTAGCGCAGCGACGGATGATTGCTGATTCGCGTTTCTGACCGATTGATTTGCGGCGGTTCCCTTACGGAGGGCAGCATGGACGCAGGAAAGAAGTTGGCTCACGCGCGTGATGTGGGCGTGAAGACGGGCGTGGTGCTGCAAAAGCGCCTGAAGGTTGCACAAGAGGCATTCAGCCATCGCACGCAGGAAGCCATGGCCGGCGAGGCGACGACGCCCGCTGGCTGGATGGCCGCGGCGGACCCGATGAACTGCTATGCGTACGCCGTTGACAGCATGCAGCGTGCCATCCTGTTCTGGGACACGATCCGGCAGCGCGGCAACAACTTTGTCGAGAATGCGGCGCAGGGCCTCAAGCCCGTCCTGCACTTTGCGTACGAAACCGTGCTGGACGGCCGCACCTTCGAGCGGCCCGTCAACTATGCGCTGCTGAAGATCACGCCGCCCGCCGGCGTAACGATCGACAACGGCCGCCGCCCTTACGTCATCATCGATCCGCGTGCCGGCCACGGCCCGGGCATCGGCGGCTTCAAGGACGATTCCCAGGTTGGCGTGGCGATGCGCGCAGGCCACCCGGTCTACTTCGTCATTTTCTTTCGCGATCCGGAGCCGGGGCAAACGCTGCTCGATGTGTGCGAGGCCGAACAGCAATTCATCAGGAAAGTGCGCGCGCTGCATCCGGACAGTCCCAAGCCGGCCATCGTCGGCAATTGCCAGGGCGGCTGGGCCGCCATGATGCTCGCCGCCTCGGATCCGGACGACACCGGGCCCATTGTCATCAACGGCGCGCCGATGTCCTACTGGGGCGGCGCCTGGAGCGAGGGCGAAGGCGACAACCCGATGCGCTACTCGGGTGGCCTGCTGGGCGGGACCTGGCTGTCGTCGCTGACGGCGGACCTGGGCAACGGCAAGTTCGATGGCGCCTGGCTGGTCCAGAATTTCGAGAACCTGAATCCGGCCAACAGCTTGTGGGACAAGTACTACAACCTGTACAAGAAGGCCGATACCGAGCCGCCGCGTTTCCTCGAGTTCGAGCACTGGTGGGGCGGCTACTACCTGATGAACCGCGAAGAGATCGAATGGATCACGCGCAATCTCTTCGTCGGCAACAAGCTGTGGAGCGGCGACGTCAAGGATGCCGGCGGCAAGGCGTTCGACCTGCGCGCCATCAAGGCCCCGATCGTGCTGTTTGCCTCGATGGGGGACAACATCACGCCGCCGCAGCAGGCTTTCAACTGGGTGGTGGACGTCTACGGCAGCACCGAGGAGATCAAGGCGCGCGGCCAGGTCATCGTCGGGATGATGCACCAGGACGTCGGCCACCTTGGCATCTTCGTCTCAGGCAAGGTCGCGCAGAAGGAGCACGCGCAGATCGTTTCCGTGCTGCAGAGCATCGAGTTGTTGCCGCCGGGGCTCTACGGCATGCTGATCCATGAGCGCAAGTCCGATGGCGGGGTCGAGTACGAGGTCGAGTTCCGCGAACATTCGCTCGAAGAGATCGCGCAACGGCTCAACCGCTTCGAGCGCGCGGACGAGAAGCCGTTCGAGGCCGTCGCCGCGCTGTCGGAATTCAACCAGCGCGCCTATGAGCTGTTCGCCCAGCCGTTCGTGCAAGCCATGTCGAACGAGGCATCGGCGCGGATGCTGCGCGAGTTCCATCCGCTGCGGATGCAGAACTGGGCGTTTTCGGACCTGAATCCATGGATGGCATGGGTGGGTGCCGCGGCCAATGCGGTGAAGACGAACCGGCAGGCGCTGGATGCCGACCATCCGCTGCGCAAGCGCGAGCAGGCCGGTGCGGACATGCTCAGCGCTGGCCTTGACGCCTACCGTGCCGTGCGCGATGCGGTGACGGAAGCCACCTTCTTCAACCTGTACGCGAACCTGCACTGGGCGATTCCGCAGGACAAGGCGTCGCATGCCGGTCCGCCCAAGGTGACCGAGCCACGCGAACTGCCGGAGGTGAAGGCCGCGCTGGCGTCGATCGAGCAGGGCGGCTACGCGGAGGCCATCGCCCGAGTGGCCTGCCTGCTCAAGCAACAGGGCGAGCCGTTGCCGCTGTCGCGGCTCGAATTGCGCAAGGAACTGGTGAAGGACTACGCCGAACTGCTGCCGGAACTGCTGCCGGAGGCGTGGCGCCGGATTCGTGGCCAGCAGGAACTCATTACGTTGTACGCGCCGGAGCGCGCGCTGGAGACGCTGCCGGTCTTGCTACGCGACCCGAACGATCGCCAGCGCTTGCAGACACTTACAGAGAAGCTAAGGGAGGACGAGCGGCTGCTGGGCCGCGCGCCGACGACCGAGCAGGCCGCGATGCTCGAACGTATCCGTGCGGCCCTGTCGCTCAAGCCTGGTCGGCCGCGCCGCCCACCGCTGGTGCGCGCGTCGTAATGCCTTGTGCCGGCACCTGGCCGGCAACCCACAGCCACCTGATGACGCAGGAGAAAGTCCGTGAATGCCATGCACGAGAAGTATCAGCGCCTGATCGACTACTGCAAGTCCCTTCCGCCGACGCCCACTGCTGTCGCCCATCCTTGCGATCGCAGTTCGCTGGAGGGCGCGGTCGAGGCGGCGCGGCTGGGCCTGATTGCACCTGTCCTGGTCGGGCCTCGCGATCGCATCGAAGAGGCGGCCCGTGCCAGCGAGATCGATATCAGCGCGTATCCGATCGTCGAAGCCGAGCACAGCCATGCCGCCGCGGCCGCCGCCGTGCGGCTGGTGCGCGAAGGCAAGGCCGAAGCGCTGATGAAGGGCAGCCTCCATACCGATGAACTGATGGCCGCCGTGGTCAAGGGCGACGGCGGCTTGCGCACGGCCAGACGAATCAGCCACTGCTTCGTGATGGATGTGCCCGGCCACGACGACGCATTGATCATTACGGACGCCGCCGTCAACATCGCGCCGACGCTCGAGGAGAAGGCGGATATCCTCCAGAACGCCATCGACCTGGCGCATGCGCTCCAGGTCAAGGACGTACGCGTTGCGATCCTCTCGGCGATGGAAACGGTCAACCCCAAGGTGCCGTCCACCGTGGAGGCCGCCGCCTTGTGCAAGATGGTCGACCGGCACCAGATTACCGGCGCGGTGGTCGACGGCCCGCTGGCGCTGGACAACGCCATCAACCTGGACGCCGCGCGCATCAAGAAGATCGACTCGCCCGTGGCGGGGCGCGCCAACGTGCTGCTGGTGCCGGACCTGGACGCCGGCAATATGCTCGCCAAGAGCCTGACCTTCCTGGCCGGCGCCGATGCGGCCGGCATCGTGCTGGGCGCGCGCGTGCCCATCATCCTGACCAGCCGCGCCGATGCGGTCATGACGCGCCTGGCCTCATGCGCGGTGGCGGCGCTGGTGGCCAAGGCACGCCGGGATTCCGGCCAGGTACAGGGGTGACGACATGGCCGATGTGATCCTTGTCCTGAACGCAGGTTCATCGAGCCTGAAGTACTGCGCCTACGACGCACAGGGCGACGCACTCAGGCTGGTGCTGCGGGGCAGTCTCGACGGGCTTTACACGTCGCCGACCTTTCGTGCGGCGGATGCCTCCGGCACCGAAGTGGAGACCCGGAAGTGGGGCGACGGGACGGAGCTCGGACACGGCGGCGCCGTCGCCTTTCTCGCTGACTTCCTGCGCAGCCACGGAGAAGGTCATACGCTGGTCGGGGTCGGGCACCGCGTGGTGCATGGCGGTGTGCGCTTCGCGCAGCCGGCACGGGTGAACGACGAACTGCTGGCCGAGCTCGATACGCTCTGCCCGCTGGCGCCCTTGCACCAGCCGCACAACCTCAAGCCGATCCGGATCCTCGCCGAACGGCGGCCGGAACTGCCGCAGGTGGCCTGCTTCGACACCGCCTTCCACCGGGCGCAGCCGGAGATCGCCCAGGCCTTTGCGCTGCCGGCTTCGATGACCGAGCGCGGCATCCGCCGCTACGGTTTCCACGGGCTCTCCTACGAGTACATCGCAAGCGTCCTGCCGGGTATCGACGCCAGGGCCGCGGCCGGCCGCACCGTGGTGGCCCACCTTGGCAATGGCAGCAGCATGTGCGCGCTGGTGGCGGGCCGTAGCGTGGCCAGCACCATGGGCTTCACCGCGGTCGACGGCTTGCCGATGGGCACGCGCTGCGGCAGCCTCGATCCGGGCGTGATCCTGTACCTGATCAGCGAACTGGGCATGGGCGCGCACGACATCGAGGATCTTATCTACCGCCAGTCCGGCCTGCTCGGCGTCTCCGGCATATCGAGCGATATGCGCGTGCTGCTCGCCAGCGACGATCCGCGCGCCCGCCTGGCGGTCGAGCTATACACCTACCGGATCGGGCGCGAGCTGGGCTCGCTGGCCGCGGCGGCGCAGGGCCTGGACGCGCTCGTCTTCACCGCGGGCATCGGCGAACATGCCCCGTTGATTCGCGAGCGCGTGTGCCGTCAGGCAGCCTGGCTTGGCGTGACCGTTGATGCGGCGGCCAATGCCAATGCCAACGGCGCGACGCGTATCGGCACGGCATCCGGGCAGGTTGCGGTGTGGGTGATCCCGACCGATGAAGAGCTGATGATCGCCAGGCATACCAGGGCATTGATCGATACCAAGGGGATGTGACATGACAGTCCAGATACCACAGCCGATCCTGGCCAACAAAAAGGCGCTGATCTGCGGCATCGCGAATGAGGACTCGATCGCCTATGGCTGCGCCAGGGCCTTTCACGAGCTGGGCGCCGAGGTCGCGATCACCTATGCCAATGAAAAGACCAGGCAGTATGTGGAGCCGGTGGCGCAAGCGCTTGAATCACCGATCTTCCTGCCGCTCGACGTTTCCAGCGAAGCCGAGATGGAAGCGCTGTTCGGGCAGATCGAAGACAAGTGGGGCAAGCTGGACATCCTGCTGCATTCGGTGGCCTGGGCGCCGAAGGACGATCTCCAGGGCGGACTCCTGAACTGTTCCGCCGAAGGGTTCGCCAAGGCGATGGACATTTCCTGCCACTCCTTCATCCGGATGGCACGGCTGGCCGCTCCGCTGATGCGCGACGGCGGCACGATGTTCACGATGAGCTACTACGGTGCCAACAAGGTCGTGCCCAACTACAACGTCATGGGGCCCGTGAAAGCCGCACTTGAAGCGGCGTCACGCTACCTGGCCTACGAGCTCGGGCCGCGGGGCATACGGGTGCATGCGATATCGCCCGGCCCGCTCAAGACGCGCGCCGCCTCGGGCCTGAAGGACTTTGACCTGATGCTCGCGGATGCCGCTCAGCGCGCGCCGCTGGGCGAGCTGGTCGACATCATGGATGTCGGCTTCACCTGCGCATTTCTTGCCACGCCCTATGCCCGCCGTCTGTCGGGCGAGACGCTGTATGTGGATGGCGGCGTGAATATCATGGGCTAGCTTCGGCCGCGGCCGGCGGTCAGCGACATCGGCGCCAACGGCTGGGGAAGCGGCGCAAGCGTTGCCCAAACCGGCCGGGAATGGCGGGAAAGCCTCCACGCCGTCCCGGCCCGCGCCGGCGTGACACGCAGTTGCTAGACTGGGTAATTATGCGAGAACTTCTTTTTCGCACCCTGCTGTACCGCTATTTCTTCTTTGACTGGCTGTACAAGGATGCCAGCAGAGGGAATCTGCTGGAACGCTCGGCCGCGTGGCGCTTCAACAAGATGCACGCGCACTGGCTGCTGACGTACATGCGGCGCTGGCTCTGGTGCGGGCTGATCTTCTTCGCCCTCGGCGGCGCGGTCGAGTCGATGCTGCGCGAGCCCGGCCTGTCGGCGATCTTCTATGTGCCCGGTGTGCTGATCGTGCCGGTCAATGTCGTGATCGGAGTGCTTTGGCTCGGACTGAAAACACTACCCGGACCGGTGTGAGCCCGTACGTGCGACCGTGTCATCGATGTGACTCCCACTCGATAGCGCAAGACCCCCTGGCACGAAATGTCAAGCTTGCCGCAGGCAATGCAAAGCATGCGCGCGGGCTACCGCCTACATTGAGCGTATAGCAAGCAAGCCGGCGTTCCCCACGTCCGACAACTCAGCCAGAAGCCTTTTCCGAGGACGGGCTGCCCCCCACCGATGTACCGGAGAGACAGCCATGTCCGCAAGATTTCTGAGCCCAAGCTCGTTGACCATGTTCCGCGGCTATCTGCCCGGCATGATCATCAGCGCGGTGGTGACCGTCGCAGCCATGTCGCTGGCCGACCATTACCACGCACCGGTGATGCTGTTCGCGTTGCTGCTGGGCATGGCGCTGAACTTCCTGTCCAAGGAGCCGTCCAGCGCGTCGGGCATCGACTTCAGCGCCAAGCAGGTGCTTCGGCTGGGCGTGGCCCTGTTGGGGCTGCGCATCACGGCGTCGCAGGTTGCCGCACTCGGATGGCACTCCGTTGCCATGGTCGTGCTGGCGGTGGGCCTGACCATCCTGTGCGGCATCGTGCTGGCGCGGCTGATGGGGTTCCAGACTTTCTTCGGTCTGTTGACCGGCGGGGCCGTCGCCATTTGCGGCGCTTCGGCGGCGCTGGCGCTGGCGGCTGCCATGCCGCAGCATCCGCTGAAGGAGCGCGCGACGCTGTTCACGGTGATCTCGGTCAGCACGCTATCCACGCTGGCGATGGTGCTGTACCCGATGATCGCGCAAGTGCTGGCGCTGCCTGCACTGCAGGCCGGAGCCTTTATCGGCGGCACCATCCATGACGTGGCGCAGGTCGTGGGCGCCGGCTACAGCATCTCGCACGAAGCCGGCGATGCGGCCACGCTGATCAAGCTGATGCGCGTGGCCATGCTGCTGCCCGTGATCGCATTGGCCGCGTGGCTGTCGCAACGTCATCAGCGCGCACAGGGCGAAGCCGGCACGGGTACGCGTCCGCCGCTGCTGCCGTGGTTCGCCGTGGCGTTCGCGGCGCTGGTGGCGATCAACAGCACCGGCTGGCTGCCCGCGTCGCTGGTCAAGGCGGGACAGTTCGCCTCGCAGTGGTGCCTGGTCATGGCGATGGTCTCCATCGGCATGAAGACGCACCTCAAGGACATCCTGTCCGTGGGCTGGAAACCGGTGGCGCTGATGGTGCTGGAGACGCTGTTCCTGGCGGTCCTGTTTTACGGCATGCTGGTTGTGATGCGCTGATATCGCGGCACGCGGTACGTCCCCTGCGAAACGATTGTCAGAACCGGTGCCGCAGTCCGATCACCGCGCCGAACTGGCTTTCCCGCGCGCCGACCTGCTCGGTCGGCCCCGACAGCGCGGTCGCATACGGATTCAGCGACGGCCCGAAGCCTGACAGGCCCATGGCCGGGCCGTTGCGGCTCCTGGCATATCCCAGCACGGTATAGACATCGGTGCGCTTGGAATAGGCATACGAACCGGTCAGCATGAAGCTGTACGGATCGCCCGAACTGCGGTGGGCATCGTTGTAGTAGGCGGCGCCGCCGACCTGGATCCCGGGCGTGAGCTGGTACTGCAGGCCAAGCCAGTACAGGTTGCTGCGCAGCGCGATCGTGCTGAAGCTGTCGTACGACCAGCGATAGCCGGCCACCGCCCTGGCCGGCCCCAGCGCATAGGCCGCGCCGAGGCTGGCGCGGTTGGCCTGGCTGGTGTTGCCGACATCGGCATAGGCGCCGCTTTCCATCGCGACGAAGGCCTTCAGGCCAGTGCCGGGCTCCTTGCCGTCGTGCAGGCCCCAACGTGTCGCAGAGAGATTCGTCGAGTATTCGCGCATGACATAGTGGCCGCGCGTGCCAGTGGCGGGCACGTTGGATACGTGCTCCACGCTGGCATCGAGAATGCCGTACGGTGTGGCGCTGGCTTGCGCAAGCGCGGCGGCTGGCAGCACCGATAGTGCGGCCAGGCAGGCTAGGCGGATCTTCATGTTCGGGCCCCCCTCGTCATGTGATCGCTCGCATCCCTGCAACGGCAGGGGTGCCTGGTGACCACGATCGGGTCACAGGTGCTATGACGCAGGGGTTTGTCCGTGATGACCGTCTGTTTTCGCACATGCCATGCGCGCGGCGACGTGCGCATGCCGGATCGGTCACGCCGCCATCGCGCGGCCGCCCGAGGCACTCAGCCCAGGCAGCCCATGCCGAACTGCAGCGCACGCAAGGCGTCCGCGTGTTCGCGGTAGCGGTCGGCGTAGCTCCAGTATTCAGTGGTCTGCATGGCGCGCTCGGTCGCGCGCACGCGGTAGTCGATGGCGAGGCACTGGTTCCAGAATGCGTTCTGGGCGCGCAGTTCCATCTCCTCGTCGGCGCGGTCCTGGGCGGCCGACTGCATGCGCAGGGCCGACATGGCGCGGTCGGCCTTCTGGTTCTTCGCGGCGCCGGGGACCGTCATCACGTGGGAGCGCATGGTGCCCGTGACGTTGCGGTAGCCCGCCGGGCAGGACGCCGACGTGTAGAGCGTTTCGCTCCCGTTCTGGCATTTGGTGACGGCCTGGGCCAGCCCGCTGGCTGCCAGCAGCACCATCATCACGGCAAGTTGTCTGGACATGGCCGCGCCCTCCCGCTGACACCGATGGAATCAATGTAGGCACGGATCGGTCCGGTCGCCAGCAGTCGTCCGCGCGTCGCGGTGGACGGTGTCCCGCAGGTGCGCTGCGGGGCATGCCAGCGGGAGACGCGCTGGCCGCAGGTCAGCCAGGCGTGCTGGTTGCGCCAGGTGCGGGGGATGCCGGGGCAGTGGGGGGCAGGGTCGGCAGAGCCGGTGGTGCCGGCACGGTGCCGGCTGTGGCGTCGGCCGGTTCCGCGGGTGCCGGCTCCGGCGCGACCACGACTTCGCCGCGGTCGAGCGCCATGCCGGCGCTGGCGTCGGAAGCCTCGGCGGTGGTGGCGGCTTGCGCCGGCGGTTGCGGCGTGACATCCGCTTCCGGCGAAGGCAACGCCGGGCGGCGCGGGGCAGGCCGGCTGGCCGGTGCTTCCGTCGGGCCCTTGCCGCCGAACAGCCGCGTGAACCACCCGCGTACCTGCGTGGCCAGCGCGCTGAAGACGCCCGATTCCTCGGGCTCGGCGAAGCGCGCGCGGCCATCGATGATGCGGGCCCGCAGCGAGTGCTGGTAGAAGTCCCCGACGATCGGCAGCGCGCTGTGGGCGCCCTGTCCCCAGTAGTCGCTGCGCAGCGTGACGCGGCTGTCGTTGAAGCCGACCCACGCGCCCGCGACCAGCTCGGGATGCATCAGGATGAACCAGCCGTCGGCGTTGTCCTGCGTGGTGCCGGTCTTGCCGGCCACGTCGGCGCGGATGCCGAAGCGCGAGCGGATGCTGGCGCCGGTACCGCGGTCGATCACGTCGCGCATCACGTCGAGCAGGGTCTGCGTGGTGTCGGCGGGCAGGGCGCGCTCGGCGCGCGCGGGCTGGAATTCCTGCAGGACCTTGCCGTCGCGGTCCTCGATGCGGGTCACCATCGTCGGCGCGATATAGTCGCCCGCGTTGGCGATGGTGGCATAGGACGCCACCATTTCCCGCAGGGTCACCGGGCTTGTGCCCAGCGCCAGCGACGGGACCAGGTCGAGCTTGCTGTCGCGCACGCCCATGGCGCGCGCGAGCCGCGCGACGCGCGCCGGACCCACCTCCTGCATGAGCTGGGCCGTGATGGTGTTGCGCGAATAGACCAGGCCGTCGCGCAGCGTCATGGCGCGGCCGCTCGGGCGGCCTTCGTCGGTCGGCCGCCAGACTTCGCCGCCGGCCAGCTGGATTTCGACGGGCTGGTCCACCAGCGTGTCGTCGGGCGTCTTGCCCTGCTCGAATGCAGCGCCGTAGACAAAGGGCTTGAACGTGGAGCCCGGCTGGCGGCGCGCGCTCTGCACGTGGTCGAACGCGTCCTGGGTGTAGTCGCGGCTGCCGACCCATGCGCGGATCTGTCCGGTGCGCGGATCGATGGCAATAAAGCCGGCCTGGATGCGCGTCTTCTGCTGGCGCAGCGCCTGCATGAAGGAAGTGTTGGTCAGCAGGTGCTTGAGCGCCTCGTCGGCCGGCGTGCCGGCAGCCACGGCGCTGCGGTATTCGGGCGTTTCACGGACAAAGGCCTGCACCAGGTCCTTGCTGGCCGCCCAGCCGGCGCGCGGCGCCCACGCGGCATTGGCGATCGACTGCAGCCGGTTGCCCTGCGCCGTGACGGCCTGCGTGGCCATTGCCTGCAGGCGCGCGTCGATGGTGGTGTGCACGACCAGCCCATCGGCGTAGATGTCATAGCCGTTGCGGTCGGCCCAGCCGATCAGCCACTTGCGCAGTTGCAGGGCAAAGTGCGGCGCCGGGCCCGGCGGTTCAGTCTGGCGCTCGAAGTCGATGCGCAGCGGCCGCTTCTTTAACTGCTCGAAGCGCGCGGCATCGAGCCGGCCGCGCTTGACCATCTGCGCCAGCACCGTGTTGCGCCGGTCGAGCGCGCGTTCGGGGTTCAGCACCGGGTTGTAGTAGCTGTTGCCCTTGAGCATGCCGATCAGCGTGGCGCTCTGCAGCACGTCGAGCGAGCGGGCCGACTTGTCGAAGTAGGTGCGCGCGGCCATCTCGATGCCGTACGCGTTGTACAGGAACGGCACCGTGTTCAGGTAGGTCTCGAGGATCTGTTCCTTGGTGTACAGGGCCTCGATCTTGAACGCGGTGATCGCCTCCTTGAGCTTGCGCGTCATGGTCGGCGCGCGGCCGATCTCGTCCGGGTACAGGTTGCGGGCGAGCTGCTGGGTGATGGTGGAACCGCCCTGGCGGTCGCCGGAGAAGGTGTGCAGCGCGGCCGAGGCCGTGCGCCGCCAGTCCAGGCCATGATGCTGGTAGAAGCGGTGGTCTTCGGTGGCGATCAAGGCATCGATCACCGTCGGCGAGATCTCCGACAGCTTCACCCAGTCGCGGTTGGCCCACTTGAATACGGCCAGTTCCTTGCCGTCGGCGGACAGCACCTGCGCCGGGCGCTCGAAGCGAGCCTTGCGGATGTCGCTGATGCCCGGCGTGAACGGAATCAGCACCAGCACATAGAGCACGAACGCCGCCGGCACGGCCGCCACGGCGAGCAGTGCCTGCCTGCGCGTCGGACGCCGCATGGCGGGGAGGGACTTGACGCGCTGCACCGGTTGCCATTGCGCCCAGGCCTGGGTCAGCGGCGGGACGAGCAGGGACTTGATCTTGTCCAGCCTCATGAAGCAACCACGATCATCACAAGGCGGGGGCACAGGACAGAGCAGGGCACTCGGGAATACCGGTCTTCGAAAAGACTGAATCCTACCAAAACGTCCCGGCTCGCATCGAGGAGTCTGAAAGAAAGGGAGGTCAGAGGCACTTTCAAGCCATGCGTCGTGGCCATTGCGTCATAAAGCTTTCATATCCGCTCGCCACAATGCGCAGGCCTCCGGGGTGGCCTAGGTATGCCACGCATTCCAGGCCGTTCTGGGCAGGTCTCTCCCATAGAACGATAAGTTGGATAAATCAGTGAAGAAAGCTCTCCTTGCAGTGACGGTAGCCGCAGCCTCGGCGGCACCCGGGTTGGTCCAGGCGCAGACCGCATCCAATGTGACGCTGTATGGCATCGTCGATGCCGGCGTCGAAGTCATCAACCATGTTGCCGGCAGCAATGGTGCCAACGGCACCGTGACCCGGCTCAATTCCGGCAACCTGTCGGGCTCCCGCTGGGGCCTGCGCGGCACGGAAGACCTGGGCGGTGGCCTGAAGGGCATTTTTGTGCTGGAAAGCGGTTTCGATATCGATACCGGCCTTTCCGGCCAGGGCAGTCGCCTGTTCGGCCGCCAGGCCTTTGTCGGCCTGCAGGGCGGCTTCGGCGCCGTGACGCTGGGCCGCCAGCAGAACGCGCTGTATGACCTGTTTGGCGCCTATGACCCGATGGGCGTGGGCCCGCGCTACTCGCTGACCAGCGTCGATTCGGCCTTCAACAACCGCGCCGACAACGCCATCAAGTACACCGGCAAGTTCGGCGGCCTGACCGCCACGGCCTTCTACAGCTTTGGCCGCGACAACAACGGTGAAGTGCCGGGATCGCCCAAGGCAGGCCGCAACTTTGGCGGTGGCCTGGCCTACGCGGCAGGCGCCTTCTCGGTTGGCGCCGCCTACGACCAGTACCAGGGCGGCACCGTGGCGCTCCAGGATCGCAGCGCCCGGCGCGCGGCGATCGGTACGGCGGTCACCATTGGCGAGGGCAAGGTCTTCGCGGGCTACCGCTGGATGAAGGATGACGGTACCGGCAGCGCCACCGCTGCCCCGCTGCGCAGCAACGTCTACTGGGCGGGCGCGCAGTACCGCTTCACGCCGGCGTTCCAGCTGACCGGCGCGGCATACTACACCGACACGCACAACAGCGACGCGGACCCGTGGATGCTCGTGATGTCGGCTGACTACTCGCTGTCCAAGCGCACCGATGTCTACCTGAACGTCGGCTTCGCGAAGAACAAGTCGGGGTCGTCGCTGGGCTTGAACGGCACCGGCACCGTGGTGCCGGGCGAGAACCAGACCGGCGCCACCGTCGGCCTGCGTCACCGCTTCTAAGACGTACCAGACCGGAATTTCCTCACGCTGGACGGCGGACCAGCCCATCTGGCAGCAGGCCAGCTTGGGGAAATCCTGCCGAAAATCGGCGCGGCACCCGAAGCGGGTGCGCAGACGCCGGTGGCCGCCCCGCGCGGCCCGGTTCGCATGGCAAGCGCCACGAGCCCATTGCGCGCCGGCCGCGCTACGTCCCCCCTATGCCCGGCAGCGCATAAAGGCGTATCTTCATCTCTGGCGCTGCTTGCCAAAGTCCAATGCCACGACAGACGCGGGCCACGCATTCCAGGAGATGCCATGGCCGCACCGCAGCCAACGGTGAACACCGCATCGAAGCCAACACGTCACAGATGGTTCATGGTCGGCCTGGCATTCATTGCCATCGTCACCAACTACATGGACCGGGCAAACTTGTCCGTGGCGCTCCCGTATATGCAAGCGGACCTGAAGCTGTCCGCGGCCGAATCCGGGTTCATCCTCGGCGCATTCTTCTGGACTTATGCCGCATTCCAGATTCCCGCCGGCATACTGGTCGATCGCCTGGGTGCGCGAGCGGTATTTGCAGCGGCCGTAGTCTGGTGGTCAGCCTTCACCATTGCAACAGGCTTTGTCCGCTCGAGCGCCCAACTACTCGGTGTACGTCTGATGCTTGGGGTCGGGGAAGCCGGCGCGTTTCCCGCGGCGACCAAGTTCGTCGAGCGCTGGTTTCCGCCGACCGAGCGCGGACTGGCGACCGGCATTTACGACAGTGGCGCCCGGGGCGGCACGCTGATCGCGATTCCTTTGTGTACCGCGATCATCGCTGGCTTTGGGTGGAAGGCCTCGTTCGTCGTCACCGGCCTGGTCGGATTCCTCTGGGTGGCCATATGGCTGTTCACCGCGACCGAGTTCCCGTTGCAGAACCGGTTCGTCAACAGGGCGGAAGTCGAGCATATCGACCACGGGGAGTCAGATGCGAACGTTGCGTCGGTACGCATCAAGTGGGGAACGCTGCTGAAATCCCGGACGATCTGGGCCATGTCCCTCGGCTTTGCATGCCAGAGCTACGTGATCTACTTCTTCATTACGTGGTACCCGACCTACCTCGTCCATGAGCGGGGCTTCTCGCTGTTGCAACTTGGCTTCTTCGGCATCCTGCCGGGTTTGCTGGGACTGGCAGGTTCCTGGGCCGGTGGGTGGGTCTCGGACAAGATCGCAGAGACCCGTTATGGCCTGAGCTTTGGGCGCAAGCTTTGCATTGTGGCGGGAATGGCGTTGAGCGCGACGATTGGCCTGGCAGGCATTGTCCCGCAGGCCTGGTTCGCCGTCGCACTGCTCTCGGTCGCCTTCTTTGGTGTCTCCGCCGCGACGTCCGCCATCCTTGCACTGCCCGCCGACGTGTCGCCTCGGGGCGCGCGCTCCATCGTGGGGACGATCGCCGGCTTCCAGAACTGCGTAGCGAACTTCGCGGGACTCGCGAGTCCGGTGGTCATTGGCATGCTCAAGGACAAGACCGGGTCCTTTGCACCCGGCCTGGTGTCGGCATCGATCGTTGCCCTGGTCGGCTGCCTCATCTACATCTTCGCGCTTGGTCCGATCGCACCCGATCTGTTCGAGTCCGCCATCGAAGATCGAGATCGTCGTCAGGGACCGGGCCGGGCCCTGCTCTGAGGCAGTCGACCTCGCGCTGCCGGCAGCCAGGCAAGTCTCGGATCGCTGGCATCTGCTGAGCAATCTGCGCGACAACGTCGAGAGGCTGCTTTACCGACTCGGGCCACAACTGAAGTCCATGCCTCAGTATCCGCGTGCGGGATCGATGATGTTGTCCGGCAATTGATTGGCGGAAACGCGAATAATGTTCTCCGCAATCTGTCTTGCCGCG
Organism: Cupriavidus sp. C2SS-8b; assembly: GCF_057073745.1. NCBI lineage: Bacteria > Pseudomonadati > Pseudomonadota > Betaproteobacteria > Burkholderiales > Burkholderiaceae > Cupriavidus > Cupriavidus sp. C2SS-8b. Next base: position 263,805 of record NZ_CP172717.1, read on the forward strand.
GAGGATGGAATTGCCATGGAAGCCAGGTGGGGGTGATCAGCACATTGGGCATGCACCTGGCCTTGAGCCAATCGGGTGGTGATCGCGTTGGCGGGGTGAGTGCAGCGGGAAGCCGCTGCGCGCGCCCATGCCGTGCCGAATGGCGCCCGCCCGCTACACAGACGTCACGCCACGTCAGTCGCCGCCACCAGCGCCATCAGCGGCGCCATGCATGGACTGGCCATGGCCAGCGCGCGCTGCTCGTCGAGGATGTCCCGCAGGATGGCTTGCGTCGTATCCGGATTGGCCAGCACCACGCGAAAAACAGCAATCGGGCGTCCACCCCACTGCGTCGACGTCAACTGCGTGCGCGAGACGAACGAGCGGCCGGCATCGCGCTGCATTTCCTGGATGCTGATGGTCAGGGCATCAAGCGCGTCCAGGATCTTCTCGCGCCGTTCGGCCGAGGCGGTTGCCAGCGCGGCCTGCACGATCTCGGGCACATGGCGATAGGTCAGGATGCAAAGCTGCGGATCGCTGTCGAGCTCGAAATCGGGCTGCTGCGCGATCAGCGATGCAAAGTAGCGGGCGTTGTCGATGCTTCGATCGATCAGCTGCGCCAGGCCCTTGCGGCCGAGCAGGTGCAGGTTGGCGTAAAGCATGACTGCGGCCGCGCCGCGCGAGCCTTCGAGCGTATGGCGCCCCAGGTCCACCGAGCCCTTGCGCACGATGTAGTTCGCATGCTGGATGATTTCCTGCGTCCACGTCGGGCTGCGGAACAGCACCATGCCGGCGCCCATCGGCACGTAGAACTGCTTGTGCGCATCGATCACGACGGAATCGGCGCGTTCGATGCCCGCGAAGCGCCAGCGCTCGCGCACGGAAAGAAGCGTTGCCCCGCCCCAGGCGGCATCCACGTGGAAATGGCAGCCGGCCTCCTGGGCCACGTCCGCAATCGCGTCGAGCGGATCGACCGCGCCGGTCTCCGTCGTCCCCGCGATACCGACGATCGCCATCGGCCGGATGTTGCGCTGCTGCAGGTCATGCAGGGTGTCGCGCAAGCGGTCGATGCGCATGCGGCCGTCTGCATCGACATCGACCAGCACGAGATTGTCGCGGCCGATGCCAAGCACATCGGCGGCCTTGCGCAACGAGTAGTGGCCGCGCTCCGAAACGACGATCGCGAGCCCGTCATGGCCGTAGTGGCGCAGCGCAGCCACCAGTCCGGCACGCTGGATGCCAGCGAAGCCATCACGCGCGCCAAGCAGCTTGTTGCGGCTCGCCCATAATGCGGTGAGGTTGGCGACCGTGCCGCCAGAACAGATCGCGCCGAGCGCGTGGTCGGCATCGTGCAGCCATCTCCCATAGAACGCGCCTCCCTCTGCAAACACCAGGTTATGCAGCATCCCGATGACCTGGCGCTCAAGCCCCGTCAGCGCGCCTGACGTCTCGAGCTTGACGACGTTCTGGTTCAGTGCCGCCATCACCTTGGCCAGAGAAGGCATGAACGACGGCAGCGACGATGTCATGTGCCCGACGAAGGCTGGCGATGCCACGGGCATCACGTGCCTGAACACGTCGTTGAGCAGATGATCGGCATGCGCTTGCGGCGATGTCGGCATCTCGGGCAGCTCAACCGAGGCGAACACTTCCTCGCGTGTGACGCAAGCGCCGACCGGATCAAAACGCTCGCCCGCAAAGAAATCGGCCGGATGCTCGGCGATCCATTGTTCGAGCGATTCGAACGCGCCGCGATCCGCGTCGAACCAGCGCAAGGGGCAGTCGTCGCCCCCGTCCGTGCCCGGTGAAGTCATTTCGCGAGAGATGTCCGGCTTCATGTGCATTACCCAATCCAATCTATTGCCGCCATGGTGCGCCGGCCATTATGCCGGATCGCCCCGGGCGGGCCCATCCCCCTGCCAATTCGACCCGGTTCTCGAGAGGATCAGCAAGGAACTCGGGTTTATCAAGTAAGCGGGCATCCAGGAACCGCAGGGTTTGAATCTACCCTCATGGCTGGAAGAAAGGTGCCGATGGCGCCCTTGACAAGCCCTCGACTCGGCCGTCACACAAAGTGCGGGAGATCCAATTTTGATCCACGCCGCGGCATGCCCATGCTCGCCAGGCCAATAAAACCAAGGGCCCGCAGGTAAACCCTTAGCGGAATCAGTGCGCCAAATGAACCATTATTGGATAAAACTGATTCACTTGAACTAGACTCCCTTCACGCCATGAACCGCACAACGACAGTGGAATACTCGACGATCATCACTCTCCTGAAGGAACAGCTGGACGCCATGCCGAAGCAGGAACGGCAGGCTGCCAAGTTCGTGATGGAGAGCCCGCAGGAAGTGGCCGTGATGTCGATGCGGGACCAGGCCCGGATGGCCGGCGTTCCGCCCTCCACCATGACGAGGCTGGCAAAGCGTCTGGGCTTTTCCGGCTTTGACGAGATGCGGCAAGTGTTCATTGACTCGGTCCGCTCGCGGAGTCCCGCCTATGGTGGACGCGTCGAAGGTCTGATCGAGCTGAACCGACGGATCGGCGAGCATGCGCTGGTTCAGGATATGGCGAACAACGTCATTTCGCATATTCAGTCGATTTGCTCGGAAGCCAACCTGGCCGCCATTGTGCGTTCCGCCCGGCGGCTCGCGGCCGCACGGAACATCTATTCGCTTGGCGTACGCTCGTCCTACAGTGTCGCCTTCCAGTTCGCCCACGTCGCTGCGTACTTTGCCCGTAATGTCCGGCTGGTTGAGGGGTCGGGTGAAAGCGGTGCGATGACCATCATCAACCAGGCCGGCCCTGGCGACGTCGCGCTGGTCTGCAGCATGCCCAGATATGCCCGCCGGGCCGTGACACTCGCCAATTTCCTGCATCAGCAGGGCGTTGCAATCATTGCCATCACCGACAGCCCGGCATCCCCGGTCGCCCGCTTTGCCAGTGAGACCATCGTCGTCCGCAACGAAGCGCCGTCGTTCTTCGATACCGCCACGCCCGCCCTGCTGGTGAGCGAAATCCTTGTCGCGCTCCTGTCTGCCAAGAGCAAGGGGGACACGCGCAAGGCGGTCACCGAGAACGAGCAGAAGCTGATCGGCCTTGGCGAATGGTGGGACATCGGTTGACGTCCCATCTCCACGAACATCAAAACATCAAAGCCCTGCCCCTACAGGAGACATCACCATGAAGCTGTTCAAGTCCCTTGCCATACTTCCGCTTGCCATAGCAATGCTTCCTGCGGCGAACGCCATTGCCGGCGATGCGCTCGCACGCATTCAGCAACAGAAGACCATCCGCGTGGCAGTGCCGGTCGACTACCCCCCTTACGGCTTCGTCGGCGGCGACATGCAGCCCAGGGGACTTGATATCGACATGGCCAAGCACATCGCCGACAAGCTCGCCGTGAAGCTCGAACTGGTGCCGGTCACGGCGCCCAATCGCGTGGCCTACATCCAGACGAAGAAGGCGGACCTGACCATCTCTTCGTTGGGGAAGACCGCCGAACGGGAGAAGGTGATCGACTACAGCATCGCCTATGCGCCGTTCTTCGATGCGGTATTTGGCGCGAAGGCCCTTCAGGTCAAGAACTTCGAAGAGATGGCCGGGAAGACCGTGGCGGTTACGCGAGGATCCATGCAGGACAAGGAACTCGACGAGTTGGCGCCAAAAGCCGTTCCCAGGCGCTTCGACGACAACAATGGCTCGATCTCAGCTTTCCGCTCCGGCCAGACGCAGATGGTTGCGATTGGAACGACCGTGGTTGCGGCAATCAAGCATCGCGATCCATCCCTCGATATCGAACTGAAGGCAATTCTTTCGAATGCTCCCTGCTACATCGGCATGGGCAAGAACGAAGCGGAACTCCGCACGAAGATCAACGACATCATCCGCCAGGCCAAGGCGGACGGGACCATCGACGCCTTCTCGAAGAAATGGCTAGGCGCTCCTGCCGGCCAGCTCCCCGACTAAGCGGCCGGTCCAACGCAATCAGGATAGCAACGTGATGTCCCAAGCCACTTCAGCGCTCGCAGCATTGGCCGACTGGTGTGCCACCATGGACGCCGACAGTATCCCGGACGAAGTCAGGACAGTTGCCGAACGTTGCCTCATCGACACGGTTGGCGTCACCCTGGCCGGCGTGCAGACCTCGGTCGCCGGACATGCCCGCGAGTTCGCCATCGAATGCAGCCGTGCGGGGAATGCCCGGATCATCGGCCATGCGGAAGGCGTTTCACCGGATGCCGCGGCTTTTGTGAACGGCACGGCGGCTCATGCGCTGGACTTTGACGACAACAGTTATGCGGGCTTCGTCCATGGGTCCGCGGTGATCGCCTCCGCCGCTATCGCGATGGCGCAGAGCCGTGGCAGCACTGGGCGAGAGCTGTTGGACGCCTTCATCGTGGGTTCGGAATGCGAATATGCGCTGGCGATCGCCCTCGGGCCGAACGTTTATGCGTCGGGTTGGTGGACCAGCGGTGTATTCGGCGTGATGGGTGCGTGCGCGGCCGCCTGCCGGGTGCTGCGTCTCGATCCCCATCAAACGCGCAATGCCATGGCCATTGCGCTGTCCGGGACCGGCGGAGTCAAGGCGTGCTTCGGCACCGATGCCAAGCCAATGCTCGCCGGTAAGGCGGCTCAGGCTGGCACGCAAGCCGCGCTGCTTGCGCTTCGCGGCTGCACCGGCCCGGCTGACATTCTTGGACATCCGAATGGGATGGCGCTTTTCGGCGGCGCCCGGGTCGGGCCGGCGGCCTTCGACCGGCTGGGTGACGAATGGCGGATGATATCCCCCGGAATCGACGTCAAGCGGATACCGGTCTGCCTTTCTTCGCATGCCGCAATCGACGCGATGCAAGCGCTGGTGGCCGAGCAAGCCATCCGTCACGAGGACATCGATCGCATCGCGTGCGACGTTCCGCCGATCGTCGTGGCGAATCTCCGCAGCACGCTGCCCAAGACACGTCAGGCTTCGCAGTTCAGCATGGACTACGCGTTGGCAGCGAGTTTGCTGCACGGGCAGATCACATTACGGCTGCTCGATGACGACAGTGTGCGCACGTCCCCGGAACTCATTGCGCTGATGCGCAAGGTGAGCATGGTGTCGAGCGCGCGTTGGGATGCCGAGACCCTCGCGGCGGCCCCTGAGGGCGCCTGGGTGCGCATTACCTGCCGCAATGGACGCGACTACGAGCGATTCCAGGCCACACCCATCGGCTCGGCGTCGCTGCCGCTGTCGACGCAGCAGCTGCAGGAGAAATTCATGTCCTGCGCGACGCTGTCGATCTCTCCCCGGCCGGCGCAACGACTGCTCAATCAATTGTCCGGACTCCGCGCCATGAATAACGTTCAGGCGTTGGCGCTCGGCGGTGAAAACGAGGTTTGAAGATGGAATTCGATTTTGCTGCAGTACTGAAGCAGTGGCCGGCGTTGTTAAGCGGCCTTTGGATGACCTTGCTGATCACGGCCGTCTCGGCTTTGCTCGGGACCCTGCTTGGCATCGGCTGCGGCTGGGCCAGAGCCAAAGGGCCGGCATGGGCGAAGTGGCTGGTCGGCGGCTACGTCGAGCTGATCCGCAATACGCCGTTTATTGTGCAGTTGTTCTTCGTCTTCTTCGGCCTGCCTCCGCTCGGCATCAAGCTGACGGCCCTGACCGCCAGCCTGCTGGCCAACGTGGTCAATCTCGGGGCCTATGTCAGCGAGATTGCAAGATCCGGCATCGAGGCAACCCCCAAAGGCCAGTTGGAGGCGGGGCAGAGCCTGGCGTTGTCGCGCTGGCAGGTGTTCAGCCGCGTCGTCCTGCCGCCCGCCCTCAAGAAGGTATGGCCTGCACTGGTAGGGCAGATCATCATCATCATGCTCGGTTCGGCGGTTTGCAGCCAGATCTCCATGGACGAGCTTTCCTACAGCGCGAACCAGATTGCCAGCAATACCTTCCGGAACTTCGAGGTCTATATCGTCGCCGCCGCCATGTATCTGCTGCTTGCCGCGTTCGTCAGGCAGGCGTTGAACTGGATCGGCCTTCGACTCATCTTTGGACGCTAAGCCATGTACGATTTTTCCTATGCCGACATCGCACGGAACCTTGTGCTGGCGATGCGCTGGACCGTTGGGCTGTCATTGATTGCCTTTCTCGGCGGCGGATTGCTCGCCGGAACCCTGGTTCTCCTTCGCCTGACCGGCGGCGGGTTCGTGAACCGCCTGATCGGCGGCTACGTTCAGGTGTTCCAGGGGACGCCGCTGCTCCTCCAACTCTTCCTGGCTTACTTCGGCCTCGCGCTCATCGGGCTTGAAACGACGGCCCTGCTTGCCGCGTCCGTTTGCCTGATCCTCTATACGGCGGCCTACCTGAGCGAAATCTGGCGGGGCTGCGTCAAGGCCATCGACAAAGGTCAGTGGGAAGCAGGCGCCAGTCTTGCCCTTTCATTTGGCGAACAGATGCGCTTTGTCATTCTGCCGCAAGCCGTCCGGCTGGGCATTGCGCCGACGGTCGGGTTCCTCGTCCAGGTGGTCAAGGCGACTGCCGTCACGTCGGTGATCGGATTCGTGGAGATGACAAGAGCCGGACAAATGATCACGAATGCGACGTTCCAGCCTTTTGTCGTCTACGGCTTTGTCGCGCTCCTCTATTTTGCAATCTGCTTCCCGCTGTCGGCCTGCAGCCGCACGCTGGAACGTCGGTACCGTAGCTAAGGTAAGGAAGATCAACATGCAAGCCACAGCCCTGATCGAAGAGATGATCGTGCCCGCCGCACAGGAACAGACCGCCGACGGCGTAGTCCGGATCAAAGCCCTGCGCAAAAGTTTCGGCACCAACGAGGTTCTGAAAGGAATCGACCTGTCCATCGCCCGCAAGGAAGTTGTCTGCATCATCGGCAAGAGCGGATCCGGGAAGAGTACGCTGCTCCGATGCATCAATGGACTGGAAGTCTTCCAGCAAGGGGCCATCGATGTGGATGGCCGGCCGCTCAAGCACGACAACCATCAAGCCATGCGCGAACTGCGTCAGCACGTTGGCATGGTCTTTCAGAATTTCAATCTGTTTCCGCATCTGACGGCGGCGCAGAACGTCATGCTGGCCCCGCGCCTTGTCCGCCAGCTGTCCCGGGACAAAGCGAGCGTTGATGCGCGGCGGCTTCTGGAGCGGGTGGGTCTGGGCGAACGTGCGGACCACTATCCCGACCAATTGTCCGGAGGTCAGCAACAGCGCGTTGCCATCGCCAGGGCACTCGCGATGAATCCGGCAGTCCTGCTTTGCGACGAAATTACCTCCGCGCTCGATCCCGAGTTGGTAGGCGAAGTGCTCGCCGTCGTGGAAGGGCTGGCAAAAGAGGGCATGACCCTGATCATGGTGACGCACGAGATGAACTTCGCTCGCAAGGTCAGCGACCGTGTCATCTTCATGCACCAGGGCAAGGTGCATGAAATGGGGCCGCCCGACCAGCTGTTCTCGTCGCCTTCGACGCCGGAACTGCGACAGTTCCTTTCCAGCATCCACTAAGTCATCCGATTCTGTTGACCCCGTGTGCCCGGCCGCTCCCTGCGGCGGCAGGACACCATTCGCCCGTGTTTCCGGCACTACCTCCCTGTATGGAGACCATCATGTCCTTTCCGCTCACCGTCCCCCCTTCAAAAAAGCACCAGAGCTTCCTGTGGTCCCCGGTCTGCACTGACCTGGACCAGCTCGACGCTCACGTCGCCATCCTGGGTATTCCGTATGGCCAGGCCTATTCTGCCGAACACGTCAGCAACGACCAGAGCAAGGCGCCGGACGCCGTGCGCGCCATGAGCGATCGAATCTGCAGAAACCTTGGTCACTACGATTTTGATGTCGGCGGCCCCCTCTATGACAACCGCGCACTCAAGGTGGTCGATTGCGGCAACGTTCCCGCGGACCCTCAGGATTTGAGTTCCCACTCGGTGCGGGCCGAGCAAGCGGTCCGCAAGATTCTCGATGCCGGCGCGCTTCCCATCACGCTCGGTGGCGACCACGGGATTCCCATTCCGATCCTGCGCGCGTACGAGGGACGCGGCCCGATCACACTGATCCATATCGATGCGCACCTCGACTGGCGCGACCACGTCAACGGAGTGCGAGATGGACTGTCCAGTCCGATTCGCCGCGCTTCCGAGATGGAGCACATCGGCGAGATCTACCAGATCGGCTTGCGCGCCCAGGGCAGCGGCCGCCCGGAAGAGTACGAGGCGGCAGTCGCCTATGGCGCGCACCTCTACACCGCGTATGACGTTCACGAGAACGGCATGAAGTCTGTCCTCGACGACATCCCTGATGGGGGCAACTACTACCTGACGATCGACGCCGACGGCATCGATCCTTCGGTGATGCCTGCCGTGGCAGGGCCCGCCCTCGGTGGCATCACCTACGTGCAAATGCGCCAGCTCATTCACGGCCTCGTGAAGAAAGGGCGGGTCGTCGGCATGGATATCGTCGAGATCACGCCGTCGACCGATGTCAACAACATCAGCTGCATTGCAGCGGGACGGCTCATGGTCAACCTGATCGGCGCGGCGGTTCGGGCGGACTACTTCGACGCGCCGAAGCTTTAAGACTCAGCGTAGAGGGCTCGACGGGTATGCGGGGGAGGGCGACCTGGCTGTCAGAACGGTGCAAGGTCAGCTCAACTTTCATGCGGGACGGTCGACATGGCTGGCGATGTTGCGCATCTGTTCGTCCCAGCCGCCGCTGTTCATGCGGAACGCTTCCAGACGGCGTTGCGGCGGAATCTGGTCGAAGCCGGATTCGATGACGGTCAGCTGTGTGCCGCTCCCTGCAGGCTTGAGTTCGAACACCACAAGCGTAGTGGGCTCGTCCGAGTAGTCACGGCCAGGTTCGATGGCCGCGGGATGCCAGCGCCATGACAGCAGCCGCTGCGGCTCCATCTGCTCGATCTCGATATCGAAGGGGATGTGCTCGTAGCCAGGGTAGGTCACATGGCCCGGCGCGCGGCGGCCCGGCGCAAAGACGACGCCAGTGTCGAATTTCACGCCAAACCAGCTGCCGAAGGTTTCGGCGTCGGCCAGCGCATACCAGATGCTGGCGACAGGCGCCTGGAGCAGGATGCTGCGTTCGATTCGGTCCGTGGAAGATGTCATGTCCCGTCCCCTGGGTGATGGTCAACATGCAAGCATGGTTGCATGTTAGGAACCTGACAACAAAGCGCAACCGAAGGGTTGCGCTTTGTTTTTCTTCAAGCCGCTTGCTTTAGGGTGGCAAGCGCGCGGCTGCCCGCGGCAAGTTGCCGTGCGACTTCGGCGACGCGCGCGCCCAGGTGCTCGGCCGTGCGCAAATCCGCCGGCGGCGGCACCACGTCGGCGCTCTCGTCGGCGTTGGACTGCGCCGCGGCGCCGAGGAAGAAGCCGTGGCGGTTCAGCGAATCCTCGGTCGACTTGGAGTTGTTGTGGCCCGGGGGCAGGCCAAGATTCACCCAGTGCATGCCGTGCTGGGCCGCAAAGATGGCGATCTGCTGCAGCGTGGCCAGCTTGTCGCCCGAGCGCGAGGCCGCATTGGTAAAGCCGGCGGCCACCTTGTTTGCCCACTTGCCGCCCTTGGCAAAGACATTGCGCGAAGTCGCGTCCATAAAGCCCTTGAACTGCGCCGAGGCGCTGCCCATGTAGGTCGGCGCGCCGAAGATGATGCCGTCGACCTGTTCCAGCGTGTCCCAGTGCTGGTCGATCTCGTCGACGCTGATCAGCAGGCTTTCCACGCCTTCCACGCTCGCGGCGCCGCGAGCGACGGCTTGCGCCTGCTTTGCGGTGTGGCCGTAACCGCTGTGATAGACGATGGCAACGCGGGTCTGATGGGTGTTCATGGTGTCTTGCCTCACTCAATAAACAAATCGATTGAATTTGAATTGCTGGCGGCTTTTGCGTTAATTGCTGCCGTTAAGGTAAAGTCTAGGGGCGCCAAGGCAGTGGAAGGTGGACTCGATGGAAATAAGTTATTGAATTTTTTTGATGATTGTCGGCCGTACCGGAAAGGGGTTTTCCCGCCCCTTTGTCGCATGGCAAATCCGGCGCTGACCATATAAAGTTATCCCGCATCCACCCAAATCCGGCGCCGGATGGATTCCACCGCGCCAGTCCCGCAACCGCTCTCCAACGATGACAACAGGCGGCAAGCAGATCCTGGCAATCCGGCACCTCGTGGCGCGGCATACGGCGGCGTCTGTGTATTGCGTACTGGCCGGCATGGCGGCGACCGGCAAGGCGATGGCCAGCGAGCCGGAGGCCTCGCTGCCGGACGTGGTGGTCAGCGCATCGCGCAGCGAGCAGCGCCGGTTCGACGCCCCTGCCGCGGTGGACAGCGTGCCGGTCGATCCGCTGCGCGCAACCACGCCGCTCGTGAACTTGTCCGAGGTGCTGACCGGCGTTCCGGGCGTCGCGGTGCGCGATCGCCAGAACTATTCGCAGGACCTGCAGCTCTCCGTGCGCGGCTTCGGCACGCGCTCGACCTTTGGCGTGCGCGGCGTGCGGCTGTACGTGGACGGCATTCCCGCCACCATGCCCGACGGGCAGGGCCAGGCCTCCACCGCCGACCTTGCCAATGCCAGCCGCGTGGAAGTGTTGCGCGGACCGTTCGCGCAGATGTACGGCAATGCCTCGGGCGGCGTGGTGCAGGTATTCACGCCGGATCCGCCCAGGGACGGTTTCACCGGCCGTGCGTCGACCGGATTCGGCTCCGACGGCCAGTGGCAGGCCGGCGTATCGCTTGGCGGCGGCAACGACAAGCTGGGCGGCACGCTGGACGCCTGGACCTTCCAGACCGATGGCTACCGCGACCATAGCGCCGCGCGACGCTACCAGCTCAATGCCAAGGTCGTGGCCCAGCCGACCGACGCCACGCGCGTGACCGGCCAGTTCAACTACTTCAACCAGCCGCTGGCGCAAGACCCGCTAGGCCTGACGCGGGCCCAGGCCGATGCCAATCCGCGCCAGGCTGTGGCGGCCGCCACGCAGTTCGATACCGGCAAGACCGTCGAACAGACACAGGCCGGCGTGGTGGTGGACCACAAGCTGAACGAGGCCGACAGCCTGCAGGGCCGTCTCTATGTCGGCACGCGCCAGCTCAACCAGCGGCTCGGCATGAGCGGCATTGCCGCGACATCGTCCGGGGGCATCGTCGACCTTGACCGCACCTATGGCGGCGCAGCGCTGTCATGGACACGGCGCACCACCGCCGGCGGCCTGCCCTTGCAATGGACTGCGGGTGTCGAGGCCAATGGCATGCGCGACGGCCGCACCGGCTTCGTCAACAACAACGGCGCCCAGGGCGCGCTGCGCCGCGACGAAACCGACAAGGCCAGCGACCTCGGTGCGTTCGCGCAGTTCGACTGGAGCTTCCATCCGTCCTGGGAATTCGTGGGCGGCGTGCGGGCCAGCCGCGTGAAGCTGAGCATCGACGATCATTTCGTGACCGCCGCGAGCCCCGACGACAGCGGCTCGACCACGTACAACAACGTCAGTCCGGTGCTGGGCATGGTCTGGCATGCGGCGGACACGCTCAACGTCTACGCCAACCTGGGCCGCGGCTTCGAGTCGCCGACGCTGACCGAGGTGGCCTACGGACCCGGCGGCGTCGGCAGCAATCTCGGCCTGCAGGCGTCCACCAGCCGCCAGGGCGAGATCGGCGTCAAGTGGCAGCAGCAGCGCCAGCGGCTGGAGGCGGCGCTGTTCGACGCCGCCAGCCATGACGAGGTGGTGCCCCTGTCGAACAACGCCGGGCGCACCGTTTACCAGAACGTCAACGGCGTTCAGCGTCGCGGCATGGAACTGGCCTGGCGCGGCGGCTTTGGCGCGCAGGTCGGGGCATCGGCCGACGGCAAGGCCGGCAGCCAGTTCGAGGCCGGCCTGGCCTATACCTACCTGTCCGCCTATTTCGGCGAATCGTTTCTCAACGCGCAGGGGCAGACCGTCAACGCTGGCAATCGCCTGCCCGGCACGGCGCGCCACAGCCTGAACCTGGATGTTGCCTGGCGGCCGCTGCCGCCGCTCGTGCTCGGCGCGGAAATGCATGTCGACAGCCTGGTCTATGCGGATGACCTGAACACGCAGGCCGCGCCGGGCTATGCCACGTTCAACCTGCGCGCGGGCTACGAATTCCGTATCGGCAAGACGAAGCTGTTTGCGTTTGGCCGCATCGACAACATCACGGACCGCAAGTACATCGGCTCGGTCATCGTCAACGAAGCCAACGGCCGGTATTTCGAGCCCGCGCCGGGCCGGCGCTTCTTCGTGGGCCTGCGCGCGGCGATGTAAGACAAAGCAGACTTGCCACGCCGCCCATGGCCGGCCTAAGGTTGCGGCTTTGGCCGGCGCCGCGGCCAGCACCGGAGTACACAGCCATGACCACGCCCATGCCTGACGACCGCACCCGCCGCATCATGCTGTGGGTGGTGGCGGTCGGCTTCTTCATGCAGACGCTGGACTCCACCATCGTCAACACCGCGCTGCCGTCGATGGCGCGCAGCCTTGGCGAAAGTCCGCTGCGCATGCAGTCGGTCGTGATTGCGTACTCGCTCACCATGGCCGTGATCATCCCGGCGTCGGGCTGGCTGGCGGACCGGTTCGGCACGCGCACCATATTCCAGGCCGCGATCGGGCTGTTCGTGCTCGGCTCGCTGCTGTGCGCGTACGCGGGCACGCTGCAGTTCCTGGTCGCGGCGCGCGTGGTGCAGGGCGTGGGCGGCGCCATGCTGTTGCCGGTGGGCCGGCTCTCGGTGCTGCGGACCTTTCCGCGCGACCAGTACCTGCAGGCGCTCAGCTTTGTCGCGATCCCCGGCATGATCGGCCCGCTGATCGGCCCGACGCTGGGCGGTTGGCTCACGCAGGCGCTGTCGTGGCACTGGATCTTCCTGATCAACGTCCCGGTCGGCATTCTCGGTGCGCTGGCGACGGTGCGCTACATGCCGAATGTGCGACAGGCCGGCATTGGCCGCTTTGATGTCGCGGGCTACCTGCTGCTGGCCGTTGCCATGCTGGCGCTGTCGTTTTCGCTGGACGGGCTGGCGGAGCTGGGCTTCCAGCATGCGACCGTGCTGATGCTGCTGATCGCCAGCATGGCCGCGCTGACGGCCTATGTGCTGCACGCGGGCCGCCGCCCGCAGCCGCTTTTCACGCTGCGGCTGTTCCGCATCCACAGCTTCAGCGTGGGATTGCTGGGCAACCTGTTCGCGCGCATCGGCAATGGCTCGATGCCGTTCCTGATCCCGCTGACCTTGCAGATCAGCCTGGGTTACTCGCCGTTCGACGCTGGCCTGATGATGCTGCCTATCACCGCGGCCGGCATGGCATCCAAGCGGCTGGCCACGCGTCTGATCGAGCGGCACGGCTATCGCCGCGTGCTGGTCACCAACACGTTTGCCGTCGGCGTCGTCATGGCCGCGTTCGCGCTGATCACGCCGCAGCGTCCGCTGTGGATGGTTATTCCGCTACTGGCGCTGTTCGGCATGGTCAATTCGATCCAGTTCACGGCGATGAACACCGTCACGCTCAAGGACCTGAGCGGGACCAATGCCAGCAGCGGCAACAGCATGCTGTCGATGGTGCAGATGCTGTCGATGAGCTTGGCCGTCACGTCGGCGGGGGCGCTGCTGACCACGTTCGAGCAGGGGTTTGGCAACCGGCCGTCGGGCGTGTTGCCGGCGTTTCATGCCACGTTTCTCTGCATGGGGTTGATTACGTGTGCGTCGGCCTGGATCTTCATGCAGTTGTCACCGCATGAGGCCAGGGCGGTGGCGCATCGGACGGAGCGGGCGGAGGGGTAGGGGGGCTTCATCCGAATCCAGGCCGCAGGACGCGGACGTCCTGCGGCCAATGTACCGGATCTCAGTCCGACTGGTACTTCGGCGAGCGCGGTCCATACAGGATGCCGCCAGGTTGCCCGGCGGACAGCAGGCGGTAGCTCGTAGTCGCCGCGACCTTGTAGCTGGCATCAAGCGAGTGGTTGACCGCCTGCGTGATCGCCGCACTGACCAGCATGCCAATCAGTCCGCCCCCACTGCTGGAGCTGTCGGTTGCGGCCGAGGCCGTGCCGCTCCACAGCACATCTCCCGTCTTCAGGTCCACCAGCTTTGCACTGGCGGCCACGCGGGTGACGCTGCTGAAGACCTGGTACTTCGAACCGTACTCGGCCACGGTCACGTACAGCGCGGCGTCGGCGCCGAAGATCTGGCGCAGCTTGGCAACTGGCGTGGCGTGGATGTCGCCGGGAACGGTCAGGCCGTTCTGGCGGAAGGTCTCGTCAACCAGCGCCACCGGCAGCACGTAGTAGCCGGATTCCGCCAGCGGCGCGGTCGCTTGCGCGAGCATGCCGTAGGTCGCCTTGATGTCGGGCGACTCGTTCAGCGGCGGCAACACCAGGATGGAGCGCGGCCGGCTCGACTTGAAGGCGGCGTAGTCCACCTGCTTGTTCGGCACGGCGCAGCCCGCGAAGAGCATGACGATGCCCAGGCTCGCGACATAGGTCAGAAGTCGGCGCATCATTTGCTGCTCCCTGCGGCGGTGCTGACCTTGGTGTCGGTCCGGGTATCGGTCTTGACGTTCCTGAGCAGGAAGTCCATATACGGCGTGGCTTCGGGGAAGAGCGTTTTCTCGGTCTGGAATTCCTTGACCATCTGGTCGCCCTTGCCGATGTTCAGGTAGAGCATGCCAAGCTGTGCATGGTAGCCCGGCGGCACCGCGCCACCCTTTGCCTTGATCTTCTGCAGGCCCTCTTCGAGCGCGGCGACCTGCGCCTCCTTCGATTCGCCCTTGAAGTATTCGTAGACCTGGACCTGATAGCCTTCCCATTGATACATGGGCTGTGGGCCCGCGCAGCCGGCAAGCAGGAGGCTGCCCGCTGCCGACAAGAACGCTGCGCTACGCAGCGTGACCGTGTTTATCATCATTGTTCTCGTAGTTGTGCAGACAGCCGGTTACTGGGCCGGCTTCCAGGCGCCGCTGTCGATGGCGGCCACCATGTTGTTGATCGCCTCGCGCATGGCAAGGTCCATCACCTTGCCGTTGAGCGTCGAGTCATAGCTGGCCGTGCCGCCAAAGCCGATCACTTCGCGATTCGACAGCTTGTATTCGCCGGCGCCCTGCGTCGAATACACGACCTCGGAGGTGCTGATGTTGATGATGTTCAGGTTGACCTTGGCATAGGCCACTTGCTCGCGGCCCCGGCCGAGAATGCCGAACAGCTGCACATCGCCGACTTCCTTGCGGCCGAATTCCGTGATGTCGCCCGTTACCACGTAATCGGCGCCCTTCAGGCGTTGCGCCTGGTTCTTGATTGACGCCTCGCGCTTGATCTCGTCGAGGTTTTCGCGCTCGAGCACGTTGAAGCGGTTGGTTTGCTGGAGGTGGGTGACCAGGCTGGTCTTGGCCTGGCCGCTCAGGCGGTCGATGCCGTCCGAGAACACGCCACGCATGTAGTTCGAGCGATTGTCGAACTTGCCCACGGCAATCGGCGTGCGCACGCCGTTGTACGGCCGGCTGGCGCTTTCGACCTTCTGCACGGGCAGCGCCGTGGAGGATTCCGTGGCGCAGCCGCCGAGCATGGCCAGGAGGCCGGCAGCGGTCGCCAGAGATACTGCAGTCAGTTTCTTCATGTGATTTCCTTCGATCGGTCAAAGCCAGTTCATAGCCCACGCTTGAACAGGAAGCGACGGAGCCAGGCAGCACTCTAAGCCAATTTGGGCGCAGAGATTCGGCGGATGTGGACGGATAATCGCTGGATTCTTCGAAGGACAGCCGGCGACGATCGCTTGGATCAGCGCGGTCGGGAAGGGGGCATTGACCGCCTCAGACTTCTCGAAGCGAGAGCTGAGGCGTTAATGGTGACGCAATCTTGCTTATCCGACGGTGAACTCTATGGCATGGCGCAGGTGCAACGCGCGCCGGACGTCAGATATCACAGTTGTTCACAATGCGTTGGGGAATCGCAACAGAGCGGACAGCGAGCGGCGAGGCCGCTCGCCTGCGGGAAATCAGGCAGCCTCCGCCACCCGAACCTCCACCAGCAGCTTCTTCAACTCCGGCACGCAAGAGCCGCAGTTGCCCCCGGCCTTGACGCAGGCCGTGATCTCGGCCGGGGTGGTCAGGCCATGCTCTCGCACCGCGTCGCAGATGGTGTTGCGGCCCACGCCGAAGCACGAGCACACGGTCGGGCCGGCGTCGGCGCCCTTTTGCATCGGCTGTCCCATCAGCAGGCCGATGCGGTCGGCGTCTTCCAGACGCTCGCGGCCGAACAGCTCCGCCAGCCAGGAGCGCGAGGGGAGATCGGGACGCGTAGCGATGTAGACGCACGCCTCCAGCCTGTCATTGACGACATAGCCGGCGTGAAACGTGCCGGCGCTGCGGTCCTCATACTCAAGCCAGTCCGCGTCCGCATCCGTGACGCCGAGCAGGCTGCGTGCCCAAGCGGCACGATCGGCAATGGCTTCGCGCCCGGCGAATTCGTAGCGCTGGAAGCGCTGTCCTTGCACGCGCGTCCAGTAGGTGAGGGTGTCGGCGGGCAGTTCCTTGCGGCTCAGCACGAAGCCGTGCCAGTTGACGCCGAACGGCTCCACGCACACCGGCGTGTGCTTGAACTCGGGTTCGCCGGACACCGGGTCGACCACCGGGTTGACCAGCGCGCCGACGCGCGCGTCGGAGCTGAACTGCCCGTTCCAGTGGATCGGCACAAACACGCTGCCGCGCGGAATGCCGCCGCCATGCCGCACGCGCGCCACCATCGCGCCCCAGCGCGTGGAAACGCGCGCGAGCTTGCCTTCGCCGACGCCGCAAAGCAGCGCGTCTTGCGGATGCATATCGACGAAGGGTTCGGGCAGGTGGTCCGCGAGGCGGGCCGACTTGCCGGTGCGCGTCATGGTGTGCCACTGGTCGCGCACGCGGCCGGTGTTGAGGATCAGCGGATAGTCGTCGTCCGGCGCGTGTGCCGGCGCACGCGGCGGCGTGGCGACAAAGCGCGCCAGTCCGTCGGCGTGAGCATAGCGGCCATCTTCGAACAGCCGGCGCGTCCCGGCCGACGAACCCGCAACCACCGGCCACTGCACGGGTTCGAAATTGTCATAGCTGTCCTTATCCATGCCCGCCATGCCGCTGATATCGAACGCACGCGGAGCCTCGTCATTGCGCCAGGCGCTCAGGCGGGCATGCTCGTCGAAAATCTCATGCTGACCTGCATAGTCGAAGCCGGAAAAGCCCATGCGGCGAGCCACGTCGCACAGGATGCGCCAGTCCGCGCGAGCCTCGCCGGGCGCTGGCAGGAAGGCACGCTGGCGCGAGATGCGGCGCTCCGAGTTGGTGACCGTGCCGTCCTTCTCGCCCCAGCCCAGCGCCGGCAGCAGCACGTGCGCGGCGTCGTTGGTATCGGTGCGCTCGATGATGTCGGAACTGACCACCAGTTCGCACTTGGCCAATGCGCGACGGACCTGGTCTGCATCGGGCAGGCTGACCACGGGATTGGTGGCGATCACCCACACGGCCTTGACGCGGCCCTGCTCGATCGCATTGAACAGTTCGACGGCCTTGAGGCCCACGCGATCGGCCATGACCGGCGCTTGCCACAGGTCCTGCACGATTTCCCGGTGCAGCGGGTTGGCCAGCTCCATATGCGCGGCCAGCATATTGGCCAGGCCGCCGACTTCACGGCCGCCCATCGCGTTCGGCTGCCCGGTCAGCGAGAACGGGCCCATGCCGGCGCGGCCGATGCGGCCGGTCAGCAGGTGGCAGTTGATGATGCTGTTGACCTTGTCGGTGCCGGCGGATGACTGATTGACGCCCTGCGAGAAGGCCGTCACGACCTTCTCGGTCTCGCCGAACAGGCGATAGAAGGCCAGCACGTCCTCGACGTCGAGCTTGCAGGCGCGCGCGACGGCCTTCGGGTCGCTGCAATCGATCGTTGCCTGCAGCGCGTCATCAAGGCCCGACGTACTGGCGCCGACGAAGGTGTTGTTGGCGTGGCCTTCGCGCGCGAGATAGCTCAGGAGCCCGTTGAAGAGCCAGACATCGGTGCCCGGGCGCACCGCCAGATGCAGGTCGGCCAGTTCGCACGTGGCCGTGCGGCGCGGGTCGATGGCGACGATCTTCATCTCGGGCCGCGCTTCCTTGGCTTTCACCAGGCGCTGGAATACGATCGGATGACACCAGGCCGTGTTGGACCCGACCAGCACGACGAGGTCCGCGAGTTCCAGGTCTTCGTAGTTGCCGGGCACCAGGTCCTCACCGAATGCGCGCTTGTGGCCGGCCACCGCCGACGACATGCACAGGCGTGAATTGGTGTCGATATTGGCCGTGCCGATGAAGCCCTTCATCAGCTTGTTGGCGACGTAGTAGTCCTCCGTCAACAATTGGCCGGACACATAGAGGGCGACGGCATCGGGACCGTGTTCGCCGACGATGCGCGCGAACCCTTGCGCGACCGTGTCGAGCGCGTGGTCCCACGACACCTGTTCGAGCGCGCCGTCCGCGCCGCGCATCTTCGGATGCAGCAGGCGGCCTTGCAGGTCCACCGTCTCGCCGAGGGCGGAGCCCTTGACACAAAGCCGGCCTCGATTGGATGGATGCTCCACATCCCCAGCAATCTCGACCTGTCCGTCGGCGCGCACCGTGGCGCGCACGCCGCAGCCGACGCCGCAGTAGGGGCAAGTGGTGGCGGTGGTGGTGGTCGGGGTGGCGGATACCACCGGGATGTCGGACAGATTCACGCTTTCTCCGTGGGGGCGATGTCGTTGTCAGCGGGTGGGTCGTGCTTCAGGCGGCAAGCGCCTCGCACTGGGCCTTGCCGAACAGCAGGCGCTGGCGCAGCGCTGCGACCGGCGCGCGCTGCTGGATCAGGTCGAAGTACCACGGCCCGTCCTGCACGTCGCCGTACAGCACCGCGCCGATCAGGCGGCCGTCCTGCAGCACCAGCCGCTTGTAGACGCCGCGCCGCGCGTCGCGCAGCACCAGGTCCTCGCTGCCTTCGCCGCCGATGAAGTCGCCGGCCGAGTACAGGTCCACGCCGGTCACCTTGAGCTTGGTCGCCGTGGATTGCTGGATATAGCGGCGATGCCCTGAGCCAGCCAGATGCGCGGCGCATACGCGCGCCTGGTCCCAGATCGGCGCAACCAGGCCGAAGGTGGCCTGGCGATGCTGCACGCATTCGCCCACGGCATAGATGCGCGGGTCGTAGGTCTGCAGCGTGTCATCGACGACGATGGCACGTTCGCAGTGCAGGCCGGCACCAGCCGCAAGCTCGATGTTGGGACGTACGCCGGCCGTCATCACCACCAGGTCCGCCGGGATCTCGCTGCCGTCCTTGAAGCGCACGCCGGTCACGCGCGTGTCGCCAAGAATCTCGCCGGTCTGCGCACCGAGCATGAAGCGCAGCCCCTTGCGTTCCAGCGCGCCCTTGAGGAGGGTCGCGGCAGGCTTGTCGAGCTGGCGCTCCATCAGGCTGTCGCACAGGTGCACCACGGTCACGTCCATGCCCTGGCGCAGCAGCCCGTTGGCGGCCTCCAGCCCCAGTAGCCCGCCACCGATCACTACGGCGTGGCGATGGTTGCGTGCCGCGTGCAGCATGGTCTCGACATCCTGGATATCCCGAAACGCGATCACGCCATCAAGCTGGTGGCCGGGCACAGGCAGGATGAAAGGCTTGGAGCCCGTGGCCAGCAGCAGACGGTCGTAGCGCACTTCGCGCCCGGACTGTGCGCGCACCGTGCGGCGCGGGCGGTCGATGGCCACCACCGGGTCGCCGGCCAGCAGCTCGATGCCGTTCTGCTCATACCACTCGCGCGTATTGAGCATGATGTCGTCGACGGTCTTTTCTCCCGCCAGCACCGGGGACAGCAGGATGCGGTTGTAGTTGCCGTGCGGCTCGGCGCCGAACACGGTGATGTCGTACAGGTCAGGCGCCAGCTTGAGCAGTTCCTCGACCGTGCGCATGCCGGCCATGCCGTTGCCAACGACGACCAGCCGGGGCCGGGGCTGCGAGGGGGCGGATGGCGTCATGCGCAAGGTCTCCTTCAGGAACAGGTTTTGTCAGGCTGCGAGTTCTTCTTCGACTTCGCGCATGGCGAGATCGGCGGCTACCCAGACCTTGCCGTCATAGACGCGGGCCGGGTAGGCGTTGACCGAGTGTTGCGGCGCCTCCAGGCATTCGCCGGTGCGCAGGTCGAAGTGCTGCTTGTAGATCGGCGACGCCACCACCAGACGTTCGCCCAGGTTGCCGACCAGGCCGCGCGACAGCACGGCTGCCTGCGAATTCGGGTCGAAGTTCTCGATCGCGTAGACCTCTTCGCCGCGGCCGATGCGGAACACCGCGACCTGCTGCTCGTCGACCAGCGCGCAGACACCAGTATTGGGCACGATATCGCGCAAGGTGCAGATCGCGGTCCAGGTTTCGGGATAGTGGGGATGGCTCATCACGTTCTCCTTGAGTTCGGCTGCATTCAGGCCGCTTAAGCGGGCACGGCTACCACTGGAATGTGGCTCAGGCGGGAACGTTGCAAGTTCCGTTCCTCCGGCGTAGCCGGGCGGATCTGTCCGCGCTCCTCGATAAAGACCAGGTTGTCGTCGCGGCGCTCGCTGTTGACGAAGTGGCGGAAGCGCTTGCGCGTTTCCGGGTCGGTGACGGCCTTCTTCCACTCGTCTTCATAGGTGTCGACCACGTGCTGCATGTCCGCTTCCAGGTCGGCGGCGATGCCCAGCTTGTCGTCGAGGACGACGGCCTTCAGGTAGTCCAGGCCGCCTTCCAGGTTGTCGCGCCACACGCTGGTGCGCTGCAGGCGGTCGGCGGTGCGCACGTAGAACATCAGGAAGCGGTCGATGTAGCGGATCAGCGTGGCCCGGTCCAGGTCGACCGCCAGCAGTTCGGCATGGCGCGGCTTCATGCCGCCGTTGCCGCACACATAGAGGTTCCAGCCCTTCTCGGTGGCGATCACCCCGACATCCTTGCCCTGCGCTTCGGCGCATTCGCGCGTGCAGCCCGATACGCCGAACTTGATCTTGTGCGGCGCGCGCAGGCCCTTGTAGCGATTCTCCAGCGCGACCGCCAGGCCGACCGAGTCGTCCACGCCATACCGGCACCACGTCGAGCCGACGCAGGACTTCACCGTGCGCAGCGCCTTGCCATAGGCATGCCCGGATTCGAAGCCTGCCTCGATCAGTTCTTCCCAGATATAGGGCAGTTCTTCAGCACGTGCACCAAACAGGTCCACGCGCTGGCCGCCCGTGATCTTGGTGTAGAGGCCGTACTTCTTGGCGACCTGTCCCACGGCGATCAGCCCCTCGGGCGTGACTTCGCCGCCCGGCATGCGCGGCACCACGGAGTATGTGCCGTCCTTCTGGATGTTGGCCAGGTAGTAGTCGTTGGAGTCCTGCAGGCTGGCGTGCTCTTCCTTGAGCACGAATTCGTTCCAGCACGACGCCAGGATGCTGCCCACGGTCGGCTTGCAGATATCGCAGCCCATGCCATTGCCATGCGCTTCCAGCAACGCATCGAAGGACTTGAACTTGCCCACGCGCACCAGGTGGTAAAGCTCCTGGCGCGAGTACGGGAAGTGCTCGCACAGATGGTTGTTGACGGCCATGCCCTGCTTCTTCATCTCGGCCTTCATGATCTGCGTGACCAGCGGCACGCAACCGCCGCACGCCGTACCGGCCTTGGTGCAGGTCTTGAGCGCGCCGATGCTGGTGGCGCCGTCGCACACGGCGCCGCAGATCTCGCCCTTGGAGACGTTGTTGCACGAGCAGATCTGCGCGGTGTCGGGCAGCGCGTCGGCGCCCAGCGCCGGGCGGGCCTTGCCGCTGCTGTCGGGCAGGATCAGGAACTCTGGCGACTCCGGCAGTTCGATCTTGTTCAGCATCATCTGCAGCAGCGTGCCGTACTCGCTCGCATCGCCGATCAGCACGCCGCCCAGCAAATACTTGCCGCAGTCCGATACCACCAGCTTCTTGTAGACCTCCTTGCGGTCGTCGCTGAACTGGTAGATGCGGGCGCCCGGCACGGCGCCGTGCGGATCGCCGATGCTGGCGACGTCCACGCCCATCAGCTTGAGCTTGGTGCTCATGTCGGCGCCGCCGAACTCCACGGTCTCGCCGCGCAGGTGGCGGGCGGCCACGCGCGCCATGTCGTAGCCGGGCGCGACCAGGCCATAGATCTTGCCTTGCCACAGCGCGCATTCGCCGATGGCATAGACGTCCGGGTCGGAGGTGCGGCAGTTGTTATCCACCGCAATGCCGCCACGCTCGCCCACCGTCAAGCCACAGGCACGGGCCAGTTCGTCGCGCGGGCGGATGCCGGCCGAGAACACGATCATGTCGGTGTCGAGGTGCGTGCCGTCGGCAAACACCATGCGGTGCGTGCCGTCTTCGCCGTCGACGATCTCCAGCGTATTCTTGCCCGTGTGCGCGGTCACGCCCAGGCCTTCGATCTTCTGGCGCAGCATGCGGCCGCCGCCTTCGTCGACCTGTACCGCCATCAGGCGCGGCGCGAACTCCACCACGTGGGTCTGCAGATCCATGTCGCGCAGCGCCTTGGCGCATTCCAGGCCCAGCAGGCCGCCGCCGATCACCACGCCGGTCTTCGAGCGTGCGCCGCATTCGCGCATCGCTTCCAGGTCTTCGATGGTGCGGTAGACAAAGCAGTCCTTGCGGTCCTTGCCCGGCACCGGCGGCACAAACGGATACGAGCCGGTGGCAAGGATCAGCTTGTCATAGGACAGCGTCTCGCCGGTCGACACCGTCACGGTGCGCGCGGCGCGGTCGATCGACACTGCACGCGCATTCAGGCGCAGCAGCATGTTGTTGTGCTGCTCGAAGAAGCCCTCCGGCACCAGCGAGAGATCGTCGGCGGACTTGCCGGCGAAGAACTCGGACAGGTGCACGCGATCGTAGGCGGGACGCGGTTCTTCGCATAGCACGGTCACTTCCAGGTTCTGCGCGCCGGCGTCCGCCAGGCATTCTAGGAATTTGTGACCCACCATGCCGTGGCCGACGATGATCAGTTTCATGATGCGTTCCTTGTCCGTTGGTCAGTCTGAGCTGCTCTGGATGCTGTGTTCGTGGAGATGCGGGGGATTCAGTTGGCCAGCGCGCTGTCGTACAGCGCCTGTTCCTGCGCCTTATGCTCGGCGCTGAAGCGGATCGCGATGGCGCACAGCGCGGCCAGTGCGGCCAGCACGCCCAGGACGGTCAGCGTCTGCTGCAGGTCGCCCAGGCCCTTGAGCAGGAAGCCCGCGGCCACCGCGCCCACATTGCCGCCGGCGCCGATGATGCCGGCCACGCCGCCGAGCGCCTTGCGATCGATGAACGGCACCAGCGCATACGTCGCGCCGCAGGCCATGTGGGTGAACAGGCCGAACAGCAGCATGGCGATTACGGCCAGCGTGACATTGCCCGCTTGCGCAAACCACAGCAGGCCCAGGCCTTCGCCGAGGATCAGCACGAACAGCAGCGATGCGCGCGCATCCAGGCCGCGGCGGCGCGCCGCCTTGTCGGACAGCCAGCCGCCCAGCGCACGGGCAAACAGCGCCAGCAGGCCGAAGCTGCCGGCCGCCAGGCCTGCTGCCTTCAGGCTCAGGCCGAAGCGGTCCACGTAGAACGTGGCGGCGATGTTATGGATGAAGATCTCCACGCCGAAGCAGGCGCCGTAGGTAATGAACAGCAGCCACACGCGGTAGTTGGCGCTGGCCATGCGGAAGCTGTCCCAGCCGCCGCCCTTGCCGCTGCCCGTGATGGCCTGGCCGCGCGCGCGCATGTCGGCGTAGTTGCCTTCCGGGCAGTCCTGCGTGAAGCACCAGTAGATGACGGCCATCACCAGCATCAGCACGCCCGGCACCAGCAGCGCCACGCGCCAGCCCATCGTATGGTCGACGCCCAGCATCAGTACAGCGCCCAGCAGCATCGGCATCAGCGCCTGTGCGGCACCGCCGCCGGCATTGCCCCAGCCGGCCGCCGCGGCGTTGGCCGTGCCGACCACGTTGGGCGCGAACATGACCGAGGTGTGGTACTGCGTGATAACGAAGCTCGCGCCGACCGCGCCGATCAGCAGGCGGAACGCGAGGAAGGTCTCGTAGCTTTGCGCGAACGCCACGCCGATCACCGGCAGCGCGCCCAGGGCCAGCAGGCCGGTGTAGGTCTTGCGCGGACCGAAGCGGTCGCACATCGGGCCGATCACCAGGCGCACGAGGATGGTCACCGCCACGGCCGCGATATTGATGTTGGCGATCTGCGCCGGTGTCAGGCCGAACTCGCCCTTGAGCACAGGCATCAGCGGCGCGCAGGCGAACCACGCAAAGAAGCAGACGAAGAACGCCATCCAGGTCAGGTGGAAGGCGCGCATCTGCGGCGTGCGCAGGCTCAGCAGGTCGATGCGGGTGGCTTTGCCAGTCATCTCTTTCGCTCCGAGGAGCGGTGCGTACGCACCGCCCAGAAAACAAAAGGCGTCCCGCAAAACCAGAGTGATGCCGGTTCAGGGGACGCCGTTGTCCAGTCAGCGGCTACTTGGCATAGCCGCCGCGTTTGTGGGGTGGGGGGATCGCCGTTGATCCGCCCGCGTCATTTACGCAAGCGCTATGCCAGGGGCGAAGTGATGGTGAACGGGATGTTTCGCCGCGATCGGGCGGGGTGTGGGTGCTGCCGGCGCGCTCAGATGGGGCGCGTCGGCCGGCATGGCACAGTCATGGTGCGCTGCAATGTATCGCAGCGGTGCCGTAATCAGTCTTGTGGCGTGCCCGCGGGCGGGAGTCGGATGACGTTCATGTCCGAGGGCGACACCGCGTGGCCGTCTTCGTCGACCAGTGCCGCGCTGACGCGCTGGCCGTTGCGGCGCGAGCGGATCTCCACCGGGCCAGTGCCATCGGCCGCCAGGTGGCGGTCTCCCCATTGCATCAGCCCGACCAGTACGGGCAGCAGTTCCACCGCGGCGCGGGTCGGCCGGTACTCGAAGCGCTCGCGCTCGCCCGGCTCCTTGTAGCCAACCCGGCGCAGCAGGCCGGCCTCGGTCAGCGTCTTCAGGCGGGCGGACAGCACGGCGGGCGAGCATTCCAGCCGGTGCAGGAAATCATCAAAGCGGCTGACACCCTGGAAGATGTCGCGCAGGACCAGGATCGTCCACTTCTCGCCGATCAGCGCGAGCGTGGCAGCGATCGAACAGTCGCGAAGGTCAGTGGCCGTGGCTTTCATGATGCACGGAGCATAGCACGCTGACTTCATTTGCAAAAGTCAGGGGTTTGCCTATACTCTGACTACAAATGATGAAGTCAGGTGGCGATGATGGTCGAATCATGGCTGGGACGGGCAGCACGGACATCACGGCCCATCGGCAACGAAAACTGGACCCTGCGGCGCGGTGAGCCGGTGACGTTGCGCGCCGCGCGAGCGCAGGACGGCGCAGCGGTACGCAGCATGGTCGAGGGCCTGTCGCGTGAAAGCCGCTATTACCGCTTCCTGACGGGCGGCCGCGTGGCTGATGGCGTTGTGGAAGGACTGGTCTCGTCTGGCGCCAATGGCGTTGCCCTTGTGGTGACGGCAGCGGGCGCTGACGGTGCAGCCGAAGCGGTGATCGCCAACGGCCAGTTCGTGGTGACCAGCCACGGCACGGCGGAGTTCGCCGTGCTCGTGGCCGATGCCTGGCAAGGCCAGGGGCTTGGCCGTCGCCTGATCGCCAGGCTGCTGCAACTGGCGCAGGCGGCCGGCGTGCGCTGCATGCGCGGCGATGTGCTCAGCGAGAACCGGCGCATGCTGGCCATCCTGCGCGGCCTGGGGTTCAGCTGCCGGCGCAACCCAGAGGACAGCTACCTCCACGAGGCCACGCTTGCGCTCGGTGCCACCGCGGCCAACCTTGCCACATCGATGCCGGCTGACTGGGCCACTGCCCGCTGAGCCAGGCGTCGAGCTACTCCACGCGCGCGCCCGAGACTTTCACGATGCGCTCCAGTACCGGCATGGCGGTCTGGTAGTCGTCGCGGAAGCGGGCCGAGGTCGTGCCCATGGCCTCCAGCCCGGCCACCTGCAAGCGAGCCTTGACCGCGGTGGTGTTGGCGGCCGCGATGGCTTCCTTTTCCAGCCGGGCCAGCACCGGCGCCGGCGTCGCCGCCGGTGCGACCAGCACCAGCCAGCCGACCGGCCGGAACTCGGGCTCGGTCAGTCCGGCCTGCTGGAACGTCGGCACGTCCGGGATGCCGTCGATGCGCTTGTCGCCCGTCACCGCGAGCGCGCGCAGCTTCCCGGACTCCAGATAAGGCTTGATCGACATATACGAGCCGATTGCCATCTGCACCTGTCCGCCGATCAGGTCCTGCAGCATCGGCGCCTCGCCCTTGTAGGCGATATGGCTCATCTCCATGCCGCGGCTGTTGCTCATGAACGCGCCCATCAAATGCGCCGCCGAGCCCACGCCCCACGAGCCGTAGTTGACCTTGCCCTTGTTCTGTTGCGCCCACTCGACAAATTCCTTCACGCTCTTTGCCTGCACCGACCTCGCGGGCACGGCCAGCACCAGCTGGCCCGTGGCCACCTGCGAGATCAGCGCGAAGTCCTTGCGCGGATCGTAAGGCAGCTTCGCGAACACGAACTGGTTGGTCATGATGGGCAGCGTGGTCGTGAACATCACGGTGTAGCCGTCGGCGGGAGCCTTGGCGACATAGCTGGCTCCGACGATGCCGCTTGCGCCGGCACGGTTCTCCACCACTACGGGTTGTCCGAGCCGCTTGCCCATTTCGTCGGCCATGGCGCGTCCGACGACATCGGCGGAACCGCCGGCGGGGAACGGCAAGACCATGGTGATCGGCTTGGCCGGCCAGGTCTGGGCCGAGGCGACCGAATAGAGTCCGGTCATGAGTCCGATTGCTGCCAGTGCCACCTTGATGGTTCGCATGCGCTGTCTCCTTTTTTATGGAAGGCCGGTGCTGTACCGAGCGGTCCAATTTGGAGCGCGTCCCAAGTTCAGTCAAGCGCGCGGAGCAGAGGGAAAACCCTCCACGCCATGAATGGCGGGGTTTCTCGGAGCAAATCGGATGAATCCTGGCCAGAACGTTCCGGCCGATCCCCAGCGCCCGTCAGCCTGCAGACTTGCCGCGCGCCGTAGCCGTGCACCCGATCGAGGCCACGATGATGCTGCCGATTGCCAACCACTGGATCATGCTGAGCTGCTCGTGCAGGAACACCAGTCCGGCCAGCGCGCCCATGGCGGGCTCCATGCTGAGCAGGATGCCGAAGGTGCGTCGCGGCAGGCGCTTGAGCGCCACCATTTCAAGCGAGTAGGGAATCGCGCTCGAAAGCACGCCCACGGCCAGCCCGGCCAGCAGCAGCGGCGGACTGAACATCGCCGTGCCGGCATGCGCCACGCCGAACGGCAGCACCACCAGGGCCGCCGCGGTCAGCCCGAGCGAGGTCGCCTGGCCGCCGTGTGCGTTGCCGGCGCGTTGGCCGAAGATGATATAGAGCGCCCAACCGACGCCGGCCGCCAGCGCGAAGCCGATGCCGACCGGGTCCAGATGGGTCGAGGCCTCGCCCAGCGGCAGCAGCAACAGCAGCCCGGTGACGGCAAACGCAATCCACAGGAAATCGATGGCGCGCCGCGATGACAGCACCGCCACGGTGAGCGGGCCGGTGAATTCGACGGCAATCGCCAGGCCGAGGGGAATGGTGCGCAGCGACATGTAGAACAGCAGGTTGGTCGCGCCCAGCGCGGCACCATACAGCGCAATGGCCCGCGCATTGGCGGCGGACAGCGGTATCCGCCACGGGCGCCACACGGCCAGCAGGATCAGCGCCGAAAAGCCCACGCGCAGCGCGGTGGTGCCTTGCGCGCCGAGCGCGGAGAACAGCGACTTGGCGAACGAGGTCCCGATGCACAGCGAGGCCATCGAGCCGGTCAGCGCCACGACGGCGAGAAGGGTGGCGCTTTGCCGCAAGCGGTTCAGAGGCAATTGGAGATCCTGGGTTAGGTGACGCAGCCGCATCTTGCGCCACGCGCGCGCCGGGCGCCATAGACGGGTGAAGCAATTCCGTGCTGTACAGTTCGCGCGACATCCGGGATTTCCCTTTCGGCGCGGCCCGACTATGGTGGAGTCAGTCCTTTGCCACGGGAGCCGGGAGATGGAAACCGCCGTTCGTCATGTCGTCATCACCGGCGCCGCCGGCGCCCTGGGCCGCGCAGTGGCCAGCCGTTTCGCCGCAGAGGGCTGCCGCCTGGCCCTGCTCGACCACAAGCTGCAGCACTTGCAAAGCGTCTTTGCCCATCCGGACGGGGACGGCGGCATGCTGCTGCGCGAGGCCGATGTCACGTCCGAAAGCGCCATGGCCGCGGTCGGCGCCGAGATCCTGGACACCTTCGGCGCGGTCGATGTCGTGGTCCACGTGGCCGGCGGCTTCGAGATGGGCGAGGCCACGCACGCCATCAGCCGCGAATCGTGGTCGCGGATGATGGACCTGAACGCGTGGTCCTTCATCGCCGTGACGCGTCCGTTCATTCCCGCGATGCAGGCGCGGGGCAGCGGCAAGGTCATTGCCGTGACGGCGCGCAGTGCGTCGGCAGGCGCGGCGTCCATGGGCGCATACATTGCGTCCAAGAGCGCGCTGCAGCGGCTGGTCGAAAGCCTGTCGCGCGAAGTGCGCGGCGCCGGCATCAACGTCAACAGCATTGCCCCGAGCGTGCTCGATACGCCGGCCAACCGGCGCGACATGCCGGATTCGGATCCGGCGCGCTGGGTATCGACCGGGTCAGCCGCGCGCATGGTGGCGATGCTGGCATCCGATGCGGCGGCGTCCGTGCATGGGCAGCATCTCGTGCTCGATGGCCTGAGCTGAATTCCGGGTGGACATGGAGGCCGTGGTGGCCAGCCATTCAGGTTGAGCATCGCCGGCCGCGGTGCCAGAATTCCAGCATGGCGTGATCGCGTGACTGCATGGAGGACCCGGCCCGCCGGACCGGTGGCGGGCCAGGGCGCAAATGGAACGAGAACCGCTTAACGAGGTGCCGGACGGGTCGGTGATGTTCGCTGACCTCAGCGGCAGCACCAGGCTGTACGAGGTGGCCGGCAATGCGGCGGCCATGGCCGCGGTCGCGCGGTGTCTGGGCGTCATGCGGTCCTGCTCCGAAGCGGCCGGCGGGCGCATCGTCAAGACCATCGGCGACGAGATCATGGTGCTGTTTCCAGCGGCCGCGCGCGCGCTGCAGGCCGCGCTCGACATGCAGTTCGCGGTGTCGCAGCTGCCGCCGGTGTCCGGCGTGCCGATGTCGATCCATATCGGCTTTCACCATGGTCCGGTGCTGTCCGACGCATCGGGCGACGTGTTCGGCGACACCGTCAACCTTGCCGCGCGGCTGTGCAAGCTGGCGTCGCGCGGACAGATCATCACCAGCGCGGAATCCGTGGAGCAGCTTCCCGACTGGCTGCGCCAGGCCACGCGCTACCTGTACCCGACTCAAGTGCGCGGCCGCGAGCAACCCGTCGAATTGTTCGAGGCGATCTGGCAGCAGGCCACCGACCTGACGCTGATCGACACCGAAAGCCCCCGGACCGCCTGCTCGGTGTTTCTCACGCTGCGCTATCGCTCGGCGGTGGTGGAGATGAATCTTGCCTCGGCGCCGGTCACCATCGGTCGCGACAGCGGCATGACGATCGTGGTGTCGGACCGCCGCGCCTCGCGCTTCCAGGCCACCGTGGAGACGCGCGGCGGCCGCTATGTGCTGGTGGACCGCAGTTCGAACGGCACGCATGTCACCCTCGACGGCGAAGACAGCTTCATCCTGCGCCGCGACGACGTCATGCTGCGCAGTCACGGCTGGATCACGTTTGGCCAAGCGCTGGACAATACCGAGGAAGGGGTCGAGTTCTTCGTGCGCGTCGAACGCGTGTGATGGCCGAGGGCTGACGGGTCACGCGTGCGCGGCGAAGCCCGCCCGGCAGGCCTGCACCAGGTTCCGGGCCAGCGACTCGCGCGGCGCCGGCGGCTCGGCCATGGCTTGCGCCATGCCGGACGCAAGCGCGTCGACCGGCACTGCCGAGGGTGTACTGGCGGTGCCCCAGGTCGCATCGAAGGCGGCCTGCTTGCTTGCTGCGAGCGATTGCCCCGGACGCAGCAGTCCCATGCGCGGGAGCGCCCAGGCGCCGGCGACGATGCCGCCATGCAAACTGCTGCCGGCAAAGCCGCGGCTATGGGCGATCAGCGCGCAGATATCCCACAGGTCGAGCGAGCTGAACAGGGCTACGTGCACGCCGTTCATGCGCGTTGCCAGCCGCCGGTAGACGTCCAGGTCGTCATGCCAGGGCGCGGCGCCCGCGCGGAACAGCACGATGCCAAGATTTTCCGCCCGGGCCAATTGTTCGAGTTGACGGGCAAGCGTCGTCAGCGTGGCGTCGTCGCCAAAGTCTGCGCTGCACTGCACGGCCAGGTAGCCGTGCGGGAATGCGGCCACGACGCCGGCCGGCTCGCCGCGCCGCGCATGCCGGCCGATGCGTGGCGCAAACAGCTCGGCCACCATCACGGCAGGGTCCGGCTCGAGATGGCAGCCGACGCCCGCGAATTCCAGGATCGCGTGGGTGTGCCGGTCTCGCACGCCAACGCAGTTCGCGGCCTTGAGCTTGGCCACGACTTCGGCGCGCATGGGGGCCTCCAGCCGGTCGAGATCGATCCCCCCGATCGCGTGGTAGCTCACCTTCACGACGTTGGCAAACAGGCCATCGGGCAGCAGGTAGGGCGCGAGATCGTGCAGTCCAAGCTGCTCGCGTGCCCAGGCCGCGCGTCCGGCCGGATCGGCATCGAGCTGCGCGATGACGGCTGGCGCCTGGGTGGGCGGGAGCAGCATCACGGCAGCCTCCCAGGCGCTGCAGGTCAGGATCTCGCCACCGACATGGAGAATGTCGACCGGCGTCTCACCCACGCGCGCGGCCAGTTGCGCCAGCGCCTGCACCGCGTGGCCGCCGCACGTCGACAGGTCGCGCTCCGCCAGTCCGCAATAGTGCAGCGCGCGCCCGTTCATGTCCTTTGCCGTGACGTGGGCGACGACATGTGCCAGCAGCAGGTCACCGAAGTTGTGACGGTCGAACGCGCCGAAGAGGATGGCAGGGTGGTCGTCTGGCACTCCAGGCTATGTGGGCTCCGTTCAGCCGGTTGCGGACACCTGGCCGCGCCGCCAGGCCGGAACGCAGACCGCGACCAGCAAGGCGGTGGGCAGCAGCATGCACCAGACCGAAAACCTGGCAAAGCCGAGCGCACCGAGGATGGCACCCAGCGCGAAGGCGGCCAGGGCTGGCCCCATCTTGCGCAGCCTGCGCCGGATCGCGTCCCGCTGTGGACCGGATGCGCCCGGCAGGTCCACGAGATCGACCACGATCTGCGTCGTATTCCCCGTCATGATCGTGGTCGGGCCCAGATCCAGCAGGGAAGTCCGCGACAGCGCGTTCTGCATGCCCATGGCCAGGACGGCCAGCATGCCGGCCACGATCGCGGCCGGCGCCGATGGGTCGGTGACCGGCGCCGCGTGGAGGCTGGCGGCCATGAACAGTGCCAGCAGCACGGCTTCCGCCAGCAGCAGCGGCGCAACCGGGGAGCGTCCCGTCCGGGCGATGCGCACCTCCGCCACCCGGGTCGCCGCGACGGCCAGCACGAAAGCCGGCAATGCCAGCAGCTTGGCCAGCAGGCCCGGCGCATGGCCGGTGATATCGACCCCGATCATGATGAAGTTGCCTGTCACATGTGCCGTGAACAGGCCAAACAGCGAGATGAACCCGACCACGTCCACATAGCCCGCGATAAAGGACAGGATGTAGCCGGTCGCCGGCCCTGCCACGGGAGCGGCGGCGTCAGCGGGCTGGGCGGGGCTCAAGGCTGTCTCCGCGACGGCGCGGCGCGCCCGTCAGAAATTGTGGCGCATGCCGAGCGCGAAGGTCTGCGGGTCCGCGCCCGCGTGGACGCCAACGCTGTTGATGGCAAAGTCATAGGCGGCGTTGCTGCGGTTGTTGATGCGACTGTAGTAAGCATAGATGGCGGTGCGCCTGGACAGCGGATAGTCATATCCGAACGTCACCTGGAACGCGCCGGTCTGCGCGCCGCTGCGCACCGAGCCAATCGTCTCGGTGGCGCTGCCCGCACCGTCGGACGCGAAGGTGAAGCCGGCGCGCACGCTGCCGGTGCCGAGCTGCTGCACCAGTGCGACATAGTAGCCGTTGCGCGTCAGGTCGCCGGTGGCGGTGCGGTAGTGCAGGCGCTCGTAGGCGGCACTGATGCGCGTGGAGGGAAACTGGTAGGACACGCCGGCCTTGATCGCATCGTCGTTGCGGCCGGCGGTCTGGTAGGCGTGGTGGATCTCGTAGGCCAGGGTCAGGTTGAGCGGGCCGCGGTCATAGCCCGCCGCGAACGAATACAGCGCCGGGTTGCGCGGCACGGTGTTCCGTTCCTCCGGGAGTCCCCACGCAAACGCGCCGCCCAGGCCATTCCACTTTGGGGTCTGGTAGTGCAGCGAGTTCTTCTGGCGCCGGTCGAAGGAACTGGTGTTCTCGACGTTGTTGGTGGTGGCTGCGGCGCCATTGCCCATCAGCGCCATATAGCCGGCCGTGGTCGGGTAGTACGGGTCGTAGCCCTTGGTCGAACTGGTATAGGGCGTGTCCCAGTTGCCCATGAACAGCGTGCCGAAATGGCCCTGCAGGCCAAGCCGCGTATCGCGCGCGGCGATCTGGCCAGCACCGGTGTCGATCGACAGCGTGCTCTCGATCTGCCAGATCGCCTTCATCCCGTAGCCGAGTTCTTCTTCGCCGCGCAGGCCGAATACCGAACGGTTGTTCGTCAGGCGCGAGAGGTTGCCGGGCCTGGTGCCGTCGGTGGCCGTGGTTACGGTCACGTACTCCGCGGCTGT
Source organism: Cupriavidus sp. C2SS-8b (assembly GCF_057073745.1). Lineage (NCBI taxonomy): Bacteria > Pseudomonadati > Pseudomonadota > Betaproteobacteria > Burkholderiales > Burkholderiaceae > Cupriavidus > Cupriavidus sp. C2SS-8b. Next base: position 296,629 of record NZ_CP172717.1, read on the forward strand.
GTTGAGCCGGCCATAGAGGGTCACGGCATTGTCTGCCAGCGCCGGTGCTGCTGCCATGGCGCATTGCGCCGCGGCCACTGCGGCAAGGCAGCGGCACCGCCGGTTGGCGCGGGTTGTCATCGATGCCGCCTGCCAGGTCTGTGGCGGCGCTCGCTCACGGGCCGCCTTCCTTGCCGCGCGAGGCGAGCGTGACCGGCGATTCGGCAGTGCCATCCGCCTTGGGTGGCGCGCCCGTGATCTTGGGCACGCATTCGCTGCGGAACCACGCGGCGGTGACCGGTTCGCCGGCAACCATCCGTTTCACCGTCGGCACGACCTGTTCGCCGATCAGCATGCCGAGCAAGCCGATCAGCGCGATGGCCGGCGGCGCCGGGGAGCGTACCTGGATCAGGGCATAGATGACGCCGACAAGGATGCCGGCGGCGAGAGAGACGATATAGACCTTCATCATTGGCCTCCTTTGGGTGAGGACCGCTTCCGGTGGTGAGCGGGCCGGATCAGAATGCCCAGCATGAACAGCCGAGCGCGCCCCAGAATGTGTCTTCGTCCGAAACCGGCATATCGGAAGTCCATGCCCTGGCATGCCCGTGGCCATGCACGCCGCAGGCGCTGTAGCAGCCGCACGCGGTGCCCAGCGCCAGCGCGCGGGCCTGCGCCGTCGGGCGCGGCTGGTAGCCGCCCACATGCCGGACCGGCGACCAGTCCGGCATGGGCGGCGGCAGGTCCGGCGCATGCTTGCCGAAGTCGCCGTCGCCGTGGACCACTTTGCCGCCGAGCACGGTCAGCACGGAAGTGATGTCCTGGATATCGTCGCCGGGCACGGCAAAGTAATCCTGCGAAAGCACCGCAAGGTCCGCCAGCTGGCCCACGGCAAGCTGTCCCTTCTTGCCTTCCTCGTTCGAGAACCACGTGTTGGCTTCGGTCCAGAGCCGCAGCGCGGTTTCGCGGTCGAGCACGTTGGCCTGCGGATACATCGACAAGCCGCCCACGGTCTTGCCGGTGGTGAGCCAGTACAGCGACACCCACGGGTTGTAGGAGGCCACGCGCGTGGCATCGGTGCCCGCGCCGACCTTGACGCCGCGTTCCAGCATCTTCTTCACCGGCGGCGTGTGCTCGGCCGGCTTCGCGCCATAGCGTTCGACGAAGTACTCGCCCTGGTAGGCCATGCGGTGCTGCACGGCAATGCCGCCGCCGAGCGCCGCGATGCGGTCGATATTGCGGTCGGTGATGGTCTCGGCATGGTCGAAGAACCAGTGCAGGCCATTGAAAGGCATGTCGCGCGCCACCTTCTCGTAGACGTCCAGCGCGCGCGAGATGGTCTCGTCATAGGTGGCATGCAGGCGCCACGGCCAGCGGTTCTCCACCAGCAGGCGGATCACGGGCTCCAGGTCGCCTTCCATCGACGGCGGCATCTCCGGCCGCTCGACGCGGAAGTCCTCGAAGTCGGCGGCGGTATAGACCAGCATCTCGCCGGCGCCGTTGTGCCGGTACAGGTCGTCGCCCTGTCCGGGCTTGACCTTGCCGGCCCAGTTGCGGAAATCGCTCAGCTCGTCTTTTGGCTTCTGCGTGAAGAGATTGTATGCAAGCCGTACGGTGAGTTGGCCTTCCCGATGGAGTTCTTCGATGATGCTGTAGTCCTCGGGGTAGTTCTGGTAGCCACCGCCCGCATCGATCACGCCCGTCACGCCCAGGCGGTTCACTTCGCGCATGAAATGGCGCGTGGAGTTCTTCTGGTACTCGGGCGGCAGCTTCGGTCCCTTGGCGAGCGTGGCGTAGAGAATGGTGGCGTTGGGCTTGGCCAGCAGCAGACCGGTGGGATTGCCACGCGCGTCGCGGATGATCTCGCCACCCGGCGGGTTTGGCGTGTCTTTCGTGTAGCCGACCGCACGCAGCGCGGCGCCGTTCAGGATGGCGCGGTCATACAGGTGCAGGATGAATACGGGCGTGTCCGGCGCCGCCGTGTTCAGTTCGTCGATGGTCGGCAGGCGCTTCTCGGCGAACTGGTGCTCGGTGAAGCCGCCGACCACGCGCACCCACTGTGGCGCGGGCGTGCGCGCCACCTGGTCGCGCAGCATGCGCATGGCGTCGGCCAGCGACCGCACGCCGTCCCAGCGCAGCTCCATGTTGTAGTTCAGGCCGCCACGGATGATGTGCATGTGGCTGTCGATCAGCCCGGGAATCACGCGGCGACCGCCGAGGTCGATCACGCGCGTGTCGCCGGCGGCGGTCTGCATGATTTCCTGCTTCGTGCCGACGGCGGCAAAGCGGCCATCGCGGATGGCGACGGCTTCGGCTTGCGGATTGGCCCGGTCCAGCGTGGTGAACTTGCCGTTGACGAGAATCAGGTCCGGCGCGGTCGAGGCATTCATGGAGAAACTCCTGTGGGCAGTCGTCGCGCCAGGCGCGGTCGCTGCGGCAAAGAACTGGCGGCGGGCCGGGCGCCACGGCCATCGCCGCGGCGCCCGCGCTCAGCTGGCGATGGTGTCAGCGCGCAGGAACGGCAGGAATGGCCTCGTGCGTCTTCGCCGTGCGTTGCGGCGCCTTGTGGACCATGGTGTACGCGTAGTCCACACCCATGCCATAGGCACCCGAGTGTTCCTTGACCAGCGCCATCACAGCCTCATAGGTGTCGCGGTGCGCCCAGTCGCGCTGCCACTCGAGCAGGACCTGCTGCCAGGTAACGGGCACGACCCCGGCCTGGATCATGCGCTGCATCGCGTAGTCGTGCGCTTCCTTCGAGGTGCCGCCCGACGCATCGGCGACCATGTAGATCTCATAGTCGGCATCGTGCATCGCGCTGAGCGCGAAGGTGTTGTTGCACACTTCGGTCCACAGTCCCGAAACCACCACCTTTTTGCGGTTTGCCGCCGCGAGCGCGTCACGCACCTTCTGGTCGTCCCACGAGTTCATCGAGGTGCGTTCCAGCAGCTTGTGGTCGGGGAACACGTCCAGCAGCTCGGGATACGTGAAGCCGGAGAAGCTCTCGCTTTCCACCGTGGTGATGGTGGTTGGGATATTGAAGATCTTGGCGGCCTTGGCCAGCCCGACCACATTGTTCTTCAGGGTTTGCCGGTCGATCGACTGCACGCCGAATGCCATCTGTGGCTGCTGGTCAATGAAGATCAACTGGCAGTTCTGCGGGGTCAGGACTTCAAGCTTCGGATTGCTCACGGTTTTCTCCTGGGGTGGAAAGACAGCCATGTCACCGGTCTGGCACGCGGGCGCGCACGGCGGCATGGCGGGGCGATGCGTTTCGGCTGACTGTGCGAGTCTGCGTGCTGGCAACGATATCCGCACGACGCATGGAACGGTGTACTCGCCGGACCGTCCACGTCGCGTGGCGAAAGTATATCGACGCATCGGTGGCCGGCATAACGAATTATTTCGAACAGACTATTCGAAGAACTGGATGGAAGATCGAATGGAGAGGCGGTGATCAATCAATGCAACCATAGTGGGCCGGCGTCGAGAAAATAAACTCGTGAACGACACCCTTTAACCAACGCATGATGAATTAATATGGCATCGCTTCGCCGGGCGGCGCCGCAGCGGGCCGGGTGCAAGCACTGCCGAACAGGGAGGGTCTGCGATGATCGAACAAGGCCGTGTCACCTCGCCCGCTACCGGGACCGGGGTATCCCGGTTCGCCACGCCGGCCGTGCGCTGGGTGGCCATGCTGGGACTGTGCGCCGCCTATCTGCAGGGCGGTCTGAACAAGGCGCTGGACTTCCCGGCCGCCATTGCGGAGATGCAGCATTTCGGCCTGGCGCCCGCCGGGCCGCTGGCGGCAGCGACCATCGCGCTGGAACTGGGCGCCTCCGTCATGATCCTGACGGGCTTCTACCGCTGGCTCGGCGCACTGGGCCTGGCGGGCTTCACGCTGATGGCCACGTTCCTGGCCAATCGCTTCTGGGAAGTCTCAGGCGACGCGCGCTTCATGATGGCGAACGCGTTCTTCGAACACCTGGGACTGGTGGGCGGATTCCTGCTGGTCGCCTGGCACGATCTGCGCGACAGGTCCTGAGTGCAGTGCGAGCGCGGGCGCCAGTCACGTGGCTGGCATGCGCTCGATGGTCGATGACCGGTCTTGATCGCGGGAGCCGCCGGGGGCCTGCAGGCCCAGCTGCTGCCGCAGGGTCTCGGCCAGCATGTCCTTGCGCTCGATCCACCAGCCGATGGCCCGGCCGGGGTCCGTGCTGCGCCAGGCGATATGCAGCATCTGCGGCGGACGTTCCTCGCCCAGCCGCCTGGCCACGAGCTGCCCCTTGTCAAGGTACGGCTGCGCCGCGCAGGCCGGCAGGTAGCCGCACGCCAGCCCGGACAGCAGCACCGAGAGCTTGGCATCGAGCGTCGGCACGCTGATGTGCCGCTGCCCGTCCACGAGCGGACGGGCCGGCGCAGCTTGTGCGGCGTCTTCCTGCGGCAGGCTGACTTCCACGAACTGGTGCTGCCACAGCACGGCGCAATCGATCGGCTCTTCGGCCGCCGCCAGCGGATGCCCCGGCGCGACGACGAAGACAGACCGTACGCTGCCGGCCGGCACGGAGAACAGGCCCTGGACTGCGGGCGGATCGCCCACGGCGCCGATCAGCAGGTCGACGCTGTCCGATGCCAGCGCCTTCCAGTTATTGCCCAGCATCTCCTGCGAGAACAGCAGCCGGGTATAGCTGTTTTCGGCCTGGAATGCCGAGATGAAGGGCAGCACCGCATTGAACGGTACCAGCGCGTCGGTGGCGATCCTGAGTTCGGATTCCCAGCCGGCTTCGGCGCGCCTGACGCGCTCCTCGAGGTCGTTCGCGGCGCGCAGCAGCCGGCGGCCTTCTTCGAGCAGGACTTCGCCCGCGGTGGTCAGGCTGACGCGGTGCGCACTGCGGTCGAACACCGTGACGCCCAGGTCGCTTTCGAGTTTCTGCACGACATAGCTCAGCGAAGACGGGGCCTTATGCAGCTCCTTGCCGGCCAGTCCGAACGTGCCGCAGCGCGCAATGGACTCCACCACCTGAAGCGCATCAAGTGTAATTTTCATCTTTGGATTGATTGGTCAGTCTGTTCGAAAAAATCATCCATCATTCATCGGAATGAAAGAATGATTTTTTATAGTAACGCGACAATGAGCGCGCGCGGCATTCCGTAATTTTCGGAAGCTAAATTGGGAGCACTCCGCCCATATCAATCCGGTGTGTTGCGCCAGTCATTTCCCAGCGGCCGTGCCACGTCTTCGAGCGGCCGGCGTTCCGCATCGACCCCATAGCGCAAGGCCAGCAGCCCCGCGGCGATGACCAGCGCGGCCCCAAGGCCATAGCCCGCCGCCACCGCGTCGCGGCTGCCGCGTTCGATCAATGCCCCGAGCAGTACCGGCGCGATGAAGCCGCCCATCCCCGTCCCCAGTGCATAGAAAATCGAGATGGCGAGCGCGCGCATTTCCAGCGGGAAGACTTCGCTCGCCGTCAGGTACGCGGAGCTGGCCGCTGCCGACGCCAGGAAGAACACCGCGGACCAGCACAGGGCCAGGCCCGAGGCATCGAGCCAGCCTTGCGTGAAGGCCCATCCGGTTGCCGCCAGGCCGATGCCCGACAACACGTAGGTGATGGCGATCATGCGACGCCGGCCGACCTCGTCGAAGAGCGGGCCCAACAACAGTGGCCCCGCCGCATTGCCGAGCGCGAACGGGAAGATGTAGAGCGCCACGCGGCCATCCGGCACGCCATAGAAGCGCGTAAGCACAAGTGCGTAGGTGAAGAAGATGGCGTTATAGAAGAAGGCCTGCGCCAGCATCAGTGCGAGCGTGATCAGGCTGCGCTGCCGATAGCGCCGCATCAGCAGATGCATCACGTCGCGCACGGACGGGGAGGTGGATGCGTGGAACGGTTCGCAACGTATGGCTGGCGCGAGTGGAGGAACCTTGCGCGTCGGGTACACCTGCGCCTCGATGTCGGCAATCACCCGCTCCGCATCGGCCAGCCGTCCATGCGTGGCCAGCCAGCGCGGGCTCTCCGGCACGTGCCGGCGCACCAGCATGATGGCGACGGCCAGCACCGCGCCCAGCGCGAAACACGCGCGCCAGCCCCACACCGGCCCGAGCACGCGCGGGTCAAGCAGCAACAGGCTCAGCCCGGCACCGAGCGCCGCGCCCAGCCAGAAGCTCCCGTTGATGGCCAGGTTCACGCGGCCGCGCACGCGCGCCGGAATCAATTCGTCGATGGCGGAGTTGATGGCTGCATATTCGCCGCCGATGCCCAGGCCCGTGCAGAAGCGGCACAGCGCAAACATGGCGAAGCCCGATGAAAACGCCGTGGCCAGCGTCGCCACCAGATAGACAAGGAGCGTGGCCAGGAACAGCCGCTTGCGGCCCAGACGGTCCGCCATGCGGCCGAACACGAGCGCACCGAGCACGGCGCCGCCGATATAGAGCGAACCGGTCCAGCCGACTTCGGTGGCGCTCAGTGCCAGTGTGTCGCGCCGTTCGAGCACGGCACCGACCGAGCCGACCAGCGTGACCTCGAGGCCATCGAGCACCCACGCGATGCCAAGCGCCAGCACCACGCGCCAGTGCCAGCGCGACCAGGGCAGACGGTCGAGGCGCGCGGGGATGTCGTGCTGCGCGCCGTTCGGGAGGGAGTAGGGGTTGCCTCGCGTCGAAATATCAGCGTCCGAAGCCAGGCCCGCACGCAGCCATGCGTGGGCCGATGCGGGTCAGTATAGGCGTTCGGTGACGGCGTTCGGTGACGGCGTTCGGTGATGGGAGCAGCCCGGGAGCGGCTCAGCGGCTGCAACCCATGGCGCGCAACATCGAGTGGCCGTCGTTCGTCAGGCGCGGACTCTGCCGCTGGCCATGCAGGATTTCCAGCCGGACGAGTTCCTTGTCGACCAGCGCGTGCAGGTCGACCGGATCAATCTGCCGGGAGTCGGTGGTATCGAGGGATTCGGCGCCGCCGCTGATGAGCAGCAGCGTAGCAAGTTCATGCGGGCTCAGCACGTTCGTCTCCTTGAATGAAGGGGGCCGCTTTGCTGGGACTGACGCGGCGGATAGCCGCGCGCTCGAAGCCACGGAATTATGCAAGACACATGCCTGCGCCGCACATCCGGTCTCGCCCGATGCTGCGGCGCGTCAATGCGTTTCCGAAGACTAAGGCGTTTGACGCCGGGTCAGCGGCCCGGTTCCGCTGAAGATCAACCTTCCGTGCTTGCCGCAGTTAAGCCGGGTGCACTACAACCAATAAGGCCGTTGCCGTCGCCTTGCCGTGGTTGCGGATGGCGTGTGGCACGTCCGCCGCATAGCGCGCCGTTTCACCATGCCGCAATTTCTTTTCCTCTGCTCCCGCTTGCACCGACATGGCGCCATTGAGCACCGAAAGGTGTTCCTGTGTGCCGGTTTCGTGCGCCTCCGAAGCGAGCACGCCGCCGGCCTGGATCGTCAGCTCATACCATTCGAAGCGCCCGGCCAGTTCGATCGGTCCGAGGATCTTCAGCTCGCAGTGCCCGTCAGGGCTCTTGAGCGAGGGGATGGCGTGCGGTTGCACCAGCGCGATGCCGCCGGCCGGGCGACCGCCTGCATCGGCGGACAGGAGGTCGGCAAGATTGATACGCAATGCGTTGGCCAGCCGCCAGAGCACCGCCACGGTCGGGTTGGTCAGGTTGCGTTCGATCTGCGACAGCATCGACTTGGACACGCCGGCGCGGCGCGACAGGTCGTCGAGCGAAAGTTGCTGTGCCTGGCGCAGCGCCTGCAGCGCGGCGCCGACGGCGGGCGGTCCATCGCCCTGCGGCTTCTGGGTAAGGGGTTGCGTCATGGCGAGCGGTTCGTTATATTGCATAAAACGTTCTTTATAACGAACGTGTTCGATTTATCGATCAGATCCTAGCATCGGGAGCCAAACCATGTCGAGTGCCGAGGCATTCTACGCATCCGTGCGTGCAGAGCTTGACGCCATCCGCCAGGCAGGGCTGTACAAGGAAGAGCGCGTCATCGCCACGCCGCAGGGCGCGCGCGTGCGCACCACCGATGGCCGCGAGGTCATCAACCTGTGCGCCAACAACTACCTTGGCTTGTCCTCCCATCCGCGCGTGATCGAGGCCGCGCACGAGGCGCTGCGCACGCACGGTTTCGGCCTGAGTTCGGTGCGCTTCATCTGCGGCACGCAGGACCTGCACAAGACGCTCGAAGCCCGGCTCGCCAGTTTCCTCGGCACCGAAGACACCATCCTCTACGGCTCGGCGTTCGATGCCAACGGCGGCTTGTTCGAAACCCTGCTGGGCGCGGAAGACGCGATCATCAGCGACGAACTCAACCACGCGTCCATCATCGACGGCATCCGCCTGAGCAAGGCGCGCCGCTACCGCTACAAGCACAACGACATGGACGACCTGCGTGCGCAACTGGCGCAGGCGCAGGCCGACGGCGTGCGCCACAAGCTGGTGTTCACCGACGGCGTGTTCTCGATGGACGGCACCATTGCGCGCCTGGACAAGATGCGCACGCTCTGCGACGCGCATGGCGCGCTGCTCGGCATCGACGAATGCCATGCCACGGGTTTCCTCGGCGCGCGCGGGCGCGGCACGCATGAACTGCGTGGCCTGTTCGGCAAGATCGACATCATCACCGGCACGCTGGGCAAGGCGCTCGGCGGCGCGTCCGGCGGCTTTACCAGCGCGCGCAAGGAAGTGGTCGCGCTGCTGCGCCAGCGCTCGCGGCCGTACCTGTTTTCGAACACGGTGGCGCCGGCCATCGTGGGCGCGTCGATCGCGGTGCTCGACATCCTGGAAGGCAGCACGGAACTGCGCGACCGGCTGGAGCGCAACACCGCATTCTTCCGCAAGGGGCTGGCCACGCTCGGCTTCGACGTGAAGCCGGGCGAGCACCCGATCATCCCGATCATGGTCTACGACGCGGAAAAAGCCCAGCAGCTCGCGCAGCGGCTGCTGGAGCTTGGCGTATATGTCGTCGGCTTTTTCTATCCCGTGGTGCCCAAGGGCCAGGCGCGCATCCGCGTGCAGATGAGCGCGCTGCACGACGAAGCGGCGCTGCAGGCGGCGCTCGATGCGTTCGGCCAGGCCGGCCGGGAACTGGGGCTGGCCAGATGAGCGACGTGGCACCGAAAATCCTGATCGTCGGCGCCAACGGACAGATCGGTTCTGAACTGGCGCTGGCACTGGCCGAGCGTTATGGAAGAACCAACGTCATCACGTCCGACGTGGTGCCGACTGGCCGCCATGTGCACCTGACGCACGAGATGCTCAACGCCACCGACCGCGGCGGGCTGGCGACCGTCGTCGAACGCCATGGCATCACGCAGATCTATCTGCTGGCCGCGGCGTTGTCGGCTACCGGCGAGAAGGCGCCGCAGTGGGCGTGGAACCTCAACATGACCAGCCTGCTGAACGTGCTGGAGCACGCGCGGCAGTTTGGCATCGAGCGCGTGTTCTGGCCGAGTTCGATCGCCGCCTTCGGTCCGACCACGCCGCGCGAAAACACGCCGCAGAAGACCGTGATGGAGCCCACCACCGTCTACGGCATTTCCAAGCAGGCGGGCGAGGGCTGGTGCCGCTGGTACCACGACAACCATGGCGTGGACGTGCGCAGCCTGCGCTATCCGGGCCTGATCTCGCACAAGACCCCGCCCGGCGGCGGCACCACCGACTATGCCGTGGACATCTTCCATTCGGCGGTGAAGGGCGAGCCCTATACCTGCTTCCTGCGCGAAGACGAGCGGCTGCCGATGATGTACATGCCCGACGCCATCCGCGCGACCATCGAGCTGATGGAGGCGCCGGCCGATAAGCTGACCGAGCGCGGCAGTTACAACGTTGCCGGCGTGAGCTTCACGCCGGCCGAGATTGCAGCGGCCATCCGCATGGAAGTGCCGGGATTCGAGGTGCGGTACGAGCCGGACTACCGGCAGGCGATTGCACAGGGCTGGCCGGACTCGATCGAGGATGCGGTGGCACGGCGCGACTGGGGCTGGGCACCGCAGTACGGGTTGGAGGAGATGGTCCGGGATATGCTGGAAAACCTGCGCCAGACCGTTGGCCTGGCGCATCCGTCCAACTAGCGGCGATCTACGCCAGCCATCCCCGGATGGACGATGCCATGACCTGCGACGAGATGCCATAGCGGTCATGCAGCGTCGGCAACGCGCCGGCATCGAGGAACAGGTCGGGCAGGGCCACCTGGCGGAAGGGCGGATGCACGCCGGCCTGCATCAGTGCCGTGGCGACGGCTTCGCCCAGGCCACCGATGACAGTATGGTTCTCCGCCACCACGACCAGCCTGCCGGAGCGCCGCGCCTCGCGCACGATGGTTTCGGTATCCAGCGGCTTGATCGTCGGCACGTGCAGTACCGCCACGCCCACGCGATCGGCCTCCAGCGCCTTGGCAACTTCCAGCGCGCGCATCGTCATGATGCCCGACGAGATCACCAGCACGTCGGCGCCGTCGCGCAGCAGCTTGGCCTTGCCGATTTCGAACTTGTAGTCGTACTCATCCAGCACCACCGGCACGTTGCCGCGTAGAAGGCGGGCGTACACGGGGCCCGGATGGACGGCGATGGCGGGCACCATCTGCTCGATGTCGAGCGCGTCGCACGGATCGATCACGGTCATGTTCGGCATCGCGCGCATCAGTGCCAGATCCTCGGCGGCCTGGTGGCTGGGACCGTAGCCGGTGGTAAGGCCGGGCAACGCGCAGACGATCTTCACATCGAGGTTGTCCTCGGCGATGGTCTGGTGCATGAAGTCATAGGCCCGGCGCGTGGCGAATACCGCGTAAGTCGTGACGAAGGGCTGCGCACCTTCATGCGCGAAGCCCGCCGCTGCGCCCATCAGCAACTGTTCGGCCATGCCCATCTGGTAATAGCGCTCGGGCATGGCCTGCGCCAGGATATGCAGGTCGGTGTACTTGCCCAGATCGGCGGTCATGCCGATAACGTTGGACTTCTGCCTGGCCAGTTCCACCAGCGCATGGCCGAACGGTGCCGGACGGGTTGCCTGTCCTTCGCCCGCGATGGAGGCGATCATTGCCGATGTCTTCAGCTTCGGCTTGCCGTTGGTGTTGCGGCTCATGCTTGTCTCCCGGCTTCCAGGGCCTGCAGGGCGAGTTGCCATTCGTGGGCATCGACCCGGATGAAATGGTTCTTCTCGCGTTGTTCAAGGAACGGTACCCCGCAACCCATGCGGGTATCGCAGACGATCATGCGAGGCTGCTCGCCGGGATGCTTGCGTGCGGCATCGAAGGCGGTCGCCACGGCGTCGATGTCGTTGCCGTCGACGCGCTGCGTGAACCAGCCGAAGGCCTGCATTTTTTCGACCAGGGGCTCGAATGCCATGACCTGGCTCGACGGACCATCCGCCTGCTGGTTATTGACGTCGACGATGCCGATCAGGTTGTCGAGCTTCCAGTGGCTGGCCGACTGGATGCCCTCCCAGATCGCGCCCTCATCGAGTTCGCCATCGGAGAACAGGGTATAGACGAAAGCCTCCGAGCCCTTGCGCTTGAGGCCCAGGCAGCGCCCGACCGCGATGGTCAGGCCCTGGCCCAGCGACCCGCCGGACATCTCCATGCCAGGTGTGTAGCTGGCCATGCCTGACATCGGCAGGCGGCTGTCGTCGCTGCCATACGTTTCCAGTTCTTCGATCGGCAGGATGCCGGCTTCGAGCAGTGCCGCGTACAGCGCGATGGCGTAGTGGCCATTCGACAGCAGGAAGCGGTCTCGGCCTTCCCATTCCGGGTCTTCCGGGCGGTAGCGCATGGCGCCGAAGTAGGCGACGGCGAGGACGTCGGCAATGTCGAGGGCCTGGCCGATGTAGCCCTGGCCCTGGACTTCGCCCATCAGCAAGGCGTTGCGCCGGATACGGTAGGCGCGTTCCCTGAGGGGAACGGCTACCTCGTTGAGTGCGTGATGCATGGTGTCTCCTTCGGATACAGGGATCAGGGAAAGAATGCGGTGCGCGAAGCCGGGTCAGCGGTTGACTGCCCGGGCGGGGACCAGGAAGACAAGCAGGGCACCGGTCACGACGGTGGCCGAGATGAACACGAGGCCCGCCGTGGACTTCCCCGTGAGGTCATTCAGCCACCCCACGATCGCCGGCGAAAAAAAGCCGGCGAGGTTGGCCACGCAATTGACCGCCGCGATGCCCGCCGCCGCCGACATGCCACCGAGCAGTGCGGTCGGCAACGCCCAGAACTGCGAGGACGAAGCCAGGATGCCGGCCGCCGCGACACACAGGCACAGCAGCGAAGACCCGACACCGCCCAGGAACGGCAGGGTGGCAAAGCCGGCGGCCGACACCAGCATGGGCACAACCAGGTGCAGGCGACGTTCGCGGCGCCGGTCCGCGCTCATGCCGATCAGCGGCAGGGCCACGATGGCGCACAGGTAGGGCAGGGCGGTGAAGACGCCCACCCACAAGGGGTCGGCCACGCCTGATTTGCGGATGATCGTCGGCAGCCAGAAGGTCAGGCCGTACTGCCCGAGCACCACGCAGAAATAGATCGCCGCCATCAGCCAGAGCCGGCGGTCGGCCAGGAAGTCGCGGATCGAGAGATGAACGTGCTTGTGGGCGTTGTCGCCTTCGATATTGCGCTCCAGCAGTGCCTTCTCCGCCTCGGTCAGCCACCTGGCGCTGCGGATGCCGTTGTCCAGGTAGAACAGGATGGCCACGCCCAGCACCAGCGACGGTACGGCTTCGATCAGGAACAGCCATTTCCATCCGGCCAGGCCGGTGGCGCCGTGGAATGCATGCAGGATGTAGCCGGAAAGCGGGCCGCCCACGATGCCGGCCAGCGGGATGGCCATGAAGAACATCGACAGGGCCTTGGCGCGCCGCTCGGACGGGAACCAGTAGGTCATGTACAGGATCACGCCGGGGGCGAATCCGGCCTCGGCCACGCCAAGCAGGAAGCGCAGGATATAGAACTGCGTTGGTGTGCTGACGAAGGCGAAGCACGCGGAGATCACCGCCCAAGTCAGCATGATGCGCGCCAGCCATTTCTTGGCGCCGACCTTGTGAAGGATGACATTGCTCGGCACTTCGAAGAGGAAGTAGCCAAGGAAGAAAATGCCGGCGCCGAGGCCGTAGATGGTTTCGCTGAAGTGCAGGTCGCTCAGCATCTGCAGTTTGGCGAAGCCGACATTGACCCGGTCCAGGTAGGCCCCGAGGTAGCACAGCATCAGGAAGGGAATCAGCCGGCGGACCACCCTGGCGTAGGTGCGCGACTCGAAGGTGGCCGCATCGGCGTGCGGCGTCGCCTCGCCTGCGAGCGGCGACGTTGCATACTTGGTCTTCATTGTTGTCTCCTGCCATGGGCTCCGGATGGTTACGGAAGCACGGGCGTCTGAAAGGAGCCGCCTCTGCGGGCGGTCTCCATGGAAATTTAGTGGATCAGCATGCCGCCGTTGACGTCCAGCGTGATGCCGGTCAGGTAGGCCGACAGGTCGCTGAGCAGGAACAGGCAGGCGTTGGCCACGTCGCCGGCATCGCCAAGGCGGCCCAGCGGAATGCCCTTGATAATGTCCGCGCGCATCTCGGTGGTCAGCTTGTCGCCGGTGATGTCGGTCTGGATCAGGCCTGGGGTGATGGAATTCACACGGATGCTGTCGCCGCCGAACTCGCGTGCCATGGCGCGTGCCAGGCCCAGCACGCCAGCCTTGGCGGCGCTGTAGTGCGGGCCGCCAAAGATGCCGCCGCCGCGCTGCGCGGAAACCGACGACATGCAGACGATGCTGCCGCCTTTCTGCTCCTTCATCTGCGGCAGCACGGCTTGCGACATGTACAGCGTGCCGCGCAGGTTCACGTCCACCACGGCGTCGAAGTTGGCCGGCCCGATGTCCAGCGTGCGCAGCGGCTCGGTGATGCCAGCGTTGTTCACCAGGCCGTCAATGCGGCCATACCGCTCCACCACGGCCAGCGCTGCCCGCTCGCAGGCCGCCTTGTCGGTCACGTCGCAAGCCAGCCCCAGATGGCGCGCGCCAAGTTCTTCAGCGGCAGCACGGGCGTCTTCCGGGCGCAAGTCCAGAATCACCACATTCGCGCCCTGGGCGACTAGCGCGCGGGCGGTGGCCTTGCCGATGCCACGCGGGGACGCGGCGCCGGTGACGACGATGACTTTGTTTTCGACCAGCATTTCTTGTCTCCTGACGTTTGAAATGATGGATCGAGTGTGGGCGACGCCCGCTTGAGGATCAACGCGGTCTGCCTCAACTATGGCTGAGAAATTTTCAGATGTCGGAGGTTCCTGCGCTCAGCCGGCGTGGCTTGCGGGGCGCACGAAGATAGCCGGCCAACTGGCGTGGCCGCGCCCTCACACGCTGCTGGCGGCGAGTTCCCGGTCCATCCAGGACAGGAAGCGGGCCACGCGCGGCAGGTCCGCGTTTTGTGCCGGGTAAACGACGTGATGGCCGCCGACCTCCACCGCATGGGAGTCGTCCAGCACGGGCACCAGGCGGCCGGAGCGGATCAGGACAGAGGCCAGCAGCGTGCTTTCCAGCGCGATACCGAGACCCAGCGCGGCGGTTTCGAGCGACATGTAGCTGCGGTCGAACGAGAAGTCGAAGTTCTTGCGCGCATGGTTGATGCCGGATCGGGCGAACCATTGCTGCCATTGGACCAGAGGTGTCTCGGAGCAGATCAGGCGCTGGCCGGGCAAGTCTTCCGGGCTACGGATCTCGTGCTGGCCGAGATAGGCTGGCGAGGCCAGCGGCACGATGAACTCGGGGCGCAGCGTCTTGACCTGGAGGTCGCGCCAGTGGGCGTAGCCATAGCGGATATCGACATCGTAGAAGCCGCTCGTGAACGAGACGTCTTCGTAGGAGCACGAGAGGTTCAGGCGGATATCGCCATGCTCGCCCTGGAACGAGGCCAGCCGCGGCAGCAGCCACATCAGCCCGAAGCTGGGGCTCGAATGGACCCGCAGGATCTCTACGTCGGGCTGGCTCGACGCCCGTTCTGTCGCGCGGTTCAGGTCAGCGAGCGCACCCGTGACCTCGCGCAGGTACTGTTCGCCCACCGGCGTCAGCACCAGTCCCCGTCCCTGCCGGAAGAACAGCGGACGGCCGATGACCGCTTCGAGATTGCTGATCTGGTGGCTCACGGCCGAGGGCGTCAATCCCAGTTCCTCGGAGGCACGGCTGACGCTCTTGGTTCTTGCAACGCTCTCGAAGGCGATGACCGCCTTCATCGGTGGAATTCGCATACGCGCAGTACAGAGCCCGTTGGGGGCGCCAGGGTGGCAGAAGATGGGGGGATTCTACTTCCGCGTCTCGGCCCGTTGCTGGCGACCGCCCGCTCAGCGCTCGGCAGGCTGCGTGCCGCCGATCACGACGCGTACATCGTCGGCACCGAGCCGTACCGGTCCTGCCTGGCCGACGAGGTCACCCGCCTGCGGCGTCGCATTGCCGCTTGCCGAGATGCGCGCCTCCACCATGACCTGCTGCTGTCCCGACAGCTTGTGTTCCGGCGTCAGCGCCTGCGAATCGTCCAGCGTGAATTGCAGCGGCAGGTCGCGCACGGTCCGGCGCAGCACGGCGAGCGGCATGCGCGGACCTTCCACGGCGCGAGCGTAGAGGAAGACGGTTTCGTCGGGGCCCGGTGTCCTGCCGGCATCGGACGCGAGCACAAGCGTGCCGCGGATGCTTGCCGTGGCCGGCGGCTTGCCGACGCCACGCGCGGCTGCCAGGTTGGCCGCGACCCGTGCCGCGGTTTGCGAGTCCGGCGGCAACAGGTGGTACAGGCGTTCCCAGTAGGCGATGGCCTCGCTGGTCTCGCCACGCTCTGCCGCCGCGCTGGCAGCTAGCGCGAGTCCCTTGGGATCGTCGGGATCGAGCGCCAGGGCGCGGCGGATCTGTTCCATGGCCGGGCCTTCGAGCGAGCCGCCGTTCACGCTGCCCAGCACGTCGGCAAAGTCCGAGCGCAGTGCCGCCACGTCGGGCGCGAGTGCAATGGCCTTGCCGTAAGCAGCGGCCGCATCGTCATAGCGCTGCAGCGCCGTGTACGAGCGGGCGAGCATCGACCAGCCTTCGGGATCGTCGGGCTTGTCGCGCAGCCGCGTGGCGAGCTGGTTCACCATGCCCTCGATCTGTGCGACGCTCATTTCATGCTGGCTGTCTTCGGCCGCGTGCATGTCGCCCGCGCCCCACAGCGCGACCGGATTGCCCAGGTGCAGGTAGAGCAGGATGGCCGCGCTCGGCAGCAATGCCAGCAGCGCCGCTGCGAGCAGCGTGGAAGAACGATGCTCGCTCCGCGTGGTGACGGGCTGTCCGGCGTCCTCGAGCAAGCGGTGGGCGAGTTCATCGCGCGCCTCCGCGTGGCGCGCGGGGCTCAGCGTACCGGCGCGCAGGTCGGCGTCGAGTTCGCGCAACTGGTCGCGATAGACATCGCGCAAGGCCGGGGCAGGGCGGTCCGCCACCGCGGCAACCAAAGGCTGGCGTAATAGCGGCCACAGCAGCCCGGCCATGGTGACGGCTATCAGCGCGGCAGCAAGGAACCAGAATGTGGTCATGGCGGCGATAGCGGGGGCAGGGGGGCTGGGGGCGCCGGCGCACGGGGCGGCGGCTCGTCGAGCAACTCCGCGAGCCTGCGGCGTTCGGCATCGTCGAGCGGCGCTGCGGGGTCGGTGCGGCGAGAGCGGACGCGCCACAGGGCCGCCCCGACTGCGACTAGCAACAGCAGGGGACCGAACCACAGCAGCCACGTCAGCGGCTTGAGCGGCGGCTTGTAGAGCACGAAATCACCGTAGCGCTGAACGAGATACTGCTTCACTTCGTCGTCGCTGGCGCCCTGGCGCAACTGTTCGCGTACCTGACGGCGCAAGTCGACCGCCAGCTCGGCATTGGAATCTGCCAGCGTCTGGTTCTGGCAGACGAGGCAGCGCAGTTGCTCGGACAAGGCGTGGACGCGCGCGTCGAGTTCGGCGTCGGTCGGGGTGGCGGCGCTTGCGTGCAGGGCGAATGCAAGCGCGCAGCAGGCGAGGGCGGCGCTACGCATGACCATCCCCCTTCTCCAGCGATTCCAGCAACGGAATCAGCTTTTGCTCAAGCACTTCCTTCGTCACCGGGCCGACCTGCTTGTAGCGCACCACGCCGGCCTGGTCGATGACGAAGGTCTCCGGCACGCCATACACGCCGAAGTCGATGCCCACGCGCCCGTCGGTATCCACGAGCGACGCCGCGTACGGATTGCCCATGCGCTGCAGCCATTCACGCGCGGCGCCATCCTGGTCCTTGTAGTTGAGGCCGTAGAGCGGCACGCGCGAGCGCGCGGCGAAGTCGACCAGCACCGGGTGCTCGGCGCGGCAGGCGGTGCACCACGACGCCCAGACATTGAGCAGCCACACCTTGCCGCGCATGTCCGCCGTCGAGAGCTTGTGGCCGTCCTGGTCCAGCACCGGCAGCACGAACGCCGGTGCCGGTTTGCCGACCAGCGGCGACGGCAGCTCGCGCGGGTCATGCCGCAGTCCCGCGGCAAGCGCGATCGCAAGCGCCAGGAACACCGCAAGCGGCAGCAGGAAACGCGTCATGTCGGGGTCTCCTCCCGGCCGGCCAGTGCCAGCGCGGGCGCTTGAGCTTGCGCGGCGTCGGCGGCCGGCGTGGCTGTGCTGGCGACCTGGCGACGCAGGCGGTAGCGCTTGTCGCTTGCGGCAAGCAGCCCGCCCAGCGCCATCAGGACGCATCCGCCCCAGATCCAGTCGACGAATGGCTTCACATGGACGCGCACTGCCCAACGTCCGTCCCCGAGCGATTCACCCAGCGCCACGTACAGGTCGCGCGTGATGCCGCTGTCGATGGCGGCCTCGGTGGTCGGCATGTCCTGGCTACGGTAGATGCGTCGCTCCGGCGCCAGCGTGGCAACGGTGCTGCCGTGGCGCGACACGCTGACGGCACCGCGCAGTGCTTCGTAGTTAGGGCCAGTGCCTGGCGCCACGCCATCGAAACGGAAATCGTAGCTGCCGACCGTTACCGTCTCGCCGGGCCGCATCGGCAGTTCGCGCAGGCTTTCCTGGCTGCTGACCAGCGTCACGCCGGCGATGAACACGCCCACGCCCATATGGGCCAGCAGCATGCCGTAGTAGCCGGCCGGCAACTGGCGCAGCGTCGACAGGCGGCGACCACGCTGGTTACGCAACCGCGCCACGAGGCTGGCTGCCGCGCTGGCAGCGCACCACGTCGCGAGCAGCAGGCCGAGCCCGGTCAGCGCTGAAGCATTGCGCAGCACCAGCAGCAGGACGAGAGCGATGACGGCGCTGGCGACCGCGGCCCAGCGCAGCCGGCGTGTCATATCCGGCAGCTCGCCATGCCGCCAGCGCGCCAGCGGCGCGGCACCCATCAGCAGGACCGCAGGCGCCATCAGCGGCACGAACACCTGTTCGAAGTACGCAGGCCCCACCGAGATCTTGCCGAGGCCCAGCACGTCGAGCAGCAGCGGATAGAGCGTGCCGAGCAGCACGGTGGCCGCGGCCACGGCCAGCAGCACGTTGTTGGCCAGCAGGAAGGACTCGCGCGAGACCAGGCTGAAGTCCGTGCGCCGCGAGAGCTTTGGCGCGCGCCACGCGAACAGCGCCAGCGCGAGTCCGGTCACGAGCCCTAGCAGCGTCAGGATGAAGATGCCGCGCTTGGGGTCGACCGCGAAGGCATGGACCGAAGTCAACACGCCGGAGCGCACCAGGAAAGTGCCCAGCAGGCTCAGCGAGAACGTGAAGATCGCGAGCAGGGCGGTCCACGCGCGGAACGCGCCGCGCTTCTCGGTCACCGCGAGCGAATGCATCAGCGCCGTGCCGGCAAGCCACGGCATGAACGACGCGTTTTCCACGGGGTCCCAGAACCACCAGCCGCCCCAGCCGAGTTCGTAATAGGCCCAGGCGCTGCCGAGCATGATGCCGAGCGTCAGGAACATCCACGCCACCGTGGTCCACGGCCGCGCCCAGCGTGCCCACGCGGCGTCCAGGCGTCCTTCGAGCAACGCCACCACGGCGAAGGCAAAGGTCACGGCAAAGCCGACGTATCCCATGTAGAGCATGGGCGGATGGAACACCATGCCCGGGTCCTGCAGCAGCGGGTTCAGGTCGCGTCCGGCCATGGCCGGCGGCAGCAGGCGGATGAACGGGTTGGACGCGAACAGCAGGAACAGCAGCAGGCCGCTGCTGATCGCACCCATCACGCCGAGCACGCGCGCCACCACTGGAAGCGGCAGGCGGCGGCTGAAGACCGAGACGGCGAGAGACCACAGGGCCAGCATCAGCGTCCACAGCAGCATCGAGCCTTCATGTCCGCCCCACACGGCCGCCAGACGATAGGCGAGCGGCAGGTCGCTGTTCGAGTTCGCGGCGACATAGCGCACGCTGAAATCACTGTCGGCAAAAGCGATGGTCAGCGACACATAGGCCAGCACCACCAGTGCGCACTGCACGCGTGCGGCAGGCCGGGCGACCGACATCCATGCCGGATTGCCGCGCGCGGCGCCGGCCAGCGGCAGCGCGGCTTGCACCACGGCCGCCAGCAGGGCCACGATCAGCGCGAAATGCCCGAGTTCCGGATTCACCGTTGCATCCCCCGGTCGCCTTCCGCGAGCTGGCCGGCCATGCGGCGGTTGACCTGCTCCGCCTGCTTCAAGGCATCGGCTGCTTCGGGTGGCATGTAGTTCTCGTCATGCTTGGCGAGCACTTCACTGGCGACGAACGTGCCGCTGCCGTCGAGCGTGCCGCGCGCGACCACGCCCTTGCCCTCGCGAAACAGGTCGGGCAGCAGGCCGCGATAGACCACGGACACCTCGCGCGCCTTGTCGGTGACAATGAAACGGATGGTCATGCCATCGCCCTCGCGGCGGATGGAGCCCGGCGCGACCAGCCCGCCAAGGCGGAAGCTGCGCGCGGCGGGGGCTTCGTGCGCGGCGACCTGGCTGGGGCTGAAAAAGAACACCAGGTTGGAGCGGAACGCATTGAGCACCAGTGCAAGTGCCACGCCGGCGCAGGCCAGCGCGGCGAGCAGCATGCCGAGGCGGCGGCGTCGTGGTGTCATCGTTGCATCATCGCGGCGAGTGCCCGGCCTTGCTGGTGCTGCTGCGCCGGCGCAGCAGCACCAGTTCGATGCCGATCAGGGCGAAGGTCATGCCGAACGCGGCGGCAATATAGCCGGCATGGCCCGACAGCGAAGCCAGCGTGAAGCCACTCATGGTGCAGTCTCCCGAGGATCGGCCGGCAGCGTGCCGGCTTCGCCGCGCTCGCGCAGGATGCAGCGCACGCGCACCAGCGCCACGGCGATGGTGTACATCCAGCACGCCAGCGTCATCACCAGCATGCCGGCCAGCATGGTCGCGGCCATCGACGGCGCCGCGGTCAGGCTGACCGAGGCGCCCTGGTGCAGCGTGTTCCACCACTGCACCGAAAAGTAGATCACCGGAATATTTGCCACGCCGACCAGCGCCAGCACGGCGCACGCGCGCTCTGCGCGGCGCGGCTCGTCGATGGCGGCCTCCAGCGCGATAAAGCCGAGGTAGAGAAACAGCAGGAGCAGTTCGGAGGTCAGGCGCGCATCCCACACCCACCACGTACCCCAGGTCGGTTTGCCCCACAGCGCGCCGGTCCACAGCGCAATGGCGGTGAACAGTGCGCCGGTGGGCGCCAGCGCCGAAGCCATCATCGACGACAGGCGCGTGCGCAGCACCAGCGCCAGCGCGCAGTAGCCGGCCATGACCAGGTAGATGAACATCGACATCCACGCCGCCGGCACGTGGATGAAGATAATGCGGTAGACCTCGCCTTGCTGCGCGTCGGTCGGCGCCACGACGAAGCCCAGCCACAGGCCGGCTGCCAGCAACAGCGCGGCAGCCGCGAAGAACCACGGCGCGAGCCGGCCCGCGAGCGGATAAAAGCGCACTGGCGCGGCAAAGGCCAGCCAGCGCGGTCGACGGGCATGTCCCCGGTGACCGGTTGCGTGGGCGGAGTGCAGCGGTTGGCTCATGCGGCCTACTCCATGGCGATGCGAAGCCCCGCTGCGGTCGCGAGCGGGCAGAGGAACAGCGACAGCGCCAGGCAGGCGCCCAGCAGCGAGAACTGCGGCATGACATCCAGCCCGGCGTCGGCCGCCGCGCCGGCGCTGGCGCCGAACACCAGCACCGGCACGCACAGCGGCAATACCAGGATGCACAGCAAGACGGCGCCGCCGCGCACGCCGAGCGTGAGCGCCGCGCCGACCGCGCCGATCAGGCTCAGCGCGGGCGTGCCAACCAGCAGCGATGCGGACAGCAGCAGCGCCGATCCTGCGGGCAGGCTGTATTGCTGGGCCAGCAGCGGCGTCAGCAACAGCAGCGGCACGCCGCTGGTCAGCCAGTGCGCGCAGATTTTCGCCAGCACCAGCAAGGCCAGTGGCTGGGGCGACAGCAGCAGCTGGTCCAGGCTGCCATCGGCATACTCCTGCGCGAACAGCCGCGATAGCGACAGCATCGACGCCAGCAGTGCAGCGACCCACAGGATGCCGGGCGCCAATGCGCGCAGTTGCTGCGGGTCGGGGCCGATGGCGAGCGGGAACAGGCTCGCCGCGATGACGAAGAACACCACGCTGCCCAGCAGGCTGCCGCGCCGCCGCCAGGCGAGCGAGAGGTCATGCATGACGATGGCGCCGAGGGTGGCAATCATGATGTCCTTACGCGGGAGCGAGCGCTGTCGCTTCGCCGAGTTCGAGGATATCGCCGCCGCCGGGAAGCAGCCGGTGCGTGGCGATCACGGCCATGCCCCCGTCTTGCAGGTGCGCGTCGAGCAGTTCATGAAAGCGGCTGGCCGACTGGTCGTCGACCGAGGTCAGCGGTTCGTCCAGCAGCCACAGGGTGCGCGGAATCAATGCCAGCCGGGCCAGCGCGACGCGCCGGCGCTGGCCTTGTGAAAGGGTTCGTGCCGGGGCCAGCATCGCGCGCTCCATGCCAAGCCGTGCCAGCGCGGCACGCACGGCGTCCGGCGATGGGCGCAGGCCCGCCAGCCGCGCGGCGAAGCGAAGGTTCTCGGCGGCGCTCAGGTCGGTGTCGATCCCGTCGGCATGGCCCAGATAGGCCAGCGACTGCAGGTAGGCCGGGTCGCCGGTGCGTACAGGCAAGCCTTGCCAGCTGACGCTGCCTTCGGCGGGCGGCAGCAGCCCGCTCAGCACGCGCAGCAGCGTGGACTTGCCGCTGCCGTTCGTGCCCAGCACCTGCACCAGTCCGCTGGCGTCGAGCGCCAGCTCGATGCCGGCGAAGACCGGGCGCCCTGAACGGGAAAATGCCAGTCCGCTGGCCCGCAGCGCCGGGCCGCGGGCCATGCCATCACAGGAGATCCCGGACAAACGGGTTGGCACGCGCTACTTTTCCTCCGCTTTCGATACGTCGGGGAGGTGGTGGGCAATGCCCTTGTGGCAGTCGATGCAGGTCTTCTCCTTGTTTTCCAGGTAGGTGGAATGCATGGCCTGCGCGCGCGGGCTCTGGCGCGTGAAGTCCATCGACTGGTAATCGTGGCAGTTGCGGCATTCCAGCGAGTCATTGGCCTTGAAGCGCGCCCATTCGTGCTGGGCCAGTTCCAGCCGGTGCGAAAGGAATTTCTCGCGCGTGTCGATGGTGCCGAAGATCTTGCCCCACACTTCCTTCGACGCCTGCATCTTGCGCGCCATCTTGGTGGTCCAGTTATGCGGGACGTGGCAGTCCGAGCACTTGGCGCGCACGCCGCTGCGGTTGGTGAAGTGGATGGTGCCCTGCAATTCCTGGTACACGTTGTCGCGCATTTCATGGCAGCCCGTGCAGAACTGCTCGGTGTTGGTCAGTTCCAGCGCGGTATTGAACGCGCCCCAGAACACTACCCCGGCGACGAAGCCGCCCAGCGTCAGGAAGCCCAGGCTGAAATAGGCGCTGGGCCGGTTGATGGTCCGCCAGTAGCGCTTGATGAGATCCAGCATGGCGCGCACCTGTGTTGTGGTTTATTTGCCTGCGCTCTTGCCGCCGGGCGTACGCTTGAGCATCGTTTCCACATCGACGAAGCTGTTGCCGACCAGCGGCTTGGCATCGGCCTGCGGCACATGGCACTGCGTGCAGAAGTAGCGCCGCGGCGAGACTTCGGCCAGCACGTTGTTATTGCGGTCCATGTAGTGCGTGATGCTGATCGGGATCGCCTGCGTCTCTTCCGTGCGCGTGCGCGCATGGCAGAACATGCAGCGGTTGAAGTCCTTGTCGAGCTGGTAGCCGTCGATCTTGTGCGGGATCGTCGGCGGCTGCATGGTGTAGTTGCGGTTGCGCCGGACGTCCTTGTTCTCGGTCGGGTAGAGGATCGGGGCCTTGGACTCGCTGGCCACGGGCGTAGGACCGCGCATGGAATCCACCAGGCCCTGCGCGCCGGCGGGCGCGGCCGCGAACATGGCGAAGGCGGCCAGCAGCCACGTACATAAGGCCAGCAGGCGTGACCAGGATCGGCTCGGCATCATGGCGTCTCCTATTGTGGGTTGGCGTGGGCGGTTACACCTTGACGATTTTTACCGCGCACTTCTTGTAGTCGGTCTGCAGCGAGATCGGACAGGTGGCGTCGAGCGTGACCTTGTTGATGAGCTGGCTGGCATCGAACCACGGCACGAACACCAGGCCGCGCGGCGGCGCGTCCCGCCCGCGTGTTTCCACGCGCGAACGCATGCGCCCGCGCCGCGATACCACCTCGACCTCGACGCCGCGCCGCAGCCCCATGGCCTTGGCGTCCTCGGGATGCATGAACACCACGGCGTTCGGGAAGGCACGGTACAACTCCGGCACGCGCCGTGTCATCGACCCGGAGTGCCAGTGCTCCAGCACGCGGCCTGTGGCCAGCCAGAACGGGTACTCCTTGTCCGGCGATTCGGGCGGCGGCTCGTACGGCAGCGCGAAGATCACGGCCTTGCCGTCCGGATTGCCGTAGAACTGGAAGCCGGTGCCGGCCTTGACATAGGGGTCGCTGCCTTCGCGGTAGCGCCAGCGCGTTTCCTTGCCATTGACCACCGGCCAGCGCAGCCCGCGCTCTTCGTGGTACCGGTCGAACGGTGCCAGGTCATGGCCGTGTCCGCGGCCGAAGCTCGCGTATTCCTCGAACAGGCCCTTTTGCACGTAGAAGCCGAAGGCCTTCGATTCCGCGTTGTTGTACTCGGCGTTGACTTCCTTGATCGGGAACTTGTCGACCTGGCCGTTGCGGTAAAGCACGTCGAACAGCGTCTTGCCCTTGTACTCGGGCTTCTTGGCCAGCAGCTCCGCCGGCCAGACTTCGTCAACCTTGAAGCGCTTGGAGAACTCCATCAGCTGCCACAAGTCCGAGCGGGAATCGCCCGGGGCATCGACGAGCTGGTGCCAGAACTGCGTGCGGCGTTCGGCGTTGCCATAGGCGCCTTCCTTCTCCACCCACATCGCGCTGGGCAAAATCAGGTCCGCCGACAAGGCCGTCACGGTCGGGTAGGCGTCCGACACGACGATGAAATTGGAAGGATTGCGGTAGCCGGGGAGGGCTTCCTCCATGATGTTGGCGGCCGCCTGCATATTGTTGTTGACCTGCACCCAGTAGGCATTGAGCTTGCCGTCCTTGAGCATGCGGTTCTGCAGTACGGCGTGATAGCCAGGCTTCTCGACGATGGTGCCCGGCGGCAGCTTCCAGATGCGCTCGGCTTCCTCGCGGTGCTTCGGGTTGGTGACCACCATGTCGGCCGGCAGCCGGTGCGAGAACGTGCCGACTTCACGCGCCGTGCCGCACGCGGACGGCTGCCCGGTCAGCGAGAACGGGCTGTTGCCGGGCGTGGCGATCTTGCCGGTCAGCAGGTGGACGTTGTAGGCCATGCTGTTGACCCAGCTGCCGCGCGTATGCTGGTTGAACCCCATGGTCCACAACGACATCACCTTGATGTTCGGGTCGGCGTACAGCTCGGCGAGCTGGTTCAGCTTGTCCTTCGGCACGCCGGAAAGCTTGCTGACGTAGTCGACGTCGTACTTGGAGACGAACTTCGCGAAATCGTCGAACGTGATCGGCTTGGAGTCGCCGGGATTGGCGGCATTTTTCGCGGCTTTCTGCAGCGGATGTTCGGGGCGCAGGCCATAGCCGATGTCGGTCACGCCTTCCTTGAACACCGTGTGCTTGTTGACGAAGTCCTTGTTGACCTTGTTATTGCGGATGATGTAGTTGGCGATGAAGTTCAGCATCGCCAGGTCGGTCTGCGGCGTGAAGATGATGGGCAGGTCCGCCAGGTCGAACGAACGGTGCGTGAACGTCGACAGCACGGCCACGCGCGTCTTCGGGTGGCTCAGGCGGCGGTCTGTGATGCGCGTCCACAGGATCGGGTGCATCTCGGCCATGTTCGAGCCCCACAGCACGAACGCATCGGCGGCCTCGATATCGTCATAGCAGCCCATCGGCTCGTCCATGCCGAAGGTGCGCATGAAGCCCTGCACGGCCGATGCCATGCAATGGCGCGCATTGGGATCGATATTGTTGGAGCGGAAGCCCGCCTTGAACAGCTTGGACGCCGCGTAGCCCTCCCATACGGTCCACTGGCCCGAGCCGAACATGCCCAGGGCGGTGGGGCCCTTTTCCTTGAGCACGCGCTTGAACTGGCGTTCCATCTCGTCGAACGCCTGGTCCCAAGTGACCGGGGCGAATTCGCCGTTCTTGTCGTACTTGCCGTTCTTCATGCGCAGCAGCGGCTTGGTCAGCCGGTCCTGCCCGTACATGATCTTCGACAGGAAGTAGCCCTTGACGCAGTTCAGGCCCTTGTTGACCTCGCACTGCGGGTCGCCCTGGGTGGCCACCACCTTGTTGTCGCGCACGGCCACGGTCACGCCGCAGCCTGTACCGCAGAAACGGCACGGCGCCTTCGACCATTTCAGCTTGGTGACTTCGCTGTCCGTGACGAAGTTGGCGGCCTCGGCGGGCAACTGAATGCCGGCTACCGATGCCGCCGCCGCGACGGCGGTCTGCTTGATGAATTCCCGACGAGAGACTTTCATTCGGAGATCTCCTCGTTCATGGCTTCGGCGTCTTCGTTGTGCTGGTAGACCAGGGTGGCGGACAGCACGCCCTCAAGCTGGTGAAGGCAGGTGAGATGAGCGGCGATGGCGCGGGAGGTAGGGGCTTCGACGGTGACCACCATCTTGCCGTTGTCGCTGGCAGCATGGATCTCCACGCCGGTCATGGCTTCGACGGCGGCGCGAACATGGGCCACGCTTTGAGGGTGCGCGTATACCACGATCCCTGCTATATGCCACTCTTCGGTGGATGGGATCAGCCCGATGGGAATGCTGGGTCTTGCAGCTGGCATGCGGTAACTCCAGCTAAAGGCCGTTTAATTCTGTATTGCAGCCTTTTTATGGTTGCCGATATGGATGCTCTTGCGGGGTGGTCGGCTCAATGCGAAGGCGGGCCGCTGATCAGCTGGCTCATCCACACAATAAAGCCGTAGCCTGCCACGATGATGACCGACAGTACCGGCACCATCACCGCGGTGAGGAACAGGAAGCTGCGCAGTTCTTCCTTCTTGCGCTGCGGATCTTCAACGCCGCCAGGTTGGATCATGGCTTGATGTAATGGGTGGGGCCTTTCGTGCGACAGGCGTGATGCGTGTTACCCATTAAAGGAAGCCGTTCGCAAGGTGTCAAGACTGCACTCGCAAGCGGCGCTCCGGGGGCGCGTGCCAACGGCACTTCACTTGCATCGCGGCGGAAGGTACGGCATCAATGGACGTCTTGCATCGAGCCGCCTCGGGGCGGGGCGACGGAAACGCGCCTGCCGTGCCCGACCGGAACTACCGGCCGCATCGCGGCAAGCGCCGCGAGGTCGATGTCATCCAGCTGTGCATCGCACCATGCCGCGCCGTCCCAGCGCTGGAAGCGCAGATCCTCGAGCGGAACCTGCGTCAGCACGCCGAGCCAGTCGGTCGGGCTGGCGCCGCGGCGCAGCCCCGCCGAGACCATGGACATGGCTTCCGGAATATCGATATCGGCCAGGCGCGTGACCGCCGGCCACGGCACGAGACGGCTGTCCGCGGCGTGCAGGCCGAAGCGGAACAGGCCTTCCGTTTCTGGGAACGCGAGCTTGCTGGCGGCGTGACGCTTCCAGCCGGTGCGGGCCGTGGACGGCTCCCAGGTCTGCCGCCGCGAGAACCACAACACGCCCAGCGACGCCGCGGCATGCGGCGACCTGGACGGAATCAGCACGCCGGTTTCCGCGATCGCGGGCAACCTCGTGCCGACCGTGTAGTGCCAGACAAAGTTGGTGGGTTGCATGATGTTCCTCCATTCGAGCCTTCAGCTTGGGCGCGAATGCTTGCTTGGGCAAGCAAGGTCATGCGGCATTGTGCGATGCGGAATAAACAGGCGGTTGATCTTGGGCATCAATGATCTTGCAGCACCGCCTTACCGCCAAGGGTGATGTCGTACGAGCCAGACCGATGCCAATACCGTGGCAATACCCCAGAGCGTCACGATCACCAGCGCTGCAACGCGACTGACTGGGCGCTCGCTGGTCGCTGCTGCTGTGGCGCGATGCTGACGCATCACCTCAATCGGGATAAGCCGCATTGCCAGCGACAAGGCGAGAGGCACCAGCACCACGTCCTCGACATAGCCAAGCACGGGAACGAAATCGGGAATCAGGTCAATGGGCGACAAGGCATAGGCGGCGGTCAACGAGGCTAGCGCTTTCGCATACCATGGCGTGCGGGGATCTTGTGCAGCCAACCATACGGCGTGCGCCTCATCTTTTACTGTGCGAGCCCAACGCCGGGAGCGTGCGGCCAGGTGAGGCAGCAGGTCGCTGCGCCATAAGTGGAGACGGACATCGTCCAGCACTGGCACTGCCGCGAGGGCGAGCAGCAGGATCGCCAAAGCAAGCGTGGCGCTGAACCCGATGTGCTTGAACCCTATGGCGCCAATGACGCCTCCAGCGAAGAACAGTGTGACCAGCGTGATGAGAACTCGCAGTTTGTGCCGATTGGCGAGTACTGGTGGTTTGCTCGAGTTGCCCCTGGACAGGTTCCAATAAAAGAGCTTGCCCAGTTCGATACCGATGTCCGTGACCATGCCGGTCACGTGCGTGGTGCGGATCTCTGCATTCGACAACTTGGTGACCAGAGCATTTTGCAAGCCCATGATGAAGCAGAGCACCATGGCCGTTGCCGGCACGAACAGCCATTCATGGCGCTCGAGATTGCTTCCAAGCAGGCCAAAACACAGCAGCAGCGCGGCTTCCAGCATGAGCGGCAACGCATATTCGCTTTGCAGGCGTTCGCGGCGGCCCCAGTTGACCAGAACTGCCGAACAGGCGGCGCCCGCCAGGAATGACAGCATGGTCCCCAGGCCATCCAGCATCAGCCAGAGACTGCCCAGTGCCAGGTTGTCGGCCATGGCGGACACAATGCCGGACATGTGCGAGGTGTACTGATGCACGGCCAGGAAGCCTCCGGCATTGGTCGCTCCGGCAACAAAGGTGAGGTAACAAGCCAGTTGCCGATTGCTTCCGGGGCTGCGCTCCTTTCCGGTTAGCTTACGCAGGTGCGGGATGGGCATGGCTGGGCTGATCAGAAGCTTGTGCGGGGGGCTCGTCAATACTGAATCTGGCGCCTCGGCGGCTTGGGCCAGGAGGCGCGATCCGACGCAACGCGCTCGCCGCGTTTCAGCCGGCGGGCGGCCGCGGTCAGGTTCAGCGGATGCGAGGTTTGCAGAACGCGCGCACGTGCCAGCAGTGCATCCAGTGAGGGCAGCTTGTTCGGTCCTTTCCAGGCGAACAACGTGTAGTTGGCACTGTCTTCAGCAAGGGAAAGCGACATGGACTTGCCAAATGCGGTACCGACCTCCTCCAGATAAAGCGGTATGTCGGGATCGCTCTCAAGAAAATTCGCGACCAGCACACCGTTATCGGCGAGGCGTGCGTAGCAGGCGGCATAGAAGTCCGCGGTGCCAAGCTGTTCCGGCATGCCGTCGGCCAGGAATCCGTCCACCAGGATTACGTCGGGATGTGCATTCTGGTTTGCTACATACTCGGCGCCATCCGCGCAAACCACCTCGAGCCGTTCGTCGTCCGGCGGGATTTGGAACTGCTCGCGCAAGGCGATCACGGCCGGATTGATCTCGATTGCCACAACTTTGGTGTTGGCGAGATGCCGGTAGCAGTATTTGGCAAGGGAACCGCCGCCCAAGCCGATCATCGAGATTCTCGCGGGAGTCGGCTGCAATAGCAGGAATCCCATCATCGTCCTGGTGTAACCGAGCACCAGCTTGTGGGGATCCTTGCGCGACATGAAGCTTTGGGTGGCCAGTGCGTCGAAATGCAGCGACAGCGCGTGCCGGGTTTCCAATACTTGCGGCGTACCGTCGTTGGCCGACTCGGACAGGAATTTCAGGTAGGCCTCGAATGAGGAGCGGTCCGCTTGCATCGTGTCGGTGCCCATTAGAGAGTCTTGGGAAGCGCCTTCCCCCTCAGCAATGCGGCGATGGTAACGAGGGCCGCCGCCTCGTCCGGTCCGGTCGTCTGGATTCGTATGTGCGTGCCGGCGCGGGCGGACAGCCGCATGACGTCCATGACGTCCTTGGCATTTGCAATCCAGGCGCCGCTCGTAAGCAGGATGTCACATTCGAATTGACTCGCCACGAAAGCCAACCGCGCGGAGTTCCGTCCCTGAAATGCGTCCCTCGCAGGGGGTTCGATCGTCACTTCTACCACTGAACCCTCATCAAGAAATAGTGCACCCCGAACCCTTATCCGAACCGTCGTGCGCGTCGCCGCAGCGGCCGGATGCAGAGGTGCTTCGTAGTTGCATATGATGATAATGAAATTATCATCGTATGATACTCCAGAAAGCATGGAATCCAAGGGCGCACGGCCCCATCGTACTGATAGACCTGGTGGAGAAGAAGGCCGTGCCAAATGAGGATTTTCGGGCACTCCGCCCGACGGCATTACGTTCGCGCCGGCACGCTTCCTGGAACTCGGGGAGCACTTCATCGCTGGTGACCACAGGGGGGACGAGATCCGCCGGAACACGGCTGCTAATTCATTCGAGTGCATTTCGTCACCGCCCCTCGCAAGTGGGGGGTAGCCAGATGCGCGCACACCGATAACGCACCAAGATGGGGGCGTCAGACAGCGCCGGAAATCTGTCCGCGCGGGCGGCGATGTCAGCGCCTGAAATACCTGTGCGCTGTGAAGAGGTAAGTCCTTCAGAACGGTCTATGCCCCCCTACTGAAAATCCTTGATAGGGAGATTTGCCTTGCGCAACAACCAGCCAGTCACTCAGCGTGAGTTCGAGTTTCCGGACAATGCGACGCTGATGTCCACCACGGATACACAGAGCTATATCAACTATGCCAACGCAGCATTCGTCGAAGTCAGTGGTTTCACGCGCGAGGAGATTAAGGGGCAGCCGCATAATCTCGTGCGTCACCCCGACATGCCCAAGGAAGCCTTTTCTGACATGTGGGCGACGCTCAAAAGCGGCGAGCCCTGGACTGCGCTGGTAAAGAACCGCCGCAAGAATGGTGATCACTATTGGGTACGTGCCAATGCCACCCCGGTTGTGCGAAACGGGCGCCCGGTCGGCTATATGTCGGTACGTACCAAGGCGTCGCGCGAAGAGATCGCCGCAGCCGAGGCGCTATATAAGGATTTCCGTGAGGGCCATGCCAGCAACCGCCAGTTCCACAAGGGGTTGGTTGTCAGAAAAGGACTAATGGGCTGGACGTCGATGTTCCAGACCATGCCTGTGCGCTGGCGGCTGAGACTGGCATTACTGGCGCTGCTTCCCGCCAGCACGGCGGCGGCGTGGTGCATGGGCCTTGCCGGCATGGCGCTGGGCGGCTTTGCGGGCATCATGGCTTTTGTCTCGCTACTTGCGTCCTGGTGGCTGCAGGCGCAGATCTCGACGCCGCTCGAGCAGGTTTTGCAGCAGGCACTGCGCGTGGCATCCGGCGAGAGCCAGAAGACCGAGCACATGAACCGTGTGGACGAGATCGGCATGACACTGCGAACCATTGGTCAGCTAGGCCTGATGTTTCGCTGGTTGATTGACGACGTTAGTGAGCAGGTGATCAACGTACAGGCTGCCAGCGACGAGATCGCACGCGGAAACACTGACTTGAGCGCGCGCACCGAGCAGGCTGCGTCCAATGTGCAGGAAACGGCATCGTCGATGACGCAAATGACCGCCACGGTCAAGAGCAACGCGGAGACGGCGGCACAGGCCAACACGCTGTCCGGCGCAGCCAGCGAAGCGGCGGAGCGCGGGGGGCGCGCCGTGTCACAGGTGGTCAGCACGATGAGCATGATTACCGATAGCTCCAAGCGCATCGCCGACATTATCGGGGTGATCGACGGTATCGCATTCCAGACCAATATCCTTGCCCTCAATGCCGCTGTGGAAGCCGCGCGCGCTGGCGAGCAGGGTCGTGGATTCGCGGTGGTGGCCGGAGAAGTGCGCAGCCTGGCCCAGCGAAGCGCGAACGCAGCCAAGGAAATCAAAGGACTGATCGACGTCAGCGTGCAGAACGTAGAGTCAGGCGTCGGTCTGGTAGACGCTGCGGGAAAGACCATGGAAGACATCGTGGCACAGGTCAAGCGCGTCTCCGACCTGATTGCCGAGATCAGTGCCGCGACCGCGGAGCAAAGCAGCGGCATCACGCAAGTGGGCGGCGCGGTTACCGACCTGGACCATATCACCCAGCAGAATGCTGCCCTGGTCGAGCAGAGTGCGGCAGCAGCGGAGAGCCTGAAGCTGCAGGCTACTTGGCTTGTTGAAGCAGTCAGCGTGTTTCGGCGTTGAGGATGATGGGTCGACGGGCACCAGGTTCGAGAAGGGGACCGGCACAATGTGCCGGGTCTTTCCTCTTGAGCCTTACGGAATCAGCCCGCGGGCGCGCCCGATCGCCACCGCTTCGGTGCGGTTTTGCGCCCCCAGCTTGGTGTTGATCTTGCGCAGGTGGGACTTGACCGTCAGTTCGGACAGGAACAGCCGCTCGGCGATGGCGCGGTTGCGCAGCCCCGCCGACAACATCTGAAGGACTTCCAGTTCGCGCGCCGTGAGGCTGTCCGACAGGCCCGCCACCAGCGCGGGTTCGGTGTCGTGACTGGCGCAAGCGCCTGCCAGCTTGCCGAGCAATCGCGTGACGAACGAAGGCGCGATACCTAGGACCGCCGCCTGCGCCTGGTGTGCCGAAGCCCAGGCGCGCACGAGCGCAGCGACGCCGTCGCCTTCATCGAGGAACGTGCGCAGGAAGTCTTCGTGGCTAGCCAGGCGCAGCGCTTCGGTGATTTCCTGCAGCGCCTCTTCGCGGCGCGCCAGGCCGTCCAGCGCAGCAGCGCGCAGGATGCGCAGCTTGATCAGGCGCCAGTAACGCTGGTGCGCGGTCGCGGCGGCAATGGCCGGGTCCAGCGCGGCGAGTGCCTGGGCATGCTGTCCCTGCGCAATCTCCAGCCGGCGCCGCGCGATCGACGGACGGTCGATGTCGCTGGCGTGGCCGGCGGTATCGAGCGCTTCCCAGCCGCCATAGAGATCGACGGCGCGCAGCGCCTGCTCGGCGGCCTCGAGCCGGCCCTCCAGCGTGGCCACGCGGGCCCGCTCCAGCCAGGCGGAGCACACCGAACGCTCGGCGTTGACCTGCTGGCCCAGTTGCTCCAGCTCGGCCAGCACACGCAGCCACTGCTCCTTGTCGCCACGCAGCAGCGCCAGCCGCGCGCTTAGCACGTGGCAGCTGATGACGGAGTCGGGCGGTCCGTTGGCCTTGGTGTAAGGGAGTGCGTCGGCCAGCAGACGCGCCATCTCGTCGAGCGCGTCGTTTTCGTACAGGGCCAGTGCCCATGAGGTGTCGATGGCCGGTTTGTCGCCGGTGATATCGCCGCGCGCGTCATCCCACGTGCGCGTGGACGCGGTGTGGAAGCGCGCCAGCGCGTTGCCCAGCCGGCCCTGTACCAGGTCGATGATGCCCTCGAGGCAATCGGCAATGCTGCGCATGAACACCGAGCGCTCGCTGGCGCCGCGCTGGATCGCGCGCGACAGCACGCTGCGCGCATCGTCGTAGCGGTGCGTGCAGATCTGGCTGTACGCGAGCGAATTGGCCAGGATGCAGTACTGGAACAGGTCATCGGGTCCGAGCCGGTTAATCTGGCCCATGCTGGCCTGGCGGCAGGCTTCGACCTGGTCGGTCATTACCAGCAGTACGCAGCGGATGGTTTCGGCCTCCACGGCGAGCCGCTCGTTGTCTGCGCCATTGGCGCTGTCGTCGGGCTCCGCCTGGATCGATTCGACGGCCTGCAGGGCTTCGGGATAGCGCCGGTTGAGCAACAGTGCCCAGGCACGCGCGAGCCGCACGCGCGGATAGGGGGCCAGCGCCTCGGGGTCGATCTGGTCCAGCCAGCGCACCAGCAGCCGCACGCGGCCCCCGGCCAGCAGCGTATCGGCCTGGCGCGCGATCTCGGGCAACGCCTCGTCGTGCAGGCCGGCCTGGAGCAGATGGTCCACTGCCGGCACGGGGCGATTCTGTTCCAGGTACCAGCGTGCCGCCGCGCGGTGCAGCGTGGTGGCGCGGCCCGGCTGCTGCAGTTCCAGCCGGTGCTGCAGGAAGCTGGCGAAGAGCGGGTGATAGCGATACCAGGTCCGGTCGCCATCGAGCGGGAACAGCAGAAGGTTGGCGCGCTCGAGATAGTCGATCATCGCGCGGCTGTCCTGCCGGCCCGTCACCGCGTCGCAGAGCGGCGCGCTGAGCTGGCCCAGCACGCTGGTTTCCAGCAGGAAGGTCCGGCAAGCCTCGCCCTGCTGCGCCAGGATGTCCTCGGCCAAGTACTCGGCCAGTTCAAGATTGGTGCCCGAGAACGAGGCCACGAAAGCTGCGTGGTCCGTGCGGGTCTGCAGCGACAGCGTGGCCAGGTAGATCGCGGTGGCCCAGCCTTCGGTGCAGCGATGCAGCGTTGCGATCTCGTTGTCGCGCAACGGCAGGTGGCAGCGCTCGCGGATCAGGGCGGTGGCTTCTTCCAGCGTGAAGCGCAGTTGCGCCGGGTGGATCTCGAGCAGGTGCCCGCGCGCGCGGATGCGCCCCAGGCCGATCTCGGGGGTCACGCGCGACGCGATCACCAGCGTCCCGCAAGGCGGCATGGCCTCGACGAGTTGCTGGATGAAATTGAGGACCGAGGCGCTTTGCACGGCCTCGAAGTCGTCGAGCAGGATGCTGAAGGGCAGCACGGCGCCCGCCAGCTGCTCGATGATGCGGTGCGCCAACCACGGGCCGGCGGGCTCGCTGGCGGGCGCGGCGGGGCGCGCGGCCTTGCGCCGGCCAGGCAGGGCCTGCAGGCCGGCGTCCAGGTGGACCAGGAAACGCTGCAGGTCATTGTCGCCGCCATCCACGCGCAGCCACGCCGTGCCGCGCTGGCGGGCTGCGCATTGGGCCGCGTACTGCTGCATCAGCGTGGTCTTGCCGAAGCCGGCGGCCGCGCGGATCAGGATCAGGCGCGCGGCGCTGGCATCGAGCATCCCCTGCACCAGCTGCGGCCGCGCGAGCGTCGTCGGTCCACTGGCCGGCGGCACCAGCTTGGAGGCCACGAGTCCCGGCAGGCTGGATTCGCTGAGGGTGCCGGACGAGGCGGGGTGGGCGGACAAGGGAATCTCCTCTACTCCTGTGGGCATGGCTGATCGACGCAACTTCCCGGGATTTCGCACATTTGTGCTCAATCATACGCATTTTGACGCGCCGGGCTCAGGAAAGGCGCGATTGTTCCACGGTGGCGTACGCCTGTCGTAGTTCCTTTGGACGATTTGGCGGCCGGCGGGATTTTCCTCCCTTCGGCGGACGACAGCCGACGGGGCGGCTCCTAAAGTGGCCCACTACAGCGGGGCGCTACGTCCGCCCGCCGCGCCATTGCCATCTGCGCCACCGTATCACCGGAGACTTCGTAGTATGTACCTGACCCAGGGGCTGCATCGCTGCCTGCAGCAAACGCCCGAACGCACCGCCACCGTTTTCCGCAATCGCCGCCAGACCTTCCGCCAGCTTGGCGACCGCGTCGCGCGCCTGGCCGGCGCGCTGCGCCAGCTCGGCATGGCGCCCGGGGACCGCGTCAGCATGCTGGCGCTGAACTCCGACCGCTACATCGAATACATGCTGTCCGTCTGGTGGGGCGGCGGCGTCCTCAATCCCGTCAATACCCGCTGGAGCGTGCCGGAGATTGTCTATTCGCTGGACGATTGCGACACCGGCATCCTGATCGTCGACGACCATTTCCTGCCGATGGTGGCGGGCATTATGGCCGGCGCGCGCCGCAAGCCGCTGCTGATCCACGCCGGCGACGGCCCGGCGCCCGATGGCATGCTGTCGTACGAGCAACTGGTGGCCGACGCCACGCCGGTCGATGACGCGCTGCGCGGCGGTGAAGACCTCGCCGCCATCATGTACACCGGCGGTACCACGGGCAAGCCCAAGGGCGTGATGCAGTCGCACATGAACCTGTGGTCGTCGGCGATTTCGCGCATGGCGCAGTACCCGTGTCCCGAAGACACCATCACGCTGCACGCCTGCCCGCTGTTCCATACGGCGGCCATGGCCAAGGCCGTGACGCTGTTCATCGCCGGCGCCACGCACGCGCTGATTCCGGCTTTCGACGCCCGGGAAGTGCTGGAAACCATGGTGAGCGAGAAGGTCAATGAGATCCTGCTCGTGCCCACCATGCTGCAGGCGGTGCTGTCGCATCCGGAGTTTGCGAACCACGACCTGAGCGGCCTGCAGCGCATCAACTACGGCGCCTCGCCGATCAGCGCCGGCCTGCTGGACGCGGCGCTGGCCGCACTGCCGCAGGTTCAGTTCTATCACGCCTATGGCCTGACCGAAGCTGCCCCGGTGGTCTCCGTGAATCCGCCCGCCAACCATGGCCCCGAAGGCCGCGCCAGCGGCCTGTACCGCTCGGCTGGCCGTCCCGGCTACGGCGTCACCGTGAAGATCGTCGATGAGCGGGGCGTTGAAGTCCCGCGCAACGCCGTGGGCGAAATCGTAGTGCGCGGCCCCAACGTCATGCAGGGCTATTGGAACAAGCCGGGCGAAACTGCCGACACGCTGCGTGGCGGTTGGCTGCACACCGGCGACGGCGCCTACATGGATGAAAACGGCTACCTGTTCATCGTCGACCGTCTCAAGGACATGATCGTCAGCGGTGGCGAGAACGTCTATTCGGCGGAAGTCGAGAACGTGCTGTCGCGCCATCCGGCGGTGGCGTCGTGTGCCGTGATCGGCGTGCCCGATGCGCGCTGGGGCGAGGCCGTGCACGCCGTGGTCGTGCTCAAGCCCGGCACCCAGGTGGATGAAGCGGGCCTGCGCGAGCATTGCCGCCAGTTCATTGCCGGCTACAAGTGCCCGAAGAGCATCGAGTTCCGCGGCGAGATGCCGCTGTCCGCGGCCGGCAAGATCCTCAAGCGCGACCTGCGCTCGCCGTACTGGCAAGACAACACCCGGCAAGTCAACTGAAGCGGCTGCCTCCTTTCATCTTCAGCAGGAAATCGACATGAGCAACAACGTGGTAGTGGCCGGCGTCGGCATGATTCCCTTCACCAAGCCGGGCGCCAGCGATGACTATGGCGTGATGGGCGCCCACGCCGCCAAGGCCGCGCTGGCCGACGCGGGCATCGACTACGCGCTGGTAGAGCAGGCTTACGTGGGCTATGTGTTCGGCGACTCCACGTCCGGCCAGGCCGCCATCTATGGCGTCGGCCTGACCGGTATCCCGGTCATCAACGTGAACAACAACTGCGCCACCGGCTCGACCGCGCTATTCCTGGCGCGCCAGGCGGTGGAAAGCGGCGCGGTCGAATGCGCGATCGCAGTCGGCTTCGAGCAGATGGTGCCGGGCGCGCTCAAGGGCGCCTATACCGACCGGCCGGGTCCGATGGAGCGCTTCGCCAAGACCATGGCGCAGGTTCAGGGCTTCGACGAGCAGGCACCGCGCGCGGCACAGTTCTTCGGCGGCGCCGGCCGCGCGTACATGAAGGAATACGGCATCCGCCCGGACACCTTCGCGCGCATCTCGGTCAAGGCACGCCAGCACGCCGCGCGCAACCCGTTCGCGGTGTTCCGCAACACGGTGACGCTGGATGAGGTGATGGCAGCGCCGACCGTGTTCGATCCGCTCACGCGCCTCCAATGCTGCCCTCCGACCTGCGGCGCGGCCGCCGCCATCCTGTGCTCGGAATCGTTTGCGCGCAAGCATGGCCTGGACACCCGCGTGAAGATCGCCGCGCAGGCCATGACCACGGACCGCAACAGCACCTTCGACGAAGGCGATATGCGCAAGGTAGTGGGTTACGACATGACGGCAGCCGCCGCGAATGCCGTCTACGAAAAGGCAGGCGTGGCGCCGACCGACATCGACGTGGTCGAACTGCACGACTGCTTCACGGCCAACGAGCTGATCACGTATGAAGGCCTCGGCCTGACGCCGGTTGGCACCGCCGAGAAGTTCATTGTCGACGGCGATAACACCTACGGCGGACGCGTGGTGACCAACCCTTCTGGCGGCCTGCTGTCCAAGGGCCACCCGCTCGGCGCCACCGGTCTTGCGCAGTGCGCCGAGCTGGTCTGGCAATTGCGCGGCAAGGCTGGCGAGCGCCAGGTCGACGGCGCTCGCCTGGCGCTGCAGCACAACCTCGGCCTCGGCGGCGCGTGCGTGGTGACGCTGTACGAACGCCAGCAGTAAACCAAAGGAAGCCAAGTCATGATCGACACGATGCATATCGGCGCGCTGATCTCGCGCCATTCCGTTGATGTGGAGGCGGGGCGTCTTCGCTTCTTCTCCAAGGCGACGGGCCAGGCCGACGCGCGCTACACCGACCTGGCCGCGGCCGAGGCCGCGGGCTATCCGGGCCTGCCGGTGCCGCCGACTTTCCTGTTCTGCCTGGAGATGGAGTCGCCCAATCCGCGCGCGATGATCGAGCGGTTGAACATCGACATCGGCAAGGTCCTGCATGGCCAGCAGCACTTCGAGTATCACCGCATGGCCTATGCAGGCGAGCGCCTGACCTTCGAAACGCGCGTGGCCGACATCTACGCCAAGAAGGGCGGCGCGCTGGAGTTCGTGGTGCGCGAAACCCGCGTGACCGATGCCAAGGGCGACCCGGTCGCCGACCTGCGCAGCACCATCGTCGTGCGCAACAGCTAAGGAGACAGCCATGCAGACCCTCCGGTTTGATGAGATCGAGGTCGGCTCGGAACTGCCGTCCTTCACCGCGCCGCCGCTGACCCGGCTCACGCTGGCGCTGTATGCAGGCGCTTCCGGCGACCACAACCCCATCCACGTCGATATCGATTTCGCACGCCAGGCCGGCATGCCAGACGTCTTCGCGCACGGCATGCTGTCGATGGCCTATCTCGGCCGCCTGCTGACCAACTGGGTGCCGCAGCAGGCCATCCGCAGCTTCTCGGTGCGCTTTGCGGCCATCACGCATGTGGGCGACGAGATCGCCTGCACCGGCAAGGTCGTGGAGAAGGATCAGGCCACGCGCACCGTGCGCGTGGCACTGCAGACCCGCAACCAGGCGGGCGAAACCAAGCTGTCGGGCGATGCACTGATCGCCCTCGCCGCCTGAAGCGGCACCGCACTGCCGGGACATTCAACAGATCAGCAAAGGAGCATAGGGAAATGAGCAAGCTTGTCGACAAGGTCGCCATTGTTTCGGGTTCGGGCCGCGGTATCGGCCGCGAGATCGCACTGAAACTCGCCAGCGAAGGCGCGGCGCTGGTCATCAACGACCTCGATGCCGAACCGGCGCAGGCCGTGGTGCAGGAAATCGTCGCCGCCGGCGGCAAGGCCGTGGCCTGCTTGGGCAGCGTTACGGAAGCCGACTTCGGCACGCGCTTCGTGGGGACCGCGCTGCAGACTTTCGGTCGTCTCGACATCATCGTCAACAACGCCGGCTACACTTGGGACAACGTGATCCAGAAGATGACCGACGAGCAGTGGTCGGCCATCATGGACGTGCACGTGACCGCGCCGTTCCGCATTCTGCGCGCCGCTGCCGACTACTTCCGCGAAGCCGCGAAGAAGGAAGCCGAGGCCGGCCAGGAAGTATTCCGCAAGGTGGTCAATATCTCGTCGGTCTCGGGCGTGATGGGCAACGCCGGCCAGGCCAACTACTCGGCCGGCAAGGCCGCCATCAACGGACTGACCAAGGCACTTGCCAAGGAATGGGGCCGCTACAAGGTCAACGTCAACAGCGTGGCCTTCGGCCTGATCAAGACCCGCCTGACCGAAGCCACCGCCGGCTCGGACAACACGTCGACGCTGAACATCGGCGGCAACGAGATCAAGGTCGGCGTGAACCCGCAACTGATGAAGAACATCGAAGCGATGATCCCGCTGGGCCGTGGCGGCACCCCGGTCGAGGCGGCCGGCTCGGTGTACCTGCTGTGCATTCCGGAATCCAACTACATCACCGGCCAGGTCCTGATCTGTGGCGGTGGCCGTCCCTGATCGGCGAGGAGCGACATCATGGCATTCAACCAAAGACCCTGGATCACCGATGACCTGGCCATGTTCCAGGACGGCATCCGCAAGTTCATCGAACGCGAACTGGTCCCGCACGAGGACCGCTGGTGGAAGCAGCAGCACGTGGACCGCGAGATCTGGCGCAAGGCTGGCGAGATGGGCATGCTGTGCGCGAGCATTCCCGAGGAATACGGCGGTGGCGGCGGCAACTTCGCGCATGAGGCCATCATCACGCTGGAGCAGTCGCGCGCCGGCGTAAGCAGCCTGGGCACCAACGTCCACAGCGGCATCGTCGCGCACTACATCCTGCGCTACGGCACCGAAGCGCAGAAGCGCCACTGGCTGCCGAAGATGGCCAGCGGCGAGATGGTCGCGGCCATTGCCATGTCGGAGCCCGGCGCGGGCTCGGACCTCAAGAGCATCAAGGCCCGCGCGCAGCGCGACGGCGACCACTACGTGCTGAATGGCTCCAAGACCTTCATCACCAACGGCTTCCTGGCGGACCTGATCCTGGTGGTCTGCAAGACCGATCCGGACAAGGGCGCCAAGGGTGTGTCGATCCTGGTGGTCGAGACCGGGAACCTGCCCGGCTTCCGCCGCGGACGCATCCTCGAAAAAATCGGCCAGAAGGGGCAGGACACCGCCGAGCTGTTCTTCGACGACGTACGCGTGCCGTGCGCCAACCTGCTGGGCACGGAAGAAGGCAAGGGCTTCTACCAGCTCATGCAGCAGCTGC
The DNA here is from genome assembly GCF_057073745.1 of Cupriavidus sp. C2SS-8b. Lineage (NCBI taxonomy): Bacteria > Pseudomonadati > Pseudomonadota > Betaproteobacteria > Burkholderiales > Burkholderiaceae > Cupriavidus > Cupriavidus sp. C2SS-8b. The sequence continues at coordinate 336,811 of NZ_CP172717.1, forward strand.
CGCAGGAACGCATGATCATCGCGCTGGGGGCGCTGTCGGCCATGGAGCGCGCGGTCGATCTGACGACCGAGTACGTGCGCGAGCGCAAGGTCTTCGGCGCAACGCTTCTCGATATGCAGAACACCCGCTTCAAGCTGGCCGAGTGCAAGACCAAGGCCGTGATCGCCGGCGCTTTCGTCGACGACTGCATGGCCAAGGTCCTGCGCGAGGAACTCGATGCGGAGACCGCGGCCATGGCCAAGTGGTGGGGCACGCAGACCAGCTGCGAGATCATCGACGAATGCCTGCAGCTGCACGGCGGTTACGGCTACATGATGGAGTACCCGATTGCCCGCATGTACGTGAATGCCCGCGTGAGCAAGATCTTCGGCGGCTCGAACGAGATCATGAAAGAGATCATCGCGCGCACGCTCTGAGGCCAGCGGTGTGCAGGACTGCGGCGGCATGACCAGGCCCGACAGAGGCCGGGTGCCGCCGCAGCGCAGTCAGTCGAACCCGTGCCGTCCGGCACGCGGAAGAACAAAGACAATGTGGAGACAGCAAGATGCAGCAGCAAAGGCGCAAGGTTTTGCAGCAGTTGGGACTCGGGCTGGCTGGCGCGGCGCTCGGTGGCGTCGGCCTCAATGCCAGGGCGCAGGCCAGTGTAGCGGGATATCCGACGCGCCCGGTACGCGTGGTGTACCCATATCAGGCGGGTGGAACCGGTGACGTCGTCGCGCGGCAGATTGCCGAAGGCCTCGCCAAGGCCTGGGGCAAGCCGGTCATCGTCGATAACCGCCCTGGCGCCGGCGGCATGATTGGCGCGGACATGGTGGCCAAGGCCGAGCCTGATGGCCACACGCTGCTGCTGACGCTGACCGGCATGGTGCAGGCGCCCAGCCTGTACAGCAAGGCAACGTACAACCCGGTGCGTGATTTCGCACCTATTTCGGAACTGGGCACGTCGAACCTTGCGCTGGTGGTGCAGCCGTCGCTGGGAGTGAGCAGCGTCAAGCAGCTCATCGACTACATAGGCAAGCAGGGCAAGCCGCTTGCGTATGGTTCGTATGGACTCGGTTCAAGCGGCCACCTGTACATGGAGATCTTCGCGCGCAACACCAAGGTCGCGCTCACGCACGTCCCCTACAAGGGCGAGGCGCCATTGATCAACGACCTGCTCGGCGGGCAGCTTCCCGCCGGCATGATCGCGGCGGTGAGCGCGCGCCAGCATGCCGCCGCCGGCAAGCTGCGCGTACTGGCGGTGGCCGGCGCGGCACGCTCGCCGCTGCTGCCCGATGCGCCGACGTTCGCCGAAGCCGGCGTGCGTGGCCTTGAGCGTCAGGGATGGGTCGGCATGTTCGCCCCTGCTGCGACGCCGCGCGCCATCGTGGAGAAGGTCTCCGCGGACGTCAACCGAACGCTGGCCAACCCGGATTTCCGCGCGCGCATGGTGGATCTGGGTATCGTACTCAGGGGCAGCACGCCCGCGGCTTTTGCCGACGTCGTCAAGGCCGAGCAAATCTACTGGGCCGAAGCCATCCGCGCTTCGGACATTCGCCTGGACTGATACGCGCCGGCACGCCACAGAACTGGCCATGGCGCGGCAACCTCGCACCGTGGCTCTCGCATCTTATCGAGGAGACAACATGAGCAACAGCAACGCAGCGGTCCAATTGAAGGATGTATCGGCTGACGTCGCGTCCTTGGGCTACCACGGCTTCACCGTCACCCGGATGACGCCCACGATCGGCGTTGAGATCGACGACATCGACCTGCGCGAGCGGCTGGACGACGCGACCCTGACGTCGCTGCGCCAGGCGCTGGTGCGCCACAAGGTGCTGTTCTTCCGCGACCAGGACATCACGCCGGCGCAGCACGTCGAGCTTGCGCGCCGCTTCGGCGAACTCGAGGTGCATCCCGTGTTCCCGCACCACGCGGACCATCCGGAACTGGTGCTGCTGGGCGGCACCAAGGACATGCGCAGGCGCGAGAACATCTACCACTCCGACGTATCGTGGCGAGAGGTGCCGTCGATGGCGTCGATGCTACGCTGCGTGGAATGCCCGGAGTCCGGTGGCGACACCATCTGGGTCGACATGGCACGCGCCTATGCGGCACTGCCCGACGCGGTCAAGGAACGGATCGAAGGTCTCTACGCCGTGCACGACATCATGCCCGGTTTCGGCGCGCGCATGACGCCCGAGGAGCGCGAGATCAACCGCAAGAAATTCCCGGCCGTCACCCACCCGGTCGTGCGCACGCACCCGGAGAGCGGTGAAAAGATCCTCTATGTCAATGAAGGCTTCGTCACGCACCTTGCGAACTTCGGCGAGAAGGCCCAGTTCCGCGTGGGCTTCGATTTCCGCTATGGCGAGCTGGACCTGCTGCAATACCTGTTCCGCCAGGCCGCGGTCCCCGAGTACCAGGTCCGCCTGAAGTGGCAGCCCAACACCATTGCGTTCTGGGACAACCGCTCGACGCAGCATTACGCCGTGCAGGACTATTTCCCCGCGGTGCGCCGCATGATGCGCGCCACCATCATCGGCGACAAACCTTTCTGAAGCGCCCCCACTTCCAGGAGCTACGATCGATGCACAATCTCAATACGTTCTATATCGGGGGCGAGTGGGTGACACCCGCTGACGGCTTCTCGCTGGCGGATATCGTCAACCCGGCGACGGAAGCGGTGATCGGCACGGTTGCCATGGGCGGCGTGGCCGACGTCGATCGGGCAGTGACCGCGGCACGCGACGCCTTCCCGGCGTGGTCCCGGTCCAGCCGCGAGGAACGGCTGGCGCTGCTGCGCCGCATTGCCGATGGCTACAAGGCGCGCATCGGCGAGATCGCCCTGGCCATCAGCACGGAGATCGGTGCGCCGCTGTGGCTGTGCCGCGAGTACCAGGCGCCGATGGGGCTGGTACAGATCCAGTCGGCCATTGCCGCGCTGGAAGCCTTTGATTTCGTCACCGTCAGCGGCACCACGCAGGTGGTGCGCGAGCCGGTCGGCGTGACGGCGCTGATCACACCGTGGAACTGGCCGATCAACCAGATCGCCGCCAAGGTGGCCCCGGCACTGGCGGCGGGCTGCACGGTGGCGCTCAAGCCGTCGGAGATCGCACCGCTCGATGCGCGCATCTTTGCCGAGATCGTGCATGAAGCCGGCGCGCCGGCAGGCGTGTTCAACATGCTGTTCGGCACGGGCCTGGCGGTGGGCGCGGCGCTGTCGCGCCATCCCGGCGTGGAGATGGTCTCGATCACGGGCTCGACGCGTGCCGGCGTCGACGTGGCCGTGCAGGCCGCGCCGACGGTCAAGCGCGTGGCGCAGGAGCTGGGCGGCAAGTCGCCCAACCTGATCCTGGACGATGCCGACCTTAAGGCCGCGGTTTCGGCGGGCGTGGTCAGTTGCATGCTCAATTCGGGCCAGACCTGCACGGCGCCGACGCGCATGCTGGTGCCGCGCGCGCAGTACCAGACCGCCATCGCAATCGCCCAGGCGACCGCGCAGGCGCTGACGGTGGGCGACCCCGCCGCGCCGGACAGCAAGCTGGGCCCCAGCTCCAACCGGGCCCAGTACGAGCGCGTGCAGCGCATGATCGAAGCGGGCATAGGCGAGGGCGCTCGCGTTATCGCGGGGGGTCCCGGCCGGCCTGACGGGCTGGCGCAGGGCTTCTACAACCGCCCGACCGTCTTCGCCGATGTCAACAACGACATGACCATCGCCCGCGAAGAGATCTTCGGGCCGGTGCTGGTGATGATTCCCTACGACGACGAGGCCGAGGCGATCCGCATCGCCAACGACACGCCGTACGGGCTGGCCGCTTACGTCTGGTCTGGAGACCCGGTGCGCGCGCGGCGCGTAGCGGGCGAACTGCGTGCCGGCTCTGTGCAGATCAACGGCGCCCGGATGGACTTCACGGCTCCGTTCGGCGGCTACAAGGCTTCGGGCAACGGCCGCGAGTTCGGCGCCTATGGCCTGGCGGAGTTCCTGGAGTACAAATCGGTCGCCGGCTGTGCCGCGGACGCATAAGGGAGTGACCGCTTACATGGATACGTTTGACTATCTGGTCGTAGGCGCTGGCTCGGCGGGCTGCGCCATCGCGGCGCGGCTGGCCGAAGATCCCGCGGTAACGGTAGCGCTGGTCGAGGCGGGGCCGAGCGATCACCACATCAGCGTGTGGATGCCGATCGGCATGGCGTCGACGGTGCCCAAGGCCGGCGTGCGCAACTGGGGCTACCATACCGCGCCGCAGGCCGGCCTCAATGGCCGGCAGGGCTACCAGCCGCGCGGCAAGGGCCTGGGCGGCAGTTCGTCGATCAACGGCATGGTCTATATCCGTGGTCACCGCAACGACTATGACGACTGGGCCAGCCTGGGCTGCACCGGCTGGGGCTATGAAGACGTGCTGCCGTACTTCCGGCGCAGCGAAAGCCATGAGGACTACCAGGGCCGCGACGACAACCGCTGGCATGGGGGCTCGGGTCCGCTTTGGGTCAGCAACCTGCGCTCGCCCAATCCGTTCTCGAACCGCTTTGTCCAGGCGGCGATCCAGGCAGGCTATCCGGCGAACGGCGACTTCAATGGCGCGGAGCAGGAAGGCGCGGGCCTGTACCACGTCACGCAACGCCGTGGCGAGCGCTGGAACACGGCGCGTGCCTATCTGCACCGGGGCGACGCCGGCGACGCGACGCTAAGCGGCGGCCGGCGCAACCTGACGGTGCTGGTGGAGACGCAGGTGCTGCGCATCGACTTCGATGGCACGCGTGCGACGGGCCTTACCGTGGTGCGGGGCGGCGTGGAGCAGAAGCTGGTGGCGCGGCAGGAGATCATCGTCAGTGCCGGCGCCTTCAATTCGCCGCAGTTGCTGCTGGCTTCGGGCGTGGGGCCGGCGCAGGAACTGCGCGAGCTGGGCATCAATGTCGTGGCCGACCTGCCGGGCGTTGGCAAGAACCTGCAGGACCATCCCGACGTCATCCTCAACAAGCAGGTGCGTTCGCTGGACCTGTTCGGACATTCGCTGCCCGGCTTTGCCAGGCTGTCCCTGGAACTGCTGCGCTATCGGCGCAAGCGCACCGGCATGCCGAGCAGCAACTTCGCGGAAGCGGGTGCATTTATCCGGAGCCGGCAGGGCCTGGCCGTACCGGACATCCAGTTGCATTTCGTTCCGGCGCTGCTCAACCATGGCGGCGACAGGAAGAAGCTCGGTCACGGCTATTCCTGCCACGCCTGCGTGCTGCGGCCGAAGAGCCGCGGGGAGGTGCGCCTGCGCTCGCGCGACATGCGCGAGGCGCCAATGATCGATCCGCGCTTCCTGAGCGATGAGGAAGACATGGCCGGCATGGTGGCGGGCGTGCGCGCCATCCGCCGGATCTTTGCCCAGCAGGCGCTGGCCAGTGCCGGTGGCCACGAGCTGTTCACCGACGACTTCGGTCCGGGCGAGGGCAGCCAGCAGGCGATCGAGGCCTTTGTGCGTGAACGTACCGACAGCGTCTACCATCCGGTCGGCACCTGCAAGATGGGGGTCGATGCGATGGCCGTGGTCGATCCGGCGTTGCGCGTGCGCGGCGTGCAGAGCCTTCGCGTGGTCGACGCTTCCATCATGCCCACGCTGGTCGCGGGCAACACCAACGCACCGGCGATCATGATCGCCGAGAAGGCGGCCGAGCTGGTCCGGGCGGGCCGCTAACGTGGTTCGGCCACGTCGGGGAAGCGCCATGCGCGACCCCGACGGCGGCTTTACAGGTAGGTGGCTACGACGATGTAGGCGTTGCCCCGGCTGCCGGCAAGCCGCTCCAGTTTCAGCCGGGCGGCGCCGACCCGGGTGCTGGCCTGTTTTCCGGCAGTCGCCGCGTTGAGATCCGTGCTGACAGGCCCGCTGCCGGGTGACATGCAGGTGGCGTGCACCACCTGAGCCCCGGTCTCGAATCCGCAAGAGGGTTCCGTAATGGCTCCCCGGAAAGTGATGGTGCCGGATTGCGCGGCCGCGGAGCCGGCGATGCCGGCGGCGAGCCACAACGATAGTCCGAACCGGCGTGCCCATGCCGGCACGCGCCTTTCTCTTCCGTCCATATCGAACTCCCTCATGTGGATGCCACCCGGCCACTGCCGCGTGGCACGAAGCGCAACTGCGTCTCAGTCGCTCCTGTCCCGGATAGCGGTTTGATAGGGCGTGGCTTTAGCAATTCCCTCAAAAATATTACAAATTTGTCACTTCGAAGGGTGCGAGGCGGGCATGCGCGCACCAGGTCGCTATCCGCTATCGAGTCCCAGGCCTTGCCTGCGGCCGGATAGCGGATGAGGTGGAATGTGGACGGTCGGGTGAGGCGGCGGGACTTACCGGACCAGCAGGCGCGAACGCACGAAGCCGGCGTGGGTGCGCAAGGCCCCCATCAGCGCGTCGGACGGCACCCGGTCGAGGTCCGTAACGACGTAGCCGGTATGGCCGCGCGTCTGCAGGTGCTGGCCGTTGATGTTGACGCCGTCCTGTGCCAGCAGCGTGTTGAGGGCGGCCAGCGCACCGGGCGCGTTGCTGTGGATATTGAGCAGCCGTGCCGGCGCGTGCAGCGGACCGGGATCCACCTCCGGGAAATTCACCGCGCCGATGGTACCGCCGGTGGTCAGGTAGTGCAGCAGCTTGGCGGATACCTCGGTGCCGATGTTCTCCTGTGCTTCCTCGGTGCTGCCGCCGATATGCGGTGTCAGCAGGACGTTGGGCAGTTGCTGCAGCGGGCTGGTGAACGGATCGTTGTTGGTCTTCGGCTCTTCGGGGAAGACGTCGATCGCCGCACCGCCGAGGTGCCTGGCGCGCAGCGCAGCCGCCAGGGCATCGATGTCGACCACGGTCCCGCGTGAGGCATTGATCAGGATCGCGCCAGGCTTGAAGCGCGCGAGCACGTCAGCGTCGATCATCTTGCGCGTGCGTGCCGTGGCGGGAACGTGCAGCGTGACCACGTCCGCCTGCGACACAGCCTCTTCCAGTGTGCCGGCCGCGCGCGCCGAGCCGAGCGACAGCCTGGCCAGCACGTCGTAGTACACCACGCGCATGCCCATCGACTCGGCCAGTACGCCGACCTGCGAGCCGATATTGCCGTAGCCGACGATGGCGATGGTCTTGCCGCGCGCCTCGAACGCGCCGCTGGCGCCCTTGGCCCACTTGCCGGCATGCGCGAGCGCATTTTTCTCGGGTATCTTGCGCAGCAGCATCACGGCTTCGGACACGACCAGCTCGGCCACCGAACGCGTGTTGGAGAACGGCGCATTGAAGACCGGAATGCCTGCCGCCGTCGCGGCGTCCAGGTCGACCTGCGAGGTGCCGATGCAGAAGCAGCCGACGCTGAGCAGCTCCGGCGCGCTGCGGATGTCGTCCGCGCGCAGGTGCGTGGCGGAACGGATGCCCACCAGGTCATGGCTGGACAGCACCTGGCGCAGTTCGTCGCCGGCCAGCGCGCCGCTGCGGTGTTCGACCGTCAGGCCGGCTTCGCCCAGGCGCGCCGTGGCGCTTGGGTGGATGTTTTCAAGCAGGATCGCAGTAGTCACGTTCAGGTTCCGCGCAAGAAGAGATCAGGGAAGGCGCGCGCAGTCTTTGCTGCGTCGCGGCAAGGTCTATTCTGCGCGAAAACGCCGCCGCAGTCCGGGAGCCCCTTCCGCCAGCATTGGCTCCCTTGGGGCGCGACGGCTAGCGCGAGCGCCCGCGGCGGTCGCCGCCGAGCGGGTCGACGATGATCATGGTCTGCTGCAGCACGCCGCTGTCGTCGAAGTAGCAACTGAAATGCGCGGTCTGGTAGCCGCCCTGGAACATCCGGTAGCTCCAGGCCTCGCGCTTCATCAGCGGGTAATACTGGATAGGTTCGCGCGGCTTGCCGAAGCGCTCGAGCACATCCTGCTTGGTCCAGGCACCGATCTTGGCCTGATAGATTTCGGCTTCCGTCAGCATCTGCCGATAGCTCACCAGTTTGCCGGTGGCGTCAAAGTCCGCCGCGTAGACCGCATGACCGAGCGGCTGCTGGGAGTAGAGCCAGCGCGACGTGCCATTCGGGAAACGGAAGGTATCGGTGGGCTCGCCGAATGTATTGCGCACGGCGCTCTGGTCGCTGCCGACCAGCCGCTGGCCGGTCTGTTCCGGTTGCAGCGCCGAGCAGCCGCTCAGGATCAGGGCTGCGACGCACGCCAGGGAGGCCACGTATGCCAGGCGGATTCTCATCAAGGGCTCCAGGCGGGGAGATCCCGCATGGCCGGATTGTCCGGCCAGTGGAGCAAAGTGCGCAATAGGCCCGCGGCGCCGCGTCGCCGCGGGAAGGCGGCGCGCGGACCGGGTGCGCTAGCCTTCGACTTCGCTGCGGATCAGCAGCACCGGCCGGCTGGACTTGCTCACCACGCCTTCGGAGACGCTGCCCATCAGCAGGCGCCGCACGCCACGCCGGCCATGCGTGCCCAGCACGATCAGGTCGGCGCTCCACGCATCGGCCTGGGCGACGATGGTCGCGGAGATCTGGCCGGGCGCCACTGGCTTCTCCACAAGCTGGGTCGTATGCCTGATGCCGGCCGCCTCCAGCTTGTCCTCGGCCTCCGTCAGGACCTTGCGGCCGAAGGTGCGGATGCTTTCCATCAGGGCCCTGGCGTCGAAGTAGGCGACATCGAAGAATGCGTCGCTGTCATCAGCCACGAACAAGGCCTTGACCTCCGCGCCGGTGGCCGTGGCAAGGGTGATGGCCTGGCTCAATGCGAGATCGGAAGACTGGCTGCCATCTACGGCTAGCAGGATGCGCTGATACATGGGGAAACCTCCGGTGAGTCGTGGCGAGTGGTCGGAGCGGCAAATCGGAAGAGGCACCGCGTTGGCCCTTCTGATCCAGCGTAGTCGCCGCGGGCGATGGCAGCTTGACCGGCATCAAGACTTGGACGCACCGGGGCGAGCGGAGATCTGCTGCCGCGGGATCCGATGGAGCGCACTAAACCGTGCACCGGCGTTGCCTGCCGGTGCACTCACGCCCGCCTCAGGCGGGCAGGAAACCCTCGACCGTCAGGTAGCGCTCGCCGGTGTCATAGTTGAAGCCCAGCACGCGTGCGCCGGCCGGCAACTCGGATAGCTTGCCGGCGATCGCGGCGAGGGTGGCACCCGACGAAATGCCGACCAGGATGCCTTCTTCGCTGGCGCAGCGGCGCGCCATGTCGCGGGCCGGTTCGGCATCCACCTGGATCACGCCATCGAGCAGGCCGGTCTTGAGGTTGGCCGGGATAAAGCCGGCGCCGAGGCCCTGGATCGGATGCGGTGCCGGTGCGCCGCCGGAAATCACCGGCGAAGCCGACGGCTCTACGGCGAATACCTTGAGCTGTGGCCACTTCTGCTTGAGCACCTGCGCGCAGCCGGAAATATGGCCGCCCGTGCCGACACCGGTAATCAGCACGTCGAGCCCTTCCGGGAAATCCTCCAGGATTTCCTGGGCGGTGGTACGCGCATGGACTTCGATGTTGGCCGCGTTCTCGAACTGCTGGGGCATCCAGGCGCCGGGAATGGCGGCGATCAGTTCCTCGGCGCGGGCGATCGCGCCCTTCATGCCTTTTTCGCGCGGGGTCAGGTCGAAGGTCGCGCCATAGGCCAGCATCAGGCGGCGGCGTTCGAGGGACATGCTGTCGGGCATCACCAGGATCAGCTTGTAGCCCTTGACCGCGGCCACCATCGCCAGGCCGATGCCGGTATTGCCCGAGGTCGGCTCGACAATGGTGCCGCCCGGCTTAAGCACGCCACGGCGTTCGGCATCTTCCACCATCGACAGCGCGATGCGGTCCTTGATCGAGCCGCCTGGGTTTGACCGTTCCGATTTGATCCAGACTTCGTGGCCATTGCCGAACAGCCGGTTGATGCGGATATGCGGCGTATTGCCGATGGTTTCCAGGATGTTGACTGCCTTCATGTTTCCTCCAAGGGGGCGCAGCGTCATGGCGCTGCGCGAATGCGAACCAACCGGGATTCTATTGAAGTTTACGGGGTGTTCGTGGCGTTCACGGATAATGATCACGGGCCGCTGCCACGGATCGTCCGCGTGCCTTGAAGGGAACTGGTTGAGAGGAGGGCGGATGGAGCTAAGGCAATTGCGGTATTTCCTGCAGGTCGTCGAACTCGGCAGCATGGGGCAGGCCGCCCAAAAGCTTGGCGTGGTCACATCGGCCCTCAGTCAGCAGATCAGCCGCCTGGAGGGCGAGCTTTCCACGCGCCTGCTGCGGCGCACTTCGACGGGCGTCGTGCCAACCGACGCCGGACTGGCATTCTGGCGGCAGGCACAGCTGGCCGTGCGCCATGCCGATGACGCGGTGCGTGCCGCCCAGCTCGCCAGGCTCTCCGGCCACGTCAGCGTAGGCATGGCGCCAAGCACCATCAGCGTGCTGGGCCTGCCTTTCATGCAGGCCATGCGTGAGCGCTATCCCGACATCCGGCTGCATCTCGTGGAAAGCCTGTCCGGCAACCTGGCGACGATGATCGGCACCCGCCAACTTGACCTAGCCGTCCTGTTCCAGGCCGAAGGCCATCACCGCTGGAGCCTCGCGCCGCTGCTGACCGAGCGCTTGTTCCTGATCAGCCGTGATGACATGCCCGGTCTGCCGGCGGGCAAGACAGCAAGGCTCGCGCAACTGCGCGGGCTTCCGCTGATCCTGCCCAGCAGCCCGCACGGGCTGCGTTCCGTGCTCGATGCCGCCTTCGCTCGGGGCCGCCAGCAGCCCAACGTGGTGGCGGAAATCGATGGCCTGGCCATGCTGATGGATGCCGTGCGCGCGGGCCTTGGCGCCACGGTGCAGCCTGGCGCGGCGGTTGCGCGCCTGGGCGGCGAGCCCTTGGTGATGATCCCCATCGCCGACACCGCGGCGCGGCGCCCGAACCTGTTGGCGAGCCTGTCGGACGATGAGTTGTCTCCGGCGGGCCTGGCCGCGCGCGGCACCCTGGCCGCCGTGGCGCGCGATCTGGTGCGCGAGCGCCGCTGGCCCGGGGCAGCCCTTCACGATTCGTAAACACCCGTTGCCCGATCCCTTCTGGCGGGAGATCGGGCCGCTCAGTACAGTCGCCGTAAATCACGGAGACTGTACTGATGTGGGACGTACTCGTAATCGGCGGGGGCAACGCCGCCCTATGCGCCGCACTGATGGCGCGCGAGGCCGGCGCCAGCGTGCTGATGCTGGAGGCCGCCCCAAAGGCCTGGCGCGGCGGCAATTCCCAGCACACGCGCAACCTGCGCTGCATGCACGATGCGCCGCAGGACGTGCTGGTCGACAGCTACCCGGAAGAGGAGTACTGGCAGGACCTGCTCAAGGTCACCGGCGGACTCACCAATGAGGCACTGGCGCGGCTGGTCATCCGCGCATCGTCGACCTGCCGCCCGTGGATGCGCCGCCATGGCGTGCATTTCCAGTCGCCGCTCTCGGGAGCGCTGCACGTGGCCCGCACCAATGCCTTCTTCATGGGCGGCGGCAAGGCGCTGGTCAATGCCTACTACCGCAGTGCCGAGGCCATGGGCGTCCAGGTCCGATACGAGACACCGATCGATGCCATCGAACTCGACAGCAGTCGCTTCGTGGCCGCGCGCAGCGGCGACCAGCGTTTCGAGGCGCGCGCGTGCGTGCTGGCTGCGGGCGGCTTCGAATCGAATCGAGAATGGCTGCGCGAAGCGTGGGGCCAGAACGAGCGCGGCGAATGGCCGGCCGACAATTTCCTGATCCGCGGCACGCGCTTCAACATGGGTGTGCTGCTCAAGCACATGATCGAGTCCGGCGCGGACGCGATCGGCGATCCGTCGCAGTCGCACTGCGTGGCCATCGACGCGCGCGCGCCGTTGTATGACGGCGGCATCTGCACGCGCATCGACTGTGTATCGCTGGGCGTGGTGGTCAATCGCGATGCCGAGCGCTTCTACGACGAGGGCGAGGACTTCTGGCCCAAGCGCTACGCCATCTGGGGCCGCCTGGTGGCCCAGCAGCCCGGCCAGATCGCCTACTCGATCATCGATGCCAAGGCCGTGGGCCGCTTCATGCCACCGGTGTTTCCCGGCACGACGGCCGATAGCCTCCCTGAACTGGCCCGCAAGCTGGGTCTGCCCGAGCAGGCCTTCGTGGACAGCGTGGCGGCCTACAACGCCGCCTGCCGCAACGGCACCTTCGACCACACGACGCTGGATGACTGCCGCACGGAAGGCCTGCTGCCGCCGAAGACGCACTGGGCACGCCCCATCGACACCGCGCCGTTCTACGGCTACGCGCTGCGCCCGGGCATCACCTTTACCTACCTTGGCCTGAAGGTCGACGAGCACGCCGCGGTCCATTTCAACGGAGAGCCCAGCGACAACCTGTTCGTAGCGGGCGAGATGATGGCCGGCAATGTGCTGGGCAAAGGCTATACGGCCGGGGTCGGCATGTCGATCGGCACGGCGTTCGGCCGCATCGCGGGCACGCAGGCGGCACGGGCGGCCGCACAATCGAAAGGAGCACAACGTGAAGCAGCTTGAAGCGCTGGTACGCGAGGCCGGCGAAGAAGCCGCAGGCGGCATTGCCCGGCAAGGCGCCGATGGCAGGAAAACCATCCCCATCCGCGTACTGCCCCTCAGCGGCAACGAAGCCGAGGTAGCCCGGCAAATGCAGATCTGCAATGCCTGCCGCTACTGCGAGGGCTTTTGCGCGGTGTTCCCCGCCATGACGCGGAGGCTTTCCTTCGGCAAGGCGGACGTGAACTACCTGGCCAACCTGTGCCACAACTGCGGCGCCTGCTATCACGCCTGCCAGTACGCACCGCCGCATGAATTCGCGGTGAATGTCCCGCAGGCCATGGCGCGGGTCCGCGGCGAGACCTATGCCGAGTACGCATGGCCGGCGCCGCTGGGCGCGCTGTACCGGCGCAATGGCCTGACCGTGGCACTGGCACTCGCCTTCGGCCTGGCGCTGTTCCTGCTGCTCGTCATCGCGCGGCAGGGATCGCTGTGGCACGCGCCGCTGGCCGGCAACTTCTACGCGATCTTCCCGCACAACATGATGGCCGCGATGTTCGGCGCGGTCTTTGGCTTTGCGGTGCTGTCGCTGGGCATCGGGGTGCGGACGTTCTGGCGCGACGTGTCGCCGGGGAGAGCCACCTCGCCCGCCATCGGCGAAGCCGCCCGCGACGCGCTCACGCTTCGGTACCTGGACGGCGGGCACGGCCAGGGCTGCAACGAGCAAGATGATCGTTTCACGCTGGCACGCCGACGCTTTCACCACCTCACGTTCTACGGCTTCATGGCGTGCTTTGCATCGACCGCGGTGGCCACGCTGTACCACTATTTCCTGGATCTGCATGCACCTTATCCGGTGGCCAGCCTGCCCGTGCTGCTGGGCATGGCCGGCGGCATCGGGCTGCTCGCCGGCCCGGCCGGGCTCCTGTGGCTGAACCTGCGGCGCGATCCGGCCCGCGGGGATGCGGCCCAGCGCCCCATGGATCGCGGCTTCATCGCGCTGCTGCTGCTCACCGCGGCTTCCGGCCTGGCCTTGCTGGCTGGCCGCGATACCGGTGCCATGGCCATGCTGCTGGCCGTGCACCTGGGCGTGGTGATGGCGCTTTTCGCCACGCTGCCGTTCGGCAAATTTGCACACGGCATCTACCGTTGCGCGGCGCTGCTGAAGTCCGCCATCGAAAAGCGCCAGCCCAATGCGTTGCAGCTCGGCTCGGACTGAAGCTCAACGCTGCGCCACCAACAAGAAAACCATCTATCCCCAAGGAGACCGTCCAATGACCAACACCGTTCGCCGCACTGCCCTGGCCTGCCTGCTCGGAGCGGGCCTGGCACTGTCCGGCCTGGCACCCGCCGCCGCCCAGAGCTGGCCCGACAAGCCTGTCACCCTCGTCGTGCCGTTCGCCTCCGGCGGCACCACAGACATCATCGCCCGCACCATCGGACAGAAACTCGGCGAGGCCCTGCACCAGCCCGTGGTGGTGGACAACCGCCCCGGCGCCGGCGGCACGCTTGGCGCGGCCAACGTCGCGCGCGCCACGCCGGATGGCTACACGGTGCTGCTGGCCACCGTGGCGCATACCATGGCGCCCGGCATCTACAAGTCGCTGCCCTACGACTTCACGCGCGACCTGGTGCCGGTTGGCCTGGTGGCGCTGACGCCCAATGTGCTGCTGGTCAGCCCGTCGCTGCCCGTGAAATCCGTGGCGGAGCTGATCGCCTATATCAAGTCCCATCGCGGACAGGTCAACTACGGCTCCGCCGGACCGGGCAGTACCGAGCATCTGTCGGGGGAACTGTTCCGGTCCATGACAGGCACGGACATCGTCCACGTCCCATACAAGGGGGGCGCACCGATGATGACCGACCTGATCGCCGGGCAGATCCAGATGGCCATTGAAACCAGCCCTTCGGCCGCGCCCCATGTCCGTTCGGGCAAGGTCAGGGCGCTGGCCGTCACCACCGCGAAACGTTCCCCGGCCTACCCGGGCGTGCCCACACTGGAGGAAAGCGGGATCAAGGGTTACGAGGTGACCACCTGGTTTGCGCTGATGGCGCCGCGCGGTACGCCCGCCGCGGTGACGCAGCGGCTGGGCACGGAGCTGGCGAAGGCGCTGAAGCAGCCGGATGTGCTGAAACGCTTCGAGGAGCAGGGCGTGACCGCTGGCGACATGACGCCGGCGCAACTGGGCGATTTCATCGGCAAGGAGACGCTGCGGTGGACGAAGGTGGCGAAGTCGTCGGGTGCCGCCGCGGATTGATGGCGGGGTCGCAATGCCCCGCGCGTTTTCAAGTCCTGTAGCTCAGGCCGCATGGCCCGCGGCGTGAACCTGCGGCCCTGGCGCAAAGCGCTCCAGCACATGGGCGGTCATGCCCCTGGCCAGTTCCTCCTCGCCATAGAAGACCGTGCCGATCTCTTCCTTGCGCAGCATGACCGATTCGTCCTCGTTGTGCGTGCGCAGGACGACCTCGATCGACGGATTGAGCGTGCGCGCGATGCTCGCCATCTGGCGCACATCGATCGGATCGGCAATGGCCACCACCAGCATCGCGGCGCGCGCGATATGGGCCTGGATCAGGACGGCGGGCTCGGAGGCATTGCCGGAGACCGCCGCGATGCCGCGATTGCGCAGGCTTTCCACCAGCTCCCGGTTTTGCTCCGCGACCACATACGGAATGCCGCGCCCCTGCAGCGCACTGGCAATGCGCCGGCCCACGCGGCCATAGCCGACCAGCACCACCTGGCCTTCCAGGTACTTGCGCTCGGTGCTCATCGGCAGTTCGGCGTAGGGGTCGCCGCGCTGCTCCAGGCCCCGGGCCAGTGCCGAGCGCTTGAGGATCCAGCGCCGGAACGGTTCGTTGACGGCGAACAGCACCGGGTTCAGCGCGATCGAGATCAGCGCGGCCGCCAGCACCAGGCTCATGCCATCGGCCGGCAGCAGCCCGAGCGACAGGCCCAGGCCGGCCAGGATGAACGAGAACTCGCCGATCTGCGCAAGGCTGGCCGATACCGTCAGCGCGGTATTGAGCGGATAGCGGAAGGCCAGCACGAGCCCGAAGGCCGCAGCCGATTTGCCCAGGATGATGATCGCCACGGTGGCCAACACGTGCAGCGGCTGCTCGATCAGGATCGCCGGCTTGAACAGCATGCCGACCGAGACGAAGAACAGCACCGAGAACGCGTCGCGCAGCGGCAGCGATTCCTGCGCGGCGCGGTGGCTGAACTCGGATTCGCGCATGACCATGCCCGCGAAGAACGCGCCCAGCGCGAACGAGACGCTGAACAGCTGCGCCGCGCCATAGGCGATGCCGATGGCGGCGGCGATGACCGACAGCGTGAACAGCTCGCGCGAGCCGGTGCGCGCCACCAGCCACAGGAACCACGGCAGCACGCGTCGGCCCGCCACCAGCATCAGCGCGATGAAGGCGCCCACCTGCAGCAGCGTCAGCGCGATGGTGGTCCACAGCGACGTGGCTTCCGCCGCTTCGGTGCCCGTCGATCCGCCGAGAATCCCGGCCAACGGCGGCAGCAGGACCAGCACCAGCACCGTGGCCAGGTCTTCAACCACCAGCCAGCCCACGGCGATGCGGCCGTTCATGCTTTCGAGCACGCCGCGCGTCTCCAGCGCCTTGAGCAGCACCACCGTGCTGGCGCACGACAGCGAGAGCCCGAAGATCAGCCCGCTGCCCCAATGCCAGTCCCATAGCCACGCCACGCCCGCACCGAGCGCCGTCGCCAGTGCCATTTGCACCACCGCGCCGGGCACGGCGATGCGCTTGACCGCCAACAGGTCTTTCAGCGAGAAATGCAGCCCCACGCCGAACATCAGCAGCATCACGCCGATTTCGGAAAGCTGGGACGCCAGGTGGACGTCGGCGACGAAGCCCGGCGTGCCCGGGCCGATGATGATGCCGGCGACCAGGTAGCCGACCAGCGCCGGCACCTTGAATCGCTCGGCCAGGTAGCCAAGGACGAGGGCGATGCCGAAGCCGGCGGCAAGCGTGGTGATAAGAGGTATGTTGTGTTCCATGCAGGACGAATGGGAGCGGCGGATTGAAAACGGCAGCGGTCCTGCGGCGGGCCCGGCAGCCCCTTGCCATTCAGGCAACGATGGGTCTGCCGTGCGCCGGCAGACATACCAGGCCCCCTCATGATAACGGCATCCGGCGGCAATCCTGTCGAACGGGTTCGCGCGGAACGCCTGGGAATGGCCTGGAACGGGTCCGGGCCGGGGCCGCTGCGTGTGGCGCAGGCAAACGGTGCGTTCGGAAATTGCAGATGGTGCGCCGCGCTGTTAGCGGCGATGATGCTGCCCATACCGACCGACTTGCGACAGATTTCCGCTCCACCATGCGCGCCCACCTGCAGTCCCACTCGCACGTCAGCCTGCAGCGCCTGTTCCTGGCGTTTCCGCTGACGGTCGTGCCCACGCAGGGCAGGTCGGTCATCCGGCGGCGTGGCTACGAACGCCTGCTGATGCCTGGGCAGGAAGTCACGATCGAGCCGTTTGAAACCATCGACATGCACCTGGATGGTAGCGGTGCGCAGCCGTCGTCCTGCACCTTCGAGATCCGGCGCGGCATGCCCGGCGCACCGCAGGACGCCCTGCATCAACGGATCTCCCGCCGCGTGTTTCTCCAGCCCCAATATGCGTGGAGCGCCGAATTTATCGCGGAACGGCTCGACATGCCCGCGGCGCAGCTGCGCCGCCTGCTGTTCTCGCAAGGCACGGCGCTGACGGACCTTTGCCGCACGCAACGGCTAATGCGCCTGCTGTTCGAAGCCATGACCGGCGACGTCGCCATGGCGGACCTGAAGCGCTTTGTCGGCTGGCCTGCGGCCGGCGATGTGGAATCCGCGTTCTATGACCGCTTCGGCGTCTCCTTGCAGACGGCGCGGCGGCTGGCGAGCCATCCGTCGCGCGTACTGCGGCGCTCGATCGCCTGAGCCGCTTTCCGCACCCGGCGCAGCGGCCTGTCGACCCCGTTTTCGTGTCCTTTGGAATAATGGAGTCCCGCGACGCAGGGCCGGCGGGGCCCGTCATGCGTTGCACTTCAACGGCATCGACCAGGAGCAGCGCAGACATGGCCAAGCGTGAACATCACTATCGGGTCTCGGTCGAATGGACCGGCAACAAGGGAAGCGGGACGTCGGGCTACCGGGCTTATGCACGCGACTACATGATCCGCTCGGGGGCCAAGCCAGCCATTCCCGGCTCGTCGGACCCGGCGTTCCTCGGAGACGCGGCTCGCTGGAATCCCGAGGATTTGCTGGTGGCTTCCGTGGCGGCGTGCCACAAGCTCTGGTACCTGCACCTGTGCGCCGACGCGGGCATCGCCGTGCTGGCGTATGCGGATGAAGCGCAGGGCATGATGGTCGAGGGCGAGCGCAGCCAGTTCACGCAGATCGTGCTGCGGCCGCGCGTCGCCATCCGCGCCTCGGATGATCCCGAACTGGCGAAGCAGCTGCACCATGCCGCACACGAGCAATGCTTCATTGCCAACTCGGTCAATTTTCCGATCCTGTGCGAGCCGACCATCGAGCAGGTTGGCGCTTAGGAACAAGGCAGGTGGATACGGCTGTTCGGGCCGCGCTGACGTTTCGCGCGGTTGTTGGCCGCGCCCCACCAGAATCCCTGCACGCAAGGCCGTAGCGCGCACCTGAAGACCCGTGCCTTCCATGGCACGGCATCTGCATAGTCCCGGTCGAACGTCGTTTCCGCCGTTCGCTTTCCATGACTACAGGAGACTCCCATGTCCACACTACTGATCGAGAACCTGACACACGCCCGCGAACTGGATCTTGCTGCGCGCGCCGCCATCCGCGGCGGCTATGCCACCATGCCAAACATCGCCGTGGGTGAGCCCAACCCTAACGGGTCGATGCCGCCGATGCCCGCGATGCCGCCATTGCCATCGTTCCCCCCGATGCCGCCAATGCCGGCACTGCCCGAGTTTCCGCCGGGATTCCCGTTCCAGCCGAAAGGCCCGCCAAAGGTCGAGCCGCTGTAACTAGCGGGCGCTTCGCGCATCGAACCATCGTCCCGCCTCAGCGCCGGTCTACGTCAAGGACGGCCTGCGCAAAGGCGGCAGGCGCTTCCTGCGGCAGGTTGTGGCCGATGCCGCCGGTCAGGTTGCGGTGCTCGTACCGGCCGGTGAACTTGCTGGCATAGGCGCTGGGCACGGGATGGGGCGCGCCATTGGCATCGCCTTCCATGGTGATGGTCGGCACGATGATGGCCGGCGCCGTGGCGAGCCTCTTCTCGATGTCATCGAACCGCGCTTCGCCGGTGGCCAGCCCTTGCCGCCAGCGGTAGTTGTGGAGGGTGATATCCACGTGATCGGGGTTGTCGAATGCGGCCGCGCTGCGCTCGAAGGTGGCGTCGTCGAAGTTCCATTGCGGCGATGCCAGCTTCCAGATCAGTTTGGCGAACTGCCGCGTGTACTTGCGGTAGCCGGCCGCGCCGCGGTCCGTGGCGAAGTAGAACTGGTACCACCATTGCAGTTCGGCCTCGGGCGGCAGCGGCAGCGTGCCGGCGGCCTGGCTGCCGATCAGGTAGCCGCTCACCGACACCAGCCCGCGGCAGCGGTCCGGCCACAGCGCGGCCATGATATCTGCGGTGCGCGCGCCCCAGTCGAAGCCGGCCACCACGGCGTGGCGGATGGCGAGTGCATCCATCAGCGCGATCATGTCGGCGGCGATGGCCGAGGGCTGGCCATTGCGCTGGGTGTCCGCCGACAGGAAGGTGGTAGAGCCATTGCCGCGCAGGAAGGGCATGATCACGCGATAGCCGCGCGCCGCCAGCAGCGGCGCCACGTCGACGAAGCTGTGGATGTCGTAGGGCCAGCCGTGCAACAGCAGCGCAACCGGCCCGTCGGCCGGGCCGGCCTCGGCGTAGCCCACGTTCAGCACGCCGGCGTTGACTTGCCGGATGGGTGCGAAGCCCGTATGCGCGCCAGGCCTGGTCCGGGGCAGGGGTGCGGCCTTCGCTACGCTGGCCTGTGCCCGGGCGGCTTGCGAAAGGCCCAATTGCGCTGCGGCCAGCGTTGCCGCCGCGACGCCCAGAAAGCCCCGGCGGGGCACATCGATTCGTTCCGACATCTGTTTCTCCTGTGTGCTTGATCAACCTGAGCACGAGTCTAGGAGGCCGCGGCAAGCGGCATGTGTCGGGAATCCCGGGGCTTTGTATCTCTGTGTATAGGCGCGTGGCGGGCCAATATGCGGATACAAGAAACCCGCCTGAAGCGGCGGGTGTCCCGGTGGTGCTACTTCTGGCCCGTGGCGGTGCGCCAGCGTGTCACGAACTCGCGATAGGCCGCGATATCGAGATGACGCGTCAGGTCAGCGTCGTTCAGGATCGGCCGCATGCTGGTGCCGAGCTGCGTCACCAGCCGGGCGGCGGTGGTGTCGCCGCCGACATCGCTGCGCACGGCGTACAGCCCGGCGCGCTGCGCCATCAGGGTCTGGCCGCGCCGCGACAGCGTATAGTCGATCCACAAGCGCGCCGCGTTCGGGTGGCGCGCGCGCTGGCTGATCAGCTGGATGCGCGACAGCACCAGCGTGTAGTCGGTCAGGAAGGCGACGCCAATGGCGGCGTTGTTCCGCGCCTGGCCAAGCGCGTACGCGCCAAGCACGTTGTAGGCGAGCGCCACGCTGCCGCTGGCGACCTGGCGCAGCATGGCGGCGGTGGTGGACACATAGCGGGTGTCGAGCTTGCCCAGTGCCGTGGCGATGTCCCACAAGGCCGGTCCGGCCGCGGCATCCTGCGTGGCCAGCAGGAATCCGAGGCCGGATTTCTCGATGTCGTAGGTGATGACCTTGCGGCGCAGCTGGCTAGCCTGCGTGGCCAGCAGCTTCGCCAGGTCGGCGTGCGTGCGCGGTACCTGCGCGGCGCGCAGCAGCTTCCGGTTGTAGGCGATCGCCACCGGGTCAATGCTGGTCGCCCAGCCCTGATCCTGCCAGCGGGCCCAGGCGGGCAGGGCGGATGCCTCCGGCGAGGCGTAGGTCATGGCATAGCCGCGCCTGGCCAGGCTGGCCTGCAGGTCCATCGCCGAGCTCCACAGGACGTCGGCGGACTCGGTCCCGAGCTGCGTCTCGGCCAGGTAGCGGTGATACAGCTCGGTGCTGGTCAGGTCGTCGTACTCGACCCGGACGCGCGGATACATTGCCTGGAAATCGGCCAGCAGCGGCCGCACCACGTCGGCGTCCGTGGTCGCGTAGATCACCAGCCGGCCTTCGTCCTCGGCCGCGCGGACCACGTCGGCATAGGCGGAGTCGTAGCCTGGCGGCGGCTTGGCCCGCGGCGCATAGTCCAGCAATTCATTGGCGTTCTGCGCGGACGATGCCAGCGGCCAGCCCAGCGCCAGCCCGAGCAGGGCGCGTCGGCGGGCGAGCCGTGAGGTGCGGTGATTTTGCATGACAGTGCCTCAGGTCCGGCCCATGAACGGGATCACGCCGAAGACAATGCACGCGGCCAGCATCACTACCGCCGCCGACAGTGCCCACAACAGCGTAAAACGCTGATGGTCGCCGAACTCGACCTCGGCCAGGCCGACCAGCAGGTAGGTAGACGCCACCAGCGGGCTGAGCAGGTGGACCTGCTGGCCGATCAGCGAAGCGCGGCCGAGTTCCGCCGCGGTAATGCCGTGCACGGCACCGGCCTTGGCCAGGATCGGCAGGATGCCGAAGTAGAAAGCATCGTTCGAGATGAAGAACGTGAACGGCACGCTCAGCACCGCCGTCACCACCGCGAGATACGGCTCCAGCCAGTTGGGCAGGCCGGCAATCACGCTGGCGGCGATGGCATCCACCATTTTCGTGCCCGACAGGATGCCCACGAAAATACCCGCGGCGAAAATCAGCGAAACGACCGGGACGATATTGCCGGCATGCGCAGCGAGCCGTTCCTTCTGGTCCTGCATATTGGGGTAGTTGACCATCAGGGCGATGGCCGAGGCGACCATGAACAGCACCTGCAGCGGGATCGCGCCGTGGATCAGCAGCGCCATCAGAGCTACCGTCAGCGCAAGGTTGAACCACAGCAGCCGCGGCCGCGCGGTGACCGGGTCGCTGGCCGTGACTGCGGGGGCACCGTCGGCCGGCTCGCCGGCTTGCTGCAGGGCCAGGGCACCGAGCCGCTTCTTTTCCCGGCGCCCCAGCAGACCCGCGACGAACAGGCCCCACACGCCGGTGACGATCATCGGCAGGATCATCGGCACGAACAGCTGGCCAACATCCACGCCCAGCGAACTGGCTGCGCGCGCGGTCGGGCCGCCCCACGGCAGGATGTTCATGAGCCCGCCGGCCATCATGATGACGCAGGCCAGCACCAGGCGGCTCAGGCCCAGGCGCTTGTACAGTGGCAGCATGGCCGCGCACGTGATCATGTAGGTGGTAGAGCCGTCGCCGTCGAGCGAGACTACCGTCGCCAGCACGAACGTCCCCATCACGATCTTGGTCGGATCATTGCCGACCAGCCGGAGGATGACCCGCACGGCCGGGTCGAACAGGCCGGCGTCGATCATGATCCCGAAGAACAGGATCGCGAACATCAGCATGACGCCGGTCGGGGCGAGCTTCTTGATGCCCTCCAGCATCATCGGGCCGAGTTCGAGCCCGAAGCCCGCCAGCAGCCCGAAGACGATCGGCACCAAAATCAGGGCAACCATCGCCGATAGGCGCTTGGTCATGATCAGCGCCATGAAGACGATGATCATCGTGTAGGCGATGGCGGTCAGCATGGGCGTTCCTCAGGCGCTGCGAAGTTCGCGAACCGGCAGGCCGATGCAGCGGCGCGCGCAGCATCAGGCTTGCGCTCGCCGGGGTGGCCGGCGGCCAAAACAGTGCTTCGCATCCGGGACTGCGACGCTCCGGTCACTGCGTCGGCACTGCGGCAGTGTATGTTGCGCGAGAGGCCCGCGCGAAGCCGTGCTGTGTGCTCTACCGCACGCGACGCGGCGAACGCGACTTGTCGTGATCGCTGTGATCTCTCAACCATGCCGGCGATGCGCATGACAGTTGTCTCCTATGACCAATGCCCATGGAGGGCTATGGGACGGCGATGCTAGAGATCCAAGCTGTCATTTCGCCGTCATACAGGACTAGGGTTATCCCGGATCCGGTGGGGCCGCAACCTGGCGGCTTACCATCCAGAATGTCCTGAACCTCCGCGGCTGGACCGCCGTCGACGCCTACGGCGGCCTGACGGTTGCGGATCCACGGATCGTGCTGGCTTCCCTGACCGTTGGCTTCTGAGAAGCAGGGGCAAGCTGATTTAAAGAACCATACATTCGATTCCTGCTTTAAAAGCCGGAGAAAAGACCCGGAGACAGGCAGCGTGGATGCATTGCGTGCAGCCGCCTGGTCGCAGGTGGCATATTGACACTCGATATGCGATGCCACTACATTGCGCGGCGCAGGCAGCGCTTATCCCTACGGAATGAAGCCTGAAACGCTCGCCTGGATCGTCTCAGGTTTTTTTTGCGATTCTCCCCATGCGACTTACGGGCAAGCTCAAATCCTGGAATGACGATCGCGGCTTCGGCTTTATTGCGCCCGCAGCCCCTGGCCGCGAAGTTTTCGTTCACATCAGTGCATTTCCCCGGGACGGCTTGCGGCCAACAGTCGGAGAGTCGCTGGACTATGAGGTCGGGGCCGGCAAGGACGGCAAGCCCGCGGCGATCCGGGTGTATCGGAAGGTAGTGGGACAAGCCGTGAAGCGGCCGCATACACGGGTACAACAGGTACGGAATCGCCGCTCATTCACGCCCAGGCTGATTGCGCTGGCGTTGGCAATCGCGATTGGCGCCTACGCCTACTCCACCTATAGTCAGCATGCACGCAGCAAGGAATGGCGCGTTGCCGAGGCGGCTGCGCCTTCCGATACGGGCGAGGTGGCACAAGTTCAATTCCGCTGTGACGGCCGAACCCATTGCTCGCAAATGACATCGTGTGGCGAAGCGAAATTCTTTCTGAAGAACTGTCCCGATACGAAGATGGACGGCAACCATGATGGGGTGCCTTGCGAGCAGCAGTGGTGTACGGCGCCGTGGTCGAAGTAGCACCACAGAATGCGGCTAGAGGCTATGGGTGGATCTTTTCGCCACGGTTCAGCATGTCGATGAATTGAGAAATTTTCTTTGCGCGCGTTTCGGCCCTCTTTACGTTCTGGAGCCTGAACAGGATGGCGTACCGGTTCTGGCTATTCAGGGTAGCGAAGAACTGCTTTGCCTTGGGGTTGGCGTCGAGGGCCTGCCGCAGATCATCGGGCAAGGTCGCCGCACTGGCGGATGCATAGGCGGCCTCCCAACGTCCGTCGCGCCTGGCCCGATCGATTGCGCGAAGCCCTGCGGGGCGCATCCTCCCGGCGGAAATCAATGCCTCGGCTTTTGCCTTGTTGATCCTGGACCAGATGCTTCTGGCCGTCCGGGGCGTAAATCGTTGTAACCAGTAGTGCTCGCTTTCAGCCTGCTTCTGCCCATCGATCCAACCGTAGCAAAGCGCGCTCTCGAGTGCCTGGGCATAAGAAACGGTGGACGATTCGGCAGATCGCTTTGCAATGCGCAGCCAGACACCGGGCGCAGCCTCTGCGTTGGCTTCGAGCCAGGCTTCCCAGGCTTCCTGATCGGGGAACGTGAGTGTCGGACTGTGCATCTCGCTGGGCCTGATGGATTTGAATTGCCGAAATGTCCGGAAAATTTCGACGGCTTCCCGCTCAGCTTACCCGACGGCACCCGGGAACCCTGGCGGCCTGCACGGCGCAGAAAGACAAACTTGAAAGAGGTGACCCGCTTGGGGGATGCGCCCCTTGCTGGCAGCCCCGTACACTGGCCGCGTAGGCGCTGGATCTCCTCCTGTCTACAGGCCTTCAGCCCCTCGGAGCCACCCCGCGCCGAGGGGTTTTTCTATGGTGGTCCTACGGCGCAGCGAAAGCGCTAGCCACCATGACGCTGTTTGGCGCCCCCGCCGGTGCCATGACCCTTTCCTGCCTTCGTGTGGGTCGCAGCATGCTGGCCGCTCTCCGAGGATGGAGGCGGTGCAGAAACCAGGTATGGGATGAGCTGGTCATCCGGGCCATAGACGGATGGACGAGGACCTCCTCACTTTTAGCCTTGCCAACCCAACCTTTTGGATGATGCGTTCCGCCGGACTCTTCACTTAAGCTTCCTGAACATCACACCATTGGGACCGGGGGGTAACCATGGATGGGTGTTTGGAACCGGGGCGCACGCTGTCCGCGCCGTTAAAATCGTGCGCGCTGATGCGCTGGCAAGACAGCGCCGGTCGCCTGCCTGGCGCCGGTGATTCCTGACGGAAGGCGGGGCACCATGCACACCGCTACCGCCGCGCCCACTGCGGGCGCCGACTGGGATCTTCCGTCTTCAGCGCTGCACGCTGCGTCGGACGATCCTCTGCTGGGTTGTCTGATTTGGCTGGCGCGATCCTTTCACCGTGCGGTATCGGCGCAAGCCCTGGTGGCCGGCCTGCCACTCGAAACGAACCGCCTGACTCCCGAACTGTTTCCCCGCGCCGCGGCACGGGCGGGCCTGTCTGCCCGGCTGGTCAGGCGCGGGCTCGACGATATCCCCGACCTCGTGCTGCCGGCGATCCTGCTGCTTGACGAGCGCGAGGCCTGTGTCTTGCTGCGCCGCCTCGAAAACGGCACCCTGCTGATCGCACTGCCCGAAACGGGCGACGGCGAGCAGGAGATCGCGCGCGACAGGCTGGCATGCCGCTACAGCGGCCATGCGATCTTTGCACGGCCCGCCCATCGTGCCGACGCTGGCGCCGAAGCCGGCCCCGCCCAGCCGCGCCAGTGGTTCTGGGATGCAGTTCGCCAATCATGGCCGCTCTACGGGGAAGTGCTGGTCGCCTCGTTGCTGACCAGCCTGTTCGCACTGGCCATGCCCCTGTTCACCATGAACGTGTACGACCGCGTGGTGCCGAATCACGCGATGGAGACACTGTGGGCGTTGGCGATCGGTGTCGGTCTTGTGATCGGGTTTGACCTCGTGATGCGTACCTTGCGCGGCTATTTTGTCGATGTGGCCGGCAGGCGGATCGATGTCACGGTCTCCGCCAGCGTGTTCGAGCGCGTGCTAGGCATCCAGATGAAGGCGCGGCCCGCGTCGGTCGGGAGCCTCAGCAGCCAGCTGCACGAGTTCGAGTCGGTGCGCGAATTCCTGACGTCGGCCACCATCACCACCCTGATCGACCTGCCGTTCGCGGTGGTCTTCATTGCCGCCATGTTCTGGGTCGGCGGCCCGCTGGCCTGGGTGCCGCTGCTGACCGTGCCGGTCGTCATCGGGATGAGCCTGGCGTTGCAGGGACCGCTGTCGCGGGCCGTTCGCGCAAGCAGCGCCTGTGCGGCCCAGCGCCAGGCGGCGCTGGTCGAGGCGCTGGTGGGCCTGGAGACCATCAAGACGCTTGGTGCGGAGGGCGCGGCGCAGCGCAACTGGGAGCAAGTGATCGGGCAGATGGCAAGGCTGGGGCTGAAGTCCCGCCTGCTGTCGGCCTGCGTGATCAATGTCTCGCTGTTCGCCCAGCAAGCGGCGTCGCTGGCGGTGGTAGTGCTCGGCGTTTATCTGATTACGGAAGATCGGCTCACGACGGGCGGACTGATTGCATGCACCATCCTCGCCGGCAGGGCACTGGCGCCTTTGTCGCAAATGGCGGCACTGACCACGCGCTACCACCAGGCCCGGACCGCGCTGGCCGGGCTGGAAAAGGTGATGCAATGGCCCGTGGAGCGGCCACCCGAAAAACATTTCGTCCACCGCCCCAAGCTGCGCGGCGAGATTGAATTTCGCGAAGTCAGCTTCCAATATCCGGGGCGCGCCAATGCGGCGCTGGACAGCGTATCGTTCCGGATCGCCAGCGGCGAGCGCGTGGGCCTGATCGGGCGCATCGGTTCCGGCAAGACGACGATCGAGAAGCTTGTTCTCGGGCTCTATGCTCCCGATGCCGGCACCGTGCTGGTCGACGGCGCAGAAGTGCGCCAGCTCGACCCGACGGCCTTGCGCCGCGATATCGGCTATGTGCCGCAGGACGTGATGCTGTTCAGCGGCACCGTGCGCGACAACATCGTCATGGCCGCGCCCCATGCCGATGACGAGGCAGTACTGCGGGCGGCGCGGCTGGGCGGCGTCAGCGACTTCATCGATCGCTTGCCGGACGGCTTCGACCTGCGCCTGGGCGAACGCGGCGAAGGGCTTTCGGGCGGACAGCGCCAGGCCATCGCCATCGCGCGCGCCGAACTGCTGCAGCCGCCGCTGCTGCTGCTCGACGAGCCCAGCAGCGCGATGGACAACCGTACCGAAGAGCTGTTCAAGGCCAGGCTGGCGTCGGCGCTCGGAGACCGCACGCTGGTGTTGGTCACGCATCGCGGCTCGTTGCTCAGCCTGGTTGACCGGCTGATCGTGATGGACCAGGGCCGTATCGTCGCCGATGGTCCCAAGGCCGAAGTGCTCAACGCACTGGCCGGGAGGAAGCTTCATGTCGCCTCAGCCTGAACGCCGGCGCGCTTCGCTGTTGCGGCGCATCGTCACGGCCCTGCGGGCGCGGGCCGACGACAGCGCCTTCATGAGCGAGCGCCACGCCGCGGCCTGCGCCGCACCGCGGCCGTTTGCGCATTGGATCCTCTGGGCTACGCTGGCCTTCGTGCTGATTGCGCTCCTGTGGGCCGGTCTGGCACGGGTGGACGAAGTGACCGTGGGCGAGGGCAAGATCATTCCCTCGAGCCAGGTCCAGGTCGTGCAGAACCTGGAAGGGGGGATCGTCGCGGAAATCATGGTGCGGCCGGGCCAGGTCGTGCGCAAGGACGAGCCGCTGATGCGCATCGACGATACCCGTTTCACGGCTTCCTTCAAGGAGGGCAGAACCAAGGACGACGCCCTGGTTGCCCGCATCGCCCGGCTGAGCGCCGAAGCTGGCGGCGTGTCGTTCGATGACGGTGCGATCGGCAATGCCGCGAACCGGGCCTTTGTGACGGAGGAGCGCTCGCTGTTCGAATCCCGCAAGCGCGCGCTGGAAGCCAACCTCGCTGTGGTGCGCCAGCAGTCGGACCAGCGCCGGCAGGAACTGGCCGAGAAGCGTTCGCGCGAGCAGCAACTGCGGCAGAGCCACCAGCTCGTATCGCGGGAACTGGCCATGATGCGGCCCATGGTGGCGCAGGGCGTGGTCTCCGAGGTGGACCTGCTGCGGCTGGAACGCCAGGCCAACGACCTGCAGGGCGAGCTTGACGCGACACGCCTGGCCATGCCGCGACTGGATGCCGCCTATCGCGAGAGCCAGAAGAAGCTCGAGGAACTCACCACGCATTTCCGCGCCGAGGCCATGCAGGACCTCAACCAGGCCAAGGCAGAGCAACAGGCGCAGAGCGCTACCAATACCGCGTTGCAGGACCGCGTGGACCGTACGCTGGTGAAAGCGCCGATGGCGGGAATCGTGAAGCAGCTCAAGGTCAATACCGTGGGCGGCGTCATCCAGCCCGGCATGGACCTGATGGAAATCGTGCCATTGGAAGACACGTTGCTCGTCGAGGCACGCGTGCGACCGGCCGACATCGCATTCCTGCGGCCCGGGCAGCCTGCCATGGTGAAGCTGTCGGCATACGACTTTTCCATCTACGGCGGCTTTCCGGGAACGGTGGAGCATATCAGCGCCGATACGCTGATGCCGGAGCGTCCGGGCGAACGCCCGGAGAGCTATTACCTGGTGCGGGTGCGCACCCGGGACAACCGCCCCACCGGCAGCACTACGCAGGTGCCCATCCTGCCCGGCATGGTGGCTACGGTGGATGTGCTGACCGGCCAGAAGACGGTGCTGCACTACCTGCTCAAACCGATTATCAAGACCAAAGAACTGGCATTGCGCGAACGCTGACCCCTTGCGCGGGCGTGCGAACCCGCGCAGCACGATAACAGGCATGGCCTGGCAAACGGGCCGCCATCTATTTAAGGACGGAGGAAATATGGCAACACTGACCGGTACCAATTCGGCGGACAATATCCTGGGCACGGCCGGGACCGACACGATCCTCAGTGGCAATGGCAATGATTACGTCTCTGCCGGGGCCGGCAATGACTACGTCGACGGTGGCAACGGCGATGACATCATCGAGGGCGGCAGCGGCGACGACACGCTGCTGGGCGGCAATGGCAAGGACCGTGTGTTCGGCGGACTCGGCAATGACGTCCTCCTGGGCGGAAACGGGGTTGACGCCGTGTACGGCGGCAGTGGCGACGACGTGATCGGCAGCCTGAACGGCGACACCGAATCTGCTGGCACCGACAATGGTGGCGACACATTGTATGGCGACGGCTTTGACACCTACGCCGACTATTTGCTTGGGCGCGGCCATGAATCGACCCAGCCGGGCAATGACCGCGTCTATGGGGGCAACGGTGATGACCTGATTTATGGAGACAACGGCGACAACGCCGTGATGGGCGGAAACGACTTTCTATACGGCGGAAAAGGCAACGACACCATCTATGGCGAAGGCGGCAACGACACCATCCAGGGCGGCGCGGGCGCCGACAAGCTGAGTGGCGGAAGCGGCCGCGACGTCTTCGTTTATTCCGCCGTATCCGATTCGACCGCGGCGAGCATGGACGTCATCACCGATTTTGTCCGGGGATCGGACCAGATCGATTTGCGGCCCGTCCTTGGGAGTTCAGGGTTCCAATGGGGCGGAGGGACTCCGACGGCCCACGGCGCCTGGTTCGAGCAATCGGGCGGCAATACCTATGTCTATGTCGATGTCGACGGCAACCCGGGCCAGCCGGAAATGGTCATTCGGCTGAACGGCCTGCATGAGCTGACGAAGGCCGACTTCGCGGGCTATGAGGTCAGCGCACCGGTTGCCGCCACCATCACGGCGTCGGCCAGCGAAGATGTGGCCGTGACCGAAGCCGGCGGCAGTAACAACGCGGTCGCAGGCGACCCTTCGGCCAGTGGCACGCTGACTGTGCATGATGTGGACAGCGGCGAAGCCCACTTCGCCACGGTGGCGCCGGAAAGCCTGACGGGCACGTACGGCACCTTCACCTTCGACAGCAGCTCCGGCGCCTGGACTTACACGCTGGACAACACCAAGGCCGATGCATTGACCGTCGGTCAGCAGGTGAATGATTCGCTCACGGTGCACTCGGCCGACCAGACCGCGCAGCAGACGATTACGGTGAACATCACCGGCAGCAATGACAGCGCGACCATCACCGCGTCGGCCAGCGAGGATGTGGCCGTGACCGAAGCCGGCGGCAATAACAACGCGGTCGCAGGCGACCCCTCGGCCAGCGGCACGCTGACTGTGCATGATGTGGACAGCGGCGAAGCCCACTTCGCCACGGTGGCGTCGGAAAGCCTGACGGGCACATACGGCACCTTCACCTTTGACAGCAACTCCGGCGCCTGGACTTACACGCTGGACAACACCAAGGCCGATGCATTGACCGTGGGTCAGCAGGTGAATGATTCGCTGACGGTGAACTCGGCCGACCAAACCACGCAGCAGACAATTACGGTGAACATCACCGGCAGCAATGACAGCGCGACCATCAGCGCATCGGACAGCGAAGATGTGGCCGTGACCGAAGCCGGCGGCTCGAACAACGCGGTCGCGGGCGACCCCTCGGCCAGCGGCACGCTGACCGTGCATGATGTGGATAGCGGCGAAGCCCACTTCGCCACGGTGGCACCGGAGAGCCTGACGGGCACGTACGGCACCTTCACCTTCGACAGCAGTTCCGGCGCCTGGACTTACACGCTGGACAACACCAAGGCCGATGCATTGACCGTCGGTCAGCAGGTGAATGATTCGCTCACGGTGCACTCGGCCGACGAGTCCACGCAGCAGACGATTACGGTAAACATCACCGGCAGCAATGACAGCGCAACCATCACCGCGTCGGCCAGCGAAGATGTGGCCGTGACCGAAGCGGGCGGCGCTAACAACGCGGTCGCAGGCGACCCCTCGGCCAGCGGCACGCTGACCGTGCATGATGTGGATAGCGGCGAAGCCCACTTCGCCACGGTGGCACCGGAGAGCCTGACGGGCACGTACGGCACCTTCACCTTCGACAGCAGCTCCGGCGCCTGGACTTACACGCTGGACAACACCAAGGCCGATGCATTGACCGTCGGTCAGCAGGTGAATGATTCGCTCACGGTGCACTCGGCCGACGAGTCCACGCAGCAGACGATTACGGTAAACATCACCGGCAGCAATGACAGCGCAACCATCACCGCGTCGGCCAGCGAAGATGTGGCCGTGACCGAAGCGGGCGGCGCTAACAACGCGGTCGCAGGCGACCCCTCGGCCAGCGGCACGCTGACTGTGCATGATGTGGACAGCGGCGAAGCCCACTTCGCCACGGTGGCGCCGGACAGCCTCACCGGCACCTATGGCACCTTCACCTTCGACAGCAATTCCGGCGCATGGACCTACACGCTGGACAACACGAAGGCCGATGGCCTCACTGCCGGCCAGCAAGTGACCGATTCTCTCACGGTGCATTCGGCGGATCTGACTGCGCAGCAGACCGTGACGGTCAACATTACCGGCAGCAATGACACGGCGGTCAACGTCGTCCCCGCCGCGCAGGCGGTCGATGAGGATACGCCCCTGGTATTCAGCGCCGCAAACGGCAACGGCATCAGCTTCTCGGACGTAGACAATTCGACCCACACCGTAACGCTAAGCGTCACCCATGGCGCGCTTACGCTGGACGGCACTGCTGGCCTGACGTTCCTGGCGGGTGACGGTTCCTCGGACAGTACCATGACGTTCACCGGTAGCGACGCCGCCATCCAAGCCGCGCTGGATGGCATGTCGTTCCTCGGCGACAAGGATTATGCGGGCGCCGCATCGCTTCAGATCCGAACCGACGATGGAACCGCCGTGGACACCGACTCCGTGGCGATCGCGATCCATCCCGTCAACGATGCGCCCGTGGCGGCTGGCGATGTCATCTATGCATCGAACAACACCAGCGGCATCCTGATACCCGTGAGCGCGCTTCTTGGCAACGATGCCGACATCGACGGTAGCGCCCTGACTATTACCGCGCTCGGCGCCGGTTCGGGCGGGGTCTCCGGCGTCCAGTTCGCGCCTGGAACCAACGATTCCTTCATCACATTCCAGACCGGCAACAGCAGCTCCGGCAGCTTCACCTACACGGTCTCCGATGGTGCCGGCGGCACCAGCACCGCCACGGTCACCGTGAATATTTCATCGACCAACGGAGCCGCGACGGTATCCCTGGCCGACGTGAGCTACCAGGCGTCCTACCTCGATGGCGGGAGCAACAGCGACGCGTTGACAGGCGCCGGGGTGAGCGACTTCTTCGTGGGTGGCGCTGCGGCGGACACGTTGAAGGGCGGCGCGGGCGACGACACGCTGCGTGGAGGCGCCGGGAACGATATTCTGGACGGCGGCGCCGGCATCGATATGCTCGATTTCTCCGATGCCACCGCAGGCTTCGCTTTTACCCTGGTACAGGGCAGCGGGAGTACCCAGGTCGACCTGACCAGCGTCGGTCTCGACAAAGACACCTACAGCAACATGGAAGGCGTGATCGGATCCAAGTACAACGATACGCTCACCGGTAGCAACGCCAATGACATTCTCCGCGGCGGCGCGGGTAATGACATGATCGATGGCGGCGCTGGCATCGACCTGCTGGACTTCTCGGATGCTACCGGCGCGCTCAATTTCACGCTGGTCCAGGGCAGCACCGCCACCGCGGTGAACCTGGCCGGCGTTGGACTGGGGACCGACACCTACAAAAACATGGAGGGCGTAATCGGTTCGTCGTTCAACGACACGCTGACCGGTTCAGCCGGAAACGATGTGCTGCGCGGCGGCGCCGGCAACGATATCCTGCTCGGCGGGGACGGCAATGACACCCTGGTTGGCGGCGCCGGCGCCGACACACTCACAGGCGGGGCCGGCACCGATACCTTCGGCTTTCTCCGGGCGGACGCAGCTTCCGTCGATACCATCACCGATTTCAACGTCAATCCCACGGCTGCCGGCGGCGACGTGCTGGATCTTTCGGACCTGCTATCGGGCATGAACGTAACGGGCGCGAACGCGGCCCAGTTCATTCATCTGTCGGAGGTCGGCGGCAACACGGTGGTCAGCGTGGATCGGGATGGCGGTGGCACCGGTGCGGCATTCCAGGATGTAGCCGTGCTGCAAGGCGTCGCAGGCGTCGATCTCAATACGCTGCTGAGCAATGGAAATATCCACACGGTTTAAGCGCGTCGCCAGCTGCATGCCAACAAGCAGGTGATGCGTCAGCAATACCGGAAACACGGTTGAGAAGGGCAAAATAAGGGTGACGGACGGCTTGCCGGGCCTGGCCGGCAGGCAAGCCGCAAGAGCGCCCGATTGGGGAAATTATGGGATCGACGCCATGCCGGCTGGCATGCGTGCTGCTGTGGGTCGCCATGCTGTTGCCGACCGCGGCCGCCCCGCAGGCATTGCGGCAGGCGGTGGACCAGGCCGTGCATACCAATCCCGAGGTACTGGCCGCGGGGAGCCGGCGGCTTGCCGCCGATGAGGGGCTGAAGCAGGCGCAGGCCGGCTACCTGCCCCGTGTCGATGTGAATGCGGCTACCGGCCAGGTGCGGCTGGACAGCCACAACACGCGCCTGATGGGGCTGGCCGACTCGAACTATGCCAGCCATGCCGCCGGCGTCACGATCTCGCAGATGCTGTTCGACGGCTTTGCCGTCAGCAGCGAAGTGGACCGCCAGGGCGCGAAGATCGACGGGGCCGCATACCGTGTCGGCGCCACGGCGGAGGACATCGCACTGCGAACGGTCGCGGTCTATATGGAAGTGATGCGCCGCCGGGAAACCGTGGCGATCGCCATGGCCAACCTTGAGACACACGAGCGCATCCATGAGCACATCCGGACGGGCGCGGAGAACGGCGTGCTGCGCCGCGCCGACCTGTTCCAGGCCGAAAGCCGTCTGGCGCAGGCCCGCGCCGCCCTCAGGGCGGAGCAAGGCAGTCTCCAGGACGCCCTGACCGCATACCGGCGCGTGGTGGGCGTATTACCGCAGGAATTGACCCGGCCGACCTCTCTCGCCGCCGCGCTGCCCGCGACGGAAGTTCAAGCCGTGCAGGTCGCCTATGCCAGCCATCCATCACTGAATGCCGCGCAGGCCGATATTGCCGCGGCCGAGGCAACACGATCGCTCGCCAAGTCGGCGATGTATCCGAGGTTGGATCTCGAAGTCAGCATGAACCGGGACCGTGACCGCGTGCTTGGCACCACTGACGAGCGCAGCGTCATGCTCCGCCTGCGCTACAACATTTTTCGCGGCAATGCCGACAAGGCGCGTATCAACGAGGCCGGGTACCAGATACAGGAAGCGATGCAAAACCTCGATAGCATTCGAAGGCAGGTGCAGGAAGGCGTGTCGCAGGCCTACAATGCCTACCTTACCGCGCATGACCGTGTTGCCATCCTTGGGCAATATGTCGAATCCAGCGATGCGACCCGGGTCAGCTATGCCAAGCAGTTCCGGATTGGGCAACGCAGCCTGCTGGACCTGCTCAACGCCGAGAACGAATACTTCAGTGCGCGCACTGCCTATGTGACCAGCGAGTACACGGAGATTGCCAGCCAGTATCACATTCTGGCGGGCATGGGGCTGCTGCTGGCAACGTTGGAGATATCGCCGCCGGAAGAAGGGATCGTGCGGATGGGGCGACGGTAGTTCACTTGCATCCCTGGCGGCCTGGTTGACGCACTTGCGCTCACTGGGCGCGCGTAAAGGAAGTCTGGTGTCTCGTGGATGAAGCGTGCGGGGCACATCGGAGCGGCCCCGCATGCATCAGGGCTTCGGCGATTGTCCAAGCACCGGCGGCGCTGGCGGTGGCAGCGGGGTCGCCACAGGTTCGAGTCCGGTGCTGCCGACAATTGCAGCCGCCGCTGGCGAGGCCAGGAATCTGACGAAGCGCGAGGTGGCCGTTGTCTGCCGACCTGCAATCGTTCCGGCTGAGAAGAAGACTTTCTGTTGCAGTTCCTCTGGCAACGGGCCGACGAAATCCAGTTCCTTGAACGGCAGCAATTCGCTTACCTGCTGAAAGCCGATGTCCGCGTCGCCACGCGCGACCACGGTCCCGACGCGCTCGCTGTAGATCTTGTGGGCCTTGTCCTTGATCTTGTCCGCGACGCCGAGCCGGGGAAACAGCTCGTTGGAAAGATAGGTGCCGCTGGCGCTGGCGGAATAGGCGATCGATCTGGCGTTGAGCAGGGTTTGCTTCACGGCTTCCGTGGTGCTGATATCCGGCTTCGGCGTCCCCTTGCGCACGGACATGCCGATTAGTGAGCGCGCCAGATCGACCCGACTCCCTCGCGCCACTTTGCCTTCCTCTACCAGCTTGTCGAGCCCTGAGTCCGCCAGGATTACGACATCAAATGTCTCGCCGCGGGCTAGCCGGCTGGGAATGGAATCGGGGGCATTGCCCATCGATGCGCCGTACGCGGTGATGACGTGATCCTGCGTGGCGGCCTCGTACAGCGGCACAAGTTTCTGGTAGGCGGCCGTGAAGCCGCCCGAAGTAATGACACGGATCTCATCCGCCCAGGCTGGACCTGCCAACCAGAGCAGCAGGACCGGGATGGCGTGCCTGGCTGCAGACGTTGCGAATTTCATGCTGTCTCCTCCGACTGATGGCAGTGCACTGCACCGCTCGTCAGTCTTCCTTCATGTTGGCGGCACGCGCGATCGGGCCGAGGCGGCCCTTTTCCGCCGCCAGGAATTTGGAAAAGTCCGCCCGCGTTCCGCCCATCGGCTGAATGCCTTGCGGGATCAGGCGGGCGCGCAGTTCCGGTGACTTGAGGGCGGAGTCGATGGCCTTGTTCATCTTGTCGAGAATTGCCTCGGGGGTGCCGCGCGGTGCGAAGACACCAGACCAGTGGCCGATGAAGATGCCGGAATAGCCGAGTTCGGCAG
Organism: Cupriavidus sp. C2SS-8b; assembly: GCF_057073745.1. Lineage (NCBI taxonomy): Bacteria > Pseudomonadati > Pseudomonadota > Betaproteobacteria > Burkholderiales > Burkholderiaceae > Cupriavidus > Cupriavidus sp. C2SS-8b. The sequence goes on from NZ_CP172717.1 coordinate 372,227, forward strand.
TGGTGGGCACATCGGGCATTGCGGCAATGCGCGTATTCCAGGTTGAAGCGATGGCCCGCAGCTTGCCGCCTTTTACCTGCGGGAGCACCACGACACTGGCTTCCGAAGTCGCGTCCACCTGCTTGCCGACCACGGCCACCATGCCTTCCGACCCGCTCTTGTAGGGGATGATCTCGAGCTTGGCGCCGGTCGCCACCTTCAGCATCTCGGCGACGAAATGCGGCGTGCTGCCGGTGCCCGCCGTAGCAAAGTTCAGGCTTTTGCTCCCTTTGCCGAGGGCGACCAGGCTCTTGAGGTCCTTGATCGGCGAGTCGGCCGGCACCACGATGATCGACGGGCTAACTGCAAGCAAGGCCACCGGTACCAGGTCTTGCTCCTTGTACGGCAGGTGTGCCTTGATCATGGCGTTGGTGATGACGCCGGCCGCCGGCGCCAGGAACGTATAGCCGTCCGGGGCTGACTTGGCGACATAGTCGGCACCCAGTACCGAGCCGGCGCCCGGCTTGTTCTCCACGATGATGGGCTGCCCAAGCTGCTTTGACGCCGCGTCGGCCACGGCGCGGGCAACCAGGTCGTTGGCGCCGCCTGGGCCAAACGGCACGACAAACTTCACGGGCTTGGCCGGCCAGGTTTCGGCGCTGGCGGTCACGCTACTGGCGGCAAGGCTCAGGGCGAGCAACAGAGTGCGAACTGCGAGTTTCAAGGTAGGTCTCCGGGATGCGTGCTTGTTATGCACTTCACGGCACGTGAAGACGTCCCGCCAAGGCATTGCAAGCGTATTGCGTTACGACTAATCTGTGAATTGCAATGTTTTCAATAATTGATGCATGACACGCATTAATTTTGGTCTCGAAGACCTTCAGGCGTTTGTCGCCATCGCGGAAAAAGGCAGCTTTCGAATGGCCGCGGAGGCGCTGCATATTTCCCAGCCTGCGCTCAGCCGGCGTATCGAGAAGCTGGAGAGAACGCTCGGCTCGCGCCTGCTCGAGCGGACCACGCGCCGGGTGGAGACGACCCACATCGGACGGCAGTTCCTGGAGGAGGCCCGTGCTGCGCTGGCTATTCTTGACAGCGCGGTGCTGCGACTCGGCGACGAGGTCTCTCTCCAGCGCGGGCTGGTGACTGTGGCGGCGATACCGTCGGCAGCGCTGCACTTCCTGCCCGACGCTATCCATCGGTTTGGCAACCAGCATCCGGGCGTGCGTGTGCACGTGATCGATGAAAACGCGAATGCCGTACTGGCGAGCGTCATGTCGGGAGAGTCCGATTTTGGAATCAACTTCATGGGTGCCCAGGAACCCAACATCGAATTTCATGCTGTCCGCGCCGAGCCCTACCGGCTGGCGTTGCGGCGCGACCACCCATGGTCCGGACGGGACTGCATTGCCTGGGAAGAATTGGCGGGCCAACGCATGGTGAGCGTGTCGAAACAAAGTGGTAATCGCAACTTGATCGAGAACGCCATCGCCCACCTGGAACGACGCCCCACCATCCACTACGAAGCCAACCACGTTGTTGGCGTGCTGGCCCTGGTAGAGGCCGGGCTAGGGATGGCAGTGCTGCCTGGCATGGCGCTGCCGCACGATCATCCCCGCCTTTGTGGCATTCCGCTGGTGGAACCCACCGTAGACCGGATCCTTGCACTGATACGGCGCCGTGACAGGCCATTGCAGCCTGCTGCGCAGGCGTTGTATGGAACGCTGATATCGGACACCGCGCCGGGTTCTTGAAACGGCCGGGAAGCGTTCATCGGCCGAGCATGATCGCCTGAACGCTTGCCGCCAGGCCGGCGGCAAGCCATTGACTGCGCTTACTTGCGCTGCATGTCAACGACGGTCGGCTTGCCGTCGACCTTGTCGAACATGACCGTGACCGCTTCGCCCTCTTTGAAGTTCTTGAGCGATGCGCGGTCCTTGACCGGAAAGGCCATGGTCATGGCGGCCATGCCGAGATTCTCGATAGGGCCATGTTTGAGCGTAACCTTGCCGGCCTGCAGATCGATCTTCTTGATTTCCGCGGCGACGGGGTGCGGCGCCTTCGATGCTTCGGCAGATGGCTTCATGTCCATGCCTTTCATGTCCATACCGCCTGCAGCGCCGGCGGCAAATGCTGTCGGCGCGGCAGCGAGGGCAAGCATGAGCGTGAGCGTCTTGATCAGTTTCATTGTGTTTCCTCCTGAAATGAGGGGTGGGTTGAACTTGAACCAGGTTTTATCTGACGCCGGCGTATCAGCAGATACACAGCCGGCACCACAAACAGGGAAAGCAAGGGCGCGGTTACCATACCGCCGACCATTGGGGCAGCAATGCGCTGCATGACTTCCGATCCCGTGCCGTGTGACCACATGATGGGAATCAGGCCCGCGAGAACGACCGCGACGGTCATGGCCTTGGGGCGTACGCGCAGCACGGCACCTTCCTGGATAGCATCCAGCAGCGAGGACACGCTGACCTCCCCGCGCTCCTCGCGCTTGCTCCAGGCTTGTTTCAGGTAGAGCAGCATGATCACGCCAAACTCGGCCGCCACGCCGGCCAGGGCAATGAAACCGACGACACCGGCGACCGACAGGTTGTAGCCCAGCAGATAAAGCAGCCAGAAGCCGCCGATCAGTGCCAGTGGCAGCGTTGCCATGATAAGGAGGGCCTCGTCAAGGCGACCGAACACCAGGTAGAGCAGCACGAAGATGATGAGCAGCGTGAACGGAACCACCACCTGCAGCTTGGCGGTGGCTCTCTCCAGGTATTCAAACTGCCCTGACCAACTGAGGGCGTAGCCCGCCGGCATCGGCACCGCCTTGGCCACAGCCGTTTGCATGTCCCGCACGGCCGAGCGCAGATCGCGTCCGCGAATGTCCACGTACACCCAGCCGGACAAGCGGGCGTTCTCGCTGCGCAGCATTGGCGGACCCTGCTCCACCTGAAGGCGCGCGACGTCGGACAACGTGATCTGCTGCCCCCTGTCGGTCACGATGGGGAGGCTTCGCAGTTGTTCCACCGAGTCGCGGTAGTCGCGTGGGTAGCGCACATTGATTGGAAAGCGCGCCAGCCCGTCGATGACTTCCCCCACGTTGTCGCCACCGATCGCTGACGATACGATGCTCTGCACGTCCTCGATGTTGAGCCCATACCGTCCGGCCGCCATACGGTCGATGTCGACATCGACATAGCGTCCGCCAGACAGGCGCTCGGCCAGTGCCGAGGTAACGCCCGGCACGGTCTTGACGACTTCTTCAATGCGCGTGGCCAGCCGGTCAATCTCCTTCAGGTCGGTGCCCGCCACCTTGATGCCGACCGGACTTTTGATGCCCGTGGCAAGCATATCGATCCGGTTGCGGATCGGCGGGACCCAGATGTTGGACAGTCCCGGCACCTTCACCACGCGATCAAGCTCCTCGACCAGCTTGTCTGTCGTCATGCCGGCGCGCCACTGGTCGCGTGGCTTGAACTGAATGGTGGTTTCGAACATCTCGATGGGCGCCGGGTCGGTCGCGGAGTCGGCGCGACCCGCCTTGCCAAACACGGTGGCGACCTCAGGCACGGTCTTGATGAGACGGTCAGTCTGCTGCAGCAACTGCGCCGCCTTGCCGGCGGAGAGGCCCGGCAATGCCGAAGGCATATACAGCAGGTCACCCTCGTCGAGGGGCGGCATAAACTCGCCGCCGATTCGCATGATCGGCCAGGCGGTCGCGAGGAGCAGCAATGCCGCGATCATCACGGTCGTCTTCGGCCAGGCCAGGACCCATGCCAGCAGCGGCCGATAGGCACGGATCAGCCACCGATTCAGGGGATTGGACTGCTCTGTGGGAACCCTCCCGCGGATCAAATAGCCCATCAGGACCGGCACGAGGGTGATGGAAAGACCCGCCGCCGCGGCCATGGAGTAGGTCTTGGTAAAGGCGAGCGGCGAGAACAGCCGGCCCTCCTGCGCCTCCAGCGTGAACACGGGAATGAATGAGAGCGTGATGATCAGCAGCGAGAAGAACAGTGCGGGTCCGACCTCGGCAGCCGACTCACCGATCACGCTCCAGCGCTGATGCCCGGAGAGTTCCCGTCCGGGGTTGTCCGCATGCCAGTGTTCCAGATGCTTGTGCGCGTTCTCGATCATGACGACGGCGGCGTCGACCATGGCGCCGATGGCAATGGCAATGCCGCCCAGCGACATGATGTTGGCATTGACGCCCTGGTATCGCATGACCAGGAAAGCGGCCAGCACACCCAGCGGCAGCGAAACAATCGCCACCACGGCCGAGCGCAGGTGAAAAAGGAATACCAGGCAGACCAGCGCGACGACGATGAACTCTTCAATCAGCTTGTGCGTCAGATTCTTGACCGCGCGGTTGATCAGAGCCGAGCGATCGTAGGTCGTAACGACCTGGACGCCTGCCGGCAGGCTCTTCTGTAGCGTGGCAAGCCTGGCCTTGACCGCCTCGATGGTCTCCAGGGCATTCTTGCCCGAGCGCATCACAATCACACCCCCAGCCACTTCTCCCTGGCCGTCCAGTTCGGCGATGCCGCGCCGTGTCTCTGGGCCGAGCTGGATCGTGGCAACGTCACCGAGCCGTACCGGAATGCCGGCATTGCTGGTCACCAGCGGGATCTGCCGGAAGTCATCCAGTGTCTTCAGGTAGCCGCTTGCCCGGACCATGTACTCCGCCTCGCCCAGTTCCATCACCGAACCGCCGGCCTCCTGATTGGCGCCCTTTAGCGCCGCAAGGATCTTTGCCTGCGAGAGGTTGTAGGCGCGCAGCCGGTCCGGCATCAGCACCACCTGGAATTGCTTCACCATGCCGCCCAGCGAGGCGACTTCGGCGACATTGGGCAGTGATTTCAGCTCGAAGCGCAGGAACCAGTCCTGCAGCGCGCGCAGTTGGGCAAGGTCATGCTGGCCGGTCTTGTCCACCAGCGCGTACTCATAGATCCAGCCGACACCGGTGGCATCCGGGCCGAGCGCCGGCTTGGCCGCGGCGGGCAGGCGGGATTGCACCTGGTTCAGGTATTCGAGCACGCGCGAACGTGCCCAATAGAGGTCGGTGCCATCTTCGAACAGCACGTAGACGAACGAGTCGCCAAAGAACGAATAACCGCGCACCGTTTTCGCTCCCGGCACGGACAGCATGGTGGTGGTCAGCGGGTAGGTGACCTGGTTCTCCACGATCTGCGGGGCCTGGCCGGGAAACGGCGTGCGGATGATCACCTGCACATCGGACAGGTCCGGCAAGGCATCGAGCGGCGTGCTGCGCACGGCCCACAGTCCCCATGCAGTCAGCAGGACTGTTGTCAGCAGGACCAGGAAGCGGTTGCGGATGGACGCGAGGATAAGCCGCGCGATCATGGATTGGCCCCCCGAGGGGTGTCAGCCGGCTCAACCGAGGACAGGATCGCTGCGCCGTCGCTGTTCAGGTGGAAATGGAAGCGGATGCGGTCGCCAGCCTTGAGCCCCTTGGGCAGGCCGGAGGGCGGCGCAGCGAAATCCATCGTCATCGCCCCCCACTGTGCCGACGGGATGGGTCCGTGCGAAATGGTCAGGCTCTCCGAGCCGTTCACGGCTTCGATGCGTCCAAGGCCCTCGTGCTCGACTGCCGACGCAGCCGGGGGCGATGCCGGCGCGGAAACCGCTGGCGTGGCGCCCATGCGTTCGGTGGTGCCGCGCAAGCTGGCCTCCGAATCGATGAGGAACTGCCCCGAGGTGACGATCTTCTGGCCGGCCTGGAGTCCCTGAAGGATCTCGACCATGCCCGCGGCCTCGCGTCCTGTCTTGACGTCCGTTGCCACAAAACCTGCCTTGCCGGCATCGACCATGACGATGCTGCGCTGACCAGTGCGGATGACGGCCTCCAGCGGAATCACCAGCACTTCCTTCTGGTCGCCACTGTCAAACCGGACCGTGACGAACATGCCCGGCAACAGGTGCCTGCCCTTGTTAGGCAGGACAACGCGCACCTTGATGGTCCGAGTGGTCACGTCGATGTCGGGCAGCACGGTGTCGACCTTGCCAACGAGTGGCTCGATGGCGCCGGTCGGCAATACCTTGACAGGCGTGCCCGGGGCGATGGCGCGGGCTTGTCCCTCCGGTACCTCGGCAATCACCCAGACCTGGCTCAGGTCAGCCAGGCGGAATAGTGTCATGCCGGGGGACACGGTCATGCCTTCGCGGACCGCGACCTCGGTCACGAGCCCATCGACCGGGCTCAAAATGCCAAGGTTGGACTGGAGCTTGCCGGACGACTCGACCGCGCTGACCTGGCCCGGCGTCATGCCAGCTTGCAGCATCCGGGCCCTGGCTGCGCCACGCAGGTCGGATTGCCCACCGGCCATGCGAGACACGGCGAGAAATTCCTCTTGCGCGGCCACCCAGTCGGGCGAATACAGTGTCACCAGCGCCTGGCCGCGCCGAACCGGGTCGAGGGTCGCTTTGACCGCGACATGCTGGACGAAGGCATTGGTTCGCGCCTGGATTACCTTGACGCTGCGCTCGTCGATGGCGACATTGCCGGGCGCCTCGAGCACGGCGGTCATGCGGCTGGCCTTGACCTCGGCCGTGCGGATCCCAAGATTCTGCGCCACTCGGCTGTCGACCGTGACGCCAGCGCCTGCGCCATCCCCGTCCGCATAGACGGGCACGAGTTGCATGTCCATGAAGGGAGACTTGCCCGGTTTGTCGAAGCGTTGGCCGGGCACCATGGGATCATGCCAGTACAAGATTTTCTTGCCGGTCTTCGGATCGGTGTCGCCTGCCTTGAGCGCAGGCGTCGCGGCGGGCGAGGTCGAAGATTGCGAAGGCTGCGCAGATTGTGTGCCGCGCGTGATGCCAAGCTGGTAGGCGCCATAGAGGGCGGCGCCGGCGACAACGACGCCTGCCACCGTTGCAATGACTGGTGTCTTCATTTGAGTTCCTTGGTGGCCGGCTCGGTCTGTGCGGTAGGCAGCGGGACCAGGAAGGTCAAGTCGGCCCACAGCTTTGCCGTCTTGGCCTCCAGCGTCAGCCGCTCCACCTCCATGTCGATGACGCGATGGTTGGCCTCGGCGACGGCCAGCAGCGATCCTGTATTGGCCCGGTAGGCCGTGAGCGCGGCTTCCGCCTGCGCGTTGGCGAGCGGCAGCGTCCTCTCGTCGTAGCGTTTGAGCCGCTCAAGGTTGCGCTGCAGTTCGGTGAACTTGGCGCCTACCATGGCCTGGGTATTGCGCCGGATGATTTCGGCCCTGGCACGCGCCTCGTTGGCCTGTGCCAGCCTGGCAGCGACGTCGCGGTCCTGGCGATTGCCCCGGTCCCATGGCACCGGGAAGCTGACGTTCAGCGACCCCATGTTGGAGAACGCCGGGCCGCGCTGGCTGTACATCAGCTCGACCGTCACATCCGGCTTCCTGGCCTGCGTGGCCACCTGAATCTCCGACTCGGCCAGGGCCACGTCTTGTTGCGCGGCTACGATCTCGGGCACCGCGTCGAATTCGCCTTTTGCCAGTTGTTGGACGCTTTGCGGCACGTCGAGTGGCGGGCGTTCCGACAGCGGACGGTTGGCCGCCGGCCCGACCCAGCGTTCCAGATTGAGCATGGCCGTGGCCACCGCGGCGCGGTTTTCGTCCAGGCGGTCATGCAGCTTCTGGATTTCCAGCTCCATCGCCAGGACATCGGCGCGCGTGCCGCGTCCGCTGCGATAGGCGGCGGTCGCTGCCTGGAGCGCCAGGTCCACGGGATGGCCATGATGGCCGAGCAGGGCACCAGTGCGCTCGGCGTACCAGCGGTCGAGCCAGGCGCCGACGGCATTGCGCTGCACGTTGGCCAGTCCAACCGCACGCTGCGCGTCGGCAGCAGTCGCCTCGGCTTCAAAGCGGGCCGCCTTCGCGCGGCGCTTGTCCGAGCGCGTGAATTCCTGCATCACGCTGATCGACCGCATGGTCATGAAGTCCCGGGTGAGCGAGAACTGGTCCGGCCCGGTCACGGGGACATTGTTGAGACCGAACTTGAGCACCGGGTCCGGCAACTGGCCGGCGGATACCGCCATCTGGACGGCCGCCTCGACGGCGCCGCGCGAGGATTCAGCGTCGCCGGCGCGGCTGGACGCAAGCGCGACGGTTTCCGCGAGGGAAAGGGAAGGGGCGGATGGCGCAGCCACGGCATGCGACACCGCCAGGCCGAAGGCAGGCGCGCAAAGCAGCGCCAGCGTCAGGCGACGTGGGAAAAGCATAAAGCCTCCATGAACGACGACAGCTACCCGAATCTCGCGGGTAGCACCGAATGGGGTCGTTCAGGAGGCTACGTCTGGAAGCTGCAGTGAAGGATATTGAGGGGCGGCGGGCCGCGCGCTTCCCGTTCCGTGCGCAGCGCGACGCGGACTTCGGCAAGCACCACTCTCGTCGGTTCAACGATGCTCATCAACACCGGCAGGAATGCCGGAAGCTGCGGCGACACATGGTCCGCACTCTTGGAATCTGCCTGGCAGTGCGCCAGGCAAAGAACACTCTGGTCAGCGCCCTTGTCTTCACTGTCAGCCGCCATATCGGCACACGATTCGGTCATCGCCGCCGGTGTGCCGCTGCTTTCCATCTGGTAGCGGCTACCGGTACAGGCGTACGCGGCCGCTGCCAGTTGGGCTGTCAGGAAAACAATGAGAAGGATGCCGGCAAACAAGGGATGCCGGCGGGCCGAGTGACGCACGAGTTATTTGCCGAAGGCGCGATAGTCGCAAGGATACGTCCTTTTTGGGGCGTTGCAACCTGCCTGATTGCCGCAGGGATGCGGCCTGGTGCATCAGATGAAATGCATGCAACAAATGCGACCGGAGAACTGCACTAGTTGGCGTAGCTGACTCGCGGCGAGCCCTTGGGGGCTAACATGCCCTCGATACCTGTGGCTTAGCGAGGTTAAAAAAAACGCCAACCCATCACGGGTTGGCGTTCTTCCTTGCGGGGTATGGCCAGTATCAGAACTGGTTCATCGTGTTGTCCTTACCCGCCGCCTTCAGCGCCGCTTCGCCGCTGAAGTACTCCTTGTGGTCGTCGCCGATATCCGAGCCCGACATGTTCTGGTGCTTGACGCAGGCGATGCCCTGGCGGATTTCCTTGCGCTGCACGCCAGCCACATAACCCAGCATGCCTTGCTCGCCGAAGTATTCCTTGGCCAGGTTGTCGGTCGACAGTGCGGCGGTGTGGTACGTCGGCAGCGTGATCAGGTGGTGGAAGATGCCGGCTTCGCGGGCGGCGTCGGCCTGGAAGGTGCGGATCTTTTCATCAGCGGCCTTGGCCAGTTCCGTTTCGTCATATTCCACGCTCATCAGCTGGCTGCGCTCGTAGGCCGACACATCCTTGCCCGCGGCCTTCATCGCGTCATATGCCTGCTGGCGGAAGTTCAGGGTCCAGTTGAACGACGGGCTGTTGTTGTACACCAGCTTGGCGTTCGGGATGACCTTGCGGATTTCGCGGACCATGCCGGCGATCTGCTCGATATGCGGCTTTTCGGTTTCGATCCACAGCAGGTCGGCACCGTTCTGCAGCGACGTGATGCTGTCCAGCACGCAGCGCGCTTCGCCCGTGCCGGCGCGGAACTGGAACAGGTTGCTCGGCAGGCGCTTCGGACGCAGCAGCTTGCCTTCGCGCTTGATGACGACGTCACCATTGCCAAGAGCGTCGGCCGATATTTCTTCGCAGTCGAGGAACGAGTTGTACTGGTCGCCCAGGTCGCCCGGCGTGTGGGTCACGGCGATCTGCTTGGTCAGGCCGGCGCCCAGCGAGTCGGTACGCGTCACGATCACGCCATCGTCCACGCCCAGTTCCAGGAACGCGTAGCGAACGGCGCGCACCTTGGCCAGGAAGTCTTCGTGCGGCACGGTGACCTTGCCGTCCTGGTGGCCGCATTGCTTCTCGTCGGACACCTGGTTCTCGATCTGGATGCAGCAGGCGCCAGCTTCGATGAACTGCTTGGCCAGCAGGTACGTCGCTTCGGCGTTGCCAAAGCCGGCGTCGATGTCGGCGATGATGGGCACCACGTGGGTGACGTGGTTGTCGATCTTGGCCTGGATGGCGGCCTTGGCGGCGGCGTCCTTGGCGGCGTCGAGTTCGCGGAACAGGCCGCCCAGTTCACGGGCGTCGGCCTGCCGCAGGAAGGTGTACAGCTCGCGGATCAGCGCGCTGACGGAAGTCTTCTCGTGCATCGACTGGTCCGGCAGCGGGCCGAACTCCGAGCGCAGCGCGGCAACCATCCAGCCCGACAGGTACAGGTAGCGGCGGTCGGTGTTGTTGTTGAAATGCTTCTTGATGGAAATCATCTTCTGCTGGCCGATGAAACCGTGCCAGCAACCCAGCGACTGCGTGTACTTCGACGGATCCGCATCGTAGGCGGCCATGTCGGCGCGCATGATCTTGGCGGTGTACTTGGCGATGTCCAGGCCCGTCTTGAACTTGTTCTGGGCGCGCATGCGTGCGGCGTACTCGGGATTGATGGCGTCCCACGCGCTGCCGTGCTTCTCTTTCAAACCGGCAACTGCCTTGATGTCGTCTTGATACTGGGCCATGTCAATTTCCTAAGGGATGAGGCGCGTTTCAGAATAGGGATTCGGTGTGTCGCTACCGATGTCGAAGCAAGCAGCGTGGAGTAATTGTAGGGCCTATCTGGTGCAGCGCGGCAAGGTCTTATATAAGACATAAGACTTAGTTTTTCCTTATTTTTCAATGGGATAGGCATGTGATTTTGCGATGTGGAACGCGTTTTCGGGAAACGAAAAATATCGCGGGGAAAAATTCGCGCAAATTTCGTAATGTGAAACGCGCTTTCAGGGAAGGAAATTAGGGAGGGGTTTGGCCCGACAAGGCAGGCTTGACGAGCCCTGAATCACGCGCAGGTCCGGCAGCGCCGGTGCCTGCGTCAACGAGCCTGTTACTTCACGGGCGTCAGGATCGGCGCGCCCTTGTTCTTGATCAGGAACACCACAAACCGGGCCGGTTGCGCGGAGCTGGCGTTGCGACCGACCGTGTGAATGTCGTCGGGGCGTTCGTGGAAAGTATCCCCGGGTTTGAGGGTCACCTCCTTGCCGCCCTTGACGCCCATGACAATGCTTCCGTCCAGCACGTAGACAAAGGCGTGGGCGTCATGACGATGCACGGGGTCTACCGCGCCGGGCGGATAGTCCACGACGATCATCTGGACTTCCTTGCCCGGGTACTCGGGCAAGGCATCGGTGCGCAGCGGCGTGACACTGGCTTCCGGTGCGGCCATGGCCGGCTGCCCGACCATCACGCACGACAGCATCATGGCGGCCGCAATCGACAGGATCGTTTTCATGGCCTTACTCCGCGTGCGCTTGATCGAGCCATTGCTGGAGGCCGATGCGGCCGATCCGCGCATCGCCCAGCGGCACGAGCGACAGTTCCTCGACCTGGCCACCGTAGTACCGTGCATCGGGATCGGTCACGACTGGCCGGGCGTCGCCAGCCGCTTTCAGGTAACGCGCCACGATCTCCGCAAACGGCGCCCGATCCGGACCGGCTATGTCGATCGAGCCATTCAGCGGCGCCGCGAGCGCGACCTGTGCGAGGATGGCAGCAACGTCGTCCGCCGCGATGGGCTGGAACAGTCCGTCGCCGAGGCGTACCGTGCCGGCCTCCGTGCCGAAATCCGCGATGCCGCCGATGAACTCCATGAACTGGGTCGCGCGCACGATCGTGTAGGGCACGCCAGCCGCTTCGATCACGGCTTCCTGCGCGACCTTGGCAATGAAGTACGCATTGTCCGGCATGCGCTCGGCGCCGACGATCGACAGCGCGACGTGATGGCGCACGCCCGCGGCCACTTCGGCCTTGCCGAGATTGCGCGCCGAGGTGCGGAAAAAGTCGAGCACCGCCTGGGGCTCCCATGAGGGCGCGTTCGTCACATCGACGACGACATCCGCACCCGCCAGGGCGTTGCCCAGGCCTTCGCCCGTCACGGCGTTGACGCCAGTACGCGGCGACGCGGCGATTGCCGTATGGCCCGCTTCGCCGAGCAGCCGGACAACACGTGAGCCGATCAGGCCGGAACCACCGATTACGACGATCTTCATGGCAGAGTCTCCATATGAGGGAAAGGAAACGTGCGGGGCGCTCAAGGGCACAACCTGGGGTAGAGCTCCCTGACACCGCCGCATCGCTCAGCTCATTGTGGGACACTGATGCCCTAGTAATAAGGGCCAAGAATTATCAATATGACTAGGCCAAGTCCTTGCCGAGTCCCCGTGCCTGACAGACCGCCATGAGTGTACGAACCCCCGCGTTGGCTATAGAAATCGATCGGCAGAAGCCGTTGCCGATCTACCTGCAGATCTGCGAGCGCTTCAGGACGGCGATCACGGCAGGGCACCTGCGCCCCGGCGACCGCGTGCCCGCGTTGCGCGGCCTCGCCATGCAGCTGAACACCGCGCGGGGCACCGTCGAACTGGCCTATACGATCCTGGTCGACGAGGGCTACCTGCAGATGCGCGGCGCGGCGGGCACGTTCGTGTCGCCGTTACTGCCGGAGTCGGTGACGCGTTCGGCGTCCGGGCAGGGCCGCGCGCCAGTGCTCGACGGGCCGGCCACTGAAGACGCGGGTGCGCTGACGATGCCGGACGCATCGCGCGGCGCCTGGCCTGCGCCGCGACAGCCGGCGATCAGCGTCGCCATGAGCGGCGAGCCGCGGCCCTTGCAGCCGGGGCTGCCCGCGCTGGACGCATTTCCGCGCAAGATCTGGAACCGGTTTGTTTCGCGTCGCGGGCGCAGTGGCGAGCGGGCCATGCTGGCTTACCCGGATCCGGTTGGCTATCGGCCGCTGCGCGAACACATCGCCACCTATCTGGGCCTGTCGCGCGGCGTAAGCTGCGTGCCGGAACAGGTGTTCGTCACCAGCGGCTATCGCGCAACCCTCGAACTCGTGTTGCGCAGCCTGGCGAGCCCCAATGATCGCGCGTGGTTCGAGGATCCCGGCTACCTGCTCGCGCGTGGCTTCCTGGCGGAGACCGGCGTGCAGCTCGTGCCGGTGCCGGTCGACGACGAAGGCATCGACGTCGCGCGTGGCCTGGCACTGGATCCGGAGGCGCGCTTCGCGATGGTCACGCCATCGCACCAGAGCCCGCTCGGGCGCACGCTCTCGCTGGAACGACGCATGGCGCTGCTCGATTGGGCACAGAAAGGGTCCCGCTGGATCATCGAGGACGACTACGACAGCGAATTCCGCTATCTGGGCCGGCCACTGCCGGCGTTGAAGAGCCTGGACCGGCATGATCGCGTGATCTATTGCGGCACGTTCAGCAAGGTGATGTTTCCCGGCCTGAGGCTGGCGTATGCGGTGGTACCCGAACGCGCCGTGGAACGCGTCGGACGCGTCGCGTGCAGCATGAACGCGGGCTCGCCGCTGCTATTGCAGTCTGCCCTGGCAGACTTTATCGAGCAGGGACATTTTGCGCGGCATGTAAAGCGGATGCGTGCGTTGTACGGGCAGCGGCGCGTGTTGATCGCGCAAGCGCTGGAGCAGGCGTTTGGCGACCGGCTGATGGTCGAGTTGCCGCCCGGCGGAATCCAGTTCGCCGTGCAATTCGCCGAAGGGGCCGATGGCCCTGTCGATGATGTCGCCGTGGCAGCGCGGGCACGCGAAGCCGGGCTGGCGGTGCTGCCACTGTCGATCTGGTATGCGAGCGGCCGCACGCGGCATACGCCACGCGGCCTGGTGATGGGCTTCGCGAACATCTCCGATGCAGCGGAAGCGAGCTGTCTTGCGCGGACGTTGCGCGCGTGCCTGGACGGCTGAAATTCGCGGACTGAGCCCAGCCGGTGACTTTGGTCGTGTCAGGCGCCGATCTTGTAAGGGCGAGTCAGCACCTCAAGAAAATGGCCGTCAGGATCGTCGAAGTAAAACCCGCGCCCGCCGTTGTGCACATAGGTCTCGCCAGCCCGTTGTTTGCCGGGATCGGCCCAGTACTGAAGCCCCTTGTCACGGATCCGGGCAAAGACGCGGTCGAATTCTTCTTCGCTGATCAGGAACGCATAGTGCTGCATGGCTATCGCGCCGTCGCTTTCATAGAAGTCGAGCGAGACGCCGTTGTCGAGTGGAACGACCAGCATCGGCCCGAATTCGATGGGTGCTGGAAGCTCCAGCATGTCCACGAGGAAACTTGCCGATTTCTGCTTGTCGCTGCACCAGACGATGGTGTGGTTTAGCTGTGCGCTCATGTCGCGGTCCTCACCGAATGTGGCGGAGCATGTCCTTACGACTTGCACGGAACCAGCCCCGTCATCAATTCACCATAGCCGACAACGGATCGCATGCAAGTACAGGGGACGGCGGCCGGCAGAGCCCCCGGTTCACGTTCTGTGATCCCCGGTGAGATGGTGGATGCCGTGCATCTTGTCCTGCAGCCACTGGATGATGCCCACCTTGCTCGCTGGCGGTGGCTGGATGCTTGCCAGGTCCTGGCCGGCTTCACGCCGCTGGGAGAGAAGCTGGCACATCTGGGCTCCCACTTCCGGTCGCGATTTCAGGATTGGCGTGAGATCTGCCTTGTCCAGCCGGTAGAGCACGGCATCGGTGACCGCCTCGATGGTGGCGTCCATGGCGATGCCGGCCAGCACGCCCGGTTCGCCCAATGCGTCGCCCGGTCCCAGGCGGTTGGTTTCCGCGGCTTGCCCGTCGCGCAGCTGGTGGACCGACAGTACGCCGGAATCGACGAGAAGCAGGTAGTCGGTGACATCCGAACTCGTCACGACAACCTGGCCCGACGCGTACTCGTGCCGCGACAGGCGCCCGGACAATTGCGTCAGTTCGTCGGCGCCAACGGCCTGGAAGATGCCCACCGTCGAAAGCAACCGGACCCGACGGTCCACGGCCGGCGGGACGTTGCCGGGAACGCCGAGCGAACGCAGGCTGATATCCGCCGCGGCCAGATGGCGGTGGGCCAGGTCAAAGAGCTGGTTCGTCGCGACCAGCTTGTTCGCCAGGGTCGCGACATAGCAGGTCATCTCATATTCGATCGAGTTGGTGCCGGCGTGCTTGACGACCACGGAGGATTTGGGATTCGGCAGCGCAGTCTGGCAGCCCGTGATGGCGCGTTCCAGTGCCGCGATCACCGCCTTCGGCCGCGCCTCCGGCGTGCACCCTGGTCGTACAGCGGAGCAACACTGCGTGGCTCGCCGCGCTGGCTTCGGATCAAGGCTCACTATATCCGCGATGTGTACCATTCGCAGCCTTGCAGGGGCCGCGCCGGACATGGCCAACACTAGAGCGAGCCTTCTGTCCGGCTGATGTCAGGGCAAGTGGCCAATCCTGCGCAGGCCCGAAGGCCTGAGGTCCCGCTTTGGCGGTAGCTATGGCAGGGGCCTCTCACGGGAAATACTGGTGAAGCCAACATAGTCGACCTGGTGGCGGTCGATCCGGACATCCGCCAGTTCGCGCTTGATCCTCAAGTGGTCAGGATGGATCGCGTAGGCGTCCAGTGCCTCCCTTGATTCGAACTCCGTGTAGAGCACCGCATCGCAAGCGTAGTCAATGCGGCTGACGTCGGCGCCCACCTCCAGTGCCATCAGGCCCGGAATCACGCCGACCAGTCCATGGAACGCCGCCTGTATGCGGCGCACGCCTGCGTTCTTCTCTTCCGGCGTTGTGCCGTTCACCTTCCACATCACGATATGCTTGATCATCGCCATCAACCGATTGATTGGCATCGTCGAGCGAACCACCACCAGCGTTCAGCGTGTGATCCGGTTTGCGAGCCAGCGAATAAATGGGGCCGCGACTACCACGACGGGCAGCATCGCAGCCCACGAAATCAAGTACGCACGCAGCCAGTGCGAAACAAAAGTGCCCTGCGCCGCGAACTGCATGCTGGCAATTGCGGATGCCACCGCGCACGTGACGCCAGCCTGGATCGCGCCGAACGCAAAGTGGTTGTATGCCTTTGGGACCTTCCACATGTCGTACCTTTCAGTAGTTGCCGCGGAGCGGTGACGCGCATCATGCCGGGCGCCGGCCCTCCCAGGCGTTTTGCAGGAGTTCGCGGATCGCCACGGCTTCGAGTGGCCGCGGATTCGGGTACTGGTTGCGCAAGGTGATTTCACACGCCTTGTCGAGGTCATCCTCCCGCATGCCGATCTGCTGCAACGCGAGCGGGGCACCCGTCGTGCGTGCAAGATCGAACGCGCCTTGTGCCGCACCCTCTGCACCAATGGCCTGCGCGATGGCGCTCATGGCGCCCGGTGCCGCCCTGGCGTTGTAGGCCAGCGCGTGCGGCAGGATGATGGTGTGCGTTTCCGCATGCGGCAGGTTGAAGCTGCCGCCGAGCGTATGGCAGAGCTTGTGATGCAGGGCCACGCCTACGCTGCCGAGCACGGCACCGCACAACCACGCACCATACAGAGCTTGCGCGCGCGCCTCGCGCAGCGCGGCGGTATCGCGCCCGGATACCAGCACCGGAAGCGCCGCCGCGATCGCACGTATTCCTTCCTTCGCCATCAGGTCCGAGACCGGATTGCGGTCATGCGCGTACAAGCCCTCGGCGGCGTGGGCCAGCGCGTTGATGCCACTGGTGACGCTGACCGCAACCGGCAGAGAGTAAGTGAGTTCCGGGTCGTAGATGACGGTGCGCGGCAGCACTTTCGCATCGGTGCCTGTGCGCTTGAGGCCGGCATCGGTGAGGCCATAGATCGCGGTCATCTCGGAGCCGGCATAAGTAGTCGGGATCGCCAGCACCGGCAGGCTCATCTCGAGGGCGATGGCCTTGGCCAGCCCCGTGGTCGAGCCGCCGCCGATCGCCACCACGCTGTCGGCGCCAAGCTCGAATGCCGTGGCACAGGCAGCGCGCGCCGTCTCGACCGGAACGTGCATCGCGGCACGGTCAAAGATACCGATCGCGCGAGCGCCAAGCAGGCCCGCCACGCGTTCCGCCAGCGGGCGCTGCTCGGGTGTACTGAGCACCAGGGCGCTGGATGCGCCCAGCGTATCGATCTCCTTGCCGACCTGCGCGATGGTGCCGGCGCCGAAGACAACGCGTTGTGCCCGGGCGGAATACTGAAATGGGTTCATCGTGGTTTTCCAATGCTGTTCGGGGGCGATTCAAGGCCGGTCAGAACGACACGCGGCCCATGGCCCAGATCCGGTTGCCTTCGGGGCGGTTGCGTGCGCCGAACTCGAACTGCCCCTTGAGCGAGAAGCTGATCTTGTCGGTGAGCTGGAAGCAGATATCCGGCCCCAGCGCTGTGACGCGGCCCCGGTTGCCGTTGCCGTTGACGCGCACGCCGTCCTGCGTGTCGTTGGTGGTCTGAATGTAGTAATAGCCGTTCAGGCCGAGCGTCAGTCTTGGCGTGACGTGGTAGCCAGCACTGAACTCGATGGTGGCTTCGTCGCCGGACCGATACTTGGTTGCCTGGTTGCGCGTGTTGAAGCCGTAGCGGAACTTGGCGCTGATGTCGACATTGCGGGTCGGGAACCAGGTGAACGCGTAGCTCGGCGCAATCTGGTAGTAGTTGCGGCCGATATTGACCGGGTCATGGACATCGTAGGCGCCGGTCTTCAGGTGGAACTCGATGCCAGCGATCTGGTGAAACGAGCCGCTGTGCCAGCCGAGCATGACGGGGGCCAGCGTCATGTCCGCCAGGCCGGTCTTGTTGCCGCCTTTGCCGAGTGGAGGCAGGGGTGCTGGCCGGGCAACGGACATGTCCAGATTCGCCGACACGATGGGCACCACCACGCGCGTTTCCAGGTTCGCACCCAGTACCTTCACGCCGGGCCACACATAGGAAAGCCGTGGCGCCAGTGCATCGAGCTGCAGGTGGAAGCTGGCCAGCTTCGGGTTGTCGTGGCCGGCATTGTCCCTGGAGCTTCCCGCATCGTAATGCTGGTAGAACAGCAGCCAGTTGGCGCCCTCGGGCAGCATCAGGCCGGAATACAGATTGTCGACCCCGATGGGGTAGGAATTGCCGCCACCCTCGGTGGCGCGCGCCGGCACGCTAGCCGCTGCGCATGCGGCGACAAGCGCCAGCCGCCCGAACCGGACCGGCAGCGGTGCGCGGGTGCGCCACGCCTTCGTGCCATCTATCGAATCCATTTGCCACTCCGAAAGACCGCGTGATACACCGGGCGCGCTGGCGCGGTGCGCAATTTGAGCCGCGCCGCCCGCAAGGGCGGCGGGGGCCGGCACTAGCGGGCCGGATTGAGCACGAAGTCGAAGTCCAGCCGGTAGGTGCCATCGGCCAGGCGGACCCAGTCGCCGACCAGCGACTTGCGCACGCCGAACACGGCGTCCGAATCGAGATACTTGTCGCCGCGCCGGAAGACGTGCGTGACAAGGGTCTCGTAGCCAGGCGCCTTGATCATGAAGTGCAGGTGCGCAGGCCGCCAGGGATGTCGGCCCGTGGCGCGCAGCAACTCGCCAACGGGGCCATCGTCAGGAATCGGATAAGCCTGCGCGACGACAGTGCGGAAGTGGAAGCGGCCATCGCCGCCCGACTTCAGCACGCCGCGCCCCTGGGCCACTTCGAGCCCTTCGTACTGCACGTCATAGTGGCCGTCGGCGTCCGCCTGCCAGGCCTCCACCACGGCATCCGCAATCGGCTCGCCATCCAGCCCCGTGACGCGTCCATGGACCACGCAGGGCTCTCCCTTTGCGCCGTTCGCGAGATCCGCGCCGTGCTCATAGTGCGGCGCGCCCTCGACGTGGAAGGGGCCGAACACGGTCGACTCGGTGCAGCCGTCCGGCTTTTCGTGGTTCATCGCCACCGTCAGCATCGAGAGGCCCAGCACATCGCTGAGCAGGATGAACTCCTGGCGCTTGTCGTCGCACAGTTGCCCGGTGGCGGTAAGGAACCCGATCCCCCGCATCCATTCGCGCTCGGTCAACCTCACCTCGCGAGCGAAGTCGTGCAGGTGCCGCACCAGGCTGGTCATGATCGTCCTGGTGCGCGCATCCGGCGTATCGGCCAGGCGGGCAATGACGGCCTGGGTCAGGTTATTCTGGTCGTACTCTTGCATGGCGAGACTCCGGGCCATCAGGCGAGTTGGCAGGCCTGGTCGAACGACAGGCGTGGACTGCGGGCGAACACTTTTTCGGGGTCGCCATGGCCAAGGCCGCAGATAAAGTTCGAGCGGATGCTGGTGCCGGCAAAGAACGCCTGGTCGACGGCCTGGTTGTTGAAGCCCGACATCGGGCCGCAATCGAGGCCGACTGCGCGGGCCGCGGCGATGAGATAGCCGCCTTGCAGCGTGCCGTTGCGAAACGCGGTGGTGTTGGCGAATTCCACCTTCTCGTCGCCTTCGAACCATGCCTTGACCGCGGGGTTATGCGGGAACAGCTCCGGCAGGCGTTCGTAAAAGCGGGTGTCGTAGCCAACGATGGCGACCACCGGCGCGGCCATGGTCTTGTCGACGTTGCCGGGCGCCAGTGCCGGACGCAGTTTGGCCCGGCCTTCCTCGGTGCGCACGAACACCAGCCGGGCCGGCGAGCAGTTGACCGAGGTGGGGCCGAACTTCATCAGGTCATACACTTCCTGCAGCTTGCTGTCCGGCACCGGTGTCGGCAGCCAGCCATTCTGGCTACGCGCGCCGCGGAAGATCTTGTCGAGCAGTTCATGGGTTTGCATCTTGTACTCCTTGCATGGGTAAGGTGTCCCGGCCGGACGGAGCCGGCCGGAAGGTCAGCCGGTCAGACCGTCATCGTGCCGCTCAGGGCGAGCTTTTCCTGGTGGCGCGCGGAATCCAGTGCCTGGGCATAGCCCGCCGTGGCCTTGTATTCGCTCTCGTGGTCTTCGCCGAGTTCAATGCCGCAGACCTTGCGCGCGAGGGTGCCGTAGGGCCCTGCGCCAGAGAACTCGGCGCGTTGCATGGTGAGCATGCGGATGGCCTGCAGCGGGGTGCCGTTGAAGTTCTCGAAGACGAACAGGCGGTTGCCCCAGTCGGTCAGGAACAGGTCGCGGATCACGCGGCCGATCTTCACGCGGTCGTGCGGCTTGCCGACCGGGCCGCTGTTCATGCGCTCGAACCAGCCATTAAGCGCCTGGTCGTTCCACTGGTCTTCGCTGGCAAAGATCAGCGCGCTGCGTCCGGAGAGGTCGACCAGCTCGTAGATCATCTCCGAGAAATTTTCGAGGTAAAGCGCGCGGCCGAAGTCATAGATCAGGATGTTCGGCTTGTAGGCGCCCCCGGGCGTATGGAAGCCCAGTTCCTCGCTGGCGACGATGTGCGCGAGCATGGCCTGGTGGAAGCCGATCAGCTTGGCCACTCGGGTCTGCACGGCCGGGATCTTGTTGGTGCCGATATGCTCGGTGATCAGGATCGCCAGGCCCGCCATCAGTTCGGCACGCACCGACTGGCGGATCAGGGCGTGATAGTGCAGCCAGTCGAACACGCGCTGCGGGTAGAGCTTGGCGTGCTCGGGGTTGCCCAGGTGAAACACGTGCGACCACGGGATAAAGACGTTGTCGAACACGGTCATGCCGTCCAGCTCGTCGCCCTGCGAGGCCAGCGGGTGCTCGATGGGATCATCCTTCACCACGCTCTCGCGACAGACAATGGTCACGCCCGGGGTATTGACCGGCGTGGCGGCAAAGATGATCTGGTCGCCGGGGATGCCGGGCCGGAAAAACACGCCGATGTGGATCCAGTCCGCAAAGGCGACGCCCGTGCCGATCGCCTTGACCCCCGACACGACGATGCCCTTGTCGTTCTTCTCGATGACACGCAAGCCGGGCGAGCGCTGCTGCGCGTCCGGGTTGGAGCGGTCCATCTGGGGGTCGACGAACTGCGGCGCGCAGTTCAAATCGTGCTGCTTGGCGAAGTTGACGAAGTCTACGATGTTCTTCGCCTTGATTTTTCCTTCGGCACCGATCGTCTGCGTTTCCCACGGCGACGGGTCGTCGATGTAGGTCTGGAGCACGTAGTTGTTGACGTCCGGCGTGCGCGGGAACGAAGCGCCGGCCATTTCGCGCATGATGGTCTCGTGGTACTTGCGCTTGCGGCGCAGCTGCTCCTTGTCGAAGTGGCCGAACCACTGCATGGTGCGGCGTTCGCCGTCCGTGTCGACGAAGGTCATCACGTCCTGCAGGTCGGGACGATGGTGCAGGTCGTAGAAGTCGGCATGGCGCTGCGCGTAGTCCCGCGTCTTGGGGTGGGTCGCGACGTTGTCGATCTTCTCGTTGCCGACCCATACGTTGCGGCCGTCGTTGAGCGATTCCAGGTACTGCTTGCCAGTGCGAATCATCGCGGGTCTCCTTGGTGAGTTCTAGGGTGTGACAGTCCCTGCCCTGGAGGAGGGCATGCGGATACGGGATGAAAATCGGGTGTTGCGCCGAGCGGCGCGGATCAGGCTGCGACCGGCTGCGTAGTGGCGTAGCTGCGGCGGCAGTACACCAGTGGCGTGTCGTTGCGGCTTTCGGCGCCGGCGCTGCCGAATACCTGCGCGACGAAGACGCTGTGCGTGCCGATTTCGATCTGGTCGACCACCTTGCAGTCGAGGGCGACCATGGCGGCTTTGCTGTAGGGCGCGCCGGTGGCGAATACGCCCCAGCTGTCCGCGTCGAAGCGCTGCGCCATCGGCACCGCACCAGCCCCGGCGAACAGCTGCGATACGGCGGTCTGGCTGGCGTGCAGCCAGTTGATGCTGACCACGCCGTTGGACTTGATCACGCCGTTGGCGGCACTGCGGTGGTTGATGCAGAAGAGCACCGTGGGCGGCGAGTCGCTGACCGAACAGACCGCCGAGCAGGTGACGCCGGCGCGGCCACCGGCGCCGTCGGTAGCGATGACGGTCACCGCGGTGACGGCACGCGACAAGGCATCGCGGAAGCTGGCGGCATCGAAGGCGGCTTCCGCAACGCGGCTCGCGACGGCTGCGATGGATACGGCTGATGACATGGCAATCTCCTCCTGATAGGGCTTTCATCCTCGCGCTGCGACAAGGCGGAGAATGAAGTTTCGTCTCTGGATACCAGCTTTCTGATCTGCGTCAGCTGTGTGAAACTAGACTACAGCCGAGCCGGCCCGTTTGCTAATCACCTCGCGTCATGGACACTATTCCGCAGCGTCATGAAGACGAACTGAGCCTGAACCATCTGCTGGTGCTGGACGTTTTGCTGAGCGAACGCAGCCTCACCAAGGCGGCGCGCGTGCTCAACCTGACCCAGCCGGCGCTGAGCAAGACGCTGGCGCGCCTGCGCCAGTACTTCGGTGATCCGCTGTTCGTCCGCGTTGGCCTGCGCATGGAGCCGACACCCAAGGCGCTGGAGCTGGGCGAGCCGGTGCGGTCGATTCTCCGGAGCGTGCGTGCATTGCGCTCCGACCATGTCAGCTTTGATCCGCGCACCAGCCAGCGCAGCTTCAGCTTCTTCCTGCTCGATGCGGGCGCCTCGCAGATGCTGCCGCGGCTGCTGCGCCAACTGGCGGAGGAAGCGCCGGGCATCCAGGTGCAGGCAGTCAATGCCGACGCCACGCATCTCGACGTCTGGCTGGAGAATGGCCTGGTCGACCTGGCGATCGGCTCGTTCCCCACGCTGACACAGAGCATCCGCCGCCAACTGCTGTGGCACGAGGTCTACGGCGCCGTCGTGCGCAAGGACCATCCGCGGCTGGCGCAGCTTGGCGAGGCGCAGGTGTTCGTCGCCGAAAAGCATGTGCTGGTTTCCGCGGTCGGTACGGGCCATGAGCACCTCAGCGTCGAACGCGCCATCGAGGCCGCCGTGCCAAACACCAACATCATCTGCCGCGTGCCGAGTTTCGCGACTGCGGCCCTTATCGCCCGGCATTCGGACTCCGTGGCGATCCTGCCGCTGACGTTGGCGCGCGCGCTATGCGACGACCTGGGGCTGGCCGTGGTGGTGCCGCCGCTGACGCTGCCCGGCATGGACATCGCCCAGCACTGGCACGATCGCGTGCACCGTGAGCCGGGCAACCAGTGGATCCGGGCGCTGGTGCACAGGCTGTTCGCACGCCACGAGGCGATGGCGGGCGCGGTTGCGGGGGCGGACATCGGGTAATGAGCGCTGGTTATAGTCCTCATGAAGGCAAGGGATTGGCGTCCCGGGCCGTCGACTCCTAGCATGGGGCTCATGACAAGAGGAGGAGACCACCATGCAAGTGACAAGAGGGGCCGCGCCGCTGCGGCTGGCCGCATCCGTAGTTTCGATCGGCACGTTCGACGGCGTGCACCGCGGGCACCGCGCTGTGTTGGCAGAGCTGCGCGCTGCCGGGCGTGCGCTTGGGCTGCCGACCGTATTGCTGACGTTTGACCCGCATCCACGCGCCTTCCTGCAACCGCAGAGCGCGCCGCGCATGATCTCCACCGTGGATGACCGTATCGCGCTGCTGACGGACAGCAACGCCGTCGACCACTGCCTGGTGCTGCCGTTCGACCGCGCCCTCAGCGAAGCCAATGCGGAAGACTTTGTGCGTGGATGGCTGCTTGAGCGCCTGGGCATGCGGCGGCTCGTCGTGGGGGCGAATTTCCGCTGCGGGCGGGGCCGGCAAGGTGATATCGATTATCTCGGGCAGCTTGGCGAAGCGAATGGATATACCGTCGACCCCGTGCCATTGCGGGCCACCGATGCAGCGGTCCGCTGTTCCTCCACGGAGGCGCGTCGCCTGATCCAGAGCGGCGACGTGCGCGCCGCGGCGGCATTGCTGGCGCGCCCGCACGAGATCCGAGCCAAGGTGGTGGCCAGGGCGCCAGCGCGCGCCAGCGGCGCGGCGCAGATCCGTCTTCCGGAGGGCATTTGCCTGCCGCCCGCGGGTCAATATGCCGGCGCGGTCAGCGTTCAGGCTGGCACCGGACGCTGGAGCCGGGCGCTAGTGCACCTGAGCGAAACCGACGGCATGGGGCGGGTGTTCAGCGACGCCGGGTTTGCGCCCATGCCGGGCAGCGCGGTGTCGGTACGCTTCTTCGGCGTGGCGGAGGCGAAGCGGGTGGCTCCGGTCGGACGGTGGCGATCCGACGCACGGGAGTAGGGCACGGCTGCGCATCGTTGTCATGGCGCCGTGCCACGTGCCGGCCTTCTGTCCCTACCACCCGCCATCGCCGCCTGGCTTTTCCTGTCGATGGCACGCAAAGCGATCGAGCAGAAAGTCGACGAGCACTTTCACCCGGTCTGACCGGGTCTTGCCGGCGCCGTAGACCAGATAGATATCGGCCGGCGTGAACTGCCACTGTGGCAGCACCCTGCACAGGGCGCCGGTCCGCAACGGTTCCGCGATATCCCATTCGGACCGCACCACGAGCCCTTGTCCTTCAAGCGCCCAGACCACCGCCGATTCGCCGTCGTTCGTGCTCATGGGGCCGCGCACCTTGACGGTCTCCTGCTGCGAGCCGTTGCGCATGTGCCAGGTGCCGAAGGTTTCGTCCGCCTCCCGGATGAAGATGCAGCTGTGCCGGGCGAGGTCGCGCGGACTGCCGGGCAGGCCCGCCCGCGCCAGGTAGGACGGTGCGGCGCAGAGCAGCCGCCGGTTGTTGGCGAGCAGCCGCGCGGTAAGCCGCACATCGGGCATTTCGCCAAAATGCACGACTGCATCCAGGCCCATTTCGGTCAGGTTCAACGGCCGCTCGCTGAGGTGGAGCTGGATTTCGATCTTCGGGAACGCCCTGGAGAACGCTGCCAGCGCAGGCGCGATATGGCGACGTCCAAAGCCCAGCGTTGCGCCGATCTTCAACAGCCCATGCGGCGTGCTGCTGCTGCCGCCCACCGACCGCTCCAGCGTCTCCAGCTCGGCAAGGATGCGCGCACCCTCGACCAGATAGTTCTCCCCTTCGGCCGTCAGGCTGATGCGCCGGGTCGTCCGGTTCAACAGCCTGACGCCGAGGCGCGACTCAAGGGCGAGCAGGCGCTTGCTGACCGCCGATGGCGTCACCCCAAGCTCCTGCGCCGCTGCGGCCAGGCTCCCTTGCTTGTTGATCGCCATGAAGAAGGCGACGTCGGAGAAGCTGTCCATTCATGAATGCCAGGCAATAAAGAATGGATTTTGCCTAAATTATGATTCTGAAGGCAAGTGCTACGATTCCTCGGACAAAAATCAGTTCAAGGAGACACCCCATGAGCCTTGCCCGACTTGCCGCGTTCGCCGCTTGTGCCGCCGCTTATGCAGCCATGCTGGGAACCGCATCGGCGCAGTCGTATCCGCAGCGCCCGGTTCGCCTGATCGTGCCTTACGCGCCCGGCGGCAGTGCCGATATCGCCGCCCGGCTTGTGTCGGATGTGTGGTCGAAGAACCTGGGCGGCACCATCGTCGTCGAGAACCGCGCTGGCGCGGGCGGCAATATTGGCGTGGACGCGGTAGCCAAGTCGCCGGCCGACGGCTACACCATCGGCCTGCAGACGGTTTCGCTGGCCATCAATCCCGGCCTGTTCCCGCGCATGCCATACGACACGCTCAAGGACCTGGCGCCGATTGGCATGGTGGCCGGCTCGCAGCATGTGCTGGTCATCAACAACAAGGTCCCGGCGAAAAACCTGCAGGAGCTGATCGCTCTTGCCAAGACGAAGCCGGATAAGCTGACCTATGGCTCCGCCGGCAATGGCAGCACGTTCCACATGTCCGCCGAGTTGTTCAAGTCGGTGGCCAATGTATCGATCGTCCACGTGCCCTATCGTGGCGGCGGCCCGGCCCTGGTCGACACGATTGCCGGCCAGGTCGACATGAGCTTTCCCGTAGTGTCCGCCGCGCAGCAGCATGTGCTTGCCGGCAAACTCACCGCGCTCGCCGTCACGGGTTCGAAGCGCTCGGCGCTGTTGCCGAACGTGCCGACCGCGGCCGAAGCGGGCCTGCCGGGCTACAACTTCGAAACGTGGTTCATGGTATTCGCGCCGGCCGGCACGCCCAGGCCGGTGATCGACAAGCTGAACGCCGCCCTGAACGCCACGCTCACGGCGCAGGCGACCCGGGACCGGATGCTGAAGGAAGGCTTCGAACCCACGCCCACCACGCCCGACGCGGCGCGCAAACGGCTCGAGAAGGAGATGCCGATGTGGGCCGATTTGATCAGGCAGCGCGGCATCACCGCCGAATGATTGCCGAACGATTGCACAACAGGTAGCAGCGATGTCCCCACGAACTCTGTACCACAAGCTGGTCGACGCCCACACCGTCACCCGGCTCGACGACGATAACGTCCTGCTGTACTGCGACTTGCACTTGATGAACGAGTACACGAGTCCGCAGGCCTTTGCCGGGTTGCACGAGCAGGACCGCGGCGTGTTGATGCCGGGGCAGAACGTCAGCGTCGTCAGCCACATCATCCCGACGCATCCGACGAAGATCCGCGTGATCGCGGACCCTGCCTCGTCGCTGCAGGCGACGAACCTGCGCGCCAACTGCGAGAAGCACGGCATCCCGCTGTTCGATACCAACGATACGCTGCAAGGCATCGAGCACGTCATCGCGCCCGAGCACGGCATGATCCGTCCGGGCATGGTGGTGATCTGCGGCGACAGCCACACCACCACCTACGGCGCGCTGGGCGCGTTGGGCTTTGGCATCGGCACGTCGGAAGTCGAGCACGTGCTGGCTACGCAGACGCTGGTCTACCGCATGGCCAGGACCATGCGCATCCGCGTGGACGGCAAGCTCCCGGCCGGCACGACGGCCAAGGACCTGATCCTCATGATCATCGGCAGGATCGGCGCGCAGGGGGCACGCGGCTACGTGGTGGAATACTGCGGCTCGGCCATCCGCGATCTCAGCGTCGAGGCGCGTTTCACGCTTTGCAACATGACGGTGGAAGCGGCCGCGCGCGGCGCGCTGATTGCGCCGGACGCGGTGTCGACCGATTACGTCTTGCGCCGCGCGCCGGACATGGCCGATGCCCAGCGCTCAGCGGCCCTGGCGTACTGGCAGACGCTGAAGAGCGACCCGGACGCGGCATACGACCTCGAGTTCGCGTTCGACGCCGGCGATATCGAGCCCTATGTGACCTGGGGCACCAGTCCCGACCAGGTGGTGCCGGTGTCAGGACGTATCCCGTTCGCGGAGGACCAGATCGACGAGGCTGACAAGCGCGCAGTCGAGCGCGCACTCTCCTATACGCGCCTCTCGCCCGGCTCGGTGCTTGAAGGCACCGCCATCCAGCATGTCTTCATCGGCTCCTGCACGAACGGCCGGATCGAAGATCTCCGGGCGGTTGCTGGCGTCGTGCGCGGCAAGCGGGTGGCCAGCGGCGTGCGGGCGATGGTCGTGCCGGGGTCCGGCGCGGTGAAGGCCCAGGCCGAGCGCGAGGGGATTGCGGAAATCCTGATCGCGGCGGGGTTTGAATGGAGGCAGCCTGGCTGTTCCATGTGCCTGGCCATGAACGATGATGTGCTGGCGGATGGCATCCGTTGCGCATCGACCACCAATCGAAATTTCGAAGGCAGGCAGGGGCGTGGCGCCATGACGCACCTGATGAGCCCGGCCATGGCTGCAGCCGCTGCCATCACCGGCAAGATTACCGACGTCCGCAAGCTGGAGATCGCCAATGTCTGAGTACGCCCGCATCACCGGCAAGGCGGCCGCCATCCGCTTCGAGAACCTCGACACCGACCAGATCATCCCGAAGCAGTTTCTTCGCGGCATTGACAAGGCAGGCCTCGACAAGGGGATTCTGTACGACCATCGCTTCGATGGAAACGGCAATCCGCGCGCGGACTTTGTATTGAATCGTCCCGAGTACGCGGGCACGAGCATCCTGGTCGGCGGCGCCAATTTCGGTTGCGGGTCGAGCCGCGAGCATGCCGTCTGGGGGCTGCAGCAATTCGGCATCCAGGCCGTGATTGCGCCGAGCTATGGAGAGATTTTCTACTCCAATGCGATGAACAACCGCTTGCTGCTGGTGATGCTGCCGCGCGATGTCATCGAGGCGCTGATGGATGCGGCGGATGCGGATAGCGGAAACACGATCCACATCGATGTGGAGACCTTGCGCGTGAAGACCCCCGTGGGCGAGCATCCGTTCCAGTTGTCCGAGCGGCACCGCCGCATGTTTATCGAAGGCCTCGACATGATTGGTCTTTCGCTGAAGCACCGCGACGAGATTGAAGCGTTCGCGGACAAGTACTGGTCGGCATTTCCCTGGACCAAAAACGTCGCGCGCCGCACCCGCGACCGCCTCGGCGCGACCTGAAGCCGCGCAGGAGGCTGAATCCGGGCGCTGATGTCCTGTCAGAATCGCCAGAAGAGGAAGCGATGCTGCCGGGGCCTGGCCGCGGGAGGAGGGCGCTTTGCGGGGCTGAAGCGCGCGCCGGGATCAATCGCCTTCGCGCGCAGCGCCATGTCATAGAAGGCGCCCACCATTGGCAGGGCGCTGCGCGCCCCCTGGCTCCAATAGCTGCCAAGGGTCACGCGTCCATCGTCGAAGCCCACCCACGCGCCCGCGACGAGCTGCGGGTGCATGAGGATGAACCAGCTATCGGCGTTGTCCTGCGTCGTTCCCGTCTTGCCGGCCACGTCAGCGCGAATCCCGAAGCGCGTTCGGATATCCGAGCCGGTGCCGCGCGTGACGACATCGCGCATCACGTCGACCAGCGTCAGCGCGGCGCCGGTGGGTAGCGCAGCGGCTGGCGCGGCGCCCGCAAACTCGGCCAGAACCTTGCCATGGGGATCCTCGATGCGGGTCACCATGCGCGGCGCGACATAGTTGCCACGGTTGGCGATCGTCGCGTATGCCGAAACCATTTCCCTGAGCGTCACCGGGCTCGTGCCGAGCGCAAGCGAAGGCACCGGTTCGAGCGGGCTCTCGCGTACGCCCATCGCCTGCGCCAGGCGTGCGACCTTTTCGGGGCCCTGCTTTTGCATGAGCTGCGCCGTGATGCGATTGCGCGAGAACGCCAGCGCGTCGCGCAGCGTCATGGGCCGGTCGGTAGGGGGTTCGGCGTCGGTCGGCCGCCAGACGGCATGATCGGCCAGCGGGATGGCCACGTTGCGGTCGACGATGGTATCGCCTGGCTGGGCGCCGCCTGCGAACGCTGCGCCATAGACGAACGGTTTGAATGTCGAGCCCGGCTGGCGGCGCGCCTGTTGCACGTGATCGAACGGCTCGGCACGGAAGTCGGGGCTGCCGACCCAGGCCTTGATATCACCGCTGCGTGGATCGATCGCGACGAACCCGGCCTGGACCTGGGTCTTGCCGCGGCAGAGTGCGCGTACGAAGCTGGGATTGGACGCGAGGTTCCTGAGTGCGCTCAGGTCCGTTTGTCCGGCCCCGCGTGCGGCGCGGTATTCGGAAGTCTGCCGCATGAATGCCTGGAACAGGTCATTGCCTGGCCAGCAGCCCGTATGCTCGTTCCATGCCTGGTTCGCGATCCATTGCAACTGATTCGTCTGCCAGGCCAACGCCTGCGTGGCCATGGATTGCAAGCGGAAATCGATCGTCGTGCGCACCACCAGCCCATCGGCGTAGAGGTTGTAGCCATTGCGATCGGCCCACGCGCTCAACCATTTACGCAACTGCGCCGCAAAATGCGGTGCGGCACCCGGCGGCTCGGTCTGCGGCGCGAATTCGACGTGGAGCGGCGCGCGTTCGAGCCGGGCGTAGGCATCGGCCTCGAGCTTGCCGTACTTGTGCATCTGCCCGAGTACGGTGTTTCGCCGCTGCAGTGCCCGCTCGGGATTGAGGACCGGGTTATAGGTGCTGTTGGCCTTCAGCATGCCGACGAGCGTCGCGCTTTCAAGAATATCGAGCCGGTCGGCCGATTTTCCGAAGTAGGTGCGGGCGGCCATTTCAACACCGTAGGCGTTGTACAGGAACGGTACCGTGTTCAGGTAGGTCTCGAGGATCTGGTCCTTGCTGTACACCGATTCGATCTTGAAGGCCGTGATGGCTTCCCTCAGCTTGCGAGTCAGCGTTGGCGCACGGCCGATGTCGTCGGGGTAGAGGTTGCGCGCCAGTTGCTGCGTAATCGTCGAACCACCCTGCCGGTCGCCGGAAAACGTATGCAGTGCAGCCGCCGCCGTCCGCATCAAGTCGATGCCGTGATGGTCATAGAAGCGGCGATCTTCCGTCGCGATCAATGCGGCCACGACGTGGGGCGAGATTTGCCTGAGCGGCACCCACGCGCGATTGACCGGCTTGAGTTCATCCAGGATTTTGCCGTCAGCCGACAGGATCAAAGCGGGCCGATCGATGCGGGCCTTGCGGATGTCACCGAGCGTCGGCGTCGAGCGGATGAGTGCGAGCGTAAACAGCAGGAAGAGTGCCGACAAGGCGACGAGCGCGAGGGTGACGCCGCGTCGTGTCGGGTGGCGAAGCTGGCTTCGGGCACTGTCGAGAAGGCGCCCGGATGTCGCTTTGCAGGCTGCCGCCAAAGGACGGATGCGGGCGAGCCACCGTGCGCAATGCGCGCGAAACACAATGACAGGGCGGCGATTCACGGCGGCAGGGGCTGAAGAAAAGCGCGATCGTACCAAAGCCTCCGGGGGCTTCCACCGGCAAATGGCGGCCGTGGCGCCGGTATTTACAGACGATTACATCTTTCGATGGCACGAGCGCAGAGGCTACCCAGGCCGATCCGGCGAGAGCGCAGCACTCGCCACGTCCGCATGACTCAAGTGGCGATTGGAGCCTCAGCTGCAACGGAGCGGGCGCCCATGGACTTCCCCTGCCTTTGTTCGCTTATCGCGCAAATCTCCACGCAGACCGTTGTTCTTGCCTACCTCTCCGACGCCGCCGCACGGAAAATGGATCCGCCGATCGGATCGGCTGTGAATGCCCTCCAGGAAGAAGGCAGGGCGCGCATGACAATGAAGGATGGAGATGAAATTGAGCGTCAAGAAACATTGGGTCAGCATGGTGCAGATTGCGGCAATCGCCTGCGTGGCGTTGGGTAACCATGCCGTCGCCGCGGATGCCTGGCCCGCCAAGCCGATCAAAGTGATCGTTCCCTATACGCCGGGCGGATCGACCGACACGGTGTCGCGCGTGGTGTTCGAGAAGGTCTCCCAAAGTCTCGGGCAGCCGATCATCATCGAGAACAAGCCGGGCGCGAACAGCACGCTGGGGGTCGGCGTCGCGGCCCGCTCGGCGGCGGACGGCTATACCTTTGTGTCGATCCTTGCCGCGTACAGCGCCAACATGTCGTTGTATTCAAAGCTGAGCTACAAGCCGTCCGACCTGGTGCCGGTTGCGCAAATGGCGGAGCTGCCGCTGTTCCTGTTTTCCAGCAAGAAGCTCCCCGTCAAAACGGTGTCCGAGCTCGTCGCCTACGGCAAGGCGCATCCTGACACGCTGACCTTTGGCTCCAGCGGCGTCGGCAGCTCGGCGCACCTGACCGGCGAGCGCTTCGCGATGGAATCGAAGGTGAAGATGACCCACATCCCGTACAACGGTAGCGCGCCGATCTTGCCGGCGCTCGTTTCGGGCGAGGTCTCGGTGGCGTTCGATCCGTTGCTCGTGCCGATGCCGCATGCGAAGCAGGGCAAGATCAACGTGCTGGCGGTCGCCTCGGCCAAGCGCTGGCCTGGCGAGCCGAACATCCCGACCATGGAAGAAGCGGGCTTTCCGGGCTTCGTGATGAGCTCGTGGACCGGACTCCTCGCGCCGGCAGGCACGCCACCGGCAATTGTCGACCGGATGGCAAAGGAGATCGCCATGGCCGTGCGCAACCCGGATGTGGCGAAGAAGCTGACCGACCTGGGCTTCGTGCCGGTGAGTGGTACGCCGGACGAGTTTCGCAAGCTGATCGATCGGGACATTGCGCGTTACGGTGCAATCGTCAAGGCGGGCAAGATCTCGCTCGACTAGGATCCGTTCCGCAGGCTGCGCAGCTGCGTAGCCTGGTGCCGGAACAGCTCGAATTCGGCGCGATCACGCTGCTGTGTCTGTTGACGTTCCGCTCGTCCCGCTTGTCGCGCGCGATGCGCCGATACGGCTCAGTTCAGATTCAGCATCTCGCGCGCCTGAGCGGCGGTCGCGACCGGGCGACCATACTCCTCGCACAGCTCGGCAACCTGGCGCACGAGCGCGGCATTGGATGGGGCGAGCGTGTTCTTGTCCATCCGCACATTGTCCTCGAGTCCGGTGCGGCAGTGGCCGCCGAGTTCGAGTGACCAGCGAGCCATCGTCATTTGATGGCGTCCAATGCCGGCGCCGGTCCATGTCGCATCGGGCGAAAGGCGCTTGAGGGTACGAATGTAGAACTCGAGCACGTCGCGGTCGACGGGCATAGCGTTCTTGATGCCCATGACGAACTGGATGTGCAGGGGACCGACGATCGCGTCCGCCGCCTGCATTGCTGCCGCCTGGAAGATCATCGACAGGTCGAAGGCCTCGACTTCGGGCTTGATGCCGTAGGCCTTCATTTCGGCGGCGAGCCAGTCGACCAGGTCAGGCGGGTTGTCATAGACGCGGGTGGGGAAATTGACCGAGCCGGTCGCCAGCGATGCCATGTCGGGCCGCAGCGACAGCATGGCGCCGCGCTCATTGCCGGCCCCGGAGCGACCGCCGGTGGACACCTGGGTAATCATGCCGGGCGCGTGCTTGCGAATGCCGTCAAGCACCAGGGCAAAGCGATCGGGATTGGACGTGGGGGTTTCGTCATCGTTGCGGACATGGAGATGAACCAGGGTCGCCCCCGCTTCGAATGCTGCCTGGGTCGATTCCACCTGTTCGCTCACTGTGATCGGCACGGCCGGATTGTCTTTCTTGCGCGGCAGGGATCCCGTGATCGCGACAGAAATGATGCAGGGCTTGGTCATGCTTGATCTCAGTAAGATGGCTGGGGGGCATTTCGGCCGGTGCCTCCGGGGACACTGGGAGGCGACCTCTGGCGCTCGGTTGGCGCTGTGCTGGTGTCCGTATTGCTCGACACCATGCTTGCATCGTATGAGCGGCTGCCGGGCTGCGTCCAATACTGATTGGGTTTGCAACGATACGGGGAGAGTATCGAATGGTGTCGGCGCCGCTGCGCGCACTCAGTGAAAACCGAAGGGGACGGCATGAAATGGAAGCACCAGCATCTGCGCCGTTGATGTCGTCCCGCTGGCCGAATAGTGAGCCGCGCAGCAGCCGAAGGCGATGATGCGATATCGCGGGCAGTGTCGAGCCACGGACAGGTTCGGGGCTGGTTCAATCATTGCTGGAGAGCCTGCAGACTGACGCGCTCCACGCGGCAGGCAGCCGGGCAGACTCTGAAGCGAATACCCGTACGAAATTCTTCGCACGCTACGATCAATATTCGCCCGTTAGGGCAAGTCAACGCGTTTCTTGGTTACTTCTTGTCGCTTGGACAAGAAGTAACTCGCCGGCTACGCCGGCGAAACAGCGGCGTTTGCCAAGAGCGAAAACCCAATCATTGCCAGAGACGCCCCGCCGGCTACGCCGGCAAAACAGCGGCGCCAGCCAAGAGCGACGACCCGGTCATAACCAGAGAACGCCATCACGCAAACCTCTCCCTCAACCCCCTAGCCGCATCCCTCAACAAAACATGATCCAACCCCACAGCCACAAAATGCATCCCCATATCGAGATACCGCCGCGCATCCGCCTCCACCGCCGTTAGCGTCCCGATCGCTTTCCCGGCCTGATTGGCCGCATCGCACACCTGCTGCACAGCGGCCTGCACCTCGGCGTGATTCGGATTGCCAAGATGCCCATACCCCGCCGCCAGATCGTTCGGGCCAATAAGAATCCCATCCACCCCCGGCTCCGCGCAGATCTCGGCAATCGCCTCCACCCCCTTGCGGCTTTCAATCTGCACCAGCACGCAGATGTTCTCGTTGATAGTCTTGAAGAAGTCCGGCAGCGTGCCATAGCGATTCTGCCGCTGCACACCCGACACGCCCCGCACCCCATCCGGCGGATAACGCGTCGCGCGCACCGCGCGACGCGCTTCTTCCGCTGACTCCACGAACGGGATCAGGAAATTGTAGAAGCCGATATCCAGCAGCCGCTTGATCATGACCGGGTCATTCCACGGCGGCCGCACCACCGGCGCACTGACGCTGTCCTTCAGCGCCATCAGCTGCGGTGCGAGCGTCAGCACATCGTTGGGCGAATGCTCGCCATCGAGCAGCAACCAGTCGAAGCCGGCCAGGCCGATGATCTCGCTGGTCACGGGCTGCCCAAGCGAACTCCACAAGCCGATCAGGCGCTTGCGTGCCAGGATGTCGGCGCGAAACTTGTTAGGCAGCGGATGGATCTGGGGCAGATGCGGGGTAGTGGTCATCGTCGGAACTCCTGTTCAGTTGGCCGCAAGGGCGGAAAGCGGGCCGGGCGACTTGCCGCGTGCCTGCAACACGCGCGCAGCGGCATCGTCCAGCTGGGTCAGCGTGCCGCTATCCACGGGAATCCATTCAGCACGTTCACGGCGCCAGGCCCGCTCGGGATCGCCAGGTAACTGGATGGCATCGTTCCCCGGCTGGAGGCGCGAGGCCTTCATCCACTCGACGAACGCTTCCACTTCATGGCCGAACGTGATGCTGCTGCCGAGCCGCGCCGGATCGAAGATGATGGCCAGCATGTTGTTCCAGACCGCGTGCTCGTGTGTGAGCGTCTCGGGCCGGATCGTGTGGCCGCCCGTCACGGCCGCGCCCAGCAGTTCGCACATCACGGCCAGCACGTAACCCTTGTGCTCGCCGAACGTGCGCAGCGCGCCTTGCGGCGTACCAGGGTGCGGAAACATGACGGCAGGGTCGTCGGTCGGATGGCCGTTCGCGTCCATCAGGCAGCCGGGCGGCACCGGCACGCCCTTGTTGTTGGCCACGCGCACCTTGCCCAGCGCGATGGCGCTGGTGGCAAAGTCGAGCACCAGCGGCGGCTGTCCGGCCACCGGCACGCCGATCGTGAACGGGTTGGTGCCGAAGCGCGGATCATAGCCGCCATGCGGCGCGACGATTGGCTTGGACAGCACGTTCACGAAGTGGATCGAGATCATGCCGGCCGCAGTCGCCTGTTCGGCCCAGTGGCCCACGCGCCCGAGGTGGTGCGAGCGGCGCAACCCCAGCACGCATACGCCATGCTCGCGCGCGCGCTCGATGCCCAGCCGCATCGCCTGCTCGGTCACGGCCTGGCCCATGCCACGATTGCCATCGAGGCTCAGGATGCCGCCCGATTCATGCACCACGCTGACCTGCTGGTTCAGCTGCAACTGATCTCCCTGCCACGACATCACGTACTTGGGGATCATGCCCACGCCATGCGAATCGTGGCCTGACAGGTTGGCCCCGACCAGATGGTCGGCGGTCAACACGGCCTCGCGTTGATCGGACCCGGCCGCCAGCCAGAGGTCGACGACCCATCGATGCAGGCCGGCGGTCGGGATTCGGTGCTCACTCATGCTGACTCCAGGTGAAGTGGGTTTCGTTAATCGGGTTGTGCAATTTTGCACCATGCGCAATGCCAGCCGTGCCGGCAGCGGATTACGCAAGAATGTCACCCGTCCGGGTGACCGGGTTCCTCGCATGGGGTAGCGTGCAAAAACATGCGACCAGCGCCCCGCGATCGACACTGAAGGCGCCAATGGCCAAACAAAACATTTAAATGTCACCAAAGAAATAGTGAATTGCCCTTTCCATCTGCATTACCACATCATGAAATAGCCAGATACCGGCCAGGCACGCCGGCGTCGGCCTGTGGGGGTATCCGAATCCAGATGGAATTGGCAGCCATGGTCTGGGCTCTGTGGCGAATTACCCGCTATGGTCACTGAGCAGCCCGCGAAAGGTGATGCTTATGCTGGTCGTGCAGAACAGGCGACGAACTGCTCGCAGGCGTGCAGGAGTGGGCAAGCATCGGTTGACATCGCTGGCAAAGGTGGTCGCCGGACTTGTCTACGCCGGCTCCGTGCATGGCCAGTCCAATGTCACGCCTTCCGGCACGTATGGGCCAGGCTACTACGGCACGGCGTTTCAGTTCTTCGGCACCGACGGGGTCATACAGGGCGGCACGACCATCTATCCCGAGCCGCCATACCCGACGGGATTCGGTGGTGCCGGGGTGTCGGTGGCGAGGCTCGGAGCCGCGACGATCAATCCCGACCTCGGCCCTGGGCCGGGGTCCATCTACATCCGGTCCGACTATCGCGCCGGAGCCCCCAACACCGCACTGTACGTGGCCAACGGCAGGTTGACGGTGGTCGGCAGCAGTGATCCGTCGCGGCTCACCTATGCGCAGGGCTACGGCGAAAGCGCGCACGGCATCTACATCCCCGGAGAAACCGGTCCGTCCGTGTTCGAGGGTGCGCGCATGTTCATGTCTGCCGACGGTACCGATGCCAATGCCATCCGCGCCTATGGCGGCTTTGCATCGGCCACCGTTTCCGACTCCACCTTGCTGACCACCGGCAACGGCCACGGCGTGCTGGCGTGGACCAATGCGCTGGTCAGGCTGAACAACACCGATGTCACGGTGCAGGGCGCAGGCGCGTACGGCATCTACGCGTACCTTGGCGCCACCATCGAGACGACCGGCGGCACGGTCAATACCAGTCTGGCCGATGCCCGCGGGCTGTATCTCAACGGGGCCACAGGCAAGCTCAATGGCACCATCGTCACCACGCAAGGCGCCAATGCCTATGGCATCCAGGCCGTGACGACGAACCTGTCGGTGACCGGCGGCGCAGTCGGGACCCGTGGCAACTCGGCGTACGGCCTGTACCTGTACGGCAACACAACCACGACCGTCGATGGCACGTCGATCACCACGGCGGGCACCAGCGCGCACGGCATCTTCGTGAGCAGCGGATCGCTCAACATGAACAACACCACAGTCACTGCCACCGGGGCCAGCGCGCGCGGAATCTACGTCGCGGGCGGCGCGG
The DNA here is from genome assembly GCF_057073745.1 of Cupriavidus sp. C2SS-8b. Lineage (NCBI taxonomy): Bacteria > Pseudomonadati > Pseudomonadota > Betaproteobacteria > Burkholderiales > Burkholderiaceae > Cupriavidus > Cupriavidus sp. C2SS-8b. The sequence continues at coordinate 408,916 of NZ_CP172717.1, forward strand.
TCGCCGTGGCGACCCAGAGCCGCTTCGGCGCGCAAGGGGACGCCGGCATGGGAACGTGGGTCAATGGTGCGGGCTCATCGCTCACGATGACAGGCGGTTCCCTGAGCGGCACGCAGGCGAACGGCCACGGCGCCTACGTCAGCAGCGGCGGCGTCCTGCGCGCCACGGACACGGCGATCTCCAGCGGCGCCGCCGTTGGCGTCTATGCGGTAGGCACCACCGTGGAACTGACGCGCGGCACCGTATTCGGCGGCGCCTACGGCGTCTACCTGTCCGACGGCGCGACGCTGCGTGCGAACGGCACGGTCATCACCGCGGGCAATGGCGCGACCCGTGGCGTGCAGGCGACGGGCTCGGTACTGGAGCTGAGCGACGTGACGGTCAACACCGCGACGGCCGAAGACCACGCCGTCTATGCCTATAACGGCTCCGCGCTGCAGGCTCGCAATCTCGTGCTCAACACGCAGGGGCAGAACGCCTACGGCTTGCGTCTGATCGGGGCGCCTTCGGCGAACATCGACGGCATGACGGTGCGGACCTCCGGCGCCGGCGCCCACGGCGCGATCTTCGAAGGCGGCGCCAGCACCTATACCGGCAGCGATTTCGACATCGCGACCACTGGGGGCGGCATCGGCCTCTACGCGTGGCAGAAGAGCACCGTGAGCGTGGCGGGCGGGCGTATCGATACAGGTGCGGCCACGTCTGCCCACGGCATCTACATCGACAATGCCGCGGTCGATCTGACATCGAACGCACAGGGTGCCGGCGTCAGCGTGACGACAGGCGGCGCCGCGGCGCATGCGGTACGGATCAGCTCAGGCGGGCGCCTGAGCGCGACCAATGCGTCGCTGCATGCTGCAGGCGCCGGTGCTGCAGGCCTCTACCTGCTCGGCGTTGCCGATGCGGCTTCGGCCACCGCCATCGCCAACGCCCCCTTGGCAGCGGCTCCCGTGGCACCGCCCAATGACGACGGCTCGCCGACGCCGTCGCCAGGGTTGCCGCCGGTGCCGTTGCTGGGACAAGCGCAGAACACCACGGAGTCGGTTACGCTGACCGGCAGCTCGGTCGTGTCCGATGCGGGTGCCGCCATCAACGTAGCCGGCGGTTCCGCCACGATCACCGCGACCAGTTCGGTCATCAGCGGCGTGGCCGCGTTGCAGGTGCAGGGCCGGCTGGACAGCTCCGGCGGTACGCCGGTGACTGTGCCAGGCATTGCCACGCTGAACGCCAGCGCATCGACGCTTACGGGCGCCGCGCTGACCAGCGCCGACAGCCGGTCGACATTGAACCTGTCGAATGGCAGCCGCTGGAACGTCACGGGCAATTCCGTGCTGACGAACCTCGGCAACGACAACAGCGTGATCGATGTCCAGGCGGCGCCCGGCTTGCCGTTGGGACGACGGAGGATCGAGGCAGTGAGCCCGATACCGGGCAACGCGTACCGGACCGTCTCGGTCACCGCCGACTACGCGGGAAACAACGGCGTGGTAGCGCTCAATACGTTCCTCGATACGGGCGGCAGCTTGTCCCGGCAGTTTTCGGATCGCCTGCTGATATCGGGCAATGCCAGCGGCACCACCGCTGTCCGGATCAAGCCGGTGGCGACGAGCACCGGTGCCGTGACATCGCCCAACGGCATTATCGATGCGAGGGAAGGGATCTCGGTGGTGCAGGTTGCCGGCAGCGCTGCCGCGAATACGTTTTCGCTTGCGGGCGGCTATGTCACCGCGGCCAACTCGCCGCACGCCTATCGGCTGTATGCCTATGGTCCTGCCTCGGCGCTCGGGGCGGCCGATGCCAACGCGTCCCTGGTCGGCAATGCGTCGGCGTATTGGGATTTCAGGTTGCAGAGTGCGTACGTCGAGCCCGATGGTCCCGTGGACCCCGGCCCGGACGAGCCGCTGCCTGCCGACGCCCGGCCGGAAGTGGCGCCGCAGGTCGCTTCGTATCTCAGTGCGCCCGCGGCATTCCTGCACGCGGGGATGATCGACATCGACTCCCTGCACCGCCGCCTTGGCGAGATCCGGGACGACCGCGACGTGGCGCGCGACAACGGCCCGGGGGAGATGTTCTTTCGCGCCTATGGTGGCAACTTCCGCTATTCCACGAACCTGCCGTTCGAGCGGTATGGGTACGATGCCGCGGGCGACTATGCGGCGATCCATCTGGGCGGCAACGTGTTCAGGCAGGAGGGCGAGGACGGCATCTGGCGCTTCGGCCTCGCGGGCTCGGTCGGATGGCTTCACGTTTCACCTTATGCCGTGGACGGCCAAAGCCGGACGCGCGCCACGACCTACCGTGTCAGCGGCTACGGCACTTACCAGAGCAACGCGGGGTGGTACGTAGACAGCATCCTCTCGGGAGGCTGGTTTGACGGCGACGTCGCCACGCAAGCACGCGGCAGAGCCAGTTCGATGAACGGGAGCCTTTTTGCCGCGTCGGTCGAGGCGGGCTATCCGTTCGCGCTGGCCTATGGATTGAATCTGGAGCCGCAGCTCCAACTGGTCGGGCAGCATGTGGGCTTCCGCAACACCATCGACATCGATGACCTAGAGGTCAACATCGGCGCGCAGAATCAGCTGGTAGGCCGCGCGGGCTTGCGCCTGACCCGGCCCGTAGCGGTTGCGGCCGGGCGCCTGACGCCGTACTTCGGCTTCGACCTTTTTCACGCCTTCACGGGCGGCACCAACGTACAGGTCGGCGAAGAGCGCTTTGAATCGGGGAAGCTTGGGGATGCCTACCAGTTGTCGGTGGGGATCAATGGCATGCCGACAGGCAAGGTGTCGCTCTACGGGCGGGTTTCATACCAGCATGCACTGGGTACGGCGGGCGTGCAGGGGTGGCTGTTCAATGCTGGTATGCGGTATTTGTTTTAAAGACTTCATTCTGCGCGTCATACGCTTGACGACATGTGGTTCACCGCCGGCCGATAGCGATTCGTTCGCGAGAGATCGGCCGGTTCGCTTGCAATGGCTGGCCGGGTTAGCGACGGCAAGCGTGCGGGCGGGTCGGAACTCAGCCTTCAGCCAGGCTCGATCATGCACAGGACAGCCGCTGAAAGGGCTCCGTTGCTATTGCCAAGCAGATCGACCGCATCGAAGTGATGCCCGCCATCCTGCGGCACAATCTGCACGTCAAAGCCGCATTCGGTCAGCAGTGCCTGGTATTCACGCTGGAGCCGGTGGTACTCCGGAGACTCATCTCCGCCGACCGTCAGGATCATCGGCAGTTTTACCAGCGGGAGATGGTGTATCGGGCTGTAGCTTGCCACGTCCGCTTCGGTCAAGCGGACCGCCTTGTTGAGATAGCACAGGCGGATGGGCTCCAGGTCATACAGGCCACTGATCGCGCAGCCGCCCTTGACGACATCCGCAGGTACGCCGAGCGTTTCCCAATCGGTTCCCGCGAGCGTGGCGGTCAGATGTCCGCCGGCCGAGTGGCCCGAGATAAAAATCCGGTTCGCGTCGAATCCCAGTTCCGCTGCGTGGCGATAAAGCCAGGCCACGGCATCGCGATTGTCGCGCACGATTTCCGCCATGCCGACATCAGGGGCCAGGCGGTAGTTCACCACAGCCACATTGACATCGTGCTGCAGGTAGGGCGCCGCAACGTAGCTGAAGTCGGACTTGTCCAGCGATTGCCAATAGCCGCCATGGATAAAGACGAGCAACGGACGGCCTGCGGTGCGCGCAGGAAAGAAGTCCAGCGCCTGCTTGATGTCCGGACCGTAGGCAAGATTTTCCCTTACCGGATTAGCGCGGCGAAACGCCGCGCTGGTCTTCTCCCATGCTTCGAAGATGTCCTGGAAGCCGGGGATGCCCGCCCTGACGTTGTACTGCTGGTCCAGCTGTTCCTGATTGAAGTTTCGATACACTGACATTACATTTGGCTCCAGACTGTTGGATCGATGTTTCGATTCCATTCGATCATTGCGACGCAATTTGCGTCCGGCCAAAGATACTTGCCGGCGTACGGTGCGGCGCGCCCCTGGATGACAACGACGATCGCAAAGACGCCATGTTTGGAAAGAGCGAAAACCGGGATGACTACCAGGCGATAGACCGGCCGGTGGGCGGCATGGCGCGCAAGCTGCAGGATGGATTCTATATCGGCGCGCATTCCCACCCACGCGGCCAGCTGATTTACGCCTATGTCGGCGCCATCCTGGTGACCACCGACTTCGGATCGTGGGTGGTCCCGCCGCAGCGCGCGGTGTGGGTGCCCTGTGACGTCGAGCATGCCATGCAAGCCTGCGGCGACGTCGAGATGCGAACGGTCTATATCCGTGCCGATGCCATTCCGGGAGAGCTGCGCGACTGTTGCGTCGTCGCCGTCCCGCCCTTGCTGAGAGAGCTGATTTCGGCGGTGGTCCGCATGCCCGTGGCCTACGACGAAAGCGGTCGTGATGGCATCGTGGTCGAATTGCTTTTGCAGGACCTGCGGCCGCTTTCCGTCGTGCCGCTGCACTTGCCGATGCCCAAGGATCCGCGGCTAGGCAAGATCTGCGCGAAGATTCTCGAGGATCCGTCCGATGAGACCTCCGTAGAAGCGTGGAGCCGGTCGGTGGGCGCGAGCGAGCGGACCATCATCCGCCTGTTTCCGGACGAAACAGGCATGACCTACAGCCGCTGGAAGCAGCAGGCAAGGCTGATGGCGGCGGTACGGCTGCTCGCCGAGGGATGCCATGTCACGGACATTGCCTTGCAGCTTGGCTACGAGAGTCCGAGTGCCTTCAGTGCCATGTTCAGGCGCGCGCTCGGCATGACACCCACCGAGTACTTCAGGGATATGGCAGGGGAATAGTCAGCGCAGGCAGTTTGGCGTCTGCGCGACATCAACTGGCGTCCCCGCGCGATTCGCATGGGGCACCGTGCGGCACAGTCGGGGTGTCGGCGGATGGCCAGCACCATGCACCATGCAAGCTCCGTCGGCATCTTTCCAAGTCGAGGAGTCAGTATGTCAGTGATGGATCGTATCCAGGCTGCCGGCATTGTCTTGCCCGCGGCCGAAATTCCCAAGGCGCATTATGTTCCCTACACGCTGCACCATGGTTTCCTGACGGTATCGGGACAACTGCCGCTACAGCACGGCAAACCGGCGTTCGTCGGCACGGTTCCCGACGCCATCACGGTCGAAACCGCACAGGAAGCGGCGGGACTGTGCCTGGCCAACTTGCTGGGCTGGGTTGCCGCGGCAGTAGACGGAGACTTCGAACGGATCCGCGGCGTGGTTCGTGTGGGCGGCTACGTTGCGGCGAAACCCGGGTTCAACGATGCGCCGCTGGTCATCAACGCAGCGTCTGAACTTCTGAACCGGATCTTCGGCGAGCGTGGGCGCCACGCACGCGTGGCGATGGGCGTAGCGAGCCTTCCGTTTGGCGCTCCGGTCGAGATCGAAGCAACGTTTGCGCTGGACTTGTAGTCGATGGGCACCGAAACCAGAGCAGGGTATGCGGACGTGCTGGTAGGGCTGCAATACGGCGATGAGGGCAAGGCCCGGGTGATCGACCACCTCGCCGGGGAGTATGACGTGATTGCGCGCTTCAACGGTGGCGCCAATGCGGGCCATACCATCGTCACGCCTGACGGCACCTTGCGGCTACGCCAGGTCCCTTCCGGCGTGCTGCATCCGCGTGCGTCGCTTTACATTGGGTCAGGCTGCGTGATCGGCTTGCAGCAACTGGCGTCCGAAATCGAAATGCTGACCGCGCAAGGGATCGACCTGGCCGGACGGCTGACCATCAGCGACCGGTGTCCAGTCGTCCAGCCCGCCCATATCCTGTCCGACCGCCAGGATGGCGGGCATATTGGCACCACGGGCAACGGCATCGGACCCTGCTATGCGGACCTGGCGGCACGCATGCGGGGCGGTGAGCGATCGGCGTTTCAACTGCGCGACCTGGCGCAGGACGAAAGCCTGGTACTCGAACAGATGATGCGGTTAGTGGCCCAGCGCGAAGACGACAGTGTCCCGGTCTTCATGCATGGGATGCGTCACGCGTGGCGGGTGGTCCGGCCCTTCGTGAGCGACGATCCGCTCTCGCTGCTGCGGCGTGTGGAAGGCGGTGCGCGGGTTCTCTTCGAGGGCGCGCAATCGGTCATGCTCGATGTCGTGCAGGGCACCCAGCCGTGGGTGACGTCCAGCCATACCTTGCCTTCCTATGCCTACGTGGGCGGCGACCTTCCATGCCGCTATCACCGCAAGACCATCGGCGTGGCCAAGGCCATCGTCTCCCGCGTTGGCAGCGGGCCGTTGCCTACGGAACTCGGCGCGCAGCGATCCGAGACCTACTGTGCGGAGGCGGCGCGCAGCGGACGCGGAAAGGCCGACGAGGCTCGGCGCTTCGATCCACACGCGTTGCTCGCGCAAGAGGACCCGTTCTCCATCGGCGTGGCAATCAGGATGCTGTCGAACGAATATGGCACAGGGACCGGACGGCCACGTCGCGTAGGACTGCTCGGCGTCGCTCAACTCCAGCTTGCCGTCCGGCAATTCGGAGTCGACGAGATCTACCTGAACAAATGCGACAGCCTGGCGGCCTTCGCGCGGACGCGCGATCGATGCATTCCTGTCGTCGTTGACGCATGCGATGGCGAAGGCGCGCGAGTGATGCGGTTTCCGGCTTTCGAAGCGGACGCCATTCCGCGTGACGACGCTTCGCCGCTGCCCCCGCAACTGGAAGCCCTGCTGGAATGGCTGGAGGAGGCCCTCCGCCTGCCGCTGCGGGGCATTGGACTAGGTCCTGAACGTGCGCAGATGCGGCAATTCCGGGCTCAACAGCAAGCCATATCATGACCATCGAGACACCCTCCTACTTTCACAGTGAAATGCGTCGTGCCGACCTGGCCTGGACGGACTGGCCAGCCATCGAGGCGTTCCTCAAGGATGAACTGATCTGCCGGGTTGCGGTGCATGACGAGCCGTTTCCCTACGTCACTGCACAGAGCTTTACCTTTACCGGTGACGCGTTCCTGATCCACAGTTCGCGATTCGGCAAGCTTGCGTCAGCGATTCGGGCGAATCCGCGCGTGACGATCGAGGTGGATCGGCCGGTGGCGCTACTGAAGGCGCCCAAGGGGCAGAACACGAGCCTCGAGTACTACAGCGTCATTGCACGATGCGAAGTGAGACTTCGGGAGAGCACGGAGGAAGTGCGTGCCCACCAAAACCAGGCGCTGGACAAATTCCGGCCCGAGAAGGACTATTCGCCGATCGAGGATGGCGCAGCCAGCCAGATCGTTGCCTATCGATGCGAAATTCGTGAGCTGAGCGCGAAGAAGCGCATCTTGGCTGACGGCCAGTACTCGCCGCCGGGCCAGCCGAAGGCGCCGTATTTGCGCTATCCCTTCCCGTCCGGCGCCACGCTTTCCGGCCTGGGACCCGAGGCGTTCGATCCTCACAAGTTCGCTGCGAGGTAGGCCGCGGATATCCGACGATACGAGAGATGCTTCGGCATCTCTCTTTTTTGGGACCAAAGAAAATCGCTTGGCACCTGCGAGACATAGCTTGGCGTTCTCGCACGGGCCTCTGGGGCGTCTCCACGCGACAGTAGCAGGCGATCACGCATCAATGCGTATCGCAACGCCATCAGCGCCTACAAGCGCGGGCATTGAAACTACTGGAGACAAGATGAAACACACCCCACTCGAGCTGATGCGCGTGCGCACCGGCGACCGGCTGGAACGGCTACCCGTATGCGGCTACCACCGTTTTCTGTTCGCCGTCATTGCGTTGGCCTTCTTCTTCGATAATCTCGACCTGGCCATGATGACCTATCTGCTGGGCTCGATCCGGACGGAGTTCGGATTGTCTTCTGCCCAGGCCGGGATGCTCGGCAGTGCGAGCTTCGTCGGCATGGCCATCGGGGCTATCTGTTCCGGGGTCCTGGCGGACCGGTTCGGCCGGAAGCCGGTATTCCAGGTCAGCATGATTATCTGGGGCGTCGGCAGCTATCTTTGCTCCACCGCCAGCAGCCCCATGGAGCTCGGCGCTTATCGCGTCCTGCTGGGCCTGGGCATGGGCATGGAGTTGCCGTTGGCCCAGACGCTGATGTCGGAATTCATTCCGGCACGCCAGCGCGGCAAGTATCTGGCATTGATGGACGGGAACTGGCCGATCGCGTTCATTTGTGCGGGCTTGATGTCCTACTACGTCCTGAGCGCCTATAGCTGGCGGACCATGTTCCTGCTCGGCGCGGTACCGGCGGTCTTCCTGCTCGTGATCCGCCGCTATGTGCCGGAATCCCCGCGCTGGCTGGAATCGCGAGGCCGGCATGCGGAGGCGGCCGAGGTGGTGGAACGTATCGAGAAGTCGGTGATGCGCCGGTTGAAGCTCGACGCGCTGCCCGAAGTCACCCCCATGATCGCCGAGGCAGAGCAAGCCGCATCGGGTCTGCGCGTACTGTGGTCGCAGGCGTATCGCAGCCGGACGCTGACCGTGTGGGGCCTTTGGTTCTTCGCGCTGCTGGGGTTCTATGGCTTGAATACCTGGATCGGTGCATTGCTGCAGCAGTCCGGCGTCGGTGTCACCAAATCCGTCCTTTATACGGTCTATATCTCCATTGGCGGCATCCCCGGGTTCCTGTGCGCAGCATGGGCCGTGGAGCGCCTGGGACGCAAGCCGACATGCGTGGCGACCCTGGTAGGCGGTGCCTGCATGGTGTTCATTTACGGCAGGGTCGCGGGTTCCGGGACTGATGCCACGGCGTTGTTCCTGTCCGGCGGCATGATGCAGTTTTTCATGTTCGGCATGTGGGCGGTGCTCTATACCTACACGCCCGAGCTCTATCCGACGCGTGCGCGCGCCTCGGGTTGCGGGATGGCATCGACGGTGGGGCGCCTGGGTTCGTTGCTCGGGCCGGCACTCGTCGGCTTGGTATTGCCGGTCGCGGGGCAAACTGGCGTGTTCTGTCTGGGCGCCTTGTGTTTTCTCGCGGCAGCGGGAATCGTGTCCCGGTTCGGCATCGAGACCCGGGGTAGGGCGCTGGAGACCATTGCCGACTGAAGCGGCCACGGACACTCAGGTTCAGCGAGGCGAGCAGGTGGCTATGCCTTGCGGGTTCTGTTCTGGACGGCACATCGGCGGATGCGACCCGGCAGAGCCTGACGTGGCGTGAGCCGGTGCGGCACGATGGTCAGCGAGGGACCTCGTACACCAGTGCCGGCTCCATCCTGTCGATCAGTTCCACGGACTGCGGTGGTCTCCACAGGAACAGGCTGAACCTGAGCCTGTCCGGGCTGACATCGATGATGGTAAAGCCATTTTTCTCCGTGGCTTTGAGTGCTTCGTCCATGCTGACGAGTTGCGACGGCGTGGATTCCATCTTCCGGAATGAGGAGGGGAAAGCCATGTCCCCCGTACCCAGCGTGCCGGTCAGGATGGCATGGACTGGGCGTGCCAGCCGCAGTTCACCGGAGCGCAGGATTTTTCCGGCCGAAGACGCATGGAAGTCGCCCTGGATGAGGACCGGCTGGCGCTTGCGCTGCGCCGCCAGCGCCGCGATGAGGCGCTGATGCTGTGCCAGCCAGCCGCTCTGCCAGCCAGGCTTGGACCGGTACATCACCAGCTTGCCGGCCTGCGGATCGAGCGCATCGGGATACCAGTCGCCGAGCTTGCCAGAGGAGTAGCCAAACGGCAGCGACGGGCAGTGCATGAAATGCACGGTGTCCTCCGCGCGGGTCCGCGCAACCAGCCAGTCCTCGACCCATTGCGGGACGACTTTTGCGTGCTGTCCCTTCTGGTCGAGATAGCGCCGGCAATCGTAAAGCACCACTTCGAGCAGCTTGCCGTAACGCAACGTGCCGAAGCAGATGTTCGTCCCGGCGGGGGCACTTGCCTTGTCTCCACCGGGCAGCCACTCCGGTTGGTTTCGATCGGGCAGGAACTCCGGGTAATACAGATGCTGCGTTTGCTCCGCGCCGACCGTGCCATAGCTGTCAGGCGGCAACGCTGCAAGCGTTGCGTCGAATTCGTCGTTCTCGAAGTTGTCGTGATCGTCCGTCAGGAAGAACGACGGCGTGGACCGCAACGCGGTGCCATAAAGACCCGGAATCTGGTAATCGCAGACGCCAAGGAAGATCGGACGGTTTCTCGGATGCAGCATCGGTACCGAGAGATCCATCGGGCCGCCGAACTTGTCCCAGAAGTTCGCGCGCACGTGCCTGGCAAACTCGGCGCCCTTGTTCAGGGAGGTCAACTGGTCCCAGTAGATGTGGTCGCCATTGGCAATGACCACGTCGGGGTGGAACGACATGGCCTTGGCGAGCAGCCGGCGCCGCGCGCCCATGTCGAGCCAGGTTGTCTTTCCTTCCTCCAGTGCCTTGCCGTCGTAGCCGCCGGCGCAGGTGTAGCACAGGATCCGCAAGCGCTCCGGGACGGAATCGGGCGCAGGGAAGGTCTTCAATGGCCATGCATCGCAAAGCGGTGCGCCTCCGGGATCCACAATCCGCAGTTCGTACTGCGTTGCGGGGCTGAGCGATGCCACGTCGAATCGCCAGAAGCGGCCGTCCGGATCGGTCCGCGCACCCTCCACCAGCCTGCCGCCGATGGCCAGTTGCGGTGCCGCCTGCAGCGGTTGCCTGAACGATGCCTTGATCAGGAACCGGTCATGGCTGGCGGTCGGAATCAGGTGCATGAGTTGCCCTGCGTTCCAACCATCTTCGCGTGCCGCGAGGCACTCGGGCCAGCCAAGTGCGCCGAGCGCGGTGGCACCGGCACTCAGCGCCAGGAATTCCCGCCGGCTAAGGCGGCGCGGATCTTCGGGCAGGCAGCTTGTGGTTCGTGTGGGTGACATGGCTTGTCGCGCTGCGAATGGGCGATTCCATTATCTGCATGGGCTGCTCCCTGGCACGCACCAACAAAAACTTTCACATGGCTGGAAGAAGGCGCTTAACGCCATTTATGCAATGCAATCCTGAGGGCTCTTTCCCCGCCGATAGGCCCCCGGCGCGCTCCCCGTCCACGACTTGAACGCGCGCTGAAAAGCGGCACTGTCCGTAAACCCCAGTTCCTGCGCCAGTTCCGACAACGGCACGGCGCTGGTATTGAGACGCACGATGGCGATATCGCGCCGCAGGTCGTCCTTCAAGGCCTGGAATGACGTACCCTCCAGCGCCAGTTTGCGCTGCAGTGTCGCAGTGGAGATGTGCAGGGACTCGGCGGTCGCCGCCAGGTCTGGCCACGCAGGCTGCGAACGCTGCAGGTAACCGCGCACACGGGTACTGGTGACTTCGTCGGCGCGGCGCGGCACAAGTATGTTGGTTTGCGCGTCGGCCATGAAGGCGCGCAGCGCCGCTTCGTCTCGCCGCACCGGACGCTGCAGCCACGATGCGTCAAACCAGAATGCCGTCAGCGGCCGTTCGAAGGCCATCTCTGCGGGGAAAATCTTGCCGTAGCTGCCTGCATACGGCGGGCGTGCAAAGGCGAAGTCGAACCGCGTGACCGGCAGGCGGCCGCCCGCCACCCAGGCAATCAGTCGCCAGAACACCCGCAGCAGCAGTTCGTGGACGAACGCCTTCTGCTCCGTCTCTGCATTGGTGAAGCGAAACGCCACGCATGCGGCCCCGTTGTCGCGATGGACCTCCGCCACGACGTCGTCCTGCAACAGCCAGAACGTATGCGCGATACGCCGAAGGGCAACTTCCAGCGTTTGCGCGCTCAGTGCGCTGCGGCCCATCAGCGCAAAGCTGCCGCGCTTCAGCGGCCTGGACAGGAAGCCAAGGCATTCATCGCCGAAGCGCTCGATCACCATGCGGAACACGGCAGCGTACTGCGCCGCGGTCACACGAGCCCCCGCGTGCGTGAGCAACTCCGCCGATACGCCCGCTTCGGCCAGCAGTTCGTCAATGCGCTGCCCTTGCGCCTGCACGCCCGACAGCAGGCCACGCAGGAAGATGACCGATATCGTTACAGGGGCTCGCGCAGTCACTTTGGGATTGCCTCCGGGGTTGAGGTTTTCTGCCATGCGATCGATGTAATGCGTAATTGCTGGCTCCGGGGCGTGTTTCTAACATGGCGAACACCGGGCAGGCAATCCGCACTTGCGCGCCACGCGGACGCGCCAGCACGCTGGCCGGATCCGGCATCGTGCGCCGCAGCATGCGGAGGCGGGTTGCGCTGCGGTCCGATTTTTCCTGACGCATTGACGGAGACAAATTCCATGACTCTCAAGCTCGACGGCAAGGTTGCCCTTGTCACCGGTTCCGGCCGCGGTATCGGCCGCTCGATCGCCCTCAAGCTGGCCAGCGAAGGCGCGCGGCTGGTCATCAATGACCTCGACGCCGCACCGGCCGAGGAAGTGGCGGCCGAGGTCCGCGCCGCCGGCGGGCAGGCAGTAGTCTGCGCCGGCTCGGTGACCGCGCCGGATTTCGCCGAGCGCTTTGTCGGTACGGCCATCAGCGAATACAAGGGCCTGGACATCATCGTCAACAACGCCGGCTATACCTGGGACAACGTGATCCAGAAGATGACGGACGAGCAGTGGTACGCCATCCTTGACTGCCACCTGACGGCGCCGTTCCGTATCCTGCGCGCCGCGCAGCCGGTGATCCGCCAGTTGTCGAAGGCCGATGCCGAGGCCGGCCGGCGCGTGGTGCGCAAGGTGGTCAACATCTCGTCGGTGGCAGGCATCTTCGGCAACGCCGGCCAGACCAATTACTCGACGGCCAAGGCCGGCATCATCGGCATGACCGAGACCCTGGCCAAGGAGTGGGGCCGCATGAACGTCACGGTGAACTGCGTGGCCTACGGCCTGATCAAGACGCGCCTGACCGAGGCCACGGCCGGCGGCAATGCCACGGCCAGTATCGAGGGGCGCGAGATCAAGGTGGGCGTCAACCCGGACCTGATGGCCGCCATGGAACGCGGGATTCCGCTGGGCCGCGGTGGCACCCCGGAGGAGGCCGCCGGCGCGGTGTACCTGTTCTGCGTGCCGGAGTCCGACTACGTCAGCGGCCAGACGCTGATGTGCACCGGCGGCCTCACCGGCATCTGAACCTGAAGGAGACATCGCCATGCTGCCCAAGCTGCTCCGTCATCCCGGGATGGATGACGATATCGAAGCGTTCCGTGAACAGGTACGCCGCTATGTCGCGGGCGAGCTGTCGCCGCACCTGGACGGCTGGCGCCGCCAGGGGTATATCCCGCGCGAAGTCTGGCGTCCGTTCGGCGACATGGGATTCCTGCTGCCCGAGATCGACGAGGATTACGGCGGCGTGGGCGCGAGCCTTGCCTACCAGCTCGTGGTGCAGGACGAACTGGCCAAGGCGGAAGTGCCGGCCAATACGGCGGTGCACACGATCGCCGCGCACTACCTGCTGGACTACGGCACCGAAGCCCAGAAGCAGCGCTGGCTGCCGAAGCTGGCCAGCGGCGAGATGCTGGCCGGCATTGCGCTGACCGAGCCGGGCTGCGGCTCCGACCTGCAGGCGCTGCGCACGCGCGCCAGGCGCGAGGGCGACGAGTACGTCATCGATGGTGCCAAGACCTTCATCACCAATGGCTTCACGGCCAACCTGCTGGTGGTGGCCGTGCGCACCGGCGACGCGGGCAGCCGCGGGGTGTCACTGATCGTGCTGGAGACCGAGAACCTGAAGGGCTTCCAGGTCGGGCGGCGGCTGGAGAAGCTGGGGCAGCACGCATCGGATACGGCCGAGCTGTCGTTCGACGGCGTCCGCGTGCCGGCGAATCACCTGCTTGGCGAAGTCGAAGGCAAGGGCTTCGGGCAACTGATGAGCCAGCTGCCATATGAACGCCTGCTGCTGGCCGTGCCCGCAGCGGCCGTCATCGAACGCGCGGTCGAGCTGACGCTCGAGTACACGCAGCAGCGCAAGGCATTCGGGCAGCCGCTCTATGGCTTCCAGAACACGCGCTTCAAGCTCGCGGAATGCGCCACGCTGGCTCATGTGGTGCGCTCGTTCGTCAATGACTGCATCCAGCGCCTGCTCGATGGCGAACTCGACGAGACCGCCGCCTACATGGCCAAGTGGTGGTGTACCGAGCAGCAGTGCAAGGTGACCGACGAGTGCCTGCAGCTGTTTGGCGGCTATGGCTACATGGCCGAGTATCCGATCGCACGGCTGTATGCGGACTCGCGCGTGCAGAAGATCTACGGCGGCGCCAACGAGATCATGAAGGAACTGATCGCGCGGAAGCTGCCGCTATGACGCCGCCGCTCACGGGTATCCGCATCGTCGAGTTCGAAGGCATCGGCCCTGGTCAACTCGACTCGCTGGCCCGAGCCCACGGCGCCTTCTGGTCCTGCGATTCAGTCATTCCAAGAGAAAACAACGGAGACAGCAAACCATGATGTACATGACGCAGGCGCTGCACCGGGCGGTGCAGCAGCGACCGGATCAGACTGCGGTGCGGTTCGGCGAACGCACGCGCACCTTCCGGGAATTCGCGGACCGCGTCGCGCGGCTGGCCGGGGCCCTGCAGGCCCTTGGCCTGCAGCCCGGCGGCCGCGTTGCCATGCTGGCGCTCAATTCGGACCGCTACCTGGAATACCAGATGGCGGTGCCGTGGGCCGGCGGCGCGCTCAACCCCTGCAACACCCGCTGGTCCGCGGCGGAGATCGCGTATTCGCTTGAGGATTCCGAGACCACCATACTGCTGGTGGACGAGGCCTTGCGTGCGCTGGTCGATCCGATACGCCAGCAAACCACCTGCCTGCGCGAGATCATCTATTGCGGCGATGCGCAGCTGCCGCCGGGCATGCACGGCTATGAGGCACTGATCGCCAACCATGAGCCGGTTCCCGACGCCACGCGCCACGGCGAAGACCTGGCCGGCATTTTCTATACGGGCGGCACGACAGGCTTCCCGAAAGGCGTGATGCTGAGCCACGACAATATCGTCAGTTCGGCGCTCGCCCTGGCCGTCGAGGAAGTGGGGCCCAGCGATGCGGTGTACCTGCATGCAGCACCGATGTTCCACCTGGCCGACATGGGCGTGGCCGGCGCGCATTGGGTGGTCGGCAACACGCATTCGATCCTGTCGGCATTCAGCCCGGAAGCACTGCTGCAGACCATCGAGCGCGACCGCGTGACGCATGTGATCCTGGTGCCCACCATGATCCAGATGCTGGTGGATCATCCGGCCATGCGGCAGCCGCGCGACTTGAGCAGCCTGCAGATGATCATCTATGGCGCCTCGCCAATGTCCGAGGCTGTGCTCGACCGCGCCATGGAGGCCTTGCCCAATGTCGGCTTCGTGCAGGCCTACGGCATGACCGAGCTGTCGCCGCTGGCGACGGTACTGCCGTCCCGCTACCACACCAAGGAGGGCCGCAAGCTTGGCAAGATGCGGGCGGCCGGGCGTGCCGGCGCGTGCGTGGAAGTGCGTATCGTCGACCACGAAGGCCACGAAGTACCGCGCGGCACTGTCGGCGAGGTCATCGTGCGCGGCCCCAACGTGATGCAGGGTTACTGGAACAAGCCCGAGCTGACCGCCGCCGCGGTACGCGATGGCTGGATGCATACCGGCGACGGCGCCTATATGGATGAAGATGGCTTCATCTTTGTTGTCGACCGCCTGAAGGACATGATCATCAGCGGCGGCGAGAACATCTTCTCGTGCGAAGTCGAGAACGCACTGGCCCAGCATCCCGCTGTTGCCGCCTGCGCAGTCATCGGCATACCCAGCGCGGACTGGGGCGAGACCGTGCACGCCGCAGTGGTCGCGAAGCCGGACCAGCAGGTCGCCGCGGAACAGCTGATTGCCCACTGCAAGACGCTGATCGCTGGCTACAAATGCCCGCGCAGCGTGAGCTTCGTCGAAGCGCTGCCCTTGTCGGGCGCCGGCAAGATCCTCAAGACCGCTTTGCGGGAACCCTATTGGCGCGACCACCTGCGCCAGGTTTCCTGACTCTCTCGATCCATCGCTTTTCCTCTGGAGTAAATCGTGACCCACGATGTCATTGTGGCCGGTGTCGGCATGATCGCCTTCACCAAGCCGGGGGCCAATGAGCCCTATTCGCAAATGGCCGCCAAGGCGACCGCCGCCGCGCTGGCCGATGCCGGCATTGCCTACGACAAGGTGCAGCAGGCCTACGTCGGCTATGTCTATGGCGATTCCACGGCGGGGCAGCGCGCGCTCTATGAAGTGGGCATGACCGGCATTCCGGTCGTCAATGTCAACAACAACTGCTCGACCGGTTCATCCGCGCTGTACCTCGCCCGCCAGGCCGTTGCAAGCGGTGCGGCCGAGTGCGTGCTCGCACTGGGCTTCGAGCAGATGAAGCCGGGTGCGCTGGGGGCCTATTTCGAAGACCGGCCCAGCCCCTTCGACCGCTTCGAGCAGATTACCGACGAGCTCGTCGGCAACGGCGAGGTTCCGCTCGCGCTGCGCTATTTCGGTGGCGCAGGCCTTGCCCACATGCAGCAGTACGGCACGCAGCTGTCGACGTTCGCCAGCATCCGCGCCAAGGCAAGCCGCCACGCCGCCAACAACCCGCTGGCACTGTTCCGCACGGTTGTCACCGAGGAAGAGGTGCTGGCATCGCCCGCCGTGTGGCCCGGCGTGATGACCCGCCTGATGGCGTGTCCGCCTACCTGCGGAGCGGCCGCGGCCATCATCTGCTCGGATGCGTTCGCGCGCCGTCATGGCCTGAATCGCGGCGTGCGCATCAAGGCGCAAGCCATGACGACGGACCGCGCCGTCACCTTCGAGGCGCGCGACATGCGCGAGGTGGTGGGCTTCAGCATGGGGCAGGAGGCGGCCAGGCAGGTGTATGAAGCCGCCGGCATCGGCCCGCAGGACCTGGATGTCGTCGAACTGCACGACTGCTTCGCGCACAACGAGCTGATCACCTATGAGTCGCTGGGCCTGTGTCCAGTGGGCGGGGCGGAGAAGTTCATCCGCGACGGCGACAACACCTATGGCGGCAAGGTCGTGACCAATCCGTCGGGCGGACTGCTTTCGAAGGGCCACCCGCTGGGCGCAACAGGCCTGGCGCAGTGCACGGAACTGGTCCAGCAATTGCGCGGCAAGGCGGACAAGCGCCAGGTCGAAGGGGCACGTCTCGCGCTGCAGCACAACCTTGGCCTGGGCGGCGCCTGCGTGGTGACGCTGTACGAGCGCGTCTGAGGAGGCGGACATGATCGACAAGAAATGGATCGGGCACGAACTGCCATCGTCGGTATTGCCCGTCGAGCGCACACGCCTGCGCTTCTTTGCCAAGGCCATCGGCGAGACCGATCCGGTCTACACCGAAGAGATCGTGGCGCGGGATGCGGGCTATCCGGATCTGCCGGCGCCGCCGACGTTCCTGTTCGCGGCGGAACTGGACTCGGGCGCCATCGACCTGATGCTGGAGCGGCTCGGGGTGCCGGTGGCGAAGCTGCTGCATGGAGAGCAGGGCTTCACCTATCACGCGGCCGCATGCGTGGGCGACACCGTCACCGTGCGCTCGCGTATCGAGGACATCTACGACAAGAAGAACGGTGCACTCGAGTTTGTCGTGAAGACCTCGCGCGCCACCAACCAGCGCGGCGAACTGGTCGCCGAAATGCACACCGTGCTGGTGTGCCGCAACTGAGAGATTTTGCGATGATGAAACCTGGCTATGACACCGTGCAGATTGGCGACCTGCTGCCGGAACTGGTGCTGCCCGCAGTCGACCGCACCACGCTCGCGCTCTTCGGCGGCGCGTCCGGCGATCACAACCCCATCCATATCGATACGGACTTTGCGCGGCGCGCCGGCATGCCTGACGTGTTTGCGCAAGGCATGCTCGGCATGGCCTGGCTTGGCCGCCTGCTGACGCAGTGGGTGCCGCAGGCACGCCTGCGCCGCTTCGACGTGCGTTTCCAGGGCATCACGCACCTGGGCAACCGCATCACCTGCTGCGGACGCGTGGTCGAGAAGTTCGAGGCCGACGGCGAGCGGCGCGTACGCGTCGAGATCCAGACTGCGAACCAGTATGGCAATCCGAAGATTGTCGGCGAGGCCGTAGTGGCGATCTGAGCATTGCGATGGACGCGGTTCCACCATGTCACCAACGCCGAGTTCCGCAAGTTCGTCGAGACCACCCGCTACGTCAGCGGTGCTGTCAGGAACCTCCTACGCGTGATTCAGTTCATCTCGCTCCGCTTTGTCGTCCCCCACTGAAGGCATTGGCGAGGTTCCCCTTCTAGCCTTGAATCAAGGAGGTGCCGAAGCAGTGTCGGTGCCAGTGGAATGTGCCTCAGAGCCCCGGAAGGAGTGACACGATGCGCAGATCAGAAAATTCGCTACGCGCGCTGGTAGAGAAGTGGCTGTCGCCCAGCGACGACAGTCCGGCGCGGGTTACCTGCTTCAAGCACCTTGCCAATCACAAGGGCTGCCTGGTGTGTGTCGAATCGACGCGAACCACGCGGCGCTTGTCCATTGCCTTCTTCCGCCATGGGGATGGCGCCTGGTATGTGTTTCCGCCTGTCGCCGGGTAATGGCAGGTCTGTCTGACCACGACGCCTGGGGTGCACGATGGGCCGCAGGCGCAGGAGCCTCCGATATGCGCGCGAAGTGTCCCCCTAGATCACTCCCCATCCGCTGTTCTGCAACTCCTCTTTCATCAGCCCTGCTATCCATTCTCGTCGCTCGTCGTCCAATCGTGAACGAATGGCACCTACGCTGATCGCGGCGTACGTACCGGGGGTGACTTGAAATGCCATGCCCACGCCGCTCACGCCGGTGGCCACGAGGTTGTCGGTGCATGCGTAGCCTTGCTTGCGGATCAGCGCCATCTGCCGGCGCAGATGGGATAGCGAGCTTCGTTCGGCCGGCAGCTTGCTCGCATGGCGCGCATGGAAAGACGCCAGTTCGGCGTCGGTCAGCGTCGACATCAAGGCCGTGCCCGCGGAGCCAACGCCGAGCAGGCGCAGGCCGCCTACCTGCAATACCAGCGCCTTGATGGGAAACGTGCCCTGCTCGTAGTGCACGCAGTGGGCATAGTCGCCGTTGCGCACCACCAGGTAGACCGTATCCTCCGTGCGGCGCGCAATGCGGATCATGGCGGGCCGGCAGCGGTCCATGATCGGCGCGCGGCTCATGGTAGCCAGCCCCAATTGCATCGATTCGAGTCCGAGCCGGTAGAGCTTGTCGTCGTCGCGCGCCACCATGCCGCTTTGGAGGAGCGAACTCAACAGCCGATACGCGGTGCCGCGATCCAGCCCCGTTGCCGCCACCAGTGACGCAAGCGATATCCCGTGCTCATGGTTCAGGCCCACGAGCTTGAGCAGGTCGATGGCGCGAAAAACGGCCTGGGCACCACGTGTCCGCTCCGGCTCGGCCTCGGTAACACGCTGGATATTCACAATACGACTCCCATGGAGCCCCACGGGCGGGTGCCGCCGAGGACGGGTACAACCTCAAAATGGAATAGACAGGATACGGCACCCCGCGGACTTGCCCAGCAGAGCGCTTTCACGAACGCCGCTTCGGCAAAGCGGCTTGTGGCAAATGAGGCAAGGTTATCATCCCGAGCCTCCCAACGCTGCCAGACGGTTCGTCGTGGCAGCGCTCATGCCGTCGTTCGTCAAAGATGCCAGGCGGTTGCAATGTCGTCGGCAATGCGCAACCCCTGGGCCAGCCCCGCATTGGCGCTAGGCTCGCAGCGCGAAGGGTCCAGGACGTTGTCAGTCATCGCTTCCCAGGAGGCAGCGTCCGGCACAACGACGGCGACTCTCGCGCCCCGTGACTCCAGGGTTGCCACTTCTGCGCGCAGATGTCCGCTGACAGGGTTGCCGTCCGCATAGCCGAGCGGCGCGATAACCAGGACGCTTTTCGCAACGGGTGCGAGATCGGCATTGGTCAGCGACCGGATACCGCCGTCCATATAGGAACGGCTGTTTATCGGCACGACTGGCCAGCTTCCCGGCACTGCACAGCTTGCGGCAACGGCGTCCACCAGCTCGATGCCGCTATGCCGATGGAACACCACGTGTTCACCGGTCTGGGCGTCGACCGCCACCACATGCACGGCCCGAGCCGGCCACGTCGCGCCGGGCAGGCGAGCGGCGATGATCTCGCGCCGGACTTCCACGGGCACGGTCTCGCTGCGCAGCGCATAGGCGCCGATGCGCCGGCGTGCCGCGGCGACGTCGCCCGACACTTTCTCGATCAGTTTTCGATTGAGGGCGTCGGCCTCGGATTGCGAATATTGCCGCGCCATCTCCCGCGACTGCGAAGCCGGAAGCCGTTGCCCCGCAAGCAGGACTTCGAGGCCGACACCCGACGCGATCTGCACGCCAACCACCGAGCCCGCCGAAGTGCCCACGATGGCGTCGGCTTGCGAGATATCGACGCCCTTGCGGGCCATGCCCGCGGCGACGCCGGTGGCCCATGCGACGCCCGCGACGCCGCCGCCTCCCAGTACGACGGCGCGGCTCATATCACCCCCGCTTCGGCCAGCGCTGCCATGTCGTGATCGGACATCCCCAGCAGTTCGCCATAGATCGCGGCATTGTGCTGGCCAAGATCGGGCGCCGGTTCGATCGGCTTTTCCTGCCGGTCGGGAAACTTCGGAATCACTCCCGCCATCTTGACCGGGCCGATGCGCGGATCGGGGACCGACGCTATGGTGCCGCGCGCCTGGTAGTGCGGATCGGCCATGATGTCCTCGATGCTGTAGATGAATGAATACGCCAGCTTGGCTTCGTCGAGCTTCATGCAGAGCGCCTCCACAGGCAGCGATTCGATCCAGGCCGCAAGCGCGCCGTTGAGTTCGTCGACGTGCAGCCAGCGCTGCTCGTGCGTGGCAAAGCGCGGATCGGTCAGCCAGTCGGCGCGTCCCATCGCCTGCGCCAGCCGCTGGAATCCCGCGTCGGCCGATACGGTCAGGATGATGTAGCGTCCGTCCGACGTGCGGAAATGCTCGCCCGGCGCCGCCGCGAAATGCTTGTTGCCGCGGCGCTCGCGCACCGTGCCAAGGCGGTCGTAGGCGGGCACCAATACTTCCGTAAAACGGATGATCGACTCGTACATCGCCAGGTCGATCTGCTGCCCTTCGCCGTCGTGCATGTCGCGGTGATAAATCGCCATCATCAAGGAAAAGGCGCCAAGGATCGCCGACTGATAATCCGCAATCGATGTGCCAATGCGCACGGGCGGGCGGTCCGGGAACCCGGTGATGCCCATGAGTCCGCCAAAGGCAAGGGCGATGCGGTCATAGCCGGCGCGTTCGCGATAAGGACCGGTCTGCCCGAAGCCGGAGATCCGCAGCATGATGAGCTTCGGATTGCGCGCCTTCATCGCCTCCCAGCCCAACCCCCACTTCTCGAGCGTGCCGGGCCGGAAATTCTCCACCACCGCATCGGCCTGCTCCACCAGCTGCAGCAGCAGGTCACGGCCTTCCGGCTTGCGCAGGTCCAGGGTGATGGACTTCTTGTTGCGGTTCTCCACGCTCCAGTACAGGCACTGGCCGTCGACGAACGGGCCGAGATCGCGCACCGTGTCGCCGCGCCGCGGTACCTCGACCTTGATGACCTCCGCGCCGAAGTCGCCAAACAGCGTGGCCGCCACCGGGCCGGCGACCATCGTGCCAAGGTCCAGGATGCGCAGCCCGCTTAGCAGGTGAGGGCCTGGGCCCCGGCTCATTGCGTTGTGCGTCATCATGCCGCCCCTTCCGCGCATTCCTGCGTGGCGTCTTCGGTGCGCGCGTCGCGCACAACGTAGTCGTTCAGCCCCGAATTGCGGGTCATGTGCCAGTAATCGTCATTGCGGAAGGGCGTCGGCGCCACCACTCGGCCCTTGGTGTTGCGATACCAGTTCGACATGCCCTTGTGCGTCCAGATCATGCGCGCGTGTGCATCCTGCACGCGCGCGTTGTATCGGTCGTGCACGTCCTGGCGGACCTCGATCGCGAAGCCTGCCTCGTATTCGTTCATGGCCGTTTTGAGCAGCGACATCACGTACTGCACCTGGGTTTCGAGCAGCGCCACCACGCTGCCGCCGTGGCCCAGCGCCGTGTTCGGGCCCGCGAGCATGAAGAAATTGGGGAAGCCGGGCGTCGCCACGCCAAGGTAGGCTTGTGCGCCATTGGCGTCCCAGTTGTCGCGGACGTTCCGGCCTTCGCGGCCAATCAGGCGGAAGGAGGAGAGCAGGTTCACGGCGTCAAAGCCCGTGCAGATCACGAGCACGTCTGCTTCATGACGCTGCCCATCGGCCGTGACCACGGCATTGCCTTCGATCTTCTGAATCCCGTCGTTGACGATGCGTACGTTGTCACGCGTCGCGGTGCGGAACCAGCCATTGTCCATCAGCATCCGTTTGCCAAAGGGCGGGTAGTCAGGCAGGACGTCATCGAGCAATTCCTGCCGCGCGCCAAGTTCCTGCTTCACGTAGTCGATGAAGAACTCGCGGTGCTTGTCGTTGCGCTTGTTGATCGACTGGTCGGGGTGCGGCCACTCGGGGTCGACCTGCAGCGAGGCGTGGATGCGGTCGTTGAAGATCCAGGCCAGGCGCTGCCGATACCACGGCTGATAATACGGCACCTCCTTCAGCAGGAAGCGCGAGGCGGAAGGCACCGGCTTCTTGAAGCGCTCGAACGGTGCCGCCCATTGCTTCGAACGCTGGAAGACCGTGATCTGCGCCACGTGCGGCGCAACCGCCGGCACGATCTGCATTGCACTGGCGCCGTTGCCGATAACGGCCACGCGCTTGCCGCTGACGTCCATCCCGTCGGGCCACCGCGCGCTGTGGAAGCTCGGGCCTTCGAACGAATCGAGTCCGGGAATATCGGGCAGCTTGGGCACGTTGAGCAGCCCCACTGCGCTGATCACCACGTTCGCGCGCAACGCTTCGGTGTTGCCGTGGGCATCCGACACGCTGACCGTCCAGTCCATGGTGCGCTCGTTGTACACCGCGGACTTCACCTCGGTGTTGAAGCGGATGAACTGCCGCACGCCGAAACGATGCGACACCTCGACGAAGTAGGCGTGGATCTCTTCGCGCAACGCAAAATATCGGGTCCAGTCGCCATTGGCGAACGAGTAGGAATAGATATGGTTGGGCGTGTCGACGCCCGCGCCCGGGTAGCGGTTCTCATACCAGGTGCCGCCGACCTCGGCGTTCTTCTCGATCACCGTGTGGGGAATGCCCGCGCCGTGCAGCCGGATGGACGCGCACAGACCCGCGACGCCGGAGCCAATGATCACCACGTGGAAGTTCTTCGGCACGCGGTATTCGCTGCGCTGGTCGATCCGGAAGGCGGGGTCCAGCCCAAGCCAGGCACCGACCATCGGGCCATAGGAATCCGGCACCTGTTCGCCAACGCTGCGCCGCATCATCTCGACCAGTTCGTCAAGGCCCGGGTCGGGCAGGGCGGCGGGGCGGCCGGCTTTCCATGCCAGCAAGGCTTCGCGCGCGGCCGAGCGGACTTCGTCCTGGACGTCCGCGGGCAGTCCGCCCGAATCATGGTCATCGATGCCGCGGATATGGGTGCATTGATAACGCTCGGACAGCCATTGCCTGTCGCCGGTCAGGTGAAGCAGCACCATGAGCAGCGTGGGCACATTGGCTGTCGGCAGTGCTTCGTCGAGCTGGCTGATCCACTGGCGGTCGGACATTGAGGTCATCGTATTCATCTTTTTTAGGCAAAAGGGAGCCACGGCGGGTTTGGACATCCGCCGGAACCTGTGGCAATTCAGAGGAAAGAGGGGAGGGCTATTTCTGGTTCATGCCGGAGACACGTACCACCTCGCCCCATTTGGCATACTCTGCGGCAACCGTCTTCTGCATGAACTGAGGCGTGCTGGGCCAGGGCTCGAATGCCAGCGCATCGAGTTTGTCCTTGACCTGCGGCATTTTCAGGATATCCCGCAGCTGGCCGTTGAGCTTGTTGATCACGGCCGGCGACGTTCCCTTGGGTGCAACGAGGGCAGTCCAGCCCAGCGCTTCATAGCCCTTGACGCCGGCTTCCGCCATCGTCGGTACATTGGGAGCGATCGGCGAACGCGTGCTGTCCAGTACTGCCAGCGCGCGCAGCTTGCCGGCCTTGATGTTTTCCCGCTGCGCGCCGATGGTGTCGACCATCAGCTGGGCGCGACCGGACATCACGTCGATGGACGCGGGAGCGCCTCCCTGGTAGGACACGGTGGTGATGTCAATGCCGGCCTTGGACTTGAACAATTGGCCCGCCAATTCAAACGCCTGCGCCCCCGATGCAAACATCAGCTGCCCGGGCCGCTTCTTTGCATCGAGCACGACGGCATTCACGCTGTCGTAGCCGCTGGCAGGACCGGCCAGCAACACCATCGGCGCCTTGGCCACCATGCCGATGGGCGCGAAATCAGTCAGGGGGTTGTAGAGCTTGGCACTCTGGAGATGCGGCCCGGTGGTCAGCGTGCCGCTGACGGCCAGGCCCAGCGTGTAACCGTCGGCAGGCGCTTTGGCCACGAGGCTCATGGCCAGCATGCCCCCGACGCCAGGCCGGTTTTCGATCACGAATGACTCGCCGTTCAGCTTTGAAAGTTCTTGTCCGATGATGCGGCTGATGGTATCCGAGGCGCCGCCAGGCGGATATCCCACCAGAATCTTGACCGGCTTGGCCGGATAGGCGTCCGGCTGGGCGAACCCGCTTAAAGGCGCCAGTAGCGCAAAGCAGGCTGGGGCGATACATAGTGCAAGTTTCATCTTGTCTCCGGATGTCTACCTGATCGTATTTGCTGTGAGACCAGTATCGACATCCGCGCTCACTGTGGTAAAGCACGGCATCCTTTTTTGTTCATAATGTGAATATATGCGGTATATGACATCGCTACGGGTAGCCTGATTTCTTGGGGGCTTACGGTTCACAGTCGTTCATATTGTGAATATGCGATGCAAAGCGCCATGGGTCGCGGCGACGCACGGAACATCCCATCGCACTGTGACATGCGAGGCGCTTGCGGAACAAGGGCGTGATCGAAACCGACACCAGGTTCCGTGGACACCGCGAGCTGCGGGTGACCGTCCCGTCATAGCGGTTATAGCGACGAGCTCATGGCTCTCCGGCTCTGCTGCGGACTTCGATCGGAATCCCGGCAATCTTGACGGGAGCGAGACGGCCGTCAAGTTCGGCAATCAGATCCCGATGTCGCCGTTGGGCGGTCACGGTCTCTCGCAGTGCGGCCAGAAGCTGGCGTGCGACGGTGGTGTCATGCCCGTCCCTGTCAAGCTCTCTCACCAGTGCAATCTGGCGCCGTACGCGCTCGCGGCCTTCTTTGATATATCGATCGCAAGTTGCAAGGTCCGGAGCGCGGGTCTCCTGGTCAGGCATCGCAATTCTCCGCGATTGGTCTTCACTCAGGATACACATTCCGCATCGCCGGTACGCCACTCCGGAATGGCCCCATTCCGAACAGAAAAGTGACGCACTGGTATTGAACCCCTTCTTCTGGCGCTGGCACGAGTCGTGCACCTCCATCGTCGTTCTGGATTACTGCGGCGCCGCGTGCGCCGAGGGAGGGGCGCCATGTCGATCTATCCGGCGCACCGGTTCTGGCGCGCCCATCCGTACCGGATGACCGCCGGCATGCTGGTGCTGGGCGGCGGGGCCATGTCGCTTTTCATCCGCCTGTGCGACTTGCTTGGCTGAGATGCCTCCTCCCGAGCATTGCGCTTCAGTCGTCGCAACGGAAAGCGCGGCGAGCGATGGCTGGCGCGGCATGTTGCGCTTCGCGGGACCGGGTTATCTCGTGGCGGTCGGCTACATGGACCCCGGCAACTGGGCGACCGATCTCGCCGGCGGTTCCGCCTACGGCTATCGCCTGCTATGGGTCATCGCCATGTCGAGCTGCATGGCCGTGCTGTTGCAGGTGCTCGCCAGCCGGCTCGGCCTGGTCTGCGGCATGGACCTGGCGCAGGCGTGCCGCCACCACAGTTCGCGACGCTCGGCGCTGGCGCAGTGGGTGTTGTGCGAGATCGCCATCTGCGCGGCCGACCTGGCCGAGGTCATCGGCACCGCCATAGCGCTGAACCTGCTGTTCGGCCTGCCGCTCGCATGGGGCGTCGCGCTGACCGTGTTCGACGTGCTGCTGGTGCTCGTCCTGCAGCAACGCGGCTATCGGCGCCTGGAGGCCTTCGTCATCAGCATGGTGGCACTGGTACTGGCGTGTTTTGTCGCGATGCTGCTGATCGCGCGGCCGGCGTGGCAGGACGTGGCGGCCGGACTGCTGCCCCACGGGCCCACGTTGCGCGATCCTGCCGCGCTCTATATCGGCATCGGGATCATCGGCGCCACGGTCATGCCGCACAACCTCTATCTCCATTCGGCGGCGGTGCGCACGCGTGCGCTCGATGGCAGCACGGCGGACCTGCGCCGGGCGCTGCGCTTCATGGCCATCGACACGGTGGTGGCGCTGTCGCTGGCCTTTGTCATCAACGCCGCCATCCTGGTCACGGCAGCAGGCGTGTTCCATCAGGCGGGGCGTACCGACGTCGCCGAGATCCAGGAGGCGTACCGCCTCCTCAGTCCGCTGACGGGCGCGGCCTGGGCCAGCCTGGTGTTTGGCGTGGCGCTGCTGGCGTCGGGGCAGTGTTCGGCGGTGACCGCTACGCTTGCCGGCCAGGTGGTGATGGAGGGCTTCCTGCAGACCCGCCTGCCGCCCTGGCTGCGACGGCTGGTCACGCGCTGCGTCGCCATCGTGCCGGCGTTCGTGGTGGCGACGCTCTATGCCGAGCGCGGCATGGCGCAGCTGCTGCTGCTGAGCCAGGTGATTCTTTGCCTGCAGCTTCCGTTTGCCGCGATCCCGCTGGTGCGCTACACCAGCAGCCGCGCGCAAATGGGCGAGCACGTGAATCCGCGCTGGCTGATCGGGCTTGCGTGGACGGCCGTGGCCATCATCGTGACGATGAATGCCGCCTTGCTGTGGATGCTGGCGGCGCCCCGGCATTAAGCCGTTCCCCTCGCAAGGAACGGCATGCCATCATGCCGCGCCCTGCAATTCCTACACGCCCGCGCCTCGGCGGCGGCCCGCGCCGGATGGCTCCCGTTGAAATCGCCGTGCGGCGGGCCGTAACTGGCATGGTCAATGCAGCGGCACGGCTGCGCCTGTGCTGGGACAAGGCGCGTCTGGACACACCCTGGAGCTGACCATGTTCATACACAACAAGCGATTGCAATATACCGTGCGCGTGTCGCGTGCAGACCCTGGCCTGGCGAACCTCCTGCTGGAGCAATTCGGTGGCCCGCAAGGAGAACTGGCGGCGGCAACGCGCTATTTCACGCAGGCGTTGAGCGAGGAAGATCCCGGCCGCAAGGACATGCTGCTGGACATCGCCACCGAGGAACTCAGCCACCTGGAAGTGATCGGGTCCCTGATCGCGATGCTGAACCGGGGCGCGAAGGGCCAGCTGGCCGAAGGGTCCGAGCAGGAAGCCGAGCTGTATCGGTCCCTGTCCGGCGCTGGCAACGACAGCCATGTCACGCAGCTTCTGTTCGGCGGCGGCCCGGCGCTCGTGAACTCGGCGGGCGTGCCATGGACCTCGGCCTATATCGATACGATCGGCGAGCCCACCGCCGACCTGCGCTCCAACATCGCCGCGGAAGCGCGTGCCAAGATCATCTACGAGCGCCTGATGAATCTAAGCGACGATCCCAGCGTCAGCGAGGCGCTTGGCTTCCTGATGACGCGCGAGATCGCGCACCAGAAGTCATTCGAACGCGCGCTGTACTCGATCGCGGGCAACTTCCCACCGGGCAAGACTCCGGGCGTCGAGCCGTTTGATTCGGTCTATTACAGGATGTCGCAGGGCACCGAACCGAAGCGCGGGCCGTGGAACGACGACAGGAATTTCGAGTTCGTCGAAGACCCGCCGCCCGCCGTGGATGGCGGAGATGGCTCGGCCACCGTCCGTCTGACGCAGGAGGAGGAGTCGGCTGTCGCGGCGTTTGCCATGCGCGACGCGTCCGACGTCCACAGCGATCCGGTCACGGGCGCCGATCTCGGTGCGGATGGGGCGGAGTCCGAGTCGGACGAACCCGATTCCGGGTCCGAGACCGGGAAGCGCTAGGTCGCGCGAGCCGCCATGTCGGCGCAGGCGTGCTGCGCGCACGCCTGCCGCGGAGGGAACGAAAATTGCACGAAGGCAAGGCTTACACCTGGTATGGAGGCTGAGATGAGCATCTTCAAAGACATCCTGAACAAGCTGCTTCACAGGGGGCAGGCTGCGCAACCGCAGACCACTTCGACCGCGAGCCCGGGCGCGGCGCCCGGCACGACCGCCGGCACTTCGCCTGGCACGTCCACGGGTTCGGCTGGAGGTACGGCCGGGGGTACGGGTACGGCCGGGGGTACGGCATCAGGCACCGCAGGCGCTCAGGCCGCTTCAGGCACGGCGCCGTCCGGTGCGAGCCCATCTGCCGGCGGCGCGGCTTCGTCGGCGGGCGGGACACCGGCATCCTCTGGCGCGGCTGGCCAGCGGCCGTTGTCGCAGGTCGACGTGGAGGCGGTCATGGACCGGGCTGTGAGCGAATCGGGCCAGGCGCTGAACTGGCGCACATCGATCGTCGATACGCTCAAGGCGCTGGGCATCGACAGCAGCCTTGAGCATCGCAAGGCGCTCGCGCATGAACTGAATTACACGGGCGACACCAACGACTCGGCGTCGATGAACACGTGGTTGCACAAGCGGCTGATGCAGGAGCTGGCGGCGAATGGCGGCAAGCTGCCGGCGTCGCTGACGGACTGACCATTCTGCGCGAACGAGAAGGATTGCACCGCCGGTTCTGCAATCCGGTCCGCGCCGTCAGAGCAGGTCGCGAAGTTTGTAGTACCACATGCCTAGCACGAGCGCGGGCGTGCGCAAGGCATCACCGCCCGGAAAGCGGTGATGCCGGATGCGCGTAAATACGTCGAAGCGGGTGGCATCGCCGCTGACGGCTTCCGCAATCAGTTTTCCCGCCATGCCGGCGAACACCACGCCGTGACCGGAGAAGCCTTGCGCATAGTAGAGGCACTTGCCGACGCGCCCCAGGTCCGGTGCGCGGTTCATGGTGATATCGATGAAGCCGCCCCAGGCGTAATCGACCTTCAGCTCCTCGGTCTGAGGGAAGACCCGCACCATGCGCGCCCGGATACGGTCCACCAGGTTGCGGGGCGGACGGGCACTGAAGGTCTCGCCGGCACCGAACAACAGGCGGTGGTCCGCGCTGACGCGGAAGTAATCGACGATGAGGTTGTTGTCCGATGCGGCCGCCATGGCGGGCATCAGCGCAGCGGCACTGGCGCGTTCCATGGGCTCGGTCGCAATCATGTACGTGCCCACGGGCATGATGCGCGCCTGGATTTCCGGTGCCATGTGGTCGCCGAATTCACCAAGGTACACGTTGCCCGCCAGCACCGCCTGCTTGCATTCGATCTCGCCTTCGGCGGTTTTCACGACGGCGTCTTCCCCCGCTTCGAGCCGGTAGGCCGCCGAGTTCTCGAACACCCGGACGCCTTTGCGCACAGCGGCCGCGCCCAGCCCGAGGCAGTACTTCAGCGGATGCAGGTGGCCCGAGTGCGCATCGTAGGCGCCGGCAACAAAGCGGCTGCTGCCGACGTACTGCGGCAGCTGGCCGTTGCCGATCCATTCGAGCGGGTAGCCATAGAGTTCACGGGTATGCCGGACCCATGCCTCCAGGTCGCGCACCTTTCCTTCGCGTGGCGCGAGGGTCAGGTAGCCGTGCACATAGTCGCAGTCGATGCCGAAGTGCGCGATGCGCTGGCGCAGCAGGTCGATGCCCTCGACGGACACGTCCCAGGCCGCTTTGGCGATGTCCTTCTTGCACTGGCGCTCGATCGCCCGCTCCCCCTCGGACCCGAAGCCGACGATCGCCTGGCCGCCGTTGCGCCCTGACGCCCCCCAGCCGATTCGCTGCGCTTCGAGCAGTGCCACGCTGAAGCCCCGCTCGGCGAGCTCGATCGCACAGGACAGTCCCGCATAGCCGCCGCCGACGACGCACACATCGGCCTTGACATGCCCCTGCAGCGGCCGGTTCGGAACGGGGCGCTGCACGCTCGCCTCGTAGTAGGAGTTCTCGATGACGCCCAGTTCCTTATGCAACAAGCCAGACATCCGCTTGTCCTCCTCGGGCCGGGTTCGCTACGTCACGCGAACGTTGATGAACTGCCAGGGATCTTCATCCGCCGGTTCCTGGTACAGCTCGGAGTGCTGGGCCAGCGGTGTCCAGTCGCCGTAGACGCCCACGACTTCGCCGAGATAAGGGCAGGCGATGCGCAGCACGGTCTGGTAATCGAGATCGTCGGGCTCGACCACGCCGGCTTGCGGATTTTCCAGCGCCCAGACCATGCCGCCGAGAATGCCGGCCACGACCTGCAGGCTGGTAGCCGTGTTGTGCGGCGCCAGCTCGCGCGCCTGCGCGATCGACAACCGCGAGCCATACCAGTAGACACCGCGCTCGTTCCCCATCAGCAGGACACCGAGCTCGTCCATGCCGTCGGTGATGTCGTCGCGCAGGATGCGCTGCTTGTCCTGCCTGCGCCAGCCGTGTCCGGCCAGTTCGTCGATCGACAGCAGGGTGTCGTCGCAGGGGCGGTAGGCATAGTGAACGGTCGGCCGGTAGACCACTTCGCCGTTTTCCCGCAGCGTCAGGTGGTCGGCCATCGAGATGGATTCGCCGTGCGTGATCAGGAAGCCGTGGAACGGCCCGCCGAGCGGCGTCCAGCTGCGCACGCGCGTGCTGAAGCCGGGACGGGTCAGGTACACCGCGGCATCGGAACCGAAGCCATGCCGTTGCGCATCGTCGGGCCAGTATCGTTCATGCGTGCCCCAGCCCAGTTCGGCGGGCTGCGTGCCTTCCTCGATAAAGCCATCCACCGACCAGGTGTTGACGAACTCGTTGTCGCCCTTGCGCGCGGTGGAGACCTGCGTGTCGCGCTCGGCGATATGGATGGCTTTGATGCCGAGGCGCCGCGCCAGCGTCGCCCAGTCCTCGAAAGACCGGGGCGGCGCGTAGTGCAGGTCGTTGTCGGCGGCCAGGTTGACGAGCGCCTGCTTCAGCAGCGCGGAGATCAGGCCGGGATTGGCGCCTTGCGTCATGATCGCCGTCGGCCCGTTGCGCTTGTCCAGGCGGAATGCGAACACGCCTTCGCGCAAGGCATAGTTGCTGCGGCGCGATAGCGAGGCATTGGGGTCCACCGAGCCGCCATGCCATGGCTCGATAGAGGTGTCGAGGTAAAGCACGCCGTGTTCCCAGCAATACCGCACCAGGGCTTCGCTGGAAACGTTGACCGACAGGTTCAGCAGGAAATCGCCCTTGCCGGTGTGGCGCTGGAGAATCTCGCGATGGTTCTTCTCGTTCAGTCCTTGTTCGACCACTTGCACGCCATATTCCCGCGCGATCTCGACCGGCGTTCCGGGAGGGCAGAGCACGGTGATCTGCGACGGCTCCACCGCGATATGGCGGAGCAGCAAGGGCAGCAGGGAACTGGCGATGCAGCCGAAGCCGACGATGAGCATGCGCCCGTCAAAGCGGGCATGACTGGTGAAACCGGAAGCAGGCTCGACCATCACATTCCCCAGATGCGCGTCAGCGCCGTGGCCCTCTTCCACGCAATGGTGGTGCCCCATCCCCACGCAAACGCTATGCCAACCGGCCTTGAAGTGCAGTTTGTCTTGAAGCGATGTATCTGGATTTCGGACGATCCGATCGCTATATCAGAGATGAGCGGCCACGGTTCTTATGCGGTCACTGAGGCAGCACCACCTGGAGAGCAGCATGCTTGATCTGGCGACAGAGCTCCGCGATCTGGAGCGCTGCGAAAAGCATATCAACGAGGGGCGCGAGCGCATCCGCCGCCAGATCGCGCTGATGAGGGGACTGCAAGCCGGCACCCTCGAGACGACACTGGCACGCCAGACGCTGGCGGCGCTATGCAGTTCCGTGGCCGCGCAGCGGTGCCATCGCGCGCTGATTCTGCAGGTGCTGAACGACCACCCGCGGCTACGGCTTGGCATGGCTTCGGCCGAGGGATGGATTCCAGGCTAGAACGGACCGGACAGCGCGTGCTTTCAAACGGAAAAGCCGGCGTTGCTCGCCCTTGCGGGCCGCACTTGCCGGCTTCATTTGGCCTCGTTGACGAGACCGGTACTTCCTGGGAGCGCCTGGCTCAACCGTTGGCGTAGCTTACCTTGGCCTTGCGGGCTTGCGTCTGCAGACGGGTCAGCACGGTTTGCACAAAGGCAATGGCGCGCTTCACGTCGTTCGAAATGCCCAGGCCACGGTAGCCCAGTTCGCGCTCGATCAGGTCGCGTTCCAGTTGATCGGTCAGCTTGATATCGGATTGGGTGTTCATGACGTCCTTCCTTACAGGGATTACCCTCATGGGGTTTTCCCTGATTGTAGCAAAGGAATTGTGGCGTTGCAGCATTACGTAAAAGTACGTATGCGAGAAAAGCAACGTGTGATGTGGAAGTTGTCCGGTATGTGGCGTTCGGGCACCGCCGCGGCGTGAGGGCCCGAAAAATGCCGCCGATGGGTTCGCTGGTGGCGTTTTCCGCCTGCATGTACCTGGTCACGAACGTGAGCCAGATGCTGGCGACAAGCCAGGTCGACGTCAATCCGCCCGTGGCGCTGGCCGTGCTGGGTAGCGGCAGCCTGCGCGCCGCCCGTGCCGAAGCGGCGGCCTGAGCGGCGCCGATCCGGTCAGAGCGAGGACGATTGCTCTTCGATCCAGAGTGACAGGCGTACCTTGTACGCCTGCTGGATATGGCGGCGCGTGATCTGCTCGGCGAGCGCGGGGTCGCGCTTTTCCAGGGCTTCGACCAGCGCCAGGTGTTCTTCGTAGGAAACGCGGGCCCGGCCCGGCACCGCGAGCGTGGTGCGGCCGAGCAGCGCCATCGATTCGTGCAGCGAGCGCAGCGTCTTGAGCAGGTAGCGGTTGTGCGCGCAGCGATGCAGGGTTTCGTGGAACAGCCGGTTGTTGGCGGCCAGGCGGTCAGGGTCGTCGGCCATCGACAGGTCGCGCTCGACAATATCGCGCAGCAGCGAGATCTCGACGTCCGTGGCGTGGCGGGCGGCCAGCGCGGCCGCGGTGCCTTCCAGCACTTCGCGCATGACATAGAGCTCGCTGACCATGCTGGCGTCGAGCTGGGTGACCATCATGCCGCGGTTGGGCTCGTTGACGACCAGCCCTTCGGATTCCAGCCGCGACAGCGCTTCGCGAACCGGCGTGCGCGAGAGGCCCAGCGATTCGGCCAGTTCCACCTCGCGCAGGCGCGTACCCGGGGACAGCTGTCCGGCCTGGATGGCCGCACGCAATTGCTGGTAGGCGCGCTCGGAACGCGGCAGCGACGAAGCCTGGCCGGCATCGGCGCCGCCGGAAAAATCGGTGGAGATCATGTGAAGCTGGCTGATGGACCCGTGTAAGCGGTCATCATACCCGCTCGCGGGCCGCTGACATCACTGCGACGCAATAGTGCGCACCGCGGGCGGGGCCTTGCCTGGAGCCATCAACGCGACCTCCGCCGCGAAGCCGTGTCAGGCGCCGTAGCCCGCCGGCGACTGGAACGGGTGGTACTGATAAAGCCAGGTTTCCGACAGCGGCTTGCCGCCGAGCCGCAGGAACAGCCGCAGGTCGACCGGCTCCCTGCCGTCGGCCGCCAGGTCGAACTGCGCACGCCAGTGGCCCGGCACGCCGTTGGGCACGGCTTCCGTGAAGACATAGGAGAACTTGCCGCGCGATGCGCTCAGTACCGCTTCCGGCTTGACGCCGAACGGCAGCTTTTCCAGCGGGGCGCCCTTGAACTCGACCATGAACTTGCGCACGCCCTGCGGGCGCGGCTGCCCGGGCTGGCCGCCGTTGCCCATGCGCGTGGCCACGCAGCGCGCGAGCGGGCTCGGGAACGGTTCGTCGGCGAGCCAGTGCAGGCGGTAGCGCAGACGGTAGGTATTGCCGGCGCGCGCCGGAGCCTTGGGTACCCACATGGCCACGATGTTGTCGTGGATCTCGTCGTCGGTGCGCAGTTCGATCAGCTGCACCGCCCCGGCGCCCCAGCCGTCGCGCGGCTCGACCCACAGGCTGGGCCGGCGTTCGTAGTTGACGCCGTCCTGGTAGTGATCGAACTGGCGGTCCCGCTGCAGCAGGCCGAAGCCGCGCGGGTTGTCGTCGGCGAAGGCCGAAGCCATGGTCCGCGGCGGGTTGTTGAGCGGGCGCCAGATATGCTCGCCGGCGCCGTTCCAGAGCGCCAGGCCGTCGGAATCATGGACTTCGGGGCGCCAGTCGACCGCGGTGCCCTTCATGGTTTCGGAGAACCAGTACATCGAGGTGAGCGGTGCCAGGCCGAGACGCGCCACGTCCTTGCGCAGGAACAGCGCGCATTCCACGTCCATCACCACGGCCTTGCCGCGCTGCATGACGAAGCGGTAGGCGCCGGCGATGCTCGGTCCGTCGAGCAAGGCATAGACCGTCACGGTGTCGCTCTTGCCTTCGGGCGTCTCGAAATAGAAATGGGTGAAGTTCGGGAATTCCTCGGCCTTGCCCGCCTCGGCCACGTCGATGGCGATGCCGCGCGCGGACAGGCCGTACTGGTACAGCTCACCGATCGCCCGGAAATACGACGCGCCCAGGAAGGCAACCCAGTCGTTCTTTTTCCAGTCCCTCGCTTTCTGGTCGCCCACGCGGCTTTCCTGGAAGCGAAACCCGGCAAAGCCGCTGCCGCGCGGCAGCTTGTGCGCGGGGCTGTCGGCGGGCATGTCGAAGTAGCTTTCTTCGTAGACGATCTCGCGCGCATTGCCCTTGCCCTCGCGGCCGCGGTCGATCACATGCATGCGGACCGGCGTGCGGAAGTAGGTGCCCAGGTGGAAGAACGTGACCGGGAACTGGCCGGGGCCGTCGGCGAAGAGCGCGTTCTCGGGACGGAAGCGGATCTTGCCGTGGGCGTCGTAGTCGATCCGGTCGAGCACGTCGGGCGGGGGCGCCGGCGGCGCCGCGTAGGGCTTGCCGGCCAGCGCGCGGGCCTGGTCGATGAGGGCGTCGAAGCTGAACGGGCGCGGCTCGCCCAGCTTGATCCCGCTGGCGGCCAACGCCGACGGAGTGATGCCCAGTGCGGCCAGGGCAGCGGAGGCGGTGGCGGAAACCAGCAGGGTGCGGCGATTCATCATGTGGCGTCAGCGTCCTTTTTTCGTCTTGCGTCAGTGCAGAACTGTAAGAGACGCCCCGGTCCGGCGAAAGTTCGGACACCGACTGTTACAGCGAGAGGGCGGCTCAGTCACTCGCCGGCGCGGACCCTGCGTTGCGCCCGCCGCTTCCGCGAGATCATGTTCAGCCCCTCCACCGCGGCCGAGAACACCATCGCCGTATAGATATAGCCCTTGGGCACATGGGTGCCGAGGCCTTCGGCGATCAGCGTCATGCCGATCATCATCAGGAACGCCAGCGCCAGCATCACGATGGTCGGGTTGCGGTTGATGAAGTTCGCCAGCGGCGTGGCGGCAAACAACATCGCCGTGACGGCCGCAATCACGGCGATGAACATGATCTCGACGTGTTCGGTCATGCCGACGGCGGTGATGATGCTGTCGATCGAGAACACCAGGTCCAGCACCAGGATCTGCCCGATGGCGCTGGCGAAGCTCTGGGTGGCGCTCGCCTTGCCAGTGTCGTCGCCGCCTTCAGGCTCGCCCGCGACGTGATGGTGGATTTCACGCGTGGCCTTCCAGACGAGAAACACGCCGCCGGCGATCAGGATCAGGCCGCGCCAGGAAATGCCGCGTCCCAGCACGGTGAAGAGCGGCTCGGTCAGCGTAACGATCACGGCAATCGTCGCCAGCAGCGCCAGGCGCAGGATCAGGGCCAGGCCAATGCCAACGCGCCGCGCCTTCTCCCGCATGGTTTCCGGCAGCTTGTTGGTGAGGATGGAGATGAAGATCAGGTTGTCGATGCCCAGCACGATCTCCATCGCCACCAGCGTGGCCAGCGCAGCCCAGGCGGCGGGATCCTGCAGCAATGCAAGGGACGATTCCATGTGAACTCCGATCGAGTGTAGGAGGGCCCTTGCCGCTGGCCCGCAAGCGCAGTGTCGTAGACATGGTAGCAAGTGCTTGTGACGACGGAAAACTCGAACATGAAGATTAAGGTTGTCGTCTGCCTTTGTGGAATATAGTATGTGATATATCAATGATACTATCGAGCCATCAAGGAGACAGGCAATGAAAGTGTGCATCTATGGGGCAGGGGCCATCGGTGGCTATGTCGGTGCTCAGCTGGCGCGCGCCGGGGCGGACGTCAGTTTCGTCGCGCGCGGCCCGCACCTGGCCGCCATGCAGTCCAACGGCGTGCGCCTGCTGATCGACGGCGAGGAGCGCGTGGCCAAGGTGAACTGCACCAGCGACCCGCGCGAACTCGGGCCGCAGGATTATGTGTTCATCACCCTCAAGGCGCATTCGGTGCCCGGCGTGGTGGACCTGATCCAGCCGCTGCTGGGCCCGCAGACTGCCATCGTTACGGGCGTCAATGGCATTCCGTACTGGTACTTCTACAAGCATGGCGGCCAGCTGGCCGGCTCGACGCTGGAAAGCGTGGACCCCGGCGGCCGGCAATGGCGCGGTTTCGGACCCGAGCGCGCGATCGGCTGCGTGGTCTATCCCGCCGCTGAAATCATCGAGCCCGGCGTGATCAAGCACGTGTACGGCAAGAAGTTTCCGCTGGGCGAGCCCGACGGCAGCCAGTCCGAGCGCGTGACGCGACTCAGCCAGATGATGATGGCCGCCGACCTGGATGCGCCGGTGCGCGACAACATTCGCGACGAGATCTGGCTCAAGCTGTGGGGCAACCTGTGCTTCAACCCGATCAGCGCGCTGACCCACGCCACGCTCGACGTGATCACCGCCAATCCCGCCACGCGCGCACTGTCGCGCCAGATGATGCTGGAAGCCCAGAGCATTGCCGAGTCCTTTGGCGTGAAGTTCCGCGTCGACGTGGAACGGCGCATCAACGGCGCGGGCGCCGTGGGCGCGCACAAGACGTCGATGCTGCAGGACCTGGAAGCCGGCCGGGCGATGGAAATCGATCCGCTGCTGACGGTGGTGCAGGAGATGGGCCGGCTGGTCGAACATCCCACGCCGATGTGCGACGCCGTTCTCGGCTTGATCAAGCAGCGCGACGAGATGGCGCGACTGGCGGCCTGATCGACCACTGCGCCACGCCGCCCGGCCCATATCCGTATGGTCCGGGCGGGCGCGTTTCGTCATGGCATCGGCGGCAAAAGTCACGTTTTCTTGGCTTCGCCGTCGGGAAGGGATAGCCATTGTGATATACCATATACGACAGACCGGGCACCGCGCGGACGCCGCCATCGAACCCCATCCGGGTTTGATGCGATTCGGGAATGACTCCAGGCGATTTTGCTAAGCTGTGCAGGAATGCGGCGGGCTGCCATTGTGGCTGCCGCGCCACCGGTCTCACACGAGCTTATTCATGTCTGCGCAAAGCCAACCGATTGTCCAGCCGCCAGCACTGGCCCTGTCCGTGCAACCCATCAACGCCGGCGCCAGCCTGCGCGACCAGGCCTACGCCATGTTGCGCCAGGCCATTGCCGACGCGGATATCTATCAGTCGCGCGATGAGATCCGGCTGGACGAGCGCGTACTGAGCGAGGCCATGGGCGTGAGCCGCACGCCGATCCGCGAGGCCATGACGCTGCTCGAGCAGGAGGGCTTCCTGCGCACCGTGCCCCGGCGCGGCATCTACATCATGCGCAAGACCAAGCGCGAGATCGTCGAGATGATCCAGATGTGGGCGGCGCTGGAAAGCATGGCGGCGCGCCTTGCCACGCTGAATGCCACCGATGCCGAGATCGCCCAGTTGCGGCGCATGTTCGACAGCTTCCGCGATTCGACGCCGGCCGAGCATATCGAGGAATACTCGGATGCCAATATCGTGTTCCACCAGGCGATCGTGCAGATGTCGAAGTCGCAGATCATCATGGACACGATCCGCAATATCTTTATCCATGTGCGGGCCATCCGGAAAATGACCATCTCGCAGAGCGACCGGGCCTCGCGCTCGATCGTCGATCACCTGCGCATCATCGAGGCACTGGAAAAGCGCGATACCGAACTGGCCGAGCGGCTGGTTCGACAGCACTCGCTGGACCTGGCTGACTACGTCGAGAAGCACTGCGATTTCCTGGACTGAGCTGCCGACAACACGCAGTGGCCCACCTGCCGGACGGCGGACTTTGTCCGCCGTTCTTGCATTCTGAGTTTCCCTCGCGTCTTGAACTTTGGTATGTGATATATCAGTGTACATGACGCTACATTTTCGGAATGATTGGTCTCGCTCCTCTTCCTGATCGCGGTTTGCGCCCGCCAGCTCAGGCCGGACAAGGGCTTGCGCCGAAGCGCACCGGCCGCGGGTGCCGGTGGTTTTGCTGCATTGCAGCGACGAAAGTTCACTGCTGGGCAGGAAAATTACTTGCCGTCTTCTGATATATCACATACCGTATGTCATCAAGACGGGTCGAAATGACCGGCACAAGTTAAACAAAGCAGAGGAGACATCGCCATGGAAAGAAAAGCACTGGAGGGCATCCGGATCCTGGACATGACGCACGTCCAGGCCGGCCCATCGGCCACGCAGCTGATGGCCTGGATGGGCGCCGACGTGATCAAGGTCGAAATGCCGGGCCGGGGAGACATCACGCGCAGCCAGCTGCGCGACGTGCCGAACGCCGACAGCTTGTACTTCACCATGCTCAACAGCAACAAGCGCAGCCTGACGCTGAACATGAAGACGGCTGAAGGCAAGGCGTTGCTCGAAGACCTGGTCCAGCGCAGCGACGTGCTGATCGAGAATTTCGGTCCCGGCGTGCTGGCGCGCGCGGGCTTCGACTGGGACCACCTGCAGGACCTGAATCCGCGCCTGATCTATGCGTCGATCAAGGGCTTCGGCCCCGGTCCGTATCAAGACTGCAAGGCGTATGAGAACGTGGCGCAATGCATGGGCGGTTCGGCCTCTACCACCGGCGACGCCGCCGGCGTGCCGACGGTCACCGGCGCCCAGATCGGCGATTCGGGCACCGGCGTGCACTGCGTGGTCGGCATCCTGGCCGCGCTGCTGCAGCGCGAGCATTCCGGGCGCGGCCAGCGCGTGGAAGTCGCCATGCAGGATGCCGTGCTGAACCTGTGCCGCGTGAAGCTGCGCGACCAGCAACGGCTCGATGCCGGCCCGCTGCGCGAGTACCCCAACGAACAGTTCGACGATCACGTGCCGCGCGCGGGCAATGCATCGGGCGGTGGCCAGCCGGGCGCCGCGCTGCGCTGCTCGCCGGGCGGCCCCAACGACTACGTCTACGTCATCATCCAGCCGCAGGGCTGGGAGCCGCTGATGCGCCTGTGCGGGCGCGAAGAGCTGATCACCGATCCGGAGTTCGCCTCGCCGGAAGTCCGCCTGAAGAAGCTGGGGCAGTGCTTCGGCATCATCGAGCAGTGGACCTCGAGCCTGACCAAGTTCGAAGTGATGAACGCGCTCAACGAAGTCGATGTGCCGTGCGGCCCGATCCTGTCGATGAAGGACCTGATCGAGGACCAGTCGATGTACGAGCGCGGCTACCTGGTGGAACTGGAGCACCCGACGCGCGGCAAGTATGTGCAGCTCGGCTCGCCGATCGCGCTGTCCGACTCCCCAGTGAAGGTCGAGCGTGCCCCGCTGCTGGGCGAGCACACCGAGGAAATCCTGGAGTGGCTGGGCCGCACGCCGGCCCAGATCGCCGCGATGAAGCTGGCCGGCGCCGTCTGAGCGCCCGACAGTCCCTCTCTCCCTCTGTTTCCCACACCGAGCGGGCATGCCTGACGCGTGCCCGCCGGAGGAGTTCGTGCTGTGCAATCCTGGATTCGTTTCCGCCGTGCAGACGGCAGTGTCGGCCACGGCCGCACCGAAGGTGCCGATAGCGACCGCGTCATTGAATACGATGGCCCCGGTTATGCCGACCCTCAACCCACCGGCGCCATCCACAAGCTTGGCGAGCTGCACCTGTTCGCGCCCTGCGAGCCGGGCAAGGTCGTGGCGCTATGGAACAACTTTCACGCGCTGGCGCGCAAGCTGGAAAAGCCCGTGCCGACGCACCCGCTGTTCCTGATCAAGCCGGGCACTTCGCTGGCCGGCCCCGGCGACGCCGTGGAGCGCCCGCGCAGCTATGACGGCAAGATCGTCTACGAGGGCGAGCTTGGCATCGTGATCGGCAAGAAGGCGCGCAATGTGTCGGTGGCCGAGGCGGCGTCGCACATCTTCGGCTACACCGTGGTCAATGACGTGACCGCGGCGGAGCTGATCGCCGCCGATCCCAATTTCCCGCAGTGGACGCGTGCCAAGGGTTTCGACACCTTCGGCTGCATCGGCCCGGCCATCGTGCCCGGCTTCAACTGGCGCGCCGCCAGCGTGAAGACGCGGCTCGATGGCGTGGAGCGGCAGAACTACCCGCTCTCGGACATGATCTTTTCGCCCGAGGAGCAGGTCAGCCGCATCTCGCAGGACCTGACGTTGATGCCGGGCGATGTGATCGCCGTTGGCACATCACTGGGCGTGGGTTCGATGAAGGACGGCGCGGTGGTCGAGGTGAGCATCGAAGGCATCGGCTCGCTGGTGAATCACGTGCGCGGGTAATTGCCCAACAGCGCCCAACAATCAAAGGGAAAGCCATGCCAATGACAATTGGTGTCCCCCGGGAGGTTCATCCCGGGGAGCGGCGTGTTGCCGCGACGCCCGATTCGGTCAGGGAACTGACCAAGCTCGGTTATGAGGTGGCAGTGGAATCCGGCGCCGGCCAGCAGGCGTCGTTTTCGGACGATGCTTACCGGGCCGCCGGCGCGGCCATCGTGGATGCCGCCAGCCTGTGGGCATCGGTCGATGTCATGATCAAGGTGCGCCCGCCCCAGGTGCATCCGGGCCTGGGCGTGGAAGAAGCGGCACTGCTCAAGAAGCACGCCACGCTGATCAGCTTTGTCTGGCCCGCGCAGCAGATGACGCTGCTCGAACGGCTGTCGCAACGCGGCGCCACGGTGCTCGCGATGGACTGCGTGCCGCGCATCTCGCGCGCGCAGAAGCTGGACGCGCTCAGCTCGATGGCCAATATGGCGGGCTATCGCGCGGTGATCGAAGCCGCGCATGCTTTCGGCCGTCCGTTTGCCGGGCAGATCACGGCAGCGGGCAAGATCCCGCCCGCACGCGTGCTGGTGATCGGCGCGGGCGTGGCGGGCCTCGCTGCGATCGGCGCGGCGCGCAGCCTGGGTGCCGTCGTGCGCGCGTTCGACACGCGGCCGGTGGTGCGCCAGCAGATCGAAAGCCTCGGCGCCGAATTTCTGACGGTGGAAATCGAGGAAGACGGCAACGGCGGCGGCGGCTATGCCAAGGAGATGAGCCCGGCGTTCATCGAGGCCGAGATGAAGCTGTTCGCCGAGCAGGCGCGCGAGGTCGACATCATCATCACCACCGCGCTGATCCCCGGCAAGCCCGCACCGCGCCTGCTCGAAGCCGATACGGTGGCGCTGATGCGTCCCGGCAGCGTGGTGGTGGACCTGGCCGCCGAGCAGGGCGGCAATTGCGTGCTGACCGTGCCCGGCGAGTCGGTGACGCACCAGGGCGTCACCATCGTCGGCTACACCGACCTGCCGAGCCGCATGGCGGCGCAGTCGAGCCAGCTCTACGCCACCAATATCCGGCACCTGCTGACGGAACTGACGCCTGGCAAGGATGGCCAGCTCGTGGTCGACATGGATGACGAGATGATCCGTGGCGCCACCGTGCTGCACCAGGGCGACGTGACGTGGCCGCCGCCACCGCTGAAGACCCTGCCGCCACCGGCGCCAGCGGCCGAAGCACCGGTACAGGCCGAGCCTGCCGAAGCACCCAGTCGGACCGGCTCGACGCTGATTGCGCTGGCGATCGCCGTGATTGCGCTGCTCGGGCTCGGTGCCGTGGCACCGCCGGCTTTCATGGCGCACTTCACGGTGTTCGTGCTGGCGATCTTCGTCGGCTACCAGGTCGTGTGGAACGTGACCGCCGCCCTGCATACGCCCCTGATGAGCGTGACCAACGCGATCAGCGGGATCATCGTGGTCGGCGCGCTGGTGCAACTCGGCAAGCCGACGCTCGCCACCGCCATCATCGCCGGCGCGGCGGTGCTGATCGCCACCATCAACATCGCGGGCGGCTTCCTGGTGACGCAGCGCATGCTGAAGATGTTCCAGCGCGACTGAGGAGACAGACATGCCTTCGGGAATCAGCAATATTGCTTACCTGGGCGCGAGCGCGCTCTTCATCCTCAGCCTGAGCGGGCTGAGCCATCCGGCCACCGCCAGGCGCGGCAACCTGCTCGGCATCGCCGGCATGGCCATCGCCATCCTCACCACGGTGCTGGCAGGCAGCCCTGACGGGGTGCCCATCATCATCGGCGCGATGGTGCTCGGCGCAGGCGCCGGCGCGGTGCTGGCCCGGCGCGTCGAGATGACGCAGATGCCCGAGCTGGTGGCGGTGCTGCACAGCTTCGTCGGACTGGCCGCGGTGCTGGTGGGCTACGCCAACTACCTCGATTCGCATGCGCTCACGGGCGCCGAGAAAGTGATCCACGAAGTGGAGACCTACCTCGGCATCCTGATCGGCGCGGTGACCTTCACGGGCTCGGTGATCGCCTTCCTCAAGCTGCGCGGCACGCTCGGCGGCAAGCCGACGCTGCTGCCGGGCCGCCACCTGCTCAATGCGGTGGCGCTCGCAGCGTGCGTGGTGCTGGGCTACCAGTTCATCAACGCGGGGTCGGCGCAGGACGGGCTGGTGCCGCTGGGCGTGATGACGGTGATCGCGCTGCTGGTGGGCGCGCACCTGGTCGCGGCGATCGGCGGGGCCGACATGCCGGTGGTGGTGTCGATGCTGAACAGCTATTCGGGCTGGGCGGCAGCGGCGACCGGCTTCATGCTCGGCAATGACCTGCTGATCATCACCGGCGCGTTGGTGGGGTCGAGCGGCGCCATCCTCAGCTACATCATGTGCAAGGCCATGAACCGCAAGTTCCTGTCGGTGATCCTGGGCGGGTTCGGCGCGACGCAGGCCAAGGGCACGGCGACGGAGCAGGGCGAAGTGCTGCCGGTCTCCAGCGACGAAGTCAGCGCACTGCTGAAGGACGCGAACGAGGTCATCATCGTTCCCGGCTACGGCATGGCGGTGGCGCAGGCACAGGGCACCATCAGCGAGATCGCAAAGCGGCTCAAGGCGCAGGGTGTCAATGTGCGCTTCGGCATCCATCCCGTGGCCGGCCGTCTTCCGGGGCACATGAACGTGCTGCTGGCGGAGGCGCGCGTGCCCTATGACATCGTGCTCGAAATGGAGGAGATCAACGAGGACTTCGAGCACGCCGATGTCGTCCTGGTGGTCGGCGCCAACGATATCGTTAACCCGGGGGCGCTCGAAGACCCGGCCAGTCCCATCGCCGGCATGCCGGTGCTCGAAGTCTGGAAGGCGCGCACCGTGGTGGTCTCCAAGCGCAGCATGGCCGCCGGCTATGCGGGCGTGGACAACCCCTTGTTTTACAAGGAGAACACGCGGATGTGGTTCGGCGATGCCAAGGGCAGCGTGGACGCGCTGTTGCGCCAGCTCGAGGAGGTTCCGGCCTGATTTCGCGCGCTGACGGCCGCCGTTGATGACGATCGCTTATGTATCAAAGCGCAGTCATGCGGCGGCCTGGCATGAGATTGATGCGAAATCTGCAATATATAAACGATCGTAAATACATACGATAAAAAAGTTTAAGCCTGACGAAATTAAGCATCAGGTAGCATCAATTCCGAGATTTACGTGCCGCAATGTCAGGCGCCGATCCAGTTGTGAACAAGGGCTCCGAAGTTAAGAGACCCTAAGCAGTCCCGACGAGGACGCAGAAAAAGCACCAGGAGACAGGTAGATGGCGCATCAAGAAGCGGTAGTCGCGTCCGGTGAAGGACGTGGCCTGCAGAACCGTTGGTTCCAGCTGGCCGTAGGCGTGGTTTGCATGGGTTTGGTGGCAAACCTGCAGTATGGCTGGACTCTATTTGTGTCACCTATGGACGCCAAGCATCATTGGGGCACGTCCGCAATCCAGGTGGCATTTTCCATTTTCATCGTGACCGAAACCTGGCTGGTGCCGCTGGAAGGCTGGCTGGTGGACAAGTTCGGCCCGCGTCCGGTGGTGGCGGGCGGTGCGCTCTGCGCGGGGCTGGCGTGGGTCATGAATGCATATGCGACGACGCTGCCGGAGTTGTACGCGGCCGCAGTGATCGCGGGCATTGGCGCCGGTGGCGTATATGGCACCTGCGTCGGCAACGCGCTGAAGTGGTTCCCGGACAAGCGAGGCCTGGCTGCAGGCCTGACTGCCGCGGGCTTTGGCGCGGGCGCTGCGATCACGGTGATTCCGATCGCGAACATGATCCATAGCGCGGGATACGAGCAAGCGTTCCTGTTCTTCGGCATCCTGCAGGGCGTTGCGATCTT
Organism: Cupriavidus sp. C2SS-8b; assembly: GCF_057073745.1. Lineage (NCBI taxonomy): Bacteria > Pseudomonadati > Pseudomonadota > Betaproteobacteria > Burkholderiales > Burkholderiaceae > Cupriavidus > Cupriavidus sp. C2SS-8b. The sequence goes on from NZ_CP172717.1 coordinate 453,330, forward strand.
CGCGCTGGCGCTGCTGCTGGTGAAGCCTAAGGCGCCGAAGGGTGCGGTGGCGGCGAAGGCCGTGCTGACCAACCCGGTGGAATTCACGCCGGGGCAGATGATGAAGACGCCCGTGTTCTGGCTGATCTATATCTGCTTCGTCGCGGTGGCCGCGGGCGGCATCATGGCCACGGCGCAGCTGGGCCCGATCGCCAAGGACTTCGGCTTCGCCTCGATGCCGATCACGATGCTGGGCATGACGCTGCCGCTGCTGACGATGACGCTGTCGATCGACAACCTGTGCAACGGCTTCACGCGTCCGCTGTGCGGCTTCCTGTCGGACCGCTTCGGCCGCGAGAACACGATGTTCGTAATCTTTATCGGCGAGGGCCTGGCGCTGCTCGGGCTCATGCAGTTTGGCCAGAATCCCTATGCGTTCATGTTCTTCGCGGCGCTGACGTTCCTGTTCTGGGGCGAGATCTTCTCGATCTTCCCGGCGCTGTGCGCGGATACGTTCGGCAGCAAGTTCGCGGCGGCTAACGCCGGCACCTTGTACACGGCGAAAGGCACGGCGGCGATGCTTGTGCCGCTGGCTTCCATCCTGTCTGCGCACGGAGGCTGGGACGCGGTCTTCACGGTCGCAGCCGTGGTGACCATCGCAGCAGGCCTGTCGGCAAAGCTGGTGCTGGCGCCGATGCGCAAGCGGTTTATCACGGGCCATTCGGAAGCGCGCATGCCGGTGTCGGACATGCCCTTCCTTGCGAGCGCATCGGCCAGGCGCGGCGGTGATTGATCCGGGCATGACCGTACCTGTCGCGAGGTATTGATGTTTCCAGGAGGCCTGGCGCTTGCGCCAGGCCATCAGGCGCAAGCGCCTCGGAGCAGGGCAGGCATGAGCTGTTGAGGACGGACGTTGGAAGGCTTTTCAGAAGGCCTTAAAGCGTTTGAAAACGTGGTATGTAATATATCTAAACGATGTCATGCGCAATGCAGCCAGCGCGCGAATTAAGAACTGACATCTGTGCGAATGGCGAATGAATGGCACGGATTCAGGAGTTGTGCTGATTTAGGCGTAGATAGAATCAGATTTGCTGCGGTGCACCGACGAAAGTTGATCGCAGAGTAGGAAAATAGCTTGCCGTTCTCTGATATATCACATACCGTATGTCATCAAGACGGTTGAACGGACCGGCGGGTTGAAGCAAGGGGACAGGCCCCACGCAGCAGCAAGACGCGTCCAACGAGGAGACCAGGTATGTCAGAAGGCGAAGCGAAGCGGTACAGGACCACCACCGCGCAAGACACCCTGAAATAAAAGAATTCCAACCCCAGTCAATTTGTATAGAAGGAAGCAACCATGGCAGAAGTCGGAAATGAGCTGCAGCGTCACGCCGCGGAAGAACATCAGGCACAAACCGATGGTTTTCATCTGGTCATCGACGCGCTCAAGCTGAACGGCATCGAAAACATCTACGGCCTGCCCGGCATTCCGGTCACCGATCTGGCGCGTCTGGCGCAGGCCAACGGCATGCGCGTCATCAGCTTCCGCCACGAGCAGAACGCGGGCAACGCCGCAGCGATTGCCGGCTTTATCTCGCAAAAGCCGGGCGTTTGCCTGACCGTGTCGGCGCCTGGCTTCCTGAACGGCCTGACCGCGCTGGCGCACGCCACCACCAACTGCTTCCCGATGATCCTGATCAGCGGCTCGAGCGAGCGCGAGATCGTCGATCTGCAGCAGGGTGACTACGAAGAGATGGACCAGCTGGCCATCGCCCGTCCGCACGCCAAGGCAGCCTTCCGCGTGCTGCACGCCGAAGACATCGGTGTCGGTATCGCCCGCGCCATTCGTGCCGCGGTCTCGGGCCGTCCGGGCGGTGTCTACCTGGACCTGCCGGCCAAGCTGCTGGGCCAGTCGCTGGACGCCGAGAAGGGCAAGAAATCGCTGATCAAGGTCGTGGATCCGGCCCCGCGCCAATTGCCGGCACCGGACTCGGTTGACCGTGCTGTCGCGCTGCTGAAGGGCGCAAAGCGTCCGCTGATCCTGCTGGGCAAGGGCGCCGCCTACGCCCGCGCCGACGAGGATATCCGCGCGCTGGTCGAGAAGACCGGCATTCCGTACCTGCCGATGTCGATGGCCAAGGGCCTGCTGCCTGACACGCACCCGCAATCGGCCTCGGCGGCACGCTCGTATGTACTGGCTGAAGCCGACGTGGTGCTGCTGGTGGGCGCGCGCCTGAACTGGCTGCTGGCGCACGGCAAGGGCAAGACCTGGGGCGGCCCGAAGCAGTTCATCCAGATCGACATCTCGCCGACCGAGATGGACAGCAACGTCGCCATCGCCGCGCCGGTGGTGGGTGATATCGGTTCGTGCGTCTCCGCCATCCTCGGCAAGGTCGGCAATGACTTCGCCAAGCCGCCTGCCGAATGGCTGAATGCCGTGTACGAGCGCAAGGACAAGAACCTGGCGAAGATGGGCGAGATGCTGAACAAGGAAGTCTCGCCGATGAACTTCCACACCGCGCTGCGCGTGCTGAAGGATGTCATCAAGGCCAATCCGAGCATCTCGTTCGTCAATGAAGGCGCCAACACGCTGGACTACGCCCGCGCCGTGATCGACATGTACGAGCCGCGCAAGCGCCTGGACGTCGGCACCTGGGGCGTGATGGGCGTGGGCATGGGCTACGCGGTGGCCGCGGCGGTTGAGACGAAGAAGCCGGTGCTGGCGCTGTGCGGTGACAGCGCGTTCGGTTTCTCGGGCATGGAAGTCGAGACGATCTGCCGCTACAACCTGCCGGTCTGCATCGTCATCTTCAACAACAACGGCATCTACAAGGGCATCGACAAGAACCCGACCGGTGGCGCGGATCCGGCCGTGACGACGTTCGTCCCGGGCGCGCGCTACGACAAGATGATGGAAGCGTTCGGCGGTGTCGGCGCCAACGTCACCACGACGGCGGAACTCGAAGCCGCGGTGAACGAAGCCCTGCGCTCGGGCAAGCCCACGCTGGTCAACGCCGTCATCGACCCGTCGGCCGGCACCGAAAGCGGCCGCCTGACCAACCTGAATCCGCAAAGCTCGGCGAAGAAGTAATCCACCCCCACCCGAATCCACCCGAATTTCATCCTTCTTATCCAATAGGAGAACGAAAATGAGCCTCCCACTGAAAGGTATCAAGATCATCGACTTCACGCACGTCCAGGCCGGTCCCGCCTGCACGCAGCTGCTCGCCTGGTTCGGCGCGGACGTGATCAAGGTGGAGCGTCCCGGTTCGGGCGATGTCACTCGCACGCAGCTGCGCGATATCCCCGATGTCGATGCGCTGTACTTCACCATGCTCAACAGCAACAAGCGTTCGCTCACGCTGGATACGAAGAAGCCCGACGGCAAGAAGATCCTGGAGCAGCTGATCCGCGAATCGGATGTGCTGGTCGAGAACTTCGGCCCGGGCGCGCTCGATCGCATGGGCTTCTCGTGGGAACGCATCAACGAACTGAACCCGAAGATGATCGTGGCGTCGGTCAAGGGCTTCAGCGACGGCCACCACTATGAAGACCTGAAGGTCTACGAGAACGTGGCGCAATGCGCCGGCGGTGCGGCGTCGACCACCGGCTTCTGGGACGGTCCCCCGACCGTGTCGGCCGCCGCGCTGGGCGATTCGAACACCGGCATGCACCTGGCCATCGGCATCCTGACCGCCATCATCGGCCGCCAGCAGTCCGGCAAGGGCCAGAAGGTGGCCGTGTCGATGCAGGACGCCGTGCTGAATCTGTGCCGCGTGAAGCTGCGCGACCAGCAGCGCCTGGACCGCCTGGGCTTCCTGGAAGAGTATCCGCAGTACCCGCATGGCGAGTTCAGCGACGTGGTGCCTCGCGGCGGCAACGCCGGCGGTGGTGGCCAGCCGGGCTGGGTGCTGAAGTGCAAGGGCTGGGAGAACGACCCGAACGCGTATATCTACTTCACCATCCAGGGCCATGCCTGGGAGCCGATCTGCAAGGCGCTGGGCAAGCCGGAATGGATCACCGACCCGAACTACGCCACGGCCAAGGCACGCCAGCCGCATATCTTCGATATCTTCAAGACCATCGAGGACTGGCTCGCGGACAAGACCAAGTACGAAGCGGTGGACATCCTGCGCAAGTACGACATTCCCTGCTCGCCGGTCCTGTCGATGAAGGAAATTGCCGCCGATCCGTCGCTGCGCGCCAGCGGCTCGATCACCGAAGTGGAGCACAAGGAGCGCGGTACCTACCTGACCGTGGGCAGCCCGATCAAGTTCTCGGACCTCAAGCCGGAAATCACGGGTTCACCGCTGCTGGGCGAGCACAGCGAAGAAGTGCTGGCAGGCCTCGGTTACGGCGCGGAAGACATCAAGCGCCTGCGCGAAAGCCAGGTGATCTGAGCCGGTTTGCCCATGCCTGAACGGGACTGAACGCCGGAGTGCCGCGCAAGCGGTCTCCGGCGTTTTTTACTGCAACGCGCAGCTGTGCCAAACTGTGTCGCGGCACGCGAACGCACTACTGTCAACCAACCCATACACCCTGCCGCAATGTCCGGCAAAGAGGGGATTCCCATGCAAGCCAGCATCGACTACGAGCAACTGGTGTCCGCCATTGGCGACGCCATCATCATCTCCGACGCCAAGGGCGCCATTACGCTCTGGAACCCGGCGGCCGAGCGCATGTTCGGCTATACGCAGGCTGAAGCCATGGGCCAGTCGCTGGATCTGATCATCCCGGAGCGTCTGCGCGGCCGTCACTGGGAGGGCTACGACAAGACCATGGCCACCGGCATCACGCGCTACGGAAGCGATCTGCTGAAAGTGCCGGCGGTGGACAAGGACGGCAAGGCGATGTCGATTGCCTTCACCGTGGCGCTGCTGCACGGACCAGACGGGCAGATCTCGGGAATCGTGGCCACCATTCGCGATGAGACGGTGCGCTTCCAGGAGGAGCGGGCCTTGCGCAAGAAGATTGCCGAACTCGAGGCGCAGGTTAAGACCGCGGCGTAGGTGCTAATGCCGTTCAGTTAACCACTGTCATTCCCGCGCAGGCGGGAACCCAGTGCCTTCAAACGACGCTGGATTCCCGCCTGCGCGGGAATGACGTGGTGGTTGATACCTTATATGAACGGCATTTCGGCGTAGGAGCACAATGGCCGGCGCGCCTGCCGGGGGCCTGAGGTGCCCTTCCGGGGCACGCATGAAGGACGTTCAGTCGTCCTCGCGCCAGTGGCGCCATTCCCGGTGACGCTCACGCCATTCGTGCTCGCGCCAACGCTGCTCGCGCCATTCGTGCTCACGCCACTCGCGGTCGCGCCAGCCGCCGTAGTAACCCGGGGCAACAACAACCGGCTGCGGCTGGACGACCACGGGCGGTGGCGGCGCGTAGACAGGCGCCGCATAGACCGGTGGGGCGACAAGGACCGGCCCGGGCAGCCCGATGCCGATGCCGACGTCAACGTGGGCTTGCGCGCTGGCCGATGCAAGGGCTGAAAGTCCGGCCAGCAGGCCGATGGTCAGGAACTTCTTCATGGTCAAATGCCTCGTGAGGTCGGGAGGGGCCGCCAGCCGGTCCCCGTCTGATCCCGCTTGAGCCGCTAACGGGACCGCGGCGCTGTCCGATGACGCGGAATCCGGGGCAATTTGTATCCAAATCTGTCCGGTCCACTATCAAAGCCACTGGGCGGCGTACCTGTCGCGGCTTGCCGCTCAGCCCCGCCTAAGTCTTCTTCCATACAGTCGCATCCTGAGTCTTGCCCGAGCTTGCAACATGGATGCCCTCAATCGCACCGTTTTCGTGCTGCTCGCGCAGTTGTTCGGCGAGGACTGCATCTGGCTGTTCGCAAGTAGATCGCAAATCTGACTCTCGCGCGCATAGGGGCGTGATTTTCTCGGAATAATATTAAAAATAAAACAATGATTATTCCTGAATCGGATATGGATTGCCTCTAAAGGCTCCGGATGCGTGGCTGGGCACGCATTTGGCCGCATGCCTGGCTCGCCCTTGTTGCGGGAGGCGGGTAAATCCTCACATAAAAGCCACGCCTGGCGTGACAGACTAGGTGCCCGCGAATGTCAACGAGATGACGCTTTGTTTCGTTTACAAACGATTACGTGCTAAGTGGCGAAGACGCTGCACAGTGCTGCCCGCCGCAGTGCCTCGAATGAAAGTGAATAAAAAAGTGGATGCAAAGTTGTTGAATGGCGATGTCACCGGTTCACGCAATACGACGGCGGCTCTTTTGATCCCCGGACTTGGCGGCACGGAACATGAACTGCGGCTGGTAGAGAAGGCACTGAAGGGAAAAGGATACGAAACGAAGTGCGCCGTACTGCCGGGACACGGCACGCGTCCCGAGGATCTCGTCGGCGTGCGATTCGAGCACTGGATCGAAGCCGTTTCCGCGCAATACCTGGACTTGCGTGCCAGGCACGATACCGTCCACATCGTCGGCATGTGCATGGGCGCCTTGCTGGCGCTGGCGCTCAGTCAACTGGTCGGCGAGAAGCGGGGAAGGGTCGTGGCCCTGGCGACGCCGGTGTTCCTGGATGGCTGGTCGCTGCCCTGGTACCGCTGGGTGCGGCATCTGGCCTATCACGTTCCCAGCTTGCGCGACCGTTACCGCGTGAAGGAATCCGAGCCGTTTGGCGTCAAGAACGGCGTCTTGCGCGCGGCGATCAAGGCCCGCTTCCTGCGGGGCGATACCTTCCACTATTCCTGGACACCGCTCGCCTGCATCCGCGAACTTGATCGCCTGCGCCGCCATGTGCGCAAGTGCGCGCGCTACGTGCCGCGCCCGGCCATGATCATCCATGCGCGCGAAGACGAGCTGACCAGCCTGCGTTCGGCCTACTACCTGAACCGGCAGATCCACGCGTCGCGGCTGCTGGTCGTCGAAGAGAGCTATCACATGCTCAGTATCGACAACGACCGGCGGCTGGTCGCCGAGACCGTGGCGCAGTTCCTCGGTGAAGACGAACGCGGCGTCGACGGTGTCGGAGCCCTGCTGCCCCGCACGTTTCCCGCCCCCGCCAACGAGCCGTTCCGGCCGATGGCGGCAGGCTAAGGCGCGCAGTCCGGCCAAAAGCGACCGGACTGCGAGTTATGCCATCACATGGCGCTTGACCCGGGTCAGTAAGGAATGATTCTCGTTTGTATTGGGTGGCGTTTTTCCCTACAATCGGCGCTCTGTTCTGCTCACAACCCCGATTCGAGAAGGTGGGTCAAGCATGATGCTGCAGATTCCGGACGTCCTGTCCAAGATCCAGGTGGCGCAATGCCGGCAACTGATGGATGCCGCGGAATGGACTGACGGCAATGCAACATCCGGACATCAGTCGGCGCTCGCCAAGCGCAATATGCAATTGCCGGAGGGTTCGCCGGTTGCGCGGCAAGTGGGCGACCTGATCCAGGATGCGCTGGGTGCCAACGCGACGTTCTTCGCCGCAGCGTTGCCGCTGAAGGTGTTTCCGCCCTTGTTCAACCGCTACGAAGGCGGCCACGCGTTCGACAACCATGTCGACAACGCCATCCGCTACTTGCGCGGTACCGGCTTTCGGATACGCAGCGACCTGTCGGCGACGCTGTTCCTGACGGAGCTGGAAGACTACGACGGTGGCGAGCTGGTGGTGGAAGACACCTACGGCCAGCATCGCGTCAAACTGCCGGCGGGGCACATGGTGCTGTATCCGGCCACGAGCCTGCACCACGTCACGCCGGTCACGCGCGGCGCGCGCGTGTCATCGTTCTTCTGGATCCAGAGCATGGTGCGCGACGATGGACAACGCGCCTTGCTGTTTGAGCTCGATACGCGCATCCAGCATGTTGCGCAGGCGATGGGACAGAAGGATGCCGACGTGGTTGGGTTGACCGGGGTGTATCACAATCTCCTGCGGCGATGGGCTGATGCTTGACCGATTGCATGGCAGTTCGCTGCCTGCGTCGCGAAAAAAGGTTCTTCGCTGAATTGCGTGGCTTCGTTCACACTGGGCTGCGCGCACTAAGTGAAACCGAGGGGAGGGAAGGCAAGAGAAGAAACGGAAGTACCAGCATCTGCGCCGCTGATGACGTCCCTTCTGTCGACTACTGAGCCGCGCAGCAACCGAAGGCGATGATGCGATAACGCGCGCAGTGTCGGGCCACGGACAGGTTCGGGGCTGGTTCAATCATTGCCGGAGAGCCTGCATACGGACGCGCTCCACGCGGCAGGCAGCGGGGCAGACTCTGAAGCGAATACCCGTACGAAATCCTTCGCACACTACGATCAATATTCGTCCGTTAGGACAAGTAAACGCGTTTTTTGGTTACTTTTTGTCGCTCGGACAAAAAGTGACTCGCAGGCTACGCCTGCGAAACAGCGGCGCCCGCCAAGAACGACGCCCGTTCAAATCCAAAACCAAAAAGCCCGCGGGCCCGGCATGACGCCGAAACCCGCGGTCACTCGCAATGGTTGCATCAATCCCGCGAGGGCATCTTTAGAACCTGAAGTTTGCCGTCAACATCCCAAACCGCCCCGGTGCCAGCGCCGCATAGTGCGACGCGTAGGCCTTGGTGTAGTACGTCTTGTCGAACAGGTTCTGGATATTCAGCTGCAGCGTCAGGTTCTTGTTGACGCGGTAGGCGCCCATCAGATCAAAGCGCCAGTACGCTGGCACATACAGCGAGTTGGCCGCGTTGCCATACACCTGGCTGACATAGTAGGCGCCGCCACCCACCGTCAAGGCTGGCAGGACCTGGTAGGTCGACCACAGGCTGAAGCTGTTCTTCGGCGTATTGGGAAACTGGTTGCCATTGTTGATGGCATTCGCTGCCTGCGGACCGTTGTCGATCAGTTCGCTGTCCAGGTAGGTATAGCCGCCGAACACGCCCCACTTGTCCGTGAGGTTACCTGCGAAGCCCAGCTCGAAACCCTTCACGCGCTGCTTGCCGGCGTTGATGGTGGTGTTGGCGTCCAGCGCCACGCGGGCGTTGTTCTTCTCGATCTGGAAGATGGCGCCGGTCAGCGACAGGCGGCGCGACAACAGGTCCCACTTGGTGCCGAGTTCGATCGCGCGCGAGCGCTCCGGGTCCAGACTGCGTTGCGTCGCGGCGATATTGTCGGCGCCGTCGCCATTGGTCGAGCCCGGCGGTGTCGACGCCGTGCCATACGACAGGTAGATGCTGCCGTACTCCACCGGCTTGTAGACGATGCCGGCCTGGTAGTTGAAGAAGTGCGAGTTGTTGCGGATATCCGCCACCGCCACGGCCGCACCTGTGTTCGGGTTCTTGTAAGCCGGAGTGAAGGCGTGGGTGTTGTAGTTGTCGTAGCGCACGCCGCCGTTGACCAGCCATTGCCTGGTGATCTCGACGGTGTCGAACAGGTAGACCGATTGGGTGCTGGTGGTCGTGGTCGTGGTGTACGGCATCTTGGAGATGCTGCCGCGCCACGGGTCGTTCGGGGTCGGGTTGTACAGCGACGTGCAGTCGAAGCTGGCCAGCAATCCCGCATTGCAGGTGCTGCCTGACGGGCCGGCCGAGACCACGTTGTACGGATTGTTCTCGGTGTTGTCGCGGCTGAACTCGAAGCCGAAGCTGGCGTTGTGCTTGAGCGGGCCGGTATGGAACTCGGCGCTCAGGTCAGTGGCGTTGGTGAGCGTCTCGGTACTCGAGTCGCGGCTCTTGGTGCTGCGGTACACGTAGCCATTCACCACATTGCCACGGCTGTCATCGGGATTGGTGACGATGTAGTTGTTGCTGGCACGGCCCCAGCGCGTGGTGTTGCTGAACACCAGGCCGTTGCGGAAATCATGCTTGATGATCGCGGTGGCGATGTCCGATTGCGTCTTCTGGAAGTCGCGGTCGGTCAGGCCGTAGAAGTTGTTGCGATTGACGTTCGCCGGACCGATCGGGTTCTCTTTCGTCGGCGCCGCCGAGCCACGGTTGTACGGGATGCTGTAGTCGGGCATGCCGTTGCCTTGCAGGTGGTAGTACTGCAGCGTGATCTGGGTCGGCGAATTCAGGCCGAACGTCACCGACGGCGCAAAGCCCCACGAGCGCTGGTCGACTTCATTGCGGCCGGGCACGTCGAAGCTCTGGCCCATGGCGTTCAGACGCACGGCGGTGTTGTCGTTGAGCAGGTAGTTGCCGTCCGCCGTCGCGCGGAAGTACGAGTCCGTGCCGACGCCCAGCGATCCCTGCGTGAAGGTCTCGGCCGTCGGCAGCTTGGACACGATATTGATCATGCCGCCGGCCGATCCCTTGCCGCCGAAGGCCGAGCTGGGGCCCTTGATGACCTCGATGCGGTCGATATTGAAGGTGTCGCGCGTCTGCGAAGCGGTGTCGCGCACGCCGTCGACGTAGATGCTCGACATCGAGTCGAAGCCGCGGATGAAAGGACGATCGCCGATCGGGTTGCCGCCCTCGCCGGCGCCAAAGGTAATGCCCGGCGTGGTCCGCAACGCCTCCTGCAGGGAACCTGAACCAGTTTGCTGCACGACTTCGGCGGGTACCACCGTGACGGACTTCGGGGTGTCGAGCAGCGGGGCGGTGAACTTGGACGACTGGGCTGTATCGACCTTGTAGCCGTCGTCCCTCGCGCCCGTCACGGTCACGCTCTGCAACGTCACCGGCTTGGTTTCAGTCGTTGCCCCGGCGGCCGCCTTGCTTTCCTGGGCCCCGGCACCCTGCATGGCAAAGGCTGCCACCGCACCGGCCAGCGCCGAGGCGAGCGGATTCAGCCGCAATGTGTCCTGTTGTCCTTTCACGTTCTACCTTCCCTTTCTGGTTCATCAATGCATGGTTATGAACACAAGTTCAGGCCGCGTAGAAGCCTTTCATTGAAGTCATCCATGACGGGGCGTGAGTATAAGGCGGTATAAATCAAAAGACAAATACGAATCATTCGTATTTAATGACAAGGACGATAGATGGATGCGATAAAAGTGGTGTTTATAGCTATTTTCCACCTTAAAAATGTGCTTCATGGGGCGCAATGCGTGAAGAAATTGCATTTCTTCACGCGAATCTCTCTGCTGTGCGGTGTTCGCCCCGACTGACCGCGGCGCTCATGCCGTGCAGGCGCTGGTCGTGGACAACGCCGGATTTGCCGCGCGTGCGGACGCCATTGCGGCGCGCGGCGTGGTGCCGCGCATCCTGTCGCTCCATGACAGCGAAGCCGTTGCCGGCCTGGCCACCGGGGCGGCCGGCATGGATGGCTCGGACCTGCGAGCCGAGCGGCGATGCGACCGAGATCACCAAGCTCTCGTACACGGGCGGCACCACCGGGCGCTCCAAGGGCATCCTGCATACCCGCCGCACGGTGGTGAACCGACGATCGCCGAATCCGGTGTGCCGGGGTCCGAGGTCGTGGGCTGGATGGCGGCGTTCGTGCCGAAGGGCACGCCGCCTTCGGTCGTAGCGCGCCTGAACCAGGTTATCAACCAGGCGCAGAAGTCTTACCGTCCGCGACATTCATGACTAGAAAACAAAAAAAGCGAGCGCGCCCCGTGAGCGCGCTCGCTTCAAATGTGGCCGGGCGTCTCAGTTGAGATGTCCGACCGCTCGCAGGTACTCGTTTTTCTTGTCGAAGATCAGCTGGCTCAGGAAGGCTGCGTCGTAAGCCTTCAGCAAATGGGTATGGTGTTCCTCGATATAGCGCGCCACGCGTGCCTTCTCGCATTCGATGCCGCACAGCCATTCGTACATGGCCTCGTCCCAACGGAAGCGCAGGCCCAGCTCGATGAACGCTGCGTTGTAGGCCGCGAGCTGGGTGGCACGCGGAAGCGGCTGGTTGTCATGACCGAGCGTGGCGGCCGGCTGGTGTTCGATGTGGACCTGGTTCATGGCGTGTCTCCTGTCTTCGCTCTAGCGGTGGGTTGAGGGAAGCATAGGGGTGGCCATGGATTTACGATAATTAAAGTTTCACCGAGAAATCATAAGTCGTTGTTTATATATCCTCGTGCCGGATCAGGCCCTCAACGCCGGTGATGCGCTGGATCAGGCTGGCGCCTTCTTCCATCAGGAATTGCTTGAAGGCGAGCGCCACGGGCGGCAACCGCTTGTTCTTGCGGTGCACCACATACCAGTTGAGCATGACCGGAAAGCCCTGGATGTCGAGCACGGCAAGCTTGCCGGCCTGCAGTTCGAGTCCCACGGTATGGGCGGAGAGAAAGGCAATGCCCATGTTGGCGATGACCGCCTGCTTGATGGTCTCCGTGCTCTTGATCTCCATCGCGATGCGCAGGTTGGACAGCTTGCCGGCAAAACCTTCCTGCATCGAGTTCCAGGTGTCGGACCCTTTCTCGCGCGAGACGAACGCCTCGTCGGTCAGCTCCGACAGCGGGATATTGCGCTGTCCGACCAGCGGATGGGTAGGCGCCGCGACGATCACATAAGGGTGCGGCGCGAAGGTCTCGTTGATCGTGTCCATGCCCTCGGGCGGGCGCACCATGATGGCGAGGTCGGTGAGGTTGCCGGCCAGCTGGTGCATCAGTTCCTCGCGGTTGTGCACTGCAAGATTCAGCGTCACGCCATCGTGGCGCTCCATGAATTCCGCCAGCAGCCGCGGAAAGAAATAATCGCCCGCGCTGATCACCGCAACGTTCAGCCGGCCGCCCGAAATGCCCTTGAGCTGGGACATGGCATCTTCGGCTTCGCGGAATTGCTGGATGATGCTGCGGCTGTAATGCAGCATTTCGTGCCCCGCGGGCGTGAGATAGATCTTCTTGCCCAACTGCTCGAACAACGGCAGGCCGACGTGGTTTTCCAGTTGCCGGACCTGCGTCGAGACAGCGGGCTGGGTCAGGTGCAGCTCTTCGGCGGCGCGCGAAAAGCTCATGTGCCGGGCAACGGTTTCAAAGACTTTCAGCTGTCGCAGCGTGGCGTTCTTCATGTCGTTCCGTGCAATATATAAACGTTCGTCAATGCATATGATAAAAAACTTTAAGCGGTCTGAATCTTAGATTGAAGTAGCATCAATCCCACAGATTTGCATGCCGCAATGTCAGGCGCCGATCTCATTGTGTAGGGCCCACCCCACAGAGGCCCCGAAAAGCGTTCCGCCAGGGGAACGCATGAACAGCACCAGGAGACAGTAGATGGCGCATCAAGAAACGGCGGCCACGACCGGGAACGGACGTGGGCTGCAAAACCGTTGGTTCCAGTTGGCCGTAGGCGTGGTTTGCATGGGTTTGGTGGCAAACCTGCAGTATGGCTGGACCCTCTTCGTGTCACCGATGGACGCCAAGCATCACTGGGGCACGTCCGCAATCCAGGTGGCGTTTTCCATATTTATCGTGACCGAAACCTGGCTCGTGCCGTTGGAAGGCTGGCTGGTGGACAAGTTCGGCCCGCGGCCGGTGGTCGCTGGCGGCGCGCTTTGCGCCGGCCTGGCATGGGTGATGAACGCGTATGCGACGACGCTGCCGGAGTTGTATGCGGCAGCCGTGATCGCTGGTATCGGCGCCGGTGGCGTGTATGGCACCTGCGTCGGCAATGCGCTGAAGTGGTTCCCGGACAAGCGCGGTCTGGCTGCAGGCCTGACTGCCGCGGGCTTTGGCGCGGGCTCGGCGATCACGGTGATTCCGATCGCCAGCATGATCCAGAGCTCCGGCTATGAACATGCCTTCCTGTTCTTCGGCATCCTGCAGGGCGTGGCGATCTTCGCGCTGTCGCTGCTGCTGGTGAAGCCGCGTGCGCCGAAGGGTGCGGTGGCGGCGAAGGCCGTGCTGACCAACCCGGTGGAATTCACGCCCGGACAGATGGTCAAGACGCCGGTGTTCTGGCTGATCTATGTGAGCTTCGTGGCGGTGGCCGCGGGCGGCATCATGGCCACGGCGCAGCTGGGCCCGATCGCCAAGGACTTCGGCTTCGCCTCGATGCCGATCACGATGCTGGGCATGACGCTGCCGCTGCTGACGATGACGCTGTCGATCGACAACCTGTGCAACGGCTTCACCCGTCCGTTGTGCGGCTTCCTGTCGGACCGCTTCGGCCGCGAGAACACGATGTTCGTGATCTTTATCGGCGAAGGCCTGGCCCTGCTTGGCCTGATGAAGTTCGGCCACGACCCATACGCCTTCATGTTCTTCGCCGCGCTGACGTTCCTGTTCTGGGGCGAGATCTTCTCAATCTTCCCGGCGCTGTGCGCAGACACGTTCGGCAGCAAGTTCGCTGCAGCCAATGCAGGCACCTTGTACACGGCGAAAGGCACGGCGGCGATGCTGGTCCCGCTCGCCTCGGTGCTGTCGGCGCGCGGTGGCTGGGATGCCGTGTTCACGGTTGCAGCGGTGGTGACGATCGCGGCGGGCCTGTCGGCGAAGCTGGTGCTGGCGCCGATGCGCAAACGGTTCATCACGGGCCATTCGGACGCGGTGGCGGTCTCGGATGCCACGTTCATGGCGCGGAGAGAAGCCGAATAAGACGGTGTGCGCGAGAGATTGGGTGGGCGCGGACATGTCTCCGAGCCCCCCATGCCCCCGGCAAGCGGTCTGCGCATGGCGCAGGCCTTTTGCCATGTGGGCCAGGGGAACAACCACACAAAACAACACATAAAACAGGCGGACGGGCCGCCAAGGAGACAGCCGTGAGCAGACTGCAATCATCCACGCTTGCCGCAGGACAGCATCGCAGCCTGGCGCTGCCGTTGCCGCAATGGACCCAGGGCGGAGGAGGGCGGCCATGAATATCTCGCTTCCCCAACTGAAGGCGTTCGCCGCGGTCGCGCGGCACAAGAGCTTCACGCGCGCCGCCGCCGAACTGGGCCTGACGCAATCGGCCGTGAGCCGCAGCGTGCGCGAACTGGAAGAGGAGATCGACCAGCGCCTGTTCGACCGCACCACGCGCCAGGTCGAGCTGACCGATGCGGGCCAGCACCTGTCGCAACGGATCTGCCACCTGATCGAAGAAGTCGAGCAGACCTTGCGCGACAGCCAGGGTGCGGCGCGGCCGTCGCAAGGGCTGGTGCAGATCGCGACCGATCCCGTGCTCAGTTCGATGTCGGTGCCGGGATGGCTGGCCGGTTGCCGCAAGGCCTGGCCCGCGATCGCGATCCACCTGAAGGATCGTTCGCAGGAATCCGTGCTGCAAAGCGTGCGCAGCGGCGAAGTGGACTTCGGCATCGCCACCGATCCGCAATCGGGCGACGACCTGTATTGCGAACCGCTGTGCATCGATCCGTATCACGCCGTGCTGCCGGCAGAGCATCCGCTCGCGTCGCGCGACGCCATTGCGTGGGGCGACTTATGCAATGCCAACGTGCTCACGCTGGACCAGCAATGCGGAGTCCAGCCCGCTGTGGAAAAGGCGCTCAGCCATCATCATGTGCGCGCGGGTTCGTTGCAGTTGCTGGGACACTTCGCCGCCGTATTCGGCATGGTGGCGCTGGGCCTCGGCATCGGCGTAGTGCCTTCGCGCGCGCAGGCCGGGGGGCTGCATCCGGCCGCCGTCATGCGGCCGCTGCGGCCTCAGGTGACATCTACGGTGATGTTGGTGCGGCGCAAGAGCCGGTCGCTGAAACCGAATGCCGCGGCGATCTGGGATGCACTGCGTGGACTCGAGTACAAGGACACGGTCGAGCCGAGCCGCCAACCTCCGCTGGTGCAGGAAGCCTAGGAAAGCCGGGCGCAGCAGGCCCGGTGCGGCGTTGTTGCATTGATGCAAAACTCTACTGATATATTACATACAGGATATTTACACATACTGCGGCGCAGCATATAATGAAAACTCCTAACCACAACGCAACTGGAGTTTTCAGATGGAAGTCGCTCTTCTCTTCGTTCTTGGCCTTGGCCTGATCGCTGCTGGCGTCGGCATGACGACGCTGCTCGCTACGCGCCTGCCGATGGATGCGCTCGTGACCGCGCAGGCACACGGTCGCTTCGCCGGTCTGGGTTCGAACCAGAAAGACGATGGCGTCGGACGCGTTCGTCCGTCGCGCACGGTGGCGGCTGCCGGCGAACTGGCATACGCCTGACCTGCCGGCATTCGACGCCGTCATGACTGAACGGCGCATCCTATAAGGGTTGTAGCGGCCGGCAACCCTTGGAGCAGCACCTGCATCCTGCATTGATGTAAGAGCCTTGGCAGCTGATACACGCCCAGGGACAGCGCAGGCACCATGCAGATCGGCCGCTATCTCCGTCGTGGCAGCGCATTCGCGCATGCCGCCGTCCCAGTCGCCGGATCGCCCGGCATCTTCGTCCCCTTCCGATTTTGTCCATACAAACGGGTAATGTCTTAGTTGTATCTATCTAGGGACTTTCCCCAGCCCGGTTGTTTTCCCCGATTTCCAGCGCTGCGAATCGCGTCATGCTGAAGTCAGGTGCGGCCCTCCGGATTGATGCGACAAATGACCCTAACCGCTTGATTCCAAAAGCTTTCGGATATGGAAAAGCAGCACGGTTGATGCGTGCCACGCACCAGTCGCGCAAGCCCGTCGCGACACGCTCCTTTTTTGCGGAAAAGTCATGCTGCAGAGCCGCGAAGAATACGCTTGACTTGGTTGATATATCACATACCGTATAGCACTAGAACGGCTCAGCTGTTCGAGCAAGGCGGTATCGAGAGGCGTCAGAAGGCGCCCATATCTTCCACCACAGGCGGTTGCGACTGCCTAGAAGGAGACATCAATGGAACTGCAGCAGAGGGAGTCCACGTCGCGCTTTGCGTCGCCGTGGGTACAGCTGGTCTTCGGCGTCATCTGTATGGCGATGATTGCCAACATGCAGTACGGGTGGACGCTGTTCGTGAACCCGATCGATGACAAGTACCACTGGGGCCGCACCGCGATCCAGGTTGCGTTCACCATCTTCGTCGTGACCGAGACCTGGCTGGTGCCGATCGAAGGCTACCTGGTGGACAAGTATGGTCCGCGCCCTGTGGTCGTGGGTGGCGGTCTGCTTTGCGCCGTGGCCTGGGTGTTGAACTCGATGGCGTCGTCGCTGCCGATGCTGTACTTCGCGGCGGCCATCGGCGGTGTCGGCGCGGGCGCGGTCTATGGCACCTGCGTGGGCAATGCGCTGAAGTGGTTCCCGAACCGGCGCGGGCTGGCCGCGGGGATTACCGCAGCGGGCTTCGGCGCGGGATCCGCGATGACGGTGGTGCCCATCGCCAACATGATCAAGTCCTCGGGCTACGAAGCCACGTTCCTGTGGTTCGGCCTGGGCCAGGGCCTGATCGTGTTCTTCCTGGGCATGGCCCTGTATCCGCCGTCGGCCAAGATCCTGAGCGAGGTCAAGTCGACCCTCAAGGCTGCCGCGACCTACAACGCCACGCCGCGCCAGGTGCTGAAGTCGCCGATCTTCTGGATCATGTACGCGATGTTCGTGATGATGGCCGCCGGGGGACTGATGGCGACCGCGCAGCTCGGCCCGATCGCCAAGGACTTCGGCCTGCATGATTCGCCGGTGTCGATCCTCGGCCTGACGCTGCCCGCGCTGACCTTCGCGCTGACCATCGACCGCGTGCTCAACGGCCTGACGCGTCCGTTCTTCGGCTGGATCTCGGACCATATCGGCCGCGAGCGCACCATGTTCTTCGCCTTCGCGGTGGAGGCAGTCGGCATCCTGCTGCTGTCCAAGTATGGCCACAACCCGGTGGCGTTCGTGGTGCTGACCGGCATCGTGTTCTTCGCCTGGGGCGAGATCTACAGCCTGTTCCCCGCGACTTGCGGCGACACCTTCGGGCCGAAGTTCGCCGCCACCAATGCCGGCCTGCTGTACACGGCCAAGGGCACGGCCGCGCTGCTGGTGCCGTTCTCCAGCGTGATCACGGCGGCGACGGGCGACTGGCATGCGGTGTTCGTGCTGGCCTCGGCCATGGCTGGCCTGTCCGCCTTCCTCGCGCTGTTTGTCCTCAAGCCGATGCGCGAAGCGCATGCCCGCAAGCATGTGCATGCCAATACCGCGAGCCCGATGGGGTACCGCGCGGTGCCGGAGGACCTGACCTGATGAAGAAAGCCGTACGGCGTGCCGCCGCCATCACCGTACACAGGCGGCGCCGCCGGTAGCACAATACGAGGAAGGAAAAGAGAAAGAGCGACAGGAAGGCTGCCCGCAAGGGCGCCTTCCTGAACGCCTTCATAGCGCCCGCAGGAGACACGCATTCCATGAATCAGGTTGTCATTCCCATCGACGCCACCGGGCTCGGGCGGCTGCGCAAGCGGCGCCAGCCCAAGGGCCGGCAGGTCGACGCCGCCGCGCTGGCGGAAGTCCGGGCCGCGCTTGGCGACACGCCGCGCCGCCGCGACCTGCTGATCGAGCATCTGCACTGCATCCAGGACCGCTACGGCCAACTGGCGATGCCGCATCTGGTCGCGCTGGCGCAGGAACTGGGGCTGGCCATGACCGAGGTGTACGAGGTCGCCACGTTCTACCACCACTTCGACGTCGTCCGTGAAGACGCCGACGGGCAGATCGCACCGCCGCCTTCGCTGACGGTGCGCGTGTGCGAAGGCATTGCGTGCGAGATGGCTGGTGCACAGTCGCTGCTGGACAAACTCCCCGCGTTGCTTGGCACGGATGTGCGCGTGGTCGCGGCGCCCTGCATCGGCCGATGCGAGAAAGCGCCGGCTGCGCTGATCGGGCAAAAGCCGCTGGACGGCGCCACGGTTGCCGCCGTGGAGGCGTGCGTGGCCGCCGGAACCATCCACGATGAATCCGTGGCGCAGACCGGCTATGCCGACTACCGTGCAAGCGGCGGCTACGCGCTGCTCGACGCGCTGGCGCAAGGCACGCTCGAACCGGCCGCCGTGCTTTGCACGATGGAGGACTCCGGGCTGCGCGGCCTCGGTGGCGCGGGTTTCCCGACCGGCCGCAAATGGCGCATCGTCGGCAACGAGCCGGCGCCGCGCCTCATGGCTGTCAATATCGACGAAGGCGAGCCCGGCACGTTCAAGGACCGCGTTTACCTGGAACGCGATCCGCACCGCTTCCTGGAAGGCATGCTGATTGCCGCGGCGGTGGTGCAGGTGTCGGCGATCTATATCTACCTGCGCGACGAATATGCGGGGTGCCGCGCTATCCTCACGCAGGCGCTGCAGGAACTGCGCGACGATCCACCCGTGGGGGGCCTGCCGCAGATCGAACTGCGCCGCGGCGCGGGCGCCTATATCTGCGGCGAAGAGTCGGCCATGATCGAATCGATCGAAGGCAAGCGCGGCATGCCGCGCCTGCGGCCGCCGTACGTGGCGCAGGTGGGCTTGTTTGGCCGGCCCACGCTCGAACACAACTTTGAAACGCTCTACTGGGTGCGCGACATCCTGGAAAACGGCGCCGAATGGTTCGCGTCGCAGGGCAGGCATGGCCGCAAGGGGCTGCGCTCGTTCTCGGTGTCCGGCCGCGTTCGCCGGCCTGGCGTGCACCTCGCACCGGCCGGCATCACGGTGCGCGAGCTGATCGACGAATACTGCGGCGGCATGCTCGACGGGCACAGCTTCTATGCTTACCTGCCCGGCGGCGCGTCGGGCGGCATCCTGCCCGCGTCGATGGGCAATATCCCGCTGGATTTCGACACGCTGCAGCCGCATGGCTGCTTTATCGGCTCGGCGGCGATCGTGGTGCTGTCCGACCAGGATAGCGCCGTCGGCGCGGCGCGCAACCTGATGCATTTCTTCCGGCATGAGTCGTGCGGCCAATGCACGCCTTGCCGCGTGGGCACGGCCAAGGCATACGACCTGATCCGCGCGCCGCAATGGGACCTGCCCGCGCTGGAGGATCTGTCGGCCGTGATGCGCGATGCATCGATCTGCGGCCTCGGGCAGGCCGCGCCGAACCCGGTCGATTGCGTGATCCGCTATTTCCCTCATGAATTGCAAGCGGCGCCGCAGCGCCCGGAGGCACAGGCATGAATGCGCTGACGCGCGCCGAACGCGCGCTGGTCGAATCCACCGAGCCTTCCGTCTCGTTTACGCTGAACGGCCGTGAAGTGACTGCACAGCCGGGCGAGAGCCTGCTGAAGGTGGCACAGCGCGAAGGCTTTGACGTACCCCATCTTTGCTACAAGGACGGACTGGAGCCAGCCGGCAATTGCCGCGCCTGCATGGTCGAGATACAGGGCGAGCGCGTCCTGGCGCCGTCGTGCTGCCGGTATCCGTCGCAGGGCATGACCGTGCAGACGGAATCCGAGCGCGCGCGGCGCGCCCAGCGCACGGTGCTGGAGTTGCTGCAGTCGGACATGCCGGAAGCCGAATACACGCGGAACAACGAACTGGACCAGTGGTCCGCACGCCTGGAAGTCGGCAAGCCGCGCTTCGCGCCGCGCGAGCGCGTAGCCGCGGATCTCTCGCATCCCGCCATCGCCGTCAACCTGGACGCCTGCATTCAATGCACGCGCTGCGTGCGCGCGTGCCGCGACGAGCAGGTCAACGACGTAATCGGCCTGGCGCTGCGTGGTGACGCGGCGCGGATCGTCTTCGATATGGACGACCCGATGGGCGCATCCACGTGCGTGGCCTGCGGCGAATGCGTGCAGGCGTGCCCGACCGGCGCGCTGATGCCGGCGCGCGACGCGGCGCTGGCGGTGCCGGACAAGCAGGTGGAGTCCGTGTGCCCATACTGCGGCGTGGGCTGCCAGCTCACCTACAACATCAAGGACAACCGCATCCTCTATGTCGAGGGGCGCGATGGCCCGGCCAACCACGCGCGCCTGTGCGTGAAGGGCCGCTATGGCTTCGACTACGTGCAGCATCCGCAGCGCCTGACCGTGCCGCTGATCCGGCGCGAAGGCGTGCCAAAGCGCGGCGACTTCGTCATGGACCCGGACCACGTGATGGACGTGTTCCGCGAAGCGACCTGGGAAGAAGCGCTCGCGCGGGCCAGCGGCAAGCTTGTGCAGATCCGCGATACGCACGGCAAGCGCGCGCTGGCCGGCTTCGGCTCGGCCAAGGGCAGCAATGAAGAGGCCTACCTGTTCCAGAAGCTCGTGCGCACGGGCTTCGGCAGCAACAACGTCGACCACTGCACGCGGCTGTGCCACGCGTCGTCGGTCGCGGCGCTGCTCGAAGGCATCGGTTCCGGCGCGGTGTCGAACCCGGTGATGGACGTGGACCGCGCCGAGGTCGTGATCGTGATCGGCGCGAACCCGACCGTGAACCACCCCGTAGCGGCAAGCTGGATCAAGAACGCGGTGAAAAACGGCACGAAGCTCATCGTGGCCGATCCGCGGCGCTCGGACCTGGCGCGCTTTGCGTGGCGTTTCCTGCAGTTCACGCCGGACGCGGATGTCGCGCTGCTCAACGCGATGATGCATGTGATCGTCACAGAAGGCCTGGTCAACCAGGACTTCATCGACAGCCGCACCATCGGCTTCGACGAGCTGCGGCGCAACGTGGCTGCGTTCAGCCCCGAATTGATGGCGCCGGTATGCGGCATCGATGCGCAGACCATCCGCGAAGTCGCGCGCGCCTATGCCACGTCGAAGGGCTCGATGATCCTGTGGGGCATGGGCGTGTCGCAGCACGTGCACGGCACCGACAACGCGCGCTGCCTGATTGCGCTGGCGCTGATGACGGGCCAGATCGGCCGTCCCGGCACCGGCCTGCATCCGCTGCGCGGCCAGAACAACGTGCAGGGCGCGTCCGATGCGGGCCTGATCCCGATGATGTACCCGGATTACCGCCGCGTGGACGACCCCGACGCCATTGCCAGCTTTGAGAAGCTGTGGGGCATGCCGCTCGACCATCAGCCGGGCCTGACCGTGGTCGAGATCATGGATGCGATCGGGCGTGGCGAGGTGCGCGGCATGTATATCATGGGCGAGAACCCGGCCATGTCCGACCCGGATGCCGAACATGCGCGCGAGGCGCTGGCCGCGCTGGACCACCTCGTGGTGCAGGACATCTTCCTGACCGAGACCGCCTACCTGGCCGACGTGGTGCTGCCGGCATCGGCCTTCCCGGAAAAGACCGGGACCTTCACCAACACGGACCGCACCGTGCAGCTCGGGCGTCAGGCACTGTTGCCGCCGGGGCAGGCCAGGCAAGACCTGTGGATCATCCAGCAGATGGCGCAAGGCCTTGGGTTGGAGTGGCAGTACGGCAGCGTGGCCGACGTGTTCGACGAGATGCGCCATGCCATGCCGAGCATTGGCGGCGTGACGTGGGACCGGTTGCAGGCGTCGGGCGCGGTGACCTATCCCTGCCGCGCCGAAGGCGATCCGGGCGAGCCGGTGATCTTCACCGACCGGTTCCCGACCGCCACCGGACGCGGCCGTTTTGTTCCGGCGGACATCGTTCCCGCGGACGAACGGCCCGACACGGACTATCCGATGGTGCTGATCACCGGACGCCAGCTCGAACACTGGCACACCGGCAGCATGACGCGGCGCGCGGGCGTGCTCGATGCCATCGAGCCCGATCCGGTGGCGCTTGTCCATCCGCTCGACCTGGCCGATCTCGGTGGCCAGCCGGGCGACGTCGTCACGCTGGCCTCGCGGCGCGGACAGGTGTCGCTGTACGCGCGCGCCGATGCCGGCACGCCGCGCGGGGCCGTGTTCGTGCCGTTCTGCTACTACGAGGCGGCCATCAACAAGCTCACCAATGCGGCGCTGGACCCATTCGGCAAGATCCCTGAGTTCAAGTACTGCGCGATCAAGGTGACCCTTGGCGGGACGGCGCCCACGCAGTCGAGCTACGGCGGGGGCAGGGTATTGGGAGGCTGACAGGCGAGGCAGGTGTCCGCCTGTCAGCACGCAGCATCAGTACTTGATGTCGCGGGCCGTCTGCCGGCCACCTTGCTTGGTCTCCCGCTTGTCCTGCCGGCAGCCAGCATTGCTCTTCTGGTTGGCCGCGCGGCAATCCTGCTTGGTATGCCGTGAGTCCTGGCGCGTATCTTGCCGGACATCGCGTGCGGCGCGGCGTTGCTCTCCCTGCTCCGTGGCCGAGGACATTCCAGACCATGCGGTCAGCGCCATCGCAACCGCCAGCGCGGTGAATCCTGGTTTCCATGCGTGCATGATGTGATCTCCGTTTGAAAGACATCCGCGAACCATCCAATGCTAGTGGATACTGTCGGCTCGTGGGGCGATCGGGCCGCTAGCCCAGGCTCCTGAGGTGTACGCATGGCGCGAACGGTCACCCGATGTCATGATGGCGGGACAGGCGCCGCCAGCGGCGGCACGCCGGCCACGGCAAAACCGGGAGACAGACAAATATGCAGAGCAGGGAAACGCAGGGGATGTCCCGCGAGCGGCTTGCACGCGTTGAACGCTTCATCCACGAATCCTATATCGCCACCGGCAAGCTGCCCGGCGCGCTGATCCAGGTCTGGCGGCGCGGCGAACTGGCGCTGAACTCGGTGCTCGGCCTCGCCGACCGAGAGCGGCAGGTGCCGCTCGCGCAGGATTCGATCTTCCGCATCTACTCGATGACCAAGCCCGTGACGTCGGTGGCGATCATGATGCTGGTCGAGGAATGCAGGATCGCGCTGGATGATCCGGTCAGCAAATACATCCCTGCGTGGGAAAACCTCGGCGTCCATGCGGGCGGCTTCATGGAAAGCTTCCAGACGCGTGCGCCGGCACGGCCGATGCTGGTGGTCGACCTGCTGCGGCACACCTCGGGCCTGACCTACGGCTTCCAGCAGAACACCAACGTCGACGCCGCGTATCGCAAGCTGAAGCTCGGCGAACTGGCCACCGATGGCACGCTCGACGAGATGATCGACAAGCTTGCCACGCTGCCGCTCGAATTTTCGCCGGGCGAGGCGTGGAATTACTCCGTATCGACCGACGTGCTCGGCTACCTGGTCGGCAAGGTCAGCGGCATGCCGTTCGAGACTTTCCTGAAGCAGCGCATCTTCGATCCGCTCGGCATGGTCGACACGGATTTCCATGTGCCGGAAGACAAGGCATCGCGCTTCTGCGCATGCTACGCGGTGGGTGTTCTCGGTTCGAAAGTCGTGTCGAAAAAGGGACCGATGCTGCAGGACGACCCGCGGACGAGTCCTTACCTCAAGCCGCCCAGCTTTATCTCGGGCGGCGGCGGCCTGGTGTCGACGGCCGCGGACTACATGCGCTTCGCACGCATGCTGCTGCAAGGCGGCGAACTCGACGGCGTGCGGCTGCTGTCGCCGAAGACGCTGAAGCTGATGACGGCCAACCACCTGCCCGGCGGAGTGGACCTGCCGGCCTTGTCGCGCTCGATGTTCAGCGAGGCCACCTATGACGGCGTGGGCTTCGGGCTCGGTTTTGCCACCACGGTGCGGCCCGAATCCACGCTGATTCCCGGAAGCGCCGGTGATTTCTTCTGGGGCGGCGCGGCCAGCACTTTCTTCTGGGTGGATCCGCAGGAGGAACTGATCGGTCTCTTCCTGACCCAGCTTCTGCCTTCTTCGGCGTATCCAGTGCGGCGCCAACTGCGCACGCTGGTCTACAGCGCCATCACCGAAGCGGGGCCTGCGGCGCGTCGAGCGCGGACCATCGCGGGCACCGTCTAAAATGTCGATATGGGCGCCGGCCGGGATGGCTGGTGCCGGGGATTGACACGACAGAATCGGACACGTTGACATGAGGAAAGCCAAGACGCTGATTATCGCGATCACCCTCGCCGCAGCCACCCCGTTCGCGCAGGCGAGCCTGTCCGGGGATGCCCATGCATTCAAGGACAACATCAAGGCGGCTGGCAAGAAAGGTGGCCATGCCGTGCGCGATGCAACATTCGCGATCGGCCGCGGCGTGAAGTCAGGTGCGCATGCAGTCGGTGATGCGACCAAGCAGGGTTTTCACGCGACCAAGCGCGCGGTGACGGGACACGAGTAGAAAAATAGAAGAAGACACCCGGCGATGCCGGGTGCGTCAGCCTCACTTCGCTGCACTTGTGACCGCATAAGCCTGCCGTGGCCGCGCAATCATGAAAACCGCCCATGCAGCCGCCAGGGCCGGAACGGCCAGCAAGCCGAACACCGCGCCGAAATCCCAGCCAATGCCCAACAGCGCCCCGCCGGCAAATGATCCGGCCACGCCACCGATCCGGCCGATGCCTTGCATCCAGGCGACGCCGGTCGTGCGCGCCTCGGTCGGATAGAGGCTCGCGGCATACGTCGACATCGACGTCGCCGCGCTCGTGACCAGCGTGCCGCACGCAAACAACGACGCGCCCAGGTAGGCGGGATGGTCGACGCACCGCCCGACTACGGCGACCAGTACCGCCGCCAGCACGTACGCAACCACGATGGTGCGATTCGCATCGAAGCGGTCCATCAGCCAGCCCGCCACGAGGTTGCCGAGCAGGCCGCCAAGCGGGAACACCGCAGCCAGCAGGGCGCCGTGCTCGATGCTGAAGCCGGCCTCGCGGAATAGCGTCGGCATCCAGTTCGTCATGAGGTAGTAGATCACCAGCCCCATGAAGCACGACAGCCAAAGCAGCAGTGTGCGCCGCCGATACGGTTCCGACAGGATGAGCGCAAGTGCCGAGCCTTGGTTCCCGGGGGCTTCCTGACCCACCCGCGCGACGAACGCACAGGCGTCCAGACGCTGGCCCGGGGCGATCCGCTGGAGAATGCGTGCGATCTTGTCGCGCGTGCCCGGGCGCACTGCCAGGAACTGTGCCGACTCCGGCAGCAGCGCGAGCAGCAGCACCGCCAGAGCCAGCGGCCCGATGCCGCCAGCCGTCAGCACGCTGCGCCAGCCGAAATGCGGAATCAGCCAGGCGGAAGCCGCTCCGCCCGAAACCAGGCCAAAGGAAAAACCGCAGTACATGGCGTTGACCGTGAACGCGCGCAGACGCTTCGGCGCGTACTCGGACATCATGGTGATGGTCGTGGGCATCGCCGCGCCCAGGCCCAATCCCGTCAGGAAGCGAAGAGCCGTCAGCATGGCGAGCGATTGCGCATGGGCCGCGGCGAGCGTCCAGGCGCCGAACGCTGCGACCGCCGCGACCAGCACCGTCTTGCGGCCAATGCGGTCCGCAATGGGGCCGGCGAAGATCGCGCCGAGACTCAGGCCCGCGAGTGCAGCACTCATGACGGTGCCGAGTTCGCTGCGTGGAATCCCCCATTCCTGTGCGAGCGATGGCGCAATAAAGCCGATGGCCGCGGTGTCGTAGCCATCCGCCGCGACGATCAGGAAGCAGAAGATGAGCACCAGCCATTGGCAGGGCGAAAAGCGTTCGGCGTCGATGAACGCCTGCACGTCGATCGTGCGGGAGGCCTGTTTCATCGGTTGTCTCCTGGATGGCGGGCAAGCGCTGTGCGGCTTGCCTCTGTTTTCGGTTTCAGTAATCAGGCGGCGAGATAGCCGCCATCCACAGGCAGCGTTACGCCCGTGACGTAGGTGGACATCGACGAAGCCAGGAACAGCACCGCCCCCACCAGTTCCTCGGGTTTGCCGACGCGGTTCATGGGAATGCGGGCCATGAAGCGTTCGAGCTTTGCCGGATCGGATCGCGTCGTGACGGTCATCGGCGTTTCGATCACGCCCGGCGCGATCGCATTGACGCGCACGCCATCCTTCGCCAGGTCGGCTGCCAGCGATTGCGTGAGCATCTTCACCGCGCCTTTCGACGGCGAGTAGCCCAGGGTGTTTGCCTGCCCCGAGAAGGACGCGATGGACGCGACATTGACGATCGCGCCCCGCGTCTTGCGCAGCGACGGCAGCCATGCGTGGCAGACGTTGAAAGTGCCTTCGTGGTTGACCCGCATGACGCGCTGCAGGTTGGCCAGTGCATTGGCGCTGTCGATGCCATCGCGGATCAGGATGCCGGCGTTGTTCACGAGCACGTCGACCTGGCCGACAGTCGCGGTGATGCTCTCGGCAACGGTGCTGCATTGGGCGGCGTCTGTCACGTCCAGCGCGCACGCGTGCGCACGGTGTCCGCGTGCTTCGATCATCGCCGCCGTGTCGCGGACATTGGCTTCGTCCATGTCGGTGACGACGACGCTTGCGCCGGCTTCGGCAAGGCCGAGGGCAATGGCCCGGCCGTTACCCTGGCCTGCGCCGGTGACGAAAGCGATTTTCCCGGTGAGGAGTGAGGGAATGTTCATGATGGATATGGAGACAGGATCGGATTGACCGCGACCACCGGCGGCAGTCGCGGGACGGCAAGGCGCGTGGCGATCAGTGCATCGCTACAGCTTCGCCAGCGGGTTTGCGCGCTGGCGCGGCGACAGGTTCGCGTGGCGACGCCTCGATGTGGTCGGCGATGTGGTTGCCCACGATGTAGCCGAAAGTCAGGCCGGGGCCAAGCGTGATGCCCGCACCGCTGTACTCGCCGCCCATGATGCTCGCCGCATCGTTGCCGGCGGCGTACAGCCCGGCAATTGCACAGCCGTCCGCGCTCACGACCTGCGCGTGCTCGTTGGTGCGCAGGCCCATGAAGGAACCGAGATCGCCCGGGACGAGCTTGAGCGCGTAGAACGGTCCGGTGGCCAGTGGCGCGACACACGGGTTGGGCGCGTGCAAGGCATCGCCCTGATAGCGGTTGTACGCCTTGCTGCCGCGCCCGAACTCGGGATCGCGCCCATACTGCGCGTGGTCGTTGTACTGGCGGATGGTGGTGGCGAGCGTGGCCGGATCGACGCCGATCTGCTGTGCGAGCGCCGCGATGGTCCGGCCGCGCCGCAGGTAGCCATTGCGCAGGTGCGGACCGAGCGGCAGCGGGAACGGCTTCACATAGCCCAGCCCGTAGCGGCGGATGGCGGCATGATCGGCAATCAGCCAGCACGCGGTCTCGCGCTTGCCGCGCGACGCGGCGATCATGGCCTGCACCAGATCGTGGTACGAGTTCGACTCGTTGGCGAAGCGCCGGCCGTCCAGGCTGACGGCGATCACGCCCGGTTTCGCGCGGTCGATGAAGTGGGGCATGATGCCGGTCGTGCCGTCCTTGCGCGGCACCAGCGACATCGGCGTCCAGGCCGCGGCATTCGACAGGCTTTTGTCGAACAGGCCGCCGACTTCCTCGGCCATGCGCGCGCCATCGCCCACGTTGGTCTGCGGTGTGGGCGAAAAATGGCCATGGCCGGCCTTCACGTGCGGGTAAGTCTCCTTGAGACGTTCGTTGTTGTGCGGGAATCCGCCGCTGGCCAGGACCACGCCGTGGCGCGCCTTTACGCTGACGCGCTGCCCGTTGCGCTCGATCACGGCACCGGTGACGCGCTCGCCGTCATACAGCAGCCGCGAGGCCGGCGAAGACAACCACACCGGGATCGACAGGTCCGAGGCTGACTTCGCCAGCCGCGCGGCCAGCGCATTGCCGTTGGTCAGCGTCATGCCGCGCCCGTACTTCATCACCTCCATGAAATGCCGGGTCAGCCGTTTGGCGACATACCAGGCCGACGCCAGCGAGCGCGTAACCCGCATGAAGTGGACGATTTCCTTGCCCGAGCCGATCGTCACGCCGAACACCGTCAATTCCGGCAGCACCGGGCCAAGCGTCTTGAGCAGCGGGCCCAGTTCGCGCGCGTCATAGGGCCGCGTGACCATCGAGCGCCCGCCCTGCGCGGCCCCGGGCGCTTCGGCGTGATAGTCGGGGAACGTAAGCGGCATGTCGAACTGGACAGCGGTCTTCGACATGAAGAACTCGACGGCCTTCGGGCCATTGGCCAGGAAGGCGCGCACGCGCGCCTCGTCAAAGCCCGCGCCGGCCTGGTTGCGGATATAGGTCAGCGCCTGGTCGGGCAGTTCGTGATGGCCATAGGCCCTCGCCAGGTGCGTGTTCGGAATCCAAAGCCAACCACCCGAGCGGGCGGTGGTGCCGCCGTAGTAGCTGGCCTTCTCGACCACGACCACCTTCAGTCCGCGACTGGCGGCTGTGATGGCCGCCGACATGCCGGCCACGCCCGATCCGATCACCAGGACATCGCAGGTTTCCTCTTGCTGTGTAGACATCGACTTCTCCGTTCAAGTGCGGGCGGGACCGGCGTCTGGCGGCCACGCCATGTTTGCTAGATTAATCCTAGCGCGATTGAAAATATCTACACGTTAACCCGGCGCTTATGCGCTAGATAATGTCTAGTGCTATACTGGCCTCTCATTCCCATTCCTGGCAGGACACACGTGGACCACACCGAGCCGGCTCCCGAGCGGGAGCGCCGCGGCATACAGTCGATTGAAGTCGGGGGAGAAATCCTGAAGGTGCTCGCGGCCGAGGCGCGGCCGATGGCGCTGCGCGATCTCGTCAAGGCGGCCAGCATGCCGTCCGGCAAGATCCACCCGTACCTGGTCAGCTTCGGGAAAATCGGGCTGGTCGCGCAGGACCCGGTCACCGGGCACTACTTGCTGGGCCCGATGGCGATCCAGCTCGGGCTGACCAGCCTGCAGACGCTGAACCCGATCCGCGAGGCGACGCCGTTCGCGGAAGCATTGTCCGAGGAGACCTCGCATGCGGTGGCGCTGGCCGTGTGGGGCAATCTCGGGCCGGTGATCGTGCGGCTGATCGAGGCGTCCTATCCGATCCACACGAATATCCGGACCGGGACGGTCATGTCGCTGGCCAATACGGCGACAGGGCGCGTCTTCTCGGCATTCCTGCCGCGCAAGGTCACCGAGCAGCTGTTGCTGGACGACCGCGTCCGGTTGGGTCCGGACATCGCCCATCCGCTCGACGCGGCCGTGGTCGAGGAAATGATTGTGGAAGCGCGGACGCGCCTCATGTCCCGCAGCCTCAATCATCCGACGCCGGGGATCGTCGCGTTCTCGGCGCCGGTCTTTGACTATTCGGGGAACATTGCGCTGACGGTCACCATCATGGGACCGACCGGCACGGTCGATACCGACTGGGACGGCCCTGTCGCACAGGCGCTGCGCCGTTGCGTGGGGGCGATCTCGAAGCGACTGGGGCACCGCGGCGAGTAGGCCTCCCATCCATGCAAATATCAGGAGGTGCTATGGCTTCTGCAACCATGACATCGAAAGGGCAGGTCACGATCCCTGTGGATGTGCGGACGCATCTTGGCCTGTCTACCGGGGACCGGATCGAATTCGTGTTCAATGAACAAACGGGACGCTATGAAATCGTCCCGGCCAACTGCTCGGTAACCGCTCTCAAAGGCATTGTTCGCAAGCCCGCGAAGCCTGTTTCGGTAGGCGACATGAACGCAGCGATATCGGAACAAGGGGCCGCCGCCCGATGACTGGTCTCGGCACCAGAGTGCTGGTCCGGTACTTCGCGCAGGATGATCCTGTGCAGGGGCACCGCTGCGCATAGGCCGCCGTGGTGGCTCAAGGTGTCTGGCCGGACGTCGTCGCGACCTCCTGCACCGGGCGGGTTTCGGCGATGCGAATAAAGACTGTCATCAGAAACGAGACCACCAGCAGCCCGGCAAGGAAAATCAGGCCCGTCGTGGCCGAGTGGCTCTGACCCTTGATGTAGCCGATCGCGAACGGCCCGACGAAACCGCCGAGGTTGCCGATCGAGTTAATCACCGCGATCGAGACCGCGGCCGTCGAGCGCGTCAGGAACAGCGTGGGCAGCGCCCAGAACGGCGACTTGAACGCATAGAGGCCGGCCAGGCTCACGCTGACCAGCGTGATGGCAACGACAGGATCGGGCAGCAGCCCCGCGCCGAGCAGCGCCACTGCGGCGACGCCAAGCGGAATGGCGGAGTGCAGGCGCCGCTCATTGCGGCGGTCGGAACTGCGCGACCAAACGATCATCACGATGGTCGCGAACAGGTAAGGCACCATCGCGATCAGCCCGACCTGCGTATGCGTCAGGTTCGCCGAGAAGCCCTTGATGATCTGCGGCATCCAGTACCCCACGCCCAGGCTGCCGCACTGGTACACGAAGTAGATGAACGACAGGTACAGCACCTTTGGGTTGCGCATGACCTTGAGCGCGCCGAGGTGCTCGGCATTCGGCCGGGCCTGGCGGTCGCGCTCGAGCTGGTCGGTCAGCCACGTTTTCTCGGCCTCGGTCAGCCACTTCGCGTCCTTGGGGCGATCGGTCAGGCAGAAGTAGCAGAGTACGCCGCCGATGATTGCCGGTGCCCCTTCCAGCAGCAGCATCCAGCGCCAGCCGCTCCATTGCAGCCAGTGCACGTTGTCCATGATCCACGTGCTCAGCGGCGCGCCGACGATGTACGAGACCGGAATCGCCGCCGTGAACAGGGCCACCGTGGTGGCGAGTTCCTTCGCGCGGAACCAGTACGTCAGGTAGACGATGATGCCGGGGAAGAAGCCCGCTTCGGCCACGCCGAGCAGGAAGCGCAGCACGTAGAGCTGGTTCGCGCTCTGCACGAACGCGCTGGCCACGGCAACCACGCCCCACGTCAGCAGGATGCGCGCGATCCAGCGGCGCGCGCCGAACCTGTTCAGCATCACGTTGCTGGGCACCTCGAACAGGAAGTAGCCGATAAAGAAGATGCCGGACACGAAGCCGAAGGCCTCGCTGGAGAGCGCCAGTTCCTTGTTCATCTGCAGCGCCGCGTAGCCGATATTGGCGCGGTCCAGATACGAGATGATGTACAGGATGAAGACGAACGGAATGATGCGCGAGGTGATCTTCCTGACGATGGCCGCTTCGTTTTGCGTGGTGGAGTCTTGCATGGCGTGAGGACCGGCGCGGGTGCTGCCCGGTGCATAAGGCGTGGCGGGGAGGGGGCGCGGCGATGTCATGCGTGGCGCCGCGAGAACACCATGCAGACGGGGCTGCCCGATTGCACGCTGAATCCGGTCGGGTGCAGGCGGCCCGATGCATGGTCGATGCGCATGGCGACGATCGAATCGCTGTCTTCGTTCAGCACATACATGAAGCGGCCGTCCGGCGATGCGGTGAAGAAGCGCGGCGTGCGGCCCTGCGACGGATCGGCGCCAACGAAGCGCAGGTGGCCGCTGCGCGGATCCACCTGGAAGATCGCCACGCTGTCGTGCCCGCGGTTCGACGCATAGACGTAGCGCCCGCTGGCATCGACCTCGATCTCCGATGCGCGGCTGTTGCCGGTGAACGTGTCGGGCAGGCTCGACAGGACCTGCAGGGGCGTCAGCGCGCCTGAGGTTGCGTCATACGCGTAGGCCGTGACGGTCGAATCGAGTTCGTTGACGACATAGGCAAAGCGGCCGCCCGGATGGAAGGCGATATGGCGCGGCCCGGCGCCTTCGCGCGCGCCGACGAAGGCGGGTGACGCCGGGGACAGCTGGCCGTCGGCGAAGCGGAAGGTGAAGGTCCGGTCCAGGCCCTTGTCCGGAACGATCACGAACCGGCCGTTCGGGTCGAACGGGTTGAAGTGGGGTTTGGCCTGCTTCTGCTCGACGCGATGCGGGCCGATGGGGCCATCGAGCTTCACCAGCTGCGTCAGTTCGCCGAGCGAGCCGTCCGCATTCAGCGGCAGCACCGCAAGACTGGCGCCGATGTGGTTCGAGACCACGACATGGCGCCCGCTCGGGTCGATTGCCAGGTGGACCGGGTTCTTGCCCTGCGTGCTTTGCCGGTTGATGAATTCCAGCTTGCCGCTGGCCTTGTCGACGGCGAAGGCACTGATGTTGCTCAGGTCGCCATGGACCGTGTAGAGCCGGTCGCCGTCGCGGTTCAGGGCGAGGAACGATGGGTTGACCAAGTCGCCGACCAGTTGGGTCATCTGGAGTGCGCCGGTCGCGGTATCGACGCGGTAGACGCTGATACCGTCGCCGCGGGCATTGCGTTCGCGCGTCGTTCGCGAGCCTACGTATGCGTACATCACTGTTCCTTCGGGGCGTGTGGTTTCTTTCGCTGACGTTGTGCGGGTATCCGGCTGAGCCCCCTGTGCCTCCGTGGCGCCCATGCCGAGCAGGGCGAGCGCCGCGGCGGAGGTGCCGCCCCGGAGCAATCGGCGGCGTGTGGGGTCGGACGGCGGCAGCGCGTCGCGGGAAGCGGTGGGGTTCAAGGGATCGTCTCCGGTTTCCGTGGGATTCGGGTTTGCACTTGATTGCATTTTTGCGTAAACATGTGCAAAGTACAGTCATGGAAAACACCTACCGCCCCTCATACCGCCTCGTCGATGGCCAGTTCAGCGCTGGCGACGCCACATACCGGTTCGTGGACCTGCCCGCCATGCTGGGCGGTACGCTGCGACGGCTGCCGGTCGTCCTGCGCCTGCTTATGGAGAATGTGATTCGCAATATGGAGGACGAGGAGCGCGACGCAGCCATCGCCGCCATCGTCGGCTGGCTGGATCACGGCACGAGCGAAGACGAGATCGCGTTCCAGCCTGGCCGCGTGCTGATGCACGACACCACCAGCACGCCGGCCCTGGTCGACATCGCCGCCATGCGCGATGCGCTGGCGGAAGCCGGCGCCGATCCCGATGCGCTCAATCCGGTCCTGCCGGTGGACTCCTCGGTCGACCACTCGCTCGCGGTGGAGTACTTCGCCCGCCCGGACGCGGCCAGCCTGAACCTCGATGTGGAGAGCCGGCGCAATGCCGAGCGCTACAGCTTCCTGCGCTGGGCGTCGAAGGCGCTGCGCGGCGTGCGCATCCATCCGCCGGGCACGGGGATCATGCATACGATCAACCTGGAGCAACTGGCGACGGTCGTGACGACCGTGCAGCGCGACGGTGAAGCGTGGGCCGTGCCCGACACGCTGATCGGCACCGACAGCCACACGCCGATGATCAACGGCATCGGCGTGCTGGGCTGGGGTGTCGGCGGGCTGGAGGCGCAGACCGTGATGTTCGGCATGCCGGTGATGCAGCGCATTCCCGATGTGATCGGTGTCAGGCTGACGGGCGCGCTGCCGGCCGGCACGCTGGCGACCGATCTGGCCCTGACCGTCACGCAGCAACTGCGGGGCATCGGTGTGTCGGGCGAGTTCGTCGAATTCTTCGGGCCGGGCGTTGCCACGCTGTCGGCGGGCGACCGCTCGGTCGTGGCCAATATGGCGCCCGAGTATGGCGCGACCACCGGCTTCTTCCCGATCGATGGCCACACGCTGGATTACCTGCGCACCACCGGCCGCGATGCCGCCTCCATCGCACTGGTGGAGGCCTTTGCGCGCCGCGCTGGATTATGGTTCGAGCCCGATGCCGAGCCGCGCTACACGCGGGTGCTCCATATCGACCTGGATCGCATCGGCATGCACGTAGCCGGTCCGCGCCGCCCGCAGGACTTGCTTCCCTATACGGATACTGCACGCGCGCTTGCCGCCATTCCGTTCGAGCAGAAGATGCAGCGCGATGGCATGCCACGTCGTCCGGTTGCGATTGCCGCCATTACCAGCTGCACCAATACCTCGGACCCGGCCCTGCTGGTCGCGGCCGGACTGGTCGCGCGCAAGGCGAGGGCACTGGGCTTGCGGGTGCCGTCGTGGATCAAGACCTCGCTTGCGCCGGGATCGCCCGCAGCGGCGCGGTACCTGGAGCGCGCGGGCCTGATCGGCGATCTCTCCGCAGTGGGCTTCGATATCGTCGGCTTCGGCTGCACGACCTGCATCGGCAATCCGGGGCCGTTGACAGAGCCGATCCGGCAAGTGATTGCCGAAGCCTCGGCACAGCCGGTCGCGATCCTGTCGGGCAACCGCAATTTCCCTGGCCGCGTGCATCCGGACCTTAGCCTGGGCTTCATCATGTCGCCGCCACTGGTAGTGGCGTTTGCGCTGGCCGGCGATGCCGAGCGCAACCTCGGCACCGAGCCGGTCCAGATTGCGGCCGATGGCACGCCGGTCCACCTGCGCGACCTGTGGCCCGCGCGCGAGGAGATCGCGGCGCTGGTGGCCGCCGGGGCCGAGCCTTCCGATTACCGGAAGGCCTTCGCGGTGGCATCGCGCAATCCAGCCTGGGCCGCGCTGCCGTCGCCGGCCACGCCGCGTTACCCGTGGGACGAGGCCTCGACCGCGCTGCGGCGTCCGCCGTTCGCCTCGCTCGACCAGGGTACGCAGCTTGGCGACTACGCGGCGTATCCGCTGCTGGTGCTCGGCGATGACATCACCACCGACCATATCTCTCCGGCGAGCGCGATCCCCAAGGACAGTTTCGTCGCCGACTTTTTGGTGAGCCGCGGCGCCACCCGCGACGACCTCAACGTGTTTGCTTCGCGTCGCGGCAACTGGGAAGTGATGATGCGGGCCGCGTTCTACAACAAGACGCTGGTCAACCTGCTGCAGCCCGACGCGCCGACGGCAAACACCGTGCACGTGCCCAGCGGCGATGTGCAGCCGATCTTCGAGGTCGCCCGGCGCTACCGGCAGGACGGCGACGCCGTGGTGCTGGTCGCTGGCGCCCGCTACGGCACGGGCTCATCGCGCGACTGGGCTGCCAAGGGGCAGCGCCTGTTGGGAATCCGCGCGGTGATTGCGGTAAGCTTCGAGCGCATTCACCGTTCCAACCTGATCGGCATGGGCATCCTGCCACTGCGGTGGCCGGAAGCCGTGACGCCGCAGTCGCTGGACATCCGTCCCGGCGATAAGGTCCATGTCAGTGCCATGCCCGAAGCGCTCGTGCCGCGTGGCAGGGTCCCGGTGCGCATCGTGCGCGCGAACGGGTCGGTGGATGCCTTCGAAGCCACCGCCGCCGTGGAAACGCGGCTCGAGATCGAGCTGTTGCGGCGTGGTGGCGTGATTCCATCCATCCTGCAGAAGACGCTGGCAGGGCAGCGGAGCGACGTGGCTATACCGTGACCGCTCCCGGCCGGCGTGCCGAACCACCCATGAACCACGATCGATCCATTGCGACGCGGATTGTCGAGCTGATCCAGGCAGAAGGCATGCCGGTCGGCGCCCACCTGCCGGCGCAGATGCTGGCCGACAAGCTGCGCGTGTCGCGCTCGCCCGTCAACGAGGCGCTGGCCCTGCTGCACGAGAAGGGCGTGCTCACGCGCGAGCGCAACCGCGGCTTTTTCCTGGCGCGCGAAGTCGCGGCGCCGGCCGGTGAACTGGCTACGCAGCTGGGCCTTGCCGAGCCCGACGTGGCTGCTGCCGCCTATTTCCAGATGGCTGAAGACCTGTTGCGGGGCAAGCTCGACAACGAGGTCTCCGAGCAGTTGCTCAGGTCCCGCTACGGCCTGACCGCGACGCAGCTCAATACGGTGCTCAAGCGGATTGCGCAGGAGGGCTGGGCGGAGCGCAAGCCCGGCTATGGCTGGGAATTTTCGTCGATGCTGACCACGCCGGATTCGCTGCTGCAGTCGTACCGGCTGCGCCTGGCGCTGGAGCCGGCGGCGCTGATGGAGCCAGGCTATCGCATCGAGCGCAAGACCATCGAGCGCCTGCGCGCGGCGGAAAACCACCTGCTCAACGGCGGCATCGAAACCGACTCCGCGGACCAGCTTCATGACCGTGGCGTGCGCTTCCACGAGTCGCTGGTCGAGGCCTCGGGCAATCCGTTTTTTGTCGATACCATCCGCCGCGTCAACCGCGTGCGCCGCCTGTTGTCGTACCGGTCCATGCGGCATCGCGAACGTTACGCAGAACACGCGAAGCAGCACTTGCACCTGCTGGACTTGCTCGCGCGCGAGCGCAATGAGGAGGCTTCGGCGGCGATGCGTGAACACCTCGAACATACCCTCGACGCGCTGGCGAAAATCAGCGAGATCCTCGAACCCTAGCACCGGCCGTTGCCGGCCCCATGCCATGACCATAGACCAAGACCTGCTGACCGCTTTCGCCCCCACCGGGGTGCTGCGCGCCTCGATCAACCTCGGCAATCCGATCCTTGCCGGGCGTGCCGCCGACGGTGCCGCATGCGGCGTATCGGTCGACCTGGCCGGGGCCCTGGCGGACCGGCTGGGCGTGCCGCTGGAACTGGTGGTGGTGAATGCCGCCGGCAAGTCGGTCGACGTGGTGAGCAATGAGCAGGCGGACGTCGGCTTCTTCGCGATCGACCCCAATCGCGGTGCATCGATTGCGTTCACCGCGCCCTATGTGCTGATCGAAGGCTGCTATCTGGTGCGGACGGATTCGCCGGTCGTGTCCAATGCCGATGTCGACCAGCCCGGCGTGCGTGTCGTGGTCGGCAAGGGCAGTGCTTATGACCTCTATCTGACCCGGGAACTGCGGCATGCGGAGATCGTGCGCGCGCCGACGTCGCCGACGGTGGTGCAGACCTTCCTTGAGCAAGGCGCCGAGGTGGCCGCGGGGGTCAGGCAGCAACTGGAATCCGATGCGGCGGGAAAGGATGGCCTGCGGCTGCTCGGCGAGCGCTTCATGGTGATCCGGCAGGCGATGGGGATGCCGAAGTCGCGTGGCGAGCGCGCGGCGGTTTTTCTCGCTGGCTTTGTCGAAGCGATGAAGGCGACCGGCGTGGTGGCCGGTGCGCTGGCGCGTCACGGCATCCGGGGGGCGACCGTGGCGCCCGCAGAAGGCGGGGAAGGATAAATTTCAGGGTTCTGGCCCGGGTCTTGCTAACGTTCGGTGCCGACGTTCGGTCATCTTCGACTGATATCCTGACGGACGCTCCCTGACCGAAACCTTCCGAAAGACCGACTATATGGACCACGCCCTGCGCGCCAGCCTTGCCAACGAACTGCACGCAAGACCTTTCCTGCGCTTGTCAGGCTCCGTCGCCCTCGCTCATCTGGCGATCTATGCGGCCGATGATGCCGCCGTACATGAGCAGTTGCTGACGGCGTTGTGCGAACTCACCGGCATGCCGCCGCCGGAGGCGGGCAGTACGCACTATGCCGCGCAATGGAATGGCGAGCGCCAGCTGAAGTGGGAACGCCACACGGAATTCTCGACCTACACGTTCGTGGCCAGCCGGCACGACACCGATTACTTCTCCGGGCTGGCCACCGAACACATACCGCCGGCCTGGTTCGAGCTGATTGCGGGCAAGCGGTTCGTCGCCATCCGCATGGAACTGGTGTCCGGGAAGAATGCCCCGATTGCGCGTAATGACTACCGGAAGTGGATCGACGGCCCGATCAAGGTCGGCAGCCGCGTGCTGGGCAACGGCGAGGTCTATTGCGACTGGACCATCAAGCCCGATGGCTTTTCGCGTTTCCTGGTCATCGACGAGGGCTTCCGCGAGGCGCAGGGCGGCCGCCTGCTGCAACGACTCTACGAGATCGAGACCTATCGCATGATGGCCCTGCTGGCGCTGCCCGCCGCGCGCGACCTGGGGCGTTCGCTCGATGTGCTGCAACGCTCGCTGGCCGGGCTGATGCACCGCATGGACTCCGCGCCGGACGACAAGGTGGACGCCAACCTGCTGCAGGAACTCACGCACCTCGCCGTGCGCGGCGAGGCGCTGGCGGAGTCGAGCCACCGCTTCAGCGCGAGCCGCGCCTACGAGCGGCTGGTGATGGCGCGCATCCAGGAACTGCGCGAGGAACGCATCGAAGGCATCCCGACCATCGCCGAATTCATGGAACGCCGCTTCACGCCGGCCATGGACACCTGCCGCGCCAGCGCGAACCGCCTGGAGCAATTCACGACCCGCGTCGCCCGCGCGGTCGACCTGCTGCGCACACGGGTCAGCCTCGCACAGGAAGGCAATACCATGCGGCTGCTGGCGGGGATGGATCGCACCGCGCGCACACAGCTCCATCTGCAGCACGCGGTGGAAGGGCTGTCCGTGGCTGCGATTTCCTACTATGTACTGTCGCTGACGGCGGTCGGCCTGCGCTCGCTGCATGCGCTGCACCTGGGCATGGACCCGGAGCTGGTCGAAGGGCTGCTGATCGCGCCGGTCGTGCTGCTGGTGTTCATGGTGATCCGGCGCACCAAGCGGTCGAACGGCGCCGGGCACCACGGCGCGAAAAGCGCAGGCTGAATCGCGTCCTTGCGGCGGGCTGTCAGTCCGCCGTGATCTTGCCCACCTCGATCACCTTCTTCCAGCGTGCGAACTCCGACGCCTGGAACGCGGTGAACTGCTCCGGCGTATTGGCGACGATCTCGAAGCCGACTTCAAGCAGCCTGGCCTTGACCGCCGGGTCATTGAGCGCCGCGACCGTGGCGCTATGCAGCTTCGCCTTGACCTCCGGCGGCAATCCCTTGGGCGCTGCCACAGCCTGCCACGAGTAGACCGTCACGCCCTTGATGCCGGATTCGTCCATGGTGGGCACATCGGGCAGGATCGGCGAGCGCGCGCTGCTGGTGATGGCCAGCGCGCGCAGCTTGCCCGCCTTGATGTGCGGCACCGCCGTGTTGATGTTCATGAAAGTCGCATCGACCTGCCCGCCGAGCAGGTCGTTCATCGCAGGGGCGCCGCCCTTGTACGGCACATGGATGCCGGTCGTGCCGGTTTGCTGCCAGAACAACTCTGCCGTGAGATGGTCGCTGGTGCCGTTGCCGGCGGACGCGAACGTCAGCTTGTTTGGATTGGCCTTCTCGTAGGCGACGACATCCTGGATCGTCTTGAAGCGCGAATTCGCGGGCACGGCCAGCACGTTCGGCGCCTGCACCGCAACGCTGATGTAGTCGAAGTCCTTGAGCGGATCGTAGCCCGCGTTCTTCATCAGGTGCGGGCCGATCACGAATGGTCCGAGCGAGGAGACGAACACGGTGTAGCCATCGGCCGGCGCGCGCTTGACCGCGGCCGCGCCGATCATGCCGGCCGCGCCGGGCCGGTTGTCGACCACGAAGCTGCCGCCGAACTGCGCCTGGTACTTCGCGCTGAGGATGCGCGCCACGTTGTCAGTCGAGCCGCCAGCGGGGAAAGGCACCACCAGCGTGACCGGCTTCTCAGGCCACGCGGCCTGCGCCCCTGTCATGGCGAGGGTCATCAATGCGGATGCAATCAGCTTCTTCATGTCCTGTCTCCTTGTCCGTCTTGTATGGGAAGCGTATGAAATGCAGCGGCAATGTCAGGCGTGCTCGCCGAATACCGCCTGTTCGCGCGTCCAGGCGCGCGCCTGTTCGCTGATGGTGATGCCCAGGCCCGGCCGGGTCGGCACGATGATGCGTCCGTCGCGGATGTCCAGCCGTTCGTTGAACAACGGTTCGAGCCAGTCGAAGTGCTCGACCCACGGTTCGCGCGGGTAAGCGGCGGCAAGGTGCACGTGCAGCTCCATCGCGAAATGCGGCGCGATCATCAGGCCCGCATGCTCGGCCAGCGCGCAGACCTTCAGGAATGGCGTGATGCCGCCGACGCGCGGCGCATCGGGCATCAGGTAATCGGCGGCGCGATGGCGGATCAGGTCCCAGTGTTCGGCTGCGCTGGTCAGCATTTCACCGGTCGCGATCGGCGTGTCGAACTGCGTCGCCAGCGCGGCGTGGCCTTCGTGGTCGTAGGCGTCCAGCGGCTCCTCGATCCAGACCAGGTTAAAGGACTCGAATGTGCGGCACATGCGCTGCGCGGTCGGACGGTCCCATTGCTGGTTGGCATCGACCATGATCGGCACCGCATCGCCCAGACGCTCGCGCACCGCGGCCACGCGCTGGATATCGAGCGCGCCATTGGGCTGGCCGACCTTCAGCTTGATCCCGCCGATGCCGCGCTCGACCGACGCCGCCGCATTGACCAGCAACTGGTCCAGCGGCGTGTGCAGGAAACCGCCCGACGTGTTGTAGCAGCGCACGGCATCGCGATGGGCGCCCAGCAGCTTGGCTAGCGACAGGCCCGCGCGCTTCGCCTTCAGATCCCACAGCGCGACATCGAACGCGCCGATGGCCTGCGTCGACAGGCCGCTGCGGCCGACCGACGCGCCCGCCCAGCAAAGCTTGTCCCACAGCCGCGCGATATCGCTCGGGTCTTCGCCGATCAGCGCCGGGGCGATCTCGCGGGCATGGGCGAACTGGCCGGGGCCACCGGCGCGCTTCGCATAGCTGAAGCCGATGCCTTCGTGTCCGTCGCGCGTCCGGATCTCGGCAAACAGGATCACCACCTCGGTCATCGGCTTCTGCCGGCCGGTCAGGACCTTGGCATCGCTGATCGGCGTGGCCAGCGGCAGGTAGCACGAGGAAAGCCGGATCGAGGCGATGGCGTCGGCGGTTTGAGCGGCAAGGTTCGTCATGGGTGCAGGCAACAAGGGGGAGAGGGTCAGTTCCGACTTGCTGAATGACAACGTTATCATTTCAAGGCGAAGGGACTGATATAATCCATACGTCATTCCTATGCGCGGCAGCGAGAGCGGCCATCGCGGGAATGGAGGAAATGCTAACGTTGTCATTCCCGAGCGTCAATCGCTTTAACGCGTGTCGCCGGTAGCGATTTACCCTGATTCAGGATCCGCATGTCGAATTCCAATGGGCCGAAATCCGTGACGCTGCATGATGTGGCGCGCGAGGCCGGCGTCTCGTTGATTACCGCGTCGCGCGCGCTCGGCAACCCCGGCATGGTGTCGGAAAAGACCATCGCGCGGGTACGGAAGGCGGTCGAGACAACGGGCTATATCCCCAACCTGCTGGCGGGCGGGCTCAAGTCGAAGCGCAGCCTGATGGTGGCGGCGCTGGTGCCGAACATCGCGGTGGCGCAGTTCCTGCCCACGGTCAAGGCGCTGACCGATGCGCTCGATGCGGCCGGCTACCAGTTGATCCTCGGTCAGACGGGCTACGATCACGCGCGCGAAGAAGCGCTGCTGGGCACCATGATCAGTCGCCGCCCGGACGGCATCGCCTTGATCGGGCTGGTCCACGCGCAGGCCTCGCGCGAGCGCCTGCGGCGCGCCGGCATCCCGGTCGTCGAGATGTGGGATCTCAGCGACCGGCCGGTCGACATGGTGGTGGGGTTCTCCCACCTCAAGGTGGGCAGCGCCATCGCGGGATACTTCCTGAGCAAGGGCTGGCGCCGCCTAGGCATCGCGACCGGCGACGATCATCGCGCGTCGGTACGGCGCGAGGGCCTGGTTTCGACGGTAGGGCATGACGTCCCGACCGTCGTCGTCCCGGCGCCGAGCAGCCTGGCGCTCGGCCGCCAGGCCCTGGCCGATCTGCTGGAGAAGGATCCGACGATCGAGGCGATCTATTGCAGTTCCGACCAGCTGGCGCAGGGCGTCATGGTCGAGGCGCTGGCGCGCGGGCTGCGCATTCCTGAAGACCTGGCGATCTG
Source organism: Cupriavidus sp. C2SS-8b (assembly GCF_057073745.1). Taxonomy (NCBI): domain Bacteria; kingdom Pseudomonadati; phylum Pseudomonadota; class Betaproteobacteria; order Burkholderiales; family Burkholderiaceae; genus Cupriavidus; species Cupriavidus sp. C2SS-8b. The sequence continues at coordinate 495,113 of NZ_CP172717.1, forward strand.
CGGCTTTGGCGATGCCGACTTCGCGGCGTACTTGAATCCGTCGCTGACGACGGTGCAGGTCGATGGCGCTGCCATCGGTGCGCGGGCGGCGCGGTTGCTGCTGGACCGCTGCCGCGGCGAGTCAGTGGCCGAGCCGATCGTCGATGTGGGATTTCGCATCGTCGAACGCGGCTCGACATGAGGGACGCCTGATTCAGGCGATCACTCGGCCTTGATCCCGAGGTCGCGGATCAGCTTCGCATAGCGCGCCGTATCGTGCGCAATCAGCGACGCAAAGGCCTCTGGCGTGCTGGTCGCCGGGACCGCGCCCTGGTCGGTCAGCATCTGTTTCACCTTAGGGTCGGCCAGTGCCGTGCGCACGTCCTGCGAGATCTTGCCGACGAGCGCGGGCGGCGTGCCCGCCGGCGCGAGCAGGCCGATCCACGACACCGCTTCATAACCGGCCAGGCCGGCTTCGGCCACGGTCGGCACGTTGGGCATGGCGGCCGCGCGCTTGTCGCCGGTCACGGCCACTGCCTTGAGCTTGCCGCCCTTGATCATGCCCATGGTTTCGTACAGCGTCGCGAACGTGTAGTTCACATGGCCGGCCATCACATCGGACACGGCCGGACCGCCGCCCTTGTAGGCCACGTGCAGCATCTCCACGCCGGCCTGGCGCGCGAACATGGCCCCCGCCAGATGCATCGAGCTGCCGCTGCCGGAACTGCTGTACGTAACCTTGCCCGGCTCCCGTTTGCCTGCCGCAATCGCCTGCGGCACGGTCGCGGCGGGGTTGCCGGGGGCGGTCACCATGATCTGCGGCAGTTCGGCCACCAGTGATACCGGCGCGAAGCTCATGACCGTGTCATAGGACGACTTGTACAGCGACGGGTTGATCGCATGCGTGCCGACATTGCCCATCAGCAGCGTATAGCCGTCCGGCTTCGCACGGGCCACGTAGTCGCTGCCGATCTGGCCGGCGGCGCCGGGCTTGTTTTCGATGACGACCGCCTTGCCCCACATCTCGGTCAGGCGCTGCGCCAGCAGGCGTGCACCGGTGTCGGTGCCGCCGCCGGGCGGGAAGGGCACGACGATGGTCACCGGCTTCTCGGGATAGGCGCCGCCGGCCAGCGCGGGCTGGGGCGCCAGCGTGGCGAGCGTGGCCACGGCCAGCATGCCCAGCGCCGGCAGGACGGCACGAACGGACTTTGCAGAAACAGACGGGATGGCCGAGAGGACTGAGGCCGGGAATGCGCGGGTTTGCATGGTGTCTCCTGGATTTTGTCACGGCGCTCTGTGGCGCCTGTTCAATGGGAATGAGGGAAGGGCGGGGCTTATGCCAGCACCGTGGTCGGCGGACGTTCGCCGGCCAGGCAGGCGCGCAGGTTGGCCAGCACGATCTCGCCCATGGCATCGCGCGTCTCCCACGTGGCGCTGGCGCGGTGCGGCTGGATCACGACGTTGTCCATGCCAAGCAGCGCGGACGGCACGGCCGGCTCGTCGAAGAACACGTCGAGTCCGGCACCGGCGATGCGGCCCGTTTCCAGCGCGCGCACCAGCTCCGGCTCGTCGACGAGCCGTCCGCGCGCCACGTTGATCAGCACGCCGTCCGGCCCCAGCGCATCGAGCACGGCGGCATCGACCACCGGCTTCGCACCGTCGGCGGACGCCGCCAGCACCAGCGCATCGCAATGGGTGGCCAGCGAGACGATGTCCGGCAGGAACGTGTAGGGCACGTCCGGCTGCGCGCGCAGGTCGGTGTACGACAACGGGCAGCCAAACGCCGCCGCGCGCACGGCGATCGCACGGCCCACGCGGCCCAGGCCGACGATGCCGATGCGCTTGCCGCTGAAGCGCCGCGCGAGCGACAGGGACGACTTGCCCCACTGGCCCGCACGCACATAGCGCTCGGCTTCGGTCAGCCGGCGGTACACCGAGATCAGCAGGCCGAGGGCCTGGTCGGCGACATCTGCGGTCAGTACGTCCGGCGTGGTGGTGACGTGGATGCCGTGCTCGCGGGCATACGACAGGTCGACCGCGTCGGTGCCGACGCCCGACACCGCGACGATCTTCAACGCCGGCAGCCGGCGCATCACCGATTCCTTCAGGCCGAGCGAGCCGCCGGTAACGACCGCCTCGATGCGCGGCCCGATTTCGTCGAGCAGCGCGTCGGGCGAAGGCGTGCCATACAGGCGGTGGATCTCATAGGCTGCCTGGAGGCCGGTTTCAAGGCTCGGGACGACGGGCTGGGTGAGCAGGATGGCGGGTTTCACTGGCGGGCATCTCGGCAGGTTGTCGATTTGCCCGAGTATAGAAACCCGATCGTTGCATGTCTAAGCTATAGTTTGCATCGATCAATCTAACTTTTGGCATGATGCAATGATCCCCGACCTGAACCAGTTGCGCTGCTTTATCGCCGTGGGCGAGGAGCTGCATTTCGGCCGCGCGGCGACGCGGCTCTTCATGACGCAATCGCCATTGAGCCGGCAGATCCGCATGCTGGAGGAGTCGCTCGGTGTGCGGCTGTTCGACCGCAACAGCCGCGTGGTGCGCCTGACTGCGGCGGGCACGGCATTGCTCGACGATGCGCGGCGCCTGCTGTCCCTGGCGGGGCACGCGGTGGACGTGGCGCGGCGGATCGACCGGGGCGCCAGCGGCAAAGTGCGCATCGGCTTCACCGCCGTGGCGGGCTACGACCTCGTGCCGAAGCTGATCGCCAGGGCCGGTGAAGCCTTGCCCGAGATCGAGGTGACCTTGCATGAGATGGTGTCGGTCGCGCAGATCGACGCCTTGCGCACGGGCACCATCGATATCGGCTTCCTGCGGCTGCTCGGCGACATGGAGCCCGACCTGCAGTGCCGGCCGGCGGTCAGCGAGCCGCTGCTGCTTGCCGTGCAGGCGACGCACGCGCTGGCCGCGCGCGAGCGCATCGCGGGGGGCGATCTCGCGGGGCAGCCGTTTATCCAGTATTCCGCCACCGAGGGCAAGTACTTCCACGACCTGATCGGCGCCGTGCTGGCCGGCACCGGCCGGCCCCCGCGCGTGGTGCAGCAGATGAGCCAGACCCATAGCGTGCTCGCGCTGGTGCGCGCGGGGCTGGGGGTGGCGCTGGTGCCGGCGTCGGCGCAGCATCTGCATTTTCCCGACGTGGTGTTCCGCCCGATCTGGCGCGATGACGTGCGGGCCGAGGTGCATCTGGTCTGGCGCGATGCCAACCACAATCCGGCGTGTCCGGTGTTCGCGGAATTTGCCGCGGCCTATCTGTCGGAGTCTGAGGGCCATGGTTCGGGGCAATCCGTAGCCTCCTGAGCGGATGGCCGGGGCGTCGCGTCGCGGATCCCGCGGCCCGGATTGCAGCCCGGATGCCCCATCAATGATGTTGACGGCGTACCATCGCCCATGGGCCGGCCGTTCGGAGCTTTTTTTCGCTTTGCGCGGGCGCTCACAGTGCTGTGTCTCACGTTTGCAGGGGCCCCACCATGCAAGTTCGGCTGACATTGAGAAACACGCTGCACATTGCCGTGCTCGGCTATTGCCTGGTCCTGGTGTGGATGTATGTGCGCCAGGACCGCTTCATCTACTTCCCGGTCACGAGCGAGGCGTCCTTGTGGCGGGAACAGGTCGCCCATGCCGGGGCCCAGATCATTCCCGGCGTGAACGCGATAGTCGTGGAGCCGCCAGTTGTTGACGCCTCGACGAAAACAGCCCTTTTCTTCCACGGAAACGACGGCAATGCCCTGGAGCGGCTCAGCCTCGCCAGGGTTTTCAACAACCGCGGGTACCGCCTGGTTCTCGCCGAGTATCCCGGGTTTGGCCCCAACCCCGGAAATCCGTCGCAGGCCACCATTGTTCCCGCTGCGTTGGCGTTGATGGGCGAGGTGTCCCGGCGTTGGCCCGGCCCGGTGACGCTGGTCGGCGAGTCCCTGGGGAGTGGCGTGGCGGCGCAGGTGGCCGCGGCCATGCCCGCCAGCATAGAAGAGCTGGTGCTCATCACGCCGTTCCACAGCCTGCGCGAGACCGCGGCTCGGATCATGTGGTTTATCCCGGTCGGCCTGCTATTGAAATCCCCGTTTGATTCCGCCGCCGCGCTCAGGCAATACCATGGGCGTTCGTCGGTGCTGGTCGCTGGCCAGGACGAGCTGGTTGGCCCCCAGGCGGGACTCGCATTGCAGAAGGAACTCGCCGGGCAGGGGCCGTCCACCTTGCTGGTGTTGCCCAAGGCGACACACGACAGCTGGATATCCGGCATTACGGAGGCCGACTGGGACCGGTTGCTGTGCTTCCGCCGCGATCAGCCCCGGCCCGCCGGCTTGGGCAGTCGTCAGGCCGACTGGTCGCGCAAGGACGCCTGCGCCTCGGCCTCGGTCTCGTAGACATAGGGCGCCAGTCCGCGGCGGGCGAGCGTGTCGCCGAGCTTGGCGCGCATGAAGGCACTGGTGGTGAAGCGGGTCACGCCCATATAAAAGCGCTGCACCATTTCATCGATCATTTCCACGTAGGCGTCCTCCACGCCGCGGTCAAGCACGAAACCCTCGTAGTTGACGACGGTATAGACCCTGTGGCCCAGCGGCTCGCAGACGCGGCATACCTGCGTGCGGATCGCGGCGATATCCTCGGCGCGCTTCACCTCGAGCTGCTCGAAGTTCAGGAACAGGATGTTCTTGTCCGGATCGTAGTCGACACGTGCTTCCAGCGGCAGGCGCAACACGTCCGCGCGCAGTCCCATCGGCTCGGGGCTGAAGATCCGAGCATCCATCAGGGCAGGCGAGCGCACGATCGGCGTGAAATCCATCTTCGCAAGGATGTCGCGCTCCAGGTCGACGCCGGGCGCAATCTCGATGAGTTCCAGGCCCTGCGCGGTCAGCTCGAATACGCAGCGCTCGGTGATATAGAGCACCGGCTTGCCGGATGCGGCTGCGTGCGGGCCTGAGAACGTGCGATGTTCGACTTCCTCGACGAACTTCCTGGCGATGCCATCGCGGTGAATCTGCAGCTTGCCATCGATCACCGCGATCTCGCTGCCGCCTGCCATGAAGGTGCCGACAAAAACCACCTTCTTCGCATTCTGGCTGATGTTGATAAAGCCCCCGGCGCCGGCCAGGCGCGGCCCGAACCTGGATACGTTCAGGTTGCCCAGGCGATCGGCCTGCGCCAGCCCCAGGAACGCGAGATCGAGGCCGCCGCCGTCATAGAAATCGAACTGGTAGGGCTGGTCGATGATCGCGTCCGGATTGGTGGCCGCGCCAAAGTTGAGCCCTCCGGCAGGGATGCCGCCGATCACGCCGGGCTCCGCGGTGAGGGTCATCAGGTCGAGGATCCTTTCCTCGTTGGCGATGCTCGAAATGCCTTCCGGCATGCCGATGCCGAGGTTTACCACGCTGTTCGGCTTGAGTTCCATGGCCGCGCGCCGCGCGATGATCTTGCGCTCGCTCATCGGCATCGGCGCCACGCTGCTCACCGGCACGCGGACCTCGCCGGAAAACGCCGGGTTGTAGGGCGTGGAAAACGTTTGCTGGTGGTTTTCGGGTTGCGCCAGGACCACGCAGTCCACCAGCACGCCGGGGATCTTCACCTGGCGCGGATTGAGCGAGCCGCGTTCGGCGATGCGCTCCACCTGCACGATCACCAGGCCGCCGCAGTTGTGCGCGGCCATGGCAATCGCCAGGGCTTCGAGCGTCAGGGCTTCGCGCTCCATGGTGATATTGCCGTCCGGATCAGCCGTGGTGCCGCGCACGATCGCCACGTTGATCGGGAAGGCCTTGTAGAAAAGGTAGTCCTGGTCACCGATGCGCATCAGTTCGACCAGGTCCTCGGTCGTGCGCTCGTTGAGCTTGCCGCCGCCATAGCGGGGATCGACGAAGGTGCCCAGCCCGACGCGCGAGAGGTGTCCCGGCTTTCCTGCCGCGATATCGCGGAACAGATGGGTAATCACGCCTTGCGGCAGGTTGTAGGCCTCGATCTGGTTGCCGACCGCGAGCTGCTGCAGCTTTGGCACCAGCCCCCAATGCCCGCCGATGACGCGCTTCACCAGGCCAGGCTGCGCCAGATGGTTCAGGCCCCGGTCCTTGCCGTCGCCTTGCCCCGCAGCGTAAACCAGCGTCAGGTTGCGGGGCTTGGCCATGCTGACCGGGGCCTCGTCATCCTGCGCGAGGCAGAGCGTTTCGATGGCGATGGCGATTTCTTCCGCAAAGCCAATCCCGACGAAGCCGCCGGTCGCCACGGTATCGCCATCGCGAATCAGGCGCACGGCTTCGCGTGCCGAAACCAGTTTGCCGTTCTCGCGCGAGTGGACGGCCAGCGATGGACGGATCGGGCTTCCTTGCGTGCTCATGTTCTTCCTTTGCGAAAATTTGGAATACCCATTAAAGGAACGCCTTGCGCAGATCGGCGCTGCAGCGTTCGCAGATTGCATGCCATTCTGCTCCAGCCAATGCGCTGGCTCAAGACGCCCCGGATTGGCTTCGACATGATTGGACAGATCGGCTTGTCGCGTCGCGTTGGGGCATCCGCGGCGTCGAGGATCTCGGTGGCAAGGCGCCGTTCACGCTGAGATAGGAAAAGGGACATGTCGACGCAATCGGCATGTCCCTTTTTTATCCCGAAATCCGCCTGGTCACTTCCCGGTCTTCGCTTTGTTTGGCGAAGAACCCGGTGTTGGAGGGTGGGCCACCAGTGAGGTCCGGAGCACCGGACCAGGGGTCATGGCTTGCGTCTTGTCTGGAGCAGGTTCGTGGGTGGCCTGACCGTTGTCGTATCCGGTCGAGCAAGCTTCCAGGTAGCCGGGCGGGAATTTCTGTTCCGGGGTTGCCGCCGGCTCGCCATATGCGGCAGCGCAGAATGTCAGTGCGCCCATGGCGACAACATGGCGCCAGGTTGTGCGCAGAAGGGGATCAGGATTCATCAGCGGCTCCGTATCGGTGGCGGCAGACTGCGAGTCCCTAGCCCACTCTCGCAGAAGCCATTGCGCTTGTTGCCTTGTTGGCCGTGAATGACTGAGTTGGCTAGCTTTCGGCCATTACCCGACATCCGGCTCGACGGAGCGTCGGTTATTTACCGCGCTCGGTTCGTCGAGGAATTCGGGTTGCTCGTAAGCTTATGAAATCGTTTTGAACGCCGCGTCATCGGAAGCGATGACGGACAAGACCAATAACAAAAAAACCTGCACGGAATGTTGCAGCGCAGGCCTGAGCTCACCACCGCCGCGCAACGCGACCGCTGACAAAGCGTTTGGGGCTTGGCATGCCATTTGCGTGAGCGTGCGCGAAGTCTACTTTTACATCCGGCACTAAAGCGGCAGCATCAAACCACCGCATTCTTCGTGGCCATGGTCCGCAGTGAATCCCAGATAGGCACCCAATGAAGAACAAGGCGATTGCGGCTGTTGACGCACACCCAGTAGTCACACTCGTGCGGTGGGGAATACGCGAGACAGGCTCTGGCCGAAAGCATTTCGTGGGGTACTGCCTTGAAAACCAGGAGTACAGGGTGAGCACGGCGATTGAGTCTTTCAACCGCCGTACTGGAATCGGTGTGACTGCCAGTGGGCGCCGATATTTGCTGGTAGGCTCGCCGTGCGTCGATAGCGAGTCCAGACGTACATGGCAGGAACTGGCCGAACCGCGTGGAATTGGCGAGTCCAAAGACGTCAGCATCGAGTTCACGACCAAATAAGCGCTCACGTTGGCTGAAGACGCTCGCTCGCTGGATTGACGCTGGGTCTTGATGGGATGGCAGGACAAATTTTGCCACTCGTCGTTCCAGGAAGTGACAAGATTTGTCACCACCTCTGCGCCCTGGCTCCGAAGAGGATTACACCCGGCCCGGATCATTCCAGGGCGGCGAGAGCCATTTCGATAAGTTGTTGCTGTCGGGCGGTTTCGTCGCCACTTTGCTTGCGCACAATCATATAAAGAGAAAGCGGATCGGGCGGGTTTGGCGCCATCCGATGAATGGTGCAGTCCGTTTGCCTCGCCAATGGCGTGGTCAGGAAACTCGGAACGATGGCCCACGCGCCATTCCTGAGCATCGGCGCCAGCATGTGTGCCTTCTCGACCCAATTGACGTGTCGTGACAACCCGCGCCGGTTACGCCAAAGATCGAACTGCGCCGACCACGGCAAATAAATTTCCCTCGACGGTTCCAGGTCCGTCATGTCCAGCACTTCGGGCAAAGAAGGGTTACCAGAGGATGCGTAGACGAGGAGCATCGGGTAATCGCGGATCTTCTTCGAAACGAGATCCACGTGTTCCGCTGGAGACAATGTAAAGGCTACGTCGAGATGGCCTGACGCCACGCGGTTGGCAAGCTGAAAATAAACGGAGCTTTCCATGTGAAGGCGGACAGGCGGCACTTCGTCGCATAGTGCCGCCACAAAAGGCGGAAGCACATTGATCGCCACCGCATCCACCGAGCCGACAGCAAGGTGTCGCTCCTGATTGGCCCGTAGCTGTTCCGCTTCCAGTTCCAGCATCTTCCAGCGCTCGGCAATATCAAGAAAGCGCTCGCCATCTGAAGTCAACGAGATGTTTCGAGCCCCACGGGAGCGACGCAGCAGAGCGTGGCCTATCCGGCGTTCCAGTGACTGAATGCGATAGGACACGGTCGACTGCGTCGTACAAACGATCTCTGCCGCCTGTAGCAGGCTTCCGGACTGGACGACCGCCAGGAAAGTATTTATTTCGTCACTGAACAACATATCTAATCCTTCGATATACGGTGATGAAACTTCACCATTGACCGATATTTTGCCCCTGCCTAGACTCGTCTCAAAGCAAAAAAACACTTTTCAAAGTACGGATCGCTCAGATCCCGGAGGGAGACATGGCAAACACACTCATAGGTATCGAGGATCTTCCTGCGAGCCGCTTCCATAAGAGAATCGCCCTTGTAGCGGCTGGCGGTCCGTTCTGCGACGGCTACCTGTTGGGCATCATCGTTGTGGCGCTGCCGTTCATTGCGCAGGACCTCGCATTGAATGCGCTTCAAATTGGCCTGATCGGCGCGGCAAGCCTCGTTGGCATGTTTGTAGGCGGCGTCGTATTCGGGCCGATGACGGACCGCTTCGGCCGCCAGAAGATGTACGTTCTGAATCTCGCGGTATTTGTCATCTGCTCATTGGCGCACCTGCTGGTGCAAGACATCACGGCGCTATTCATTCTTCGTTTCGTGATGGGGATCGCCTTGGGCGCCGACTATCCGATTGCGACGGCGCTTGCCGCCGAATTCTTGCCGAGGAGGCTTCGCGGGCCAGTGCTCGCGAGCCTCGTACTTCTGCTCTGGGTCGGCTATACGCTGAGCCTTTCAACGGGGTTGTTCGTGAGCGGTAGCACGGCCGGCGTATGGCGCTACATTCTTGCCAGCGCAGCGATCCCTTCCATGATTTTCTTGCTGCTGCGCTTGAATATTCCTGAATCGCCGCGCTGGCTCATCTCGGCGGGCCGTACAGAAGACGCACGCCGCATCGTGACCGAGCATCTGGGCCCGCAGGTTGACTTCGCTGCCCTCGTTGCCGAAACCCGCATCAGCACGTCCAGGCGAGGCCTCGGACTCTCGAGCATTCGCGAACTGCTTTCGCGCGGCTATGGACGCATGCTGGTGTTCTGTTCGATCTTCTGGATGTGCCAGATTGCGCCGTCATTCGCCATCAAGACGTTTCAGCCAATGTTGTTGAAGTCCCTTGGCGCCACGCAACCTCTCGCCGGATCGCTCATCATCATTTCCTTCGCCATCGTTGGAACCGCGATTGGCATGGTTATTGTCAACAAGGTTGGACGACGTACGCTTTGCCTGGCTTCCTTTGTTCTTGCAACGCTGGCTCTCTTTCTTCTCGCAACGCCTATGTCGAGCGTTGCGGCGGTTGCGATCGGGTTGTTTATTCTGTTCACCATGGCTGAAGCCGCCGGTTCCGGCCTGCAATTCATCTATCCGAACGAAATTTTCCCGACCGACCTTCGTGCTACGGGAATGGGGCTTGCCATGTCTGCGAGCCGCATCGGGGCAGCAGCCGGCACGTTCATGCTTCCCACGGTACTCACCAGCTATGGCAGCGCCACCGGCCTGATGGTCGCGGGTGGGATTAGCCTGGTCGGGCTGCTTGTGTCGGTCCGTATGGCTCCAGAGACGCGCGACGTGTCGCTCGGCGCTACAAACGCTCCGGCGACAGGACCCGGCACAGCAGCGCGTTCTCATCCGACAAGAGAGGCGCGTACCTGATTGGCATGCTGCGAAACGGCATCGACTGTAGCGATGTCGATGCCGCTCTTCCTGTGTCGAAGGCGTGGCTGTGAGCGGACTTCAACTAGAGCGCCAACCAACCTGCAACGAATGGGCATTACATGAAACGAGTGCGAGATGAATAATCGGATCTCTGTCAATAATCTGGATGGGCGTCAGTTCGATGTCGTCATCATTGGTGGCGGCATCAATGGTGCGGCGGGCGCGCAACAGCTCGCCGCCCGCGGTCGACGCGTTCTGTTGGTCGACAAAGGAGACTTCGGCTCAGGATCCAGCAGCCGATCGAGTCGCCTGTTGCACTGCGGCCTCCGGTATCTGGCGCAAGGTCGTTCCCCATGGGAATTCGTGGCGAATCCTTCGCGGCTGGCTACGGGGATGAAGATGGCGCGTATGGCCGTCGAGTCGCGCGATGAGTTCATTGCGACGACTCCCACGCGCGTACAACTTGCGAAGTTGTATTTCCCGATTTTCAAAGGCGGTGCGTACTCGGGCTGGCAGGTGGACGTTGCCTTCAAGACGCTCGAATATTTCAACCGAGGCAAGACGCCGCTCAACTACAGCCGGATCAAAGGTCGCCACGCAAGTTCGATTCCGCTCGTCAACAAGCTGGCCAACTTCGAACGGCTCGAAAGCGTCGCCTGCTACGACGAATACCAGATTTCATGGCCGGAGCGTGTGACGGTTGACATTGCGATAGACGCGCACCGCATGGGCGCGACCGCGATCAATTACACCAGGGCGGAATTGCTTGAACGAAGTTCCGCCGGCTGGCAGGTACGTCTTCAGGACATGATCGAAATGGGCGAGGCGACAGTGACCGCCAAGTGTGTCGTCAATACGGCGGGCATCTGGATCGATCAGGTCCTGGCGAAACACCGATCGGGGAAAACGCCCAAGGTCCTGGGAACCAAGGGCTCCCATATTGTCGTGCGCTTGCCCAACGAATGTCGTGGAATCGGGGTGGCGACGATCAACCGGAAAAGCGAACCTTTTTATTGTCTTCCGTGGGGTGAGTATCACTACATTGGACCGACCGAACTGCTTTATCAGGACGACCTCGATGACATCCGGACTGTGGAAGCAGAGAGGGACTGGCTGCTTGGTGAAGCGAATCATCTTTTCCCAACCTTCAATCTGACAGCCAAGGACGTGATCTTCACCTGGTCGGGCGTGCGTCCATTAACGTGGGACGCGCATCTTCCCGGCGGAAACCGGAATCGAGTACTTCATGACTTGTCAGGCGATGGCCTGCAGGGCGTGTTTGCGATGACCGGCGGACCGCTCATGACACATCGCTCGGCCGGCGTCGAGATCGCCGACGCGGTATCTTCGCAACTGGAAGGACTGGCAGAGGCTCCGAATATCCCACAATTCGCGTCTGCTTTTCCGAAGCTCTCCCCAGAGGACGTCTTTGCAGCGTTGACGGGAGTGGTGCCGACACCCAAGTGGTTGAAGACGATGGCGGAAGAGGAAATGATCGTACATCTCTCGGATGCGCTACTGCGCCGTAGTGGCCTGCCTTGGTACAGAAAGCTGGAGGAGACGGATTTCGACCGCATTGGTCAGACAATCGGCAGCTTGCTGGGCTGGAACGAAAGCCGGGTCACCAATGAAGTCGCGCTCTGCAAGGCAGAACTGGCAGCGCTGCAAAGTGCCACGCCATAGACGGCGTTAAGGACATCACGTGCCCTGCAAGTCTCCGACGTCATCGCGCCATCCACTACTGTGCAATTGCGCGCGCCTTTGGCAGTAGCACTGCTGCCGATGAGCTTTCGCTCAGCAGAACCTTCCTTTTGTCGTCGGTTCCGATGACGCGATGCCTGGGATGATTTTCTACGCTTAAGAGCGCACGGCAGCCAGGTGAACGTCCGGCGCCTATGTGGGCATTCCTGCAGCATTCATCTGGAGCCCGCCTGCCATGAACATTCAGGCGGCATTGCTTGCGGGCCTACCGGCTGGCCAATTCGTATGTGACGATGCCGCCATCGTTGACGGCAGGCCCATATGACCACGTTGCTGCTGGCGCTGCAGGCTGCAGGACAGATGCAGGCCACGCCAGAGCCTGCTAGATGGGCCGCACTGGTACAACACCTACCAGTGTGCCGATCGCCATTTCATTTCGGTCGGGTCGGTGGAGCAGAAGTTCTGCCATGAACTGTGCGAGCGTCTTGGACTCCAGGTCGAAGCCGGGTTCGAGAAGGGTTCTCAGGTGAGACGACCAATACAACTTGCTGCTGTCGCGGGCCAGTTGCGTCGGTCAGCACCATGCTCGTTGCTAAGTCTTGCCGAAAGGACCGGCATTGTCCATGCTTTAACACGGTCCACGAGAATCGGGGACATTTGGTACACCGGCAACAGCATTGGGGGAAAGTATCGTGAGAAATTGCGTAAGCAAGAAACTGGCCGCGATGGCTGGCATGGCTGTCCTCATGCATTTGGGAGTTGTTCATTCTGCCGAACTCAAAGTGATTGCGTCGGCGGCTGTCAAGGAAACCTATCTAGAGTTGGTGCCGGAATTCGAAAAAGCGAGCAATGACAAGGTCGTGACCATCTGGTCCGGCACCGCTGACATCATGAAACGCGTGAAGGCTGGTGAGAGTGCGGACCTGATCATCGTCGGGTCGAATTCGATTGACGAATTGATCAGCCTTGGCAAAATCGCACCGGATAGCCGCGTCAGTCTGATGAAATCCGGGGTGGGCGTTGCCATACGTGCAGGTATGCCCAGACCAGAAATCGGCTCCAGTGAGGCGCTGAAGCAGGTCCTTCTCTCTGCAAAGTCAATCGCGTATTCCACGGGTCCGAGCGGCGTCTACCTCGATGCTCTTTTTCAGCGCATGGGCATTACGGACGAGCTAAAGCCAAAACTCAAACGGCCCCCATCCGGCGCGTCAGTAGGCGAAATGGTGGCACGCGGCGAAGCCGACATCGGCTTCCAGCAGGTGAGCGAACTGATTCATGTCGTCGGCATTGATTATCTGGGACCGCTTCCGGCGGACGTGCAGTATTTCACGGTGTTTTCGAGTGGCATCTTTGTCGATGCGAAGGAGCCCACTGCGGCCAAGGCATTCGTCAAGTACCTCAGTTCTCCCGTCGCGGCGCCGGTCATACGGAAGAACGGCATGGAACCAGGCTGAAGCAAGCGGATATACGAGAAGGGCGGTTCCAAGAAAAGGCGCAGCGGTACCGGCAAGGCATCGCGTACACAGGCCGCGGGTCGAATAACGAAGAAGAGAGTGTCCGAGGCCTGGACGGCAAGGTGCAGGCGCCGAAGCGCATCGTTGTGCAGCTTCTGGGGCGGGCGAAACCGCAACGTATTTGACTTCGGCACCTACGTCGTGAAGATTCCCCGCAACCGATTCGGCGTAATCGACAACGTCCACGAGGGCAGCGTCCGGAACGGCCCCAATCAGGATTCGGACACCACTCCGCCCCGGTCTCGGCCGGCCGACAGCCGCGCGTGACGCTCAACCATCGCTTTGATCTCGGATCGATGTGATGTCGATGAAGCTTCGCCGAGACGAAAGGCGCCCCCGTTTTATGTTCCGCCCTTACAAACCGGCATAGACCATCTTTGTGAACTGGTCGCCATTGAACACAAATTTTCCCCATTTCGCGTCGAACGCGGCCGTCGGCTTTGCCGCGATGACCTGGTCGAGCGACTTGCCTTGCATTTTCAGGACGGCCACGTTGTTGCGTACCGTGACCAGCATGTCTCGAAACTCGACCAGCTGCGTGCGCGTGCCGATCGCACCGTGGCCGGGAATGACAATGGTGTCCGCCGTGGTACGCGCGACAGCCTTGTTGGCCCATTTGATTGCGCCGTCGATACTGCCGCCGTCCTCATTGTCGATATACGGATAGAAGCCGTTCCAGAAGGTGTCGCCGAGCGCCAGTACGTCTGCATCCTTGAAGTAGACCCATAGATCGCCATCGGTATGGCCATGGCCGAAATTCTCGACTTCGACTCGGGTGCCGCCGAAAGTAAAAGTTTTTTCGTCCTTAACCAGCAGCGTTGGACGGGCCGCTTCCGGCACCGGATCGAATGTCCAGTTCCAGGCGTTCACATGCGTGGTTTCGGTCAGATGCCTGAAGGTATTCTCTTGCGCGACGATGGTGGCGCCCGCCGCATGCATCCACGCATTGCCGTCGGTGTGGTCCCAGTGCCAATGTGTGTTCACGACAAACCTTGGCGGAGTCGGGCTGATCTTCATGAGCGCAGCCCGCAGTTTCTCCTCCGACTTGCTGATACCGGCGTCAACCAGGAACTTTCCTTCCTTGGCCGACAGCACCGTGATATTGCCGCCGGATCCCATCAGGACGGTGATGTTTCCGCGCAAGGGTTGAACGACCAGATCGGCATCGGCGCGACGCAGATAGCGCGCCCCTGCGCCGGTATGGAAGTAATCGTCTGGTGTGGCTTCGGGACTGGCGAGGGACTGACTGGCAGCATTGGCAGCGGTCGCCGCGCTCGGGAGCAGCGGGTTCGCCACGATAAGAACTGATAGAAGAAGTCGCTTTAACATGAAGTCGTGTGTCTAATACAGGGATGCGAGCCGGATTGCCTGCATCTGCCACAAGTATGGCAATGGAGGCGAGCGACGGCGTCGCGACAGGGGGACGATTCAGGCCAAACTGCATTGCCTTCGTGCCAGCCTCAGCATTGACGTCAACGTATTGGTAAGACGGAGTCAGGTGGCGGTGCAGAGAAGGTGGCGCGATACTGCTGAGGAGACACGCCGAAGCGCCGCTTGAAGATCTGTCGCATATTGTGGGCATCGCCGAATCCGCATTCGTAAGCGATGCGCTTGAGCGGTGCCTTGCCTTTCTCGAGCATGGCACGCGCCGCATCGACACGAGCACTTTCAACGAAGGCGGCTGGTGTCATCCTGGATTCCCGCGCAAAGACCCGCGCGAAGTTGCGCAAGCTCATCCTCGCAACGCCGGCGAGGACGCGGACGCTCAGCTCTTCCGACAGGTGCTCAAGCACGTATTCCTGCACTTGCGCGACGGGCGAAGTCGGCTCCGCGCAGGGAGTGAGGTAGGGACTGAACTGCGACTGCCCACCCGCGCGCTGCCTGAACACGACGAGGCGTCTGGCGACGTTGAGGGCTACATCGTCGCCATGGTCCTTAGCCACCAGGTACAGGGAGAGGTCAATACCCGCCGTCACGCCCGCCGACGTATAAAGATTGCCGTCACGCACGAAGATCCGGTCTGCCTCCACGCGAGCTTTCGGACATAGGTTCGCAAGCTCCCCTGCATCGCTCCAGTGCGTGGTGACGGTGCGTTCGTCGAGCAGGCCTGCACGCGCGAGAGCGAAGGCGCCGTTACAGATGGACCCGTAACGCCGCGATACGGCGCAGATGCGCCGCAACCAGTCATAGACACCGGCATTCCATATGACCTTGGGAAAGTCTGGCCCGCCCGCTGTCAGGACCAGGTCGTAGCTGCTTACCACGGGGTCGACGTCGCCATACGCACGATGCGCTTTGAGCAGCAAGCCATTGGAGCAGGCGATCAACCCATCAACGCCTATGCCGATGACTTCAATCTCGTAGCGAGCGTCCTCTGGGACGAAGTGGTTCGCCTCGGCAAACACGTCCATCGGACCGCCGACGTCCAGCGCCTGCACGCCGGGGAAAACGAGGAGGGCAACAGTTCGGGTCACGGGCGCAGATGCGGAGGGCGGCGGACGAGGGCTTTGTTGAATCTCCAACGATATCGGAAAGCCTCGGTTCGAGCCATCGCAGCTCCTCTGCCATAGCCGGAATTGCACGCATTTTGGCCCGAAATCTCCGCTGACATCGCGGCCACTTGAGACTGGCACGAAAGGCACGCTGAATGGCACGCCCCAGCGGTCTGTCTGCGCTGCCTGGAACGACGAACGCGCGAACAATCACTGCTCAAGGCCGAAGCGGTTTCGGCCTTCTCACAGGAGAGCATTGAATGAGCGCAGTTCCCGCATCCCTCGCCGAGCGCGTCGGCCCGGCCTTTACTGTCGATGGCATGCTGCTCGCGCGCAACAAGACGCGCCAGGCAATCGCCCGAATCGCGGCATGCGTTACTCCAGGCATGGTGGAGGAAGACGCCGTCGAGATGGCCAAGGGCGTCATGCTTGACGCAGGCCTCGTCCTTAGCTGGCATCCCACGCGTGTCCGCTTCGGCCGCAACACCATCAAGCCGATGAAGCTGGCGTCGGAGCCAGGCGTGATCCTGCAGGAGAACGACATCTTCTTCATTGACATCGCCCCGCGCGTGGACGCCTGGGAAGGCGACGGCGGGGCGTCATTCGTGGTGGGGCAGCATACGGAGTACGAACGTTGTGCACGCGATGCCGAGGTACTGTTCCACGAGGTACGCAGTGCCTGGAAGCGAGATCGTCTGACCGGACACGCGCTGTACGCCGAAGCGGACCGCATGGCGAAGTCGATGGGCTGGAAACTCAACTTCGATCTGCCGGGTCACCGTGTGTCGGACTTTCCTCACGCCACGATCCACACCGGCTCGCTGGCCGATTTCGAAGACCGTCCGGCGGCAATGCGCTGGATTCTCGAGATCCATCTACGCGATCCGCGGAAACGATTCGGCGCGTTCTTCGAGGACATGCTGCTGGAAGACGCGGACTACCGATAACTCGGCTTGGGGCTAGTCACAATCTGAGGTGCGGTGGCAGGATCCCTCACAAAATGCTGTGCCGTATCCCTCTGGGATATGGTCCAAGCCACCGCGACCCGAAACCACCGTACTTTGGCCGGATTCGTTCGCCCTCTGCCACGAGAGACGCGTTCCATACCGCCTACACTGCCGTTGAAGGCCCGTCCCTGCATACAGGGAATGCGACGGGCCAATCAGCGTGTCGCTGGACCGTCTCGAGAAGGACGTTATAGCGCACTTTCTTCAGGTTTCTGGGACCATTCAATGTTCGCGCTACTTTCCGTGACGTACTTTTTGCTGGCGCTGCTGTTCGGCGGGTACACAACATACTTCCTTGTCACACTGATTCCGGAACGCGTGCTTGAGCAAGCAAGCCGGAGCGGAAGATTTGCCGATCTGTATGACGGACCCGCCAGGCAAGCCGGCCCGGTCCCGGGTGACGGGAAGACGGCCAGTGCGGCTTTGTAGAGGTGCCGTGGTTTGAGATCACCGGAAGTGCAGGCCCGTACATGAAAACCGCAGCCATATTGGTATTCCCGGAGGTTCAGGGTCTGGATGTCTCCGGGCCGCTCGATGTCTTTGCGGAAGCGAATCGCTTTCTTTCTGCAGACGATCAGTACAGCTTTGAAATCCTGGGCACGGAGAGCGGCCGCGTACGTTGCTCGAACGGCCTGGAAATCCATGCCAACCGCTTGTTTTCGGACTCGGATGGCGCCTACGACCTGTTGCTCATAGCAGGAGGTCTAAAGTGGACCCCTCGGTCAAGACAGATTTCAACCGAGTTTAAGCTGCATCCATTTCTTCACATGCAGCGGAACAGCGCTGCCCTGATTTTGCGCGGGGAGAATCCCCTGCGCAGCGTAGCGGAGCAGGGGATTCTCCCCGCGCACCGCCGAATTTATCGACAATCATTGCCCCGCCGCCCTCGCCGCTGGCATAGACGGCCTTCGGCGTTTTGTAGCCCAGCGACTGGTGCGGCCGTTCCTCGTTGTAATACGAGAAGTACTGCGCCAGCCCGATCATCAGCTCCGCCATGTTGGCGTACCCCTTCAGGTACACATCCTCGTGCTTCACGTTGCGCCACAGCCGTTCGACGAAGATGTTGTCCAGCGCCCGGCCGCGACCATCCATGCTGATGGCGATGCCTTCGCGCTTGAGCACGCCCGTGAAGACGTGGCTCGTGAACTGGGAGCCCTGGTCACTGTTGAACACCTCCGGCCTTCCGTGCTCCCGCAGCGCATCCTCCAGGCAGTCCACGCAGAACGACGCGTCCATGCTGTTGCTCAGGCGCCAGGACAGCACCCTCCGGCTGTACCAGTCGATGATCGCCACCAGGTAGGCAAAACCGCGCGCCAGGCGAATATAGGTCACGTCGGTCGACCACACCTGGTTCGGTCGCGTCACCTCGACCCCGCGCAGCAGGTACGGATAGACCTTGTGCTTCGGATGCTTGGCGCTCGTCGCCGGCCCCGGCGCCATGCCCGCCAACCCCATCTCGCGCATCAGGCGCTGCACCCGCTTGCGGCTCACCACGCAGCCCTGGCCGCGCAGGAATACCGCCATGCGCCGGCTGCCGTAGAACGGCCGGTTCGTATATTCCTCGTCGATCAACCGGCACAGCCGCAGATCCTCGTCGCGCTTTTCCCGCGTCGTCTTGCCCTGCCTCCGATACACCGTTGCGCGCGACACTTCCGCCAGGTCGCACTGCCGGCTCAAAGGCAGTTCCTCCGCACCATCGATCCACCCCATTCGCGCTTCCCGGCTCACTCCCCCAACTTTTTTTTAAGCCAGTCCACTTCCATTTTCAGCCGCCCGATCTCGCCGTACAGGCGATCCTCGTCGCTTTTTTCCTCGGCCGGCTTGGGGCCACGCTTGGTTTCGAACAGGGCGCCGGCCCGCTCAAGAATTTCCTTCTTCCATTGCCCAACCAACACCGGATGCACGCCGTATGTCTGCGCAATCTCGCTGATCGTCTTCACCCCGCGCACGGCTTCCAGACCAACCTTGGCCTTGAATTCTGCCGTGTGTACCTTGCGCTTCTTGCCTTCACTCATTTGCCATCATCCCGTCAAGGACAACAGCTTAAACCACCGCCTGATCACTGTCTCAAATCGTGGGTCCACTTTAGTCCTACGTTGCCTGAACAGCGCTTTGTGCCGTCCTTGTATGCCTGGTTGCGGACGGCCTCCGTAAATTCAGCATGTGTTTGCACCATCTGTAATGGCACCTTTCTCTTGGCCAGAGCTGGCGTGCTCGATGGCAAGCATGTCACGACTCACTGGAACGACGCAGCCAGTCTTGCAAGGGAATGTCCGTCCGCCGTGGTAAATGCTGACAGACTATATATCCAGGACGGTAACCTGGTCACGTCTGCCGGAGTGACTGCCGGCATTGACATGAGCCTCTATCTGCTCGCGCGAGACCATGGTCGGGAAGTCGCCGTCAACGTGGCCAAGCAGTTGTTGCTCTTTACCCATCGGGCAGGGGGACAGTCCCAGTTCAGTTCCTACCTCAATATCTCGGTAGAGCCGAATTCACTGGTCTCGCAGGTACAGCAGTACGTATTTGCCAATCTGGCTGCTGATCTGTCGCTCAACGTTCTGGCGGACGTCGCGAGAATGAGCGTTCGCCACTTCACGCGAATCTTCATGCGCCAGTCCAACCTCAGCGTCATGGAATTCGTCGAGGCCGTCCGGATAGATGCGGCAAGAAGCCTGCTCGAAACTTCATCGAAGCCCATCAAGACCATCGCGTACCAGTGCGGGTTCTGCAGCGCGCACCGAATGCGTTCGGTATTTCGGCGGCGCCTGGGAATTTCACCCCAGGACTATCGCGCACATTTTCTTGATCCGTCTTCAGCGACCCGGACGCACAGTCAGCGCAAGGTGCGACCTGATGAGCGCCTGCACGAGACGACCATAACCGCGTGACTCGAGATTGTCAGCAGTGCAATTCCTGGCGATGAAGGGTCTCCAGGATTGGGGAGCCATTTTGCATTCAATCAGGCGATATTAGAAAGGAGACAACGGTGGACGAAAAACGAACAGGGCGCTCTATCGATTTGCTAAAAGTCGCGGACGATGCAAAGTTCAGCGCTTTCCATACACTGGTACTGGCGTGGTGCGCGCTGATCATTATCTTCGATGGTTATGACCTCGCTGTTGCGGGGATAGCGCTGCCATCCATCATGCGCGACCTGCATATCAACGCCACTGGCGCCGGCATGATGGTCAGTTCAGCACTGTTTGGGGCGATGTGCGGCGCGGTGTTGCTCGGCACCCTTGCTGACCGTATCGGGCGACGTCGTGCAATCGCGCTGTGCGTTTCGCTCTTCAGTCTGTTTACAGCGATAGCTGGCATGGCCACAAATCCGGTGGCCTTTGGCATTGCGCGATTTATTGCCGGACTTGGCATCGGTGGCGTGATGCCCGCGGTTGTGGCACAGATGACGGAATACTCCCCGCGCAAGTTGAAGACCACGCTGGTTACGGTGATGTTCAGTGGCTACTCTGTCGGAGGCATGGTCGCGGCCCTGCTCGGCAAGGGGCTCATCGAAAGCTACGGATGGCAGGCGGTCTTCTACGCAGCGGCAGCGCCTGTATTGGTGGTTCCATGGGTCTTGAAGTATGTTCCGGAGTCGATCGCTTACCTGGTAAAGCACGATCGCCGGCAGGAGTTGAGCGGCATCTGTGCAAAGCTGGATAGCACCTACGTGTTCCGCCACGATGATCAATTCGTTATTGGCGCGAACCGCGATGGCGAGGCGTCGCTGCGCACCCTGTTCAGCGATGGAAGGGCCCTGAGTACATGCATGTTCTGGATTGTGTTCTTCATGTGCTTGTTCATGGTCTACGCCCTGAGTTCCTGGCTGGCGAAGCTCATGGCCAACGCGGGCTATAGCCTGGGATCGGCGTTGACGTTTGTTCTCATCCTGAATATTGGTGGCATGCTTGGCGCAATTGGTGGTGGCATGCTTGCAGACCGCATGAAGATTCGCAGTGTGCTCATCTTCATGTTCGCATTGGCCGGTGTTTCCATCACGCTGCTGGGCTTCAAGTCATCAACACCGGTGCTGTATTTCCTCCTGTGCGTAGCGGGCGCATCGACAATTGGCACGCAGATTGTCGTCTACGCTTATGCGGGACAGTACTATCCGTTGTCGGTTCGTTCGACTGGCATCGGTATCGGTTCCGGGATGGGCCGGATTGGCGCCATCTCAGCGCCCGTCGTCCTGGGCGCCGTGGTCGGGATGCAACTCCCGCTTCATCAAAACTTCCTGCTTATGGCGATTCCAGCTGCTATCGCAATGGTTGCAGTCGCATTAATTGACCGACGACCGAATTCGATGACGGTCACTGCCACGCGTCCGGAGGAAGGTAGTGTTCAGCCTTGCAACGCGCGTTGACCTGACACGCTTCCAAACTTGGCTCGAACACCATGCGGCGCCCTCAGTTGGCGGCTTGCCGATGCCAACAAGGGCTGCCTGTCACCAGAGGAAACTGGAAGGAAATGATGTCAGCGAATCAAACTGAAAGCAGCAAACGCGCGAGCGACGTTGCCAGCGATCTCTGGCGCTGGTCTGGCGCAGAAATAGGCGACGCGGTTCGTCGTGGCGACATTTCGGCTGTAGAGGTCGTGGAGAGCGTTTACGCGCGTGCTGACGTGGTGAATCCCGTGATCAACAGCATCGTCCATATGGACAGGGAACGTGCGCTGGCCGAAGCCGGAGCGCTGGATCGCCGGCGCAATGCGGGCGAGCCGTTGGGGCCGCTTGCCGGAGTGCCTGTCTCGATCAAGCTGAACGTCGATGTCGCCGGCGAGGCGACGAGCAACGGCAATCCGCTATGGCTCAATCGGATTGCCGGTGCAGACAGTGGCGTTGTATCCAACCTGCGCCGCGCGGGGGCGGTGGTCATAGGGCGCACGAACACGCCGCCACACTCTTTCCGCTGGTTCACCGAGAATCCGGTTTATGGACGTACGCGCAATCCCTGGTCGGCCGGGGTGACATCAGGTGGCTCGAGCGGTGGCGCCGGCGCAGCCGTGGCGAGTGGTATGGGTCCGATCGCTCACGGCACTGATATAGCGGGGTCGATCCGCTATCCGGCATATGTCAATGGTGTTGTGGGCTTGCGGGCAACGACTGGTCGCATTCCCTCATTCCAGGCCACGGCGCCACGACGCTTCTTCGGACTTCAGGCGATGTCTGCGCAGGGTCCGCTCACGCGTACTATTTCGGACGCACGGCTGGCTCTGGAGGCGATGGCGTGTGATGGCGGCATTGATCCGATCTGGGTCGATGCACGCCTCAACTATGAGGATGACGAGCGACCAACCCATGTCGCTCTCGTAGACGAGATCGGTGGCATCGATATCGATCCGGAGATTCAACAGGCACTGCTGTCGGCCGCCGCCGCGTTGGCCAGCGCGGGTTACACGGTTGAGCGGGTTCCCTTGCCAGATCTTAAGCAAGGGATGGAGCTTTGGGAAAGCATCGTCATGTCGGAATGCAGGCTCGGTATGCTTGACGCCGTGGACGCTATTGGCGATGCGACCATCAGTACGCCGGTCCATAACATGGCAGCCTGTGCGCCAGACCTGAGCCTGGCCGGCTATGCCGAGGCCATTGCCTCTCGCGATGAAATGCGCCGCAAGTGGAATATCCTGTTCCGGCGCTATCCGCTGGTCCTGATGCCTACGTCGTGCCGCCTGCCATTGCGTTGGGACGCCGACCAGGGGGCAGTCGATGAAATGCGTGCCTTGCTGGACGTGCAGAGTCCGCTGATGGCCGTGGCAGTGTGCGGGTTGCCGGGTCTGCACGTTCCGACGGGGCTGGCTCGTGGGTTGCCCCTTGGGGTACAGCTCGTTGCGCCGGCGTTCCGTGAAATGCGACTGTTGCAGGCGGGCGCCATCATCGAGGCAGCGCACGGAACACTGATCCGGCAGCTCTGGGACCAGGGCCCGGGGCTTCCTGGCTAGGTTGACGGATCCGACCGGAATTGCTTGCGGTAGGCCGACGGCGAGATGAGCAGGGCGGAGCGAAAATGCTGACGCAGCGACAGCCCTGTTCCAAAGCCCGTCTCTTGCGCGATGAATTCAATCGAGGCGTCGCTGCTTTCAAGCAAATGCTGAGCACGCGCCAGCCGCTGGTGCAATATCCACTGCTTGAACGACGTGCCGGTGGTCTGGCGAAAATGGCGGGTAAAGTTGCGTCGGCTCATGGCTGCGCGCTCTGCGAGCGATTCGATGGTATGGGCTATCTCGAGATGGTGCGTCACCCATTCGAGAACCTGGGCGAGCCGGTCGTCGCTGTGGGTGACCGGTAATGGTCGCTCGATAAACTGTGCCTGCCCTCCCTGTCGATGTGGGGCGATTAACAGCCGTTTGGCGCGACGATTGGCAATCTCTGCGCCGGAAATCTGGCGTAACAGATGCAAGCAGCAATCTATGCCTGCAGCGACGCCCGCCGAGGTGAGAACATCGCCCTCGTCGACATACAGCACGTCCGGATCCACTCTGACCTTCGGATGTCGTTCCGACAGTGTGCCGGCACATTCCCAGTGAGTTGTCGCGGTCTTGCTATCCAGCAGGCCGGCCTGGGCCAGCGGAAATGCCCCCAGGCATAAGCCCACCACCCTCGCGCCGCGACGATGCGCACGACGCAGAGCTTCAAGCAAGTCGGATGGCGCCTGACGGCAGTCGTCATGCCAGGAAGGCATGATCACGAGATCGGCCGAGTCCACGGCCGCAAGGTCGCACGGAGTGTCGATGGCAAAGCCGGCGGTAGTGCGTAGCGGCACCGCGTCCGCTGCGCAAACCATCACCTCGAAAGCCGATACCCCAGGATCACTTAGATTGCCGCCAAAAATCAGGCATGGCACCGACAAGTGGAAAGGCGTTATGCCGTCGAAGGCAATGACAGCAACTCTCAGGCGTCGAGGTGTAGAGGCTGTTTTCCGCATGGCCCGATTATATCGAAGCTGGGCCTCCAGAATACTGTTCGCTCACGAGCGATACGCACAGAATTCGGGCCATGGGAAGCGGCGCCGTTGCCGGAACATTCCCGGTAATGCAAAGGATACCAATGAATAGTTCGACGCACTTACAGATCGCAGTTGCCGCGGCGTGCACCATCCTGCTAGGCGGCTGCGCGGACATCGTTACCACTGAGTCCGTCGCCAACACGACCCCCGCCGCAGAGGGGTCGGTGGTGCGATTCAGTCAGATTCGCAATGCCACGATCAAGGTGGAGTACGCCGGGGCCACCTTCCTCATCGACCCAATGCTCGCCAGGAAAGGCGCATACCCCGGATTCGAGGGTACCTACAACAGCCAGCTCAGGAATCCGTTGGTTGACCTGCCGATCCCACTGGACGAAGTCATCAAGGCCGACGCGGTTATCGTCACCCACGCACAGCACTACGATCACTGGGATGAAGCCGCCAGGCGCAGTCTCCCCAAGGACATTCCGATCTTTACGCAGAGCGACGAAGATGCCGAAAGCCTTCGCAAGGATGGCTTTGAGAACGTGCGCGTGCTTACCGCTAACGTCGACTTTCATGGGACACGCTTGAGCAAGACTGGTGGCGAGCACGGCAGTGACGCGATGGTGGAAGGTCGGGGAAAGCGCCTGGGAAAGTCTTCGGGCGTCGTATTCGAGCGGCCAGGATACAAGACGGTGTACGTGGCGGGCGACACGGTGTGGAACCGATATGTGGAGGAGGCCCTCTCGCGATACCGGCCAGACGTCGCGATCCTGAACGCCTGCTTTGGACGCCTGGTCGGTTATGACGGTGCTTTCATCATGGGCAAGGAAGACCTCTATCGCGTCTACCAGGCGGCGCCCGGAACCACAGTGGTTGCCAGCCATATGGAGGCGCTTGCCCACTGCACGCAATCCCGCCAGGAACTGCGCGACTACATCGGCGAGAAGGGAATGAATCCGCGGCGCGTGCTGGTGCCGGAGGACGGCCAGTCGTACAGCTTCTAGCTCGCGGCCGATATCACGCTTACCGAACCACGTAAAAGGTCAATCAAATGGATCGTCGACTGCTCATGCTTGCCTTAGGCATGTTCGCCATGGGGACGGACAACTTCGTTGTCGCAGGTATTCTTCCTGGCGTCGCTGAATCACTGCACACCACCGTCAGCCTGGCCGGCCAGATGGTCACCGTCTATGCCCTCTCCTATGCGATCCTGGCTCCGGTGATGGCCGCTGTCGCAGGGCGGTGGCCCAGGAAGCTGATGCTGGTCTCCGCGCTCGGCATCTTTGTCGTCGGCAACGTCATCACGGCGCTCGCAGCGGATCTGAATACGGTCCTGTTCAGCCGCGGGCTGGCCGGCCTTGGCGCGGCGATGTTTTCTCCCACCGCACTCGGCGTTGCCACCTTGCTTGTAGAGCCTGATAGGAGAGGGCGCGCGCTTGCCACCGTAACGGCCGGTCTTGCCGGAGCAACGGCGCTGGGCGCCCCGATCGGCACGTTTATCAGCGGATTCGGGGGCTGGAGAAGCACCCTCTGGTTCGTCGCGCTCCTTGGGCTGATCGCGATGGTCGGGGTAGGGGCCATGCTGCGCTCGGTGCCTCAGCCCGCACGGTTTACGCTGCGCGAGCGGCTGGCTCCCTTGCGCGACGTTCGCGTTGCGCTCGCCTTGCTCACATCGCTGTTCGCCTTTGGCGGATTCCTGATGGTCTATACCTATGCCGGACTGGTGCTGGAGCCGGTCACCGGCGGCGACGAACGCGTGCTCGCTGGCATGCTTCTCGTCTGGGGCTGCGCCGCGACAGTCGGGAACATGTTTGCCGGCCGTCTCGTCGATCGTTTCGAAGGCCGCAAGATCATCAACGCGGGGCTTTGCGTGGGCATCCTGAATTTCTGCGCGCTGCCGTGGACTTCCGCATATATGGTTACCGCCGTGGCCGCCCTGATTGTCTGGGGGCTGGTCGGATGGGGATTGATCGTGCCGCAACAACACCGGCTGGTCAAGATCGCGCCGGAGGTGGCTCCGCTGCTGCTCGCCCTTAACAATACGGCTACCTACGGGGGACTAGCATGCTCGGGCGTTCTCGGCGGCATTGTGCTTCATTTCGTCGACCGGCAGTACGTCAGTCTCGTCGGGGCGGCCCTGGTTGCAGTCGCTTTGGCTTGTGCCGAGGCTGCGCATCTGTGCGCTGAGCGAGCGCGCAGGCGGGACTACATAACGGCTGACCCGCAGGCGGAAGCGGTATAAGTCACGCCTGTCGCAGCGGACCAAAGCCATTTGAATCGGGTTTGAGGACCACATACGCCTTGGTCTTGGTCAGGCCATCCGCATCGTTCACTGGCAGTGAATTTGGTCGATATTACGACTCGGCTTCCTTGTGTCGAGGTGCCTGCCGAATCGAGGCAGAGCATGACAAATCGTAAAACGAAAGCGTCAGTCGCCAAGTCGCTGCTGGCGATATTACTCGAGGGCCACCGTGTTGTGCCCTCGCGTTCTTTCAAGGACATTTAGGAGGCCAGCGATCAGAATGCCGCCTTGCCCACCGACGCGCCACCATCAACGAACAAGGTCTGTCCGGTGATAAAGCCCGCATCCTCGGACAAAAGAAATGCCACGGCCGACGCTAATTCCTCAGGCTTGCCGAATCGGTTCATCGGCACCAGCGACAGAAAGCGCTGCTCCGCTTCGCTGCCGACGGGCGTGTTCTGCCGGAACAGTTCGGTCTCGGTGGGTCCGGGCGCGACGGCATTGACTGTAATGCCGGTCTGCGCAAGCTCCAGCGCCCAAGTGCGCGTAAAGCTCATCATCGCGGCTTTCGCCGCAGCGTAGGCCGTGCGATTGGCGACGCCAAGCACGACAAGACTCGAGAGATTGACGATTCGTCCCCACCCTCGGTCCCGCATGCCAGGTAGCAAGGCTTGCACGGTCTGCACGGCGGAGATGAGGTTGTGTCGGAAGGACGCCTCGAGATCGTCGAGATCGACCGCTTCAACTCCGGCCAGCCGGACGAAACCCGCGTTGTTGATGACGCCATCGAAGGCGTAACGTTCGACCAGCCCCTTGAGCACGCTCGCCGTCGCATCGCGATCGGTCAGATCGACGGAAACCAGTGTGCCGGGGAAACTCGGATCATCGGCCCCGCGTGCAAGACCGATGACCTGATGTCCGTCGGCGGCGAGCCGGTTTGACAACGCGCGCCCGATACCCTTGCTTGCGCCTGTGACCAAAAACGTACGTCTGAGCATTTCGGAAATCCTAAGATTGTTGGGATGAAAGCCCGTGGGGTCCGAAGTCAGCCCCAGCTCGAATGCAAAATGATGCTGCACACGTTCACGCGCTCGAAGTGCGGATCCTTGTGCGCGAGGAAATCGTCGTTAAAGGTGCCGAATGTGGTGTCTGGTCGATGCTTCATGCCGTCGTAGAAGGCATCGATCATGTTGCTGGCGAAATCGGCGCCGCGCGGATAAGCTGCGATCACCGCCGCGCGCTGCTCCTCAGAAAACGCATCGAAGCCCCGTCCCGCCACGTCCATTCCAGCTCCGGCTTGCACCAGCGCGATTTCACCGTGCATGTGCTCGGGAATGCCGGGCGTCGTATGGAGCGCCACAGCGGTCCACACCTTCGCTACGTCCGCCTCGTCGACATGATGGCTGCGCAGAAAATCGCGCGCGGCATTGGCGCCGTCCACTTCGAAACGCAGTTCGCTTTCGCGATAGGCGGACGTCAAACCGATGTCGTGGAACATGGCCGCAACGTAGAGCAGCTCCGGGTCGAAGGCGGCACCCTTTCGTTTTCCCAGCAGCGCGCCCCATAGATAGACTCGTGTCGAGTGGTTAAACAGCAATTCGCTTTCGGTGTCGCGAATGAGCTGCGCTACCTCGCGCGCCAGTTGGCTGTCGGGAATGACGACGCCGGGCATATCGTTCGCCGGCGCTTCTTTATCCTGCTTCATCGGGTTCCTCGAGCTGTAGAGAGCGTGCGATTCCTGCAGCACGCATGACTTCCGGACCGCGCCGCGTGGTCCGCTGATCCCGAAGGGGAATTGTTTGGCGGCGCTACACCGAGAAGGTTACGGTTACCTTGGGTCATGGAGAAGGCCCAAGATCGAACAATCCGAATGTACTATCGCATCCATGACAAAGCTTTCTATTGGCCTCGATCGCTCCGCACGCATCTCTCTATCGGTGCAAATTTACGGCTCGATTCGAGATGCGATCGAGTCGGGCCAGCTTGCCGCCGGCGCGCGGCTGCCCTCCTGGTCGGACCTGTCCACCCAGCTTGGCGTCTCCCGGGGTACGGTACGAGCCGCTTATGAACGCCTGATCGACGAGCAGTTCGCGATCGGACAGGGCGCGGCTGGCACCCGGGTAGCCGCGCGGCCCTTGCCGGCGACGACCGGATGGTCGCCGGAGGCGCCGCCGCTACCAGATCTGTTCTACGATTTCAGCGCGGCGCCTTTGGCGTTTCAAATGGGTGTGCCCTCCCAGGACGCCTTTCCGTTCAAGCTCTGGTCACGCATTCAGGCACGCGCGGCGCGCCGGGCGGCAGCGGCTCCTGTCGGATACCCCGATCCCCGCGGCGAGCCGGATTTGCGACAGGAGATCGCGGCGTATCTTGGCGTCTCACGTGGGCTTCGATGCATTCCCTCCCAGGTCTTCGTTACGGCAGGTTTCTCCGGCGCACTCAATCTGGCGATTCGCGGCCTGCGCGTGGAAGGCAGACAGGCCTGGATGGAAGACCCCGGCTTTCCGCTCACGCGTACGGCGCTTGGGCTCGCAGGCATGACCGTCGCAGGGGTGCCGGTGGACGCGGACGGGCTCGATATCCACGCGGGCATCCGGATCGCGCCAGAAGCCACCGTCGCGGTGGTGACACCGGGCCAGCAGGCGCCGCTCGGAATGACGATGTCGCTACCTCGACGGCTTTCGCTGCTCGGCTGGGCCAAACAAAACGACGCCTGGATTGTCGAAGACGATTATCTTGGCGAGCTGCAGTTGAAAGGACGGGCCGCGCCGGCGCTCGCCTCGCTCGATCAGGACGGACGAGTGTTGCACATCGGGACCTTTAGCAAGGCGATTAGCCCGGCACTGCGCCTGGGGTTTCTCGTTGTCCCGCCAGCCATGGCACGCCGCTTCGGCGACGTCGCGGCGTGCCTTGCGCCAGCGCCAGCTGCATCCGTGCAGCACGCCGTGACCGAGTTCATGCACGAAGGACACTATCTTCGCCATCTGCGACGAATGAAACGTCTTTACGCTGCCCGACGGGAAGCTCTGGTTCGTTCTCTGAAGGAACTGGCTTCGGATTCAATCAAGGTGCAGGCTGCCGCCGGCATGACTGTCGTGGCCGCGCTTCCACAATCCGTATCAGATATCGATATCGCTTTGCGGGCGCGAGCTTTCGGGCTGGCCCCAGTTCCTCTCTCACCTTGGTACATGAGCAATCCTGGGCAGCAGGGGCTATTGCTTGGCGTGACGAATCTGAATGAAAGAACGCTGCCGGCCAACTGTTCCCGCCTGCTGGAGCTCGTTCTCGGGCGCCACTGACGGACCAGCGACACCTACTTTGCCATCGCTTCTTGGTGCAGCGAAAATGTTCATTCCTGGTGCTTTTGCGTGCCCCCATGTCGCCCGACAATGCAGGAGCACAAAGGAGTTCGACATCTATGAACATTCAATCCATCGTAAGAGCCGCCGGAACAGCCATGGCCTTCGCCATCGCGGTGCCGGCCGCAGCACATGGCGCGGCTGAAACCGTCACACCGAATTTTCAGCGGGCCATTCCCAACATTCCGGGAAAGTCGTTGACCGCCGTCGTCGTTGATTACGCACCCGGTGCAGCGTCGCCCGCGCACCGGCATGCGGGCTCGGCTTTCATCTATGCCTACGTCTTATCGGGGGACATCGAGTCACAGGTAAATGACGGTTCGAAGCGGGTCTACCATGCCGGCGAGAGCTTCTTCGAGGAGCCCGGCGCCGTTCACCGCATAAGCCGAAACGCGAGTGAAACAATGCCTGCAAAGTTGCTCGCCGTGTTCGTCGCGGACAGCAGCGACAAAGCCCTGACCACTCCCATCAAGTAAACCACCGCCTCAAGGAGTCACCACATGAGCAAGCGCCTCGACTACACCCAGATTGCGCCCGCGGGCGTCAAAGCCCTTGGCAGCGTCTACGGCTACGTCATGCAGAGCGACCTGTCGCCGGTTCTCGTCGACCTGGTCTACCTGCGCGTCTCGCAGATCAACAACTGCGCCTATTGCCTCGACATGCATACACGCGACCTGCTGAAAAAAGGAGTGAAGGTCGAAAAGCTGGCGCTCGTGCAGGCATGGAGGGAAGCGGGCCATCTATTCGACGACCGCGAGCGCGCAGCACTCGCATGGTCCGAATCGGTCACGCTGGTGGCACAGACCGGAGTGCCGGACGCAGCCTACGAGGCCGCCCGCGCCGTGTTCAATGAACATGAACTGGTTGACCTGACCATCGCCATCAGCCTGATGAATACCTATAACCGTATGGCGATCAGCTTCCGGAACACGCCTCAGGCCGTGATGGAACAGTAAAACGCCTCGCGGGTTTGGGCAGCGTACAAACGCCCCGACTTCGGCAAAAGCCGCGCGCAGTATTCCAATGCCGCGCATGAAGATACAACTCCCGGTATTCCCCAGTTCAAGAAGCCGGTGGGTCAACTGGTGACCGCAGGTGTCGAAATGGACGTTCTTGGACTCGCATACGACGAGTTCACCGAAGCGCAACTCACGCTAGTGGTCACCGCTCACCCTCGTGGGGAGAACTTCAAGGAGCAGATCATCAATGCGTTCAACGAGGAAATGAAGTATCGACCGGATTCGACCTTCGGCACGGTGAACGACGACGTCCTTGCTATGAAGGACCCAGGTTTCGGCCGCATGAACTTCTGCAGCATCATCCTGGGCAATGCATGAAACGACTCGCACTACGCGTGCATGTGCAACGACGTGGCACACAAGCACAGCTGAAGCTGCACCGAGGAATTCAGATAGCGCGAACGTCTCCATCAAGGATCGGCCGAGCGCAGCTTGTGGCCGACTTCGACGAAGGGAGGGCGATCCGGTCGGCGCCACCCGACCCAACTCGGCCATTCCATCAAGCCCTAAGCGAATGGCGGGAAAGAGCCATCTTTGAGACACCGGCCTCGCGCCAGTTCAACTTCCCACGCTTAGCCTCCTGACAAGCTGCACACTGCGAAACCGGGTCACCATCTCCCGTCGCTGGTTGTACGCACGGCTCTCCAGTTCGATAATCCCAGCATCGGCATCCGGGCCGGCCACTCGCTTGTCGAGAACTTCGCTCTCTGCGCGCAGCGTGTCGCCAAAGAACACCGGGCGCGTAAACTGAACGTCGCTAAAGCCAAGATTGCCGAGCATCGTGCCGTGCGTCAGTCGATCGATGCCGACACTGCAGGCCCACATCAGGGTGAAGATGCTGTTGACGACGCGGCTGCCATACATCGAATGCTGGCCATACATCTCATCCAGGTGCCATGGCTCCGCGCTGTGGGTGAGCGTGCTGAACAGCAGGTTGTCGGCTTCGGTCAGCGTTCTTTCGATTTCGTGCAGGTAAGCATCTCCGATCGAGAACTCTTCGAAGTAATGACCGGACGCAGGCGTTTCCATCGTGTTGTCTCCGCGAAGTAAGCGATCCGGTGCCCCCGCGGCACAGGTCCGTGCCGGAAGGTTATTCCGCACGCCGCACAGCCGCCAAGTTTTCATCCGCGACCCGTGGGTTCGCCGTCCGCGAACCCTGTTCCGGTTTCAGCTTTCAACAGGCAGCACAGGCTGCTCGGTGAGTTGACGAATAAAGGCTCGCGTGGCCGCCGTCATTGGGCGGCCGGTGCGCGTTCCGATATGCACGGGCCGTACCGCCCACGAGTCTGCGAGCGGCACGACCGCTACCTGCGGGACGGATTCAACTGGGAACATGCAGTCTGGTTGAACCGTGACGCCCATGCCGGCTTCCACCAGGGCACGTGCTGCCTCAACCGTACCGACCGTCAGCTTTGGCTGGAATGTCCGGCCCAGGTCGCTTGCCCCGCGATGGAGGTCCGCCATCAGCGTGGTGGAAGAAGGAATGCCGATGAACGGCTCTCGTATCAGGTCCGCGAACGGCACTTCCGGGAATTCTGCGAGCGGATGGCCGCGTGGGACTAGTGCCACCAGGCGGTTTGTACGATATGGGAGAACGTCGAGCCCGCTTTCGTCGATGTCGCTGCTGGCCACATAGACCGCCAGATCGGCATCGCCGGCCACGACGCCCTTGACCACGTTCGTATTGAGATCCTGCTGGATATCGAACTCGACCAAGGGGAAACTGCGCGAGAACTCGCCGATCTCCCGCGCAAGGTACTGCACGATGATGGAGCCGGTGACCGCGATCGTGATATATCCCCGCACGCCCTCCGAGAACTCCTGGAGTTCACGCCGCATGTCGTCCAGGTTCTCGAATAGCAGCCGCAGGTGGCGCGCCAGCACCTCGCCCGCGGCGCTGGTCACCATGCCAGTGGGCTGGCGTTCGAAAAGCTGCACGCCGGCGACGTCCTCGAGATCCTGGATGCGTTTCGTGGCTGCGGAAGGGGCGATGTTCTCGCGCACGGCAGCGCGTCGGATCTGGCGTTCCTCGACGACTGTCAGGAACAGCCGTAGTGTGAACAGGTCTACCCGGCGGGTGAGGCCATGCACGCTCAACGTGCTCATGTATGTCTCCTGAAGCTTGGGCGATCTCGGCGCCGCCCGTGCGGGAGAGGGTATCGCCAGCCCCACATGAGGTCAATCGGCTTGCCTGGCCGGATGGGCTCACGCACGGGTCAATTGGACCAGACGATGCCATTTCTCCGCCTCGGCTGCTACGCCTGCACGCACCGCCGCAGCCGGCATGAAACCCGGATCGAGCGCCTGCGCGGTGCAAAACGCCTTGAATTCCGGAGAGGCAACAATGGTGCCGAACGCGTCCGAGAGTTTGTCGACGATGGCTGCCGGCGTCCCTTTTGGCGCAAAAGCCCACACCGGCGAAGTCATATCGTAGCCTTCGATACCAGCCGCCTTGTTCATCGGCGGCGCATTCGGCATCAACGCGGAAGGTTGTGCGCTGGTGACGGCGAGCACGCGAAGCTTCCCGGCACGGATCAGCGGAAGCGCCGCCTGCCCTGCAAAGGCCACCTGTACCTGACCGCTGGCGGTCTCGACCATGGCCTGTGCTCCGTTCTTGTAGGGCGCATGGGTCATCTGAATGCCGGCAATGGCATTCAGAAGCGCGCCGCTCATATGCGACGCGGAGCCATCGCCCGCCGAGGCATAGCTGATGGACCTCGGCTCACGTTTTGCCGCTGCGATGACGTCGCGCACCGTCTTGTATGGTGAATCGGTAGCCGTCACCATGACCAGGGCGGTGCTCGCCAACCGCGCTACGGGCTCGAAATCCTTGACCGGGTCATATGGCGTCTTCTCCAGCCAGGGAGTCGTGTAATGCGTGGAGAACGTGAATAGCACGGTATACCCGTCTGGCAGCGCTTTCGCCACCGCGTCGGCTCCGATTGCGCCACCAGCGCCCGGACGATTTTCCACCACCACCGATTGACCCCACAGTTTGCTCAGCAACACCGAGACCTGGCGTGCCACAAGGTCCGTTGCCGAACTCGGTGCCACCGGGACGACGAAGCGGACAGGTCGGGCAGGGTAGATTTGCGCGAATCCCTTACGCGCCCATGGCGCGCCGAGCGCGGGTAGCAGGCAGAGCATGGTACGGCGGGTAAGCATGGAGTCTCCTTTGAATAGTTGTTGTATTGCCTGGGGCCTACTATCGGGCCGCGAGCGCGGTCTTCCAGAAGACCGCCATTTCACCGACTTCCCGGCTGGCTTCCTCGATCGTGGTCGGCGCCGGTTGCAATGCAAGTTGCATGATCTTTTGCTGTACCGCGGTATCGGCCAACGTCTTCCGGAGGGCGGCGTTGAACTGCTGTGCCATTGCCGACGGCAGACCCCGCGGCGCGAAGAAGCCAACGAAGGTCCGGAACTCAAGGCCATCGACGCCGAGTTCCTTGAAGGTTGGAACGTCGGGCATCAACTGCGACCGCGCGGACCCGGAGACCGCGATGACCCTGGCCTTGCCGGAACGGTGCGCGGCGATGGCTTCTGGCATGCCGGTTATCCCGGCGGGCAACTGCCCGGCCAGCACGTTCTGCAGCAGCGGTGCGGAGCCGTGGAAAGGTACTTCCACCAGGCCGACGCCGGCGTACTTACTGATAGCTTCGCCGATTGCCATTGTCGCGCCGCCCGCGAGTGGCACCCCATAGGAGCGCGAATTTGGATCCGTCCTGATCGTGGCGATGTAGTCCTTGAAGTTCTTGTAGGCCGCATTCGGCGGAATGATCAGGGTCCAGTAGGTGCGCACCGCTTGTCCAAGCGACACAAAGTCAGTTTGCACGTTGTAGCGGGCACCGGGCACCGTCAGGGGCACAATGATCAGGGAGTGGTCGACAGCTAGCAGAATCGTCGTTCCGTCTGGCGGCGCGCTCTTCACGAGTTGGGTGCCGACCTGTCCGCTGGCACCTGCACGGTTCTCGACGATCACAGTCTGTCCAAGCTCGCTGGACAAGCCAGGTGCAAGGATTCTGGCTACGAGGTCGGTACCCCCGCCCGGCGCCTGTGGCACCACGATCCGGATCGTCGACTTGAATGCCTGGGCCGACGCCGTACCTGGCGCCAGTGTTCCCAGAGCGATAGAAATTGCGAAGAGCAAGTTGATGATGGGAGGCATGTACTATCCCTTTGAAATGGCGTGTCAATGCTGCGCCCGCTCGTAGTGTGTGCCGCGGCCAGCCTGCTGTGCCGCGAAAACCTGCGGCGTGATCAGATGACGGCCTGCGCCCGGAGCGCGTCGAGTTGTTGCGCGTCCATGCGCAGCCAGTGACTCAATACTGCGTTCGTGTGCTCCCCGAGTTGCGGCGGCAAGCCTGCTTCAGGCTCAGGCACGCCCGACATCTTGATCGGGTTTCCGGCGACATGGATCGGTCCCCAGACCGGATCGTCCAGGGTCATCAACATTTCACGGGCCGCAACGTGCGGGCACTCGAACACGTCAGCAATATCGTTGACCATCGAGGCCGGCACGCCGCCGTCGCATAGCGCCTTGACCGCATCGGCACGCGTGCGCGTGGCGAGCCAAGCGTCGATGTGAGGGTTGAGCGCATCGCTGTGCTTGCGTCTGGACACGCCGTCGGCAAAGCGTGGATCGTTTGGGAGGTCGGATTTGCCGATCACTTCGCAAAACCGCTTCCAGATATGCTCGCCGAGCACGGCGATGACGATATAGCCGTCACTGGCCCGGTAAGTCCCGAACGGTGCGGTTACCGCATGCACGCCAGGCGGCGCGGACTTGCGAAACGCCGAGTACATGGCGACGGAGATCTCATTCTGGATGAGGGAAGCGTCGTAGAGCGAGATGTCTACTTTCTTGCCGCGACCGGTGCGTTCTCGCTGGTACAGGGCCAGCAATGCGCCCTGCGCGGCGAGAATGCCACCCTGCAAGTCGGCCAACGAGAAGCCGAGGTAGGTCGGGCGGTCGCCTTGTCGTTCCGGCCGGTACATGAGCCCGCTCAGAGCCTGTCCGACGATGTCGAATGCCGGATAGTCGGTATAGGGGCTCGGCTTCACATCGGTGTGCCCGAAGCCGGAGATGGCGACGTAGATGAGGCGTGGATTGCGTTCCCGCAGTGCGTCGTAGCCAACGCCCAGCCGGTCCATCACACCGGGGCGCAGGTTCTCGACGACGATGTCGGCAACGGCCGCCAGTTTCATGAAAACCTGCTTGCCCTCCGGATGCTTGAGATCCAACGTGACGCTTTTCTTGTTGCGGTTTGAGCGCAGGAAGGAAAGGCCATGCACGGTACCGTCCTCGGCGACCTTGACCGGGCTGGTGCTACGCGAAAAGTCTCCGCCTTCGCAGGACTCGACCTTGACGACCTCGGCGCCCGCGTCCGCCAGCCACATCGAGGCGAACGGTCCGGCGATGAAGTTCTCGACGGCCAGCACACGCACGCCATCCAGCGGGCGCAGGGCATTGTTGGACATATTCGACTCTGCATTCATCGCACGACTCCAGCCTGGGTCAACACACGGATCTCTGCAGGATCAATGCCCCAATCGCCAAGCGCCTCCGCAGTGTGCGCGCCTGGCGCGGCCGGACCGCGACGCAGTTCCGGCCGCGTGCGGCTGAAGCGCGGCGCCGGAGCGGGCTGCACGATGCCGTCGTACTCGACGAACGTGCCGCGTGCGACGTTGTGCGGGTGATGCGGGGCCTCCGCCAGCGACAGCACCGGCGCAAGGCATACGTCGGTGCCCTTGACCAGTTCGCACCACTCGTCGCGCGTTCTTCGGCGGAACGCCTCCGTGAATTTCGCTCGAAGAATGGGCCAGCCTTTCTTGTCGTGCTGGTCTGGCAGTGCTTCACTGGCCAGGTCGAGCAGTTCGAGCGTCTGCCGGTAAAAGCGTGCCTCGTTCGACGCGAGCGACACATGGCGGCCGTCCCGCGTCTCATAGACGCTGTACCACGGGGCACCGGAGTCGAGACGGTTGTCGCCGCGCCGGTCGGACCAGGCACCGGCAGCAAACATCCCATAGATCAGTGTCATCAGGTGGGCAGAGCCGTCGACCATGGCTGCATCCACGACCTGGCCGCGTCCCGATCGCGTGGCTTCGAGCATTGCGCAGACCATGCCGAACGCGAGGTACATCGCACCGCCGCCGAAATCCCCGACGAGATTCAGCGGCGGCAACGGCGGGCCATCGCGTTCGCCGATGGCATGCAGGGCGCCGCTCAGGGAGATGTAGTTCATGTCGTGGCCTGGCGCCTGTGCCAACGGGCCGTCCTGTCCCCAGCCCGTCATGCGGCCGTAGACCAGCCGCGGATTGCGAGCGAGCAGATCCCCGGGCCCTATCCCGAGCCGCTCCGCTACGCCAGGGCGGAAGCCCTCCAGCGCCGCATCCGCCGATGCGGTCAGCCGATGCACCAGTTCGACGGCTTCCGGCCGCTTCAGGTCGATGGCCACGGAACGGCGGCTGCGATGCAGCAGATTGAAGCGATGGTCCATGTGGACGCCACTGTCAGACGGCACGATCCGGTCGAGGCGTAACACGTCCGCCCCCATATCCGCCAGCAGCATGGCGCAAAACGGGCCCGGACCGATGCCGCCCAGTTCGATGACTTTCAGACCGGTCAGTGGGCCAGCCCCTGCATTCTCGTTCAACGTTGTCTCCTGAACTGTCCTATTGCCGGCGCCTCGCGGTATAGGGCGGTCGGTCGTGCAGCAATGCTAGGAGTTCAGTGCGACCCGACTCAAGTGGCAAATCATGACCGCCGTGTTGCCCAATCGAGAACGCCGGCTGTCCATCCGGTGTGTTCGCAGAATGCGACGCGCGTGTTCGTCAGTGACCGCTTGAGCGCAAGCCGGCCCGGCCTCTAGCATGGGTTCCAAGCGAAAGCACAACTCAAAGCGGAGACACTGATGGAAGCAGCCTGGCAAGCATACGACGTGGCATGGCGCCCGGATGCCGAAGCCGCGCAGGCCAGCGCGCTGGCGGCCTTCATGCGCGCCGTGGGCATCGGGCACGCCGACCCGGACAGCTATCGGCAGTTGCTGGACTTCGCCGCCACCCGCCCCGAGGACTTCTGGAACGCGCTGATCCGCCACATGGACCTGCGCTTCTACCAACCGTACCAGTCAGTGCTGGACGCTGGCGAAGGTGTGGAGTGGACGAAGTGGTGCATGGGCGGCACGACGAACGCGGTCCTCAACTGTCTGGACCGTTATCGCGGCACCCGGCGCGACCATCAGGAAGCTGTGGTGTGGGAAGGCGAGGGCGGCGAAGTGCGCCGCTGGACTTACGCGGAACTTGATGCGCAGACCAGCCGGCTTGCGGCTGGCTTGCGGCAAATCGGTTGCAAGCCGGGTGACGTGATCGGTGTCTACATGCCAATGGTGCCGGAGGCCGCCGCAGCGCTGCTCGCGATCGCCAAGATCGGCGGCGTGGTGCTGCCGCTGTTCTCGGGCTTCGGTGCCCAGGCCGTGGCCGGGCGGCTGCGAGACGGTGGCGCGGTGGCAGTACTGACGGCCGATGCCAGCTCGCGCCGCGGCAAGGCCAGTCCGATGAAACAGACCATCGATGCCGCGCGCGCCGAAGTGCCGACGCTGAAGCATGTCGTGGTACTGCGCAATCTCGGCGTCGAGGTGGCATGGCAGACGGGCTTCGACCACTGGTGGCACGAGTTGACGGAGGGACAGCCAGACGATGCGCCCACCACCGAGATGCCCGCCGATGCGCCGATGATGCTGATGTACACGTCGGGGACTACCGGCAAGCCCAAGGGCACTGTCCATTCGCATTGCGGCTTCATCGCCAAGCTCGCGCTCGACATGGGCCTGTGCGCCGACATGCGCGCCGGCGACAGGCTGATGTGGCTGAGCGACATGGGCTGGCTGGTTGGCCCGATGCTGATCTATGGCACCACGCTGCTGGGCGGGACGATGATCATGGCCGAGGGAGCCCATGACTTTCCGGACAAGGGTCGCTTCTGGCGTCTGATGGAGCAGCATCGCGTGACCGTACTCGGTATCGCGCCGACCATCGTACGCAGCTTCATGTCGGTCGGCGGCGCGGACATCGAGAAATATGACCTGTCCGCACTGAGGCTCGCACTGTCCACTGGCGAAGCATGGACCATCGACGCGTGGCGCTGGATGTTCGAGCGCGTCTGTGGCGGCACCCGGCCCATCATCAATTACTCGGGCGGGACGGAGGTGGGGGGCGGCATCGTAACCGGCACCGTGATCCATCCGCTCAAGCCTTGCGCGTTTGCCGGGCCGGTGCCGGGCATGGGCGCCGATATCGTCGACGAGCAAGGCAGGTCGGTCAGCCCCGGCGGCACGGGGGAACTGGCCCTGCGCTCGTCGTCGATCGGACTCACGCGCGGCCTGTGGCACGACCGCCAACGCTATCTCGACAGCTACTGGAGCCGGGTGCCCGGTGTGTGGATGCACGGCGACCGCGCCGCCATCGACAGCGATGGCTACTGGTACGTGTTGGGACGGTCGGACGACACGCTGAAGGTGGCCGGCAAGCGAACCGGCCCGTCCGAGATCGAGACACTCGTCATGGCAACCGGCAAGGTGGCGGAGGTGGCAGCCATCGGCATGCCGGATGCAGTCAAGGGCGAGACGGTGGGCCTCGTGGTCACGCCAATGCCGGGGAACGACGCAGACGAGCCGATGCGCAAGACCCTCTCCGACGCCGTCGTCGCAGGACTGGGCGCGGCGTTTCGCCCGACAGCCGTGCTGTTCGTCGGCGACCTCCCGAAGACCCGCAACATGAAGATCATGCGCCGCGCCGTGCGCGCGGCCGCGCTGGGCCTCGACGCTGGCGACCTGTCGTCGCTGGCCAATCCCGAGGCGCTGGAAGCCATCGCGCTGGCGGCCCACGCCGCCGGTCTTTCCCAAGCCGTGGAGAAGCAATGAACCATCAGTATGAAGATATCGTCGTCGAAGTCACCGGGCGCGTAGCGACCATCACGATCAACCGGCCGAAGGTCATGAACGCGATGCGCGCGCAGACCGTCGACGAGCTGATCGACGCCATCGGTAACACGGGCTGGGATCGCGCCATCGGCGTGATCGTCCTGACGGGCGCCGGCGACAAGGCTTTTTGTACTGGGGGCGACCAGGGTGCCCACAACGGACAGTACAGCGGACGCGGCACCATCGGCATGCAGATCGAAGCGTTGCAGTCCGCCATCCGAGACGTGCCCAAGCCGGTGATCGCCCGCGTGCAAGGCTATGCCATCGGCGGCGGCAATGTGCTGGCGACGATCTGCGACCTCACGATCGCAGCCGAATCGGCGGTGTTCGGGCAGGTCGGACCGCGCGTTGGATCGGTCGACCCGGGATTCGGGACCGCCTATCTCGCCCGCATCGTTGGGGAAAAGAAGGCGCGCGAGATCTGGTACCTGTGCAAGCGCTACCCCGCGCGCGAGGCGCAGGCAATGGGCCTGGTCAATGCCGTGGTGCCTGATGACAAGCTCGATGCCGAGGTCGCGGACTGGTGCGGCCGCATTCTCGAACACAGTCCTTCCGCGCTGGCGATCGCAAAGCGGTCGTTCAATGCCGACAGCGAGAGCATTCGCGGCATTAGCTGGATGGGCATGCAGACGGTTTCCTACATGTATGACACCGAGGAGTCACGCGAAGGCGTGCGCGCGTTCCTCGAAAAGCGGCCGCCGGATTTCCGCCGGTACGTGAAGTAATCCCGCGAAACGAATGTAATCAGAGAAGGAGACGAAGATGAGTCATGGCGCAATGAAGCCGGCACGATCACTGTTGTTCGTGCCGGGCAACAAACCTGACTGGATCGAAAAGTCGATCGCTGCGAAGGCGGACGCCCTGATCCTGGACCTGGAAGACAGTGTCCCCCCCGACCTGAAGGTCGAGGCCCGCGGCGTGGTCCGCTCGAAGCTGGCGTGGCTTGCCGGGCAGAACCAGCGCATCTATGTGCGCATCAACCGCTCCCCCCATCTCTATGACTTCGACGACATCCTGGCGGTAGTCGGCCCGCACGTGGAGGGTATCGTGATCTCGAAGCCGTGCGGGCCCGAAGACGTCGATTGCGTCTCTATGATGCTGTCGGAGGCCGAGTACCGCAATGGGCTGGAAGCTGGCACGACGCGAATCATTCCGCTGCTCGAGACGGCGCGCTCGCTCGAACTGGCCTTCGAGATCGCTAAACGCGACCGCGTGGGTGCTATCTGTGGTGCTACCGCAAAGAATGCTGACGTGGCGCGCGCACTGGGCTACGAATGGACGCCGGGCGGCCGCGAAAGCCTTTACTTCAAGTCGCGCGCCGTGATGGCCGCACGCGCCGCGGGAAAGTTGCCCATCGGTGGCGTCTGGCAGCAGGTTCGGGACCTCGAGGGCTTGAAGCAATCGTCACTGCTGGACCGCAACCTCGGCATGGCGGGCGAACTTGCGCTTCATCCTTCCAATGTCGCGAGCATCAACGAGGTCTATACCCCTTCGCCGGAGTCCGTTGCATTCTACGAGGGCATGATTGCGGCCCTCGACGAGGCGCAGGCCAACGGTCGCGCTTCCTGCATCTATGACGGCGAACACATCGACATCGCCCACGTCAAGACCGCGCGCGAGATTGTCGCGCTCGCCAGATCCTTCAACGCCTGACCCATTTACCGGAGATTACCCATGGCTGGATTGTATTTCGAGGATTGCCGCGAAGGCCTCGTGGTCGAGCACGCGATCCGTCGCACGGTTACGGAGACCGACAACGTCCTGTTCTCGGCCCTGACCTATAACTGCGCGCCCCTGCACATCGATGCCGAGTACAGCAAGGACTCGATCTATGGCCAACGGCTCGTCAACAGCATGTTCCTGCTGGCGCTGGTGGCAGGCGTCACAGTGTACGAAACCACGCTGGGTACCACGCTGGGCAACCTGGGCTTCCAGGAGATCAAGTTCCCCAAGCCGACCTTCCACGGCGACACGATCCGCGTACGTACCGAGATCCTGAATGCCCGCCTGTCGAAGAGCCGGACCGACTCCGGCATCGTGACCTTCCGCCACGTGGGCTTGAATCAGCGAGACGAAGAAGTCTGCGTGGCCACGCGAACCGGCCTGATGAAGCTGCGCCCGAAGCAGTGAAACGGCGAGGGCCCCGAAAGGAACGCGGGCCCTCGGCCAATTCGACAGGAGATATCCGTGGCAGCAAGACAACCGCGGCCGCTCGACGGCATTCGCGTACTGGATCTGACCGTCGCCCTGGCCGGGCCATACGCCTCGATGATGCTCGGCGGCATGGGTGCGGAAGTGATCCGCGTCGAGGCCCCTGGCGGTGGCGACATCGCACGCACCAATCCCCCGTACGTGGGCAGTGAGAGCATCCACTTCGGGCAGCGCGAGGACGGCGACGTATCGCTCACCATCCTCAACCGCGCGCGCAACAAAAAGAGCGTCACCCTTGACCTGAAGTCGGATCCGGGCCGCGAGCTGTTCATGCGGCTCGCGGAGCAGGCCGACGTGGTGATCGAAAACTTCAGCGAAGGCGCCACCGCCCGGCTCGGCATCGACTACGAACAGGTCCGGCAGCGCAACCCGCGCATCGTGTATGCGTCAATCAAGGCGATGGGAGAGCCGAGCGCGTTTCCGGGTCTGAAGGGCATGGACATCATCGTCCAGGCGTTGAGCGGGATCATGGAGGTCACCGGCTTTGCCGATGGTCCGCCGACGCGCTGCGGATTGCCGATCGCGGACCTGGTGGCGCCCATGTACGCCGTCAACGGCGTCCTGGCCGCGCTGATCCACCGCGGACGCACCGGCGAAGGCCAGAGCGTGCAGGTATCGATGCTTGATTGCCTGGCGTCGTGGGTGGCGGAGGAGCACTTTGATGTCATGGGTCGTGCGGGATATCCGTCGCGCACGGGCAACTGCCATGACCGGCTGGTTCCATTCGGCGTCTATCCCGCGCTCGATGGCCAGATCGCCATCGTTGCCTTCCAGCCGGACTGGATGCGTGGACTGCTGGAAGCCATCGGGGAGCCGGCGTTGCTCCACGACCCGCGCTTCAGCGGGCGAGGCCCTCGCATGCGCAACGCTGCGGTGCTTAACGACATCATTGCCGCATGGACGCAGCAGCGCAGCACTGTGGAAGTGGTGCGGGAACTGCTCGAACGGCGTGGCGTGCCATGTGCACCAGTGCGCAAGCCCGACGAGGTGCTTCATGACCATCGCTTGCATGACAGCGGCGCGCTGGTGAAGCTCGTCCACCCAGACTTTGGCGAGGTCGATGCGGTAGGCATGGGCCTGCCTATCCGCTTCTCGGCCACGCCTTCGCAGTTCGACCAGCCGGCCATGACACTCGGTGGCGCGAACGAGGAGGTCTACTGCGGCCTGCTCAAGCTCGATCCGAAGGAACTCGAAGCGCTGCAGGAGATGCGAATCGTCTAGGCGGACCAGGCTCCAGTGGTCCTTCTGGTGAAACTCCGGCCAGCAGGGACCTTCCGGGACCACCTCGCGGTGGTCCCTCTTTTATTTCGGTCGTCCGTCAGAACTTGTGGCGAATCCCCAGGCCTACACCGAACATGTTGTTCTTGTCATTGCCGGGGAAATAGCCGTTGGCAAAGCTGATGGCCGAGGTGTCGAAATTCAGACCACCGTTCTTTGCGAAGGCCGTGGTCAGGTAGACGTCGGTTCGCTTGGAGAAGCTGTAGTCGGCCAGGAACGAGACCTGCCAGGGATTCTTGATGTTTGTTCCCGCCAGGTTCATCGCATCGTCGTAGTAAT
Organism: Cupriavidus sp. C2SS-8b; assembly: GCF_057073745.1. Lineage (NCBI taxonomy): Bacteria > Pseudomonadati > Pseudomonadota > Betaproteobacteria > Burkholderiales > Burkholderiaceae > Cupriavidus > Cupriavidus sp. C2SS-8b. Next base: position 538,331 of record NZ_CP172717.1, read on the forward strand.
ACGCGAGAGTCAGGCCGAGCGCCGAGGTGGCCTGCCAGGTTCCGCCGATCCAGTAGAAGTTGTCGCGCAGCAGCGTGGCATCGGTCGGGCTCGTGTTTCGGCCCCAGCGGTAGCCGCCCATGACCTTGGCATTGCCGAAGGTGTAGCTCGCCGCCGCGGCGGCCTTCCTGACCGTGCCGGTGCCACCCGCGGCGTTCAGTGTGGGGTTGTACTGGTCATAAGCGAGGGTCGCGCCGAAGTTGCCGCCGGCGTAGCTTAGCGCGGCGCCATAGCCGGAATCGCGGCGGAACTGCCCCGGCACTTCTCCGCCCCCGGCCACGCCGTTGCCGAAAGTCCAATGCGCCATGGCGGTCACGGGACCGAACTGTCCCGTGTACTTGGCTACGTTGTCCGACCGGAAGTTGACACCCGTCTCCAGAATGAGCGGTTCGTACTGTACGGCGAAGTTCATCGGCGAAAAGCTTGTCAGCGCGTCGAACAGCGTGGTGTACTGGCGGCCGAAGGTGAACTTGCCCACTGTGGCATGCTCGAGACCGATGAAACCTTGCCGGCCGAACAGCCGCCCGCCCTGCGTGCTCTTGCCATCGTCCACGCCGAAGCCGCTTTCCAGGACGAACAGCGCTTTGAGGCCACCGCCAAGGTCTTCCACGCCGCGCAGGCCCCAGCGCGAACCCGACAGCCCACCTGAGTTCAGGCGAACAACGTCGTGGCCGGGTCCCGTCGCGAAGCCATTGGCGGCGGATGGCACGACGGATGACATGTTGGTTACGTACTCGATGTTCGTGTCTATCACGCCGTACAGCGTGACACCAGTCTGGGCGTGGCTGAGGCCGCTGACCAGCAATGCGGGGATTGCGGCAAGCCATGTCTTGCAATGGTTGCCGCGATCGATCGACTTCATGTATCTCCTCCTGTGTCTCATAGGTATAGGCTTCTCCAGCTTCCCGAAGGCCATGGATCGCTCTCACGATTTGTCATGCGCATTCGCGTTCCAACACGCGTGCATGTGGATGCTGGATGGAGGTTGCCTCGGCGGCAATTCAAACCACGCTTGTGTTCCGCGCGGCGATTCGGCACCCGGCGGGTGATTTAGCAGCGTGGCGACATTTGCTTCATGGCGGCCGGATCGCAGCACGGAACGTTGACCATTGTTGGATTGACCCGCGCGAAGGGGCGCCTCACGATTCGTTCGACGACCCCGCATGTAGGGATGGGGTATCACGCGGAAAATGATTGAATAGAGAGTGAACAAGATGTCGAAGGTTCTTGAAGGTATCCGCGTACTCGATTTCGGACGCTTCATCGCGGGGCCGTTCTGCGCGGCCTTGCTCGCCGACTATGGTGCCGATGTCATTCGCATCGATCGCGTGGGCGGCAGCGAGGACCGCTTCATCGTGCCGGTGACCGATTCTGGCGAGGGCGCCTTGTTCCTCCAGGCGAATCGCAACAAGCGGTCGATCACGCTCGACATTGACAGTGCAGCCGGCCGGGAAGTGGTGCGCCGGCTGGTGAAGACGGCCGACGTGGTGGTCGCCAACATGCCCCCTCGGAGCCTCCGGAGCCTGGGGCTCGACTACGAGACGCTGTGCGCGATCAAGCCGGACATCATCCTCACCGCATCCACTGCCTTCGGCTCGCACGAAGGCGCCGGCCATCGCGTGGGATTCGATGGCGTCGGACAAGCGTTGAGCGGGGCGGTGTACATGTCGGGAAGCCCAGGGAATCCCACCAAGGCGATGGTGCCGGTGGTGGACTTTTCCACGGCACTCTCGTGCGCGCTCGGCACGGTCATGGCACTGTACGAGCGGCGCGTGAGCGACCGTGGCCAGTGCGTGGAAGCGTCGCTGCTGCGCACGGCGCTGAACCTGTCAAGCGGCGCACTGATCGAGGAAGCCACGCTCGCCGTCAATCGACAGGCCACCGGCAACCGCAGCCCGTCGTATGGACCCTCGGACATCTTCCGCACTTCCGACGGCTGGATCATCGCGCAGGTGATCGGGCAGCCCTTGTTCCGGCGCTGGGCGGCGCTGATCGGGAAGCCGGAGTTGGCCGACGATCCGCGTTTCCGCGACGACCTGAGCCGTGGCCAGCATGGCGAGACCCTGAGCGCGTTGATGGGCGAGTGGTGTGCCGTTCGCACTAGGGCCGACGCGCTGTCGCAACTGGAGAGGGCGAAGATCCCGGCGGCCCCGATTTACTCGCCGCGCGAAGCGCTCGATGATGTCTCGATCCAGGAGTCCGGCGCCTATGTCTGGACCGATTACCCGGGCCTCTGCCGCCCGGCACCAATCGTGGCGCCGCCAGCGGTGCTATCGCGGACACCGCCCGAAGTTAAGCGTCGGCCACCAACCATCGGCGAACACACCGACGAAGTGTTGGCCGAGGCAGGCTACGACGCGGCGCAGATCCGAGCGCTGCGCGAGGCAGGAGTGGTTTGATGTGATGAACCACGGAGCGTCGCGATATGCGAACGTGGTGATCGCGAGAGAGAACTTGAGTGGAGGACGGGTGGGCCGCTAGCATCGACGAAGATCATAAGATGGAGACAACGCGATGCCTTTCAGCCTGATCCCCGTCCGGGATGAACTGGACGTCCGCCCCGGCAAGCTGTTTGTCGGCGGTGCGTGGCACGGGTGGGACGGCTCGCACTTCGACCAGGTTCACCCGGCGACCAACGAAGTCATGACGACGTTCGCCGAAGCCGGTGCGCATGGCGTCGATCTCGCCGTGATGGCGGCCAGGAAGGCATTCGACGAAGGCCCGTGGCCACGTATGCCGGCGCAGGACCGCAAGCGGATGCTCCAGCGAATCATCGACCGCCTGTACGAATCCGAACTCGAACTCGCGAAGCTGCAGACACTCGACAACGGCATTCCGTTTCACTTCAGCCGCAACACCCGAGTCTCAGCCAAGGCTGCGGCGGATGTATTTGACCATTACGCGGGCTGGGCCGACAAGATCAATGGGGAAACCTATCCGCAGTTTTCCGGGGCATCCAATATGCACTACATGAGTTTCCGCGAGCCGGTCGGCGTAGTCGGTGCCATTCTCGCCTGGAACGCGCCGCTATTGATGTTCTCGATGAAGGTGGCTCCGGCACTGGCTTGCGGCTGCACCGTTGTCGTCAAGCCTTCCGAATACACGAACCTGGCGGCACAGAGGCTCGCGCAGATTGTCGCGGAGTGCGACCTGCCACCAGGCGTGTTCAATTTCGTTACCGGCGGCGCGGAGACCGGCGCAGCGCTATCGTCGCATCCGGGCGTGGACAAGGTGACCTTCACTGGCAGTGCGGCAACCGGCGAGCGGATCCTGATGGTCAGCGGCGCCAACATGAAGCGACTATCGCTCGAGCTGGGCGGCAAGAGCGCCGCGCTCGTGTTCCCCGATACGCGCAGCGTTGCCACGACTGCCGCGTCGCTGATGGGCCTGTGCTCGACTTTCCTGTCCGGCCAGGTCTGCTCAACGCCGTCGCGCGCGGTTGTGCACGTCTCAATCCTCGACGAATTCCTTCACTACGCAGGCGAGCAGGTCGGGAGGGTCAAGTTCGGCAACCCGTTCGACCCAGCGACGACATCCGCGCCAATCATTTCCAGGCGGCAGGTATCGCGCATACTCGGCTATGTCGAAAGCGGAAAGGCCGAAGGTGCGCGTCTGATGTTCGGCGGTGATACCCCGGATGGCGATCTCGCCCAAGGCAACTGGATCAATCCCGCCTTGTTTGCCGACGTGGATAACGGCATGACGATCGCGCGGGAGGAGATCTTCGGCCCGGTACTCAGCGTCATCCCGTTCGAGACCGAGGACCAGGCCATACGGATAGCGAATGACAGCGAATACGGCCTCGCCGGCTGCGTCTATACGACCGACGTGAGCCGCGCCTTCCGCGTGGCCCGTGCGATTCGTAGCGGCTCGATCGGCATCAACGGCTACGCCAGCATTCCGAACGCTCCGATGGGCGGGCTGAAGCGCTCCGGTCTCGGGCGGGAAGGTGGCTGGCCGACCATCGAGGCCTTCACGGAGCTCAAGACGATTAATTTCAACCTCGACGCGTAAGCATCGCCCCGACAAGGGAGATGGCGCCGGCGCGTGTTCAGTCTGCGCTGGCGGTTGGTGTGGGAGGCGACTATGCCGAAAGCAACCTCAGTCTCGCTGGACCCGCGTCCGGCAAGCCAGCCTGCGTGTCCCGCGGGAGATGCCGGCCTGGGCGATCCGCCGAGCACGTGCAACATGCCCCTTGCGAGAGCCCTTGCGGTCTTAGGAGCGTTCAGCCCGGATCAGTACTGGATGACCAATCGCGACATTGCCAGGGAGACCGGGATTCCGGTTCCCACGGTCACTCGGATCGTGCAATCGCTGGTATTGCTCGCGTATCTCCATCGCGATCCCATCCACAAGAAATGCCGACTCACCGCCAGCGCGCTGGCGCTGGGCTATGCGGCGGCTGCACCGACCGATATGGTAGGAGCCGCACGTATTCCGATGCAGGCATTTGCCGATGCGACCGACACCTGCGTCGTGCTGGGAACGCGCGACCGGTTGGATTTGATGGTGCTTGAAGCACAGATCGGCAGGCATGCCCTGCTCGACCTGGGACTGTCCGCTGGCATATGCGCGCCATTGTGCTCGGGGCCGATGGGGTGGGCGCTGCTCGCGGCGCTGCCCGAGCCAGAGCGCTTCTATCTGCTAGGCAATGTGGAGCGAAGGAGCGGGAGCGACTGGCCGTCGCGGCGGCGCAGGATAGCCGAAGGCTTATCGCAGTTGCACAACGCAGGCTATTGCATGTCGCCGATGACCGACAGGCCTGGCCTGGTATCGGTTGCTGTGCCCGTTTGTGTTCCGGACCTTCCGCCAGTTGTGCTCGCGTGCATCGGCCGTTCCGCCCACATGGCGCGCAGCAAGATCCAGCGGGAACTGGCCCCGCGATTGATGGCGATGGCGATTGCGCTGCGCGAGCAGTGGGGAAGATGATCCGAAGAAGGGCGGGAGGAATCGGGGTGGCAACCTGTCCGGTCGCCCGACTCGACAATTACGGCTGTGCGTCGAGGTCGCGCAGCAGATCCACCAGGACCTTCGACGCGATCTTCAACTCGGGCGCGATGCGGGACCGGATGGCCGCGGTGTCGGCTTCCTGTACGACCGCACCACATGCGAAGGCCATCAGCGTGGCGGACCGACCCACAGTGACAGGCAGTGCAACGCCGAATGCGTCGCGCTGGAAGTTGCCGAACGATGTGCAGACGCCGGTGGTGTTCAGCTCGTTGAAGGCGCTCCGGATCCCTTTCTCCATCTCGTCGGCCCGACTTCCAGCCACCTGCCGGAGTGATTCGATGTAATGTGCCTGGACATCTGGATTTAAGCCGGACAGCCATGCACGGCCGCTGGCTGTCCAACCCATGGGCAACAGCGAGCCGACGCCGATGCGAAGGGTGGCGATGTGTGCGCTCGTGCATTGGGCGATATACAGCATGTCGAGCCGGTCAGGTACGGCAAGAGAGACGGACACGCGATGGCGGTCCGCGACATCCTGCATGAAAGCCGTCACGCACTGCGCGACCGGGCTGGCTTCGATGTAGGCCTGGCCGATACGCTGGGCGCCAGTAGCCAGCGCGAACTTTGGACCTCCGCCCACGCGGCGCAGAAAGCCTAGCGCGACGAGGGTGCCGGTCATGCGTGAGATAGTAGCTTTTGGCAGGCCAGTGCGCCGGACGAGGTCAGCGTTTGTCATCGGGATGCGCTCGGCGCGGAACGCGCGCAGAATCTCGAGGCCGCGGTCCAGTGTTCGGATCACCGGAGCAGGGCATCCGGAGAGCGATGCGGGCGCCCGGCCGTTTGCGGAAGATCTCTCTGTCAACATCTGCAGTCCTTCCGGCCCCGTTGCTGGTGCGATCCCGGGGCGTCGTCCGTGCCGCAGCGGCCGCGACGAGCCCCGATGGTCACTAATCTGTCAGGCAGCCAGCTCGATGCGGCCACGCGACTGCTTGAGCGCGGTCACAGTCTCCTCGACCAGGCGATGCAGCACCTCGCCGGCGGGCAGCAGGTCGTGGATCAACCCGGAGCCTTGTCCCGCAGGCAGCGGTTGGTGGTCTTTCAGGTCGGCGGCGGCCGCGGCGAAGCGTGCGGGGGCCACGACGATGCGCTGGATGGGGTAGGGCTGCAACTCATTCTCGTGACCTGCCCACACTTCGGTGAACCGGTTCTGCAACTGACGGACGTAGAGGCCATCGAACAGCAGCGAGCGGATCGTGCTGTCGTTTTCCGCTTCCACCAGCGACGCCTTGTAGTTCGGCCCGACGCTGGATTCGTGCGTGGCAATGAAGCGCGTGCCAACCCAGACGCCTTGCGCGCCTTGCGTCAGCACGCCGGCAATCTGGGAGCCATTGACGATGCCGCCCGCCGCGACAACCGGTACGGTGGAGAATTCCAGCACTTCCGCCAACAGCGTGATGAGGCCGACATCTCCGGTATGGCCACCGCCTTCGGTTCCCTGGACTACAACGATGTCGGTACCGGCACGAATAGCCGATGCGGCGTGGGAAGCGCGCCCCACGAGACTGATGACCTTCACACCGCGTGCGTGACACTCCTCCACCACCCACTTCGGCGTGCCGAGCGCACACGCGATGACTTCCACGCCGTGCTTGAAGCAAATCTCCAGCTTCGCTCGCGCATCCTCGATGCTCATGGCCTGGTCGTCGGTCGGCTTGATCTTGACACCGAGCGCTTCGATTTCATTCTGCAGTTGCTTGAGTGGGCCCGGCAGCTCCGGAAGGTTGACCTCCGACTTCTCCTTCGGTGCGCGCAGCGGAAAGCCGATATCGACGCAGATCGGCTTTTTCGTCAGGCTGCGTGCCAGCTTGATTTCCTGTTCGACCCGTTCAGGTGTTGGGGAGATGGCGGCAATGGTTCCCAAGCCGCCCGCTTCGGAAACGGCGGCCGCCAGAGGGCCGAACGCCACGCCGCCCATGCCGGCCTGGAGAATGGGGAAATCGATATTGAGCAGGTCGCACAGGGGCGTTTTCAAGGTAGACACAAGTCCCTCCGATAGTTTGGATTGTTGCCGGCCCCTATCGGGGCCGGACAGTTCGATGCGTGGGTGATTCGCGTTGTGAAGGACTGTCCGGGTCGAACAGGTTCCGTCCGTTGCAATGTAGCGAGGCGCATGCTTGCGGACAAATCGAAAGTCACGAACGTGGGTGTTCGTGTTTCCCGACACCGTGCCGGGAAAGGGGAATGCAGCACGCGTTCTCCGTGGGCGACTCCCGTGTTCACCATCCGCAGCTTGGCTTGATGCGGCAGGACGACCAAACTCTGCGCAGGTACAACGTGCGGAGCGCCTGGAGGCGCCTGAATCTCAATGGAAAATTCGCTTGATACACAGACGGAATCCGATGCGCTGCTGGCGGCCATCGAAGACACGGCGGAACGGTTCCTGAGCGGCCGTGGCGGACTTGCGTTTCCCCGCCGCTGGCGACTGCCGGCGCACGACGCGACGTCGCGTGGCGAGTTCGGACGAGAAGACTGGCGGGAGATCGCGGCGCTCGGGTGGCTCGGGATACTTGTCCCCGTTGACTCCGGCGGCCTCGGGCTGGATTTGCGGGCTGCTGCGGCGTTGGCAGCCAAGGTGGGCCGGTGGCTGGCTCCCGAGCCGTACACGGTCACTGCAGGCCTGGTCACGACGTTGCTTGCCGATCTGCCGGCCGCACATGGATTGCTCCAGTCCGTGATGAGCGGGGAGCATATCGTCGGCGTGGCGCTAGATCTCGATGGCGCCGTCGAATCACGCATGGGAGCCTGCAGGATCGAGCGCGCCGCGGACGGCGGGCGGCGGCTGTCCGGCGCTGCACCGTATGTCGCCCCGGCCGATCCGGCCGACGGTTGGCTCATCATCGCGGCAAACGAGCGGCGCCAGCCAGCGTTGCTGCACGTGCTGGGCCGCGATGCTGGCGTGACCGTCGAGCCGTTGCTGGAAGCGGATGGACGATGCCGGGCACGGCTCACGTTTGACGGCGTAGTGCTGCAGGCATCGGCGGTCCTGACGGAAGGAGAGGGCGTCGCCGCCCTACTGGAGCGAGCGGTGCGCGTCGGGTACGTGCTTTTTGCGGCCGAACTCGTCGGGGCGGCGGAACAGTTGCACGAGATGACGCTGGAGTACCTGAAGCAGCGCAAGCAGTTTGGCCGACCCATCGGCAGCTTCCAGGTACTCCAGCATCGCTGCGTCGATGTACGTGTCCAGATCGAGCTCGCCCGCGCCTGTCTTGAGGAGGCAGTGAAGTCGGCATTCGGAGATGAGAATGCGGTCTCAGGGGATTTGCGGGCGCTTCGAGCAAAGCTGCGGGCCAGTCGTGCCGCAATCGATTCGGCACTCGCCGCCATACATCTTCACGGCGCGATGGGTATCACGGACGAATGCGACGTTGGCCTCTACTTCAAACGCATCCTGGCGCTGATTCCGCGGCTCGGCGACGAGCGGACGCTGCAGGCGCGCTGGCTTGAACTTGCCAGCGAAATCACGGCGGACGGCGGCCAGTCCGGCGAATGGCAGGGAGCGTTTCCGCAATCGGCGGATTGGAACGCGATGCCCGAACAGGAGTTCCGCAGCATGCTTCGAGCGTTCCTGTCACAGCACTATCCTGCCGGGCTGCGCCACATGCCGCGACGCGTCCATTGGGACGAGATCGGCGAATGGTATAGCTGCCTGTCGCGGCAGGGGTGGATCGCTCCGGCATGGCCGGTGGCACATGGCGGTATGGGGCTCCCGCCTGCCAAGCTGATCGCGTGGTTCGAGGAGTTCGAATCATACGGCGTCGCACGCGCGCCAGACCAGGGCATCCTGATGGTGGGCCCAATCCTGATGCAGTACGGCACGCCGGAACAGCAAGAGGAATTCCTTCCACACATCCTGAGCGGCGAGAACATCTGGTGCCAGGGCTATTCCGAGCCGAATGCGGGCTCGGACCTCGCGAGCCTGCGCACCGAAGCCATTGTCGATGGGGACCACTTCATCGTTTCCGGGCAGAAGATCTGGACTACGCTCGCGCAGGATGCGACGCACATCTTCATGCTGGTGCGGACGGACAAGTCTGCCAAACCGCAGGCGGGAATCAGCTTCCTGCTCTGCGACCTCAAGACACCCGGCATCACCGTCCGCCCGATCCGTGATCTTGCCGGGCATAGCGAACTCTGCGAAGTGTTCTTCGACGGCGTGCGCGTGCCGCGCAGGAACCTGGTCGGCAGGGTCAACGAGGGCTGGACGATCGCCAAGGCGCTTCTCGGCTTCGAGCGGCTGCACCTTGGGAGTCCCAAGCAGTCGCAGCACGCGCTTGGCCACCTCCGGACGTTGGGTGAGAAGGGCGAATTGATGCAAGACGCCGCTTTTCGCGCAGCCTATGGCGAGCTCGCATTGGACGTTGCCGATCTCGCGTCGCTCTACGCAAGGTACGCGGACTACGTCAAGCGTGGAGAGCAACTACCGCCCTCCGTATCGATGCTGAAGATCTGGGCCACCGATACCTACCAGCGCATTGGCCTGGCGATTGTGCGTCATGCCGGCAGCGTCGCCGCATTGGCGGAAGCGGTGGACATCGGTGGTAGCGACGTGCACCTGCTGGCCCCGCTCTTCAATGCCAGTGCGGCACGGATATACGGCGGGGCGAATGAAGTGCAGCGCAACATCCTGGCCAGGACGGTGCTCGAGTTGCCCAACTGAGCCCGGATTCACATTGATGCTCAATGAGGCCGCGCAGGCTTTGGTGGAAATGCTGAGGGCGCCACTGGCCGCGCGGTATAGGGCCCGCGTCGCACGACGGAACATCTGTCGAGGTTGAGTTGACCGTCCGCCGAGCGGGCTCAACACTGCGCTGACAAGCCGCGATGCCATGGCAAGTTCCTACCGACTATTGCGTGACGTCAGCGTGCAGTATTCATCCCAACTTCAATTGCCGGGGCCGTAAGCGTGTCTGAAATCGAATCCGCCAACTTGACCGCCCTGACCATCGCCGAGCTCGGCGAGCGGATCCGGCGACGCCAGGTGTCGCCTGTGGAAATCGTCGATGCCTGTCTGGATCGGATCGAGCGGCTCGACAGTCGCCTGCATGCTTTCCTTGAGGTGACGGCGGATCAGGCGAGATCTGCCGCACGTGAGGCCGAGATCAGGATCGGGAATGGGCGCTATCTAGGCGATATGGACGGCATACCGTTAGCCGTTAAGGACTGCATTGAGACAGCCGGCGTTCCAACGACGTCAAACTCGCGATTGCTGATGCGGCACGTGCCTGAGGAAGACGCGCACGTCGTCTCGCAGCTTGACCAGACAGGGGCGATTCTGATCGGCAAGACGGCAACTTGGGAGTTTACGCAGGGCGGGCCTTGCTGGGATCTGCCATGGCCTCCAGCATTAAATCCGTGGAATCTCGCGCACCTGCCGGGTGGCTCGTCGTCCGGTTCGGGCGCAGCGGTGGCGGCACGCATGGTGCCTGCCGCCCTGGGCACGGACACCGGCGGCTCGATCCGGTATCCGTCTGCCGTCTGTGGCATCGTGGGACTCAAGCCAACCTACGGCCGTGTCAGCCGCCGCGGCTTGCATCCCAACACCTTCTCGATGGACCACTGTGGACCGATGGCCCGTACGGTGGAGGATTGCGCCATCCTGCTCGGCGCAATGGCAGGGTATGACCCGCGCGACCCGTCCAGCGCGGACGAGCCCGTCGGCGACTACCGACGTGCATTGACGGGCGATATCGCTGGATTACGCATCGGACTGGTCAAGCACTGGTACGCAGGCATAGCTACATCAGAAGTTGAGTCCGCGATGGATGAGGCGGCCCGGACGTTCGCCCGGCTTGGCGCCCATGTTGACGAGGTACGCCTCGACCCGGTGCAGGACTACATCGACTGCAGGACGATCATCGGGACCAGCGAGCTTTACGCGGTGCACGAAGGCGAGTTGAAACGCAATCCGCACAGCTTCGGCCGCCCCTTTCGCCGGAGTTTCATCGCTGGCGCGCTGCTGCGCGCCGAAGACTACATTCAGGCAATGCGTTGGCGCACGGAACTCGTGTCGAGGATGTTCCGGCAGTTTTCAGGATTCGATTTGCTCCTGACAGCAGGATGGCTGCAGGAAGCGGAACTTGCGGAGCCAGGCGCGGCCGGCGCTCATTTGCGCCGGCCGCCCATCACGCTGCCTTTCAGTCTGGCGGGCAATCCTGTCTTGAGCGTCCCATGTGGAATGACGCCTTGCGGCCTTCCACTTGGACTGCAGCTCGCGGCCCGGCCTTTCGACGAGGTCACGCTGCTGCGAGCGGGCGACGCATTCGAGCGGAAGCACGGACTGCGTGGTCACTCACCCGAAATCGATTGAGGTTGGAACGGACATGGACACCAGCATGAACTACCGCGAACTGAGCCGCAATGAAATCGCCGATCTCGCCAGGATGGGCGGGCTGAACCTCGAAGCAGACTGCCTCGAAGATCTCGTACAGGCTTACCGATCGATCGAACCCATGCTAGGCCGACTACGCCGCGACCGCCCGCGTGCAGAGGAACCTGCGCACATATTCGATCCCAGAAAGTTCATGCCAGTCGCAGCGCCGGATACCTGAATGCCATGAAAGATGAGTGCCAGTCGTCCGCAAGCTGACTGGCTTCAACAATACAAAGATAGATAAGGAGACATTGTATGCGCCAGATTGATCTGCGAGCCGTGGTCGAGCAAGCTCGTCCGGGCCGATTCCACGCCATGCTGCTATTTTGGTCGGCGTTGATCGTTGTGATCGACGGCTATGATCTCGCGATCGCAGGCATCGCCTTGCCGTCGATCATGAAAGACATGAACGTAGATCCAACGAGTGCTGGCTTCATGGTGAGTTCCGCACTCTTCGGGATGATGTTTGGCGCGATTTGTCTAGGCACCATTGCCGACCGAATCGGCAGGCGCTGGACCATCGTTGCCAGTGTGCTGCTTTTCAGCCTCTGCACCGCCGCAGCAGGTTTGACCAAGGATCCGGTTACCTTCAGCGTAATGCGCTTTCTCGCCGGTGCCGGCATCGGCGGCGTTACGCCCTGCATCACCGCGACGATGATGGAGTATTCCCCCCGCCGGATCCAGTGCACGCTGGTCACAATGATGTTCACCGGATTCTCGATTGGTGGCGTGGTGGCCGCACTGATCGGAAAAGGCTTGCTGATGCGCTATGGATGGGAATCGGTATTCTTTGCCGCCGCCGTCCCGACGCTACTGGTGCCATTTTTCTGGAAAATGATGCCAGAATCCACGCCATTCCTGCTTGGAAAGGGCGACGACGAGGCCATCGGCTGCATTATCGGCAAGATCAACTCACGCTACCGGCGGACACCAGGTGACACGTACGTCCTGCCCGCTGCCGACACGGGCGCTGGTGCTCCGGTTCGCGAACTGTTCCTGAACGGACGGGGCGTCAGCACCATTATGTTCTGGGTCTCCTACATCATGTGCCTGTTCATGGTGTACGGGCTGAGTGCATGGCTGACGAAGCTGATGGCGTCTGCCGGCTATAGCCTCGGCTCGGCGCTGACATTCGTTTTGGTGATGAACTTCGGCGCCGTTGTCGGCGCCCTCGTCGGTGGCTGGCTGGCGGATCGCGTCAATATCAAGGCCGTGCTGATCGGCATGTACATTCTTGCCGCGCTATCGATTGCCGGGCTCGGCTACGCCAAGTCGACGATGCTGTTGTATTTTCTGGTGGCCACGGCTGGCGGCTGCACCATCGGCACCCAGATCGTGGGGTACGCGTACGCCGGCCAGTACTACCCGATGCGCATCCGGGCGACCGGTATCGGCTGGGCCGTCGGCGTCGGTCGCACCGGCGCCATTCTGGCACCGATCCTCATTGGCGTACTGGTGAGCATGTCGCTGTCGCTGCAGCATAGTTTCATAGCGATGGCTGTTCCGGCGTTGATCGCGTTGATTGCAGTGGTATTCATCGATCATGGCGAGCCGCGCGGGGTGCGGCAGCGGGGCGGTGATGTGCCGATCAACACCTGATATCGCGTTGAGTCGGGCGAGTGAACGTGAGGCACTACGCGGTTGAGTCCCGCCGAGTGGGACGGCCTGATGGCGTGAACGGATGCCGCGATCGCTGACGGGCGAACTCTGAAAAGGCGAAGGATAACGTCCGTACGCCCATCATCGATGGTCGTGATGTGGGCGGGCGCCATTCACGCAACGGCCGTCGTCCTTCTCCCAGGTTTGGAATCTACATAACGGTGACGCGGTCGTGGTGTTCTGCTGGCCGGGCGCGAGTGTGATGCCCTTGTTCGGCACGCCAGCCCGCTGGCTGCCACCGTAGCCCCTCAAGTGACGCCCACCCCGATCGGCAGCGGAAACTATGCGCAGGTATGCAATGATCAATCATCCAAGAACCCGCGCCGCCGGCGGACTCGACCATACGCTTCACCGCGACCTACGCATAGTTGCGACATGCGCATAGGGGTTGCTATGCATATCTATTCATTGCGACCCGTTACCGCCGTTCGGCGTGACTACCTCGAGCGACCGCAATAGGTCCGATACGGGACCTTGGTTTCCCAGACTTCTGCGAAGCAGAAAGTGGCAACAGAGGCAGATCTGACTATCGCTGCAGGTCCCGGTGCACTTGGATGAAAAAGCGAGACCGCTACGGCCCGGACACTTCGAACTAAGCCGCTTGGAAGGGTGTGCGCGTGCGCGCCGTAGCAGTCGCGGGTCAGAAGCGATGCCTCATGCCGACACCGAAGGTCTCCGCATGCGACATAGTCGTCACGCGATCGTAGAAGTACGCTGCATAGATGTCGGTGCGCTTCGAAAGGTTGTAGTCGTAAGCGATGCTGGCCGTGTGTCGCCCGAAGGCGGCCGTGTCGTTGCGCGTATTGCCATAGGCATAGGACGTCAGGATATTGCCAGCGCTCACCGGGAACGATGCGCCCAATTGCCCGTTGGCATGGCGGATATCTCCTTGCGCGCCGTTCACCGAGGTCCTGATGTATTGCGCCTGCCCAAAGAGCTTGGCTACGCCAAAATCGTAGCTCAGGCCAAACTGTGCTGCGGTTTGTTTGTCGAATCCTGCCAGCGCTGCCGGCGTGGTTACATCGCCGGGCACAACATTGAACCTTGCTTGCTGGAATGCTGCTGTAGCGGCAAACCTACCCCTGAAATAGGTTAGGTTCCCTCCCCATTTGTTCAGGCCGGTGCTTCCCGGCTGTTCGCCGAACGCGTAGATGAGGTTGACCGTCAGGCCCCCCATGTTCGGCGATGAATAAACGACGGAATTGGACCAGCCCGAATCACCAATGATCCCTGGGTCGAAAACCCGGCCATCGGTAGCCGTCTTGTACGTCTGGAAAATCGAAGGGCCAAAGTTGTACGAGTCGACGAGCGGATTGAACAGAATGGTCGATACGAAATACGGTGTGGTGTTCCGGCCAAGGCGTACCGAGCCGTAGCTCGGTGATTGCAATCCAATGTAGGCGTTGCGCGTCAAGAAGCCGTCAGTGTCACTGCGGCCAAAGCGCCCCGTGTCGACACGGTAGAAGCCGTTTAGATCAAAGATCGCTTTCAGCCCATCGCCGAGGTCCTCCGCACCACGTATCCCCCAATAGGACGTCTGCATTCCACCGGCACCGACAATCGCGGCGCGGTCACCGCCCGAGGCACGAGTGGAACCGACAAACGCGTCTACCTGTCCGTAGAGCGTCACACTGGATTGTGCTGACACCGGTTGGGCAAAGCCCGCAGCAGCGGCTGCCGCAATGACTGCAAGGCTACTTTTGGCAAGCATATATCTCCTCCTTTGGTTTTTTGGCTGGCGAATCTCTGATGGCTATTGCGACGGGGAAAAGGTGAATCGGCGTCCAGCCAGTTGCGTTCGATATGCCTCGATGTCCGAGACCGGGCGGCGGGCGACGCCGGCGGCCATCGCCGCAACCGCAACGGCCGGGGCCAAGCGGGTGATCAGACGGGGATCGAAGGGCTTGGGGATCAGGTATTCGGGACCGAAGACAAACGACTCGCCGGGGTAAGCGTTTGCGACCTCGTCGCCCGGGGGCTCCTCGGCCAATGCGGCCAAGGCGTGCACGCATGCGAGCTTCATCGAGTCCGTGATCGTCGTCGCGCCGACGTCCAATGCCCCGCGGAAGATGAAGGGGAAACACAGGACGTTGTTAACCTGGTTCGGATAGTCGGAGCGTCCGGTTGCGATGACGCAATCAGGGCGGACCCGGCGCGCTTCTTCGGGTCTGATTTCCGGCTTCGGATTGGCCAGAGCCAGAAGCAATGGTTGGTCCGCCATGCCGCGCAGCATGTTCGGCTTGAGGACGCCAGCGCTCGAACACCCCAGGAACACGTCCGCCCCTTCCAGGGCCTCTCCGAGCGTTCGTGCCAGGTAAGCTGTGCCGTCCTGGGCGAATCGCCGCTTGCTGGGATCCAGGCCTTCTCTCTCCGCAAGAATGACACCGCGTGAATCGAGTACCGAAATGTTGGCCCTCGGAAAGCCAAGGCTCACGAGAAGATCCAGGCAGGCAATTGCCGCGGCGCCAGCCCCAGAGCAGACCAGCTTTACGTTGTGTAGGGACTTGCCGACGACCTTCAGTCCATTCAGGATGGCGGCAGCGGCGATGATGGCCGTGCCGTGTTGGTCATCGTGAAACACTGGAATGTGCATACGCTCGCATAACGCTTGCTCGATATAGAAACACTCGGGCGCCTTGATGTCTTCGAGATTGATGCCGCCAAATGTGGGTTCCAGCATGGCAATGGCGTCAACGAGCTTGTTTGGGTCCCTCTCCGCGAGCTCAAGGTCGAAAACGTCGATGTCTGCGAACACCTTGAACAAACAGGCTTTGCCCTCCATCACGGGCTTTGCCGCCAGCGGGCCAATATTGCCTAGACCGAGTACGGCGGTGCCGTTCGTGATTACACCCACCAGATTGTTCCGTGCGGTGTAGTGCTGAGCTTCGAGGGGATCGGCGTGGATGGCTTCGCAAGCCACCGCGACGCCCGGCGAGTAGGCAAGAGCGAGGTCCGCCTGATTCGTCAGGGGCTTGGTCGGGGCGATGGAGATCTTGCCCGGCGATGTCATGCGGTGATAGGCAAGGGCGCGCTTCTTGAAAGAGTCGTCCATGTGAGTCGCGTAAGTTTTGAGAAAAAGGGAGCTCCACGCCCGGGGACGAGCCGCGGGCGTTGGCGTGTAAATGCAGGGATCTAGCGTGTCGAACTAGCCGGAGATGCCTCCGTGGGAGCTAGACCATTTCGGCGGGTCGCTCAGGAAGTCGCGTAGTTCAGCAAGCTGACTCTCTGAAAGCTCTCTCGAACGCTCCAGTTCCTCAAGGATGTCGTTCCACGTCGCCAGCGAGTGCAGGCCCGGATTCCACTTCGAAAGAACGGCGTCAGTGGTGAAAGTGCCGTATTCAAACAGGACAAAAATGTCCTGCACCACTGCACCTGCGGAAGACAATGCTTCACAGAAGGCCGCCTTGGTTCGGCCGGCGGCCATCATGTCATCAACGAGCAGCACCTTGTCGGCGGGCCGGATGTTTCCGACAACTTGCGCGGCGGGACCCATTCCGCGGGCTTCCTTCCGCACGTAGACCATGGGCAGATCGAGCGTTTCTGCAACCCATGCTGCGAAGGCAATACCGCTGGATTCGCCACCGGCAATGACGTCGATGCCGGCGAGCCGTTCGCGGTCCCGCAACAGTTCGAGGCCTCGTTGGACAAGCGCACGCCTGCTGGCCGGGTATGAAATCAGGCGCCGGCAATCGATATAGACGGGACTGGTCCAACCAGATGGAAGACGGAATGGCTCGTCGCTACGAAAGCGAACGCATCCAGCGTCGAGCAACAAGCGACTCACGGAGCCGGGCATCGCATTGTGTCTAGTGATGGGCATGGCTGCCTCCTTGATTACTTGCCTGCTTGCATGTCCGCACGAGGCTGAGTGAGTGCTTCGGGCCGCAATGCCTCATCCAGTTGCTCCGCAGTCATCAACCCTTTGGACAAGACAACCTGGCGTATCGTCGTGCCCTCAGCAAAGGCCTGTGCAGCTACCGCCGTGGCGTTCTTATAGCCAATGATGGGATTGAGTGCCGTCACGAGCGCAATGGAACGCTCGATGGTGTCCCGCAGCCGCTCTGGATTGGCCGTGATACCCGATACGCATTTGCTCGCCAGTGTCAAGCATCCGTTTGTGAGGTGCCGGAAGCTACGCAACAGGCTGGCGGCGATGACGGGTTCGAATGCGTTGAGTTGAAGCTGGCCCGCTTCCGCGGCAAAGGTGATAGTTGTGTCGTTCCCAAACACCTCGAAAGCGATCTGGTTCACAACTTCTGGGATAACCGGATTCACTTTGCCCGGCATGATCGAAGAGCCGGCCTGCATGGGCGGAAGGTTGATCTCGCCGAAACCCGCGCGCGGCCCGCTGGAAAGAAGGCGAAGGTCGTTACACGTTTTCGAGAGCTTGACTGCGATACGCTTAAGTACGCCAGATAGTTGGACGAAAGCTCCGCAGTCTTGTGTGGCCTCCACTAGATTGGGGGCTAGCGCAAGTTCAATGCCCGTGATCCGATTCAGAGCCGCGACAGCCCGATTTGCGTACTCGGGATGCGCCGTGATGCCCGTACCGATAGCAGTTGCGCCAAGGTTGATCTCCCGGATCAGCGGTGCGGTCTCGCGAAGCCGGGCCATGTCTTCCTCTAGCATGACCGCGTAAGTCGAGAACTCCTGACCGAGTGTCATTGGCACCGCGTCCTGGAGTTGGGTGCGCCCAAGCTTGAGCAGGCCAGCAAATTCTGTCGCCTTTTTCTCGAAAGCGGACCTGAGCACTTCCATGGCCTCGAGCAGATGTTCGATGGCAAAGCATGTGGCGATCCGGATAGCAGTTGGATACACGTCATTCGTGCTTTGTGCCATGTTGACGTGTTCATTGGGATGCAAATGGGCATACTCGCCCTTTCGGAATCCCAAGTGTTCGAGCGCTCGGTTACAGATCACCTCGTTGGCGTTCATGTTCGTCGACGTCCCAGCACCACCCTGGATAACATCGATGATGAACTGATTGTGCAGTCGGCCATCGCGAACGTCGTGGCAGGCAGCTACGATCGCATCTTTCAGCCTCGTTGGCAGAAGACCCAAGTCTGCATTGGCCTCTGCAGCAGCTTGCTTGACGCTCGCGAGCGCGATGAGCAACTCCGGCCAGGTGGAGATCGGCGTGCCCGTAATCTGGAAGTTCTCGTATGCACGCAGCGTGTGTACGCCGTAGTATGCGTCTGTAGGGACTTGACGCTCGCCGAGCAGGTCGGATTCCGTTCGATAATTTTTCACTGTGAGATCCTGTGTAACGGGGCGGACAATTGCTACGCAATCGCCCAGGGCAGCGTATCGCCCGTGAGGAAGGATTGGATGCGGCGGCCATCCGGCAGCTCGACGTTTCCGCGTATCCGGGTCTCCTCACGACGGAAGGTGATAGTGCCTTCGTTGAGCGGGAGACCGTAGAAGCGTGCACCACGTTCGCTGGTGAAGGACTCAAAGCGGTCGAGCGCATTCTCCTGATCGAAAACGGTGAGGTAGGCTTGCAAGGCAGACGGAGCGCTAAAGATGCCGGCGCAGCCGCACGCGGCTTCCTTTGCGTCGGTATCGTGGGGCGCAGAATCGGTGCCAAGAAAGAAGTTGGGACAACCGGATGTGGCAGCGCGTCGCAATGCTTGGCGATGGCGTTCGCGCTTAAGCACAGGCAGGCAGTAATAGTGTGGCCGGATCCCGCCCGTGAACATGGCGTTTCGGTTGAACATCAAATGTTGGGGGGTGATAGTGGCCGCCAGCCGCCCGCTTTCATCCTGCATCACGAATTCTGCTGCGTCCTCGGTAGTGATATGTTCCAGGACGACCTTGAGTCTCGGGAAGCCGCGAAGGATTTGCATCAGCGTGGTCTGGACAAAAGCTGCCTCCCGGTCGAATACGTCAACGTCGGGATCAGTGCTCTCGCCATGCACGAGCAGGGGCATGCCGATCTCCTGCATGGCGGCCAGGACATTAGCAACACGCTCGACCGCTGTTACGCCGTACTCGGAATGAGTGGTGGCGCCAGCAGGATACAGTTTTGCCGCCGTAAAGATGCCACGCTCAAAGCCTGATTTGACATCCATCGGGTCAGTGTTGTCACAGAGATAGCAAGTCATCAACGGCGTGAAATCGGAGTCGGGAGGCAAAGCGCCCAGGATGCGAGCTCTGTATGCCTCAGCCGCCGCCGCTGTGGTCACGGGCGGCTTGAGGTTCGGCATGACAATTGCACGGCCGAATTGGCTCGCAGTGGCCAGCAGGACAGCGCGCAGCACATCTTCGTCCCGCAGATGCAGATGCCAATCATCGGGACGGCGAATTGTCAGAACGTCTAGGGTCATGATTTCTTCCCAGCCGGGATACGGTCCATGGCGGCGGCAAGTACTTTGGTACCCAGCATGAAGTCGTCGATGTCCATGGCTTCGTCGGGATTGTGAGAGCCATGCTCATTGCGAACGAAGAGCATTGCCGTCGGGATTCCGGCGTTTGCGAACAGCGAAGCGTCGTGGCCGGCGCCGCTTGGCACCATTTCCGCAGGGACCTTCTCCTCGATGCAGACATCGCGCAGCAAACCGGAGAGCGCGGGATCCATCGTTGCTGGCGCCGATTCAATACGGCGATCAAGTTGGAACGCGACGCCGCGGTCTCTGCTGATTGCTTTGCATTCAGTCCGGAAGAGCTGGTAAAAGCCTTCGAGCGTGTCAATGCTCTTGCTTCGGACTTCGAAGCTGAACTCGACTTTCCCAGGGATGCGAGAGATTGAGTGCTCGGCTGGATCTGTGGATACGATGCCGGTGGTGACGACGAGATCGCTACCGCGTTCCAGGAGGACCTTCCAATGCTCGTCCAGTCGGGTGATGAGATCGGCAACGGCAAACATCGCGTCTTTGCGTAGCCACCGCGGCACGGCGCCTGAATGGCCTGGCTCCCCCGTGCATGTCACGCGGTTATGCCGTACATTTCCTCTGATACCCGGCACGACGGCGAGCGGCAACTGACGCGCTACCATCACTGGACCCTGTTCAATGTGCAGTTCCATATAGGCTGCCGCATTGTCCTTGTCAAAGAATGTCTGTTGTGCAGCAATCGACTCTATGTTTGCGCCAACCTGTGCCATGCATTCGCCCAAGGTCTTTCCTGAGCTGCGGTGTTTGAGCGCGAGGTCGTCGGCCGTCAGTTTGCCGAGCGCGGCGCCCGATCCCATGTAGGCCTTTCCGAACCAGGCACTCTCTTCGCCGCGGAACGCTATGACCCGCAGCGGAGCAGCGTCGGTCGCTTGATGTTTTCTGGCCACCTGGCATAGCAGTCCGGCTACGATGCCCGCCAAGCCGTCAAAATTTCCGCCTTGTGGCACGGAATCGACGTGTGATCCCACCCAAACAGCGGGCAAGTTCGAATCTTCTTCTGGCAATGAGAAGGTTAGATTGGCAGCCTTGTCCACCTCTACCGCGATACCTTGGGCCTCGGCGAAGCGCTGCAGGTATTCGGCAGCCGCCGATTCCCCCGCACCATAGCTGTCACGCGTGATTCCGACTCCGTCAAATGAGAGGGCGCGGATATCGGCGAACAGCTTTTCCGCCATGGGCTTCAGTTCCAGGATGTCCATGCTCATCTTCCAGTGTTCAGCCCGATTGCTGGGCGAAGCGCAGCCAACGGTCGCTGAGTTGGCGATCTAGTATTACTTGGCCTGTCAGATCACGAATCGACTCAACGCCGGCGGCGTCGCAGTACGTCTGCAGGCCGTCGATAATTTTCTGCATTGCTGCGGGGTCACGGAAGGATGCGGTTCCAACCTGAATAGCCGAGGCGCCGGCTAGCATGAATTCGACGGCGTCTTCTGCACTCTGAATGCCGCCGCAGCCAATGATCGGGATGCGGACGGCCCGATAGCACTGGTGAACCATGCGCAACGCGATGGGCTTGATTGCTGGACCGGAAAGTCCTCCCATTACGTTGCCGAGTTTCGGCTTGCGCGTTCGCACGTCGATCGACATGCCCAGGACCGTGTTACCCATGACGATGGCATCGGCACCGGCTTCCTCTGCAGCGCGCGCGACCGACGCGATGTTGCCGGCGTTCGGTGTGAGCTTCACCCAGAAAGGGTGCTTGGTGCGACGCCTGATCGCCGACACGGCGTTGTAGGTCGTTTCAGGCAGCATGGCAAACGCCATGCCGTCTGCCTCTAGGTTAGGGCAGGAGATATTTGCCTCGATGGCGGTGACCTCAGGCAGTGACATCTCTTCGCACGCCTCACCAAATTCTTCGGCGGTGTCGGCAGAAATGGACACAATGACCGGTGTGTCGTATTGGGTGTAGGGCGGAAGTACCTCCCGGCGATAGAAGTCAAGACCTTTGCTCGGGATGCCGATCGAATTCAGCATGCCGCTATAAGTCTCGGCGACGCGGGGCGTTGGATTGCCAGCGCGAGACTTCGGCGAGACACTCTTTATGACGAGCGCGCCCAGGTTGTTCAGATCCATCGCTTCGCGATATTCGATGGCGAAGCAGCCCGAGGCGGGCATAACGGGGTTGCGCAGCGTGAGATCGCCAATCCGCACAGTTAAATTAGCCAAATTCCACCTCCCCGACTACTTCTCGCATCTTGAAAACCGGGCCTTCGCGGCATACACGAAGGAATTGCTTGTCGCCCTCACAATCGAAGAGGCGTACGCAGGACAGGCACACGCCCATGCCGCATGCCATGCGCTGTTCCATGGCGACTTCTCCCTGAACTTTCGGGTGATCCTGAAGGATTCGCTGCAGGAGCATCAAGAGACGGTGCGAGCCGCAGGTATAGATCGCATCGGGTCGTTGATCGTCAATCAACCGTCGCACCAGCGCGTCGATTGACTCCACGGAAGATGTTCCGTCGGCATCGAAAACGGCGTGGACTTCCGCCGGCGCACCACGCAAAAACTCCTTCTCCATCAGGTCAGCCCGACTGCGCGCAGACATGATCGCCGTGATGCCAACGCCTGCGTCAGCAGCTTGCTGGATCAAGGGGGCCATGGTTGCCAACCCAACGCCGCGAGCGACCACTAGAATCCGGCGGAACGTCTCCTGGAAGGTAAAGGTGTTGCCGAGCGGGCCGACGATGTCCATTTGCCCGCCCACAGGAAGCGTGGCCATCGCGCGCGTGCCGACACCGGTAACGTTGTAGAGGAATTCGATGCGGCCGCTCTCGGGTCCTGCACCGTAGACACTCATCGGACGCAGCAGGAAGGGTTGCTCTTCCGCCGTCGTCGGGCAGTTAAGCTGGTAGAACTGGCCTGGCCGGGTAATCGAAGCGATCGGCGCGTCGGATTCGAGCCTGATGTACTTGTATCGCTGGTTGACCCAGTAATGCTCAACAATCTGACAGCGATAGGAGGCTACGGTAGCTGCGGAATCCGCGCTACACAGTGTGGCACACATGTTGGTGACTCCTGAGAAATGCGCTGCGCCGGATGGCGCAGCCAAGGAAAGCTTGGGTAACCCGGCGCTTATTCCAGTTCGACGCCCCTGAGCTCGGGGATAAGGAAGATCGTTGCGATCATGTCGAGTACGTAGATGCTCGCGAGCAGCGCGATGGCGAGTTGGAACGAATAGGTCGCCGCGATTGCGCCAACTACGATCGGTCCCAAGCCTCCCACTGCGCGGCCGATATTGAACAGTACGTTTTGTGCCGTTGCGCGTGCGGCCGTGGGGTAGGCTTCGGAAATCAAGGCGCCATAGCCGCCGATCATCCCGTTGACAAACATTCCCATCACCGCACCGGCCCAGAGCATCGTCATCGGATCAGACATCTGTGCGTACAGGAGCACCATTGCGACGGACCCGGCCTGGAAGATCAGAAAGGTCGGCTTCCGGCCGATCCGGTCTGCCAGGTGGCCGAACACGACGACGCCAATCATCATGCCCACGATGGTGACCGAGGTCCACATGGCCGACTTTGTAAGCGAGAAGCCGAGCGTCTTCCCAAGGTATGTCGGCAGCCAGATCATGATGCCGTAGTAGCCAAAATTCTGAACCGAACAAAGCACCACGATTCCGAGGCTGATACGCGTTGTCTTGCGGTCTGCAACGAGTAGCTTGAATGCATTCGGCTTCTTATCATTGCGTGCGTTTCGTACAAATACCTCAGGCTCGTGCAGACGATTGCGGATAAACCACGCTACTAGGGCGGGGATCACACCGATGACGAACATGCCTCGCCAACCCACAACAGGCAACAGGAGCGGAGTGAGCAAGGCAGCCATCAGTACGCCCGATTGCCACCCCAACGCGACATATGACGACACTCGTGCTCGCTTACTGGCCGGCCATGCTTCCGCGGCGAGGGCCATACCGATGCCGAACTCGCCGCCGAGGCCGATGCCCGCGATGGTTCGATAAGCCAGAAGGTCGTAGAACCCTTGAGCAAAGGCGCACATACCAGTGAAGACGGCAAATAGGACGATGGTCCAAGTCAGGACTCGCACTCGACCGTATCGATCGCTGAGCGCACCGAATATGATGCCGCCGGCGACGGCTCCGATGAGTGTCCAGGTGACGAGCGCACCCGACTGGCTGGTGCTCAATGCCAACGCGGCGCTGATCGCGGGCAGCATGAAGCCCAGGATCAGCAGATCGAAGCCGTCCATCGCGTAGCCGATGGCAGAGCCCGCCAACGCCTTCCAAGCGTAAGGCGACGTAGGCGCTTCCGCTTCGGACGCTGATTGGGAAAGGGATTCACTTCTCACGTCTGTCTCCATTTTTAGACTGTAAGTGTCAGAAAAACCACTGCGAAGGGACACGTACAAGCCCGCTGGGGGGGGTCTTGTCCTTCTGCAGTGGATAATCTTATTTTTTAGACTATGCGGGGCGCGTTGGGATTGCAAGCGCTAATCCCATTTATCCGGGTTTACACTTATCTCTCGTGCTATCGGAATTGCATCCCACGACACCCATGCTATAGTGCAATTGATTCTAATTAATGAGACACCCATGGAGCGTCGGACTACGCCGTCAGATGGTATCGATTTTGAGGCGATCGGCGCCCGGCTTCGCGCCTACCGTCTCGGCGCGCAATTGCGGGCCGAACAGATAGCGGACACGCTTCGCATCTCCCGTGCGGCGGTCTATCGCATGGAAAAGGGCGAAATTGTGAAGATTGAGACGCTCGAACGACTGGCCGGAATTCTCGGTACATCGCTAGAGTCTCTTTTGGGGGCGGGGACGGAATACTACCCGTCTGCGATCGCGTATATCGAGCGGATGCGGCAGTTGGAGCACGGAGCGACGCGCATCCTGGCGCATTTTGAACCCATCTCGTTCCTGCTGACCTCGCCGGACTACGACCGCTACCTTGAGCAGATGCTGAAGGAAAGCGGCGACAACGACGAGAGCCGTATTCAAGCCATGATGGCGCTGCTGCGGGAGCGTAAGGCGTCCTATACATCGCAGCCAGCGCCCATCGTCAGCCTGATTGGCTTGCGGGAATTGGAGCGTTTTGTTCATTTCGGGCTGATTGGCCGCATGGATCTGCCCCCTGCAACTCGTATGGAGCGTTCCCTCGCCGCTCGGGCGGAAGTGGAACGGATTGCGGATCTCCTGGAGCGACAACCGGCTGGCATGCAAATTGGCATTGTCAATGAAAGCATGCCCAACGCTACCTTCCAGATCTTTGAGCGGCCCGGTACCTCGTACGTGGCAATAAGCCCATTCCGTTTTGGTGAGTTTCCCAATATTTCGGGCGGTATTGCATCCGTAACGGCGGCACCTGAAGCCGTAGCACTCTATACCAGCATGGTCGAGGCGCTATGGCAACGGGCGTATAAGGGCCCAAACGCCGCTGAGCTCTTGCGTCGCATGTTGCAACAAGTTTGACTTCAACCTTTGTAGAGAGAACAGATGGACTTCAAAGCCCTTACCGCCGAGTTCGCAAAAAGTGTCCCGGGTACCGATTCGTTCCTTAACGTCAAGAAGCATTGCCTTGACCTGATGAAATCGGATCCCCAGAACGCCGCCGCATACTTTGTCATTTACGGCTTCGCTCGGTCGTACGTGATCCTTCATGATGACGAGGGCATCACGCCGGAGGTCGCCGGAGCAGCGCAAGCTCAGTTGAGCGGATACATGGAAGCCGTGAGGCAAGCGCTGGGTGACAGCAAGGCCGTTTTCGAGGCTCTAAATCGCATCGTTATCGACTATGACATCAAGCGTCAGTTGTTTTAATCCAAAACCGATTCAGAGCAATGGTTCGGCATTCGGCAGGTTTTCCGGACATGCTCCGCGAAAAGCGACCGTGCTTCGATGTCGGCTAGGCTATGAGTGCGTCCGCCGGGTACAGGCGAAGGGACCTACGAGCCTGCTCTGCAGCTAAGCCAGTCGTCCCAATGGCCTGAGGAAGCAGGACTATGGCGCGCTTCTCATCTGCTGGAACCACTTCACCATTGGATGGTGATCGACATTAAGCGTCGGCACGGAGGGCGCCATGGGGCCACACACGCCACAAGGAGGTAATTCGCAAACGGTTCGTCGTCATGCAGGCCGCATCTTCCACCATACGGATTTGCCCGTCTCCGAGTTCGGTTCATAGAACGCGCCTCGGTAACGGAAAGATGACGAGGATGGAGCGCGATCAGGGTAGGGATGTAGAAGGCGCTCAGCAGGCGGATACCGAGCCCGGAACGGTCGCCCGACAGTTGGGCGCGACTGGTGGTTCCTGGCCGAGTAGCGTTGTCACCAGATCGTGCTGTCGGGGGATAGAACAAGGCTAGGTCAGAATGAGCCGTCGAGCGGGCTGGGGCGTCAACTTACAGGCGCTCGGCCGCCAGGCGTTCCACGATGGAAGCCTCCAGCTTGTCCCGTGGCACCTTCCGCGGATCGCGGTCGCGCTGGCCGGCCATCCACAGCTTAAATTTGACGAAGGTGTCCGGCGCCACGGTGCGCATCATCCTAGCGATCTTGCCGTTAGTGGAGACGATGGGGACGGGAGACGTCGGGGAGGTTAGCAGGGCATGGGAACGCTTCGCCTCGACCGCCCAAAGATCGTCCTCGTCGTCGGTGAGCCGTAGCGGGTGCGGATCCACATCGCGGGCCTCCTGGCGAATGAAGGTCACCTCAAAACCCTTCGCGTTCACAGCGGTGAAGACGTGGCCTTCCTCCTTTCGCTTAGTGAAACTGCTGTACATCTCCTCGGTCTTTGGCGACCTTGGGCCCAGGCCCTTCTGGCTGCCGCAGCGCCCGTCCGGACCAGGTATTCCTTCCTTTTGACGGTCTTCCATACCATCCCGCCCCGCATGGACGTGTCCAGGTCCTTCATCTGGCCGACGAATTGCAGGCGCTTGGTAACCGTCCGACGGACAGCGTTCTTGACGACGGGGTTGCTTTCAGGCGGCGGTCGAGCTGATCTGCTCAGCCATGGCCCATGGCAGCAGTTCGCTGACGCGATTGACAGGGTGGTCGGCGATGCGCGCAATGACGTGGCGCAGGTAGGCCTCTGGGTCGAGGCCGCTCAACTTGGCTGAGGCCACCAGCGAGTAGATAGCGGCACCGCGTTCACCGCCACTGTCAGAGCCGAAGTGCAGGAAGTTCTTTCGGCCGAGGGCAACGGCCCGCAGCGCACGCTCCGCTGCGTTGTTGTCGATCTCAACGTGACCGTCACTGGCATACAGGGTCAATGCCGACCACTGATTCAATGCGTAGCCAATGGCCTTCGCGGTATCGCTTTTGGGCGACACCTTGCTGAGCGTCGAACGTAGCCAGATTTCGAAGGCTTCGAGCAATGGACGCGCCCGTTCCTGTCGGACGCGCCTTCGCTCGTCGGGAGGCTTCCCGCGGATATCAGCCTCAATTGCGTAAAGTTCACCGATCCGGCGCAGCGCCTCAGTGTTGACGTCGTTCCTGCGTGCCAGGTACAGATCGTGGAACTTTCGTCTCGCGTGAGCGACACATCCAGCCTCTTGCACCTCGCCATCTCTGTAAATCGAGTTGTAGCCTGCGAATGCGTCAGCTTGCAGGATTCCCCTGAAGCCTTTCAGGTGAGCTTGCGGATATTCGCCTGACCGACTCGGGCTGTACGCAAACCATACGGCTGGCGCGTCCACCGAACCAGCGGGCCTGTCGTCACGTACATAGGTCCAGAGTCGGCCTGTCTTGGTCTTGCCGTTCCCGGGTTCGAGTACGGGTACCGGCGTATCGTCAGCGTGGATCTTCGAGGCCGCCATCACGTACTGCCGGATTGCATCGACCAGCGGGCGCAATAGTGCGCTGGCTTGTCCGACCCAGTCGGCGAGTGTCGAGCGTCTCAACTCGACGCCATCCCGCGCGTATATCGCCGACTGCCGGTACAGGGGAAGATGGTCGCAGAACTTTCCAACCAGGACATGGGCGAGCAGGCCAGGACCCGGCATACCGCGATCAATGGGTCGGCTGGGCGCCGGTGCCTGTACGATGCAGTCACAGCAGGCACAGGCCTTCTTTGGTCGACGATGGCGGATCACTCGCCAGTGCCCGGGCACGTACTCGAGTTGCTCGGCAATGTCTTCGCCAAGCTCGTTGAGCGTTCCGCCGCACTGCGGACAGCACACCTCGTCAGGTTGATGGACGATATCTTCGCGCGGTAAATGATCAGGGAGGGCTCTGCGTCCAGTCGGCCTGGTCGCGTCCTTTGAGCGCTGCTTGCTTGTGTCGAGCACCCCTGCGCCTTCGTCGGCCTGCAGATCCTCCAGACGCAATTCCAGTTGTTCGATCTGGCGATCAATCTTCTCGGATTTGCGCCCGAACTGCATTCGTTGGAGCTTTGCGATCCACACCTTCAGGCTCTCGATTTCCAGCGCCCGATCTGAGAGTGTCTTCTGCAGCGTCGCGACCGTGTCGCGTAGATTCTCTAAGTCGCTGTCGCGCTCACGAAGCGTCGTTTCCCGAGCCAGAAGCAGGGCCTTCAAGGCGTCGATGTCGTCGGGAAGCGAAGCGTTACTGGAGCTCATGCAAGCAGTCTAGGCGCCAGCATCACCTCCTACGTGTGTTGTCACAGACGTTTACAAAGCACTGCATGGACGGGCAGCATCGATGGGCTGCCGCCAGTCGAATCCCTCCAACAGAAGTCCGAGTTGCGCATTCGTCAGGGCCACCACGCCACCTTCGGCACGCGGCCAGGCGAACCGACCTCGTTCCAAACGTTTGGCGAACAGGCACAAACCACCGTCCCGCCAGTACAGGCACTTGAGCAGATCACCACGTTTGCCCCTGAAGATAAAAACGTGGCCAGAGAATGGGTCCTTTTGCAGTACTGTCTGTACCTTGGCAGCCAGGCCATCGAAGCCACATCGCATGTCCGTAAATCCTGCGGCAACCCAGATCCGGGTGTTTGCCGGCGGCTCCATCGTTAGCTCAGGCACTGCACCACCATGCGCAGGGTTTCCGGATCGACTCGGCCTTCAATGCTCACCTGGCCCTTGGCCAAGTGCAATCGGATGACTCCTGCTGGCAACGCTTCCGGTCGCTCGCATGGCTTTCCCGTGAGCGACGCGACGGACGGTTCTTCGACTCCGGGGCCTCTGACCACAACGGGGAACAACACTGGGGTGTCACCAACATGGGGGACGCCTAGTTGGCCTGCTCGAAGCATGCGACGCCACCGAAAGACCATGTTCACGTTTAGACCGTGTTCCAGCGCCAGCTTTGAAACCGAGACGCCTGGCACGCACGCAGCTTCTGCAAGCCTTTGCTTCAGTTCGATCGGATGATTGCGGGTGCCGCGCACGCGGCCACCACGCTTTGCCACGGTCTCCAAAGTAGTCCCCGCCAGATTTCTGATGGGAACTACTCTGGATAGGTTCGACTCTCGCGTCTACACGGCCATCAGCGGACGCTTACGGCGCTTGCGGGTATCCCACAGGAGGTTCAATCGCTCAATCTGACGTTCGCCCATTGAGGAGGCCTACGGCCGACTAGTTATCTGACGGGCCGCCTTTCCCGGGCTATACAGCTACGCGCGCGAGCTTTGTCCGATGCTGTAAGGCTCACTCTTGATGCCTAATGCCACCGGCGGGGTATCCCTGGTGTTTGGTAGTCATAAGTCCAAACTGGCGACAGGGGTTTACCCGCCTTTGTGGTATCAAAAAATAGACTAGAATCTAAAAAGAAACAATAAGGAGGTGGCACCTGCGGCGCTGGCAAGGCTCTGCAATGCCAGCCCAATTGAGACGCCGCAATTACCGATGGAGCAAAGCCAATGAAGCGCCACATTCAGTCCCTATTGTCTGTCGCCACGGCGACTAGTGTCTTGATGCTCGTTCCAGCGCCAGTCGCTGCGGCTGGCTATCCGGACCGTCCAATTACGATGGTTGTTCCATATGCGGCAGGTGGCAGCAACGACCTGGTAGCGCGAGTGCTCAGTCAAAGTCTGAGCAAGGAACTGGGTGTGTCAGTGGTGGTGGAGAATGCGGCCGGCGCGAGTGGCACCATCGGTGCGGCAAAAACCGTCAATGCAAAGCCTGACGGTTACACCCTTTTGCTAGGGTCCAATAGTGAGATCTCAATTGCTAAGTTGACCAATTCACTGGTCAGATATAACGGTCAGCGCGATCTTGTTCCGGTTCGGATGGTGGGCTCCCAACCAATGGTGCTCGTCACTGGCCCGAAGTCGGGAATCAAAGGCGTCGATGGTCTACTGGCTCTGTCCAAGACGAAGAAGGCAGTGAGCTATGGCACATCCGGCATTGGCACGCCGCTCCACCTGTCAGGAGAACTGATTCGCGCGGCCAGCAAGATCGATATGACGCACGTCCCCTATAAAGGGGGTGCACCCGCCATTTCGGATTTGATGGCTAATCAGATTGAGCTTAGCGTGCTGGTCCTCTCCACCGCCTTGCCTTTCATTAACTCCGGGAAGTTGGAGGCCATTGGTGTGACGTCCGCCCAACGCTCACCCGCAGCCCCAAGTATTCCCGCGCTGGCCGAGAACAAGATTTTTGCGTCAGTGAATATGCGTCTTTGGTTTGGTGTGTTCGCGCCAAAAGGCACTTCGAAGGAGGTGACGGACAAGCTCTCCATAGCCCTTAGCAAAGCACTTGCGGCGCCAGAGGTGAAAAGCAAGTTGTCCGAATCTGGTGTGGAGCTCGATCCCCTGGACGGCCCTGCATTCGGTGCGTTCATCGCAAAAGAAACCGAGACGTATCGAAAGATCGTTGCTGACGCGAAGATCAAGGAATAAATGCGGCGCACTACGGTAGCCCAAAATCTCTCATCCACTCATACCCGTCATGAATCTCAGCTCTCTCCGGCCGATAGCAGACAAACTATTCGCCGATCTGCGTCAATTGTCTTTTGACGGTGTAGGCGTCACGCGCGAGAGCTACGGGCGAGGAGAATCTGCTGCTGCAGACTATCTGCGCGAATTCGCCTTGTCGGAGGGCTTGGTTGTGGAGGCGGATCAAGCGGCAAACCTCGTGTTCCGGCAACATGAGCCCGCGCTCGAAACGCCAGTGATCTGGACTGGCTCCCATATCGACTCGGTTCCACAAGGCGGCAATTTCGACGGCCTTGCGGGAATCGTAGCCGGACTACTATGCCTGGTCGCTCGTCGGAGGCAGGGACATGTCGCTAAGATTCCGCTCGACGTAGTCGCTTTTCGTGGCGAGGAGAGTGCGTGGTTCGGCAAATCCTACATGGGATCTGGAGCGCTGTTTGGCAAAGTCAGTGCGGCTGACCTAGAGCTAAAGCAACGCAGCACAGGTGAGACGATGGCCGAGTGCATGCGCAAGTGTGGTGCCGACGTGGATGCCATCGGTGCGCAGCAAACGCTTATCGACAAGGGAAAAATCAAGGCGTATCTAGAACTCCATATCGAACAAGGGCCGGTGATGATCGCGCGGCAGATGCCGCTCGCTGTTGTCTCCGGTATCCGCGGCAATGTTAGACATAACCGTGTCACTTGCGTTGGGGATGCGCAACATTCCGGAGTGGTACCGCGGTGGCTACGGCACGACGCAATGTTCGCGGTCGCTGATCTCATCATGCGTTTGGATGAACATTGGCGTTCGCTTTTGGAACGTGGCACGGACCTTGTAGTGACTGCCGGCATTGTTACCACAGATCCCGCGGAGCATTCCATTTCGCGCATTCCAGGACAAGTCAGTTTTTCGCTGGAAGCGAGGAGCAAAAGTACAGACACCTTGGAAGCCTTCTACCAGCTTATGCGAGCCGAGTGTGCGTCAATTGGTCGCGAGAGGGGTGTGCGGTTCAAGTTTGATCGCAGGCTTCTGAGCGATCCTGCAACGATGGACAGCAAGATCAGTGGCATGCTCTCGTCTGCCTGCGCCGAACGGACCATCGCATTCGAGATGATTGCAAGTGGCGCCGGCCATGACGCATCGCTATTCGCAAACGCAGGAGTCCCCACAGGGATGCTCTTTGTGCGAAATCAGAACGGTTCGCACAACCCACATGAGGCTATGGAGATGGATGATTTTATGCTCGGGGTGCAAGTGCTGAGCGACACCGTCGAGATGATCGCTTCCAGCTAGCGGGACGAATCATTGCTGCTCCTATTCGCCCTCACCGACATTAATGCCCCAAAAGGGTAGACACAAACTATGCAAGTCAAGCAGTCCAAAAGCCTGTACATACAGGTTCTAATAGCTATCGCCCTTGGCATCATGCTGGGGCATTTCGCGCCTCATCTGTCTGTCGAGTTCAAACCGCTTGGAGACCTTTTCATCCGAATGATCAAGATGATGGTGGCACCAATCATCTTTGTCACCGTTGCAGTTGGCATTGCTAAAGCACACGGCGGCGCAGCGGTCAAATTGGGTCGCCTTGGGCTTAAGACGATCATTTACTTTGAGATCGTTACCACGCTGGCCATGGTAGCGGGGCTAGCGGTCGGATTGATCTTAAAGCCTGGGCATGGGATGAACGTGGATCTGGCTTCGATGGACACAAGCGCTGTCGCCTCTTACAGAAACGCCGGCCATCCGTTTTCTACGGTCGAATTTCTTATCAACATCGTTCCCACGTCGCTGATCGAACCTTTTTACAAAGGCGAGATGCTTCAGGTTTTGTTCCTAGCAGTCATCGGCGGGTTCGCATTAGCCATGAGCGGCGAAGCTGGAGCCAAGCTGACTGAGTTCCTTGAGCGAGCAACGGTTCCCCTCTTCAAGATCGTTGCGATGGTCATGCGATTTGCGCCGGTCGGGGCATTCGGGGCCATGGCGTTCACCATTGGCAAGTTCGGAGTAGGTTCCCTGAAAAGTCTGGGGTTGCTGATGGCTTGCTTCTACATCACCTGCGCGATCTTCATTGTTGTCGTTCTAGGAATCATTACCCGGCTATCCGGCTTCTCGTTGTGGAAAATTCTGAGGTACTTCAAGAATGAGGCCCTCATTGTGTTCGGATGTGCGTCGAATGAAGCCGTATTGCCAGCGCTGGTGGAAAAGATGCAAAGGCTCGGATGCAAGAAGGCCGTTGTTGGCCTAGTCCTTCCCATGAGTTATGCGATGAACCTTGACGGCGCATGCATCTACTACACGATGGCGATCGCATTTATGTCGCAGGCGCTCAATATTCATCTTACCTGGGTCGACCAACTCACAATTTTCGGTGTTCTGTTGCTGACCTCCAAGGGGTCGGCAACGGTAACTGGCGGTGGCTTCGTCACTTTGGCTGCAACCCTGGCGACGGTCGCCGGCAAGGTCCCGGTCGAAGCGATGATCCTGCTGCTCGGTGTTGACAGATTCATGTCTGAAGCTCGCGCATTCACCAACTTTTGCGGAAACGTCGTTGCGACGATCACGTTATCCCGTATGGAAGGTGCCCTTGACCTGGAGCAGGCAAGGCGGGCACTTGCCAATCCCGATGCTGAACCGCTGCCTGAGCAGTTCAGCGCCACGGATCCGTTATCCGACCGCGATACCGCATTGCCGCTTGCTTCGCGATCGAGGACCTGATCTTGGCCATGGATCACGTTTGCCGCCAAGGCTGTAGAGTTTGCTGACCTACTGAGATTGGTCGGACCCAGTTGCAGGACGCGGTGCCGATGACCCTGTGACAGGCGTTCTCGAGATATGCAGTCATGATCGAGGAGGACGTAGCACGGCTGTCTGAAGCGTCGGTCCTGATCCGGGAGATCAATCTTGGCGCCACTGCCATTGGTACGGGTATTACCGCGCCTCCGGCATACGCGAGCAAGGCGCTCTTGGCACTGCGGGAAATAACTGGCCTCGTAACAGCACCGAACCTTATCGAGGCCATCCAAGACTGTGGTGCCTTCGTCCAGTTGTCAGGCGTGCTCAAGCGCATCGCGGTCAAGCTCTCAAAGATTTGCAATGACCTGCGTCTGCTATCCAGTGGACCACGTTTATGGATTTGGTGAAATCAATCTCCCGCCGATGCAAGTGGGCTCCTCGATTACGACGGGAAAAGTGAATCCGGTGATTGCGGACGCCTGTGTCGTGGGCATTACGGCGAATCCCGAGCGCTTGCGCAAAATCATTGAGCGCTCGATCTCACTGGTGAGTGCCTTGAATCCAATCATTGGCTACAAGGAGGCGACCTCGGTAGCGGCGTGCCTTCGCCAAGGGCATCAATGTGCGCGAGGTTGTTCTGCGACGTCACTTGATGACTGCAGCGCAATTGGACGAGATGCTGCGTCACGAAATTTTGATTCTGCCCTTGGCCTACGGCACCGGAGGATCAACTGTGATCGACGGTCACGTTTGACCGGCTCGGGCGGGGTTTTCTTACTCCCAGCACGAGGTAGCCTATAGTATCGTTTTCGATCCAAAACGAGAAAATGAGATGGTTACTTCCGCCGAGGCTTTTGTCTCGTCATTCGACTATCAAGCATTGGGGGAAAGGTTGCGCGCTTACCGCATTGGTGCCTCCCTGCTTGCGGAGGATGTTGCCGAGCAGCTAGGGGTCTCCCGCGCCGTCGTCTATCGCATGGAGAAGGGGGAAATCGTCAAGATTGAGACCCTTGAGCGCTTGGCGAACCTGCTGGGTACCTCAATGGCATCCTTGCTTGGGGTGGAGGTGGAGTACTACTCTACGGTCCTTGGCTTGACGGAGCGGATGCGCCAGCTCGAGCAGGCCTCCGATCGTATTGTCTCGCATTTCGAGCCGATCTCCTTACTACTCACATCCAGCGAATACCTGGACTATCTACGCGAGATGCTGCTCGAGGCGGCGCCGCAAAAAGCCGGTAAGGGCTCAAAGCCGGAGGAAATCGAGAAGCTTTTGCAAATCCTCACTGAGCGCAAGGCGTTCTTTGAAAAGCGCCGCCCCCACATTGTCAGCCTAATCGGACTGCGGGAAATTGGTCGCTTTGTGGACACGGGGCTAGTCGGGCGCCTGGATCTACCAGGAAAGGTGCGGGCGGAACGGATTAAGGCGGCACGACAAGAGGTACTTCGCATTGCCTCCTTGATGGAAAGCGAGCCGCTGGATGTCCAGATCGGGATCATTGACGACTCCATGCCTGCGGCGACGTTCCAGGTGTTTTCTGGAGCGCGCCAAACGGTGCTGGCAGTGAGCCCGTTTCGATTTGGTGAGCTGCCCAACGTGCGTAATGGGATTGCCACGGTCACGGCGTCGCCTGAAGCTGTTCGGATGTACCAGCAGATGATCGAGCGCCTCTGGAAGGTCGCTTATAAGGGAGCAAGTGGAGCGCAACAACTGCGCAAGCTCCTTGAGCGCATGAACTTAAACGAAAGGATCCGACAGTGAACTCATTTCCTTCCCAAGTCTGCGGCGGGAAATTGTATAAGGCTAATTGGAAGCGTCGCCGACTCTTCCCAATAAGCATGCCAAGGGTGCGCGGGTGCATGCGTCGCAGTGCATTGCACCGCAGCACTATGCGGCGATCCACATTGGTCCGTTATAGGCACTCTCCATTGGACGCTCCAGTGAGCGGTCGCTGTTCGATGCAGACCCGCCGCTCGAATGACCATGCGACAGGAACAGCGAGCGGCGGTAACTGGCCGGGTGCGGTCAGATGCATTGGGACACCACCGCTGCAACGCAGGCGCTCCCCGTTCCGGAGTTTTGACCTAACCCCCTTATGTCTACTGCCGAGCGCTGGGCCACGAGGGTACAGAGCCGACCGAGATGCCGAGACTCGCTCAATATCAATTTTCTGGTCGTTCCGCAGGTGCTACTCGGCTTCCAAGTATCACAGGCTACAGACATAAGCCACGAACACCGTTTCTTGTTTGTCTATCAGACTGTCTGGCTGGGACTAGCCTGCACGGCGACCAACTGGCGCGCGAAGCGAAGTTCGTCCCGCTCCCAGACCACGTGCAATGCCTATCGCGAACTTTCCCGCGTGACAGACACCAGCGGAGCGTCGATCGGTCTGCAAAGCATGACAAGGCAGAACGGTACGACGCAGGAAGGCAGGGATGGACGTACACGAATAGACAGCGCAAAGGCAGCATAGCTTCGGCGGCCAAGGTGCTGCAGGTGCGGTCGAGCGGGCGGGTTCACATTTTTGAGGCTCTACTTAGTTGTCCGCCTTATGAACCCCATTCACTGGCGCTTGTGGGCCCGCGGACAACGCCGACAACTGATCCGTGTCATAGTGGGCCCGCAATTCGCCAACGGCTTGCGCGTCCGGGCGGCCGGCCTGTGCGGCCAGTTCGGCAAGTTTCCTGAAGTAGTGTTCATGACCGGGCGGCGAGACGGTCATGAGCACGCGGGCCGGCTTGGTGGTGATGTTTGCGATGTTGTGCGCTACACCCGGAGGAACGAACAAATAGGTTCCCGGCGTCGCTCGCACCACGCGATCGCCGACACGCCATTCGCACTCGCCCTCCAGTAGATAGAAGGTCTCTTCCTGCACGCGATGAACGTGTAGGCCCGTGGCAAACTCCGGCGGGATGGTCCAATCGAACATGCTGGTGTGCCTGGAGTCTTGCCCCGTCACGAGGAAGACCATCGGATAGCCGCCCAGCGTGACGCCTTCGTTCTCGGCAGGCATGCGAATGACAGGTGTGGCGCTCATGTGATCCTCCATGTTCGCTGCTCCTTCCTTGAAGCATTGTCGTCAGGATCGGCCGGGGACGCCGGCAAGTCGCGAAGCCGTTCCGAAATACTTGCGAAACGTTTGCAAAGGGTATTTTCTGTAGCCATGGCAACGATCCTTGAGTTTGGTCCGTTCCGCCTCGACGCCGATGCCGGATTGCTGCTCTACGGCGCCGAGCCGACGCCGCTCGGCCGGCGGGCGGTTGCGCTCCTTGTTTTGCTCATGGAACGAGCTGGCGCGCCGATGTCCAAGGAAGCCTTGATTGCGGCGGCGTGGCCCGGTCTGGTGGTCGAGGACAGTAATCTGACCGTCCAGATTGCCGCGGTGCGGCGAGTCTTCGATGACTTGGCGGGGGGCGCGGATTGGATAGAGACCTTGCCGCGCCGGGGGTACCGTTACGTCGGACCGGCAGTCACGGCGACGCATCAGGATCACACCCCGGGGGCGCTGGCCTCAGCGGCCCTGACCTTACCGGACAAGCCGTCGGTTGCGGTGTTGCCGTTCGCGAATCTGAGTGGTGACGCCGGCCAGGATTACCTCATCGACGCAATCGTCGATGACATCATTACCGGCTTGTCGCGCATCAACTGGATCTTTGTCATCGCGCGAAACTCGACGTTCACCTACAAAGGCCGGATGGTGGACGTGAAACAGGTCGGCCGCGATCTCGGCGTGCGCTACGTGCTGGAAGGCAGCGTGCGCAGGGCGCCCGAGCGCGTGCGCATTACGGTTCAGTTGATCGACGCTTGCAGCGGAGCGACTGTGTGGGCCGAGCGCTACGATCATCGGTCTGACGACATCTTTGCTCTCCAGGATGAAATCGCATTGTCAGTTGTCGGCGCCATTGCGCCGAGCCTGCGGCGCGCCGAAATCAAAAGAGTCAACCGCAAGCGCCCCGAAAGCCTCGATGCCTATGATCTTGTCCTGAGGGCCCAGCCCGACGTCGACTCCGGAATGCCGGAGCAGGTGACCAGGGCACTGGCGCTGCTTGAACGTGCGATCGCGCTCGAGCCGTCTTATGCGCTTGCGCATGGCAATGCCGCAATGTGTCACCATTGCCGGTTCCTTCGCGCCGGCCTGCAGGAGGTTGATCGTACCGCTTCGATCCGCCACGCCCGATTGGCGATCATTCATGGACAGGACGATGCGCTTGCACTGACCTGGGCCGGATTTTCCATCGGCATGGACGGGCACGACCGCTCCGCAGCATTCACGGCGCTGGAAGCCGCGCTGGCCATCAGTCCGTCATCTGCGCTGACCTATATTCTCGGCAGCGTCATGCTAGGGTGGGGCGGGGAAGCTGAGCGCGCGATAGCGTGGAGCGAACGCGGCGTGCGGCTCAGCCCGTTCGATTCGTGGACCTGGGCAGCGTTTGACGCACAGGCACTGGCTCATTTCCACCGCGGCCGCTATGAAGAGGCGGCTCACGCGGCTTACCGATCCGTTCAGGCCAACCCCGCGCATAGCATCACCTATGTGCAGCTGGCGGCGTCGCTCGTCAGACTCGGGCGGTTGGAAGAGGCAAGGGCGGCCGCGGCGAGGGTTCTGGAACTTCACCCTACGTTTCGTTATGGCCGCCAGTTCCTGGGCGTCAATTGCGCTCCCTCGCTTGCAGCATCGCTGGGCGATGCGCTTCGCACTGCCGGGTTGCCGGAATAGCAGCCCAGGAGCGGTCTGCTCGCACTGTAATTGACGGCGTGCGCGCTCACGGACGATGGCTCTTATCCGACCACGTAAAACCCCGGCGTTGGCCCCCGCTTAAGCAACGACTCGCGCGGTGCGATCCTGGCCGAGTTCGCACAAGCTGCGCCGCCCGCTGGCCTTCGCGCGGCTCAAGGTCGATGCCTTCCTCGGGTATTCCAGCATTGCAGCATGCAGTAAGGGCGTTGCCAGGCGCCAGGACTGTTGTCGACGCCATCCGGCAAAGATACATTAACAATTGCATAAAAATCAGTTATTTATTGATGTTGTAATTACAGATTACGCATCCTATACTGAGCCGGGTTGTGTCGAGCCATAAAACAAGAACGCTCTGGAACGCGCCCGCGGAGGAGCAAGGAGACCCTGTCATGCAATTGACGAGCAGAGCCGTGACGACGATCACGCGTAGCAGCACTTCCCGAAAATTCCTAGCGAACCCGGTCTCGGATGGGATCGATGGCATCGCACCCCGTGAGCGATAAGACCACTCCGCCCCGCCATGGCACCGCATCCGAGGCGGTGCAGGTACACCAACCCAAAGGTCCAATAATGAGCAAACAGATCCGTCCTGGCATGCGGTCATCCCCCTCGAGAATTTTCTTGAAATCACCTGCCCGCAGTACTGTGGCCTGGGCCATGACTGCCGCTCTTGCCATGCCTCTTGCCGTAGATCCTGCGTTGGCCGCGGACAACAATCGCGCCCAAGCCAACAATCCGCCGCCAGCGACCGATTTGCCTCACGCGTGGCCCGAAAGCGTGGGCGTCGATTCACGCCCGCTGGTACAGCTATCGGAGTGGATCCGCAAGGAAGACTTCGACGTACGCAGCTTCCTGGTCGTCAAGGATGGCAAGCTGATCTTCGAGCGCTATGGCAAGGGACTCAGCCGCGACTACAACTACGAGCTCTACTCAATCACCAAGAATGTCACCGCGATAGCCGCCGGTGTGCTGGTCGACGAGGGTCGCACCCGCCTCGATGAAAAGGTTGCCCCGGTGCTAGGCAAAGTGCGTCCTGACCTGAAGGAGGCCTTGGCAGACAAGCAGGCCATCGAGCTGCGGCATGTCCTCTCGATGTCCACTGGACTGTTCTATAACTTCAAGCCCACCGACGACCCGATCTACTATGGCGCCCCCGATCGCCTGAAGCTTGCAGTCGAGACGGCTCCCAAGCGTTCGCCCGGCGAGATCTTTGACTACACCGACGTGAACCCGATCCTGGCAAGCGCCACCCTGGGCGCGGATGCAGGCATGCCGCTGCAGCATTTTTCCGAGGAGAGAATCTTCAAGCCGATGGGCATGACGCACTACGCCTGGGAGCGCGCCGACGAAAAAGGACTGGTATCTTCCGGATGGGGTCTTCGTCTGCGGGCTGTCGACATGGCCAAAATCGGCATGCTGGTGCTGAGCGGCGGTCGTTGGAATGACCGCCAGATCGTTTCACAGGCGTGGGTGCGGACCATGACGGCCCCTTCGTCCGCACCATGGTACGGGCTCTATTGGTGGATCAATGACATCGTTGCTACTGAACCTGAAATACATGCGATGGGCTTCAAGGGCCAGTTCATTGTGACCTTGCCCGAGCGGAACGCCGTGGTAGTCATGACCAGCATGCTCCCCATCGAGGGCGGCTTACGCGAATCGAAGAATGTCCTTGCGATCCGACGCATGGTCAAGGATTTTGTTCTTCCGGCGCTCGACAATGTCAGGCATGCACGGTTGACGCCAGCCAGCCAGCAGGCCCTGATTCGTGAATTGGAGCTGGCCGCGCAGCATCAGGGCAAACCAGGCGCGCCGGTCGATCCTACTGATACACCCAAGCTTTGATTTGGTTGGGCTACGGCGCCGCTTTGGACACCTCGAAAAAAGGCGGCATTCGGCGCCGTGTTCTCAAATTCAATTCAGTGCTTATGCGCAGGGTTGACTCCTGGGGGCACAACGAGGCTCTCTTGTAGAAACTCAAGTCGGCACTCACGCATAGGTGAGCAATGACAAGGCGTTCCTGCGCGTCCCTGGTCTGGTGGTGGAGGACTGGTCAGTGCCGACCGGAAACTGAGCGGGTCGCAGGAACGGCTCCTGACGGCCCTCAGTTTGTCCAACGCCGACGTGTCCCGCAAAGCCCGTACCTGCCGCTCATACAATACTGGCTCGTCGCGACGCGGCCTGGGCGAGCTGCTACCTATGTCGCCGGCCGGTTAGACGGTGCCGGGAGCAGGATTCACCGCAGCCGCATCGACTGTCAGTGAGTCCGGCACCTCGACCTCGCGGATGCCGACGCCTTGGACGGCAAGCAGGGCGCCCGGAAAAGCCTGTCCATCCGGTTCGTTCGCCCGGATATTCGTGCCTTGAACGTGGAAGCTCACGCTCAAGGTCCATAGCCCTCTATGAATGCCGTGGTGGCGAATCAAGATAGTCGTAAGCTCAAGCGGGCTGTTGATGAGTGTGGTGGCGGCCATGGAGGAGCCTCGGTGAAACACAATGGCAGTCACTATTCAACCATGGACTGCCTCCACCGGGAAAGTGGCCGTTCAAAGGCCATCGCTCTACAAGACTGCATATCCCGCTGGAAGCCCGGTCGTCGGGGCTGCCCATCGCCACTACCGGTACACCAGCACAGGGATCGCACAATGCGTTAGCACCTTCTGCGTTTCGCTGCCAACCAGCAGTCCTTCGAGGCCGCGACGACCATGGGATGCCATGAAAATCACATCGCATCCGTGCCGGTTGGCGGCTTCGATAATCTCTTTGTACGGCGTCGTCGTGATCGCCGTATCGGTACTGCAGTCAACGCCAGCCGCCCGCGCGGCCGTCACGACAAAGTCGAGCCTCTGCCTTGCCTCGATCGCTGCATGCTCCTCGAATGCCTTGCGGGTCTGGTGGCCCGAGTCGGATGATGTCAGGAAGGGGTACTCATTCATGCAAGTGAACGCCGTGATCTTTGCGCCCATTCCCTTGGCAAACTCGATCGCAGCGGCTGCGGCCTTCCCAGAAAGGTCAGAACCGTCGGTGGGTACCAGTACGTGCTTGAACATGCGTCGCCCCTATGTTGTCGGAACAGCATTTCCTGTCATTTTAGGATTCTTTCGCTGCTTTTGCGTCGCGTGCCCTGTGAAGCGAGTGTCGCAAGGTGCGAGACAGGTGTCGAAGCGGTGCGTCCCCCAATTCTCGACGGCGCTGGGCGGCCGCGGCCGTCTCCATCTGCTGCCGGGCAGTCGCCAATTTGGCTTCCAGCCGGGGACTGGTGATCTGGCGCCGAATCGATTGTCCGGCCTTCAGAACGACTTACTGAGCTCGAGTCCCCCGTAGAAGGCGCGAGACACACCGGACGTCTTCTTTACGCCGGTGAAGAAACCAAGATTCAGAGTTTGCGTAAGCGGGATCCCGGTCAAGACCAAGCCGCCCTGTGTGGAGTGGTAAAACGGGTCGCCATGCTTGATCAGCTCAACGCCGGCCCAAGCCTTGCCGAACACTTTGTACATTAGGCGCCCGCGCGCCCAGTATGCCTGAGGGCCGAAGGTGTATGAGGCGATGCCGTTGACGAGCCACCGCTGCGCATACTCCTGTTGCCCCAACACGGTCAGCGCTAAAC
Source organism: Cupriavidus sp. C2SS-8b (assembly GCF_057073745.1). Lineage (NCBI taxonomy): Bacteria > Pseudomonadati > Pseudomonadota > Betaproteobacteria > Burkholderiales > Burkholderiaceae > Cupriavidus > Cupriavidus sp. C2SS-8b. The sequence goes on from NZ_CP172717.1 coordinate 579,668, forward strand.
CCCATTCGCCGCCGTCGTTTCGGTTGTCGGCGCCTTCCGGCGAGACACGGTTGTAGCGGTAGCGCGCTCCGGCGGTAGCCTCCACCCAGCCAGTGTCCCAGCCCTTCTGAAGTCCCAGCGCCGCCTCGGCGGCTTGCCCGTTCACCGACACCGAGGTGCCATTGGAGCCGTAGCTGTAGTGGTAATCGCTCACGACCAGCTTCTGCGTCAGGTATGGAACAGGCAGCCAGTTTGAAGTCACGCCTAACAACTCGCTGCGCTCGCCGCCACCGGAGAAGCTGGCGCCCCCGAACAGGGTACCGGCTCGCGCCGGCAGCGGAGTGGTGGTCGCAGCGCCGGCCAGCAGGGCCATGGCCAGTTGAAGCGTCAGGGGCGCAAGGAAAGCACCAGCAGAATGGGCCCGAAGTGGCTTGCGCGTGCACCGCGTCATCAGGATTCTCCTTTTTAGACCGCGCTGGCGTGCGGCGTGATGTTGTACAAGTGAAAATCTCCGGTGGGCGTGCTGAGCCGGCCGGTAGGGGTAAGGCTCACGGACTGATCGGTCAGCTTCCCGGCAGCGCACTGGCGCAACGTGATGCCGTTCCTCAGGTCCAGTTCAATGCTGCTGAACAGCAGCGGCGCAGCCCCTTCGATGGTGGCAATGGCGACTGGTAGCATGCCCGAGCGCAGCGGCTGCAGCAGCATCCCGGCGGCCCAGCTCTGCGCAAACAATGGTCCGTTGCCTTGCCTGTGCAGGAGTTCGGCCAACCGCGTCAGTGGCGGTGTCTCGGTTTCCGTCAGGTTCCCCATGTCGAGCTGCAGCCGACTGCCGTACAGGAAGGTCTCCAGCGCGCCTGTATTGCCGCGCGCATCCCACTTGAAGCGCAGCCCGACCGAGGCGGCGCCGCCTGGGCCGCTGCTGCGATGGCCGACAAATGTGGCCACGGCTACGTCCTGCACGATCAAGTTAGGAAGGTGAATGAGCACATCCACGGTAGCGCCGCGCGCCAGCTCGGGAACGTGTTGTCCGACATAAAGCGCACCATTGGGAGACAGGTCCGAGGTGAGCCCAAGGAATGTCGCCCCACCCACTTCGATCGTGACCGGTAAGCGCAGCGGAAACCTGTACTCGCCGCGACGGTTGGCGGCATGGCGGTGAGCGAACGCGGCCACCGAAACCGCCGTCGCCAGCGTGACCAGCGTCCAGATCATCGTGACAATGCCAGCACCGACCGGAATGCTGCCTGAATGCATCCGGTACAACCCTATTGGCACGCTGATGGCCCCAATGCCGGCGAGCATCAGCAGCGGCGACAACCACAACCACACCTTGCCGGTGTCGGACAACTGCTTGTCGGTGACCGCAAACGGGATATCGCGGCGAAACAGCCCCAGGCTGGTAGACATGAAGGCGAAGAACCGCGCCATTGCGTACTGCTCGCTGAGGAACAGAGAGTTGTAGCCGCGTCCCAGCTCCAGATGGACCAGGATCGACAGGAGGTAGTACAGGCAGAACAGCAGGAGGAATGTGCTAAGTGGAGCGACGATGGGCAGTTTGCCGAACAGGAACACGGCCGGCGGCGTCAGAAAGAAGATCAGCTTCTGCCAGCCCTCGAAAAAGAACAGCGCCGAGGCGAAATAGTTCAGCCGCTGGCCCAGCGTGAGCCCGCGCCCAAACAGGATGTTCTCCCGTCGGAACACTTGCATGGATCCCATGCCCCAGCGCATCCTCTGCTTCAGGTATGTATCAATGCTGTGCGGTGCCAGGCCGAAAGCCAGCGATTCCCCATAGTAGACCGACCGGTACCCGCGCTTGTGCAGCTTGATGGCGGTGTGGACGTCCTCCGTCACTGTCTCCGTGGCAAATCCGCCGATTTCGTCCAGTGCCGAGCGGCGGATCACTGCGCAGCTGCCGCAGAAGAAGGCGGCGTTCAGGACGTCCTTGCCGCGCTGGATGATCTTGAAAAACAAGGCCTGCTCGTCCCAGACCCGCTTCTTGCCGAGCCGGTGACCGAAGGAATCGATGTTGAAGAAGTCCTGCGGCGTTTGTACGAATGCCACCTTCCGGTCGCGGAAAAACCCCAGGGTCTTTAGCAGGAAATCGCGGCGCGGCGCGTGGTCGGCATCGAAGATCGCGATGAGATCGCCGTCAGCGGACTTGAGCGCATGGTTCAGGTTGCCCGCCTTGGCGTGCAGATTGCCTTCGCGTGAAAGGTAGCGGCAGCCCAGTTCCGCGGCAAGGGCTCGCATGCTCTCGCGGCGCCCGTCGTCGAGCAGCCAGGTCTCGTGCGGGTAGTCCATCCATTTGGCTGCCAGCAGCGTGCGGCGCAGCAGGTCGACCGATTCGTTGTAGGTCGGAACGAAGACGTCGACCTTGAGCCCTTCCTCAGGCGGCACCGGCTCGCGTACGCTGATTCGGTAAGTCATCAGCACGAACAGCAGCCCGCTTAGGTAACCATAGATTTCCGCGGCGTAGAGCGGGATCGAGAGCCATGGTGCCTCCTGATTGAGGGTGCCGATCCGCCAAACCAAGTACACCAGGCCGCAACCCACATAGATTGCGACAAGGCAGGCGATATAAGGTTTTGGCTGCTCGGTCTTCATGTCGGCATCCAGGCGCGTGGAACAGAGTCCGTTGGCAATTGCAAGCAATTGCTATCGGCACGCGGACGCCCGCAATCAGGAAAGGAGCGCATATCGCGCTATTCCGACTACATGCCGTCGCGGCCAGTGCACTTACTGTGTTCCTCCACCAGACTGCCGCCATCCTGCCGTTGCTTCGATCAGCCATTTGCGAACGGTCACGCCATTCGGCTGGCTGCGCGCAATCTTTCTTCAGGTTGCCCCTGTGGTAAAGAGTAGACGACATTTCCACGATTGCCTGCCTGAATCGGTACATTTTTTCTGTTTGGCAGGTCATGCAACCCAGGATTTCGGCATCTTTAGCGCCTAATCGGACACTTTAAGGGGGGCATCGGTGAGGTCAGGCAGAAGCCCACGCCGCGGGTAGCCGATCGGCTCAGGCGTATCGCAAGGCAGCGGGCGGTCTGGACGCCCGGGCAAGCTGAGTTCTTGGTGGCGCGGCGGAGGGCCGAGCGACGCAAAGCGGAAGCGGCGCTCGCGCGCCAGTCGCTGGCCACCTTGCGCGTCGCGCCGCGCGAACGCGACGGGGGCGGGCTGACCATGGCCGCGACGGGCGCATCCACGAACTTAACTTCTTCGACCACTGAACAGCGCGACAAGAGGGAATAGTCGTTGGCAATGGATCGGTGCGCGTTCAGACGGCCACCGACGAGCTTGTTGTTGCGTAAGCGGGTGGCCCCTCGGCCATAGGCTGATAGCGGCTGCGCAATTCTCGTGCTGTGACGGCCGGCATCCCCACAGCTTGTGGGCGGGTCGTTCCGTCGGATAATCCGTGGCAGCGCTGAGATGCAGACAGCCCCGGCGTGTTGGACCAGGGCTGTCAGATAGGTCGAGGTCAGTGCAACTGACGCTTCAGGTCGGAAAGTTCGGAATGCATCGAACTAACCGCATCCTTGACCTTGGTGTCGAGCATGCCGGCCTGTTCGCATGCGCGCTCAGCACGATCGCCGATTCGCTCGAGATCATCGACGCATTGCCGGATTCGGTCCTCGTCGCTGGACGACATGACCCGCGTTGCCGATTGGCACTCCTTGTCGAGCTCGTCCATCGAGTTCATCAAGTCTTTCGGAATGGTCGCGTCGGCGTGACAGACCCGTGAGGCCTCGCCGATAGTTTGCTGCAGATGGGTAAAACGCTTCTGGATTTCACTGGCTTGCAACATGATGCCCCCTTTGAACATCAGTTTCAGACGATTCAGGCAGCAGATGCCCGTATGTTGCCTGAGCCATTGCCGTTCGCCTGCTCTGATCGGTTGCCAGCGACTTCGCGCTGCGTCAATGCGGCACCCGAGCACGCGAATGACGGATATCTAGTTTAGGTCATCATCGCCCGGCCAATTCCGGTGTCTGCAGGACATGTACGGTGGGGCATCCCTGAGACGCCGCCTGCCGCCGCACCCCAAGGCCAGCGTCTACGCATGCAGTTCGACTACGTCTGTATCGGCCACCGGATGATCGGCGCCCACCAGCTGGCCGCTGAACTTTCCGCTTCCCCACATGCGGGCGAATCCTCATGGTCGATGGGGTCCGCGATCTCATGCATGTCAGCCATGTCGGGCTGGCCGACGCCACGCTGAAGGCATACGAAGAGCATTTCCACCGGCACGACTTGCTGACGCAAGTAGCCGCAAATCAGGACGTAGGCGCCTGGATCGACAGCGACGAGGCCATCCCGCGCACGACGCTGCTGCGTTCGGCGTTCCACAACGATTACCTGCGACCCAACGGCCAGCGCCAGATCCTGGCGCTGCTGCTCGAGCGCAATGGCTCCCGGCTGACCGCCATGAGCTTCCAGCGGGCGTCGATCGAGACGGACGCCCGCGAGCGGCTGAGCCGTGGCGACATCGGGACTTATGTCCGTGCGTTCCGGGCGGCGCTGGCCTCCAAGCAAGCCCTGATTGCGGAGAACATCGACATTCTGGAAGAGACGTTCGGTGCCTTTGGCGAGGCGGTTTGCCTGGTGTCGCAGGGCGGCACGGTGGTGCGGATGTCGCCGTTGTGTGGCGCGCTGTTCGACAGCCGGCAGGGGTTGACCATCCGGCATGGGCGCCTGTCGCATCCGAACGGCGCGGTCGGTGCGCAGGTCCTCGATCAGCTGCGCCTGGCCATCAGCACCCGGTCACGCACCAGGGCGTCCGTCGCGCTTTCGTCGGGAGAGTCGCTGTCGCTCGATATCGCGCCCGCTCCGGCCAAGTTGCAGATGGTCGGCGAGCCGCTGGCGCTGATCCGGTTGCGCCGGAGCACCGCGGGCCAGGCGCTTGACCTGTCCTGCCTTGTTGCAGAGTTCGGCATTACCCGGGCCGAGGCGCGCGTGCTGGCCGCACTGGTGGGCGGATGCACGCCGCTGGAGGTCGCGGTGGCGAACTCGGTTTCCGAGCACACCGTCCGCAAGCAGATTGCCAGCCTGAAGGCCAAGATGCAGTGCAGCCGCGTCGTGGACCTGGTGCGGCTGGCGATGCTGTTCCGCGCCTGATCGGTTCCAGCTCCGTCTCTCCGATAGAATCCTGCCCAAAGCGGTTCTTAAGGTTTGCGGCGTGGCACTTCAACAGGGTTTTATCCTGACCCGGCATTGGCGGGATACGCCGGCTGGAACGGAGGTCGAGATCTGGCTGGCGACCGACGACGGGCCGCGCCTGCTGCGCCTGCCGCCCCAGCCGGCCATTGCGTTCATCCCCGAGGCGCAGCGCGAGCGCGCCGAGGCGATGCTGCACGGCGACGGCCAGGCCGAGCTGCGCACGCTCGGGCTCCGGGATTTCCAGCGCAGGCCCGTCCTGGGCCTTTACTGCCGCCAGTACCGGCAACTGGGCCAGCACAGTCGCGCGCTGCGCGATGCCGGCGTGGATGTCTACGAAGCCGATATCCGGCCGCATGAGCGCTACCTGATGGAGCGCTTCATCACCGCGCCGGTGTCCTATGCCGGCGAAGCCGACAGCAGCGGCGTGCTGCGCAACGCGCAGATGAAGCCCGCGCCCGACTATCGGCCGACGCTGCGCGTGGTCTCGCTCGACATCGAAACCAACGCGTTCGGCGATCTCTATTCGATTGCGCTCGAAAGCTGCGGCCAGCGCCAGGTCTACATGCTCGGCGCGGCACCGCCGGCCCCCGCGGAGGTCGACTTCTCGCTCGAATATTGCGCCACACGGCAGGTCCTGCTTGAAAGGCTGAACGAGTGGGTGGCCCGCCATGATCCCGACGCGATCATCGGCTGGAACCTGGTGCAGTTCGATCTGCGCGTGTTGCAGGAGCATGCGCGCCAGCTGCAGATTCCCCTGCGCCTTGGCCGTGGCGGCGCGGAAATGGAGTGGCGCGAACACACCAGCCAGCAGCATTATTTCGCGGGCGCGGCAGGGCGCCTGATCATCGACGGCATCGAGGCGCTGCGCTCCGCGACTTGGAGTTTTCCGTCGTTCAGCCTCGAATCGGTGGCACAGGCGCTGCTGGGCGAAGGCAAGGCGATCGACAATCCGTATGACCGCATGGACGCCATCGACCGCATGTTCGAGCACGACAAGCCGGCCCTGGCGCGCTACAACCTGCGCGACTGCGAACTGGTGACGCGGATCTTTGCGCAGACGGAGCTGCTGACGTTCCTGCTGGAACGCGCCACCGTGACCGGCCTGCCGGTGGACCGCAGCGGCGGGTCGGTGGCTGCCTTCACGCACCTGTACATGCCGCTGATGCACCGCCAGGGCTATGTCGCGCCGAACCTCGGCGAGAAGGCGCCGGAGGCCAGTCCCGGCGGCTTTGTCATGGATTCGCGTCCCGGCCTGTATGAATCGGTGCTGGTGCTGGACTACAAGAGCCTCTATCCGTCCATCATCCGCACCTTCCTGATCGACCCGGTCGGGCTGGTGGAAGGGCTGGCGCATCCCGACGATGCCGACTCCGTGGCCGGGTTCCGGGGCGCGCGCTTTTCCCGCACGAAACACTGCCTGCCGGCGATCGTCTCCCGGGTCTGGCAAGGCCGGGACATCGCCAAGCGTGACGGCAACAAGCCGCTCTCGCAGGCGCTCAAGATCATCATGAACGCGTTCTATGGCGTGCTCGGTTCGAGCGGCTGCCGCTTCTTCGATCCGCGGCTCGCTTCGTCGATCACCATGCGCGGGCACGAGATCATGCAACAGACCCGGGCGCTGATCGAGGCTCGCGGCTACGAGGTCATCTATGGCGACACGGATTCCACCTTCGTCTGGCTGCGCCGCGCGCGCACCGAGGCCGACGCCGCACGGATCGGCCGCAGCCTGGTCGCCCACGTCAACGACTGGTGGCGCGAGCACCTGGCGCAGGCCCATGGCCTGGACAGCGCGCTGGAGCTGCAGTTCGAAACCCACTACCGGCGTTTCCTGATGCCGACGATCCGCGGCACGGACCTGGGCAGCAAGAAGCGTTATGCAGGGCAGGTGCAGCGGCCGGATGGCAAGCTCGAAATGGTGTTCAAGGGACTGGAGACCGTGCGCACGGACTGGTCGCCGCTCGCCCAGCAGTTCCAGCAGACGCTCTATGAAAAGATCTTCAACCGCGAGCCCTACCAGGACTACGTGCGGGACATCGTGCGCCGCACGCTGGCCGGCGAGCTTGACGAACAGCTCGTCTATCGCAAGCGCCTGCGCCGCAAGCTCGACGACTACCAGCGCAACGTGCCGCCGCACGTCCGCGCCGCGCGCATGGCCGATGCCTATAACGAACGCCACGGCCGCCCGCTGCAATACCAGCGTGGCGGCTGGATCAGCTATGTGATGACCACAGCCGGGCCGGAGCCGCTCGAAGCACGCTCAGCGCCGATCGACTACAGCCACTACGTCGGCAAGCAGCTTCAGCCGATTGCCGACGCGATCCTGCCGTTCCTCGATGAGGATTTCGAGACGCTGCTGACCGGCCAGATGGCACTGTTTCGCGGGTAGGGAAGGCGTCCCTGTTCCGCCGAGTTGCCGTGATAGGTGCGGTGCCGATGCGGCAGCGCCAGATGTTGTGGGCGCCACCTAGGTTGTAGCCAGGCATTCCTCAACACGCCGCTCCGTCGGCGAATCGGAAACATTTGCAAGCGTTTCACGGCCGGCTCGCAAGCGTGTCGCGATATCGGACAGGCACCGACAAGGCTTTCAGCCGCCATGGCAGATGGCGGGCGGGATCCACGCCGTAGATTGAAGATACTGATTCGTCTTCCACGGAGGTAAATCATGATCCGACGCTACGCTGCTTGCCTGACTCTCGGCGTGCTTGCCGCGGCCGCCACCACGACCGCGCTGGCGCGCGACTATGTGGATGAACGGGGGGCTCCGGTCTATGTCCAGCCGGCACCGGTCGACCACGCGCGGCCCAGCACCATTGTGGCCGGCACGCGCGCTGGCTGGCACGGCGACCGCTATTGGGATGGTCATCGCTGGTGGGAACGTGATGAGTGGAACCGCCACCATCATCACCATAACCATGGCTATCATCACAACCACCACGACGAAGACCACCACGGCTAAACCCGCGGCTTGATGCATCGCGAGGGCATCGGCGGCTGGCTGCGACGGCTTCGTGCTGTCCCGGGCTAGCGCAGATGCCTTCCCGGCAAGGTAGGTGTCGCTTGCCGCGCAGGCGCGCCCGCCATTTCGGGATTGCGGGGGCGCCGCGCCTTGGCCGATGGTTTTGTCGCCGGATTGCGGACCGCCAGGGGGCTATCGGCATGCGTACCGAACGCGCCGACATGAACCGGCTCGCCCATGCCGCCCACGACCTGCTGGCCGAAGGCATTCCCGCCAGCACACAACAGCGTCGCTGCAGACGCCACCAGGCCTAGTACCCCGATCCTGCCCATTGAGTTCGCTCCGTCATGCCTTGGCCACCGCTGGCCGCTTGCGGACGAGAGCATAGGGGTTCCACGCGTGCGCGGTTGTAACCGTTTGTGAGGCGGCGTGCGCGGGCTGGCCGTCATCGCGCCGTTCCAGCCGATCCTGCAGCCGGACGACGCGAGCCGAGAATTTTTTCGATCTCTCCCATGACCTGCGACGGGCCATAGGGTTTGCGCAGCATCGGCAGCTTCGCGTCATCCTTGTGAACGGGTATGTCTCCGTAGCCGGTCGTAATCAGGACTGGCAAGTCGGAGAGGATCGTCCTGGCCGATCGCGCCAGTTCGGTGCCGGTCATCCCGCCCATCGAGTAGTCCGCGATGATCAGGTCCACGGTGTGGCCAGTGCGCAAGAGGTCGAGCGCATCCTCGCCGGATTCCATTTCGATCGTGTCGAATCCAAGGTCCTCCAGCATCGCGGCCGTGCTTTCGCGGACGATGCGGTCATCGTCGACCACGAGAATGATTGAGCGCCGCTTCCCGTTCGTAGAAGAGACAGCCTGCGCACGAGACCCGAAGAGTTCCGCGATCTGGGCAGAGACCTGGGATTGCCGATAAGGCTTTCGCAGTTTCGGCAGCTCCGGCGCGGTGTCGGCCAGTGCTTCTGCATAGCCGGTCGCAAGAAATGCCGGCAAGCCCGGTGATAGCTCCCGGGCGGCCCTGACCAACTCGACACCGGTCATGCCGGGCATCGAATAGTCCGTGATGAGGAGATCGACGGGATTGCCTGCACGCAGGATATCGATCGCCTGCGCACCCGTTTCCGCCTCGATGACGATGTGTCCAAGGTCTTCCAGCAGGGCGGCGGTACTCGCACACACCAGCGGGTCGTCGTCGACGACGAGAATCGTCAAGCCTTTCACGCCCTGCGTGTCCCCGGCGGCCTCCACGACTGTCGCAACGCTCTCGGCCTTGTCCGTCACGGGCAACCACAATTCGGCGCTGGTTCCCCGTCCCGGTTCGCTCCTGAGGCGTAGCGTGCCTTTCAGCTGCCGCGCGAGGCCATGGACCATGGAGAGTCCCAGCCCGGTGCCCTTGCCGATCTCCTTGGTCGAAAAGAAAGGCTCGGTGGCCCGCGCCAGCGTGGCGGCGTCCATGCCTGCGCCGTTGTCGGTGACGCTCAGGCAAATATATCTTCCGGCAGCAAGATCGGCCGCCGCGGGCGCGTCCACGACCGTCGAACGGATCGTCAGCATGCCGCCGCGGGGCATGGCGTCGCGCGCGTTGACGACCAGGTTGAGAATGGCAAGCTCCAGTTGATTCGCGTCGATCAATGCCATGGGCATGTCTGGCGATAGCGCGGTGACCAGTTCGATGCCGGGGCCGGCCGAGCGCTCGATCAGCGCATGCATGCCGCCAAGGAGTTTTGCCACGTCGACGGGCGCGATGGTCAGGTCTTGCCGCCGGGCGAACGCCAGCAAGCGCTGGGTCAGCGCGGCACCGCGGTTCGTGCCGTGAATCGCGCCGTCGATCAGGCGCATCACGCGGGCATTCGCCGGAACCTGCTTGCGAAGGAGCTCCAGGTTGCCGAGCACTGCCATCAGCAGATTGTTGAAGTCATGCGCGATACCACCGGTCAGCTGTCCCAGCATTTCCATTTTCTGGGATTGCCGCAGCAATTCCTCCGTTCGTTCGCGCTGGGCAATTTCCTCCAGGATTTTTTGATGCGCTTGCTCGAGCGCAGCCGTGCGCTCCGCCACACGGGCTTCCAGGCTGCTGTTCAGCAGCTTGAGGGTCTGCTGCGCGGTCTTGCTGCTGGTGATGTCGCGCGAGACGCCCACCAGCCGATACGATTGGCCCGTCGCCGTGGTGGTCGGCACGCGCCTCGCGCGCATCTCGACCCAATGGGTCGATCCATCCGGCCACACGATCCGGTGCTCGGTCGAATACTCGGCACCGGTTTCCACGCTCTTTCGCACGGCGGCCCGCATCGCCGGACGGTCTTCCGCATGGACGCTCGCCAGCAAGTCCGGGTAGCGAAAGAGGGACGCCGGGGAACGTCCGAACATTGCCTTGCAGACATCGGAAGCCGTCAGCGTCCAACGTTCCAGGTCAAGTTCCCAGGATCCCAGTTGTCCCGCCGACAGCGCGGTGCGCAAGCGCTGCTCGCCCTCCTTCAGTTCTTCAATACGGGCGCGCGCCTCGTATTGGCGCAGACGCGTCTTCACCGCGGTGCGCGCGACGCTCACAAAGGTCGTCGGATGGAAGGGGCGCTCGACGAATGTCACGTTGCCGAGCAAGGTGCAGATATGGGACGCAATGTCGATGCGGTGCGCGCTGCCCTGCGCATGCGCCAGCACGATGAACGGCAGGTCCGACCAGCTCGGCTGAGCGGCCAGCCATCGGAGCGGGCCACGATGCGGCGATTGAAGGAGGGCTTCTTCGGTAATGACGCAAAAGCACACGTCGTCATCGAGATGGCTTTCACAGGACGCCAGGTCGGGGAGCGACTGCGCGCTGACGCCCACGTCATGCAGCAGCGAGAGCAGGATGGCGCCATCGCGCCCCAGCGGCGCCACGACCAACGCGCGATGCACGGTTTGCGCCCAGTCAGGCATTGCGTCCCGGCTCCGTCCCCAGCAGAGGCCCGCGGTCACCGACGAAGCTTGGCACCCCGTTCAGCACGCCCTGGAAGCGCTCCAGCGGTGCGCCCAGGTGCAGCCCTGCGGCGCCAATGCCAAACTCGCGAATCGTGGATTCGTGGGCACCGGTGCGCTTCTTTACTACGGACACAGCGCGGCGCACCTTCCCGAAGGCTTCGAAGTAGCGAAGCAGGATGACTGTGTCGGCCAGGTAGGTGACGTCAACCGGGGCTTTCATGTTCCCGACCAGGCCGTGTTGCGCCACCGTGAGGAACGTCGTGGCGCCTTGCCGGTTCAGGTACTGCAGGAGTTCGTGTATGTGCAGGACGAGCGCGCGTTCCTCGGGCATCGCAGCCTGGTAGCCGTTAAGGCTGTCGATGGCCACGGTTTTCGCATGCGCAAAATCCACCCGCTCCCGCACGCGATGGGAGAACTCGCCGGGGGAAAGCTCGGCCGCGTCGAGTTGCTCGATATGCAGTGCGCCGGACGCCTGCATGCTTTGCAAGTCGATCCCCACGGCGCGGGTGCGCTCGAACAGCAGGCCAAGCTCTTCATCGAATACAAAGACGGCCGCGCGCTCGCCGCGGCGAACGGCGGCCGCAATAAACTGGAACACGAAGGTACTCTTGCCGGTGCCTGCCGGCCCGAGGATCAGCGCGCTCGAACCCTGTTCCAGGCCGCCGCCCAGCAAGGCATCCAGCTCCGGTATATCGGACTTCATCAGCGTGCGCGCGAACTCGGTGCGATGTTCTGCGGCGACAAGACGCGGAAAAACCGTGACGCCCCCGGGCCGGATGGTGAAATCGTGATAGCCCCCGCGGAATGCCTGGCCACGATATTTCGAGACGCGCAAGCGCCGGCGTTCGGATCCGTACTCCGGGGCCAGTTGTTCGAGATTGACGACTCCGTGCGCAACGCTGTGGACCGTCTTGTCCATCGACTCGGCGGTCAGGTCGTCAAGCAGCAGGACGGTTGCGCCCTGACGTGAAAAGTAATGCTTGAGGGCCAGAATCTGTCGCCGGTAGCGCAAGGAACTCTGTGCCAGCAGCCGTATCTCCGACAAGCTGTCCAGCACCACCCTTGCGGGGCGCACCTTCTCGAAGACTTCGAAGATCTGCCTGGTGGTCTCGCCAAGTTCGAGATCATACGAATGAAGCAGGCTCTGCTGCTGCTCCGCACTTAACAGGCTTTCTGGCGGGACCAGTTCGAAGATCGTGATGTTGTCGCCGAGCTGCCATCCGTGCGAACGTGCGCCTTCCCGCAATTCCTGTTCGGTTTCCGAGAGCGTCAGGTACAGCGCCGCATCGTTCGGTTCTGCCAGCAGAAACTGCAGGCCGATTGTCGTCTTGCCCGTGCCGGGACTTCCCTCCAGCAGGAACGCATGTCCCCGGGAAAATCCGCCGCCAAGAATTTCGTCGAGACCGGGTATCCCGGTCGAAGCCTTCGACGCGACAGTCTTGTGATTCATTGGCGACTCCCCGTTTATCTCAGAATAATAGTGCCGACGTCCGCCTTCGCACCAATACCTCACCGATACCTTACCCCAGGTTGCCCGCAGGTTTGCTGGCCATGCGGGAGAAGGGGATCAAAGCGTCACGTGGGTCGGCGGAAGGCGGGCAGCCTTATGGGCCACTCAGGCGGAATGCGCGCAGTGACCCAAGACCGCAGGTCGATCCCCCCACGCTGAAAAGCAAACGGCGCGAGCCGGGTGGTCTCGCGCCGTTTACATCGTTCGTGGCCGCCCAAAGGGCGGCCAGCGTGCAATGCCGAATCAATAACCGGCGGCCAGCCCGGTGTTGCGACGCGGGTCATTGGCGCCATAGAACCGGTTGTTTCCGACCGGCTTGCCACCGAGCGCCGGGGCGCCGACGATGATGGCCGCCAGGTGGTTGGCAGGCTGTGGCGGGCCGAAGCGATGCCCCATGTCTTCCAGGATCTTGCGCGTATCCGGGGACAATGTGTAGTCCTCCAAATTGGTCAGGTCCGGCAGCCATTGCTGATGGAAGCGCGGCATGTCCACGGCTTCCTGCACGTTCATGTTGTAGTCGATGGCGTTGATCATGGTCAGCAGTACCGCTGTGATGATGCGGCTGCCGCCTGGCGTGCCCACCACCATCACCGGCTTGCCGTCCTTGGTGACGATGGTCGGACTCATCGACGAGAGCGGGCGCTTGCCCGGGGCGATGGAATTGGCCTCGCCCTGGACCAGGCCATAGAGGTTCGGCACGCCAACTTTGGCGGTAAAGTCGTCCATCTCATCGTTCAGGACCACGCCTGTCGTTGCCGCCGTCACTTTCGCGCCAAACCAGTCGTTGAGCGTGTACGTGACGGAAACGGCGTTGCCGTCCTTGTCGGCGATCGAGTAATGCGTGGTGTTGCTGCCTTCATGCGGCGGCACGCCGGGTTTGATGTCCTTCGAAACGCCTGCCTTTTTCGGATCGATCGCGGCGCGAATCTTCGCGGCGTAGTTCTTGTCCAGCAGGCGGTCCAGCGGGTTTTTCACGAAGTCCGGATCGCCCAGGTAGCTGTTGCGGTCGACATAGGCGTGGCGCATGGCTTCGATCTGGTAGTGCACCGCCTGCGCGGAGTGGTAGCCCAGTTCCTTGAGCGGGTAGCCTTCCAGAATGTTGAGCATCTCGCAGATGACCACGCCGCCCGAGCTGGGCGGGGGCGCCGACACGACGTGATAGCCACGGTAATCGCACTCGACCGGTGCCAGTTCGCGCGTCTTGTAATCATCGAGATCTGCCTGCGTGATCAGGCCCTTTCCAGCCTGGCTGGAGGCAACGATCGCCTTCCCTACCCAGCCCTGGTAGAAGCCTTCGGTGCCCCCGTTGCTGATCGCACGCAGCGTCTTGGCCAGGTCGCGTTGCACCAGCTTCTGTCCCACCTGGAACGGTTGGCCCTTGTTCAGGAAGATTGCGCCGGAAGCCGGGTCTTGCTCGAAGTCCTTGGTTGCGGTGAGCAGCATATCCACGTCGCCCTGCTGGAGCGTGAAGCCGTTCTCCGCGAACTTGATGGCCGGGGCGATCAGGTCGGCGCGCTTCATCGTTCCATATTTGCGGCGCGCGTACTCCATGCCTGACACCGTGCCGGGCACGCCCACGGCCAGATGTCCCTTGGTGGAGGCGCCCTTGATCACGTTGCCGTCCTTGTCCAGGTACATGTTCGCCGTCGCACCCTTGGGCGCGACCTCCCGGAAGTCAAGGAATGTCTTGCGGCCATCGGCCAGCTGGATGGTCATGAATCCGCCGCCACCGAGGTTGCCCGCGGCCGGATACACCACGGCCAGCGCATAACCCACCGCCACTGCGGCGTCGACCGCATTGCCGCCGCGCTTCAGCACATCGACGCCGACTCGGGTAGCCAGGTGCTGCGCGGTGACGACCATGCCGTTCTCGGCGGCGACCGGCGCGACGGAAGCCGCATACGATGACGGCGCGAAGCTGGTCGTCAGACAGAGGGATGCAATCGCGGCGGTGAACCACCGCAAGCCTGGCTTCGGATTCATGGAGTCTCCTGGTAAATGCTGCGTAAGCGAACGCTGCCAACGACATTGCCCAAGACGCCAATGAATAACCGTGCCTATGGTTTTGTGTTGGCACGTATGAAAATAACCGGCTGCAACGGGGCCGCCGGTTATGTTTCGTGGCGCTTGCGGCGCACAAATCTTCTCATAAAGGCGCGCTGCCGCCCAACACCTTTACGCCATCAGCGCGCTGACATGGGCCACCGTACTCGTGGCCAATGCGTCCAGGCTGTAGCCGCCTTCCAGGATCGACACGATGCGGCCGTTGCAGGTTTCGTCGGCAATCTGCATCAGTTCCCGCGTGATCCAGTGGAAGTCGCTGTCCTCCAGGTTCATGCCGGCGAGCGGATCCAGGCGATGCGCGTCGAAGCCCGCGGAGACAATGACGATGTCGGGGGCGAACGCCCTTAGCGCGGGAAGCAGCAGGGTGGAAATCGCGGCACGGAACTGCGCGGGCTCACAGCCGCGCGGCAGCGGGATGTTGACGATATTGTGGTCCACCCCTGTTTCAGACCGGGCTCCCGTGCCTGGATAGAAAGGCGACTGGTGGCTGGAGGCGTAGAACAGCTCGGGGCGGTCGAAGAATGCTGCCTGGGTGCCGTTGCCGTGATGCACATCGAAATCGACCACGGCGACGCGCTCGAGTTTGTGCACCTCAAAGGCGTAGGCCGCCGCGATGGCGGCCTGGTTGAAAATGCAGAAGCCCATCGCCTTCGCCGGTTCAGCGTGATGCCCGCACGGCCGGGTCGCGCAGAACACGTTGCGCGCCTGCCCGTCCATCACCGCATCGACCCCCGCGCAAGCCGCCCCGACGCACCGCATGACGGCCTCCCATGAGCCCGGCGACATGACGGTGTCGCCCGCGTCAAGCGGCACGTATCCACGCGAGGGGGCGCTTTGCGCGATCTCGTCGATGTAGTGCGAATCGTGGATCAATTGCAGCTGCTCGACGGTGCCCATCGGCGCATCGCGCCATTCCAGCGCAGCGAACTCGGGCGTTCGCAACGCCTGCACGACGGCTTTCAGGCGTTCTGGCGACTCGGGATGGTGCGGCCCGGGCCGGTGTTCGAGACAGGCGGTGTGGGTGTAAACAATCGTCGTTGTCATGTTCGGCTGGACTCGTTTTCCAACCGGCGACTTCCCCTCAACCGCACGCCGCCGGCTGCGTGGATCTCACGGGCATCCTATCAGATATGTGATATATCAGGTGAGAAGGCGTCGAAAACTGTCCTGACGCTGGCCTCTGCCAGGCATTTGCTGGTCCAAAGGGAGAACCGCCCTGGTGGCGCCGGGGCGGGGACTGACCGCGAACGTCCGCGTCGGCAACGGGCTTGCGGTGCCTACTTGACCCGCAACATCCCCTTCATCGTCGGATGGAATGTGCAGACGTAGGGATAAGCGCCCTTCCTGGTCGCCTTGTATCGCCACGATTCTCCCGGCCCAATACTCTTCGAGTCGAACCCGCCGGCCGGGGAGGTCACGGTGTGGGGGAACGGATCCTTGTTGACCCAGACAACGGTGTCCCCCACGTTGACAGCCAGTTTCTGCGGCGCGTATGCCGTGGCGTCGATCGTGACGGTGTGGGTCGCCGGCGCGGCGCTGACGGGCGCCGGGCCGGCGAGCATCAAGCCCCATGAGAAAAGTAGGGCGATATACGGGTATCGCATGGCCTGGAACCGTTATTTCTTGGCGAGTTCGGTCTGGATATGCTTGGCATGTTCCAGGTGCGCGACGAAGGCGGGACGCACCTTGACCAGCAAGGCCTTGAGTTCCTCGTTCTTGGCGTTCGGGATGAGCGTCTTGTCCATGGCATCGATCACGGCCTGGTGGTACGTCACCTCGTTGTCGACATAGGCGCGGTCAAATTGCGCGCCCTTCAGCCCCTTCAGGTTCTCCATGTTCTTGTCGCCACCGGCCTTGAGACTCTGGCTGGTCGGGTTGTCCTCGGGGGTGACATTGAGCTTCTTGACCAGTGCGGTGGCGGACTTGTTGACACCTGTATGGTCCGTGACCATCTCCTTGCCGAACGCCTTTACGTCCTTGTTCGAGGCTTTGGACTCGGCGAGTTTTCCGGCATCGATATCGACCTGGTTGGCCGTGACGACGATGGCGGCGATCTGGGCGTCGTTGGGGGCGGCGCTCTGCGCCGTGGCGACATTGGCTGTCACCGCGAGCAGGCTGGATACGAGAATGCTGGCGATCTTCATGGTGTTTCCTCCTGGTTGGGTGAGTCACTGCACAACACGCGCGCCAGATGGCGTCGCTTATCCATGGGGGCGGACCACCCCGTGGCGGTGAAGGGTGCCAAGCACGTGATGGACCACCGCGTCGCAGCGCGGGCCGGCAAAGCTGAAGGTCTGCTGCAGATAAGGCTTCACCTGTTCGGCAAGCGACTGGCGCAGCATCGTGCGCGCGCGCAGGAAGCGGGTCTTCACCACGTCGTGGCTGACGCCCAGGCAGTAGGCGGTCTCCTCGACGCTCATGTCTTCGACGGCGCGCAAGATGAATACGCTGCGGTAGATCGCCGGCAAGGTTTCGACCGCGGACTGCAGGATGTTGCGCACCTCGCTGCGCTCGGCCATGACCTCGGGCGATTGGTCGTCGGGGGTGCGATGGGACATGACGTTCTCCAGTGCGGGTTCGTCGGGCAGGTCTGGTTCGTCGACCAGCGCTTCCATCTGCACGATCCGGCCTCTGGTGCGCTGCGCGGTCAGGGCGACGTTGATCGCGATGCGCGCAAGCCAGGTGCTCAGCGCGGCCTCGCTGCGAAAGGTATGGAGGTTGGTGAAGGCGCGCAGATACGCTTCCTGCACCACGTCCTGCGCTTCGTCATCATCCGGCACCACGCCACGCGCCGTCCTGAACAGCAAACGATTGTTGCGTCGCATGATGACTTCGAAGGCCGACGCATCGCCGGCCTGCGCGCCGACGATCAGCTCGGCATCCGTGCGGGGATCGGCCGCAGTCGACTGGGGTGTCCGGGCATTCCGAGCAGTGTCCATACGGGAAAGGGCGGCTCCTTTTTATCGTTCCTGAACATTAGACGCGCGAGGCGGCAAAAGGTGACAGAAACGCGGGAGCCGTTCTCCCGTCAGGGCTCAGTGGCGTGGCCTGACGGGCTCGGGCGTGCTTGGCCGGCGGCGCTGAATCTCAGTCGCGGGATCCCGCTTCCGCCGCTTCCGCCTCGGCCGCCTGCAGGTTCAGCACGGCGTCGCGCTTGTCGAGCAGATGCTGGCGCAGGATTGCTGCAAGGCGCTTGCCGTCACGCGCTTCCAGCGCCACCAGCATCTCGTTGTGGTCGTGGATTGCGCTGTCCCACTTCGATTTCTGGAAGTTCGAACGGAACCGCAAGGCCTGCAGCCTGCGATTCACAGCCAGGTAGGTCTGGCGCAGTGCGCTGTTGCGCGCGGCCTGGTTGATGCGGTCGTGGATCTGGCGGTTGTAGTTGTAATAGCCCGACAAGTCCTCCTGCGCGCGGCACGCCAGCATGGCGTAGTGCAGGGCCTTGATCTCCGCGAGATCCACCGGCGTGATGCGTTCGCAAGCGAGTTCGCCCGACATCGCCTCCAGGCCGCTCATCAGCTCGAACGTGTCCAGGATCTCCGCGGCCGACAGGCTGGCGACCGTGGCGCCGCGATTGGGCGAGATGTCGATCAGCCCTTCGGCTGCCAGCACCTTGAACGCCTCGCGCAGCGGGGTGCGCGAAATGCCAAGCGTTTCGCACAGCTCGCGCTCGTTGAGCTTGGTGCCGGCCTTCAGCACCCCCTCCACGATGAAGTTGCGCAGGTGGCCCACCACGGTGTCATGCAGGCGCTGCCGCTCAACCTTGGGGAGCACGGACGCGAACGAAGTTTCGCCGGAAGAAATGGGATCTTGCATGCAAAGTCCAACGAGGGTCGCAACGAGGGTCGGTTTCCTCGCGATTCTATCAGACGCCTAGCACACTGCCGACAAGACAAGTCCTTGATGGATCGGGGTAAACACTGCGCCTTTTTCTTGTTGCCCGCCCCTTCCCTTATTGGCTCCGCCTGCTAAAGTATTTTGAATGCAAAATTCAACAGGAGGAGTAAATGCTGAAACTGGACTTCCATCCCGCTGGCCGTCATTTCCTGCAGATCCCCGGACCGAGCCCGGTGCCGGACCGCATCCTGCGCGCCATCAGCTACCCGACCATTGACCACCGCGGTCCCGAGTTCGGTGCGCTGGGGCTGAAGGTGCTGGCCGGCATCCGCCAGATCTTCAAGACCGAGCAGCCGGTCGTGATCTATCCCGCCTCCGGGACGGGTGCCTGGGAAGCCGCGCTGTCCAATACGCTGAGCCCGGGCGATACCGTGCTCATGTTCGAGACCGGCCACTTCGCCACGCTCTGGAAGAAGATGGCCGAGAAGCTCGGCCTGCGTCCGGAATTCCTTGGCCTGCCGGGCATCGAGGGCTGGCGACGCGGCGTGCAGGCCGACATCATCGAGGCGCGCCTGCGCCAGGACAGCGGCCATGCCATCAAGGCCGTGTGCGTGGTGCACAACGAAACCTCGACCGGCGTCACCTCGGATATCGCCGCCGTGCGCAAGGCGATTGACGCGGCAGGGCATCCGGCCCTGCTGATGGTCGACACGATCTCGGGGCTGGCTTCCGCCGACTATCGCCATGACGAGTGGGGCGTGGACGTGACGGTCTCGGGCTCGCAGAAGGGCCTGATGCTGCCGCCGGGGATCAGCTTCAACGCCGTATCGCCCAAGGCGATCGAAGTCGCCAAGACGGCGCGGCTGCCCCGCAGCTTCTGGGACTGGGAAGAAATCATCGCCATGAACCAGACCGGCTACTGGCCGTACACGCCGAGCACGAACCTGCTCTATGGCCTGTCGGAAGCGCTGGACATGATCCTGGAAGAGGGGCTCGACCACGTCTTCGCGCGCCACCAGCGCCTGGCGGAAGCGTGCCGCCGCGCGGTGCGCGCGTGGGGGCTGGAGATCCAGTGCGCGGACCCGTCGGTCTACAGCCCGGTGCTGACCGGCGTGATGATGCCCGACGGCATCGACGCGGACGCCGTGCGCCGGACCATCTATGACCGCTTCAACATGTCGCTTGGCGCGGCGCTGGGCAAGATGAAGGGCCGCATGTTCCGCATCGGCCATCTCGGCGACTGCAACGATCTCACGCTCATGGCCACGCTGTCCGGTTGCGAGATGGGGCTGAAGCTGTCAGGCGTCCCGCTGGCCGCCAGCGGCGTTGCCGCCGCCATGGACTATCTCGCCGCCCACGCGTGCCCCTTGCCTTTGAGGGCCGCCGCCTGACGCGGGCCGCCGGGGCAGGTTGCCGCGGCGCGCACCGGTTCGCATCGCAAGGCCGGGGAGGGCCTTTCAGCGAACCGGTCGCCAGCAGGTTGGCACGCGCGCGGTCGCCGGCTCCGGCGGTACAGGCTTGTTCCACACAGCACTGATCGAATCAGGATCGGCGCAGCAGCACTGACGTACCTGACAATACAAAAGGAGACGCTGTGGAAACTACCCTGCAGGCCGGGGCAAAGGTGAGTTCGTACGAAGACGCCGTTTATCGCAAGGTAAGCTGGCGCCTCGTGCCGTTCCTGATGCTTTGCTTCCTGATTGCCTATCTCGACCGAGTCAACGTCGGCTTCGCCAAGCTCCAGATGTCGCAGGATCTTGGCTTCAGCGAAACCGTCTACGGCCTTGGCGCCGGCATTTTCTTCATCGGATATTTTCTCTTCGAAATCCCCAGCAACCTGGCGCTCCACCGCTTCGGCGCCAAGGTCTGGATCGGCCGCATCATGGTCACATGGGGTTTGCTGTCGGCATGCTTCGTGTTCGTGGAGACGCCGACCGCCTTCTATACCCTGCGTTTCCTGCTGGGCCTGGCGGAAGCCGGCTTTACGCCCGGCATCGTGTACTACCTGACGTGCTGGTACCCGTCGCACCGCCGCGCCAAGATCATGGCGATCTACTGCATGGGCTCGCCGCTGTCGGGCATCATCGGCAACCCGCTGTCGGGCTTCCTGATGGGCAGCATGGGCGGCATCGCGGGCTGGGCGGGGTGGCAGTGGATGTTCTTCATCGAAGCCGTGCCCGCCGTGCTGCTCGGCCTGACGTGCTTCTGGTACCTGGACAGCTCCATCGCCAAGGCCAAATGGCTCAGTGACGACGAGAAGCAGGTGCTCGAACGCGCCAAGGCGGAGGACAACAAGGCCGCGGGCCCCGTGGCGCGCGTGGGCAATGTCTTCACCGACCCGCGGGTCTGGCTGATCAGCCTGATCTGCTTCTGCTACGTCACCGGCCAGTACGGCATCACGCTGTGGCTGCCGACGTTCATCAAGTCGACTGGCGTCTCCGACCCGATACAGATCGGGCTGCTCAGCGCGATCCCGTATATTGCGGCGATCA
Organism: Cupriavidus sp. C2SS-8b; assembly: GCF_057073745.1. Taxonomy (NCBI): domain Bacteria; kingdom Pseudomonadati; phylum Pseudomonadota; class Betaproteobacteria; order Burkholderiales; family Burkholderiaceae; genus Cupriavidus; species Cupriavidus sp. C2SS-8b. The sequence goes on from NZ_CP172717.1 coordinate 600,625, forward strand.
TCACCATGTACTTCTTCGCCAAGAGCGCGGACAAGCACCGCGAACGGCGCTGGCACCTGATCGTGCCGTGCATGATGGGCGCCATCGGTTTCCTGGCGCTGCCATGGATCATGCATAGCACGGCGCTCTCGCTGGTGTTCCTGTCGATTGCCGCGGCCGGCATCCTGACCTGTTCGCCGCTGTTCTGGTCACTGCCCACGGCGTTCCTCAGCGGCGCGGCAGCGGCCACGGCGATCGCCATGAGCAACTCGATCGGCAACCTGGCCGGCTTTACCAGCGGCTACATGATCGGGTATCTCCGTGACCTGACCCAGAGCAGCAGCAGCGCGTACTACATGATCGCGGGCATGCTTATTCTCGGCGCATTTCTTATCTGGACCTTGCCGGCAAAGCTGGTCAACCGGTAGCGCATCAGGGGGGCGGCATGCCGCTCCCAACGACTCAACCACCCGGCGCCTGCGCGTCGGGTGCAAGGAAAGCAAACATGGAATCCAACCTCGAATCCGGCACCAGCGTCATGGAGGCCACCGTGTACGGCGTGCATGCCGCCATGCGCGAAGGCCGGCTCACCGCGCGCGAGCTGGTGCAGGGCTATCTGGACCGGATTACGGCCTATGACAAGGCCGGCCCGCGCATCCACAGCGTGCTGCAGCTCAATCCGCAGGCGCTGGCGGACGCCGACCAGCTCGATGCGCATGCCGCGGCAAGCCCGTCCGCGCCGCTTGCGCCTTTGCATGGCATCCCCGTGCTGATCAAGGACAACATCGAATGCGCCGGCGTCGAGACGACGGCAGGCGCGCGTTGCCTGCAGGGCAACGTGGCGCGGGAGGATGCCTTTATCGTGCGCCGCCTGCGCGAGGCCGGCGCCATCGTGCTGGCCAAGACCAACCTGCACGAGCTGGCTTCGGGCGGCGAGACCGTCAGCACGCTGGGCGGGCAGACCCTGAACCCCTATGACCTGACGCGCACGCCCGGTGGCTCCAGCGGCGGCACCGGTGCCGGTATCGCCGCCAACTTCGGGCTGCTTGGCATCGGCACGGATGGCATCAACTCGGTGCGCTCGCCGGCGTCGGCGAACAACCTTGTCGGCCTGCGCCCGACCATGGGGCTGGTCAGCCGCAGCGGACTGGTCCCGTGCGGGCTGACGCAAGACACCATCGGTCCGCTCACGCGCACCGTGGCCGATGCCGCGCTGCTGCTCGACGTCATTGCCGGCCACGATCCGGCCGACCCGGTGACCAGCCACGCGCCTGCGCATCTCCCGCGAAGCTACACCGATGGGCTTGACCGCGATGGCCTCAAAGGGGCACGCATCGGCGTGCTGCGCTCGTTCTTTGGCGATGGGGCGGAGCATCGCGCGGTCAATGCCGTCATGCAGCGCGCGCTGGCCACCATCGCGGCCCGCGGCGCCGAGTTGGTCGAGATCGACGAGCCGATCCACCCCGACACGCTGCTGGCCGACACGCTGGTGCACCTGTACGAAATGCAGGCCGATCTCGACGCCTACCTTGCCAACGTGCCGTCCGCCGTGCCGGTCCGCTCGATGGCGGACATGATCGCTTGCGGGACCGTGCATCCCGGCGTCGCCGGGACGCTGAAGAACGCCGTGGCGCTGGCAGGCAACGAGCGCGAATACCGCGAGCGTCTGCAGCGCCAGCAAGCCTTGCGCGATCGCATCCTGGGGTTGATGGCGATGCATCGTCTCGATGCGCTGGCGTTTCCGCACCAGCGGCGACTGGTCGCGCCCGTGGGCGAGGCCCAGGCCGAGCGCAATGGCGTGCTGGCCTCGGCCACGGGCTTTCCGGCCATCGTCATACCGGGTGGCTTCTCCGAGCCGGACGCCAATGCGCCGCATGGCGTTCCGGTCGGTCTGGAGTTCTTCGGCCGGCCGTTCTCCGAGAGCGTGCTGTTGCGATTGGCCTATGCGGCCGAGCAGGCCATCGGCGCACGACGGCCGCCCAGCTGCGCGCCGGCGCTGAGGTAGCACGGCGCCGCAGGCGCACTTTCTTTGCTGCTCTGCCAAGACCGGCCAACGATGCCGGCGACAGGTTTGCGGATACACCGTGACTGACCTCAATTCGAGGAGGAGACAACATGGGCGCAGAAGTGAATGTTCAATCGTCGCGTTCCCCCCAGCAGCACGAACTCGACCGGGCAATGGATGGCATCGGCGTTACCGCCGCACACAAGAAAATCATTTTCCTGATCATGCTGGGCGTGATGTTCGATGTCTTCGAGCAGAACGCCGTGGGCCTGGTCGGACCCATCTTGCGCGAGCAATGGGGCATATCGGTCGCGCATATCGGCTTTCTCAATACGCTGACCTTCAGCGCGGCCGCGCTGGGGCGCGTGGCGTCCGGCTATATCGCGGACAGCTACGGCCGCCGCACGATGCTGAACGTGAACCTGCTGCTGTTCACGCTGGGCGCGATCATCTGCGCGCTCGCGCCGAACTACACGGTGCTGGCAGCGGGCCGGTTTATCGTCGGCATCGGGCTCGGCGGTGAAATCTCGGTCGCCGTGACGATCCTGGCCGAGTTGTGCTCCACGCGCTTTCGCGGCACCGCGGTCGGCATGGTCAGCGTAGGCAGCGGGGGGCTGGGCAATATGCTCGCGCCTGCCTTCGGTCTGGCTGTGTTCGCGCTGTTCCCGGGACCGGACAGCTGGCGCTGGCTGTTCGGCTGCCTGGTGGCGCCTGCCATCTTCGTGGTGTTCTACCGTCGCTTCATCCCGGAGACTCCGCGCTTCCTTCTGTCCAAGGGCCGCGTGGATGAGGCCAATGCCGTGCTCTCCGGCCTTGCCTCCGGGCGGCTAGGCAAGCTGCGCGGCGAGCCGACGCCATACATCAAGGAAGCCGTCCGGGACGACTCGCCCCGGGCCCGTGTGCGGCTGCGCGACGTGTTCCAGGGCCGGCTGGGCCGGCGCACGATCGCGCTCGGTATCGCGGTGTCGATGACGTATGGCGCGCAGATCTCGGTGCTGACGCTGATGCCGACCATCCTGATGTCGCAGGGCTACACCATCTCGAAAAGCCTGCTGTTCACGATGGTGATGCAAAGCGGCAGCCTGTTCGGCGCGCTGGCGGCCTCATATTGCGGCTATCACTTTCCGCGCAAGCGCGTGCTGACCATTGGCGCCGGGCTGGCATGTGCGGCGGGACTCAGCTTCGGCTTCCTGACGTTCAACGTAGGGCTGGTGCTGCTGTTCGGGGCCTGCTTCACGTTCTGCGTGGTGCTGCTGAATACCTCGATCTGGATCTTCGCGCCGGAGCAGTATCCGACCGACGTCCGCGCCTTCGGCACCTCGCTGATCCTGGCGCTCGGTACACTGGCTGGCGCGCTGACGCCGCTGGTGAGCGGGCGCGTGTTTGAAACCTACGGCGTGGGCGGCATGTTCAGCATGCTGGCCGCTATGTACGCGGTATTCGCCGTGAGCGTACAGTTCGCGCCGGAGACGTTTGGCAGGCCGATGGGCGAGCCCGAGGTGGAAGACGAGCCGCAACTGGCCGTCGACACGCGTACCGCCAGCGCCGGCCAATCCTGAACCCGTGGATGAAATGCCCCATATCCTGCTGATCAACCCGAATACGTCGCAGGCGACCACGCAGATGATGCTGGAGATCGCGCGTGCGAGTCTCGACGGACGGGCGGAAGTCCGTGGCCTGACCGCGCCAAGCGGGGTGCCCATGATCGTGGGCGAAGCTGACCTGCACACGGCCGCGGAGGTGGTCGGCGCGCTGGACGTGGGCGACGCCTGTGGTGTCATCGTCGCTGCCTTTGGCGATCCCGGCGCCGAGTTGCTGCGGCGCCGGCTCGCGGTGCCGGTGGTCGGCATCGGCGAGGCGGCCATGCGCGAGGCGGCGCAGCATGGGCGCTTTGGCATCGCCACAACCACGCCGGCGCTGGCCGCGTCGATCGAAGGCAAGGTCCGGCAGTTCGGGCTGGAAGCCGCCTTTACCGGCGTGCGCCTGACGCCGGGCGATCCCTGGCGGCTCGGCCAGGACCCTGCGGCACTGGAAACCGCGCTGGCGGCCGCCGTGCAGGCCTGCGTGGAGATCGATGGCGCACGCGCTGTGGTCATCGGCGGCGGTCCGCTCGGCCGCGCGGCGCAGGCGCTGGGCGAGCAATTCGCCATTCCCGTGATCGGGCCTGTTCCGGCCGCGTGTGAAGCGGTCTTGCGCGCGGTGGCGCGGCAATGACCCCCATCACCATTCACATTTTTTCCATCAAGGAGTTGTCCCTGGCATGACCAAGACCCAGATTGATGCAGTCGCCCAGACACTGATTCACGCGCGCCGCGAGCAGCGCTGCGCCGATGCGCAGGCATTCGCCACGGCGCTTGCCACCCCGGATGACGCCTATGCCGTGCAGGCGGCAGTTGCCGCGTCACAGGGCTGGCATGCAGCCGGCCCGGGCTACTGGAAGTCAGGCGGCGCTTCACGGCAGGCCCGGTTGACGCACGCGCAACTGCCTGCCGACGGTGTGTGGAATAGCCCCGCAAACGCGGCGAACTGGAATTTCACCTGGCGCGGCATCGAGGCCGAGATCGCCCTGCGTCTCGGCCGTCCGGTCAGTGCGGAAGAAGCCGCCGCATTCGATAGCGACAGCGCAGCGAACTTCGTCGATGGCATGGCGGTCTCCATCGAAGTCGTGGATTCGCGCTGGCAGCAGTACACCGACGCGCCTTCGCTGCTGAAGCTTGCCGACTTGCAGGCGCACGGTGCGCTGGTGCTGGGCGAATGGCGTCCCTACAGGGCGCTCGACTGGACCACGCAACGCTGCCATGTCCGGATCGGCGCGCAGAGCTTCGAGCGCACGGGTACGCACGCGCTGGGCGATCCGGCTTATGGGCTGGGGGAGTGGCTGCGCCATGCCACGCGCGATGGGCAGCGTGTGGAGGCCGGCACCGTTGTCACGACGGGAACATGGGTGGGGATCCTTCCCGCGGCGGCCGGCGACCTGGTAACGGCGGAATTCGATGGCATCGGGCGGGCGTCGATCCAGTTCTGACCGGACAACATGCGCAGCTTCGCTGCCCGGCTGACTTAATCCGCCCGGCACCACTGGCCAGAGTCATGGCGGACGCTCACGCATTCGCCATGCAGCCAGACCTGTTCTTCGTCCAATGTTGTCGCGGTCGACGCAGCCACGTCGAAGGCGATATCGAGCGCGCGCGCAATGCGGAGGTCCTCGACCGGAAGCTCCCACGTCAGGAACAACTGGGTGCAATCCTGCCCGTCCGCGAAGTCGGCCTCGTCAAAGCCCTTGCTGCCGCGCGGGAGCACGCCATGCGGCTGGCAGGTGTCGAAGACCAGCGCCGTCCCCCGGCGCAGCGGGATGCGCAGGTCCAGTGACGGGAAATGTACGTCCTGCCCCTTGTCCTCGCTCAGGAAGAGGTTGCAGAAGGCCGCGCCGCCATACTGCTCGCCGTCATGGTGATACCTGGCGCCGCGGCAAACCATGAGGGCCACGTCGCTGGTGGCCAGTACGCCGGCCAGCCCAAGCTGCGCCGTCCAGTCGGACACCGCCTGCACGCAGTACGCGTATTCGGGCCAGCGTGCCCGCGCCCGGGCGAGCGGCATGACCTCGACATCGCCCGCGTCCAGCGTCATGTGGCGCGAAATTTCGCGTGCCCAATCCGCTAGCAGGCGCGCCGGCGGCGCCGGTATGTCGAGGGTGCCGGACAGCACGATATCGCTCACGCTCCGGCTTCTGAGGCAGTCGCCGCTCCAGAAGAACGACGTCAGGATGTCCGGGGCGCGAGATGGCACGATCAGGACGCCTGCGGCACCGTCATGCCGCCGCGCTGCATGGCCAGCACCGACCAGGCAAACACGGCCAGCCCGCCCATCGCCAGCAGCGCGCCGACCCAGCCGGTGGAGGTCCAGCCCAGGCCCGCGGCGATGCTCACGCCGCCAAGCCACGCACCCAGCGCATTGGCCAGGTTGAAGGCCGAGTGGTTGAGGGCGGCGGCCAGCGTCTGGGCGTCGCCGGCCACGTCCATCAGGCGGATCTGCAGCGCTGGCCCGAGCGCCACAACCGTGCCGATCAGCAGCACATTGGCCGAAGCCAGCCACGGATACGGCGCGGTCAGGGTGAAGGCGCCCAGGACCAGCGCGGACCACACCAGCACACCGCCGATGGCCGGCGTCAGCGCCTTGTCCGCCAGCCAGGCGCCAGCCAGGTTGCCCGCCACCATGCCCGCGCCGAACAGCGCCAGGACCACCGGAATGGCGCCCGGCGGCAGTTGGGCCACTTCGAGCATGGTGGGCTTGATGTAGCTGAAGACGGCGAACATGCCGCCGAAGCCGATGGCGCCGATGCCCAGCGTCAGCCATACCTGCTTGCGCCGCAGCGCCGTCAGTTCGCGCAGCGGGCTGGCGGACCGGTCCGCCGGGACGAATGGCACCCAGCGCCACACCAGCCCCACGGTGAGCAGGCCGATGGTGCCCACGATCACGAAGGCGGCGCGCCAGCCGAGCCAGGCGCCGACGGCCGCTGCAATCGGCACGCCGACCAGCGTCGCGACGGTCAGCCCGAGCATGACCAGGCCCACCGCCTGGGCGCGGCGCTCGCGCGGCACCAGTCCGGCCGCGACCAGCGCCGCCACGCCGAAGTAGGTGCCATGCGGAAAACCGGTCAGCAGCCGCGCCATCAGCATGGAGGCATAGGCGGGCGCGACCGCGCTGGCGAAATTGCCGGCGGCAAAGGCCGCCATCAGCGCGATCAGCAGGTTGCGCCGCGGCCAGCGCGCGCCCAGCACGGCCAGCAGCGGGGCGCCGATCACGACGCCCAGCGCATAGGCGCTGATCAGGTGGCCGGCCTGCGGGATCGAAATGGCCAGATCGCGCGCGGCGTCGGGCAGCAGGCCCATGATCACGAATTCGCCGGTGCCGATGCCGAAGCTGCCTACGCCGAGGGCCAGCAGGGCACGGCGGCTTTGCGAGGCGGAGAGGGTGTTGCCGGACGAGGGCGCGGAAAGGGAATCGGAGGTGCCGTGAGGAGCCGTCATGGGGGAGCGCGAGATCTTGTATTGGTCCAGTCGCTGCTCGCTGGCGGGCGGGATCTGCGTCCTGCCTCGTGCTGCCAGCGCGCTCCGGCGCAGCGCGAGTGCGCATTGTGCCGGAAAACTCCAATGTGTGCTGGCGGTGACGGATGCGCCTCGCGCGTGCGGGCAATGCCACCTGCGCGGGCGGAGCCTACCAGGCGAAGCGGTAGTCGTGCGCCGGCTGCAGCTGCCAGTCGCCATTGCCGCGCAGTTCCAGCACCTGGACGTGATACTTGAGCAGGGTGGGGCGGTGGCTGATGCTGACGATCGTGGTGGGGCCGCTGGCGAGATGGCTGTAGAGCCGGGCTTCGTTGTCGACGTCCAGCGCGCTGGTGGCTTCATCGAGCAGCGCGTAGCGCGGACGCGCCAGCAGCAGGCGCGCGAACGCCAGGCGTTGCTGCTCGCCGAGCGACAGGACCTTGCTCCAGTCGAGTTCCGCATCCAGTCCGCCGACGCGCTCGGCCAGGTCGGGCAGGTTGACCATCTCGAGCAGCTTCAACAGTTCGCTGTCCGCGATGTTGCGCTCCTCGTGGCGTGGGTACAGCAACTGGCAGCGCAGGTTGCCGACCGCCATGTACGGATGCTGAGGCAGGATCAGCATCTGCCCGGGCCCGGGGTGCACGATGCGGCCGCTGCCGCAGTTCCACAGGCCGTTGACGGCCCGCATCAGCGAACTCTTGCCGCCGCCGCTGGGCCCGACGATCAGCAGGCTCTGCCCCGCGCCTACCGTGACGGTAAGGTCTTTAAGCAAGGTACGGCCGTAATCGGGCGTATGCAGGGTCAGGTGCTCGACCGACAAGGTGTCGCCCCGGCGGCGCTCGATCTGGCTGCCCGGCTTGCGCCGCAGCACGCGCGTGTGCGCCAGCGACGACGCAAACGTGGCCAGCCGGTCCAGGCCCGCCACGAAACGGCTCAGGCTCTCGAAGTTGTCGACGATCACCGTCAGCGCTGCCAGCACGGCCGTGAAGGCGCCAGCGGCCTGGATCGCGCTGCCGACTTCGAGTTCGCCGTCCAGCACGCGGTTGGCGACGATGACGCTGGGCAGCATCAGCGTCAGGAACGCATAGGCGTACTGGAACAGGTAGAGGTTCAGTTGCCAGCGGTTCAGGCGGTTGTAGTTGGCGAATACATGCTGGAACCGGCCGCGCACGTGATCGGATTCATGCTGCTCGCCGCGGTGGAAGGTAATCGACTCCGCATGCTCGCGCACCCGGATCAGGCTGAAGCGGAAGTCGGCCTCGCGCTTGAGCTGGTAGAAGTTCAGGCCGATCAGCACCTTGCCGAAGCACATCACCGAGACCACCGTGCCGCACACGGCATAGAGCACCAGGAATAGCACCAGCTCGCGCGAGATCGACCACAGCACCTCGCTGAACGCTACCAGCTGCAGCACCGAGCCCAGCATCAGCAGCAGGAAGTACAGGGACTGCTGCGTGAAGGTGCTGATGTCTTCCGAGATGCGCTGGTCCGGGTTGTCGATGGCGGTGCTGGCACTCAGCGTGTAGAACGCGCAGCCGCCGAAATATTTGTCCAGGTACTGGTGCGTCATCCAGGTCCGCCACTGCATGAACAGCCGGTTGCGCGTGTAGTAATAAAACGCGTAGACCGGGACGGCGGCGATCAGCACGTAGATGAAGATCTGGATGGCGTACCAGAAGCGGTCCGCGTCGCCGGCGGCGAGCGCCGAGGCGAACTCGCCGGTCTGCTCGTTGAATCGCACATTGGTCCAGGTTTGCCCGAGCAGCAGGCACACCAGCACCGACAACAGTGCCCATGCCTTCCACTTCTCCCGGGACAGCCAGTATGGCTTGGCGATGTCCAGGAACCGCTTCCACAGATTGCCGCCGCGCGTAGACATGACCGTATCGTTTTGACAAGGCGGGGAGCCTTCTGGCGATGATTTGCCGGGACTCCGGCCGCTAACATTGGGCGAACCAGCATAGGGCATGCCAGGGGATGCACGGTCCTGCCGCGACTTGCGTCGTGGTGGTTGCGGCACGTCTGGAGTCAGAACCCGCCTACGCACCTTTGCGCCTCCCGCCGATGCTGCGTCGGAGCATCGGCAACTACATTGACTTTAGCCGATTCACTGCCGGAGATAGTTATGTCATTCGCGCTCTTCCTGATCGGACTGCTGGTACTGGTGGGCGGGATCGCCTGGGGGCTGTCGATCGCGGGCGTGGCGCCCGTGTACATCGGCATTGCCTGCCTGGTCATCCTCGGCCTTGGCATCATGGCCGCTGTTTCCCGCACGCGCACGAAGGATCCTTCCTAGGCACATCGGATCGGTCGCGCATCACGGGCGGGCATGTTGCCCGCCTGGTCCTGGCGCGGCCATCCGGAATATTTCCGCTCCTGCGCCGCACTTCATAGAATGGACCATGAAGTGCGGCCTTCGGGCCTGTCCTGCTTCGTCGAGTGTAGCGAAGCTTGACCCGCCTGGGGCGCACGTCGCATCGTACGAGATGGTTGCCATCCCGACACCGAACCGCGGCGAGGCAGGTGATCCATGCAGACCGGCGTCCTTCCCTTACAGCCCGTCCAGGAACGGGGCTCCCTGCCTTGTTTCCTGGCGGCATTGTTCATGCACGTGCTGCTTGGCGCACTGCTGTACTACGGCGTGCATTGGCACAACGCGGTGCCGGAAGGGGTATCCGCCGAACTGTGGGACGCGGTCCCCGAGGCCGTCCCGAACGTGCCCGCTGAGCCCCCGGTCAAGCCGGCTCCGGCCGTGAAGCCGGTGGAACAGCAAAGCGCCGATATCTCGCTGCAGGAAAAAGCGCGCAAGGAACGTGCGGCGCGTGATGAACAGAAGGCGCAGCACGAAGCGCAGGTCCGTGCCGAGGCCGCCCGCAAGGCCGCGCAACGCGAAGCGCAGCACAATGCAATGGAAGCGCAGCGCCAGGCCAGCAACGCCGAACGCGCCAGCGAACTGTCGCGCCTGCGCGCGCAGGCCGGGGGCGCCGAACCGAACAACGGTACCGGCACGTCCGGAAAGCCATCGTCCGGCTATGCCGAGCGCGTCCGGCGGCGGGTCAAGCCAAACATCCTGTTCAGCGAAGAGATCAACGGCAATCCGGCGGCCGTCGTGGCGGTGCGCATGGCACCCGACGGCTCGATCCTGTCCGCCAGGCTTGCCAGGTCGAGCGGCAATGCCGCGTGGGACAACGCCGTGCTGCGCGCCGTGTCGCTTTCCGACCCGTTGCCCCGCGACGAAAGCGGTGCCGCGCCGCCCGAGATCCGGATCACGTTCTGGCCGAAGGACCTGGGGAGTTCGTAGTTTCAGCCCGGACTGGACGCCGCGCGCTCCTCGCTTTCGATCTGCGCGCGCAGGACCATGAAGCGCTGGTGCACATCCGCGCCAAAGAGCGGGTCCGCGCTGGCCGGAACGGCCTCGTCGACGTCTTTCCAGTCCGCGGCCGTCAGCAACCGGGCCGTGCGCGGCATGACGTGCCGCTCCTCGGAGGAAAGATGGTTGCGGTAGTACACCAGGTACATGGCCGCGGCCGCCTCAAGGGCCGCGCGCGAACTGATCATGTCGCTCTCGGCCTCGTTCAGGCGGTCCACCAGCGTCTCGCCGACGTTCGCGATGACACGGTGCTCCTGCTGGAGTCGGTTTACCACGATCTCCATGTCGGGATCGCGCTCGACCAGACGGGCGTAGGCAATATCCTCGCGCGGATGGTGCACACGATCACCGAAATGCCGCATGTAATGGATAATCGACGCCATCAGGCTGTAGTTCGGCCGCTCTCCCCGATTGAACAGGATGACCTGGCTTTCCAGGAGGTCCAGCAGTCGGGCGAAATGGACATGGTCTTCATGCCAGGTGGAAAGCGGGGTGGCCATGGCGGGACTCCATCGGTTAAGTTTGGCGCCTTTGAGGCCACGTCATATCGAAGCCTCACGCTGAACACTATGCTTCCGCCCGCGCCTCTCTCTGATCTGGATCAAAGTTCTGCGTAAGGTCTGGATCTGTCAGGCAGCTGGTCGTGGTTATGCGTTCAACCTTCACAGCGGAGGAGACGTCTATGCGCAGCAGCGGGCACCCGGCGGCGAGGGGCGTGGTGGGTTGGCTTGCAAGCCGGCTGTGGTTCCGGGCGCTGGGTCTCGCCGTGCTGATGTCGCCGGGCGGGGTGATGGGAATGGAGTTCAGGATCTATCACCAGCCGCAACTGGATCTGAAGATGATCATCGGCGAGGGAAAGATCCAGGACGGCGACGCGGACCGGTTCCTCGCGGTCGCGCGCATGGCTGGCCGCGACGGCGAGGGACTCGTCCCGCTCGTCCTGAACAGTCCCGGTGGCAATGTCGAAGCCGCGTTCCGGATGGTCGATGCCATGGACAAGGTACGCGTCTACACCGCCGTTCCGGACAACGCCAGGTGCGCGTCCGCTTGCGCCTCGATCCTGTTCGCTTCCGGCGAACGCCGCAGCGTCGTGGGCACGGGGCAGCTGGGCTTTCACAGTTGCTACCGGCGCAACGGGAGGACCATCACCGAGGACTCGCTCTGCAACGAGGTGATCGCGGCAAACGCCATGCAGCGCGGGGTCAGCCACGCCGCCATCAACCAGTTCGTCAAGCAGTATGGCGCGCAAGACATGGCGTGGATTCACCGCAATGTCGCTTGCAGGTCGTTGCAAGGGTTGTGCAAGGCGGGGCTGCTTGAAACCCGGAGCGAGTCAAAGCCTGCGCTGATGCGCAGTTTTACCTGCAGCCAGCTTATTTCCGTTCCGGCCCAGCTGATCTGCGGCGATGCGGAACTGGCCAGTGCCGACCAGGCGCTGGCGGGGCTCTACGAGCAGAAGCTGAGCGCGTCCGCGAACAAGGCGCGGCTGCGTGCGGATCAACGGGACTGGCTGCGCGGTTCGCGCAATTTGTGCAGCGACAAGGCTTGCCTGCTGCGAAGCTATCGCCTGCGCATGGACGCGCTGAAGCAGGTGCGGTCGTGAAACCTATGGACGAACCCGCCAGGCTCAACGCCGATTCGCTGGGCATCGTCGAATCGGTGATCATGGGCATCGCCGGCACGGCGCCGGCCTACAGCATCGAGATCACGACTTCGACGATCATCGGGACGGCGGGCACGCTGGCACCGGCGAGCATCCTGGTGTGCGGGGTCGTCATGTTCGGCATTGCCTACGCGTTCATCAACCTGAACCGCGCGCTGGCCAGTGCCGGCACGTCCTATTCATGGGTCAGCATGGTGTTCGGACGTACGCTCGGATTTTTTGCGGGCTGGGCGCTGCTGGTGCTGTGCTGCGTGTTCATGGTTTCGGCCATGATCCCGGCGGCCAACGCCACGCTGCTGATCCTTGACCGGCCGATGATGAACAACGTGCACTACGTGACGCTGATCGCGGCGGCATGGCTGACCTTTGTCAGCGCGGTCGTCGTCAAGGGCATCAAGCTCACCAGCTACGTACAGGTGCTGATGACGATCATCGAGGCCATCATCCTGCTGGCGATCATCGTCGCGAGTTTCGTCATGTTCCCGCGTGCGCCGCAGCACCCGTTCTCGCTGGCGTGGTTCTCGCCCTTCGCGTTCACACCCAGGTTGTTTGCCAACGGCGCGCTGGTGGCGATCTTCTTTTTCTACGGCTGGGACGTGACCATGAACCTCAGCGAGGAGACGCGCGACGCCAACCGCATCCCCGGCCGTGCCGCGTTCTGGTCGATGGTGTTCCTGATGGCGTTCTTCCTGGTCTTCATCGTCATCACGCTGCTCGGCCTGTCCGATGCCGAGATTCAGCACTACAACACCAACGTCATTTTCGCCATCGCGCAGAAGCTGTTCGGACCGACCTGGGGCTATGTCTCGATCATCGCGGTCTTGCTGAGCACGGTGGGAACGGTCGAGACGCAGATGCTGCAGTTCACGCGCACGTTGTTTGCCAAGAGCCGCGACGGCGCGCTGCACCCGCGCTATGCGCGCCTGCATCCGCGCTGGCACACGCCGCACATCGCCATCTTCTTTATCTGGATCACCGGGCTCGTGCTGCTGTTCGTGTCGTCTTACCTGCCAACCATCAACGTCATCCTGCAGGATTCGATCACGGCCATCGGCTTCCAGATCTGCTTCTATCTCGGGCTGACCGGGCTGGCCTGCGGTTGGTACTACCGCGGGATGCTGGCCCGTGGACCGTGGCTGGCCGTGAGCCACGTGATCTGGCCGGCGGCCAGCGGCATCTTCCTGTTCTTCATCGCGCTCTACAGCATCCCGACCTTCGACTGGGTCACCAATGTCGTCGGCATGGGCGGCATTGCCATCGGCGCCATTCCGCTGTTGCTGAATCGCAAGCGCATGCGGTCGGTTCCGGCACGCTGAAGGCCTGCGGGCTGCCAGGCTTCACGCGGTGCCAGCCCGCGGCGCATGGCGTGCCAGGAAGCGGTCGAGCTGGCTTGCGAAGGTCTTGCCATCCTGGGGCGAGTAGGGTGCGGGGCCGCCGGTATCGACGCCCGCGCTGCGCAACTGCTCCATCACCTCGCGCATGGTCAGGCGTTCCTGGATGTTCTCGCGGCTGAACCAGCTGCCGCGCGGGTCGAGCACATGGGCGCCCTTGTCGAGCGCGGCGGCGGCAAGCGGGATGTCCGCCGTAATGACGAGGTCCCCGCTGGCGGCCAGCTCGATGATGCGGTCATCGGCGACATCGAAGCCCGCCGGTACCTGCAGGGCCTTGATAAAGCGGGAAGGGGGCGTGCGCATATACTGGTTGGCCACCAGCGTGACGCAGACTTCGACCCGTTGTGCGGCGCGGTACAGCATGTCTTTCACGACCACCGGGCAGGCGTCTGCATCGACCAGGACTTGCATCGCGATACTTCCAATTGAGAGAGGGAGCGGTCATATTACTGCCTGCACGTGTGTCGGTGGGAACGAACATGGTGCATGCTGAATTAAGTCGGATTGACCACAAAAGGAAAACCATGAAGATCCAGGTAGAAACCACGGTCGCGGCCCCCATGGAGAAGGTCTGGCGCGCCTACACCACGCCGGCGGACATCAAGCAATGGAATGCCGCGTCAGAGGACTGGCATACCACGGCCGCCACGGTCGATCTGCGCGTGGGCGGCGACTTCTCTTCGCGGATGGAAGCGAAGGATGGCAGCATGGGATTCGACTTTGCCGGCACCTACACCAGGATCGAGGAGCACAGGCTGATCGAGTACGCCTTTGGCGACCGCACCGCGCAGGTCGAGTTCGCCGATACCCCGCGGGGCGTTACTGTGCGCGTGAGCTTCGATGCCGAATCGGAGTTTCCGATCGAGCAGCAGAAGAGCGGGTGGCAGAGCATTCTGGACAATTTCAAGAGGCATGTCGAAGCGCACTAGCCGTTTTCACGGCGACGCATGATGCGGCCTGCCTGGTGTAGGCCTTTCTTCTGGTTCATCGCCGAATTGCGGGAGATCGTGCTTGGCAAGCGCTGCTTTGCCGGCGCGGGCGGGCGGGGTTCCGTGGTGATGACCGGATCATCGCGCTTGGCAGGCGCGGCTGTTTCGCAGGCGTAGCCTGCGAGTCACTTTTTGTCCGAGCGACAAAAAGTAACCAAAAAACGCGTTTACTTGTCCTAACGGACGAATATTGATCGTAGCGTGCGAAGAATTTCGTACGGGTACTCGCTTCAGAGATAGCCCGGCTGCCTGCCGCGTGGTGCGCGCCCGCCTGCAGGCTCTCCGACAATGATTGAACCAGCCCCGAACCTGTCCGTGGCCCGACACTGCGAACGCCATCGCATCATCGCCTTCGGCTGCTGCGCGGCTCACTAGTCGGCAGGCGAGATGACATCAACGGCGCAGATGCTGGTGCTTCCGTTTTCCCTCAGCTATTCCTCCTCGGAAGTAGGTCGCAGGCTACGCCTGCGAAACAGCCGCGCCTGCCAAGCGCGATGATCCGGTCATCACCCCAGAACCGAACCTTACTTCTTCATCGGACAGCGTCAATACCCGCTCCGGGCGGAGGCATTTCGCGACGCGCCCGGCAAGACGGTCACACATCCAGGCCGCGGCCCGCGCCGCGGGCCGTACCGTTTTCACTGCGAACTACCCGAGTCATGCACGCCACGTGCTGCCCGACGACGCGTCGCTGCCAGACTGCGATGTGCTGCCGGCATCGCGGCGCACGCGGATGTCGTTGTTGACTTCGCTGACCCCGTAGGTCGCATCGACCAGTTCTTCGATGTCGTACTTCTGGCTGCGGTCGTTCACGTTCCCGGACAACGTCACCACGCCGTCCTTCACCTCGACGCTGACATCGCTGACGTCCAGCCGGTGCGCGTAGCTCAGGCGTTCGCAGACATCGTCGCGGATGCGGTCGTCGCTGCGCTTGTAGCCGCGCGGGCCGGTCGGGCGCTCATGCCGTTCCGAGGTGCCGAACAAGTCGCCCACGGCCTCGCCAATGCGGCGCCCGAAGTTGTAGAGCGTGCCATGGTCTTCGTCCCGATCCCGATCCCGATCGCGATCGTCGTCGACTTCCCAACCGCGCTGCTGCGCCGCCTCGCGGCTGTAGTGGCGGCCGCGGCGTTGATCGTCGGTCCGGTCGTCGTCCGGGTCGGTCCAGTAGCGCGTATCGCTGCGCAGGTCGCGGAAGTAGGGACCCTGGTAACCCATGCCGCGATCTCGCTCGCGCGTGCGCTCAGTGCTTTGGCGCCAATTGCGCTCGGCTTGCCTGTCATCGCGCTGCCACGCGTTCGGATCGCGCCATCCGCGGGCGCGCTCCCAGCCGTAGCCACCGTTCATGCCGGCGCGCAGGTCGCTGCCCTGGCGACGATCTTCGTCCTCGCGATTGCTGCCACGGTATTCCTCGCGTTGCGAGGAGCGTCCTTCGTCGCGGCCGCCGTAGCGCTGCTCATAGCGCTCACCATAGCGCTCACCATAGCGCTGCCCATAAGGATCACGCTCGGAAAACCCGGAGCGCTGCGCGCCATAACCGCTGTACCTGTCGTCGGGATTGCCCGACTGGCGTCCTGATCGCTGGCCGTACGACCCCTGATAGCGTTCGTCATCGCCGCCTTGCTGGCGGGCAGGCCCGCCATAGCTGGTCTGGCCAGGAGTCATTTGCCTGCGCATGCGTTCCGATTGCCAGGTGTCGCGTCCGGATTCCGGTTGCCAGTCGTCGTCGTCCCACTGCTTGCCGCGTTCGCGCGCGTCGTCGTAATAGTTGCTCATGCTCGTCCTCCGGGGAGATGCCTGTTGCGAACACGGACACGATCGCGCGGACACGATCGCGCCCGCTCTCGCATGGGCGTGTATCGGGAAAGCGGCAAGATTCGTACCGAGTGCAAGCCTGGCAGGGGACGGTGTTTGCTGGGCTTCAGGCGACCTTTGTGGCCCCCGAAGCATTGCAACGATTGCAGAGCATGTAAGAAGGGATGCCGGGTGCAAACCTTGCTAACGCGATGCGGGCCCGGCATCCGCCGCCGACTGCGCCACGGCAAACGCGCCAGCGGCTTCCAGCAGCCAGGCGCGCAAATGCTGCATCGCGGCGCTCATCGGCCGCGAATCGGGCAAGACCAGGTAATAGGCGCGGGTCGAGCGCAGCGTGCGCGCAACCGGCATCACCAGCTGGCGGCTGGACAGGTATTCCCCGACGAGAAAGCGCGGCACCAGTCCGATGCCCAGCCGCGCACGCGCGGCGGCAATCACCATGCTGTGGTGATCGTAGCGGGCGCCGCGCATGGCATTGACCTCGTCTATCCCGGCCGCGTCCATCCACTGCTTCCAGCCGAAGCTGCGCGTGGCAAGGTGCAGCAGCGGCGCGCGCGCAATGTCCGCGGCATCGATTCGCTTCCTGCGTCCGAAGAAGTCCGGATGGCAAATCGCCACGGATTCCTCGTTGAACATCAGGTCCGCGTGCGCGCCGGGATACACCGCTTCGCCAAAGTGGATCGCCGCATCGTAGGGCGTGCCATCGAACAGGAACACGTCGGACTGCGCGCTGATGTTGACCACGATCCCCGGATGGCGCGCGTAGAAATCGGGCAGCCGCGGGATCAGCCACTCGACCGCCAGCGTCGGCACGCATGCCAGCTCCACAGTGCCGCCCGCGCCTTCATGCGCCATGACGTCCAGCGTGTCGCGCTGCAGCTTGCGCAGCATCTCGCGCACCTGTCCGCTGTAGAGCGCGCCGGCCGCCGTCAGCGTGATGCGCTGGTTGGCGCGGTGAAAGAGCTGCACGCCGAGCAGGCTCTCCAGCGCCGCGATCTGGCGCGATACCGCGCTTTCGGTGATGAACAGGTCGGCCGCCGCACGGCGCAGGTTCAGGTGCAGCGCGGCGGCTTCAAAGGCGCGCAGGCTGGAAAGGCTGGGAAGTCGATGCCGCATGGGGGCGATAGCGGAGTTGATGACTAAAGGTCATCATCCTATACCGAAATCTCGCTTGAACTCGTTCAGTTGATGAGAAATCATTCGGTCCTTGCTTGACCGTATTCGGTATTCGATTGCGGCCACTAATAACGACAACATCAGGTAGACAGGAGACAGCATGAAACGCTTGTTCAGCGCGCTCGCCGCAACGACCCTCGCCGTGGGCGCCACCGTGCCCGGCATCGCGTGCGCCGAGGATTTTCCCGCCAAGCCGGTCCGCATCATCGTGCCGTACCCGCCGGGCGGCACCACCGACATGGTGGCGCGACTGATCGGCGAGCAGCTTGCCATCCAGTGGAAGCAGGCCGTGCTGGTCGACAACCGTCCCGGCGCGGGCGGCATCGTGGGCACCGGGGCCGCCGCCAAGTCGACGGCGGACGGCTATACGCTGCTGATGGGCTCGGTCGGGGAGTTCGGCATCAATCCCACGCTGTACAAGAAGCTGCCTTATGACGCCGCCGCGGATTTCGCGCCGGTCACGATGGTGGCGCGCGTTCCGAACGTGGTGGTGCTGTCGCCGGCCTTCGCCGAACGGGCCCGCGTACAGACGCTGGCGGAGTTCATCGCTTACCTGAAGGCCAACCCGAAGCGCGTCAATATGGCGTCGGCGGGCAATGGCACCTCGACGCACCTGGCCGGCGAACTGTTCCAGCGCATGACCGGTACCGAGATGAGCCACGTGGCCTACAAGGGCAGCAGCCCGGCCATCTCCGACCTGATGGGCGGCAGTGTCGATGTCATGTTCGACAACCTGCCGGCATCGCTGCCCTTTATCCGCTCCGGCAAGCTCAAGCCGCTGGCCGTGACCACGCCGGCGCGCTCGTCGGCGCTGCCCAATGTGCCGACCGTCGCGGCCGCCGGCCCCGTGCAGGGCTTTGACGCCAGCCCGTGGTTCGGCCTGCTCGCGCCGCGCGGCATTCCCGCCACGGTGGCGCAGAAGATCAGCCAGGACCTGACGCGCGCGCTCGGCGATCCAGCGGTGCAGGCCAAGATGCGCGAGCTCGGTGCCGAGCCCGCGCCCAGCACGCCGGACGCGTTTGCCGAGGTGCTGAAGAAGGATCGCCAGAAGTGGGGCGACATCGTTCGCCTGTCGGGCGCGTCGGTGGACTGACACCGCACGGCTTTTCCCTTTTATTTCCTGCTGCATTGATCATGTCTGACAAGAACGTCGTTCCTCTCCTTTCCCTCCACCTTGGCGCTTCGGCCGCGGATCGTCTGGCGCAACTGGTCGCCACGCCGGACGGACTTCCCGCCGGCGAAGCGGGGCGCCCGTCGCGCGCGGAAGTCGCGCACGCGTTGAACCTGGTGCTGTTCGCCGGCATCCTGGAACGCGTGCCGACGGGCAAGGCTTATACCGATGACGTGGCCACGGCCGGCGGCAAAGTGTATTTCGACCACGGCGCGCTGCGCACGGTGCGCTGGCAGGACAATGGCGCGCTGCCGGCTGGCGAGGCGGCATTCACGCGCATCCTGCGTCCGCTCGGCTACCGGCTCAACGGCACCTATCCGCTCGACCGCATCGGCATGACCGGCCGCTCGTACGCGCATGAAGACGCGCCGGAAGAGATCGCGCAGTTCTTTGTCAGCGAACTGCATCCCGAGCGCTTCAGCGAGGACTTCCGGCAGGCCGTCAGCCGTGTCACCGGCACCTCGGAGGATCCGTTGACACCGCGCGCCCAGTCGCTGCTGTGGGAGCTGGAGCGCGAGGGTTCGCTGTCGCTGGAAGCCGCCGCCGAGCTGATCGGCGCACTGGCGCGCTGTTTCGACCGTCAGCACGCCGCGCCGCGCCTGGATGACTATGAGCGACTGCTGGCCGAGTCGCCGGAAATGGCGTGGATCGCGACCGAAGGCAATGCCTTCAATCACGCGACCGACCGCGTGGAAGACGTGTTCGCGCTGGCCGAGCAGCAGAAGCGCATCGGCCGCCCGATGAAGGAAAAGGTTGAGGTGTCGCAGAGCGGGCGTGTGCGCCAGACGGCGTTCCGTGCAGACCCCGTGCAGCGCGTGTTCATCGACGCCGCAGGCGCCGAGGTCGTGCGCGAGGTGCCGGGCTCGTTCTACGAGTTCATCACCCGCGACCGTTATGTCGATGACGCACAGGCGGTTTCGCGTACCGACCTGGGCTTTGACGCAGGCAATGCGCAGGGCATCTTCAGGATGACCGCCGCGGCTTGCTGAGGAGGGACACGCCATGACCGCTTATCCGTTCGTGCCGGCCTTGCGGGAGCCCGAAGGATCGCCGATCCGGGAGCTGTTCAAGTACCTGTCCGACCCGGCGATGATCTCGTTCGCGGGCGGCTACCCGTCCGCCGCCCTGTTCGATGCCGAGGGCATCGGCGCCGCCTCGGCGCAGGTGCTGCGCGAGCGGCCCGCGGAATGCCTGCAGTACGGCGCGACCGAAGGCGCGCCGGCGCTGCGCGGCGCCCTGGTGGCGTTGATGGCGGAGCGCGGCGCGGTCGTGGCGGCGGAGGAATTGCTGGTCACCACGGGATCGCAGCAGGGCTTCGACTTCCTGGTGCGCTCGCTGGTGGAGCCGGGCAGCGTGGTGCTCGTGGAGGAGCCGACCTATCCGGCGACCCTGCAGGCATTGCGGCTTGCCGGCGCCGATGTGCGCGGTGTCCCGGCCGACCACGACGGCATGGACGTCGATGCGCTGGAGGCCCTGCTGGCCGATCCGTCGCTGCGTCCGCGCCTGATCTACACGGTGCCGACCTTCGCCAATCCCACGGGCGCGACGCTGACCCACGCACGTCGCCTGCGGCTGCTGGAACTGGTGGCGCGGTATCGCGTGGTGCTGGTCGAGGACGATCCGTACGGCGCGCTGAGCTTCGATGGCCCGCCGCCGGCGTCGCTGTTGGCGCTGTGCGCGCAGGTGCCCGACGCGCGTCCGTGGGTGGTGCATCTCGCCAGCTTGTCGAAGACGCTGGCGCCGGGGCTGCGCATCGGCTGGATGATCGCCGCGCCGGAGATCGTTCGCCGCGCGGTGATTGCCAAGCAGGTGTCCGACCTGTGCACGCCGCCCTGGATCCAGCTGACCGCCGCGCAATACCTGCAGTCGGGCCGGCTTGCGGGGCAGGTGGCCGCCGAAGTGGCGTTCTACCGGGACAAGCGCGACCGGCTGGCGGCGGCGCTGCGCGCGGCGTTTGGCGAGCGGATCCGCTTCGCGCTGCCAGCCGGCGGCATGTTCCTGTGGGCTGCGCTGGATGGTGTTGAGGATGCCGCCACGCTGTTGCCGCACGCCATTGCGGAGAATGTCCTGTTCGTTCCGGGGACCGGATTTTATGCGGCGCGCCGCGCGCGCGCGGCTATCAGGCTGTCATTTGCCAGCACGGATGCAGCGCAGGTTGACGAAGGCGTGCGCCGGCTTGCGCGGGCGGCGGCGCGGCTCGATGCGGAGCACGCGGGGTAGGCCGGGCGTCCGCCTCATTCCCGTGTGGCGGCCGTGTCCTTCATCGCCTGGGCCAGTTCACGGTTCCCTTGCGCCTCCAGCCCCTGAATCGCGCCCTCCCGATCCGGCACCTCATGGTGCTGGTTCAGCTTGCGCTTGCCTTCGAGCCGTGACACGCGCACCTCAATGCCCACGATATGGCGCAGTTGCTCGGCGATGTAATCGGCAGGCGCGTCGCCCATCTTCCACGGCTGCGGCTGACTGGCTTCGTGCTGCCGGGTCAGGCGGGCCACGACGCCGCGGACGAATTTTTCATCGTCCCGGATATGCAGCGTGCCGTGCGCATGCACGACCTCGTAGTTCCAGGTCGGGACACGGCGGTGCGTCTCCTGCTTGCCGGGGTACCAGTTGGGCGTGATGTAGCCTTGCGCGCCGGTGAAGATCACGAGCACCGGCGAGCCGTCGGCCACTTCGCGCCAGACCGGATTGGCGCGTGCCACATGCGCGTGCAGCACGCCACAATCGCCTTCTCCAGGTTCGAACAGGAAGGGCAGGTGATTGGCGTCTAAGCCAGCGGCGGTATGGGTGACAAGCGTGGCAAACGGATGCTCCTGCATGATGCGATGCAGGGCTTCGGCGCGCGGCTCGGCGAAATGATTGGGCAGGTACATGGGACGGTCCGGTCTGAACGGGCGTCGTCACGGGCGCGACGCCGGCGACAGTGTGCCGCGCTTCCGGTTTGATGAACATAGCCAGTTTTATACCGTCAGACCAGAACACTTGAACCGACATGGCCCCGTCTGTGTAAGACCACGATGCTATCCTGCTGCGGTCGCATCACTTCACCGAACCACCAGCAGGAGGACAGTATGACCATGACGCTCTACTACAACCCCCAGAGCCGCGCGTCGGTAGCGCGCTGGATGCTGGAGGAGGTCGGGGCCGACTACCGGTTGCAGCACATCGATTTCACCAAAGGGGAGAGCCGGTCGCCTGAATTCCTCGCCATCAATCCGATGGGAAAGATCCCGACGCTGGTGCTGGATGACGGCACCGTCCTGACCGAGAATGGCGCCATCATCGCCTGGCTGGCCGACGCCTTTCCGCAGGCCGGGCTGATGCCGCCGCCGGGGGCGTCCGCACGCGGGACTGTCCTGCGGTGGCTGTTCTTCTGTGGCAGTTGCTTCGAACCTGCGCTGACGGACCGCATGATGCGCAAGGATGCGCCGCTGTCCAGGCAGGCGGTTGGCTGGGGCGATTACGACGATGTCATCGCCACCATCGAAAAGGCCCTGACACCCGGGCCGTTCGTGCTCGGCGCGGCGTTCAGTGCGGCGGACGTCTATCTCGGGGCGTCGCTGGCCTGGGCGGGCAGGTTCGGGGCGCCGCTTGTCGGGGACAGCAAGGTGATCGAGGACTACGTCGGTCGCGTGACCGCGCGCGAGGCCTTTGCGCGCGCCGCGCGGGAGTGAGCGCCGGCGGTTCCCATAAACAGAACGGGCAGCCCAGGCTGCCCGTTCTGTTTTCCCACCCGCTCCCGTTACCGCACGCTCGCCACCAGCCGCTCGTCGGCTTGCTGCTGGCGCAGCGCTTCAGTCGTCTGCCCCTTTCCATCCGGTGCCCAGCCCGGCGGCATCGTCAGGTAGCCGATCGCATGCATCAAGCTGCCCGACTTCATCATGTCCTGGCCCAGGCTGACCCAGTGCTCGAACTGGTTGACCAGCGGGTTATGCGTGGTGGTCGGGTGGACCAGGCCGAAGCGGCACGGCTCGTCTTCACGCTCTTCCACATAGGTGCCGAACAGGCGATCGAAGACGACCAGCACGCCGCCATAGTTGGCATCGAGGTAATCGATATTCGAAGCATGGTGCACGCGGTGCGCCGACGGGGTGTTGAACACGTATTCGAACCAGCCGAGCTTGGGGATCCAGGTGGTGTGCAGCCAGAACTGGTACAGCAGGTTCAGGCTCAGCGTGGCCAGCACGACTTCCGGGCGCACGCCAAGGAGAACCAGCGGCGTGAAGAAGACGGCGGTGCCGGTGAGCTTGCCGGTCCAGCCCAGGCGGTACGCGGTGCCCAGCGTCAGTTCGTTCGGCGAGTGGTGCACCGCGTGCGTTGCCCAGAAGAAGCGGATGCGGTGCGACGCGCGGTGGTACCAGTAGTAGCAGAACTCCTGGCCGATGAAGAGCAGCAGCACGGCCAGCACGCTGTTGATCTCGACGGTGAAGAGGCGGTGGTCCCAGGCGAAGGCGAAGATCGGCGTGGCCAGCGACAGCGGCAGCAGGACCATCAGCTTGCGGCCGATCATGTCAACCAGCGACAGTCCCATTTCATGCCAGGGATAGGCCTTGCCTTGCCGGCGCGCCCTGCGTGCCAGGAAGAGGGCTTCGACTAATGAGACCGACACGACGAAGGCCGTGGCGAGGAGGGTGATCTTGTGGAGGTTGTGCATGATCGTCCTGTGTGGGAGCGGGGACGCCTGGCTTTGCGGAGCCGCATCGCTGCGTCGGTGAGGCCAATGTAGTGGGCCGCGGCGCCGGGCGCCATGCATCAAATATTTCGCCATGTGTCATGGGCGCAGGTGCGCCGCGCCGTGAAATACCGCGACATGTTTTCCACGGCGACAGGGGCGGGATGGCTTCCTATAGTTCGGTCCGTTGCCGCCGCACTGGCCAACGTTCAACACTCGCCGGCAAGGCCCGGCCATCCTTTACGGAGAAAACGTGATGAAGAAGATGATTGCAGTGCTCGCCCTGTGCATGGCTTCCGCAGGCGCGTTTGCCCAAGGTGCCCCAATGCCCGCCGCCAGTCCGCGTATGGAGCGTGCGATGCAGCAATTGCAGGCGCGCTTTGCCAGCGCAAATACCACGCATGACGGCAAGCTCACGCGCGAGCAGGCCGCCGCCGGCATGCCGAGGGTTGCGCAGCACTTCGACCAGATCGACGCGCAGCGCAATGGCTATGTAACGCTGCCGCAGATCGAGGCGTTCATGGGGCAGGCAATGATGTCGCACTGATCGCGGCGAATCGAATACGCCGTATAACAATCCGGCGCACGCCGCGGGCCCGCGCTGTCCTATAGTCGGCAGGCCCCTTTCCAGTCACCTGCCGGGGCCAGGCCATTGACGGGAGATAACGCGTGTCTGACACGGAAACCTATCTGATCGACTCCATCCGCCTTGCCATGGAGAACGTGCGCGAGCGCAATACCTGGCCCTTCGGCGCCGTGGTGGTCAAGGATGGACAGGTGGTGGCGCGAGCGGTCAACGAGGTGGACGCCACCTGCGACCCGAGCGCGCATGCGGAGATGCAGGCCGTGCGCGCCGCCAGCCGGGCCCTCGGCAAGCCGGATTTGACCGGTTGCACGGTGTACGCCAGCGGCTATCCGTGCCCGATGTGCCTGACGGCGATGTACCTGGCCGGCGTCGGGGCGGTCTACTACGCCTATTCCAACGAAGACGGCGCGCCTTATGACCTGTCCGCGGAACGCGGCTATGTCGAACTGGCGCGGCCGCCGGAATTGCGCGAGATGAAGCTGGCCTATGTGCCCGCGCGCGACGAAGGCCCGGATCTCTATGAGGCCTGGCGCGAGCGCCAAGGCAGCCCGCTCAGAAGCGAATGATCCACTCGCCCAGGGCGTAGCGGTAGTGGTAGTTCGGCCCGTTGAACGAGGCGCTGCGGTTGTAGCCTGCACGCAGGCGCAGCGACTGCGCGCCGCGGACCGGGCTCTGCAGGCCGACTTCAAACAGCCGCGTCGGCTGCTGCGTGGCATCAGCGACTTTTTCCCGGCCCAGGCCCGCGACCAGCAGTCCGGTCCAGCCCTTGTAGCGCTGGCGCCAGCCGATTGCCAGCATGCCTTCGGCGTAGTGATCCGGGTTGAAGTAGGCGCGGCCGACATCCTCCCGCGAGCTGTGATAGGCGCGGTAGCGCGCCTGCAGGGTCAGGCCCAGGTCCAGCAGCGGCTGGTAGATGATGCGCACGCGGCCATGGTCGCGGCGGTTGCCATCGGAGAAATACTGCTGGCCCGCCACGCCCACCAGCGTGACGTGCGGCCCGATGCCCTGGTCCAGCGCCAGGCCGCCAAACGTGTAGCTGACGCCGCGATCCAGTGCGGTCTGCGTTTCCACCCAGTCCCGGTTGACGAAGACTTCGAGCGAGGTGCGCTTGGCCAGCGACAGCCGGTAGTTGCCGTCGACGGTCGCCAGCGTGTGTCCACCCTGCGTGAAGACGCCGCCCTCCAGGTTCCAGCCGTTCAGCGTGGCGGGATCCAGTTGGCGTCCCAGCACGCTGATCTTCTGGCCGTGGCGGGTCCAGTCGTCTTGCTGGTAGCGATAGTCGCTCGCGCGTACGCCGAACAGGCTGTCGGCGTGCGACATGCTCGGCAGGTATTCGAGCGACACCTTGTGGATCGAGAACTTCTCGCTATCGTAGCTGGCGAGGAATTCGGGGCCGATGCCCTGATCGAGGACTTTTTCTTCCTCAGCCAGCGCCGCCTTGGTGAACAGCAACGCCAGCACCGTGTTCAGAATCGCGAATGCGCTGCGTTTCACTTGGTACCCCAGGTCTTTCTGGTCTTGAAAATCTCGTCGATATAGCCCAGCACGCTGGCGGGTTGCAGCAGCAGGCTATAGAAGATCATGTACATGCACAGGCCAACGCGGTTGCGCCTTACCTTCAGGCCCAGGCGATCGAACATTTCTTTCTCGATCGAGAACATCAGGTAGCTCATCAGCACAGCCAGCGGCAGCAGCGCGAGCGTCATGGGCCCGACAATCCAGTGGTAACCGAACAGGGCCAGCACGAGTCCGGGGATGAAGCCCAGCGTGAAAGCCAGGTCCAGCCAGGGATAGAAAAGGTTCCAGTAGACGAAGAACGTCGACAAGCGCGGCACCAGCAGGATGTTGGGATGCTGGCGGAAGGCTTCCATCATGCCGCGCGCCCAGCGCTGGCGCTGGCGCACGAACTGGCCCACGTTCTCGGGCACATTCGTGAAAATGCAGGCGTCCTCGCAATGGCCTATGCGATAGCCGGCCTTCAGCAAGGCCCAGGTCAGCACGATGTCCTCACCCACGCAGTCCGCCCAGCCACCGACTTCATTAAGGGCGTCGCGATCGTAGATCGAGAAGGCGCCTTGCGCGACCAGCGTGCCGTGGTACAGCGACTGCATGCGCTTGATGGCCGCGATGCCCTGGAAGTAGTCCCATTCCTGGCAACGCGTCAGCCAGTTCCGGCGCGAATTGCGCACCAGGATCTTGCCGGCTACGGCGCGGGTGTTGGGCGGGTCCAGGCGGTAGCGCTCGACAATACTGGTCAGCGCCTGGCGATGCAGGTAGGAGTCCGCATCGACGGTCACGACCAGCTGGTTCGTGGCCAGCTTCAGTCCTTCGTTCAATGCCTTGGCCTTGCCGCCATTCTTCGGCATGTCGAGAAGGCGCAGCCATGGATACGTGGCTTCGGCTTCGCGCACCAGCGTAGCGGTCTGGTCGCGGGAGCCGTCGTTGATGACGATGACCTGCAGCGGTGCCGGATACTTCTGGCGATCGATGCTGGCGATCGTGTCGATGATCGAGGTTTCCTCGTTATAGGCGGCGATCAGGATCGTCAGTGGCGGGTAGGCGTCCAGGTGGCGGCGCGTCGGACGCCGGTCCATGGCCAGGCTGCCGATCAGGAAGGCATTCATGAAGCCCGGGACAATGGCGATACCGCCGATGACCACCCAGGCGCCCGCCATGCCGATGTGGGACCCAAGCGATGTCAGCCAGTCTTGCGCCGCCCACACGGAGAAGGCCGTCCAGCCGATCGCTACGCCAAAGGCAATCGCAAACTTGACTCGCACCGAAAGATAGATGCGCGATGATTTGCCGGAGCCGACTTCCGCCATTTTGTGTTTTTTATCAACGTGTTGCACGTCACAACATCTTCTGGAAGGCGAAGCAGGTCATGACAGGAGATAGAGCTCATCGCCCCGCCGCGGTGATCCGGTTTCCCCCGAAACCATGTCGCAGCGAATGCAGCGAACGGTGTTTGTCAGCCTCAGGGGAGGATAGACACCGGTGCGGCAAGGGGCACAAAGCGACTACGCGACGGGCAACCCGGCATCAACAGGGTTGCACTGCGGTGAAGCACTAGCGCGGCCGCGATTGTCTTGTCAACCGGGTCCCAGGTCAAATGCTACGGAGGCTTTGTATTATTTTGCCAACAACGTCGGGCGCTGCCGTTCGGGCGGCTGCAGGCCAGGGAAGGGTGCACAAAGGACGCCTGCGGCGTTAGCGCTATCCTTCCCCGCCCTGAAGGGCGACGTATGTCGCGCCATCCGATCAAACCTGGAGTGACCGGTCTCCCGGGACTCCGACTGCCAGCAGTATGTCGAAACCCTCATTGCATCGCCATGCGAACGCCCTCCGCCTTGCGGGGTTCGCCGCCATCCTTCTCGCCCTGACGGCCTGCACCACGCGGCCGTTCCAGCCGCCCCCGCCGCTGTACAAGCTGTGGGCCAAGCCGGGCGTGAGCGGGCAGGGCGTGCGCAGCGCCATGCTTGGCTGCGGCTTTGCCGATTCGGCCTACGTCGACAAGACCGTGATGACGACCAACGCCCAGGCCCGCGCGGAGCTTTGCATGCTCGACAAAGGGTTCCTCTACCAGGACCGGCGCATCCTGTGTGCCGATAACCCGGAGTTGCCCGCGTGCGCGAGCGTGCCGCGCGGCAAGACCTTCGGCTCGGACCCGGATTTCGATCCGGCCCAGGTCAGGCGGCACGCGTCGATGCCGCCCGCTTATTCCTACTGGAGCCGCGCCGATACCGATCGCGAAGGTGTCAAACGCGCCATGCTGGCGTGCGGCTATACCGAGGTCGGCAGGCCGTTCGACAACATGCTGCTGAATGACATCGCCGCAGCCGAGCTATGCATGGTCGAACAGCGGTTCACGTATGCGGGCCCGGCCGCCCGCCTCCTGTGCAAGAGCCAGCCAGGGCTGCCTGCATGCCGGGGCCGAGCCATCGATATCCAGCGTTGCTGCGCACCGGCAAAGGCCGCCGAGACGCGTTGAATGCGCGCAGGTTTACCCTAGTACGCGCCAGCACAAGAGTTTGGGGCGTATCGACCTACCGGTGCGGCGGGCGGTGTTCCTAGTATGGAACCACCGTGCGGCGCCAGGAAACATGCAGCACGGTACCCGGGGCTTCTTGCCCGGACATGAGCCGCCGGACTGAATCCGGCGATTCATCGGTACCACGCATCACCGCACTCCCTCCACCAATACCGAGGACAGCCGTTCACCCCGTGAATGGCTGCGGGTGCGGTCGCATAAAAATTCCAGGAGACAGCATGCTGCACGACCTACCCGCCCGCCCCGAGACCATCCACTGGGGCTACTTCGATGCCACCAAGGCGCCCGCCCTGACCGTGAAAAGCGGCGACTTCATCCGCGCCGAGGCAGTGACCCATCACGCGGGCGACGCGCCGGACCTCATGATGGACGCTGCCATCCGCGAGATCTATCGCACGGTCCCGGAGGACGACCGCAATCCCGGCGTCCACATCATGACCGGGCCGATCTACATCGAGGATGCGAAGCCGGGCGACGTGCTGGAAGTCCGCTATCTGCAGATGATTCCGCGCTTTCGCTTCGGCGCCAACGTGGCAGCCAGCTGGGGCCAACTCTACAAGGAATTCGAGAAGGAGCGGGTCACCATCTATGAACTCGACAAGGCTTCGAACACGGCACACGCGCTGTACGCCTACGACTATCCAGGCAAGCTGACCATCCCGGGCAAGGTCGTCGACGACCGCGAGTGCTGCCGGCAGCCGGCGCTGGCCGGCGTGCGCGTGCCCGTGCGGCCGCATCTCGGCACGGCCGGGGTCGCGCCTGACAAGGCCGGTCGCGTCACGACGGTAGAGCCCGGCCTGCATGGCGGCAATATCGACAACTGGCGCATCGGTGCCGGCGCCACCATGTACTACCCGGTGCAGGTCGACGGCGCACTGTTCTCGATCGGCGATCCGCATATTTCGCAGGGCGACGGCGAGGTCAGCGGCACGGCCATCGAAGCGTCGCTGAACGTGCTGTTCCAGGTGGTCGTGCGCAAGGACTTCCACTTCCCGTCGCCGCTGCTGGAGACGCCGGACTGCTGGGTGGTCCATGGCTTCCACGAAGACCTCGACGAAGCCGGCAAGAACGCGGCCCGCGACATGATCCGGCTGCTGACCGAGCAGCAGGGCCTGTCGCGCGACGATGCCTACTCGCTGCTGAGCGTGTCGGGCGACTTCGGCGTGACGCAGGTGGTCGACGGCACGCAGGGCATCCACTGCACCATGCCGCGCGCGATGTTCCCGCCGAAAGGCAAGTCCTGAACGGCTTCGGCACCGCATCCCCATGCGCCCACGGACGCCGCGCTGCCTGTGCGGCGTCCGTGCGGCAATACGACAGGAGAGCAAACCATGCAATACGTCTACATCGGGCGCAACGAGATCGTTGCGCTGTTTGTCGGCCTGGTCACCGGCACGCTGTATTCCTGGCTGAACCTGCCGATCCCCGCGCCGAACGTGGCTGGCGGCATCTGCGCCATCCTCTTCACCTATATCGGCTACCTGCTGGTGCACGCGTGGCGCAAGACCATCGCGTTCGGGCGGCCGCCGTCACGCATCGCCGGCAACTCATGAAGCGGGGAAGGCCATGATTGAGCTCACTTTAGGTACGACTGAATTGCAGGCTGCTGCCGTTGGCCTGGTCACCGGTGTTGTCTACACTGCTGTGCGTGCGCCGATTCCCGCGCCGAATGTACTCGGCGGCATCTTCGCCATCTTCGGCACCTTCGCGGGATTCGTGCTGGTGGCAGCCATGCGCGGGCAACTGATGTTCGGTTAGCGGCGCGCAAGGGGCTTCACGTCGGACGTATCCGGGACGGGCAACGTGTCCGTCCCGGCGCTTCGTTCGCTTCTCGCAGTCGCGGGACATTGCCTGGGAGGCTGAATTGCAACTGTTGCGCTTTTCGACCGAAGCCTATCCGCATAACCGGCGCGGCGCCGCCTGGCGCGACGAACTCAAGGCGGCTCGCCTGCAATGCGAGAGCCTGTGCGCCGACCACACGCTGCACGGCACGATTCAGTCCAGAACCACACCCGGCGGCATCGAACTGACCTGCCTTGCATCGGTGCCCCAGACGATGGCCCTCGCTGCGGGAGGCGGCCGCGGGCTGATGCTGCTGATGCTGGTCGAAGGCGAGGCGGCGCTGGCCACGCCGGACCAGCGGGACGCCCTGAGGCCTGGCCACATCGTATGCATCCCCGCACACGCCACGCGCAAGCTCATATTCGCCACGAGCTTCCGGCTGCTGCTCGTGCATATCGCCGAGGCGTTGCCGGGAGTGCGCATGACCGCGCCCTTGCCGGCGGGCGTGCTAAGGTTGGCCGGCGATACGGCGGAACTCTTCGGCCGGCTGCTCCAGTCGCTGGCGGCGAGCTTCGATACGGTCGTGTCGGCGGATGCCCGGGCGATCCAGCCGTTCGAGAGCATGATCACCGCGTATCTTGCCGCGGCGCTCGCGGACAACCAGTCTGCGCCGTCCGCCGGCATGACGCCGTCGCGCGCGACCGTGTTTGCGCGCGTCTGCAGCCGCATCGACGCGCGGCTTTCGGAGCCGGAACTCAGCCTGGCAGCGATTGCGGCGGACGAGCACATGTCGGCCCGCTACCTGCAGAAGCTGTTCGAGAAGTCGGGCAGCAGCTTCTCTTCCTACCTGCGCACCAGCCGGCTGGAGCGATGCCGGGCCGACCTGGCGAACCCGCAGTACGACAAGCTGTCGGTTTCCGACATTTGCTATCGATGGGGCTTCAATGACCCGTCCTACTTCAGCCACGCGTTCCGCGAGCAGTTCGGGATCTCGCCGCGCGGCTACCGCGACCAGATGACCATCGCGCCGGCACCGCCTCCACTGCAGAACATATCGCGCGGCCTGCCGCCCAGTGCGAAAGCGGCGCCGGCCAACGACGGCCCGCTTGCGCGGGCACAGCGTCCTGCCACCGTGGTGCCCATTGCGCAGGGACGTGCGCACGCCGCACAGGCCGAGCGCAGGCACCACTGGCTGCAGGCCACGGACAAGACCGTGCACTGGGGCTACCTTAGTCACGAACTGCCACCGGTGCTGGAGGTGGCGTCGGGCGACACCGTCACCATCGAAACGCTGACGCAGCATGCGTCCGACGACCGCGAGCGCATGATCGACGGCGACCCTGGCGCGGAAAGCGTGTTCCACTGGACCGCGGAGCAGAAGAACGTCGACCGGCGCGGCGCCGGGCCGATCGACGCTTCGGTCTATGGCCGCGGTGCCGGCGAAGGTTTCGGCGTCCATATCTGCACGGGGCCGGTCGCGGTGCGCGGCGCCATGCCCGGCGATGTGCTGGAGGTGCGCATCCTCGACATCCGGCCGCGCCCCTGCGCCAATCCGCATTTCGCGGGGCGGGCGTTCGGCAGCAACGCCGCAACTTGGTGGGGCTTTCACTACCGCGACATGCTGACCGAGCCGCGCGAACGCGAGGTGGTGACGGTCTTCGAAATCGACTGCGAGCGTGCCGATGGCCGCGCGCGTGCGGTCTACAGCTTCCGCTGGACGCCGCAGCGCGATCCTTTCGGCGTACTGCATCGCACCATCGACTACCCCGGCGTGCCGGTCGACCCTGCCACCATCGTCAAGGACTACGACGTGCTGCGCGATGTCGAGATCCCGGTGCGCCCGCATTTCGGCGTGATTGCGGTGGCGCCTGCGCAGGACGGGCTGATCGATTCCATCCCGCCATCGAGCTTTGCCGGGAATCTCGACAACTGGCGCGTCACGCGCGGCGCAAGTGTCTACCTGCGGGTGGCGGTGCCGGGCGCGCTGCTGTCGATTGGCGATCCGCATGCTTCGCAGGGCGACTCCGAACTTTGCGGAACCGCCATCGAATGCTCGCTGACGGGCGACTTCCAGCTCGTGCTCCACAAGAGCACGATGATCGAGCCCGGCGCCCCGTTTGCCGACCTGAGCTATCCGCTGGTGGAAACGGCCGACGAGTGGATCCTGCACGGCTTCAGCTCGCCGAACCATCTGGCCGAACTCGGCCAGATGGCGCAGAGCCACATCTACCAGAAATCGACGCTCGACGACGCCATGCGCGACGCGTTCCGCAAGGCGCGCCGCTTCCTCATGACGGTCAAGGGGCTTAGCGAGGACGAGGCGGTCACGCTGATTTCAGTCGCCGTCGACTTCGGCGTCACGCAGGTCGTCAACGGCAACTGGGGGGTGCATGCCATTATCCGGAAGTCGATGTTCAGGGCGGCCTCATGACGGCGGCCGGAGACTGCCCGTAGAACGCGGGCCGGCTGTCACGCCATCGCCAGCACCAGGTTGCGATAGATCTCCCGAGCGCCTTCCAGCTGCTCCAGCGCGATCGATTCATCGATGGTGTGCGCATCTTCCTCGCACCCTGGCCCCAGCCCGATGGTCGGGATCTGGCGCCGTCCCGCGGATTCGGAGCCATTGGTGCAGAAGGCCCAGGTCCCGACCTGCGGCGTGCGGCCCGCTTGCTCGATAGCCCGCACGGCGGCCTGCACCAGCGGCGCGTTGTCCGGCTGGTGCCACGCCGGCAGCCAGCGCGTTGGCCGCGCCGATTCGCCGGTGAAGGTGCGGACTTCATCGTCCGACACGGCCAGCGTGAAATCGTGCAGGCCGGCGGTGCGCAGGCAGGCGTCGATCTCGCCCAGCACGTCCTCGCGCGTTTCGCCGTCGAGCGTGCGGCGGTCGAAGCGGATCGTGGTGGAAGTCGGGATCATGGAGATCGATGGATAGGGCGACGACACGATATCCGTCGGCACCAGCAACGCCGGCCCGAGCACCGGATCGGTCGGCAGGCGCAGGCCTTCCAGCGCGCCCAGCGCCCGCGCGGCGGCATGCAGCGGGTTCACGCCGAGGTGCGGCGTGGCCGCGTGCGCGGGTTTGCCGTGGAAGGTCAGCAGGATCTCGAGCCGGCCTTTCTGTCCGCGCTTGACCTGCAGCTTCGAGGGCTCGCAGATCACTACCGCCGCGGGCTGGCAGCGATCGAGCACGGTGGACAGCGCGTGTCCCTCGATGACTTCTTCGAGCACGCTCGCGGAGACGGCAATGCGCCGGCGCAGCGGACGTTCGCGCGCGGCGGCCGCCACGCCGCAGATAGCCGCGGCAATGCCGCCCTTCATGTCGGTGCTGCCGCGTCCATAGAGCCGGCCGTCGTGGACGGTGCCGCCGAACGGGTCGAAGCGCCACTGTCCCGTCACGGGCACGACATCCATGTGCCCGTCGAAGAGCAGGGCGATCTCGGCGTCTTCGGGGCCGATATAGCCAAGCACGCTGCCATTGCGGTCCGTGGTCACCGAGGTGAAGCCGGCTTCGGTCATGCGGCGCGCCAGCAGCGCGGCCACATCGCCTTCCCGGCCGGAGAGGCTGGGGATGCGCACCAGCTCGCGCGTCAGCGCGGTGACGTCGCTGAGTTCAGCGGGGTTGCTTGTAGTCTGATCATTCATGGTGGGAGGTCTTGTGCAATCAACGGTTGACCAGCGTGGCCGGCACGCGCAGCACCAGCAGTGCGCCGATCACGGTGAAGGAGGCGAGGAAGTACATGCCCCAGTCGGTCGATCCGGTCAGGTCCTTGATCCAGCCGATCGCATACGGACTGGCGAATGCGGCAAGTCCGGCGAAGGCGTTGATCGCCGCAATGCCGGCCGCCGCGCTGCGGCCTTCGAGGAACGCGGTCGGCAGGCTCCAGAACAGCGGCGAGCAAACCATGCAGCCTGCGGCGGCGATGGACAGCATGGCCACCGCGAGCGTCGGGTTGTGGCTGAACAGCGTGCTGAGCGCCAGGCCGGCGCCGCCGACCAGGAACGGGATGACCATATGCCAGCGGCGCTCGCGGGTACGGTCCGAATGGCGGCACACCAGGATCATCGACACGACCGCGCAGGCGTTCGGGATCGCGGTCAGCAGCCCGACATCCAGCAGCGAGACCACGCCCGTGGAGCGGATCACCGACGGAATCCAGAAGGCCAGGCCCGACAGGCTGGACACCGTGCAATAGCAGATCAGCGCCATATGGATCACGCGACGGTCGCGGAACAGCTTCAGCAGCGACACATGCTCGACCTTGGTGGTCTTCTCCGCTGCAATGTTGTGCGCCAGCCGGTTCTTCTCGGCGGCGGACAGCCAGCGCGCGTCCGTGATGCGGTCGTCGAGATACCAGAGCACGGCCAGGCCGAGCACGATCGAGGGAATCGCTTCGATCAGGAACATCCACTGCCAGCCAGCGAAGCCGTGATGGTCGTGCAGCGATTCCATGATCCAGCCCGACAGCGGGCCGCCGAGGATGCCGGCGAACGGCACCGCCGTCATGAACACGGCGATGACCTGGCCGCGGCGATGGGACGGGAACCAGTAGGTCAGGTACAGGATGATGCCCGGGTAGAAGCCGGCCTCGGCGGCGCCAAGCAGGAAGCGCAGGATATAGAACTGCGTCGGCGTCTGGGTCAGCGCCATGGCAGCGGAGATGCAGGCCCACAGGATCATGATGCGCGCGAGCGTCTTCTTCGCGCCGATGCGGTGCATCAGCACGTTGCTCGGCACTTCGAACAGGAAGTAGCCGATAAAGAAGATGCCCGCGCCCAGGCCATAGACCGTGTCGCTGAAGTTCAGCTGGTCCAGCATCTGGAGCTTGGCGAAGCCGACGTTGACGCGATCCAGGAAGGCCGCGATATAGCAGGCCATCAGGAACGGCAGCAGCCGCCACGCTACCTTGCGGTAGAGCGTGTTGTCGTACGCATCCATCGTGTCCGTCGTCGCCGTGGTCGTGGCCGGGTTGCGCAGCGTCTGCGCGGAATGCAGGGAATCGCTCACTATGTTCCTCCTTTGGATTTGGTGAGACAAAAACGCCCCCCTGCGGGCGCCCGGAAGCGCCTGCATCTTGCTTTTTTTATGGGTCGGGGGAAGGGGGCGGCTAGCGCTTCTTTATGCGGCCATGGCTTGCGGCGGCGTGGCGCCGCGCTGGCTGGTGATGCGGCCGTAGGCCTCGGGGCGGCGGTGCCGGTCGAAGTTGAAGGTGGTGCTCTTGTACGACTGGCACAGGTCCAGGTCGCAGCGTGCGATGGCCAGTTCGTCGCCCTTGGTCGAGCACGCCGCCACGATCTCGCCGGACGGCGCGATGATGCAGGTGCCGCCGATCATCTCGCAGCCTTCCTCGTTGCCGCCTTTGGCCACGCCGACCACCCACGTACCGTTCTGGTACGCGCCGGCCTGCATGACAAGGTGGTTGTGAAACATCGACAGGTCGTCGTGCTCCGGCGCGGGCGGGTTATGCACGGGCGTGTTGTAGCCGAGCAGGATCATCTCGGCGCCTTGCAGGCCCATCACGCGGTAGGTCTCGGACCAGCGGCGGTCGTTGCACAGCGCCATGCCCATGACGCCGCCGAAGCCGTGCCAGACGCCGAAGTCGTCGCCCGGCTCGAAGTAGCGCTTTTCCAGGTGCTGGAACGCGCGCCACGGTTCATGCTGGTCATGGCCGGGCAGATGGACCTTGCGGTACTTGCCGATGATCTTGCCGTCGCGGCCGACCAGGATCGCGGTGTTGTAGCGGCGCTCGACGCCTTGCTCGACCGCCAGTTCCGCGTAGCCGAGATAGAAGCCGATGCCCAGGCGCGCGGCGGTGTCGAACAGGATACGGGTCTCGGGCCCGGGCATTTCGCGTTCGTAGAAGGCGTTCAGTTCCGCGGGGTCTTCCATGAACCAGCGCGGGAAGAACGTGGTCAGCGCGAGTTCGGGAAACACCACAAGATGGCAGCCCATCTCATGGGCGTGGTGCAAGTGTGCGAGCAGGCGCGCGACGACGTCGCGGCGCGAGTCGCTGCGCTGGATCGGGCCGAGCTGCGCTGCGGCGACATGGACAAGGCGGGACATGATCGGGAGTCTCCTGTTATGCGGTGAATGTCAGTCGGTCAGGCCGTCAGGCGGCCAGTTCGAGCATCAGGTCAAGCAGCACGCCGGCGCCGGCCCCGATGTCGTGGTCGTGGGTCAGTTCGGCAACGTTGTGCGACAGGCCGGCCACGCTTGGCACGAAAATCATGCCGGCAGGGCACATGCGCGCCAGGATCTGCGCATCGTGCCCGGCGCCGCTGGGCATGCGGCGCACGCTGTGGCCGCGCTGTCGCGCGATGGCCTCGACGCGGGCGACCATGCCATCGTCGAACGCCACCGGCGCAAAGTCGGCCAGCGTGCGTTGGGACAGGCGCACGCCTTCGGCCTTCGCCACGTCGCATGCATAAGCGAGCGTGCGGGCCACCGCGTCAGTCAGCACAGCACCGTCGGTATTGCGCAGGTCCACCATGAACACCGCGCGGTTGGGAATCACGTTGACGAGGTTCGGGAAAAACTGCACCTGTCCAACCGTCGCGAGCTGGGCGCCGCCCAGTTCGCGCGACAGGTCGCGCACGAAGCAGGCCACGCGTGCCGCGACCAGCCCCGCGTCGTGACGCAGCCGCATCGGCGTCGTGCCGGCATGGTTCGATGTGCCTTCGACGGTGAACTCGGTCCAGTGAATGCCTTGCACGCCGGTAACGGCGCCAATGGTGACGTCCTCATGCTCCAGCACCGGGCCCTGTTCCACATGCAGTTCGACAAAGGCATGCACGCTGTTGCAGCCAACCGGCGCGGGGCCGGCATAGCCGATGCGGGCGAGGTTGTCGCCGACCGTGGTGCCGTCGATGCCGCGCGTTTCCAGTGCCTGCTGCAGCGGCAGGTCGCCCTGGTAGACGAGGCTGCCCATCATGTCGGGCGCGAAGCGCGCGCCTTCTTCGTTCGTGAAGAAGGCGACCGCGAGCGGCCGGCGCGTGACGATGCCCGCATCGTCGAGCGCGGCCATGACTTCCAGTCCCGCAAGCACGCCGAGGTTGCCGTCGTAGCGCCCGCCGGTACGCACGGTGTCGATGTGCGAACCGGTCATGACGGGTGGCAGGTCTTCCTGTCCGGCACGCACTCCGACCACGTTGCCGATGCCGTCGATGCTGACCGACAGGCCCAGTTCGCGCATCCACGACACCACGAGGTCGCGCCCGGCGCGATCCTCGTCGGTCAGCGCGAGCCGGCAGACGCCGCCGCCGTCAATCGCTCCGACTTGGCCGAGCGCGGCGATCCGGCGCAGCAGGCGGGGCAGGTCGATCCGCGCTGTCCGCTGGAGGTCGTGGTTCGGGATCACGCTGCTTTCCTCGCGTTCCTCACCTCTTCGGGCAGGCGGCCAACGATGCGCGCATACAGCGCGACGTCGGTGGCGCCTTCGCTGCCGAACACCAGCACGCGGCTGTTGGCATCGAGGCCGAGCGCGTCTCGCGTGGCGGCATCGGCGAGGGCGCCAAGGCATCCAGCCAGGCCGGCGACAGCTGATTCGCCGGCCACCACAGGTTCGTCGCCATAAGGGCTGTCAGCAAGCAGGCGCACGCTGTCCAGTGCCGACTCATCATCGATGGTCAGGAACGCATGCGCGCCCGGATGCAGGATTTCCCAGGCCAGCAGCGAGACCTCGCCGCAAGCCAGGCCCGCCATCACCGTGTCGAGATCGCCATGCACCGCCACCGGCTTGCCGGCGCGCGCGCTTTCGTACAGGCAGGCAGCCTTGTCCGGCTCCACCACGATGAAGCGCGGGCGCGCGTCGCCCAGCACTTCCCAGAAATGCGCGCTGACGGCGGCGGCCAGGCCGCCCACGCCGCCTTGCAGGAATACGTGGGTCGGAAGCTCGCCTGCCGGCAGTTGCTGCAGCGCTTCATCGGCCATCACGGCGTAGCCCTGCATCACGTCCTTCGGCACTTCCATATAGCCTTCGTAGGAGGTGTCGGACACCACGAAGCGGCCCAGCCGTGCCGCGTCTTCCGCAGCCTGGCGCACGGAGTCGTCATAGTTGCCCGCGGTGCGGACCACCTGCGCACCGTATTGCTGGATGGCTTCCTTGCGGCCTTCGCTGACGGTGGCGTGGATATAGATCACGCACTGGCAGCCGAAGCGCTGCGCGCCCCAGGCCACCGAACGGCCGTGGTTGCCGTCGGTCGCGCAGGTCACGGTGATGTCGCGCACCGTGTCGGCGTAGCGGCCCGCGAGCAGGTCGTCGAACGATACGTCGGCGATGCCGAGCCGGCTGCCGATCTCGCGCACCAGCAGGCGGCTGACGGCGTAGGCGCCGCCGAGTGCCTTGAAGCTGCCCAGCCCGAAACGGCCGCCTTCATCCTTGTAGAGGATCTGCGCGACACCGGCTGCACGGGCGAGGCCATCGAGCGCGACCAGCGGCGTCGGCGCGTAGCCCGGCCAGCGGCGGATCTGCGTGGCGGCGCGGGCAAAGGCCTCGCCGCCGAGCACCGCCTGCTGGCGCGCGCCATACGGCGTGCCGGGGCGGGCGGCCGGGTTCAGCGCGCATTGCAGCTTCAGGTTGGGGAGCGGATGGTTCAAGACAGTCTCCTTGGTTCGGGTTGGGGCAGCGATCCGCTAGCGATGCAGATCGCCGTAGTGGTCATGCAGCGACTCGATTTCTTCAAGCCGCTCGCGCGCCGCGTCGCCGAGGACGAGCGCGAGATTCGTGCAAAGGTGGTTGATCAGGCTGACGGCGGCGACGTAGGAGTCGAACACCGCCGCGCCATGGTTGACGCAGCGAAGCACCACGTCCGAGCGCGCGGGCAAATCCGTGGCGCTGGGGTCGGTCAGGATCACGACCTTGGCGCCGACGCGGTTGGCGTGCGCGACCATCGGCCACAGCAATGTCACGCGGCGGCGGAAATCCATCACCAGCAGCACGTCGCCGGCGCCGAGGTCGGCCAGGTCTTCGGCAAGGTTCAGCCCCGCGCCGGGGGCCAGCGTCACGCCGGGGCGCAGCTGCGTAAGCAGCGCCCACGCGTATTGCGCCAGCACGCGGCCGTTGCGGAAACCCGCGATAAAGACGCGCTTTGACTCAGCGAACAGCGCAATGGCGCGTTCGACGTCGGCCACGTTCAGCCGGTCAAAGGTCTGCGCGAGATTCTGAAGGTCGTTGGAGAGATGGCGCGCCAGCGGCGTCTGGTCTTCCGACGGCGCCTGCACGCCAGCGAGTTCATACAGCGGCGAACCACGGTCCGCCTCGTCGCGCACCAGCGCGCGGACCTCGTTGAAATTCTCATAGCCGAGCCGGCGGAAGAAGCGCCCGGCCGTCGCTTTCGAAACGCCGGCTTTCTGCGCAAGTTCCGTCGCCGAATAGGCGGCCAGGTTGCCGATGCACTCCAGGGTGACGGCGGCCAGGCGGCGTTCGCTTTCGGTGAGCTGGTCGTTCAGCGCGAGGATCTTGTCTTGCAACGATGAGGTCATGATTGGGTCCGAATGAAACTTCGGTTTCAGAAATATAGGTGAATGAAACTTTGGCGTCAAATAAAAGAAAGTGTGAAACCAAAGTTTCATGATATGGGTTTTTGATCACACCCGCGCTGGTTCACGGACGCCAGTTCGGCTGCCGGCAATCGTCGAATTCGTTCCTTGCGCTTCCATCGGGCATCGATTACATTAACCAAAACGTTTTGGTTAGGAAGAAACGTCAAAATAAGTGGCGAATTGCGCATAGACGCAAGACAGCGCCCGAGACGGTCACCGGTGCACGACTGACCCACCAAATCGAGGAGCAAAACGACATGTCCCAAACCGCCCCCGCCCCCGTGGACGAACGCTTGCCATGGCGGCAGCTGTTCGTCTTCGGCCTCCAGCACGTGCTGGTGATGGCCGCGTCGCCGATCGCGGCGGTCTTCCTGATGAGCAAGGCATTGGGCCTTGCGCCCGCGCTGTCGGTGCAGTTGCTGAGCGCGACGTTCGTGATTTGCGGGCTTGGCACGCTGCTGCAGTCGCTGGGGCGGCGCGGCATCGGCGCGCGCCTGCCGTTCGTGATGCTGCCCGGTGGCGCGCCCATCGTGCTGTTCATCCTGATCGCCCAGCAGACCAGCGTGCAGACCGCGGCCGGCGCGGTGATCCTGACCGGCGTGTTCTATTTTTGCGCGCTTCCGGTGTTCCGGCGTTGCTTGCGCTATTTCCCGCCCGTGGTGGTGGGGACCATGCTGCTGCTCGTGGCGATCAACCTCGCGCAGGTCTCGGGCCGGCTCATCGCCGGGCACCCGGCCGCGGGCGCGGCGGTCGACCCGGTGAACCTGTTGCTGGCCTTCGTGACCATCGCCTGTACCGTTGCCGCGTCGCGCTGGTTTGGCGGCACGCTCGCACGGCTTGCAATCCTGCTCGGGCTGGTGGGCGGTGCAGTGTCGGCGATGGCGCTCGGCGTATTTCACACCGGGCAGGTGGCGCTGTCGCCGTGGCTGGCCTTGCCCACGCCATTCCCATTCGGCTGGCCGCAGTTCGATGTCGTGGCCGCCATCCCCCTGATGGTGTTCGCCGTGATCTCGATGGTCGAGGCCACCGGCCAGACGCTCGCCATCAGCGATGCCGTGGGCCGGCCTGTCGACGGCGAGCGCGACGTCCCGCGCACGATCCGCGGCGATGCGCTGACGTCGCTGCTCGGCGGCGTGTTCGGCACGTCGCTGATCATCACCAGCGGCGAAAACATCGGCATCGTGCGCGCCACCGGCGTGCGCTCGCGCTATGTCACGGCGATGTCGGGCGCGATCCTGGTCGCGTTCGGGCTGCTGGTGCCGGTGTCGGCGCTGATCAGCGCGATTCCCGAGGCGGTGGTCGGCGGCACAGGCCTGGTGGTGTTCTGCATCGTGGGCACCATGGGCATCGACGTGCTGCGCCGCGTCGACCTGCGCGACCACGCCAATATGTACGTGGTGGCCGTGGCGCTGGCGGCGGGCCTGCTGCCGATCCTCGTGCCCGGCATCTACGGCGCACTGCCGGCCAACCTGCGCATCCTGCTGGGCAATGGCGTGGCAATGGGCGCCTTCACCGCGGCCCTGCTCAATTTCCTGTTCTTCCACACGGGCGCCCGGCGCGTGGCCGAGGTGGCACCTGCCACGCACTGAACCCGTATCCGTAGATCTGTATGACTTATCCAGCTGAATTCCAACCTGCATGGCCCGGCGCCGTGGCGCCTTCCCTGGACCCGGCAAGCTTTGCCGAACCGCATATCCTGCAACCCGAATGGATGCTGTTGCGTCACGGTGCCGTGCGGGACCATGCGGCCGTGGTCGAAGGTGGGCGCTTCACGGCAGTGGGTCGTTCCGAGGACGTTGCCGCGCAGTTTCCGTCGCTGAAGACGCTGGCGTTGCCGCGCATGCTGTTGATGCCGGGCATGATCGACACCCATCACCACCTGACGCAATCGTTCGGCAAGTCGCTCGTCTTCGGAGAGCCATCGGAGATCTTCCGGCGCGTCTGGGTGCCGCTGGAAGGCAGCCTCAAGGCCGAGCATCTGTACTTGTCGTCGAAACTTGCGGCGCTGGAAGCGCTGCGCGGCGGCTTCACGACGGTGGTCGATGCGGGCACGCGTAGCGACGCGGGGCTCGATGCCATCGCGCGGGCGGTGTCCGATGCCGGCGTCCGCTGCGTGCTGGGCCTGATCTGCAATGACAGGCCGGGCGCCGAAACGCTCGATGCCGGTCCCATCCTGCGCCGCGCTGTCGATCACCTTGGCCGCTACGATCACCATGCGCTGGTGACGCCGTCGCTGGCGATCTCGATCCCCGAGGTGGCGAGCGATGCCATGCTGCACCACGTCCATCACCTGTGCATGGAATCGGGCCGCGTCTTCCAGACGCACGCCAACGAGCACCTGGTGGCGGTCGAGCGTTCGCTCAATGCGTGTGGCCGCCGGCCGATCGAACACCTGGCGGCCGTCGGCGCGCTGGGGCCGGCCGCGCTGCTGGCTCACGCCACGCTGGTCACGCCGCATGAAATCCGCCTGCTGGCCGATAGCGGCGCCGCCGTGGCCTACAACCCGGTGGCGAGTGCGTGGAAAGGCAATGCCGTGGCGCCGGCCGAAACCATGGCGACGTTCGGCGTGCGGCTGGGGCTGGGCACCGATGGCACGCGCAGCGACGGCTTCCGGCTGCTCGACCATGCTGAAGCGGCGCAACGCTACGCCTTCGGCATCGGCGTGGGCGATTCTTCCTGCGGCGCGGGCTGGCGCTGGCTTGACATGGCGACGCACGATGCCGCCGATGTCGTGGGCCTTGGTGCAGTAACGGGAGAGATTGCCGCGGGCAAGCGCGCGGACTTCCTGCTGGTAGATCTCGACGTGCCGGAGCTGACGCCTTCGTGGGACCTGACGTGGGAACTGGTGCGCCAGGCCAGCCGCGACCAGATCCGCGCGGTGTTCGTCGACGGAGAGCTGCGCCTGTGGGACGGCTGGCCGGTGGACTGGGACGCGCGCGCACTGATGCGCGATATCCGCGCGATGGCCGGCGACACCATTGCCGGCGCGCCGATCCGCAAGCTGCACGAGCCCGCCGATGCGCACCGCGCGCGCCACGCGCAAACGCCGCGTGTTGGCCAGGCGGGAGCATGACCATGGAGATGACGTTGTTCAGTGTCTGCGTCGCGGTGTTCTCCGGCGCGCTGATCCAGGGCGCGACCGGCATGGGCTTCGCGCTGATCGTCGTGCCGGTGCTGGCGCTGGCGGCGCCGGACATGCTGCCCGGCGCGCTGCTGCTCGCCATGCTGCCGCTCAACGCCTACGTGGCCTGGCGCGAGCGTCACGCCATCGACCTCGGCGGCGCGGGGTGGATCAGCGCGGGGCGCGTGGCTGGCACCTTCGGCGGGCTGTGGGTGCTGGTGGGGATGCCGATGGCGTGGCTCAACATGATCGTGGGCGGCAGCACCATTGCCGCCGCGCTCGTGTCGTTGCTGGCGCCGGCGTTCACGCCGGGCCGGCTGACCTTCGCCTCCACCGGCCTGATCACGGGCGTGACCGAAACCGCCACCGGTGTCGGCGGGCCGCCGCTGGCGCTGGCGTACCAGCACGCGCCCGTGGCGACGCTGCGTGCCACGGTGGCGCTGTGCTTCCTGGTGGGCGAGACACTTTCGCTCGTGGTGCTGGCCGTGGGCGGCCGTCTCGGCATGGAGCAGGTGGTCTATGCGATGGAACTGTTGCCCGTGCTGGCGGCGGGCATGGTGGCCAGCCACCTGGTCCACCGGCGCATCAACCAGCGCATGCTGCGCGTGGGCGTGCTGGTGTTTGCGCTGGTATCGGGGGCGGTGGTGCTGCTGCGCGGCTAGGCCGTTGCCGACGACGCTCGCACCAGCAGTTCCGGTGCCGGCGCGGCAATGGCATGCTGGCTGCGATCGCCCGACAGGTGCGCGAACAGCAGTTCCACGGCCAGCGCGGCGACGCGTTCAAGGTGCAGGTCGACGGCGGTGAGCGGTGGTTGCGCGGTGCGTGCGCGGATGCCGTCGTAGCGCGTCACCACCTGCACGTCTTCCGGAATGTGCTTGCCTATTGCATGGAGATGGCCCATGGCGCCCACGGCGAATGCATCGACGGGCGCGCACAGCGCATCCAGGCCCGGCATCTGCGCGAGCAATTGAGCGCAGGCTTCGGCGCCGGCGGCTTCGCCAAGCGCTTCGGGCGCCTTGACCAGTTCGCATGGCAGACCCATCTCTTGCGTGAATTCGCGGTAGACGCGTTCGGTCTCCACGTAAGACTGCCGCGCGCCGTCACCGATCATCAGGCCGATCTGCCTGCGGCCGTGTGCATGCAGATGCTCCAGCAGCAGGCGTGCCGTCTGCGCCGATTGCAGGTCCACATACGGCACCGGATGATCGGTCAGCGGTTCGCGGCCGATCGACACGATGCTCACGCCGCGTTCGCGCAGGCGTGCGATATGCGGGTCGCCGGCTACGGGCTCGATTACCACCGCGCCGTCGATGTCGAGCGTTTCGAGCAAGCCGCCGGCGCCTTCCAGCGGCGGCACCAGCACCACGCCCAGCCCGCGTGCCATGGCCGCTTCCGCGGCGATGGCCGCGACTTCCATCATGAAGCCCAGGCGCGATGTGCCGCCGGCCACGGCGAACGGCATCGACGACAGCAGCGCGATGCAGTTCGCGCGGCCCGACTGCAGGCGCCGCGCGCGCACGCTGGGTCGGTAGCCAAGCTCGGCCGCAATGCGCTTGACGCGTGCGCGCGTTTCCGGGTCCACCACGCCGCGGTCATTGAGCGCGTGGGAAACGGTGGTCAGGGATACGCCGGCCGCGCGCGCGACATCGTGGATGGTGAGGCGGCGCGGCTTGTCGGCCGGGTCGGACGAAGAGGGGGTGTTGGGGTCGGACATGCCATTTCCGGAAACAGTGCCGGGAGGATACAACAGCGCAAGGGGACCGTTGAGAGTGGCGGGGCACCCGGCGCGGCGATGGTGCTCGCCGGAAAGGCCCGACCGGATAGGCCTAACACTTGCTGGCGGGATGTTCCATACTTTTGATGCGGTGAGCCTGGGCCAGGCGCCGGATACCAAACGGAGGAACATTGCCATGAAGCTGCTTCCCATCGCAGTGCTGGCGGCCGCGCTCGCAGGGTGCGCCATGAATCAGGGTACGCAGGGCAACGCGCAGGTATCGCCCG
Source organism: Cupriavidus sp. C2SS-8b (assembly GCF_057073745.1). Classification (NCBI taxonomy): domain Bacteria; kingdom Pseudomonadati; phylum Pseudomonadota; class Betaproteobacteria; order Burkholderiales; family Burkholderiaceae; genus Cupriavidus; species Cupriavidus sp. C2SS-8b. Next base: position 644,971 of record NZ_CP172717.1, read on the forward strand.
CGGCAAGCTGCAAGGCGACCTCGGAACAGGAGATCGCAGCGTTGTTCGACCGGTGGAACCAGTCGCTGCAGTCGGGGGATCCGCGCAAGGTCGCGGCCAATTATGCGGAACGGTCGATTCTGCTGGCGACGGTCTCCAACAAGCCCAGGCTGACGGTGGCGGAGAGGGAAGATTATTTCCAGCATTTCCTGCAGGACCGGCCTTCGGGGAGGATTGACTTCCGGCGGATCGAGCTGGGGTGCAATTCGGCGGTGGATGCGGGGCTTTATACGTTTACGTTTGCGCGGACGGGGGCTGTGGTTAAGGCGCGATATACCTATACGTATCGATGGGACGGGTCGCAGTGGCTGATTACGAGTCATCATTCTTCGGCGATGCCGGAGAAATGACAAGGTTGGGTTTTGGTGATGGTAGCGCTGTCGTGCTTGGCAGGCGCCGCTGTTTCGCCGGCGTAGCCGTCGAGTCACTTTTTGTCCGAGCGACAAAAAGTAACCAAAAAACGCGTTTACTTGTCCTAACGGACGAATATTGATCGTAGCGTGCGAAGAATTTCGTACGGGTATTCGCTTCAGAGACTGCCTGGCTGCCTGCCGCATGGTGCGCGTCCGTATGCAGGCTCTCCAGCAATGATTGAACGAGCCCCGAACCTGTCCGTGGCCCGACACTGCCAACGCTGTCGCATCATCGCCTACGGCTGCTACGCGGCTCACTAGTCTGTTAACTGGCGCATCACCATCGCTGGCGCACAAGAGCACGGGCCATTGTCTTGGTAGCTTGGCCTGTGCGCTCAGACTACTGAGCCGCGCGTAGCGCAGCCGAAGGCGATGATGCGATAGGGCTGGAGAGCGCGGGCCACGGACAGGTTCAGGGCTCGTTCAATCATTGCTGGAGAGCCTGCATACGGACGCGCACCACGCGGCAGGCAGCCAGGCAAACTCTGAAGCGAATACCCGTACGAAATTCTTCGCACGCTACGATCAATATTCGCCCGTTAGGGCAAGCAACGCGTTTTTTGGTTACTTTTTGTCGCTCGGACAAAAAGTAACTCGCAGGCTACGCCTGCGAAACAGCGGCGTCTGCCAAGAGCGACGCCCCAGTCATAACCAGAGTCCCCGCCAGCGCCCGCCCCAAAGTCCCTCCATCACATTCCCCTATCCCCTTGCGTTCCGACGAATACTGTATAAATATACAGTTATCGTAAAAACCACCCCGCCCCCTCCAGGCGAAACCCAAACAATCCTCATGACCGCACCCGCAGCCCCCGCCGCGGAGGCTCCCGCTTTCCCTTCGCCTGACCAGCAGCCCCCGGCAAGCCGGGAGGAGGCCATGGCGGCGCTCGAGCATCGTTACCCCAGCCTGTGGCGCGCCGGCCAGCTTGGTCGCGCCGGCAGCCAGCCGGTGTGGCCGGCCGGCTATGCCACGCTGGCGGCGGAACTGCCCGGTGGCGGCTGGCCGGTTGGCGGGGTAACGGAGTTGCTGACCACCCAGGGCGGTGCGGGCGAACTGCGCCTGCTGCTGCCCGCGCTGCGGGCGCTGGCGGAGGCGGGGCGGCGCATCGGGCTGGTGGGGCCGCCTTACCTGCCCAATGCGATGGGATGGCCGCGGCCGGTTTGCCGGCCCGCCAGCTCTACTGGGTGCGCCCGGCCGCCAGCGCCGGCAAGCAGGCGCAGCAGGCCGATGTCCTGTGGGCAGCCGAACAGATGCTGCGCAGCCAGGCGTTCGGCGCGGTGCTGGTGTGGCTGCCGACCGCGCGGCCCGAGGCGATGCGCCGCCTGCAAGTGCTGGCACAGGCCGGCGACGCCGCGGTGTGGGCCATGCGCCCGGCCGCGGCGCTGCGCGAGTCGTCGCCGGCCGTGCTGCGCTTGCTGCTGTCGCCGTTGCCGGGCAACGAACTGTCCATCGTTTTCCACAAGCGGCGCGGCCCGGTGCGCGAAGCACCGCTGCGCTTGCGGCTGGATGGCCTGGAGGGCGCCCGCCGCGGCAGTCATGCCACGCCGGCCCCAAATGTTTCACCTGTTGTTGCGGGAGGTTCCGCCCATGTCGTACTGGATCGCGGTGCATCTGCCGCGCCTGTCGCTGGACGCGCTGCAGCCGAGCTGGCCTGAGCCGGCCACGGCGCCTTCCGCGTTGCCTTCCTCCACGCCTTCCTCCCCCCTCGGCACGCTGCACCATGCCGTGCCGGTGGTGGTGATGGAGCGCGAGCGCGTGATGCTGGCCAACGCCCCGGCCATGGCGCTGGGCGTGGCGTTCGGCATGCGGCGCGGCGGCGTGCAGGCGCTCTCGGCCGACGTGGTGCAACTGGAACGCGACCCGGCCGCCGAAGCCGGGCTGCTGCACGCGGCGGCGCTGGCGCTGCTGCATTTCACGCCGCTTGTCACGTTCGATGAAGACCCGGAAGCGGCCACGCTGATGCTCGACGTCACCGCCAGCCTGCGCCTGTTCGGCGGCCACCGCGCGCTGTGCCGGGCGGGCGCGCCTGCGTGCGGCAACTCGGCACGTTCGCGCAGGTGGGCAGCGGGGCCACGGCCCACGGCGCGGCATGGCTCGCGCGCCAGCCCATGCGCCGCACCCGCCGCGGCATCGTGCGGCCGGCGCGGCGGGCAGTGCAGCCCGCGCGCACGGGGCGCCTGCTGGATCGCCTGCCGGTCGAGGCGCTGCGCCTGCTGGCCGATCCGGCCTGGCTCGACGGCATCGGCTGCCGCACGCTGGGCGAGGTGCGGCGCCTGCCGCGCGCCGGCTTGTCACGCCGGCTGGGCCCGGCACTGCTGGCCCGGCTGGACCAGGCCTATGGCGACGCCACGGCCAGCTTCACCTGGTTTGCCGCGCCGCCCGCGTTCGCGCAGCGGATGGACCTGCCGGGACGCATAGAGTCGGCCGAAGGCGTGCTGGCCGGCGCGCAACGCCTGCTGCTGGCGCTGGCCGGCTGGCTGGCGGTGCAGCAGGCCGGCGTGACGCGCTGCGTGCTGGTGCTCGAACATGAACGCTACCGGCTCGGCGCCGAGACCGTGGGCACGCCCGTGACGGTGGGCCTGGCCCAGCCCAGCCGCGATCCGGCGCACCTGTCGCGCCTGCTGCGGGAAAAGCTCGACAAGCTGAATTTCCATGCCCCGGTGACAGGCCTGGCGCTGCGCGTGGAAGCCATGGCCGAATACCTGCCGCAAAGCGACGCGCTGTTCCCTGAGCCCGGCGGCACGCCGGCCGAACTCGGACGCGTGCTCGACACGCTGGTGGCCCGCCTGGGCCGCGACAACGTGCTGCAGCCGCAGCCACTGGCCGACCACCGGCCCGAGTGCGCCAACCGCTGGCGCCCGCTCGACGAGGCCGCAGGCAAGCCAGCGGACGCGCCGCTGCCGCCATTGCCCGAGCGCCCGCTGTGGCTGTTGCCGCAACCGCAGCCGCTGCCGGTGCGCAACCACCGTCCGAACCACGGCGGGCCGCTGAGCATGCTGACCCGGCCGGAGCGCATCGAAGCCGGCTGGTGGGACGGCGGCCTGGCCACGCGCGACTACTTCATCGCCGAGCGCGCCGACGGCCTGCGCTGCTGGGTCTATCGCGAGCGCCCCGGCCATCCGGGACGCGACGGGCAGGAGGATGGCGGCGAGTACCGCTGGTTCCTGCATGGGTTGTTCGCATGAGCGTGCCCGAGCTGTCCGCGTGGCTGCCCACGCTGCCCGACTACGTCGAGCTGCACTGCATTTCCAATTTCACGTTCCTGAACGGTGCGTCGCATCCGGTCGAACTGGTCGAGCGCGCCTTCCAGCTCGGCTACCGCGGCATCGCGCTGACCGACGAATGCTCGGTGGCCGGTACCGCGCGTGCGCATGACGCCATCAAGACACTGCGCAAGGAACTGCACGATGCGGTCGGACAGTGCGAGGCCGCCGGCGAAGCGCAGGACGACGGCGAGCTCAACGCGCTGAAGGAACACGCCGCAGCCGCCAATGCCTTCCAGTTGCTGATCGGCAGCCGCTTCAGCCTGACCGCGCCAGCGGGCGCGGACGAACGGCCGCCGCTGCGGCTGATCCTGATTGCGCAGCATCGCGAAGGCTTCGGCAACCTGTGCGAGCTGATCACGCTGGGCCGCATGCGCGCGCAGAAGGGCAGCTACCGGCTGCATCCGGAAGACCTGTCCGCGCCAGGCGAAAAGCTGGAGCACCTGCGCGGCATGCCGGGTTGCCTGGCCGTGCTGCTGCCCGACTACTGCCCCGATCCGGCGCATTTGCTGGCGCAGGCGCAATGGTGCCGCGAGGTCTTTGGCGAGCGCGCATGGATCGCGCTGGAGCAGCTGCAAGGCCATGCCGATGCGCTCCATCGCAGCCGCATCGAGGCGGCTTCCGCACAGTCCGGCGTGCCGCTGGTGGCATCGGGCGCGGTGACCATGCACGTGCGTTCGCGCAAGCCGCTGTCCGACGTGCTGACCGCGATCCGACTGGGCAAGCCGCTGCCCGAATGCGGCATGGCGCTCGCGCCCAATGCGGAGCAGCATCTGCGCATGCGGCAGGTGCTGTCGCGCCTGTATCCGCGCGAGGGGCTGGCGCAGACGCTGAAGATTGCGCAGCTGTGCGATTTCTCGCTGGATACGCTGCGCTATGAGTATCCCCAGGAACTGGTGCCCGAAGGCGAGACGCCAATCAGCTACCTGCGCAAGGAAGTGGAGGCCGGCAAGCGCGTGCGCTTCCCCAACGGGCTGAAGCCGGAGTGGGAAGTCCAGCTCGAAAACGAGCTGAAGCTGATCGAGGAAATGCAATATGAGCACTTCTTCCTGACCGTGCACGACATCGTGCGCGAGGCGCGCAGGCTGGGCATCCTGTGCCAGGGCCGCGGCTCCGCGGCGAATTCGCTGGTCTGCTACTGCCTTTACATCACCGAGGTCAGCCCCGAGCAGGCCAACCTGCTGTTCGGCCGCTTTCTTTCGCGCGAACGCGACGAGCCGCCCGATATCGACGTCGACTTCGAGCACCAGCGGCGCGAAGAGATCATCCAGTACATCTACGGCAAGTACGGCCGCGACCGCACCGCGCTGGCCGCGTCGCTGATCACCTACCGCTCGCGCAGCGCGCTGCGCGACGTCGGGCGCGCGCTGGGCATCGATGCCAGCGTGGTGGAGCAGGTGGTCAAGGGCCAGGCGTGGTGGGAAAGCGGGCAGGGCTTCCTGGATCGCATCGGCCGCTATGGGCTGGACCGCGAATCGCCGGCGGTGCAGCAGTGGGCCAGCCTGACGACGCAACTGCATGGCTTTCCGCGCCACCTGTCGCAGCACGTGGGCGGCTTCGTGATGGCGCGCGACAAGCTGTCCCGGCTGGTGCCGATCGAGAACGCGGCCATGGCCGAGCGCAGCGTGATCCAATGGGACAAGGACGACCTGGAATCGCTCGGCCTGCTCAAGGTGGACGTTCTTGCGCTGGGCATGCTGTCGGCCATCCGGCGCGGGCTGGCCATGATTCCGAATCCGGACGAAAACCTGGCCCGCGCCGGCGTGCCGGCGCGGATGGAAGATATCCCGAGGGAAGACGATGAAACCTACGAGATGATCTGCCGTGCCGACACCGTCGGCGTGTTCCAGATCGAATCGCGCGCCCAGCAGTCGATGCTGCCGCGCCTGCAGCCGCGCACCTATTACGACCTGGTGGTGGAAGTGGCCATCGTGCGGCCGGGCCCGATCCAGGGCGGCATGGTCCATCCGTACCTGAAGCGGCGTGAAGCGTTCCGCCTCACGAAGAAGCCGCCGGCCTACTATGACGACGTGATCGAGAAGGTGCTGGGCCGCACGCTGGGCATTCCGATCTTCCAGGAACAGGTGATGCAGCTGGCCATCGACGGGGCCGGTTTCACCCCGGGGGAGGCCGACCAGCTGCGCCGCTCGATGGCCGCCTGGCGCCGACGGGGCGACCTGGGCCGACATCAGGAGGCGCTGATCAAGGGCCTGACCGGACACGGCTATCCGATGTCCTTTGCGCTGGGCATCTGCAAGCAGATCGAGGGGTTTGGCGAATATGGCTTTCCGGAAAGCCACGCGGCCAGTTTCGCCAAGCTGGTCTATATCAGCGCATGGCTCAAGTGCCACCATCCGTCGGCCTTCCTGTGCGCGCTGCTGAACAGCCAGCCGATGGGCTTCTATTCACCGTCGCAGCTCGTGCAGGATGCCGCGCGCCATGGCGTGGTGGCATTGCCGGTCGATGTCACGGTCAGCAACTGGGACAGCACGCTGGAACCCGCGCCGGGCCAGACCGGCGCCGGCAAGCCGCCGGTGCGCCTGGGCATGAACCGCGTCAAGGGGATGCGCGAGGATGCCGCGCTGCGCATCGAGGCTGCGCGTGCGCAACGCCGGTTCGACAGCGTGGAAGACCTGGCCCTGCGCGCCCGGCTGGACCGGCACGATATCGATGTGCTCGCCGCCTCCGATGCGCTGGCGGCACTGGCCGGCAACCGGCGCCAGGCCCGCTGGCAGGCCAGCGCCGCGGCGCTGCAGGTGGCGCATCGGGACTTGCTCCATGAGGCCCCGCTGATCGAGCAGCAGCTGTCGCTGCCGGCGCCCCGGCTCGGTGAAGAGGTGGCTGCCGACTACGCCACCACGGGGCTGTCGCTCAAGTCCCATCCGCTTGCGTTGCTGCGCGCGAAGCTCGATGCCATGGATTACGCCACGGCGGAGCAGCTGTCCCACTGCCGCAATGGCCGGCGCGTGCGCGCCTGCGGCATCGTCACTGTGCGGCAGCGGCCCGCCACGGCCAGCGGCACGATCTTCGCCACCATCGAGGATGAGACCGGCACCGTCAACCTGATCTACTGGCCCGACCTGATCGAGCGGCAGCGCAAGGAAGTGCTTGGGGCGACGCTGCTGGGCGTGGTCGGTATCTGGCAGCGGCAGGGCGATGTGCGCCATCTGGTGGCGCAGGAGCTGATTGATCTGAGTCCGATGCTGGGGCGGTTGATGGTGGGGAGTCGTGATTTTCACTGAGTTGCCGGGCCGATGCGCCAGAAGCCCTCAGTGTCGGGGTTTCCCCCGGGGTGTCCCAACGCATCAAGCGGCGGTCCCGAGTTGTCAAACGGCGAGCCGAATCTTCGCTCATACTCATGAGCCGTTACGAGCAAGCAGGTTCCGTTGTGAAAGCCTGCGGAGGAAACACCGTTGACCGTCATGAAAGCCGTTTACCTCGATCCGCCTGGAGGGCTTGACCGCCTGGTCCTGGGAACCGCCGCAGCGCACCCGCCTGGCCCTGGCGAAGTCACGGTGCGTATTCACGCAAGCTCGCTGAACTATCACGACTTCGGCGTTGTCAGCCGCGGAGTCGGGGACGTGCGGCGCATTCCGATGTCGGATGGCGCAGGGGTCATCACGGAAGTGGGGGCAGGCGTGAAGGAATTCACGACCGGCGACCGCGTGGTCAGCACGTTTTTCCCGACATGGCTCGATGGTGAGCCTTCCCTGTCCGATTTTGCCACCGTTCCCGGTGATGGCATCGACGGCTTTGCACGAGAGATCGTGACGCTGCCCGCGACCGCTTTCACGCATGCGCCCGCTGGCTATAGCCATGCCGAGGCTGCGACGCTGACGACTGCGGGACTGACTGCCTGGCGCGCACTGTTCGTTGACGGCGCGCTCAAGCCCGGAGAAACCGTGCTGGTCCTGGGTACGGGTGGCGTGTCGATATTCGCGCTCCAGTTTGCCAAGGCCGCAGGTGCCTGCGTGATTGCGACCTCCGGTTCGGACGACAAGCTTGCGCGCCTGCGCAGTCTTGGCGCGGACCATGTGATCAACTACCGCGACGACCCCGCGTGGGGCGAGACGGTACGTACGCTGACCGGCGGCGCCGGCGTGGACCACGTCATTGAAGTGGGCGGTGCGGCGACGCTGGAACAGTCGGTCGCCGCGGTACGTACCGGCGGGCACGTGGCCATCATCGGCGTCCTGTCGGGCGCGGATTCGCCGTTCAACGTCAGGATGATCCTGCGCAAGCAGTTGCGGATCACGGGCCTGCTTGTCGGCAGCCGCCGCCATCAGCTCGACATGGTGCGGGCGCTGAACGCCACGGGCATCCGGCCTGTCATCGACCGCCAGTTTCCGCTGCATGAGATCGCCGAGGCGTTCCGCTACCAGGCGGCACAGCGGCATTTCGGCAAGATCGTGCTGGAGCTCTGAGCGCGGCGCGGGACGGGGGCGCCAGCCAGGGCTTGCGGCTCACCTCGTTCTTGCCGGCCTGCTGTTGCGCCACTGCGTCGGCGTCATCCCGAACTGCGCAGCGAACCAGCGCACGAACGAGCCATAAGTGGAGTAGCCAAGCGATTCGGCAATGCGTCCGAGCGAGTCGCTTCGGTTTTCCATGTAGTGGATAACGAGATCGCGCCGCACACCGGTGACCATGTCCGAGAAGACCTTCCCGGCGCCTTCGAGCTGGCGCTGCAGGGTACGCACGTTCATCCCCAGGCCCTGGGCAACCTGCTCGATCGTCGCGCGTCCTGCCGGCAGCATCAGGTAGATTGCCTTGCGCACCTCGAGCACGATTGACGGCTCGTTGGCCCCTGGCAGACCTGCAAGCAGGCGTTGCGCATGGCGTGCCATGACAGGGTCGGCAATAGGATTGGGCAAGTCCAGGTCGGCAGCGCGGCAGATCAGGCCATTGAAAGCGCTTGCGAACTCAAGCTTTCCCCCGAAGATGCGGCGGTGCAGCCGCAGATCATCGGGCGCGTCATGAGTGAAATGAACGCCAAGCGGTTGCCAGGACGTGCCGATCAGGGTGCTGCACAGACGTGAAAGCGTGCCCAGTGCCAGCTCGACCGACTGCACGGTCGGCCCGGCTTCATCCGCGACGACGTCCTCCCGCACGATGACCTTCCCGCGTGTTTCCTCGATGCGGATGACCAGGAACTCATTCATCAGGTGGCGATACTGAACCATGGTTCCAAGCGCGTCCCGCAGCGTTTTCTGATGCGTCAGCAACACGCTGACGACACCGAGGTCGGACAGTTGCCACAGGTCGGCCATGCGCAGCCCGAATGTCGGGCATTGCGCGAGTCGCGCTGACGCTTCCAGCAAGGTCACGGCCGCACTTCCTGAAATCCAGTGGTCCGGATCCGCAAGCATCTCGCTGCTCAACCCAAGCTTGCGCAGCAACGGCCGCGGGTCCAGCTTCAGTTGCTGCGCAACCTTGAAATAGTGCGTCAGTACGCCAGTGCGAATCAATGTGCCCATTGCTGCTCCCTTATGCGGTTTAACCCGGAACCATTATTCCGGGGAAACCCGAATGCTCCGGCATTCTGTCACGAAATGAGACATGAATGTCGTGAAATGAGAGGCTACGGCCGACCCGGGATTACTAGACTGATCGCGTAAATCGACGACCGGCGGAAGCCCATGGCAGCCAGTCAGAACGCGGATAAATAAATCCCTTATCAAGGAGAAGAGCAATGCAGTTCCTGGACGATTCGCTGCACCCGGAAAACATGGACAAGGTCGTCATCACCGTGGCCCCGTATGGCCCCGAGTGGATGCCGGAAGATTTCCCGGAAGACATCCCGGTGACCATGGAAGAGCAGATCCAGAAAGCGGTGGATTGCTATGAGGCCGGCGCCAGCGTGCTGCACCTGCACGTGCGCGAGCCGGATGGCAAGGGCTCCAAGCGCCTGTCCATGTTCAACGAACTGATCGCCGGCGTGCGCAAGGCGGTGCCGGACATGATCATCCAGGTCGGCGGCTCGATCTCGTTCGCACCGGAAGACGAAGGCCAGGCGGCGAAGTGGCTCGATGACGATACGCGTCACGCGCTGGCGGACCTCGACCCAAAGCCGGACCAGGTGACGGTGGCACTCAACACCATCCAGATGAACATCATGGAGTTGATCTATCCCGAGTTCTACGAGAGCACGCACATGGCCAACCCGGCCGTCTACGACGCGTACCGTGAAATGATTGTTCCCGCCGGTCCGGCCTGGGCGGAAGAGCACCTGCGCCGCCTGCAGGAGGCCGGCATCCAGCCGCACTTCCAGCTGGTCGGCATGCATGCGCTCGAAACGCTGGACCGCATGGTCCGCAGGGGCCTCTACAAGGGCCCGCTGAACCTGACCTGCATCGGCATCGGCGGTGGCCACCACGGACCGCATCCGTACAACCTGTTCGACTTTATCCAGCGTGCGCCGGATGGCTGCACCATCACCGCCGAGTCGTTGTTCAAGAACGTACTGCCGTGGAACACGATGGCGCTGGCAATGGGCATGCATGTGCGCTGCGGCATCGAGGATACCCTCATCGATCAGCATGGCAATCGCTTCACCTCGGTGCAGCAGATCCAGCAGATCGTGCGTATCGCCAAGGAACTGGGCCGCGAAATCGCCAATGGCAAGGAAGCGCGTGAAATTTACCGCATTGGTACCTGGTACAGCGATGTCGATGAAACCCTGGCCGCCAACGGTATGACGCCGAACCGCAAGCCTGGTGTCAAGAACGTGCCGCTGCGCAACGCCGCCTGAGCCGGCTAAGTTTGCAGGAGACAAATCATGGCAAAGGCAATTCGATTTCACGAAACAGGCAGCGCGGATGTCCTCAAGCTCGAGTCCGTGGAGGTAGGTGATCCCGGCCCGGGGCAGGCTCGCGTACGCCATACCTATATCGCCGTCAACTTCATCGACATCTATTTCCGCACTGGCCACTATCCCCTGGAACTGCCTAACGGACTGGGCTCCGACGCCGTTGGTGTGGTCGAGGCGGTGGGGCCGGGCGTGACGGACATCCGCGTGGGCGACCGCGTGGGCTACCTGCTCGGCCCCCAGGGCGCCTACTCGGACGTGCGGGTCATGCCTGCCGAGTGGCTGATTCCCCTGCCGGATGGCGTCTCCGACCGCGTTGCCTCCACGCTCATCATGAAGGGGATGACGGCGCAATACCTGTTTCGCCAGGTCTATCCGCTCAAGGGCGGCGAGACCATCCTCTATCACGCCGCGGCCGGCGGCGTGGGACTGATCGCCTGCCAGTGGGCACGCGCGCTTGGCGTGAACATGATCGGCACGGTCAGCACCGACGAGAAGGCGGAACTGGCCAGGGCCAACGGCTGCTCGCACGTCATCGTCACCTCGCGCGAGAACATCGTCGAGCGCGTGATGGAAATCACCGACGGCAAGAAGGTCCCGGTGGTGTTCGATTCGGTCGGCAAGTCAACGCTGGACGCGTCGCTCTCCTGCCTGCAGGTGCGCGGCACGCTGGTCAGCAACGGCACGACTTCCGGCCCCGTCGAGATCGACAGCCGCACGCTTGCGGCGAAAGGCTCGCTGTGGGTCACGCGTCCGGCCATGGTGCACTACGCCACGCCGCGCTCGCACATGCTCGCCATGGCCAACGAGGTGTTCGACATGGTGATGGCCGGAAAGATCACCAGCGAGCCGAAGCAGCAGTTTGCACTGGAGGACGCCGCGCAGGCCCATCGCGCGCTGGAGAACAGGCAGACGAGCGGCGCGACGGTACTGGTGCCGTAGGTTCCATAGGGCGGCTGCTTTCAACAAGGCAAGTGCACATTGCCGGATGTTCCAAAACGGAGACTAGAGATGCCGAATCGACCTGCCTTCCCGCGCGTGCGCCGCGTCGTCGCCGCGACGATCCTGGCGCTTGCCATGCCTGCCGCCATGGCCTGGACCAACAAACCGGTGCGGGTGCTGGTGCCAGCGCCTGCCGGCGGCACGATGGATGTGATGGCCCGCATGTTGTCCGAACAACTCACGGCAGACCTCGGCCAGCCGGTGATCGTCGACAACAAGCCGGGAGCCGGCGGCGCCATCGCGGTCGGCGCAATGCTGGCGGCGCCGCCCGATGGTCAGACCATCCTGGTGTCGGCGACCAACGTGTTCGCGGAAATCCCGCACGTGATGAAAGTGCCCTACGATCCGATGAAGGACGTGAAGCCGGTTGCTGCCGCGGCCCGGTCGACTCTGCTGCTTGTCAGTGCGCCGAGCCTCCCAGCCAAGGACCTGCCGGGATTGATTAGCTACGTAAAAGCGCATCCTGGCAGCCTGAGCTTCGCCAACTACGGCCCGGGCACGGCCTCGCAGTACGCCGGCATGATCATGAACCAGAAGGCTGGGATGGATCTTCAGAACATCCCGTTCCCGGGATCGCCGCCGGCCTTGACACAGGTGATGGGCGGGCAGATCGCCGTGATGTACGACGGCATGGTGACCTCGCTGCCGTACCTCAAGGCGGGCAAGCTCAAAGCTTATGCCGTGGCGGCGAAGCAGCGCCTGCCGATGCTTCCTCAGGTGCCGACCTTCGCCGAACTGGGCTATCCGGAAGTTGACTTCAGCAACTGGACCGGCGTGTTCGTGTCGTCCAGGGTGCCGGCAGAGCTGACCGAGAAGATCCAGGCCGCGGTCTACAAGGCAGCCACCCGGGCCAGCGTGCAGGAACGGATTGCCGCGCTCGGGTTCGAGCCGCTGCAGCCGCAGAGCCTTGGCCAGCTCAGCCAGGATCTGCGCGCCGATTTCGAGCGCAACGCCCGCATCGTGAAGGCGTTCCATATCCAGCCGGAATGACACCGAACGACCATGCGAGTTGAACAACTTACCTGCGCAATCGGTGCCGAACTCATCGGGGTCAGCCTGGCCGATGCGATCCATGACGACGGTCTGTTCACCGGTATTCGCGCGGCGCTGCTCAGGCACCGCGTGCTGTTCCTGCGCGACCAGGACATCACGGCCGCCCAGCACGTGGCCTTTGCCCGGCGCTTCGGAAATCTGGAGGATCACCCCGTGACGGGCAGCGATCCGGAGAATCCGGGGCTGGTGCAGATCTACAAGACGCCCGAGAACCCGCCGGATCGCTACGAGAACGCCTGGCACACGGACGGCACCTGGCGCGAAGCACCGCCGCTTGGCGCTGTCCTGCGGTGCCGCGAATGCCCGCCGGTCGGGGGCGACACGATGTGGGCCAACATGGCGCTGGCGTACGAAAACCTGCCGGCCCACGTCAAGGAGCAGATCGCCGGCCTGCGGGCGCGTCACAGCATCGAGGCGAGCTTTGGCGCCGCCATGCCCATCGAAAAGCGCCTGGCATTGAAGAGCCAGTTTCCTGATGCCGAGCACCCGGTGGTACGGACCCACCCCGAGACCGGCGAGAAGGTGCTGTTCGTCAACGGGTTTACCACGCACTTCACCAACTTCCACACGCCGGCACGCGTGCGTTTCGGGCAGGACAACAACCCCGGGGCGGCGGACCTGCTGCGCTACCTGGTCACGCAGGCGACCATCCCCGAGTACCAGGTCCGCTGGCGCTGGAAAAAGAACAGCGTGGCGATCTGGGACAACCGGTCGACCCAGCATTACGCCGTCATGGACTATCCGCCGTGCCACCGGCGGATGGACCGCGCAACGATCATCGGAGACCCTCCTTTCTGATCAGGGGCGGCCGCGGCGGAAGCCGGCGGGCGGGGAGGGGGGGACTACACTGAAACCTCCCGACAGATATCGCACGCGCACATTGCCCGCCACGCCCCGTTCCCCGCTCGACATCCTCCTCAACGACATCACCGGCTGCCGCGCCTGCGACTTGCCGTTCGGACCGCGCCCCGTGGTGCGTGCGGCCGCCAGCGCGCGCGTGCTGATCGTCGGTCAGGCGCCCGGCCGGCGCGTGCATGAAACCGGCATCCCGTGGAACGACCCATCCGGCGACCAGTTGCGCACGTGGCTGAACATGACGCGCGACGAGTTCTATGACACCAGCCGGGTGGCAATCGTGCCAATGGGCTTCTGCTACCCCGGCAAGGGCGCAAGCGGCGACTTGCCGCCCCGGACCGAGTGCGCGCCGCTGTGGCACGCGCAGTTGCTGGCGACCATGCCCCATATCCGGCTGACGCTCCTGATCGGCCGCTACGCACAGGCGTATTACCTGCGGGACAACGCCAGGCCGACGCTGACCGAAACGGTCGCGGCCTATGCCGATTACTTGCCGCAATTCCTGCCCTTGCCGCACCCGAGCCCGCGCAACCGGCTCTGGCTGCGGCGCAACCCGTGGTTCGAGACCGACGTGGTGCCGCGGCTGCGGCAGCAGGTCGCCATGGCGCTGGCGGACTGAGCGCAGCATCCGGCACCGGTGTAAACCCGATATCCGGCTCATCTGGCTTGCCTCATAAATTCATAGTGATAAACTAAAATTCACAGACATGAATTAGAGACACGCCCATGCCGCAGCCTCCCGTCTACTTCGTTTCCACCGAGGACACCCCGGGCTATCACCCGGCCAACCACACCGGCACGCTCAACCGCCGTCTGATTTCTCCCGAGACCGTCGGCGCGCGCCACCTGGAAGTGCTGCACGGCACGATCGAGAAGGGCAAGGGCGCGCTGCCGCATGCGCACCCCGGTATCGAACAGGTCGTCTACGTGCTCGAAGGCCGTGCCATCGCGGAAGTCGGCGGCCAGCGCAAGGAGATGGGGCCAGGCGATTGCTGCTTTTTCCCGCCGGACACCATGCACATCTTCACCGTCGTGAGCGACGAGCCCGCCAAGATCCTCGTGATCTATTCCCCGCCTTACGAAGAATCCCCGGAGCGCGTCGTGCGGCCCGCATAGCGCCGCTCGCCCAGCTTCCGATTTACCCGTCCGGCAGCCGGCGCCACAGACCGTCACGGACACGCTGAAAACAGGAGACCAGCATCGTGAAGTTCGCAAAACAGGCTTTGCTCACCCTGGCGGTGGGTTGTGGTGCCGCCATGGCGATGATTTCCCCGGCGGGCGCGGCCGATCCGTTCCCGTCCAAGCCGCTGCGGCTGGTGGTGCCGTTTGCCGCGGGCAGCGGCACGGATGCCGTCGCGCGCCTGACGGCCAAGTACCTCGGCGAAGCCCTCAAGCAGCCGGTGGTCGTGGACAACCGGCCCGGCGCCAACGGCACCATTGCCGCTGAGTTCGTGGCCAAGGCGCCCGCGGACGGCTACACGTTGTTCATGACCACCAACACCACGCATTCGGCCAACCCGTCGCTGATGAAGCAGCTGCGCTATGACCCGGTGAAGGATTTCACGCCGGTCTCGCGCATGGGCAACCTGCCGTTCATGCTGGTGGTCAGCCCGTCGCTGCCGGTCAAGACGCTGTCGGAATTCGTTGCCTACGCCAAGGCGCACCCGGGCATGTCGTATGCGAGCGGGAACAGCACCGGCATCGTGGCTGGCGCGACGATGTCGAAGATGGCCGGGCTGAAGATGCTGCACGTGCCGTACAAGAGCACGCCGCCGGCGATGACAGACGTGATCGGCGGCCAGGTGCAGGTGATGTTCGTGGACTTCGCCGCCGGCATCGCCAACGTCAAGGCCGGCAAGCTGCATGCGCTGGCCGTGACCACCGCGCAGCGCAGCGCGCTGCTGCCTGACCTGCCGCCGCTGGCGAGCGAGCCTGAATTCAAGGGCTTCGACATTACGTCGTGGAACGGGGTGTTTGCGCCGGCCGGCACGCCCGCGCCGGTGGTTGAACGCCTGAACCATGAGCTGGTTGCGATTGCGTCCAACAAGCAATACGCGCCGCAGTTCCACGCTTTCGGCTTCGAACCGTTCGGCAGCACGCCGGGCGAGCTGGGCCAGTTCGTCGTGGCGGAATTGCAGAAATGGTCGCGGCTGGTGAAGGACGCGGGTATCCAGGCCGAATAAGGGCCACCACAAAAGATTGACCGCAGGCCTGCTCCCCCTCTCCCACTGGCGTGGGCGAGGGGAGCAAACAAGTGGCCACAGGCAAAGCGCGCCCAGAAAACAATAGGAACACCAACATGAATTTCGATCTCTCCGCCGAACAGCAGTCGATCGTCGAAGCCGTGCAGCAGGTCTGCACGCAGTTCGACATGGAGTACTGGAACAAGCTCGACGTCTCCCACACCTATCCGCACGAGTTCTACAAGAGCTTGTGCGAAGGCGGCTGGCTGGGCGTGGCCATGCCGGAGCAGTACGGCGGCGCGGGGCTGGGCATCCTGGAAGCGGCGCTGGTCATGCAGACCATCTCCGAGTCCGGCGCGGGCATGAGCGGCGCCTCGGCCGTGCACATGAACGTGTTCGGCCTGAACCCGGTGGTGGTGTTCGGCACCGACGAGCAGAAGGCGCGCTTCCTGCCGCCGCTGATCGCCGGCAAGGAGAAGGCTTGCTTCGGCGTGACCGAGCCCGACGCGGGCCTGGACACCACCAAGCTCAAGACCTACGCGCGCAAAGTCGATGGCGGCTATTCGGTGACGGGCCGCAAGATCTGGATTTCCACTGCGCAGGTGGCCGACCGCATGCTGCTGCTGGCGCGCACCACGCCGCTGGAATCGGTCAAGAAACCGACCGAAGGCCTGTCGCTGTTCTACACGAAGGTGGACCGCAGCAAGATCGAGATCCGAGAGATCGACAAGATGGGCCGCTCGGCCGTCGATACCAACATGCTGTTCATCGACGACCTGTTCATCCCCGAAGCAGACCGCATCGGCGAGGAAGGGCGCGGCTTTGAGTACATCCTGCATGGCCTGAACCCGGAGCGCATCCTGATCGCCGCAGAAGCCATCGGCCTGGGCCGTGCGGCGCTCGCCATTGCGACACAGTACGCGAAGGAGCGCGTGGTATTCGGCCGGCCCATCGGCATGAACCAGGGCGTGCAGCATCCGCTGGCGCAGGCGTGGATGCAGCTCGAAGCGGCCAACCTGATGATGCTCAAGGCCGCCGCGCGCTACGACGCGGGCCAGTCCTGCGGCGCCGAGGCCAACACCGCCAAGTACCTCGCGGCCGAAGCGGGCCACAACGCCTGCCAGACCGCCATCCTGACGCTGGGTGGCATGGGCTATTCGCGTGAATACCGCGTCGAGCGGCTGCTGCGCGAGTCGTATATCCCGCGCATCGCGCCGGTCAGCCCGCAGCTCATCATGTGCTTTATCGCGGAGCGGGTGCTGGGCCTGCCCAAGTCGTACTGAGCGGGAGGCAACGATGACGATGCAGAACGCGGAAGCGGCAAAGGCAACCGGGCCGCTGGCAGGCGTGCGCGTGGTCGACATGACTTCGGTCGGCATGGGGCCGTATGCCACGCAGATCCTCGCCGACATGGGCGCGGAGGTCATCAAGGTCGAAGCACCGGCCGGCGATGTCTTTCGCCATGCGGAGCCCGCGCTGCACGCGGGCATGGGCGCCACCTTCCTGAACCTGAACCGCAACAAGCAGTTCGTGGTGCTGGACGTGAAACGCGCGCAAGACCTGGCGCGGCTGAAGGACCTGATCGCCGGGGCCGACGTGTTTATCTCCAACGTGCGCCCGCAATCGCTGCGCAAGCTGGGGCTGGATTATGAGTCGCTGCGCGCGTCCAATGCGCGCCTGATCTACTGCGGTGCGTACGGCTACTCGGAAACGGGCCCGTATGCCGGCATGCCCGCGTTCGACGACATCATCCAGGCACGCAGCGGCCTGGCGCAGTTCCAGGGCGCCAACAGCGCCGAAGGGCCGCAGTACGTCAACACCATCCTGGCCGACAAGGTCGCCGGCTTGACGGTGGCCTATGCCATCCCGATGGCGCTGTACGAGCGCGAGCGCTCGGGGCAGGGCCAGTCCATCGAAGTGCCGATGTTCGAGACGCTGGTGTCGTTCCTGGCGCCGGAACAACTGGGCGGCCAGACGTTCGTACCCGGGCAGGGCGCGTGCGGCTATCCGCGCGTGATGTCGCCGCACCGCAAGCCGTATCGCACGCAGGACGGCTATATCGCGCTGCTGCCGTACACCACGCCGCAATGGGCGCGTTTCTTCGCGCTCTCGGGTCACCCGGAACTCGCGCAGGACCCTCGCTACCTCGACCCGGCCGCGCGCAGCGCCAATATCGACACGCTGTATGCGACGCTGGCCGAAATCGTCAGCGGCAAGACCACGGCGCAGTGGCTCGCGCTGCTGGCCGACGCCGATATCCCGCACAGCGAAGTGCCAGCATTCGAGGACGTGATCGAAGACCCGCACCTGCGCGCCACCGGCATGGTGTTCGAGTACGAGCATCCGAGCGAAGGGCGCCTGCGCGGCATCGGCATCCCGACGCGTTTCTCGCGCACGCCCGGAAATATCCGCGCATGGGCGCAGCCGCTGCCGCCGGCGTCGTCGGACGACGCCTGAAGACGCGTACAATCCGCGCACGGCAAGGCTGACGGGAACAGGGAGATGGCGGAATCCGAGACGGGCGACAAGGCAGGGCAGGCCAGCGTGAAGACGGCGCTGCGCGTGATCGAGATCATGGAGATCTATGCGCGCGAAGGCCGCTCGCTCACGCTGACGGAACTGGCGAAACTGCTGGGCGCGCCGATGTCGAGCTGCCTCGGCCTGATCCGCACGCTGGCGTCGCTCGGCTATCTCTACGAGACCGGGCGGCGGCAGGGCTACTATCCGACCAGCCGGCTGCTCAGTATCGCCCAGCGCATCTCGCGCAACGATCCCTTGCTTGAACGCGTGCAGCCCGTGCTGGAATCGCTGCGCGATGCTACCGGCGAAACCGTCATCTTCGGCAAGCTGCAGGATGACGGACGCGTGCTCTACCTGGAGGTACGCGAGTCACAGAACCCGGTGCGCTATATCGCCACGCCAGGTGAGTTGCGCGATGTGCATATCAACTCCATCGGCCGCGCGATTCTCGGTGCGCTGCCCGGGCCGGCGCGCGATGCCGCGTTGTCGAAGGTCTCGTTCCAGCCGCGCACCGAGCGCACCGTGGCCTCGCGCGAGGCGCTGGAGCAGGCCATCGCGCAGTGGCAGCAGCAGGGCTGGTATCCGAACTTCGGCGAATCGTTTCCGGACCTCGGGGCGATTGCGGTGCCGGTAGAGATCGGTGGCGCTGTGTACGGGATGTCTGTGGCCGGGCCGATCCACCGTGTGGAATCCGGCGTGGCGTCGATCGTTGCGGCGCTGCGGCGCGGGCAGGCGTTGTTGACGGGATAAGCGGGGCTCGCCCGCCTGCGCATCAGCCTGCGGCACGCTCGGCAACCGCCTGCGCAGCTGCGGAATGGCAAGGCAACCTAGGGGAAACCCGCCATTGAGAATCGTTCCCGTTTGCAAGTACTCTCCTGACATCGCCCGTTCCGGGCAATCGTCGGAGACTTCCCATGCTCAAGTTCATCGCCTTCGCCGCGGCCGCCGCATTTTCCACCGGCGCTTTTGCCAGCGCCAAATGCGTGGCCCACCCCAAGGCTGAATGGATGACCGAGGCCGATGCCAAGGCCAAGATCGAGGCGCAGGGTTATGTCATCAAGAAATTCAAGGTGGACGGCAACTGCTACGAGATCTACGGCACCACCAAGGACGGCAAGAAAGCCGAAATCTATTTCGATACCAAGACCCTGGATATCGTGAAGTCCGAGATCGGGAAGTAACGCCTGCCGCCTCGCTGCCGCCATGCCGGATAACGCATCGGTCCGCGTCTGGGACCTGGTGGTCCGCCTCACGCACTGGAGCGTGGCGGCCATCGTCATCTGGGACCTGATCGAGGATTCCGGCGGCCAACTGCACCGCATGCTCGGCTACGTGGCCGCGGGTCTCGTTCTGGTGCGCCTGCTCTGGGGCGTTGTCGGCAGCGAACACGCACGCTTTCGTGCCTGGGTGCCGCGGCCGGCCGGCGTGCTGGCCTACGGCAAGGCGCTGCTGCAGCGCCGCGCGCCGCGCTTCCTGAGCCACACGCCGCTCGGCGCGGTCATGATGCTGCTGATGTGGGCATTGATCCTGGCGCTGGCCGTCACCGGATGGATGTCGAGGCTCGATGCCCTGTGGGGCGAGGACTGGCCGATCAGCATCCATGCCGCGCTCGCGGACACGCTGATGGCGCTGATCGTGGTCCACGTGCTCGCCGCCGTCGTGTTCAGCGTGACCAGCAAGGAGAACCTGGTGCTGGCGATGCTGACCGGGCGCAAGCGCCGGAACCCCGACGCTTAGCGACCCGCCGTCAGGCGACTTTTGTCATCGTCTCCTGCGCCGCTTCATACTGCCCCAGGCAAGCCTTGCCATTCAGCAGCGAGCGCTTCAGCAGCGCCTGCTGCGCCGGTTCAAGGTTCGCGGCCTTGCCGCCCCATGCGGCCAGGGGCGGTTCCTGCAGCGCGCGTCCGTAGGAAAAGCTCAGCGGCCACGGCAGCGGGCCGAGCCGGTTCATCGCATCGAGATTCGCCGTTGCCTGTTCGGGCGTCTGTCCGCCCGACAGAAAGAAAATGCCGGGCACCGCCGCCGGCACCGTGCGCTTGAGCACGCGCACGGTTTCGCTGGCCACGTCCTGCACCGATGCCTGCTGCGCGCACTTCTTGCCGGCGATCACCATGCTGGGCTTGAGCACCATGTGTTCGAACACCACGCCATGGCGATGCAGCGCATGGAACACCGCATGCAGCACGCGCTCGGTCACGGCCGCACTGCGCGCCATGCTGTGATCGCCGTCCATCAGCACCTCCGGCTCGACGATCGGCACGATGCCCGATGCCTGGCAGATGGCCGCATACGCAGCCAACACCTGCGCGTTGGCCTGCACCGCCAGCGCGCTGGGCAAGGTGTCCGAGACATTGATCACCGCGCGCCATTTGGCAAAGCGCGCGCCCTGCTGGCGGTAGGTGTCCAGCCGCTTCGGCAAGCCGTCGAGCCCTTCGGTGATCTCGTCTCCGGGCGCATTCACGAGCGGCACCTTGCCCTTGTCGACCTTGATGCCGGGCACGATGCCCTGGCGCGCGCAGAGCTCTGGCAGGGGCGTGCCGTCGTCGGCGCGCTGGCCGAGCGTTTCCTCGTACAGGATCACGCCGCTGATATGCGCGCCGAGGCCCGGTGTCGATAACAGCAGGCTGCGCCACGCACGGCGGTTCTCTTCATTGGATTCCACGCCGATCGTGGTGAAGCGTTTGGCAATGGTCGGGCCGCTTTCATCGGCCGCGAGCAATCCCTTGCCCGGCTGCACCATTGCCGTCACCGTTGCCTGCAGTTCGCTTGCGGTATCCATGGCATCTCCTGAAGTGCGTTCACGGCGCGCGCCCGAAGGCCTCGCGCAGCTTGCCCTTGGCCCGCTGCAGGACGGCCAGCTGCGTCTTGGGCAGGTTGCGGCCCGCGCGGTTGATGTAGAAATTGAGCATCGACATGGCCGACTGGAACGCCGTGCCCTTGCGCCGGCGGCTGTGCTCCGCCGAGCGCTTCAGCGAAGCGGCGATTGCCTTCGGGTCGGTGCCTTTGAAGAGGTCGGGTTGCAGGTCGAGCGCGTCGCTGTGCTCGCTGACTTGTTTTGACCAGCGTCGCGCATGGCGGCCGTGGCGGCGCTGCTTGCCGGACTGGCGCGTGGATCTGGCTGCGGGCACTGGGTCTCCCCGAAACGCTGGTGTCCCTCTCAGACTAGGCGATTTGGGGAGCGGTGTGGGGACCGGGACGTGGCCTTGCAGTGGGGCCTAGCCCATGATCAGCCCGGCCAAGGCAGCCTTCTCATCGCTGCTGAACTTGCGCGTAGCCTGGGCAAGGTCGGCGCTGACGCTGTTCATGGCCGAGGTCAGCGCGCCGACCTCGGCCCGCAGCGCTTCGATGCGCATGCGGCGCTGCTCGGCGTTGCCCGTGGTGCTGTTGCTCAGTTCCTGCAGTTCCTGGGCCTTCTGCTCGAGCTTCTCGCGCAGCTCACGCAGCCGCTTGACCAGCTTCTTCACGTTGTCGGGCAGGTTGCTGTTGTCGATGTCGCTGTCCCTGGCGGCTGCCTTGTCAGCGCCGCGCCCGGAAGCCAGCGCGCTGCCGGACATGGAAATCCTGACATCGGCGCTGGGCTGCGCCGTGGCGCTGCCCGGCATGTTGCTGGCCGCATTGGCGGCGTTCGTGGGATCAGCGAAATCCGCGGAGAGATCTTGCGCCGTGGCGGTGGCCGCCATGGAGAGGGAGGCAGGCGGGCTTGCCGTGGTGGCTTCGATCATGCTCATGAGGGTGCTCCTGTTGATGGACTGCGGGTTGCCGCACGCCACGCCGGGGGCAACGTAGGTACGAGGGTAGAAAGGTCTACGCGGGGGATTTCACCGTTATCGGCAGCAGATTGCCAACTTTAAGTCACATTGATAGGACATTGCGGTAGCGCAAGGCAGTACGATGGACTGAAATATTCCGTTACACACATCCGTCGAGGGACCGTCAACAGTGCGCCGCCGGTCGACGTTTTCACAAGCAGCGCGCAACCTCGCGCGTCCATCCGGAGACCGACAATGAAGAAAGTACTTGCCATCCTGACCCTGGGCCTGTTTGCCGCTGGTGCGTATGCGCAAGCGCCGGCTGCCGCGCCGGAGTCGAAGGAACCCGCCAAGGTGGAGAAGAGCACCCACAAGGAGAAGACCCACGCTCACAAGCACGCGAAGAAACCCGCCGCCGACAAGGCAGCGGCGCAATAAGTGCCCGGCTGATGGGTTTGCCGCGCGGCGCGGCCTCGGCAGGAGGCCCCGCCGCATTTTTTCGTTCTTCGCTGAATTGCGGGGATGTCGTGCTTGGCAGGCGGGGCTGTTTCGCAGGCGTAGCCTGCGAGTCACTTTTTGTCCGAGCGACAAAAAGTAACCAAAAAACGCGTTTACTTGTCCTAGCGGACGAATATTGATCGTAGTGTGCGAGGAATTTCGTACGGGTATTCGCTTCAGAGACTGCCCGGCTGCCTGCCGCATGGAGCGCGTCCGTATGCAGGCTCTCACACAATGATTGAACGAGCCCCGAAACTGTCCGTGGCCCGGCAGTGGGCGCGCTATCGCATCATCGCCTTCGGCTGCTGCGCGCTCAGTAAAAAGCCAGAAAAGCGAGGTAACGGAAGCACCGTCGCCAGCGCCGCTGATGCCCCTGACTTACTGACTAGTGAGCCGCGTAGCAGCCGTAGGCGATGATGCGATAGCGGTGGAAGCAGGGGCCACGGACAGGTTCAGGGCTCGTTCAATCACGGCTTGAAAGCCTGCATGCGGACGCGCTCCATGCGGCAGGCAGCGGGGCACGCTCTGAAGTTCATACCCGTACAACACCCTCAGCACGCTACGATCAATATTCGTCCGCTAGGACAAGTAAACGCGTTTCTTTGCCTACTTTCTTGTCGCTCGGACAAGAAAGTAAGTCGCCGGCTACGCCGGCGAAACAGCCGCGCCTGCCAAGCACGACACCCCCGCAATTCAGCGAAGAACCAATTTTTTGTGCGGTGCCGCTCAGAACTGATAGTTGATCGACAGATCGAAGGCTCCGCCCGTCGAGCTCTGCGTCAGCGGACTGCGCTTCGCATCGCCCACCAGCTGCACGATTGACACGTCGCTGCTGGCGAACCAGTGCTTGTCAAAGAACCAGACCGCGCTGAGGCCGAACCCGTAGGAACGCACGCCGCCAGCGGGATTGAACTGCGGACGGCCGGCCCGCGCCTGTGACGCGCTCACGCCGTACCAGGCATTCATGTAGCGCGAGTCCGCCAGTGTCAGCGTCGGGCCGGCGAACCAGTAGAACTTCTCGGAGCTGCCCGGCAGCGGCATGTAGGCGCCGATGTCGCCGATCCAGCCGTCCGAGCCGCCCATGCTGCGCCGCGCGTCGACGCGCATCACCAGCGGAAATTCCTTGGACACGGCGTATTCCGCAAAGAGCTTGGCTTCCGGCGCCGGGTTGATGTTCTTCATGCCGTCCAGCAGCGGCGAATTCTCCTCGGCGCGCCGGCCCAGGTTGTAGGTCAGCGCAATCCCCGCCCGGTAGTTCTTGCCGCGCAGGATGTTGACGCCGAAGCCTTCGCCGATCGAGGCGAACGCGATATCGCGGTAGCGGATATCAATGCTGGGCCCGGCGATCACGATGTATTTCGACGAGCCGTCATAGCGCGGGCGCAGCATTGCCGCGGCGCCGAGGCGGACTTCCCATTCCGGAATCGTGTCTTCGTACAGCTTTTCAAGCGGTATGCCGACCGAGAACTGCCATTCGGCCAGCGGGGCCGGGGTCTGCGCGCAGGCCGGAGCTGCTGCCAGCGCGGACAGGGCAAACAGCCACGGCCGGACCGTTCGCGGCCGCCGCGCGCGCATGCCGCCGCGAGGCGTGAGGGTTTCCAGCTCTGCCAAGGGTCTCTCCCGTTTATTCGTTCGCATGCGCCACAGGCGCTCAGGTCATCAACTTGTCGACGGTCAGCGGCAGGTCGCGGATGCGCCGTCCGGTGGCGTGATACACCGCGTTGGCGACCGCCGCCGCCACGCCGACAATGCCGATCTCGCCGATGCCCTTGGTGCCGAGCGCGTTGATATGCGGATCATCCTCGTCCAGCACGACGATGTCGATAGCGACGATATCGGCATTGACCGGCACATGGTACTCGGCCAGGTTGGCATTGGCGATGCGTCCGCTGGCCGGGTCCAGTTCGGCCTGCTCGTGCAGCGCCATGCTGATGCCCCAGACGATACCGCCCATGAGCTGGCTGTGGGCGGTTTTCCGGTTCAGCAGCCGGCCCACGCCGTAGGTCGCCACGATCCGCTGCACGCGGATTTCGCCGAGATCCGGGTCGACGTGGACTTCGGCGAACACGGCGCCGAAGCTGTGCATCGAGAACGTCTTGCTTTCGTCGCCGGGCCGCGCGGTCATGCGGGCTTCGACGGGCTGCCCGCCGCGGCGCGCGATCGGCGCCGCGATCGGCTCGCGGCGCGACGGGTCGGAGCGGCGCAGCAGCCAGCCATCGACGATGTCCACGTCCTCGGGCGATGCGCCGGCAAGCGGAGACGCCCGGTCGGCGACCGCCAGCTTCACCAGATCCAGCCGCGCCGCCGCGCAGGCGGCCTGCACCGCGGGCGACACGCTGGCGACGGACTGCGAGCCGCCGGACACCGGCGCTTCAGGGAAGTTGGTGTCCCCCAGTTCAAAGCGCACCTTGTCGGGCGGCAGGCCGAGCGCGTCGGCGGACACCTGCGTCATCACGGTGAAGGTGCCGGTCCCCAGGTCCTGCGAACCCGACTGGACCAGCGCGGTGCCGTCGGACAGGATGCGCGCGAGCGCGCTGGCGGCCGAGCGATTGGCCGGATAGGTCGTGGTGGCCATGCCCATGCCCACGAGCCGGCCATCGGCCCGCATGGAGCGCGGCGCGGGATTGCGATGCGCCCAGCCAAAGCGCTCGGCCGCGTCGCGGTAGCATTCGCGCAGCGATTTGCTCGAGAACGGCAGTCCCTTGCCGGGGTCCGTGTCCGCGTAGTTGCGCAGGCGCAGGGCCACCGGGTCCATTCCCAGCTTGTAGGCCAGCTCATCCATCGCGCACTCCAGCGCGAAGCTGCCCGATGCCTCGCCCGGCGCGCGCATGAACGTGGGCGTGCCGACATTGAGCTTGAGCAGCCGGTGGCTGGTCTGCTGGTTCGGCACGGCATAGAGCATCCGTGTCACCAGCGCGCAGGATTCCAGCCAGTCTTCCATGAACGAGGTGCTGGCCATGACCTCGTGCCGCATGGCCGTGAGCGTGCCGTCGGCGCCGGCGGCCAGCACGACGTGCTGCTCTGTGTGGGGCCGTCCGCCTACCGGGCCGAACATCTGCGGGCGTTCCAGCACCAGCTTGACCGGATGCCTCGTCTCGCGCGCGGCCATGGCCGCCAGCACCACGTGCGACCACACCGAGCCTTTGCAACCGAAGCCGCCGCCGACGTAGGGGCACACCACGCGCACATGCGATGGCTGCAGGCCCAGTGTCCTGGCAACGGTCTTGCGCACGCCGCTCACGTATTGCGTGGCGTCGTACAGTGTGAGCATGTCGCCTTGCCACGCGGCTACGGTGGCATGCGGCTCCATCGGGTTGTGGATCTCGAACGGCGTGGTGTAGGTTTCATCGATGCTTGCCGCCGCGCCGTTGGCGGCGGAGGCGTTACCGCGCGTGGTATCGGCGGGCTGGTCCTGGGCCTGTTCCGGCTTGTAGGCGCCCGCACGGGCCGCGGCGAAATCCAGCGCAGGGGTCTGCGCGCGGTAGTGGATGGCGAGGTGCGCGGCGGCATCGCGTGCTTGTTCCAGCGTGTCGGCGATGACCACGGCCACGGGCTGGTTGTTGTAGTGGACGACCGGGTCCTGCAGCAGGTTCAGCACGCGGCCGGCCGGTGGGGTGCCCGATGCGGCCTTGCCGTGTTCCGGCAGCCGCGGCGCATTGAACGGCGTCATGACCTTGCGCACGCCCGGCATGCGTTCGGCCATGGCAGTGTCCATGGCGGAGATCTCGCCGCTGGCGATGGTGCTGGTCACAAGGACGGCATGCAGCAGGCCCGGCAGCGGATGGTCCGCGGCGTAGCGCGCCTGCCCGGTGACCTTGAGCACGCCGTCCGTGCGGTCAAGCGGGGCGCCGATCACGCTCATGTGTTGTCTCCTGCGGCAATGCCAAGCGCCCGCACGATGGCGCGCTGCGCCAGGGCAAGCTTGTAGGTGTTCTGGGGAAGCGGCCTGGCGCCATCCAGCAGCAGCCGGGCCGCCTCGCCGGCACTGCCGGCATCGATCGGACGCCCGATCAGGGCTTGCTCGGCCGCCGGGGCGCGCCACGGCTTGTGCGCGACGCCGCCGAGCGCCAGCCGCGCGGTGCGTACCGTGCCGCCGTCGAGCTCCAGCGCGGCGGCCACCGACACCAGCGCGAACGCGTAGCTGGCGCGGTCACGGACCTTGAGGTAATGGCAATGCGCGGCGAGGCGCGATGGCGGCAGATCCACCGCGATGATCATTTCCCCGGGCCTCAGCGTCGTGTCGAACTGCGGCGTGGTGCCCGGCAGGCGGTGGAAATCGGCCAGTGGAATGCGCCGCTCGCCAGCGTCGCCGCGCACCACCACCACGGCTTCCAGCGCAGCCAGCGCCACGCTCATGTCGGATGGATTCACGGCTACGCATTGCTCGCTTGCGCCAAGGATGGCGTGCGTGCGATGCACGCCTTGCAGCGCGCCGCAGCCCGAGCCCGGCGCCCGCTTGTTGCAGGCGCTGAAGCCGGGGTCGTAGAAATAATGGCAGCGCGTGCGCTGCATCAGGTTGCCGCCCACCGTTGCCATATTGCGCAACTGGCCCGAAGCCCCGGCCAGCAGCGCCTGCGACAGCAGCGGATAGCGCTCGCGAATCAGCGTGTGGTTGGCGGTGTCGGTGTTGCTGGCCGTGGCGCCGATGCGCACCCCGCCATCGGGCAGCGGCTCGATCGTTGCGAGCGGAAGCCAGCCGACATCGACCAGGTGCAGCGGCTGCTCGACGCCGGCCTTGGCCAGGTCGAGCAGGTTGGTGCCGCCACCGATATAGCGCGTGCCGGGCTGGCGCCCGAGCTGCAGCGCTTCTTCAACGGTGGTGGCGCGGTGGTAGGTGAACGGGATCATCGTGACGCCTCATGCGCGGCGCGTGGCGCCGGCGGCGTCCTGCACGGCGGCGACGATGTTCTGGTAGGCGCCGCAGCGGCAGATATTGCCGCTCATGCGCTCGCGGATCTCGGCGTCGTTCAGCGCGGTCGGCAAGGCCGCTGGCGGCGGCTGCACCGTACTGGCCGCGCCGGCCCGCGCCTCGGCCAGCATGCCGACGGCCGAGCAGATCTGGCCGGGCGTGCAGAAGCCGCATTGCAGTGCATCGCGGGCGACGAAAGCGGCCTGCATCGGGTGCAGCGCCTGGCCCTGGGCCAGGCCTTCGATGGTGGTGATATGCCGGCCTTCCTGCATGACTGCAAGCGTGAGGCAAGCGTTGATGCGCCGGCCGTCGCTGAGGACGGTGCAGGCGCCGCACTGGCCGCGGTCGCAGCCTTTCTTGGCGCCGGTCAGGCCGATGACTTCACGCAGTGCATCGAGCAGCGTGACGCGCGGCTCCAGCGACAGTGCATGTTCCTTGCCGTTGATATGGAGGCGGACCGGGCGGGCTGGCACGGCAGCTTGTGCCGGTGCCGCATTGGGTAAAGCGGCGGATTCGGCCGCCTGCGTGGTGGCCAAGGCTGCTGCGGTTGCGCTCAGCGCGGCGGACTGCAGGAAGCGGCGGCGGGTGGGGCGGTCCGGGCCGTCGGGATGGGGGCAGGGCATGCGCGCTCCTTGGGACTTTCGCGAAGCGCTTTTGTCCCCGGGCGGGGCGGCTTCGTTGATTTCGCCAAGGGCCGCAAGATCGGTGCCCAATATGCGGGCGCCAGATCTGTGTAGCCTGGTGGTTCAGGCGGGTCAGAATTGCATTGCAGGTGTAAGAGTTACGTTGATGTGGGCGGCGGGTAACACCGGCCGTCCACATCCCAACGCAATGCGTGCTTTACTTGCCGCCGAGCACGGCGGCAATGGCCTTGGCCACTACCGTCACATTGCGCTCGTTGAGACCGGCCACGCACATGCGGCCCGAACGCAGCAGGTACACGCCATGCTCCTCGCGCAGGCGGTCGGCCTGAGCCGCATTGAGCCCCGTGTAGGTGAACATGCCGCGCTGTGTCAGGTAGCGCGACAGCGCCTCGCCACTGACATGGTCGCGCAGGTTGTGGTGGATGGCCTCGCGCATGCGGGCAATGCGGCTACACATCGCCGCCAGTTCCTGCTGCCACAGCGAGCGCAGTTCCGGCGTGGTCAGCACCTTGGCCACCACGCGCGCGCCGTGCGTCGGCGGGTTGCTGTAGTTGGCGCGCACCGCGCCGGTCAGCTGGCCCAGCACGTTGGCGGCTTCGGAGGCGCTGTTGCACACCACGCTCAGGCCGCCGCAGCGCTCGCCGTACAGCGAGAAGTTCTTCGAGAACGAGTTGGCCACCAGCCCCGGCACGCCCTGGCGCTCCAGCTCGCGGATGGCGAACGCGTCGTCGTCCAGGCCCTCGCCAAAGCCCTGGTAGGCCATGTCGATGAACGGCAGCAGTTCCTTCGCCTTGAGCACGCCGATCAGCTGGCGCCACTGGTCCTGGTTCAGGTCTACGCCAGTCGGGTTGTGGCAGCACGCATGCAGCAGCACGATGCTTTGCTTCGGCAGCTTGCCGATGGCATCGACCATGGCGTCGAACTTCAGGCCGCCGGTGGCATCGTCATAGTAAGGGTAGGTGTTGACGGTGAAGCCCGCGCGCTCGAACACTACGCGGTGGTTTTCCCAGCTCGGGTCGCTGATCCATACCTGCGACTGCGGGAAGTAGCGCTTGAGGAAATCGGCGCCCACGCGCAGCGCGCCCGAGCCGCCCAGCGTCTGCAGCGTGGCGATGCGGCCGGCGGCGCGGGCGGGGCTGTCTTCGCCGAACACCAGTGCCTGCACGGCATTGCGGTAGGCCACCAGGCCCGACATCGGCAGGTAGGGGCGCGGGCCCATGTCGGCCAGCAGCGCGGCCTCGGCCTTTTCGACGGCTTCCATCACCGGCAGGCGGCCGTTGTCGTCGAAGTAGATGCCGATGCTCAGGTTGACTTTCTCGGTGCGCGGGTCTTTCTGGAAGTCTTCGTTGAGCGAGAGGATCGGGTCGCCGGGAAAGGCTTCGATATGTGCAAACATGGGATTCTCTGGATTCTTGGACGGGGCTGGGGCGCGTGCGGAACAGGATTTCAGGCCCGGACGCACAGGCTGAAGTGTAACCGGCGGCGCGCGATGCAGCGCCGCCGGTGTCTTGCCTTACTGGGTCGAGACGCTGCCCTGCAGGGCGGGCACTGCGTTCTTCTGGCGCAGGCGGTAGCTGATGCCGAGCACGGCGAGCCACACCGGGATCAGGTACACCGAGATGCGCAGGCCATCCGTCAGGTACATCACGTACAGGATGCCGCCCAGGAAGGCCAGGCACAGGTAGTTCGTGAGCGGGTAGCCAAAGCTCTTGAAGCGCGTTTCCTGGCGGGCCTTGCGCTTATCGGCGCGGAACTTCAGGTGGATGATGCTGATCATGGCCCAGTTGATGATCAGGGCCGAGACCACCAGGCCCATCAGCAGTTCGAACGCCTTGCCGGGCATGAAGTAGTTGATCAGCACACACAGGCCAGTGGCGGCCGCCGAGACGCCCAGCGCCGTCAGCGGAATGCCGCGCTTGCTGACCTTGAGCAGCGACTTCGGCGCATTGCCCTGCTGGGCCAGGCCGAACAGCATGCGGCTGTTGCAGTACACGCCGCTGTTGTAGACCGACAGCGCCGCCGTCAGCACCACCACGTTCAGCACATTGGCCACCCAGTTGCTGTTCAGCGCATGGAAGATCAGCACGAACGGGCTGCCGCCGGTGACGACGTTTTCCCACGGGTACAGCGACAGCAGTACGGCCAGCGCGCCGACGTAGAAGATCAGGATGCGGTAGATGACCTGGTTGGTCGCCTTCGGGATGCTCTTTTCCGGCTGGTCCGCTTCCGCCGCCGTGATGCCCACTAGTTCAAGGCCGCCGAACGAGAACATGATCACCGCCATGGCCATGACCAGTCCGCCCAGGCCATTCGGGAAGAAGCCGCCGTGCTGCCACAGGTTGGTGATGCTGGCCTGCGGGCCGGCATTGCCCGACATCAGCAGGTAGCCGCCGAAGCCGATCATGCCGACGATCGCCGCGACCTTGACGATCGAGAACCAGAACTCCATCTCGCCGAAGGACTTCACGCTCGACAGGTTGATGGCGTTGATGATCAGGAAGAAGGCCAGCGCCGAGATCCATGTGGGGATGCCGGGCCACCAGTACTGCACGTAGATGCCCACCGCCGACAGCTCGGCCATGCTCACCAGGATGTACAGCACCCAGTAGTTCCAGCCCGACATGAAGCCGGCGAAGTGGCCGCAGTACTTGTTGGCGAAGTAGCTGAAGGAGCCGGCGACGGGCTCGTCCACCACCATCTCGCCGAGCTGGCGCATGATGAAGAAGGCCACGATGCCCGCCACGGCATAGCCGAGCAGGACCGAGGGGCCGGCCATCTTGATCGTCTGGGCGATGCCCAGGAACAGCCCGGTGCCAATCGCGCCGCCGAGCGCGATCAGCTGGATGTGCCGGTTCTTGAGGCCACGCTTGAGCGTGCCGTCATTGTTGCTTTCAACCATCTGTCTTGTTTCCTCTACCCATTCTTATGGAATGGCATGCGGGGCCTGGCGTCTCTTGCTGTCGAGGGTAGGACGCCTGGGCCTTAAGGATCGCCGGGCACGGGGTGCCGCGCCCGGCGACGGTGGACGGGCCGTGCCGGTCAGGCCTCGACCTTTAGCGTGCCGCGCGCGATCTGGTCGCGTTCCAGCGATTCGAACAGCGCCTTGAAGTTGCCTTCGCCGAAGCCGTCGTCGCCGCTGCGCTGGATGTACTCGAAGAACACCGGGCCGAGCACGGTCTTCGAGAAGATCTGCAGCAGGAGGCGCGGCTTGCCGCCTTCGGTGGTGCCGTCTAGCAGGATGCCGCGGGCCTTGAGCTGGTCCACCGGCTGGCCGTGGCCGGGCAGGCGGTTTTCCAGGGCCTGGTAGTAGTAGTCGTTCGGCGCCGTCATCAGTTCCACGCCGGCCAGTTGCAGGTTGTCGATGACTTCGAGCAGGTTGTCGGTCAGGAAGGCGATGTGCTGGATGCCCTCGCCGTTGAAGGCCATCAGGAATTCCTCGATCTGGCCGGCGCCCTTGGATGATTCCTCGTTCAGCGGGATGCGGATCTTGCCGTCCGGCGCGGTCATGGCCTTGGAGGTCAGGCCGGTGTACTCGCCCTTGATGTCGAAGTAGCGGATCTCGCGGAAGTTGAACAGCTTCTCGTAGAAGCTGGCCCAGTAGGCCATGCGGCCGCGGTAGACGTTGTGCGTCAGGTGGTCGATCAGCTTCAGGCCGTGGCCTTCGGGGTGGCGGTCCACGCCTTCGATGAACTCGAAGTCGATGTCATAGATCGACTTGCCTTCCTCGAAGCGGTCGATCAGGTACAGCGGCGCACCGCCGATGCCCTTGATCGCGGGCAGGCGCAGTTCCATCGGGCCGGTCGGGATTTCCACCGGCTGCGCGCCCAGTTCCAGCGCGCGGGCATAGGCCTTGTGCGAATCCTTCACGCGGAACGCCATGCCGCAGGCGCTCGGGCCGTGCTCGGCGGCAAAGTAGGCGGCGTGGCTGTGGGGCTCGCGGTTGACGATGAAGTTGACCTCGCCCTGGCGATACAGCACCACGTCCTTGGAGCGATGGCGCGCCACCAGCGTGAAGCCCATCCTCTCGAACAGCGGCTCCAGCACATTGGGGGTGGGCGAGGCGAATTCGACGAATTCG
Organism: Cupriavidus sp. C2SS-8b; assembly: GCF_057073745.1. Taxonomy (NCBI): domain Bacteria; kingdom Pseudomonadati; phylum Pseudomonadota; class Betaproteobacteria; order Burkholderiales; family Burkholderiaceae; genus Cupriavidus; species Cupriavidus sp. C2SS-8b. The sequence goes on from NZ_CP172717.1 coordinate 676,980, forward strand.
AAGCCCATCAGTTGCATCGGGTTGTCAAAGAGATCGGCCATGGTGTGTCTCACAGGGGAAGGTAAGGGTTTCGATCTCGCGCACCGGGCGGAGTGCCGTCGGCGGCGGGGGCAAGGAAATCGGGCAGGCCGCCTCGATCAACACGCGGGCGTCCGGGGCCGGGCGTCGAGATGGCGGGCATGCGGACGCGGCAGGGACGGTGTGCGGAGGTTCATGGGGCGCTGTCTTTACCGGCCAGGCGGCCGGGAAATAATATTGCGAACAGTGCGCCGCGATCCTGGCCTGCGGCGCGTTCCGGCAATGTCGGGAAGTCTCTCTGGCTCCTCGCTGGCATTGCCAATCTGGAATGCAGTGTATATTCTGGCCGGCAAAATTGGATTTCATTCCTCACGCAGGGAAACCCTGAAACGAGAAATCTGATTTCGTATAGTCTTTAATAGAGGAAATAAAAGTGCCTGCCATCGAGCTTGACCGTACGGACCGCCGCCTGCTGGGCGTTTTGCAGGAGCAGGGGCGGGCTTCGAACCTGGAATTGTCCGAGGCGATTGCGCTGTCGCCGGCACAAACGCTGCGGCGCCACCGCCGCCTGGAAGAGAGCGGCATCATCAAGTGCTACGAGGCGCGGCTCGACGCGGCGAGCCTGGGACTTGGCGTGGTCGCGTTCATCCACGTGACCATGGAGCGCGGCCATATCCGCGACCTGTCGAACTTCAAGAGCCTGGTGGCGGAGCTGGCGCAGATCCAGGAATGCTTCTCGGTGACGGGCGATATCGACTACGTGCTGAAGGTGGTCGCGAAGGACCTCAAGTCGCTGTCGGATTTCCTGCTCGATACGCTGATGCGCATTCCGGGCGTGAGCGGCGTGAAGTCCAGCGTTTGCCTCGACGAAATCAAATGTACGAGCGCCGTGCCGCTCGATATGTAAGGCGCATGCGGCTGGGCGCCCATCCGTGGAATACACTCGGTTCAGCGTGCCAATGCGGCCCGACCTCTGCCCCCGAAGATGCCCAAGCCCCACATCCTGACCTATATCGATGCCGGCGCCTCCGACTGGACCGCCTGCCTGATGCGCACGATCGGCCAGCAGCTGCAGTCCGGCATGTATGAGATGCGCGCCGTCATGGCCTCGGACATCCGGCACGACCCGACGCTGTTCGACGACGCGGTCATGTTCGTCATGCCGGGCGGGGCCGACCTGCCGTACTGCGCGAAACTCAATGGCGCCCCCAACGCGCGCATCCGGCGCTTTGTTGAGAACGGCGGCACCTACCTGGGCATCTGCGCGGGCGCGTACTACGCATGCAGGGAACTGGCGTTCCACGCGGGCACTCGCGGGGCGATCTGTGGTCCGCGCGAACTGGGCTTCGTCGACGCCGTCGCGGTTGGCTCGCTGCCCGAACTGACCGGCGGCCGCCTCTATGACGGCACGCCGCGCACCACGGCCGCGGTCGAACTACGGACCACCGAGCGGCTGGCCGCGGCGCCGATGTCGGTCTACACGCACTATCACGGTGGCTGCCGCTTCGATTTCGACGGCGCGCCCGCTGCCGATACGGAAGTGTTGGCCGTCTATGCGGATATGGAGGGCACGCCACCGGCCATCGTCAGCACGCGGGTCGGGCAGGGCCGCGCGGTCCTGACCGGTGTCCACCTGGAAGTCTCGGAGCAGGAGTGCGAGGAAGCCCTGCGCGGACACAGCGACATGGACAAGTACATTCACATTTGCCACAGGTTGGCGGAGACCGGTGACGCGCGGCTGGAGGTATTCCGCCAAGTGCTGGCGCACGGCGGCCTGGCGCTGGACTGACGCGGCCATCTCCAGCGGGTGGACCTACCGTGTACCTCAGCCAGCCAATTCGCTGTGCAGCGCCAGGTACTCCTGCGACAGCTTGTGTCGCGGATCCAGGTGAATCATGGGCGTGGCGTGCTGGTGCGATTCGCGGATCTTCACCGATGACGACAGCCGCGATGCCAGCACCGGCAGCCCTTCGCCGACCAGCTCCTCGACCAGCTTGACCGGCAGGCTCGCGCGCGGCTGGAACTGGTTGATGACGATGCCCTCGACGTGCAGGGCGTCGTTGTGGTCCTGCTGGATTTCCTTCACGTTGTCGAGCAGCGTGTACAGTGCCCGGCGAGAGAAGTCGTCGCAGTCGAACGGGATCAGGCAGCGCTCCACCGCGATCAGCGCGGACCGCGTGTAGAAGTTGAGCGCCGGCGGCGTGTCGATGTAGATCGCGTCATAGACTGACTCCAGTTCGATCAGGGCATCGCGCAGCTTGTAGATCTTGTAGCGGGATTCCAGCTTGCCATGCAGCGCGTCGAGGTCAGGATGCGCCGGCATCACATCGAGATTCTCGAACGGCGTGGCGTGGATGAAGCTGCCCAGGTCGACTGGCTTGAAGCTGTAGGTCAGCGACGACTCGAAGAAGTGCGCCGCGGTCGGGTTTGCCTCGGCGGCCTTTGCGCCCATCAGGTACTGGGTCGAGTTGCATTGCGCGTCGAGGTCGACGACAAGCGTGCGCAAGCCTTCACGGGCGCTGATCGCGGCGAGGTTGCATACGATGGTCGACTTGCCCACGCCACCTTTCTGATTGAACACGACGCGCCGCATGGGTCCCTCTGGAGAAGATCGTTTTGGAGGGCGAAAGCATACCTCAACACGATGGCATCGGGAGGGCGCCGATGGGGGGTGTGGACGCTCGTTGACAGGCGAAGCAAGGTGCGCGCGCCAGCGCCGCCGCTCCGCCGATATCGTCAATGCCCGTCAACGACGGAACCACAACATCGAGAGTGCGCAAGCCAGGACCAGCAGCACGACCGACGCCGCGGCCAGCAGCGCGCTGACCTCGGTCTCGCGGCGCTCCATCGCGAAGCGCGCGCTCAGTTGCCGGTACACCTGGCTCAGGTCCGCCGCCGATCCTGCCTGGAAGTACTCGGCCCCGGTCAGCGTGGCCACCGCGCGCAAGGCGGGCTCGTCGAGCTGCATGTAGTAGGACAGGCTGGTCTCGGGCGCATTGCCGCCCAGCGTGCCGAAGCCTACGGTATAGACACGCACGCCACGCTGGGCCGCCATGCGCGCGGCGTCGATCGGGTCCGGGCCGGTGGTGCGGCGGCCATCGCTGAGCAGGATGACCGCGCCGTGCCGATAGGAACCCGGTTGCGCCGGCGGCCGGTCCTGCGCGCGCTTGCGCGCGGCGTCGGCCGCGGCGGCTTCATCGAGTGGCGTGGCCCGGCGCGCGGAGGCGAAGGGCGGGTCGTCGTTGAACAGGATTGCTTCGAGGTCGATGCCATCGTCCGGAAACAGCACGGCCAGCGCCTGGATCAGCCCGCTGCCGGTCGCCGTGCCGCGCTGGAGCTGGAACCGGTCGATCGCGTCGAGCATGTCCTGCCGGTTGCTGGTGGGGCGCAGGACTACGGTAGCCGTCGCGGCGAACGAGACGATGCCGAGGCGGACGCTGCCCGGCAGCCCGACGATCAGTTCGCGCGCCGCCTGCTGCGCGGCGCTGAGGCGCGTGGGCGCCACGTCGGTGGCTTCCATGCTGCGCGAGACGTCCATCGCCAGCACCAGCGTGATGGTGTCGGACGGCAGCGTGAGGGTGGCGGTCGGCCGGGCACAGGCCAGCAGGGCGGCGCCCAGGGCAAACAGGAACAGCAGTGGGGGAATGTGACGCCGCAGGCGTTGGCCGGTGCGGAGCGCAGCGCGGGGCAACGCAAGGCTGGCGTAAAGCAGGGCAGACTTCTTGCGTCGCGCGATCAGGTACAGGTAAGCGGCTGCCAGCAACGGAAGCGCAAGCAGCAACCAGAGCATTTGCGGCCAGAGAAACTGCATGCCCTGCTCCTTGGCGCATGGTTAAGAGGATGGTACTGTATTTTTTAAGGCGGCACGGGACCTCGGGAGCGTGCGATGAAGCGTGTGACGATCTACGGATGGATCTCGGCTGCGGTCGCGGTGATGGTCGCGGCGGCGCTGGGCCTTGCGTGGCTATCGAGGCCGTCGCCACGGGTGCTGACGCAGGCGGATATCGATGCTGCGGTGCTGCATACGCTGCAGACCAAGAGCCTGCCATCGCGCACCGCACGCGCGGCGGAAGCCATCCGCGAATCCGTGGTGGAGGTGCGCAGCTTCTCGCCGGCGGAGCCGGAGGCCGAAGCCGCGTCCGCCCCGCGTGCCCGGCGTGATCCTCCGGCCACCCGGCAGAAGCCCTCGCCGCCATCGCGACGCACGCCCTCCAACGAACTCGCAAAGAGCGATCCGCAGGCCGACAAGGACGCTGCAAAGGACAAGCAGGACAAGCAGGACAAGCGCGAAGCGCGTCACATCGGCTCCGGCGTGGTCGTGACCGAAAGCGGACTGGTGCTGACCAGCTACCACGTGGTTGCCGATGCCAAGCGCGTGGAGATTCGCTTCTACGATGGCCAGACTTCCGAGGCGACGGTGATGCAGGCGATCCCCGAGAAAGACCTCGCCCTCGTCAGGCCGAAATCCATTCCCGACGACTTGCCGCCCGCGACACTCGGCTCCAGCCGCAACCTTGCGCCGGGCTCCGAGGTGGTGGCGGTCGGCTTTCCGTTCGGCATCGGGCCGTCGGTGTCCGCCGGCGTGGTGTCCGGGCTCGGCCGGCAGTTCGTGTCGCCCGACAAGACGCAGAGCCTGGACAACCTGATCCAGTTCGACGCGGCCGCCAATCCCGGCAATTCGGGCGGCCCGCTGGTGAACATGGATGGCGAGGTGGTCGGCATCGTCACCGCCATCCTCAACCCCAACCAGAGCGGCACCTTCCTCGGGATCGGCTTTGCCGTCACGATCGAAAGCGCCGGCGCTTCTATCGGAACTTCTCCTTTCTAGACGCGGAGGCCCATGAACGAGCAAGCCCATGGCGCGACAGACAGCGCCGACCTGATGGAGCGCCTGCTGTACGAGGTGAAGCGGGTAGTGGTTGGGCAAGACCACTTTCTCGAACGCGTGCTGGTGGCCATGCTGGCCGGCGGCCACCTGCTGGTGGAGGGCGTGCCCGGCCTCGCCAAGACGCTGACCGTCAATACGCTGGCCCGCACCATGAGCGGGACCTTCAAGCGCATCCAGTTCACGCCGGACCTGCTGCCGGCCGACCTGGTCGGCACGCGCATGTACAACCAGGGCACGGGCGAGTTCTCGACCGTGCGCGGGCCGGTCTTCGCCAACCTGCTGCTGGCCGACGAAATCAATCGCGCGCCGGCCAAGGTGCAGAGCGCACTGCTGGAAGTCATGCAGGAAAAGCAGGTCACCATTGCCGGCGAGACCCATCGCGTGCCCACGCCGTTCCTGGTCATGGCGACGCAGAATCCGATCGAGACCGAAGGCACCTATCCGCTGCCCGAGGCGCAGGTCGATCGCTTCATGATGAAGGTGCTGGTCGGGTATCCGAGCGAGGAGGAAGAGGTCGTCATCGTCAATCGCGTCACCGGGGCCCGCATCAGCGTGAGTGCGATTGCCACGCCGGAGCACCTGGCGGCCTTGCAGGAAGAGTGCCGCCGCGTCTACGTGGATCCGTCGCTGGTCCAGTACGCGGTGCGGCTGGTGGCGGCCACGCGCAAGCCGGGCAACTACGGCCTGGAAGACATGGGGCGCTACATCGCGTTCGGCGCGAGCCCTCGGGCCACCATCGGGCTGGTGGAAGGCGCGCGGGCGCTGGCGTTCCTGCGCGGCCGCAACTATGCCGTGCCCGAAGACGTGATCGATCTCGTGCCCGATGTATTGCGCCACCGCCTGTCGCTGTCGTACGAGGCCATGTCGGATGGCGCGACGGCGGACCAGCTCATCACGCGCATCCTGCAGGCGCTGCCGGTTCCGGAGCGCCCGCTCGAATCCCATGTTCGCGCGGCTGTTCGGTAAGCGTCCGCGCGGCGACGCGCCGGCGGCCACCGCGCCCGCCCGTCCGGGCGCGGCACTGGCGAGCGTCGGAGCACGGCAGGCCGAGACGCTGCTGCGGCGGCTGGAGTGGACCGTGGTGCGGCGTCTCGACGGGCTGCTGCAGGGCGACTACCGCACGCTGTTCCGCGGCTTCGGGCTGGATCTTGCCGACCTGCGCGAATACCGTCCCGGCGACGACGTCCGGCACATCGACTGGAACGTGACGGCGCGGCTGCAGGTGCCGCACGTGCGCGAGTTCCAGGAGGATCGCGATCTCTCGGCGTGGTTCGTGCTCGACCTGAGCGGGTCGGTGGAGTTCGGTTCCGGCAAGGTGCGCAAGCGTGACCTGCTGAGCGACTTCACGACCGTCATGGCCTTGCTGCTGACGCGCTATGGCAACCGCATCGGCGCCGTGCTCGATGGCGGCGCAAGCGACGCGCAGGCGTCGATGATTCCGCCGCGCTCCGGCCGCCGCCAGTTGCTGCACCTGCTTGACCGCATGCACACCACCCCGGCCGTGTGCCCCGGCGAGACCCGCCTGCGCGACCTGCTGGAGCGCGCGCGTGCCGTCGCCAAACGGCGCTCGGTGATGTTCATCGTGTCGGACTTCATCAGCGCTCAGGGATGGCAGACGTCGCTCGCCATGCTGGCCCGGCGCCATGAAGTCGTCGCGGTACGGCTGGTCGATCCGCTGGAGATGGCGTTGCCCGACCTCGGGCTGGTCGTGCTGCAGGATGCGGAATCCGGCGAGCAGATGTTCATCGATACGCACGATCCCGCGTTTCGCAAACGCTTCGCTGCGATCGCCCAGGAGCGCGAGTCCGAGCTGCGCCTCGCGTTCGCGCGCGCCGGCGTGGAATGCCTGACGCTTTCGACCTACGCGCCGATTGACCTGGCGCTGCTGCAGTTCATGCGCGAGCGCCGCTTCCGCCAAGGGGCGGCCAGGGGCGCGCCAGTGGGGGCGACATGACCGAGAGCCTCAACCGGCTGCCGCTGTTCAGCTTCCTCTGGCCCAGCATGCTGTGGCTGCTCGCGCTGGTGCTGGTGCTCGGCGCGGGCTACGTCTGGCTCGACCTGCGCCGGCGGCGAACAACGGTCGACCATCCGGCCATGCGCGCCATCGGCATGGCCATGAAGGGCGGCACGGGCTGGCGCCGTCATGTGCCGGCCGTGCTGACGCTGCTGGCGCTGAGTGCGCTCATCTTTGCCATTGCCCGTCCCCAGGCGGTGATGACGCTGCCCTCGCGCATCAAGACCGTCATCCTCGTCATGGACCTGTCGGGCAGCATGCGCGCGCAGGATGTGCATCCGAGCCGCATCCGCGCTGCCCAGCAGGCCGCCCGGGTGCTGCTCGACGCCCAGCCGGCGGGCGTGAGCGTGGGCGTGGTGGCGATGGCGGGCACGGCCGCGCTGGCACAGGCGCCCAGCCGCAGCAAGGACGACGTGGCCGCGGCCATTGAAGGGCTGAAGCCGCAGGGTGGCACCGCCCTGGGTAATGGCCTGCTGATCGCGCTCACGACGCTGCTGCCGGAGGCCGCCGACGAGGCCGAGCGACTGATGAATGGCGGCGATGTCCCGCAAGTGAAGAAGCCGGGGGCGTCCCGCGACGAGGACCCGCCAGCGCCCGGCTCCTATGCTTCGGGCGCGATCGTCCTGTTCTCCGATGGCGAAAACAATGCGGGCCCGGCCGCGGAGCAGGCCGCCCAGCTCGCGGCGATGTATGGCGTGCGGGTCTATACCGTCGGCGTCGGCACGACCGAGGGTGTCGTGCTGTCGGCGGAGGGCTGGTCCGCGCGCGTCAGGCTGGACGAGAAGGTGCTGAAGCAGGTCGCCGACGCGACCGGGGCCGAATACTTCCGGCTCGAAGATGCAGCCTCGTTGAAGCGGGTGTATCGCGCGCTCAATGCGAGGCTGGCCTTCGACAAGCGCGACCAGGTCGAAGTGACCGCGTTCTTCGCCGCCGCGGGAGCGTTGCTGGCGGCCTGTGCGGGGCTGCTGTCGTTGTGGTGGTTCGGGCGGGTGTTGTAGGCCTGTGCCCGCGCGCGCTGCCGCCCGAACGCCACTATCAGGGCGAAGCTAGCCTTGCAGCGCCGGAATGTTGCCCGCTTCCTCGTGCACGGTCAGTCCGTCTTCAATGTCCGCGACGCCGGGCACCGCCCACACGGCGGTCAGCACCGCGTCGTGCTCATGCCGGAGGACATGGCCGCTCAGGCAGACGGACCCGCCGGCCACATCGACACAGATAGCGCGGGGATGGCCTGCCACTTCGTCCAGCCGCGTCCGGATCCGCTCGCCCAGCTCGTAATCGCCCGAGCGCGTTTTTTGGCCCTCTGCCATGGAGGTTTGCGCCCTTGTGGCGAGGCCACGCGCGTGATCGAGCACGCGCTTCGCCTGGGCTTGCGCGTAGTCGCTCAGGTCATGGCTTTTTGCCTCCGCCTTGTCCCGAAGCATGGCTCGCCGCCTCGCGCCGAGCTCCGGATCGAGCAGGTACATCAGCGCGGCGCCGCCTATTGCCGCGACGGCCAGATCGATGAGGTTGCGGTTTCCTGTACGCATGGATGCCTCTCCTTCGAAGATGAACGGGTCGGCGGCGGTCCCGATGCCGCCGCATATCCACGCGTTCTTGCACGAGACGTGCCTGCGGGTCAGGTGATCTTCTTGACACGGGAGGCGCGGTGCGTGGCGGTGACAGGCCGGGTCGGCCGGCGCGTTCTTACCGCGGGATGTAAATCGGCCCGGCTGCTTCGCTGTCGAGCACGGCAAGGACTGTGCGAATAGCGCCATCTCATAGATATAGGTGATCTGAAGAACACATGCGTTCTGACTTGCTCAGCGTAATTATTTATAAATAATGTTATTGCTTGGAAATATATTGAGTGTGTATATTCTTTCCTGACGTTGGGAGGTGTCGCGCACTGCCACCTTCCCGGCGACAAACCTCAAACAGAATGAGACAGGACATAGATGACGTCAGTCCAGACCGGCACCTCCGCCGTGCCGCCCCAGCCGCCGCTTCCGTTCGAAGCGGCGATTGCCTACGAGCAGACCGTGCTCGACTGGGCCAACGCGCTGCCGGGCCATGTCTCGGCGGTTCGGGACGTGCCGTACGGCCCATCCCGGCAACATCGCTATGACGTCTTTACCACCGACGCACTACGCCATGCACCGGTGCTCGTGTTCTGGCACGGCGGTGGCTGGACCAATGGCTACAAGGAGTATGTCTCTTTCATGGCGCCGCTGGTGACGGCACTCGGCATGGTGCTGGTCGCGCCCACTTACCGGCTGGCGCCGATGCACCGGCTGCCGGCTGCGTTCGACGATGGCGCAATGCTGCTGGCCACGGTCCAGCGGGACATTGCCAGGTGGGGCGGTGACCCGGCGCGCCTCTATCTGGCCGGGCATTCGGCCGGCGGCGGCATTGCCGCGATGACTGCCATGCGGCAGTCCGCACTGACGACAGCGGGCGTTGTGCCAGGAAATCTGCGCGGCTGCCTGCCGATCAGCGGCATCATGAACCTGTACCACCCGAGCCCCTCGCCCGGCAGTCTCGAAGAACGCGTCTACACCTTGCTGCTCGACGCGCCGGAGTCCGATGCCGTGATGAGCCCGCTGACCTGGTCCGCTGGCAGCAAGATACCGATGGTACTGAGCTATGGCGAGCATGACAGCGAACGCGTCATCCGGTCCAACCGCAGCCTGTACGCCATGCTCACGACTCAGCAAGACACCGTCCGTTGCCACGAGCATGCCGGTGAAGATCATTTCGGCACGCATACCGCGCTCGCCGATCCGGGCCATCCGTGGTACGCGCGGCTGGCACAACTCGTCAAAGAGACGTCGCAATGAGGAAGATGATCGACACCGGCCTGCCCATGCCGGCGCAGCCGTTTTCCTGGGCGGTCAGCGCCGCCGGCCTGATGTTCACCGCGCATGGTCCGGTACGGTCCGATGGCACGGTGGACACCGGAGATGTCGCGCAGCAGGCGCGCCTGACTTTCGAGAACCTGCGCAAGGCAGCCGAAGCGGCCGGCGCGGACCTGCGAAGCGTGGCGCAGGTGCTCGTCACGCTGGTCGAAGCCGATGACGTGCCAGTGGTCGATGCTGTGTACCGGGAATTCTTCGCCGCCCCGTATCCGAACCGCTCGACCGTGATCGCCAAGGCGCTGGTCGTGCCCGGGATGCGCATCGAGATCGTGGCCTATGTCGCGCTGGCCGGCGTCGCGACCTAGTCCGCGAAGCGCTGGCTCAGGACATCCGCGGTGCGCATGAGGTGGTGCCGCAGCAGTTCGGACGCCCTGGCGGTATCGCGCGCGAGCACCGCTTCCATCAGATCGAGGTGTTCCTGCATGACATCGTCGGCCAGCGCCTTGCTGGATTCCCGATAGGCAAGGCGGATGCGGCGGTAGCGCTCGGAATGGTCCACCAGCTGTTCGTCGATGCGCAGCAGCCATCTCGAACGGGCCGCCGCGACCAGTGCGAAGTGGAAGCGCCGGTGCGCGGTTTCCCAGAGTTCCACCGCGACCGTGTCGGACGCGTCGGTCGGCAGGCGTGCCTTGGTCAGCTTGTAGTAGGCGGCCATGATGTTGGCGCCCCAGTCATCGTCGCCGTGCTCGATGGCGTCCGCCAGTAACTGCAGCTCGATCGAGGTGCGCGCATGCATCAGATCGAGCAGGTCGCTCTTTGACAACTTCGACACGCTGAAGCCGCGCTGGCCTTCATTGCTGACCAGCCCTTCCCCGCACAGCAGCATCAGCGCCTCGCGGATCGGGCTGAGGCCGAGTTCGTAGCGGTCCTGCAGCGCCTGCAGGCGCAGCTTTTCTCCCGGCGCGAGGCTGCCCGCAATGATGTCGGCGCGCAGCAGCTGATAGGCCTTGCCGGAAATGGTCTGGCTTGGTGCCGGTTCGGGGGTCTGGGGTCTGCTGCGCAGGTCGGAAGTCCGCATAGTGGTTCTGCATTGGGGCGGCAAGTGAATGGGGAAGCCCGGCGTTCGCATGGTCTTGAACTGCCGGCCCTGAAGAATTTAATAAATTTAACCGCGTCAACGAAATTTTGCACTATTGCGCATCCACTGGATCACTTTGATTCGCAGACCGGGTAAACGCCATCTTTTATTTGATGTAAGAAAATTTATAATTTCTACGAGTTTAGTGAAACCATGTTTTATATGTGAAACGAAAATCGGAGCGGGGAGAATGACACCATGAACAAGACTGCAAGACGCCGTGTGCTGATCGCACTGGCTGCGATGGCTGCGGCCACTCTGGGGGGCAGCGCTGTTGCTCAGGGAGGCTATCCAAACCGGCCTGTCACGCTCGTCGTGGCCTATCCGGCCGGAGGCGATACTGACGTGCTGGCTCGCCTGTTCGCCGAAAAGCTGACCGCGCGCCTGGGCCAGCCGGTGGTGGTAGAGAACCGTACCGGCGCGGGCGGCACGATCGGGAGCGCTTACGTGGCCAAGGCTCCGGCTGACGGTTACACGCTGCTGTTCGCCCCGAATACGCTGGCGATTTCGCCACTGGTGCTCCGGCCAGGCACCGGCGCGAGCTACGATCCGCAGAGGGACCTGACGCCGATCGTCGAACTGGGAACGCAGTCGCTGTTTGTCATCGTGAACAAGGAGGCCGGCGTCTCCCGGATGTCGGAGCTTGTCGCGCGCGCCAGGTCCGGCGGTCTGCAAAGTTATGCCAGCCCCGGCAATGGCTCGCCCATGCACATCCTCGGTGAACTGTTCAATAAGTCCGCGGGTGTGAAGATCGCACAGGTGCCATATCGCGGCAGCGCGCCTGCCATTGTCGACCTGCTGGGCGGCCAGGTGCCGATGATGTACTCGACCCTGGGCCCGGTGGCTCAGTATTTCCAGTCCGGCAAGCTTCGTCCGCTGGCCGTCGCGGATACCAAACGTTCGCCGTTCGCGCCCAACGTGCCGACCCTGGCCGAACTCGGCTACAAGGATGTCGAGGTCGGCGCATGGCAGGCCGTGCTCGGGCCCAAGGGCATGTCCGCCGAACTGGTCGGCACGCTCAACCGCCATCTCAACGAGATCCTGAAAATGCCCGAGGTAGTGGCGCGCATGGCGACCATTGCCACGACACCCGTCGGCGGCGACCCCGCCGCGCTGCGCACGCTGATCGCAAACGACTATGCGCGCTACGGCAAGCTCGTGAAGGAATTCGGCATCCAGGCCGACTGACCCGATCCGCCGCGCGCGCGGCAATCCCTTTCCGTTTAAGCCCGTAAGGCTCTTGTACCGGGGCAGGGTTTCGTGCGCGCGCGGCACGAATTTATAAGGAAAACGTGAATTTGGAAATCCAGGTTTGCAACCCTACGACAGGAAGGAAAGTGCAATGAGGAAGCGGGCAATTCTGGCGGGAGCGTTGGCGGCATTCGGCGCGTGCGGCACGGCATGGGCGCAGTCGTCTTCGGTTAACCTGTATGGCGTGGCCGATGTCGGCCTGGTCCATGAAAACGGGGCAGCGGCGGGTTCGGTGACGAAGGTGACAAGCGGCATGATGTCGGGTTCGCGCATCGGCATGCGTGGCCGCGAAGAACTCGGTGGTGGCACGGCAGCGTTCTTCACGCTCGAGGCCGGCGTCCTGATGGATACCGGGGCATCGGGGCAGGGCGGCCTGCTGTTCGGCCGGCAGGCTTATGTGGGCCTCGATGCCCGGGCCGGTCGCATGACGCTGGGGCGGCAATACACGACACTGGCGCTTGCCCAGGTTGAATTCGATCCATTCGTGACCGGCCTGGCGGGCACATCCGCCAACCTGATCTCGGCCGGTGGCCGCGGTGGCAGCAACCGCTTCGACAACGGTATCAAATACAACCTGCCGAACACGCTCGGCGGGCTCGATGGCGAAGTGTCGTACAGCTTCGGCGAGACCCCCGGCAGCGTGAGCACCAACGGGCAGTTCGGCGCATCGCTCGGTTACTCGAACGAACGATTCATGGGGCGCGTCGCGTATGCGGACGCGCATGATGCCAACGGGCCCGGCAAGGACGCCCGCGAGGTGTTCTTCGGTGCCAAGTACGATTTCGGTGTTGCCACGGGCTATCTCAATTACGTGATCAATCGCGGGGCGATTGTCCCCGGTACGCCGAACTACAAGTCAGAGGACATCCTGGTCGGCGCGTCGATTCCAGTGGGCGCGGGCCGCATCGTCGCGTCTTATATTTACAAGAATGACCGGACCGCCGCCAACAATGATGCCCAGCAGGCTGGCATCGGCTACGTGTACCGGTTATCGAAGCGCACCAGCCTTTATACGTCATATGCGCATATCTGGAACCGTGCGCCGAATACCGCGACATCCGGCTTTTATCGGGTGTGGAATGCGAACGACGTCGGCAATGCCGCCGCCGGCAATTCGGCGTTCAGCCTGGGCATGAACCACATCTTCTGACTACCGTTCCGCGAGTGTGCAAGCTTGCGGGGTTTGGCTCCGGTTGCGCGGCATATCATGGCCGCCCGCCGGGCCTCTTTTATTCCTGGCCGCATGGCGGCACAGACATAGCGTGGAGAGAAGCATGGATGCAAAGCAGTCCGGCACGACGGATCGTGAAATCGCTTTCGTCACCGGTGGCGCGTTCGGCATCGGGCGCGCCACCGTGGAGCGCCTGGCGCGGGATGGCTTCCGTGTGGCGATCATCGATCGCAATGCCGCCGCCGTCAGCGCAGTCGAGTCGGCGCTTCGACAGATGGAGCTGGACGTCGTCGGCTACGCGCTCGATGTATGCGACCGCAGCGGTCTGGCGCGCGCGATGGATGCGCAGGGACGCGTCGATGTCGTCGTCTGCGCGGCGGGCATTTACAAGCCCCGCAGCTTTGACGAGGTGACGGATGACGATTTTCGCCAGACGCTGGAGGTCAACCTGATCGGCGTGTTTGTGCCGGCGCAGGAAGGCGCGCGGCGGATGCGCGAGGGCGGCCGCATCGTCACAGTATCTTCGCGCGGGGCACTGGGCGGTCTGGGCTTCCCCGACTACGTGGCATCCAAGGCCGGCGTGATCGGCCTCACGCGTGCGATGGCGATGGAACTGCGCGGCAGGAAGATCGCCGTGAACTCGATCGCCCCTGGCTTTACCGATACCCCAATGACGCGCACCATGCCGCCGGACCAGTACGCTACCGCCGTGTCGCTGGAATCCAGCGGCGCTGCCGCGTCGCCGGATGACATTGCGAATGCGATAGCCTTTCTTGCGTCGCCTGGCACGCGCTTCATCACCGGGCAGACGCTTTTCGTCGACGGCGGAAAATCGCTCGGCGGGTTGGGGATCTGACGTTCAGGTCCTGCCGCGCAGCGGCTTGAGCAGGTCCGTCAGGCCGTTGTGGTCAAGTTCGTGCATCAGCGCCAGCAAGCGGCCGATTTCACCGGGCGGAAAGCCCTCGCGCGCGAACCAGTTCAGGTAGTTGCCGGGCAGGTCGGCGATCAGCGTGCCCTTGTGTTTGCCGAACGGCATCTGGCGGGTGACAAGCAGGAGAAGGGATTCGCTGTCCGGCAGCATGGCAGGTGATTTCGGGGGGCTGAGCGTGGCGGGCATTGTAGCGCCGCCGCCCGCAAACGCAGCTGTCAACGCAGTCGCGCTTCGCCGACTTTCCCCTACTGCCATATCGTGCGCAACGCCTCGCACACAGTACGGATGGCCGGCTCGTTCTCACGTTCCTCCGGATAGAGCAGGGCGAGGTTCGAATCGGCGCTGTAGTTTCCGACGAAGACCAGTTCGCCGGCTGCCTGCGCGGCCAGGGCAAGGTCCTCACGCAACAGGCCGACGCCGACACCGGCCGTGACCAGCTCGCGGATCATCAGCTCGTGGTCGGCCAGCACCGATTCGACCGGCGTTATGCCGGCACGTGCGAGGATCTCGTTCAGCAGTTCCTCATGCGCGCTGTGCGGCGTCATGCGAATCCAGGGCAGTCGCGTCAGTTCCTCTGTCGAACGCGTGCGTGCTTCCCAGGCCGCCGGCGCAACGACGCGGAACTTCAGCGGCGCCAGCACCAGCATGCTGGTGCCTTTTGGCGCCGCGCGCGCGACCATGATCGCCGCGTCGATTTCCGACGCTTGCAGCGCCGTGCGCAGCCAGGGCGTACGCCCGACCTGCAAGTCGATTTTCAGCGCCGGACATTGTTGCACCAGCAGTGCCAGCAGCGGCCCGATGCGCAGCATGCCCGGATCGAACATCACGACGCCGATGCGCAGATTCCCTTCGATTTGCCCGTGCAGCGCCTTGGCCGCGTGCAGGAAATCGCCAAACGCCTCCAGCGCCTTCTCGGCGCGCACCAGCAATGCCTGTCCGGATTGGGTCAGCATGACGGAGGCCTTGGTCCGGTCGAACAGTTGCAGGCCCAGGTCCTCTTCCATCTGGCGCAGCTGTCCGCTGACGGCCGGCTGCGTGATGTGCAGGGCCTCGGCAGCCCGGGTGACGTTGCCGAACCGGGCGACCGTGATGAAGGTGCGAAGTTGCCGGATGTCCATGAATTGTTCAGGCGGTCAGACCACAGTGAAGCCCAGCTTATGGACGTCATCAGAAGATGTGATTTCCGCCCGGAGGGTGGCGGCAATTATCCTGCTTTCGACCCGGCACGACAATCCAGCCATGCGACGGCCCGGGCGACCACAATAAACAGGAGACAAGCATGAACAGCACTCACGGCGCCATCGACATCGCCGAGGCCCAAAGCGATTCCCTCTGCGAGCTCAGCGCCACGGAAGCGGTCCGCCTGCTCAGGAGACGGGAGCTGTCGCCGCTGGAGCTGGTCGACGCAGCCATCGCGCGCATCGAGGCGGCCGATCCCCTCATCAATGCCTTGCCGATCCGGCGCTTCGAAGCTGCTCGCGAGGCCGCGCGCGACTTCCCGAAGCCGGACGCCACGACCGCCGAAGCGCCAGGCTGGCTGGCGGGCCTGCCCATCGCCGTCAAGGACTACAACGACCTGTCCGGCACGCCCACCACCTACGGCTCGCCGATCTACGCCGGCAACGTGGCCGCGTACTCGGACCTCATGGTATCCAACCTCGAGCAACGCGGCGCCATCCCGCTCGCCAAGTCAAACGTGCCCGAATTCGCCGGCGCCAATACCTTCAATACCGTCTTCGGTGCAACGCGCAATCCATGGAACCCGGAACTCTCCGCCGGCGGCTCGTCCGGCGGTTCCGCCGCGGCGCTGGCGGGCGGCATGGTGTGGCTGGCCACGGGCAATGACCTCGGCGGCAGCCTCAGGATCCCGGCCAGCTTCTGCGGGATCGTGGGCATGCGGCCGAGCGTCGGCAGGGTGCCGCGCCCATCCTCGGTGATGCCCTACGATCCGCTTTGGGTCGAGGGGCCGATGGGGCGCAGCGTGGCCGATGTCGCGCTGATGCTCGATGCCCAGGCGCATTTCGACATGCGTGACCCGCTGTCGTGGCCCGCCCCGGCGGTTCCCTTCGTGCGGGCCATTGCCGAACCGCGTGCGCCGGCCCGCGTGGCCTTCTCCACCAACCTGGGTATTGGCAAGGTGGAAGCCGAGGTCGCCGCGCTGTGCCGGAATGCAGCCTTGCGGTTCGCCGATCACGGCACGGAGGTGGACGCCGCGCATCCGGACTTCACCGGGGCCTTCGAATCTTTCCAGACCTTGCGCGCCAATCTCGTGGCCGCGGTGCGCGGCCCGCTGCTCGACGCACACCGTCCGCAGATCTGTGACGAGATCATCTGGAACATCGAAAAGGGCTTGAACCAGACCGGCGCCGATGTCGCCCGCGCCGACCGTTTGCGCGGGGAACTGTTCCAGCGCGTGGCCGCGTTCTTTCGGGATTACGACGTGCTTGCGTGCCCGACGGTCGCCGTGGCGCCGTTCCCGGTGGCGCAGCGCTTCCCGACGCAGATCGATGGGGAGCCGCTGCAGTCGTATATCGACTGGATGTACCTGACCTTCGTGTTGACCCTGACCGGCTGTCCCGTGATTTCCATCCCCGTCGGCCTGACATCGGACGGCCGCCCGGTCGGACTCCAGCTCATGGGGCGCCCCCGTGGCGACTTCGATCTGCTCGGCGCCGCTCACCTGCTGGAGCAGTCGCTCGGCATGGGGTCGCACACGCCGCGTGCCGTGATGGCAGCAGGCCAGCACGCCTAGTCGGAAGGAGATCAGCCATGGCACGACATGAAGAGATTGCTGCGGCCACACCCGTACCGCAGGAGATGCGCGCGGGCGGCGGCATGACTGGCAGCGCCGCACCCGACACGCCGGCGCTCGAACGGCTCGCGCTGCGCGTGACAGCCTGGTGCGAGAAGTGGTATCCGGACGCCTATGTGTTCGTCGCGCTGACCGTGGTGGCGGTTGCGCTGGGGGCGATGGCAATCGGTGCGTCGCCCCGCGCGGTATCCGTCGCGTTCGGCAATGGCTTCTGGACCCTGATCCCGTTCACGATGCAGATGGCGATGGTTGCCATCACCGGCTATGTCATCGCCAGTTCCCCGCCGATGGCGCGGCTCGTCGAGCGTGCGGCGCAGGTGCCGCGCAATGGGCGCTCGGCGGTTGCCTACGTGGCGTTCATCAGCGTGGTGGCGTCGCTGCTCCACTGGGCCATCAGCCTCATTTTCGCCGGATTGCTGGCAAAGGCCCTGGCACGCCGCACGGATCTGCGCATGGATTATCGCGCGGCCGGCGCGGCGGCGTATCTTGGCATCGGCGCGACATGGGCGATGGGGCTCAGCTCATCGGCGGCGCAACTGCAGGCGAACCCGGCCAGCATTCCGCCGAGCTTGCTGCAGATCACCGGGGTGATTCCATTCAGCCAGACCATCTTCCTGTGGCAAAGCCTGGTCGTGACGGCGGTGCTGCTCGTGGTCTCGACGCTGGTTGCATACTGGACCGCGCCGGGGCCGTCGCGTGCGAAGACGGCCGCCGAACTCGGTGTCGTGATCGAGCCGGCCAAACATGCTGCACCCGTCTGCAGGCGTCCCGGCGAGTGGCTGGAGCACAGCCCGCTGCTGACGTTCGCGCTGGTGGCATTAGGGGCGGGTTGGATCTGGCATGAGCTGTCCGGCAAGCCGCTGCTGGTGGCGATCTCGGGACTCAATACCTATAACCTGGTCTTCCTGCTGGTTGGCATGCTGCTGCACTGGCGGCCGCGCAGTTTCCTCGATGCGGTGGCGAGGGCGGTGCCGGCTACCGCCGGCGTGCTGATCCAGTTCCCGCTCTACGGCGCCATCGCCAGCATGCTGACCACGGCGCAGGGGCCGGAAGGCGCGTCGCTGTCGCACCATCTGTCGACCCTGTTCGTCGGCATCTCGTCGGGGGAAAGCTATCCGCTGATGATGGGCATCTATTCGTCCGTGCTCGGGTTCTTCGTGCCGTCCGGGGGAGGAAAGTGGATCATCGAGGCGCCGTATGTCATGCAGGCTGCCAATGACCTCCATGTCCATCTCGGCTGGGCTGTACAGATATATAACGCCGCGGAGGCGCTGCCCAATCTCATCAACCCGTTCTGGATGCTGCCGCTGCTCGGCATTCTCGGCCTGAAGGCACGCGATCTCGTGGGCTTCACGTTCGCACAGTTCCTCACCCACACGCCGCTGGTGCTACTTATGCTGTGGGCCCTTGCCGGCACCCTGCAGTATTCGCCCCCTGTGCTGCCGTAGTGCGATGGCGCCTGCGCTGCACTAAGGCAGCGCAGGCGCCTGCCGGCGTGCATCGCTGCGGCAATCCGCGGGCTTGTCAGTCAGGCTGCGGGCTTTCCGCCGTCACGCGCGCCCAGCCTTGCGGACCATCATCCTTCGCTTCGCGGTAACGCCACATCGCGCCGCAGTCCGTGCAGCGGAATGTACTCAGGGTGACGGTGACCGAGCGCGGAACCTTGCGCCGCTGGGTATCCACGATGCGCAGTGCGGGGTGGCCAGCGACGCCGGGTGTGTCGGGTATCAGTGCGAGACAGTTTGCACAGAGCGACATGCTGGCCTCTTGCATTAGGGAAGGCTCACTGTAGCACGCATCACGATATGGCCTGCATATTCGCATTGCAGGATCGGAAAGGAGTGGCCATAAATGACTTCGCATTGCAAAGCCTTTCTCCGGCACTGTCGCACAGTTGCGATCCCGGGAGAAATAAAGGCACTCACGGCCTGCAACAGGAGTAGAGTGGGCAATACATCGCAAACGCCCCGGAGCGTGTCATGGATGCTTTTCCGACTGCCACTTACAAGGGGTATGACCTTTACCCTCTGGTGTACAGACATACTGCGGAACGGGCCTGGATGGAGCCGAAGCCAGACCGGTCCTTCAACGCAGCCGTCGTGATCTGCCGTGAAGGCGGACAGCCGGAAGGCGAGCAGGCGCGTACCTTCCGTCTTGATGAAACGCCCTGGGACAACGTTGGGGCGGCACGGCGCGCAGTGCTTCGCTATGCCGAGGACATCATCAACGGCGCCATTCCCGGCCAATCCGTCGTTTCCCTCTGAGTATCGTCGACGGGAATTCTCAATCGCGCCCATGAGGTCACTGGGACAACGGCGGCATGAGGCCGCCTGGAGCGCCAGTACAACCATGAACAAAGTCGCGGAGTCATCGAGTTTCCTGTGCACGCTGCCGGGCGCAGGCAAAGGGATTGCCTACCATGTCGCCACCTGTTTTGCCGCGGCGGGACATCCCACCGGCGTCAGGTTCGCCAGCTTTGTCGGAGATGGCAGGCGTTCATTCGGCGTGATGGTGGCAACCGGTTTGTCGCCGGACATGATCCCGCAGAACAGCGAGACACTATGCCGCCTGGCAATCGGGCAAGCGGTCCGGGACCATCTCTACGAAAAGACGCGCGAAGGCGATTCTGTCCTGGATCTGCATGCCGCGCCTTGGGATGGCGAACTGAGGCCGGTAGGCGGGGGTGCACCGGGCCGGGCACGATAGCGCCGGTCCGCTCGGCCCTGCGTTGACGACTATGCCTGCCGGTGCGGCGAGCGCTGCTGGCGCATCCGCGCGACCGCGGTTTCGCCGGCGCGGCGGGCGGCCTTCCTGGCATCGGCTTCAGAGCGGTGCGTGGCGTGCCGCATCGAGACGTTGGCCACAATGCGCTCGGCGCCGTTCCGGTACTCGGCGATCATGTAGTTCGCAAACCAGACACCCGGTTGCTGCTGGATGGGATACACCGAAACGGTGAAGGGTGTGATGTTGAGATTCAAATTGTCTCCTGCTAGTGGCGCGGCCTTGGGCAGCGTCGCGCACGCCATATACCGTGCGTGCTTGCCCGGCATGCGGGCGCCATGGATGAACAGTCAGTGTCGCGTCCCGTGCATCAGGCGCGGGCGGCACAACTGGCGTGAGAGGACCGTGCTTGCGCAAGCCGACGCGCCAGGTACATGCGCGATGATTGCGGAGCGGACGTGCCGCCGGTCGATAGGGTGGTGGGGCGAGTGTCGCCCTGAGGAATCGGGTGTACGCCCGACAGACCGCCAATGCATATTCGATCACGCTGTTGACCGGTGTGGTCTGGCGGCCAGCACATTCAGTCCGACAGGTATCGATGAATGGCAAGTGGGGTCCATGATACCACCGTTGGAAGATCCTTTCCCTGCTGGCCTGTTCCTGGCTGGCCGCTTGCCGGTTACTGAGACGACTGGCGGAACCGGTTGCACTGCACATTCATGGCCTCGCAGATCTCGCACCATCGGTCCGATGCGGGGGCCGGAGACGGCAACGACGTCTCGCCGCAGGGCCACGGAAGGGCCACAGGCGTGGATGCCGGAGCGGGGCCGCCGCCGCAGGCATAAGTGCGCACGGCTTCTCCCAGCACCTGCAATCCGACCGGCTTGACCAGAATGCCGTCCATACCCGCCTGCAGCGCGGCATGGTGATCCTCGGGCACGGCGCTGGCGGTGCAGCCGATCACGGGAATGCGCGCCAGCGCGTCGTTGCGCCCGCGCAGCGCCCGGACGAACGCCAGGCCGTCCATGACCGGCATGGCGCAGTCGCAAAGGATCAGGTCGAACGGATCGTCTTGCCCGGACGCGGGCGTGACCAACCGTGCGAGGGCCTCGCGGCCGTCGGCGGCGGTCTCGACACGGTGGCCCAGGTGTTCGAACTGCCACTTCAGCAACAGGCGGTTGGGCGCATGGTCGTCGACGACCAGGACATGCAGCGGACTGGTGGCTGCGGCGCCAGGCGGCGGCGCGATCGGTCCCGGGGCCGTGGCCGGTGCGCAGGCCGTTGGCAGCCGCAGGCTGACCTGCACATGCGTGCCGGAGCCCGGTTCGCTCTCCAGGCGGATGCGGCCGCCCATGGCCGCGACCAGGCGTCGGCAGATGGCCAGGCCCAGTCCGGTGCCGCCGGATTGCGGGCGCGAGCGGTCGTGCGCCTGCTCGAATGGCTGGAACAGGCGGCCCTGGTCGGCGCGCGCGATGCCGATGCCGGTATCGGACACCGTCAGTTGGATTTCCTGCATGCCCGCATGCACTCGGCCGCCCCGCAGATGCACGCGGACCTCGCCGTGATCGGTAAAGCGGATGGCGTTGGAAACCAGATTGCCAAGGATCTGCCTGAAGCGAAGCGGATCGACCTTGTGCCCGGGCGCGACGCCGGGTTCGATGACCGGTACCAGCGGCAATCGCTTCTGCGCGGCCACCGGCCCAAGCATCTGCAGCACCTCGTCCACGAGTTGCGGCACGCTTGCCGGCACGGCGTGGACGCGCAGTTTGCCGGCCTCCATCTTCGACAGGTCGAGGATGTCATCGATCAGGGCCAGCAATGCCAGCGCCGAATCATGCGCGGTCGACAGCATGCGTTGATCCTCGGGCGGCAGGCCTGGCCGTTTCAGCGCCAGCTCCAGCATGCCGGCCACCGCGTTCATCGGGGTCCGGATCTCATGGCTGACCGAAGCAAGGAAGGTGGACTTGGCGCGGCTGGCGGCTTCGGCGCGCGCCTTGGCTTCGGCCAACTGCGCCAGCATGTCGTGGCGCTCGGTCAGGTCCACCCAGCCGCCGGCCAGGGCCGTCACCGTCTTGCCGGGGCCGGGCAAGGGCGCGACCCAGTTCAGCACGTGCCGCTTTGCGCCCTGGATATGCAGGCAGCGATCCTTGCTGAGCGGGTGGCCCGAAGCAATGACGGCACGATAGTCTTCCGACAGTTCGGCGATATCGTCGATCACGCCCGCAAGCTGTCCCGGCGTGTCCGGCGGCTGGCCGCGCAGCGAAGCCAGCGAGGCCCCGACCAGTTCCTCGTAGCGGCGGTTGCAGGTGATGAGCCGCTGTTCGGCATCGCGCACGTAGACCGGCTGCGGGATGCTGTCCAGCACCGCGGTTTGAAGCGCCAGGCGCTGCCGCAGCCTTGCCGCGCTGGCCTGGCTGCGCGCAAGCCGGCGCCGCAGCACGCGCAGCCGCGCGCCAAGCAGCGCGGACACGAGCAGCACCGGCAGGCACACGGCCAGCCAGAGGAGCGGCGGGGGCAGGGCGGACAGCATTGAGGAGGCAGGCAACCGGGCATGAAGGATCGCGCCGCACGGCATGGAAGTCGCCGGGCGCAATCTCTATCTGCACACTCTATGGATGCCTGCATCGCCGCAGTTTCAGAATCGTCTGAGTTTCTGTGCGGAAATTTCCTATTAGGGTGTGGGCTTCCCATGCCGAGACACCTTGCCAGTAGCCTGTAGTGCGGCGTGCAAGGCACTGTGGAGCGGTATGATTGTTCTGCGCGTCCCCCTTAGCGATGGAGCTTGCGATGCCGACTGCATTGACTGGCCTGCTGGCGGCCTGCCTGGTGCTGATGGGCGCCTGCCTGGCTCGCCTCTATCGGCGCCTGCGCGCGCTGGACAAACAGCGCGATGTGCTGGCTGCCATTGTCGATGCCGCGCCCTATCCGATCGCCGCGCGCGACGAGCATGGCCGTTACATGGTGGTCAACGCGGCGCTCGAGTCTTTTCTTGGCATCGGCCGCGAGAAGATGCTAGGCAGGACCCTCGCAGAGGTCGACTTGGCCGCCAATATCATCGCGGCCGTGGCGTCGCCCATCGGGCAAGCCCAGGCGTCGGGACAGCGCGTCGAGGAAGTCCTGCACGTGCAGGACGCCGCCGGCGACTGGCACGACCTCCTGTTTGCCACACAGCCGCTGCGACTGCCGGATGGCAACGTGGCGTGCGTCGTGTCGGCGACCATCGACATCACCGGGCAACTGGCCGCGGAACGTGCCGCGCTCGATGCCAAGCGCATGCTCGACGAGATCGCCGATGCCTTGCCGGTGGCGTCGTTCCAGCTTTGCGCCGATCCCGACGGCCGGTATTGGTTCTCGTATTTCTCGGCCAAGGCCGAGCGCTACCGCGGCTGGTCGGCCGAGCGGCTGCTCGCGGTGGTGGATGGCCGGTATGCGTCCGTGCTGCCCGACGACCGGCTCAAGATGGCCGAATCCCTGCGCCAGTCCGCGGCCGCGCAGTCGGCAGCCCAGTTCGAGCTGCGCATCCTGGTCGATGGCGAAATCCGCTGGCTGCGGCTGTTCGTCGGCGCGCCCGTGCGGACCGGGTCGGGGCAACTGCGCTGGAGTGGCTACGCCGGCGACGCCACCGACGAACATCGGCAGCTCGACGCGCTGGCCGCAGCGCGCGCGACCGCGGAAGCGGCGGCGCAGGCCAAGGCGCGCTTCCTGGCGACCATGACGCATGAGATCCGCACCCCGCTGGCCGCCGTGATCGGTGCGCTGGAATTGCTGCGCGGCAGCCCGATGAGCGCGCAGCAAGCCTCGGAGGTCGCGCTGGCGGACAATGCCGCGCGCCTGCTGATGGAGATCCTCGGCGGCATCCTGGACTATTCGCGGCTGGAGGCCGGGCAGCTGGAGCTGGAATCGCTGCCGGTTGATCCGCGCGCGCTCGTCGAATCCGTTATGGCCGTCCATCGGCCCGCGATCGCGGCCAAGGGGCTGGCTTTCACGTTCGATGCGGATCCGCACGTCGCCGCGGCCTTGCTTGGCGATCCCACGCGGCTCAAGGAGATTCTGCTCAACCTGATCGGCAACGCAGTCAAGTTCACGGCACACGGCGGGATCCGGGTCCGGCTGGCGCTGCTGGAAGACCAGGGCGAGCGCCAGCGCGTGGCGCTCAGTGTGGCCGATACGGGCGTCGGCATCGCGCCCGAGCAGCAGGCACTGCTGTTCGCGCCGTTCTCCCAGGCGGACAGCACCATCTCGCGCCGCTTCGGCGGCAGCGGGCTGGGCCTGGCGATCTGCCGGCGGCTGGCGCAGCGCATGGGCGGCACGCTGACACTCAGCAGCGAGCCTGGCGCGGGCACGACGGTCTCCCTGTGCGTGGCCTTGCCGGTGGCCGAACCCGTACCGGCGCTTGCGGCGGGAGATCCGGCTGCACCGCAGCCCTTGTCGATCGCGCCCCTCGAAGCGTGCAAGGCCATCCTGGTGGTGGAAGACCACCTGCCGTTCCAGGTCATCATGCGGCGCCAGCTGGAAAAGCTGGGCCAGGACTGCACCGTGGCGTCGGACGGCGAAGCGGCACTGGAACTGCTTGGGCAACACGCCTTCGCCCTGGTGCTCACGGACTGCCAGATGCCCGGGATGGATGGCTTCGAACTGGCGGCCCGGATCCGGGCGTCCGGGCCCGAAGCCAATGCCGACGTGCCGATCGTTGCGCTGACGGCCTCGGTGGGCACCGAGATCGTGCAGCAGTGTCGCGACGCGGGCATGGACGCCTGTCTGGAGAAACCCGTGCGCATGGAAACACTGCGCGCCTGCATTGCCCGCTGGGCGCGTTAGGGCGCATCATGATGCGATCGGCAATGATCGCGGGGGACGAGCTCAAAATCTCAAAAGTGCTTAATTGTTAACGTTTTGTTGAATCGGGAAAAGTCGTACCGGCACTCGGAAATTTCCTGCGCCTGCGCGGAAAAATGCTGAACACAATGGTGTGCCAGACAATAAATGCCTGCCGTTCCCGTTGCAGGCAATGCTATTAGAGACGGAGCCCTTGCCTTGGCCACAATCCTGATCGTCGACGACCACCCCGCGGTGCGTGTCGTGCTGAAGACGCACCTGTCGCAGGTCCTCGGCGTGACGCACGTTCTCGAGGCGGACAATGGCCAGGCCGCCGTCGAAATCGTGCGCCAGTATGCGCCCGACGTGGTGATCCTGGACCTGGACATTCCGCGCATCAACGGACTGGACGTCATCCCGCGGCTGAAGGCAATTCAGCCGACCGTGCGTATCCTGGTGATCTCCGGCCAGGACCAGAACACCTTTGCCCCGCGTGCGCGGCAGGCCGGCGCAAACGGGTTTGTCAGCAAGACCCAGGAGCTGCCGGAGATTGTCCGCTGCGTGGAATCGGTGCTGGCCGGCTACTCGGTCATGCCCGACGCCGCTGTTGGACGCGTGGAAGGGGGCGACGAGGCGGGCCGCCTCGGCAGCCTGTCCGACAAGGAACTGGTGATCCTGCAGATGCTGGCCAAGGGCATGTCCAACAAGCAGATCGGCGAGGTCCTGTTCATTTCCAACAAGACCGTCAGTACGCACAAGACCCGCATCATGGAAAAACTGGGCGCGCGCTCGCTGGTCGATGTCATCGATTTCGCCCGGCGGCACCATATCGCCATCGGGTGAAGAAGGAATTGCCATGCATGACGCATTCATCCTGGCCCAGTCGGGCAGCGCCTGGAGCGAGCGGCTGGCGCAGTGGCTTGGTGACGCGGGTTTGTCCGCGCAATGCGTGACGGCCGCGGAGGCGGACGCGGTCCTTGCCGCTGCGGTCCCGCGCCTGATCGTGGCCGCTCCGGACTTCGTCGCCACGTGCCTGCTGCAGCGCGCGCGCCGGGATGGCGTGCTGCTGGTCTGTGTAGGCCAGGCGCAGGGCGACTTCTGCGACGATGCCCTGGCCGAGCCTGTCACCGAGGAAGCCGTCTTCCGCCTGCTGGCCCGGCATGGCTACCTGGCCATTTCAGGCAGTGAGCGCGCAGGTCTGGCCGATGCCATTGCGCGCCAGTCATTCGGCGATCCCGCGCTTGCCGCGGAACTGGTGCAGGCGCTTGCGACATCGACAGAATCCGACCTCGAAAGGCTCCAGACGGAAGGCGACAGCCTGGAAAGCCTGCGCAGCGTGGCGCATCGCGTGAAAGCGTCGGCACACCTTGTCGACTGCCAGGGCTTCCAACGGCTCGCGCAGAGGCTGGAAAATGCCGCCCGCAGCGGCGATGCCGCGCTGGCCAGCGCGGTGGCCGCGATATTCACCCCGACCGCCCGCGAATTCCACGCCATGCTGGTTGGCGGAGCCGGCGAATAACCCGGGCGTTTGGATTCAGTAATTCACCGGATTTAAAAATCCATTGCCGGAATTATTATTATTTAAATTCCGCGTCGAAATATTAATATAAAGAATTAAATCGGTCTTTATATGAGGGTGCGGAATGAATAGCGGAGGCCCGCGTCCCGGGTAATGGCTTCTCGTCGCGCGTCGCGGCCCTCCAGGTATTTTCCCTTCGGGTTTCCATTCACGCTTGTCTGGGGACGGGTCATGACTCATGCCATGGCGGCCATGCCGGAATCCTCCTTTTACTTCCATCTGGCCGGGGTGGCAATGCTGCTGCTGGCCGTGGGGGTGGCACATGCAATGTGGTTCGTGTTTTCCCGTGCCGACGGACGGCGCGGGCGAGCGATGCAGCTAGCCGCCACCGGGACGCGCTGGGGGCTGGCGCTCGGGGCAACGTGGACGGCGATTCTCTACGGCAACGGCGCCTGGGAGCGCGCGGACGCCCACAACTGCCGGCGCCTGCCCACGCCCGACGCTTCGGCGCGCTACGAGGCCGAGTATTGCTACCTTTCCGAGCACAAGGTGCTGGTGCGCGTGTACAGCGCCCGCCGCAACGTCCTGCTGGCCCAGCGCACGTTCGCGAACTCCGGCCCTGTGCACCTGCACTGGGACCGCGGCGTGCTGGTCTTCGACCCGGGCGCCGTCGACGGCAAGGGCCGGCTCGTGCTGCCGCCGAGCTTGCGCGACCGCTTGCTGGCACGCCTGCCCTGAGCCGAACCTTGCGATGCATGGATGCGTATCGCGGTGGCTGCAGCGGTATGATGCCGTCACCTGCGCATTGACATCAAACAAGGCATGAATCGACGCGATTCCCGACGTGAGCCGATCATCCGGGCCAATCCTGCAATCGCCGCGCGATGAGCAGCCGGCCGGATCGATACCAGGGCGACTATGTCGCCTGGACCGGTGGCTGCATGTTCATCGGCACGGGCGGCGGACCCGTGGCGCCCCACGCGCATTACGCGATCCAGCTGGTCATCGCGGCCCCGTCGGGTCTTCGGGTTCAGTCGGGCCAGCGCGGGCCACTGATGCCTTGCCAGGGGGCGCTGGTGCCGTCCCGCGCGGTGCACAGCATCGATGTCTCGTCATGCGACTGGACCGCCGTGTTGTTTATCGAACCGGAGACACCGGCGGGACGCGCGCTGTCGGCGCGCATGGGCGGACAAGTCGAGTTGCTGGGCGACGATGCGCTGGACGGGGTGCTGAACCGGCTCGAGCAGGCATGGCGGATGACCAGAAACGTGGAGGCGGTGCAGGAGGTCGCGCGTTCACGGGCGCTGCGACCGCGGATCGACGACGATGTTGAAAGCCACCTGATCGGGGCCTGGCTGCGCGCGGATGGCAAGCTTGAGGTCCCACCAGCCACGCATGCTGAACTTCATGCCTTCGAGCAGGTAGGTACCGTCGTCGACTTCGCGCGTCACGCGCGGTTGAGTGGGGTAGCCGTGGCCGTGCTGCGGCATGCCGCCCGCCACCGAGAATTGCGCGCCGTGCACGGGATGGCCGTCCGGCGTCGTCAGGCGGACCTTCCAGCTGTGCATCTGGTTGACCGCGGGCGACGGCGTCGGCGCGACGATCGCGACCTGGTAGCGGCCGGCGTCGGAAGACTTGTCGCGGGAGAGGTCAAGGTCCTGTGGCGGGGTCGTGCAGCCGTAGCCGGCAAAGAGGAAGGAGAGCATTGCTAACGTGCGAACCATGGGGCGTTCCTGGAAAGGGGATGTCGGTCCGCAGATTGTCCAGACGCGTGCTCTCCAACGCTTGAACGAAGCGGCTGTTCGGGCAGCCTTTTCATTCAAGACAGCAGTTCGCTTTACCGCCGTAAAGGGGGAAGTCAGGACCGGCGTTGGCGATGCAATGGGTTGCCTTCAGTCCGCCGCGAACATCTCGCCAAGGATCCGTCCCATCTCATGCCGGCGCGCCACGGGCATGCGTGAAGCCGCCGACACGATGCTGATGGCGGCCTCCGCGTGCATGGCCATGGGCAGCGCGTAGCCCACGCCGGCCACGCCGTCGGCGCCCGCCAACGCATAGCCGCATGCGCGGCTGCGTTCCACGCCGCGCATGAGCTTCATCAGGCTCAGCCCGCCGGCTTCGTATTCGGCGCGGTGGCGTTCGTAGTGCGCCCGGACCGCATCATTGCCAAGACGCGCCAGCAAGGCCATGCTGCCGGTGCCCTGGCCCAGCAGGCGCGAGCTGCCGGTCAGCATGTGGAAGGACTTGATGCGGTGGCTGCCTTCCTCGGTATGCAGGCAGTGGCCGTGATCGCCGATGCGCACGATCAGGAAGACCGCGTCGCCGGTCAGGCGCGCCAGCGCCTTCATCCGGGTCACCAGCATGCTGCCCGGCGGCGGCCGGTTCATCGCGCGCAGCCCCAGCGACATGGCGGTCGTGCCCAGATGCAGGCGTTTGCTGCCTGGTTCCCGCTCGACATAGCCGGCGGCCTCCAGGAAGCGGGCCATGCGATGCGCCGTGGTGCGGTCGATCCCGGCCTGGGACGCCAGGTCTTGCAGGGTTAACCCAGCTTCATGATGCTCGGCCAGCCGTTCCAGCAGGGCGAAGGCACGGGTGAGGCTCTGGACCCCATTGGGCGTGGAGGGCTTGGCGGGCATGCGCAGGGGCGTGTGGTTGGACGGGATCGGGCTTGGCGTGCACATTATGCACAAACTGAGCGATTGAAGTTGTCGTGCGCCGTGCCGTGGTTTGCAATCCTCCCATCACGCAAACCAGGCCAGCACCATGATTCCCATCGAAACCCGCATCGACCCGTCATCCGACTCGTTTGCCAGACAGCGTGCCGGCATGCAGGCGCTGATCAACCGCCTGCACAGCCTGGAGCAGCGGGCCGTGGCCGCCTCGGAGCGTGCCCGTCCGGCCTTTGCCAAACGTGGCGCGCTGCTGCCGCGCGAACGCATCGGACGCCTGCTCGACGCCGGCGCGCCGTTCCTGCCGCTGGCGAGCCTGGCCGGTTTCGGCATGGATGATCCGAACCCCGACACATCGGTGCCGGGCGGTTCGCTCGTGGCCGGCATCGGCATCGTCTGCGGCGTGCGCTGCATGGTGCTGGCCACCGATTCCGGCATCGACGCCGGCGCCATGACCGAGGCCGGCAACATGAAGCTGATGCGCTGCCAGGAGATCGCGCTGGAAAACCGGCTGCCGTTCATCCATTTGGTGGAGTCGGCCGGCGCCAACCTGCGCAAGTACCGCGTGGACAAGTTCATCCGCGGCGGCAGCATCTTCTACAACCTCGCGCGCCTGTCGGCGGCCGGACTGCCGGTGATCACTGTGGTGCACGGTTCGTCGACGGCCGGCGGTGCCTACATGCCCGGCCTGTCGGACTACGTGGTCATGGTGCGCAACCGCGCCCGCGCGTTCCTGGCGGGCCCGCCGCTGCTCAAGGCCGCCACCGGCGAGATTGCAACCGATGAAGAGCTCGGCGGCGCGGACTTGCACGCCACCGTCAGCGGCCTGGCCGAATACCTGGCCGAGGACGACGAGCACGCCATTGCCACCGCGCGCGACATCGTGGCCAGCCTCGACTGGCCGGACGTGTCGCCGGCGCCGGCGCAGCCGGTGCGTGCGCCGCGCCTGGACCCGGCCGAACTCGATGGCGTGATGACGCTGGACATGAAGCGTCCCGTCGACATGCGCGAGGTGATCGCGCGCATCGTCGACGATTCCGCATGGCTGCCGTTCAAGCCCGATTACGGCCCCGGCACCGTGTGCGGCCATGCGCGCATCGTAGGCCATGCGGTTGGCTTCATCACCAACAATGGTCCGATCGACCCGGCCGGCGCGACCAAGGCCGCGCAGTTCATCC
Source organism: Cupriavidus sp. C2SS-8b (assembly GCF_057073745.1). Lineage (NCBI taxonomy): Bacteria > Pseudomonadati > Pseudomonadota > Betaproteobacteria > Burkholderiales > Burkholderiaceae > Cupriavidus > Cupriavidus sp. C2SS-8b. The sequence goes on from NZ_CP172717.1 coordinate 706,939, forward strand.
AGCTGTGCAACCAGTCGGGCACGCCGATCGTGTTCCTGCAGAACACCACCGGCTTCATCGTGGGCCGCGCCTCGGAAGAGGCGGGCATGATCAAGCACGGCTCGAAGATGATCCAGGCACTGTCCAACTCGACCGTGCCGCAGATCACGATCTACTGCGGCGCCTCATTCGGCGCGGGCAATTTCGGCATGTGCGGCCGCGGCTTCCACCCGCGCTTCTGCTTCTCGTGGCCCAACGCACGCACCGCGGTGATGGGCGGCGAGCAGGCCGCCATGACGCTGGAGATCGTGGCGCGACAGCAGGCCGAGCGCAAGGGCAAGGCGGTCGATGAAGCGCAGCTTGCCGCGCAGACCGAGGATATCGTCGCCAACTTCGAACGCCAGGCCAGCGCCTTTGTCACCAGCGGCCTGTTGCTGGATGACGGCGTGATCGACCCGCGTGACACGCGTGCCGTGCTTGCCTTCGTGCTGGCCACCGCGCGCGAAGCGAACTTGCGTCAGCCGCGCGCCATGCAATTCGGTGTGGCTCGCATGTAAGCGCGCCCGGCCATACTGCAACGAACATCAAGCCAACAAGAATCCCTGGAGACCAGCATGCTGTACACCGAAGACCACCGCAATATCATGGACAGCATCCGCCGCTTCGTGTCGGCGGAGATCGACCCGCACGTCGAAGAATGGGAGGCCGCCGAGATTTTCCCCGCGCACGAGCTGTTCAAGAAGATGGGCAATCTTGGCTTCCTGGGCATCACCAAGCCAGTCGAATACGGCGGCCTGGGGCTCGACTTCTCCTATGCCGTTGCCGCGGCGGAGGCGCTGGGCTATGCGCGTGCGCAAGGCATCGGCATGGGCGTAGGCGTGCAGACCGACATGGCCACGCCGGCGCTGACCGCGTTCGGTTCCGACGCGCTCAAGCGCGAATTCCTGGCCCCGGCCATTGCGGGCGACATGGTGTGCTCGATCGGGGTGTCGGAAGCCGGGGCCGGCTCCGATGTGGCGTCGCTCAAGACGCGCGCGCGCCGCGACGGCGACGACTACGTCATCAGCGGCTCCAAGATGTGGATCACCAACGGCACGCAGTCCGATTGGATCTGCCTGCTGTGCAACACCTCCGACGGCCCGGTGCATAAGAACAAGTCGCTGATCGTGGTGCCGCTCAAGGAGAACGGCAAGCGCGTGAAGGGCGTGGAAGTGCAGAAGATCAGGAAGTTTGGCATGTGGTGCTCCGACACCGCGCAGATCTTCTTCGACGAAGTGCGTGTGCCGGTGCGCAACCGCATCGGCGAAGAGGGCATGGGCTTTATCTACCAGATGAAGCAGTTCCAGGAAGAGCGCCTGAACGGCGCCGCGCGCCGCCTGGCCTGCACGGCGCTGATCGAGGAGACCGCCGAATACTTGCGCCAGCGCGTCGCTTTCGGCAAGCCGCTGCTGGACAACCAGTTTATCCAGTTCAAGCTGGCCGAGCTCAAGACCGAGATGGAGGCGCTGCGCGCGCTGGTCTACGTGGCCACGCAGACCTATATCAACGGTGGCGAGGTGACCGAGCTGGCGTCGATGGCCAAGCTCAAGGCAGGGCGCCTGTCGCGCGAGGTGGCGGACTGGTGCATGCAGTTCCAGGGCGGCATGGGCTACACGTGGGACAACCACGCGTCGCGCGCCTATCGCGATTTCCGCCTCGGTTCGATCGGCGGCGGCGCCGATGAAGTGATGCTGCAGGTCATCGCCAAGCAGATGGGCCTGATGTCGCGCGGCTGAGCGCTTGACGGACCCTCATCAACGACACACTGCCATGCCAGACACCTCGCAGAACGACGGCGTGATCGTTCGCCGCGCCAGCGGCGTCCTGTTCGCGACGCTGAACATTCCCGCCACGCGCAATGCGCTCGCGCCTGAAGTCGTGGCCGCGCTGGCCGCCGCCGTGGAACAGGCGGAGTCCGATCCTGAAATCCGTGCACTGGTGCTGCGCGGCGCCGGCGGCATCTTCAGCGCCGGCGGCAACGTCGGCAATTTCCAGGCACGCTTGCAGGCCGATGCCAGCCAGGAAGATCCGGTCGCCACGCGCAATCGCCAGTTCGGCTACTTCATGGAGCGCCTGTCGGAACTGCAGGTGCCCGTGATTGTCGCCGTCGATGGCGCGGCCATGGGCGGCGGCATGGGTTTGGCGTGCGCGGCGGACATCGTTCTGGCTACGCGTGATGCACGTTTCGCGCTGTCGGAGACGACGCTGGGCATTATCGCCGCGCAGATTGCGCCGTTCGTGGTGCAGCGCCTGGGCGCTGTGGCCACGCGCCGGCTCGGGCTGACCGGCGAGCGCGTCAGCGGCCCATCGGCGGTGGCCATCGGCCTGGTCGACCAGCTTGCTGAAGACAGTGCCGAACTGGATGCGCTGATCGCCGAATGGCTGACGCGCATTGGCCGGTGCGGGCCGCACGCCAACCGCACGTTCAAGACGCTGGTGGGCCGTTGTGGCCAGGAGCCGCTCTCATCCGTCTCGCCGCTGCTGGACGAGGCATCGCGCCTGTTCGCGCAATGCATGCGGCGCGAAGGCGCCGAAGGCGTTGCGGCCTTCCGCGAGAAGCGCGACGCGAGCTGGGTGGCGCGCTTCGATGCCGACACCGTCCGCGCCGCGCAGGCTATTGCCTGAGGCTTTCAAAAGAGATTCACGGGATTCCTTCATGTCCGCTACCCGCCGACCTTTCCATACGCTGCTTGTCGCCAACCGCGGCGAGATTGCCGTGCGCATCATGCGCACCGCGCGCCGCCTCGGCCTGGCCACGGTGGCTGTCTATTCCGAGGCCGACAGGCATAGCCCGCATGTGGCTGCAGCGGACCGCGCCGTCTGGATCGGCGCCGCCGCGCCGCGCGAGTCGTACCTGAATATTGCGGCGATCCTCGATGCCGCGCGCAGGAGCGGCGCCGATGCCGTGCATCCGGGCTACGGCTTCCTGGCCGAGAATGCCGAGTTTGCCGAGGCCGTCGTGGCCGCCGGGCTGGTCTTCGTCGGTCCGCCGGCGCAGGCCATCCGCGCCATGGGCAACAAGGCCGAGGCCAAGCGCCTGATGCTCGCCGCCGACATGCCGTGCGTGCCTGGCTACCAGGGCACCGCGCAGGACGACGCCACACTGCTGGCGCAGTCGGGCCAGATCGGCTTTCCGCTGATGGTCAAGGCAGCAGCCGGTGGTGGCGGGCGCGGCATGCGGCTGGTGCGCGATGCCGCAGGCCTGCCCGCGGCACTGGCCAGCGCCCGCTCTGAAGCGCTGACCGCGTTCGGTTCCGGCGAACTGATCCTGGAACGCGCCGTGATCGCGCCGCGCCACGTGGAAATCCAGGTGTTCGCCGATACCCACGGCAATGTGATCCACCTTGGCGAGCGCGACTGCTCGGTGCAGCGCCGCCATCAGAAGGTCATCGAAGAGGCACCGTCGCCGGCCGTCGGTCCCGCGCTGCGTGCGCGCATGGGTGACGCCGCCGTGCGCGCCGCGCGCGCGATCGGCTATGTCGGCGCGGGCACCATGGAGTTCCTGCTCGATGGCGACGCCAACTTCTATTTCATGGAGATGAACACGCGCCTGCAGGTCGAACATGCTGTCACGGAAGCGATCACGGGGTTCGACCTGGTCGAGTGGCAACTGCGGGTGGCCGCAGGCGAACCGCTACCGGTCGCGCAGGACGACGTGCGGCTGAACGGCCATGCGATCGAGGTCCGGCTCACCGCGGAAGACGTCCCTGCCGGCTTCCTGCCACAGGGCGGACCGCTGATGCGCTGGCGCCCGCCTGCCACGGGCCGCGACGTGCGCGTGGACCACGCGCTGGAAGAGGGTGGGGCCATTCCTACGCACTATGACTCGATGATCGCCAAGCTGGTCGCGCACGGCGCCAACCGCGAAGAGGCGCGGCGCAAGCTGCTGCGCGCGGTGGAAGATTGCGTGCTGCTGGGAGTGCCGTCCAACCAGGCTTTCCTGGCTGATTGCCTGGCCAGCCCGGCCTTTGCCGGCAACGACGTCCACACTGGTTTTGTCTACACGCATATGCCGGCCGCGCTGACCGCCACGGTGCCGCCGCCGCACGTCGCGGCAAGCGCCGCGCTGGTCGCCGCGGGCGTGCTGGACGGTGGCAGCCAGCCGGCGGCGTTGGCCCGAACGGCGTCCAGCATCGCGCTGGGTGCAGCGGGCCAGTCGTGGAACGTGATGCTGCACGCTGCAGGCGACGGCTGGCATGTCAGCCTGCGCGAGCGTGATGGCGATGCGCCGGCCGAAACCTGCGTGGTGCGCGTGCTGCGTGCCGACCCGCAGGACGGCACCGCGTTGGTGGAGTGCGACGGCGTCGCGTATCCGCTGGTGTTCGCAGTGGACCAGCCTGCGCTGCACCTGTTCCAGGCCGGCCGCGCGTGGAGGTTCCAGCGCCATGATCCGCGCCGCCGGCGCGGTATCGGCGATAGCGGCGATGCCGACGGCCTTCTGCAGGCCCCGCTGACGGCGCGCATCGTGTCCGTGCACGTCGCCGAAGGCGACCGCGTGGCAGCCGGCGAGCCGCTCGTGGTGCTGGAAGCCATGAAGATGGAGCACATCATTGCTGCCCCATTCGCGGGCGTGGTGGCTGAACTGGCCGCACGCGCAGGCGGACAAGCCAGCGCGGGGGCGCTGCTGGCCCGCGTGGAAGCTGACGCCGGCAAGGAGCGTGCATGACCGATACCGCCAAGACCATCCGCATCGGCGGCGCCTCGGGCTTCTGGGGGGATTCCGCGATTGCCACGCCGCAGTTGCTGACTGTGCCGGGCATGCAGTACCTGGTCTACGACTACCTGGCCGAGACGACCATGTCGATCCTGGCGCGCGCCCGTGCCAAGGATCCTGCGTTGGGCTATGCGACGGATTTCGTGAACGCCGCCATGGCACCGAACCTTGGCGAGATCCTGGGCCGCGGCATCCGCGTCGTCGCCAATGCCGGTGGCCTGAATCCCCAGGCGTGCCGCGATGCGCTCCTGAAGGTGGCCGCGCAGCAAGGGCTGTCGCCGCGCATCGCGGTGGTGACGGGGGACGACGTGCAGGCGCAGTTCGCGCAATGGTGCGAGCAAGGGCTGACGGATCTTGGCGGCCAGCCGGTGCCGACCATGGAGCCATGGTCCGCCAACGTCTACACCGGCGCGCAGGGCATTGCGCGCGCGCTGGGGCTTGGGGCGGACATCGTCGTCGCCGGACGCTGCGTGGACAGCGCGGTGGTGGTGGGCGTGCTGGCCCACGAGTTCGAATGGGACTGGACCGACTGGGACCGCCTGGCCGCCGGGACGCTGGCCGGTCATGTGATCGAGTGCGGCGCGCAGGCCACGGGCGGCTTGTTCACCGACTGGCAGCGCGTGCCGGACTGGGACCGCATGGGCTATCCGGTGATCGACTGCGCGCACGACGGCAGTTTCCTGCTGAGCAAGCCGGACGACACCGGCGGACTGGTCGATCCGGCCGCGGTGGCGGAGCAGGTCTTGTACGAGGTCGGCGATCCCGCCAACTACCTGATGCCCGACGTGACCTGCGACTTCCGCGCGGTGCGCACCGAACTGGCCGCACCTGGCAGGGTGCGCGTATCGGGCGCGCGCGGCCGGGCGCCCGGCAGCCATTACAAGGGCAACGCCACCTGGCAGGACGGCTACCAGATCAGCTTGATGATGGCGATCCGCGGCATCGATGCCCCCGCCAAGGCGCGCCGCACGGCCGATGCGCTGCTCCGGCGCACGCGTGACATGCTGGCCGCGCGCGGCCTGCCGGACTACAGCGAGACCATCGTCGAGTTGCTTGGCTGTGAATCGCAATACGGGCCGCATGCGCGCGACCTGCCCACGAGAGAGGTGGTGCTGCGCATCGGCGCACGCCATGAACAGGCCAAGGCGCTGGCCTTCCTGCAGCGCGAGTGCTCGTCCGCCGGCACCTCGATGGCGGCGGGCACGCGCTCGTCGTTCTCGGGGCGGGTCGACATCCAGCCCGTGGTCAAAGTGTTTTCCTTCCTGGTGCCGAAGGCGGACGTGCCGATGCGCGTGGGGTTCGATGGCGGCGAGATCCTCCTGGCCAAGGCCGCACTGTGTGGCGACGAGGCAGCTCCCGCGGTCATCGACATGCCTGCTCTGCCGCCGGTACCTGATGGACCCCGCGTGGCGTGCCCGCTGGTCGCGCTGGCCTACGCCCGCAGTGGCGACAAGGGTGATGACGAAAACATCGGCGTGATCGCGCGCCGGCCTGAGTACCTCGCGCTGTTGCGCGAACAGCTTACGCCGCAGGCTGTGCGTGCGTACTTTGCCCATCTCGTGCATGGCGAGGTCGAGCGGTTCGAGGTGCCAGGGCTGCATGCGCTGAATTTCCTGATGCATGGGGCGCTGGGCGGCGGCGGTGTCGCGAGCCTGCGCTCCGACCCGCTTGGCAAGAGCTTCGCGCAGATGCTGCTGGATTTCCCGGTTTCCATCCCGCAGAGCTGGGTGCAGGACTTGAGCGACTGATTGACAGAACCGACGCGCCGGCAACAGGCGCTCATCCGACAAGGAGGAGACATGACGCACAACAAGCCCAACGGGCGCATCCGCAGATTGCTGGGCCTTGGCCTGTTCGCAGGATTGATGGCCGGCGCGATGCCGGCCATCGCGCAAGGCGACAACTGGCCGAGCCATCCGGTGCGCGTGGTCGTGCCCTACACGCCGGGCGGCGTTTCCGACGCCGTCACGCGGCTCGTGATGCAGAAACTGGCCGAGCGCATCGGCCAGCCGGTGGTGGTGGAAAACCGCCCCGGCGCCAATGGCATGATCGGCTCGGACAACGTCGCCAAGTCCGCGCCGGACGGCTACTCGCTGCTGGTCGTGGTGGCGGCGCACGCGATCAACCCGAGCCTGTATCCGCGCATGAGCTACGACCCGGTCAGGGACCTGACCGGCGTCAGCCTGATCGGCCGCATTCCGCTGCTGCTGGTGTCGAGCGCGCAACTGCCGCCCACCAACGTGAAGGAGCTTGTGAGCTGGGGCAAGGCCCATCCGGACAAGCTGACCTTTGCTTCGAGCGGCAATGGCTCGGGTGCCCACCTGGCCGGCGAACTGTTCGCGCAGACTACGGGCGTGAAGATGGTCCACGTGCCATACAAGGGGATTTCGCCGGCGCTGCCCGACCTGTTCTCGGGGCAGGTGGCCATCATCTTCGATTCGGTGCAGACCATGATGCCGCAGGTGAAGGCCGGCAAGGTGCGCGCGCTGGCCATCTCCAGCCCCACGCGCTGGCCGGCTGCGCCGGACGTGCCGACCATGGCCGAGGCCGGTTATCCGACCGTGACGGCCAGCAGCTGGATCGGCCTGATCGCGCCGGCCAAAACGCCGCCCGCGGTGCTGGCGAAGATTTCCGCGGAGATGGATGCCGTGCTGCACCAGCCTGACGTCCGCGCCCGCTTGATCGACTACGGCATCGACCCGGTCGGCGGCAAGGCTGACCAGTTCCAGGCCTTCATCAGGGAGGAGTCGGTGCGCTGGGGCGAGGTGGTGAAGAAGGGCGGCGTGAAGGTGGAGTGAGGGTGGAGTGAAAGCCCGGCGCGCTATAGGTGGTGTTCCGCGCCGGACGATGCCTGCGGCGGCCGGGGCGGCGTCATGTCGGCACTGCAGTTCGGCGCGTCCGCATCGTGCGTATGCGTATGCGGATGGAGCGCCCCTGGCACATTCTCGCTTTCGAGCCCGTCATGCGACAGCCACAGTGCAGTGGTGCTGGCCGCGCGGTCGATCAGCTCGCCGCAGCGCGAGTAATCGTAGGGCGAGATATCGAGCGGGCAAAGCGGCGGCACCACGGAGATATGCGCGTGGCTGCCCCAGTGCTGCAGGTCGTGGACGAGCTGGCGCGCGACCAGCAGCGAGAGCGCATTGAAAGCATGCTCCAGCGCCCCACGCGGCGGCCGCCGCTCGGAGCACGTAAAGCCCGCCGGCAGCACGATCACGCGCGTGGCCCCGAGCCGCACGGCGGTCGACACTGGCGTATTGTTCGCCACGCCGCCATCGATCAGCGTGCGTCCCTCGAACTGCACGGGCGGGAAGACGCCGGGAATGGCCGCACTGGCCAGCACCGCATCCACGATCGCGCCGCTGGAAAGCAGGACTTCCGCGCCGCTCTGCATGTCGGTGGCCACGACGTGCAGTGGAAGCGCGGAGCCTTCCAGCCGCGCGTCGCCAAAATTGCGGCTCAGCAGCGTGCGCAAGCCGTAGGCGTCCACCAGGTAGCCGCGGCTGCCGCCCAGCATGCCCAGTACGCTGCGCCAGGACCACGGCATGATCTCCGCGCGCCGGATCGTGCGCCACAGCTGTTCGAGCCGCGCTGCCCCGTCGCGCCCCGGGTTGCAGGCGAAATAGGCCCCGTTGATGGCCCCTGCGGAGGCCCCGATCACGAGGTCGGGGGTCAGGCCCGACGCGACCAGTTCCCGCAGCATGCCGACCTGGATCGCACCCAGGCTGCCGCCACCGGCAAAGACGAAAGCGGTTTTTTCCATGGTATGGGTCCGGCGCATGTAAGCGCCGGCTGGTTGAAGTCGTCCTGAGCAAAGCTTAGGCGACACCACGGCCGGCGATCGTTTGCGCAATTAACCGACAGGAATTTCCCCCACACTATAAATCGACCTGCGGTCGCATCGGCCTGTACGAAGGGGGCGGGCTAAGCCGTCGCCCTCGCTGGTCAGCCGGCCAGCGCGTCGGGGTCGATGCCCAGCTGGCTGGCCATGTGCTCCACCAGGGCTTCCAGCCGCTGGACGCGGTTGGAAAGCTCGCGCTGCTCGGCGCGCAGCCGTTCGAGTTCGGACGGTGCCACCGATTCTTCGGCCGAGGCTGACCCGCTCAGGGCCAGGGACTCCGCGCTGATTTCGCCACCGAGCAGGTGCATCCAGCGATGCTCGCGCTCGCCCGGTGCGCGCGCCAGCTTCACGACATAGGGCGGTTCGTGTTCAGCCAGCTCGTCAAGAAAGGCTTCGACCGACGAGATATCCGCGAAGGCATGCAGTCGCACCGTGTTCAGGCGCAGCTCCGCCGCCGTCTGCGCACCGCGCAGGAGCAGCATGGCGAGCAGCGCCGCCGATTGCGACGGCACGCCCAGCACGCGGCCCATATTGTGTTCAAAGCGCGGCACGCGGCTGCTGCTGCCTTCAAAAACCAGGCTCAGTCCTTTCAGGCCGTCGATGGCGACCACCACTTCCGCTTCCGTGACGTTCATGACCGGCGAACGCGCCGTCTTCTGGTTGCAGCCCGCGGTCAGCGCATTGAGCGAGAGCGGATAGGTGTCTGGCACGGTGTGCTGCTTTTCCAGCAGGACGCCAAGTACGCGCCCTTCGATCGGGGTCAGGGTCCGGATCGGCTGGCGGGAAGGATTTTCAGGCGTGGCGCTCATCAAGGGTCCGTGTCGTAGTGCAGTGGGCCGAAGCCGGCAAGGCGGACATTCAAGCGCAAGCTGGCGGAATGCGCAACTCCCGGCGGCCCTGAGGCGGCTCCCTCGCGCCCCAGCGCTCGCTTCCTCGCCGCTGCGGACTACTATCGATGAGGTGCGATGGTCGGCCGCGCCGGCTGTGCGCGCAGGCCGACAAATCCATGGATGATGGGGGGCAAGCATGGCGCAAGCGGAACTGACGGCGGGCGTTGAAGGGCAGGGCACCGAGGCGGCAGCCGGCCTCGACGCGCCCTATTCGACGCTGGAATCGCGGCAGCACCAGATGTTCCCGACGCTCAGCGCCGAGGAAGTCGCTCGCATGCGCCATTTCGGCACCATGCAGCACTGGCACGCCGGCGAGCACCTGTTTTCGGTCGGGCAGGCCGGCCGCGGCATGTACGTGGTGGTCCGTGGCAGCATCCAGATCGTCCGTCGCGACGGCCTCGGGCGCGAGAACCTGATCACCGACCTCGGTCCGGGCATGTTCTCGGCCGAAGTCGGCACCCTGAGCGGCCGTCCGTCGCTGGTGGACGGCCGCGCACTGGACGATTCCGAGGGCTTCGTCATTCCGCCCGACCGGCTGCGCGCGCTGCTGGTGGCGGAGGCCGAACTAGGCGAGCGCATCATGCGCGCGCTGATCCTGCGCCGGGTCGGGCTGATCGAGTCCGGCAGCGGTCCGGTGCTGGTCGGGCACGGCACGGAGCCATTGCTGCTGACGCTGCAGGCGTTCCTGCGCCGCAATGGGCATCCGTACACGGTGATCGACATGGACACCGAGCGCGATTGCACCTGCCTGAGCGAGTTCGCGAACGCGCCGGCGTCGGACTTTCCGCTCGTGATCTGCCCGGACGGCCGCGTACTGCGCGCGCCCGACGAAGGCCAACTGGCCTCCTGCCTCGGCCTGCTGCCCGAATTCGACCCGGCGCACGTCTATGACGTGGTCGTGGTGGGCGCGGGCCCGGCCGGTTTGGCCACAGCGGTGTATGCCGCGTCCGAAGGCCTGTCGGTGGCCGTGATCGATTGCCGTTCGCCGGGCGGGCAGGCCGGTGCCAGCGCGCGCATCGAGAACTACCTTGGCTTTCCCACCGGCATTTCCGGCCAGGCGCTGGCCGGGCGCGCATTCGTGCAGGCGCTCAAGTTCGGCGCCCACATTGCCATTCCGCTCGAGGTCAAGGCCCTGCATTGCGGATCGGACCCGATCCGGCTGGAGCTGGCCGACGGCCGCATGATCGCGACGCACACGGTGGTCATCGCCACCGGCGCCCAATACCGCCGGCCGGCGATTGCCGCGCTCGAGCGCTTCGAGGGACGCGGCGTGTACTACTGGGCCTCGCCCGTGGAGGCCAAGCTGTGCAAGAACGAGCCGGTGATGCTGGTGGGCGGCGGCAACTCCGCCGGACAGGCCGCCGTGTACCTGGCGACGCATGCGGCGCAAGTGCATATGCTGGTGCGTGGACAGGGGCTTGCTGCCACCATGTCGCGCTACCTGATCGACCGGATCGCCGGGCTGCCGAACGTACAACTTCACAACCATGCGGAAATCCGTGCGCTCAACGGGGACGGCTGGCTTTCCGACGTGCGCTATCACGCCCCCACGGAAAGCGATGCGCTGGTGTCGCTGCCAGTGCGCCACCTGTTCCTGTTTATCGGTGCCGATCCCAATGCGTCGTGGCTGCGTACCTGCAATGTGGAGACCGACGACAAGGGCTTCGTGCGCACGGGCGGGGGCGCGCTGGGCTGCGCGTCGGCAGTGCCGTATCCCTTGCAGACCAGCGTGCCAGGCGTATTCGCGATCGGTGACGTGCGTTCGGGGTCGACCAAGCGTGTCGCCGCGGCGGTAGGCGAGGGCGCAGCCGTGGTCGCGCAGATCCACAGCTATCTCGCCGGACTGCCGGCCACACAGGCCGCCTGATCTGCGGCCCGGAGGTGGGGGATTCCGCCGGCTACTCTTCCTCCATCCCTCCGAAGCGCTCGGCCAGGTGGTCGATCAGCATTCTGACCGCCGGCAGCAGACCCCGCCGCGAGGCAAAGACGGCATGCAGGATCTCGCGCCGCGGCGCCCACCCTGGCAGGACCTTCACCAGCGAGCCGTCGCCGAGCTGGTCGCGCACCATCATCACCGGCAGCTGGCAGACCCCGACGCCCGCGACGGCCGCATTCCGCACGGCCACCATGTCGCCGGTGACATAGCGCGGGCGGTGATGGATGTTGGCCTGCTCGCCGTCGGGGCCGAACAGCCGCCAGGCGTGGTCCGCCTGCGGGGTGCCAACGGCCAGGCTCGGCCAGTCATGAAGCGCGGCGGGAAACTGCGGCATGCCGAATGCCCGCACCAGCGACGGACTGGCCACCAGGCACTGGCTGCGCTCCGCCAGCGGGCGGATGACCAGGTCGCTGTCTTCGAGCGGTGGCGGGCGCACGCGGATAGCGACATCGATAGCTTCCGCCACCGGATCGACACGCCGGTTGGTGGCCTCCAGATGGATGGCCACCAGCGGATGCCGCGCCATGAACTCGCCCAGCATCGTTCCCACATGGGCCTGCAGCAGCGCGACCGGGCAAGTCACGCGGACCGTGCCGCGCGGCTCGGCACGCGTGACTTCAATGGCTTCCTGCGCGGCCTCCGCCTGCACCAGCATGGCCTTGCAGTGCTCGTAGTAGATGCGGCCGATCTCCGTGACGGCAAAACGGCGCGTCGAGCGCTGGATCAGGCGCACGCCAAGCCGTTCCTCCAGCATCGCCATGCGGCGGCTCAGGCGGGATTTCGGCATGCCCAGCGCGCGGCCGGCCGGCGCGAAGCCGCCATGGTCGACGGCCTGCACATAGAGGTAGAGGTCGTTCAGGTCTTGCAAACCGTGTCCTTATCGTTCATGAAACAGGACTCTGATGCGCGGAATTGCCATCTAGAGGCGAATTCGTCCCAATACTATGCTTGAACTGTCGTATCGAGCAACAGAGGTCCACCATCATGGGGCGCCGCCAAGGCGGGCGGCCTCGGCGGACGTGCAAGGGGACATTGATGTCATTGCGAACCGAAGATATCCAGGCCTATCTCTATGTGGTCGAGCTTGGCGGCATCAGCGCCGCGGCACGGCGCATGGGTTTGTCCAAGTCCGTGGTCAGCAAGCGCATCAGCGACCTGGAGCGCGAGCTGGGAGTATCGCTGCTGCAGCGCTCCTCGCGCAGCATCCGGCCGTCGGAGAGCGGCCGCTACTTCTACGAGCAGGCGCGCGCCGCGCTGAGCCAGCTCGACCATGCGGCGCAGGCGGTCTCCGACGCCGCGCGCGAGCTGTGCGGCGAATTACGCGTGCTGGCGCCGATGACTTTTGGCACGCGCTGGCTGTCGCCGCTGATTGCGGCCTTTGCGCGCGACCATCCGCGCCTGAACCTGATTCTCGAACTCGACGACAAGCTCGCCGATGTGGGCTATGAGCGCTACGACGTGGCCATCCGCATCACGCGTCTTGGCGACAGTTCGCTGATTGCGCGCCAGCTTGCTGTCAGCCGGCGCGTGCTGTGCTGCAGTCCCGCATACGCCGACCGCGCGGGCCTGCCGCGGGGGCTCGACGATATCGCGCAGCACGCCTGCCTGGCCTACAGCAACTCGCCGCCGGGGCAGGTGTGGGCTTTCGCCGATCCGTCGGCAAAGGGCGGCCAGCGCAGCATCACGCCGCGCGGCGTGTTCACCGCCAATAACGGCGAAGTGCTGCGCGATGCGGCGCTGGCCGGGCAGGGCCTGGCCGTGCTGCCGCGCTTCATCGTCTGGGATGATCTGCGTGCCGGCCGCCTGGTGGAAGTGCTGCCGGAGCTGCCGCCCGTGGACGACGGCATCTTTGCCGTCTATCCGCGCAGCGGCTTCGGCTCGGTCAAGCTGCGCACGCTGGTGCAATATCTCCAGGCCTCGCTGGCGCGGCCGCCGTGGGAAGACCCGGAATTTGCCGGGGCCGGGGCCGGGCCGCTCAGGCTGTTGCAAGGCGGCGCCGCCTGAGCCGCGCGGCGGCGCCGGCGGCCGCTCAGGCAAGCAACGGATTGGGCTTCTCCGGATCGATCCCGTACTTGCCGATGGCCTCGCGCAGCACGCCGCGTTCCAGCGTGCCTTCGTCCACCAGCGCCTTCAGGGCCGCCAGCGTGATCCAGCGGCGGTCCACCTCGAAGAAATCGCGCAGCTGCTCGCGCGTGTCCGAGCGCCCATAGCCGTCGGTGCCCAGCACGGTATAGGCGCGCGGCACGAACGGGCGGATTTGCTCCGCCAGCATGCGCACGTAATCGGTCGCGGCAATCACCGGGCCGTGCGTTTCGGCCAGGCAACGCTCCACGTGCGACTGCCGCGGCGTTTCGTCCGGATGCAGCAGGTTCCAGCGCACCGCCGCATTGCCGTCGCGCGCCAGTTCGGTGAGGCTCGGGCAGCCCCACAGGTCAGCCTGCACGCCCCAGTCCTGCTCCAGCATGGCGGCCGCGGCGATGACCTCGCGGAAGATCGTGCCCGCGCCCAGCAACTGCACGCGCGGGCCGGTGCCGTCGGGGGCGCGGCGGAACGCGTACATGCCTTTCAGGATGTCTGGCGCGGCACCCTCTGGCATCGCCGGATGTTCGTAGTTCTCGTTCATCACGGTGATGTAGTAGTAGACGTCCTCCTGCACCTGCAGCATGCGGCGCAGGCCGTCCTGGATGATCACCGCGAGTTCGAAGGCGAAGGTCGGGTCATAGCTGACGCAGTTGGGAATCGTGCCGCCCCATACCAGGCTGTGACCGTCCTCATGCTGCAGGCCTTCGCCGTTCAGCGTGGTGCGTCCCGCGGTGCCGCCGAGCAGGAAGCCGCGCGCACGCTGGTCGCCGGCGGCCCACGCCAGGTCGCCAAAGCGCTGGAAGCCGAAGATCGAGTAGAAGATGAAGAACGGGATCATCGGCTCGCCGTGCGTGCTGTACGACGTGGCGGCGGCGATCCAGTCGGCCATCGCGCCCGCTTCGTTGATGCCCTCCTGCAGGATCTGCCCGTCCTTCGACTCCTTGTAGAAGCTCAGCTGCGACGCGTCTTGCGGCGTGTAGGTCTGCCCCTGCTGCGACCAGATGCCGATCTGGCGGAACAGGCCCTCCATGCCGAACGTGCGCGACTCGTCCGAGACGATCGGCACGATGCGCCGGCCCAGTGCCTTGTCGCGCAACAGCACGTTGAGGATGCGCACGAAGCTCATCGCGGTGGAGAACTCGCGGCCCTCGCCGCTGGCCTTGAGCTGGCTGTCGAACGCCGACAGCGCCGGCACCGGCAGTTCCGGTCCCGTGCGGCGGCGTGCTGGCAGGTAACCGCCCAGCGCCTCGCGGCGCTGGTGCAGGTAGGCATGCTCGGGCGAGCCCTCGTCGAACTTCAGGTAGCTCAGGTCGGCCAGCTGCTCGTCGCTGAGCGGCAGGCGGAAGCGGTCGCGGAAGTGCGCCAGGGTCTCGACGCGCATGTGCTTTTGCTGGTGCGTGATGTTCTGCGCCTCGCCGGCCTCGCCCATGCCGTAGCCCTTGATCGTCTTGGCCAGGATCACCGTGGGCTGGCCCGTGTGGTTCGCCGCGGCCTGGTAGGCCGCGTAGACCTTGTGCGGATCATGGCCGCCGCGATTGAGCAGCCAGATGTCCTCGTCGGACCAGTCCGCCACCAGGGCCTTGAGTTCGGGCGTGTTGAAGAAATGCTCGCGCACGTAGGCGCCGTCCTTCGACTTGAAGGTCTGGTAGTCGCCGTCGACGCATTCCATCATGCGCTGGGCGAGAATGCCTTGCTTGTCGCGTGCCAGCAGCGGGTCCCACTTGCTGCCCCAGACCACCTTGATCACGTTCCAGCCGGCGCCGCGGAACTCCGATTCCAGTTCCTGGATGATCTTGCCGTTGCCGCGCACCGGCCCGTCCAGGCGCTGCAGGTTGCAGTTGATGACGAAGACCAGGTTGTCGAGCTGTTCGCGTCCGGCCATGCCCAGCGCGCCGCGCGACTCGGGCTCGTCCATCTCGCCGTCGCCGCAGAACACCCACACCTTGCGCGTGTCGTGCTGGCCAAAGCCACGGTCCTGCAGGTACTTCATGAAGCGGGCCTGGTAGATGCCCATGATCGGGCCGAGGCCCATCGACACGGTCGGGAACTGCCAGAAATCCGGCATCAGCCACGGGTGCGGGTACGAGGAAATGCCTTGTCCGCCCACTTCCTGGCGGAAATGGTCCATCTGCGACTCGCTCAGCCGTCCCTCCAGGAACGCGCGCGCATAGAAGCCGGGCGCGGAATGTCCCTGGAAGAACACGAGATCGCCGCCATGCTCGGCCGAGGGCGCGTGCCAGAAGTGGTTGAAGCCGACTTCATACAGCGTCGCCGCCGAGGCGAAGCTGGCGATATGGCCGCCCACATTGGTATCGCGTCCCGCGCGCAGCACAACGGCAATGGCATTCCAGCGGATATACGAGCGGATGCGGTGCTCGAGCTGGTGGTCGCCCGGACTGCGCGCCTGGGTCTGCAGCGGAATCGTATTCAGGTAAGCGGTATTGGCGCTGAACGGCAAGTAGATGCCGGCGCCATGCGCGCGCCGGATCAGTTGTTCGATCAGGAAATGCGCGCGTTCGGGGCCTTCCTGGGCGATCACGCCTTCGAGCGCATCCAGCCACTCGCGGGTTTCCTGTGCATCGGTGTCGTTATCGGAGGACGGGATGGGCATCGCTGACGCCATGGTGGTCTCCTGTCAGCCCGGCATGGGCGTAAGGTGCGGGCTGGGCCGCGCTAATGAGTGGGGAGAGAGCAACCTGGGAAGACTAGCACCGCGGCCCGGCCCGGGTAAGGTGCGCCGCGGCGAACAGGGTGTTCGGCATCCGGGAACGCGAGCGTGCGCACAGGCGTTCTGCCGCGGCCGGGATGACGCCGTCAGGCGCCATTGGTGAACGTGTCGACCGGCCTGGCGGCACCGTCGGTATAGGGATCGGCGCTGCGCACGGCACCATCGGTATACGGATCGACCTTGCGCAGGGCCAGTGTGCGGAACTGTTCGTCGGTGAGTCGCGGTGAAGCGGTACGTGCCGCGAGTTGCCGGGCGGCCACCTCGGCGTGCGCGCCATCGGTGAACGGGTCAGGCTTTCGTGTGGTGGCGTGCGCGGTGGCCGTGGCAATCAGCAGGGCGGCAGTGGTCAGGAAAATGGTCTTCATGGTCTTGGATCCTTTGGCTAGGGAAGCAGTGCGGTTGGCGGGCCGCGCAGGACGCAGCGCCGGCCACGACCCCACTATAGCACAAACCGTACGGTACAGTACTGTTGTTATCGAGCCGCAGATCCGCCCTGGGAACTGGAATGCCAGCATGCGCGCAGATCGCTTTTGGTAGACTGCGCCGTCACTCCATCCGTCCGTACCGATTCCGTGAAAACTACGCCGCCCACGCCGAGACCGTCCGCCGCCGCAGACCAGCCCGCTGCGCGCATCACGCGCCGTGGAGAGGTCAAGCGTGCCGCCATCCTCGAGACAGCCTCGGAACTGTTCCTGGCGCATGGCTATGACGGCGTCAGCGTGGACGAGATCGTGAAGGCCTGCGGGGGCTCGAAGACCAACGTCTACAGCTATTTCGGCGGCAAGGACGGATTGTTCGTGGCAGTGGTCGAAGCGCTGTGCGACCGCTTCCTCGAGAAGGTCGAGCAGATCGAACCGGCGCGCAGCGATACGGCGCAGGGCCTGCGCGCGCTCGCGCACAGCTTCCTCGACTCATTGCTGCAGGACAGCCACCAGGCGTTCCTGCGGCTGATCATTGCCGAAGCGCGCCGTTTCCCGGAAATCGGCCAGGTCTGGTACGCGCGCGGCCCGGTGGCCACCTGCCAGTACGTGGCGGGCTACCTCGCCGCGCAACAGGCCGCGGGAACGAAGCTGAACGCCACGCCCGAAGTCGCCGCGCAGCACTTCCACAGCATGGTCATTGCCGGTGTCCTGCACCGCACGCTGGCCACCGGCCAGCGCCCGGACGCTTCGCAGATCGAAGCCCTCGTCAACTCCGCTATCGACCTGATCGTGGCAAAGCCTGGCGCAGCGGCCTGAGCCGCTAGGCCAGCCGCTGCATCCGATAGAACAATTCGACGCGCTCCACCGCATCGCCGCCTTCTTCCTGGAAGCGGCGGATGTGCTCGGTCTGGGTATGGTGGGCCTCCTGGGCCTGCGGGCTCGCCCAGTGCTCGACGAAGACGAAGCGGCGCGGGTCGTCCTGTTGTTCAAACAGCTCATAGCGCAGGTTGCCCGCGTCGCGGCGCGAAGGCTCCACGACGGCGGCGAGTTTCTCGCGCAGTTCCGCTTCCCTGCCGGCTTTCGCATAGAGCACTACAAGCACAAAGAAACTCTCGTCCATGCTGGTTCCCCGGTTTCAGAACGGTCGTGTAGGGGCAGGCTAGACAAGGAATGTGCCGGTGGCAAGTTTGTCGCGCGCCGTTCGGCAGCATCGAACGGCGGGTTCTGCGAACGGCTATCACGCATCCGTGCAGTCCTCACATATGCTGCAAAGGCTCGCTGCAGTCGGTGACTGACCAGCGGCGCCATCGCTCACCGCATAGCGGGCATTTGCCAATTTTCTCCGGAGACCACCATGGCCAGCGAACCCATCCGCGATCCTCTCAAGGACCATTTGCTCACGCCGCAGAATTCCGCTTTCGTCATCATCGACTACCAGCCGGTACAGGTGAACTCGATTGCCTCGATGGACCGGCAACTGCTGATCAACAACATCGTCGGCACGGCCAAGGCGGCCGTCGCCTACAAGCTGCCGATCGTGCATTCGACGGTCAACGTCAAGACCGGCCTGAACAAGCCGCCCAT
This sequence comes from Cupriavidus sp. C2SS-8b, assembly GCF_057073745.1. NCBI lineage: Bacteria > Pseudomonadati > Pseudomonadota > Betaproteobacteria > Burkholderiales > Burkholderiaceae > Cupriavidus > Cupriavidus sp. C2SS-8b. The sequence goes on from NZ_CP172717.1 coordinate 725,151, forward strand.
CGGCCAACTGGCCAAGGTGCTGAAGGAATATCCGACCTACGACCGTACCAGCATCAACTCGTGGGAAGACGTCGAGTTCCGCGCGGCGGTGGAAGCGACCGGCCGCAAGAAGCTCATCATGACCGCGCTGTGGACTGAGGCATGCCTGACGTTCCCGGCCCTCGACGCACTGGCCGAAGGCTATGAAGTCTATGTCGTGGCCGATGCGGTCGGCGGCACCTCGGTGGCCGCGCACGAGGCTGCGCTGCGGCGCGTAGAGCAGGCCGGCGCCAAGATGATCAGCGTGGCCCAGCTGTTCTGCGAACTGCAGCGCGACTGGTCGCGCAAGGAGACCGTGCCCGCCTTCATGAACCTGTTCATCGAGACCGGCGGCACCGCCGGCATCCAGTTCTCGTACGACCGCACGGAGTAAGTGCTCCACGGGCCCGCTCATGCGAGCGAGCCCGCACTCCGTGGTCATTCCCCATTTCGCCTGCCAGTCAGGCGTTTTTTTTGGCACCGATTAATACCGTACGGTACGGAAATATTTTCCTTGCGTAGCCCGAGGAGTCCGCCTAGTATTTGCGTATAGCGATTAATTATGCGCGTAGCGCAAAAACGGAGACAAAAGTATGTCCGCTTCTCCCAGCGAAAAACCGCAGCCGGCGACCGCAATCGCCTTTGTGGACGCCCATGGCGTGTCGGTACACGGCCGCAATCTCAGCCGCGAACTGATCGGCCGCATGGATTTCACCGAATACTTCCTCTTCCTGCTGACGAGCCGCGTGCCCGACAGCGGCCTGGTGGCGGCCACCAATGCGTGCCTGGTCGCGATTGCCGAGCACGGCCTGGTGCCGTCGGTGCAGGCTGCACGCATGACGCTGGCCGCGGCACCAGACGCCCTGCAAGGCGCGGTGGCAGCAGGCTTGCTCGGCTGCGGCTCGGTCATCCTGGGCGCTTCGGAGACGGCTGGCCGGATGCTCCAGGACGTGCTGGCCGGACAGGGCGAAGGCACGCTCGCGGCGAGTGCCGATGCCGTGGTGGCGGCGGTGCGCCTCGAGCGCAAGCCCTTGCCGGGCTTTGGCCACCCGACGCACAAGGAAGGCGATCCGCGCGCGCATCGCCTGCTCGAGGTGGCGCGCGGACTTGGCCTGGCGGGCGCGCACGTGGCGGCGCTGGAAGCCGTGGCCGACGCGGTGCCGCGACATTTTTCCCGTGCCTTGCCGCTCAATGTTTCCGGCGCGATTCCCGCTGTCCTCCTGGATGCGGGCTATCCGCCCGGCGCGCTCAAGGGCGTGCCGCTGCTGGCCCGGGTGGCCAGCCTGATCGCGCACCTCCAGGAGGAATCGCGGCAGCCGATCGGCTTCGCGCTGGCCGATGCCGCCGAGCACGCCATCGCCTACACCGGGCCGGAGGCCTGCACGGCATGAACCCGCTCGCGAACGCCGTCGAGGCTCAGGCAGTGCCGCCCCTGGAAGTGCTGCGGCAATACCGCGCACATGACTTCACGCTGACCGATTTCCTGGCCGCGCGCGTCGCGCAGCATCCGGACAAGCCGGCCCTGCTGTTCGAGGGCGAGACCTGGAGCTACGGCGAACTGGCTGCCCGCATCGCGCGCACCGCGGCATGGCTTGCGCACGACATGCAGGTCGGTGCCGGCGACCGGGTCGGCGTGCTGTCGGCCAACCATCCGTCCACGGTCGTGCTGATGTTCGCGCTGGCGCGGCTTGGCGCCACGCTGGTCCCCGCCAATCCCGACTACCGGCTGGACGAGGCGCTGTACGTCTTCGAGCATGCGCAGATCTGCGGGCTGGTGTGTTCCCCGGCCACGCTGGACACGGCCAAGGCCGTGGTGTCACAGCTTGGCGGCCGCACCTGGCTGCGTGCCAACGAAGCCGGCGCGCACCCGCAGGCGCTGATCGGCGAATCCGAAGCCGATACCGGTTCCGACGCCAGTGCCGGGGCCACGGCGATGATCATCTATACCTCGGGCACGACCGGCTTTCCCAAGGGCGCCATGCATGGCCAGCGCGGCTATGTACTGACTGCCGAAGCCTTCGTCGGCCGCATGCACCTGCAGCCGAACGAGCGCGTGATGTGCGTGATGCCGCTGTTCCACATCAACGCGGTGATGTACTCGGTCGGCGGCGCGCTGGCGTGCGGCGGCTGCCTGGTGCTGGTGCGCAGGTTTTCGGCATCGTCGTTCTGGCGCTTCGCGGCGGAAAGCGGCGCGACCGAGGTCAACCTCGTCGCTGCGGCCGGCAGCATCCTGGCGCGGCGGCCACGCGATGAGTTCGTGCCTGGCCACCGTATCACCAAGATGTTCATCGCGCCGCAGACGCGCGAGATGGTGGGCGTGATGCGCAACGAGTTCCACGTCGCGCGGCTGATCGAGTGCTATGGCATGACGGAGATTCCCGGCGTGATCGCCAACCCGTTCAATGGTCCGCACAAGCTGGGCACGATGGGCCTGATCTCGCGCCATCCCGACCCCGGCATCGCTGCGCCGCAGGCGCGCATTGTCGACGAAGATGGCAAGGACGTTGCGTCCGGCGACGCGGGCGAACTGCTGATCCGCACGCCCACGCTGATGCAGGGCTACTACCGCGACAGCGCCCAGACCGAGAGCGCCTTCCGCGAAGGCTGGTTTGCCACCGGCGATCTGGTCCGCCAGGACGCCGACGGCTACTACGTCTTTGTCGCACGCAAGAAGGACGTGATCCGCCGCAAGGGCGAAAACGTCTCCGGCGCCGAGCTCGACCGCGTGTTCGGCGAGCACCCGGCGGTCGAGGAAGCCGCGGCGATCGGCGTGCCCGCCGAACTTGGCGAGGAAGAAATCCTGCTGGCCGTGCAGTGGCGCCCCGGCAAGGCAGTCAGTGCGGCCGAACTGGTGGACTGGGTGCGCGACCGCCTGGCCGCGCACAAGCTGCCTCGCTACGTGGTGCAGGTGGAGCAGATTCCCCACACCCCCACGCACAAGCCGGCCAAGCACCGCCTCAAGGCGGATGCCGGCCTGCTCGCACGCGCAACAGACCTTGCCGGCGGTGCCGGCTGAGCGAAAACCGCATAACAACTGCCCGCATGCGGCAGGCCTGACAAGACTGGAGACCAAGATGGACCAAGCCAACAACCCCACACTGACCCGCGCACTCGAAGCGATGTGCGCCGATGCCGACGGCGCCGATCCGGCCCTGCAGGCGAAGTTCGCGATTGCGCTGCGCCATTTCCACGCGATGCTCGACGAGCTGCGGCTGACCGACGAGCAGCTTTACCGCATCGCCGGCTGGCTCGGGCACGTGGCCCGCGATGACGAGCTGATCATGCTCTGCGACATGATGGGACTGACGATGCGTTCGCTCGACCTTGCGCGCACCGGCAGCGACGCGACCGCGCAGAACGTGACCGGGCCCTTCCCGAAGGATGGCGTTGCCGAAGGCCCGAATCCTTGCCAGCTTGCCACCGAAGACGAACCCGGCCAGCGGATGGAGCTGCGGGGCCAGGTGAGGGACGCGGTGAGCGGCCGCGTACTGCCCGGCGCCCAGCTTATCGTCTGGCAGCCCAACCAGTACGGCCGCTATGAGAACGAAGACGACTCGCAGTCCGAGGACAACCTGCGCGGCAAGCTGCGCTGCGACGCGCAAGGCGGGTTCAAGGTATTCACGGTGCGCCCGGGCGGCTACATCATCGGCCGCGAAGATACCGCGGTGGGCATGCTGATGGCGCAGCTGGGCCGCAACCGCCAGCGCGCGCCGCACATCCACTACCGCGTGGCGCACCCCGGGTACCAGACCCTGACCTCGCAGATCTACTTCGCTGGCGATCCCGCCAATCCGGTCGACTGCATCTTCTCGACCATTGCGGAACATATCGTGGAAGTCATCGCGCATCCGGAGCGCGATGGCCATCAGCTGGTGACGCTGGATATTGCGCTGGAGCCCGCCGTCTAGCCGGCAGCGGTGATCGAATGCGCCAGCGCCGGCGCGCGCACCAGTGCGGATTCGATCATGGCAGCGGCCTGGCGCAGTGCCGGCAGCCGCTCGGACAGCAGGTCCTGCGAGCTGGCGCGCCCGGATTCGGTGGAGCAATTGATCGCTGCGATCACGCGGCGGGATGCGTCCCGCACCGGCACCGCAACCGACAGCACGCCGATCTCCAGCTGGCTTTCCTGCAGCGCATAGCCTTGTTCGCGCACCTGCTCCAGTGCGGTGCGCAACGGCTCGGCTTCGCTCAGCGTCATCGGGGTGTACTTCTGGAAGGGCGCCCGGGCCAGCACTGCATCCTGCTGCGCCTGCGGCGCGTGGGCCAGCAGGGCGAGGCCGAGCGAGGTGCAGTGCACGGGCAGGCGGTAGCCGACGGAGGCCCGGAACACGATGCGGCGGCTGCTCGGCACGTGCGCGAGGTAGACCACGCTGTCGCCATCGAGGATCGCCAGCGAGACCGAGTCGCGGAAGCGGTCGGCCACCTCCTGCAGGAACGGCTGGACGACGTCGCGCAGGTTCATGGAGCTGAGATAGGCCGCGCCCAGCGACAGCACCTTGGGCAGCAGCAGGAAGCGCCGGCCGTTGGCGCCGACGTAGCCGAGCGATTGCAGCGTCAGCAGCGCGCGGCGGGCCGTGGCTGGGCTCATGCCGGTGGCCTGGGCGACTTCGCTGAGCGTCATTTCAGGCGAGCCTTCGGTGAACGCCTGGATCACGGCCAGGCCGCGCGCCAGGGCCGCCACGTAGTCACGATGGCCCTCGTCGAGCCGGGACGGCGGCTCTTCACTGGTGCGGGGGCGGGGCTGGTCGGTCGATGTCATGGCGGCATTTTATCCGCACTTGGACGAATGCCCCGTTTTGATGAACGAGACAAAATGTGTGAGGTAGCAGAATGACCCAGGCTGAAACAATGTCCGGCAGCACGCCCGGCACCGCGCGGCCATTGCCGCTCGAAGGGGTTCGCGTGATCGAGCTCGGATCACTGATCGCCGGCCCGTATGCGGCTGGTCTGCTGGCGCAGTTCGGCGCCGAAGTGCTGAAGATCGAACCGCCGCAGGACGGCGACCCGCTGCGCAAATGGCGCAAGCTGCATGACGGCACCTCGCTGTGGTGGTACAGCCAGAGCCGCAACAAGAAGTCCGTCACGCTGGACCTGCGTTCGCCGGCGGGGCAAGACATTGTGCGCAAGCTGGTCGCCGAGGCCGATATCGTGGTCGAGAACTTCCGTCCCGGCACGCTCGAGAAATGGGGCCTGGGCTGGGAAGACCTGCGCGCCGTCAATCCTGCGCTGGTCATGGTGCGGGTGTCGGGCTACGGGCAGACCGGGCCCTACAAGGACCGCCCGGGCTTTGCCGCGATTGCGGAGTCGATGGGCGGGCTGCGCTATGTGTCCGGCTATCCGGACCGCCCGCCGGTACGTTCGGGCGTAAGCATCGGCGACACGCTGGCTTCGCTCTATGGCGTGATCGGCGCCCTGCTGGCCATGCACCACCTGCGCGCCAATGGCGGGGAAGGGCAGTTCATCGACGTGGCGCTGTACGAATCGGTGTTCGCGGTGATGGAAAGCCTGGTGCCCGAGTACGCCATGTTCGGCCATGTGCGCGAGCGCTCCGGCGCAAGCCTGCCGGGCATCTCGCCGTCCAACACCTATCCGTGCCAGGACGGCCATTATGTGATCATCGCCGGCAACGGCGACGCCATTTTCCGCCGCTTCATGACGGCGATCGGACGCGTGGATCTGGGACAGGATCCGCGCCTGGCCCACAACGACGGGCGCGTCGCGCACAACGCCATGCTCGACGACGCCATCACCGCGTGGACCCGCGAACGCAGCCTGGACGAAGTGCTCGACGTGCTCGAAGCCGCCGCCGTTCCCTGCGGACGCATCTATACCGCGGAGGACATCTGCGCCGATCCGCACTACCAGGCGCGCGACATGATCGAGAGCCACACCTTGCCTGACGGCGAAGCCGTCTCGCTGCCGGGCATCGTGCCGCGCCTGAGCGAAACGCCGGGCCAGACCCGCTGGGTTGGCCCCGGACTGGGCGCCCATACCGAGGAAGTCCTGGCCTCGATCGGCATCGCCGGCAAGGACTTCCAGGCGCTGCGCGAATCAGGCGTGGTCTGACACGCGGCCATTCAAGAGGAGATCACCATGTGGTTTGCAGAGGCCCCGCAACGGGTGTTCATCAACGAGGTATCGGTACGGGACGGCTTCCAGATCGAGCCGCAGTTCGTGCCGACCGAGCAGAAGATCGCGCTGATCGATGCATTGTCGGCGACGGGTCTGGCCAAGATCGAGATCACATCGTTTGTCTCGCCCAAGGCCATCCCGAACCTGCGCGATGCCGAGGCGGTCGCGAAGCAGATCCGCCGCCACGACGACGTGACGTACGTCGCGCTGGTGCCCAACGCGCGCGGCGGCGAGCGCGCGTTGGAGTGCGGACTGGACGAAATCAACCTGGTGATGTCCGCCAGCGAAACCCACAACCGCGCCAATATGCGCATGACCTGCGAGCAGTCGCTGGCGCAGTTCCGCGGCGTGATGGACCTGGTGCGCGGCACCGGCATGGCCGTGAGCGGTTGCGTCGCCACGTCGTTCGGCTGCCCGTTCGAAGGCGATATTGCGCCGGCGCGCGTGCGCTGGGCCGCCGAGCAGTACCTGGCCATGGGCATGCACGCGATCACGCTGGCCGATACCACCGGCATGGCCGATCCGCGCCAGGTCGGCGAGCTGGTGTCGGCGTTCCGCGAGTGGTTCCCCGGCGTGCCGCTGACCCTGCATTTCCACAACACGCGCGGCATGGGGCTGGCCAATGTGCTGGCCGGGCTGGCCGCCGGCGCGACCAGCTTCGATGCCTCGCTGGGCGGGCTGGGCGGCTGCCCGTTCGCGCCGGGCGCGACCGGCAACATCTGCACCGAAGACCTGGTGCACATGCTCGAGTCGTCCGGCATCCCGACCGGTGTCGACCTGGACCGGCTGCTGGGCGTCGCACGAGTATTGCCGGAGGTGGTGGGCCACGATGTCGCCGGACAGGTGCTCAAGGCCGGCAAGCGAACCCAGCTCTTTCCGGCGCCGGCTGTTGGCGCCGGCCAATGACGATTTCAAGAGGAGACAAGCAGCATGGTGCAAGCCAATCAACCGGCCAGCCTGCTCGACAAGCTGTGGGCCAGCCACGTGATCCACGAGCAGGCCGATGGGCCGTCGCTGATCTATATCGACCGGCACCTCGTCAATGAGGTGACCAGTCCGCAGGCGTTCGAAGGACTGCGGCTGCATGGCCGCAAGGTGTGGCGCGCGGCATCGGTGCTGGCCACCGCGGACCATAACGTGCCGACCACCGATCGGGCGGCGGGCATTGCCGACCCGGTCAGCCGCATCCAGGTCGATGCGCTCGACCGCAACTGCGCGGAGGCTGGCATCGTCAATTTCGGCATGAACGATCCGCGCCAGGGCATCCTGCACGTGGTCGGCCCCGAGCGCGGCGCGACGCTGCCCGGCATGACCATCGCCTGCGGCGACTCGCACACGTCCACTCACGGCGCGTTCGCGGCCTTTGCCTTCGGCATCGGCACGTCGGAGGTCGAGCAGGTGCTTGGCGCGCAGTGCCTGTGGATGAAGAAGCCGCGCTCGATGCTGGTGCGGGTGGATGGCGAGTTGCCGGCCGGCGTCGCGGCCAAGGACATCGCGCTGGCGCTGATCGGCCGCATCGGCACGGCCGGCGCGACCGGACACGTGATCGAGTTTGCCGGCAGCACCATCCGCGGCCTGAGCATGGAAGCGCGCATGACGGTGTGCAATATGGCCATCGAGGCGGGCGCGCGTACCGGCATGGTAGCTGTGGACGACACCACGTTGGCCTACCTCGCCCATCGCCCGCAGGCGCCGCAAGGCGAGGAATGGGATCGCGCCAGCGCCTACTGGCGCATGCTTCGCAGCGACCCGGATGCCGCCTTCGACGCGGTGGTGGAGATCGACGCCGCGTCGATCCAGCCGAACGTGACCTGGGGCACTTCCCCCGAGATGGTGGTGGCGATCGGCGGGCGCGTGCCCGACCCGCAACAGGAGGTCGATCCCGTCAGGCGCCGCGGCATGGAGCAGGCGCTGGCCTATATGGGGCTGCAGCCGGGCACGCCAGTGGCCGACATTGCGCTCGACAAGGTCTTCATCGGCTCATGCACCAACGCACGGCTGGAAGACCTGCGCGCCGCTGCCGCCGTGCTGCGCGGCCGCCATGTCGCGGCCAATATCCGCCAGGCGCTGGCCGTGCCCGGCTCCGGGCTGGTGAAGTCGCAGGCGGAAGCGGAAGGCCTGGACAAGGTCTTCATCGACGCCGGCTTCGAGTGGCGCGAGCCGGGCTGCTCGATGTGCCTGGGCATGAACGACGACCGTCTCGCCCCGGGCGAGCGCTGCGCATCCACCTCCAACCGGAATTTCGAAGGCCGGCAGGGGCCGGGCGGCCGCACGCACCTGGTCAGCCCGCAGATGGCTGCGGCCGCAGCCGTGGCCGGGCATTTCGTCGACGTGCGCAGCCTGCAGCAGGAGAAATCAGCATGAAGCCCTTTACCGTCCTCGACGGGCTGGTGGCACCGCTTGACCGCGCCAACGTGGACACGGACGCCATCCTGCCCAAGCAGTTCCTCAAATCCATCCAGCGCAGCGGCTTCGGCCCGTACCTGTTCGACGAGTGGCGCTATCTCGATCATGGCGAACCGGGGCAGGACTGCTCGCTGCGCCCGCGCAACCCGGACTTCGCGCTGAACCAGCCGCGCTACCAGGGCGCTTCGGTGCTGCTGGCGCGCGAGAACTTCGGCTGCGGATCGTCGCGCGAACACGCGCCCTGGGCGCTGGAGGACTTCGGGCTGCGCGCGCTGATTGCGCCGAGCTTTGCCGACATCTTCCATAACAACTGCATGAAGAACGGCCTGCTGCCGATCGTGCTCGACGCCGGCGCAGTCGACCGGCTGTTCGCCGAGGTCGCCGCTTCACCGGGATACCGGCTGCACATCGACCTGGCCGCGCAGCTCGTGACGACCCCGGCAGGCGAGGTCATTCCCTTCACGCTCGACCCGTTCAGGAAGTACTGCCTGCTGAACGGGCTGGACGACATCGCGCTCGCCTTGCAGCACCAGGACGCGATCCGGGGCTACGAACAGGAGCGGGCCCGGCGCGAGCCGTGGCTGTTCGCCTGAGCGGACTCGCCATCCCGCCTTCGCAATATCCACTCGCAACATCCACATCGACAACAACACAGGAGACACCATGCATTGCAACCCATTGCCGGCGCGACAGGGCCAGGCCACGCATCGCCCGCCCCGCTGGAAGCGCTTTGCCCTGCTCAGCCTTTGCTTGCTGGCGGGTGCCGGCGCCGCGCAGGCCCAGAGCTATCCCAACCAGCCGATCCGCCTGGTGGTGCCCTACGCGCCTGGCGGCACCACCGACATCATCGCCAGGCAACTGGCGCACCGCATGACGGAGAAGCTCGGCCAGCAGGTCATCGTCGAGAACCGCAGCGGTGCCAACACCGCCATCGGCGCCGATCTGGTGGCGCGCGCACGGGCCGACGGCTACACGCTGCTGCTGACCAACGACGCGACCTTCGTGCTGAACCCGCTGGTGCTGCCGGGCCTGACGTACAACGTTTCGCGCGACTTCGCGCCGGTTGCGGCGATCGGCTACGTGCCGCTGGTGCTTGCCGTGCAGGGCAGCCTGCCGGTCAACAACATGAAGGAACTGGCCGCCTACGCGAAGAGCCGGCCGCACGCGCTCGGCTATGGCTCGTTCGGCAACGGCAGCCAGCCGCACCTGATGGGCGAACTGTTCAACAAGCTTGCCGGGGCGGACCTGACCCATGTGCCGTACAAGGGCTCGGCGCCGGCTGTCAGCGATGTCGTCGGCGGCCAGGTGCTGTTCACGTTCCCGGCGCTGCCGACGATCCAGAGTTTCCTGGAAGCCGGCTAGCTCAAGGTGCTGGCCGTCAGCGGGGACAAGCGTACGCAGGCGCTGCCGGAGGTGCCGACCTTTGCCGAGGCCGGGTTCCGCGACATGAACATCTCCGCGGTCTACGGCGTGCTGGCGCCGGCCAAGGTGCCCAAGCCGGTGGTGGCGAAGCTGAACGCGACCATTGTCGAGATCCTTGATGACCGCGACTTCGTCGAGAAGAAATTCGCGGCACAGGGCATGGTGCCGATGCGCTTCGCGCCCGAGCAGTTCTCGCGCTATATCCAGGACCAGACCGTGCAGACGCGGCGGGTCGTGGACCTGGCGGGACTGAAGGTCGAGTAAGCGCGCAGTCCGGCCCGGCGGACGGCGCACGCCGCCGCAGGGGCCGCGCTACGGCTTGTCCTGCAACACCGTGACGGTGCAGGTCGTGCCCATGGCCAGGGGCAATCCGGCCGGCTCTTCGTCCAGGTGGATCCGCACCGGCACCCGCTGGGCCAGCCGGATCCACGTGAACACCGGGTTCACATCGGCGAGCAGCCCTGCGCCGGTGGGGTTGTCGCGGTCGGCAATGCCGCGCGCCAGGCTTTCCACGTGTCCTTTCAGCGGGTCGCCGCCGGACATCAGGCGGACTTCCACCTTTGCGCCGACCTTCACATTGGCGAGCTTGGTTTCCTCGAAGTAGCCATAGACCCAGTAAGAATGCTTGTCGATCACCGCCATCCGTGCGGTGCCGGCGCTGACGTAGTCGCCGGCGAACAGGTTCAGGTTGGTCACATACCCATCCACCGGTGAACGCACTTCGCTGCGCTGCAGGTTGAGCCGGGCTGTGTCCAGCGCCGCCAGGCTGGCGTGGTAGTTGGCCTGGGCCTGCTTTTCCTGTGAGCCGACGTCTTCGCGGCTCTCGACGGAGACCACCGAACTGTCCAGGCCACGCCGCCGCACAGCCTGCAGGTGCCGCATGTCGAGCTCTGCCTTGCGCGCCTGCGCCTGGGCCTCGGCCTGTGCCAGGGCCTGGCGGAAGCGCTCCTGGTCGATGGTGAAAAGCAGGTCGCCGCGATGCACCTCCTGGTTGTCGCGCACGGCGACACGCGCCACCAGCCCCGAGACGTCCGCGGCAATGTTGATGACCTCGGCCCGCACACGTCCGTCGCGCGTCCATGGCGAATACATGTAGTGGACCCACAGGCTGTAGCCCAGGGCAATGGCGGCGGCGGCGACCAGGCAGGTGGCCAGGATGCGGAGCAGGGATTGCAGATTGAATGTCATGGCGTGGTTCGGTGCATCGGTCCCGCTCAGTCCCAGAGCAGGAGGCCGATGCCGCTGAAAAGGCAGACAAAGAGCGCGGCGCGGAACAGCGCCGGATGCCAGACCCGGCGATACACGCCGATGCGCGTCAGGAGCCGGTCGAGCAGCCAGTACAGCGCCCCGCAGGCCAGGAACACCGGCAGCAGCGATGGCATCAGCACGTAGAACAGGGCGATTTCTCTGGGCATGGCACCAGCTCGGCTCAGGGTTGCGCCTGCGCGGCGTCGAAGCCGCCGCCCAGCGCCAGCATCAGCCGCGCCCATGCGTCCAGCCGCGCGGCCTGCACCAGCGCCAGCGCCAGCTGCTGCCGCCGCAGTTCGTTCTCGGTAGCGAGCACGTTCAGGTAGTCGGTGAAGCCGCCGCGGTAGCCTTTCTCCGCCAGGTCATAGGCGCGCTGCGCGGACTTCAGCGAGGCCTCGATGCCTTGCTGCTGGCGGCCCAGCGACTGCAGCGAGATGACCTGGTCGGCCACGCCCTGGAACGCCGCAAGCACGGTCTTGTTGTAGGTCTCCACGGCCACGTCGTAGTTGGCGGTGGCCACGGTGTAGTTGCCGCGGCGCCGGCCGCCGTCGAACAGCGGCAGCGAAAACGCCGCGCCCACGTTGTGGCCGATCGCGTCGCGGCTGACAAAGGTGAAGAAATTGCCGAACGCGGCCGAGGCCAGCCCGACGCTCGCCACCAGGTTGATGTTCGGGTAGAAGTCCGCCTTGGCGGCCTTGATGCCCTGCGCCGCGGCCTGCACGCGCCAGCGCTGCGCCACCACGTCGGGCCGGTGCCCCACGAGTTCGGCCGGCAATGACGCCGGGACGGCAACCGGGGTGTCCAGCAGCAGGCGGGGCCGCTCCAGCGAATCGCCGGCGCCGGGGCCCTGGCCGCTGAGGATGGCGATCTGGTTCCTGGCCAGCGCGATCTGCCGTTCCGCCTGCAGGACCAGGGCTTCCAGCGAGGCAATCGGGGTCTGCGCCTGGCTCAGCTCCAGTTCGCTGGCCAGGCCGCGGCTGGCACGCTTGCGGATGATGTCGTAGATGTTGCGCTGCCGCGCCAGGTTGGCCTGGCTGACATCGAGCAAGGCATATTGCAGCGCCAGGTCCACGTAGGCCCGCACCACCGAGGTTTCCAGGCCGATCTGCACGGCGCGGGCCTCGGCGGCGGCCGCCTGCACGCCGTCCAGCGCGCCTTGCAGCACGGCGCGGTTGCGGCCCCAGAGATCGAGGTCGTAGGACAGGTCGACGCTGATGTGGTTGTTCCAGGTGTTGTGGCCGCCAAGCGGCTGCGGCGTGGCCAGCCGCGGAAAGCGGGTCCGGCCGAAGGCGCCGCCCGCGCTGAGGTTCGGCTCGGTCGCGGCACCCGCCACCCCGGCCAGGCCCTCGGCCAGTTCGCTGCGCGCCAGGGCGATGCGCATGTCCGGATTGCCGGCGACCGATTGCGTGACCAGCGCGTTCAGCCTGGCGTCTCCCATGTGCTCCCACCAGGCCTGGCGGGGCCAGCCGGCGTCCTGCTGGGTGGCGCGCAGCGCCGCGCCGGGGTCTAGCGCGGCGGCATCGAGGGGCGTGGATGCGGGGGCGATGCCGCCCGTGTCGGCGCAGCCGGCAAGTACCAGGGCGGCTGCGCAGCAGGCGATGAACCGGGTTCGGGGGACAGTGGATGCAGCGGATACCATGGGAAAGATTCAGGCAGCCTGTCCTTCGGGTTGCGCTGCAGCTTCCAGCGGCGGAAACGCGTCGTCGAGCAGGGACAGGCGGATGACATGCAGCTGGGCGCGCACCCGGGCCGGGCCTGCGGTGAGTGCGCCGGAGGCATCGCTGCCCCAGTCGGCGGACTCCGCGGTCTCGCGGATTACCTGCTCGACCGTCGCCATCGCCCGTTGCAGCGTATCGGGCGACGGCGCCTGGAACAGCGCCGCCACGGCCGCCAGCAGCAGATCCTGCTGCGCCTGCCACGGGCCTGGCATGACATGGCGCGCCACGGCTTCCCGGATGTAGATCACGGCCAGCCCGATCTCCAGCGCGGCGAACGACCAGTTCAGCATCGCCGCCCGGCTGGCACGGCCGGTGGGCGGCCGCGTGCCGGCGTACTGGATAAAGTCGCGCAGATTGCTCTCGAAGGTCAGGCGCAGCCCAGCCTGCGAGCCGTAGCAGACCCGCGAGGCCACCAGCGCAAGCAGCTGCCGCAGGTAGCGGTCGGCCAGCCAGTGGCTGCCGGCGGGCACGATGGTGGCGAACGCCACGGACGCCAGTCCGATGCCGAGCAGCGTGGCGAGGCCGGCGTCCATGTAGGCCACCGGGTTGTAGACCGTGGGGTTGGCCAGGTTGGTGAGAAAGCAGAAGTAGATGCCGAAGCCCAGTCCGATGATGGCGGTGGGCGGGAATGTGCCCAGGAAGCTGCCGGCCAGGATAAACGGCGCCAGGCAGGCGGACAGCAGCACGAAGCCGTCAAGCCGGGGCAGCAGGTAGAAGTTGAACACCATGCCGGCGAGCCAGGCCGCCAGGCAGCCGATCAGCATGTGCCGGGCTACGGTGGTGGGGCTGGGCATGATCGAATAGAGCGCAATGGCGATGGTCGTGGAGATCAGCGCGGAACCGCCGTTGCTCCAGCCCGAGGCGACCCAGATCCACGAGCAGGCCAGGATGGCGACGGCCGCGCGCAGCCCCGACGCCATGGCAAAGGCCCGGTTGGCCGAGCTCAGGAGCCTGTCCGGGCGATCGGCGGTGGCGGGCGGCGCGTCCGCGGGTCGCGGGCTGCGCAGCGCCACATAGTGGCCGGTGAAGTCAAGCAGGTCGGCCACGCCGTCGTCGAGCACCAGCGCGCCCGCGGCGAAGCGGTCGCGCGTAGCGGCTGCGGCATCCGCCAGGCTGGCGCGTGCCGACAGGATGTGCCCGGGCAGGTCGTCGTGCAGGGCCTGCAGGCGGGCGTGCAGGGTGCGCGCCTGCTCCATGCCGAGCGCGGCACCCGGCTCAAGCGCCGGCAGCACGTCGAGCACGCGCCCGGACAGCGCTTGCAGCGCTTCTCCGGCCCGATGGTCCGCTACCCGCGCGACGCGCGCCTGCAGCTGGTGGAGGCTGTGGAAGCGCGCGACCGCATCCAGGAAGTCATGGTTCAGCCGGATCATCAGCGCATTGTTCGCACGCATTTCCGGGCTTTCGAAGACGGTGGCGCTGCGCAGGTTTTCCAGCTGGGCGCGCTCGCCCATCAGGCGCAGGTGGGCCAGCTGCAGAGCGTCGCGGTCCTGCTCGCCGCGCAGCGCCTGGCGGATGAAGCCGATGAAGCCCGCGACATGCCGCTGCCCCGCGCCGAGCAGCATGGCCGTGACGCGCTGCGGAAACACCAGGCCGCTCGCCAGCCCTGCGCACAGGATGCCGATGGACACCTCGCTGAGGCTGACCACGACATTGTCAAAGATGCCGTAGGGATTGTTGATCGACGGCACTGCGGCAATGCAGGTGGCGTAGCCGGACAGGACAAAGCCGTACGACTGGTAGTTGCGGTAGTAGGCCGCGCCCCCGACGCACAGCCCGATCCATATGGACAGGCAGCCGAAGAACAGCACGCGCTCCTGCGGGAAAGCGTGGAACAGGGCGAGCGCGGCCAGGCTGCCCGCCAGCATGCCCACCGCGCGGTAGAAGCCGCGTGCCAGCACCATGCCGCTGTGCTGGTGCATCATCAGGATCACCACGGAGACCATGGCGGTGCGCGGCGACGACAGTTCCAGCCGCATGCTCAGCCACGTGGCCATGAGCACGGCCAGCGCGGTCTTGCCGGCATGCAGCCAGCGGGCGCTGTCGGCCTGCCAGTACGAACGGGCCGTCGCGGCCAGTGTAGCCGGCCATGTGCCGGACTGTAGCGCCCTGGCATTCATGGAAGTCCTCAGGGATGCAGCACGATGTTGCCGGGACCCGCGCCCATCAGGATGGCGAAGCCGCCGATGATGCTGACATGTTCCAGGAAGCCCGTGAACATCAACGTGCGCTGGGGCCCTTGCTGGTTCCAGAAATCATAGAAGATCACGGCCGTGGCGAGCGTGAACAGCGCCAGCAGCAGCGACGCCGCCGTGGTCTGGTAGCCGGCCATGATGGCCAGCCCGCAGACCAGCTGGACGATGATGGTGGCGGACAGCGCCAGGCGCGGGAAGGGCAGGTTGCGCGCCTTGACCTCGTCCAGTCCGTGGCCGAAGAACAGCAGCTTGTTGGCGCCGCTGAGCACGAACATGAATGCGATGAACAGACGGCCGGCAAGGAGATAGTAGTCGGACATGGGGGCTTCCCGAAATGGACGCGCCTTTCCGGCAGGGTGCGGGCCGGGGGCTCGTGCAGGATAGGCGAGCGTGCGCCCCGGGTGTGATAGGCAGCGGCAGAACACGCTGTTCTGCGCGAAAGAACGCGGCGCGCGCAGGCCGCCATCCGCGTCAGGCCAAGGCAGAGTCAGGCGGTGGCTTCGGCCGCGGCCTTGCGCTTGCGTGCCGGCGCGGCGCCTGCCTTCTCCTTCTGTTGCGCAAGGTACCGCAGCACCAGGTCGGTGGTCTGCTGGAAATGGTCGGACAACAGCTTGCAGGCCCGGTCGGCGTTTCGCGCCACCACGGCCCTGACGATGGCCTCGTGCTCGGCTGCCACGTCGCGGGTCCGCTCGGCCTTGGGCACGGCAAGGGACAGGAAACGGTAGCGCGCCGTCTGGTCGCGCAGCACGGCCGAAAAGCGGCGCAGCCACGGGGAATGGCAGCCGCCGATCAACGCATCGTGAAAAGCCACATGCGCGGCTTCCCACTCAGGGTTCATCGCACCGCCCTCGCCGCGCAGCACCATCGGAATGCGCGTCAGGCGATGGTGCGCCGCCACCACTTCGCTTTCCCAGGCGATGTCCGCCAGCCTGATTGACTCGCGCAGTGCCTGGCTTTCGAGCTGCTGCCGCACGCGGGTGATATCGAGCAGTTCCTCGGGCGACAGCTCGGCCACGCGGAAGCCCTTCTGGTCGATGGCCAGCACGAAGCCGGTGGTGCAGAGCCGGGACAGGGCCTCGCGTAGCGGGATCACGCCAGCCTGGTAGTGTTCGGCCAGCTCCTTCAGGCGCAGCTTGCTGCCCGCCGGCAGGCGCCCGCTGATGATGTCCTCGCGGACCGCCTGCTCCAGGACGGACGCCCAGGTGCGGCCGCCAAGGTCCGGCAGCACGGTGGCGTCGGCGTCCATGGCGGCGGTCCTGGCGGCGGTCTTCGCAGCGGTCTTCGCAGCGGTCCTGGTGGCGGTCTTGGCGGCGGTCTTCGCAGATCTCGTCGGCACGTGCGGGCTCGTAGAAAGATAGATGGTTGGCATCATTATATATTTTCACGAGGCCCGGGCGCCGGCTCGCGGCGCCCGGCACGGCGCCCGCGTGGCTATGCCGCCTGGCGGCGGTCGGCGCCGCCGGCATGGTGGCCCAGGATGCGCAGCATCGCTTCCGACAGTTCATGGCCGGCCTGTGCGTCGCAATCCTGCCGCCGCCAGCAGACGAAGCGGTCTGGGCGCACCAGGACCGCGCCGGCGTCCGTGGTGTCGCGCAGGGTTTGCCAGGCGCCGTAGACATCGTGGGCATCGCAGTTCGGGCCGCCGATGCTGACCACGTCGATCTCGATGCCCAGTTCCTTGGCGACGCCTTCCGCGATGCCGCGCCAGTCCTGCCCGCCGACGCCGGTCAGCAGCGTGAAGCGTCCGTGGCCGACCAGGTCCAGCGTGGAAACGCGCTCCTTGTGATGCTCCAGCCATGCATGGGGCACCACGCTGCCTGGCGCCGAGCTCGGGTGGTAATACAGCTCCGGGTCGCGCGTGAAGGGTTCGTGCGGGCGTCCGTCCGGTACCACCGCCGCCGACCGGTATGCCTGTCCGAGTTCCACGCCGTGGCAGTTGAACTGGTAGTTCTGCAGCTCGACGGCGTCCCGCAGGTCGTCCCGGCGCTTGCGGCCGTGTTCGGTGTCGCTGAACAGTTCATCGATGTTCGCCCACCCTTGCGCTTCGCTCTGGCCGGGTTCGAACCCCAGCGCCCTGGAGATCGGCAGCATATTGCGCACAGATTGCATGGCGCGGTTCACCACTTGCCGGGCCACCGGCTGGCGTTCGGCGGAGTAGCTGTCGAGCAGGGCGTCGTCCGCGCTGCCGCGGATGACATGCGCGAGCTTCCAGGCCAGGTTGAAGGCGTCCTGGATCGACGTATTGGTGCCGAGACCGTTGGCCGGAGGGTGCCGGTGGGCGGCATCGCCGGCAATGAACACGCGCCCCTTGCGCATGGTCTTCGCCGCAACGTGGTTGATCTGCCACTTGCTGACCGCCTTGACCTTGATCGGCAGCGAGTCGTCGCCGATGGTGGCGCGCGCGCGCCGGATCACGGCCTCTTCGCTCAGGTCGGGTTCGCCTTCGGCCGGGTTGTACATGAACAGCAGCACCCATTCGTTCCAGGGCCGCACGCAGATATACGTGCCGCTGCCGACCCAGTAGTCATTGCCGGGCTGCGTCATCCAGTACAGGGTGCCGGGACGTTGTTCGCAGTACCGGGCCAGATCGACCTCCAGCCAGCAGTTGACCGCTGCGCCCAGCCCCATTTCGCCTTCCATCTCGAAGCCGCACTGGGGCACCACGGTGCTGGCGCCGCCATCCGCGCCAATGGCGTAGCGCGCCTTGACCTGGGTGGTTTCGCCGGTGATGCGGTCCTTCAGGATGGCGGTGACGTGGTCTGCATCCTGGGAGATCTGCGTCAGTTCGGTGTTGAAGAGGAACTCGGCCCCGCGTGCTTGCGCACAGGCGAGGAGCTCGGGCTCCATCAGGTGCTGGGGCGCATTGCACATCTGCGACGGGCTGGCCAGCGCATAGTCGGCCTGGCGCTGTTCCGAGCCGCCCCAGGCGTGCAGGCGGGCAATCTCGGTGCCGGCAAAGCTGGTGGCCCAGATGCAATGGCTCATCAACTCGTGTGGCGTGGCCAGCTGCCGTACGCGATCCTCGATGCCCAGGTCGCGGAACACCTCCATGGTGCGCTGGTTGGTAATGTGGGCACGCGGGGAATTCGCGGTGCCCGGGTACTTGGTGATGGTCAGCGTGCGAACGCCATAGGTGGCAAGCAGGGCCGTAGCGGTCAGGCCTGCGGGACCGGCGCCCACCACGAGTACCGGTACTTCAATCGTCTTCACGGCGGTCTCCTCCGTCATCATGCCAGTCAGCCTCAGCGGCCCTGTTCGTCGGCAATCGGATTGGACAGCGTGCCGATCCGCTCGATGCTGACTTCGCACACGTCGCCATGGCGCATCAGCAGCCTGGGGTCGCGCGCCCAGCCGATGCCGGACGGCGTGCCGGCCACGATGACGTCGCCGGGTTCGAGCGTGATGGCTTCGCTGATGATCGTGATCAGCGACGCCACGTCGTACAGCATGTCGGACGTGCTGGCGGACTGGACCACCTTGCCATTGAGCCGCGTTTCCAGCTTCAGCCCGGCGGCGCCCGGCGGCAGTTCGTCGGCCGTCACGACATAGGGGCCGAAGCCGCCGGTCGCGTCGAAGTTCTTGCCCACCGTCCATTGCGGGGATTTGAACTGGTACTCGCGCACCGAGCCGTCGTTGAAGACGGAATAGCCGAACACATGGCCGAGGGCGTCTTCGCGGGCAATATGCTTGCCGCCCTTGCCGATGACCACGGCGAGCTCGCCCTCGTAGTCGAGCGTGTCGCTGGCCAGCGGGCGCACGATGGCGCCGTCATGTCCGACCATGCTGGTCGCCACGCGCAGGAACAGCGTCGGATAGTCCGGCTGCTCGTAGGGGGACTCCTTGGTATGGTCGGCATAGTTGAGGCCGACACAAAGAATCTTGCGCGGGTTCATCACCGGCGGCAGCCACGCCAGCGTGGCCGTGGCCGGCACCGGCGATGCCTGCGCCATCAGACTGTGCCATTGCTGCGGACCAAGACCGGCGTCGATGAGGGCGCCGACATCCTTGCCGGCAGCCGGCGGCAGGGCAAAGACGCCTTCATCGGACACCAGGCCCACTCGTTGCTGGCCATCCAGCAGAAACGTTGCCAATTTCATTTTCCAGCTCCAGTCGGAATTGATGCCGCCATGCGCGGCGGGGATTGTTGCAAGGTTGGACGCGCGGCCCGCGCCATGCGCGGCGCGGCTCAGGCTTCGGTATTGCGGACGAAGTACTCGGGGACGTCGGGCCCCCACTGGTACAGGGAGTCCTCGGCGGCAAAATTCCCCGCCGGCCAGGCCTGCCCGGACGGGATGTAGTCGATATCCGCGGAGTACTCGCAGAACGAACCCCACGGGTCGAGCACGTAGAAGAAGTAGTTCGAGCCGAGCACGTGGCGCCCGGTGCCCCAGCCCTGCGCGTAGCCCGCTTTCGCCATCTGGCTAGCGCCCTGGCCGACGTGGTTGACGCTGTCGACGTCCCATGCGGCGTGATGCCAGCCCTTGGCCGAGCTCTTCACCAGCGCCAGCAGGTGATGGTCGCTGCCATGGGGCGCATGCGTGAAGGCGATGATGTCGTCGGAGCGGTCCGACAGGCGCAGACCCAGCGCGTCGTGGTAGAAGTCCAGCGCGCGCTGGACATCCTGCGTGAACAACAGCACATGCGAAAGGCGGCGCGGCTGCACGCGCTGCACCTGGCTGCGCACCACCGCGCCGCGCTGGCCGCCGGGGGCGCTTTCCAGCGGCACGGGCGGCTTGCTGTCGGGTGAAGTCTTCGGGCCGATCTTGACCTGGACCAGGTTGCCGTCGGGGTCCAGGAACCAGATCCCGGACTTGTCGCCGAAGCGCGTGTCCTCGACCAGGGCCGTGTCGCTCGCGGCCAGCTGCCGCGCGATGCCCGCGAAATCGTCTTCGAAGCAGTTGAAGCTCAGGTAGGCCAGGCGCTTGCGCTCGCCCGGATAGAAGCGGGCCCAGCGACGCTGGTCGGCGGCGTAGACCTCCAGGCAGTCCGGCGTGCGCAGCACCGTCAGCCCGAACGCGTCGAGGAAGTGCTCGGCCACGGCCAGGTCCGGCACCTCGAGCGCGTAGTGGTCGATCGAATGCACGGCATGGCGCGGTTCTGCCGCTGGTACTTGCGAGCGTTGTGCAGCATCGGCGCGATGAGTGTCCACGTTTGTCGTCTCCTGCGTTTTCTGCGTCTTGTATGTCCGGCCGGCTCGGTGCCGGCAGGTCTTTCCGGCGAGGCGGGGCTGCCCTGGGTCTCTGCTCTTAAAAGCTATACTAATCAGAAAAATATATAAAAACAAGACTTGAATATTGATCGGCTGGCGAGCGGATTCCGCGGCACGGTGGAAGTGATGTGTACGCGGGCATTGCGGGGCCGGCGCCCTGCCCGGCCCCATGGACAACCCGACTTATGCCGTGGGCAAGCTGATCACTTACGGGCCCGGTAAGGGTTTTCCATAAGATATGCAAAAACTATTTAAATATATATTTCAGTGAAATGTAATTTTTCGTAGACGCCGGCGCCTGCCGGCAGATGGAGCGCAAGTCATGGAACTGAATCTGAAAGGCCGGGTGGCCGTGATCACCGGTGCGAGCAAGGGCGTTGGCAAGGGCGTGGCACGGGCGCTGGCGGCGGAAGGGGTGAACATTGCCCTGATCGCGCGCGGGCGCGAAGCGCTGGTGCAGGCGGCGGAGGAAATCGCGGGCGAGTTGCATGTGCAGGCGCTGCCGGTGGAAGCGGACGTGACGGACACCGCGTCGATGCGCGCGGCTGCCGCGCAGGTGCGCGAGCACTTCGGCCGGGCCAACATCCTCGTCAACAACGCTGGCGCGGCCATCCGCCGCCAGGACCGCGAGATCACCTGGGACGACGGCGACTGGATCAACCAGGTGGAGATCAAGTCGGTCGGCGCGCTGCGCATGATCCGGGAATTCCTGCCGCTGGTGCCGCGCGACGGCACCGGACGCATCATCAATATCGCGGGCGCCTCGGGCGCCATGGCGTGGATGCCCGCGCTGACCTACGGCCTGAACAATGCCGCGCTGATGCACGTCAGCGGCTACCTCGCCGCGGACCTGGCGGAGGAGGACATTACCGTCAATGCCATCGTGCCCGGGCTGGTGGGCACCGAATGGCGCGAAGCCTGGGCGGACGGTGTCGCCGCGCAGGCGGGCAAGAGCAAGGCGCAATGGCTGCGCGATTTCTGCCGCGACAAGGGCATCCTGTCCGGCCGCTGGGGCACGGTCGAGGAAATCGGCGCCCTCGCGGCGTTCGTCGCCTCGGACCTTGGGCGCTACATCAACGGAGCCAAACTTGCGATCGACGGCGGCCTGACCGTCAATGCCCGCTGACTCGTCCGGGACACGACACGCGATGGTGCGGTCCGGGCCGGGCCGCTGCATGCGGCCGGCTGGCTAGCCTTGGGCCGGGCGCCGACCGCGAAGATGGGCAAGGCCGACCCGTACACGGATGGTGCGAAAACGGGCAAGAGCGACCCCTATACGGACGGCGCGAAAAAGCCATGAGGCGCTGCAGCGACGCGCCGCTGCCAAGGCGCGCCGCTGCGCCAGCCGGAATGTCGGGCTAGGTGGTTCTCGGCAGTACCGTCAGAACCCTGACGACAAAGGCATGGAACTCTGACATGTAATGACGCAGGAACTCTTCCGTCGAGGCATCGGTGACCTCTCCCGCCTCGGTGATCAGGCCGGGCCGGAACTGGATATAGGCTTCCGGCGCGTTCATTTGCGGTGAATTGCAGAAACTCAGCAGGCCGCGCAGGTGCTGCTGCGCCACCGCGGTACCGATGGCTCCCGGGGACGTGCCAATGACGGCCGAGGGCTTGTGGGTGAAGGAGTTCTTCCCATACGGACGGCTGGCCCAGTCAATGGCGTTCTTGAGGCCGCCGGGTATCGAGCGGTTGTACTCGGGCGTAATGAACAGCACCGCATCGACATCCGCGATGGCCTGCTTGAATGCCTTGGCCGCCGGTGGGAAGTTGTCGTCATAGTCGTAGCTGTAGAGCGGAAGCTCCTTGAACGAAATCTCGGCAAATTCCAACTCCGGCGGGGCCAGCTTGATCAGCGCCCTGGAAAGCGTGCGATTGATGGAAGCCTTGGCCAGGCTTCCGATCAGGTAGCCGACTTTATAGGTTGCCATACGGACTCCTTTATTGGTGATTTGAACGACCGGGCCCAAGAGAGGGGGCTTCAACTGCGAGTCCCGGACTCCGTCCATGGCACGAAGTGAAACCCACTGGTGCTGCTTGTCCACCGCGAATCGCTGCTGCGGTGCTCTCTATGATAGGAGGCTTGCGAGCGTCGCGCACCGGGGCGACGTTCTCTGGCAATGCATTCCTGGCCGTTACCTTGCCCGCGCCGTCAGGTTACAAAGAGTCCGGCTTCGTGCGCCGGGGCCAATCCCCGGCGGCGCTCTGCTATGTCATGGCACGAAGATCTTCCAATCGTCCCGGCTCAACCGTCACGCGGCAACGGCCGGCCCGATCTCGATGCCCATCCCGGCCAGGACTTCGCCGATAGCCTTCACCGCGCCGGGGATGCCGGCGTCGCCGAAATGGCCGATGCATCCTACGCGGAAGGTCTCGATCTCGGTCAGCTTGCCCGGATACAGGATGTAGCCGCGCTGCTTCACGGCCTGATAGAAGGTCTTGAAGTCGTAACGGGAATCGGCCGGCGCATGGAACGTGACGATGATCGGTGCCTGCACCTCGCGCTCGAGGTAGGGCTTCAAGCCAAGCGCCTCCATGCCGCCCACCAGCAATTCGCAGTTGCGGGCGTAGCGCGCACCGCGGGCCGGGAGTCCGCCTTCTTCCACATATTGCTGGAGCGCCTGGTCCAGCGCCGCGACCACGTGCGTCGGCGGCGTGAAGCGCCACTGCGTGGTTCTCTCCATGTATTTCCACTGGTCATAGAGGTCGAGCGAGAGCGAGTGGCTGTTGCCTTCGCAGCGCTCCAGCGCGATGCGGCGGGCGATCACGAAACCCATCCCCGGCACCCCCTCCAGGCATTTGCCCGAGGCGGCAATGACGGCGTCAAACGGGGTGGTGCGGGCGTCGATATCGATGGCGCCGAACGAGCTCATCGCATCGACGATCAATCCGCGCCCGTGCTTCGCCACGACCTGGGCGATTTCATCGAGCGGGTTGAGCACGCCGGTACCGGTTTCGCAGTGGACCACGGCGACGTGGGTAATGGAACGGTCCGCTGCCAGCAGCCGATCGATGTCCGCGGCCCGCATCGGCCGGTCCTCGGGATACTCGATCGTGGACAGGCGCCGGCCAAGCGTCTTGCAGATCCTGGCGATGCGCTGGCAATACGCGCCGTTCACGGGCACCAGCACATGGCCGTCGCGCGGCACCAGCGTGCCGATGGCGGCCTCCACGGAAAAGGTTCCACTGCCTTGCATGGGCACGCATTCGTGCGTGCCTTCGCCGTGGACGATGGCCAGCACCCGCTGGCGAATGCGGGTGGTAATGGCGTTGAAGTCAGAGTCCCACGAGCCCCAGTCGCGCAGCATGGCTTCGCGCGTTCGGTCCGAGGTGGTGAGGGGGCCGGGAGTGAGCAGAATAGGGCAGGGCGTGGCGGTCACGGGTGTCTCCTGACGTTGGGTTTCAGGCGGTCGGTCTGTCGGCATATCGGTATGTCATAGCGTAGCGTTCAGTGGCGGGCCAGGTCGCGCCAGCCTTGCGTGCGTCGCAGCAGCACGCGGGTGCACAGGGCATAGACCAGGCAGATAGCGGTGGAGGTCAGCACGATCAGGCTGGCAAGGGCTGCTGCGGGACCGATGTCGCCGGCATCGTCCATATGCATGATGGCAACGGAGGCCAGGATGGTTTCAGGCGTGTAGAGAAAGATCACGCAGGACAGCGTGGCCATCGACACCACGAAGTAATACCGGGCGATATCGAGCACCGCCGGCAGGCATACCGGCAGCGTGACACGCAGGAAGGTGCGCCATTGCGGGACCTTGAGCGACGCCGATACCGCTTCGAATTCATCATCGATCTGCTTGAGCGCGGTAATGGCTGTCAGGTGGCTGGATGTGTAGTAGTGAATGATGGTCGACTGGATCACCAGGGCCATCGTGTTGTAGAGGAAGTTGAGGGGATTCGCGGGGTGGTTGAAGAAGATCACATAGCCCAGGCCAAGCACCAGTCCCGGCACAGCCATCGACAGTACGGCCAGAAAATGCATGACCGGCCGCATCAGCCCCAGGTTGCGGGTCTTCTCGATCAGGTAGGCGCCCGTGAAGACAATGAGCGAGCCAGTCAGCGCCGTAGCCGTGGCAAGCACCAGGCTGTTCTTGTAGGCGCTGGCCATGTCGCTTTCGAACAGC
This sequence comes from Cupriavidus sp. C2SS-8b, assembly GCF_057073745.1. Lineage (NCBI taxonomy): Bacteria > Pseudomonadati > Pseudomonadota > Betaproteobacteria > Burkholderiales > Burkholderiaceae > Cupriavidus > Cupriavidus sp. C2SS-8b. The sequence continues at coordinate 749,623 of NZ_CP172717.1, forward strand.
ACGATGCGGTAGTTCTGGAGGCCGAGCGTCAGGTCATAGGGCCACAGCTTGATCAGCGAGGTGTAGACGGCCATGCCGACCACTGCGAGCAGCAAGGCGCAAACCAGTGCGCAGTAGGCGCCCAGCAGGGCGTTGGCCCAGGCATTGGGCTTGGGCACGTAAGGCACCGACCGTGCCGTGAGTTGGGCCCGCAGCTTGCGGCGCACCACGGTATCGATCATGAAAGAGAGCACGGATGGCACCAGCAGCAGCACGCCCACCACCGCGCCCATCGAAAAGTTCTGCTGGCCGATCACCTGCTTGAAGACGTCGATGGCCAGCACGTTGAAGTCGCCGCCGATCACCTTGGGCGCACCGAAGTCGGAGATGACGTACGTGAAAGTCACCGTCGCCGCGCTGATCAGGCCGTACTTGCACGAGGGCAGGGTAACGGTAAAGAACGTGCGCCGGGTACTGGCGCCGAGGGCGCTGGCCGCTTCGTAGAGGCGCCCGTCCGCCAGCGACAGCGCCGTGACCAGGATCATCAGCGCATGGGGGAAGGTGTTGTAGACCTCCGCGATGATGATGCCCCGCGCGCCGTAGATCGATGCCCCCCCAAGCAGCGGCTTGAGCAAGCCCTGGTTGCCGAACCATTGCACGAACGAGATGGCGGAAAGCAGGGACGGCGCCAGCAACGGGATCAGCGCGACCAGGCGGAACACTGCCTTGAGCGGCGCCGGCAGGGTGCTGCGCGTCAGTGCATAGGCGAAGACGAAGGCCAGCGGCACCGAGATGCCGACCACGCTGGCTGCAAGCACCACCGAGTTGCGCGCCGACTGCATCAGGGACGGCGTCCTGATGTAGGCGGCAAAGTGAGCGAGCCCGACAAAATGGCCATCACGATCGAGCACGGCATTGGCAAGGATGGCGCACATCGGCGCCAGCAGGAAAAGGAACAGCGCCAGCAGCACGCAGGCCAGCACGGCGCGGGCGACGATTTCGTCCCAGTTCCAGCGGGCCAGCCAGCCAGCGTGGGTCATTTCGGGCGCTTGGGGTGATCGGGGCGTCTGGGGCAGCGCGATCTCTTTCATCGTCTTGCTCCGCTCGCCGCGAAGGCCTGGATGCGGCTGGCGCGCAGCGCAATGCTCAGGGGCTGGCCGGCGCGGATGCCATGGTCGTGGAACTGGTCCAGGGAGAACTGCAGGCTTAGCGACTGCCCCGCCAGCTGCTCGCAGCTCACCTCGGCCATGCAGGTGTCGCCCAGGAACTCGACCTTTTCGATGTTGACGGTCAGCTGATTGGGCGTGTCGCTCGCGATCTGGCCGATATGCCGGTCTTCAGGCCGAAGGTAGAGATTGATGGCCGTGCCTGGCTCGAACTCGCGGCTGCAGCCATCGCAGATCAGTTCCAGCGTGCCCACGCGGTAGCGCCGGCCACCGAGCGCAGTGCCGGCCAGCACGTTCACGCGCCCGACAAAGTCCGCCACGAAGGGCGTGGCCGGGCGTTCGTAGACCTCCAGCGGCGTGCCGACCTGCTCGATCACCCCGTGGTTCATGACGACGATCCGGTCGGCCATGGACAGTGCCTCTTCCTGGTCGTGCGTGACCATGATGGTGGTCACGCCCACCTGTTGCTGCAGGCGCCGGATCTCGCCGCGCAGGCGCACGCGTTCAAGGGCATCGAGCGCTGACAGCGGCTCGTCGAGCAGCAGCAGGCCGGGCCGGGTGGCCAGCGCGCGCGCCAGCGCGACGCGCTGTTGCTGGCCACCGGAAAGCTGGCTGGGATACTTGCGCCCGGAGGTCGGCAGCCCCACCAAGTCGAGCAGTTCCTGCACCCGATGCGCAATCTCGGCCCGGCTGTTGCGACGGTTCGCGAGACCGTAGGCCACGTTGTCGGCGATCGTGAGGTTAGGGAACAGGGCATACGACTGGAATACGATGCCATAGTCGCGCCGGGCGGGAGGCAGCACGGAAATGTCGCGCCCGAGCTGGAGGATGGTGCCGGCGCTTTGCTTCTCCAATCCGGCGATGATGCGCAGCAGCGTGGTCTTGCCGCAGCCCGACGGTCCAAGGAAACACAGCATCTCGCCCTGGCAAACGGTCAGGTCGATATGCCGCAGGGCGGTGAACGTTTCGAATTCCTTGCGCACGCCCCGGATCTCGAGAGCGGGCACGCCGCCGGCGCGGGTAGCGACGAACTTGGCGCTGGTCATTTCCATGTGTGTCCCCACAGTGTGGTGATGGCTACGATGGCGATGATGAGCGGGGCGCCCTGGCGCCCCGTGAGCGTGGCTTACTTGGCTTCGGCCTTGCTATCGTAGCGCTTGCTCCACTCGGCAAGGATGCGCGAGCGATTCTTGGCGGCCCACTGGAAGTCGTTGCGGGCGAAGCGGCTCTCATAGTTGGGGGGAATGCCGTCCAATGGCTTGGCAACGCCGGGGTAGGCCACGACAGCCCACCAGTTGGCGCTGATCTGGTTCGCATCGCGACTGGCCATCCAGTCGGCGAAACGCCTCGCCTCCGCCAGCTTCTTCGTCGTCTTCATGATGCTGGTGGCCTCGATGTCCCAACCCAGGCCCTCGGTGGGGAAGATCAGGTCGACCGGGGCGCCGGACTTGCGCACCTGGTGACCCCGGAACTCGAACGAGATGCCGATCGGGAATTCGCCCGTAGCCGCCTGCTTGCACGGCTTCGAACCGGAGTGCACATACTGGGCGATATTCTCGTGCAGGCCGTCCATGTACTTCCAGCCATCGGCCTCTCCCCACATCTGCAGCCAGGCCGCCACATCGAGATAGCCAGTGCCGCTGGAAGCCGGGTGGGGCATCGAGATGCGGCCCTTATAGACCGGCTTGGCCAGGTCCTTCCAGCTCTCCGGCTTGGGCAGGCCCAGCTTCTGCGCCTCCACCCGGTTGAAGCAGATCGTGGCCGCCCAGACGTCCATGCCGACCCACTGCGGCGGCCGGGCGGTATCGGAATAGTTGGGGGTCAGTTGCTGGAAGCCCTTGGGCTCGTAGCCCTGCAGCATGCCTTCCTGTGACAGCAGCACCAGGCTGCTGGCGGCAAGCCCGGCGACCACGTCGGCCTGCGGGTTGGCCTTTTCTGCCAGCAGGCGGGCGGTCACGATGCCGGTGGAATCCCGCACCCAGCGCACTTCGATATCCGGGTTGGCTTTCTCGAAACCGTCCTTGTAAAGCTTCATCGCGTCCGTTTCGAGCGCGGTATAGACCGTGAGCGTGGTCTTCTGCTGGGCGGAGGCGATGCCCGTAGTCACTACCAGCGCGGAGGCGCAAAGCGCCATGGCGAAGGAATTCTTCATGCTCTGTCTCCTGTTAGCCAGATCTGTCGTCTGCCTGCTGCCTTTCCCGGTGTGTCGGTGTGTCGTTTGGCACCCCTGCGGTAAGATGAAATCAATGTAGAACGTAGGCCGAAGACTGTCAACGTAAGATTGCCAACTGTTGACAATTTACAATTCGCGAACTTTAATGGGAGCCATGGGAATGTCCGACGCCATCCAATTACTGCGTTCAAGCTCGCTGCCAATGCTGGTGCAGGAGGAGATCGAACGCCTGATCATGACTGGCGAACTGCCGCCGGGCACGCGCATCAACGAGAGCGACATCGCTGCCCGCTATGGCACGAGCCGGGGTCCGATTCGCGAAGCGTTGCGGGCGCTGGAGGAAGCGGGGCTAGTCCGCAACGAGAAGAACCGCGGGGTCTTTGTGCGCGAGATTTCGGTGGAAGAGGCCGATGAAATCTACGAGCTGCGCGAGGCCCTGGAGGAAATCATCGGCAAGCGTGTGGCGCAGCGCGTCAACGCAACGCTGGTGAGCGAACTGAAGCAGCTCCTGGGCGCCATGGAGGAGGTCGCCAACCAGAAGGAAGCGGCCGAGTACGCGTCGCTGAACCTGCGGTTCCATGAACTGCTGCTGGAACACGCGGGCAGCAACAAGCTGACCGAGACCTACCAGCGCCTGGTGAAGGAGCTGCACCTGTTTCGCATGCAGGCGCTGACCCAGGGCGGGGGACTTGATGTCTCCGCCGACGAACACCGCACGATCGTGGACGCCATCGTCGCGGGCGATGCCCGCCGCGCCGGCGCCGCGCTGCGCGCGCACGTGGCCGCGAGCCGTGGACGCATGCTCAAGGCGCACCGGAAGGCGCATCCGGGCAGTAACAAGGAACCATGAGCTGACGCTCATTATCAAGGGGATTGGAAATGGGAACGACGAAGGCCGAGAGCATCGAAGTCAATGGCAGGACCTACCGCTGGATGGACCGCCCGGTGGTCGTGGTATGCGTGGACGGCTGCGCGCCGGAATACCTGCATGCTGCCACCGAAGCGGGCGTGGCGCCTTTCCTGCGGACCGTCATGCAGGACGGGACGAGCCTGCTGGGCGACTGCGTGATTCCCTCGTTCACCAACCCCAACAACCTTTCCATCGTGACCGGGGCGCCGCCATCGGTCCACGGCATCTGCGGCAACTATTTCTTCGATCGCGAGCTCGGCGCAGAAGTCATGATGAACGATCCGAAGTACCTGCGCGCCGGCACTGTGCTGGCGGCCTTCGCGAACGCCGGGGCGAAAGTGGCAGTGGTCACCGCCAAGGACAAGCTGCGCAAGCTGCTCGGCCATGGCATGCGCGGCATCTGCTTTTCGTCGGAGAAGGCCGATCAGGTCACGCAGGCGGAGAACGGCATCACCGGTGTCGTGGAGATGGTGGGCATGCCGGTACCGTCGGTCTACAGTGCCGAGCTGTCCGAGTTCGTATTTGCCGCCGGCGTCAGGCTGATGGAGCGTGAGCGGCCTGACCTGATGTATCTGTCCACCACGGACTACGTTCAACACAAGGCTGCCCCGGGCAGCCAGGCGGCAAACGCGTTCTACCAGATGATGGACGGCTACCTGAGCCAGCTCGACGCGCTGGGCGCGACGATTGTGCTGACCGCCGACCACGGCATGAACGACAAGCACGGCGCCACCGGCGAGCCCAACGTCATCTACCTGCAGGACCAGCTCGACGACTGGTACGGCGAGGGTGCGGCCCGCGTCATCCTGCCTATTACCGATCCCTATGTGGTCCACCATGGCGCCTTGGGCTCGTTCGCCACCATCTATGCGCCGGATGCCGAGAGCGCGGCCCGCTGGATTCCGCGCATCGCGGACATCGACGGCATGGAAAGCGTGCTCACACGCGAGGAGGCCGCCGAGCGCTTCGGACTGCCGCCCGATCGCATCGGCGACATCGTCGCGGTCTCGCGGCAGAACGTCGTGATCGGCACATCCAAGTCCAGGCACGACCTGTCCGGCCTGGACGCGCCGCTGCGCTCCCATGGCGGGGTGTCGGAGCAGGTCGTGCCACTGCTCTGCAACCGCGTGATGGTCGGGCTGAAGCCGGCCCGCCGCCTGCGTAACTTCGACGCGCTCGACCTCGCGTTGAATTACGCCGCCTGACGGCGAATGCAGTTCAGAGCCAACCCCCGTCGTTCCCGCGTAGGCGGGAACCCAGTGACTTCATCCCCGAAGGGGACGTTAACGACGCTGGATTCCCGCCTGCGCGGGAATGACGGGGGTGGTTGATATCGAGATCAAAAGGAGACCAACATGAACACGCCAGCCACCTCCGGCATCCGTCACGAAGCGCTGCGCATTGCCGGCGAAAAGGTTTATCGCGATCGCGTGATCGAGGTGACCTATCCCTACACCGGCGAAGTGATCGCCACGGTGCCAAAGGCCACCATTGAAGACGTGCGCCAAGCCCTGCGCATCGCCCACCAGTACCGCTCGACGCTGACCCGCTACGACCGCTATCGCATCCTGATGCGCGCCGGCGAGATCATCGCGCAGCGCAAGGAAGAGATCGCGACCCTGATCACCCTGGAATCGGGACTGTCGCTCAAGGACACGCTCTACGAGGTTGGCCGCGCTTCCGACGTGCTGCTGTTCGCCGCCAACCAGGCGCTGGTGGACGACGGCCAGGTTTTTTCGTGCGATCTCACACCCCATGGCAAGAGCCGCAAGGTCTATACGCTCAAGGAACCGCTGCTGGGCGCCATTTCGGCCATCACGCCATTCAATCACCCGCTTAACCAGGTGATTCATAAAGTGGCGCCGGCGGTGGCTACCAATAACCGCATGGTCCTCAAGCCGAGCGAGAAGACGCCGCTGGCCGCGTTCGCGCTGGCCGACATCCTCTATGAGGCCGGCCTGCCGCCGCAGATGTTGTCGGTCATCACCGGCGACCCCCGCGAGATCGCCGACGAACTGCTGACCAGCCCCTACGTGGATCTTGTGACCTTCACCGGCGGCGTGTCGATCGGCAAGTACATTGCTGGCAAGGCCGCCTACAAGCGCCAGGTACTGGAGCTGGGCGGCAACGATCCGATCATCGTGATGGAAGATGCCGACCTGGAAGAAGCCGCCACGCTGGCTGCGGGCGGGTCGTACAAGAACTCCGGCCAGCGCTGCACCGCGGTGAAGCGGATGCTGGTGCAGGAATCCGTGGCCGACCGCTTTGTTGAATTGCTGGTGGCCAAGACGCAGGAAGTGAAGTACGGCGATCCGCTGGATCCCGCGACGGACATGGGCACGGTGATCGACGAGGCAGCCGCCATCCAGTTCGAGTCGGTGGTGAATGCCGCCATCGCAGGCGGCGCGCGCCTGCTGGCCGGCCACAAGCGCGACGGCGCACTTTACGCGCCTACCGTGCTCGACCACGTGGACCCGGAAATGGCCGTGGTCAGGCACGAGACCTTTGGCCCCGTCTCGCCGGTGATCCGTTTCAAGGATATCGACGACGCCATCCGGATTTCCAATGGCACGGCCTATGGGCTGTCGTCGGCGGTCTGCACCAACCGGCTCGACTACATCACCCGCTTTATCCGCGAACTGCACGTGGGCACGGTCAACGTGCGCGAAGTCCCGGGCTATCGGCTGGAGATGACGCCGTTCGGCGGCATCAAGGACTCCGGCCTGGGCTACAAGGAAGGCGTGCTCGAAGCGATGAAAAGCTTCTGCAATACCAAGACCTACTCGCTGCCCTGGTAGGACGGCAGCACCACCGTACCGGCATTGCAACTTCGGAGCCATCCATGCGCCCTTTCTGGCTGGAACAAGCCCTTCTCGGCGATACGGATCTCGCCCCTGCATTGCGCGGAACCAGGCAGGCCGACATCTGCATCGTTGGCGGCGGATTCACCGGCCTGTGGACAGCGCTGCAACTCAGGCAAAAGCGACCGTCCCTGAAGATTACCGTTCTCGAAGCAGACATCTGTGGTGCAGGGGCAAGTGGACGGAACGGCGGTTGCATGCTGACCTGGTCAACCAAGCTCTTTACGCTGGCCCGGCTGTTCGGGGAAACGGAAGCAAGGCGGCTGATACGGGCGTCCGAGGATGCGATCCCCGCCATCGCCGAGTTTTGCCGCGCTCATGGCATCGACGCCGAGTTGCGCATGGATGGCACCATCTATACCGCCACCAATCCTGCGCAGGAGGGTTTGCTCGATCCGGTCGTGCAAGCGCTGGAGGCGTGGGGGCTGAATAGCTGGCAGCGCCTGAGCACCAGCGAAATTGCTACGCGAACGGGCTCCGCCCGCAACCGCTCCGGCTTCTTTTCACCGTTGGCCGGCACGGTACATCCGGGAAAGCTGGTTCGCGGCCTGCGTCGCGTGGCGCTGAGCCAGGGCATCGAGATCCACGAGCGCTCGCCGATGATATCCATGGTGGATGCCGCGCGTCCCGCCGTCGTGACGCCGAGTGGACGCGTTGAAGCCGGCCACGTTGTGCTGGCACTCAATGCCTGGATGCCAACTGTGTTCCCACAGTTCGAGCGCTCGGTAGCCATTGTGTCGAGCGACATGATCATGACCGATCGCTGTCCCGACCTGCTTGCCAGCATCGGTCTGGATCATGGCACCTCGGTGCTGGATTCACGCACGTTCGTCTATTACTACCGCACCACCCGCGACGGGCGCCTCATGCTTGGCAAGGGAGGCAACACGTTTTCCTACCGGGGGCGCATCGTGCCGGTCTTTAACCAGGCATCCCCGTACGAGACCATGCTCACGCACAGTCTGCGCGCGTTCTTCCCGGCCCTGAGCGATGTGCCGGTGATTGCCAGCTGGAACGGCCCCTCGGACCGGTCTGCAACCGGATTCCCTTTCTTCGGTTACCTGAACGGAAACCGGGCAATTTCCTACGGCTTCGGCTATTCCGGCAATGGCGTGGCGCCAAGCTATATGGGTGGCCAACTGCTGTCCTCGCTGGCATTGGGGGAAGACAATGCCTGGACGCGTTCGGGCCTTGCCAAGGGCCCCCTTGGCCAGTTTCCTCCCGAACCGGTGCGTTACCTTGGGTCACTGCTGGTCCGCAACGCGATTCGCCGCAAGGAAAGCGCCGAAGACCGTCACACGGAACCGTTCTTGCTCGACAAGTTCCTGGCCCGCTTCGCCCAAGCCGCCGGTAAGGCCGATAAGGCGGCCTGAGCGCAAGCGGATAGCCGCCACGGACCGACGCGTACATAACAATTCGGTACGCCACGAATCATGAGAGCTCGAACGCTGACGCTCAGTACAACACCTCCAGCTCGTCGAACAGCTCGCTGTCCTTCTGCGCTGCCGAGCGCGCACGGCGCCGGATCTCCTGCAGCAGGCAGTCGGTGAAGCACTGCGCCGCGGGACTGCGCACCGCGTTGTGGCGCGTGATGATGCCGAGCCGGCTGGTCTCGAACTGCTCGGCCAGGGCAAAGGCGTGGACCCAGCCGCGCATCGGCTCGGACAGCAGTAGTGGCCGCGGGCAATAACTGATCATGTCGGCATTGCGGACCAGTTCCGGCAGCAACGCGGTGGAGTGCGCGCGATGCAGCCGGGACGGGTCAATCTGTGCATCATGCTGCCAGAAGAGGTTGCGCATAAAGGACTCGTAGGTGGCTGCTGTGTAGTTGACGACCCAATCCTGCCCCAGCAGTTCGTGCAGCTTGCATGCCTGCGCGCACGGATGGCCGCGCCGGGCGATCACGCACGAGGTGTACGCAAGCAGCGGCTCGCACTCGAATTCTTGCGTGGACATCGCGGCCGTGAACGGCCCCACGGCAAAGTCCAGCGTGCCTTCGCGCAAGCGCGGCAAGGCCACCGCGGTCAGGCCCTCGAAGATCTCCACCTGCACGCCCGGCATGCGTTCGCGAAAACGCAGCAGCACCCGCGACAGGAACGTCAGCATGACCCACGGCGTGACGCTGATGCACAGCCGCCCCACGCCTTCGCCACGCAGCGTGGCCAGCTCTTCACTGGCGCGTGCAAGCTGGCCCACCACCAGACGTGCATGGCCGAGCATCCGCTGACCCGCCGCGGTCAGCGCCACGCCGCTCGCAGTGCGCGAGAGCAAGGGCAGCCGGGCTTCGCTTTCCAGTTCGCGCAGCGCCTTGGTAACCGCTGCCTGCGACAGTCCGGCCACACGTGCGGCGGCGCGGATGCTGCCGGCATCGGCAACGGCGACCAGCGCCTGGATCTGGTGCAGTTTCATCGACATGATGGATGGGTGGGTGACAACCAGGGGTTGTCAGGATAACAGTTTTGCGGCTATCAGCCCGGGCGGGCGATGCCTAAGATCGCGGCACGCAATCTCGCAATTCCCCGCTAATAACATCCCCGGAGACCCCATGCATCCAGATCCCGTCCTGCCCGGCATCCGCGCCATCGAAGCCGAGATGGTGGACCTGCGCCACCGCATCCATGCCCATCCCGAGCTGGGCTTCGAGGAATTCGCCACCAGCGACCTGGTGGCCGAGTGCCTGCAGGCATGGGGTTATGCCGTACATCGCGGCCTGGGCGGCACCGGCGTGGTCGGCACGCTGCGCCACGGCGACGGCCCCTCCATCGGCCTGCGCGCCGACATGGATGCGCTGCCGATCCGTGAAACCACGGGCCTGCCGTATGCCAGCAAGATCGACGGCAAGATGCACGCCTGCGGCCATGACGGCCACACTGCCACGCTGCTGGCCGCGGCGCGCTACCTGGCCGGGCACAAGTCCTTCCAGGGCACGCTGCACGTGATCTTCCAGCCGGCCGAGGAGGGCATGGGCGGCGCGCGCGAGATGATCAAGGACGGGCTGTTCCGGCTGTTCCCGTGCGATGCGGTGTTCGCGCTGCACAACATGCCCGGACACCCGACCGGCAAGTTCGGCTTCTTGTCCGGCGCGTTCATGGCGTCCTCCGACACGGTCACGATCCGCGTGACGGGGCGCGGTGGCCACGGTGCGGTTCCGCATCGGGCGGTCGATCCGGTGGTGGCCTGCGCGTCGATGGTGATGGCGTTGCAGTCGGTGGTGTCGCGCAACGTCAACCCGCTGGACATGGCCATCGTAACCGTCGGCGCGATCGAAGCCGGCAAGGCGCCTAACGTCATTCCCGAGAGTGCCGAGCTGCGGCTGTCGGTGCGCGCGCTGAAGGCCGAAGTGCGCGACCTGCTGCAGGCGCGCATCACCGCGCTGGCGCATGCCCAGGCGGACAGCTTTGGTGCCAGCGCCGAGGTGCATTACGACCGCCGCTACCCGGTGCTGGTCAACGACCCGGCCACCACGGAACTGGCGCGCGAGGTTGCCCGCGAGTGGCTGGGCGAGAGCGGTCTGATCGGCGACATGGTGCCGCTGACCGGCAGCGAAGACTTCTCTTTCATGCTGGAGGCGTGTCCTGGCTGCTACCTGATCGTCGGCAACGGTGACGGCGAGGGCGGCTGCATGGTCCACAACCCCGGCTACGACTTCAACGACGAATGCCTGCCGCTTGCCGCCACCTATTGGGTCAAGCTGGTCGAGCGCTACCTGCGCTGAGCCGCAATCCGCTGAGCCGCACCCCAATCGCCATCGCCAATGACCGGCCCTCAAAGGCCGGCGCCACCTCACCCACGGAGACACCGAATGCCCGCTTCCCTGCCTGCGCAGCCGCTGGACGGCGCTTGCGCCGCGCACCCGGCTGGCCGCGCCGTACCGCGCCGTCGCGTCATTGCCGCCATCACCATCGGCAACGGCCTTGAGTTCTACGATTTCACCGTCTACAGCTTTTTCGCGGTGCTGATCGGCAAGCTCTTCTTCCCCGTCAGCGGCAGCTTCGGCCAGCTGATGCTTTCGCTGGCCACGTTTGGCGTGGGTTTCGTTGCCCGCCCGCTCGGCGGCCTGATGATCGGGCTCTACGCCGACCGGGCCGGACGCAAGCCGGCCATGACGTTGACGCTCTGGCTGATGGGGCTGGGCTCGCTGCTGTTCGTGGTTTCGCCGACCTACGCACAGGCCGGGCTGGCCGCGCCGATGCTGATCGTATTGGCGCGGCTGCTGCAGGGGTTTGCACTGGGCGGCGAGGTCGGTGCATCCACAGCGCTGCTGATGGAGTACGCCGACGACCATTCACGCGGCTACTACGGCAGCTGGCAGTTGTTCAGCCAGGGCGTCAGCGTGCTGCTCGGTGCAGTGGTGGGGCTGTCACTGACTAACGGCCTGTCGCCCGATGCGCTGCAAAGCTGGGGGTGGCGCGTGCCGTTCGCAATCGGCATCCTGGTCATTCCGCTCGGCCTCTATATCCGCCGGCACCTGGAGGAAACCGCCGAAGCGCCCGCCGCCGCAACGGCGACGGGCCACGAACGCGCCGGCCTGGCCGAGGTCTTCCGTGGGCACGGCCGCGTGGTGGTAGCTGGCGTTCTGCTGACGATTGGCGGCACCTCCGCTACCTATATCGTGCTGCACTACATGACCAGCTACGCGGCGACTGTGCTGAAGATCCCGCTCGGGCTCAGCATGAGCGCAGGCTGTGTCGCAGCCCTGGTGCAAGTGGCATTGTCCTCGTACGCCGGCAGGCTGTCCGACCGCATCGGGCGCAAGCCCGCCATCTTGTGGTCCCGCCTCGCTATGCTGGTGCTGGTCTATCCCGCCTTCCTGCTGCTCAACGCCAGGCCATCGCTTGGCACGCTGCTTGCCGTGGTCGCCATGCTGGCTTTGCCGCTGGTGCTGAACGTGGTGCCATCCGTAGTGCTCATCACCGAGCTGTTCCCCCGCCGCATCCGCGCCAGTGGCCTGTCGGTCGTCTATTGCATTGGCGTGCTGGTGTTCGGCGGCTTCGCACAGCTGATCGCCACCTGGCTGATCGACCTGACCGGCAATGCCAGCGCGCCGGCGCTGTATGTGATTGGCTGCGGCGTGCTATCGCTGTGCGGGCTGTTGATGGTGCCGGAGACGGCGGGCAAGCGACTGGATTAGAGCACCAGTCATCTGACGGCGGACGTGGCGGACGCAGTGCCGTCGTTCGCGTTGGCCGCCGGTGCAAACCTGAATTGCTACAAGGTGACAGTGCCGGCTTCGCCTGTATGGAAGCCGGCTTGATCAGATTCGCACCGTTGCGCGCGAATAACGCCTCGCATGCCCGATGGCAAGCCTCGTAAATGCCCGTTGCAAAATCGAACAGAATGTCAGAGGCCGTGCCGCTACAGTGATTACTCCCAGGCCTTAGGGCTATTCCAGGAGGTAATCGAATGAAGCAACATCTGGCGAAATCCCTGTTGATGGCCGGCGCGATGCTCGCGTCGTACCCGCTGTTCGCACAGCAGGTCCAGCCCGCTCAGCCGACTCAGCCGATGCAATCGATCCAGCCGGCGCCTGCGGCTCAGCCGATGCAAGGCGCTCAGGCAATCCAGCCCGCACCCGCGGCAGCCAATGCCGCAGCCGGGGCCATGCCTGCCGGCGGCAATACCTACGCGCAGACCGCTGGACAGCCGAGCCAGCCGGGAATGACGACCGGACCGGTCGATCCGACCGTGGCCGGCGGCGCGGGCCAGGGCATCGATCCGGCCAGCGCGAGCCTGGCGCCCGATGCGCTCGGCACCCGCCTTGGCCGGCGCAGCCCGTTCCTCGACGGGGCCTGAGCGGGCCACGTTATTCATGCCCGCACGCGGTTGCGCCTCACTGGTGCCGACGCGCCAACAGCGCTACGCAAAGCATGGCACGGCCCGAGTCAATAAGCATCGTAGTAGCGGGCGGGCAAGACGGCGGCAAAGTCGTCCACGCGAGTTTGCCGTCGCCACACAAATCGCGGAAGGTTCGCGATGACTTACCACGTAGCCCCACCAGCCTTCCCTTGGCAACAGCTACGCGATGAGTGGGTAGGGGGAACGTGCGGGCCAGTTTCTGCCAGGCCTGTCCCTCCACCTTGCCCGGCCGCAGCGCCCCGGAAAAGAGGCGCCGGAATTTTCCCTTACGAAATTCGAGCGAGACCAGCATCTTGTGCCGTGATGGTCGGCAAAGCCAATGAAACACAGGGGAAAGTGCTGCGGATATCGATCTAAGATCTTCTCGGTCATGCATGGCCAAAAGGCGGGACATCCACGCCGAAGCATAGGCCGGATGGCGGCAGATGCGGGCTCCATGTGTGCGTGATGTGACTGAGCGCCAGAGCCCAGGGGCGGCTAATGATCACGAGGGAAGGAATGATTCAGGTTTTCGAAATCAAGGTGCCGGACATCGGCGACTTTGGTGCAGTGCCCGTCATCGAGGTGCATGTGAAGCCCGGCGAAAGCGTCAACGTGGAAGACGCGCTGGTCACGCTGGAATCGGACAAGGCGACCATGGACGTGCCGTCCCCGCAAGGCGGCGTGGTCAAGGAAGTCACGGTCAAGGGGGGCGCATGGCCAAGGCACGCAAGGTGCAGGTGGTGCGCGGCAACGGCACGTTCCTCGATCCGCACCACCTGGAAGTCGATGCGACCGAAGGCGAGGGCAAGCAGGCCACGGGCAAGAAGACCGTGATCCGCTTCGAGAAGGCCATCATCGCCGCCGGTAGCCAGGCGGTGAAGCTGCCGTTCATCCCGGAAGATCCGCGCATCGTCGATTCGACCGGCGCGCTGGAACTGCCCGAGGTGCCGAACAAGATGCTGGTCATCGGCGGCGGCATCATCGGCCTGGAAATGGCCACGGTGTATAGCACGCTGGGCGCGGACATCGACGTCGTGGAAATGCTGCCGGGCCTGATGAACGGCGCCGACCGCGACCTGGTCAAGGTCTGGGAGAAGAAGAACAAGGACCGTTTCGGCAAGGTGATGCTGAACACGAAGACCGTCGCGGTGGAAGCCAAGCCGGACGGCATCTACGTGAAGTTCGAAGGCGATCAGGCCCCGGCCGAGGCGCAGCGCTACGACCTGGTGCTGGTGTCGGTGGGCCGTTCGCCCAACGGCAAGCGCATCGGCGCCGAGAAGGCCGGCGTGGCCGTGACCGATCGCGGCTTCATCAATGTCGATGCGCAGATGCGCACCAATGTGCCGAACATCTTCGCGATTGGCGACGTGGTCGGCCAGCCGATGCTGGCGCACAAGGCGGTGCACGAGGCCCACGTGGCCGCGGAAGCCGCGCACGGCGAGAAGGCCTACTTCGACGCCAAGCAGATTCCGTCGGTGGCCTTCACCGATCCGGAAGTGGCCTGGGCCGGCCTGACCGAGGACCAGTGCAAGGAGCAGGGCATCAAGTACAGCAAGGGCGTGTTCCCGTGGGCTGCTTCGGGCCGTGCCATTGCGAATGGCCGCGACGAGGGCTTCACCAAGCTGATTTTCGATGAGGAAACCCATCGCATCATCGGTGGCGGCATCGTCGGCACGCATGCCGGCGACCTGATCAGCGAAGTCTGCCTGGCGATCGAGATGGGCGCGGACGCGGTGGATATCGGCAAGACGATCCACCCGCACCCGACCCTCGGCGAGTCGATCGGCATGGCCGCGGAAATCTACGAAGGGACCTGCACCGACGTGCCGCCGCCGCGGCGGCACTGAATCTGCCAGCTGGTTGGGGCGATGATCATCCCACCATCGGTCGGACGCCTACGGCTGCGCTGCGCGCACTCAGTGAACACCGAGGGAAGGGAAGAGAAGAGGCGAAACGGAAGCACCAGCATCTGCGCCGTTGATGTCGTCCCGTCTGCCGACTACTGAGCCGCGCAGCAGCCGAAGGCGATGATGCGATGGCGGTGGCAGTGTCGGGCCACGGACAGGTTCGGGGCTGGTTCAATCATTGTTGGAGAGCCTGCAGGCGGGCGCGCTCCACGCGGCAGGCAGCCGCGCAGTCTCTGAAGTTCATACCCGTACGAAATTCTTCGCACGCTACGATCAATATTCGTCCGCTAGGACAAGTCAACGCGTTTCTTTGCCTACTTTCTTGTCGCTCGGACAAGAAAGTAGGTCGCCGGCTACGCCGGCGAAACAGCGGCGCCTGGCAAGAAAGCCGCCCCCGCAATTCCCCGAAGAGCCTTTTCCGATGGGACGGAATGCAGAATCTCCTTCCAGTGAGCGCAGTTCAGTACTGCTGATCCGCCGCCGTCGCGCTGATCGCCTCCGGGCTGATGAGCACGGCATCCGCGTCGCAATAGACCCATTCACCAGGCCAGAACGTCACGCCGCCGAAGGCCAGGGCGATATCGTCTTCGGCGCCCCGGTTGCTCGGCGGCATTGCGCAATGCCGTCGTGCCCAGTGCCTTGACCCCGATGTCGATGCCATTGACGGTCTTGCTGTCGCGAATAACGCCATGGATGACCAGCCCGGCCCAGCCGTTCTTTGCCGCCAGGCCTGCCAGCCGGTCGCCAAACACGCCGATGCGAAGTGAGCCACCCACGTCGACCACCAGCACGCGGCCGGCACCCGGCGTCGAAACCTGATGTACCAGGCTTCCCGGCTCAGTGTCGGACTGTCCCTCTACAACACCAACAACCCCGCTGCCACCGCCACCAGCAGGACCACCACGCTGGCGGCCAACTACGACGCCGGCTTCGCCACCTTCTATGGCGACGTCCAGCTCCAGCGGCGAGCCGCTGCAGGAATCCGTCAATGAGCACCGCCAGATTGCCCAGGCGATCGTAAGTGGCGATGCCGACAAGTCCGCCCAGTTGATGCGCGATCACCTCAGGCGTGCCAGCGAATTCGTGAATCGAATGCCTGCCGATACCTTCCGGCCGTGAACAGGCTCAAGGTCGGCATCGAGCTGAAATAACGGGTCGGATGCGATTGGCGGCATAGCCTTCTGTCATGCCTGCCGTTCGCCGTGATTTGTGCTTCGAGCGGCCGCGGGCGCCGGGCATCTCGGCATCCCATGCCGTGGCACCGTCCCTAGAATGGGTGTCACTAATGGAGACACCGCGATGACGAACAATGCTCTGGCCCAGGCCGGGTTGCATGCCCAGATCGAAGGGCAAGGGGACGCCGACCCGCAGGAAACGCGCGAATGGCTTGACGCGCTCGAGGGCGTGGTCGCGCAATGCGGGCACGAGCGTGGCCGCTACCTGCTGGCACGGCTGCTGGACAAGGCGCCCGCATTGGGCCTGCCGATCAAGGCGCACGGCAGCACGCCCTACGTCAACACCATCCCGCTCGACCAGCAGCCGCAGTATCCCGGCGACGTCGCCATGGAAGAACGCATCACCGCGATCGTGCGCTGGAATGCCCTGGCCATGGTGGTGCGCGCCAACAAGGCCTATGGCGAGCTGGGCGGCCACATCGCCAGCTATGCGTCGGCTGCCGAGATCTTCGAGATCGGCTTCAACCACTTCTTTCGTGCCGATGGCGAAGCGGGCAAGGGCGACCTGGTCTATTTCCAGCCGCATTCGGCGCCCGGTGTCTATGCCCGCGCGTATCTCGAAGGACGGCTGGACGAAGCGCAGCTGAGCCGCTACCGGCAAGAGGTGGACGGCGGCGGCCTGTGTTCGTATCCGCATCCGTGGCTGATGCCGGATTTCTGGCAATTCCCCACCGGTTCGATGGGGATCGGGCCGATCAGCGCCATCTACCAGGCCCGCTTCCTGCGTTACCTGGAGCATCGCGGCATCGCCGAGACGGCCGGGCGGCGCGTGTGGGGCGTATTCGGCGACGGCGAGATGGACGAGCCCGAGTCGATCGCCGCGCTGTCGCTGGCCGCGCGCGAGAAGCTCGACAATCTCACGTTCGTCATCAACTGCAACCTGCAGCGGCTCGATGGCCCGGTGCGGGGCAACGGCCAGATCATCCAGGAACTCGAATCGCTGTTCGCGGGCGCCGGCTGGAATGTGATCAAGGTGGTCTGGGGCTCGGACTGGGACGCGCTGTTCGCGCGCGACCGCAACCACGTGCTGCTGCGCCGCTTCGCCAGCATGGTAGACGGGCAGTACCAGACCCTGGGCGCCAACGATGGCGCCTACAACCGTGCCCACTTCTTCGACCTGGATCCGGACCTGCAGGCGCTGGCGGCGCATATGTCGCCCGCGGAGATCGACAGTCTGCGCCGCGGCGGGCACGACTTCCGCAAGCTGTATGCCGCCTTCGACGCCGCACGGCAGCACCCGGGGCGACCCACCGTCATCCTGGCCAAAACCAAGAAGGGCTACGGCATGGGCCAGGCGGGCGAGTCGCGCAACACCTCGCACCAGCAGAAGAAGCTCGACGTGGAAGCGCTGCGCGCGTTCCGCGACCGCTTCCAGCTCCCGCTCGATGACGAAGCCGTAGAGGCCATGCGCTTCCTGAAGCCCGCGGACGACAGCCCGGAGCAGCGCTACCTGCATGCCCGCCGTGCCGAACTGGGCGGCTACATGCCCCGGCGCAGCACCACGGCGCCCGCCGTGCCGGTGCCGCCGCTCGAAAGCTATGCACAGTTCGCGCTGCAGCCGGATGGCCGCGAGGTGTCGACCACCACCGCCGTGGTACGCCTGTTCACCAACCTGCTCAAGGACAAGGCGCTCGGCCCGCGCATCGTGCCGATCGTGGCCGACGAGGCGCGCACCTTCGGCATGGCCAACCTGTTCCGCCAGGTGGGCATCTACTCGCCGCTGGGCCAGCTCTATGAGCCCGAGGACGCGGCCTCGATGCTCTATTACAAGGAGTCGAAGGACGGCCAGTTGCTGGAGGAGGGCATCACCGAGGCCGGCGCGGTCTCGTCATGGACGGCGGCTGCCACCTCGTACAGCGTGAACGGCGTGGCCATGCTGCCGTTCTACATCTACTACTCGATGTTCGGCTTCCAGCGCATCGGCGACCTGATCTGGGCTGCGGCCGACCAGCGTGCGCGCGGCTTCCTAATCGGCGCCACCGCGGGCCGCACGACGCTGTCGGGCGAAGGCCTGCAGCACCAGGACGGCACCAGCCACCTGATTGCTTCGACCATCCCCAACTGCCGCGCCTACGACCCCGCCTTCTCCGGCGAGGCCGCGGTCATCATCGACCATGGCAGCCGCCGCATGCTGGAGCAGCAGCACGACGAGTTCTACTACCTGACCGTCACCAACGAGAACTATGCACAGGCGCCGATCGACCCTGCGCAGCACGCCGACGTGATCCGCGGCATGCGCCGCCACGGCGCCAGCGGCACCGGCGCGCCCGCGGTGCGCTTGCTCGGTTCCGGCGCGATCCTGCGCGAGGTGATCGCCGCTGCCGGCATGCTCGCCGACGAATGGGGCGTGAGCGCCGAGATCTGGAGCGTGACCAGTTTCTCGGAACTGGCACGCGAGGCGCAGGCGGCCCAGCGCACGCGCCTGTTCGCGCCGGAAGACCCCGAGACCAGCCACGTCGAGCGTTGCCTGGCTGGCGATGCGCCGGTGGTCGCGGCCAGCGACTACGTGCGCGCCTACGCGCAGCTGATCGCGCCTTATGTGCAGGCGCCGTACATCGCGCTCGGCACCGACGGCTTCGGCCGCAGCGACACCCGCCCGGGGCTGCGCCGCTTCTTCGAAGTGGACCGCCAGCACATCGTGCTTGCGGCGCTGGCCGAAGTTGATCCGGTCAAGCACGGCGAGGCCATGCGCAAGTACGGCAAGGATGTATTGCCCGCGGCGCCGTGGCAGCGTTGATGCGTTGCGGAGCCGCTTGATGCGGCTTCGGATCGGCCACGCGGCAAGCGCGAAGATGGCAGCCTCGGGTCGCCTTTACCCGGACGGCCTCGGCGTTTCCCTGCCGCCTTACTGCATCTTCGCCAGGTTACCGATCCGCACCATCATCTCGGTGAACATTTGCAGGTCCAGGTCGAGATCGGCGACTTCCTTGTACTCCCTGGCGTTGTGGGCGGTGTATTTCTTACCCGGCATCGCTGGCCCGAAGTTGATGGCATTGGGCAGCAGCTTGGCGGTGGTGCTGCCGGCGGTGGCCACGGGTTTGGCTTCGAGCCCGGTAGTGTCGCCGAAGATGTTGAGCAGCGTGGCAAGCCAGGCACCCTTGGGGTCGCGGGCCATCCAGTTGCCCTGGTCATACTTGATCTCGACCGTCGAACCCGTGGACGCCGCCCACTTGTAGATGCGCTGCACGGCCTTGCCGCTCAGCGCCTCGGGCGTGCTGCCGCGCGGCATGCGCACATTGGTGACGACCTCGACGGAGTCGGCTTGCTCGCGCACCTGGGTCGGGGACATGGTCAGCGGGCCCATGAACGGATCGCGATAGGCCAGCCCCATCTTCTCGCCCAGGTAGCCCAGGCCATACAGGTCGGCGATGTAGCGCGCGGCCCGCAGGTACTGGTTGTCGGCGAGCTGCAGGCCTCCAGCCTGCAGGAACATGGCCAGGCGCGGCAGCGGGTTGACGCCTTCCTCGGGGCGCGAGCCGTGGGCCGACACGCCCGTGACCTTGACCTCGACATCATCGCCATCGCGCTTCAGGTCGATGCTGAACTTGCCGCCCTGCGGCGTGGTCTTGCGCAGGAAGGCGGCGCGGGCGCCGTCGAGCGCCGCCATCACGGTCGCCGGATTGCCGCCGGCGATGCGCGCGACGGCCGTCTCGGGCACGCTGTTGGCCGATGCGGCGCCGCGCATGGACACGATGGCCGGCTGCTTGCCGTCGGTGCGCAGCGCCGGGAACATGACGCGCAGCGCGCCGGAACCCTTCTCTGCCACCACGGCCGGGTACTTGCTGTCGAGCACGATGTTGTAGTCGGGCAGCGCGTTGCGTTCGCGGTAGTACTTCATGCCGTCGCCACCGGTTTCCTCGGTGGTCTCGATCATCAGGCGCACGCTGCGCTCCAGCGGCAGGCCGCTTTCCTTGACGGTCTTCATGGCGTAGAGCGCCGCGGCAATCGATCCCTTGTCGTCGATGGTGCCGCGGCCGTACAGGTAGCCGTCCACGCGCGTGACGGTGAACGGATCCAGCCGGGTGCCGTTGTCGAGCACCCATTCGTCGGCGACCGCCGGCACGACGTCCGCATGGGTCAGGATGCCGAAGGTGTCCAGGCCCGCGCCAGGCAGCGTGACTTCGAACACGCGGTTGTCGATATTGCGATAGACCAGGCCGAAGGACTTCGCCATGCCCTCGACCAGCTTGCCGAACTCAATGATGGCGGGACTCTCGTGCGGCGGAACCTTGTCGTCGCGCACCGTGCGCAGCGCGACCATCTTGCCCAGGGCGTCGATCACCGCCGCCTCGTTGCGCAGCCGGTTATAGACACCAAGCAAGCGCCCCATATTGACAAGGTTGTCGCCACTGAGCGGGGTCCCGGCCTGCCAGGCGGCCACGGCCGGCGCCGCGGCCGATTCTGCCTTGGCCGCGCTCGCCAGGAAAGCTTCCAGGCTGGCCGGCGGGCCCGATTTATAGGTGGCGATCAGGGTGTCGAGGGCGGGCTTGCGCAGCGTCTCGGCCCCGGCCGGGCACGCCAGCGCCAGCGATAACGCAAGCAGGGAGATCAGCCGGCCATGGCGGCGGCCGGCATTCAGGGGGGATGGGCGGAGCATCAGGACTACCGGTGATTCCGATGGATATCGGGAGATGGCCGCATGATAGGGCACTTTTGTGTTCGGTAGAAAAATGTGCGTGACTTTATGGACGCTTTTTGCTGTCGGTAATGGGAGCCTGATCACGTTGTGATAGCTATTACTAATTGCATCGGTTTAAACGATGAATCATACAAATCACATCGCGATCGACAGAATGTGGTTCATCGCTGCAGCACGCAGCAAACCACAGAAACCAAGGAGTCATTACGATGCTGCAATCCCGTGAAGGCCAACGCGTTCCCAATGTCGCTTTCCGTATCCGCCAGGACAACGAATGGAAGACGGTCACCACCGGTGAGTTGTTCAACGGCAAGACCGTCGTGCTGTTCTCGCTGCCCGGCGCCTTCACGCCGACCTGCTCGTCGACCCACCTGCCGCGCTACAACGAACTGGCGCCCGCGTTTGCGAAGCAGGGCGTGGACGAGATCCTGTGCGTCTCGGTCAACGATACCTTCGTGATGAACGAGTGGGCCAAGGACCAGGAGTCCGCGAACATCACCATGATCCCCGATGGCAATGGCGAGTTCACCGAAGGCATGGGCATGCTGGTGGACAAGGCCGACCTGGGCTTCGGCAAGCGCAGTTGGCGCTATTCGATGCTGGTCCGCGACGGCGTGGTCGAAAAGATGTTCATCGAGCCGGATGAGCCGGGCGACCCGTTCAAGGTGTCTGACGCGGACACCATGCTGAACCACATCGCCCCCGATGCGAAGCGCCCGGACCAGGTCGTTGTGTTCTCCAAAGTGGGCTGCTCGTTCTGCGCCAAGGCCAAGCAGCAACTTTCGGATGCCGGCTACGAGTACATCGAAGTGCCGCTGGACAATAAGGTGCGCGGCAAGGTGCTGGGCGCCGTGTCAGGTGAAATGACCGCGCCGCAGGTGTTCATCAACGGCAAGCTGGTCGGCGGCGCCGCCGCGCTTGAACAGTACCTGGCCAGGTAACTCCGGTATCACGACCGCACTTCGCGGTCCGGCAGTCGCCGGACCCGATGGCACCGCGCTGCCTGCGTGGCGCCATCCAGCCCGCCGATTGATGACTGATCGATTTCAAGCACAACCCTGAAGGGAAGGAACCGCACGCCATGAAGACCATCCAGACCGACGTCGCCGTCATCGGAGCAGGCACCGCCGGCCTCGCCGCCTATCGCGCCGCCATTGCGGCAGGCAAGCGCGCCGTGATCATCGAAGGCGGCCCCTATGGCACCACCTGCGCCCGCGTGGGTTGCATGCCGTCCAAGCTGCTGATCGCCGCCGCCGACGCCGCGCACGAACTGCGCCACACGGCCCCGTTCGGCGTGCATGTGGACGGCAATATTCGCATCGATGGCCGCGAAGTCATGGCCCGCGTCCGCAGCGAACGCGACCGCTTTGTCGGTTTCGTGGAGCGCGGCGTGGAAACCATTCCCGCGGCGGACCGCGTGCGTGGCTATGCCCGCTTTATCGACAACACCACGCTGGAGGTGGCCGCCGCCGATGGTGACATCACCGTGCGCGCCAGCCGCGTGGTGATCGCCACCGGTTCGCGTCCGGTCGTGCCGGCGCCGTTCAAGGTGTTCGGCGACCGCCTGATCGTCAACGACGATGTCTTTGCGTGGGAAGACTTGCCGCGCAGCGTCGTCGTGTTCGGCCCCGGCGTGATCGGCCTGGAGCTTGGCCAGGCACTGTCGCGCCTTGGCGTGCGGGTCCGGGTATTCGGCGTGCGCGGCTCGCTCGGCCCGCTGACCGACCCTGTCATCCGCAGCCATGCGAACGAGACCTTCCGCAATGAGTTCTACCTCGATACCGAGGCCGATGTCACGGACATGGCCCGTGAAGGCGACCTGGCTCGCATCACCTACACCGACCGCGAGGGCAAGTCCGTCACGGAGACGTTCGACTACGTGCTGTGCGCGACCGGCCGCGAGCCCAATGTGCGCGGCCTGGGGCTGGAAAACGCGGGCCTGGAACTCGATGCGCGCGGCGTGCCGGTGTTCGATCCGGCCACGCTGCAGTGCGGCGTATCGCCGGTGTTCATTGCCGGCGATGCCAACAATATCGTGCCGCTGCTGCACGAAGCCGCCGATGAAGGCAAGGCCGCTGGCGAGAACGCTGCCGCGTACCCTCAGGTGAAGCCGCTCGCGCGCCGCGCGCCGATTGCGGTGGTGTTCTCGGACCCGCAGATCGCCATGGTCGGCCAGCGCTTTGCCGACCTGGCCGAAGGCAGCTTCGTCACCGGCGAGGTCAGCTTCGAGGACCAGGGCCGCAGCCGCGTCATGCTGAAGAACCGCGGCCTGATGCACGTGTATGCCGACAAGGCGAGCGGCTGTTTCCTGGGCGCCGAATGGACTGGCCCGCGAGCGGAGAACATTGCGCACCTGCTGGCGTGGTCATATCAGCAGGGCCTGACCATCGCGCAGATGCTGGGCATGCCGTTCTATCACCCGGTGGTGGAAGAGGGCCTGCGTACGGCGTTGCGCGATGCGGCGGCAAAGCTGGAGGGCTGAGCGGGCCAACGCCCCCGGGGCGGCGGGAGCCGACCCCTCTCTCATCTGGCGCCTCTGGCTTCAAGCTCCCGGATCAGCGCCCGCGCTTCATCCCCTTCGGGAATCGGCTGGCCGCTGTCGCGCCACTGCACTGCGGCCTTGAAGCCCTCGGCCTGCGCGTAGCGGCGGAACCAGAGCCCTTCGGGGTTGTGCCGCGTGATGCCGTCGAACACGGTCGCCATCATCTGGGACTGCTCAAGTCCCATGGTCAGCATGACCTGGTTGACCACCATCTTGTGCATGGCTAGGTGGCCGCGCGGCACGCCGGCGATACGGTAGACGAGCCGCATCGTCGCGGCTTCCAGCGCGTCACGCGGAACGGCCTCATTGGCCAGGCCCCAGGCGAGCGCAGTGTGCCCGTCGATCGTGTCGCCGGTGAACATCATTTGCTTTGCACGGGCCGGCCCAAGCCGGTAGGTCCACATGGCGGTGGTCGGGCATCCCCAGACCCGGGTTGGCATATAGCCGATGCGCGCGTCGTCGGCCATCACCAGCAGGTCGCAGCACAGGGCGATGTCGCTGCCCCCGGCCACGGCATGGCCATGCACTTTCGCAATGGTGGGCTTGCTGCAGCGCCACAGGCTCATGAAGTCCTCGGTATTGCGCTTCATGTGCGCATAGTCGGCCATCGGGTCCCAGGGGTATGCCTCCTGCTGGCACGGGTGTTCGATGTGCTGTTCCGCCGAGCCGGCGAGGTCGTAGCCGCCACAGAATCCTTTCCCTGCGCCTTCCACCACAATGACATGCACCTCGTCATTGGCTTGCGCCCACTCGACTGCGGCGCGGATCTCTCGCGGGGTGTCGCCATTGATGGCATTGAGCCGCTCCGGGCGGTTCAGCAACAGTCGTGCGATGCGGGGCGAATCCGCATCCTGCTCGATCTTCAAGGTGGAGAAATCCGGCATCTCATGCTCCTTCAGTAAGGATTGATCGGTGGGAAATGCGAGGGCAATCCCTCACACAGTCAACCGTGACTGTATGGAAATCAGGATTGACAGTCAACACTAACTGTCAATAGACTTCGCCCCATGAATGACGCAAAGAACGCTCCAAGGAACGCAATGATGGCCACCGTTGATAGCAAGCCGAATCTGCGCGAAATGTCCCGCCAGGCAACACGGGCCCGGCTGCTTGACGCGGCGGTTGCCTCGCTGATCGAGAGCGGCGTGGCGCGCACCACGACGCTGGAGGTCCAGCGACGCGCCGGCGTGAGCCGCGGCGCGCTGCTCCATCACTTTCCCAATCATGCGCAGATGTTGTGCGAGACCGTCGAAGAACTCGTCCGGCGCAACGAGGCCGCGGTGCGGGAGACGCGCGCGCGCCTCGGGCAGCAGGTCGATCCCGTTGCGCGTGCAGTGCTGACGCTGGCGGCGATCGTCTCGCAGCCGTCTTACATGGCCGAGCTTGAACTATGGGCGGTCGCGCGCACGGATACGGAACTGCGTGCGGCGCTTGGCGTGGCCGAACGCCGTGCGCGCAAGGACGGCGAGCGTGTCGTGTCCGAAGTCTTTGCCCAGGTACGTGACAAGCCCGGATATGCACCCGTGGTGGCCATGACGCTCGAATTCCTGCGCGGCCTTGCCATCTCCGGCGTGCTTCGCCGCAGTCCTGCGCGACGGCAGCAGTTGATTGGCCAATGGATATGGGCCGCAAGGCTTTTGCTCGAGCAGGATTTCCAAGCCGAAGTTTGATCCGCAACCGCAGCATACTGACTGGAGCCAACGCATGACCCGAAAGGACGCATCGCTGACGCAATCGTACTGGCCTGCCGACAAGACCCGCGACGTACTGGCGATATCGATTGGCGAGGCCCTGCGCCGCGCCGCCGAAGCGGAGCCGGACCGCACGGCGCTGGTCGAGGTGGTTCCGGAAGGGATGGCTTCCCTGACCGGCGCCGCCAGTACGGATCGGCGATGGACATACGGGCAGCTGCTTGACGATGCACAGCACTGCGCGCACTGGCTGCTGTCGCATTTCGAGCCGGGCGAGCATGTCTGCCTGTGGGCGCCGAATGTGCCCGAATGGGTCATCCTCCAATACGGTGCCGCGCTGGCCGGGCTGGTGCTGGTGACGGCGAATCCCGCGCTGCGCGAGGACGAGTTGCGCTATGTTCTGCGGCAGTCGCGCTCGGCGGGCCTGATTCATGCGCCGGCGTTTCGCGGTACCGATATGGCTGCGATCGCCCGCAGCGTTGCGCAGGAGGTGCGCTTTAGGTTTTGCCTGGCAGACTGGCAAAGCGTGGTGGCGAGGCACGCCCCCAACGGCACCTTGCCCATCGTCTCGCCGGACGCTCCCGCGCAGATCCAGTTCACCTCCGGCACTACCGGCAGGCCGAAGGGTGCCCTGCTGCACCACATGGGGCTGCTGACAAATGCCAGCTTCGTTGCGGCCCGCACCGGGCTATACCGGAGCGTCAGGGTCAGTCCCATGCCGCTTTTTCACACGGCAGGATCGGGGACCACGGTGCTTGGCTGCCTGACGACCATGTCGACCCTTGTCCTGCCATTGATGTTCGATCCGCCGACCATCCTGCAGGCTGTGCAAAGCGAACGCGCGCAGATGCTGGCCGGCGTGCCGACGATGCACATCGCGCTGCTGGAATATCTGAAGGATCATCCTTATGACGTTTCCAGCCTGCGCATAGCGATGTCCGGCGGCGCACCGGTGCCGCCCGAACTGCTGCGCCGCATCGAGGCCGGGTTCGGATGCGACCTGCTGACGGTCTACGGCCAGACCGAGCTGAGCCCGATCGTCTGCCAGACGGGGCCGGAGGACTCGCTGGAAGACAAGGCCAACACGGCGGGCCGGCCCTTGTGGCACGTCGAAGTCTGCATTGCCGATCCGGCGGGCGAAGAGATACTGCCGACCGGGGTCGAAGGCGAAGTCCAGGCGAGGGGCTATCAAGCCATGATCGGCTACTTCGGCATGCCGGATGCGACCGCTCAAACCATTACCGCCGATGGCTGGTTGCGCACGGGCGACCTCGGAACCATGGACCAGAGGGGCTATGTGCGTATCACGGGGCGCCTGAAAGACATGATCATCCGCGGTGGCGAGAACATCTATCCCGCTGAAGTCGAGGCGCGGCTGCTGGAGCATCCCACCGTATCGGATGTGGCGGTCTTTGGCCTGTCCGACCCGACCTGGGGGGAGATTGTGGCTGCCGCAATCCGCCTGCACGCGGATGCAGTGCCGCCCGCAGCTGCCGAACTGCGTGACCATTGCCGCGCGGCCCTGGCGCCGCAAAAAGCGCCGGAGGCATGGTTCCTGTGCGAGGCATTCCCGCTGACCGGATCCGGCAAGATCCAGAAGTTCCGCTTGCGGGAAAGCGCCGCAGCGGGCGAGCTGAGTCTCATCGCTTGAGATTCAGCGGCTGCCGCGGACGCCCGGCACGGTCATGCGGCCAGTGCCGCATCAATAGCACGCTGCAGCCGCTCCATGCCGAACGTCACGTCCTGCACCATGCCATTGACGAAGAATGACGGCGTGCCGCGCACCAGCCACTGCGCAGCGCCGTGCATGTCGTCGCGGATGTGCGGCAGGTGCGCGTGCGCGGACATGTCCTCGTCATATCGGTCCAGGTCCATGCCAAGCATGCCGGCGTAGTGGCGCAACGCGTCGGGTTTTAGGCCGTCCGGCTTTTCATGCAGCAGGCGGTACATCGGCCAGAACTTCTGCTGCGCGCCTGCCGCTTCCGCGCATTCGGCGGCGGCTTCGGCCGACGGATGCCAGTGCGACATCGGATAGTGGCGATAGACGAAGCGCACCTGCGGACCGTAGTGCTCCATCAGGATCTTCATGGCGCCATAGGCCATGCGGCAATACTCGCACTCGAAATCTCCGTACTCGACGACAGTAACCCTGGCGGTGTCGGGGCCGACTGCATGGTCGGCGGCCGTGATGGCGACGTCTGGCATAAGGCGCTCCGGTACGTGGGCGGGCGGCCCGGGATTTTTCAGTTTAGGCGCAGACGGGGCTCAGGCGTGGGTGGGTCGATTGCGATCGCGACACGTCCAGTTCGACCTGTCACCCCCGCACCTCACGTTCTTGCGAGCGCAACCCCGCCCGCGATACGCTCCAGCACCGACCTGCCGACCGCGGCAGGGGCTTCAGCGAGAATCTTCGGCCACAGTGACTTGGCATCGCGAACGGTGTCCTTGGCGATTTTCGTCAGGCGGGAGGCGCGGGCTAGCCCTGCGGAACGGAACAGGTTCTCAAGGCTATCGAGTGAGAACTCCCGCAACGTTTTATCGATCGCTCGATTGATCCCGTAGTCTGTGACCGGAACATCGTCGAAGAATGCTGTCACGCAGACGGGGTCATAGAGCGGTGCGAGCACGGGGATTCGACCGTCCGGATAAACCACCGCCCAATTTTTCAGATGGGCATCGGTGTTTCCCATCAGGATAAATGCCACGAACCGTTTGCAGAACTCCTGGACATCCTGGGCTGGGCGACCCGACACGGCATCCAGGACGCGCACCATGTTGCCGTAATCGGCATTCAGCTCACGGCCATATTTCTTGCTGGTCGGATAGCCAAGTATCTGTGCAAATTCCTCCATGTGAATGCGATGCCCGCCAGGGGCGCGGTCGAATCGCTTGACCGCGAGGATGCGATCGAACGGAATGTGTTCCGGCAGCTCCGCTTCCTCGCGGGTAATGATCGTCGCTTCCGCGCAGCTGATCCCCAACGCCTGGCAGAGGCGGTAACCGGTAAATTCGTTCTCGACCAGGTCCGGGTGCCGCGTGGACGGAAGCTTGAGGATAAAGTCGCCCGCCTCGCCGCGGCGCTTGACGACGTAGCGGCGGCCATGCTGGACAGCGGAGAACTTTGTCACGACGCCGGGCAGCGCTGCCGCATCCTCGACGGGATCCTCGACAAAGCCCGGTTCGAGGACGTCCAACCCTTGGGCTGTGTGCCAGTTGCGCACGACGTCGGGGATGCCTTCCGACGGCGGCACAGGCTCGACCTCGATTGCGCCGGGCAGGTCATGTCCGGCTGCCGCCAGCAATTCGAACTCGTTGTCCGGGCTGCAGCCGCGTTCATTCGCCAAGCGCGTGCGATTGGCACCTTCGGGCAGGAGATTCTCGAAATAGACCGGCCAGTGACCGTCCGTGCGAACCACGCGCGCATCTCGCGTTGCAGTGAGAATGGCTCGGGTTGCCGCCTCGTTCGCGCCCTGATAGATCAGGGACAAGGTCGGCCGACTCGCGTCGTCGATATAGTCCTTGTCGAACGATACCCGCAGGATGTCGCCGTATTGGGACAGATACCCAATGCCGCGGCGGCCTTGCGGCGTGTGGATAAGCATCCGGAGGTAACGGATCGAAGTCGTCATCTCGAAGTGATCGTGTCGATGATCGAGGGCGGGGCATCGCTACCGGCAGGCTGCCCGAGGAACCGCCCGCCCGAGCGCACGAAATTTTCGAGATCCTGACGCAAGATGGTTGGCACCAGCATGACGTCCATTCCCAGCGCTCGCGCCATCTCGACTACCGTCGAAATGCGCGGGTCGAACTCCGCCGTCTCGGTCCTTAGCACGGTGTTTCGGTTCAATCCCGCCTTGTCGGCAAGTTGTTGCTGCGTGAGGCCAGAGGCCTTGCGAGCCGCAGTGAGTTCAGTCTGGAGGCTCATGCCGCTCTCCTTGTGCTTTTTGATCAGAATGCACAAAGAGAGTAGCACAAACGACGGCTACTCGCTGAACAGCATTCCAGCCAGTGGCGTCAGCGAAAAATATCTAATATGAGGGGCATTTCGAGAAGAATGCCCAGTATAAGGGGCATACCATTTTACTTAAAGTGCTATATAGCGCATAAATGACTCATACCTTAGCCCAAGTCCGTTCGAGCCACATACGGAATCTGCTCTTCTTCGTAGAGCCGATAGATCAGGTCGAGCATTTCCCTGATATCGCGCGACTCGTCCATCGCGCGCATGCTCATGATGATCGGCGAGGTGAGGGTCGGGTCATCGAGTTCCATGTAGCTCACGTCGTCGCGCTTGAGCCCATAGACACTGCTCGGCACGACGGAGATCCCTTCTCCTGCCGCGACCAGCCCCAAAGCAATCTGCAACTCACGCACGTCATAAACGCGCCGGGGCGTCAGCGCGCGCTCCTGGAACGCCGACAGGACCTGGTCCGCAAAGCTGGGCCGCGGCGCCTTCGGGAACACGATCAGTGTTTCGTAGATCAGGTCCCGCAGCGAGAGCTGCGGCTTGGACAGCGAGAGCGGATGACCAACGGGGAGGGCCACGATCATCTTTTCCTCGCGCAGGATGACCCGGCGGATATTCGCGTCCTCGTGCCGGATGCGGCCGAACCCGACATCGATGCGTCCGTCCTTCAATGCGCGGATCTGGTCCATGGTCGACATTTCGTGCAGGCTGAGCTCGACCGCTTTGTTTTCGTCGCGGAAGCGACGGATGATCTTTGGCAGCATGCCGTAGAGCGTCGAACCGACGAAGCCGACAGACAGGCTGCGCTCGATGTTGCCCACGCGCCGCGTCATCGATTCCAGTTCGCTGGTCTGCGCGAGCAGGTGGACCGCGTGCGAATAAAAGAACTTGCCGGTCTCGGTGAGCTTGAGCGGACGGGAGTTCCGCTCGAACAGCTGCACGCCGAGTGCCTCTTCGAGCTGCTGTATCTGCCGGCTGAGCGGTGGCTGGGCGATATGGAGCCGTTTTGCGGCGCGCGTGAAGTTGCGCTCTTCCGCGACGGCGACGAAGTAGCGGAGATGCCGTAGCTCCATACAATACCTCCTGGATATAGCCTGATACTAAAACGGTGTTGGACTGACGCGTTTTACGACTCTATTCTGCATTCAAGCTCAGTTTCAGCGGCAAATTATACCTTCTGGGTAGATTAAGACCGACTTGAAATGAGGGTTAACCCCAGCAAAAACACAGACAGCTAGGAGCAGACATGAGTGCCAAGGTATTCGACGCGAAGGAAGTGCAGGACCTGTTGAAGGCCGCCGCCAATCTGGGCAGCAACGAGGGCAACGCTCGTACCAAGCAGATCACGCATCGTGTGCTGAGCGACCTGTTCAAGGCCATCGACGACCTTGACATGACCCCCGACGAAGTGTGGGTCGGCGTGAATTACTTCAACAAGCTCGGCCAGGATGGCGAGGCGGCCCTGCTGGCCGCTGGTCTGGGTCTGGAGAAGTATCTCGACATCCGCATGGATGCCCAGGACCGCGAAGCCGATATCCACGGCGGCACGCCGCGCACGATTGAAGGACCGCTGTATGTGGCCGGTGCACCGGTGCGTGACGGCGTCTCCCGGATCGATCTCAATGCTGACGAAGATGCGGGCCCGCTGGTCATCCGTGGCACCGTGACCGGACCGGACGGCAAGCCCGTGGCCGATGCGGTGGTCGAATGCTGGCACGCCAATTCGAAGGGCTTCTACTCGCACTTCGACCCGACCGGCGCGCAAGACGATTTCAACCTGCGCGGCGCGGTGAAGACCGGGGCCGACGGCAAGTATGAATTCCGCACGCTGATGCCCGTCGGCTACGGCTGCCCGCCGCAGGGTGCCACGCAACAGCTGCTTGACGCGATGGCCCGCCACGGCAACCGCCCGGCGCACGTGCACTTCTTCGTCACGAGCGACAAGACCCGCAAGCTCACGACGCAGATCAACATCGAAGGCGACCCGCTGATCTGGGATGACTTCGCCTACGCCACGCGTGAAGAGCTGGTGCCGCATGTGGTCGAAAAGACCGGCGGCGCAGCGCTCGGCCTCAAGGCCGACGCGTACAAGGAAATCGAGTTCAACATCGCGTTGACTCCGCTGGTGCAGGGCAAGGACAACCAGCTTGTGAATCGCCCGCGCGTCGCCGCCACGGCGTAAGCCGCTGTAAGCCTCGCCCCGGCGGCCTCTCTCGCAGGCCGCCCAACTCTCCGCACGAACTATCTGAACCGATGCCACAGGCTTCCCCCGGGAAGCCTGCATAGGGAGACGACTCATGTCCGCAACACTCGACAAAGCACGACAACTGGACGATCTGCTGAGCAATGCCGTCCAGGATGACAAGGAAAATGGCGTCTTCCGCTGCCGCCGTGACATCTTTACCAACGCCGATCTGTACGAACTCGAGATGAAGCACATCTTCGAGCGCAACTGGGTCTACCTGGCGCATGAAAGCCAGGTTCCCAACAACAACGATTACTACACCACGTGGATCGGTCGCCAGCCGATCGTCATCACGCGTGACAAGACCGGCGAACTGCATGCGGTGATCAATGCCTGCGCCCACAAGGGCGCCATGCTGTGCCGTCGCAAGCACGGCAACAAGGGCAGCTTCACTTGCCCGTTCCACGGCTGGACGTTCTCGAATGCCGGCAAGCTGCTGAAGGTCAAGGACGAGAAGACCACCGAATATCCGGTGCAGTTCAACAAGCAGGGCTCGCACGACCTGAAGAAGGTGGCGCGCTTCCAGAACTACCGCGGCTTCCTGTTCGGCAGCCTGAGCGAAGACGTGATGCCGCTCGAGGACTACCTCGGCGAAACGAAGGTCATCATCGACCAGATCGTCTCGCAAGCACCGGAAGGCCTCGAAGTGCTGCGCGGCAACTCTTCCTACATCTACGACGGCAACTGGAAGATGCAGATGGAAAATGGCTGCGACGGCTATCACGTCAGCACCGTGCACTGGAACTACGCCGCCACCATGGGCCGCCGCAAGGTCGAAGGCACCAAGGCCGTCGATGCCAACGGCTGGAGCAAGTCGATCGCCGGCGTGTATGGCTTCGAGCATGGCCACATCCTGCTGTGGACCAACACGATGAACCCTGAAGTCCGCCCGGTTTATCAGCATCGCGACGAGATCGCCGCGCGTGTCGGCGAAGACAAGGCGAACTACATCGTGAACCAGACACGCAACCTGTGCCTGTATCCGAACGTGTTCCTGATGGACCAGTTCAGCACGCAGATCCGCGTGGTCCGCCCGATCAGTGTCGACAAGACTGAAGTCAACATCTTCTGCTTCGCCCCGAAGGGCGAAAGCGCCGAAAGCCGCGCCATCCGCATTCGCCAGTACGAAGATTTCTTCAACGTCTCGGGCATGGGCACCAGCGACGACCTTGAAGAATTCCGCGCGTGCCAGGCGGGCTACGCCAACACCACGACGATGTGGAACGACATGTCGCGTGGCGCACCGCTGTGGGTCCACGGACCGGACGAGAACGCCAAAGGCATGGGTTTGAACCCGCTCATCTCGGGCGAGCGAAGTGAAGACGAAGGGCTCTTCGTGGTGCAACACGAATACTGGAGGCAGGTCATGCGTGAAGCCCTGCGCAAGGAACAGGCGGAGGCGGCGGTATGAACATCGACTACCAAACCATCTGCCAGGCGCTCTATCAGGAAGCGCGCTTTCTCGATGACCGCCAATGGGACGAGTGGCTGGCCTGCTACGCGGAAGACGTCACCTACTGGATGCCGGCGTGGGACGACGATGACCAGCTTACCCAGGACCCGCAAAGCCAGATCTCACTGATGTACTACCCGGACCGCGGCGGCCTGGAAGACCGGGTGTTCCGCATCCGGACAGAGCGCAGCAGCGCGTCGATGCCGGAACCGCGCACCAGCCACAACGTCACCAATGTCGAAGTGCTGGCGCAGCGCGAGGAAGAAGTCGACATTCGCTACAACTTCAACACGCTGAGCCATCGCTACAGGGTGACAGACCAGTACTTCGGAACGGTCTATCTCACCTTGCGGAGGGTGGGCGACCGCTTGCTGATTTCGAGCAAGAAGATCGCGCTCAAGAATGACTACATCCGCCAGGTGCTCGACGTCTACCACGTCTGAGGCTACGGGTCGGAATGAGAACGGACGCAGGAGGCAATATGTCCAGCTACAACATCGCACTGAATTTTGAAGACGGCGTCACCCGCTTTGTCGAATGCAAGGCCGGCGAGAAGGTCCTCGACGCCGCGTTTCGCGCCAAGATCAACCTGCCGATGGATTGCTCCGACGGCGTCTGCGGCACCTGTAAATGCCGCGCCGAGAGCGGCAGCTACGACCTCGGCGATGACTACATCGAGGACGCGCTGAACGACGACGAGAAAGCCAGCGGGCTCGTGCTGACGTGCCAGATGGTGCCGCAGAGCGATTGCGTCATCGCCGTGCCGGCGTCGTCCACAGTGTGCAAGACCGAACAAAGCAAGTTTGCCGCGACGGTCACCAAGGTCGAGCAGCACAATGATGCGGCCGTAGTGCTTGAACTGGACGTGGACAGCATTCCTCCGGTCTTCCTCGCCGGCCAGTATGTGAACATCGACGTTCCCGGTAGCGGGGCGCACCGCTCGTATTCGTTCTCGTCCGCGCCGGGTGCCTCGAAGATCAGCTTCCTGATCAAGAAGATTGCCGGCGGTGTGATGAGCACCTGGCTTGAATCGGCGCAGCCGGGACACAAGGTGCAGCTGACTGGCCCGCTGGGCAGCTTCTACCTTCGGGCCGTGGAGCGTCCGCTGCTGTTCCTGGCGGGCGGCACGGGCCTCGCGCCGTTCCTGTCGATGCTGGAAGTGCTGGTGCGCGCGAACTCGCAGCAGAAGGTGCATCTGATCTACGGCGTGACACGAGACCTCGACCTGGTCCAGGTCGATGCGATCGAGGCCTACGTCGCGAAGTTGCCGAACTTCACGTTCAGCACCGTGGTCGCCGAAGCGGAATCGAGCCATCCGCGCAAGGGCTGGGTCACCCAGCATATGCCGGCGGAATGCCTGAACGACGGGGATGTCGACGTGTACCTGTGCGGACCGCCGCCGATGGTCGACGCCGTGCGCAAGCATTTCGATGACAACGGCGTGAAGCCCAACAGCTTCCACTACGAGAAGTTCACGCCCAACGCCGTTGCGGTGACCGCATGAACGCCCGCCGATTCGAAGGCAAGGTGATGGTCGTCACCGGCGCGGCGCAGGGTATCGGCCGTGGCGTGGCGCTGCGCGCCGCGGCGGAAGGTGCCAGCGTCCTGTTCGTCGATCGCGCCGACTTCGTCCGCGAGGTCGCTGCGGAAGCTGTCGGGGCCGACACCGCCGGCTTCATTGCCGACATGGAGACCTATGAAGGCGCGGCCGCCACGATGGCCTTGGCGGTGGAGAAGTTTGGCCGCATCGATATTCTGGTCAACGGCGTGGGCGGGGCCATCCGGATGCGGCCCTATGCCGAGTTCGAGCCGGCGCAGATCGACGCGGAAATCCGCCGCTCGCTCATGCCTACGCTGTACGCCTGCCACGCGGTCCTTCCGCACATGCTGGCGCAGGGAGGCGGAACCATCGTGAATATCTCCTCGAATGCCACGCGCGGCATCCGACGCGTTCCGTACTCGGCTGCCAAGGGCGGCGTCAACGCGATGACCCAGTCGCTGGCCATGGAATATGGCGAGCACAACATCCGCGTGGTCGCCGCAGCGCCCGGTGGCACCGAGGCGCCGCCACGGCGCGTGCCGCGCAACGCGGCGGGAGACAGCGAGCAGGAGAAAGCGTGGATGAGCGAGGCGGTGAAGCAGGTTGCCGAGTCGACCTTTTTCAAACGGTACGGCACGCTGGACGAACAGATCGCGCCGATTCTCTTCCTTGCCTCGGACGAAGCCGGCTACATCACAGGCGCGGTGCTGCCGGTTGCGGGCGGCGACAACGGCTAAAGCTCATAAAAGAAGCAGGCGCGGCCGGCTGCATTCAGCCTGGCCGCCGCGGCCATCCAAAAAACGACAACGGAGACAAAACATGCGACACATTGACGTCCACAAGCTGGCGGACGACGCGCGCTTCAACAGATTCCACGCGGGCCTGCTGTTCTGGTGCGCGCTCATCATCATCTTTGACGGCTACGACCTTGCCGTGGTGGGCATTGCGCTGCCCTCGATCATGAAAGACATGGGCGTAGACGCGACCCGTGCAGGTTTCATGGTCAGTTCGGCCCTGTTCGGCATGATGTTCGGCGCGGTAATCATGGGCACCGTCGCCGACCGCATCGGCCGGCCCAAGGCCATTGCCATCTGCATCGCGCTGTTCAGCGTGTTTACGGCCGCGGCGGGCATGACGCATGATCCGGTCTCGTTCAGCGTGACACGCTTCTTTGCCGGACTCGGCATCGGCGGCGTGATGCCCAACGTCGTCGCACAGATGACCGAGTTTTCGCCGCGCAAGATCCGCGGCACGATGGTCACGCTCATGTTCAGCGGGTACTCCGTGGGCGGGATGCTGGCCGCATTGATGGGCAAGTCCCTGATCGAGACGTACGGCTGGCAATCGGTGTTCCTGGCCGCCAGCGCGCCCGTGCTCATCATCCCTGCCGTGCTGAAGCTGATGCCGGAGTCATTGCCGTTCCTGATCCAGCGGAATCGCCTGGACACGCTGAAGGCCGTCCTGGTCAAGATGGTCCCCGCCTACCGCGCTCAGGCCTCGGACCGGTTCGACTTGCCGCAGGCCGAGAAAGGGACCAGCGCACCCATCAGCATGCTGTTCCGTGACGGGCGCGGCTTCAGCACCGTGATGCTGTGGGTTGCCTTCTTCATGTGCCTGTTCATGGTCTATGCCTTGAGCTCCTGGCTCACCAAGCTCATGGCGGGCGCAGGCTATAGCCTCGGCTCCGCATTGACTTTCGTGCTGGTGTTGAACTTTGGCGCGATGGGCGGCGCCATCGGTGGCGGTTGGCTCGCGGACAGGTTCAATATCAAGTACGTGCTGGTGGGCATGTACGCGCTGGCTGCGGTCTCCATCACGCTGCTTGGTTTCAGGATGCCGACCGAGGCCTTGTTCTTCGTGGTCGCGCTGGCCGGCGCCTCAACCATCGGCACGCAGATCGTGACCTACGCCTATGCCGGGCAGTTCTATCCGGCGACGGTGCGGGGCACGGGCATTGGCTGGGCCTCCGGTGTCGGCCGCAGCGGCGCCATCCTCGCGCCCATCGTCATCGGCGTGCTGGTCAGCCTGTCCCTGCCGCTCCAGCAGAATTTCGCCGCGATGGCAGTGCCTGCGGTCATCGCCGTGCTGGCTGTCCTGCTGATCGACCACCAGCGCTCGGCGTCGGTCATCGAAGGCAAGGCGGTCCAGGCCACAACGGATGACCGGGCCATCGTTGCGCGCGTCCAGCAGCGCAGCTCATGACGTCGTCCAACCCATACATCCACTGTATCGAGAAGCTATGACAGCCACGATTACCTCGGTCGAAGCCATCCTGGTCGACCTGCCCACCATCCGGGCCCATCAACTGGCCATGGCCACCATGCAGCAGCAGACGCTGGTGATCGTGCGGCTGCGCTGCAGCGACGGCATCGAGGGCATCGGCGAGGCCACCACCATCGGCGGCTTGTCGTATGGCGACGAGAGTCCCGAAGGCATCAAGCTGGCCATCGACACTTACCTGGCGCCTGCGCTGGTGGGTGAGGATGCCACCAACGTGCACGCGGCGATGGCCCGCCTGAACAAGATCGCGCGGGGCAATCGCTTTGCCAAGTCGGCGCTGGAAACCGCGCTGCTCGATGCACAGGGCAAGCGCCTGGGCGTGCCACTCGCCACGTTGCTTGGGGGCGCAGTGCGCGCCACGCTGCCGGTGCTGTGGACGCTGGCCAGCGGCGATACCGCGAAGGACATCGACGAAGCCGAGCGCCTGCTGGCCGAGCGCCGTCACAACACCTTCAAGCTCAAGATCGGCCGGCGCAGCGTGCGCGACGACGTGGCGCACGTGTCGGCGATCAAGCGCGCGCTCGGTGACCGGGCGCGTGTGACCGTGGACATCAACCAGGCCTGGAACGAGGCCGATGCCGCTGGCGGCATCGCCATGCTCGAAGCCGCGGGCATCGACCTGATCGAGCAGCCCACGCCGCGCGAGCAGCGCACGGCGCTGGCGCGGCTGGCGGCGCGCTTCGTGGTGCCCATCATGGCCGACGAAGCCGTGTGCGGGCCCGAGGATGCGATGGAACTCGCGCGCATCGGCGGCGCCGACGTGTTCGCGCTGAAGATCGCCAAGTCGGGCGGCATCTTCGGCATGCTGCGCACGGCCGCCGTCGGCGATGCCGCGGGCATCGCGCTGTATGGCGGCACGATGCTCGAGGGCAGCGTGGGCACGATTGCCGCGGCGCATGGCTTCTGCACGCTGCCGCAGCTGGCGT
This sequence comes from Cupriavidus sp. C2SS-8b, assembly GCF_057073745.1. Taxonomy (NCBI): domain Bacteria; kingdom Pseudomonadati; phylum Pseudomonadota; class Betaproteobacteria; order Burkholderiales; family Burkholderiaceae; genus Cupriavidus; species Cupriavidus sp. C2SS-8b. Next base: position 786,975 of record NZ_CP172717.1, read on the forward strand.
GGGGCACGGAGCTGTTTGGCCCGCTGCTGCTGAAGGATGACATCGTGGTCGAGCGGCCCACCTACCGCGACTTCAGCCTCCATCTGCCGGAAGGCCCGGGGCTGGGCCTTGCGCTTGATGAAGACAAGCTCGCGCACTACCGGCGCAAGAACGCCTGAAGGCCCGCTCAGGGCACCACTGACAGGAACAGGTAGGCGGCCAGGATGGCGAGGTGCACCACACCCTGCAGGATCGTGGTGCGGCCCCTGCCCAGCGTCAGCGACGACACGATCAGCGTCAGCATCAGCAGCACCGTTTCCTTTGGTCCCAGCCCCAGTTCAAGCGGCTGTCCGATCCAGATAAAGACCGCGGCGACTGAGGGAATGGTCAGGCCGATGCTGGCCAGCGCCGAGCCGAGCGCGAGGTTCAGGCTGGTCTGGATGCGATCGGCGCGTGCCGCGCGCAGTGCGGCCAGGCCCTCGGGCAACAGCACCGTGGCCGCGATAATGATGCCGACCACCGCCGCCGGTGCGCCCGCGTGCAGCACGGCCGCCTCCACCGATGGCGACAGCAGCTTGGCCAGGCCGACGACAAGCACCAGGCAGACCACGAGCAGCAGGCCACTGGTGGCGGCGACGCGGCCCGGCGGCGGCGGCGCATGGACGTCCTCGTCCGAACTGTCGTCGGCCAGGAAATAGTCGCGGTGCCGCACGGTCTGCACGAACACGAACGAGCCGTACAGCACGAGAGACATCACGCCGGCGAAGCCGAGTTGCGCCGGCGTCAACACCGGGCCCGGCGAACTGCTGGTGTAGTTGGGTAGCACCATGGTCAGCACGAGCAGCGCCGCCAGTACGGCCATGGCGGCATTGGCGCCCGGCGCCTGGAACGCCTGCTCGCGATGGTGCAGGCCGCCGACGAACAGGCATAGCCCCACGATCCCGTTGCAGATCAGCATGACGGCGGCGAACACGGTGTCGCGCGCGAGGCCGGCTTTTTCCGGTCCTGGCGACAGCATCACCGAGACGATCAGCGCCACTTCGATCACTGTCACGGCGATGGCCAGGACAAGCGTGCCGAACGGCTCGCCGACGCGGTGCGCAACCACCTCCGCGTGGTGCACCGCAGCGAACACTGCGCCCGCGAGCGCGGGGGCCATGAGCAGGATCAGCCAGCCCTGTCCGGGCAGCGCAAGTCCGGCGGCGAGGATTGCCGCCGCCGCAAGCGGGGCCCACACGGTCCAAGCCGGCAGCTTGTTGGAAGTCAGTGCCATCCCTGTTTTTCCTTTCTTGTTTTGGTGTTCTGGGCGCCACCGAGCGGTGGCAAGGGACGTGCGGAGCCGCGGCCCGGCACGAAGCAGAAGGGTTATCCGTCACGGTGGAGCGCCGTGACGGCTGTGATAAGGCAAGTGGAGCGCGAATCAGTTCCCGAAAATTGCGACAAATTGAGCGAAATTCGCATTGAATGACGGCGATTTCGCGGGTTCAATCGTGACCAGGGCGAAGATGGCGCCGAGTAGGCATCTGCGCCGTTGATGTCGTCCCGCCTGCCGACTAGGGAGCCGCGTAGCAGCCGAAGGCGATGATGCGATATCGCGGGCAGTGTCGAGCCACGGACAGGCTCGGGGCTGGTTCAATCATTGCCGGAGAGCCTGCATACGGACGCGCTCCATGCGGCAGGCAGCCGGGCAGTCTCTGAAGCGAATACCCGTACGAAATTCCTCGCACGCTACGATCAATATTCGCCCGTTAGGGCAAGCGACGCGTTTTTTGGTTACTTTTTGTCGCTCGGACAAAAAGTGACTCGCCGGCTACGCCGGCGAAACAGCCGCGCCTGCCAAGAGCGACAAGGCCCCAGGCACCCCGCCCCCCTCAATCCCTCGAAGAACCATAAAAAAGCCCTCGGCCGGGGTGGTCGAGGGCTCGAAGTGGTTGGGGCGTGCCCGTTGCCCGCCCCAGCAACGAGTGTAGTCGCGAACCGCGGCTAGACAAGGCGTCAATTCCAGCGACTGTCGCGCGCCTGCGACGGTGTTTCGCCGCCCAAAGTGCATTGCTACCGTATTTCAGTCTGAAAAAACTGCGACACAATCTGCCGCGTCGTCGCACTGGTTTCGACTTCGCCAAGCTTCTCATGCGGCAGCCATTGCAGCGACTTGATTTCATGCCCCGCCTTCGGCCGCGCCGACGCATCAATGTCGGCGGTGAACACGTGATGCACCGTGGTCGCGCCGATGAACTGGAAAACCCCCACCAGCGCCTTGGTCTTCAGCGCCGTTTCCTGCTGCAGCTCGCGCCGTGCCGTTTGCTCCGGCGACTCCTCCTTGCCAGGCCGGCCGCCAGGCAGTGCCCATCGCACGCCGTCCTTCGAAACGAGCAGCACGCAGTCGTGCCGGATGCAGACGATGGTGGCCCTGACTTTCGGCTTCAGCGGTTTCAGTGCTTGCTTCAGTGCTTGCATTCTGGCTCCCTGAAATGAACCGCGGCGCGGCTGGCCGCATTTCCCCTGGCAAGTTCTGATGGCGTGGGCAACGGTGAAGCCGAGGATAGTACCCGCGATCGACGGGAGCCTGTCAATCGGCATCAGCACCCAGAACCCAGAACCCTGCAGCTGTCGTGCCAGCGGCGCGTGCCGCGATCCGGCATGCATCTTGAATCGTCCCTGACTGCCTGCCGCCAGTGTATGCACTCATGCCCCGCCGCGCCGAAAAATCCACCGACTCCGTTCCCGAGCGCCCGCAGCTCAATGCCTGCCGGCGCTGCCCGCTTTGGCACGATGCCACGCAGGGCGTACCAGGAGCGGGCCCAGCCAGCGCCCGCCTCATGCTCGTCGGCGAACAGCCCGGCAATGAGGAGGACCTGCAGGGCGAGCCCTTCGTCGGGCCAGCGGGCCGCCTGCTGGGCGAGGCGCTCGCGCAGGCCGGCCTTCAGCGTGAGGACGTCTACCTGACCAACGCCGTCAAGCACTTCAAGTTCCAGTTGCGCGGCAAGCGCCGTCTGCACAAGACCCCGGGCCAGCTCGAGATCGAAGCGTGCGGCATGTGGTTGGAGCAGGAGATCCACGCGGTCGGCCCCGCCGTTATCGTGGCGCTGGGCGCGACCGCCACCGGCGCCGTGCTCGGCAAGAAGCGCGTGGCCTTGTCGGCACTGCTGGACACGCCGGTCGAGCAGGACGGCCACCTCGTCGTCGTCACGTACCACCCGTCGTTCGTCCTCCGCCAGCGCAGCGAGGAAGCACGCGAGGCCGCGTTCGCACGCATCGTGGCCAGCCTGCGCCAGGCGGTCCGCCTTGCTGGCGAAGGCCGGTCAGGGAAAGCGCATCGCGTACGGGGGTAATCCGGGCTGCCGCGCTGCCCACCGGCGGTAAATCTTTCCATGTCGGACTGCAAATCCCCTCGCGACTTGCGCCGCGCGCGCCGCCCGTGCGTGGCGCGAGCGACAGGCATGGTCGTTGCGATCCCTTGCCTGCGCCACGAAAAAGAACGCGAACCGACCACATGGAGAAACTGATGGCCACCCGAACCCAGCATGCCTCCACGCCTGCCTCGAAAACGCTGCAGCTGCGGCTGCGCGACGTGATGACCGCCGATCCGAAGTACGTCACGCCTGACTGCACGCTGCAGGAGGCGGCCCGGATCATGGATGACCTCAATGTCGGCACGCTGCCCGTGTGCGTCGACGGTCATCTGCGTGGCATGGTGACCGACCGCGATATCACGTGCCGCTGCATCGCCGTGGGCAAGGACCCGCAGACACGGATCGCCGAGGCGATGTCGGAAGGCCCGCTATGGTGCCGCGATGACGACACGGTCGACGACGCGCGCGCGAAGATGGCCGAACGGCAGATCCGCCGGGTGCCCGTGATCGACAAGGACGACCGGCTGGTGGGCATCGTATCGCTCGGCGATATCGCGACCAAGTCCGGCGACATCGCCAAGGCCGGCGACACGCTGACCGAGGTCTCCAACCCGTCCGAACCCGATCGCTGAGCCGCCCCGGCGCGCTACCCGGCAGGCGGGAATGCCGAACACGCCTCGCGTCTCGCGCCGCCGGATCGCGGGCGAGCTGTGGCGCGCGATCTGGAAGTTCCGCGCGCGCGTGGTCGTGGCCATCGCCCTGTTGCTGCTCGCGAAGGCGGCAACGGTCGCGGTCCCGCTGGTCCTCAAGCTGATCGTCGACGAGCTGTCGCCGGTGCGCACGCTTGCGCACGCGGGCACGGGCGCGGAGCCCGCATCCGTGGCACGGCTCGTGGTGACGATGCCGGCGTACCTGGTGCTGGCCTACGCCGTGCTGCGCCTGCTTGGCAACGCATTCAACGAACTGCGCGACGTGGTCTTCGCCAATGTCGCGCAGAACACGGTGGCCAGCTTCATGGCCCGCACCTTCGCGCACCTGCACAAGCTCGGCGCCCGGTTCCACGCGCGGCGCGAAACCGGCGGCGTGATCCGCGACCTGGAGAAGGGCACGGCGGCAATCGGCTTCCTGCTGGGCGTGTCGGTATTCACCATCGTGCCTACGCTGCTGGAGATCGGCTCGGTGCTGATCATCATGGTGGCCGGCTATGGGGCGGCCTTTGCCGGGATCATCGTCGTGGTATTCGCGCTGTACGCGGGTTGCACGGTGCTGCTCGCGCGCCGCCGCATGCGCGTGCAGCGCCATGTCAACAGCCTTGAGGCGCAGACCAACAGCAAGGTGGTGGACAGCCTGCTGAACTACGACACGGTCAAGTACTTCGCGCGCGAGTCGTTCGAATCCGAGCGGCTGGGGCGGCTGCTGGGCCGCTGGGTTGACATCAGCGTGGAGAACCAGTATGCGCTGTCCACCCTGCATATCGCGCAGAGCGCATGCATCGCGGTCGGCGTGGCCGGCGTCATGCTGATGGGCGTCGACAAGGTCCTGCACGGCATGCTGACCGTCGGCGACCTGGTGCTGATCAACGCGTACATCATCCAGGTCGTGCTGCCGCTCAATACGCTCGGCTTCATCTTCCGCGAATCGAACGACGCCATGACCAATGTCGAGCGCCTGTTCGCGCTGCTCGACGCCAAGGGCCGCGCCGGCGAGGACACCGATGCACCGGGCGCTTCGGCACTGCAGGTCAGCCAGGGCACGATCGTGTTCGAGAACGTCAATTTCAGCTATGACCCGAGCCGGCATACGCTCTGGGATGTCAGCTTTCATGTGCGCGCCGGTCAGACCGTGGCCGTGGTCGGCGGCAGCGGATCAGGCAAGTCGACGCTGGCGCGGCTGCTGTTCCGGCTCTACCAGCCCGATTCGGGCCGCATTTTGATCGACGGGCAGGACTTGAGGCTGGTCACGCAGCGCAGCCTGCGCGAGGTGGTCGGCATCGTGCCGCAGGACACCATCCTGTTCAACGACACCATCGCCTACAACATTGCCTACGGCCGGGAAGGCGCGACCCGCGCCGACGTGGTGGACGCCGCGCGCGCCGCGCAGCTCGACACCCTGGTCGACCGCCTGCCCGATGGCTACGACACCATGGTCGGCGAACGCGGCGTGCGGCTCTCGGGCGGCGAGCGCCAGCGCGTGGCGATTGCCCGCGCCATGCTGAAGAAGCCGCCGATCATCGTCTTCGACGAAGCGACGTCCGCGCTCGATACGCGCACCGAGCGGGCGATCCAGCAGGAGCTGACCGCCGTGGCCCGGGGGCGCACCGCGTTCATCATTGCCCACCGGCTGTCGACCATTGCCGAGGCCAACCACATCCTCGTCATGGAACACGGCCGCGTCGTGGAAGCCGGCACGCACGAGGCGCTGCTCGCGCGCGGCGGCGTCTATGCGCAGATGTGGCGCCTGCAGCAGCAGCAACGCGAACTGGAACGCACGGAAGAGCGGCTCGCGATGCAGCCGATCCGGCTCGATACGCTGGTGGCCGGGGTGGTGGACGGCCTGCGCGACATCATCGCGGAACGCAACATCCACCTGTTTACGATCGTGAACGACGCGGAACTGCGCGTGACCGGCGACCCCGGCGTGCTGCAGCAGGCCATCTGGCAGCTGTGCGGAAGCGTGATCGATACCATGGACCCAGGCGGACGGCTCGAACTCCGGCTCGAACGGCTGGACGGCGATGCCGGCCTGACGCTCGCCGCGACCCAGCCCGCCGAGGGGCGGCGCGTGCCGCCGGCCGACGTGCAGCGGCTGCAGGTGCGGCTTGCCGACGCGGGCGTGCGGCTCACGGCCGACGCGGCCCGACAGACCTGGTGCTTCCGCATGCCGATGCGGCCGGTCCGCGAAGCGGTCGCCCCAGCCTTGCCGGTGCCCGACGAGTTCCCGGCGCCCGGCCCGCATTCGCTGCGCGACCTGTGCATCCTGGTACTTGACGACGATGCGACCACGCGCGAGATCCTGGTCGAAGCGCTCGAAGATCTCGGCGCACGCGCGCTGGCCTACGGGCACGGCAGGGATCTGCTGCAGGATCTCGCCGGCACGCCGCCTGCCGACTGGCCCAATGTGCTGCTGTGCGATATCGCGCTCGATGAAGAAGACGGCTATACGGTCCTGCGCGCGGTGCGGCGGCTCGAAAGCCGGCGCGAAGTGCCCCTGCTGCACCGGCTGACCGCCATCGCGCTGTCGGGGCATGCGCAGCCGCAGGACCGTATCCGCGCGATGATGGCCGGATTTCAGGTGCACTTGCCGAAGCCGGTCCGCATGGCCGAACTGATTGCGGCGATCCAGGCGCACAGGGCGCCAGGGTCGGATGTGAACGAAGAATAGCGGCGCTGCGAAGCTCAGCGCGCCGCGGCGCGCACCAGCCGCAGCGCCGCGGCGATGTGGCGCGGCACGACCTCGCGTTCCTGCAGCACCCAGCGCATGCCGCGCAGGAGATCGCCCCAGTCGCTGGGCTCCAGCTGCGTGGCCAGCTGCGGCAGGACACCGAGCGTTTCCGCCACGGCCATTGGCGCGGGCAGGCACAGCCAGGCCGACCACACCGCATTGCGCGCCAGCATGGCGCGGCGCCGCTGCGCGTCGCGCGCGGCGCTGGGATGGTGGTGCACCACCAGTTCGGGCGCGTAGACCAGCGCCCACCCCAGCGCGGCGAGGCGCAGCGAGAGCAGCGTTTCCTCGCCGCCGATGAAGAGGCGCGAATCGTAGCCGCCGGCCTCCAGGAAGGCGCCCGTACGGAAGGCGGTGGCCCCGGCCATCACGCCCAGGATCATGCGTCCGGGCAGGCCGGCGGAGGGCAGGGGGCTGTGCGACATCGCGGTACTGGTCGGGTCCTCGCGCTCGCTCTCGCCGACCAGGATGCGGGCGGTCAGCGCGCCAATCTCGGGATTCTTGTCGAACATTGCGCAGGCGCGGGCCAGCGCGCCGGCCTGCCACCAGCAATCGTCGTCGCAGAAGGCCACGTACGGCGTGGACGCCCACTGGGCGCCGAGGTTGCGGCCCGCGGCACCCAGGTTGGTGCTGCAGGACAGGCAGGCCACTTCCGGAAACTGCCGCGCCAGCATGGCGCAGGTCCCGTCGGTCGAGCCGTTGTCCACCACCGCGACGCGCGGCCGCTCCGGTAGCGCGGTGAGCTGGCGCAGCGTGTGCGCGAGCGTATCGCGGCGGTTGTGGGTCAGCACGACCACGCTGATGCAAGGGGCGGTCATGACGGGCTCCGTTCCGCGACGGTCAGCGACCAGTAGCGCTCGGGCGCGCCGATATCGGCGATCTGCGCTTCGCTGAACAGCGGAAGCTGGCTGGCGTAGGCCTTGACGGCCTCCATCTTGCGCGGCAGGAACGGCGCCGTGGCGAAAGACACCGGTGTCGCGAGCAGTCCCGCGCGCTGCCACGCGGCAAGCTGGCTCTGCACCAGGCCGGGCAGTCGCCGGTAGATCGCGTCCTCATAGAACAGCCATTGCGGGCCCTGGTGACCGAGGGCGGCGCGGTCTTCGTCATCGCCGCCCACGGACACCAGGGCCGGCCGGCACAGCAGCAGGCTGGCGGCATGTGTGAGGATATGGTCGCTGTGGAACAGGCCCATCGGCGCGATCACGGTACGGCTTTCGCGCAGCACCTGGCACTCGACGATGCGGGCCGCGATGGATTCGATCGTATAGGTGTGCCGGTACTGGCTGTCGAGCAGGTCCAGCCAGAGCGGGTGGCCGCCCAGCTGGCCGAGCGCGCGCGCGTCTTCATGGCGGCGCGACAGCACGGCTTCGCGCGCACTGGCGAAGCCGGCCGCGCGGTCCCATTCCGGCAACGGGATCTGCGCGGACGGCAGCCCGGCGAACACGGTCAGCACGCTCGGATTGTTGCCGGCCGCGATCAGGCATCCGCAGCTGAAGACGGCGTCGTCCAGGTGGGGGGAGAGGATCGTCATCCGCTCCGGGGCATGGAAGGTCGCCATCGCGTCAGGACACGTCCGAAGCGGGTTGGTGCCGCGCGGGCTCGGCGGGTTTCGATGGCGCTGACGGCTGCCCGGCCAGCTTCTGCCGCCGGACGCGCCCGGCCAGCCGCGAGACGAAATAGGCAACGGTCAGCCGCAGGCCCTGGGAAAGAGGAGTCGCCGGGTTCCATTGCAGCAGCGTGCGCGCGAGCGTGATATCGGGGCAGCGTTGCCGCGGATCGTCTTCCGGCAAGGGACGGTTCTCGATGGCCGAGCCGGAGCCCGTGGCCTGCAGGATCTCGCTGGCGATCTCGCGCATCGTGCTTTCGCACGGGTTGCCGAGATTCACGGGCGTAGCCGCGGCGTCGGATTCCATTAATCGGACCAGTCCGTCGACGAGGTCGTCGACATAGCAGAACGAGCGCGTCTGCGAGCCGTCGCCGTACAACGTGAGCGGCTCGCCGTTCAGTGCCTGCGAGATGAAGTTCGACACCACGCGGCCGTCGGCCGGATGCATGCGCGGGCCATAGGTGTTGAAGATGCGCGCGATGCGCACGTCCACGCCGTGCTGGCGGTGATAGTCCATGAACAGCGTTTCCGCGCAGCGCTTGCCTTCGTCGTAGCAGGCGCGCCGCCCGACCGGGTTGACGTGCCCCCAGTAGCTTTCCTGCTGGGGGTGGTTGTCGGGGTCGCCATAGACCTCGCTGGTGGAGGCCTGGAGAATGCGCGCCTTGACGCGCTTGGCCAGCCCCAGCATGTTGATTGCGCCGTGCACGCTGGTCTTGGTGGTCTGCACCGGATCGCTCTGGTAGTGGACCGGCGACGCGGGGCAGGCGAGGTTGTAGATCTGGTCGACCTCGACATAGAGCGGGAACGTCACATCGTGGCGCAGCAGCTCGAAATTGTAGAGAGGGAGCAGGTGGGCGATATTCTCCTTGCTGCCCGTGTAGAAGTTATCAACGCAAAGTACATCGTGGCCGAGTTCCACCAGGCGTTCGCACAAGTGTGAACCGAGGAACCCCGCACCGCCGGTGACGAGGACGCGCTTGCGATCGGCTTCCCGCATGGCTCTCTCCACTCAGGCCGCCACGCGGCGCGCCGGACGTTCGGCACCCGCGACGCGGGCATAGACTTGCTCCATCTGGCGGGCCACGTGCATCCACGTGAACTCTGCCTGCACGCGTTGCCGGCCGGCCATGCCCATGCCGCGCGCAAGCTCGCGGTCGCAGGCCAGCCGCGCGAGCCGCTCCGCTAGCGCCTCGGGCGCATGCGGCGGCACCAGGAAGCCGGTTTCGCCGTCGACCACCGTCGAGCGGATGCCGCCGACGTCGGCGCCGATGACCGGTACGCCACAGGCCATGGCCTCGACCGGCGTAATGCCGAACGGCTCGTACCACGGCGTGGTGACGAACACGTCGGCGGCGCTGTAGAAACCGCACAGCTGCGAGCGCCGGCGCCGTCCGACGAAGGTGACGCAGTCCGCCACGCCCGCGTCTTCGGCCACGGCCTGGAGCCGGCCGATTTCCGGCGTCGCCGCCACGCTCGGCTGGTCGGCGTTGCCGCCCACGACAAACAGCCGGGCCTGGATGCCATGCCCATGGCGCAGGTGCCCGATCGCGCGGATGACGTTGTCGATGCCTTTGCGCGGCACCAGGCGGCCGAGCTGCAGCACGGTGAAGGCGTCGGCATCCCACGCCAGCGTGCGGCGTGCTTCATCGCGTTCGATCGGGGCGAACTCATCTTCGTCGAACCCGCATGGGACGATGTCGATGCGCTCGGGATCGCCGTGGTACAGGGTGACCAGGTCGTCCAGGTCCTGCGGACATTCGGCCACCACGCGGTCGGCGTGGCGCACGAGGTCGTCCTCGATGTCGAAGCGGTTGTCCGGGAAGCCGTCGGCGCTGCCCTGATGCAGCCTGCGCACCTTGCCGAGTGCGTGGAACGTCATGACCAGCGGGATATCGAGCACCTGGCGCGCGCGCATGGCGGCCACGCCCGACATGAAGAAGTTGGCGTGCAGCACGTCGTAGCCGATCGCATCGCCGCGCATGAACGCCACCATGAAGTCGCCGAAGTCGGGCATGTATGGCAGCAATTGCTCCTTGGGCACATACACCGCAGGCCCGGCGGGCACATGGACCACACGGACATTGGGTGCGAACGTCACGATGTCCGGTAGCAGTGCCTTGTCGCGCCGCGTGAACACATCGACCAGATAGCCGCTCTTGCCGAGCTGGCGCGCCAGATGCGCGACGTAGACGTTCTGTCCGCCGCTGTCGACGCTTCCGATGCTCGCCAGCGGCGAGGCATGTTCACTGATCATGGCGATGCGCTGCATGGCGGCCTCCGGTCGGGTGGGGGATCGGTAGCCCGGCTCTGCAGCATATATGCCAGAGGTGTTGTGCGCTGTTGGGAAGCCCTCGATGCCGCAATGCGAGGGAACCGAAGCAGCAGCGTTATAGCGGTTCTCGGGCCGACCACCAACGCGTGCGCTGCCGGGCAAGCCCCGTGCCGGGGGTTTGAAGTTCCCGGTCGCGCTTTCTACCAGGCTTATGTAGAAGCGTCTCTCTTGGGGTGACGGGTTTTTTTGTTGGGTTCTTCGATGAAACTGCGGGGGCGTTGTGCTTGGCAGGCGCTGCTGTTTCGCCGGCTACGCCGGCGAAACAGCAGCGCCAGCCAAGCACAATGCCCCCGCAATTCGCGCAGAACCCTTTTGGCTGCCACAGGCATAGAGGTTGCATCATAGCGGCCCCCGACCCTAGCCTGGAGCGCGCGATGACCTCCCGCTTCGCCGATGCCGAGACCGCGCGCCGCGCGGTTGCTCTCGCCCTCCCGATGCTCACTGCCAGTCTCACCGACCGCGATGTCGGCGAGAGCCGCTGCATGCATATCGTCGTGATGGACCCATGCAGCCCCTTCGGCACGGGCACGTTCGAGGACGCAATCCTCTATGAACACTCGCTGCCCTCGCCGGAAAGCTGGGATGCCGATTATGCGTATTACGCGCGCGAGAAGGCGCGTATCGCGTGGCGTACCCAGGCCGACTCCGGCGTGGTGGCCACGCAATCCCCGCACCTGCTCGTCGCCGGCGACATGGCGCTGGCGGGTGGCATCGTGCTCGACGGCATCGTCGTGGCGGTCAGTGGCGCGAACGGCTGGTATGACGAGGCCTTCGCGCGCTGCATCGCCGCGTTGCTGCGTGCGGCGGCGATCGGGCACGCGCACGCGCACGCGCACCGGCCGTAGCCGCGCACTGGCATGCATTTCGCTCGGCTCACGCAGTCCGGCCGCCCGGGGCGGCCTGGTATCGACCCTTGACCCTTGACCCTTGACCCTTGACCCTCGACCCTCGCACCGGAGAAATAACATGGCGGGCAAAGACCCACTGCTGGAAGGCAAGCGATTCCTAGTGAGCGGCGGCGGCCGCGGCCTCGGTGGCGAGATCTGCCGCGTACTCGGCGAAGCCGGCGCGCGCGTAATCATCGCCGACCTCGACCTGTCGCGCGCGAGCGCGTGCGCGGCTTCGCTGCGGGAAACCGGCGCGGACGTGGAGGCCATCGGCGTGGACGTGTCCGACGCCGACGCCGTCGACCGGCTGTTCGCGGAGATCGCACGCGCCGGCGGCAGGCTGGCCGGCCACCTCGACGGCATCATCAACAACGCCGCCATCGACATCACACTGCCGGTCGAGGAAGTCGACACCGAACAGTGGCGCCGCGTGCTGATGGTCAACCTGTACGGGCCGTATCTGCTGGCGCACGCCGCCGTGCCACTGATGAAAGCGCAGGGCAGTGGGCACATCGTCAATATCGCGTCGACCGCGTCCAAGCGGGCATGGCCCAATGCATCGGCCTACCACGCCACCAAGTGGGGCGTGCTGGGCTTCTCGCACGCGCTGCACGCCGAACTGCGCCCGCATGGCATCAAGGTCTGCGCCATCGTCGCCGGGGGCATGCGCACGCCGTTCCTGCTCGACCGCTTTCCCGATATCGACACCTCGACGCTGCAGGACCCGGCCAATGTCGCGCGCGCCGTGCGCTTCGTGCTGACGCAGCCGGAAGAGACCGTGATCCCGGAACTCATGGTCCTGCCGATGAAGGAGACGTCATGGCCCTGATCCGCACGCGCAAGGGCGCCGTCCTGCTCGACAAGGACGGCACCCTGCTCCGGAACGTGCCGTACAACGTGGACCCCGACGAGATGGTCCTTGCGGACACCGCCGGGGACGCGCTGCGCGTGCTTGGCGACCTGGGCGTGCCACTGGTGGTGGTCAGCAACCAGCCGGGCGTGGCGCTCGGCGGCTTTGAAGAGCAGGCACTGCAGGCCGTCCACCGGAAGCTTGCGGCGTTGTTCCGACTTCATGGGGCCAGGCTCTCGGGCTTCTTCTACTGTCCGCACCATCCGGAAGGCGCGGTGGCGCAGTATGCCGTGGCGTGCAGTTGCCGCAAGCCTTCGCCGGGCATGTTGCGCGCGGCGGCGTCGGTGCTGGGCTTCGACCTGGAGGCGTCGTGGATGATCGGCGACATCCTCGACGATGTCGAGGCGGGCCGGCGCGCGGGCTGCAACACGATCCTGGTCGACTGCGGCGGTGAAACCGAATGGGTCGGCGGGGCCTGGCGCACGCCGGATTTCGTGGTGCCGACGCTGGCGCATGCGGCGCGGATCGTTGCCGGCGAGCACGTGCCGGCCGCGCCGTTCGTAGCGAGGCCGGCATGACGACGTGGGCGCGCGCACGCCGGCTCCTGTGTGTCCGGCTGGACAATATGGGCGACGTCCTGATGACGACGCCCGCCATGCAGGCACTCGCCGAAGCGGTGCCGGGGCGCCGGCTGACCCTGCTGACTTCATTGGCATCGGCCCGGCTCGCGCCGCACCTGCCGATGGTCAGCGACGTGATCGGCTGGGACGCGCCGTGGGTGCGGCATGCCGAGTCGCCCGGCCCCGAAGAATCGGCGCGGCGACTGCGCGCGTGCGCCGCGCAACTTGCCGCAGGGCGCTTCGACGCGGCCGTGATCTTTACGGTCTACAGCCAGAGCGCGTTGCCCGCCGCCATGCTGTGCGTGCTGGCGGGAATTCCGCTGCGGCTCGCGCACTGCCGCGAGAACCCCTATGCGCTGCTCAGCGACTGGGCGCCCGAGACCGACCCCGGAGGGCGGCCACGACACGAAGCCCAGCGCCAGCTCGACCTGGTCGCGCAGGTCGGTGCGCACACTTCGGACAGGCGACTGCGGTTTGCGGTGCGCGACGCGGACCGTGCCGAACTCTCGGCACGGGGCCTGCAAGCTGCCGGCAAAGCCAGGATCGTGGTGCACCCCGGCGCTACCGCGCCGTCGCGCCGATGGCCGGCGGAACACTTCGCGGCAGTCGCCGGCCAACTGGCGCGGGAGACGGGGGCCACCGTCTTCGTGACCGGCTCGGAAGCCGAGCGCGAGGTGGTCGAAGACGTCTGCCGCAACGCCGGGTCATCCGGCGTCGTGCCGCTGGCCGGCGTGCTGCCATTGGGTGAGTTCGCGGCCCTGCTCGAATCCGCGGACCTGCTGGTGTCGAACAACAGTGGCCCCGTGCATATCGCGGCGGCGCTCGGCACGCCCGTGGTGGACCTGTACGCGCTGACCAACCCGCAGCACACGCCATGGCAGGTGCCGCACCACACGCTGTTCCAGGACGTTCCGTGCCGCTACTGCTACAAGAGCACGTGCCCGCAAGGCCATCACCGCTGCCTGCGCGGCGTCGGCCCGCAAGCGGTAGTGGCCGCGGCGCTGGCGCTGCTCGGCGGAGACAGCCCCGCCGAAAGCCCGATGCCATGGCCGCAAGACCCGGTGCCGGACAGCCAGCCGGTTTCCACCGTCGAGGAGAGGACGCATGTATACGCTTGGCATTAACGCCGCCTACCACGATTCCGCCGCCTGCCTCGTGCGCGACGGCGAGGTGATTGCCGCCGCCGAGGACGAGCGCTTCACCCACATCAAGCACGGCAAGCGGCCGGTGCCGTTCAGCACCTGGGAACTGCCGTACCACGCCATCGACTACTGCCTGGCGCAGGCAGGCATCGCGCTGGCCGATGTGGACCACATCGCCTACTCCTACGATCCCGCGCTGTTGCTCGGCGAGCGTCGCGACGATGAAGCCCTGTCGCTGCCGCTGGAACCGTCCCGCGCCAGCGCGGCGGCGCCGTGGGAGCCGCTGTTCCTGTCCTATATCGTCAACGCGCCGCGGCAACTCGCGTCGGGCGCGCCGCATCACCTGCAGGCCAGGTTCCACGGCGTGCGCCATGACGGCCCGTTCCGCTGGCACTTCGTCGAACATCATATGGCGCACGAAGCCAGCGCGTTCCTGGCCGCCCCGTTCCAGCGCTGCGCGGTGCTGACCATGGACGGCCGCGGCGAGCGCGCCACCACCAGCTACGGCGTGTTCGATGGCAGCGCGTATCGCCGCATCCGGCAGATCGACCTGCCCGATTCGCTCGGCCTGCTGTATGAACGCATCACGCGGCATCTCGGCTTCCTGCACTCGTCCGACGAGTACAAGGTCATGGCACTTGCCTCCTATGGCAAGCCAGCCTATCTCGACACGTTCCGCGAGATGGTGACGCCGGACGGCGCGGGCGGCTACCGCGTCGCCGAAGCTGATCTCGATGCCGTGCTGGGCCCCGCACGCGCGCGCGGCAGCGCCATGACCGGCCGGCACTTCGATATCGCGCGGTCATTGCAGCAGGTGCTCGAGGAAACCGTGGTCGGCATGGCGACGTGGCTCGCGCAGACCTCCGGCGAACGTTGCCTGGCGATGGCGGGCGGCGTGGCGCTGAACTGCGTGATGAACGCGCGCGTGCGCGACCAGAGTCCGTTCGACGCGGTGTGGGTACAGCCGGCCGCGGGTGACGCGGGCACGGCGCTGGGCGCGGCATTGTGGGTCGACTTCGAGCAGCGCGGCCGGCCGCAGCGGCACTGGCAGATGGACCACGCCTACCTCGGCCCCGCCTTTGGCGACGACGAGATCGCGGCCTTCCTCGACTGGGCCAAGTTGCCGTATACGCGGCTGGACAACGTGGCCGAGACCACCGCCGCGCTGCTCGCGCAGAACCGGATCATCGGCTGGTTCCAGGGCCGCATGGAGTTCGGGCCGCGCGCGCTGGGCGCGCGCTCGATCCTGGCCTCGCCGATCGACGCGGGCATGCAGCAGCGGCTGAACCAGATCAAGGACCGCGAGGATTTCCGGCCGGTGGCGCCCGTGGTCCTGCAAGAGCGCATGGCCGAGTGGTTCCACGCCGACAAGCCCGGCGACGGCACCGCGCCGTTCATGTTGTTCGTCTATGACGTCAAGCCGGACATGGCCGCGCGGATTCCCGCCGTCACGCACGTCGACGGCACCGCGCGCGTCCAGACCATCCGTCGCGACCAGAATGCCGCCTACTACGACGTGCTGGCAGCGTTCGAGCGCCGCACCGGCGTGCCGATCCTGGTCAACACCTCGTTCAACACACGCGGCGAGCCGATCGTCTGTACGCCGCGCGATGCGGTCGAGTGCTTCTGGACCTCGCCGCTCGATGCGCTGGTGATCGGCTCGTTCCTGCTGGAGAAGCCGGCCGCGCCGGCGGCATCGGCCGCTACGACGCCTGCCACGGCAGCGGAGATGGCCGATGCCGGCGCCTGATCCTGCCGTCTCGGTCGTCATCCCCACCTACCGGCGGCCCGACCTGCTGGAGCGGTGCCTGCGCGCGCTGTGCGCGCAGGACATCGAAGCCGGCGCGTTCGAAGTCATTGTCTGCGACGACGGCTGCGAGGCGCGCATCGCGCAGCTGGTGGCGGAACTGGCGGACGAACATCCGCACATGGCGCTGCGCTACGTCGCAGTGCCAGACACGCAGGGGCCGGCCGGCGCGCGCAATGCGGGCGCCCGGCTCGCGCGTGGCGCCATCATCGCCTTCACCGACGACGATACGATCCCGGCGCCGGCCTGGGTGCGGGAAGGCCGCCGCACGCTGGCGTCCCGGCCCGCATGGAGCGCCGCGTCCGGGCGCACCGTGGTGCCGACGCCGCCGCGGCCCACCGACCATGAGCGCGACACCGCCGGCCTGGCCACCGCCGAGTTCGTGACGGCCAACTGCTTCGTGCGGCGTCAGGCGCTGGTGCGCGTGGGCGGGTTCGACGAGCGCTTTACGCGCGCCTGGCGCGAGGATTCGGACCTGCAGTTCCGGCTCGAAGAACAGGTCGGGCCGGTGGGCCGGGCCCCGGCCGCCGTCGTCGTGCATCCGATCCGTCCCGCGCCGTGGGGCAGCAGCCTGGCCGCGCAGGCCAAGGTGTATTTCGATGCGCTGCTCTACAAGAAGCACCCCGCGCTTTACCGGGCGCGGATCCGCCGTGTCCCGCCGTGGCAGTACTACGTGATCGGGCTGGCCATGGCCGTGATGGGGGTGGCCGCGGCCGCTGGCGCGTGGCGCGCTGCGGGGATGGCCGCGGCGCTCTGGCTGGTGCTGACCGCCATGTTCTGCCGGCGCCGCCTGCAAGGGGCGGCGCTGACGCCTTCGCATGTCGCGGAGATGGTCGTCACATCGATCCTGATTCCGCCGTTGTCACTCTACTGGCGCCTGCGCGGCGCGGTAGCTTTCCAGACGAGGTTCCTATGAACGCGCCGCTGTTGTTGAGGAACATGGAAAGAGGCGATGGCGCGGGATTGGGCGAGGCCGCGGTGCTGCCATTGCCGTCTGCCAGCCCCGCGTGGGGCCGCGCCGGTCGCCGTATCGCGGTGTTTCGCGCGCTGCAGCTCGGCGACATGCTCTGCGCCGTGCCGGCCCTGCGCGCGTTGCGCGAAGGCGAGCCCGATGCGCAGATCACGCTGATCGGCCTGCCGTGGGCACGCGAGTTCGCCAGCCGCTTCGCGCACCTGATCGACGAGGTGCTGGTGTTCCCGGGCGCGCCAGGCTTTCCCGAACAGCCTGTGGACGGGGCGGCACAGGCGGCCTTCCATGCCGCGGCGCGCGCCCACCGGTTCGACCTTGCCATCCAGCTCCATGGCAGCGGAACGCTCAGCAACGATGTGGTGCGCCAGCTGGGCGCGCGGGCCATGGCCGGGTTCTGCGCCAGCGCGGCGGACGCGGGGCTGGCCGGCGAGACGGAGCGGCTTGTTCCATGGCCCGACGGCAACGAGATCGAACGCCTGCTGGGCCTGACGCGCGCACTGGGATATCCGGACGTCGACACGCACCTTTCGTTTCCGCTGCGGCCGCAGGACCATGCCGGCTGGGAACGGCTTGCCGAGCAGCACGGGCTGATCGGCGGCGAGTACATCTGCGTGCATCCGGGCGCGCGGATGCTGTCGCGCCGCTGGCCGGTCGAACGCTTTGCCGAAGTCGCGCGGCGGCTGCGCGCGCACTGGAAGGTGGTGGTCACCGGCGCGCCCGACGAAATCATGCTGACGCACCGGCTGTGCTCGCTGGTCGGTGGCGACGTGGTGAACCTCACCGGCGTCACGGCGCTTGGCGAACTGGCCGCGCTGATCGCGCATGCGCGGCTGCTGCTGTGCAATGACACCGGCCCGTCGCACCTCGCCGCCGCGCTCGATACGCCGAGCGTGGTGGTCTCGTGCGGCGGCGACAGCCAACGCTGGGCACCGCTGGACATCACCTTGCACCACGTGCTTGCCTCGTACCCGCCATGCCGCCCCTGTGGCTGGCAGAAATGCCCGATCCGCCACGAATGCGCGACGGCGATCACGGTCGATGCGGTTGAGGCCGCCGCGCTCGGGCTGGCGTTGCAGAGCTATGACCATGCCTAGACGATTGCGCATCCTCACGTGGCATGTCCACGGCAATTACCTGTACTACCTGTCGCAGGTACCGCATGAGTTCTACCTGGTGACGCGCGAGGGGTATCCGCCCGGCTATGCCGGCGTGGGCGGCTCGCTGCCGTGGGGACGCAATGTGCATGAGGTGCCCTGGGAGCGCGTGGCCGCGACGGAGTTCGACTGCGTGCTCTACCAGCACCGCAGCCACTATGAACACGACCGGGAAGCGCTGCTCACGCCCGTGCAGCGCAACCTGCCCACGCTCTATCTCGAACACGATCCTCCGCAGGAGCACCCCACCAACACGCTTCATCCGGTCCAGGACCCGAATGTGCTGCTCGTGCATGTGACGCCGTTCAACGCGTTGATGTGGGACAGCGGCGTCACGCCCACGCGCGTGATCGAGCATGGCGTGGTGGTCGACGCATCGGTGCGGTACACCGGCGCGCTCGCGCGCGGCATCAGCGTCGTTAACCACCTGGGCCGGCGCGGGCGCCGGCTCGGGGCGGATGTGTTTGCCGAAGCCCGGCGCATGGTGGCGCTCGACCTGGTCGGCATGGAAGCGGAAGCGTCCGGTGGCCTGGGCGAGGTCCCGAACGATCAGCTCGCGGGGTTCATGGCGCGATACCGGTTTTTCTTCCACCCGATCCGCTACACCAGCCTCGGGCTCGCCGTGGTGGAGGCGATGATGATCGGCATGCCCGTCGTGGGGCTGGCGACCACGGAGTTGTCGACGGTGATCCGCAACGGCTCCAATGGCTATGTCGATACGCGCACGGAGAGCCTGGTGGAAGTCATGCGGGCGCTGATCGAGGAGCCCGTGCTCGCGGCGCGCTGGGGGCAGGCGGCGGCGCGCACGGCGCACGAACGCTTTGGCATTGGACGCTTCGTGGCCGACTGGCAGTCCGCGTTCCGTGACGTGGCCGGATGACGCCTTGGTGCGTTGGTGGCTTGCTGGCTTGCCGAGCGGCGCATGCAAGTTTTCCCGGTAGCGATGTAAATCACACGGCGCCCCGGGTGCGCAGGCGGCGTGGCTGCGCGCGCAGCGCGGAGGTATGGAACTTGCGGCGACGTCGGGCGCAAGGGACGGCGCCACCGGCGCCGGGCCCACCCCAACTCAACCGGAGTGATCGATGAACCGAGGCGAATATGGTGACCGCCGGCGCCACGACGCGTCCGACCAGGACCCGCCAGACAATTTTGACGATGAGGCGGTCAGCCGGCAGCGCGGCGCCGGCGCCGATCCGCGCTGGCAGGCCGGGGCGCGGCAACCGGCCAACGGCTGGTCGACATCGCCGCGTTCGCCAGGCGCGCCGCGTCGCGGCGCCCGCACCGAAGCGACTGAAGTCAGTGCCCCGCCCGCGCCGCGCGATCCGAACTGGCGTTCGCGCCGGGACTGGCACCAGGGCGGCGGCAACGATTCCGGATACGGCGACGACCGGGAACGGCTGTTGCGCACCCAGCGCGAGGAGTGGGGCGCCAGCCGTGCGCCCCGGGACACCGGCCAGGGTGAACACGGCTATGTGCCGTTCGCCGGCGCGGCGCCATGGGAGCCCATGGACTTCGGGCGCCCCGAGCACGCAGCCGGCCAGCGCCAGGCTTCCGGGCCCAAGGGCTATCACCGCCCGGACGGGCGCATCCAGGACGAGGTGTGCGAACGGCTGGCACATAGCTGGTTCGACGTGAGCGAGGTCGAGGTGGCTGTCGCGGACGGCATCGTGACACTGAGCGGCAAGGTCAGGGAACGCGGGCAGAAGTACCGCATCGAGGAAGTCGTCGATACGGTGTTTGGCGTCCGGGACATCGACAACCAGATTCGCGTGGGGCGCGCTTCGGCCTCTTCGCAGGACGCCACATGAACCCACCGGGCCACGGTGCGACACCCGAGGCCCTTACCGCCATGGCCAAGCAAGAAAACGCCAGCGCCGATGCGGCGCACGACATACGCAAGGGACAGGTCGTCGAATTCATGTCTCGCGAGGCATTCCGCGCGCGCTTTCGTGCGCGCTATTTCGATCCGGCGTTCCGCAAGGAAGACGCGTCGATCGACCGGCTGGAGGCGATCGCCTGGGATGCGTATAGCCAGGGCCGCAAGGCGCCCGTCACCGAGAAGGCCGGTGCCGGCGCGGCGGACCCGGGCTATGACCTCTCCGTCGAGTGGCGCCAGGCGCGCGATGCCGTGCGCGACGCCGCGCGCCGCCACGACGATCCCAAAGCGGACCCGCGTGTGCTGCTGGTGATCTGCGCGTCGCGCAATGACTTCACCTGCCCGGGTGAAGTGTCCAAGTCCTGGCGTCTGGCCAAGCTGGCATGTGCGCGCATGGAGACCATGGGGATCACGGTCGATACGCTCGACCTGAGCCTGCTGGCTTCCGATCCGGACCGCCATATCCACCCTTGCAAGGGCTGCGTTTCCACCGCCATGCCGTTGTGCCACTGGCCGTGCAGCTGCTATCCAAACCATGCGCTCGGCCAGGTCAACGACTGGATGAACGAGATCTACCCGCGCTGGGTCGCGGCGCATGGCGTGTTGATCGTGACGCCGACCTACTGGTACCAGGCGGCCAGCCCGCTCAAGCTGATGATCGACCGGCTGGTGTGCGCGGATGGCGGCAATCCCGACCCGAGCAGCACGCATGGCAAGACCGTGGCGGAGGCCAAGGCGCTGGAGCTGAAGGGGTGGGATTACCCCAAGCATCTGGCCGGCCGTGTCTACGGACTGATCGTGCATGGGGACGTGGCCGGCGTGGGAAGCGTGCGCCGCGCGCTGGGCGACTGGCTCGGCTGGATGGGGCTGATCGATGCCGGGCCGCTGGCGCAACTCGACCGCTACATCGGCTACTACACGCCGTATGCGACCTCGCACCGCGCGCTGGATGAGGACGCGGGCGTGCAGCGCGAGGCGGAGAACGCCGGCGCCGCCGTGGCGGAGGCGGTCAAGCTGCGGCGTGAAGGAAAGTTGCCGGCCGTGGGCGGCGACCTGGTTGCGCCACGCCCGAAGTAGGCGGAACGTGCGAGCCGGCCGCCGTCAGGCCATCTGCGGTGCGCGGCAACCGGCGAAGTCGATCTCGCTCTTGCTCTTGCCGCCGGCGTCGTTGGCGGCGTGGATCGTGAGCAGGGCGCCTTCGGCCATGGCCATGCGCACACCCGCCGTGATGGCATCGCCCTGCGTGGGGTAGTCGACGAGGTCGGCGCCGGGCGCATCCGATTGCACTGACCACTGGCCGGCTTCAGTCTGGAATACCTGAACGGAGCAACTCTGGCTGGACATTTAAGCACCTCCGATGCGAACCCATGCCTGTGTTTTACACGGCAGGGCCCCCCCTCCGCCGTCCGCCGGGCTCCTACTTTTGCGTCATCGGAACGGAATGCCGGTGCGTTTTGTGGCATTGATGCCACTGGCGACGTTGGCCGGTGTGCAGCCGCAGACATGGCACGGCAAATCGGGGGCGCCGGGATGCTCAGGCAGACACGGCGCCGCAGTAACCGGGCAGCCGGCGCGCGGCGTTGCTGCGTGCCAGGCGGATGGACTGTGACAACGCCAGCGCGAAGCCGCCGATCGAGCTCATGTCTTCCGCCACCCGTTCGCGCAGGAATCCCGCCCAGCGGAAGTCGCCGGCCGCATCGGGAGGCTTGCGATAGGCGCCGGCCTGGCGGGCGAAGGCCGCCAGGCTGCGGTACGCGTCGTCGCGCATGCCCATGACGCTGGCGGGCAGCGCCCTGACGCCCAGCCGCTGCCCGAGTTCGTCGTAGGGGTGCACGTAGCCGAGCGCATCCATGCGCTTCCAGAACGCCGATGGGGAAAGCTTGCTCAGGTCATGCAGGATGCACACGGGAGCCCGGCGATAGCCGAGTTCCATCCATGCCCGGGCCCAATGGTGATGATCGGCGATGAACAGCGTGCCCCCCGGACCGATCACGGTCTTGATGCGGTGGCAGCGCAGGAAGCGGCGCAGCGCGGCGTGGTCGCCGGGGTCCTGGTGGCGGCGCGTCGCGACGATCTTGTCGCGCACATGGATGTAGCCCAGCGTGAGCTGGGTCGGGCGCAGCCGTGCCAGTTCGGCGATCGCCTTGCGCCGTTTAGTCATGGCTGGCGCGCTGCTGGTCGACGTACTGCTCCAGTTCGCTGCCGGGGTCTTCGTTGCCGGTGCTTTCGGAGTCGACCGCTTCGCGCGCCACCGGCTGGGCGCCATCGCGGCGCTGACCGTGCAGGGCCGGGTCGAAATCGGTCCAGCGCCCGCCGTCCCAGTTGCCTTGCGTGCGGTCCAGGTCCATGGCGCCGGCTTCGCGCAGCACGTCGGCGGCGACCGACGGATTGGCCCGGCGCACGCACGCCGCGAGCACCACGCGCGGCTTCACGCCCGCGTGCCGGGCCTCCGGCGCGGCTGAGAGGATCGAGACGTCCCAGACGGAAAAACCGTGCGCGTACAGGGCGCGCGCGGCATCTTCGGCGCTGGCGACGGTCTCGAACCGTCCGAATACGATCGGTGACATGGCTGCTCTCCTGCTGCAATCGATCAATCTGTGCCGCCGGCGCAGCGCCTGGCCTGCCCCGGCGGAGCGGATGCTGCTATCCGTTCACCACCTCGCCGCCGTTGATATGCAGGATCTGCCCGGTGATATAGCTGGCCGCGTCCGACGCCAGGAACACAAAACCCGCGGCGACCTCGAACGGCTGGCCGGGGCGGCCCATGGGCGTCTTCTTGCCGAATTCCTCGACCTCTTCGGCGCTGAACGTGGACGGGATCAGCGGCGTCCAGATCGGGCCGGGGGCCACGCCGTTGACGCGGATGCCGCGCCCGACGACCTGCAGCGCCAGCGAACGCGTGAACGACACGATGGCGCCCTTGGTGGCCGAGTAATCGAGCAAATGGGCGCTGCCGCGGTACGCGGTGACCGAGGTGGTGTTGAGGATGGCCGAGCCCTTCTTCAGATGCGGCAGCAGCGCCCGCGTGAGGTGGAACATCGCGAAGACGTTGGTGCGGAACGTGGCTTCCACCTGCTCGGCGTCGACGTCTTCCAGCGACGGCTTCGGATGCTGTTCGGCGGCGTTGTTGACCAGGATGTCGAGGCGGCCGTAGGCGTCGATCACGCGCGCGGCGACGGCCTCGGCATGGCTGCCGTCGGCGAGATCGCCGGCCAGTGACACGCATTTGCGTCCCGCATCTTCGACCAGCCTGACGGTCTCGCGCGCGTCGGCGTGCTCGTTCAGGTACGCGATGGCGACATCGGCGCCTTCGCGCGCGAACGCCACGGCAATGGCGCGGCCAATGCCGCTGTCGCCGCCGGTGACGAGCGCGACCTTGCCGGCGAGCCGGCCGCTGCCGACATAGTCATCGGCACCGCTGTCGGGCTGCGGGTGCATGGGGCTCTCCAGGCCCGGCTGCCGGTCCTGGTGTTGCGGAGGAAGGTCTTTGGGCGTCGACATGGCGTGCTCCTGAAAGCGGCGTTTCGACGGGCCTCGCGCAAGTTTTGTGCCGCCAGCGCGGCCCTGCGTCACTGTGCGGCCAGCGAGGCAGGCTGCCGTAAGCCTTACACCGCATGGAAATCCTTACCGCAGCGCGACGCCGGTGTGCAGGAACTACCGTTGGGATGCCCGCCACGCCGCCGCAAAGGCTGCGGGGCACGGTTCTTGCGGTGTGCTGGTACTCGATGCGGTCGGGCGGGAGGCAGCCGCCCGGCCACGATTGCAAGGAGGCTAGACATGTTCAACTTCCGCAAGGGCCGCGGCAGCGGCAGCGAAGGCGGCGACTACGGGCGGCAGGAGCAGCAAAGACAGGGTGAGCAAAGACACGGTGCCGGGCGCGATGAAGGCCAGGGCAGCGGTTCCGAGGACTGGGGCCAGGAGTGGGGCGAGGACTGGCGCGGCGAATCGTCGCGCGGCAGCGCCTGGCACCAGCAGGACACGCCGGCAGGCCAGCCGCGCGGCAGCTGGGGAGAACAGGGGTACGGCGCCGCGGACATGGGCGGCCGGGGCAATCCCTACAGCGACACCTATGGCGGCTACCAGCCGTCTGCGCGAGACAGCGGGTACCAGCAGCACGAGCGGCGCTCGCAGGGCTCCCAGGGCTCCCAGGGTTCTCAAGGGTCTCAAGGCTCGCAGCGCGGGCAGTGGGGACGGGGCGGCTTCGACTCGGGCAGCTATGAGGGCAGCTTCGATTCCGGCGCGGGCAGCCGTAGCGGCCGTGGCCGCGAAAGCGACGATGCACGCCGCATGCAAGGCGGGCGCGGTGGCCGCGCGATGCACTGGGATGAAGGCATGGCGCGCGACCGCGCACAGCGCGGCGGCCAGCCTGCCTATGGCGGCGGGTATTTTGGTGATTCGCGCAGCGGCGGCCAGTCGTACAGCGGCGGTCAGCGCGTGTACCGTGACGATGCGGGCGACCGCGGCCGCAGCGGCGGCGCGTCGGGTGCCGTGCGGCGGCCGGTCGGACCCAAGGGCTACCGGCGTCCCGATGAACGCGTGCACGAGGATGTGTGCGAACGGCTGGCGATGAACCCGAACGTCGACGTCTCCGACGTCTCGGTGGAAGTCTCCGATGGCGTCGTCGTGCTCGAAGGCACGGTACAGGCCCGGCGCGAAAAATACGAGATCGAGGAAATCGCGGAGGCGGTGTTCGGCGTGAACGAGGTCGAGAACCGGCTGCGCGTGCAGCGCAACCAGGGGACGGAACGCGCGGGTCCCGTAGCGGGCCACCTGGAAGGCGCGGACACGCCGCCCAACCGCACGCTTAACAAGAGTTGAGCCACACGGCACGGCGGCCTGGGCCGCCGCGCCATCTCAACGCCGTGCCAGCATGCGCCAACCCCGTGTCCTTCGCGACGGCAGCAAGCTCATGATGCCGCTCGACGCCTTGCATCCGACACAGATCACGGTAGGCGCCTACCACGTTGCCCAGAAGGTCCACGTGACGCGCCGCATAGCGCCTGCGCGCAGGCCGGCGTTCCTGGACCGGCATCGCGTGCATGTGATCATCGGCCCGGAGCAGGTGCCCTACGTGGTCGATCATCACCACTGGGTGCGCGCGTGGCACGACCTGGGCCTGACGCACGCACCGGCGATTGTCCGCCGTGACCTGAGCCGGCTCGACGCGCACGCGTTCTGGCAATGGATGGTGGCGAAGCACATGGTGCATCCGTATGACGAGCACGGGCAACGCCGGCCGCTGACCGAGCTGCCGGCGTCCATCCACGACATGCGCGACGACCCGTATCGCAGCCTCGAAGCGTTCGTGCAGCTGGCGGGCGGCTACCGCAAGGTCCGCGAGGCGTATCCCGATTTCCGGTGGGCGGACTTCTTCCGGCGCCACATCGACGGCCCGCTGGACTCGCAGCAGTCCTTCGCGGCCGCGCTGGTGCGCGCGTTTCGCCTGGCCCAAAGTGAAGAAGCCCGGACACTGCCGGGCTATATCGGCCGGCTGTGCTGACCACGGTTCTGGACGCCCCGGCCTTGCAACCGGGGGATGGAGCCGGTGCAGCTTTCACACGGCCCGTGCTATCGCCAGCCCATCGCAGGCGCGCCACGCCGTGGCATGCCCGTTGCGTCGGCACGGGGGCGGCAACCGCCGCGTCACCAGACAGTCATGAGGAGACGGAGATGTCAATTTCCAGGATGTTGTGCGCGTCCGCGGCCGTACTGCTGTTCAGCGCGTCCGTTCTTGCCCAGACCAGGCCCAGCACGCCAGGCGGCGCCGGTGGCACCGCGGGCCCTGGCAGCACGGGTTCCTCCGCCACGGGCGGCGGCACCGGCACCGAACCCGGAACCGGCTATCCAACCACGCCGGGCGCCAGGCGCGGTGGCGCCAGTTCGCCGGATATTCGGGGCAGCACGGATGGCACGAGCAGCGCCACTGGCACCGGCGGCACGCATGGCTCGCGCGATATGAGAGGGTCCAACGGCACGCGGGGTAGCACCGGGACTCGCAGTGGGACGGGTACACCCCCTGGAACCGGTACGCCAGGCGGAACCGGCATGGGCACCGGCACCGGTGCAGGCACCGGAATGGGCGGCGGTTCCCCCGGCACCGGCACGGGAACTGGTGGCGCCGCAGGCACTGGTGCAAGCGGTGGTGGCGCTGGCGCTGGAGGCGGACGCTGAAATGCTACACGGGCGCGCAGGCCCGCCATGCGCGGGCCGCAGTCAGGCTACTGTGAAAGATGCCTCTGGATGTCGTCATAGATATCGTCGCGCCTACCTACCGCTAGCACTACCACCACGACAACATCGTCCCTTACTTGGTAGACAAGCCGATATCCCCGCGCACGCAGCTTGATCTTGTAGCAGTCGGGCAAGCCGTGAAGTGCAGCAGCTGGAACACGGGGATGTTCCAAGCGCTCCTTCAGCTTCTTTGCGAGTTGCGTGCGTATGTCGCCATCAAGCTTGTCCCATTCCCTCTTTGCTGAGAGCTTGAACTCAAGCCTATAGCGCATCCAGATCCACCTCGACGCTAGGCTCGTTCAAGCGCTCTCGCGCCAACTCGGCGAGCTCGTAGTCTTCCAGGCGCTCCGTCAGCACTTCGTATTGCCTTGCGGTCAGCAAGTATGCGACTGGCTTGTTGCGGTTCAGCACAGCCACGACGCCTTCCTCGGCGTGCGCGATGACCAGGTTCGGGTTCGACTTGAGTTCCGAGATTCCCACCGATTGATTCGCAAGGATCGTTTCCATATCGACACTCCGAATAGACTGGTTAAGTGGTCCAACAATAGATCTGTTAAAAGGTCTTGTCAACGCGCGTGGGCGTGAGTGCTTTAAAGATCGCATTATCTGGCAATTCATAGCGACATCCGCCCGCCTGGCCCCCGGGAAACTCCAAACCTTCAGCCAACAGCCACTTTCAAGACCTCCGTCAACCACTCGCTGAACACCTGGAGCCGGCGCGACAAGTGTCGGCGATGCGGATAGACCAGCTGGATCGAAATCGACGGTGCTGGCCACGCCTGCAGCACCTCGACCAGCTCGCCCGCCGTCAGGTGCTCCTGGACGTCGAAGGCTGGGATCTGGATCAAGCCCAACCCGGCCAGGCAGCTGGCGATGTACGTCTCGGCGTTGTTCACCACCACCACACCATCCATTTGCAGGGTCCGCGATGACCCGTGCTCCGTCCACGCCCAGGGTACGGCGCGGCCGGTTGTGGGCGAGACGTAGTTCACGGCTTGATGCCCGGGCAAATCCGCAGGCGACTGGGGCACGCCGCGCTTCAACAAATAGGCCGGGCTGGCGCAGTTGACGAGCTGTAGTTGGCCCAATGGCCGCGCCACCAGGCTGCTGGCGGACAGATTCCCCACGCGAAGGGCGCAGTCGATGCCTTCGTGCACGAGATCGACCATACGATCGCTCGAGCCCAGTTCCACAACCATGCCCGGATGCCGCTCGAAGAACTCTGGCAATGCCGGGGCCACCAACCGGCGCGCGATGCGGCTGGGCACGTCAACCCGCAGGCGCCCGGTGAGCGCCATGCCTTGCGGCCGGAACAACTGCTCCAGTTCTTCGGCATCCGCCACCAGCGTGGCGGCGCGTTGCAGTAGCGCCTCGCCATCCTGCGTCACGCTGACGCGCCGCGTCGTGCGATTGAGCAAGCGCACGCCCAGGCGCGCTTCCAACTGCTGAACGGCCAGCGACACGGTAGGTCGCGGGAGGCCCATCTGGTCGGACGCAACAGTGAAGCCGCCGCTGTGTGCCACGCGCTGGAAGATGCGCAGTTGGTCGATCAGGTCCATGGCGCGATTGGTAATGAATCATGGCTAGTCAATCTAGTGATTTGACGTTTATCGGTCAATCCATGACCAATAGAATCCTCCCATCATCCACACTGACTGGAGTCCCCGATGTCCAAGCACAGCATTCAAGGCAAAGTCGTCCTGATCGCAGGCGGCGCCAAGAACCTGGGCGGCCTGATCGCCCGTGACCTCGTTGCCCACGGCGCCAAGGCTGTGGCAATTCACTACAACAGCGCCGCCAGCAAGGCCGACGCGGAGGCCACGGTGGCCGCCCTCGAGCAGGCGGGTGCCAGGGCCGTCGCGCTGCAGGCCGACCTGACCACGGCCGGCGCCGTCGAGAAGCTGTTCGCCGAAGCCGTAGCCGCCGTCGGCCGCCCCGACATCGCCATCAACACGGTGGGCAAGGTACTCAAGAAGCCGATGGTCGAGATCAGCGAAGCCGAATACGATGAGATGAGCGCGGTCAATGCCAAGTCGGCCTTTTTCTTCCTGAAGGAAGCCGGCAAGCATGTCAACGACGGCGGCAAGATCTGCACGTTGGTCACTTCGTTGCTGGGCGCCTTCACGCCGTTCTACGCCTCCTATGCCGGCACCAAGGCACCCGTCGAGCACTTTACCCGGGCGGCGGCCAAGGAGTTCGGCGAACGCGGCATCTCCGTCACTGCCGTGGGCCCGGGCCCGATGGACACGCCGTTCTTCTATGGCCAGGAGAGCCATGACGCGCAGGCCTATCACAAGACGGCCGCGGCGCTGTCTCCATTCAGCAAGACCGGGCTGACCGATATCGAGGACGTGGTGCCCTTCATTCGCCATCTGGTGAGCGACGGCTGGTGGATCACCGGGCAGACCATCCTGATCAATGGTGGCTACACGACCAAGTAAGCCGGACGCGGTGCCGCCCCGCGGCCGGTCGGGTCGGGAAGTGAGCGAAAGGAGCGCCTAGGCAAGGAGCTTTGGTGATCGTCGGTGGACTGGCCACCAGCGTGCTGCTGGCAGTGGGCTTGTGGGAAGCGCGCGCGCAGCGTCAGTCCGTTCTCGGTCCCCGCCCTGGCGCTCACTGAGGCAAGCCGGCGCGGGGAACCGCCGGGGCGGTCACTTCATTGTCTGCAACGCTTGTGCGGCGCGCGTTTCGAGGGCGGCAAGGGCGCCTCGCAACACCTGTAGCAACCTGTCGGCCTCCTGGTCCTCCTGACCGGCTTCCTTCAGCTTTTTCAGCCGACTCTCCTGCGCCTTCACCTTTGCCCGGGTTTCGCCAATGTAGCGATTGAGTACGACTGCGTCTCGGAAGTCGGACATATTGGGCTCCATTTCATATTCCAGTCATATTGGCGAATTAAACGCGGAGCAAGTGTCCGGAAACTGTCCGTATTTCGCGCCTTTCGTACAGTGGACGGTACGGAGCCGCGAGAACGGTGACAACAGCACTTTCGTGGGTTCAGTAGGGGCGCGACTGGGGGTGTCGCATGTCACACCCGGAATGGGAACGTCACGCGGTGCCGGCTTTCTCCAGCAGCCTGAGCAGCCGTGCTTCGTCCGCGCGCAGGTGTGTCCGGGAGGGACCTGCGGCACCTTCCGTAGCGTCGGCGAGAAAGGCGTCGATGACCGCGGGATGGACATAGCATTTGCGGCAGACCGCGACGGTGTTGCGCAGGCGCTGCGCCACCGTCTTGATGGCGTCGGCCACGGCCTTGCGGCGCTGGGCCTCGGTCGCCGCGGGTGCGCGTGCGGCCTCGCGCAGGAGCGCCAGGGCATGGACGCTGCCGGCCCAGGTACGGAAATCCTTGGCGGTGAAGTCTCCGCCGGTGACGTCGCGCAGGTAGGCGTTGACGTCGGCGGAGCCGATCTCGCGCACGTCGCCTTCGCTGTCGACATACTTGAACAGGCACTGGCCCGGCAACTCGGCGCAACTGCGCACGACACGGGCCACGCGCGGATCATTGACCGACACGTCGTGCGTGATGCCGCTCTTGCCGGTGAACTGCAGCCGCAGCTTGCTGCCATGCACGCTGACGTGCCGCCGCCGCAGCGTGGTCAGGCCGTAGGTGCGGTTCTGCTGCGCGTAGCGCGGCGAGCCGACGCGCACCAGCGTGGCGTCGAGCAGGCGCACGACCGCGGCAATGACCTTCTCGCGCGGCATGCCGTTGCGGCCAAGGTCGCGCTCGACCCGCCCGCGCAGCCGCGGCAGGGTCCTGCCAAACTCGGGCAGGCGCGCATATTTGTCGGTGTCGCGCAGCGCGCCCCAGTCGGCGTGGTAGACGTACTGCTTGCGGCCGCGCGCATCGCGGCCCGTGGCCTGGAGGTGCCCGTTGGCGTCGGCGCAGATCCAGACGGATTCATAGGCGGGTGGAATGGCCAGTGCGGCAATGCGGGCGAGCGTGGCGGCGTCGCGCACGCGATTGCCGTGCGCGTCGACATAGGTGAAGCCGCTGCCGCGGCGGCGCCGGGTAATGCCCGGCATGCTGTCGTCCACGTAGTGCAGGCCTGCTTCGCGCAATGCGGCCCGGGCGTCTTCGTCCATGCCACCCACCAGGGTGGCCTCGGCGCAGCAGCCTTCCGATGCTCGCATTGCTCCGCTCCTTGTGCAGGCCAGCGGCGCACCGGGCGGTGCGCCGGACCATTTCATTGTATGGAGCGGGTGGCGAATGTTCAGTGGGTGCTGTCCTACAGGGGCGCGGACAACGTGGGGACGGATCGAAGCGGCGCGCGGCGTGACCGGGGGGCCTTCCGCTGCTTCGACGCTTACCTGAGTTCCTGGGTCAGCTGGTAGCTCATCGAATAGCTGAACCGGCTTGCGGGATGGATGCCGGTGGTCACGGCGATCACCTTGTCGCGCAGGAAATACGTGCGGATGATGCGCAGCCCGGCGGAGCGGTCCTCGACCCGCAGGCACTCGGCCTGCGGGCCAGTCACAAGGTAGCCCTGCAGTTCCTGCTCGACACGCGTCACTTTGATCCCGTACGCCTTTTCGATCATCGTGTACACGGGAGCGCTCAGTACCTCGCCAAGCTTCGGCAGCTTGCTGTAGGCGTGGTCGACATAGATGTCGACCAGCGCAATGGGCTCTTGCGCGGCATCGGCGCCAAACCGGATCCCCGCGATATGCAGCCACGATGCGCCGGTCTCGCATCGGAGCAGTGCGGCCTGCGTGGCGTCGGCCTTGATCCGTTCGCAAGCAGAGGTTCGCAGCGTGGTGCCCTGTGCGTAGCCGACCAGGTCGGCGGGCGTGTCCATGACCTGCAGGTAGCGTTCCCGCGGCCGGTCCGAGACGACACGGGTGCCGATGCCGGCCTGCTTGGTCACCATGCCAAGGCTGCTTAGCTTCTGTATCGCCTGGCGCACGGCATAGCGGCTCAGGTTCCACTTCTCGCACAGTTCAACCTCGGTCGGCAGCAGTTCGCCGACGGGAGGCTGGCCATTCGCAATGGCTTGCATCAGGGTCCGCGCCAGGTCCAGGTGACGCGGCGACGTGGCCGCCAAAGCGGCGGGGTAGGTGTCGATATCGATTTCCATGGCGATCGCTGATTGCGGCGGCTTCGTTGCCGGGATAGCCACATGATATCGCAGTCGGCAGGGTTTCTCCTAATATTCGATTGTTCGAACAAAGTCCTATAGTTCGACCATCGATGCGGTGCCTGTCGAGTTCCAGTTCGCACGGCACCCAGTCCTGGTCTTACGGAGATTTCCAGAGCATGTATCCAATCGACTTTCTGTGGCGCGCCGCCGCCCGACACCCGAACCGGGTGGCCGTCATCAGCCCCACAGGCGATCTGTCCTTCCGGGCGTTGGCCGACCTCGTCCTGGAACGGGCTGCGGCACTCACGGCAATCGACCCGCAACCGCGCAGCAGGGTTTGCGTGGGGGCGGCCAATTCCGTCGATCACCTGGTGGCCATCCTGGCCATCCTGGCCGCCGGAAAAGTATGGGTACCGCTCAATCCGCGCAACGGCGATCCCGAGCTGCGCCGTATCGTCGAGTTCGTCGAGCCGTCGCTGGTCCTGGCCGACGGCGAGATGGCACAGCGACTGGCGGGCATCCCGGCCAGCCTGCGTGCGCTGGAGGATCTTGCCGGGCAGTCGGGCGATACCGCCGCGGTCATGATGGGGCCGCGCTCGCATGCCGGCATCGACCTGGCCGAAGCCCAGGCGATCAAGTTCACCGGGGGCACGACCGGGTTCCCGAAGGGCGTGATCCAGCCGCTGCGAGCCTGGAACACGAACATTGCCACCCAGATCCACGAACTGGGACTGACGCCGGACGACCGCTACCTCGTCGCCGCGCCGCTTACCCATGGCACCTCGACTTATATGCTGCCGTTGCTCGGTGCAGGCGGCGCGCTGATCTTCCCGGCGTACGTCAAGGCGCCGGCATTGCTCGATGCCGCGAACGCGCACGACGCCACGCTGTTCTTTGCACCGCCCACGCTGGTCATGGCGCTGGTGGAAGAGCAGCGCCGCTTGCCCCGTGCGCTGCGCGCCTTGCGATACCTGGTCTATGGCGGTGCGCCCATGCGCCCCGAGCAGATCCGCGATGCGCAGTCGGCATTCGGGCCGGTGGTGTGCACCTCGTTTGGCCAGACCGAAGCGCCACAGATCATCACCTTCCTGCCCCCGGACGAAATGACCGGAGACAACCTGGCCTCGGTGGGGCGTCCGTCACTGCTGACCTGCGTCGCCATCGTCGACAAGGAAGGCCGGCCGCTGCCAGCCGGCGAGGAGGGTGAAATCGCCGTGCGCGGCGACCTGGTGATGAGCGGCTACCTGAACGCCGAAGCGGAGACCCGCAAGACCCTCGTCAATGGCTGGCTGCGCACGGGCGATGCAGGCGTCCTGGACGAGCGCGGTTATCTCTTCCTGCGTGACCGCATCCGCGACGTGATCATTACCGGCGGGTTCAACGTCTATCCGAGCGATGTCGAGGTGGTGCTGTCAGCCCATCCGGCCGTGGCGGATTGTTCGGTGGTCGGTGTGCCCGATGCCAAATGGGGCGAGGCCGTTCATGCGGCGGTGCAGTTGCGTCCGGGGATGAACGTCGATACCGACGACCTGATCGCGCTGGTCAAGCGCGAACTCGGTTCGGTCAAGACCCCCAAGCAGGTCCACCTGTTCGAGGCGCTGCCGCGCAGCGCGGTCGGCAAGGTGCTGAAGCCGGCCGTCCGGGAAATCATCGTGAACAACGGGAGCAAATGATGGCCCATACCGACGCGAAACCCGCGCCCGCCACGAAGCTGTGCCACTACACGGAACAGGCGGTCTACTACGGCGAAGACAATCTGGTGGCGGACCTGCTCGGCCGCGCAAGCTTCGTCGATGTCTTCATGAAGCAGACCTTCGGCAAGGTGCCGTCGGCGGCCGAGCGGCAGATCGTCGAAGCCGTGCTGGTGACGCTGATGGAACACGGCATGACGCCCAGCGCGATTGCTTCGCGCATGATCTACGCCAGCTCGCCGGAAAACCTGCAGGCCGGCGTGGCGGCGGGTCTGCTCGCGGTTGCCAGCCAGTTTGTCGGGACCATGGAACCGGCCGCTGCCTTGCTCGACCGTATTGTCGCGGCGGGCGAAGGGGAAGCTGCAGAAGCGAAGCGCATTGCCGGCGAATTCCGGGCCAGCCGCCGCGCGGTGCCCGGCTTTGGCCATCACCTGCACCGCCCGGATGATCCGCGCGCGATCAGGCTGCTGGGCCTCGCGCGCGAGCTCGGCACTTACGGCCAGCGATGCGCTGCGCTGGCACTGCTGGCCACCGAAGTGGACGAGACCGCGGGACGCCACATCACCATCAATGCCACCGGCGCGATTGCCGCCATTCTCGGCGATATCGGCATTCCCGCGGCGCTGATGCGTGGATTTGCCGTGCTGAGCCGCGCTGCCGGCCTGATCGCGCATATCGCCGAAGAACAGCGCGACCCATCCGGCCGGTTTATCTGGGACCTGGTCGATGACGCCATGACCGGCGCGCATACACCAGGCTGAGCAAGAACGATGGTGCGAGCGTCCTGACCCCGGGGGCGCCGCGCACCCGGCACAACAAACCATTGGAGACCAATCATGACTCAAGCTACCCCGGCCATTCAGCGCCATCACCACATCACGTTGAGCGTTGGCAC
The DNA here is from genome assembly GCF_057073745.1 of Cupriavidus sp. C2SS-8b. Classification (NCBI taxonomy): domain Bacteria; kingdom Pseudomonadati; phylum Pseudomonadota; class Betaproteobacteria; order Burkholderiales; family Burkholderiaceae; genus Cupriavidus; species Cupriavidus sp. C2SS-8b. The sequence continues at coordinate 820,881 of NZ_CP172717.1, forward strand.
GGCCCAGGAAGACTATGACTTCCACACCAAGGTCCTTTCGCTCAAGAGCGTGAAGAAGACCTTGATCTACGACGGTGGCACGCCTTTCTACCACCTCTACTACGGCAACGATATCGGCGAGGAAAGCACGCTGATCACCTGCTTTCCGGTGGCGCATTTCGGGCGCAAGGGCACGCGCGGCACGGGGCAGATCGGCAGCCTGGCGCTGTCGGTGCCGGTGTCCGCCATCCCGTTCTGGGAGAAGCGGCTGCGCGACCACGGCTTCGACGTCCGCCGCTCCGAGCGCTTTGGCGAACACGTGCTGGCGTTCGCGCATCCGTGCGGCATCGAGTACGAGCTGATCGGCATTGCCGATGATGCGCGCAAGCCGTATTCCAACGGCGAAGTACCGGCCGAGCTGGCGATCCGCGGCCTGCACACCATCGCGGTGAATGTGCGCGAGATGGAGTCGTCGCAGGAATTCATGGATGCCGGCTGGTCGGCGCGCGAAGTGGCGCGCGACGGCAAGTACGCGCGCTATGCATTCGGCGAAGGCGGCTCCGGCAAGTTCGTCGACTATGCGCTGGAAACGGCCATGCCGCAGGCGAGCTGGACCTATGGCTCGGGTACGGTCCACCACTGCGCGTTCCAGGTCGACGACCACGCTGCGCAGGACCACTTCAAGCGCAGGCTCGAAGGCCTTGGCTTCACCGACACGTCGGAACGCAAGGATCGCGGGTATTTCGAATCGATCTACGTGCGCACCCCGAGCGGGGCCCTGTTCGAGGCCACGGTGTCGAAGCCGCAGGCTTTCCTGATCGACGAACCGTACGAGACGCTCGGCGCCGTGGTGCAGATCGCGCCGCAGTTCGAAAGCCAGCGCGAGAGCATCCTGCGTTCGCTGGAATCGCTGAAGTACTGATCGCCAACAGCGCGAGCGGCCGGCACTGTGCCGGCGCCCGCGCGCATCCCGACACGGCCCGAATCATATGTCAGAACTCAACCCACACCTGCGCATGCCGGTGAGTGTCTTTGGCGCGCCGCCTCGGGATGCCGCCGTGGCGGCAATCCTGGTGCATGGCCGCGGCCAGTCGCCGGCGCTGATGAAGGAGATGGTGGTGGACCGCAGCGGACGGTCCGATATCGCCTGGTTTGCCCCGGCGGCGGCGGACAGCACCTGGTATCCGGAGCGCTTCATAGAACCGGTGTCGCGCAACGAACCGCGGCTTTCGCAAGCGCTGGAGCGCCTGGACCGCCTGTCCAGCGAGCTGGTCGCGCTCGGCTTCCCGTACGCGTCGCAAGTCCTGATTGGCTTCTCGCAGGGCGCCTGCCTGTGCAGCGAATTCGTCTGGCGCCAGGACCGCCGCTATGGCGCCCTGATTGCCTTCACGGGCGGGTTGATCGGGCCGCCGCAGATGCCCAGGCAGGTCGTGCCGACGCATCTGCGGGAGATGCCGGTGCTGCTCTCCACCTGTGCGCAGGATCCGCATGTGCCGCTGGACAGCGTGCAGGAATCGGCCGGGCTGTTCCGTAGCGCGGGCGCCGACGTCAGGCTGGTGGTCGAGCCGGGATGCGAGCACGCGATCCGCGACCCCGAGCTTACGTTCGCAAACATTGCATTGGCGCGCTGCGCGCCGCAAGCAGATTGAAACCGGAGTTGTCAGCATGGAGCCGTTTGTCCACGAAACGCGCGCATCGCGCGTAGTCTTTGGTCCCGGAACACGCCGGTCATTGCCGCGTGAACTCGAACATCTGGGGATCAGGCGCGTGCTTGTCCTGACCACCCCGGAACAGGCCGCGCTCGGCGGCCAGATCGCCGGGTTGCTGGGTGACCGGTCCGTCGGCGTGTACAGCAAGGCCGTGATGCATGTGCCCGCCGAGGTCGCGCGGGCAGCCGTGGCCGCCGCTGCCGAGCTTGGCGCGGACGGCTGTCTCGCGGTGGGGGGCGGCTCCACCATCGGCCTGGCGAAGGCTATTGCGCTGGAGTCCGACCTGCCGATCATCGCCGTGCCGACGACCTATGCCGGCTCCGAGATGACGCCGTTGTATGGCATCACGGAAGCGGGGCTCAAAAAGGCCGGACGGGACTGGCGCGTCGCGCCGCGGGCAGTGGTCTACGACCCCGAGCTGACACTTACTCTGCCGGCCGCGCTCAGCATGACCAGCGGCATGAACGCCATGGCGCATGCCGCGGAGGCGTTGTACGCGCCGGACGGCAATCCGGTCTACAGCCTGATGGCGGAAGAGGGCATCCGCGCCCTGGCCACGGCGTTGCCGCGCCTGCGCGAAGCGCCGCAGGACGTCGATGCCCGCGGCGATGCGCTGTATGGCGCATGGCTGTGCGGCACCGTGCTGGGCAACCTGCAGATGGGCTTGCACCACAAGCTGTGCCATACGCTGGGCGGCAGTTTCAATTTGCCGCATGCGGAAGTCCACACCGTCATCCTGCCTTATGCGCTGGCCTACAACGCGGCGTCGGCGCCGCAAGCCATGGCGCGCATCGCGCGCGCGCTGGGGCGCGCTGCCGCGCCGGCGGCAATGTGGGAGCTGGGTTCCGCACTGGGGGTGCCGCGCTCGCTGCGCGAGATCGGCATGCCGGCCGACGGCCTGGACCGGGCGGCGGACCTGGTGGTGGCCGCCCCGTATCCCAATCCACGCCCGTTCGAACGGGCGCCGATCCGCGCACTGCTGCAACGTGCGTACGACGGCCTGATGCCGGTTTGATCGCCGCGAACAGCTTGAAGGAGCCACCATGTCATACATCGTTCGCGGCAATTTCCGCGCAGGCGTTGGAGAAGCGCGGCTGAAGGTCCGGCCGGACCATATCCGCTATGTCATCTCGGCGCTGCCCGGCATTGTCTGCGCGGGCGCCTTGTGCGGTGAAGACCGGCTGCCCCGTGGCCTGTTCCTGGTGCTCGACTGCGAGGAACGTGAGCAGGCGGAGGCATTCATCTTCAACGAACCCTATTACCGCGCCGACCTGCTGGAACACGTGGAGGTCGAACGCGTGCTCCAGTTTGCCCCGCATCCGAACCCGCGCGTCCTGCATGAGGAACTGGAGAAGGCCCTGGCAGCGGCGAGCCGCGTGGCGACTGGCTGAGGCGCGCGCCACACGGCACGGCAGGTCCGGCAAGGACCACCCATCCATTAAAAAAAATCGAGATACCGGTGCCCCCGCATCGCGCATCCGCAGGAGACATCATGACCATGCCATCCAACGGCCGGTAGCCGTACCGGCGCCTGATCCCGCCTGGCGCTCGCCTACGTGGGCCTGCCGTGCCCACGCGCGGCAATGCCTGCGGGCCATCGCCCAATCAAGCTGAAACGACGCAGAACCACCCTGCAGGGTGAGCTGCGCCCAAAGGAAATGTGCTGCAGGCCGGCAGGGCGACGCTCGCCTTGAAATCGGTTCGCATACCGTTCGCAGCGGATTTCTTCCGTCGAAGTTTTCACGATGAAGCAGTGAATCATGAAACGCATCAAACGCATCATGTTGTCCGGCATGCCGGTGGTCATCATCGGCGGGCTGCTGTATGCCGGTCTGTTCGTCAAGCCGAAGCCGGTTGGTAACGCGGTGGAACAGCCGCTCGTCGAGCGGGGCGATGCCTTCTACGGCATTGCAACGTTGCCCGATGGCGCCCTGTGGGCCGCCGGCTCCAACGGCAAGATTCTCTACAGCACGGATGCCGGCACCAGCTGGCGCCGGCAAGCCGCCCCTGGCCAGGAAACCCTGCAGGACATCGCCGCGTGGGACAGCCGCCGCGCGGTCGCGGTCGGCAACGAGGGCGTGGTCCTCACGACCGATGACGCGGGGCAAAGCTGGACCGCGGCGCAAACGCCGAAAGCGGCCGCAGGCAACAAGCTGATGCGGGTGCAGACGAACCAGGACGGCAGCGCCTGGGCAGTCGGCAGCGGGGGCGTGCTGATGCGCTCGCGCGACTACGGGAAACATTGGGAAGCGCCGGTGCAGGGCGAGGACGCCGCGTGGAACGGCATCGCGCTCCAGGGCCGGCGCGGCTGCGTCGTGGGCGAATTCGGTCGCATCAGCATTACCGCGGACGGCGGTGAAAGCTGGACCAGCGTTGCAAGTCCCGTCAAGCAAAGCCTGATGTCCGTGCGGTTCAACGATGCTGGCCAGGCAGTGGCGGTCGGGCTCAGTGGAATCGTGCTGGTCAGCGACGACGGCGGTTCGACATGGAAGCCGGCAGGCAAGGCCACGGACGAGGATCTCTTCGATGTGGCCTGGGACGGCAAGCGCTGGATCGCCGTCGGCGACAAGGGGGCGGTGCTGATCGGCGAAGCGGGAAGCCAGGCGGGAAGCGACGCGGGCAAATGGCGGCTGACGCGCCTCGCCCCGGACGATCGCGGCTGGTACACCCGGGTGCGGGCGCAGAACGGCAAGTACTACGTGGCCGGATCGCGGCTGGGCGCCAAAGACGCAAACGCCCTGTAAGGCGCCAAACAGAGTATCTGGAGGAAGACATGAAAAGAATGCTGGAAAGCAGGCTCGAACGCTTTGTCGAGTTCTGCATCAACCGACGTGCGTGGGTCGCGGGGATCTTCTTCCTGGCGACCGCCGCGATGCTGGGGATTGCGACCAAGGTCGAGGTCAGGACCGTTTTTGAAGACCTGCTGCCGCGCAGCCACCCCTACATCCAGGTGCACGAACAGTACAAGCACGCGTTCGGCGGCTCTAACGTGGTCAGCGTCGTGCTGGAAGCCGAGAGCGGGGACATCTTCAGCACGCCGTTCCTGAACAAGGTCAAGCGGGTGACGACTGCCTTGCAGCAGGTCGATGGCGCCAACCAGTTCCAGATCGTCTCGCTGGCCTCGCGCAAGCTCAAGGAGATCCGCGGCTCCACCGATGCGATCGACTCCAATCCGCTGATGTGGCCCGATGTGCCGCAAGACCAGGCGGGGATCGACAAGCTGAAACAGGCCGTCCTGAACAATCCGCTGGTCTATGGCGCCTATGTTTCGCGCGACCTCAAGTCGGCCCTGGTGACCGTCGACTTCTACGAGAACGCGGCCGACTACAACAAGATTTTCCCGCAAGTGATGTCGATCGCCGATTCGGTGCGCGGCGACGGCGTGCGCGTACGAGTGACCGGCGAGCCGATCCTCTACGGCTGGGTCAAGCACTTCCTGCCGGAGACGCTGCAGATCTTCCTGTTCACCATTGGCTGCCTGGTGCTGCTGCTGTTCATCATTGCCCGCACCTGGCGCGGCACGCTGCTGCCATTGCTGGCAGGCGTCAGCAGTGCTGCCTGGGCGCTGGGCACGGCGCGCCTGCTCGGCTTCAATCTGGACCCGCTGGTGATCGTCATCGCCTTCCTGATCACCGCACGCGCCATCTCGCACGCCGTGCAGCTGGTGTCGCGCTTCGACGAGGAACTCGCCGCGGGCGCGCCGACGACCCGGGCGGCAGCGAAGGCCAGCATGCTGCAGCTGTTCAAGCCGGGCATGCTGGGGGTGATTGCCGACGCCGGCTGCATGATCGTGGTGGTGTTGACGCCGATCCCGCTGATGCACAAGGTGTCGATCATCGGCACGGTATGGGTCATGACCATCGCGATCAGCGCCTGCGTCATGACGCCGGTCCTGCTGTCATGGGTGCGCTACCCGCGCGGCTACGCCCACCGGCTCGATCTGGGGCCTTACCTGGACCGCGTGCTGGACCTATGCGTGCGCACGGCCACGACGCGGTGGCGCTACGCCGTGCTGAGCGCGACGGTAGCCGTGTTCGGCGTATCCGCCTGGTATGCCGCGCGCATTCAGGTCGGCGATGCCCAGCCGGGTTCGCCGATCCTGTGGCAGGACTCCTCCTATAACCGCGACGCGGCCGCCATCAACCGCCAGTTCCAGGGCGCCGACCGGCTCTACGCGGTGTTTTCAGGGAACAAGCCGAATGCGGTGAAGGAACCGCACGTACTCGAGAGCATGGCCGGACTGCAGCGCTACATGGCGGCGCAGCCTGAAATCGGCGGAAGCATGTCGATTGGCGACGTCATTCCAATGGTGCGGCGCGTGCTGAACGAGAACAACCCGCGCTACCTCGAGCCCGGCCGTACCGCCGAGGAGAACGGGGAGCTGATGTACATGTTCGTGTCCGGCTCCGATCCGGGCGACATGGCCCGCTTCACGGACATCCAGGCGAAGGATGCGTCGGTGACGTTCTTTTTCCGCGACCACCGCGGCGACAGCATCCGCACGGCCATGGCGCGGCTCAAGGCCTACGTCGAAGCCCATCCGCTGGCCGAAGGCACTTACCGCCTGGCAGGCGGCCTGGTCGGCGTGCTGGCGGCGGTCAACGAAGTGATCCTGGCCGGGCAGATCGAGAGCATCGCGCTCGCCCTGCTGGTGCTGGTGGTGTGCTGCGCGGTGGCCTACCGCTCGATGACGGCGGGCATGTTCTTCATGGTGCCGGTGATTCTCTCGAACACCATCACCTTCAGCTACATGGCGTGGAAAGGCATCGGCATGAACCTCAGCACGCTTCCGGTCGCCGCGCTGGGTATCGGCCTGGGCGTCGACTACGCCTTCTACATCGTCGATGGCATCAAGGAAAAGCTGGCCGAGGGCAAGGACCTGACGGCGGCGACGATTGCCTCGTTGCACGGTGCCGGACGCGGCGTGATGGTGACGGCCCTGACGCTGACCACCAGCGTCGTGCTGTGGTGCGCGTCTTCGCTGCGGTTCCAGGCAGACATGGGCGTGCTGATGGCCATCTGGTTGTTCGTGTCGGCGATCAGCGCGCTGTTCATCATGCCGGCGATGGTGCTGGTGTTCCGGCCGGCGTTCATCGTCAGGACGGAGCGCAAGCGCGAGGCAGGCGGTGTCGGGGAGGTTGCCGTATCCGCGTGATACCCCAAGCGTAGTCACCGCAAGAGTAGTCCCAGGATCGATACACAGAAAAAAACCGATATTGGCTGGAGGAGACGATGAAACTGAATCAATGGTACGAGATTGGCCGGAGATCCGGCGCGGCGGGCCTGGTATTTGCCTGCCTTGCGGGATCCGGCAATGTCCGGGCGGCACTGACGGACGAGCCTGCTGTCGCGGGCGCTGAAACGCGCGGCAATGGCGAAGCGGACGAGAACTACAGCTTCCACCTCGGCGGGTACGCCCGCGCCTGGACGTCCTTCAATCTGCAGGACCATCCGGAGACCAGCCGCAACGACAGGTTCTCGCCGTCGATGGTGCGCGGCTCGCTGCTGCTTGATGCGGACGCGAAAACCGGACCGATTGCTTGGAAGGTGGTCGGACGCGCGGACCAGGAGTACAAGACCACCTATTTGCGCGACCTGGAGACTCTCAACCGGCAGAACTCCCCGGGCGGGCCTGGCAGCCAGCTCATGGACCAGTACAACCAGGCCGAGCTGCGCGAATACTACGCGGACTTCTCGCCGGTGGACCGCGTGAGCCTGCGCATCGGCAAGCAGCAAGTCGTGTGGGGCGAGACGGACTTCTTCCGCGCGCTCGACCTGGTCAATGGCTTCGACTATCGCTGGCGCTCGTTCCTGGAGCGCGAGGGCGATGAACTGCGCAAGCCGCTCTTCCTGATCAAGGCCAAGGTCGATGTGCATGAGGCCGACGGCAGCCTGCAATTGCTGTTCCGGCCTGGCATCGACCGCCTGCGCGACGTCGGCAACAACTACGACCTCTATGGCGGCCGCTGGGCGGGGCAACCCTACAAGGGCGTGGACTTCCTCGCGCCGGGCGCGCTGAACTACAACTATCGCGCGCCTGGTGCCAAGGTCTCCGACATGACCGGCGGGGTCCGATGGGAGGGGATGGCTGGCCCCGTGAACTACTCGCTGGCCTATCTGAAGACCTTCAACAACGATCCCGTCGTCAATTCGGCGTTCGCGCCCTCGGGATCTACCCCGACCGGCGCGCTTGGCGATTTCATCTTTCCCAAGATCGACCTGATCGGCGCCACGGCCAGCGGCTATGTGCCGGCTATCGATTCCGTGCTGAGCACGGAACTGGTCTATACGCGCAATGCGCCCTACAACATCGGCACCAATTTCTTCGGCGGTGCGCTGCCCGGTTTCGGCGGGATCATCAAGAAGGACCTGGTCACGACCATGGTCCGCATGGACAAGAACCTGAACCTCATGAAGTTCCTCGGCACCAGCCGGCCGTCGTTCTTCTCGGTCCAGGTGTTCGACAAGTGGATCCAGAACTACAAGCGCTCGGATGACATCGTCAACATGGTTGGCTATGGCAGGGCGGCGAGCCAGCACTCGACCATCGCCACCGTCATCCTTGGCCTGAACTACAAGAACGACAAGATCAATCCCCAGCTGGCAGCCGGCGCATCGCTGCAGGGCGGCGGCGGCTTCCTGATTCCGAGCGTGGAGTTCGCGTATGGGGACCACTGGAGACTGGTGCTGGAGGCCGATCTCTTTTTCTCGAAACACAAGCGCCAGCCAGGCCAGATCGAAAACTCGACCGGCCTGTTCGGATCGTTTGCCAACAATGACCAATTCGTCGCTCGCCTGACGCGACAGTTCTAAGCAGGAGACAAACCATGCAATCCCTCAGGAAGAAAGCCCTTGCGCTGTGCGCCATCGCCGCGCTGAGCGCCGCCGCGGCCGTTGCCGGCGCGGCGGAATTGCCGGCCGGCACCGTGATCGACAAGGGCAATATCGACAAGGTCAAGAACGACACGTTCGACGGCCACACGATCGCGAGCCTGCTGACCGACAAGCTCGAATGGCAGATCCGCAATACGGGCCTGAAGATTCCCCTTGGCCATGCCAAGCCCGTGCAGCTCGACCCGAAGTACATCGAGGCGACGAAGAAGAACGCGGGCAAGGCCCAGTTCGACGAGAAGACCCGCGAAGTGACCGGCTGGGTGGCGGGCATCCCCTTCCCTGAAGTCAGCCAGAACGATCCCTTTGCCGGCGACAAGCTGATCTGGAACTTCTATTACGCCTCGCCGGAGGGTGACGTCATCGACAACAAGGCGACGTTCCTGATGGTCAACGGCGACAAAGGCCTTGAGTCGACCCAGGACTGGTTGTTTATCCGTTACTACATGAAGGGCCGGATCAGCGGCGACAAGCCGGTGGTGGGCGATGGCGGGGTCCTGAGTAAGACACTGTTTGTGGCGACGGCGCCGGAGGACATCAAGGGGGTCGGCACCTTCACCGTGCGCTACGACAGCCCCAAGCTCGAGGACAGCTGGGCGTACATCAAGTCGGCCCGCCGGACTCGCCGCTTGTCCGGCGGCGCATGGATGGATCCGGTGGGCGGCCTGGATGTGCTGAACGACGATATCTATGTGTGGAATGCACGCCCATCGTGGTATCCGAAGGTCAAGCTGGTGGGCCGCCGCTGGATCCTGGCGATTTCGGACGCGAAGCTTGGCTACAACGCGTCGAAGAAGGGGACGCCGGAGGAGTGGAAGACGGTAGACCTGGCCAACGCGCCGCACTGGAATCCGGTGCAGACGTGGCAGCCGCGCGAGGTTTGGGTGATCGAGGGGACGCCGCCTACGGAGCATCCTTATGGCAAGAAGATTGTCTACATGGATGTGAACTATCCGCGCATTTATATGGGCGAAGCCTATGACAAGAAGGGGGAGTTCTGGAAGTTCATCAACTTCCATATGGCGCCGTCGGTGGGGGAGGATGGGACGAAATACTCGTCGTCTGTCCAGGGGGATATCATTGACTTCAAGGCTCGTCATGCTTCGATTTATCTCTTCCGCAGCTACAAGCTTAATGAGGCGAAGATTAAGGAGACTGATATGAGCTATAGCGCGTTGGAGACGATTGCCAAGTAAATAAGGTGTAGGGTGCGCCGGCGTTATCGCCGGTGTGCCGTTTTATGGTTCTTCGCCGCTGAAATGCGGGGTTTTTGGGATTGATTGGGGCGGGGCGCTTGGCATGCGCTGCTGTTTCGCCGGCGTAGCCGTCGAGTCACTTTTTGTCCGAGCGACAAAAAGTAACCAAAAAACGCGTTTACTTGTCCTAGCGGACGAATATTGATCGTAGTGTGCGAAGAATTTCGTACGGGTATTCGCTTCAGAGTTTGCCTGGCTGCCTGCCGCATAGTGCGCACCCGTATGTAGGCTCTCAGGCAATGATTGAACGAGCCCTGAACTTGTCCGTGGCCCGACACTGCCAACGCTGTCGCATCATCGCCTACGGCTGCTACGCGGCTCACCAGTCTGTTAGCTGGCGCATCACCAGCACTGGCGCCAAGGGCAGGCCATTGTCTTGTAATTCAGCTCTGGCGTGCGCGCTCAGACTACTGAGCCGCGCGTAGCGCAGCCGAAGGCGATGATGCGATATGGCTGGAGAGCCCGGGCCACGGACAGGTTCAGGGCTCGTTCAATCATTGCCCGAGAGCCTGCAAACGGATGCGCACTACGCGGCAGGCAGCCAGGCAAACTCTGAAGCGAATACCCGTACGAAATTCTTCGCACACTACGATCAATATTCGCCCGTTAGGGCAAGTAAACGCGTTTTTTGGTTACTTTTTGTCGCTCGGACAAAAAGTGACTCGACGGCTCCGCCGTCGAAACAGCAGCGCCCGCCAAGCACCCCACCCCAATCAATCCCAAAAACCCCAAATATCGAACGAAGAATTTTTTAAATAAGACAAGGAGAAACAACCACCATGGAAACCAAACCAATGACCGACGAGCAGCGCAAGGCCATTGCATTGGAGTACTTCCGCCGCATGGATCGTGGCGAAAGCGTTGTAGATCTATTCGACGAGCATGCCGAATTCTACTTCCCGAAATGGGGCATCGCGCGCGGACGCGCGCAGATCGAATCGTTGTTCGGGGACCTGATGGGAATCCTGGAATCGGTGAGCCACGATATCGCGCATGCCAATGTCATCCAGCAGGGCGATAGGGTTGTGGTGGAGGGAACCTCAAGCGGCACCATGAAATCGGGCCAGGCGTGGCGTGCGGGTGTCACCCATGCGGGCCACTGGTGCGATGTTTTCGAGATCCGCGATTTCCGCATCCAGCGGTGCTACGTGTATCTCGATCCGGACTACGGTGACAACGACACCGGGCGCTATCCGTGGCTGCCGCGTGCGTCGCAAAGGTAAAGTAAGACTCTGCCACGGCGCCGCCGGGTGATGCCCGGCGGCGCCGTGCCTCAGGCGGGCGACACGATACCCGTGTCCGTACCGCGCTCCAGCACGAAGTCGTAGCCAAGCTCCAGGCAAGGACCAGCATATCCATACTCGCGCTCGCGCGCGCCGGCGGGCACAGACTCGAACCTGCAGACCAGCGACTGCTTCACCGCGAACACCACGTCAGACTCCAGGTACGGGTCCTCTGCATCGAAGATATGCGTGATCAGTGGCTTGCAGCCTGCCGCGGTAACCCTCGCGTGCAGATGGGCCGGGCGCCACGGGTGGCGGTCGGTGGCGCGCAGCAGATCGCCGATCGGCCCGTCCGTCGGGATTGGGTAGCGCACCGGACGCACCGTACGCACGAGAAATTCGCCGTCATCGTTGGTGCGATACCAGCCACGCAGGTTATTGACCGGCTGCTCCGGGTCCTGGATGTCATACATGCCGTTCGAGTTGGTCTGCCAGACTTCGATCTGCGCGCCGGGCACCGGCGCCCCCGACAGATCCATCACACGGCCGCGCACGAACAGCGGCATCTCGTCGGACGGCAGTTGTTGAATCGACTGGCCCCATTCGCGCGCCGGCGTGCCGGGCACGTAGAACGGGCCCACCACGGTCGACTCGGTGGCGGCCGGCGCAACGCCGGCGCTGACCATATTGACCAGCATGGACACGCCCAGGTTATCGGACAGCAGGATCATCTCCTGGCGCTTGTCGTCGCAGATCTGGCCGACCGCGGTCAGGAACTGGATGCCACCCATCCATTCTTCCTCGGTCAGCCTCACGTCCCGCACAAAGGCGTGCAGGTGCCGCACCAGCGACTGCAGGATTTCGCGCAGGCGCGGGTCGGGCGTGTTCTGGTAGCGCTGCACGACAACTTCGGTCAACTCGGTTTCTGTCATGTTTCGCATGGTGTTCTCCTGTTCAGTGAGCGGCCTGGTAGGGCGCGGGGATAAAGCGTCCGCCGGGCGCAACGCCGGCCAGCGCCAGCACGCGGTCGCGCGAACGCTCGAGCTCGCCGATCAGGCGGGCCACGTCCACGTTGACCAGCTTGCCTTGGCGCTTGACCGCCTTGCCGGCGACCCAGACGGAATCGACCAGGCCCGGGTGGCCGGCCAGCACCACCGCGCCGACCGGGTTGTTCAGCGGCGCCATTTCAAGGTTGTCGGCGCGCAGCATGCACAGGTCGGCTTCCTTGCCGGGCGTGAGCGAGCCAATGCGGTCCTCCATGCCGAGCGCGCGCGCGCCGTTGATGGTGGCAAAGGCCAGTACGTCGCTGGTATCGATGGGCAGGCGCTGCACCGTGGTGCCGGCCTGGTCGGCATGGTGGTGGGCCCAGGCACGTTCGAGCAGCAGCACCGTGCGCATGACCTGGAACAGGTGGCCGCTGTTGGAGGTCACGATATCGACGCCGAGCGTCGGTGCCAGGCCTGCCTTGATCAGGCGGCCGGTGGCGGGCCAGCCATGGCCCATCTGCAGTTCGATATCGGGCGTCATCGAGGCCCACGCGCCGTGGTCCGCCATGATGCGGAACTCGTCGTCCGCGAGCGAGTTGCAGTGCACGCAGACCACGCCTTCGAGCAGGCCCTGTTGCGCGAGCCACGCCACCGGACGGTTCTTGCCCCACGCCCCGTCGCCGACGTGCACGGAGATCAGGGCGTCGATGTCGCGCGCCAGCGCCCAGTCGTCGACCGTCACGGATTCGGTCGCATACTGCGGTCCGCGCAGCGCCATGCCCATCTGCACCAGGCCGTCGGCATCGGAGAAGTATTCCTGCTTGACGCGGTACGCGTCGCGCGAGGTTGGCAGGTTGCTGACCGGCAGCCATTCGGCGTTGGAATTGCCGTAGCACATGACGAAGCGGCCGCCCGAATCGCGCAGGCCATTGACGGCGCCATCGGTGTGCGCCGGCGTGTTCATGTTGTGCGACCAGTCCAGCACGGTGGTAATGCCGGCATTGAGCGCTTCGCACGCGCCCGCGAGGTTGGACGTGTACATGTCCTCCGCACAGAAATGCTCGCCCAGCTGGCCGCGCACGCCGGCGAAATACTGGTCCAGCGTCCAGTCGGCGGCGATATTGCGCAGCGTGGTCTGCCAGACATGGCGGTGGGTATCGACCATGCCAGGCATGACGATGGTGCCGGTGCCGTCGATGATCTCGGCGCCGCCGGCCTCCAGGCCGGTGCCGACCGCGGCAATCTTGCTGCCTTCGATCAGGATGTCGCCATGGTCAAGGTCGCCGAGCTTCGGGTCGACGGTAATGACCGTGGCATTGCGGATGAGGGTGCGTTTCAGCATGGGTGTCTCCCTTGTTTTTTATGGGGTTTGGCGAATGTTCAGGCGTTCGGTGCTTGCGAATGAAGGTGAAGCCTGGGTGCCGCGCATCGAGTCAGGCGAGCAGGTGTTGGGCGATTTTTTCGGCCACCATGATGGTCGGCAGGTGGGTGTTGGCGCTCGGCACGGACGGCATGATGGACGCGTCCGCCACATAGAGCCCGTGCATGCCGTGCAGTTGCCCGTGTGGATCGACCACGGCGAACGGATCGCGTGCGGCGCCCATGCGGCAGGTGCCGCTGACGTGCCCGGTGCCGCTGATGCTGCTGCGCGCATAGTCGGCCAGCCGTTCCTCGCTGCGCAGCATGTCGGCGGCCGGCGTCATCTTCGACAGGCGTGTGATGGTGCGTTGTCCGAGCCGCGGCAGCGCGTCGATGAGTCCGGCCGCGACCGCCGCGCGCATGGCGTTGGCGCGGGTCGGTTCGTTGAAGCGCATAAGCCGGCTCAGGTTGCCGGCATCGCCGAGCACATAGGGCGTGCCGCATACCGTGCCGAGTTCCGGAAACAGCGACGCGGTAAAGCGGAACGCGTCCGTCATGCGCGCCAGGTCGCGCGCATCAGAGAGCAGGTTAAAGGCGACCACGCTCTCGGCCTGCGGGCTTTTCGGGCATAGCGTCACCGTGCCACGCGACCACGGCTTGTTCAGGACCGGCGCGAGCGATGCCATGCGGTGGCCCAGCGCATGCCATGACAGCCAGCTGCGGACATACATGCCCATGTCGCCGGGCGTACCGCCATCCGTGCCGGAACTCCATCGCAGCGTGGTCGCGCAGGCGGGGCGCACGCCGGGCCGTTCGCGTCCACCAGGCCGCAGGAACGACACTACATAGAGGATGGCGTGGTTCTGCAGGTTGCGGCCCACGCCCAGGCGGTCCAGCACGGGCGCGATCCCCGCCTGCGCCAGGTCGTGCGCGGGTCCGATGCCGGAGCGCAGCAGCAGCGCGGGGCTGCGCAGCGCGCCCGCGGCCAGCAGTACGCGGCGCGCGCGGATCTCGCGCGTGGTGCCCTGCGCATCGGTGGCGACGACGCCAACGCAGCGCAGCGCGCCGTCGTGCCGTTCGGTCAGCAGCCGCGTGACCGTGGTGCCGGCCTGCACCGACAGGTTGCCGCGCGCGCGCGCCGCCGCATCCAGGTAGCAGATGCCTGCCGAGCCGCGCTTGTCGTCGAAGCGGCTGATGGGCAGCGTGCCGTGACCATCGCCGAAATCGGCGTTCATGTCGGCGACATGGCCAAGGTTGCGTGCCTGCACCACGGCCTGCAGCCGCGTGGCCAGCGGCGACCAGCGCTGCGGCGGCTCGCGCCGGATTGGCACCGGGCCATCCTGTCCGTGCAGCGGGCCCTGGAAGTCCTGGTCGGCTTCGAGCTTGCGGAAGTAGGGCAGGACGTCGTCCCAGCCCCAACCGGTGGCGCCCTGGCGCGCCCAGTCGTCGTAGTCATCGGGCCGGCCGCGCAGCGCGAACATGCCCATGATCTGCGACGTGCCGCCAAGCACGCGGCCCTGCGGGAAGAACGACGGCGCGCCCGCCGACGCGCTGCCCCAATGCACGCGCGTGTCAGGCCACGTATAGGCCGGGTTGAAGGTCGACAACGGGAAGATGCTGCGGATGTCCTCGGGCTCTTCGCCGGGCCGGATGTCGTTGCCGGCTTCCAGCAGCAAGACGCGGTTGCCCGGATGCGCCGACAGCCGGTTGGCCAGCACGGAGCCGGCGGCGCCAGCGCCAACGATCAGGTAGTCCCATTCAGTCATCGTCATGGCGTCGACTGTCCGGAAGGCGCCGCGCGCGGCACGGGGCCGGTGCCGGCCAAGGCTTCGGCAGTGAGCACGCCGGCAATGTAGTCGAGCTCGCCGCGGCCCTGCGCGATGGACGCCGTGTTGAGCTGGCTGGCCAGCGCGGCGAGCGGCAACGGCACGCTGGCGTCGCTGCCGGCTGCCAGGATCAGGCGCAGGTCCTTGGCCATCTGCTCGCACGAGAACAGCGGACGGAAGTCGCGTTCGCGCAGCGACGCAGTCTTGACCTTGAGCAGCGGAGAGGCCACCGCACTGCTTTGCATCACGTCGAGCATGTCTTCCCACGCAATGCCGCCCTTGCTGCCGAGCGCCAGCGCCTCGCCCATCATGGCCGCGGTGGCGGCGACCATCAGGTTCAGCACCAGCTTCATGCTGCGCGCCTGCTCCGCCGTGCCGACGTAGTGGATGCGCTCGCCCCATTGCGCCAGCAGCGGGCGTGCCGCTTCGAAAGCATCGGCCGGGCCCGACACGATGGTGGTCAGTGCGCGCGCCTGCGCCTGCACCGGCGTGCCGGATACCGGTGCGCGCAGGTACTGCACGCCGGCCGCCTGCGCGGCCCGTGCCACGGTGGCCGATGCCTGCGGCGAGACGGTACTGGTATCGACATAGATCATTCCCGCGGGCGCACTTTCGATGACCTGGGCGGCGACGGCCAGCAACGCGGCATCGTCCGGCAAGGACGTCACCACCGCCTGTGCGCCCGCTGCCGCGTCCGCAGGGAGCGGCACCGGCGTCGCCCCCAGTTCCCGGGCGCGTTCGCGCGCCTCGGCCTGCGGTTCGACCACGCTGACGGCGTGCCCGGCGGCCAGCACGCTCGCCAGCATGGGCAGGCCCATTTTTCCCGCCCCGATCCAGCCAAGTTTCATGCTGCGCTCCGGTGGTCGCGGTGGTCGCGGTGGTAGCGGATGCGTCCGGCTATTACTGCGCCGTTCATTGCGCGGCTCCGGCGGCGCGGTCGTCCACGCGCTTGTAGAACGCATGGATATGCACGGCTTCCCAGATGCCCAGTGCCCAGAACGGGTCGTTGCGGTTGAAGGCCTCCACTTCGGCGCGGGTATCGGCTTCGACCAGGAAGAAGCTGCCGATCATGTCGGTGCCGGTATCGTCCACCAGCGGTCCCGAGACCAGCGTGCGGATCGGATGACTGCTCAGGTATTGCCGGTGCTTGTCCACGTGCGCAGTGCGCGTCGCGAGCATGCCGGGCTTGTCGACGGCATAGATGATCCAGTGCATGGCGGTCTGGCCTTTCGAGTAGGTTCAGATGGGATTGACGGAAGCGGTGGGGCCGTTCGGATTGCCGAAGGTCCAGTCCCAGCGCCGGATTTCCACGCTGGCGAAGAGGCCGGCGTGTGCATACGGGTCGGCCTGGCTGAAAGCAAGCACGTCCTCGTAGCATGCGGCGGCCACCACCAGCAGCGAGCCGTTCATGGTGGTGCTGTCGCGTTCGAGCGAGGCGCCGCTGAGCACCACCGTCACGCGCTCGTGCCGGCCACGCAGCCAGTCGCGGTGGCGTGCGCGTGTTGCCACGCGCAGGGGCAGGGCGCCGGGCTTGTCGGTGCCGATCACCATGAAGTACAGCGGTGCCGGCGGGCTGGCGCCGGTCATGCCGCGTCCTCCTGCCGGTACGGCAAGTTGAAGGGATACATGGAGTTCCTGCTTGTCTCTGTCGTTTTATTTATCGTACGAACGTGCGAACGTTCGAACATTATGTCGAGTATAGCGGCGTCATGGACGATGTCAACATTCGGATGACGCGGAACAGGCTGCCGCCGCAGCCCCGCGCTAAAGCGGGGCCGCTGCGGCATGCGCTTGGGCGGGAGGCAGGTGAATGGGCTCGGATGCCCCGGAGCGAGGGCTTGAGCGGGCGAGGAGGAGGTCGCGCTGCGGGACGTCGGCGCGGGCTCGGCGGCCCTGCGCATGGTGGTGAGTGACTACGTCGGCAATCGGAGATCGGCGATTGAAGCGATGCCGAGCACGCGTCCTGGCGTAGGCCAGGCCAGAAGCAGGCTTGCGCGTTCGAAGGACAACTGAGCGCGCCGCCGGACAGCAGTGGCGCGCACTACCGTCGTTCTCGCCTGCGCGGGAACGACGGGGGTTCAACTGCTGCGACCGGGTCTCAGCGCGCCGAATCCAGGACTTCGCCGTCCTTCTGCACGGCCTGCGCCTTCATATAGCTTTCGATCAGCAACTGGTAGGCCGGGAAGATCTTCGTGTAGACCTCGGCCCATTGCAGTGCGTCATCGCGGTTCCAGGTGTGCTGCAGTTCCGAGGCGACGGCTGCCGTATCCATCGGTACGACGCCGGCCTGCACCACGCGCGCCAGCGTGATTTCCTGCGCCATCTTCGAGTACGTGCCCGAGGCATCGACCACCGCAAAGACCTTGTAGCCGTCGGCCACGGCGCTGATGGCCGGGAAGGCCATGCATACGCTGGTGATGGTGCCGGCGATGATCAGCGTCTTCTTGCCGGTGGCTTCGACGGCGGCGACGAATTCGGGGTTGTCCCAGGCGTTGATCTCGCCCTTGCGTGCGACGTATTTCGCGTGCGGGGCGTTTTCGTGGATCTCGGGGATCAGCGGACCGTTCGGGCCTTGCGGCACCGAGGCAGTAGTGATGACCGGTAGTTTGCTCAGCGTCGCCATCTTGGCCAGCGCGGCGGCGCGCTGGCGCAGTTCGGGCATCGGCATGTCGCCCACGGTCTGGAACAGGCCGCTCTGGTGGTCGATCAGCAGCATGGCCGTATCGGCCGGATCAATGACGGGGCGCTTGCCGTTGAAGTTGGCAGGGCTGCTCATGGTGAATCTCCTTGAACGTCGGGTGCCTGGGCACAGGCTGTCGTTGAAGCCCGCCACCGGTCGGCGGCGGGCGATAGAGCGTGGGCGAAGCCCACGGAAACTAGCTGTTGGCGGGCTGGCGCGCCATGCTGGCGAAGCGGCCGCTGTTGAGGTCGCCCAGCGCCTGCTGGATTTCCTGCTCGGTGTTCATCACGAACGGGCCATAGCCGACGATCGGTTCATCGATCGGCTCGCCCGCCAGCAGGATCACCGTGGCATCGGTGCTGGCTTCGACACAGGTGCCTTCGCCGGCACGGTCGAGCAGGACCATCTGCGCTTCGCCGGCTACGGTGTCGCCATTGACGCGCACGGTGCCGCGCAGCACGATCAGCGCGGCGTTCCAGCCATCGGGCACCGGCAGCTCGTTGATGCCGCCCTGGTTCAGGCGCATGTCCCACACCTGCAGCGGCGTAAAGGTATGCGCGGGTCCGGCATGGCCGTCGAAGCCACCGGCGATCACGCGCACGGTGCCGGCACCGGCCGGCAGCGCCACGGCGGGAATGTCGTCGCTGGTGATGGCCTGGTAACCCGGCGTCGCCATCTTGTCGCGCGCCGGCAGGTTCACCCACAACTGCACCATCTCGAGCGGCCCGCCCGATTCGGAGAACGCCTTCGAGTGGAACTCTTCATGCAGGATGCCCGCACCAGCCGTCATCCACTGCACGTCGCCGGGGCCGATCACGCCGCCCTGGCCGGTCGAGTCGCGGTGCGCGACTTCGCCCTTGTAGACGATGGTCACGGTCTCGAAGCCGCGGTGCGGATGCACGCCCACGCCACGCGGCTGGCTGGTCGGCGTGAAGTCGGCCGGACCGGCGTAGTCGAGCAGCAGGAACGGGCTGAGCTGCTTGCCGTGGCTCTGGTAGGAAAACATCGAACGGACCGGGAAGCCATCGCCTACCCAGTGGGGACGCGGAGCGCTGTAGACGCCGAGGATTCTCTTCATTGCCATCTCCTTCTGTTTCGCTGACCGGCGGTGCCGGGTCGATGGAGAAAGCATAGAACTGGGACGAAACGAGTTGTAGACCCCTGAATCCGTTATCAGAGTTCTACCAGAGGAACGATGAAGAGGGGTGCCAGCGTCTTCGCGGCGATCCGCCGTGGCGACGCCGGCACCTTGGGGATATCAGCGCGGTTGCAGGCGGCAGCCGCGCAGCATCGCGCCCAGACGCTTCAGCGCGCGGCGCAGGCGTCCCGGGCGGGACAGGTCGCGCATGGCGCGCAGGCGGTCGGCGTCGTGCGCGGCTACGTCGGGGTGGCGGAAGTCAGGCAGCAGGATTGAGAACTTCATGGCAGGTTTCCGATGGGATTCCCGATCCGGCGCCAACGTTCAGTGTTGCGGCGGCCGGAAGCGGGAGCTTGCGGGAACGGCGCGCGGGCAGGCCCCGGTGCGCGCCGGCGTCGGTAAGGGACTACAAGGGTCGTCGGGCATGGAAAGCTCCGGTTCAGGTGGATCGGCATGGGCGATACGCGTGCCGGCAAGGCTCGCGCAAGGCGCACGGCTGCGGCCACGGACGGCATGCGTGCGCATGCTGGCGGCAGGCCAGGTCGGGCAAAGCGGGCATGCGCGGCCACTCGCGGCGACTTGTGGCGCGAGCGTGCCGGACATGCGATGCAAATTCGAGTGGTGCGGGAGAAACGTGCGCGGCGAATGCCGCGATCGATGCGCACCGTCAGGCAATTCCTGCCAGACGGTGGCCCTTTGATGTGGTGCTGGCGCAAGCGTCAGCAGTGCGGAGGGATGCGGGTCTGGCGAGGGTTACCGGTGATGTCCGTCAGGACAACTGGCTGAGTCCAATTGGAACCCCAAGGCTTTAAACAGCGCGCAGTCTAGCCCTGCAGGCAGGAAGCGTCAACCTTCGCGGCCCGGCGAAAGTGCCGGACGCCGCGCACATGGCAAAAACCGTCAGCGGTGCTGGTGCAATCGGCTATTGCCGCGTGCAGGCCGCTGGCACACACTCGTGCAGCACAGGCGCGTGCCCCAGGGCGAGCTCAATGCACCGCGCCGCAGAACAGCTATGACAAGGTTGGAGACACCATGCGCGACTACACCGAAGCCTTTTCCGGATTCTCATACCCGGACACCGTCAGCCGCCAGCTGCACGGCAATCTCGATGCCATCAATGCCTGCGTGGAGTGTTGCGACCGGCATGCGCTGCCGGGCCGCATCGCCCTGTTCTGGGAAGGGCGCGACGGGACTTCCGAGACCTGGACGTTCACGCAACTGCAGGCGCTCTCCGCGCAGGTGGCGGGCTTCCTGAAGGCGCAGGGCGTGCAGCCGGGCGATCGCGTGGCCGGCCTGCTGCCGCGCACGCCGGAACTGCTCGCCACCATTCTCGGCGTGTGGCGGGCCGGTGCGGTCTACCAGCCACTGTTCACCGCGTTCGGACCCAAGGCCATCGAGCACCGGCTGAACACCTCGGGCGCGAAGCTGGTGGTAACCGATGGCGCCAACCGCGGCAAGCTCGACGATGTCGCCGACTGTCCGCCTATCCTCACCGTGGCCGGCGAGAAGGGCCGCGGCCTAGTGCGCGGCGATTTCAGCTTCTGGGCCGAAGTGGAGCGGCAGCCCGCGCAGTTCGAGCCCGTCATGCGGCGCGGCGACGATCCGTTCCTGATGATGTTCACCTCGGGCACCACCGGGCCGGCCAAGCCGCTGCAGGTGCCGCTGAAGGCTATCGTGGCGTTCGCGGGCTATATGCGCGACGCGGTCGACCTGCGCGAGCAGGACGCCTTCTGGAACCTGGCCGATCCCGGCTGGGCCTATGGGCTGTATTACGCGGTGACCGGGCCCCTCGCGCTGGGCCATCCGACCACGTTCTACGATGGCCCGTTCACGATCGAAAGCACATGCCGCGTGATCCGGAAATACGGCATCACCAACCTGGCCGGTTCGCCTACCGCCTACCGTTTGCTGATCGCGGCCGGCAAGGCGGTGTCGGGACCGCTGCGCGGCCAGCTGCGCGCGGTCAGCAGCGCCGGCGAGCCGCTCAACCCGGAAGTCATCCGCTGGTTCGCCAACGAGCTGGGCGTGACCATCCATGACCACTATGGCCAGACCGAAACCGGCATGGTGCTGTGCAATCACCATGCGCTGGCGCATACGGTGCGCATGGGCGCGGCCGGCTTTGCCAGCCCGGGCCACCGCGTGGTGGTGCTGGACGACGAGCACCGCGAACTCCCCGCGGGCCAGCCGGGCACGCTGGCGCTGGATCTCACGCAGTCGCCGATGTGCTGGTTCCCCGGCTACCACGGCACGGCCACGCGCGCCTTTGTCGGCAACTACTACCTGACCGGCGATTCCGCCGAGCTCAACGACGATGGCAGCATCAGCTTCATCGGCCGCGCCGACGACGTCATCACCACCTCGGGTTACCGGGTCGGGCCGTTCGACGTGGAGAGCGCGCTGATCGAGCATCCGGCCGTGGTCGAAACCGCCGTGATCGGCAAGCCCGATCCGGAGCGCACGGAACTGATCAAGGCCTTCGTCGTGCTCGATCCGCAATACCGGCCGACGCCGGAACTGGCCGAGGAATTGCGCCTGCATGTGCGCAATCGCCTGGCGGCCCACGCCTACCCGCGCGAGATCGAGTTCCTGGCGGAACTGCCCAAGACGCCGAGCGGCAAGGTGCAGCGCTTTATCCTGCGCAACCAGGAGGTGGCCAAGGCGCGCGACGCGCAAGGCCTCGCCCCGGCGGCCTGACGCCGCCAGCGGCCCGCCAACGCGTCAGGAAGGCCGCCATACGGCTTCCTATAATGGGGAGGCGGCGCCGGCCTGCTATGGGTCATCGGTAGCAGGCCGGCGCCGCGCCAGGCGTGCCGGCAGGCAGGGGCGCGCTCCTTCCCAGCTCCAGACCATCAGGCGAGGCAGACATCATGCAGAGTAGCGAAGCGGTGCTGACGCAGGCGCGCGCAGCATTAGCACATGTGCCTTATCAGGGTCACCACCTCCATCCCGAGATCCATTTGCGGCTTTCCGACGGCGCGCTGATCCTGGAAGGCGAGGTGGCGGACATTGTCGACAAGACGCGTGCGGCCGCCCTGGTGCGGCGCGTGGATGGGGTGACCAGCGTAATCGACCACCTGCGCGTGGCCGACGGCACCACACCGGTAGGGGACGGCGAGCTGCGCGATGCGGTCTGCGAGCGCTTGCTGAACGCTATCGATTTCCGCAATTGCAAGATCTGCGCGAAGGTGAAGGGACAGCTCGAGCCCATGCGCGAGGCCGTGGGCGAGCGTAGCGGCTGGATCGAGGTGGCCGCCAGCAACGGCGTGGTCACGCTCAGCGGGCAAGTCATCAGCCTGTCGCATATGCGCCTGGCCGGCGTGCTGGCGTGGTGGTCGCGTGGTTGCCGCTGCGTCGTCAATGAACTGGTGGTGGCACCGGCCGAGACCGATCGCGACGACGAGATCACCGAGGCGCTGATGCTTGTGCTGGAAACCGATCCGTTCGTCGATGCGGGCCGCATCACCGCTCGCACCGAGAACCATGTCGTGACGCTCGAAGGCTATGCGGCGACCGACTATGCGCGCAAGCAGATCGAGCGCGACGCCTGGTATGTGCACGGCGTGGAGAACGTCGTGAACCATATCGCGCTGCGGAACTGAGCGGCGGCGGCCTGGTGGATGGCGGCTTCGTGGGAGGCTGCGCCAGGCCTGGTCCGCATGACGAGAATCAGGCCCTGGTCGGTCCCTTACAACGGCGCCGGCTGCTTCGGAGCCGGCGCGGCCGGAGCGGCGGGCTTGGTCTCGGCGGGCGTGCCGCTGTAAGCGAAGTACTTTGCCTTGGCGCCCCTGGCCCAGTACGCGACGGTGAAATGCTTGCCGTCGCGCGCAGACAGCAGCTCAAGGCTGCCGTTGGCCGCTGCCCATTCGGCATAGGCATTCTCGGCATTGGCTTCGGTCTTGCGCTTCGACTCATAGCGCGCGTCAAGCTTGCCGGTCACCACTTGCAGCGCCGAGTGGTCGAAGGTCAGGCTGACCAGCGCCACGGTGTCCTGGGCATCGCAGTTGACGATTGCGCGGCTCAGGCCCGGCAGGTTGAACCGGTCGAGGTTCCGGAGTTCGATGGCGTCTCCGCCGGCCCACGGCGTCTTGCCGGTCGTTACGCGGTTCGGGCCCGGGGTCAGCCGCGCGCAGTGCGTCTTGCCGAGTTCCAGGCCGAGCGGTGCGGCGAGGTTGCCCGGCGTTTCGGCACAGGCGATGGACGCCGAAAACGCGGCGGCGAACAGGAAAACCTTCTTCATTTGGGCAATTCTCCGGGCGGAATCTGGAGAGTCTTACGGCGCGTTGATGCGGTCACTTGATAGCCGGACGGCTTCAGGCCTTGGCTACCACGTCGATGCGCAGCGCCTGTGCGCCCGCGACGATTGCCAGCAGGCGGTCGACGTTCGGATGGGCGCCGGGGCGATTGCGGGCGTCGAGGGTATGTTCGGCGAACAGCGCCAGGCCATATTCCGCCGCCTTGGCATCGAGCGTGCCGAAGGCCTGTTGCAGGTAGTGATACACGGCCAGCGAGCCCTGCTTGCCCGGCTGGTTTTCGATGCTGGCCTCCACCGCGCCGCTGCCGTCGATCAGGTCGATGCGCGCGACGGCGTCGATCGCGGGCATCTGGGCGAGGTTGTCCTTGAATACAGGCGTGGGCTGGATCACTGAAGCACTCCGTTGGTTGGTAAAACGGGGCGTATCTTATCCGATCCCGGACGCGCCTCGGCACCAGGCGCGATCCGCCGTGGCCAGCGGACCGCGCAAGGGGCCAGTTAGCGTTACTGCCGAGGCCCGGCAGCGGTGGCTTCGGGTTTGCGGTGGGTCGCCATGTGATGGAAATAAGCAAGCAGGTCCCGGAGTTCGGCATCGGGCAGTGTCTGCGGGTCGATCGAGGGCATGCGGGCCTCGGGCCACCAGCGCAGCGACTGCGGATTGCGGATCAGCCCCGCGAGCTTGTCGTCGCCGAGATATTCGACCGGGCTGTATGGCAGGTTCAGGTCTGGGCCGAGGTGGGAGTCGCCCTCGCGGTTCAGCGAATGGCAGGACAGGCAGACGCGCTGGAACGCCGCAAAGCCGCGCATGACCGGGCCATCGGCGGGCAATCCCGCGGCCGGACGGATGGCCGGATAGCGCGCGGCGGGCGAAGCGGCAATGTCAATGCGCTCGATGTTATAGGTCCAGTAGCTCTCCGTGACCTTTCCGGCGCGTCCGGCCGGACCGGTCCATACCAGCCGGAACGGTCCGATGCCCTGGCCCTTGAGCTTTGGCCACGGCGCGGCGGGATTCTCGACCGCCAGCCACGCACGCGGCTGCGCCTTGCCCTCGGCCAGCAGCATGGCCATCGGCAGGTGCGACACGTAGCCGTCGGAGGCTGCCGTGGTGGCGCTGCCATCGGCCGTCGCCGGCAGACCGGCGAGCAGGGCGGCGAACGGGATCGCCTTGAGGGTCACGCGCTGCTTCAGGTTCTCGTCCTCGACACTGATGTCGGCGAGGCGGCGGTCATGCAGCAGCTGGTCGACCGTCCAGCTTCGTTGCTGCGTGCCTGACGTAATGGTCAGCGTACCGGGGCCAGCCGCGACCGCCGGCGCCGCCAGCGTTGCCATGCCGATTGCCATGGCGGCCGCGAAGCCGATCCTGCCCAACGTCCTTGCTATCCACGCGTTCATGCCTTGGTCTCCCGCGCCCGGGATCATGCCGCCGGCCCCCTGGCCTGGTGCGGTCCTGTCCGGACGCGGATCAGACTGTAACCCGCCGCGCGCGCTGGCTCAATTGGGTGAGGGGCACCGTAAAGCGCTAACGTCCCGCCGCCACCAGCGCCTCCATAAACCCCTGCTGCATCGGCGTTTGCTCGGCATCGCGGTGCCGCAACACGCCGACCGTGCCCTCGCGCCGGTATGGAAGCGGCAACGGCACCACCTGGCCCAGCGCGTGGAAGAACTTCGTCATCCGTCCTGACATCACTGCCAGCAGTTCACCTTGCTGCAAGAGCGACACATTGGCCAGCACGGTGGCGCTCTCGATACGGACCGTGGGCGCAGGCTCGCCGGCCAGTGCGAGTTCATAGTCAAGCTCGCGCCGGATCTGGCTGTTCACCGGTGGCCCGAACCAGGTATAGGGCCGATGCCTTGCACCTCGGTGCGCCCAGTCACGAAGCACCTGACCCTTGCCGAAGGCACGGTGGAAGACATGCTGCCCGCGCTGCGAGAGGGGCGGCTGGACTGACGTACCGCTGCGCTGCGACTTGCTGTATCCCGAAACCCATCCGCGTCATCGCCGGCCTCACGCATCCACTGGCGCGACGGCGCAAGCTCAGGTGGGAAGAGACGCGGGACCGTCCATGAAAGGACGGTCCTTCAAGACGGGCCCGACGCCAGGCGCCCGGCCAGCCTGAAACGGAGCGCGTGGACTGGCGCCGGCGGCTCCGTCCTCTGCGGCGCGGCTCAGTGCTGCAAGGCCGCGACCACGCCCCCCACGTTATTGATCGTGTTGGTCACGGTCTTCATGTCGACGCTGGTGCGGGTCGAGGCGTCGGCCTGCGTGACCGGCGCGAAGATCGTGTTCGGGCTGGCGAACGAGACGCCAGCGCCGTTGGTGATGGCGTTGATGCCGGAGTTCACGAAGACGCTGCCGCCGCGTACGGCGCCCATCTTGGCGTGGTCGAGGTCTTGTTCGAGCGGCAGGTTCTGGATGGTCAAGGACATGATGGTCTCCTGGGAAGGTGGCGTGGATTGGGTGCGGGATCAGTGCTGCAGCGCCTGGACGATGCCGCCGACGTTGTTGAGCATGTTGTTGACGGTCTTCATGTCGACGCTGGTGCGGGTCGACGCATCGACTTGCGTGACCGGCGCGACGATCGTGTTCGGGCTGGCGAACGAGACGCCCGAGCCGCCGGTGATGGCATTGATGGCGGAATTGACGAAGACGCTGCCGCCGCGCACGGTGCCCATCCTGGCGTGGTCGAGGTCTTGTTCGAGGGGCAGGTTCTGGATGGTGAGGGACATGATTAACTCCTTGATGGTCTGGCTTGGCTTTCGGTGGTGAGCATCAGATGTTGCGCTCGGAGGGGTATATGCATGGGGTGTGCCAGGGCGGGGCGCGGAGCGGCATTGCGCCTTCAAGGCATTGAAATAGAAAGAAAAATCGTGAATTTTGGTGCGAGAAGGGGGACGGCATGGTCAGCCTCGCTGTCCGCCCGGCACCGACACTGCAGTGCGAGCGTGTTCGCGGCGAGCCGACACCTGCGTGGCGTCCGCCGAATTGCGAGCTGATTTGCGGAACGATTTGCCCCGTGGCCGACATGAATAGGACAAGGCCGTGGAATGCGTCGTCGCAGCGATGGTCTCGCATTGACTGGGATGTTTCGGCTGGAAGGATGGCCCGTCGCTCAGCAAGTCTTCTGGATTCGTCGTCGTTCAATCGTGTAGTCAATCTCGTCGTCTCAAATGGAGTTTCCTCCTTCCCGGCAACCAGCACGGTGGTCGCAAACGCGCCAGGCGCGCTGGCCGGCACCCCGGGGGCGGTGGACTTCGCATACACGACAAACGCGGGGTCAAATGGTGCGGTCTCGCTCCTGCAGAACGGCGATGCCAGAACCATTTTGAACACGGATGGTTTCGCGGGGAATAATAATGGAGGAGCCGACGGGGGTGCTCTCGCTTGGGCCATCATGGATCCGGCTACCCTGACCCTCGCTCCGGGAACCTATAGCATCACGCTAACAGGGACCGTGAAAGGGAACACTGCACAAGCGGCACCCATTCCGTTTTCCGTCAGCCAAACGGTTCAAGTCATCGGCCAGAGCTGCGGTCCGCAGTAGCCACGGCTCTTTGATTTCCCCAGCCAGCATGAATTCAAGCGCGACAGGTGTCGCGCTTGAATTGTGGTCGGTAAGTGGTAGAAGCGTAACGGCCCAAACCACTTACGGGTCGGTTGAGGTTTCAGGCGGGTGCAATCTTTTAGGTGTATGAAAGGACCGCTTTGGCCCAACTACGGTAATTGAAACCAACTGACTCGAACGTCCGTAGCTGGCCGGGAAGGGATGTTGCTTCGCTGGCGGGGATTCCCATCGGTTATGACTTGATGCCCCTCTGATTCTTGTTAGGTAGGATCCTGGGTTTCATACTCCTGAGCACCCTTTGCACAGGAGTATGAATGGATCCCGCACCTCGCCACCGCGCACATTGGCAGCGCAAGTACCGGGCAGCAGTCACGATGGCGCTCCTCACTGTGACGGGCGGGGTCCAGGCACAGCCGCTGGAGCGCGGCCAAGGTAACGAACCGAAGGGGGCAGGCGTCATGCAGGGCTTTCCCCCGCCTCAGGCGATGCGGGTGAACAAGACCAACGCATTTGAGCCGCCGTATATGCGCTGGGCCTTCCGCCATGTCCGAGAAACGTCGCCGACAGCGGGAATCCGCCATGCTCCTACTCCGATGAATTTGCCGGAGCGGCCCGGAGAGAAGCTCGATGACGTGCAATTCGGCGTGGAAGGACGGCAAGTCAAATTGTCTGGTTATCTTAGGGACACCCACACCGACGGCTTCATCGTGCTGCACAAAGGCCAGATAGTTTTTGAGCGCTACCTGGAAGGCTTCGGGCCTGCGCAGCCACACATCTGGGCGTCAATGACCAAATCAGTCACCGGCCTGATGGCGGCCATGCTGATTGTCGAAGGCAGACTCGACCCCGAAGCAAAGTTGGCCACCTATGTGCCCGAGTTGACCGGCAATCCGTTCGGCGATGCCACGCTAGAAAAAAACCTCGACATGGAAGTGGCTGTCGCATATTCGCCGCAGCTTCCACCCGACCTGGGACTGTTCGGGGCAGTCGGAATTATTCCGCGCCGCGCCGGCACGCCAGACAACATTTACGATTTTCTAAAGACCGTTTCGGCCGACAAGGAGGCTGTTGCGGCGAACTACTGGTTCTATCAAAACGGCTCGCCGGAAGCGGTCGCGTGGGCAATGCGCCGAATTTCTGGCAAATCCTGGGCGGAACTGGCTCAGGAACGAATTTGGTCGAAGCTCGCCCAGGACGACGCCTACATCCAGGTCGATTCGCTCGGAACAGAAATGGCAAGCGGCGGCCTTAGCACAACGCTGCGCGATGCGGCCCGTTTTGCTGAGGCAGTCCGACGCGCACATGACGGCGATGCGAACGCAGGAATTTCTGTTCAAGCGGTCCGTGTCGCATTGCAGCCGCGCGGAAACCAGGCGGGGTTCGCCAAGGGCCGGCTCGCGGCTGGCAAGCCTGGATATGCATACGGTGACTACTGGTACCAGGTCAACGATGGCGACGGCTCCGTCGAGGCCGGCGGGCGGTTCGGGCAGAAGATCTACATCAATCCGAAAAAGGAGCTGACTGTGGTGAAATTTTCTTCGAGTCCCGATGCGGCACCTCGCAACGCTACCGCGGAAACAACCGGGAGCGTAGCGGCACACGGTCGACCGCTGGAATCGTCAGCGGCCTTCATCGCTGCAATACAGGCGATCTACGCGGCTATATCGCGCTAAACCATGGAGGACTTCCCGGACCAAACCTCCGTCGTTGGGTCACGACGGGCGGCTGGCCGAAACTGGCCGCAAGCGCTTAACGATCGGACGACGACTTCCTCAGTGGGGCTGCCATGAACCGAGTACCTGCTCCTACCCCTTTTCATTTCACTGAAATAATTTGCCAGAGTGAAATTCGCCCCTCTTCAAGGTTACGACCCTGGTTTTGCGCCATCGTCCGGAAGTCATCACCCATCAGCAAGTGGAATCCCAGGGCAGGAAAGCCTTCTCGGCGTATACGCTGAGCCAGATTTACAAACCAATCGCGCGCTTCTGCTGTCGTGTCCTTCCAGTCTGTAATGGTAAATCCAGCATCTTGAAGCAAATCGCGCAACTCATCTGGTGACACAAGAAAACTTGTGTCCGGCGTACGGGCCCATGGGACCGGGAACAGGACTGGCTCTGAAGCGCCGGCAAGGACATCATAGATTGCCAGCGTACCCCCTGGTCTCAGGACCCGGTAGATTTCGCTGTAAAACCGATGCTTGTCTGAAATATTCATTGCCACGTGCTCGGTCCAGACGACATCGAACTCATTGTCTTCGAATGGAAGATTCGTCGCGTCTCCCTGGCGATAGTCGACCAGTCCATCGAGGCCAACCTTTGCCGTAAGCATCGATGCAACCTGACAGTATTCATCCGTCAGGTCGATGCCCGTGACGCGGCAACCAAATTCCGTCGCCAGGCACCGCGAGGTCCCGCCAATACCACTGCCGATATCCAACACACGCTTTGTCGCACGTAAGTCTGCCGCCTTTGCGAGTTCCAGAGTCGCCGCGCGGCCGCGAATATGGAATTCATCGATTGGAGCCAACTCCTCAAGAGAGAGTTTCTCTATATCGGCTCCCGCTTTTTCCAGGGCGGCAAGAATGACGGTCGCCAAATCCGGCCGGCCATAATGGGCTTTTATGGCCTCGTTAACAGCATTCCGCATATTCTCTCTCTCCACGGCTCGGCGTCCTCATGCTGCCGAGCCCAGTCTGTCTCGGGCCACTTGAAACTTGAGAAAATGGCAGTCAGGGCGACGTTCTCCACGGATGTATAGATGAGTGATAACCACTTTACAACCTCGCTGAACTTTGCCCCGATGGTCGGCGGGTATGAAAATCAGAGTAGCGTCGCGGCACTATGGCTTCCCCGGCATCGAAGCAGACGATGCTGAACAAACGGAACCCCGATGTTGGCGGGCCGGCTTGCGGTCCCTTGTTGGTTGGTGCGAGGTCATTTGCGGTCATTTGTTAGCAAACGCACCGAGCGAATGCGATAGGGGTGGTTACGCTGAATACCTGTGGGGTGTACTAGATGGACTCGGCAAGATGACTGGCGCGACGTCGAGTGTCATCTCGAAGGGGCGTGTCTGGACGCGAATGAATAGGCGGCTCGGAGAATGCCATGTCCAATCGTTACGATTTGGCAGGAAAGACCGCGCTTGTGACTGGCGGTGCAAAAGGTCTTGGCCGCGCGATCGTTACGCAAATGATCGAAAGCGGGGCGAGCGTACACGCCTGGGATATCCTGCCATTCCAGATGGAAGGCGTCAGCACTGAAGTCGTCGATATCTCCGACGCTGGGCAGGTGGCGTTGGCGCTCGCGCGCCTGGTCGACGCAGGTTTTCGCTTCGACATTCTTGTCAACAATGCCGGCTACCTGGGTTCGATGCAGCCTTTCGAGACTCACGAGACCCGGCAATGGCACCGTATTATTGCCGTGAATCTCCTCGGGACCATGCACGTCTTACAGGCTATGCTGCCGCATATGTTGCGCTGGGGCGGGGGCCGCATCATTAATATGGGTTCGATGGCCGGCAAGGAGGGCTTGGCAGGATTGGCCGCATACTCCGCGGCCAGCGGTGGCGTGGTGGCGCTGACCAAGGCGATCGGTCGCGAGCTTATAGGGCGAAATATCTACGTGAATTGCGTGGCACCCAGCCCCTTTGATACGGACATGATCCATGCGCTCGGAAATGACCAAGTGGCGGCCATGGTCCGTGACAGCCCCGCCGGGCGTCTGGGCGATCCAGCCGAGGTGGCGCACCTGGTGGCATGGCTATGTTCCGACGCCAGTCGGTTCAACGCGGGAGCTATCTTCGACATGTCCGGTGGGCGTGCGAGATTCTAAGTTGGACTTCGACCTGAAAATGTTCATCGACCGATCGACTGGGCCGCGTTCGCTAACGCCCGAGTGTCGGCCTGTCTATCCATGCTTGCCGATTTGGTGGCGAACACAGGCCCATCGGTAGCCTGGGCGAGCAGAACGTCCTGGATCGAAGAATGGCAACAAAAGGAGATACGCATGGACAGACGCGCTATCCTCGCCGGTGCCGCAGCATCAGCCGCCGTGTTCCTTGCTGGCCACGGCGTGACGCAGGCACAGCAACTTCGGAAGCCTTTCCGGGTTGGTGCGCTGTTTAACGGGGCGGCCGTCGTCGATGGAAGGCCCCAGCCGGTGCTCGAAGGATTACGCCGTGGTCTGGCGCAACTCGGATACGTCGAAGGCGCCGATGTCATTTATGAGGCGCGCTTTGCCGAAGGGATGCTCGAACGCCTGCCCGAGCTAGCGATTGAACTGGTCGCCAAAGGTGTCGACGTTATAGCCACCTATGGTGGCCCAGCCACCAACGCGGCACGAAAGGCCACCGCGACGGTTCCGATCGTAGCCTCTATCGTTGCCGATCCGGTGGCGATTGGCGTCGCCGCGACGCTCGAAAGACCTGGCGGTAACATCACCGGGGCGACAAACAATGACCCCGAGCTTCCGTCGCGACAGTTGGACATCCTCAAGGCGCTCATCCCCGGACTCGAGCGCGTTGCCATCCTTAGCGACCCAGACATTCCGGGAGTTGATACCAACGGCTTGGCCCCCATCGAGCGGACCAATGTTGCCGCCGCGCGCACGGCTGGCATGGTCCCGCAAGTACTGAAAGTACGTGGGCCAAAGCCCGACCTGGAGGCTGCATTTGATGCCATGCAAAGTGATCGCGCCCAGGCGCTGATCGTGCTCGAAGTCCCCGCGCCGCTGGCGGCGCGCAAGGGCATTGCGGCATTGGCTACGAACCGTCGGCTGCCAACCATGTTCTGGGGGGGAGCCGAAGACTCGGGCGGGCTGTTCAGCTACGGCACAAGCGTCTCAGCGAACTTTCCGCGCTTGCCGGCCATCATTGATCGGATATTCAAGGGTGCGAAACCTGCGGACATGCCGTTCGAAGTCGTCTCACGTCGCGAACTCGCTATCAACCTCAGGACTGCTCGCGAGCTTGGATTGACAATTCCTCCCGATTTACTGAAGAGGGCTGACCGAGTCATCGAGTAACTGGTCGGCCGGATAGGCCGTTCGGAAAGGGACGAGCCAATTTCCTACTTCAGTCCTGAAACCCTGCGCGCAGCGCGGACGGATGCACTATCCATTCCTCGGCAACTGCGGTTGCTCAACCTGCTTGATCATGCCCACTCAGTCGTATGTGGCGCGGTGTGTGTCCTGACTCTGCTCGCTCAGAGCGATTGCAATGCGCAGGATGATGGGATCGTGGCGCTACGACCGACCAGCGCCGATGCCCTGAGAGGCCTGTGCCAGGCCGCCCTAGCGCTGCTGGCAGACAGAATCAGCGAAGTTGGCGATGGGATCGAAGCAGCAGCGGCGGCATAGTTGAATGTGGGGCAGGGGGTTCCCTATCCCTGCGCCTTCAGCAATTTCTTCAGCCCCAGAAATCGGTGATGACAAAAAGAATCGCCCATCAAAAGGGCGATCTTTGCAGCAGCTGAAGCCACGCGGAGCGCGGGTAGTGGCGGCAGAGCGGTGGGCGACCCCGCTCGCTCTGCCTCCTGTCGCCGCTCAGTGCTGCAGGGCCGCGACCATGCCGCCCAGGTTGTTGATGGTGTTCGTCACGCTCTTCATGTCGACATTGGTGCGGGTCGATGCATCGACCTGCGTAACCGGCGCGAAGATCGTGTTCGGGCTGGCGAACGAAACGCCACTGCCACCGGTAATGGCGTTCACGCCGGAATTCACGAAGACACTGCCGCCGCGCACGGTGCCCATCGTGGCATGGGCGAGGTCTTGTTCGAGGGGCAGGTTCTGGATGGTGAGGGACATGATCAAACTCCTGGGGTGTACTGGTCGGGCTTGGGTTGGTGAGCATCAGTTGTTGCGCTCGGAGGGATATACGCATGGGGTGTGCCAGGGCGTGGCGCGCGACGGCATTGCGCCATCAAGCCATTGAAATAAAAGGAAAAATCGCGATTTCTTGTGCGAGAAGGAGACGGCATGCCCGAATCCCGTTGTCTGCCCGGAACCGACACTGCATCGGGGCATGTTCGCGGCAGACCGACACCGGCGTGGCGACTGCCGATTCGCGGAGCCTTAGTGATTCAAACCGAACTCATTGACACCTGTCCATGCGAATGGAGGCAGGGCTAGCCCGGCGATTCAGCTTCAATGCTGCGTTGCACAATTCCACGCTATGGAATTGCGGGGATGTCCGATGTCCCGCTTGTCGCTAACCTGTTTCTAACCAGCGAACGCGATTGGATGAGAGAAGTACCAGCTCCGACGCGCTCAAGCATTCGTCAACAGGAGACAAGAATGAACCGGATCCGTGCGGCTTTCGTACGACGCATCGCACTTGCATTGATTCCGCTCGCCGTTGCAGCTGCGCCATCGGCCGCGTCGGCCGCATACCCCGACAAGCCGATTCGCCTGGTCGTTCCCTTTGCTCCGGGCGGAGGTACCGATCTGGTCGCCCGAGCCATGGGCATCACCATGGGGGAGGAACTTGGTCAACCGGTGATTGTTGATAACAAGCCGGGCGGCAGCACGATCATCGGCACCGATGCCGTCGCAAAAAGCGCCCCGGACGGCTACACCATGGTGATGGCCACGATGGCGCATGCTGTCAATCCGAGCCTTCACAAGAAGCTGCCTTTTGACACGGAAAAGGCATTTGCTCCGGTGATGCTTGTCGGTCGCTCGCCCAACGTGCTGGTGGTTCGCCCCGATAGCCCTATCAAGTCCTTACAGGATCTCATCGCGGCGGCCAAGGTGAAGCCCGGGAAGATCAACTACGCATCGCAAGGCGCAGGCACGTCAGCACACCTGGCTGGTGAACTCTTCAAGTCGCTGGCCAAGGTCGATATGAACCATATTCCGTACCGCGGCGCAGGTCCGGCAATTACCGATCTCCTTGGTGGCCAGGTAGACGTGATGTTCGCTACCGCAGCTGCCGTGGCGCCGCACCTTGAGAGCGGAAAGCTTCGGGCGATTGCTGTGACGACGGCGCAGCGCTCGCAAGCGGGCGGCCTCAGCAGGATTCCGACCATCGCAGAAAGCGGAGTCCCCGGGTATTCGGCCGACAGCTGGTATGGGCTCTTCGTGCCCGCTGGCACCCCGAAGGATGTTATCGCTCGTCTGAACGCTGCCGCCAGGAAGGCCGTGCGTACCGAAGCCTTTCGCAAGCGCGCAGAGCAGGAGGGCCTGACCGTCAGTGCAGGCACCCCCGAAGAACTCGGTCGATACGTTGCAGGCGAAAGTCAGCGTTGGAACAAGATCATCAAGGAAGCAAACATCACCGCTGACTAAGCTGCGGCGCTGTAACGAGAACAGGATTGAATCGTGGAAAACTATTCCCTTATCGAACTGAAGTGCGAGTCTGGCGTCGCGGTGATTGCCTTGAACCGTCCCGAGAAGCGCAATGCGATGAGCGATGACATGCGCACCGAGTTTATTGATGCGCTCGAGCGCATCACGGCAGACAAAACCATCCGTGCACTGGTGATTACCGGAAACGGCAAGGGATTCTGTGCCGGCGGCGACGTATCCGGTATGAAGCGCCGTATGGAAGCGCCGCAAGGCGAGGTTGGCTTCAACGGCTGGAGCCGTCAGCAGCGTGTGCATTACACCCAGAAGCTGCTGCACACCATGCCGAAGCCGACTATCGCTGCTGTCAACGGGGCTGCTGCCGGGCTTGGCGCTGACACCGCTCTTTGCTGCGACTTCGTCATGGCATCGGAACATGCATCGTTCTCCTGGTCGTACATCCATCGCGGCCTGATTCCGGACGGCGGCGGTATGTACTTTCTCCCGCGTCGCGTTGGCCTGGCGAAAGCAAAGGAACTGGTGTTCACAGGTCGAAAGGTCGCGATTGAAGAGGCCAGGGAAATTGGGATTGTGGATCGTGTCAGCCAGGCCGACCGTCTGGTCGCGGAAGCGGTGGCCTGGGCGAAGGAACT
This sequence comes from Cupriavidus sp. C2SS-8b, assembly GCF_057073745.1. Classification (NCBI taxonomy): domain Bacteria; kingdom Pseudomonadati; phylum Pseudomonadota; class Betaproteobacteria; order Burkholderiales; family Burkholderiaceae; genus Cupriavidus; species Cupriavidus sp. C2SS-8b. The sequence goes on from NZ_CP172717.1 coordinate 855,679, forward strand.
GAGCGAAGGTTCCCCGACTGCGATTGCCCTGGGCAAGACCATCATGAATCAGTCATACGAATTGCCGGCGGACCAGATCTTCGCACAGGGCAGCCAGGCTCAAGGCATCTGCTACACCAGCGCCGAACACCGCGAGTCCGTGCTCGCTTTCCTGAACAAACTCGCTGACAAGGGTTGAGCCATGGATGCAATTCAACGCCTTGTGACGCCGCGTAGCGTCGCGGTAATCGGTGCTTCCGCTGACCCTGGAAAAACCGCTGGCCGTCCCGTGCAGTACCTGCGCAAGCATGGCTTCGCCGGCGCCATCTATCCGGTCAACCCAAAGGTCGCCGAGATTGACGGTTTGCGCTGCTACCCCGATGTGGCGTCGCTGCCGGAGGTGCCGGACGTCGGCATCGTGCTGCTCGGTGCCGAGCGGGCACACCTCGCGGTTCGTGACCTTGCTGCCAAGGGTGCGCGTGCAGCCATCGTGCTGGCAAGCGGGTATACCGAAACGGGCCCCGAGGGGGCGCGACGTCAAGCGGAGCTGATCGAAGCGGCGGGCGATATGCGTTTGCTGGGCCCGAACACAATCGGCTTGGTCAACCTGACCGACGGCATTCCGCTTTCGGCGAGTGGTGCCTTGGAGATGGACAAGTTCCCGGCCGGAAACATCGGAGTCGTGTCCCAGAGCGGCGGCATCCTGGGTGCTCTGCTGTCGCGCGCTGCAGCCCGCGGTATTGGTATGTCCAAGCTTGTTTCCACGAGCAATGAGGTGGACCTCGAGCTGGCAGATTTCATCGATTACCTCGCGGATGACGAAGCCACCAAGGTCATCGCGCTTTACGTCGAGAGCATCCGAAATCCGGACGCATTCAGGCGCGCTGCGCTAAAGGCCGCTCGCGCGGGAAAGCCAGTGGTGGCGTTCAAAATCGGACGGTCGGAGAGCGGGGCGCGCGCGGCTGTGTCGCACACCGGCGCGCTTGCGGGCGCAGACCGAATGTACGATGCCCTGTTTGACCAGGTCGGCGTGATTCGCGCCCAGACCTTTGCCGATCTGCTGGATATTCCGGCAGCACTTTCCTCAGGCCGGAAACTGGCGGGTAAGCGGATCGCAATTCTCACGTCTACGGGCGGGGCGGGTACGCTGGTCTCGGACAGCCTGGGCGTGGCGGGATTCGAAACGCCGGCTCCGGACGAGGAAACCGCGGCAAAGCTGCGCGCGCTGCAAAAGGGTGACCATGCGGCGTTGGACCGTAATCCGATTGACGTGACGCTGGCCGGCCTGCAGCCCGACCTCCTTCGCGCAGCAATTCGCATTCTGCTGGACAGCCCAAGCTATGACGCAGTAACGGTGATCGTTGGCTCGTCCAGTCTTGCCATGCCCGATTTGATGGCCAGCGCCATTCGTGATTGCCTCCCGACCAGCGCCAAGCCGGTGATCGCCTATGTCAGCCCGCACGCGCCCGAGGTGGCGTCGCTGCTCAATCGTTGCGCAGTGCCAGCGTTTTTCGCCCCGGAGGCATGCACGGTTGCTTTCCAGGCGATGCTGCGCGCGGGATCGTCTCGAATTGCAGAGGATTCGGATACGGCCGCCGCGTCCGTTCCAAATCTGCAAGACTTCGGCGCTGGATCGCTCGACGAAGCCGCCGCCAAGACGCTGTTCAGCACGTTCGGAGTGCCCGTGACACGGGAAACAGTCGTGACGACACCGGAGGAAGCTGTGGTGGCCGCAAAGCAGTTCGAAGGCGGGGTGGTTCTCAAGATTCTTTCTGGCGAAATCACCCACAAGAGCGATGTGGGCGGCGTTGCGGTGAATGTGGAGCCCTCCCGGATAGGGGCGTGTTTGACTCAAATGGGCGACCAGGTAGAGAAGGCGGTCGGCAAGCGGCCCACTCGCTTTCTCGTCCAGGAAATGGTGAGCGGGGGTGTCGAAGTCATTCTAGGCATGCATCGCGATCCCCTTGGTACCGGGATTCTCCTTGGTATGGGCGGGGTGACGGCCGAACTGTTCGAGGACACGACACTGCGTCTGCTTGCGCCGGGTCGCGGTTTGTCGAAGGCGGCCGCGTTTGAGATGATTCGCTCCTTGAAGACGGCGCCCTTGCTGGAGGGATATCGTGGCCGTCCGAAGGCGGATGTCGACGCACTGGCGGCCGCGATCGTAGCGTTCTCGGATATGGTGGCCTTGCTTGGGGATAACTTGCTTGAGGCTGAGATCAATCCGGTCTTCGTACTGCCCGAAGGTCGCGGCGTGGTGGCAGGCGATGCGGTCGCAGTCCTTGGTTCCTGAGGTCTTCGCTACCTCGGTGGACGGTTGCAAGGTCGTATGGCGGACCTTCGGTGAAGGGCCGCCCGCGATCCTTCTGCACGGCGGACATGGATCGTGGCGGCACTGGGCTCGCAATGTCGAGTCATTGTCCAGGGTGCGTCGGCTACTGGTTCCCGATATGCCGGGTTTCGGTGAATCCGATACGTCATCGTTCAAGGACATGGTCGGATTCGTTGGCCTGCTGGCGAAATCCATCCGCCAACTTCCCACTGGCGACGATGGCGTCGACCTGGTGGGCTTTTCCTTTGGAGGCCTTGCCGCGGCCTATCTTGCAAGCAGCGAAATCCCAGCCCTGGAAGTCACAAGCCTGGCGTTACTGGGCCCCGCTGGACACGGTGGTGCTCGCCGGCTGGCGAGCGAACTGATTGACTGGAGGCGTGCCGAAGGGCCCGAAGCGCTCGCTGATGCAATGCGGCACAACCTTGCTGCATTCATGATCGCTGACCAGGACAAGATTGACGACGAAGCGCTCGACATCCACACAACGGCGTGCCAATCCACCCGATTCCGTAGCAAGGCCATCTCCCGTGCGGGTGGGCTTCAGAAGGTCATCTCAAGCTTTGACGGGCCGCTTCTCATGGCTTGGGGAGAGGCCGATGTGACGGTTACTCCGGCGGAGATTCCAGAGATTGTCAGCGCCTCTCGAACCAGCGCCGATACCCGGGGCTCCTACAGTCAACCCCGAGTCTGTGTTGTCCCCGACGCAGGGCATTGGGTCCAGTATGAGGCCCACCAATTCGTGAACGAACGCTTGCTGCAGTTCTGGCAGGACACAGAACGTCGCCCGGCCATTGCCAGGCAAGGAGTCTGAACGTGTACGCAACAGAGGCCTTTGGCCAGTTCTATTCCACGGTCCAGTCAGCTCCGCTTCCCCCAGAACCTATCCACCATGCAAAGCGAGCCCTCGTGGATTGGCATGCTTCGGTGTATCCGGGAATTCACCATGAAGCCGTTGCAATCCTGGAGCGCGTGCTGGAAGAGGAACTGACGTCGGGAAGGGCCAGGCTGGCATCAGGGAGACCTGCGACGGCCAGGGCCGCGGCGCTCATCAATGGCGCTGCCGCACATGCTGCCGAAATCGATGATAGCTTCAAGGACGCGATGTATCACCCCGGCGCTCCAACGATTGCCGCGGCCATTGCGGCAGCCCAGGACGTCGGCGCAAGCGGCGAGACATTACTCAAGGGTATCGTCGTTGGCTACGAGATTTCTACGCGTATAGGTGTGGCACTTGGGCGCGGCCACTACAAATATTGGCACAACACCGCGACCGTTGGCGTGTTTGGCGCTGCTGCCGCGTCCGCCTTCATCTACGGGGCGACGGCTTCCCAGTTGGCTCATGCTCTTGCGACGGCCGCAACATTCTCCGCAGGTCTTCAGCAAGCCTTCAGGATGGATTCGATGTCGAAGCCGATGCATGTAGGTCGCGCGGCGGAGGGTGGCCTGCTTGCCGCGAAGTCTGCAGTCGCGGGAGCAACGGGATCGCTGGACGTCCTGGATGGTGCGGCCGGGTTTGGAAAAGCGATGTCCGACAATGCGGACTGGAGCGCAGTCGCTGCAACGCTCGGTAGCGATTTTCATATCTGCCGGATGACTTTCAAAAATCATATTGGTTGTGGACACACGTTCGCAGCAATTGACGGCGCACTGGCGTTGAAGGCCAGCGCCGGGATAGAGACCCGTAAGATCAAGCACATCCACGTCGCGACATACCGGCCGGCGCTCGATATTGCTTGTAATCTCGATCCAAAAACAGAGAACGAAGCGAAATTCAGCCTGAAGTACATTGTCGCCACAGCACTGGCCTTTGGCAGTGTGAGGCTCGCGGCTTACCAGCCAGACCGGTTGACCGATGAGGAAACCCGCAGACTAATGGCCTGCATGACCGTCGAGGTCGATCCAGAGATCGATGCAGCCTTCCCGGGGAAACGCGCTGCAATCATTCGAATTGAGACCGTCGACGGACAGGTTGTCGAGCAGTTCCAGCCGAATCGAAAAGGCGATCCCGAGGACCCCCTCACCGACAAGGACCTCGATGCGAAGTTGCTTGAACTCGCGTCTCCTGTGCTGGGGCGGTCAGCAGCCGAAAGGCTTGCGGCGAGACTTTGGCGTGTCGACCGTGATCTGACTGTTGATTTCTCCAGCTAAACGATAAAGTTACACATAAGGGGAGACAAGGGAAGGATCCAGTTTGAAAAGTCTCGATGAACTTCGAACCGCCATGCCCGGTACCATCAAAAATCCGGATCGTCTGAAGCCAGGGAAGGGCATGGCTACGCCTAATCGGTCATTGGAGCGCGGCATTGCGGTCCTGCGCGCGTTCCGTGCAGGGTCGTCCATGCTCGGTAATAGTGAAATCGCGGACCGAACCGGACTTTCGCGGTCGACCGTAAGCCGACTGACGCAGACGCTAGTTCAAGCGGGGATGCTGGAGTACGTACCTCGGTTTCGAGCCTATCGGCTGGGCGTTCCTGTCTTGAGCATGGCGCATGCCATGAGTGAAGGTTCGAGCGTTCTGAAGATTGCGACTCCGCTCATGACGGAAGTCGCTATGCGTTACAAGATTAACGTCGGCCTGGCCGTGGCGGATGAGGGCGACATGGTGTACCTGGAGTCTTTTCGCTACAGCCGTCGGCAATCTTTGCGGACCATCGTTCGCGGTCTCCGTATTCCGATGGCGCTAACGTCGTTGGGGCGAGCCTACCTGGCAACACTGCCAGCAGAATGCCTTGACCGTACGATGAGCGAGATGGCTGGGCGGCATCCTGGACGTGCATGGTTGGCCATTCGCAAGGAAATCAAACTGGCGATCCAGTCGGTGCGGGAGAAGGGCTACTGCGTAGCGTCCTGGCAGCCTCAGGTGGTTGCGGTTGCGACACCAATGCAACTTGAGGGCTACGGTACGTATATCCTCAACGCCAGCGTATCGACACAGCAGGAGATTGCAGAGGTCTCAGCCGCTCTTGCCAAGCCGCTACTCGCGCTCGCGGCGGCGATTCAAGACGAGGTCAGTCGTATCGATTGACGAGTAGGCGGGGCGTCAAATGGCCTCTTGCTTTCCTTGCTCGCTTGTGACCTGTGCGAGCCGTCGCGCGAAGCGGTTAACGTCCCGCCGCCACCAGCGCCTCCATAAACCGTCAGTCATCACGCGCATGGTGGTCCGGGTGCGCTCGATCTCGTTACGCTGCTGTCCCAGCGCGTTGCGGCCCCAGGCGACGGATGGCGCCCAGGCCGCGCAGTGGCTGGCTGCGGGCAGCAAGCGCTGGGGTGAGCTGATCCGCAAGCTGGGCGTATCGCTGGAGTGAACGGCCTGGGGTCGGGATATCGGGGCAGGGGCGGTGGTGGCTAGACTTCCGGGGAATCCTGCGAAGAACAAGGACCGTCCATGACAGGACGGTCCTTCAAGACGGGCCCGGCGCCAGGCGCCCGGCCAGCCTGAAACGGAGCGCGCGGACTGGCGCCGGCGGCTCCGTCCCCTGCGGCGCGGCTCAGTGCTGCAAGGCCGCGACCACGCCCCCCACGTTATTGATCGTGTTGGTCACGGTCTTCATGTCGACGCTGGTGCGGGTCGAGGCGTCGGCCTGCGTGACCGGCGCGAAGATCGTGTTCGGGCTGGCGAACGAGACGCCAGCGCCGTTGGTGATGGCGTTGATGCCGGAGTTCACGAAGACGCTGCCGCCGCGTACGGCGCCCATCTTGGCGTGGTCGAGGTCTTGTTCGAGCGGCAGGTTCTGGATGGTCAAGGACATGATGGTCTCCTGGGAAGGTGGCGTGGATTGGGTGCGGGATCAGTGCTGCAGCGCCTGGACGATGCCGCCGACGTTGTTGAGCATGTTGTTGACGGTCTTCATGTCGACGCTGGTGCGGGTCGACGCATCGACTTGCGTGACCGGCGCGACGATCGTGTTCGGGCTGGCGAACGAGACGCCCGAGCCGCCGGTGATGGCATTGATGGCGGAATTGACGAAGACGCTGCCGCCGCGCACGGCGCCCATCCTGGCGTGGTCGAGGTCTTGTTCGAGGGGCAGGTTCTGGATGGTGAGGGACATGATTAACTCCTTGATGGTCTGGCTTGGCTTTCGGTGGTGAGCATCAGATGTTGCGCTCGGAGAGATATATGCATGGGGTGTGCCAGGGCGCGGTGCGCAACGGCATTGCGCCTTCAAGGCATTGAAATAGAAAGAAAAATCGTGAATTTTGGTGCGAGAAGGGGGACGGCATGGTCAGCCTCGCTGTCTGCCTGGCACCGACACTGCAGGGCGAGCGTGTTCGCGTCAGGCCGACACCCGCAGTGGCCTGTGCCGAATCGCGAGCCGATTCGCGGAACGATTTGCCCGCGGCCGACACGAATCAGGACAAGGCCGTGGAATGCGTTGTCACTGCCGGGAGCGATGGTCTCGCATTGACTGACATGTTTCGGCAGGAAGGAGGGCTCACATGCATGCAAAGACAGAACTGGTTCCCGCAATCGAACTCGCGCAACGGAACCCCGTCCGCTTGCCCAACGAAAGCGCCGAGTACCGCCAGGCGCGCAATGCGTTGCTCGCGGAAGAGATTGAATTGCGTCGTCACATTGAACGCGTGGCCGCGCTGCGGCGCCGGCTGCCACCCGGTGGGGAGGTGACGAAACGCTATACGTTCCAGGGCGAGAACGGTCCGGTTACGCTTGCCGACCTGTTCGGCGACAAGGACACGCTGATCATCTACAGCTACATGTTCGGGCCGCAGCGCGAGAAACCGTGTCCCATGTGCACGTCGATCATGGCATCGTGGGATCACAAGGTGCCGGATATCGAGCAGCGCGTCGCGCTGGCCATGGTGGCCCGCTCGCCGATCGACCGGCTGGTGGCCGCCAAACGGGCGCGCGGCTGGACGAAACTGCGGGTGTATGCGGACACCGACGGGGATTTCACGCGCGACTATGTCAGTCCCGATGATGCCGACATGCCGGCCTACACGGTCTTCACGCGCCGGGACGGCAAGGTCCGGCATTTCTGGAGCGGTGAGCTGTTTGGCATCCCGCCGGACCCCGGGCAGGATCCCCGCGGTGCACCGGATCTTGATCCGTTGAGGAGCCTGCTGGACACGACGCCGGAAGGGCGGGGCAAAGACTGGTATCCGAAGCTGGAGTACTAGGGCGTGCCGGCCAGCATGAGGTCGAGGTTCTGCACGGCCGCCCCCCAGCACCCTTGCCGAGGTTGTCGAATACCGCTGCCAGCAGCACTTGTTCGTGCTCGCGGTTGCCGAATACGCCCCAGGTGCACGTGATTGCCGCCGTTCAGCGCCTGCGGATCGAAATGGGTGACATCGCACAACCCCACGTAGACGGCAGCATCGACCACCCGGCGGCGGGTCCGATACACATGCTTTCGGGCGAAAAGCCGCGTTTGAACTCGTGCAGCGAGTCGCTAACCGTGCAGCGGCCGTTCAACGAAAGCGATACACAGGTTGGAACCTCGCGCGGAAGGACGTCTACGGCGCGTGCTGCAGCAGTTGCTGCGCAAGCAGGTCGGCGTGCGGGGTCAGTGTGGAAAAGTCGCGTGCACAAAGGTAGAGCCGCCGTGTGGCCCAGGCTTCCGACAGCGGCAGGATGGCCAAGTCACCGCGAAGTGTCCTGGCCAACCCCTCGGAGAGGATCGAAATGCCGATGCCAGCTTCGACGTGCATGGCCACATGTTCGGCGTTGCGCAACTGAATGCGGTAGTCAAGCTGGCGGCCCAGGCGCGATGCACGTTCCGCGAGATGCGTTTCGAGCGCGGTGTCCGCCATGCCCACGATTGGCTCGCCAAGGAGATCGGCAAAGGCCACGTTCGATTGCCGGGCCACGCGATGCGAATGGCTGGCGACTACGACAAGCTGGTCACTGGCAATCAGGTGTGTCTGCAGCATGCCAAGATCCGTGATGTCAGCGACGATACCCAGATCGGCGCGCCTGTCCGCCAGGGCCTGAACGATGTCTGCACTGGGCCGCTCTTCCAAGTCGATTGACAGGTCGGGATGAACCGCCAGAAATTGGCAAAGCTGCGGAGGCAGGAACCCTGCCATGGCGGCGGTGTTGGACAGCAACCTGATGCGGCCTTTCAGGCCCGTTGCGTAGCTTCGCAGTTCACCCCGCATCTGTTCGACCTGGCCCAGGATTGAACGGGCATGCCGGACCAACGCCTCGCCCGCAGCAGTGGCACGCACGCCACGACGGTTACGGTCCAGTAATGACGCACCCAATGCCGCTTCCATGCCAGCAATGCGCTCACTGACCGATGCTAGCGCCAGATGTATCGTGCGAGCACCTTCTGTCAGGCTGCCGCATTCCACTACGGTCAGAAATAGTCGCAGATCGGTCAGGTCAAAACGCATCACCAGGTTTCCTGCTTTCGGAATTTCCAAAGTCTAGCACCGGAATAGCCAGATTGTGAGAACGCGGCCCGGTGACTAACATCGTTTCTATGGACACGATGATTTTGGTTTTTTCCGCTGGAATGGTAGCGGGTGCGATGAATGCGCTGGCCGGGGGCGGATCGTTCGTCAGTTTGCCGGCGCTCATCGCGGCGGGCGTGCCTCCGGTTCAGGCGAATACTTCCAGTACGGTCGCGCTGTTTCCCGGTGGCCTAGCCAGCGCATGGGCATATCGCGACGGGCTGCGGCCGGTCGGCGCTGTATCCCTGCGTACGCTGCTGGCGACGACGCTGTGCGGCGGCTTGGTCGGAGCGCTGCTATTGCTGCGCACGTCATCGGCGGCGTTTACGTTCGTGCTGCCGTGGCTGCTGCTGGTTGCATCCATTGCGCTCGCGTTCGGGCGACGCATTGGCGAGGCATTGCGCGCACGCTGGCACATTCACGCGCACGCGGTATTGGTCGTCCAGTTCGCTCTTGGCATCTATGGCGGCTACTTTGGCGGCGCGGTCGGGATCATGATGATTGCGATGTGGGGGCTGCTCGAAAGCACCGACCTGAAGCACCTCAACGCGCCGCGTACGCTGCTGGTCAGTGCGGCCAATGTGGTGGCGGTACTCGCTTTCATCGTGGCCAACGCGGTGCGCTGGCCTGAAACGCTGGTCATGCTGGTGGGCGCAATCATCGGTGGACTTGGTGGCGCGCACATCGGGCGACGCGCGCCACCGGGCATCATCCGCGCCATCACGCTGCTTGCCACCTCCTGCATCACGCTGGCGTTTTTCGTGAAAACGTACGCGCCCACGCTGCTGCATCGCTGATTCCGTGTGAGGAAACCATGCTCGACCCCTTGTTGTTAACGATCGGAACACTGGGTATCCTGGCCAGTCTCGCCGCAAAGTTCGGCAAGTCGTCTGCCCACGCTATGGCGTGCGACGCCGCTGGTGGGGATCGTCTACGCGCTCCTGTTTCGGTATTCCCTTCCATGCCTGGCAGTCGCCCTCCCATCGAATGCGAAGGTGAGCACGGGAAGCGCCATGATTGCAAGGACGAGTAGGCGATGGCTCGAGGTGACCTCGTGCGGTAACCCGAGTGTTGGCCTTGAAGCCTTACCCAAGTCGCACGAGCGTCCGCATATGGCCGAGGCTGTGTAGAAACAGCCGGCACGGCAAGTCGGAAGGGTTAGCGTGATGCCGCAGGTGCAAGTTGTCGCTGCGTCAATTGGACGTGGAATCGGTCCGTGATTGGTACGCGCCAGTTTTTTTTGACCTGGTGCGGCAACTCAGGCGCCGCACAGCTTCATGGCACGCATCATCTTTGCGAATCCCAGTATTCTGATGACTCGCTTGAGATTGTAGGCGAGCACCTGCAAGCTCATTTCGGTTGATACGTTGTCCAGCCTGCGTGTCAGGAAGTGCGTCGAGCCCATCCAGTGCTTGAGCGTCCCGAATACATGTTCGACCGTTCGGCGTCTCAGTGTCATAGCATCCGGCATGCGATCCAGTCGACGCTGCATCGCTTCGAGTACCACTTCGTGTTCCCATCGGCGGATGCGTCGGTAATCCGCCGGCGTACATTGGTCCTTAATGGGGCAGTGCGGGCACTCACTGCTCCAGTAGGTTCGCAGCGTCAACCCGCCGCGCTCGATCGAGCTGTATCGGTAGATCGCGCGCTGGCCGGCAGGGCATTGGTACTCGTCATCTCTAGCGATATAGATGAAGTCGGCTCTATCAAAGCGGCCATCGGCCTTTGCGCTTGAGGTAGTCGATTTTGGCACGAACGCAGCAATGCCAGCGTCCTCGCATGATTTGATCTCAGGGGCATTAAAGTAACCGCGGTCCGCCATTGCCTTAATCTTCTTTTTTCCCATGGCGTCGCGGGCAGCCCGAGCCATTTTGCTCAACTGAGCTCGGTCACTGCCGACGTTCGTGACCTCGTGGGCGACGATCAGATGATGTTTGGCGTCGACGGCAACCTGAACGTTGTATCCCACTACGCCCGTCCCCTTGGCCTGCGAGATCATCGAGCGCGCATCGGAGTCGGTCAGCGAGATTTGCTTGTCTGGCACGCGTTGTAGGGATTCTGCAGTGCAATCCAGATTTCGCATCTGCTCACGCAATTTTTCAATCTTCTCTCGCAACCTCTCTGTCTTTGCTTCGACCTCGACAGGTTGCGTGCGGTCCGCCGTCTCTAACGCGTCCAGGTAGCGCTGTATGCTTTGCTCGATCTGCTGCTGGCGCTTCTCGATCTTGTTCGGCGTGAAGTTACGATCGCGGCTGTTGACTGCCTTGAACTTGCTGCTATCGACGGCCACAACGGCTTGGGTGAATAGTTTCAGGTCGCGGCAGAGCGTCACGAAGCGTCGACATACGTTGCGAATGCCCGCACCGTTGACGCGCCTGAAGTCTGCAATGGTCTTGAAGTCCGGGCCGAGCCGACCGGTCAGCCACATCAACTCGACATTTCGCTGGCATTCGCGCTCCAGGCGACGACTCGACTGCACTCGATTGAGATAGCCGTAGATGTAGATCTTCAGCAGTACAGATGGATGGTAAGACGGCCTACCGGTAGTTGCTGGAGTCGCACCTTCGAAACCGAGGGCAGTCAGATCGAGTTCCTCTACAAATGCGTCGATCACGCGCACCGGGTTATCCTCGACGACAAAGTCATCGAGACATTCCGGTAGCAATGTCACTTGCTTACGATCCTCGCCTTCGATATAGCGCTTCATCATTGCCCCCGTCGCCAAACGTTGATCTAGTCTAGGCAATCAAAGCGTTTTCACACAGCCTCGGCCGGACTCGGCCATCGGCTCATCGGTTTTCTCCGGAAATCTGTGATGGATAAAAAAATCGCCCATCAACTTTAGTGGCGCCGCGGCCAGCATGCGATTACCGGGAGGCGTCAGGGGTTCGTCCGGCGACAAGCCACGTACGTAGCTCGCCGATGCCCTTCGCGTTAATGGGCCCGCGCGCTTCCAGCAGGAACGGATTTCCAAGCCGTTGCCGAGTGGCATCCGTTATCTGAACCCGGCCGGCAATACCGTGGGACTCCATCCGGCTCGCAATATTGACGGTTTCGCCCCACAGGTCATAGATGAATTTCCGTCGACCGATGACACCGGCAACGACCGCGCCGCTGTGGATGCCAACCCGCAGTTGCAAGCCGTAGCCGCATCGCTCGTTGAACCGGCGCAGGAATTCCATCATGTCCAGTGCCATATGAGCGGCCCTGGCTGCGTGGTCGGCAGCAGGAACGGGCAGGCCAGCGGCTGCCATATAGGCGTCGCCGATCGTTTTGATCTTTTCGAGCCCGCGGTCGTCGGCGATATCGTCAAAGTGAGCAAAAATCTCGTTGAGTACCGCCACCAGTCCTTCGGGGCTCAGACCGGGAGAGAAGCGGGTGAACTGGACAAGGTCGGCAAACAGCACCGAGACTTCGTCGAACCTGTCGGCGATGATTTCCGGTGGGCCGGCTGCGATGAGATCGGTTCGCAGCTTCAGGCGTTCGGCGATGGGCGATGGCAGCACGTTGAGGAGCAGCCGTTCCGTGACCTGTTGCTCGCGAACGAGCTTTTCGTAGAGGCCCCTGAGTTCATCACTCTGGCGAACGATCGTTTCCCGGCTCGCTTCCAGTTCACATACCTTGCGCTCGAGTTCCTTGCCATGCTGCAAGGACTCCCTGTGCAGCAGCCGCACCTCCAGCATGTTCTGAACTCGCATCAGTACCTCGCCGAGATCGAACGGCTTGCTGATGAAGTCCTTTGCGCCAGCCCGCAGTGCCCGCAGATTGTGAGCGGGCTGGGCGGTGATGACGATTACCGGAAGGTAGTTGTTCGGCTGGATGGCCTTGAGATGCTCCATGACCTCGAACCCGTCCATGCCAGGCATCTGGAGATCCAGCACGATCAGGTCATAGTGATTCCTGCTGTGAAGCTCGCTGACCGTGCGTGGATCGGTGGTTGACTCGACACAAGTGTAGCCCGCCGCGCGCAGCATCCTTTCGAGCAGCAGGACGTTGGCCTCCAGATCGTCAACGACCAGGATTCTCGCCGCCAGGATGTCCGTTGTCTGGATCATGGCAAGTCTGTTCGAGGCCGTTCGAGCGCCGCATCCAGTGCGTCCGTGAACTCCTGGATCCTGATTGGCTTGGTCAGGTACCGGAAGAATCCTGCCTTCATGCCCCGTTCGATGTCGCGCGGCATCGCGTTGGCACTGAGGGCGATGACCGGAATATGCATCGTCTGCGGGTCGTCGCGCAGGCGCCGCAGCGCTTCGATGCCGTTGATGTCGGGCAGATGGATGTCCATCACGATCACCTCAGGCAGAGCCGTGCGCGCGAGCTCGACGCCGAGTGTCCCTGTAGCCGCGGACAGCAAATGCACATCTACCCGGCGAGCGACTAGTTGCTCAAGGAGCTTGAGGTTGGCGGGGTTGTCTTCCACATACAGCAGGGTGTGCACCGTGGACGGGGCTTCGATTGACGACCGAACGGGCGCGGCCGTTTCCGCGTGCTCGTCAGCCATTGCCGGTGGGGCGGCAGCGGGCAGTTCAACCCGGAACACGCTGCCCACGCCGGGCGTGCTTTCGACGTCGATGGTGCCTCCCATCAGCTCGGCCAGCCGCCTGGCCACTACGAGGCCGATCCCGGTGCCCTCCACGGAGCTCGCCTCATGCCCCAGGCGGTTGAACGGCTGGAATAGCTGGGCCAGCCGCTCCGGTGTCAAGCCTGCGCCTGTGTCATGGACGCTGACGCTTACGCGATGGTCGGTGGTCGCCACCTGCACATCGACTAGGCCCTGGTCCCGGTTGTACTTGATAGCGTTGGAAAGCAGGTTGAGCAGGATCTGCTTCAGGCGGGTCCGGTCGGCACGGACGAAGCAGGCTGGTTCGGCTGCAGGAAACCGCATGCGGATCGTGCGCTTCAGTGCCTGCTGCTCAAGCATTGCCTGGCACTCGTGCAAGGTGTCGATAACCGATACCGGCTCCGGGGAAAGCGACGCGTGACCGGCTTCTATCCTGGCCAGGTCGAGAACCTCGTTGATGAGCTCCAGCAAATGCCAGCCCGCTTTCAGGATCTGGTCGATGCTGGACTGCTGAGACGCAGTCGGAGGCGGAGATTCGGAGGCCATCAGCTGCGCGAAGCCAAGGATGGCGTTCAGGGGATTGCGCAACTCATGGCTCATGCTGGATAGAAACTCCGACTTCGCATGGTTGGCACCTTCAGCAGCGGCCTGGGCCTGCTTCAGCGCTTCGATGTCGGTGCTGGATGCCATCCACTTTACGATCTTTCCGTCAGCATCCTTCAGTGGCGACCCGCGTTCGAGGTGCCAGCGGTAGGCGCCGTCGCATGCCCGTTTCAGGCGATATTCGATTTCGTACTCGCAGCCTCTCGCCACTGCGTCTTCCCAATGGACGATATTGCGTGCGAAATCCTCGGGGTGGATGGCCGATCTCCAGGCGCCGGCCTGGGTTTGCTCAAGACTGAGGCCGGTGTAGCTGGTCCACCGACGGTTGCAGTAATCGATGTGTCCCTGCGCATCACCGGTCATGACCATGTGCGGGATGCCGTCGGCGATCAGCCTGAAGTGCTGCTCGCCCTGCGTGAAGTCGAGCGTGGAAGGACCATCCTCTCCCGCTCCGTCATGAGTCTGCCTGCGCATGCTCTGCCCCCGCAGTCGGCGGTCTGGCGTCTGCGTGCAAGAAGCGACGGCAGGTCAGCCGGAATCCGCGTCACAAGGAAAGAATACGCGCTGCTACTGACGCTGCAAACCGGCCTGCGCGGGGAGGCCGCTGGTCGACCCGACGAGTTGGTAGTGCGTCACTTCGTGCAGATCAGCCGACGCTGGATGCCACTTCCATGGCGCGCAGGATATGGATGCGGCTCAGCGCGTCGCTCGCCTGGCGCAGGAAGCCCTGGCGGGCGCGCCCGGTCAGCGTGACGGGTTCCATCAGCATGACGCTCAGCGGATTCTGCGGCACGTCGTTGAAGCGAAGCTCGTAGTGCAGATGCGGACCGGTCGCCCAGCCGGTCTGGCCGACGTACGCGATCAGCTGTCCCTGCGCGATGCGCTGGCCGGTCTGGATGCCAGCGAAGCCCGACAGATGTGCGTAGTACGTCGAGTAGCCTTCAGGATGCTTCAGGATGACGATATTCCCATAACCGGTCTGCTGGCCGACAAAGTCGACGGTCCCGGCCGCTGTGGCGAAGACCCGAGTTCCCGTCGGCGCGGCAAAGTCGACGCCCTTGTGCTGGATCCATTGGTGGTGCAGCGGGTGGTTGCGCCAGCCGAAGCCCGACGACAAGCGCGAGAACTCAACCGGAGAGCGGAGAAACGGGCGCGCCATGCCCCGTCCGTCGAAAGTGTAGTAGGCCCCGGTGCTGCGGCCATCTGCGCCGTCGTACCACAAGGCCTGGTAGAGCTGGGCGCGGTTGACGAGTTCGACTGCCACGACGCGGCCGTTGCGCACCAGTGCGCCATCCCGGAATCCCGCTTCATAGACAATGCGAAAGCGATCGCCCGGAACGATGTCGTGCTGGAAGTCGACCACGCCCGAGAAGATCGAGATCAACTGCCGTACGATGTCGTCGGGCACATTGGTGGCGTCCATTGTCCTGAAGAATCCGCGCGCCGTGATCGCGCCGGAACGCATCTCGTAACGCAGTTCGTTCCTGACAGCCTGCAAGTTCGCCTCGAAGGCGGACTTCTGCGAGCCGCCGGCCCGCCGGATCACTAGTTCGCGCGAAACGGTGGCGTTGCCGTCAACGGTCGCTCGCAACGAGACCAGCAGGTTGTCCTGGTCGACCTCTGCCTGGACAACCTCGTCCGGCTGCAGGTTGAAAAGGGTGTGCGCCGCCGCATCCCTGGCAATGAACTGCTGTGCGTCGGGATCTTCCACGCCGAGCCGTCTGAGCAATGTGGGGATCGTGTCGCCGCGCCGCACGCGCTCCTCGTGGATGTAGGTGGCACCCGCATCCGCCAGCTTTTCGAGCTGGTCGCGTACGTCGGGCATTGGAATGGCATCCAGCCGGCGTGGCGCACCCGGGTCGTGGTAGGCGCTGTACGGCGCCACGCCCATGGCTGCCGCCATGCAAAGCGTGAGGACTGCC
The DNA here is from genome assembly GCF_057073745.1 of Cupriavidus sp. C2SS-8b. Classification (NCBI taxonomy): domain Bacteria; kingdom Pseudomonadati; phylum Pseudomonadota; class Betaproteobacteria; order Burkholderiales; family Burkholderiaceae; genus Cupriavidus; species Cupriavidus sp. C2SS-8b. The sequence continues at coordinate 871,490 of NZ_CP172717.1, forward strand.
GCCACGCCGGCGGTCAGCCAGGACGGTGTGTATCCGCGCATATCCCATCTCCTGTCTGACCCGCGCATCTGGCCAACGACCCTTGCTGCGATGTCGGACCCTATCGAGCTCCGATCTCCCCGCGGTCAGGTGACATCCTGACGAGGTAACTGGCAAATGCCGGGATGTCTTCGTTCGACAAGATGGCGCCAATGACTCGACTTGACCCTCTCCGGCATCGGTGAGGGCTCGAATTCTGGCAATTCCATTGTCAAACAGGAAGACAAAGATAGGTCATAATGACAAAGTACGAAAAAAGAGAAACTGGGGTCTTCCCTGTGGGGGGATGGCCAGCCCGGCCGCGAACCGGAATGGAGTCGAGGCGTGGCTGGCTCCCTTCCGATGCAATGCAAATTGTTGGAGGAATCCTTTGTGCTCGCCTCTTCGCTTGTGACTAGTCATGACAGGGAATACCCTGTCTTTTTCTCATTCCCTATATTTGCCATACTGACCTAACTTTGGTGTTTGGTTCTACTAATGGAGCGTTCGATTCAGTCGAACTGAACGTGCTTGACGAGGAACAATGGAATGAAGAACTGCGAGGCATCGAGCGTGATGCCGGAAGGCCAACCGGAGATACCGGGCCGGCGTCAACTCCTGCGCATGGCAGCCGTGGGCGCCGCGTCGCTGGCCGCGGCAAAGGTCGTGATGGCAGAGGGGTCCGCGACGGCATCAGCGGATCGGGGCGTGCTGGACGTCGCGATCATCGGCGCAGGCCTGGCGGGGCTGACCGCCGCGCGCGATTTAAAGCGGGCGGGTTGCGAATCGTTCGTCGTTCTGGAGGCACGTAACCGCGTTGGTGGGCGTACGTACAACCATGACCTCGGGAATCGTGTCATTTCCGAAGCGGGCGGCCAGTGGATCGGCCCCGGCCAGACGGCCATTGCCGATCTGGCGCGCGAGCTTGAAGTCGATACGTTCCCGACCTTCTACGCGGGCAAGACCACGGTGCTGGCCGGCGATAGCCGGGTGGCGCAGGATTTTCATGGCGGCATTGGCACCGACGAAGCGATTGGCGCCAAGCTTGCTGAGCTGGCGCGCGGTGTGCCGTCGGGCGCACCGTGGAAAGCGAAGGATGCGGCCGAGCTTGACAAGCTGACGTATGGTGACTGGCTGTTGAAACAAGGGTTGAAGTACGAGGATGGATACTTCATGGGCCTGGCCGCGAAGCTGACGACGGGCGGCGCTCCGGCCCAGCTTGGGCTGCTGTTCTATTTATCGATGATCAACAGCGCAGGCAACAGCCTGGAACAGCTCGAATCCACCAAGGGCGGCGCCCAGGAAACACGCTTCGTCGGTGGCTCGCAGATCCTCAGCATCAAGATGGCGAAGAACCTTGGCGACAAGGTCAGGTTGTCCTGTCCGGTACGCAAGATTGCAAGCTGGAATGGTGACGTTGTGGAAGTCCACACCGACCAGGGTGTGGTGCGCGCACGCCGCGTCATTGTTGCGATGAATCCGGCGCTGTGCAACCAGGTTGTCTACGATCCCCCGCTGCCCGAAGGGCGCTCGCATTTGCAGCGGCGTTGGCCCGCGAACGCGCCGATGCGCAAGACAGTTCACGTCTATGACAAGCCGTTCTGGAGGGATGGTGGTCTGAACGGCCAGATCTTCCAGGTCGGTGGCCCTGTTTCCATGGCCTACGACAACTCGCCTCCGGACCTGTCAGTCGGCATCATCAGCGCGTTCGTGTCGCCGGGGTCGCTGCCCAGCGACCCCAAAGCCGCGGAGCGGACACTGTCGGCGACCTATGCCAGGGCGTTCGGGCAGAAGGCGCTGCACCCGAAGCAGTTCCACGACCATGACTGGGGCAGGGTCGACCCGTGGACGCTGCAATGCATTCATCCGCTGCCACCCGGCTTCCTGACGAAGTGGGGACAATTCCTCCATCCGTCGGTCGGCCGGGTGATCTGGTCAGGCACTGAAACCGCCGACCTCTGGGCCGGCTCGATGGACGGCGCGGTGCGCTCCGGCCACCGGGCTGCGTTGCAGGCGCTTGCCGCTCTGGCTCATCAAGGCAAGGTGGCGTAAATGAAGCGGATCCTGATCATCGTCGCCATCGTGGCGATTACGGCAGCGGTTGGCGCGGGCGCGCTTTACGGACGCGATATTCTGGACGGCATGCAGTACGAAAAAGCCATGGCCCAGATTGGTGAAACCGACAAGGCCAATGCGGGCTCGTGGCCACAGCCGCACGAAACCTGTTTTGTCTGCCATGGTCCGCGCGGACAATCGCTCAACGCGTGGTATCCGGCGCTGTCGGGCCAGCCGAAGGCATACCTCGCAGCCCAGTTGCATGCGTTCGCCAACGACCAGCGGCCCAATCCATATATGGGGCCAATTGCCAAGGAGATGTCCGACGCGCAGATCGATGCACTCGCCACCTATTTCGCTCGGCAAGTGCCGACGCGGAATGAAGACGTTCCCGCCGACGCGAACCTGCAGCAACGCGGGCGGGCCCTCGTCCAGGCGCGGAGCTGCCAGGCTTGCCATGGCGAGAAGCTGATGGGCAAGGATCAGGCGCCGCGTCTGGTGGGGCAAGGGGCGGATTATCTTGCGAAGCAGCTTGCCGACTTCAAAACGGGCGCGCGCAAGGATCCGACCGGCGCCATGAACGGCATTGCCGCGACATTATCGAGCGACGACGTTCCCGCGGTGGTGCGGTACCTGGCGAGCGTCTCGCCCGAACGCGATGTCGCTGCAAGCCGCTAGCCGACGACCATCTTTACCTGAATGGAGCAACAACAATGATCAAAGTCAGCGTGTTTTACCCGAATCACGACGGCGGCACTCTCAACTTCGCCTATTACCTGGACGAGCATATGCCAATGGTGCGGCGTCTGCTGGGAGACGCATGCAAGCGCAGCGAAGTCGAGGAGGGGCTCGCCGGCGGCGCGCCCGGACAGCCGCCGACCTACCGCGCCGCCGCGCACATGTATTTCGACTCGGTGGACGCGTTCCAGTCTGCATTCGGGCCGCACGCGAACGCAATCCTTGCGGACGTGCCGAACTACACGAACATTGCGCCGATGCTGCAGATCAGCGCGGTACGGGCGTAATAGGTTGTTGTCAGGTGGCGTTGTGCAAACGCGGCGACGCGCTATCATTACGCCTTTCGTTAGGCAAGGTGTACAAACATGACGGAGACAACGAAGACGCCTGTTGCGCGGCGCACCACCAGGAAGCGTCAACCCTCGAGCGAGGCGCTTGCGCGAGCCGCTCCCGAAGGGTTGCGGGCCCAAGGCTTGCGCACGCGCAATGCCATCGTCCGCGTTGCCAGAAAGCTGCTGCTGGAAAGCGGCAGCCTGGAGTTCTCGCTGCGCGCCGTCGCCCTCGGTGCCGGGATCAGCATCAGCAACCTCCAGTATTACTTTCCGACCAGACAGGCCGTGCTGCGGGCGGTCATGGCGCCGATCATCGACAGCTATATCGAGGACCTGAACCGCGCGCTGGAAAATGGCGCCTCGCCACGCGAATCGCTCGACGCACTGCTGCAGAAGGTGCTCAGCGATGCGAGAAATGCCAAGGACTCGGCGCTGTGGTGGCACTTCGTTTCTCTGGCGTCGACCGATCCCGAGTGTGCGCGGATGTTCGACGAGTGGTATGACAAGCTGACGCGCGGCATTGCCGAACTGGTGCGTGGCGTGAATCCGAAATTCAAGATGACCGAAAGCCTGCACACTGCCTCGCTGCTCATCGCCCTGGCTGACGGCCTCGCGCTGCAACTCGGCGCGGGACGGCACAAGCGCGACTACCCGCGCGGCCTCGACGCCGCATTCCGGGCGACAGTCAATCGTCTCGTGCTGGGGGGCGAAGTCAACTGACGGTGGCAGCGAGCCGCAGGAAGGGCGAAACGCCGCGCGGCGGACTTACAGAGACAGGGAATACCCTGTCTTTTTCTTCGCCTTAATGTTTGGCAACATGACCTATGTTTTGTAACGTGTTCTAATTAACGTGTGGCCGGATCCGTGAAGCACGCTGGTAAACGCACGTTTCCTCATTGACAAGCAGCCATGACGACAAATTCCAGCGCGAGTGCAGCCGCATGGGGGCGGCACCCCGGCTCCAGCGAACTGCTCCACCGGATCCGCGCCTCGGTCGCCCGTATTCGCGTGGATGCCGCAAACGGCGCCGGCATCGAGCGCCGCTTGTCGACCCTTCTGAGGCACGCGCTGGCCGCGGGATCGCCTTTCGAGATCGCGTTGGTACTGGGGAGCGCGGCCGAGCTCATGTTGTTCCCGGAACCAGACGTCCTGGAGCGATGTACAGCCGCCGTTCAACAGGCCGACCAGCAAGCACTGCGCGGGCTCGTCTGGGCTGTCAGGCACAGAAGCATGAGAAGCGGGACGGGCGCTCGGAGGTTCGCGCTCGACTCGCAATGAGGCACAGGAAGCAGCGAAACACCATGGTGCCCATCCTCAATGGCCATCAGGGCCAGTCTTGGTCGGTGTGATTTGGAAGTCAATCTTGGGCCGGACTGCTTATGGCAACTTGTCCATGTGCGATCCGAGCCGTCATCGCCACGATCAGCTCGAATACGCGGTCCAGGTTCACAGGTTGTGTCTGCGAACCAAACCTGAGCGTCGACGCACCGTCCACCAGTGCCGCGATGAGTGTCGCGCGAGCGAGGCACTCACGAGCGGTCGCCGAGGAATCGATTTCCCGGATGAGATCAGCGTAGCCTACCCGGTAGGCTGCATAGACGCTTCGCACAATTTCACGTGTGATATCCGAATGCTGGGCCAGCGCAAACATCTCTGCCCAGAGTCGATACACCGCAGGGTCACAGGCTTCTTCGAAGACTTCTGCGGCGATTTCAATCAGACGTTCCCGCTCCGGTTTGCTGCTTGGCTTGCCAATTTCCGTGTAGCGGTCCAGATAAGCCTGCCCCAGCGCGCCAATGGTCGTGCGAAGCAGGTCATCATAGGTCGGAAAGTAGTTCTGAAGAGCCGACGGCAACATCCCGAGTTCTTTCGCCACTCGCGCCAAGGTGAAGTTTGCATAACCCTCCGTGGCCAACAGGTTAGCGGCGGTAGAAATGATCTCGTTGATCTTGAGTTCTCTGCGCTTCCCTTGAGCCGTCGGCCGGTAAGGGAGGGCGCTGTGAGCCGATTGATGCGACCGCAGCTCTAGTTGTGCCGGTCTGCTGGCGTGAGCACCACGAAGATGGGAACGACGACGAGGCGCTTCGCTATCCAGGGTCTGCGTCGAAGCGCTCACAACCATTTTTACGGTGCGCTTCGCCAGGCGAACGAACTCGACATAGTCTCTTCCGGGGTAATCGCCGTGGGAGGCGAACATCGTCATACCTTCCATCTGGGCGACGATCACGGCGGCGCGCAGCAGGCACGCTTCGCTAGTCAGCGCCGGGTGGAGTTCTGCCAGCAACTTTGCAAAAATGCCGCGAAACCGTGCCTGCATATCGTTCAGCAGTTCCTCCGCATAGGGTTCATGCGAAGAGAAAGCTTCGATCTCGACCATGAACTTTGGTAAATCGGTCTCGTTGATGTTCTGAAAAATACGATTAATCAGAGCAGTGCAACGTTGCGCAGCGCCAATTCCCGGGCGATTCGCGATCGCCGTGTAGTCCTCTATCACCTGGCTCACATAGGCCAGGAGCGCTGTGCGCAACAGTTCTTCTTTGGTCCGGAAGTAGTACTGGAGATTGCCAAGCGTGATACCAACGCGATCCGCCACGCGGCGTGTCGCGAACCCGGCATAGCCATCATCCTGAAATACCTGGCGGGCGGCATCAATAATCTCCCGGATGCGCAGTTCCCGTTTTCGTTGCGTTGCAGACTGCATGTCGGGTTTTGCTACCTCGAAATGGTCAGGAAGCCCTTGCTTGACCGCCCTCTGTTGCACGTTGGTTCTCCAGAAGCTCACACGAAATTGTCTGCATTATAGGTCATCCCGACGGAAGGTCGAGACGCCGTGGCAGTTCTTCTTTGCTTGCGCGCATGCTTGTTGAACAAATTTTCGCGTAGCCGACTCGCACTCCGGTGCCCGGCTCCAACGGATCTGGAGCCGCACCTTGCCTTCATCTGATGCTCCCAAGCCATGGATTCCAGCCGATCCATGGCGGTCCCGGCGCCGGAAGCGCTTCCGACGCGGCACAACGGGCCCTATGGCCGGCGAGGCCGGCTCGATTCGACATCGTTTGCGCAGGGTTGGGTTGGTGTTTCCCCTAACATCGATCACCTTGAAATTAGGTCAATGCACCGCTACTATTTGGTCACGAACACGTAATATGTAGGTCATGGATACGTGTGAAGAAGCATGATCATGGGCCCCGATTGGGGATAGGGGGGTTGCTTCCCTCACCCCACGATATTCCAGCGCATTCCGGACAGCTGGAGGCGTGTCGCCCATCGAAGGAAAGCTGCCGGGCAGAGAGGCACGCAGTCGGATCGCAAGACCAAGAGATCGGGCAGAAGAGAATCGCTGCCTTTTCATGTTGTTCTCATATTTGTAATTTGTCCTATGTTTGAATGAACGTCCTACAAATATGAATGCATGAGAAGCGCAGAACGAATGGCGGACCTGGAGGGCAGAGGGGCATCGCCGCTCCTGGTCACCCACGATGAGAACAGGCGTAGACCGAGCGACACGCAAGGCAGCTCCCCGCATCGGCTCACGTTTGACTAACCCTACCCCTTAACAACTGAAGTATCAGGAGACAAACAATGGCAAAGCATCCTGTCGTCATCTATGGCGCAAGCGGTTACACCGGCATGCTGATCATGGACTGGCTGATCGACCAGAACATCCCGTTTACCGCTGTGGCGCGCAACGCAGGCCGGACAAAGGAAATGATGGCGCAGCGTGTCGTGCGCCTCGAGTCGGCCAACTACGAAATCCTTGAAGCGGAACACAACGTGGATTCGCTCGTGAAGGCCTTCCAAGGCGCGAAGGTCGTGTGCAACACCGTCGGGCCGTTCTCCAACTTCGGACTGGTTGGGGTGGAAGCGGCGCTCAAGGCAGGGTGCCATTACCTCGATACCACCGGCGAGCAACAGTTCATCCGCCAGGTGCGCGACCAATTTGGCGAGCAGTTCCGTCAGGCCGGGTTGCTGGTGTCGCCGTCAAACGCGTACATGTACACGTTCGCTGAAATTGCCGCCGAGCTGGCGCTTGAGACGCCCGGCGTCGATGCACTGGAGACGGCGACCCTGGCGCGGGGTCTGCGCGGAGTGGGCGCCGGCGTGAGCGTGGGCTCCACGGCCACCATCTTTGAAAGCTATCGCCAGGAATCCAGCTATCTGTGGGAAAAGGCGCTGGTGCCGCATGACAAGCACGCTTCGTTCAATGTCGCCTCGCCTGATTTCGTACAGCCGGTGTTCGCGCTGCCGTGGGGTGGCACGTCGCTGCCGGTGTACTTCGAGCATGACGCGCGTGTGCGTAGCTGCATCTCATGTGTGGGCTTTTACGACAGCAACGCGATGCAGATGGTGCACGGGCTCGGCCAGAAGTGGGACGCGGAGTACGCGCACCTGCCGCGCGAGCAGCAGGATGCCGTGCTCAAGCAGCTCGTCGATTCCGTGACGCCGTCCATGCCGCCGCGCGAGCGCACTTCGATGCATCGCACCGTGGATTTCGCCATCGGACGCGGCCAGCTCGCGGCGGTGCGGGCGACGGTGCACGGCATTACGCCGTATATCGCAACCGGGGCCATTCAGGCTGCCGGCGCCATCAAGCTTATTGACGGCGATTCGGCCAAGGTCGGCTTTGCCTCCGGCTCGAAAGCGTTTGGGCACCGCTACCTGCTCGGCTTCCTGGAGCAGCGTGGGCTGGCGCGCGCCACGATCTCGCAGTTGTAACCGTCTCTGTCATGCGGGCCCGACCTGATCGTCGGGCCGTAGCTGAACACACGAAGCACGCCCCAGGTGCTGTCTTTGGGGCGGCGCCGAAATTCAGTTGAAGAAGGAGTTCGCCATGCGACTCAAGCACCTTGGTATTGCCGCAGTGATCGTGGCGGGCGGGCTGGCATCAGGCGGCCCATCGACGCCGACCGGCCGCATCGGTACGTTCGAGTTGGCGGCACAGGATTCGCACACAGACGCCGGCACCGATGGCGCCGATTCAGGCCGCTTCGACCCTTACACGCAAGGCCAGCGCGCGGGCCGGTTCGACCCATACACGGACGGCATGGGCCAACCCGGCACTGACCTGTTATGGCTCCAAAGGAACACGTAAATGGCAATCATTGATTTTTTTGACCGTGGGTGGCGCATCAATCCCCACGGCATCGCCTATATCCAGGGCGAGCGCAGCTTCTCGTTCCAGGAGATCGGTGAACTCTCGTGCCGCGTCGCCAATGGACTGCTGGCTGCCGGGTTGGAAAAGGAAGCGAAGGCAGCGGTCTGGGCCGACAACGATGTGGTCGGTTGGGGCTGCGCACTCGGCATGTGGCGCGCGGGCATCGTGTACATCCCCGTGAACGGGCGCAACGCACCGGCCGAGAACCAGTACGTGCTCGACGCCTTCGACTGTGAAGCGCTGTTCTTCACGCAGGCATTCGCACCGATGCTCGAAGAACTTCGCTCCAGCCTGCCGATGGTCAAGCTGTGGGTGTGCATTGACGCTGAACTGCCGTGGGCGCCGTCGCTTGCCACATGGAGCGCGGGCCAACCTTCGACCATGCCGCGCGTCGAGTACGACATGGATGACATCGTCACGCTGTCGGCTACCGGTGGCACGACGGGCGCGCCCAAGGGCGTCATGAACACGCATCGCGCGTTCCAAACCTACTTCGCGCAGTTCATGATCGCGTTCCCATATGGCACGCAGCGCCCGGTGAACCTCGCCGCCGCGCCGATGACGCATACCGCGGGGATGATGTCGCTGCCGTGTACCGCGCGCGGGGGCACCGTGGTCGTGCTGCCGAAGCCCGACCCGGTGCTCCTGCTTGCCGCCATTGCCAAGCACCGCGTTACTGAATTCTTCCTGCCGCCGACGGTCATCTACCGTCTGCTCGATATCCCCGGCATCGAACAGCAGGACTTCTCGTCGCTCAAGTACTTCCTTTACGGCGCCGCACCCATGTCGGTGGAAAAGCTCAAGCGCGCGATCGAGGTGTTTGGTCCGGTCATGGCGGGAGGCTATGGGCAGACCGAAGCCGCGGCATCGATCTCCAACATGACGCCGGCCGAGCATTTCGTCGACGGCAAGGTCGCATCCGATGAGCGGTTGTCTTCGGTGGGCCGCCCGAACCCTCTGATCCGCGTCGAGATCCTGAATGACCGGGGCGAGGTGCTGCCGCAAGGCGAGACCGGTGAAATCTGCGTGCGCGGCGACCTCATCATGAAGGGCTATTACAAGGCGCCCGACAAGACGGCCGAGACGATCGTCGACGGGTGGCTGCACACCGGCGACATCGGCCATCTCGATGCCGACGGCTACCTGCATATCACCGACCGCAAGAAAGACATGATCATCAGCGGCGGCTTCAACGTGTACCCGAGCGAGGTCGAGCAAGTCATCTGGGCGCACCCGGCGGTGCAGGACTGCGCGGTGATCGGGGTGCCCGATGATAAGTGGGGCGAAGCGGTGAAGGCAGTGGTGGAACTCAACGCGGGCCACACCGTGAGTGCTGAAGCGCTCGTCGCGCTGTGCAAGGACAAGCTGGGCTCGGTCAAGGCGCCAAAAAGCGTGGATTTCGTGGCCGCGTTGCCGCGCAGCACGGTCGGCAAGGTGCTGAAGAAAGACCTGCGCGAGCAGTACTGGCAAGGCCAGCAACGCAAAATCTGAGACGAGCGATCAACGATGAGCAAGATCTACATTGCCGGTGTCGCCATGACGGTGTTCGGCCGGCACCTGGAGCGCAGCATCGAAGACCTCGCGGGCGAAGCGCTGCGCGGTGCGTTGCAGGACGCCGGCTGTGGCGCCGATGCGATTGGCACGGCCTACTACTCCGGCATGACCAATGGCCAGCTTCAAGGCCAACTGTCGATCCCGGGCCAGGTTGTGTTCAGCAAGATCGGTCTGGAAGGTATTCCGGTGTTCAACGTCGAGAATGCCTGTGCCTCGGGCAGCACCGCCGTGCATTTGGCGGTGCAAAGCCTGAAGGCTGGTGTATGCGACGTGGCATTGGCCATCGGCGCGGAGAAGATGAACGTGCCGGACAAGGCGAAGTCGTTCGCGCTGTTCGAGGGCGGGTGGGACGTGTCCCGCGTCGAAGAAAACTTCGCCAGCCTGATGCGGCTGGGTGAGGGCGTCGAGCCACCGCCGGGGTCCGAATCCGACCGGCCCTACAGCCGTTTCATGTCGGTCTACGCGGCACTGTGCCGGTATCACATGAAGACCTACGGCACGACGCAGCGCCAGATCGCCGCGGTCTCGGCAAAGAACCACGGGCACTCGGTGCATAACCCGCTTTCGCAGTTCCGCAAGCCGTTCACGATCGACGAGATACTCGCGGCGCCGCCGATCACCTATCCGATCACGCTGCCGATGTGTGCACCGATTACGGACGGGGCCGCTGCGGCCATCCTCTGTACGGAGGATGGGTTGCGCCGCATCGGCGCCGATCGCAAGCGTTGCATCCGGATTGCGGCAAGCGTGATCCGCAGCTTCACGCATCGGCGCATCGACGAGCCGGAGAAGAACATTGGTCGCCTGGCCGCGCTGCAGGCATACGAGCAGGCCGGCCTGAGCCCCGAGGACATGGATGTCGCCGAAGTTCACGATGCTTCGGCCATGGGAGAAATCATCCAGGCCGAAAACCTGGGGCTAGTGCCGCTGGGTCAAGGTGGCCCGGCAGCCGAGCGAGGTGATTTCACGATCGGGGGACGCATCCCCATCAATACGTCAGGCGGGCTGGAATCCAAGGGGCATCCGCTGGGTGCTACAGGTATCGGCCAGCTCCATGAACTGGTCACCCAATTACGCGGGGAAGCTGATTCACGCCAGGTGCAAGGCGCGCGGCATGCGATTCAAGAAAACGGTGGTGGCTTCCAGGGCATCGAAGAAGCCGCGCTGGCAGTGCACATCTTGAGCAAGGATTGAGGGAGTTCGAGATGACCAAGAGTCTCGATGGCACGCAGTTAGGGAAGACCGGGCACGCTGGCATGACCCGGCGCATGTTCGTGAAAGGTGCGGCGGCCACAGCGGTCGTGGTGCCCGCCATTGCGGCGATGCAAAGCCCCGGGGCGGAGCCGGTGGAGAGCGCCAAGGAGACGGCCGACCTGGAAAAGTATCGCGCGCTGGGTGGATGGGTGGAAAAGCCCGACGACATGCAGCCCGCGCTGGAGGGCGATGTCAGTGCGGATGTGGTCATTGCCGGCGCCGGCTTTGCAGGGCTTTCCGCTGCACTGGAGCTCGCCAGGCAAGGCGCGAAAGTGATCGTCCTTGAGCGTGAGTTTGCCGGCTTCGGCGCGAGCGGGCGCAACGCCGGTTACCTGGGCGGCGGCATCGCGCTCGAGTACGACCTGTTCCTCAAGGACGTCGGTCAGGCGCGCGCGAAGGAAATCGTTCGCTACTACGAAGATGCCGTCCCCTTCGTTGAGGGCAAGCTCAAGGAATATGGGATCGACTGCGACTACAACCCGTCCGGGCTGATTCGCGCGGGCATTCATCCGTCACAGGAAGAGAAGGTGCGTGAGGGCATACGGGCCAGTGCGGAGTTTGGGGTCCAGTCGGTGTTCCTGGACGAAGCCCAAATGCGGGCACGGGGCATTCCCCCGGCGTTTCTGTTTGGCGAATACACGCCGCGCGGCGGCACGCTCCACCCCGGGAAGTACGTGATGGGGTTGCGGCGCGCTGCCCTGCGTGCGGGCGTCAAGATCTACGAGAACACGCCACTGCTGTCTTACATCGAAGGTCCCGTGATCCAGGTGAAGACCCCGCGAGGCAGCGCGAGCGCTCCGGTGCTGATGCTCGCAACGAATGCCTATACCCCGCAGCTTGGCCTTCTTGCGGACAAGGTGGTGCCTTTGCGGGTGTCGGCCATCGAGACTGAACCGCTTTCCCCCGCGCAATTGAAATCGTTGGGCTGGGCGCGACGCGAAGGTGTCATGACTGCGCATTGGGTCATGGAAAGCCATCGTGTGACGGCCCAGAACACGCTTCTGGTGACTACCAAGCGACTCCGCTATCCGTACGGCTCGAAGACGCCGAATGTGCCCGACTACGACCAGTACCGCGAGCTGAGGACCGCCATGCGTGACCGCTTCCCGACCTTGAAAGACCTCGCTGTGCGGGCGTGTTGGAGCGGCTATATCAGCTTCGCCAACGATGCTCTGCCGGTGGTCGGCACGACGGGATCGAACCAGAACATCTTTTACTCAGCCGGGTGTTCCGGGCATGGCGTGGCCGCCCAGTCCATGGTCGGTCACATGATCGCCCAGCGGATTCGCGGTACCGAGCCCCCGCTGCTGGCGGCGGTGCGTCACGAAACGCCTTCCACATTGCCCGAACCGCTCCGGTGGTGTGTGTTGAAAGGGGCGTTGGGTGGGGCTGCCGCCATGGACGACTGGGTGAACCGCAAGGCGCGCGACGCTTCAGCCTGAATGCGAGCGCTTTAACTGCACTATGAAAAGGAGGAGCACAACATGATTCGCCTGAAGAAGAACGTGGAGCTGCCATCGGTCGGCCTGACCGGTTTCGAAACGCCGCTGAGCGAAGAGGAAACTGCGATCCAGAGCACCGTCCATCGCTTTGCGCGTGACGTGCTGCGCCCCATCGGCCGGGAGCTTGATCGCCTGACACCCGAGGAAGTGATTGCCCCCGGGTCTCCGTATTGGACGGCCATGATCGAGAGCGCCAAGCTCGGGCTCGATCCGCAACTGATTGCGCAGTTCCCGCCCGAAATGGGCGTACGGATCGAATCCATGATCGGCGAAGAACTCGGCTGGGGCGATTCTGGCCTGGCCGTTTCGCTTGGCGTCGCGGGGATGCCGCTGATGATGGCTCACACGGTCGGCAACCAGGAACTGATCGACATGTGTACGGGCAAGATCGGCTGCTGGGCGAACACGCAGCCCGACCGCGGCTCCGACGGCGCGATTCTCTACCGCGAGGAAATCAGTGCGCACGGCAAGCAGCCGGTCGGGAACGTCACCGCGAAGGTTGGTGCCGATGAAATCGTCATCAACGGGCAGTACTCGTCTTGGGTGTCGAACGGTTCTGTGGCGCAGGTCGCGCTCGCCTACATGGCGGCGGACTATGGCGATGGTTTCTACGGCACCGGGGAGAACGCTGCCCAGACAAACGGCATCGGCATGATCATTCCGCTCGATCTGCCGGGCATCTCTCGCGGCAAGCCGCTGGACAAGATTGGCCAGCGCTCGCTGCCGCAAGGCGAGATCTTCTTCGACAACGTCAAGGTGCCGAAGCGTTTCGCAATCGCGCTGAAGGACGACTACCTGGGCAACCTGACCCCGGCTTGGTCGTTCGGCGGAACGCATATGTGCCAGGTCTTCACCGGCGCCGCGCGCGCTGCGTTTGAGTTGGCGCTGGCCTATTGCCACGAGCGCAAGCAGGGCGGCGGCTTCCTCATCGAACACCAGATGACGCAACTGCGCCTGGGCGAAATGCTACGCCGGCTGGAGATGGCGCGCGCCATTGCTCGCCGCAGCCTGGCATTCGCGCGGATGTCGCCGCAGACCCATCCTTACGCGACTGCGCAGGCCAAGGTCAGCGTGACCGAAGAGGCGATGAAGATCACGCACGAGGCGTTCCAACTCTTCGGCGGCAACGGCACCACGCGCGAGTATCCGATCGAGAAGCTCTTCCGCGACGTCCGCTCCGCGTTGATCGAAGACGGCGAAAACTACCACCTCACGATGCGGCTGGGCCTGCTGGCAAGCCGCCTCTATCAGAACGGCTGGACAAAGGAGTAAGCGTCGCGCTGGAGTGCGGGCAGCCGCATCCGCCAGGAAGTGACCACGCCGCGACTGACAGGGTATTCGCATGGGAGACGTTGTCATGACGACATGTTCCGGCAGCGCGGCGGCGTCCTGGGGGCGACAGCCCACCGCAAAGGAAATGCTCCACCTTATCCGGGCGTCAGTGGAGAGCATCCGCAAGGATGCGGCGAACGACTTGCTGACGGGTGGTGCCGCCATTGAGCGATGCCTGTCCGGCCTGCTGCGGCAGGCCCTGGTGACGCGTTCGCCGTTTGAGATTGCGTTGGTGTTAGGGAGCGCGGCGGAATTCATGTTGTTCCCAGAACAAGAGGTTCTGGAGCAATGCACCGCTGCCGTGCAGATGGCCAATCAACAGACGTTGCGCGGTCTGGTCTGGGCTGTCCGACACCGTAGCATCCGAGGCGGTCGAACAGCCCGCAGGTTCGCGGTCGACGCTCAATGAAGCAGAAGCAACAACAGGTTCATCGCAGTTACGGAAACAACATGTCAGAGAAATCTCCCCCCAACACACCAGCCAACCTGCCGCGCAGGCAATGGCTGAAATATGCCGGCACCGCGGCCGCCGCAGGTGGCTTGGCCCTACGTTTCTCGCAAGTTAATGCTGGTGCGGCCGAGTCTGAACAGACATCGGCCGGCGTGATTGACGTCGCCATCATCGGCGCGGGGCTGGCGGGCTTGACGGCCGCGCGCGACTTGCAACTGGCTGGCTGTCATTCCTTCGTGGTCCTCGAAGCGCGGGACCGCGTAGGCGGGCGGACGCTCAACTACAACATCGAAGGCGGCTACGTCTCTGAAGTCGGCGGCCAGTGGATCGGGCCCGGACAGACCGCCGTGGCCGATCTCGCCCGCCAACTAGAGGTCGGTACGTTCCCGAGCTACTACGAGGGAAAGACTGTCATCCTGGGCGGCGATGGCCGGGCGGAAATCGATCTAAAAGGTACGCTCGGTACAGACGAGGCGGTCAGCGAAAAGCTCAGCCAGCTGTCGCGCGACGTGCCGTCGGGCGCCCCTTGGAAATCGCAGAAAGTCGGCGAACTGGACAAGCTCTCGGTGGGGGATTGGCTGGGAAAGCAGAGCATCAAGCCTGAGGAACAGGTCGGTTGGAACGCAAGTATCACCCTGTCTGGTGGCGCAGCACCGACCAAGATGGGGCTCCTGCATTTCCTGTCGATGATCAACTCGGCCGATTGCGACTACACGCAGCTCGACAGCATCAAGCACAGCGCGCAGGAAACCCGCTTCGTGGGCGGCTCGCAGATCCTCAGCATCAAGATGGCTAAGCAACTGGGCGACAAGGTGCGCCTGTCGACGCCGGTGCGCGAGATTTCCGGTTGGGACCGCGATGTCGTGACGTTGCGGACGGACCATGGTGAGGTGCGTGCCCGCAAAGTCATCATGGCGATCCATCCGGCCCTGTGTAACCAGCTGCAGTTCAACCCGCCACTGCCGGAAAAGCGTGCCGCCTTGCAGCGTGCCTGGCCGGCGCATTCGCCCGCCCGCAAGGTGGCCATGGTCTACCGCCGCCCGTTCTGGCGTGACAAGGGATTGAATGGACACATCTTCGGGGTGGGTGGGCCTGTCATCTGGGCTTTTGACAACTCGCCTCCGGGCGGCGAAATCGGGGTCATTAACGCCTTTATTGTGAATGCACAGCTTCCGTCGGAGCCGGACGCGGCAAAGTCAATCCTGACCGAGCTCTACGCCCGGGCATGGGGGCATGAAGCCCTGTCGCCGGTGGCCTATCACGATCAGGACTGGAGCCGCGACGATCCCTGGACGATCACCTGTGTCTCCGCCATTCCGCCCGGCTTCTGGAGCACTCACGGTGAAGCGCTGCGCCCGTCGTGCGGCAACCTGATCTGGTCAGGGACCGAGACGGCGGAGATTTGGGCCGGCTACATGGATGGCGCGGTGCGTTCGGGACATCAAGCCTCTCTCCAGGTGCTCAATGCACTGCGTCGAGCATAAGGGTGCAGACATGAAGAAACGCATTGTGATTGGCGTTGCGGCCATCGCGGCTATCGCGGCTGTTGGGGCGCTCGCTTTTTTTGGTCCGGATCTGCTCGGTCTCTATCGACTGGATCGCTTTGTCGACGCGTCTGCCAAGGCGTACGAGGCTGACGGCGGGCCGTGGCCGCACGTGAACGACACCTGCTTCATATGCCATGGCGCAAAAGGCAACTCGCTCCACCAAGGCTATCCGAGCCTGGCGGGGCAGCCTGCCACCTATCTGGAGACGCAGCTCCACAATTTTGCGAGTGGCGCGCGACGCAATCCGAACATGGGGCCGCTGTCGATGACGATGGACAACGCGCAGATCAAAGACCTGGCGGATTACTTCTCCAAGGTGCCGCCCGTCGCAAACCACTACTTCAAGCCGGATGCGCAATTGCGCGCGAAGGGGGAGCAATTGGTGGCGGGCGGGAATTGCGCGTCATGCCACGGCGCGCAACTGATGGGGCATGACCAATTCCCCCGCTTGGCCGGTCAAGGCTATGACTACCTCGTCGCGCAGTTCGACGCGTTTGCCTCCGGTACGCGCAGCGAACCCACCGGCATGATGAAGCGCATTGCCGACGGCGCTTCGCCAGAAGACCGCAAGGCAATTGCTACCTATCTCGCGAGTCTTGAACCGAAACAGCCTTGACGTATCAAGCTCAATTAATCACTGGCATTGGATTTCAAATCATGGATCTCAGGTCTCTCATTCTTATGTTTTCCAGCGCCTTGCTGGCGTTGAGTTCGTTTGTCTTCGGCTGGAAGTTTGTGAAGAAGCACAACTATCTGCTGGGGATCGAGATGTGGGTTGTTGGAACCTCTGCGACGAATGCCGTAGGCTACTTTGCGACGGGGAACGCGACTTCCTACGAAGTGGCGCATTTTTTCGATGCGTTTTCCCGGGGCTTCGGCCTGCCGCTCATCGTGGTGGCGGGCATGATGGTCATCACGCATGGATATAAACCGTCGATCCGCCAGGACGTGCTGGCGTTTGTGGCTTCGTTCGCGGCCACTTGCGTTCTGGTCTGGGCGCCCTTTGTTCAAGGGGTATTGCCCTACTACTACGTGGTGATGTGGGGGCTGCTCTCAGTCTACCTCGCCTTCGTCGTCAAGAGATTGCTTGATATTGGAGCGGTGTTGCAGGCGATGGCCCTTCTGGTGGCTCTGGTGACTTCCCAAGCGATCGCATGCATCTACGATTTTTATAAGATCCCCGGTGACGAAACGAACGTCGTGTTCAATTTTTATACGTTGGCGCTATGCACCTGGGCTTATTGGATGCCGGCCATTTATTTCGCCTATTGCGCTCTTGAGCGCGCAAAGGACGAGGGCATCGCTTTGAACAGGGTTGCTCGTTACAGCCACTGACATCAGAGCATGCTTTGCTCTGGCTCGGGCGCGCCTGCTCAAGTTGTGCGGCCTGGCGATGCAGCAGGCGACGTCACGCTGGTGCGCGCTTGCCGCGCGTGGCCTCTACCATCGAAGTCATACCTGCGGCAGGCGGCATGAAAGGCATGGCGTTGCCATGCCATCCCTACGCGGCGGGTAAACGCGCGGGACCGGACAGGATCCCGGTGTAGATCGCGGCCGATGTGGTGTCCCTGGACATCACGCCGGTCTGCAACATGCGCGCCACGGTGACTTTCTGTGCACCGCCACCTACTCAGACTTGCGCTGAGCATTCCCAACTACTGGGAGATCCCGCGTTTGACGACGCGGAATTCACTCGATTCAACATCGTCTGCGCCGAGGCTGAGTTGGTATTTCCCCTACCTTTCCGCATCTTGATATTAGGTCGTGTCACCGCTACGATTAGGTCATCAAAACGTATTATCTAGGTCGCCGATACATATGGATAGAAAGGCCTCCGCGGCGAATGGGTGAAGCGATGGGATGGGTTTTTGGCCGCTCGGCGCTGGGTTGGATGCCGCGTGGTTTGGGAGACGGCAGGCGGGCCGCCTGCTCCGCTTTTGCGAAAGGCGCGACCGCAAGCATTTGCAGTCAGGTTGCCAGTTAAACGGATGAGGAGATCACTGATGGACGAATTCAAGCGCAGGGCCTTCGCGGAAGATGGCGCTGTTCTCATTGAGGGCTGTCTTAACAAAGACGAGCTCGCACAGTGCAGGGAAGTCTTTGACTGGGGAATTGCGAACCCGGGTCCCATGGTGACGGCCATGTTTGACGGAACCGAATGCAGATCGCACGTCGACAATGCCAATCCCAATGCGAAGCAGCGGCTGGATAATCTCGTCGCCGAGCTGCCGTTTGCCAAGCTGCTCGCGGAACTGTGGGGTTCCAAGCACGTGTGGTACTTCGCCGAGGAACTCTTCCTCAAGGCTGGCGGCAAAGCCGCACGCTCTTCCTGGCATCAGGACACTTCGTATTTGCCGTGGGCGGGCAAGCATTGGGCCAATGCCTGGATCAGCTTTGAAGCCGTACCGAAACGCAACGCGCTGGAGGTCATTCGCGGATCGTATGTCGGTACACGTCATGACGGCACCACGTTCCTGGACCCTAACGACCCGACGGACCCGCTGCACGGCGGCGATGTGTGGCCGCGCATGCCCGACATCGAGGCTGAACGCCGTGCCAACCCGGGTGCCTACGACATCATCTCGTGGGCCACGAATCCGGGCGATGTGCTGCTGCTGCATCCGGCCTCATTGCATGGCGGCGGAGGAACAGATGCTGATTTTCCCGATCGTCACACGCTTGTGCTGCGCTTCTTTGGCGACGACGCCACCTTCAGTCCGCTGCCTGAGAACAGCCGCTCGGGCTACAGCACAGCGGGTTTTCTGTTCGTCGAAGAGCTCTCGCATCTCAAGGCGGGTGATCCGTTCAGGGCTCCGTGTTTCCGTCAACTCATCTAGGCAAAGAGGTTCAATCCATGGCAACGAACAACACACGGCAATCCATCGTCCCCGCCCCATTCCAGTCGTTCTACGACGCCTACCACTTCTCGCCGGCAACGCGCGTGGGCGACATGGTCTGGGTGTCCGGCCAGGTCGGGATCGATGCGCAGGGCAAGCCTGGCGAGGGGATGCAGGCGCAAGCCCAGATCGCGTTCGAGTGTTTGAAACTCGTTCTCGAGGAAGCGGGCGCCAGCTTGGCCGACGTCGTTGAACTGACGACCTTTCATCTGGATCTTCGCGGCGAGCTCGCGGAGTTCACGGCAGTCAAGGACGCGTACTTCCCCAACCGCTATCCGTCCTGGACGGCCGTGGGCGTCACGCAGCTGGCGCTGCCGGAACTGCGCGTGGAGATTCGTGCGGTGGCAGTAGCGGGGTCCGGCAAGGAGTGACCACTTGACCCGTAGCACGGCAGAGGACGTCGCCCCAGTCTGCCAGTGAAGTAGTACTTATCGAAGGCAACATGCTTTTACCTCCGCCTTATGCGATCAATCTTCGGTGAGCGATCGAAGGCGGAATCGGAAGGAGAACCATGATGAAAAAGTACGGAGTTGGAGCCGCATCCATGATCGCGGCCGCCGCCTGTCTTGTGATGGGTACTACCGCCCTGGCGGAAGACCTCACGCCGGAAGGCGGTGACCGTGCCGCGGGCAAGGATGGCGCCGTACCGGCCTATACAGGCAAGCAGTCACCCGATGCGGGCTGGGAATGGGGCAAGGTTCGCGCTGATTTCTGGAAACACAAGAACGAGAAACCCCTCTATTCGATCGATGCATCGAATGTCGACAAGTACGCCGCGCAACTGACACCGGGCCAGATCGCGCTAGTCAAACAGAAGAAGGGCTACCGGATGGACGTGTATCCATCGCATCGCGAGTGTCAGGTGCCGGACTTCGTTGCGCAGAACTCCAAGGCGAACCTCACGGCGGCGAAGCTCGACTCGACTGGCGAGCAGTTGCAGACCGCGGTCTTTCCAGGCGTTGCCTTCCCGCAGCCGAAAAACGGCGTCGAAGCGATCCTGAACTACGAAACGCGATACCGGGGCGAAGGCATTGAATGGCCGACGGATCAAACGACCGTCTCGTCTCGCCCGGGTGGCGGCGAATCGATCGATGTGGTCGGCCCGCAGGTGTACTACTTCCCGACGGGCAAGGTTGGCAAGACCACCCCGCAGGACGTCGACCAGCTCAGCAACGCGCTCTTCTTCAAGATGCAATCGCCGCCGGCGCTGGCCGGGCAGGCCTTTGTGCAACGCCAGTATTTCAACAAGCCGTCCGAGACGTTCTATTACTTCCCCGGGCAGCGTCGCGTGCGTCGCATGCCGGCCTACACGCACGACGCGCCGTTGATCGGCTTCGAGAACCAGTACCTGGTCGATGAGTTCAACATGTTCAACGGTGCGCTCGACCGATTCAACTGGAAGCTGGTCGGCAAGAAGGAAATGATCGTGCCGTACAACGTGTTCGGCATGTACAAGTTCAAGGACAAGCTGCACGACGTTGCCAAGCCTGATGGGATCGCTGCCGGAAACCGCCGCTATGAAATGCACCGGGTCTGGGTGGTCGAGGCGACGCTAAAGTCCTCCGCCCGCCACGCTGCATCGAAGAAGGTTCTCTATCTGGACGAGGACAGCTGGCTGGCCGTCGCGGGCGAAGACTACGACGCCCAGGGCCAGTTGTGGAAGGTGCGGGAAAGCTACTCGATTCCGGTCTGGGAGCTGGGCGGCACGTGTGATAACCAAGCCTGGACGCAGTACGACCTGACCAACGGACGTTATCTGCTGGATTCATCAACCTTCGGTCAAGGCAAAGATATCCGCTGGTATCAGCAAGTCAATGATCCGCGCTTCAAGGCGGACTACTTCACATCCGAAACACTGAGGGCGGTCAGCGAGCGTTGAAGATTGCCGCATAGGCGGGGCCGACGCGCGTAGGAGGCGCGCGTCGGCGTCAAACAGGTTGGGGGGAGAGATGAAAACCATAAAGAATTGCCGGCAGGCGACGATTTCCCTCGTCGTTCTGGGCACAGTGGCGCCGAGCGCGCATGCCTTCGATTTTACGGCAGGACCTGACGATGCCATCAAGGGATCGCTGGTGACCAATATCACGGCTGGCGCGGCGAGCCGGACCAAGAACCCGAGTTGCGCGCTTACCGGAGACCCGAATGCGAACGGCTGCGGCACCGCGGCGAACGTCGATCAGTGGGGCGCCGGCGACAACGGTGACCTGAACTACAAGAAGGGGAAGCCATACAGCACCTACCTGAGCGCGACCAGCGAGCTGCTGTTGACGATGCCGGGCGAAGGGCTGAAGTTTATGGCGCGCGGCACGGGCATGTACGACTTCATGGCCAAGAACACGCAGCGCACGGAGCTGGCAAGCGACGCACGGGCACAGGTCGTCTACGACGCGTATTTGCTCGACCTGTGGGCCCAGAAGGACTTCACCATTGGCGATCGAAACGCGCACGTCCGCCTCGGCAACCAGGTGATCAACTGGGGCGAGAGCATGTTCGCCACTGGCGGCATCAATGCCACCAACTCGCTCGATATGCAGAAGCTCTTGGTCCCAGGCTCGCAGCTCAAGCAGGCAGTGCTGCCGGCGCCGATGTTGAGCTTTTCCAGCGACCTGTCCCACGGTGTAAGCACCGAGGCCTACTATCAGTTCATCTGGAAAGGCAACCGCATCCCGCCGGTCGGGTCGTACTGGTCCGTGTCAAACGCCGTTGGCCGCGGTGCCGAACCGTTCACGGTCAATCCGAACAACTTCAATGCGAACGGCCCCAGCGCCGGTACCATCGCGGGCATGACGGGACAGAACGCCCATGATCCGGCCACGATCGCCGCAATCAACAATGGACTCGTCAACGGCGAGTTTGCCAATTCGTTCGGTCTTCCCATCTCCAGCATACTGCCGTCGAAGTACAAGCCGCAGTTCGGCGTAAAGTTCAACTACGCGCCGCGTAGCATCGATGCGAACTTCGCGTTCTACTACGAAAACTACACCGACAAGTCGCCGGTGCTGACTTCCTTCGCGAACAATACGCTGCAGTGGTCGAACCTCGAGAACCGTCAGCTCTTTGGTGTCAGTGCCAACTTCCCGCTTGGCCCTTGGGCTATCGGCACCGAGCTGTCGTATCGCCCGCGAGACGCCGTGGCGCTGTCAAGCTGCTACGGCGCCGGCGGTCCGCCCGATCTGAACGTGAACCCGGGAGGGGTCGACTGCCAGCAGTGGGCCGACAAGAAGAAATTCCAGTTCGGTATCAATGGCCTGCTGGCGCTTACGCGCAGCGAGTATCCGTTCCTCAAATGGATCGGCGCGGATTCGGGAACCTTGACGGCAGAGCTGACGTGGATCTACTACCCGGGCCTGAGCCAGAACGGCGTCACGCGGACCGTCAATGGGCAGCAGGTCATGCAGTTGCCCCAGGCGGGATATCTGACCTGGCTGAACAACAACTCTGGCACGGGTTATCCGATCGGCATGGGTCAGGGTACGTCGAGTTCGGTGGGCACGACGATCGATTTCAACTGGACCTATGACGGCACGCTGATCCCCGGCTGGCAGGTCACGCCCGGGGTGACGTTCTCGGCCGGACTCTATGGCTACACGCCGACGTTCTCGGCCAACTACCTGCAGGGTCTGAAGTCGGCAAACCTCTACATCCTGTTCAACCAGAACCCGACCAAATGGCAGGCGGGCGTCAACTACACCATGTTCTGGGGCGGACACAACACGGTGGGCAATCCTTACTCGGATCGAAACTTCGTCGGCTTGTTCGTGACCCGGAATTTCTGACGCGGTCGCCCGCCCGAGGTGGCGCACACGGTGCGCCGTCGGGATACTTGAAGGAGTAGTGTCGTGTTGAATCGTCTTGTCAGTGGTCTGGAAAGGATCTTTTTCGGCCATCGTGCAATCGTGCTTGCTGTGATCGGCCTGTTCACGGTCGTGATGGCGGTATTCGCCGTCCAGTTGCGTATGGACGCGGGCTTCGAGAAGCAGATGCCGATTGGCCATGAATACGTCCAGACTTTCCAGAAATACCGTTCCGATCTGCTTGGGGCCAACCGGATCACCGTAGTCGTGCGCGCGCGGAAAGGTTCGATCTGGACGCCGGAGGGATTGACGCGCTTGTACAAGGTGACCCAGGCAGTCACGTATCTGCCGAACGTGGACCGGGGCGGTGTGCGCTCGCTCTGGACACCGAACGCATTCGTCAACGAAATCACCGAAGAAGGTTTCCGGGCGGAGCCGATCATCTCGGGCACGATCACGCCCGACCAACTGACGCCGGCGGTGGTTGAGAACATTCGCCACGCGACCACGCTGGGCGGCTATGTCGGTACGCTCGTCTCGCATAACGAAGACAGCGCGATGGTCACCGCCGAGCTGAACGAGCGCGACGGCACCGGCAAGGTGCTCGACTATGTTGCGTTCAACCATACGCTCGAAGAGAAGATCCGCAAGCCGTTCGAGGATGCCGGCTACGAAGTCCAGATCATCGGTTTTGCCAAGCAGATCGGTGACATTGCCGATGGCGCAGTGGCCGTGCTCAGTTTCTGCGCGATCGCGCTGCTGCTGACTGCGCTCGCGGTTTACTGGTACTGCCATTCGGTGCGCTTCACGGTGCTGCTGATTGTCTGCTCCCTGTCGTCGCTGGTCTGGCAATTCGGCACGTTGCGCCTGCTGGGCTTTGGTCTGGATCCGCTCGCGGTGCTGGTGCCCTTCCTGGTGTTTGCCATTGGGGTCTCGCACGGTGTACAGCAGGTTAACTTCATCGTGCGTGAAATCGCGCGCGGCAATAGCTCGTTCGATGCCGCGCGCCACAGTTTCACTGGCCTGCTGATCCCCGGTGTGCTGGCACTCGTCACCGCCTTCGTGTCGTTTGTCACGCTGCTGTTGATCCCGATCCCGATGGTGCGCGAACTGGCCATCACGGCTTCGCTGGGCGTGGCCTACAAGATCGTCACCAACCTGATCCTGCTGCCGATCGCCGCATCGTGCTTCAACTTCACCCAGGCCTACGCTGATAGCGCACTCAAGCGTAGTGCGCGTCGCTCGGAGCTGCTGCGTCCGCTGTCGCTGGTGGCCAAACCGAAGTTCGCGGGCGCCACGCTGTTGATCACGCTGGTGGTGTTTGGGGTCTCGGTCTGGCAGAGCCGCGACCGCGTGATCGGCACGCTGCAGCCCGGTGCGCCCGAGCTGCGCGAGGAAGCGCGTTTCAACCGGGATGCGACGTCGATCGCCGGCAACTACGACATGGGTCTGGACTGGCTGTCGGTGGCGATCGAATCGAGCGGCAAGGCGTGCGACAACCCGGCCGTCGGCTTGTACGAGGACGAATTCACCGCCGCCATGCGCACCGAGCCCGGTGTGGTGTCCGCTCAATCGTACTCGGGGATGCTGCGTACCTACAACGCGGGCTACAACGAAGACTATCCAAAGATGAACGTCGTGCCGATCGATCCGGACAACTACGGTGCGGTGTCGGTTGACGTGGCACGCCTGAAGGGCTTCATGAAGGCCGACTGCAGCATGACTGCCGTCCACCTGTACCTGGCCGATCACAAGGCGACGACCATCAACCGGGTGATCGACGCTGTGAAGCACTACCGCATGTCGCACCGGTTCCCGGGGGTCAACATCCGCCTGGCCGCGGGCAATGCCGGCGTGCTGGCCGCCACCAATGACGAGGTGGAGCGCAGCGAGCTGCCGATGATGCTGTACGTGTACGCCGCGATCGTGATTCTCGTGTTCCTCGCTTACCGCGACTGGCGCTCGATGCTGGCCTGCTGCGTGCCGCTCACCGTCGCCACCTTCATCGGCTACTGGTTCATGAAGGAGCTCAAGATCGGCCTGACGGTAGCGACCTTGCCGGTGATGGTGCTGGCCGTGGGCATCGGTGTGGACTATGCGCTGTACATCTACAACCGGCTGCAGCGGCACTTGGCCGAGGGCGACCCGATCGAGCGGGCCATGGAGCGTGCGCTGGAGTTCGAGTGCGTGGCGACCATCTTTACCGCCATCACGCTGGCGGTGGGCGTGGCGACGTGGAGCTTCTCGGCCCTCAAGTTCCAGGCCGATATGGGCAAGCTGCTGGCCTTCATGTTTATCGTCAACCTGGTGATGGCGATGACGGCATTGCCCGCGCTGGCCTCGGTGCTGGAGCGTTGGTTCCCGCGCCGCAAGCCGGCACGCGTGCCGGGCCTGCTCAGCCACTGACCCGGAGACACAGCCATGATCAAGACTTTTGTGACCAGCATTGCGCTGTGCATCGCCACGGCAGCAATTGCACAAGCACCATCGGAAGGCACGGTCGCCACGTGGGCTGCGAAGCCCGCGTACACGTGGAGCGCGCCAACCCACATGATGCTGCTGGACGCCACGCGCGCCGGCAAACGCATCGTCGCCGTGGGGGAGCACGGCATCGTTCTGCTCTCCGACGACGACGGCAAGACCTATCGGCAGGCTCGTACGGTGCCGGTTTCCGCCACGCTGTCCGCCGTCACGTTTACCGATGACCGGCACGGCTGGATCGTGGGGCAGTGGGGCGTGATCCTTGCGACCAACGACGGCGGTGAAACCTGGAGCAAGCAGCGCATGGACACGGCGGTCGATCAGCCGCTGTTCTCGGTGCTCTTTACGAACGACCACGACGGCATTGCTGTGGGCCTGTGGTCATTGATGCTTCAGACCCATGATGGCGGCAAGACGTGGGCTCGTACCACGCTGCCCAAGCCGCCCGGCGGCGGCAAGGCGGACCGCAATCTCTACCACGTGTTTGCCGATCGGCAAGGAGCGCTCTATGTCTCCGCCGAGCAGGGGACCGTGCTCAAGTCGACCGACGGTGGTGCGAACTGGGACTATCTCGCAACGGGGGGGAAGGGCTCGCTGTGGTCAGGCGTGGCGATGCCCGATGGTCGGATCGTTGTGGGTGGCCTGCTCGGCAGCCTGTTCCAGAGCAGCGATGGCGGGGCCACTTGGCAACCGTTGAAGGCAGAAACCAAGAGTTCGGTCACCAGTCTTGCCGCAGCGGGCAAGGGGCTCATTGCCGTTGGGCTCGATGGGGTGGTGGTGAAGCAGCGTGAAGGCGGTGCGCCCCTGGAGGTCGCGCAGCGCGCGGATCGGGCTGCGCTGACCGCCGCGCTGATCGATGCAGCTGGCCGGCCGATTCTGTTCTCAAGCATGGGTGTGCTGGCAGGCCTGTAAGGCGATTTCGACAAAAAGAGCGCTACACGCCGGCGTCCAACCATGCGCGGCCTGAAGTAGACATGGGTTGCGGCTGCCAACTACCTCCCGTGGGGTGGGCGCCCAACGTTAGCGATAGCTAACGATTTGCCCGTCGGCTCGGCGTCGTCATGATGATCGCGGTTTCGCAGCGGCAACACACAGGGCAAATCAAATTCAACGATGACCAGTATGTCTCAACAACTCGATGTCGCCAGCCTGGCGCGCTATCTGGAAGACCATGTACCAGGTTTCGAGGGGCCCATCGACGCGGAGAAATTTGCAGGCGGCCAGTCGAACCCTACCTTTCTGCTGCAGTCACGCAGCGGCCGTTATGTGCTAAGGCGGCAGCCGCCTGGCGAGCTGCTGAAGTCCGCACACGCGGTGGATCGGGAATTCCGGGTCCTGACCGCGCTGTCAGGGACCGAGGTTCCGGTCCCGCGTCCATATCACCTGTGCGTGGACCGCGGCGTGATTGGCAGCATGTTCTATGTCATGAGCTTCGAGGACGGGCGCATCTTCTGGAATCCCGCCTTGCCGGAACTGCCGCGGAGTGATCGCGCAGGCTGCTACGACGCGGTGCTTCGGACAATGGTCGCGCTGCATGACATTGACGTCGAAGCGGCCGGACTCGCTGGCTACGGCCGCCCGGACAATTACTTCCAGCGTCAGATCGGCGTCTGGACAAAGCAGTACCGTGCGGCAGAGACCGATCGCCTCGACGCGATGGAAGCGCTGATTGACTGGCTGCCGATGGCGTGCCCGGAGGATGCCGGTCCAGCGACGCTCGTGCATGGCGACTTCCGGCTCGACAACGTGATGTTTGGGAGCGATAGCTACCGTGTGAAGGCTGTCCTGGATTGGGAGTTGTCGACGCTGGGCAATCCGCTCGCTGATCTCGCCTATTTCTGCATGTGTCTGCGTCTGCCGTCCGATGGCCCGGTCCCAGGTCTCGCCAATCAGGATCGTGTCGCGCTCGGCGTGCCTCAGGAAGCGGAGATTGTCGCGCGCTATTGCGAGCTGCGCGGCATCGAACCGATCCGTGACTGGGATTTCTATCTCGCCTTCAGCTTCTTCAGGCTCGCGGCGATCGCGCAAGGGGTAAAGGCGCGCGCGCTGAAGGGAAATGCGTCGAATACTGCGGCCCTGAGAGTCGGCACCATGGCGGGAGACCTGGCGGAAGAGGGCGTGCGCGTCATCGGTGTGCGCGGCTGACATGCGGGCATTCGCGGCTGGCAAGAGCCGCATCAACGAAGTGCATCGAATACTGAAGCAATTGGAAGAGAGAAACATGGCAACGAATCTGTTCGACTTGACCGGAAAGATCGCGCTCGTGACCGGCGCGAGCCGTGGCATTGGCGAGGAAATTGCGAAACTGCTCGCCGAACAGGGTGCGCACGTGATCGTGTCCAGCCGCAAACTCGCTGACTGTCAGGCGGTTGCCGACGAGATCGTCGAGGCAGGTGGCAAGGCTGAAGCGCTGGCGTGCCACGTTGGCCGCGTGGAGGACATCGCCGCGACGTTTGCGCATATCCGCGACAAGCACGGTCGCCTCGACATCCTTGTCAATAACGCGGCGGCGAATCCGTATTTCGGCCATATCCTCGACACCGACATCAGCGCATACGAGAAGACGGTCGAAGTGAACGTGCGCGGCTACTTCTTCATGTCCGTCGAAGCCGGCAAGATGATGAAGGCGCAAGGCGGCGGTGCGATCGTCAATACCGCGTCGGTGCACGCATTGCAGCCCGGCGACAAACAGGGCATCTATTCGATCACGAAGGCAGCCGTCGTCAATATGACGAAGGCTTTCGCAAAGGAATGCGGACCGCTCGGCATCAGGGTGAACGCGCTGCTTCCAGGCCTCACGAAGACGAAATTCGCGGGTGCCCTGTTCGAGGATCAGGCGATCTACGAACGATGGCTTGCCGATATCCCGCTGCGGCGTCACGCGGAGCCGCGGGAAATGGCCGGGACGGTGCTCTATCTTGTGTCGAACGCGTCGAGCTATACGAACGGCGAGTGCATTGTCGTCGACGGTGGCCTGACGATTTAAGCCGATGAGGCCACAAGGCGATCACGACTTTCATGAACTATCCCAAGAAGGCGCATATGAATATCGGAGTGCCAGTAGAAACGCACACGTACGAATCGCGCGTGGCAGCGACCCCGGAAACCGTGAAGAAGTACGTGGCGCAAGGCCATAAGGTGATTGTGCAGGCCGGCGCTGGTGCACGGGCCAGCCAGCCTGACAGCGCCTATGAGGCGGTCGGCGCGACCATCGGCACCGCTGCCGACGCGTTTAGCGCTGATCTCGTGCTGAAGGTGCGTGCACCGCAAGCCGCGGAGCTGGCGCAGATGAAGCCGGGCTCGGCGCTGGTCGGCATGCTCAATCCGTTCGATACCGAAAACAAGGCGCGCATGGCCGCCGCCGGCATCACCGCGTTCGCGCTCGAAGCCGCGCCGCGCACCACGCGCGC
Organism: Cupriavidus sp. C2SS-8b; assembly: GCF_057073745.1. NCBI lineage: Bacteria > Pseudomonadati > Pseudomonadota > Betaproteobacteria > Burkholderiales > Burkholderiaceae > Cupriavidus > Cupriavidus sp. C2SS-8b. Next base: position 900,010 of record NZ_CP172717.1, read on the forward strand.
GCAGAGCATGGACGTGCTGTCGTCGCAGGCCAATATCGCCGGCTACAAGGCCGTGCTAGTGGCGGCGCACCACTATCAACGCTTTATGCCGATGCTGATGACCGCAGCCGGCACCGTCAAGGCGGCGCGCGTGCTGATCCTCGGCGCCGGCGTGGCTGGGCTGCAGGCCATCGCCACGGCCAAGCGCCTGGGCGCGGTGATCGAGGCTTCGGATGTGCGGCCGGCCGTGAAGGAGCAGATTGAATCGCTAGGCGGCAAGTTCCTGGATGTGCCGTTCATCACCGACGAAGAGCGCGAGATCGCGCAAGGCGTGGGGGGCTATGCCCGTCCGATGCCGCCGGACTGGATGCGCCGTCAGGCTGAACTGGTGCATGAGCGGGCGAAGCAGGCGGACATCATCATTACTACCGCACTGATCCCGGGCCGCAAGGCGCCCGTGCTGCTGCAGGAAGCCACCGTGCAGCAGATGAAGCCGGGCTCGGTGGTGGTCGACCTGGCCGCCGCGCAAGGCGGCAACTGCCCGCTGACCGTGGCCGACGAAGTGGTCGAGCGCCATGGCGTGACCTTCGTCGGTCACACCAACCTCGCCAGCATGGTCGCGGCCGACGCCTCGGCGCTCTACGCCCGCAACGTGTTGGATTTCCTCAAGCTGGTGATCGACAAGGACGGCCAGTTCGTAATCAACAAGGACGACGATATCGTCACCGCCTGCCTGATGATGCGGCGGGAAGAAGAGGCATTGGCCTGCTAAGGAGACATCCATGGAAATGGTGAACCACACGGTGATCAACCTGATCATCTTCGTGCTGGCGATCTACGTGGGCTACCACGTGGTGTGGACGGTAACGCCCGCCCTGCATACGCCGCTGATGGCGGTAACCAATGCTATTTCGGCCATCATCATCGTCGGCGCCATGCTGGCAGCCGGCCTGACCGAAGGCGGCGTAGGCCGCACGATGGGCACGCTGGCGGTGGCACTGGCCGCGGTCAATGTGTTCGGCGGCTTCCTGGTCACGCAACGCATGCTGGAGATGTTCCGCAAGAAGGCGCCCAAGGTGAAGGCCGAAGGCAACGCGAAGGCCCCGCATGGCGGCGGCGAACTGGTGGAGATGCCGCGATGAATGCCCTGTCCATGAATATGGTGACGCTGTTCTACCTGGGTGCGTCGGTGTGCTTCATCCAGGCCTTGAAGGGTCTCTCGCATCCGGCTTCAGCCCGCAAGGGCAATGCCTTTGGCATGATCGGCATGGCGGTGGCGGCGCTGACCACGGTGGCGCTGATTGCCAAGCTCAAGAGCGAATTCCTCGCTGCCGACGGTGGCACGGGCGCAGGTTCCGGACTGGGGCTGATTCTCGCGGGGCTCGTTGTCGGCGGCGGCATCGGCGCCTATGTGGCGAAGAAGGTCGAGATGACCAAGATGCCCGAACTGGTGGCCGCCATGCACTCGCTGATCGGCATGGCCGCGGTGTGCATTGCCGTGGCAGCCGTCGCGGAACCTGCCGCATTTGGCATCGCAGCGGCGGGCTCGCATGAGATCCCGATGGGCAACCGTATCGAGCTGTTCATCGGCTGCTTCGTCGGTGCGATTACCTTCTCGGGCTCCGTGATCGCCTTCGGCAAGCTGGCCGGACGCTACAAGTTCCGCCTGTTCCAGGGCGCACCGGTGGTGTTCCCCGGCCAGCACATGCTGAACCTGGCGCTCGCCGTCGCGATGGTCGGCTTCGGCATCGCGTTCTTCGTGACGCAGGACTGGCTGCCGTTCCTGGTGATGCTGGCCATCGCCTTCGTGCTCGGCGTGCTGATCATCATCCCGATCGGCGGCGCCGACATGCCGGTGGTGGTGTCGATGCTGAACTCGTACTCGGGCTGGGCGGCGGCGGGCATCGGCTTCTCGCTGAACAACCCGATGCTGATCATTGCCGGCTCGCTGGTGGGCTCAAGCGGTGCCATCCTCTCGTACATCATGTGCAAGGCGATGAACCGTTCGTTCTTCAACGTGATCCTGGGCGGCTTCGGCGGTGAAGCGGCAGCGACCGGCGCGGCCGGTGCGCAGGCCCAGCGCAATGTGAAGTCGGGTTCGGCCGATGACGCCTCGTTCCTGATGGGCAACGCCGAGACCGTGATCATCGTGCCGGGCTACGGCCTGGCCGTGGCGCGCGCGCAGCACGCGCTGAAGGAGCTGACCGAGAAGCTGACCGAGAAGGGCGTGACGGTGAAGTATGCGATCCACCCCGTGGCGGGCCGCATGCCGGGCCACATGAACGTGCTGCTGGCCGAAGCCGAGGTGCCGTACGACCAGGTCTTCGAGATGGAAGACATCAACAGCGAGTTCGGCCAGGCCGACGTGGTACTGGTGCTCGGCGCCAACGACGTGGTGAATCCCTCGGCCAAGACCGATCCGAAGTCCCCGATTGCGGGCATGCCGATCCTGGAGGCCTACAAGGCCAAGACCATCATCGTGAACAAGCGCTCGATGGCTGCCGGCTATGCCGGCCTGGACAACGAACTGTTCTACATGGACAAGACCATGATGGTGTTCGGCGACGCCAAGAAGGTGGTCGAGGACATGGTCAAGGCCACGGCTTGATGTCGGGTGGATGAGCACACAGAAGGTCAGGGGACCAAAGGGCACAGCTGAATAACGTGACGTAATGTTGTTCTGTGAGCGGTAGTGAAAGTGAAGTAGTAGAGAAGAGTTCTCCACTAGGTGCTGCAAATGGCCCACCCCTACCCGCAAGGTGGGGGTTTTTTTCCTGGAGAAGAAGGATTCGCTATGACCAGCGTGCATTCCAATAGCAACGGTGATGGCTCTCGTCAGGTTGCGAGTGAGCCCATGAGCTTGCGTAGCGCGGCAATGGATGGCCTCTGCAGGCCCGACGAGGCTGGCCTAAAATTCCTGGCGCGAGATGGGACGGTGACGATCGAGTTGCCCGGCCCTGGTCTGCAGGTCATCGTGGAACGAGCCGGCGTCGCTCAAGTGATTTTTTTAGAGGATTCGGCGATGCTGGAGATCTGCCTGAAACAAGGCTGCAGGCTCTCGCTCCATTGCTCCTTCGAAAGCGCGCAATGTCTCGCCGTGGAACTCCTGCCTGAAGCGCGCGATCACGAATTCCTGTTTCATGCCAGGAATGGGGATCGCTACTGCGCCTGGGATGACCTGCGCTGACTTCGCTCTAACATGGAGTGCCCTTTTTTTGCTGCTAATTGATACGGTCACGCCACGAGATTTGTTGTGAATGAAAGGCCGGTGTAGGGGCAGAGCCGTCGTTCAAGTGTCCGCGTGTGAGCGTGGCCCATCGTCTGCATTGGGCCGGACTCGGCCATCGGCTCATCGGTTTTCTCCGGGACTCCGGTGATGGACAAAAAGAATCGCCCCATCAAGGGGCGATCTCTGCAACAACTGAAGCCACGCGGCGAGCGCGGGTAGTTGCGGCAGAGCGGGTGGGGCGACCCCGCTCGCTCTGCCTCCTGTCGCCGCTCAATGCTGCAGGGCCGCGACCATGCCGCCCAGGTTGTTGATGGTGTTCGTAACGCTCTTCATGTCGACATTGGTGCGGGTCGAGGCATCGACCTGCGTAACCGGCGCGAAGATCGTGTTCGGGCTGGCGAACGAAACGCCGCTGCCACCGGTGATGGCGTTCACGCCAGAATTCACGAAGATGCTGCCCCCGCGCACGGCGCCCATCTTGGCGTGGTCGAGGTCTTGTTCGAGCGAGAGGTTCTGGATGGTCAAGGACATGATGGTCTCCTGGGATAGGCTGGAATCAACGAGATGAGATGGGCTGGATTTAATGCTGCGCGGCCTGCACGATGCCGCCGACGTTGTTGAGCAGGTTGCTGATGCTCGTGAGGTCGACATTGGTGCGGGTCGAGGCATCGACCTGCGTGACAGGCGCCACGATGATGTTGGGGCTGGCGAAGGACACGCCGGAGCCGCCGAGGATCGCGTTGACGCCATTGTTCAGGAACAGGCTGCCGCCGCGGACGGCGCCCATCTCGGCGTGGTCCAGGTCTTGTTCGAGGGGCAGGTTCTGGATGGTGAGGGACATGATGTAACTCCTTGGGTAGGCTGGTCTGGCTTGGGTTAGAGAGCATCTGGTGTTGCGCTCGAGGTCATATACGCATGGGGTGTGCCAGTTGCTGTCCCAGCGGTTCAATCAGTCGCTAACAGTTTGAAAATAAACGAGAAACTGCGCAGACTGCCGCGTCGCCGTGCCGATCTCCACGCCAGCGGCTGTACGCCGATCTCCAACACATTCTTCCTCCCTGTTTGCGCCGCGATGACATATCGGGCGGCGCGCGTCCGTGGATACCCACATTGACGCTAGACTTCAGCTGGGTAAAAATAAATTCATAAATATGAATATCACCTGGTAATGGCCAAGGTGGCCGGCCAGGTCAACGCCGCACTGGAGACAACCCTAATGAAGCCGAATTTCCGTCGCCGCCTGATGCTTTGCGCTGCCGTGCTGGGCGCAATGCCCGCACTGGCCTGGAGCGATACGTATCCGAACAAGCCGATCCGGCTGGTGGTGCCGTTCGCCCCGGGCGGCGCCACCGACGTGGTGGCGCGCCTGATCTCGCAGAAGCTCGGCGAGGCGCTCAAGCAATCGGTGGTGGTGGAGAACCGGCCGGGGGCCAACGGCATTATCGGCACCGACGTCGTCGCGCGCGCCGCGCCGGACGGCTATACCTTGCTGCTCAACACGGCTGGCGCGCAGACGCTCAGCCCGCTGATCTACAAGGCCAGCTATGACCCGATCAAGAGCTTCGAGCCGATTTCGCTGATCTCCAATATCGGCTTCGTGATGGTGGTGCATCCATCCGTGCCGGCCAAGTCGGTGCAGGAATTCGTCGCGCTGGCCAAGTCCAAGACCCGGCCGCTGAGCCTGTCGGCGGGCAGCAGCATGATCGAGCTGATCGGTGCGAGCTTCAAGGCGAGCGCCGGCACGCCGGATGTGGTGAGCGTGTCTTATCGCGGCACCGGCCCGCAGATGCAGGCCGTGGTGGCCGGAGAAGTGGACATGACCATCGATCCGTTCAATTCGATGGCCATGATCAAGGCCGGCAAGCTGCGCCCCCTGGCAGTGCTGTCCGACAAGCGTTCGCCCGCGCTGCCCGATGTGCCGACGATGCAGGAGGCCGGCTACAGCGGCATGGCATTCGGCTCATGGGCCGGCCTGCTTGCCCCGGCGGAGACCCCGAAGGACATCGTCGCGCGGCTGAGCAAGGAAGTAACCCGGATCGTGGCGCAACCCGACATCCGAGAGAAACTGGCTGCCATCGACTACGAAGCCGTCGGCAGCACGCCGGAACAGTTCGCCAGGACCATTGCCGACGATACCGCGCGGTGGAAGAAGATCGTGAAGGAAACGAACTACAAGGCGGGCTCGTAACTGGCGGGTTCGTAACACCTGGCGCCCGCGCCGCCCAGCATCGCCGCAAGCGTGCGCGTGCGCATGGCAATGCGGTAGACGCGCTTCAGGAACAGGTGGGCGTCGTGCTCCCAGGCGAAGCCGATGCCGCCGTGGACCTGGATGGTCAGCCGGGTCGCTTGCGTCGCCGCCGAGGTGACCAGCCGGTTCGCGGTCTGTTCGATGCCGCTTCCAGTCGCGCCGCCAGCCGCCGCCTCGGCCAGCAGCTGGCGAATCGCATACCGGCCGTTGTCGAGCGCTACCCAGGCGTTGGCAAGCGGATGCTTGATGGCCTGGTACTGGCCGATCAGGCGGCCGAACTGCCGGCGTTCCTGCGCGTAGGCAATGGCCATGTCCAGCGACGCCGAGGCCGCGCCAACCATTTCCGCGAGCCCGAGCGCGAGCGCCCGGCGCAGCACGGTGCTCATCTGCCCTGGCGGCACGGAAAACTCGCATTGTGCTGCGGGCGTGGCATCCGGCAGGCGGCCGAGCGCGACGCAGGCGTCGAGGCTATCGACGACGTCCACGTCAGCGCCGTCGTAGCGCTGGATCACCCAGCGTGCGCGATCCGCATCGCGCGGTGCCACGCGGTAGTAGTGGACGCGCCGGCCGTAATAGTCGACGAAGCGGCCATCATGGACTCCGGTGTCGATGCGTCCGCTTGCGGGAAATTGGTCGAGCGGCAGCACGGTGCCGGAGGCCATCAGCTCCGGCACGGCTTCGCCGAGCGGCCCCAGCACATAGGCACAGAAGCCCAGCGGCAGGGTCAGCAGCGTGCGGCCCAGCGTCTCGCCGATGCCGAGCACCTGGGCACTGTCGCCTTCGTCGACACCCGCGTTGCGCCTGTGGGCACCGCGCGGCACGCCGGCGCCTATCGTCGAAAAGCTGGCTACGCATGTCGCCGCCGCGCTGAAGCGCCCCGACGTGCGGCAGCAGTATGCCGACATGGGCGCGGAGCCAGTCGGCTCTTCACCGCGGGATTTTGCCCAGTACAACGCAGCCGAAGGCAAGAAGTGGGCGGAGATCGTCAGGCGCTCGGGCGCAAGGGCTGACCAGTGAGCGAAGGGCCAGGGCTGGCCCGATTGGCTACAGGCGGAACGTCGCGGTCGGGCACGAGGCAGATGATCCACATCTGTCGTCGGCCTTGCACGACAAGTGGCCTACCGCACGCAAGCTGCAATGGGAGCTTGGAGCGCCCACAAACCATCGACTACGGTTAAAAGTCCGCATCGCTGCTTTGAGGGCTGACGATGGTGAGACGCAATGGGCGCCTGGTCCAGGTTCTGGCAGGGCTGCTGGGCTTGTTCGCAGCGCAAGGCGCGCGTGCGTCCGATATCCCGTGCAACGCCCCGGTCGGCGGGCCGGGGGCGCGTTGCGAGGAGCCCTACGGTGCGGGCGTGGGATGCGAAACGCATCCCGCCCAGCGCGTTCGCAAGGGCCACCTGATCTGCGAGTACACCATGCTGTCGCAGCGCTACGAGCGCATCTATGCGGAACAGCAGAGGATGCTGCAGAAGGGCACGATCCAGGCGGCCGACCTTGCGGCATGGCGCGCCCGGCGCGATGCGTGCGATTCGGTGCGATGCCTGGATGGTGTCTTCCATCAGTTCTGGCGCCAGCGCGATGCCATGCCGAAGTCGCCGGGCAAGCCAGCCATGGCGCGGCAGGGTGCCGCGCAAACGCAGGGCGGTGCAAGACATGAGCCGGCTTCGCGGCCGCTCCCCGCGCCAGCGAAGGCCGCATCGCGCGATACACTGGCCACCGCGCCCGTTGCGGCGCCCGCGGCTGTCGTGGCACCCTCCGTTGCCGAGACCTCCATCGCTCCCGATGCGCCGTTGGCACACAGGGCGCGTGGCACCCATCCCGTATCGACAGCGCACAAGGCCTCCTCGATAACCACACTTAAGATCTTCCCCGACGCCAACGTCTCCGCAGTGCCGATTTCCCTGGTGACACCCCCGCATCGCAACACGCGCCGGCCGGCGCCCCTTCTGGTGGAAAGCCTGCTCTCCGGTCTTGCCGTCCTTGGCCTGGGAGCCGGCCTGGTATGGATGCGCAGGCGGGCCCCGCCGCAGGCTGGCGGCGAAGCGGCGCGCGGGCGGATGCCCCCGGTCATGAAGATCACGTATGGCCTGCTCCTGGTGAATGCCCTGCTGTTGCCATTCACGTTTGGCCTGCGGTAGGGCGCACTGGCACTGAGGCCGGGGCATCGACCTGATGCAGCGGCCGCCGGTGAATGCCGCTCGCAATCTTTTCATCTTCCGATCGAAAAGATTCACTTCTGCTGACAAATCACATCGGTCACGATTCCCCTGCTTGGGCACCATGCAATGCCGCGGGGCGCGCGCGATGCGCGTCGATTGGCGCGGGACTTCGGCTGAATGGATTCCGCGCGCCCTGTTCGAGGAAATTCAGATGCTCGCAAAGATCGTGGCGACGTACCGCTACTTCATGTCGGTGGTGCCATTCCGGCTGACGCCGGCCATCATCAGTACGGTCGTGCTGGTCACGCTGCTGCTGATACCGCCGCCCGCGGGCCTGAAGGCCAACGCCTGGGATCTCGTGGCCATCTTCCTGACCACCATTGTCGCCATCATTCTGAAGGTGATGCCGATCGGCGTCATGGCGATGATGGCCATCGTGATCGTGTCGCTCGCGCAGGTGACCTCGGGCTCGTCCAAGGGGGCCATCGCCGATGCGCTCAGCAGTTTCTCGAATCCGCTGATCTGGCTGATCGTCGTGGCGATCCTGATCTCGCGCGGACTGAAGAAAACCGGCCTGGGCAACCGCATCGGCCTGATGTTCATCGAACTGCTGGGCAAGCGCACCATTGGCATCGGCTATGGCCTGGCGATCTGCGAGCTGGTGCTGGCGCCCTTCACGCCGAGCAACACGGCGCGCGGCGGCGGCATTGTGCATCCGATCATGCGCTCGATCGCCGGCGCGTTCGACTCCGATCCCGCCAAGGGGACGCAGGGCAAGGTCGGCACCTATCTGGCACTGGTCAACTACCACGCCAACCCGATCACATCGGCCATGTTCGTTACCGCCACCGCGCCGAACCCGCTCGTCGTCGACTACGTGGCCAAGGCCACCGGTCAGTCGCTGCACCTGAGCTGGACCACCTGGGCGCTGTGCATGCTGGTGCCCGGCTTGCTCTGCCTGTTGCTGATGCCGCTCGTCATCTTCCTGCTGTGCCCGCCGGAGCTGAAGGCAACGCCCAATGCGATCGCCTATGCAAGGGGCGAACTCGCCCGCATGGGTCCGCTAAGCGGCAAAGAGCGGGTCATGATGGGGGTCTTCGCCGTGATGCTGGTGCTGTGGGCCAACGTGCCGGCGATGATCTTTGGCCCGGCCTTCACGCTCGATCCGACCGTGGTCGCCTTTCTCGGCTTGTTCGCGCTGATCATCACCGGCACGCTCGACTGGGATGACGTGCTGTCGGAAAAGAGCGCCTGGGACACCCTGATCTGGTTCGGCGCCCTGGTGATGCTCGCCGAGCAGCTCAACAAGCTTGGCGTCATTACCTGGTTCTCGAACAATATGCGCGATGCCATCGTCGCCAGTGGCGTGGGCTGGCTGCCGACTGCCGCGGTGCTGGTGCTGGCGTTCGTGTTTTCGCACTACCTGTTCGCGAGTACGACCGCACACATCAGCGCGATGATGCTGGCCTTCCTTACCGTCGGCGCGCACCTGATCCCACCCGAGTATGTCCCGCCGTTCATGCTGATGATGGCGGCGGGCTCCGCGATCATGATGACGTTGACCCACTACGCCACCGGCACCTCGCCGATCATCTTCGGCAGCGGCTATACGACATTGGGGCAGTGGTGGCGGGTCGGCGCGGTGATGTGCGTGCTCGAACTGATTGTCTTTGCCGTGGTGGGTGGGGTCTGGTGGAAGATCCTGGGATATTGGTAAGCGGGACGACGGTCGGTCGGCGCCTAACGCGCTGACGCCTCCAGCGAATGACCGTGGTGTCGCGCGGCCTGCTACAGTCGCTGCTGCGGCCACGACCGCGGCAGCCGCCACCGCAGCGGCTACGACACGCCATTTTCTGGGGACGCAGATGAACCGCAAGGGCTTGCAGGATGCCGCCGACTCCCTCGACGAACTCGCCGCCGGCAGGCAGCCGGTGCCGGCCAGGGTGGCTGCCGGCGCGGCCGCGCTGGAGCGCGTGCATGCCGACTATCCGGGCTGGCGCGACGTCGGCGATGCGCTGTTCGGACTCAAGGCGCTGGCCAGCGGTTGCGCGATGGACCTTGATGCCAACGGCCGTCAGCGGGCCGGCCGGCTCGCCGATGTCGTGCGCAGCCTGCTCGACCAAATCTGAGGTCCGGCAGTAGCGCGACCGCCCGTGTTGCCCTCCGTTACGCAGTTGCAGCAGCTCAATGCAGGGTCAGAGGGTTTTCCCCTGTGGCGACCGAGCGACGCCCGCATCTCGCATCGCACAAATTATCGTAAGAAAATGTTTGATACATGGCGTATAGGGCACAAAACGCCATCAAAATCGAGCGACACTGGGTAACTACCTAGGGATCAACTTAGAGAGATTCCTCTAATCTCTTCCTCCTCGATGCGGCGCGCCTCTGACCGACGCGCCGTGGTCGAGGAAAATCAACTTCGGTCAGAACGCCATGGCGGCACATGGCGCCTTTCTGGCCGGTCGCTCTAAAGGAGAACCACGCATGTCCGCCTTCACGTCCGATCAGTTTGCGGCACTCCACAAGTCCAACCTGGCCAACCTGGCCATGATGTCCAAGTCGACCATCGACGGTTTCCAGAAACTCACCGAACTGAACCTGCAGACAGCCAGAACCGCGCTGACCGAAGGCCAGGAGAACCTGAAGGCTGTGCTGGCCGGCAAAGACCTGAGGGACGTGCTTGCGGTGCAGAGCGGCGTGGCTCAGCCGGCGGCCGAGAAGGCCATCACCTATGCGCGCCAGGTTTGCGAGATCGCCACGCAGGCGCAGGCCGAACTGGCCCGCGCGGTGGAAGAGCAATACGAACAGAATCACCGCAACCTGCAGGCCTTCGTCGACACCTTCGTGAAGAACGCACCGGCCGGATCGGAAGCGATCTCCGCGCTGCTGCAGTCGACGGTTGACGCCGCCGGCAACACCTATCGATCGGCCCAGGCCATCTCGAAGCAGATGACCGACGTGGCGCGCAGCAATCTTGCCGCCGCGGCAAGCCGGGGCGCCTCCGACAAGGCCTGACCCCAGGGCAACCGGACTGGCGCTCGCCAGTCCATGACGGCAGGCCGGATCGCACCGGCCTGCAGCGCTTACGCGGACACCAGTTCGCAGAAACGCTCGAGATCGATATTGCCGCCGCTGATCAGGATGCCTACCCGCTTGCCCTTGAGCGCATCCGTCTGCTGCAAGGCCGCGGCCAGGCCCAGGCAGCCCGTGGGCTCGACGATCATCTTCATGCGCGACGCATAGAACTTCATCACCTCGACCAGCTGGGCATCGGTCGCCGTCAGGATATCGTCGACGTCGCGCTTGATAATGGCGAAGGTGTACTCGCCCAGGTGCTGGGTCTGCGCGCCATCGGCAATCGTCTTCGGCGTGTCGATATGCACGATCGAACCCCTGCCGAACGATTGCTGGCCATCATTGCCCGCTTCGGGCTCCACGCCATAGAGCTTGCATTGCGGGGCCAGCGCGCGCGTCGTCAGCGCCGTGCCGGACAGCAGGCCACCGCCGCCCAGCGGGCAGAAAAGGGCGTCCAGCGCGCCGACTTCCTCGAACAGTTCGCGTGCCGCGGTGCCTTGTCCGGCCAGGACGTCCGGATGGTCATAGGGGGGAATCAGCGTGAAGCCGTGCTCGCCGGCCAGGCGGCGCCCGATGGCCTCGCGGTCTTCGGTGTAGCGGTCGTAGCTAACGACGTTGGCGCCGTAGCCCCGGGTGGCCGCCACCTTGGCCGCGGGCGCATCGTGCGGCATCACGATCGTCGCGGGAATGCCCAGCAAGCGGGCCGACAGCGCGATGCCCTGCGCATGGTTCCCCGACGAAAACGCGACCACGCCCGCGCGGCGCTGTTCCGGGCTGAATTTCGACAGGGCGTTGTAGGCGCCGCGGAACTTGAAAGCGCCCATGCGCTGGAAGTTCTCGCACTTGATGAAGACCTCGGCGCCGAGCCGCTCATCGAGCGTGCGCGAGGTATTGACCGGCGTGCGATGCGCGACGCCTTCCAGCCGTTTGGCTGCGGCCTCGACGTCGGCGTAGGTGGGGAGATCCAGTGTGGTCATGGGAGGGTCCGTTCAGCGGGTAGCGGGGATGGAGCGGCAGGGCGTGTGGCGCTGCGCAGATTGGAGTTAAACAGTATGTCTAATATTGTAATAACCGTCAATATTGGCGGGATTGGCGTCTCTTTGGATGCGCCGCCATGACGCGAAGTAGCGCCTGAGGCAGTTTAGTCGCTGCATCGGTGTGGATGCGCCCTTGTGGCGCGGGGTATCCACGAAATCGCATGCTAGGATGAACCCTTCCGCAGCCGCTGCCCCCTCGGCCAATGACCACCCTGTACGCAACCCTCGGCGTCGAATCGGACGCTACCCTGGACGAGATCAAGCGCGCCTACCGCCGTGGCGCCATGAAGTGGCACCCTGACCGCAATCCTGGCCGCGAGGCCGAGGCGCATGCGGCCTTCCAGGAACTCCGCGACGCCTACGCCATCCTTTCCGACGCGGAGCAACGGCGCGTCTACGACGACGTGTTCGCGCAGGAGATGCGCCGCTGGCAGGCCGAGCACGCGGAGCAGGAAGCGCAGGAGCGGGCGGCGCAGCGCGAAGCCCAGCGTATCGCGCAGGAGCATTACGAGAAGATGGTCGCGATGGCCATGCGCTTTGCCGGCGCTGGCCACAACCGCGATGTCCTGTTCGGCGTGCTGCTTGGCCAGGATTGCGAGGCCGACCTTGCCGCGCGTATCGCGGACAGCGTATGGGCCTTGCAGGAGTCGCGCCGCGCGCATGCGCAGGCCGCTGACGCTGACGAGCCGGAGATGGCTCCGGAGGAACCGGCCTCCGCGGCGCCACAGGCGGAAGACGCCAGGCGAAGCGATCGTCAACCAGGCGCGTTTGAGTCGTTCTGGCAGGGCTTGTTCGGTATTCGCTCCTAGCGCCAGGCTGGCGGCCGCCAGCCTTCCCGAACAGCGTTCGGGACGCTTCTTCGCGCATTTTCCCGCGCATTTCTCCGCGCATTTCCCAGCCTGTTCAAGGATGACCGATGGATATTGGATTCCTCCTCGCACACCCCTGGTTTGGCACATGGGCAGCCGCCGTGGCCGCTGTGTTCGTCGCGCTGATCGTGCATCGCCTGGGCGGACTGCTGCTGTTGCGCCTGACCCGCCCGGCGCCGGTGCTGCATGCGATCGTCAGGAAAGCGCGCGCGCCGTCGATCGTCGTGCTGCCGTTGCTGGCCTTGCAGACCGTGTGGCAGGCGGCGCCGGACGAACTGCGCTGGATCGACTCCGTGCGCCATCTCAATGGCCTGTTGATGATTGCGGCGACGACATGGCTGGTGGTCCGCATCATTGCCGGCTTCGCGCAGGGCGTGATGGATCGGCACCCGGTCGATGTCGTGGACAACATGGGGGCGCGGCGCATCCATACGCAGACGCGCGTGCTGTCGCGCATTGCGATGACGCTTGCCATCGTCATGGGTGCGGCCATGCTGCTGATGACCTTTCCTGGGGCGAGGCAGGTCGGGGCCAGTCTGCTTGCTTCAGCCGGCGTGGTCGGGCTGATCGCTGGCTTCGCGGCCAAGCCCGTGTTCAGCAATATGATCGCGGGGCTGCAACTCGCGCTGACGCAGCCGATCCGGCTCGATGATGTGCTGATCGTCGAAGGCGAGTGGGGCCGCGTAGAAGAAATCACCGGGACGTACGTCGTGATGCGGCTGTGGGATGAGCGACGTTTGATCGTCCCGCTGCAGTACTTCATCGAGAAGCCATTCCAGAACTGGACACGCAACAGCGCGCAGATCATGGGCTCGGTCTTTTTCCACGTCGACTACGGCATGCCGCTGGCACCGCTGCGCCAGGAACTGGAGCGCGTCGTGCACGCCGCGCCGGAGTGGGACCAGCGCTTCTTCAACCTGGTCGTCACCGATGCCACCGAGCGCACCATGCAGCTTCGCGTGCTGTGCACCGCGGCGTCGTCGGGGCTGGCGTGGGACCTGCGCTGCCGCATCCGCGAAGCGCTGATCGACTTCATGCAGCGAGAGTTCCCCGAGCACCTGCCGCGGCTGCGCTTCGAGCGCGATGCCGAGGCGCAGGCCGCCATGCCGGCTCGCGCCTTCAGCGAGGCCTGAACGCACGTCAGGGTTTGCGGCTGGCGTTGGCCGCGTTGGCCTTCCATTCGCGGAACACCGTGTCCAGGCACGCGGCCGACTTGCAGCCATCGCGCTTCGCACGGAATGCGGTGATATCCGTTTCGCTCACTTGCCCCGCCTTGAGCATGCGCTGCTGATCGGCATAGATGCGTTGATAACCCATGGAAAACAGCGCGGATTCGCAGATCAGGCGGTGCGATGGCATCTGGTTTTGGGGGGCCGCTGCCGGATCGCAGTCGATGTCGGTGGCGTACGCGTTGCCGGCAAGCGAGAGGCCGCAGGCAGCGAGGCAAAGCAGGAGGTGGCGGAGCGGGCGGGGCATGACAGGGAATCGGGAACGGCCCGCTATGGTAAGGCCAAAGCGGGCGGCCGGCGCGATGGCGGCATCAGCGATGCGCCGGCCCATGCAGCGGGTCGTCCAGGCTCAGGACGCCGCCACCACCCCACAAGCAATGCGTCCGCCCGCATTTCCGGTCGGCTGCGTCTTGTAGTCGTCCGGGTCCTTGTGCACGACCACGGCGCGGCCGATGACGCTGTTCGGGCCGGCGCCCACGGTCAGGTCAGGCAGCAGGAAACTTGCGCGCGCATTGCCGTTCGCGTCGGCCGTCAGGTTGTTCATGTCGCCGGCATGGTGGTCCGGCATGGTCATCTGCCCGTGCTGCTTGCCAGCCGGATTGAAATGCCCACCGGCGCTCATTGCGTCGGGCGCCGAGCAGTCGCCCTTTTCGTGCACGTGGAAGCCATGCGTGGTGTTGGGCGGCAGGCCGGTGACCGACGCCACCATCATCACGCCGCCGGACTGCTGCGTGAAGGTGACCGTGCCGCCGGTGCTGGTGCCGCTCTTCGGCGTGAGCGCCGCGGTGGCCCTGGCACCGCCGGTACCGCCGGCACTGCTCGTCATCCCCGTACCGGCGCAGCCCGCCAGCGTCATCGCTACCGCTGCCGTGGCCGCCAGGCCGAAAAGTGCGCGTTTCATCGGAACCCTCCCTTTGACGTTATTGCGGAAGAAACAGTATAGGATGCGACGCCTGCCCACGGGCGCTCGTTGAGCGGCTTATCGGACGGTCCTATGCGGCCAGCTGCGAGACTGGGCTGGGCTGCGGCGCGGCGCCGAAATGCGGATGCCGCGCGAAGATGTCCGCAACCCAGTTGACGAAGACCCGCACCTTGGCCGACAGGTGGCGGTTCTGGGGGTACATCGCGGAGATCGGCAGTTCCTCGGTCTGCCAGTCGGCCATGACCTCCACGAGTCGGCCGCTGTCCACGTAGGGCTCCGCCATGACGCGCGACAGGCAGGCCAGCCCGTGGCCGGCCACCGCGCATTCGACATAGATCTCGCCGTCATTGGTCGAGATCGCGGAGGGCAGCAGGATCTCGGTGCTTTCCCCGCCGCGCGCGAGCTGCCATGGCCATTCGCGTCCGGTGCGGTTGGACAGGTGGTTCACGGCCTTGTGCTGGGCCAGGTCGGCGAGTTCGTGCGGGGTGCCGAAGCGGTTCAGGTAGATCGGCGATGCGTAGAACGCCAGCTTGAGCTGGCCGACACGGCGCGCCACCATCGATTCGTCCACCGCGCCCACGCGCAGCACCACGTCGACGCCTTCCTGCAGCAGGTCGATCGGCTTGCCGTTGATGGTCAGGTCCAGCTTCAGTTCCGGGTAGCTCGTGAAGAACTCCTGCAGGTTCGGGATCAGCGCGAGCCGCGCCAGCGCGGCGGTGGTGTCGACCGACAGCGTGCCCTTGGGGGATTTGTTATGGCGCGTCAGCGACTGCTCGGCCTCTTCCACATCGGCCAGGATGCGCACGCAGCGCTCGTAGTACGCTGCGCCGTCGCTGGTCACGCTGATGCGCCGCGTGGTCCGGTGCAGCAGCTTGACCCCCAGATGGGTCTCCAGGTTCTGGATCAGGCGGGTGAGGGTGGCCTTGGGCAGGTCGAGCGAATCGGCGGCACGCGCGAAGCTGCCCATGTCGACCACCCGGGTGAAGGCCTGCATTGAGACGAGACGATCCATGATGTGCTTCCGACCGATGTTTGCTGAGGGCTCGCCGAACGGGGCGACCTGACTGATGCTATGCGGGCTGGCAGCCGGGGATAGGCGCGTCAGGCGGTGTGACTGGCTGCCCGGCGCCTGCGACTGGGGCGCTGGCCGGCTGCGCCCGACAGGGGAGCAACCGCGAGAGCGGCAGTGAATCACATTTTCCAAGACCTTGTCATGCGTGGGGTCTCAGCGGGCCGATTATTCCAAACGCGGAACAGTGCGTTGGCAATCTCTCGCTTTATCCCATCGGCGTCAATCACCATAATCCATTCCATCGCAACACATGATAGGCGTGCCAATGGATTTCGGCACGCCCGCCAAGGTGCCCATGTCCCAGTCGCCCAGCCAACGTTCACCCGCCGCCCCGCCGGCTCAAGGCAACGGGTCGGCGCGCGTCGTGGAACACAGGATCGCCAGCGGCGAGCGCGAGATCTCGGTGTGCGTCTGCTACCCCCCGGGCTATCCGGGGCTGGCTACGGAAGGCAGCGCGTTGCTGCCGTGGCTGGTGTACCTGCACGCGGGCGGGTTTGTGGACGGCGGCCTGGAGAAGACCCGGCAGCTGGTGCAGTCGCTGGCGGCGTCGGTGCCCGCGGTGGTGGTGACGCCGGCGTATTCGCTGGCGCCCGATCATCCGTTCCCGGCCGCGCCCGAAGACGCGTTCAGCACCGTGGAATGGGTGCTGCGCTACGCGCGCCGGCTGAAGGTGGACAAGACCCGCTTCGCGCTGGTCGGCGAGGAAGCCGGCGGCAACCTGGCGATCGCGCTGTCGCAGATGCTGCGCGACCGATGCGCCGCGCAGCCGCGGGGGCAATGGTTGATCCGCCCCGTGACGGACCCGTGCCTGCAGCACGCGTCATGCACGGCTGGCGGGCAGGTGCCGCTGGAAACCCTGCAGCGGCTGGCCTGCAACTATCGCGAATACCTGCCGACGCCGGCCGCCAGCGTGCATCCGTATGCCGCGCCGGCGCTGGCCTCGCGCCTGGCAGGGCTGCCGCGCACGCTGGTGCAGGTGGCCGAAGTGGACGCGCTGCGCGCTGAAGGCGAAGCCTTCGCGGGGCGCCTTGCCAAGGCCGGCGTACCGGCCGAGGCCATGATCATGCCCGGCGCCTGTGGCGACGGGGTAGAAGAGTCCCACGAGGATTGTCAGTCGTGGGTCGACGAAGGTGCGCGGTTCCTGCGGCGATGTCTGGCCGCGGCCGACGACACCTCATCCCGGCGCGAAAGCCGGACCCGGAACGAGCCTCCCGGCTGAGGCCTTCCGGGTAACACCGCCAGCCGGTACTGATGCCGCCAGCACAAACTGCGCGGCATCCGGCAAACAGACTTGCTGATCTGTCCGACAAGCTCCGGACCGCAATCTTGCGGCCCGGTGGGCGGCGTTCGCGCTTTTGCTTTCCCAGTTGAAGAAAACCCGCAACAGGAGTGAAGAAAAATGAGTATCCAGAATCGACGCACGTGGATCGCGATAGCGATCGTGATCGTCCTCGGCGCCGGCGTCGCCACCTCCATGCTGCGGCCGTGGCATGGCGGCGAGGCGCATGCCAATACGCCGCCGCCGGCCCCGACCATCGAAGTGGCCAGCGTGGTCGGCAAGACCATCACCGAATGGGATGAGTTCTCCGGCCGCATCGAAGCGGTTGACCGCGTGGAGATTCGTCCGCGCGTCTCGGGCACCATCGAAACCGTGCATTTCCGCGAAGGCTCGATCGTGAAGAAGGGCGACCCGCTGTTTACCATCGACCCGCGTCCTTATGCCGCTGAAGTGGCCAAGGCCGAAGCCGCGGTCGCCGCGGCCCAGGTGCGCGCTTCGCACGCGCAGACGGAAAAGGCCCGCGCCCAGCGCCTGCTCGACGACAACGCGATCTCGCGGCGCGAGTTCGACGAGCGCATCAACGCGGCCAGCGAAACCTCGGCCGACGTGCGCGGCGCGCTGGCGGCGCTGGAAGTGGCGAGGCTGAACCTGAGCTATACGCGCATCGTGGCGCCGGTCACGGGCAAGGTATCGCGCGCGGAAATCACGGTCGGCAACCTCGTGGCGGCCGGCACTGCGTCGCCGCCGCTGACGACGGTGGTGTCGGTCTCGCCGGTGTATGCGAGCTTCGAAGTGGACGAGCAAAGCTACCTGCGCTACACCGCGCCGGGGGCCGGCGGCGGCAAGGACGGGCTGCCGGTATTCCTGGGCCTGGCCAACGAGGACGGCAATCCCCATGAGGGCAAGATCCATTCGGTCGACAACCGGCTCGATACGCGCAGCGGCACCATCCGCGTGCGCGCCGTGTTCGACAACGCCGATGGCCGCCTGCTGCCGGGCCTGTATGCGAAGGTCAAGCTGGGTGGCGGCGCCCCGCACGATGCCGTGCTGATCAACGACCGCGCGATCGGCACCGACCAGGGCAAGAAATTCGTGCTGGTGGTGGACCAGGCCAACAAGCTGGCCTATCGCGAAGTGGACCTTGGACCGACCTATGAAGGGCTGCGCGTGATCCGCAAGGGCCTGAAGCCTGGCGAGAGCGTCGTCGTGAACGGCCTGCAGCGTGTGCGCCCCGGCGATACGGTGGCGCCGAAGCCGGTGTCGATGGCATTCCGCAGCGAGCTGGAGCCGCGGGCTTCCGCGCCCGATCGCAAGCAGGCTGCGAGCGGGAAAGGCGAAGCAGACTTGAAGCCTGTGAGCTGAGGCATGCAAGCCAATGGTTTCCTTCCCTCTCCCGCTGAGGGGAGAGGGGGCCGGCCTGAGCGATGTTTGATGCTGTCGTAAATGGCAGCCACCTGAGTCCGCACTACCAGCGCCCTAATTTGTATCGTCCCCCAAGCTGTTGATGGTGCCCGCCACAAGCGGGCCGCCAGGGGGAGCGCTTTTTTCAGAGACCAAGATGAATCTCTCGAAATTCTTTATCGACCGCCCGATTTTCGCGGGCGTGTTGTCGGTGCTGATCTTCCTGATCGGCGCCATCTCGATGTTCAAGCTGCCGATTTCGGAGTACCCGGAAGTGGTGCCGCCCTCGGTCGTGGTGCGCGCGCAGTTCCCGGGCGCCAACCCGAAGGTGATCGCCGAGACCGTGGCCACGCCGCTCGAAGAGCAGATCAACGGCGTCGAGGACATGCTGTATATGAACTCGCAGGCCAACAGCGACGGCTCGCTCACGCTGACCGTGACCTTCAAGCTGGGCACCGACCCGGACAAGGCGCAGCAGCTCGTGCAGAACCGCGTGTCGCAGGCCGAGCCGCGCCTGCCGGAAGACGTGCGCCGCCTGGGCATCACCACGGTCAAGAGTTCGCCGGACCTGACCATGGTGGTCCACCTGGTCTCGCCGAACGACCGCTACGACATGACCTACCTGCGCAACTACGCGCTGATCAACGTGAAGGACCGCCTCGCGCGGATCCAGGGCGTGGGCCAGGTGCAGATGTTTGGCTCGGGCGACTATTCGATGCGCGTCTGGCTGAACCCGGAGAAGATCGCCGAGCGCAACTTGTCGGCATCTGACGTGGTCAAGGCCATTCGCGAACAGAACGTGCAGGTGGCGGCCGGCGTGATCGGCCAGTCTCCGACGCTGCCGGGCACCGACCTGCAACTGTCGGTGAACGCGCAGGGCCGCCTGCAGACCGTGGAGGAGTTTGGCGACATCATCGTCAAGACCTCGCCCGACGGCGTAGTGACGTACCTGAAGGACATCGCGCGCATCGAACTCGGCGCCTCGGAATACGCGCTGCGTTCGCTGCTGGACAACAAGTCCGCGGTCGCGATCCCGATCTTCCAGGCTCCCGGTTCGAACGCGATCCAGATCTCGAACGATGTACGCAAGACCATGGAAGAGCTGAAGCAGAACATGCCGGAAGGCGTGGACTACAGCATCGTCTATGACCCGACGCAGTTCGTGCGCCACAGCATCGAGGCCGTGGTCCATACGCTGTTCGAGGCCATCCTGCTCGTGGTGCTGGTGGTGATCCTGTTCCTGCAGACGTGGCGCGCATCGATCATCCCGCTGCTGGCGGTGCCGGTGTCGATCGTCGGCACGTTCGGCCTGATGCATGCGTTCGGCTTCTCGATCAACGCGCTGAGCCTGTTCGGGTTGGTGCTGGCGATCGGTATCGTGGTTGATGATGCCATCGTGGTGGTGGAGAACGTCGAGCGGAACATCGAGGAAGGGCTCACGCCGAAGGAAGCCACCTACAAGGCCATGCGCGAAGTCAGCGGCCCGATCATCGCCATCGCGCTGACGCTGATCGCCGTGTTCGTGCCGCTGGCCTTCATGACCGGCCTGACCGGCCAGTTCTATAAGCAGTTCGCGCTGACGATCTCGATCTCGACGATCATCTCGGCCTTCAACTCGCTGACGCTGTCGCCGGCGCTGTCCGCCCTGCTGCTGAGGGGCCACGACGCGCCCAAGGACTGGCTCACGCGCGGCATGGACAAGGTGCTCGGCGGCTTCTTCGCGCGCTTCAACCGCTTCTTCGGCCGCAGCTCCGACAGCTATGGCCGCGGCGTGAAGGGCGTGATCCGCCGCAAGGGCTCGGTCTTCGGCGTGTATGCGGTAATGCTGGTGGCCACCTGGGGCGTGTTCCAGATGGTGCCGAAGGGCTTCGTGCCGGCGCAGGACAAGCAGTACCTGGTGAGCTTTGCCAAGCTGCCGGATGGCGCCACGCTGGACCGGACCGAGGATGTGATCCGCCGCATGTCGGACATCGCGCTCAAGCATCCGGGCGTGGAATCGGCGGTGGCGTTCCCGGGCCTGTCGATCAACGGCTTCACCAACAGCCCGAGCGCCGGCATCGTCTTTGTCACGCTGGACCCGTTCGAGAAGCGCAAGGGCAAGGCGCTGTCCGGCGGCGCGATCGCCGCGGACCTGAACAAGCAGTACGGCTCGATCCAGGATGCGTTTATCGCCGTGTTCCCGCCGCCGCCGGTGCAGGGGCTGGGCACGATCGGCGGCTTCAAGATGATGATCGAGGACCGCGCCGCACTGGGCTATGACGCGTTGTTCGAGGCCACCAATGCCTTCATGGGCAAAGCGCGCGCCACGCCTGAACTGGCCGGCATCTTCAGCAACTACCAGGTCAACGTGCCGCAGCTGGACGTGCAGCTCGACCGCACCAAGGCCAAGCAGCTCGGCGTGCCGGTCACCGACGTGTTCGAGACGCTGCAGACCTATCTCGGCTCGGCCTACGTGAACGACTTCAACAAGTTCGGCCGCACGTACCAGGTCAAGGTGCAGGCGGATGCGCAGTTCCGCCAGCATGCCGAGGACATCCTGCAGCTCAAGGCGCGCAGCGCCAGTGGCGAGATGGTGCCGCTGTCGTCGCTGGTGAAGGTGAAGCAGGGCTTTGGCCCGGACAGCGTGAGCCGCTACAACGGCTTTACCGCGGCCGACATGAACGGTGGCCCGGCCCCGGGCTTCTCGTCGGGCCAGGCGCAGGCCGCGGCGGAGCGGATTGCCGCCGAAACGCTGCCGAAGGGCATCGGCTTCGAGTGGACCGAGCTGACCTACCAGGACATCCTGGCCGGCAACGCGGGCGTGTGGATCTTCCCGCTGTGCGTGCTTCTGGTGTTCCTGGTGCTGGCCGCCCAGTATGAAAGCCTGACGCTGCCGCTGGCGGTGATCCTTATCGTGCCGATGAGCCTGCTGGCCGCCATGACGGGCGTGTGGCTGACGCGTGGGGACAACAACATCTTCACGCAGATCGGCTTCATCGTGCTGGTCGGCTTGTCGGCGAAGAACGCGATCCTGATCGTGGAATTCGCCCGGGAGCTGGAGCACCACGGCCGCACCGTGGTGCAGGCCGCGATCGAAGCCAGCCGCCTGCGCCTGCGCCCGATCCTGATGACCTCGTTCGCGTTCATCATGGGTGTGGTGCCGCTGGTGGTGTCGACCGGCGCCGGGGCGGAGATGCGCCATGCGATGGGCGTGGCGGTGTTCGCCGGCATGCTCGGGGTGACCTTCTTCGGCCTGTTCCTGACGCCGGTGTTCTATGTGGCGCTACGCTTGCTGGCGACGCGCAAGCAGCGCCGCGAGGCCCTGGCCAACCATGCATCGGCCTCGCACGCCATGCCGTCCGCAGAGTGATGGTGATCAATATGAAGAACGTGATGACGCAATACCTGCCGAGGCTGGCCACACTGGCCGCAGCGCTGGTGCTGGCGGGCTGCTCGCTGGCGCCGACCTACAAGGTGCCGGAAACGCCCACCGCCGCGACCTTCAAGGAGGCCGATGCCGCGGCCGCCGAAGGCGCGCAATGGAAGACCGCGGCGCCGGCCGAAGGCCAGCATCGCGGCGACTGGTGGAAGATTTTCGGCGATGCCGAACTCGACCGGCTGATCGACGCGGCCAACACCTACAATCAGGATCTCGCTGCCGCGGCGGCGCGTCTCAAGCAGGCGCGCGCGTTCACCGGCGCCACGGAAGCGGACCTGTATCCGCAACTGAGCGTCGGTCTGGACCCGACCCGCGCCCAACCCTCGGCGGCGTCGCAGGGGCTGCCGGACGGCACCCGCGTCGCACCGCAGACCGTGCTCAAGGCCCGCGCATTCGCCAGCTACGAGCTGGACCTGTTTGGCCGGGTGGCCAGCAGCGTCAACGCGGCGCGCGCCGAAGAGCGGGGCGCCGAGGATCTGTATCGCTCGGTGCAGCTCGCGCTGCAGGCCGATACGGCGCAAGCGTATTTCGCGCTTCGTACACTCGACAGCGAACGCGAACTGCTCAACGCTACGATCCAATTGCGTGAAGATGCGCTGTCGTTGCTGCGCAAACGCTACCAGGCGGGCGAGACGACGGACCTGGACCCAGCCCGCGCCGAAGCCGAACTTGGCACGGCGCGCGCCGACCTGGCCGGCATCGAGCGCCGTCGCGCCAACCAGGAGCATGCGCTGGCGGTGCTGACCGGCGTATCGCCGTCGCAGTTCGGCCTGGCCGCGAAGCCGTTCGACGCCGCACCGGTGGCCGTGCCCGCGGGCCTGCCGTCGGAACTGCTCGAACGCCGTCCCGACATCGCGGCGGCGGAACGGCAGATGTCGGCGGCCAATGCCCGCATCGGCATCGCGAAGGCTGCGTTCTTCCCGCGCATTTCGCTGACGGCGCTGTTCGGCTTCGAGTCGGCGGACCTGTCGAACCTGTTCAAGTGGTCATCGCGCACGTGGGCACTCGGACCGCTCGTGGGCTCGACCATCGCGCAAACGGTGTTTGACGGTGGCCGCAACAGCGCGAACCTGGCCGGCGCGCGTGCCGGGCATGAGGAAAGCGTCGCGCGCTACCGCCAGACCGTGCTGGTGGCCTTCCGCGAAGTCGAAGACAGCCTGGCCGATGTCCGCTGGCTCAGCCAGCAATCCACGGCGCTCGACGGCGCACTGGCTGGCGCAAGGCGGGCCCAGCGCATTTCGCGCAGCCGTTATGACGCAGGCGCGGTGGACTACCTGACCGTCATCGACGCCGACCGCACGGTGCTGCAATCGCAACGCGACGCCAACGCCGTGGCCGGATTGCGGGCCGCGGCGACGGTGGCGCTGGTGCGCAGCCTCGGCGGAGGGTGGGGGCCCGTTCCGGCATCGGAAGCGGTGGCTTCCACGCCCTGACAGCGGCGGTCGTCCTGGAGGCGGCGGGGTGGCGCGATGCAATCGGTTCACTACACTGAAAGCAATGCGCCACGCCACCGAACGTGCGTGCGCCTCACGCCTCCATGCGACGACACAAGACGCTGTTCTGGATTTTGATTGCAGTAGCCACAGGCGCCGCCGCTTTGTTCGTGCCGCTGCCTTGGGCCGACACCACGCGCATCCGCAATGAGGTGGTCATTGCCCGGCCGCCGGCGGCGGTGTTCGACTACGTGTCCACGCCCGGAAACTGGCCGGCATGGCACCCGTCTTCGCTGGGCGTGGCGGGTGCCACCGATCACTCGCTGCGCCCCGGCGAGCGCGTGACCGAGACCTTCGTGGTGGCGGGACGCAGCGGCGTGGTGGTGTGGACCGTGACGAAGAGCGAGCCGCCCCGAACCTGGCGGATCGAAGGCGAGATCGCGGGACGCAAGGCCGGCTCGGTGGCCTATACGCTGACCCCGGCCCTCACGCCTTCACTCACGCCGAGCGAGGAAAGCACGCGCTTCGAGCGGGAATTCAGCTACCAGTCGCCCACCTTGCTGTTCGTCCTGCTCAACCGCCTGATGCTGCGCCCACGCATCGAGGCGGAATCGGCGGAAGCCGTGAGGCGGCTCAAGGCAAAGCTCGAAGCCTCGCGTTGACCAGGCGCCATGCGCCTTGCGCCGCGCCAGGATCCGCACTAAGTTGAAATTACCCTCCTGGTCGGCCGCGGCCGGCCGCAGTCCGCGGGGATCACATTGCCGGCTCCGTTGCGCGGCTGGCTGGTGGTCTGCGGAGCGGCGTGACGTGATGACGTGGTGACGCGAAAAGGCCAAATGAAAACCCCACATCTTCCGATGCATGCCGCACAGGTACGCGCTGTGAGCCTGGCACTGGCGGCGGCGCTGGCCTTGTGCTCAGCCATGGCGTTGCGGGCCCAGCCGCAGGAAACCGGATCGATCACCGTGGGCGGATCGGCGCATGTGCGCGGGCCGGTGACTGTGCACGGCACGCTGATCGTCGCGGGACGGGTGCATGCGCGCGGCCCGCTGTCCGCCGCATTTTTCTCCGGCCCCGCCACAGCCCGGGGGCTGCCCTATGCAGCGGGCTACCTCAAGGTCTTCAACGGGCCGCTGACCGTGCATGGCAACCTCGTGATCAAGGGCGACCTCAATGTCGACGGGCCCATTTCCGTCGATGGCCCGCTGGAAGCGAACGGCGGCATTGAAGCGGATGGCCCGATGCAGGAGCGCGAGTACGCACGCTGACGCGCGCGCATGGCCAGGGCAGTGGTGTCCGGGGCGGCCCGTATTGCACAATATGGGCCTCGGATCACACCCCACCCCGGAGCCACGTCATGGCGAAGCAGGACATATTCGGCCTCAGGACCATTGCGCTGTTCGAAGCGGCCAAAGGCGCGCTGGTCATCGTGGCCGGCCTGGGGCTGGTAGCGTTTCTCCACCGTGATGCGCAGGCGCTGGCCGAGTCGATCATCATGCGGCTGCACGTCAACCCGGCCAGCCGCTACCCGACGATTTTCCTGGCCTTGCTGTCGCACCCGAGCGATGCGCGCCTGTGGGCCATCGGCGGCTCGGCTGCGGTGTACGCGCTGATGCGCTTTGCCGAAGCGTGGGGACTGTGGCACCGGCTGGCCTGGGGCAACTGGCTGGGCGTGTTTTCCGGCGGCATCTACCTGCCTCTGGAACTCTACGAAGCGTTGGTGCATCCGAGCTGGATCCATGCAAGCCTGGCCGTGGCGAATCTGCTGGTGGTGCTGTACCTGGTGAAAGGGCTGGCGCGCCACGAAGTCAAGTCGTGACAGCCGAAGGGCGGGGAACAAGCCGGTCCAGACCAAAGAGCGGGCTTCCGAAGAAGCCCGCTCTTTCATTGCGATGCCGATGCCGCGCGTGTCACGCCGGAACCTGCGCACCCGTCGCGGCCATCTCCTTTGAATGAAGACTCCTTGCCGTGGCCACATGCGCCGCCAGGACCGGGCGCAGGACCATCATGGCCAGGCACGCGGCGGTAAGGTCCATGGCGGCGACCGTGTAAAGCACGGTTGACCACGTGCCGGTGGCCTCCATCAGCAGGTTGCCGATCGGGACAAACAGCGCGCCGATGCCCTTGGCCGTGTAGAGCACGCCGTAGATCTTGCCGATGTGCTTGGTGCCGAACGCATCGCCGGCCAGCGCCGAGAACAGCGAATACACCTCGCCCCAGGCCAGGAACACCACGCCGGACAGGATCAGGAACGCATACGGATTGCTGCCGAAGTACCCGAGCGCGATGATGCCCAGGCCCTCCAGCGTGAACGCGATGACCATGGTCTTCTCGCGGCCGATATTGTCGGAGACCCAGCCGAACAGCGGACGCGAAATGCCGTTCATGATGCGGTCCAGCATCAGCGCGAGCGGCAGTGCGGCCATCACGAAGAAATGCAGGTCAACCTTGAACTCCTTCACGCCAAGGTCCTTGGCGATGACGCCGAGTTGCGCGACGGCCATCATGCCGCCGGTGACGACCAGCACGAACATCACCAGCATCAGCCAGAACAGTTTCGTGCTCATGGCTTCCTTGAGCGTGTAGTCGCGCGTGGCCTGGACCAGCTTCTGCGACGCCCTGACTTCATTGGCCTTGGGCGAGCGCAGGAACCATGCCGCGACAAAGGCGAGCGATCCTTGCAGGATGCCGAAGAACAGGAAGGTGGGCTGGAAGCCGGACGACTCGATCATCGCCGCGATCGGGAGAATCGTTGCCGCGGAGCCCGCGCCATAGCCGCCTGCTGTCAGGCCCACGGCGAGGCCGCGACGATCCGGGAACCACTTGAGCGCATTGTTGATGCAGGTCGCGTAGATCGAACCCACGCCAAGACCGCCGACGGCCGCGCCGATGTAGAACCCCATCAGCGTGGTGGCCTGTGAGTTGATGACCCACGCCGTGCCGATGAAGATCGCGCCGAACGCGACCATCATGCGCGGGCCGAACTTGTCGATGAAGTAGCCTTCGATCGGCGCGAGCCAGGTCTGGACCAGCACGAACACCGTAAAGGCAATCTGGATGCTGGCGCGGGACCAGCCATAGGTCTCCTGGATCTCCGGGACAAACAGCGTCCACGCGTACTGGATGTTCGCCGTGGCGATCATGCAGACGACGCCGACGAACAGCTGCATCCAGCGCGTGCGTTCGGAACCCTGCTGCGGGCGGAGGGTTGCTTCCGACGGATGATTCATTGCGCGCTCCTTGTATCGGTTGATTCAGCCGGTTCAATGGCGCAGGCCTGCGTCGGCAGGCGGATTTCTGGGGGTCTGGCGCGGGTCGCTGTCATATTCATGTCTCCTGTTCCATCGGCTTATCGGTTTGGGTATTTCTGCATTTTCAGGACGTAAAATACCCTGGCTCTCCGGTATATATTCCGGCTGCCGAAAATGGATCAAAATGGATTTTTCAGATCGACCGATCTGGTTTCCGGCAAATGGTTGAATAAATGTCTGGTTGTACCTCTCCAAAAATCGCGTGCTTATCGCCAGATGACAAAATTGTCATGTTCTCTTGTGCCAGAGCGCCTTGGCGCTCCGCATAGGGATACACAATATGTGATATATCATGCAAGTCAAGAGAAAAAGAACATCCAGATATTTATGTGAATGTATTTATTCAGAGATGTTGTGGAAAATGCGATTGACGCGTGTTCGGAATGAACCGCTACGCAAAAAAAAGCCCGCAGGCTGGGCGTGCGGGCTGAGGCGCGTGTCCGACTCCACCACGAATCGGCGACACGTATTGCGCGGATAGAAATATAACGCTGTGATGCGGCTCGATTGATTATTGGATTATATTTTTGTGAAGTTGTATTGGGGTTTTCTCTTGGTATTTTGAAGGCGATCGGCTCTCACATCGACCGGCGGCGCAGCGCCGGTATGACGAGCGCCGTACTGGCGGCGAGCAAGATCGCCAGCAGCGCGACGGCGCCGACACTGCCGCCGCCGCCTTCGGGCTCGGCCACGGCGTTGCCGCCTGCGCCCTGGGCGGGTGCGGTGTCCGGCGCGGACGCGCGCCAGGACAGGTCCACCAGCACGGGGTCGTGATCCGAAGCACGCCAGGCATCCGGCGCGTAGTAGCGCTGCTGCTGGGCAGCGCTGCGATACGCCTGCGCATAGGCAAAGGCAGCGGGTTCGTCGGCATTGACATGCCAGATGCTGATGCTCCGGACGCGCCGGGCAAGGGCAGCGTCGGCCAGCGCGTAGTCGAGGTAGCCCGCCTGGCCCTCGAATACATAGGTGTAGGCGTCGCGTCCGGCCAGCCTTGCCACCATGTCTTCGTATCCCTCTTCTGCCAGCAGTCGGATCGGCTCTTCCCGGGCGTAGCTGTTGAGGTCGCCGATCACCAGCGTGCCCGCGGCAGCGACGCCGGTTGGCGAGCTCTTGAGCCAGTCGGCCAGCGTCCGGGCCGCACGCGAGCGGGCCGCGTTCCAGCAGCCCTGGCCGTCGGCCTGGTCGCGCTCGGGTCCCTCGGCATCCGCGCAGCTCTTGGACTTGAGGTGGTTGACCACGACGGTGAACGACTGCGAGGGATTGCCGACTGGCGCGAATGTCTGCGCGAGCGGTTGCCGGCTGCGTGCTTCCAGCACTGTGGTCGCAGGCGTGCCAAGCGGCATCACGGTGCGCTGGTTATAGAGCAGCGCGACCGAGATAGCATCCAGGCCAAGCCTTGGCGTGCCGGGCTCGACGGCGCGCCAGTCCGGTCCTAGTTGGGACGCAAGGCGCTGCACGGCGCTGCGCGGACCAAAGCCGTTGTTCTCCACCTCAATCAGGCCGATCACGTCTGCGTCGAGCGCGCGCAGTGCCGCAAGCAGCTTGGCTTCCTGTCGCGCGAAGTCGGCGGCGTTGCGCGCGCCACGGTTGTCGGGCGCATCGAAGCCGCCGCCCTGGCCATTGCCGTTGAAGTAGTTGAGCACGTTGAACGCGGCCACGCGCGCGTCGGTGCCGGCGGCTCGTATGGGGGCGGGCTGGCGTGGATTGGCGGCAGTGAACCGGATCGGCGCCGCACCGGGCACAGGCTGCAAGCGCCAGTTGCCGTAGCGCTTCTCCAGCACGCCGCGCAGGGCGGTCACGGTGTCGCCGGCACGCACCGGGTTTGCGGTGCTCAGTGCCGGTGCGGGGTAAGGAACGATCGCGGGGTTCTGCTGGCTGGACCCATCGTCGAGCACCAGCCGGTTCAGCGCGTTGTCTGCCGCAAGCTGCGCGGCACCTTCACGCGGCGCGGCGATCGCGGTGGGAATGTGCAGGCGCCCGTGTCCGAGCAGCAGGCTGCCATAGCGGCCCAGGTCATGCGTGTCGTTGACGGTCAGCGTTTGCGGCACGGTGACCAGCATCCCCTCGAGCGCCCTCGGTGACATGTCGTTGGAGAAGGGCAGGGCGAGAGTGGCCGGCGTGACCGAGCGCCCGGAAGCGCAGACCGATGGCAGGCCCGACAAGGCCAGCTGGGTTTGTCCGTAGCGCTCCTCCACGGTGCCGGCCAGCCGCAACTGGTCGCCGGCGCGCGCAGCGTAGCGCGGCGCGTAGACGAACAGGCCCTCGGATACGCCCGCCCGATGCTGTCGCTGCGCGTCGGCCTGCTGGACAAAGAAGCCCATGAACCCATCGGGACCACTGTAGTCGGCCGTGACCACCGCCTCGATCTCCACCAGCTTGCCCGCCAGCGGGGAAGTGGCCGATGCCGCCCGCACGTCGGCGATGAAGGTGGACGGCGCACCGCACGGCGCAGCGGCCGCAAGGGCACAGGTGGCGTGACCGGCGAAAAACAGTCCGGCCTTCAAGGCATTCAGTGGCTTCATCGACATGGCGTTCCTCACGGATTCAACGGAAGCCGCGATGCTACGGTGCGCGAGTAACGAAAGGATTGCGGCCACGACCCGCGCGCTCGATCGTGCTAAGGTAGTGTCATCCCGCCGGCATGCGTCGGCAGCCCCCAACCACACACAGGGACATCATGATCAAGGAAATCGCGCAAATCACCGTCAAGCCCGGCAGCGAAAGCCAGTTCGAGGAGGGCGTGGGCAAGGCCAAGCCGCTGTTCCTGCGTTCGCGCGGCTGCCACGGCGTGCAATTGTTCCGCTCGATCGAGCAGCCGCAGCAATACACGCTCGTGGTCGAATGGGAGACGGTCGAGAACCACATGGTGCATTTCCGCGAAGCGCCTGAATTCCAGGAGTGGCGCGCGCTCGTCAGCGACTGCTTCGCGGCGCCGCCGCAAGTCGGCCACGTGTCCAAGGTTCTCTGAGCCGGCTCCCCGATGCCGACGCCTCAGGAGCGGCCCCGCCATTTCTCCATGCTGCGCGAGCTGCAGCTTGCGGACGTGTTCACGCTGGGCAATGCCGCCTGCGGGATGGCATCGGTGTTCTTCGCCATGTTCTATGTGGCCACGCCGACGCCGTCGCATTTTTTCACGGCGGCCGCGCTGGCGCCGCTGGCCTTCATCTTCGACGTGCTGGACGGGCGCATCGCGCGCTGGCGGCACCAGCATTCGGCGCTCGGGCGCGAGCTCGATTCGCTGGCCGACATCATCTCCTTCGGGGTCGGCCCGGCCACGCTGGCGTTTGCCGCCGGCATGCGCGGCGGCTGGGACCTGGCGGTGCTGATTTTCTTTGTCTGCTGCGGCGTCAGCCGGCTCGCACGATTCAACGTCACCGCGGAAACGCTGTCGGCCGGCAGCGACAAGGTCAAGTATTTCGAAGGCACGCCGATTCCCACCAGCGTGCTGCTGACCGGCGTGCTGGCCTGGTGCGCCGCGCAGCAACGCCTCGACGTGGCGCTGCCCGGCGGTTCATGGACCATCGGCCCCGCGGACTTGCACCCGCTGGTGCTGCTGTTCGCGCTGTCGGGGTCGCTGATGGTCAGCAAGACCCTGAGGATCCCCAAGTTCTGACGCTGTGGCGCGCCGCGGTCAGCCGTTAGCGGCTTGCGCCGCGGCCGCATTGCCTGACGTCGCGGCACGCCTGGCGAACAGTGCCAGCAGCGCCGCGACGAAGCACGCCGCGCCCGCGGCATACAGCGCCGGCGTATAGGTCAACAGCAGCGTACGGCTCAGGCCCGCGCCGAACGCCGCGGTGGCCGCGCCGATCTGGTGGGCGGCAAAGATCCAGCCGAAAACCATTGGCGCGCGATCGCGGCCGAAAGCGGTGGCGGCCAGCTTGACCGTGGGCGGTACGGTGGCGATCCAATCCAGGCCGTAAAACATCGCGAAGATCGACAGGCCGTACAGCGTGAAGGTCGAATGCGGCAGCCACAGCAATGACAGGCCGCGCAGCCCGTAGTACCAGAACAGCAGCTTGCGGCTGTCATAGCGGTCCGACAGCCAGCCGGACAGGATGGTGCCGACAAAGTCGAACGCGCCCATCATGGCCAGGGCCGAGGCGGCCGGCACGGGGCCCATGCCGAAGTCTCCGCAGAGCGCGATGAAGTGGGTCTGGATCAGCCCGTTGGTGGACAGGCCGCAGATGAAGAAGGTGCCGGCCAGTACCCAGAACGTCTGGTTGCGCATGGCATCGCGCAGCACGACGAAGGGGCCGCGCAGCGTGAGCGGGGCGGGCGGTGCGGCAGGGGCAACGGCGACTGCAGCGGGCACTTCGCCGAATGCGGCCAGACCGACGTCGGCGGGCCGGTTGCGCATGAACGCGAACACCAGCACGGCCAGTACCGCGCAGCCAACCAGCACCGGAAGCACCGCGACACGCCAGCCCATATGTTCGATCAGCCAGGCGGCCAGCGGCAGGAATGCGAGCTGGCCGGTGGCCGAGCTGGCCGTGAGCAGGCCGATCACCAGCCCGCGCCGCGCGCTGAACCAGCGATTGGCCACGACGGCACCCAGCACCAGCGCGGTCATGCCGGAGCCGATGCCGAGCATCACGCCCCATGCCAGGAACAACTGCCACAGTTGCGTGACGACGGTGGCCAGCGCCATGCCGCCGGCAATCAGCGCCAGCGCTGCGCAGACTACGTTGCGCACGCCAAAGCGCTCCATCAGGATCGCCGAGAACGGCGCCATCAATCCGAACAGCGCGAAACGGAAGGCCAGGATCGATGAAATCTGGTCCGTGTTCCATCCCATTTCGCGCGTCAGCGGCTTGAGGAAGGCGCCGGGCAGGCCTAGCGCTGCCGACGTGGTGAGCATGACTAGGAAGGTGACGGCGGCGATGAGCCATGCATAGTGGATGCCGCGCCGGTCGAGCCGGCTGGAAATTGCCTGGGCGAACATGGGTTTCTCTCTGTCAGGGGCGCTTGCGGGGCGTCAGGGTGCCTCGGCCCATCCGCGTTCCGGCGGGGGCGCGGAGATTGGTGGTTCAGGTGCTTCCGGAAGGTCGGCCGATCAGCCGGAGGATGGCCCGAGCAACCGTTCGCGGACGGCGTCCAGGATGTTGTCCGACAAGGTGTCGCCTTCCACGGCGCGCGCCAGCGTAACGGCGCCGACCAGCATGGCCATGCGAATCAGCGCTTCGTGGCGGCACGTGTCCGCGTTGTCGCTGGCCACGGTCGATTCCATGTCCTTGACCAGGGACCGGAGCCCCTCCAGGTAAGCCAACCGTACCGGCTTGTCCGCCGGCTCCCTTGCCACGTCGCTGGCCAGTGCAACGGCCGCACAGCCGTGGCCAGGATCGGCGCAATGGGCCTGCGTCAGGTACGGCTCGATCAGGCTGGCCAGGATGGCTTGCGGGTCGCCGGCGGCACGCTCGATCCGGCGCTCCCAGCGCGCGGCCGATTCCTCGAACGCGCGTTTGCAGGCTTGCGCCGCGAGGGCGTCCTTCGAGGCGAAATGCCCATAGAAACCACCATGCGTCAGCCCCGCGCCCGCCATCAGTTCGGCCACGCTGACCCCATTGAGCCCCCGTTCGCGGAACAGCCGCGACGACGCCTGTTCGATGGCTTCCCGATTCTTGTCGACCTGTTCCCGTGATGCGCGCGCCATCTGAAGGCCTCTTCGAAAATTGATGTTTGACGCAGTTTAGATGATGGTCATAATTTGTTCAATAAATGTTGGTGGTAATTTAAATCGATGTGAGCGGCTTGAAATGTGCATACATATGAAGCCGTCTTCAGCGCGTTGAAGGGATTTCCCGTATTGTCTCGGTTGATCCGTGCCGGGCAGCACTCCGGCCGCAACCCGACTCGCGCCGTGTCCAGTCCCGCTCCCTTCCAAACTGCCTCAACCCCGGCGCCAGCCGCCATTGGCTCGCCTGCCATGACTGCTCGCGAGCGCCGCGGCATGGCGGCCATCATGATCGCCGTGGCGCTGGCCACGCTGGACACGGCGATCGCCAATACCGCGTTGCCTTCCATTGCCGCGGACCTGAACGCCACGCCCGCGGCGTCGGTCTGGGTCATCAACGCCTACCAGCTGGCGATGGTGGCCACGCTGTTGCCGTTCGCGGCACTGGGAGGCATCCTCGGGCACCGGCGCGTCTATATCGGCGGCGTGACGGTGTTCATTGCGGCCTCCGTGGTCTGCGCACTGGCGTGGTCGCTGCCATCGCTGGCGGCGGCGCGCGTGCTGCAGGGCATCGGGGCCAGCGCGATCATGAGCGTCAATACCGCGCTGATCAGCGCGATCTTCCCGATCCAGCGGCTCGGGCGCGGGGTCGGGCTGAATGCGCTCGTGGTTGGCGTGTCATTTGCGCTCGGGCCGACCGTGGCTTCGGTGATCCTGTCCTTCGGCACGTGGCCGTGGCTGTTTGCCGTCAATCTTCCGATCGGCCTGCTGGCGCTTGGTATCGCGCGTGGCGCGCTGCCGCAGACGCCGCGCAGCCAGCACGGGTTCGACCGCGTGGCCGCGATGCTGAACGTGGTGGCATTCGCCGCGCTGATCTTCGCGCTGGGCGAGGGCGCCCAGCGCGCGCCGCTGGCGGAGTCGCTGGCCGCGGCGGCGGTCTTTGTCGTGGCGTTCGGCCTGCTGCTGTGGCGCGAGCGCGGCCACCCCGCACCGATGCTGCCGGTCGACCTGTTCCGCCGGCCGATGTTCGCGCTGTCGACGCTGACCGCGATCTGTTCGTTTGCGGCGCAGGGGCTGGCCTTTGTCTCGCTGCCGTTTTATTTCCAGCACGTGCTCGGGCGCGGCCAGGTGGAAACCGGATTCCTGCTGACACCGTGGTCCGTGGTGGTGGCGCTGATGGCCCCGATCGCCGGCCGGCTTTCCGATCGCTATCCGCCGGGTCTGCTGGGCGCTGTCGGGCTTGCCGTGATGAGCGCGGGCATGGCGTCGCTGGCCCTGATGCCGGCCAATCCGAGCTCATTGGAGATCGGCATCCGCATGTGCATCTGCGGCGCGGGCTTCGGCTTCTTCCAGTCGCCGAACCTCAAGGCGCTGATGGCCAGCGCCCCGCGCGAGCGCAGCGGCGGCGCCAGCGGCGTGATCGCGACCGCGCGGCTGCTGGGCCAGTCCACGGGCGCGGCACTTGTGGCGCTCAGCTTCGGCCTTGCGGGCGACCATGGGCCGGGACTGGCGCTAGCGCTGGGCGCCGGGTTTGCAGGCGTCGCGGCCATTGCCAGCGGCCTGCGGCTGGCGATGCCCCCGGTCAAGCATTGACTGGCTGAACTCCAATCCCTGTAGGGCGGCGGCAAGCGGCAAAGTCGCCGTCGGCCTAGAATCACCCATTCCACTGCAGGCATCCTCTTAACGCGGCGCGGCCACGCGCAGTGCCCAGATCCGCAAGACAAGGTATCCCCATGAGCCATCTGTTCGATCCCCTCGATATCGGCAAGCTGAGCCTGTCCAACCGCATCATCATTGCGCCGATGTGCCAGTACTCGGCGCAGGACGGCAATGCCGGCGACTGGCACATGATCCACCTCGGCTCGCTGGCGCTGTCCGGCGCGGGGATGCTGATCATTGAAGCCACGGCGGTATCGCCGGAAGGCCGTATCACCGCCGGGGACCTGGGCCTCTACGATGACGACAACGAGGCCGCGCTGGGCCGCGTACTCAGAGCCATGCGCGCGCACTCGCCGATCGCCGTCGCCATCCAGCTCGCACACGCCGGGCGCAAAGCGTCGAGCCAGCGGCCATGGGAAGGCGGCAAGCAGGTCCGGCCCGACGCGCCCGAGGGGTGGCACACCGTGGCGCCGTCACCCGTGCCGCATGCGCAGGACGAAGTGCCGCCGGCCGCGCTGGACCGCGCGGGCATGGACAAGGTGCGCGATGATTTCGTCGCGGCCGCGGTGCGCGCGGTGCGGCTGGGCATCCAGGGCATCGAGATCCATGGGGCGCACGGCTACCTGTTGCACCAGTTTCTGTCGCCGCTGGCCAATCATCGCGATGACGCGTACGGCGGCAGCCTGGAAAATCGCATGCGTTTCCCGATCGAGGTCTTTGACGCCGTGCGTGCGGCCGTGCCCGCGGACGTTCCGGTGTGGATGCGCATTTCCGCGACGGACTGGGTGCCGGGCGGCTGGGATATCGACGGTACGGTGGCGCTGTCGAAGGCGCTCAAGGCGCGCGGCTGTGCGGCCATCCATGTCACCACCGGCGGCGTGTCGCCAGCGCAGGCGATCAAGCTGGGGCCGGGCTACCAGGTGCCCTACGCCCAGCGCGTGAAGGCTGAGGTAGGCCTGCCTACCATTGCCGTGGGCCTGATCACGGAACCGGAGCAAGCCGAGTCGATCATCACCGGCAACGAGGCCGATGCGGTGTCGCTGGCCCGCGCGATGCTATACGACCCGCGCTGGCCGTGGCATGCCGCCGCCAGGCTGGGCGCGAGCGTGATAGCGCCGAAGCAATACTGGCGCTCGCAGCCACGCGAACTGAAAGACCTGTTTTCGGACGCGAGCTTCGGCCAGCGCTGAGCCATCTTCAGCCGAAGCCGAAAGAGGAAGAGGAGACCGCATGAAACCCCGTGTCACCCTGATTACGCTCGGCGTCGATGACCTGGAGCGCTCGCTGCGCTTCTACCGCGACGGGCTGGGCCTGCCGACCGAGGGCATTATCGGCACGCAGTTCGAGCATGGCGCGGTGGCCTTCTTCGACCTGCAGCCCGGCCTCAAGCTGGCCATCTGGCCACGCGCAAGCCTCGCCCACGACACCGGCCTGCCGCTGTCCGTCCGCGCGGCGGCGGGCGCTTCCCTGGCGCACAACGTTGGCAGCCAGGGCGAGGTGGACGCGGTGATGCAGCAGGCAGCCGCTGCCGGCGCCACCATCGTCAAGCCCGCGCAGACGACCTTCTGGGGCGGCTACGCCGGCTATTTCGCCGACCCGGACGGCCATCTCTGGGAGGTCGCCTGGAACCCTCAGATGCTGCCAGCCGACTGATCGCGGGCGAAAGTGCGGGGCACGGCGCAAGGCTGGTGCGCGCACTATAGTGGTAGCGGATCCTACGCGGCGCATAGACGGAGGGCTGGCACCATGAAGGCAGGCAAGACAACGCTCGGGCGGGCGCGGCGCGCTGCCGCGATGGCACTGGCGGCGGTGCTGACCGGTCTGTCTCCGGCTTCGCACGCGCAGTTGGGGGACGTACTCAAGAACCCCATGGGTGGTGGCGGGGCGGAAAGCGCGGGCAGTGCGCTGGGCGGACTGGGCGGCGGTCTTTCGCTGCAGTCGCTTTCCTCGGGCAGCCTGGGCAATGTGGCCGGGCTGCTCGACTTCTGCATCAAGAACAACTACCTGGGCGCGGGCGGGGCGGGTTCGGTCAAGGACAAGCTGATGGACAAGCTTGGCGGCCCGTCGAAGGCATCGACCGATAGCGGCTATGGCAATGGCACGAGAGGCATTCTCCAGGACGGCCACGGCAAGACATTGGACATCAGCGGCACCGGCCTGAAGGCGAAGGCCACCGAACAGGTTTGCGAAAAGATACTTTCGCAGGGCAAATCGTTCCTGTGATTTTGCGCATCGCACCAACGATTTACCTTATTTCGCAGGGATTTCCATGATTGCCACCCGGCTTTGAAGTGGCAATCATGGACCGCAACAGACAGCAAAGGCATTGCGCCAGGGCGTCCCCCCAAAGAAGCAGCCTGGCGGCAGCACGATGTAGACCAATAAAAACATCCGGGGCAAGACCCCACGGGAGACATCCATGCAAGTCTATGACGGCCTCTTGTACCTGACTGCGATGGTGCTGGTGTGCTTGTACGTCTATCTTGGCGTACTCACGCGAAGCAATGCGATAAGGCTGGGGTCTCCGGCTATTGTCGCTGTGCTGGTACTCGCGTATTCCCTCTCGCCGATGCACGCTGCGGGATAAGTCTGCGCAGCAAGTTCGCCATAGTCCGGCCTCGCGAAACCAAAGCCGCCAGAACCAGGAAGCGCCTCGTCGATGGCCAGCTGCCATGCGACGT
Organism: Cupriavidus sp. C2SS-8b; assembly: GCF_057073745.1. Classification (NCBI taxonomy): domain Bacteria; kingdom Pseudomonadati; phylum Pseudomonadota; class Betaproteobacteria; order Burkholderiales; family Burkholderiaceae; genus Cupriavidus; species Cupriavidus sp. C2SS-8b. Next base: position 936,685 of record NZ_CP172717.1, read on the forward strand.
GCCTTTCTGCTGACTTCATAAGTGGCGGCGCTGCCGGTCTCATCGCCTGCTTCCCTGGAACCCCACAGAACAATCGCCATTGGCGCGTAGTCCCGCCCCCATGCAGGCTTCGCAATAATTCACTTGCCTCAACCAAAACCACCGCGCCCCCGCTAGCAAATTCGCTCTCCGCGCCCTCAGGCATTCCCCGATCCGCCCGGCAAATCGTCGGATACGACGAGTAACCCTCACCGGACCCTGTCCAGAATTTTTCCGACACCCGCGCTTTGGCCCGGGTCCATGGACAAGAAATCGGAGACAAGAGCGAATGAGTGCAACCTATCAACGGGGCCGGGCATGGGTCGTTACCGTGCTGCTGTTCCTGTTCGTCGTGGTCAATTTCCTCGACAAGATCAGCGTCGGCCTGCTTGCCGGCCCGATGATGGATGAACTGGGCCTGACGCCGTCCCAGTTCGGGCTGGTCGGCAGCAGCTTCTTCTGGCTGTTCGCCGTGGCCGGTGTGGCGGGCGGCTTCGTGGCCAACCGCGTGTCCTGCACGCTGCTGCTGTTGCTGATGGCCATCGCCTGGTCGGTGTTCCAGCTGCCGCTGGCGTGGTCGTCGAGCCTGGCGGTGCTGATCGCCGCGCGTGTGCTGCTGGGCATTGCCGAGGGACCGTCCACGGCCATTGCCATTCACGCGGCCTACAAGTGGTTTCCCGATGATCGCCGCACGCTCCCCGTGGCCTTCTTTACGCAAGGCGGCGCCACCGGCCTGATCCTGGCCGGCATCACCATTCCCTACATCACGGCGCATTGGGGCTGGCGCGCCAACTTCTACGTGCTGGCCGCGCTGGGCGCCGCCTGGACCGTGCTGTGGCTGTTGTTCGGCGGCGAGGGCAAGGTCGACCAGGTTTCGGCCGACACCGCGGGCCAGCCGCGCGTGCCATACCGCGCTTTGCTCGGCGACGCCACGGTGCTGGGCTGCTTCCTGCTGCGCTTTGTCGCCTACTGGAGCCTGGCGCTGTCGCTGACGTGGTTCGCCGCATACCTGCAGCGCGGACTCGGCTTTGACCATGCCACCTCGGGCCGGTTGTTCGCGGCGATCATCGCGGCGAACATGCCGGTGACGCTCGGCGTGGCATGGTGGTCGCAGCGCATGCTGCGCCGAGGCATGCCATCGCGCATCGCCCGAGGCCGCCTGGCCGCGCTGATGCTCGTGGGCGCGGGGCTCTGCCTGGCCGCGCTGTTGTCGCCCGGCCTGGTCACCTGGCAGCGCGTGGCGCTGCTGGCGGCAAGCTGCGCGCTGGCACCGTCGATCTATTCGCTGGGCCCGGCCATGCTGGCCGAGGTCTGCCCGCCGGCACAGCGCGGCGCGCTGCTGTCGATCGACGCTTCGATCTCATCGATTGCCGGCATCCTGGCGCCGCTGGTGACGGGCTACCTCGTGCAGAACGCCACCGGCGCGCATGGCTACGAGACGGGCTTCGCGGTGTGCGGCGCACTGATGATCGTGGGCGGCTTTGCCGGTGCGGCCATGATCAACCCGGAGCGCTCGAAGCTGCGGATGGCCGGCTTGCAGCAGCATGCGAGCGCGGCACCGGCTGCGCATCCGGCGCACGCATAGTGTCGGAAGAGGGGCCGCGCGGACGGCGGCCCCTATGCCCCGGCTCGCGTAGCGCCGACGCCGCGCCGATATACTTCAGGCTCCGCCGGGCCGTGGCGCCCGCCAATCTCGGAGCATTCACGATGATGCCTGCCGCATCGAGCTGGTTCGCCTGGGCCGCGCTGTCCGCGGTGTTCGCGGCCCTGACCGCGATCTTCGCCAAGGTCGGCTTGTCCGGCATCGATTCCGACATGGCCACGCTGGTGCGCGTGGTCATCATCTTCGTGGTGCTGGCCGCGTTCGTGGTGGCTACCGGCAAATGGATGGACCCGTCGACGTTCTCGGCCCGCAACTGGATCTTCCTCACGCTGTCGGGCCTGGCGACCGGCGCCTCCTGGGTCTGCTACTTCCGTGCGCTGAAGATTGGCGATGCCTCCAAGGTGGCCCCCGTCGACAAGTTCAGCCTGGTGCTGGTGGCATTGTTCGCGGTGCTGTTCCTGGGCGAACGGCCTGCCCGCGTGAGTGGCTGGGCATCGGCCTGGTCGCCGCCGGAGTGATCGTGCTCAGCCTGCGGCGATAACCGCGCCTGCCGAACGGCGAAGGCCCTTCAACCGTTTGTGCGAAGCCAGGCCGCAGCGGGAACCGGCCAGCCGGGCCAGGCCGAGGCATCGGGACGCCGGTGATCGGACTTGCCGGGGAGCAATTGCGCCAGCTCCACGCCAAACAGGTTGGCGCACGCGCTCGCGAATGCCGCGGCGGAGCGCAGGCCGGACTGGGTGGCAAGTAAATCGAGCCGGGCGGGCGTCGGCTCAGGCCTCGCCTCGGGCAGCGCCAGCAGGTAGAGCGCCCGCGCCGCGCGTTGCTCGCGCACCAGCGGATGCAGCGCTTCGCCTTCGGCAAACAGGCGCGCACGGACCAGCCGCTGGGCCACCTGCCAGTCTTCGCTGAGCCGCGCGGCATTCCAGTCGACGGTCGGCTGCTCGAACACCAGCCGCGCGAGCGCGCGGGACCAGTGCTTGTCATGATGGATCGCATTCATGCGCGGGCAGACCGCATCGGGCACCGCCTCGAACGTCATAGCGCACGCCTGGCCCGGGGCGGATTGCAACTCGCAGTCGAAATAGGCAAACGCAGGCACCACAAAGGGATCGCCAGGCCGCACGTCGCGCCGTGCATTGGCGTCGCGCAGCCGCGCCGCGCCCTGCTGGGCTTCCACGCGCACGGCGAACGGAAAACGCAGGCGGGTAATGCGGACGGGGTTGCGGCTGACAATGGGCATGCGGGCAGTGGCTGGAGCGCAGCCGGTTACTGTCGCAGCATTCGACGGGCCGCGCAACTGTCGGCGCAGGCCGCCGGAGCGCCCGCTTACAGTTCGGACAGCCCGAAGTGACGCAGCCGTGGCAGGTCGGTCACGCGAATGGTCTGGTACGCCAGGTGCACCAGACCCTCGTTGGCCAGCCGCCGCAACGCCTGGTTGACCCGCTGGCGCGACAGGCCGGTCAGCAGCCCGATTTCCTCCTGCGACAGTTCCAGCACGGGACTGGTGCGCGGATACAGCGACGGATGGAAAAGCTGCGCGATAGCCTGCGCCACGCGCGCATCGGCGCTGAGCAGGCGGTCGTTCTGCACGGTGGCAATGAACTGCCCCATGCGCTCGTTCAGCTGCGTGACCACGAAACTCGAGAATGGCAGGCTCTGGGCGAGCAAGGTGTTGAACACGGGCTCTGGCACCAGCAGCACGCGCGAATCGCGGATGGCGATCACGTCATAGCGGCGCAGCTCGCGCTTGATCACACTGCCTTCGCCGCACCAGCCCCCCGCGGGCACGCCGGAAAACGTGCAGCCCCGGCCGTCCGGGGTGTAGACGGCCAGCTTGATCAGCCCGCTGTCGACGCCGATCCAGTCGCGCGACGGTTCCCCGCGCCGGGCGATCAGGGCGCCGGCGGCGAACTCCTGCAGGATCGTGGTGCGCGTGGCCAGCGCCTGATGCTCCGGTGCAAGCGCATGGAACCAGGCATGGCCTGCCAGTGGCGAGGTGGGCGGGGAACAGTCGGACGCGGTCATCGAAGGCGGGTTGGGCGGTCAGGAAAGGCGGCCTTGCGTGACCATGGCCCTGGCCGTGTAAGAATCCTGTAAGCCTTGCCTGGCGCGGGTTTCCGGGCGATTTGTCATCCGGATGACAGAGCCCGGGCGTGTGCGATGATAGCCTTGTGCACGAAAAAGTAACAGCGCCCCGGTACAGAAGAGTTCAGCGGAGACACAAGCAATGCCCACAGATTTCGACAGCGGCCTGGGCCGCAATGCGGCCAATTTCGTGCCGATTACCCCGATCGATTTCCTGGTCCGTGCGGCCGAGGTGTATGGCGACAGGCTAGCCATCGTGCACGGCCCGGTACGCCAGAACTGGCGCGACACCTATGCCCGCGCGCGGCGCCTGGCGAGTGCGCTGGCGCGCGCCGGTATCGGCAAGGGCGATACCGTGGCGGCGCTGCTGCCCAATACGCCGGCCATGGTCGAAGCGCACTTTGGTGTGCCGATGGCGGGTGCCGTGCTGAACGCCCTGAATATCCGCCTCGACGCCGCCAACCTGGTGTTCATGCTGCGCCATGGCGAGGCGCGCGTCCTGCTGGCCGATACGGAGTTCGCCGACCTTGCCCGGCAGGTGTCGCTGGAAATCCCGGGTTTGAAGGTCATCGCCGTGGAAGACGCGCTGGGGCCACGGGCCGAGCCCTTTGGCGATACCGATTACGAGTCCTTCCTCGCCTCGGGCGATCCGGACTACGCGTGGAAGATGCCTGCCGACGAGTGGGACGCCATTGCACTGAACTACACCTCGGGCACGACCGGCGACCCCAAGGGCGTGGTGTACCACCACCGCGGCGCGGCCATGAACGCGATCTCGAACATCCTCGAGTGGGACCTGCCCAAGCACCCGGTCTACCTGTGGACGCTGCCGATGTTCCACTGCAACGGCTGGTGCTTCCCGTGGACCGTGGCCGCGCGCGCGGGCGTCAACGTTTGCCTGCGCAAGTTCGAGCCGCGTCTGGTCTTTGACCTGATGCGCGACGAAGGCGTGACGCATTACTGCGCAGCGCCGATCGTGCACACCGCACTGGTCAACGCGCCGCCGTCGTGGCGCGAAGGCCTGCGCGGTCCCGTGCGTGGCATGGTGGCCGGCGCACCGCCGCCTGCCGCGGTGCTGGCGCAGATGGAAGCGATGGGCTTCGAACTGACCCATGTGTACGGCCTGACCGAGGTGTACGGCCCGGCCGCCGTATGCGCGGAGCAGGACGACTGGAGCAGCCTGTCGCAGGAAGAACGTGCCGTGAAGAAGGCCCGACAGGGTGTGCGCTACCACCTGCAGGCGGGCGTGACGGTGCTCGATCCCGATTCGATGCAGCCGGTGCCGGCCGATGGCGAGACCATCGGCGAGATCATGTTCCGCGGCAACATCTGCATGAAGGGCTACCTCAAGAACGAGAAGGCCACGCGCGAGGCCTTCGCGGGCGGCTGGTTCCACACCGGCGATCTTGGCGTATGCATGCCGGACGGCTACATCAAGATCAAGGATCGCAGCAAGGACATCATCATCTCGGGCGGAGAAAACATTTCCAGTGTCGAGGTGGAGGATGCGCTCTATCGTCATCCGGCCGTGCTGGCCGTAGCGGTGGTCGCGCAGCCGGATGCTAAGTGGGGCGAGACGCCTTGCGCGTTCGTCGAATTGAAAGAGGGCGCCAGCGCAACCGCCGAGGAACTGATGGCGCACTGCCGCACGCTGCTGGCGGGCTTCAAGGTGCCCAAGGCGGTGTACTTCGGTCCGCTGCCCAAGACCTCGACGGGCAAAATCCAGAAGTTCGAATTGCGCCGCAAGGTCAAGTCGGATGCCGCGATCGACGTCTGAAGCGGCGGTCAGGAGAAGGCGGCCTCTTCGGCGGCCTGCTGGCCGGCAATCAGCCGGTCGATGACCTCGCGGCCCCACGCCAGCCCCGCACGGCTGGCGTCGGCGGCGCAGGCAAAGCGCACGCCAGCGTCCGGGTCCGCGAAGGGCAGGGCGTGGCCGTGCTGCCAGATGCGCGCACGCAGCGTCCACCAGCCGTCGTGCTGGCCGCCGTAGCGCAACGCTACGATATGGATGCGGTAGCCACGATAGCTGTCGCTATGCTCGTGTGATCCGCTCGGCATGGCTGCTGGATTTCAGCGCAAACTCGCTGCCTGCTGCGGCACGGCGCCTGGCCTGTGCCACTCCTGCGATATATCAGGGAACACCTCGCATTCGCCACGAACGATATTCTCTATCGTGGCGCAGACGCCCGCAGTACCGCGCGGCCCCACGCAGACCAGGCTGCGCGGATGATCGGTGTGCTGCGGGATGGCGTACACGTGCATGCCCTCCTGGAACAGAGGGTGCCTGGACAGGCGCTCGTTCATCAACTCGACAAAGCGCTGCGGACTGACGACCGGCTTTTCCATAGCTGACTCCTGCGGCGCTGCCGTCGGGCGCATCTTACGTGCACGGGGCCGGCATACGCGGTAGTAAAGGCCAGGAATATTTCGGGCAATGGCATGAGCCCCGCAGGATCGGGGTGGCCGGAGGAACGTGGAGAAAAAATGCCTCCACGTTGCCACTGCCAACGATTTCAGATTAGGCGATGCGCCCGGCGGAGCAAAGTAGCCGGACGCCAGAGGTCACGATAGCCGCACTTCTCCGGCGGCGCGTGGCCCGTCGAGCATGTAATTGCCTGCTGCCCAGCAGGCGGCTTCCGCTTCGGCTTCGGAGCCGTAAGCGGAAGTGGCTTCGATGGTGCAGTCGGCATCCGCCGCGCCGCAGTGCTCTTCCATCACGATGCGCCAGGTGTACAGGCCCGGCGGATCTTCGAGGACATGGAGCACGAGTGTGCGGTGGCTGTCGGCAAGGGTCAGGGGCTGGGTCGACATGACGGTCTCCGATAACGGCGACCCCTAGATGCTAGCAATTGCGCGAACCCAATTCCAGCGCAGAAGCCCCGTTGCTAGCGGCGCCGTGCAGAACCGTGCATCTTCCGCCGCCGCGCGGTTTCCAGTATCGTCTGCTCCGGGGCGCCGGGTGGCGCCCGCTTCTCCGGACCCGCATGCCCATCTCACCTGAACTTGCCGAACTGGTTGCGTCGCTGCGCGCACACTATGACACCGCCATCCTGCCGCACTGGACCGCCAAAGGCTGGAACGCGGAACTGCTGCTGCCCTATGAAGCGTTGGATGGCGCCAGCGGCGATGCCCTGCCGCCGGTGCGTTACCGGGCCATGGCCTGTGCGCGTCAGATCTATGTGTTTTCGGTGGCCGGCCAGCTCGACCACGCCGATACGCTGTTCGGTTCGCTGCAGGCCTACTTCAGCACCGGCGACGGCGGCTGGATCTACAGTGTCGATGCGGCCGGCATGCCGCTGGACTCGACACGCGACCTTTATACGCATGCCTTCGTGATCTTCGCGTGCGCGCACTACTACGCCTGCGGCGGCAACGAGGACGCGCTGGCCATCCTGCAGGAAACGCGCGAGCTGGTCGAGCAGCGCTTTGCAGACGGTTTCGGGCTGTACCACGCGGCGCTGTCGGAGTTTTTCAAGGACAAGGGCGCGGGCGTGCAGCAGAACCCCATCATGCATTTGACCGAGGCTTACCTCGCGGCGCTGGAGGCTACCGGCGACGAGTGGTATGCCGTGCGTCTGCGCGAGATCGCCGCGGCCGTGCAGGGCCGGTTCGTGGATCCGGCCAGTGGTTGCATCGCCGAGCTGCCGCAGGAGACGGCGGGTAATCGCATCGAGCCCGGCCATCAGTTCGAGTGGTTTTCGCTCGTCGCCGGCAACCCTGCATTGTTCGAGGGCGCGCCGCTTGGCGCTTCGCTGCAGCGCGCCTTTGTTTTCGCGCAGGCGCATGGCGTAGTCCCCGGCACACTGGGCGTCAGCGCCGCGCTGAATGCCGATGGCAGCCTGCTCGACGGCACCGAACGCATCTGGGCGCAGACGGAATTCGCCCGCGCGCTGGCCGTCGATGGGACACCGGAGTCGCTGGCGACACTGGAGGCACAGTTGCGCCAATACCGTAGCCGTTTCCTGCACGCGGGCGGCTGGCACGAATGCGTGGCCCCGTCCGGCGAAGTGGTGCGGGCCGAAATGCCGTCCACGTCGCCGTACCACCTCGCTACCGCATACGAGGCGCTGGACGAACTGGCGCAGCGCTAACCAGCGATGCGGTTGCTGGCGGCGCGCAAATCGCTCTTCTGCAGCAGCCGCAGCAAGGTCTCGGCCGGCTGGCTCAGCCGGCGCGCCGACAGCGAAATGAACTCCACCTCGGGCAGCGTCGGCAGGCGTTCCCAATTGAGCGGCGGCGCCACGCCTTCGCCGTAGAGATAGCGCGAGCGTACCGTCAGCCCAAGGCCGCCGCGGGCAGCGGCAAGGCACCCGGAATGGCTGCTGCTACTGCAGACCACCTGCCACTGGCAGCCCGCCTTGGCCAGGGTATCGAGCACGACCGAGCGCGTCACGCTCGGTTCGTGCACCAGGATCAGCGGCAAGGGCTGGGACAGGTCCACCAGGGTCCCGGGGCGCGCGAGCCATTCCAGCGAGCCGCGAAACAGCGGTACGCCGCGGCGGTCGCCCTGGCGGCGCTTGCCGAGCATCAGGTCGAGCGCGCCGGCATCCATCAGCTCGTACAGTTTGCTGGTCATGGCGATGGTGATTTCCATCTCCACGTCGGGATGCGTATTGCGGAACGCCGACAGCACGCCCGACAGCGGCCCCTGCGCCAGGTCCTCCGAAGTCCCGAGCCGGACACGGCCACGCAACCGGGGCGCGGTGAACTGCGACTCCGCGCGTGCAATCGCCTCCAGGATCAGCCGCGCATGCACGAGCAGCGCTTCGCCGTCGGGCGTCATCGACAGCGAGTGCGTATCGCGGATAAACAGGCGACGCCCGACGCTTTGCTCCAGCCGCCGGATATGGTCGCTGACGCTCGACTGCGACAGGTCCAGCTGCCGGCCGGCCTCGGAGAAACTGCGTGCGGCCGCCACCGTGGCGAAGGTTTGGATCCAGACAGGGTTGAGCATGGGGGAATATTGTTATCGGCATATCCGATGGCAGTCAGTATATCTGGCAGGGTTCCCGATCGGCTGGCGGCAGCTATGATCGATTCCATGACACGGCTGCCAGGGCTTTGCAGATTGTCTCCAGCCTGCACGCCGCGCCAAGCACATGCCCCCCATGAGCCAAGCTTCCACTCCCTCTCTCAAGGCCATGTTGTGGATCGTCGCTGCGGGTTTCTTCATGCAGACGCTCGACACCACCATCGTCAATACCGCATTGCCGTCGATGGCGCACAGCCTCGGACGCAAGCCGCTGGACCTGCAACCGGTGGTGGTGGCCTACACGCTCACCATGGCCATGCTCACGCCGGCGTCAGGCTGGCTTGCGGACCGCTTCGGCACGCGACGGGTCTACTTCAGCGCCATCCTGATCTTCGTGCTGGGGTCGTTGTTCTGCGCCGGGGCGCAGACGTTGCCGCAACTGGTGATCGCGCGCGTGGTGCAGGGCATTGGCGGCTCCATGCTGCTGCCGATCGGACGGCTTGCCGTGCTGCGCAATGTATCGGGCGAGCAGTACATCGCCGCGCTGGCCTTCGTCTCGATCGCGGGACAAGTGGGCCCGATCTTCGGGCCCGTGCTGGGCGGCTGGCTGGTACAGCATGTCTCCTGGCACTGGATCTTCCTGATCAATGTGCCGGTCGGCGTGGTCGGCCTGCTCGCCGTGCGCCGCTACCTGCCCGCGGGCGACACGGCCGGCGCGCCGCCGTTCGACTGGATTGGCTGCGGACTGCTGTCCCTGTGCATGGTGGCGTTCTCGCTCGCCCTGGATGCACAGGCGAGCCACGCCGGCTGGAACGCTGGCCTTGCCGCGCTCAGCGTGGCCGCCGCGCTGCTGTATATCCCCCATGCGCGCCGCAGCCACGCGCCACTGTTCCGTCTGGCGCTGTTCCGCGAGCCGAATTTCAGCGTGGGACTGGCTGGCAATCTCGTCTGCCGCATCGGTTCCGGCGCGGTGCCGTTCCTGCTGCCGCTGCTGATGCAAATGCAGCTTGGCTACACGCCGTTTCACGCCGGCCTGATGCTGCTGCCGGCCGCACTGGCCGGGACGCTGTCCAAGCGCTGGATCGTGCCGCTGGTGACGCGCTTCGGCTATGAGAAATTTTTGCTGGTGAACACGGCGCTGGTGGGGGCGTCGATCGCATCGTTCGGCGCGATGTCGCCGGGCTGGCCGCTGGCGCTGTCGATCGCGCAGCTCGCCCTGTTCGGCGCGACCAACTCGATGCAGTTCGCGGCGATGAACAGTGTCACGCTCAAGGGCCTGAGCGTAGAGGATGCAGGCAGCGGCAACAGCCTGTTTTCGATGGTGCAGATGCTGGCCATCGGCCTGGGCGTGACGGTCGGCGGCGGACTGGTGACGCTGTTCAGCGCGCAGTTCGGCGAGGCCGGTCCGGCCTTCCGGCTGGCGTTTGTCGTGGTAGGAACCATCACGCTGCTGTCGGCGCTCGTGTTCCGGCGGCTGGATGTCGTGGAACTCGGCAAGGGAAGGCGTGCGGCGCCTGCTGCGGCGCGCACGCCATGAATGCGCCGCAATCAGGCCGCGTTGGTCTTGCGTCCGACGTTGCGGATCAGCTGCGTGACACGCGCCTGGTACTGGTCGAAGAACTGGTTCGCCTGCTGCTGGCTGTCGACGGGCTGGACCACGGTGCGTCCCTCCGCCTCCAGCTTGGCGCGTAGTTCAGGCTTGCTCAACGCTTCGCCGATGGCCTTGCGCAGTACCGCCACGCGATCCGCGGGCGTGCCTTGCTTGACGAAGTAGCCGCCGCTGATCATGTACTCGAAGTCAGGCACTGTCCGGCTTTGGGAGATCAGCGCAATGTGCTTCAGCGATGCGGGCAGCGTCTTCGAGAAGCTCGTCAGCACCTTTAGCCGGCCTTGCTGCTGCATGGCGTCGAAGCTCGACTGGTAAGGCAGGATCGCAAAGTCCACTTCGCCGCCTGCCAGTCCTTGCAGCGCCGGCGCGGCACCCTTGTACGGCACGTGCAGGAAGTTCAGGCCCAGGCGCGCGCCCAGCGCGTCGCCCATCAGGTGGTAGATGGAGTCGATGCCGACGGTCGCGTAGGTCAGCGGCTTGCCCTTGTTCTGTTTCGCGTAGTCGATGAACTTGTCGAGCGTATCGGCGGGAATGCCGTTGCGGACCATCAGCACGATGTTGGCGTCGCTGATCGGTGCGGCCAGCATGAAGTCCTGCGGTTTGTAGCGTGCGGCCGGATTGAGCAGCGGGGCCAGGAAGACCTCGTTGATCGAGCCATGGAAGAAGGTATAGCCATCGGCCGGCGCGGCCAGCACCTTGTTGGCGCCGATCAGTCCGGTGCCGCCGCCGTAGTTCTCGACCAGCACCTGCTGCTTGACGCTCTTGCTGATCGATTCACCGAAGATGCGTGCGGACGTGTCGCTGGCGCCCCCGGCCGGGTAGGGCACCACGAGCGAGAGCGGCTTGGTCGGAAAGGCTTCGGCCGCGAACGCAGGCAGGCTGCCGAGCGCGGTGCTGCCCGCGGCGAATCCTGCGTATTGGAGAAAGCGGCGGCGGTTGAGCGAATGCATGGTTGTCCCCGTTCTTGGTTTGTTTTCAGGCTGGTGGCTGGTTCAGGCCAGGTAGCTCTGCGCCAGGTGCACCCAGAATGCGGCGCCCACGGGCAAGGCCTTGTCGTTGAAGTCATAGAGCGGGTTGTGGACCATGCAGCCCCCATCCTCGCCCAGGCCGTTGCCGAGCCGGACGTAAGCGCCGGGGCGATGTTCGAGCATGTAGGCGAAGTCCTCGCTGCCCATGACCGGCGGGCGCGCCACGACATTGGCTTCGCCAACCAGCCGGATGGCGGCCTCGCGCGCGCGCTCGGTCTGTGCGGCATGGTTGACCAGCACCGGATACTTGCGTTCGTAGACGACCTCGGACTGCAGCCCGAAGCTCTCGGCCTGCGCGCTCACGAATTGCTGGATACGCGTTTCGACAAGCGTGCGTACCCGCGGATCGAGCGTGCGCACGCCGATCTTGATCAGCGCGCTTTCCGGCACGACGTTGTAAGTGGCGCCGGCCTGGATCGATCCGACTGTGATCACGGCGGACTTGAGCGCATCGATTTCGCGGCTGACGATCGATTGCAGCCCCAGCACGATGCTCGCGGCGCACTGCATGGGGTCGATGCCGTGATGCGGCATGGCGCCGTGCGCGCCACGTCCGCGCAGCGTCACCGTGGCGCGGTCGAACGAGGCCATGGCGGGCCCGGCGCTGACACCGATCTGGCCGACTGGCAATCCCGGGGCGTTGTGCAGCGCGTAGATCTCGTCGCACGGGAAACGCTCGAACAAGCCGTCCTCCAGCATGCGTAGCGCACCGCCTTCGTTCTCTTCCGCGGGCTGGAAGATCAGGTTCAGCGTGCCATTGAAATCGGCGGACTCGGCCAGGTAGCGGGCCGCACAGAGCAGGATGGCCGTATGGCCATCGTGCCCGCATGCGTGCATCTTGCCGGGGAGGGTGCTCGCATAGTCCAGGCCGGTCTTCTCCTGGATCGGCAGTGCGTCCATGTCGGCGCGGATGCCGAGCGCCTTTGTCCCTGCTCCCTTCTTCAGCTTGCCGACAAGGCCGGTGGTGCCCAGGCCGCGATGCACCTCGTAGCCCCATGCCGCAAGGCATTCGGCAACGAGATCGCTGGTCCGGCGCTCCTCGAAGGCCAGCTCGGGATGTGCGTGGATCTTGCGGCGGATATCGACAAATTCCGGCGAAAGGGTCTGGATGGACTGCCGCAGGTCTGCAAGGCTGGATGGGTTCATGGGTTCGGCGAATGGGATCGTGTTCATATTCTCGCTGCGCCGGCCCGCGGCATCCATGACAACGATTGCGGTAAAACGTTGTGTATATTGCAACGATTGCGAGACGAGGAGGGGAGAACGATGGACGATGTCCTGGACCGCAAGCGGGCGCTGTGCCTGCTGCAGATCATCGAGACCGGCTCGGTGCGCGGCGCGGCCGATGTGCTGGAACTGGACCCGTCAGTGGTGAGCCGCGCCGTGGCCAAGCTGGAGCAGGACACCGGCCTGGCGCTGCTCGAACGGCGTGGCCGGGGCGTCGTGGCGACGGATGCGGGGCGGCTGCTGGCGCTGTTCGCCAGGCGCCAGCAGGATCTGAGCGACACCTTCCTGGCGGAGGTCAATAACCTGAAGAACGCCCAGCGCGGCCACGTGGAAGTCGTTTTCGGCGAGGGCTTTATCGATCTGGTACTGGAGCCGGTACTGCGGGGGTTCCAGCACCAGTACCCCGATGTCACGTACAACATCCGCGTGGCGGGGACGGAAGAGACCGTGCGTTGCATCCTGGAGGACCTGGCGCATATCGGCCTGGTGTTCCAGCCGCCGGACGACGTGCGGCTGCGTTCGCACTATTCACGGCTGGCACCGATCCGCGTCCATGTGCGCAAGGACCATCCGCTGGCACGCAAGCGGGGCGCGCTGACGCTGGCCGACCTGGCGCCGCACCAGGGCGCGTCCCTGACTGAATCGTTCGGCGTGCGCAAGCATATCGAGGCAGCCGAGGTCGAAGAGCACATCACGCTGAACCATATGCTCACCACCAACTCGTTCAAGGTGCTGTGGGAATTCGCTGCGCTCGGGCTGGGCTACATCATGACGCCGCGCTCGGTGCCGCTGAAGGGCGCGCAATTCGCGGACCTGGTGTCGCTGCCGCTTGCCAACCCGATCCTGAACAACAGCCGCATCCATGTGATCACCCGGACTGGGCGGCCGCTGTCACCGGTGGCGGACCGCCTGCTGCGTCATGTGGTGAAGGCGTTCCCGCGGGTTTGAGGCGATGGTTCGTTGCTACTCGTTGACGCCGTTCTCGCGCAACAGGCGCTCGCATTCGTCGAGCATGTCGTGCGCGAACGCGGACTGGTAGTTCGGGTCGAGCGCTTCCATCATTTCGTGCGAGGCATAAAGCCCCGCTTCGCGCGATAGCGTCTCCGCCAGCTGGCGTGCGAACTGGTCGCTCAGTTCCGAGAGCAGGCGGCGCTCCGACAGGGCGAGCTGCAGCTTCGAGCGTGACAGCCATTCTCCCGCCAGCGTGGCGCCCTGCGCATCGGTGAGCCACTTGCCATGTTCGTAGTAGGCGGACAGCCGCTCGGCCGTCAGCGCAAACACGAGTGCCTTGCGGGTGTTGAAATCGATCTTCAGAAGCGGTGCTGCTTTCATGTTCATGGGGATGACCGTGGCGGGGCTCAGCCTTGCGCCGATTGCTGCGTGATGCGGGCGAACGTGGCCCGGAGCCACGCGCCGATGGCGGCGATTTCTTCCATGCAGACCGAATGCGGCATGGCATAGGTGTGCCATGCCACCGGAATCCGGCGTGCCTGCAGGAAGTCGCGCGCCTGTTCGCCAAGCTGCAGCGGCACAACATCATCCTGCGTGCCGTGGGCGGCGAAGACGGGGATGGCGGCGTTGGCGGCGGTCGCCTGCGCTGCCAGCGTGTCCGGAGCGGGGATATACGTGGACAGGGCGACGATGCCCGCAAGCGCGTCCGGATGGGTGATGGCGGTGGTGTAAGCGATTGCGCCGCCCTGCGAAAAGCCGGCCAGCACGATGTGGTCCGTCGCGATACCGCGGGCATTTTCGCGCGCGATCAGCGCCCGGATGCGCTCGCACGAAACCCGGATGCCCGTTTCATCGGCACGCCGGCCGGCTTCGTCGAACGAGTAGATGTCATACCAGGCCGGCATGACGTAACCGCCGTTGCAGGTGACGGGAATGGCCGGTGCATGGGGAAAGATGAAGCGCACGCCTGGCGTGTCTCCCAGGCCAAGCTCGGGAACCACCGGCACGAAGTCATTGCCATCCGCGCCCAGGCCGTGCATCCAGATCACGGTGAAAGCGGGATTCGGCGCGGTCTCGATCTCGATCGCGGGCAGCAGTTCGTTCATGGGGGGCTCCTGTGTGACGGTGCGCCAGCCGGCTTGCGCGGCGGGCAGCGCGAGTATCGCACAGGTCGGCACGCGTTCCCGCGAGCCGTGCGGCGCTATCAATGACGGGCGGAGTACGAAGGACTCCGCCGTAGGTCAGGCAATTTGCCGCCGCATACTCGGCCCGCTAGGCGGCCGAGGGCACGATCGGGACGGTGGTCAGTCCTGGCGCGACACGCGGTGCCGAGAAGGTCTCGATGGCGGCCGGCGGGGCGGCGCGGCGCTTGTCCACCACGTCCTCGACGCCCTTGGTCGCCACGTCTTCCAGGAACGCGACCATGTCGCGATAGTAGGCGACCTGCATTTGCGCCTCGAGCAGGCGTCGCTCGGCCTGGAACAACGTCAGCCTCATGTCTTGCAGTTCCCTTTCGGCAATCTTTTCCGGGGTCGGCGGACTGAACAAGTTTGCAAGCCGGCGCATGGCATTCCCTCCAATGCTGTTCAACAGCGATTAACCGATGCTTTTGCCATGAGAACAAATATAGACAAGAAATCGGGAAAAGAATCTCAGCCTGCCCATGCGTCGCGCCTCGCCCACAAGGATGATTGCCGCGGTGCACAGACTCGGTTAGATTGTCGGGTCCCGATCGAGGCCGTGCCTGCGGCCAAGCATGAATGCGATGACGGGCGCCCAGTACGCATGCATGTGGTCGGCCAGGATAGCCGCGTCATGCGGCATGCCGTCAAACAAGACCAGTTCCTGAAGATTCGCAGCCGCCTGCGCAAGACGTTCGGCATGGGCCAGTGGAAGGACCTGGTCGGCGCGGCTGTGCACGACAATCAGCGGCAATCCGATCCGGCGCAGGCGCGCCGCGTTGTTCCACGGATCTGGCAGCAGCCACGCCAGCCGCGCGGGCACACGGCCGGTCTGGACCGCGGCGGCACGCGCAGAACTGAAACCCGAGGCGATGATCATCCCGTCAGGGGCTGGCGTGAACCCGCGCGCGACATCCAGCAACACCCCGGACCCCAGCGAGTGGCCGAGAACGTAGTGCCGCGTTGCGTCCGGCGTTGCCGCCCGGAACATCCGATAGGCCGCGCGTGCGTCTTCACGCAGGTGCCGGACGCTGGGGCGTCCGCTGCTCGCGCCGTAGCCGCTGTAATCGAATACGAAGCTGCTGATGCCGGAATCCGCCAGCATGGCTTGCACGGGCGCCCAGTCGGACAGGCATTCGTCGTCGCCGTGGCACACCATCAGCGCCGGTGCCTGCCCGTGTTCCGCAGGCGCGTAAGCGGCATGGAGCACGCGAGCGCCACTGAGAAACGTGCTGTGTTGCAGCCTGGCATCGGGTTGGTCGGGCTCCGGCGGCGCGCTGGCCGGCGTGACGAATGCCTCGCCTTCGACTGCGCGGAACAGCAGGTGGCGTGCAAGCCCGGCCAATACGGCAATGCCGGCCGTACTGGCCAGCCAGCGGGGAAGTGGAGATTGGCGGGGAGGCTGCATGGTTGCCGGTGTGCGCGGGTGCCTGTCAAGGCTATCAGGTGTCGCGCAATTGGCACAGCCATAAGTGTGAGGCGATCGACCTGCAATGGCTCGCCAGTCATCCGAACATCAGCTATCGGGCCGATAGAAAACTTTTTCCTTGACTATCTACCTAGTAGTAGATAGTATTCGGGTCATGGAAGCGCTGCTCCACCGGCAAGAAAAAAGGAAGCCGGTCCTGCAACGGGACCATCGCAATACCGTGAAAGCGGTCTTTTTTTAGATCCAGTCGTCTATCTACTAGTAGATGCGAGATCAAAGAGAGACCCCAGTCGAGAACCGATTCCGCGACGCCCAAGGGGGAGGTCGCCAGCCAAGGAGCCCATCATGAATGCCAAGTTTGCCAAGACCGTCATCACTGCCGCAACCCTTGCCGCCGCGCTCGCCAGCGGTGTCGCCCAGGCTTCGGGCCCGCGCGACGGCAACTTTGCCGGTGACAAGTACGGCTACAGCTTCCGCGTCGGGAAGGTCGATGCGTTCACCGACGGCGCCAAGGTTGGCAAGTTCGACCCGTACACCGATGGTGCCAAGGTCGGCAAAACCGACCCGTACACCGACGGTGCCCGCACTGTCGCTGGTCTGGACACGCGCGGTGTGTCGGCCACGCCGGCGCGCAGCGTTGATCCGTACCTGGACGGCGCCAAGGTTGGCAAGTTCGACCCGTACACGGACGGCGCCCGCACGGTAGCCGGTCTGGATACGCGCGGTGTATCGGCCACGCCGGCCCGCAGTGCGGACCCGTATCTGGACGGTGCCAAGGTCGGCAAGTTTGACCCGTACACCGACGGCGCGCTCGCCTGATCCGTCTGCCGGCCTTGCAGGCCGGCGGCATTCTTTCGCCACGGCCGCCAGGTCCACGCAGGACCTGGCTGGCCGCAATGGAGTCCATCATGAATGTGCGTGACAGTATCCTTCTGCTCGGCGGATGGCTGCTGGTCTGCGTGACGAGTGGCTCGATGATCACCTTCGCCGCGCAGGTCCTGCCAGGTTAAGCCGCCTGATTGAACCGATTCACCATGGCACGCCCCGGTTATGCCGGGGCTGTGCCCGTCGGGGGCGCCGGCAAATCCGGGTGCGCGGGTCTCTGCCCGGCACCGGTCCTAAGGGATTACCCGCGCCTTCAGGCGTTCTCCTTGAGCGTCTATCTTCATGTAGATAAACTGGCCTCATGAAAACGCAAACCGTACGAGAGCAACTGCTCGAGCACACGCTCGTCCTGATCCGGCGCCGGGGCTTCAATGGCTTCAGCTACCGGGACCTGGCGGAACTGGTCGGCGTCAAGACGTCGAGCATCCACTATTACTTTCCGACCAAGGACGATCTCGTCCTGGAGGCCGTCAAGACATATAGCGCGGCCATGTCGGAACGCCTGCGGTCGATCGATACCACGCTGCCCGTAACCGAGCAGGCCGCCATCTACCTGGCCCCGTTCCGCGCCAGCTGCGGCTCGGACCAGATCTGCCTGTGCGGCATGCTGTCGGCCGAGACCTTGTGCCTGCCTGAGTCCGTCCACGAATTGCTGCAGAGCTTTTTCCTGATGAACGAGCGGTGGCTGACGGGCTTGCTGGAACGCGCCCAACCGCAAAGGACGACGCCGTTCCCGGTGCCGCCTGCGCGACTGGCGCAGGTCGTGTTCGGCTCGCTGCAGAGCGGATTGATTTCGGCGCGCCTGTTCGGTACGTCTGACCGGGTGGAGTCTGCCGCGGATACCCTACTGGCTGCCGTAGCCGGTTGACGCCGCGTCAGATAGAACGGCGTAAAGCTGCCATGTGGCGAGTGCTGCATGGCAGCTTTTTTTGTTTGTGGAATGGGCATCGATGCAAGGCCCCCGCTGGCATTAAGGGGGGCGGCCATATCGTTATTTATCACGGGGTTAAAGCCATCACGGAATGCCTATCGGTGCGATAGGAATCTTTTTCCTTGACTATCTACCTAGTAGTAGATAGTATTTGGCTCATGGAAGCGCTGCTCCACCGGCAAGAAAAAAGGAAGCCGGTCCTGCAACGGGACCATCGCAATACCGTGAAGACGGTCTTTTTTTGAATCCGATTATCTATCTACTAGTAGATGCGGGATCAAAAGAAGACCTGAAATTGAACCGAACCCAGGCGACGCCCACCGGGAGGTCGCCAGCCCAGGAGCCCATCATGAATGCCAAGTTCGCCAAGACCGTTATCACTGCAGCCACCCTTGCCGCCGCACTCGCCACTGGCCTCGCGCAGGCCGCCGCCCCGAACGGCAGCGGTTCTGCCGGAGACACTTATGGCTACAACTACCGCGTCGGCAAGGTCGATGCATTCACCGACGGCGCCAAGGTTGGCAAATTCGACCCGTACACCGATGGCGCACGCGTGGGGAAGGCTGATCCCTACACCGATGGCGCACGCGTCGGCAAGCCTGATCCGTACACGGACGGTGCCCGTACGGTAGCCGGCCTGGATACGCATGGTGTCTCGGCATCGCCCGCACGCAGTGTTGATCCGTACCTGGACGGTGCCAAGGTTGGCAAGACCGACCCATACACCGACGGCGCCCGCACGGTAGCCGGCCTGGATACGCGTGGCGTCTCGGCTACGCCGGCACGCAGCGTTGATCCGTACCTGGACGGCGCCAAGGTCGGCAAGTTCGACCCGTACACCGACGGCGCACTCGCCTGACCAGAGCGGCCGGCCAACTGAGATTCACAGCGGGCGGTACGTCGCCCGCTCCCAAGGGGAACATCATGAGTTTGCGTGACAGCGCGCTGATACTGGTTGGATGGGTGGGGCTCTGCCTCTTCAGCGGTTCACTCATCACGCTACTCGCGCAAACGCTGCCGGCCTGACCGGCAGTCCATTGCAAGGGGTCTGAAGCCATGAAAACACTATCCGTTCGCGAACAACTGATCGAGCACACGCTGGTGCTGATCCGTCGCAAGGGCTTCAACGGCTTCAGCTATCGCGACCTCGCCGAGCTGGTGGGCGTCAAGACCTCGAGCATTCACTACTATTTCCCGTCCAAGGACGATCTCGTGCTCGAGGCGGTGCGTGAATACAGCGCGCGCGTCCAGGAGCGCATCCGCGCGATCGACACCCGGCTGCCTCCCGCGGAACAGGCGCGGCAATACCTGGAGCCGGTCCGCGCGGGCTTCGGCACCGATCAGGCCTGCCTGGTGGGGATGCTGTCGGCCGATGTGCTGTCGCTCTCCGAGCCGGTGCGCGCGACAATGCGCGAGTACGTTCACATGCATGAGAAGTGGCTGACCGGCTTGTTTGAACGCGCCCAGCCGCTGCGCGACAAGCCGTATCCGGTGCCGCCCGCGCAACTGGCGCAAGTGGTCTACGGCTCGCTGCAGAACGGGTTGATGGCCGCAAGGCTGTTCGGCACGCATGAGCGTCTCGAAGCTGCCGCGGCCGTGCTTGCCGGGGTCATGCCGTAAGCGCGAGCTGGCGCGCTACCGTTTCGCACAGCCAGTCGGGATCATCATGCGGCAGGTCATGACCTGCCCATGGGTGGCGTAGCAGCGGCACCTTCCACATGCGCGCCAGATGGTCGGAGCAGACCGGGTCGACCAGACGGTCGGCATCCGAAGCAATCAGCAGGGTGGACGGGCAGGGCGACCGGCGATCGGCGCGGTAGCGTGCAGCCGCCAGCAGTTGCCGTAGCGCCGAACTTCGGCTGACTGGCGCGCTGGTCGCGATTTGCCTCCACGCTTGAATGTCGGCCTGTTTTGCATCGCTGCGTGCGCAGGTCAGCCCGTGGATGGTGGGCTCGCAATAATCCCGGTTCTCCCAGGCGGCAGCCATGCGCAGCAGGTCAGGCCAGTTGGCCGGACGCAGGCGCTGCGTCATGGTGCTGAAGGGCCGCATGCTGGTGTTGATCAGGACCAGCGCGGCCACCTCGTCGGGGAACCGGCGCGCCCATTCCGCCGCCACCATCGCACCCAGCGACATCGCCAGCACCCGGCAGTGTCGCGGCTGTCCTGCCTGTCTCAAACTCTCCCGGACCGACGCTACGAGTCCCGGCACGCTTGCCGGCGAGACTTCGTGACAGAGCGTGCCATTGCCGGGCAGGTCCAGCGCCAGCGGCGTGCCCAGCCCGGATGCCTGCCACCGCTGGGGCAGCGTGCCCCAGTGCCGGCTTTCGCGCGTAAGGCCGCGCAGGAATACCCAATCCGTCATGTATTGGGCTGCTGGTTCCAGTGCGCCCGCGCCTGCTCTTGCAACTGCGCGCGGCGCTCGCCGGTCGGCAGCCAGCGCTGTGGCGCAAAGGCGATGCGGCCAAGGAAATCGAACAGGCTCACATGGCGGCGCAGTACCCGCGCGGTGCGGTGTGCCTTGATCGGGTTGAAAATGCCATCGCGCGAGAACAGTTGCCGCGGATTCTTCTTGATCCACAGCCACGAGCCCAGCTCCAGCGTCATCGGCAGGAACAGGTTCTCCGGCGGCGCCAGGTCATACGCGTAGTCCCACAGGTCGCCGTGCAGCAGGTACTGGTGGCTCTGTGGCTCGAATGCATAGCCATGGTGCGGATGGGCCTGCTCGAACATGGTCTTGAGCAGGTACATCTCGGGCAGGTGCGGCATGGGGCGGTGCGTGCGCGCATACGGGAACCAGATGCTGTCGCGCCAGCCGTAGCCCGAATGGCAATCCACCGCGAAGCTGAGCGGCCGCGACAGCAGCTCGCTTTGCACCACCCTCAGCAAGGCCTGGCTTTCCACTTCCATCGGGAGACCGGCCCGGCCGCGAAACCATGGCAGCCAGGCGCCGATGCGCTGGCCGCCGGCAAGGAATGGCACGCGCGCGTCGGCGTCCTGCGGCGCATTGCGCATCAGGTCGACGCCGTTGGGGTTGGCGCGGGTGGCGGCCCACATGCCGCCCGGGTTGACGATGGGCATGAAGACCAGCCGCACCGACTGCAGCTCCTCGTGCAGCAACTCATCCCACTCCAGGCGCCAGAGCAGCGAGCGCAGGTAGTCCAGCACGAGTTGCGTGCCGATGCGCTCCAGTCCGTGGATGCCGCCGAAGATGCCGATGGCCGGCGCGTCGGGCGCCGTGGCGCCGACAGTGGCCGCATAGACCGAGAAGCGATGGCCGCGCACCGAGGTTTCGCAAACCGCGCGCGCGTCCAGCACGCGGCTGCCCGCATCCAGCAGGCCCAGCAACTGTTCGTATTCGGCAAAAGCGGCGTGCTCGCTCATGGCACCAATATAGGCGCTGGGCGGCGTGGCGGCCACGTGGCCGCCGCGCAGGGCGCGCCCCGCATCGCTCAGGCGGCCTGTGCCTGTGGGTCAGGCGCCAGGGCATTCACGCATTCCAGGAAGGCGCCCACCAGGCGCGTATGGCGCCGGCTTTCCAGGCAGTACAGGTATTCGTGCAGGACGGGCGGACGCTGCGCAAATAGCACGATGCGCAGGGTCGGGTCGCGCGGCACCTCGCCGGCGGGCACGACGCTCGCCCCGAGGTTCTGCCGGATGGCTTCGTAGATGGCCTCGCGGCTGCCGATGACCATATGGCGCGGCAATTCCTGGCCGCAGGCGGACAGCGCCGCCTCGGTGGCCTGGCGGGTCATCGAACCATGCTCGCGCACGAGCAGGTGGCATTCGGCGAGCCGGGCGATATCGACATGCGGCAGCCGCGCGAACGGGTGGTCCGCATGGACCACGAGCACCATCGGATCGGAAGCCAGGCGGGTACGCGCCAGCCGGCCATCCTCGACGGCGTGCGAGGAGACCGCGGCGTCGATGCGGTACTCCAGCAGCGCCTCGATCATCTGCTGCGAATTGCCGATCTCGATGCTGACCTCGACCGCCGGGAAGCGTTGCCGGAACGCGGCCACGCTGCGCAGGATGTAGTAGGGTCCGGTCGCGCCGATGCGCAGGTTGCCGAAACGCAGGTTCCCGGCGTTGCGCAGCAGATAGTCGGCATTGCTTTCCTGTTGCATCAACTGCTCCACCACCGGCATCAGCGCGACACCGACGTCGCTCAGGTCGATCCGGCTCGCACGGCGATAGAACAGCTCCACGCCATAGGCATCCTCAAGCTGGCGGATGCGCGCCGTGACCGTGGGCTGGCTCACGCCGAGTTGCCGGGCAGCCGTGGTAATGCTGCCCTGGCGTGCCACTTCGAAGAAGGTCGTGAGAAGGTCGCCGAGCATTGAGATTCCGGGGAGTAGGGGCTGGGAGGCGGCAGACGCGCTGCGACGGCGCAGTCTAGCGGTCCAATATGACAGAACAGCTAAGGCCTTCCCGCGGCACTTCCCGATACCAACACGGTTTCCCCTTCCCCAGTCCCTCTCCCTTCTTGGGAGAGGGAAGTAGTCGGGCGGCACATGGGCGCGCCATTGCCGGCCCACGACGCGGCGACGTCAGCCTCCCGTGCCCATTGCCGGATCCGACACACTGTCTTCGCCGGTCTCGAGCCGCCCCGCGAAGCGGCGCGTGAAGCCGCCTTGCTCCGTGCTCACGCTGAAGTCGTACCAGTTGCCCTGCCTGCCCACCGGCCAGTGCTGTTCCAACTGCTTGCCGGCGGGAATCTCGTAGGACCAGGGCCCGTCGGTACGATAGGCATCGGGCCGGACCGTAAAGGTGCAAGGGGCGCTGCCCGTGTTGATCATGGTGAGGTACACGGCTGCGTTGGCGATGTCGTAACACACCCGGATCTCCGGCGCGCTGGCTCCGGCGGCCACCCCGGCACTGACGTCGCCGCTGAAGGCACGGTGGAATCCGTTGGGACCGAGCACCCACAGGTCATACTTGCCGTTGTCGCCGGCGAATGTGTCCCA
The DNA here is from genome assembly GCF_057073745.1 of Cupriavidus sp. C2SS-8b. Taxonomy (NCBI): domain Bacteria; kingdom Pseudomonadati; phylum Pseudomonadota; class Betaproteobacteria; order Burkholderiales; family Burkholderiaceae; genus Cupriavidus; species Cupriavidus sp. C2SS-8b. Next base: position 959,568 of record NZ_CP172717.1, read on the forward strand.
GCTGCCGTTCAGGTCCTTGCCTGCCTCAACCATATAGCGGCGTGGGACGCGGTCCAGGTGCAGGCGGTCGTAAACATGAAATACGGCGGCCTGCGTGCCGGTATTGCTGAAAAGCAGCCAGAGCTTGCGTGCGGCGGCGTCTTCGCGGGCGCTGACATGCAGCTCGTAGGGCAGCGCGCGCGAAGGCCGTATGCCCGTCTGCTGGACCGGCATTTGCTGGCTGTCCGCCGAGGGCAACGGCACCTGGGGCAGGGCACCCTGAGCGGTACGGATGGCATCGGCGCTGAGCCTGTCGCGGTTGGGCAGGGAAGGAACTGCGCCGGAGTTGGGATCGAGGAAGTTGAAAGCGGAAGTCAGGTCGCCAGCCACCGCGCGGCGATAGGCGCTGATATTGGGCTCCTGAACGCCAAAGCGGGCTTCCAGGAAGCGCAGAACCGAAGTATGGTCGAACACCTGCGAGTTGACCCAGCCACCGCGGCTCCACGGCGAGAGCACATACATCGGCACGCGCGGGCCGGGGCCGTACGGTTTCTGGTCGGTGTGGTATTCGCCGGCCGTCGACACGGTGGAGGCGCCAGCCAGCACCCCGTTTTCATAGGCTGGCGCGCAGGGAGGCGGCAAGTGGTCGAAGAAGCCGTCGTTCTCGTCGAAATTGACCAGCAGCACGGTTTTGCTCCACACGTGCGGATTGTCGGTCAGCGCGTTCAGGACTTCCTGCGTGTACCAGGCGCCCTGCACCGGGCTGGATGGCCCCGGGTGCTCCGAGTAGGTGGCAGGAGCCACGATCCATGACACCTGCGGCAGCGTGCCTGCGGCAATATCGTCCTTCAGCGCCTGCAGGAACCCGCCGTCGGGCATGGTATTGCCAATGCCCTTGAGCAACGGGCTGACGGCCTCGTCGGCGGGGCTGTACGGGGGGTACGGGCTGCCGTTGGGCTGGTTGCCGCGCGCGGCGTTGGCGTCGCGGTATTGCTTGAAGCCGGCCAGCGGATTGTCGGTGAAGTTGTCCGGCAGGTTCTGATAGACCTTCCAGCTCACGCCGGCAGCCTGCAGGCGCTCCGGGTAGGTGGTCCAGCGGTAGCTGACTTTGGTGGCGTCGAGCGAGTCGCCGCTGTTGTCGATGACCGGGCCGCCCATCGCTCCGGTCGGATCGTTGGTGCCGGTCCAGTGGAATAGCCGGTTGGTATTGGTGCCGCCATGGAAGGAGCAGTGGTAGGCGTCGCAGATCGTGAAGGCATTGGCCAGCGCGAACTGGAAATCGGCCTCGGCTTCGGTGTAGTAGCCCATCGACTGCGTTTTCTTGTAGGTGGGCCACTTGTTCATCCGACCCAGGTCCCAGGCGTTCTGGGCGTCGGGGTAGCTGTGCGGCGTGCCGTTGACGCGCTGGGCATTGCCGGCAGTGCTGTCCAGGTGGTAGGGCAGCACCACGCGGCTGGCGCCATTGCTGATATACGTCTGCTGGAACGCATTGAGCCCGCCCGCGAGCGGGATCGGGAACCTGTCGCCAAAGCCGCGTACGCCCCTGAGCGTACCGAAATAGTTGTCAAACGAACGGTTTTCCTGCATCAGGATCACCACGTGCTCGACGTCGCGGATGGAGCGAGTGGCATTGTTGGCGGGGATGGCGAGCGCTCGCCGGATCGCCGGCGGAAAGGCGGCCAGCGCGGCAGTGGCGGCGGCGCCGGTGCCGGCGAGCTTGAGGAAATTGCGTCTGCTGTTGGAGTTCATGGGGTTCGGTAGCCGGATAGGTTGGTGGGCGGCGTATATGTCTGGAAACCGGGCCGGCGCCGTTCAGGGCGCGCAGCGCATGACCGGCTTGGCGGCAGGCGGCTGGTTGGGCTGGTTGCCACCGCCCTGATTCGGGTTTTGCCCGGCACTGCTGGGTGTAAGAGGCCCTTGTCCACCGCTGTCCGCGCCGTCGCCGCCGCAGGCGGTCAGTGCCGTGCACAGCAGTACGGCGCCTATCCAGCGCGAGCGCGCCAGCATGCTGAGTGGGTTTGTCATGATCGTGTTCTCTTCAGGGAATGGGGGTGTTCGGTCTGCGCGGCTCTGCGCTTGGCATTGCGTGGCGGGCTTGGCAGCCGGCAATGCGCTGGCAGAGTAAGAGAGGCGGTTGTCACCGGGGTGACAGAGGGGCAAAGAATCCTGATTCCGGCATTCGGAATCTTGCGGACATTGCAGACAATGCAGGCGTGACAAGGCCGCGCGGGCAGTGCCGCGCGGCTCTTTCAGGGTCGGTAGGGGAAGGAAGTGGCAATCTCCGGCGGGGCGCGGGAGCCTGCCGTACAGCTCAGCGGTGGAAGCCGGCGCCCGCCATCAGCAGCCGCAGCAGCCAGGCTGCTGCGCCCAGTGCCGCAACGCTGGCCGCCCAGATCAGCAGGAGCCAGCCGACGCGTTTGAGCCACAGGCGGGCGCCGCCCGTTTGGGTGCCCATCAGTGGTACCCCTCGCCGTGGCGGACCTTGCCGCGGAACACGTAGTAGGCCCACACCGTGTACATCAGGATGAACGGGATGATGAACAGCGCGCCCACCAGCGCAAAGCCTTGGCTCTGCGGCGGCCCGGCGGCCTCCCAGATCGAGATGCCGGGCGGAATGATGTTCGGCCAGACACTGATGGCAAGGCCTGTATAGCCCAGGAAAACCAGGCCCAGCGCGTACAGGAACGGTGCGATATGGTGCGACCGGCGCAGCGAACGCATCAGCCCCAACACGCACAGCACCACCAGCAGCGGCACCGGCGAGAACCACACCAGGTTCGGCAGGCGGAACCAGCGCTCGGCAATTTCGGGGTGCGTGAGCGGGGTCCATACGCTGATGATTGCGATAACGGCCAGCAGTACCCAGCCCATCGTGCCGGCCAGCCGTACCATGCGCTGTTGCAGGCCACCTTCGGTCTTCATGATCAGCCAGGTGCCGCCGAGCACGGTGTAAGCCACAACCACGCCCACGCCGCAGAACAGCGGGAACGGCGCGAGCCAGTCCAATGGCCCACCGGCAAAGCGGTGGCCTTCCATGCGGATGCCGTCGATATACGCGCCGAGCGCCACGCCCTGGAAGAACGATGCGGTGAGCGAACCGCCGATGAACGCGGCATCCCATACCGGCCGCTCGCGGTCATTGGCCTTGAAGCGGAACTCGAACGCCACGCCGCGGAAGATCAGGCCCAGCAGCATCAGCATGAGCGGCAGGTAGAGCGCGCTCAGCACCACGGCATAGGCCAGCGGGAACGCCGCCAGCAGGCCCGCGCCACCGAGGACCAGCCATGTCTCGTTGCCGTCCCAGACCGGGGCGACGGTGTTCATCATGACATCGCGGTCATGGCGATCAGGCATGAACGGAAACAGCATTCCGATGCCCAGGTCGAAGCCGTCCATGACGACATACATCATCACGCCGAAGAAGATGATGAGGATCCAGAGAAGGGAAAGGTCGATGCCCATGGTGTCAGCTCCTGCTGCGAGCGGGTTGGTTGGGCGCCATCACATCGTCGTCCTCGATGGCCGAAAGCGGTCGGGCCGGCGTATGTCCGCGGCCTGGGCCGCCCTGGGGCTCATGCTTGCCTTCGTCGATCACCGGCCCCTTGCGCACCAGGCGCAACATGTACGCAATGCCCACGCCGAACACGAAGAAGTAGGCCACGATGAACAGGCCGAGCGTCAGCGCGAGTTCGGGCACGTTGTGCGGCGTGACGGCATCGGCGGTGCGCTGCAGGCCGTAGACGACCCACGGCTGGCGGCCGATCTCGGTGGTGAACCAGCCCGCCAGGATCGCGACCAGTCCCGCCGGCCCCATCCACAGCGCCACGCGCAGGAACGGCCTTGACTGGAACAGCCGCTTGCCGCGTCTCAGCCACAGGCTCCACAGGCCCAGCAGGATCATCAGCACGCCCAGCCCGACCATCACGCGGAATGACCAGAACAGGATGGTGGAGTTGGGCCGGTCCTGCGGCGCAAAGTCCTTCAGGCCCCGGATCTGCCCATCGAGGCTGTGCGTGAGGATCAGGCTGCCCAGGCGCGGAATGCCAACGGCGAAGCGCGTTTCTTCACGCTCCATGTCGGGCCAGCCGAACAGCAGCAGCGGGAAACCCTGCTCGCCGTGGCTTTCCCAATGGCCTTCCATCGCGGCAATCTTGGCCGGCTGGTGCTTGAGCGTGTTGATGCCATGCATGTCGCCGATCACGGCCTGGATCGGCGCAACGATCAGCAGCATCCACATCGCCATCGACAGCATCTTGCGAATGGCGGGGTTGTCGCGGCCACGCAGCAGGTGCCACGCCCCCGATGCGCCGACGAACAAGGCCGTGGCGAGGAAGGCTGCCACGCTCATATGCACCAGGCGGTAGGGGAACGACGGGTTGAAGATGACCTGGAACCAGTCGGTCGGCACGACCCGGCCATTGATGATTTCGTAGCCTTGCGGCGTCTGCATCCAGCTGTTGGAAGCGAGGATCCAGGTCGCGGAAATCAGCGTGCCGAGCGCGACCATGACGGTCGCGAAGAAATGCAGCCCCGGTCCGACGCGGTTCCAGCCGAACAGCATGACGCCGAGGAAGCCTGCTTCGAGGAAGAAGGCGGTCAGCACTTCATAGGTCAGCAACGGGCCGGTGATGCTGCCCGCGAACTCCGAGAAAAAGCTCCAGTTGGTGCCGAACTGGTACGCCATGACGAGACCCGACACCACGCCCATGCCGAAATTGACCGCGAAGATCTTCGACCAGAAGTGGTACAGGTCGCGGTAGACCGGTCGCTGCGTGCGCAGCCAGCAGCCCTCGAGCACCGCGAGATACGCGGCCAGGCCGATGGTGATGGCCGGAAAGATGATGTGGAAGGAAATGGTGAAGCCGAACTGGATACGGGCGAGTTCGAGCGCGGTGAAGCCAAACATGTCTTGTTCTCCGTGGCGCTGGCCCTTTGCACGTCGTCGGCTGCACCGTCATGCCCATAAGGCGTGGAGGTTGGCCGACAGCGCGCCAGGGGCGCGGGCCGTTGGCGCGTGCGGTGAGCGTAGTGTACGCCGCATGCGCCGCCATGTGCCGGCAAGGGCGCCGGACGCCGGGCGACATATCGTCGCATGACGTCGCCGGGCCTTTGTCGCACGGTTCGATGCTAAGCGTGAGCCTGCCGGGAAAACAGAGGCAATAGATGAGAAAAAGACCATATCAGATGCGGGCCGTGACAACGCCTGGCAAAAAGCGCATATTCGTCAACTTTCCGCTTTCCGCCGATTGCTACCCGCATGGAATTCACACTCATCATCGTCATCCTCGGTGCCGCCGTCGCCGGCTTTGTGCAGGGGCTGTCGGGGTTTGCCTTCGGCATGGTCGCGATGTCGTTCTGGGCGTGGACCATCGAACCACACATGGCGTCGGCGATGACGGTATTCGGCGCGCTGACCGGGCAGCTTCTATCAGCTTTTTCGGTACGGCGCGGCCTGTCGCTGCGCCGCTTGTGGCCGTTCGTGGCGGGTGGGCTGGTCGGCATTCCTATTGGCGTGGCAATCTTGCCGGCATTGAATGCCCAGCTTTTCAAGGCCGTGTTCGGTGCCTTCCTGACGCTGTGGTGTCCGGTGATGCTGATGGCGCAGCGCTTGCCTGCGATTAGGCATGGCGGGCGTCTGGCAGATAGCGTGGCGGGGGCTGCCGGAGGTGTTATGGGCGGGATCGGCGGCTTTACCGGCGTCATTCCCACGCTGTGGTGCACGCTGCGGGGGTTCGACAAGGACGAGCAGCGCGCCGTGATCCAGAATTTCAACCTGGCCACGCTGGCGGTGACCATGGCCACCTACGTCGGCAAGGGTATTGTCACGCGCGACATGTTGCCGATGTTCCTGGTGGTGGCGCCGGCGATGCTGATTCCGTCGCTGCTCGGCGCCCGGGTCTACCTGGGCATCAGCGAGGCCGCCTTCCGCAAGATCGTGCTGACGCTGCTGACGGCGTCAGGCGTGGTCCTGCTGGGCTCCTCGCTGCCGGGGCTGCTGGCCCGGCCCTGACCCGGTCAGTCTGGGGCAGGGCACAGTTCTCAGGCGATGTGGTGGACCCAGCCGAAGGTGTCGGCCTCCTTGCCGCGCTGGATGCCGGTCAGCAGCGAACGGATGCGGCGCGTAACTTCACCTTCGCCGCCGTCGCCGATCGAGAATTCACCAGCGGCATGGCGCACGGTGCCGATGGCGGTCACCACGGCCGCGGTGCCGCATGCGAAGGTTTCCTTGACGCGGCCGCTCTTGGCATCAGCCTGCCAGGCTTCGAACGCGTACGGGGTTTCGGAAACCTTGAGGCCTTCGCGGCGAGCCAGTTCGATGATCGAGGCGCGCGTGATGCCGGGCAGGATCGTGCCGGACAGCGGCGGGGTCTGCAGCGAGCCGTCGTCCATGACGAAGAACACGTTCATGCCGCCGAGTTCCTCGATCCAGCGGTGTTCCGCGGCATCCAGGAATACGACCTGGTCACAGCCTTTCTGCGATGCCTCGGTCTGCGCGATCAGGCTGGCTGCATAGTTGCCGCCGCACTTCGCCGCGCCGGTGCCGCCGGGCGCCGCACGCGTGTACTGGTCCGACACCCACACCGTGACGGCCGACTTGCCGCCCTTGAAGTACGGGCCGACCGGGCAGGCGATCACGCAGAACACATACTCGGCCGCGGCACGCACGCCCAGGAAGGTCTCGTTGGCGAACATGAACGGACGCAGGTACAGGCTGCCGTCGCCGCCGGGAATCCAGTCGCGGTCGATGTCCACGAGCGCCTCGACGGCGCGCAGGAAATCGGCTTCCGGCAGGTCGGCCATCGACATGCGGGCGGCCGAGGCGCGGAAACGCTTGGCGTTTTCCTGCGGGCGGAACAGCGAGATCTTGCCGTCCGCGCCGCGGTAAGCCTTCATGCCTTCGAAGATTTCCTGCGCGTAGTGCAGGACGGCGCAGGCCGGGTCGATCTGGAACGGACGTCGCGCTTCCACCTTGGCGTCATGCCAGCCACGGCCTTCGGTCCAGCGGATCGTGACCATGTGGTCGGTGAATACGCGTCCGAAGGCGGGGTCGACCAGCGCGGCCGCGATCTTGTCGGCCGGCGTGGGGTTGGGGTGACGTTCCACGGTGAACTGCAATTGGTTGTCAGCGCTCATGTTTCTGTGTCTCTTCGTCTTCGGATGGGATTCCGGATTTCCGATGCAATGCGTGCAAGATTAGAGTCCCGGCTTCAGGCAAAAAAGCGGCGATAACGACGCATAACCGACCCCTCGTCCGGGAACAGGAAGAAGTGTAACTCGATGGTGCGGTGCAACATCGAGTCGATTGGGCCCGATGCGCGTCGTATTGCGTGTATCTGAGCGGGAAGGGTCAGGAATTTGTCTTTTGCTGCCGAGCCGTGACTGCGTCCGCCAGCATGTCAAGGACTGCAACGGAGTCTTCCCATCCGATGCAGGCGTCGGTGATGCTCTGGCCGTAGGTCAGTTCGCGCGGGTTGTGCTGACCGGGCGTGAACTTTTGCGCGCCAGGAACCAGGTGGCTCTCGACCATCACGCCAAAGACCGAGCGGCTGCCGCCGCTGACCTGTTGCGCCACGTCGCGCGCGACGTCGACCTGGCGCTGGTGCTGCTTGCTACTGTTGGCGTGACTGCAATCGACCATCAGGCGGCGGTCAAGGCCGGCCGCTTCCAGCTCCTTGCAGGCGGATTCCACGGAATCGGCGTCATAGTTCGGGGCCTTCCCGCCACGCAGGATGACGTGGCAGTCCGGATTGCCGCGCGTGTGTACCGTCGCGACCTGCCCGTTCTTGTGCACCCCAAGGAAATGGTGCGGACGCGAGCCGGCCTGGATTGCGTCGATCGCGATCTTGATATTGCCGTCGGTACCATTCTTGAAGCCGATCGGCGCCGACGTGCCCGATGCCAGTTCACGGTGGATCTGGCTTTCCGTCGTACGTGCGCCGATGGCGCCCCAGCTGATCAGGTCACCGATGTATTGAGGCGAGATCACGTCCAGGAACTCGCCCGCCGCCGGCAGGCCGAGTCGATTGATGTCGACCAGCAGATGGCGCGCCATGCGGAGTCCCTCGTCGATGCGGTAGCTTTCGTCGAGATACGGGTCGTTGATCAGGCCTTTCCAGCCGACCGTGGTACGGGGCTTTTCAAAGTACACCCGCATCACGATTTCCAGCGTCGCGGCGTGGCGAACGCGTTGCGCCATCAGCCGCTGCGCGTAGTCGAGCGCGGCGTGCGGGTCGTGGATAGAGCAAGGCCCCATGATGACGAGCAGCCGGTCATCCTGCCCGTGCAGGATGCGGGAAATGCGTTGCCGCGTGGTCGTGACCAGCGATTCAACCGGCGTACCGCTGATGGGAAAGAACCGGATCAGGTGTTCAGGCGGCGGCAACGGGATGATGTCGTCGACGCGGGCGTCGTCGGATACGCTGGTGCGGTCCGAGGGCCTTGGCCAGCCCTCGGCCGTGCTGTGAGTAGAGGTCTGCGGATCTTGCATGGCGTGCGCTCGATGATCGGGGCAAAGCGGTATGGTAGCCCTAGAGGCCGGTCTGCCGGAAGGTATGGGCCATGCAAGCGTCAATCGGCTGGTGTCAGCCGCCGCTGCAGCCACAGCCGCCGCCCCCGCCGCCACAGGAGCCGCCGGCTGCCTGTTCGGCCTTGAAGGGGTGGACGACAAAATCGATCACCACAGCCTCCTGGTCGCGCTGGACGTACTCGATCTGAATCTGGTTGCGGTAGCGCTGGCGCAGTTGTTCCAGCAGTGGCTGCGGGTCGTGGTCGTTGACGAAGCGCATCGTTTCCCCGTCGCCCAGGGATTCCAGCGCGCCAAAGATGGCGGCATGGCGAAAGCGCTTCGAAATGCCCCTGGCGTCGAACAGGAAGGGCGGGTGGGCCGTGCTCATGGTCATTCCTCGCTGATTGGCTGAGGCGTAGCAGCTTACCGGGGCGCTGGCAGCTGCATTTGACCTAGCGCAACGATTCACGACACGCCGCCGGATGGCTTCAACGCCGCCGCTGTTCGCCGCAAGTAGTCGATCATCTGCACCGCGCTGCTGGTCAGCGGGCGTTCGCGCAAGGTCATGACGCCAACCGGCGGCAGTTCGACCGGCACTTCCATGGCGAGGATCCGCAGGCGGCCTTCGGCCTCCAGCGCCTGCGCCGCGGAGTGGGCCATGAAGCCCGCGGCGTCGCGTGCGACGGCAAAGGTGGCCAGGGTCAGGTAGGACGACGATTCGATCACGTCCTGCGGCGGATGCAGGCCGTGCTGGTGGAAAGCCTGCTCGATCTTGACCCGCAGCGAGGCCCAGGGCGGCGGCAGCACGCACGGCACCTCCGCCAGGTCGCGCCAACCGGGGTTGGCCTTGCGCGTGAGACGGTGCCCGCGCCTGACCACGGCCACCATCGGATCGGCATACAAGGCTTCGGCCAGCAGGTCGGGGGCGGCGTAACCAGGTTCCAGCCGGCCCACGATCAGGTCCAGCTCGCTGAGGCGCAGTTTGGGCAGCAGGTGGGGCAGGTCGCCTTCCTCGATCAGCACGGTGGCGCGCGGCGAGCGCTCCTTCAGCATGCCAACCGCGCGCGCCAGCAAGGCCGGCAGCGCCGCCCCCATCGAGCCGATGCGGATGCGCCCCGACGCACCGCTTTCCACGGCCGCGATTTCGTCGCGCGTCTGCTCGTATTGCGCCAGCACCGAGCGCGCAAACCGCACCAGCGATTCGCCGGCCGCCGTCGGTTCGGTCCCGCGCGTGGAACGCGTGAACAGCGCCATGCCCAGCATCTTCTCGACCTCGGTCAGCACCCGCGAAACGGCAGGCTGGCTGACGGACAGGAATTCCGCCGTGCGGCCCAGGTGCCGGAATTCGTCGAGCGCCACCAGCAGTTGCAGGTGGCGTAACTTGATGTTGGAGCGCAGCGCGCGATCGATGTTGGCCATGCCCGAGTCTACATAATGAAGATGTTATGAAGCAATGCCAGTTTGTGATTGGATTGTTATGTTAGGCGAGAACACAATGCACGGCACAGCGCGGTCGGACCCTCCGCCGCATAACAAGCGAGACACCCCACATGACCCAAGGACTCCCCTTCAATCCGAAGCGTCGTCAACTGCTCATCGGCGGTGCGGCGGCCGCCGCCGCGGGTACGGCCGGCATGCTGCTGCCCGGCGCGGCTCAGGCTGCCCCGGCGGAGTATCCCGAGCGTCCGATCACGTTCATCTGCCCGTGGCCCGTTGGCGGGACCGCCGACCAGTCAATGCGTGCCCTGTGCCAGGTGGCATCGGGCATCATGAAACAGTCGATCGTGGTCGAGAACCGCGCGGGCGCGTCCGGCATGATCGGCACCAAGGCACTGGCGCGGGCCAATCCTGACGGCTACACCATCGGCCAGATCCCGATCTCGGTCACGCGCTTCTCGCAGCTCGGCATGCTGCAGCTCGATCCGCGCACCGAGCTGACCTACCTGGCGCGGACTTCCGGGCAGACCTTCGGCATTGCCGTGCCGGTCAACTCGCGCTTCAAGACCATGCAGGACGTGGTGGCGGCGGCCAAGTCCAATCCGGGCCGGATCACTTATGCCCATGCAGGCATCGGCGGCGCCACGCATGTGGGTATGGAGCAGTTCGCGCTGGCGGCGGGCGTGAAGTTCAACGCCATCGCCTACAAGGGCGGTGCCGCGGCGCTGCAGGACGTGCTGGCCGGACAGGTGGACCTGTTGGCCGATTCCAGTTCGTGGGCCCCGCATGTCGAGGCCGGCAAGCTGCGCCTGCTGTCCACCTGGGGCGAGCAGCGCGCCACGCGCTTCAAGGACACGCCGACGCTGAGGGAACTTGGCTACGACGTGGTGGTGGAGGCGCCGAACGGTATCGGCGCGCCGAAGGGGCTGCCGCCTGCAGTGGAGAAGAAGCTGCGCGACGCCTTCCGCGCCGCGGTGGCGAGCGCCGAGTTCCACAACGTGGCGGCGCGCCTGGACGCACCCGTGATGTATCTCGATGGCCCCGACTACAAGAAGTACGTGGCAACCGTCTACGCCCAGGAAACCCAGCTCATCCAGAAGCTGAGGCTCAAGGAATTGCTGCAGCAAGGTTGATTGCCAAGTGAAAACGAATCCCGTCATCCGGCTGCACGCGAACGACAACGTCCTGATTGCCCGAGGCGAACTGGCGCTGGGGCAGCAGTTGTCCGATCCGGCGCTGCGCGTGCGCGCGCAAGTCCCGGCCGGCCACAAGATCGCTGCGCGCGCCATTGCCGCCGGCACGCCGGTGCGCAAGTACGACACCGTGATCGGCGTTGCGGCGCGCGACATTGCGGCCGGAGACCACGTGCATTCGCACAACCTGAAGCTGGTGGACTTCTACCGTGATCCTGGCTTTTGCCAGGACGTCCGTGCAATCGACTACGTGCCCGAAGCGGAGCGGGCCACGTTCATGGGCTTCGTGCGCCCGGATGGCCGTGTCGGCACGCGCAACTTCATCGGCATCCTGTCGTCGGTGAACTGCTCGTCGACGGTGATCCGGCAGATCGCCGCGCATTTCACGCCGGAGCGGCTGGCGGCCTATCCGAACGTCGATGGCGTGGTGGCCTTTGCGCAGACCAGCGGCTGCGGCATGTCGTCGCCGAGCGAGCATTTCGACGTGCTGCGCCGGACGCTGGCCGGCTATGCGCGGCATCCGAACCTGGCTGGCGTGCTGATCGTGGGGCTGGGCTGCGAGCGCAACCAGGTGGCCGGGCTGGTGGAATCGCAAGGGCTGGAACCGGGCGCAGCCATGCAGACGCTGGTCATGCAGGACACTGGCGGCACGCGCGAGACCATCCAGGCCGGCATCCGCGCCGTGGCATCGATGCTGCCGGCCGCGAACCATGCGGTGCGCCAGCGCGTGCCGGCCAGCCACCTGAAGATCGGGCTGGAATGCGGCGGCTCGGATGGCTTTTCCGGCATCAGCGCGAATCCTGCGCTGGGCGCGGCCATGGATATCCTGGTGCGCCACGGCGGCACCGCGATCCTGTCGGAGACGCCGGAGATCCACGGTGTCGAATTCATGCTGACGCGCCGCGCGGTGACGCCGGAAGTCGGCCAGAAGCTGCTCGACCGCCTGGCCTGGTGGGAGCGCTACACCGCCGGGCACAACGCCCAGTTCAACGGCGTGGTCGGCCACGGCAACCAGCAGGGCGGCCTGGCGAACATCTTCGAGAAGTCGCTCGGGTCGGCCATGAAGGGCGGCACCACGCCTTTGCAGGCGGTGTACGAATACGCCGAGCCGATCGACAAGGCCGGCTTTGTTTTCATGGACTCGCCCGGCTACGATCCGGTGGCCGTGACTGGCCAGATTGCGAGCGGTGCCAACCTGATCTGCTTCACAACGGGCCGAGGCTCGATGTTCGGCTCCAAGCCGGCGCCCACCATCAAGCTCGCGTCGAACTCGCCCATGTACACCCGCCTGCAGGAGGACATGGATATCAACTGCGGGCTTGTGATCGACGGCGTGCTGACGATCGAGCAAATGGGGCAGCGCATTTTCGAACATATCCTGCAGGCCGCGTCCGGGCAGCCGACCAAGAGCGAGCTGCTGGGGCTGGGCGACAATGAGTTCGTGCCCTGGCACATGGGCATCGTCAGCTGATCGCTGTATCCGCCGTTGTTTTGCACCTTTTACGCATCTTCCATGTCCCTGACGCTTGCCAATACCGCGCTGCTGCGCAGCCAGAATTTCATCAACCAGCAATGGCGCGATGCCGGGCAGGGCGCCCGCTTTGAGGTCACCAATCCGGCCACGGGCGAAGTATTCGCCCATGTGCCTGACAGCGACGATGACGACGCGGGCCGTGCAGCGGACGCTGCCGCCGAAGCGTTCCCCGCCTGGAGCGCCCGACCGGCGCGCGAGCGTGCGCAACTGATCAAGCGCTGGCACGCGCTGATCCTGGCGAACCAGGAAGACCTGGCGCGCATCATCTCGACCGAGCAGGGCAAGCCGTTGAAGGAAGCGCTTGGTGAGGTGCTGTACGGCGCGTCTTACGTCGAGTGGTTTGCCGAAGAGGCCACGCGCATCTGCGGCGACATCGTCGCGGAGGCCGTGCCGGGCCGCAAGCTGCTGGTGCTCAAGGAACCGGTAGGCGTGGTGGCGGCGATTACGCCCTGGAATTTCCCGCTGGCGATGATCGCCCGCAAGATTGCCCCGGCGCTGGCCGCGGGCTGCACGGTGGTGGCCAAGCCCGCCGAGGACACGCCGCTGACCGCGCTTGCGCTGGTCTGGCTTGCCGAGCAGGCCGGCCTGCCGGCGGGCGTGCTCAATATCGTCACGGCGTCGCGCCAAAGTACGCCGACCGTGGTCGATGCGTGGCTGGCCGACAGCCGCGTGCGCAAGATCACGTTCACGGGCTCAACGCCCGTGGGCAAGCATCTCGCCCGCGAATCGGCTGGCACCCTCAAGAAGCTGTCGCTGGAACTCGGCGGCAATGCGCCGTTCATTGTGTTCGAGGATGCCGACCTCGACGCGGCGGTCGATGGCCTGATGGCCTCCAAGTTCCGCAATGGCGGGCAGACCTGCGTATGCCCGAACCGCGTCTACGTGCACGACACAGTGCATGACGACTTTGTCGAACGGCTGGCACGCCGCGTGGGCGTGCTGCACGTCGGGCCGGCCACGGACGAGAACGCGCAGATCGGGCCGATGATCAATGCGCGCGCGGTCGACAAGATCGCGCGGCACGTTGAGGACGCGGTGGCCAAGGGGGCGCGCGTGGTGACGGGCGGACGCCGTGTGCGCACGGCTGACGGCCCGCACTACTACGCGCCGACCGTGCTGGTCGATGCCACGCCCGAGATGGAGCTGTCCTGCGAAGAGACCTTCGGGCCGGTGGCGCCGGTGTTCCGCTTCCGCGACGAAGCCGAGGTGATCCGCGACGCGAACGACACGCCGTTCGGGCTGGCCGCGTACTTCTACTCGAACGATTTGCGCCGCATCTGGCGCGTGGCGCAGGCGCTGGAGACCGGCATGGTCGGCATCAACGAAGGCGCAATCGCCGCAGAGGCCGCGCCGTTTGGCGGTGTCAAAGAGTCCGGCTATGGGCGTGAAGGCTCCCGCCACGGGCTGGACGACTACCTGCATACCAAGTACCTTTGCCAGGGCCAGCTCGGCTGAGCGGCAACACCCAGTACTCCCGTACCAAGAATACAGAGCATCATGCCCGCACATAATTCGTTCAAGGCCGCGCTGGCGGCCCGCCAGGCGCAGATCGGCCTTTGGCTCTCGATGGCTACGCCCTACCTGGCCGAAGTGTCGGCCACCGCCGGTTTCGACTGGCTGCTGATCGACGGCGAACACGCGCCGAACGACCTGCGCTCGACCCTGCAGGCGCTGCAGGTCGTTGCACCGTATGCGTCGCAGCCGGTGGTGCGCGCGGTGGCAGGCGAGGTCGCGCTGATCAAGCAGCTGCTCGATATCGGCGCGAAGACATTGCTGGTGCCGATGGTCGATACGGCCGAGCAGGCGCGCATGATGGTCAGTGCCACGCGCTACCCGCCGCAAGGCATCCGCGGCGTGGGCAGTGCGGTGGGGCGCGCTTCACGTTGGAGCAGCCGCACGGACTATCTGGACGTGGCCGATGACGAGGTTTGCCTGCTGGTGCAGGCCGAAACCGTGACGGCGCTGAAGAACCTTGAGGAAATCTGCGCGGTGGATGGCGTGGAGGGTGTGTTCATCGGCCCCGCGGATCTGGCTGCGTCGATGGGCTATCGCGGCAAGCCGGGACATCCGGAAGTGCAGGCTGCGATCGAGGGTGCGATGCGGACCATCATTGCCTCCGGCAAGGCCGCCGGCACGCTGACTTCCGACCCGGTGCTGGCGCGCCGCTACCTGGAGCTGGGCTGCACCTTCGTGGCAACCGGCGTCGACGTGACGATGTACGCCAACGCGGCGCGGCGCCTGGCGGCAGAATTCAAGCCGCAGCAGGCCGGCAGCACGGTTGCCGCACCTTCCGCCGCTTATTGAACACGACCCTCGAATTCCCATCGCAACATGCCAGCCGAAGCCCAAGCCACGAATCCGGAAACCACTCTGCGCGCAATGCAGGCCATAGTCGGCGAGAACGCCTGCCTGAGCGGCGACGCCGACATGCAGCCCTTCGTCACCGACTACCGCGGCATCTACCATGGCAAGGCGCAGGTGGTGGTGCTGCCTGCGTCGACGGAAGAAGTCAGCCAGGTCATGCAGTGGTGCTATGCCAACCACGTGCCGGTCGTGCCGCAAGGCGGCAACACATCGCTGATGGGCGGCGCGGTGCCTGACGGCACGGGCGCGGCCGTGGTCATCAACCTGCGGCGAATGAGCCGCGTGCTGGCTATCGACACCGTGAACGACACCATGACGCTGCAGGCTGGCGTCACGCTTAGCGCGGCGCGCGGCGCGGCGGAAGCGGAGCAGCGCCTGTTTCCGCTGCGCATCGGTTCGGAAGGCTCGTGCCAGATCGGCGGCAACCTGTCCACCAATGCCGGCGGCACCGCTGTGCTGCGCTATGGCAATATGCGCGACCTGGTGCTGGGCATCGAAGCGGTGCTGCCGGACGGGCGCATCTACTCGCAGCTGCGCGGCCTGCGCAAGGACAACACCGGCTATGACCTCAAGCACCTGTTCATCGGTGCGGAAGGCACGCTCGGCATCATCACCGGCGCGGTGCTCAAGCTGATGCCGCAGCCGCGCAGTGCGGCGGTCGCATTCGTTGCGGTACAGAGCCCCGCGGCGGCCGTGCAGTTGCTTGGCGAGGCCAAGCGCTTGTCCGGCCAAGCCGTGACCGCGTTCGAGCTGATCTCGCGCCCGGCGCTCGAACTGGTGCTCGAGTACCTGGGCAACGTCCCCTCGCCGCTGCCCGCGATGCACGACTGGATGGTACTGATCGAACTGACGTCGGGCACCGATGCCGAAAGCCTCAATGCTACGTTGATGGAGGTCCTGGAGTCGGGCTTCGAGCAAGGACTGGTACTGGACGCAGCCGTCGCGGCCAGCCTGTCCGATGCGCAGAACTTCTGGCGCATCCGCGAAGAGATTTCCGACGCGCAGACCCGCACGGGCGGCAGCATCAAGTGCGATGTCTCGGTGCCGCTGTCGCGCATCGCGGCCTTTGTCGAAGAGGCGTCGGCGCAGGTGCTGGCGCTGGAGCCGTCGGCCCGCATGGTGATCTACGGGCATATGGGCGATGGCAACGTCCACTTCAATCCGCTGCGTCCGAAGGATCAGCCGGCGAAGGAATTCCTGGCGCAGTGGTACGCGCGCATCTCCGGTCTGGTTGACGCCATGGCGCATGCCGAGAACGGCTCGATCTCGGCCGAACACGGCATCGGCGTGGTCAAGCGCGATGACCTCACGCAGTTCAAATCCACCGTGGAAATCGAACTGATGTGGCAGGTAAAGCAGGCGCTGGACCCGCGCAACTTGCTCAATCCGGGCAAGGTACTGCCGGCGCAACGTCAGTAACCCGCTGAATCGGGGCGTGACACGAATGGTCCAACTCGGCTAAGGTGTCTGCTGGAAAAGAGACCCGGGGCTGGCCGCAGCGGCTGTCACCCGGGCGCACAGCCCGACTCTGACAAGGCCGAGAAAGCATGAGCCAGCACGCCCCTACCACGCAGTCTCCTCTCGAAAAGCCCACCCTCGACTATCCCTGCGGCGACGCGCCCGCGCCGGGCCAGGCGCATGAAGTCGCGCCCGGCGTGCGCTGGCTGCGCATGCCGATGCCGCTGGGACTGAACCACATCAATCTCTGGGCCATCCGCGATGGCGCCGGCTGGGCGGCGGTGGATTCCGGCCTGCAGACGCCCGAGACCGCGGCGGCGTGGCGCGCGCTGTTCGCCGATGGCGGCGCGCTGGCCGGCGGCGGCCTGACGCGACTGTTCGTCACCCACATGCATCCGGACCATATTGGCATGGCCGGCTGGCTCACGCGGAAGTTCGGCTGCCGGCTCTGGATGTCGTCGATGGAATACCTGATGTGCCGCGTACTGGCCGCGGATACCGGCCGCGCCGCGCCGCAGGAAGGCGTCGAATTCTACCGGCAGGCAGGGTGGACCGAGGACGACATCGAAGTTTACCGGGCCCGTTTTGGCGGCTTCGGCAAGTATGTGCACGCGCTGCCCGAGAGCTTCCAGCGCCTGACGGATGGCGACGTGCTACGCATCGGCGAACATGAATGGCGCGTGGTCGTCGGCAAGGGGCATTCCCCCGAACATGCCTGCCTGTACTGCCCGTCGCTGAAGTTGCTGATCTCCGGCGATCAGGTCCTGCCGCGCATTTCGTCCAATGTCTCGGTGTTCCCGACCGAACCCGAAGCTGACCCGATGGGTGACTGGCTGGACTCGCTCGACAAGGTCCGGCGCGAGGTGCCGGACGACGTGCTGGTCCTGCCCGCGCACAATGAGCCGTTCCGTGGCCTGCACGCCCGCCTGGACTACCTGTCGCGCAGCCAGCATCAGGCGCTGGACCGCCTGCGCGATGCACTGTCGGAGCCGCGGCGTGCCATCGACGTATTCGGTCAGCTGTTTTCACGCCCCATCGACAGCCCCGGCTTGCTCAGCATGGCAACGGGCGAGAGCATCGCGCACCTGAACTATCTGATGCACCGGGGCGAGGCGATCCGGGAAACCGGGCAAGACGGATTCCACTGGTACCGGATGAAGTAGCGGTACCGCCAGTCCTAGCCCCATCCGGCGGGCTGCAAAACTTGACTTCGGCGACTCCGATATATATCTTAAGATATGTTTTAAGATATATCGGAGGCGTTCGTGCGACATCTATTTGCTCCATTCGACCATTCCGGCCTCGGTCACCGTCTCGGAATGCGGCCTTCTCATCATTTCCCGCGCCATGCGATTGGGCGGCATTCACATGGCGGCGGATCTTGGGGCGGTCAAGGTAGCGGCGACGGGTTTGACGGTCCCGGTGACTTTGACGGCGAGGGCTGGCGGCGCGGCCGCAAGTTCAGCGCCGAAGATCTGCAATTGCTGCTGCTCGCCTTGCTGGAAGAAAAGCCCAGCCACGGCTACGAGCTTATTAAGGCGCTGGAGACGCGCACCAGCGGGTTCTACAAGCCCAGCCCCGGCATGGTTTATCCGGCGCTGACCTATCTGGAAGAAGTCGGCTACGCCACGGTGGATACCGAGGGCAACAAGAAGCGCTACCACCTTTCCGATGCCGGCCGAACCTACCTTGTCGCCAACAAGGACCGGCTCGATCTGATGCTGGGACGCCTGCGCCATGCCGCGCGCAAAATGGACTGGATTCGTCGCGCCATGGCTGGCGAGCCGCAAGTGGAGCCGGAGCAGGGCGGCTGGGCACCCGAGTTTGTCCAGGCTCGTGTAGCGCTCAAGCGCGCGCTGGCGCTGCGCAGCGATGCCTCGCCCGATGAGCAGCGGCGCATCGCCGCGATCCTCGCGCAAGCCACGGCGGAAATCGAAGCCGGCCCTAAGCGCTGAATCGTGGCGTTGACCTTCGCGTCCGCCGTGGGCGGCGAGCGCCCGTCACCTGAGGAATTCCATGACCACACCGACAGAAACCAATCCAGCCCCTCGCGACCTGAGCGTGCAGCGGGTGCGTCATCCGCTGAAGATGCGGATGCTCCAGGTCGTGCGTACCCGGCTTGTTTCCCCGCAATTGCTGCGCGTGACCCTGCACGGCCCCGATCTCGCCGACTTTATCTCGGCCTCGTTTGACGACCATGTGAAGGTCTTCTTCCCGCAAGGCGGCGCCGAAAAGCCGGCAATGCCGGAGGTCGGCCCCAATGGTCCGGTCTTTGCCGAGGGCAAGCCACGGCCGCCCGCGCGCGACTACACGCCGCGCCGCTACGATCCGGCCGCGCAGGAACTGGATATCGAATTCGTTTTGCATGGCGATGGGCCCGCCTCGACATGGGCCGCCCAGGCGCAGCCGGGACAGTACCTTGGCGTAGGGGGGCCGCGCGGCTCCTTCGTGGTCCCCACGGAGTTCGACTGGCACCTGCTGGTTGGCGATGAAACCGCTTTGCCAGCCATCGGGCGCCGGCTGGAGGAACTGGGAGCGAATACCCGCGCACTGGTGGTCATAGAAGTGCCTGACGCAACGGCCGAAATCCCCCTGCCGAGCGCCGCGAATGTGGAGGTCCACTGGCTGCACCGGGGCAATGCGCCCGAGGGCAGCTTGCTGGAACCGGCGTTGCGCAAGATCGGCCTGCCGCATGGCGAAGGTTATGTCTGGGCGGCCGGGGAGTCGGCCGCGATCAAGGCAGTTCGCCAGCATCTTGTTGCCGAGCGTGGCATTGCGAAAACGCGCATCCGCGCTTCGAGCTACTGGAAGCGCGGCGCGGCGGCGGTGCACGAAACTCTTGAAGACTGACCTGGGCCCGAATGCCCTAAGATGACGGCAACGCAACTCGCAAGGAGGCTGCTGTGCCGAACATCCCCTCGGGCTGGAAATGGATTCAAGCTGCCGCGGCGGCAGGCGTTGCCCTGACGCTGGCCGCCTGCGCACCGGACTCTGTCCGCAACATCGAGGCCAAGGGTTTCAATGCCTACCTGGATTCGCTGAAGATGGCCTGTCCCAATATGGTCATCGGCACCAACAACATCAGCGAGTGGCTACGCAACAGCGGAAGCACAGGGGACGACGACTACGTCTACTGGCTGGACCAGACCTCGCGCCTTTACTACAGGCGGATCAGTCCGGCGCAGTACCGCACTTCGGTCGGCGGGACGCTGGGTGCTGGCAAGGCGGATACGCGGGCGCTGGACTGCATCATCCAGCACTTGCCGGCGGATCGGCCGAGCAGTCCGCCAGGCGGAAAGTTGCTGTAACAGAGCGGCAAGCTGCCTGGCACCTCGCACACGGGCCGATTTGCATGGGCCTTTCCGATTGCAAGACTAATCTCGGCCTCATGTCGTAAAATGACTATTCAATCTAGTCATTTAGGGTGCGATGATGCGTTCGAAGAAAACTCGAGGGCTTACCATGCAAGGCATCCAGGTTTCCAAAACGGAGTTCAAGGCGAAGGCGCTGGAATACTTTCGGCAAATCGAGCAGTCTGGTGAGCATGTGGTCGTGACGGACCACGGCAAGCCCGCGCTGGTAATAAGTCCCTTTCACGGCCTTGACCGGGACCCACTGGAAATCCTGTCCGGCACGGTCGTCCGCTATGACAACCCGACGGACCCGATCGACGTGGAATGGGAGGCGGGCCAGTGATCGTGCTGGACACGCATGCCCTGGTCTGGTGGGCGAGTGGAAGCGCAGAGCTGAGTGCAAAGGCGAAGTCGGCGATCGACCGCGAATGTCGGGAAGGGCAAATCGTCGTTTCGGCGATTTCGGCATGGGAGATCACGATGCTGGTGGAGCGCGAGAAGCTCGTGCTGTCCATGGACGTGGAGATCTGGCTGGACACGGTGGCGGATATTGATGCGGTCTGCTTCTTCCCGGTCGACGTCGATATCTCCATCAAATCGGTCCAGTTGCCGGGAGAGTTTCACAAGGATCCGGCGGACCGCATGATCGTCGCTACAGCGCGCAGGCTCGCGGCGCCTCTGGTCACAAAGGACGAAAAGATCCGTGCCTACAAACACGTGAAGACGATCTGGTAGCCGACGCCGCTGAGCGCCATTCCCCCGTTGTGCAATCCCCCCATCCCCGCTAACATGGTCCCCCGGCAGCCGAGACAGCGGTTGCCGACGTCGCTCGGACGGTTCCGGGCGCTTACGTAAAGGACTCTTTCATGACTGCCAGCTCTGGCAAGCGCCGCTTTGCGCGCATCGATCGCCTTCCCCCATACGTTTTCAATATCACCGCCGAGTTGAAGATGGCCGCCCGCCGCCGTGGCGAGGACATCATCGACATGAGCATGGGCAACCCCGACGGGGCCACGCCGCCGCATATCGTCGCCAAGCTGGTAGAGGCGGCGCAACGGCCGGATACGCATGGCTACTCCACGTCGAAGGGCATACCGCGCCTGCGGCGCGCGATCTCGCACTGGTATCGCGAGCGCTATGACGTGGAGATCGATCCGGATACCGAAGCCATCGTCACCATCGGTTCCAAGGAAGGCCTGGCGCACCTGATGCTGGCCACGCTCGATCGCGGCGACTCCGTGCTGGTGCCTGATCCGAGCTACCCGATCCATATCTATGGCGCGGTGATTGCCGGCGCCGATATCCGTTCCGTGCCGCTGGTGCCGGGCGTCGATTTCTTCGCGGAGCTGGAGCGCACCATCCGCGGCAGCTATCCGAAGCCGAAGATGATCGTGCTCGGCTTCCCGTCGAACCCCACCGCGCAGTGCGTGGAGCTGGATTTCTTCGAGCGCGTTATCGCGCTGGCGCGCAAGCACGACATCTTTGTTGTCCACGACCTGGCCTATGCCGACATTGTCTTCGACGGCTGGAAGGCGCCGTCGATCATGCAGGTGCCGGGCGCGAAGGATATTGCCGTGGAGTTCTTCACGCTGTCCAAGAGCTACAACATGGCGGGCTGGCGCATCGGCTTCATGGTCGGCAACCCCGACCTGGTGGCCGCGCTCACGCGCATCAAGAGCTATCACGACTACGGCACCTTCACGCCGGTGCAGGTGGCGGCGATTGCCGCGCTGGAGGGCGACCAGGAATGCGTGAAGGAAATTGCCGCGCACTACCAGTCGCGTCGTGACGTGCTGGCGAAAGGACTGATCGAGTCGGGCTGGCCGGTGGATATCCCGAAGGCGTCGATGTATATCTGGGCGCGCATCCCCGAGCCATACCGCTCGCTGGGTTCGCTGGAGTTCGCCAAGCAGCTGCTGGCCAAGGCGAAAGTCTCGGTCTCGCCGGGCATTGGCTTCGGCGACTATGGCGATGAATACGTGCGCTTCGCGCTGATCGAGAACGAAGCCCGCATCCGGCAGGCCGTGCGCGGCATCAAGGCGATGTTCCGGGCGGATGGGCTGGTCAAGGTGCCAGTCGCCGAGCCCGCGGACGGGCACGGCAAAAATAAAGCCTGAGGGGCGGGAAGCAGGCCTGCGTGGTAACGGCGCAGGCCTTCCGGATCCAGCACTGGCCTCAGCGCAACTTGTGCAGCGGATCGTCGCCCGGTTGCCACCAGCGCGCGAACAGCGCATCGACCGCACTTTGGTCCACGGCGTCGTAGCTGCTCACACGCCAGTTCGGCGCGTTGTCCTTGTCTACGATCAGCGCGCGCACGCCCTCGATGAAATCGCCACGGGTGAACGACTGCACCACCACCGCCAGTTCCATGCGGAAGCAGTTGGCCAGGTCGAGCCGGCGGCCCCGCAGCAGCAGTTCACGCGTGGCGCATGCGGCTAGCGGCGAACGCTTGCGCAAGATATCCGCCGTGCGGGTCGCCAATTCGGCGTAGCGCGGATCATCCTGGCAAGCCAGGCCGGCGATGATCTCGGGGAGCCTCGCATCAGCCGGGAAATGCCGCATCAGAGCCGGGAGCACATCGAGCAGCGGCGCGTCCGCCGCGCTGCAGATCGGCTCGCGTACCAGCGTGCGGCGCAGGTCATCCAGCGGCTCGCCGTTCCAACGTACCGTCCGCAAGGTGTCTTCGAGGCCGGCCAGCGTCACGCTGTTGACCGCAGCATCGGCCAGACCGCATAGCAAGGCATCCTCGGCGCCAAGGGTTACGCCGGTCAGGCCGAGATAGAGCGCCAGCTGGACCGGCATCTTCGACATGAAATGGCTCGCGCCGACATCCGGCACGAGCCCGATGCCAGTCTCCGGCATCGCCACGCGCGAGCGTTCGGTGACGATGCGCAGGTGCGCCGCCTGCGACAAGCCCATGCCGCCGCCCATCACGATGCCATCCATCAGCGCCACCACCGGCTTGGGATAGCGGTGCAGGCGGTAATCAAGCTGGTATTCGTCGATGAAGAACTGGCGCTGCAGCGGCGTGCCGTCGCGATGGCTGTCATACAGCGCGCGGATATCGCCGCCCGCGCAGAAGGCCTTGGGCCCGGCGCCGCGCAGGACCACGGCTTCGATTTCGTCTTGGCCGGCCCATGCATCGAGCTGCGCCGCCAGCATCGTGATCATCGGGTAGGACAGCGCATTGAGCTGGCGTGGCCGGTTCAGCGTGACCAGGCCGACGCGGTTGATGACCTCGAACAGGACTTCGGGCTCGGCGTCGATGGCGGAGTTGGCAGCGGTGCTTTCCGGTGTCAGTCGCATGATCGCTTCCTAGCCGTTGCGCCATTGCGGCGTGCGTTTCTGCAGGAAGGCATTGACGCCTTCACGCTGGTCCTCGCCATCGAAGAGATCGACAAAGCGCTCGCGTTCCAGCGCGAGTGCGGCCTGGCGCGGCACGCCCTGGCGCGCAAGATGTACGAGCTGCTTGCTGTAGGCCGCCGCGCGCGGGCTCACGGCGCAGGCGCGTTCGGCCATGGCCAGCGCGGCGTCCAGCGCCTTGCCGCGTGGCACCACTTCTTCCACCAGCCCGATGCGCAGCGCCGTTGGAGCATCCACGCGCTCATTGGTGAGGATCATGCGCTTGGCCCAGCCTTCGCCGACCAGCCACGGCAGGGTTTGCGTGCCGCAGCCGCAGGGCAACAGGCCCACGGCCGCCTCAGGCAAGGCCATCTGCGCCTGCTCTTCGGCGATGCGCACATCGCAGGCGAGCGCGCATTCGAGCCCGCCGCCCATGGCGTAGCCATTGATCGCGGCGATCACGAGTGGCCGCGCATTCTGCAGCGCTTCGAACGCCGCGCCAAAACGCTGCGCCATGACGCGCGCATGGGCGCGGTCGCCTTCGGCGAAGCCATTGAGGTCCGCGCCGGCACTGAAGAAGCGGTCTCCGCTGCCGGTGATGACGACGGCGCGGACTTCCGGGTCGACGTCAATCTTCGCGACAAGATCCTGCAACTGCAGCAGTCCCTCGGCCGTGAAGGCATTGGCCGGCGGGCGGCTGAGCGTGAGGCGGGCGATGTGCCCGTCCAGGGAGAATTCGATCATGAGTTGTCTCGGTCAGGTCCCGGTCCTGGGCTGGTATTGCCGGATCACCCCGGAGAAATCGAGCTGGCCGTCGCCGGCCTGGCTCATGGCCTGATAGAGCTCCTGCGCGAGTGCGCCGAGGAACAGCGGCTGCTTGACGCTGCGTGCGGCATCGGCCGCCAGGCCCAGATCCTTGAGCATCAACTCCGCGCCGAAGCCTCCCGTGTAGCCGCGCGACGAAGGCGCGGTCTCGATCACGCCGGGATACGGGTTGTAGGTGTCCGACGACCAGCAGCGGCCCGTCGAGGTATTGACGATGCCTGCCAGCACATTGGCATCGATGCCCAGCCGCACGCCGAGTGCCATGGCCTCCGACACGCCGATCATCGAGATCCCGAGGATCAGGTTGTTGCAGATCTTCGCGACCTGTCCTGTGCCAGTGTCACCGCAATGAACGAGGTTGCGGCCCATATTGGCGAGCACAGGCTTGACCTGCTCGAACAGCGCCGGCGTCGCGCCGACCATGAAGGTCAGCGTGCCGGCCTGCGCGCCACCGGTGCCGCCGGACACCGGTGCGTCGGCCAGCGCATTGCCATGCGCGGCGGCTGCAGCGGCCAGTTCGCGCACAGTGGCCGGGTCGATGGTGCTGGAATCGACCAGCGGCACGCCGGGGCGCACACCCGCCAGCACGCCTTCCTCACCAAGATAGGCCGTGCGGACATGTGCGGCCGCGGGCAGCATGGTGATGACGAAGTCGGCCTCCGCCACCGCCTTGCGGGCGGAGTCGGCCGCTGCCGCGCCATCGGCGCGCAGCGATGCCACGGTAGCTGCGTTCAGGTCGAACACAGTCAGCGCGTGGCCGGCCTTGAGCAGGTTGCGCGCCATGGGGGCGCCCATGTTGCCGAGGCCGATGAAGGCGATATGCATGTCGGGTCTCCTGGATATGTTCTGGCGGGTCGGTGCGGGCGCGCTTACTTCAGGCTGATGGTCGTGTTCACGCCGTCATTCACGGTGGCATCGTCGAACCAGCGCGCCGTCACGGTCTTGGTCTGGGTGTAGAACTGCACCACCTGCTTGCCATACGGGCCCAGGTCGCCAAGCTTGGAGCCGCGCGAGCCGGTGAAGCTGAAGTAGGGCACGGGCACCGGAATGGGGATGTTGATGCCGACCTGGCCGACATCGATCTCGCTCTGGAACTTGCGCGCCGCGGCGCCGCTCTGCGTGAATACGCCAGTGCCGTTGCCGAACGGGTTGCGGTTGACCAGTGCAATGGCCTCGTCCAGCGTCTCGACGCCAATGACCACCAGCACCGGGCCGAAGATCTCGTTGGTGTAGACCGACATGTCGGTCGTGACATCGGTGAAGATGGTCGGGCCGATGAAATTGCCTTGCGGGTAGCCCGGCACGTCGACGTTGCGGCCGTCCAGCACCAGCGTGGCGCCTTCCTTCTCGCCGGCGGCGATCAGACCGAGGATGCGTTCTTTGGCCGCCACCGAAACGACCGGGCCGACATCGGTGCCTGCTTCCGCACCCGCGCCGACCTTGAGCGTCTTCGCCTTCGCCACGAGTTCAGGCACCCATTCGCGTGCGGCGCCGACCAGTACGATGACCGAGGTCGCCATGCAGCGTTGCCCGGCAGCACCAAAGCCCGCGCCTGCCAGCGCGTTCAGCGTTTGCTCCTTGTGCGCGTCGGGCAGCACCACGGCGTGGTTCTTGGCGCCCATCATTGACTGCACGCGCTTGCCATGCGCGCTCCCCAGGTTGTAGACATGGGTACCGACCGCAGTCGATCCGACGAAAGACACGGCCTTGATATCCGGGTGCGTGCACAGCGCGTCGACCACTTCCTTGGCGCCTTGCACCACGTTCAGCACGCCCGGCGGCACGCCGGCTTCCACGGCCAGCTTGACCAGTTCCATGGTCGACAGCGGATCCTGCTCCGACGGCTTGAGCACGAAGGTATTGCCGCAGACGATGGCCATCGGGAACATCCACAGCGGGATCATGGCCGGGAAGTTGAACGGCGTGATGCCCGCGCACACGCCGATGGGCTGCTGCAGAGTGTAGGTATCGACCGTGGCCGCCACGTTCTCGGCAAAGCCGCCTTGCTGCAGCGTGCCGATCGAGCATGCGTGCTCCACCACTTCGAGGCCGCGGAAGATGTCGCCTTCCGCATCGGCCAGCGTCTTGCCCTGTTCGGCCGTGAGGATGGCGGCGATGCGCTTGCTGTGTTCGCGGATCAGTGCCTGGTAGCGCAGCATGATGCGCAGGCGCGCGCCGATCGGCGTATGGCGCCAGGTGGCAAAGGCGCGTTGGGCCGACTCCACCGCCGCGGCGACTTCGCTGGCCGTGGCCAGCGGCACGCGGGCCAGAACCTCTTGCGTGGCGGGGTTGACCACGTTGCGGAACTCCGTGGCGGACGACTCCACCCACTCGCCGTTGATCAGCAGCGGGACGGTCGGAACGGCGTTGGCGGTCTGGGGCAGTGCACTCATGATGTCTCCGGTCGGTTCTGGATGGGGATGCAAGTCAGGCGGTTTCGATGGGTCAAGCCGGTGCTACAGGCTGCGCGCGATCAGCATGCGCTGGATCTCGCTGGTGCCTTCGTAGATCTGCGTGATGCGCGCGTCGCGGTAGTGGCGCTCGACGGGGTAGTCCTCCAGGTAGCCGTAGCCGCCGTGGATCTGCAGCGCCTTGGAGCACACGCGTTCGGCCAGCTCGGAGGCATAGAGCTTGGCCTGCGACGCTTCCGACAGGCACGGCAGCCCTTGCGTGCGCATCCGCGCGGCGCGATGCACGAGCAGGCGCGCCGCGTTGAGTTCGGTGGCCATGTCGGCCAGCATGTTGGCGATGGGCGGGTGTTCGCGCAGCGGCCGTCCGAACTGCACGCGCTCCGAGGCATAGCGGCACGCGGCCTCGAACGCGGAACGCGCGATGCCGATGGCCTGCGCGGCAATGCCGATGCGCCCGCCTTCCAGGTTGGACAGCGCGATGCGCAAGCCCTCGCCAGGCTCGCCGAGCAGCGCGTCATGCGGCACTTCGCAATCTTCCAGCGTGATCGCGCAGGTGTCCGAGGCGCGGATGCCCAGCTTCTTCTCGGGTGCGTGGACGATAAAACCCGGCGTGTCCGTCGGCACCAGGAAGGCCGAGATGCCTTTCTTGCCGCGTTCCGGCTCGGTGGCGGCGAACACCACGGCCACGCCGGCGCGCTGGCCGTTGGTGACGAACTGCTTGCTGCCGTTCAGCACCCAGCCGCGCTCGGTGGGCTGGGCGCGCGTGCGCAGGTTGTGGGCCTCGGAGCCCGCCTGCGGCTCGGTCAGGCAGAAGGCGCCGATCATCTCGCCGCTGGCCAGGCGCTGCAGGTAGCGCTGCTTCTGGGCGTCGGTGCCGTAGTGCAGGACCGGCCCGCAGCCGACCGAGTTATGCACGCTCATCAGCGTGGCGCACGCGGCGCAGCCGGCGGCGATTTCCTCGATGGCCAGCGCATAGGCGACGTAGTCGGTATAGGTGCCGCCCCATTCCTCCGGCACGATCATGCCGAGCAGGCCGAGCGCACCCATCTCGGCGACCACGTCCGCGGGCAGCCGTCCTGCGCGGTCCCATTCGGCGGCGCCCGCGGCGAGCCGCTCGCTGGCAAAGGCGCGCGCGCTGTCGCGGATCATGGTTTGCTCTTCGGTGTAGTCGCTGTGCATGGCTGGGGCGCGGCTGGCGCGATTGAGGGGTCTTTGGCGGTCTTCGTATCGAACAGGCGCAGTGTAGAAACCGCAAGCCGGCGCTCCTATGCCAAAATCCGCCATTCTTTGTGAACTCGAATGCCATCCCTCCGGCGCCTTGCGGTTGCCCGGAGCGTGGCCGCACCATGGAAAAAGGCAGCGTCGCGATTTGCTTTGTCCACCACGCCATCTCGGGGCTGCAGGCCCGCGGGATGGATCCCGAGCCGGTGCTGCGCAGCGCCGGCATCGCGCCGGCGCTGCTGGCGGTGCCGCAGGCGCGTGTCTCCACGGCCAGCTACAGCGACCTGTGGATGGCCGTGGCCGCCGCGCTCGACGATGAATTCTTCGGCCAGGATTCGCGCAGCATGAAGTGCGGCAGTTTTGCGATGCTGTGCCACGCGGTGGCGGGAAGCCGGACTTTTGCCCAGGCACTGGAACGGGTGGCGCGCTATTTCGGCCTGCTGCTCGATGATCTCGGCGTGCGGCTGGACCGGCACGAAGACCGCGCGGCGCTGCTACTGACCGCGCCGTCCGCTGCGCAGGGCCGGCTGCCAGGCGTGTTCGCGCAGGAAACCATGCTGATCATGCTGCAGGGCCTGATGAGCTGGCTGCTGCACCGTCGCGTGCCGATCCTGCTGGCGTCCTTTGCCTATCCGGAGCCGCCGTATGGCGCGGAATACCGGGTCATGTACTCGCGCCAGACGGCATTCGACCAGCCCGCGACGGCATTGGTATTCGACGCAGGACTGCTCGACCAGCCGGTGCGTCAGGACGAGCGCAGCCTCAAGTCATTCCTGCGCGACGCGCCGCATAACGTGGTCGTGAAATATTCGGATCGCAGCAGCGTGGCTGCCCGCGTGCGGCGCCAGTTGCGCAACCAGCGCCCGGAGCAGTGGCCGACCTTCGAGGCGCTGGCACTGAGCCTGAATCTCTCGGCGTCATCGCTGCGCCGGCGCCTGATGGACGAAGGCGCGAGCTACCAGGAACTCAAGGACCAGCTCCGGCGCGACCTGGCGATCGACGCGCTCAGCCGTACCAGCAAGCCTGTGGCCGATATTGCTGCGGAACTGGGTTTTGCCGAGCCCGGCGCCTTTCATCGCGCGTTCCGGCGCTGGACCGGCTCGCGGCCCGGTGCGTATCGCGGCACGGCAGGCGAGGGCTGAGTCCGTCCGTTGCTTTCCCGCTCAGGCCGGGAGTGCTTCGCGCACCGGGGTAACCATCCCGGAGCCTGTCTGCCGGTCGTCATGCACGACGATGCGGTTGCGGCCTTCCAGCTTGGCCCGGTACAGCGCCGCATCGGCGCGGGCGCACAGCTGCGCCAGCGATTCGCCAGCGTGCAGGACGGCGACACCGCCGCTGATCGTGTAGCGCACGGTGGCGCCGTGGTCCCCGATCCGCACGCGTTGCTGTTCCGCGCCAGTGCGGATGCGCTCCGCAACGGGCAGTGCATCGGCCAGGCGCGTGGCGGGCAGCAGCACGGCGAACTCTTCGCCGCCCAGCCGGCCCACGCAGTCGGCGGCGCGCACCTGTGCCGCGGCCAGCCCGGCGAATCCGCGCAGCACGGCATCGCCGGCGGCATGGCCGTAGGTATCGTTGACGGTCTTGAAGCGGTCGATGTCGACAATGACGAGGGCAAGCGTTGCGTTGCCGTGGCCGGCCTTGGCGATCGCGCGGCTGGCCATTTCCTCCCAGGCCTTGCGCGACATGACGCCGGTGAGCCCGTCGGTGTTGGCAATGGCCTCGAGCTTGCGCACCATGGTGTCGTGGATCATCAGCACTGCGCCCATGGTCAGTGCCGGCATCACCAGCGCGCCGAGCGTAAGAAACAGCGTGTTCAGTCCCGGCGATTGGAGGCTGTACGGGTCGCCCATCAGCGAAAGCGCCGACAGCAGGCCGCGTGCGGTGTGACCGGCGGCGAAAAAGAGCGCGAAGGCGGCGGTGGTCAGGTGATAGTTGCCGGCACCGCCGCGCGGCCGCCTGCGGATCAGCGTGATGCCGGTCAGCGCGCACAGCACCGCATGAAAGGCGGAGACCGCGACCACGCGCGTGGTGAAGACGTCGAAGACATAGCGCCAGGCCACCACCACGGCCATGGTGGCCAGCGTGCCCGCGGCCAGCCGGCCCCAGCGCGGCTGCCCGCCGGTGAAGCGCACGCAGCCCGCATAGAACATTGCCAGCGCCCAGCAAAGCGCGGTATTGGCGAGCACGATGGACAGCAGGTCGCTGATCTGGCCACGCAGCGCGAACAGCGCCAGGGCGAGGGTGACGATCAGGTTGGCATGGCACCAGTCCGCGACGCCAGGCAAGCCGCAGCGGCGCAGGGACCAGACGATCGCCAGCATCATGGCGCTGAGGGCCGCGGTGATGACCAGCAGCGCGGTAGGAACGGACATCAGGCGAAATCCAGGGGCGGGATGGCCCCGCAGGGCAAAACCGCAATGATACGGAGCGCGGCCCTCGCCGTGTCAGTCGCCAGGTGGAGACGAGGGCTGGCCAGGGGAATCCGGCGGCGGATCCATGCGCAGCGCCGGGTCATGCTTGAGCCGCCAGCGCGCAGCGACCAGCAATGCGACAAGGACGGCGACCATATAGCCGCCCAGCAAGGTGATGGTTTCCATGACTGACCCCTTCAGGCGCCGGCTCTATGGCCGGTCGAGCAGGGATTATGGAAAACAGTGCCTACGGCCACATCACCTGTTTGGGGGATCCCCTGCCAAGGTGGGGCGTGCCGGCCTCGCCGTCACGCGACGACGGCGACCACATGCGCCTGCATGCGGCCTTCGATGACGCCCGTACCGAAGGCCTGCACCAGCGCCTGCTCGCAATGGTCGGTGGCGCGCTGCAATGCGTCCGGCCCGCGCGACTCCAGGTCCGGGCGCAGCGGCGTCCCCTGGCATAAGGCCACCGCCGCGATACGCGCCGATTCCGCGACGCTGGTCTGTGGCAGCGTTTCCATGGCAGGCGCCGCGACAAAGCCGCCTTGCCGCAGGTGCCCGGCGATCTCGGCCAGCCGGTGATAGCCGTGGGGCGTGCGCGTCATGAATAGCGGGGGATCGTCCGGAAACAGCGTGGCGAGTGCCTGGCAGACGATATCGGTGAAGTGGTTGTCCTCGATGCGGTCCCACACGTTGAACAAGAGCGTGCCGCCCGGGGCCAGCACGCGTCGCGCTTCGGCAAATGCGGCGGGCTTGTCGGGAAAGAACATGACGCCGAACTGGCAGGCAACCAGATCGAAACTCCCGTTATCGAACGGCAACTGCATGGCATTGGCCACTTGCCAGTCGACCGGGCGGCTGGTGCCGGCGGCCCGCGCCCGTTCCAGCATGGGCGGGTTGAGGTCCGTTGCCACGATGGACGCCTGTGGCGGCAGCTGCCGGGCCAGCTCGCGCGTCAGTGCGCCGGTGCCGGCCGCCATTTCCAGCACCCTGGCCGGTTGCAGAGCGGCCGCCCGGCAGGCGAGGTCCGCGGCGTATGGGGCGAAGATCATCGGCACGAGGTACCGCTCATACAGTTCGGGAACGGCACCCGTGAACTTGTCGCTGTCGCGCTGCGGCATGGTTGTCTCCCAGCTGGGGCCGGACCGCGCTGGCCCGGCCGATTGCTTCCATGCTAGGCGGTCGGCAGCCACAACGGGCGCCGCCATGGCGCGACGGTCAACGGATCTCGATTTGCCCGTTCATCGATTCATGCCCCGAGCCGCAGAAGATGTCGCACAGGAACACGTGGGACCCGGCTGCCGTGGCATGGATCGGAACCTCCACCTTCTTGCCGGGCGGCAGGTCCACGCGGATGCCAAGGTCCGGCACGCTGAAGCCCATGATGACGTCGAGCGCGGTCAGCTCGAGGATCACGGATTCATTGTTGCGCAGGGCAATCTGGTTCGGTGTGAACACAAAGCGCCGCGCGGTGACGGGGATACGCCGCGGCACGGCGGCCGACGCGGTCCAGAATGGTACCGATGCGGCCAGCGCCGCCAGCCAGGCCAGGCTGCGGCGGCGCGCGGGGCGGAAGGGCGTTTGCTCGATCATCGTCATTCTCCTTTTCGGGCCGCGGTCAGGTAGCGATGGGCCGTTCTTCCAGTGCCAGGCGCAACGGTGGCTGTTGCGTCGCGACCTGGCGCCATCCCAATCCCCGGTATGGGTGTTCGGCATCCCACGGCACGGGCTGGCGCATCGGCTGCGAGGCCGGCGGCGGCAGCGGGAACATCAGCGAACGCGCCGCGTGGTGCCCGATGTGGCCGGTCTGGTGATGGTGTTCCTGGTGGATGTGGCCATAGAAGACCGTGACGTTGCGGTACGGGTCCAGGCGCTGCAGGACGTCGGCGCCGTCGCGCGTCGCCCAGTCCCATTGCGGATACAGGTCGAACAGCGGCCGGTGCGTGAACACGACGATCGGGGCGTCGCGCTGCTGGCGGGACAGGTCCGAGGCCAGCCAGTCGAGCTGGGCCGCGCCGACGCGCCCGCCCGGGTCGGAGACGTTGTCGAGCACGATGAAGTGGACGCCCTGGTGGTCGAAGGTGTAATGCGTGGGGCCAAAGAACTCCTGGAAGGCCTTGCCTTGATCCAGGCTGGCATCGTGTTCGCCGGGCATCAGGTAGCGGGTCTTGACCTGGAGCGTGTCGATCTGCGCCTTGACTTCACGCATGCGCCGGCGCCGTTCGTCGGGGTCGTCGGTGGTGTGGGTCAGGTCGCCCGTAAAGACGATGAAATCGGGTGGGGCGGGCAGTGCGTTGACGGCCGCGATGGCCTTGGGCAGCGTGCCGCGCGCGTCGGGGTTCGGCGGCCCCTGGAAGCCCCAGTGCAGGTCGGAAAGCTGCACGAAGTAGAAGTCCTTGCCCGGCGCCGCCGCCCAGCCTGGCAAGGCGCAGGAAATCGCGCCGGTTCGGAACGGGGTTGGAAGGCATGGTGTTCTCCTCGGGAGTCCGGCACAAGGCCGCATGCCTGTCATACCGCGCCGGGCCCGCTTCTATTCCCGCTGGCTTGCGGACATGCCGACAAAGCGGGGCAACGGAATAAACTGCTACCGACGCCGGTAAACACGGCGGACGGAGGCCATCGCGCGGACTCCGCCGGGTCTGGACTAAGGAGTGCCGTGAACGCCGCTGACGAGCGCCGCCGGTTTGCCGAGCTGGTCCTGCCGCACCTAGATGCGGCCTACAACCTTGCGCGATGGCTGAGCGGTGGCGCGGCCGAGGCGGAAGACGTGGTGCAGGAGGCGCTGCTGCGCGCCTACACCTATTTCGGCAGCTATCACGGCGACCGGCCGCGACCGTGGCTGCTGGCCATCGTGCGCAATACCTGGTTCTCCGCCTGGAACCGCGATCGGGCCGCCCGCGATGCCGCGCCGTATGAAGACGGCATCGACGTCGCCCAGGCGTGGCCCGGCTGGCAGGACGCCGGCGAGCGCGAGCCGCTGGGCTGCCTGCTGCGCGCCGAGGATGTCCGCCTGGTGCACGAGGCGCTGGCGCGCCTGCCGGCGCCGCTGCGGGAGGTGATCGTCCTGCGCGAACTGGAGGACCTGTGCTACCGCGATATCGCGCAGGTTGCCGCGATCCCGCTTGGCACGGTCATGTCGCGGCTGGCCCGGGCACGGCATGCGCTGGCCGCCGCGATATCGGCACTGCGCGTGGAGCGGGCCGGCGTGCCGCCGGCGGAAGCGGCCCGGCCGGATGGCCTGGCAGGAACGGCCGGGGAGGTGGGCAATGGACTGCAATGAGGCTCGGTGGTTGCTGCATGCCGGCGCGGACGGGGAACTCGGCCCGGCCGACCTGGCGCGGCTGGATCCGCATCTGGCGTCGTGTCCCACCTGCGCCGGGGAGATGGCCCGCATCCGTGCCATGCGCGACGTGGTGCGCGAAGGTGCCACCTATCATCGCGCCGACAGCGCATTGCGGGCGCGGCTGATGGCAAGCCTGCCGGCGCCGCCGCGGGAACGTTCCGGTACGACGTGGGGCAAGCTGGGCAGGTGGATCTCCTGGGGCAATCCGGCACGCCTCGGCCTGGCGCTGGCCATGGTGCTCGCCGTGGCGCTCGGCGCGGGGCAACTGGCCCGCTACCGGTACGAAGGGGACGCGGTAGCCCGCGAGA
The DNA here is from genome assembly GCF_057073745.1 of Cupriavidus sp. C2SS-8b. Classification (NCBI taxonomy): domain Bacteria; kingdom Pseudomonadati; phylum Pseudomonadota; class Betaproteobacteria; order Burkholderiales; family Burkholderiaceae; genus Cupriavidus; species Cupriavidus sp. C2SS-8b. The sequence goes on from NZ_CP172717.1 coordinate 993,256, forward strand.
TGGTGTCCAGCCACGTTCGGGCGCTGCTCTCGGGCAGGCCGCTCGACGTGGCGTCGCTGGACCAGCATACGGTCAAGCCGTGGTTCAACGGCCGGCTGGACTATGCGCCAGTCGTGCGGGACCTCTCGACGCAAGGGTTCGTGCTGGCCGGCGGAAGGCTCGATTACCTCGATGGCCGACCGGTGGCCGTGGTGGTGTACCGGCGCAACCAGCATCCCGTCGATGTGTTCGTCTTCCCGGAGGGCGCGGCAAGCCTGCCGCCGAGGGTATCGGGATCGCGGCAGGGCTACCAGCTCGAAAGCTGGGACGCCGACGGCATGCGGTTCCTGGCCATTACCGATGCCTCCGCCGAGGACCTGCGTGCGCTGCGCCGGGCCTGGCAGGCGGGTGCGCCCGCCGCGCCGCTGCGCTAGCGGCGCGGTGGTCCGGCCGGGCGGATCAAGCGGTTTGCCAGAGGCCCGCTGTTTCGATGGCCTTGCCGTCCACCGCCAGCTTGAGCAGGTGCGCCAGCAGCGAACGCTGGGCCACCGGGTGCATGCGCTCCGGCACATCGTCATAGACGCGCGGCAGCAGGGCCTCGATCGGAGCCGGGCCGAGATCGCGCAGCGCGTTGACGACCTTGGCCTCGCGATGCAGCCGGTGCCGCATGAGCAGGCGGATGGCTTCCTGCGGGCGTGCGATCAGGAAGCCGTGGCCCGGCGCCAGCCACTCCAGGTCTTCTTCCTGCAGGACAGCCAGCGAATCGATGTAGGCGCGCATATCGCCGTCGGGCGGGGCGATCACGACCGTGGAACCCTGCATCACATGGTCGCCGGTGAAGAGGGTCTTTTCTTCCTCGAGCAAATAGCAAAGATGGTTCGACGCATGGCCCGGCGTATGGATGACGCGCAGCGTGCAATCGTCGCCAATGGCGAGGCGCTCGCCATGCTGCAGCTCGCGCGCGGCGACAAAGCCGGTGTCCTGCCATTGGGTCGCCGGCGCGGCCCGGCCGAGTACCGTGGCGCCGGTGGCGGCCTGCAGCGCGGCGGCCGCGGGCGAATGGTCCAGATGCGTGTGCGTGACCACGATCCAGCGAATCGGGCCTGGCGCGGCCGCCAGCACGGCCCGGACATGGGCGGCATCGTCGGGGCCCGGATCGATCACGGCCCACTCGTTGCGCGCGCCACCGCCGACCAGGTAGGTATTGGTGCCGGGGCCTGTCATGACGCTGCCGTTATTGGCCGTGACGCGCCAGACCCGCTCCGAAAGCTGCACGGGCTCGCCGGGGGCCAGCTCGTAACGCGCGTGGGTCCTGCCTTCCGGGTCGATGCGGCCGATCTCCGCATAGCTCGATTCGTTGGGCATGACCGGCCGCACGCCGGCCGCGCCGGTGGCCAGCCGCGGCATGATGCAGGCGATGTCGCGCAACTTCGCGGTGCTGGCAAAGCAGTCGTGCGCCGTCTCGAAGTGGGCAATGGACTGCAGCGTGCGGCGCGTGACATGCATCATCGGCAAGCCGCTGGCCGGGTCCGCGGCTTCGCCGGGGCGGATCCAGCGATGCTCGACGATCTCCATGCCGTCGTGGATCGCGACCTGGCCGGTGGGCGCGATCGCGACGAAGAATCGCGTGTCGAAGCGCTTGGGCAGGCCGGGCGGCGTGAGCCAGTAGCTGTGGTAAGCCAGGCGGTCCGGCGCCAGCCGCAGGCCCAGTTCCGCGCAAGCGTGCGCCAGCCCGGGGCCGCCGCGCTGCACCGCCTGGCGCAGGAAGTCCTGCTGGGCGGCATCGAGGTGGCCCGGCGCCAGCATCTCGCCGTCGCGGTGGTAAGCCAGCAGCAAGCCGGCTTCTTCAAAGCATTCGCGCACGGCCGCCAGGTAGAAGTCCAGACCCTTGGCCGGCAGGTTCAGGCGCTCGCTGGCGGCGGCATCGTCGAGCCCCGCGGCATGGCGATGCAGGGCCTCGTCTTGCGGATCCAGCGTGCCGCCGGGAAATACATAGGCGCCACTGCTGCGGTCGTTGGCACGCTCGACGCGGCGGACCAGCAGGATTTCCATGCCCTGCGCGCCATCGCGCACCACCAGCAGGCTGGCAGCGGCGCGCAATAGGGTGGATGGTCTGGCAGGCTGGATCTGGGTTGTCTCTGTCGTTGTCATTGTGTCGGCGCGCGGGGGCCGCGCGGCTGGATGTGGCAGGACCGGTCTGGCGCCGGTGCTAGGTTCTTGCGATGTTTCGTGGCAGGCAGCCCCATAGTGTAGCGGCGATGGCAGATTCGCTCCGACCCGGGGATTTCTGTATGGCCGCGCTGGTGCAGAGTTGTGCATTTGGCATTTCCGGCCAGGAAGACCTAATCTGATTGCAGTACTGCACTTTTAGGAGGATGCCCGCTGTGTCCCGAGCCTCGTACCTATGCCTGGCCTTCGCGTTGCTGCTGGCCGCTTGCGAGACGCCGCCGCAGCAGGCGACCCGGACCGTGTTGCACCCGGCGCCGGAGCCCAGGATCGTGCCGAAGGTGGCGGCCGACGCCTGCGAGCAGGCCGTTACCAGCAATGTGAAAAGGGGACACCCCGAGCCCGGCAGCCTCTTCCTGCTGGAAGACCGCGAACAGGTCAGCCCGCGCCCCGGCGGCATGGCCGCAGTCACTGGGGAAGGCACGTTCGAACCGGACAACAGCCAGGCCTCGATCGGATTCCGCTTCACCTGCCTCTACAACGGGCGCACGGCCCGCGTCGACGACGTGCAATTGCGCTATTGAGCGCCTCCACGGCAGAGCTTCCGCGAAGATCTGCGCATCGTGTTGCAATCTGTTGCAGCAGGCCTACAGTTGATGGGCAATGGCGCCTTTCCGGCGCTGCTTGGTTCGCTTCCCCTCGCATCTGTGCCTCATAGGAATTGACACATACGGGGTGGGCGGACATGATTCGGTCGGAATAGATGCGCCTCCGGGGTAACTTGGCTCATGCCATGGTCCACCCCGCAAGAAGGGCGCCAAGAACAAATCAGGGAATCGGGGTCATGAATCCTTCCATCCGCCACATGGCGGGCGTCGCGGCGCTCGCCCTCCTGCTCGGCGCCTGCTCCACCACGCATGAACCTGTCGCGCCGGTTGCCGCCGAGCAGCCGCCGTCGAACCAGGCCATGAAGGCGCTCTCCGCCGAAGTCTTCACCTACGCCTACCCGCTGGTGCTGATGGACGTGACGCGCGAGCTGATGAGCCTGCGCACGCCACCCAATACCTTCAGCCACAAGCGCACCTTCCCGGACGCCAGCTTCACCGAAGTGGTCACCCCCAATGCCGACACGCTGTATTCGTCGGCCTGGCTGGACCTGTCCAAGGAGCCCGTGGTGCTGTCGGTGCCCGATACCCGCGGCCGCTACTACCTGATGCCGCTGATGGACGCGTGGACCAACGTCTTCGCCTCGCCCGGCAAGCGCACCACCGGCACGCAGCGCGGCAACTTCGTCATCACCGGTCCGGGCTGGGAAGGGTCGCTGCCCAAGGGCATGAAGGAGATCAAATCGCCCACGGCCATGGTATGGCTGATCGGCCGCACGCAGGCCAACGGCAAGAAGGATTTCCCCGCCGTGCACCGCCTGCAGGACCAGTACCGGCTGACGCCGCTGTCCGCGTGGCAGATGGGCGTACGCGCGGCGCCGGTGAAGCCGGCAGCGCCTTCGCCAACGCTGGACACGCAATCCCCGCCGGTCGAGCAGGTCGCGGCCATGGACGCGCAGGCGTTCTTCAGCCGCTTTGCGAGCCTGTTGCCGGCCAATCCGCCCGCCCCCGCGGATGCCGCCATGGTGGAGAAAATTCGCCGCATGGGGCTGGAGCCGGGCGTGCCGTTCAAGACCACGGTGCTTGAACCTGCCACTGCGCGTGCCGTGCAGGAAGGCGCGACCGCGGCGCTGCAGGGGATCTACGAGATGTCCCGCCGGGGCAACGCCGACGCCGGCAATGGCTGGGTCATGCACCGCGACCTGGGCAACTACGGCGCCAACTACGGGCGCCGCGCGGTCACGGCCATGGTCGGGCTGGGCGCCAACCTGCCGGAAGACGCGATCTATGCTTCGACCCGCACGGATGCCGGCGGCAGGGCGCTGCAAGGCAGCTCCAGCTACGTCCTGCACTTCGCCAAGGACCAGTTGCCGCCTGCCAAGGCGTTCTGGTCGCTGTCGCTGTATAACCAGCGCCAGGCCTTCGTTGAAAATCCGATTGGCCGCTACGCCATCGGCAGCCGGGACCGGCTGCGCTACAACCGCGACGGCTCGCTTGACATCTATATCCAGCATGAGCGCCCGGAGGGTGGCAGGGTGGCCAACTGGCTGCCGGCCCCGCCCGATGGCCTCAATATGACCTTGCGCGCGTACTGGCCGGAGCAGGCGCTGCTCGATGGCTCGTGGATGCCGCCGCCGGTGGTGCGAGCGAACTGAGGCGGTTGCCGATCGCAAAAAAAAAAGGGCCGCGTCCCAGCGACGCGGCCTTTTGCTTCGACTGCCTTGCAATTCGGTCAGAACTTGTATCGCACGCCTGCATAAAGCGCGCGCCCGGTGCCCGGATAGAACACTGCCGTATTGGCCGTGCGCGCATCGGTAACCGTGCTGAAGTCGCTCACGTAACGCTTGTTGCCAAGGTTGCGCGCATCCAGGAAGACGGTCAGGCCCTGCTTGAAGTCGTAGCTCGCCTGCACACCGAACAGTACGTACGACGGCACCTTCAGGGTGTTCGCGTAGTCGACGAAGGCGCCGGTCGGTACCCAGTCGATCGTGCCGGCGATGCGCAGCCCCGACGCCTGGCTGTACGCCAGCGTGGTGCGCAGCACGTGCTCGGGCACGCCGGCAATGCGGTTGTTGCCGTACTGCGGATCGTTGTCGAAGCGGAAATCGCTGTAGTTCCACAGTTGCGACAGCGTGACCTTGTCGGCCGTGGTGGCGACGTTTTGCAGCAGGTCGGCAGTCAAGCCCAGTTCCACGCCCTGCAGCGTGGTGCGGTTGGCATTGAAGGTGGCGGCCGGCACGTTGGGGTTGGTCGTGTACTGCAGCAATTGGTCGCGCACCAGCGAGCGGTACAGCGTGAGATCCCAGGCCAGACGCTCCCGGCGCCCGCGCGTGCCCAGCTCCAGGGTCCAGCCGTGCTGTGCCGAGAGCGGGACGAATTGCGTGGTGGTGCTGATGGTCTGGTTCAAGTCGCTGAAATCCGGCACATCGGCGCTGCGCGTGATGTCGGCAAAGGCCTGCACGTCCTTGACGGGCTCCCACAGCACGCCGAACTTGGGGTTCACGCCGCTGTAGCTGGTGTCGTCCGCCTTGGGCACGGGGTTGGCGGCCAGGCCGCCGAAGTCCTTGTAGCGGCGCTCGTTGTAGTAGGCCTTGGCACCGGCCATCAGCGCGACGGTTGGCACCACGTAAAGGCGGTCTTCCAGGTAGGCCTCGTAGTTGTAGGCATCCTGCCTGGCATCGAGCGTCTGGGCGCCGCGGTTGCCCGAGACGTTGACATACTGGCGCGCGTCATTGTTGCCGCCGAAGAACCTGGCCCCGGCGATGACCTGGTTGCGCATGCCGCCTACCGTCTGCGTGCCGGTATAGCGCGGCGCGAAGCCATAGGTCCAGTAATCCTGGTCGATGACCTGGAAGATCGGGTGGTACAGGCTCTTATGGATGACCCACGTGGAAAAATCGAGCTGGCCGCTGTCGAGCTTGACCGTGGTGACGTTGGCCAGCCGCTCGGTGCGCGTATTGCGCGCCTGGTCGCCGGCCAGCGCACTGGCGGAGGCCTTGGTCGGGGTGTTCAGCGCCTCTTGCAGCGACAGCGTGCCAGGCAGGAGCTGGTCCACGACATAGGCGCCCACATAGAAGCGCGTTTCGACCGTCGGGCTGAAGCGATAGCCGAAGTTGGCGTTGAGCTGCTCATACTGCCCGCGCTCGTGGTCACGATAGCCTTCCGAGTGGTCCACGCTCAGGTTGGCGAGGAAATCGAAGTTGCCGATCTGGCGCGAGACCTGGCCGGCCGCGCGCACGGTGCCGAAGCTGCCGCCGTCGACGCGCACCTGGTTGGGCGCCTCCACCGTGGAGGCCGTAGGCGTGGTGAAGTTGATCGCGCCCCCGAGCGTGGAACTGCCATACGCCAGGCCGTTGCCGCCTTTGTAGACCTCGGCCGCGTTCAGGCCGATCGGGTCGATCTGGTAGAAGTCGCCGCTGCCATCGGCGAAGTTGGTCGGCACGCCGTCCTGCAGGATCTCCAGGCCGCGCGTGTGGTAGCCGCGCGCAATGCCGGATCCGCGAATCGAAAGCCGCAATTCCTGGCCATAGCGCTCCTGCACATAGACGCCGGGAGCGTCCTTGAGGACATCGCGCAGGTTGCTGGCGTAGGTGTTGGCGTAGCTTTCCGCATCGACAAAGCCGACCGAGCCGGCCGACTGGTACAGCGATTCGCGCTGCCTGGCGACGCCCGGCGCGGTCAGCGAGCCTTCGGCCTTGGCCGTGGCGGTGACCGTGGGCAGCGTGACCGGCTCCGCTCCAGTGACAGGAACGGACTGCGCGATGGCAGCGCCGGTCAGTGCGGCGGCTGGCAGCGCCGCCGCGCGCCGCCAGTGTCTGGCTCTCTTCATGATTTCCCTTTGCCGGCACATCGGCATCCGCCAGGAACGGACGCCGGTGCTCTGAGTGTAATTCGACAGCCGGCAAGGATACGGAGCGCGGGGCGCCGCGGCTATGTGACACAGCGCCGCACAGGCGGCGCGGGGGTCACAGTCGGCGGGCCTCGCGCCGCTCAGGCAGCGCGCGCGTTGCAGCCGCAGTCCGCGCCGTGGCGATGTGCCGCAGGGACCGCCCGCGGGCGCGATACGCGCTGCCATACCAACGCATCCTGCCCGGCCAGGCGGCTGCGCAGCTTGCGGGCCGCCGACACCATATTGGCCAGCGCCGCCTCGGTTTCTTCCCAGCCGCGCGTCTTCAATCCGCAGTCGGGATTGACCCACAAGCGCTGCGGCGTCACGACTTCACAGGCGCGGTCGAGCAGCGTTTCCATGGCCTCCACCGACGGTACGCGGGGCGAGTGGATGTCATAGACGCCCGGTCCGATCTCGTTCGGGTAATCGAAATCGCCGAACCCTTCCAGCAGTTCCATGGCCGAGCGCGACGTCTCGATTGTGATCACGTCCGCGTCCATGGCCGCGATCGACGGCAGGATGTCGTTGAACTCCGCATAACACATATGGGTGTGGATCTGGGTCTGGTCCGCCACGCCCGCCGCCGACAGCCGGAAGGCATTGACCGCCCACGCCAGGTAGGCATCCCAGTCGGCACGGCGCAGAGGCAGGCCCTCGCGCAGCGCCGGCTCGTCGATCTGGATCACGCGGATGCCGGCCTGCTCCAGGTCGCACACCTCGTCGCGGATCACCAGGGCCAGTTGACGCGCGGTATCGGCACGCGGCTGGTCGTCGCGCACGAACGACCACTGCAGCATGGTGACCGGGCCGGTCAGCATGCCTTTCATCGGGCGGTCGGTCAGCGACTGGGCATAGCGCGCCGTGTCCACGGTCATCGGCTCGGGGCGGTACACGTCACCGTAGATGACGGGCGGCTTGACGCAACGCGAGCCGTAGCTCTGGACCCAGCCGTTTTCCGTGAAGGCGTAGCCGCACAGCTGCTCGCCGAAGTATTCGACCATGTCGTTGCGCTCGGCTTCGCCGTGGACCAGCACGTCCAGCCCCAGCGCTTCCTGCTTGCGCACGGCCAGTTCGATGGCGCCACGGATGCGCTGCAGGTACTCCAGCGCGCCGATGTCGCCGCGCTTGAACGCCGCACGGGTCTGGCGGATGGTGGCGGTCTGCGGGAACGAGCCGATCGTGGTGGTGGGCAACAGCGGCAGTTGCAGGGCCTGGCGCTGGCGTTCGATGCGCGCATCGAACGGACTGGCGCGGTCGGCCATGTCAGGCGTGACCGCGGCCAGGCGCTGCTGCACACGCGGATTGACCACGCGGCGCGACTGGCGGCGCGAAGCCTGGACAGCATCCGATGCCTTGAGATGGGCAGCGACGCTGGCCTCGCCCTGGTTCAGCGCCGTGGCCAGCACGCGCAGCTCGCCCAGCTTCTCCGTGGCAAAGGCCAGCCAGGATTTCAGCTCGGCGTCTAGGCGCACTTCATGTTCGAGCGATACCGGCACATGCAGCAGCGAGCACGACGGCGCGATCCACAGCCGCTCGCCCAGTTCGGCGTGCAACGGCCGCAGCGTATCGAGCGCACGGCGCAGGTCGGTACGCCAGATATTGCGGCCGTCGATCACGCCGACGGACAGCACGGCATCGGCCGGAAGCGCCTGGCGCCAGGCGTCGAGCTGGGCGGGCGCACGCACCAGGTCGATATGGAAGCCTTGCACGGGCAGCGTGGCGGCGCGGGCGGCATGGTCGGCCGCGCTGTCGAAATAGGTGGCCAGCAGCAGCTTCACACCGGATTGGGCCAGCAAGGCGTAGGCCTGGTCAAAGGCGTTCAGCCAGTCGGCGTCGAGGTCCAGGCTCAGCGCCGGCTCGTCAATCTGCACCCACTCGATGCCACGGGCCTTCAGGCGGGCAAGAATGCGCTGGTAGGCCTGCGCCAGTTGCGGCAGCAGCGACAGCTTGTCGAACCCCTCTTCATGCGTCTTGGACAGCCACAAGTAGGTGACCGGCCCGATCAGCACCGGCCGCGCCTTCAGGCCAAGCGCCAGCGCTTCTTCAATCTCCTCGAAGAACCAGTCAGGGCCGCCGTCGAAGCGGGTGGCCGAGTCCAGTTCCGGTACCAGGTAGTGATAGTTGGTATCGAACCACTTGGTCATTTCCATCGCCGGCTGCTCGCGGTTGCCACGGGCCAGTTCAAAGTACTGGGCCAGCGTCAGGCCGGCCGCATCAAAGCCGAAGCGGCGCGGCAGCGCGCCGAGCAGCGTGGTCAGGCCGAGCATCTGATCGTAATAGGCAAAGTCGCCGGTGGCGACCGAGTCCAGGCCGCTGTCCGCTTGCAGTTGCCAGTGGCGGCGGCGCAGTCCGGCCGCCACGGTGCGCAGGTCCGCTTCCGTGCTTTCGCCGCGCCAGAACGACTCCTGCGCGAATTTCAGTTCACGGCGCGCGCCAATGCGCGGAAAGCCGAGGATATGTGTGCGTGCCATGACGATGCTCCCAAAGGTTTTGTCTGGCGCACAGTGTCGGTTTCACCGTAAAATGAATCAAGCGACATGTTTTAAACAAAGTATGAATGTATTTCATATCAAGAACCGGCAGCTTGCCGGCGCAAGGGGCCAGCGGTGATCGAGGTCAGGCATTTCCGCTCGCTGGTGGCGATCGCGGAATCGGGCAAGCTGGCGACAGCCGCCGAGCGCGTGCACGTGAGCCAGTCGGCGTTGTCCCACCAGATCAAGGCGATTGAGGCGCACTACGGGCTCCCGCTGTTCGACCGCACCCGCCAGGGGCTGCGGTTCACGCCAGCGGGCGAACGCCTGCTGGCGCTGGCGCGCGAGGTGCTGGCCGCCGTCAGCGCGGCCGATCGCGATATCGAGCGGCTCAAGGGCGATACACGCGGCGAACTGCGGGTAGTGCTGGAGTGCCACACCTGCTTTGACTGGCTGATGCCGGTAATGGACGAGTTCCGCCGGCGCTGGCCGGAGGTGGAAGTCGACCTCGTGGCGGGCTTTCACGCGGATCCGATCGCCTTGCTCGGCGAAGGGCGGGCCGACATGGTGATCGGCTCCATGCCGGCGACGCGACGCGGCCTTGAAGTGGCGCCGCTGTTCCGCTTCGAGATCCTGGCCGTGCTGGCCAACGAGCACCGGCTGCGCAACAAGCGGCGCATCGAGGCGGCTGACCTGGAGGGCGAGACCCTGATCACCTATCCGGTGCCCGAGCCGCGTATCGACTTGATTCGCGAGGTGCTGGAACCGGCGGGAATCCACCTGCAGCGGCGTACCGCCGAGCTGACTGTGGCCGTGCTTCAACTGGTCGCCAGTCGCCGTGGCGTGGCGGCACTGCCGAACTGGGGCGTGAAGAATTACGTCGACCACGATTACGTGCTGGCCAAACGCATTGGCACGAAAGGGCTGTGGAGCGAGTTGTACGCCACGGTCCCGGCCGCCCTCTCGCAGCGGCCTTATGTGGCGGATTTCGTGTCGATCGTCCGGGATATCTGCGCCGCGCAGCTGGACGGCATCGAACTGCTCCCGCCGGGCTGAACTGACCGGTCAGGCGTGCAGGGCAAGGGCTGGTTCGAACGCGGCCGGGACGGCGGCGTACTCGTCGCGCTCGGCCTCCCCGAAATCGGCCATCACGATTTCGACGTCCATGCCGTTGCCCAGGCGCCGCACGAACAAGTGCAGCAGATCCACATCCGGCGCGGTCAGCGTGGCATTCACCAGATGCCGTGCGGCGGCATCGAAGCGCAACTGCTGCAGCGAAAGGCCCGTGCGACGCGCATTGGCCAATACCCACTCCATGGCGCCGAGCAGTTCGTCGTCGTTCAGGCGGAAATCGAGTCGCAAGGTGGGGCGGGAGGTGGCGGGCATGTGGCTTGGGAAGCAAGTGTATCGGTCAGGTAAATTTACCAGCCTGCCAGGAAAATGAGCTTCTGAAATACCTGCGAAATGGCGATATCACGAGAAGAATCATCTTTATGAAATAGAATACTCAAAAGATGATTCCTTTCTTTGGAGATATCCCGTGGCATCTGCCCCCAAGCTCGACGAAATCGACCGCCGCATCCTGCGGGAGCTGCGGCGCGATGGCCGGTTGTCGAATGCCAGGCTCGCGGAGCAGGTTGGCCTGTCCGCCACGCCGTGCTGGAACCGCGTACGCGCACTTGAAGAAAGCGGCGTGATCGAAGGCTACGCGGCGCTGCTGAACCAGAAGGCGCTGGGCCTGCCGGATACGGTCCTGATCGAGGTCACGCTGGAGCGCCACGACGACGAAATGTTCGACCGTTTCGGCAAGGCGCTGGCCGAATTGCCGGAAGTGCTGGAGGCCCATCTGCTGACAGGCGAGTATGACTACCTGATCAAGGTGGCCGTAGCCGGCACCGAGGGCTACGAGGAGTTCCTGCGGCACAAGCTCTACAAGCTGCCAGGCCTTCGCCACAGTCACTCGACGTTCATACTGCGCACCTTGAAAAGAGAGCCGTCCGTCGCGCCTTAGGTCGATTCCAGCGGTTTGCATAAGGCGATTGCAGGCTTCTGAACAAGGCGTTCAAAGCGCCTGTGGGCGCCGTCCGCAAGCGCCAAGATACAATTCCGCTCATAATATCGAGCGGCGCCGGCCCCGTCGGCCCCTGATTTCCTTGAATACCGGTATGAATGACACAGAAATTACGCTGATCGATTCGGCGCGCCTGCCCACCCGATTCGGCGAATTTACGGCACACGCCTTCAAGGGCGTAGATTCGGGCATCGAGCACCTTGCCCTCAGCGTGGGTGACATCACGGGCGAAGATGTGCTGATCCGCATGCACTCGGAGTGCCTGACCGGTGACGTGTTCGGATCCTGCCGCTGCGACTGCGGTCCCCAACTGGAACTGGCGATGGAGAAGATCGCCGCCGAAGGGCGCGGGATCCTGCTTTACCTGCGTGGCCACGAAGGCCGCGGTATTGGCCTGGCGGAAAAGATCCGCGCCTACGCGTTGCAAGACACCGGGCTCGATACGGTCGACGCCAACCTGGCACTCGGCCAGGCCATCGACGCACGCAACTATGCGTTCGCCGCCGACCTGCTGCACCAGTGGGGCGTGAAATCCGTGCGCCTGATGAGCAATAACCCGCTCAAGGCCGATGCACTGGAGAAGGCCGGCATCGTCGTGAAAGAGCAGTTGCGGCATATCGTGCCGTCCAACGCCGAGAACGAAAAATACCTGGCGACCAAGCGGTCCCGGATGGGGCATTTACTGGATTGAGCCTCTGGCCGGGCCTGCTACAAGGTTGGCCCGTAGGGTTCCAGACCGCGCACCGTGCGCGGCAGACCTTGCCTTGACAAGGTTTCCAGATAGCCGGCAGTACCGAGCGCAGGATGTTTGAGGGTGCGCCGGTGGTTCTGCACAGCACCGACCACTGCCGCAGCGTCGAGATCGAGCAGGTTCTCCACGAACTCATCCGGATGCTGCGCTTCCATGCCGAGCGGATCCAGCACGCGTGACGGGAAATCTCCGAGATTGAACGTGACGATCACGCTGGCGCTGCAGCGTATGGCGGCCGCGAGGACGTGGTGGTCGTTGGGGTCTGGCAATGCCAGGCCCGCCATCAGGTTCTCATAGCCAGACACCACCGCATCCGGTACGGCGGTGTCCATCAGGGTGGATGTCCGATCGAGCTGGTAGCGCGACAGGTCCGGCCGGTTCTTCAGCAGATTGCGTTTCCATTCCTCATGGATGCGCGCGCTCCAGCGCGCGCGGAAGCGCCCCGAAAGCGCCAGCCAAACGAGCAAATCGCGCAGCGGCGCCGGGTAGAGGACACAGGCATCGTACAACACCGTAAATGTGGAATGCCTCACTCGTAGCCCATTCCCAGTGCTTGTGCCTGTGCGGCGAGCTCGGTCATTGCATCGGTACTGACCCGATCGCGTTTTTGCTTGTACTCCATCAGGTCGTGAAAACGTACCCGCCGGTGCTTGCCGGTCTTGTGGAAAGGCAGCGCGCCGTCTTCAAGCAGTTTGACCAGGTACGGCCGGGAGACATTGAGCAGATCGGCCGCTTCCTGGGTGGTCAGTTCCGCATGAACCGGGACGACCTGCACGGCGTTGCCATCGGCCAGTTGAGCCAGGATATCCACCAGCAGCCGCAGCGCCGTGGTGGGCAGCTCGATCTGGTGGGGTTCATTCCTGTCGTCGAAGATCTGGATCTTCTGGATATCGAAGCCGGTCGCCAGGTAGGCGGCCAGCATGCGCTGGCCCAGTTCGGCGGCCTGGACTTCCTTTTCTCCGGGAAGGCTCATGGTGGTCAGGTTGGCGGTCATTTTCGGAATCTCATTGGTTTCAGCAGCAGTCCGGACACTCTATTCGAAACAAACGAAATTCGCAATAAACGAAACGCATTGAGTTGTCGATCCCGCCACGATAGTGCTTTCCGCTGATGCCGCAAGAAGCGTGTCTTGTTCCTTTCCAGAGTGTTAAACTGTATGGATATACAGTGGTTGCGCGGCGCGGGTTCCGTGAGTTTGGAGCGGTCCCCAAAGGGCGTGCATGCGCCCGCCTACCGCTGTGCTAAGGTATTTTTCTCGCGCGGCCCGGCACGCCCGTTGGCCGATTAACCATTTGATCCAAAAGAGAAAAACGTGTCGAGCAAGCAGCTGATCCGTATTCGGGGCGCCCGCCAGCACAACCTCAAGGATGTCGACCTCGATCTCCGCCCCGGCGAGATGACGGTGGTGACCGGCCCCTCCGGGTCGGGCAAGTCCAGCCTGGTGTTCGACACACTCTATGCGGAGGGCCAGCGGCGCTACGTGGAAACGTTCAGCGCCTACGCGCGCCAGTTCCTCGACCGCATGGACCGTCCGCAGGTGGAGCGCGTGGATGGCGTACCGCCGGCCATTGCCATCGACCAGACCAACCCGGTGCGCAGTTCACGCTCGACGGTCGGAACGATGACCGAGCTGAACGACCACCTGAAGCTGCTTTATGCGCGCGCCGCGGAACTGTTCGACCGGCAGACCGCGCAGCCCGTGCGGCACGATTCGCCGGAAACGATTTATGCGGAACTGGTCTCCCGCACGGCCGATGGCCAGCCGCACCACGATGCGCGCCTGGTCGTGACGTTCCCGGTCGAGCTGCCCGAGTCGACCACCGAAGAGGAAGTCCAGCAATGGCTGTCGGTCAGCGGCTATACGCGCGTGCAGGCGCAGCGCGTGGTCGAATCGCCGACCGGGACGCGCAAGATGCTCGACGTGGTGGCCGATCGCTTCCGCATCGGGGCGGTCGAAAAGGCGCGCGCGGTGGAAGCCATCGAAGCCTCGCTGCGGCGTGGCGGCGGCCGCGTCAACATCTACGTCCTGGCCGAGGAAGGCGAGGGCCCCATCTGGCGCTTTTCCACTGGGCTGCACAGCCCCGACAGCGACCTGCGCTATGCCGATCCGCAGCCGGCGCTGTTCTCGTTCAACTCCGCCTATGGCGCCTGCGAGACCTGCCGCGGGTTTGGCCGCGTGATCGGCGTGGACCTCGGGCTGGTCATTCCGGACTTGCGCAAGAGCCTGCGCCAGGGCGCCATCAAGCCGATGCAGACGCCGGCGTGGAAGGAATGCCAGGACGACCTGATGCGCTACGCCATCAAGGCCGACATCCCGCGCGACACGCCGTGGTCGGAGCTGACCGATGCCCAGCGTCACTGGGTCGTGCATGGCTCGCCCGACTGGAATGGCCAGTGGAACAAGCAGTGGTACGGCGTCATGCGCTTTTTCAGTTATCTGGAGTCCAAGGCGTACAAGATGCATATCCGCGTGCTGCTGTCCAAGTACCGCAGCTACACGCCGTGCGAAACCTGTGGCGGTGCGCGCCTGAAGACCGAATCGCTGCTGTGGCGGCTGGGGTCGAAGGACAACGCCGACACCGTGCTCGCGCCGGACCGGCGCTTCCTGCCGCGCGGCGTGGACTGGGACCGCACGCAGCTCGAGGCATTGCCCGGCCTGACCGTGCATGACCTGATGCTGATGCCGATCGCGCGCATCCGCCGTTTCTTCGATGACCTGACGCTATCGAGCAGCATGCTCGACGATGCGCTCAAGCTGCTGCTGGCCGAAGTCCGCACACGACTCAAGTATTTGTGCGACGTGGGCCTGGGCTACCTGACACTCGACCGCCAGAGCCGCACGCTGTCCGGCGGCGAGGTCCAGCGCATCAACCTGACCACGGCACTCGGCACCTCGCTGGTCAACACGCTGTTCGTGCTGGACGAGCCTAGCATCGGCCTGCACCCGCGCGACCTGAACCGCATTGTCGAGGCCATGCACCGCCTTCGCGATGCCGGCAACACGCTCGTGGTGGTCGAACACGACCCGTCGGTGATGCTGGCCGCCGATCGCCTGATCGACATGGGCCCGGGCCCGGGCGAACGGGGTGGCACCATCATCTTCGACGGCACGCCCAAGGACATCCGCGCCGCGGGCACGCTCACCGGCGACTACCTGGGGGGACGCAAGCGCGTGGCCGACGCTTCGCACTGGCAGCGTCGCCCGGTGGATGACACCGTGCCGCGCATCGTGCTGGAAGGCGCGACCGAGCACAACCTGCAGGACGTGACGGTGGACATCCCCCTGCAGCGGCTGGTGTGCGTGACAGGCGTGTCCGGCTCGGGCAAATCCACGCTGCTGCAGGACGTGCTGTACCCCGCTATGGCGCGCCATTTCGGCAAGGCCACGGAATCGCCCGGCGCGCATCGCGCGCTGCGTGGCGCGGACCTCGTCGATGACGTGGTGTTCGTCGACCAGTCGCCGATCGGCAAGACCGCGCGTTCCAATCCGGCCAGCTATGTGGGCGCATTCGACGAGATCCGGAAGATATTCGCCAAGGCGCCGATGGCGATACAGCGCAGCTATACGGCCGGCACCTTCAGCTTCAACTCGGGCGACGGGCGCTGCCCGACCTGCGGCGGCTCGGGCTTCGAGCACGTCGAGATGCAATTCCTCAGCGACGTCTACCTGCGCTGTCCGGATTGCGACGGCACCCGCTACCGTCCCGAAGTGCTGGAAGTGAAGATCGAGCGCACGGTGCCGGGACAGCCTTCGCGCGCACTGAGCGTGGCCGATGTGCTGGAAATCACGGTGTCGGAAGCCGCTGCCTATTTCGCTGCTGACGCTGCGGTATTGCGCGTGCTGCAACCCATCGTCGATGTCGGCCTCGAGTACGTGAAGCTGGGCCAGCCCGTGCCGACGTTGTCGGGCGGCGAGGCGCAGCGCCTCAAGCTCGCGGGCTTCCTGGCCGAAGCCGCGCAGGCGGCGCAGCCCAAGGGCCGCGTGATTCGCCCGGACACATCCCCCAAGCGCCTGTTCATGTTCGACGAGCCCACCACGGGCCTCCATTTCGACGATATCGCCAAGCTGATGCGCGCGTTCGGGAAGCTGCTCGACGGAGGCCATTCGCTAGTGGTGATCGAACACAACCTTGACGTGGTCCGCGCTGCTGACTGGCTGATCGACCTGGGCCCGGAAGGCGGTGATGCCGGCGGGCGGGTGGTCTGCACGGGCACGCCGGACGATGTGAAGGGTTGCGCGGAGTCGCATACCGGCCAGGCGCTGATCCACTACGACGCCGCGCTGGGCGAGGCCGGGACGCTGGCCGCCGAGCGCGCCGAAAGCGACGGCGTGCCGCTGCAAGCCGCACTGCAGGCGCGGCGCGCACGCCGGGCGATCGAAGGCGAGGACGTGGTGCGCATCGTCAACGCGCACGAACACAACCTGAAATCGCTCAACGTCGATATTCCGCACGGCAAGTTCAACGTGGTGACAGGCGTATCGGGTTCGGGCAAGTCGACGCTCGCGTTCGACATCCTGTTCCACGAAGGGCAGCGCCGCTACCTGGAGTCGCTCAATGCCTATGCGCGTTCGATCGTGCAGCCGGCGGGCCGGCCGGAGGTCGACGCGGTCTACGGCATCCCGCCGACCGTCGCGATCGAGCAGCGCCTGTCGCGCGGCGGCCGCAAGAGCACGGTCGCGACCACATCGGAAGTCTGGCACTTCCTGCGCTTGCTGTATGTGAAGCTGGGCATCCAGCACTGCGTGCATGACGGCGCGCCGGTGACCTCGCAAAGTCCTGACTCCATCGCCGCGCAGCTCCTGCGCGACCATCGCGGCGAGCATGTCGGTTTCCTGGCGCCGCTGGTGGTGAACCGCAAGGGCGTCTATACCGATCTCGCCAAATGGGCCAAGGCGCGCGGCAACACGCACTTGCGCGTGGACGGCGAATTCCTGCCGGTCGATCCATGGCCACGTCTGGACCGCTTCCACGAGCACACCATCGAGCTTCCCGTGGGCGACCTGGTGGTTTCGCCCGACAACGAAGGGCAGTTGCGCGCCTTGCTCGCGCAGGCGCTTGAAGCCGGCAAGGGCGTGATGCACCTGCTGGCGCCGCTCGACGGCCTGCACGACGCCATGCATGGCGGCGACGGCACCGCGCATGTGGGCGAGGTCAAGGTGTTTTCGACCAAGCGCGCCTGCCCCGTTTGTGGCACCAGCTACCCCGAGCTGGACCCGCGCATGTTCTCTTACAACAGCAAGCATGGCTGGTGCACCACCTGCGTGGGCACGGGCCTGACGCTCACGCGCGAGCAGCGCGCGGTGTTCGACGACACCGTCCTGGCCGGCGATGACCGTGGCCGCGAGCAGAGCCTGCCGTCCGAGGAGCAGGAGCCGGAAGGCGTGGGCGATACCCCGTGCCCGGACTGCCACGGTACGCGTCTGAACCTGGTCGCGCGGGCCGTGACGTTCGACGAGAACGCGATTGTCGACGTGGCGCAGTGGACGGTGTCGGACACCCGCCGCTGGGTCGATGGCCTGCGCCTCAACGGTCGCGACGCCGACATTGCGCGCGATGTCATCAGCGAGATCGGCAGCCGCCTGCAGTTCCTGGAGGAAGTCGGGCTTGGCTACCTGAGCCTGGACCGTGCCGCGCCGAGCCTGTCCGGCGGCGAGGCACAGCGCATCCGCCTGGCCGCGCAGCTCGGCAGCAACCTTCAGGGCGTGTGCTATGTGCTGGATGAACCGACCATCGGCCTGCACCCGCGCGACAACAAGATCCTGCTCGATGCGCTGCGCAAGCTCGGCGACAAGGGCAATACGCTGGTGGTGGTGGAGCACGACGAAGACACCATCCGTCGTGCCGACCACATCATCGATATCGGTCCGGGCGCGGGCAAGCGTGGCGGCACGCTGGTGGCGCAGGGCGGTGTGGCGGACCTGGCCGCCGCTGCGGATTCCACCACGGGGCAGTTCCTGGCCCGTCCCATCGTCCATCCGCTGCAGGCGCGGCGCACGGTCAGGCCAGGCGCGGCCGGCAAGCCTGCCGATCCGTCCGAATGGCTGACCGTCCATCGTGCGTCGCTGCACAACCTGCGCGACGTCACGGCGCGCGTTCCCCTGGCGCGTCTGGTCGCGATCACGGGCGTGAGCGGTTCGGGCAAATCCACCCTCGCGCGCGATGTGCTGATGACCAACCTGCTCGATGCGGTGGGCCGTTCGGTGATGTCGTCGCCGGCCACGCGCCGCGCACGCAATGCCGCGCAGCAGGCGGCCGGCGCCAAGGGTGCCCGGGCAGAGAAGAAGGCGCTGAAGGTCGAGCACGACTGGTACGGCTGCGACGCGATCACGGGTTGGGAATCGATCGACCGCGTGCTGGAAGTCGACCAGACCCCCATTGGCAAGACGCCGCGCTCGTGTCCGGCCACGTATATCGGTGTGTGGGACACCATTCGCCGCCTGTTCGCCGACACGCTGGAAGCGCGTGCGCGTGGCTACACCGCGTCGCGCTTCTCGTTCAATACCGGCGACGGCCGCTGCCCGGCCTGCGAAGGGCAGGGCGTGCGCACTATCGGCATGAGCTTCCTCCCGGACGTCAAGGTGCCATGCGATGTCTGCCACGGCCAGCGCTTCAACCCCGAGACCCTGGCCGTGACCTGGCGCGGCAAGAACATCGGCGAAGTGCTGACGATGGAGATTGACGAAGCGGTGGAGTTTTTCTCCGCGATGTCGAACATCGCTCATCCGCTACAGCTCATGAAGGACGTCGGCCTGGGCTACCTGACGCTCGGCCAGCCGTCCCCCACGCTGTCGGGCGGCGAAGCGCAGCGCATCAAGCTGGTCACGGAACTGAGCAAGGTGCGCGATGACATCACGCGGCGCGGGCAGAAGGCACCGCATACGCTGTACGTACTGGACGAGCCGACCGTGGGCCTTCACATGGCCGACGTGGCGCGTCTGATCCGCGTGCTGCACCGGCTCACCGACGGTGGTCACAGCGTGGTGGTGATCGAGCATGACCTCGACGTGATCGCCGAGGCCGACTGGATCATCGACCTGGGCCCCGAAGGCGGCGCAGGCGGCGGCACCATTGTCGGCGCGACCGATCCGGAGTCGCTGTCGCGCCTGCCCGCCAGCCACACCGGCGCGGCGCTGGTGCCCGTGCTGGCACGTACCGAGGAGCCGGCACGCGCCAGCGTCGGCTGAACGCCGGCATGCCGATTGCCTCGACAGGGCCGTCCCGCGGACCTGTCGAGGCAGTTCCGGGTTTTGCTTCCGGATTCGGTGCGCCACGTGCACCACTTCTCCTCCGCGCCGGGCATGCCTTTCGCTAGATAAAGGCGACACGCGCGCACTGGTGCGCGCGAACGGAGGTAACCATGAAGTATTTACGACCGAGCCGCGCGTTATTGGCCGCGGTGCTCGCCGCGGCGGCGATTCCTGCCATGGCACAGACGCCGGCAGCGCCGCGCGACCCCTATACGCAGGGCGCACGCGTAGGCGACAAGTTCGATCCTTATACGCAGGGCACCAATGCGACGACGCGCCAGGACCTGGCTCCCGAATCGCAGCCTTCGACCATGCCGGCACAGCCTGGCGCCATGCCGATGCAACCAGACGTCAATATGCCGGGCACCATGCAGCAGCGGATGCCTGACCCGTATGGCAACGGCGCGCAGTGGGTCAGCCCGAACCTTGGACGGCCCATGGGGCGCCCAAGCTACTTCCTGGACGGGGCTTAAGCGTCGCGGGGCGGCCGCTGACGCGTCGCCGCCTCACGAGGTCGTTCTTACCGCTGCTTGAAATCATTGCCATGGCGCCGGCGCAGGCAAAGGAGATCAACCAATGAGACGAAGCGATTATCCCGATCGCCGCCGTGATGACGACTTCCCGCGCGGCGATGACGATTACCTGCGCAGGTCGGCCCAGCGCAAGTACGGCAGCAATGACCAGGGCTACAGCAATTTGCCGGCGCATGCGCGAAGCGAACGCATGCGCCATCTCTCCGCACAGCATGGCAACCCTGAAGAGCGGTTGCCGCGCGAAGCCGGGCGTGGCCTGGGAGGGCGGCAGGAAAGAATGCCCGATGAGCGGTGGGGCGGCGACTATGCCGAAGGGTGGAACAGAGCCCGGTACGGGGCTTCCAGGCGCGACGAGTACGAGGATGCCCGCCTTGATCCGCGCCATGAGCCGGGCCGCTATCTCCAGTGCGGGATCGAGGAGCAACGCGAGCGGGAGCGCCAACGCCGCCAATACGGGCGTGGCGACCCGGGATACCGCCGCGGCGAAGGCCCGCGCAACTATCAGCGCGCCGATGACCGCATCCACGACGATGTGTGCACGCGGCTCGCGCATGAACACGGGCTCGATGTGAGCGAAGTCACGGTCCATGTCCACGACGGCGTGGTGACGATGGAGGGGACGGTGAACGACCGGCGCAGCAAGTACGCGATCGAAGACGTCGCGGAGTCGGTGTTCGGCGTACGCGATGTGCGAAACCATATCCACGTGCACCGCTACGGCATGCTGGCCTCGGAGTAGGCCGTTTTCACGCGACTGAAGCCATCACTGAAGCGCCCCGGCGATGCCGGGGCGCTTTTCCTTCTTTCGCATGTGGGATCGATCTAGCCGATTTTCGGTGGCGAAGGCGGACGCTCCTCGCGTTCGTCGGTGCGGTCGGCCTTGTCGACGGGCACATCAGCGGGCAGGCGCTCCGCCGCGCGCTCGATCTCTTCGCTGATCAGTTCCTCGGGCAGCGCTTCTTCGTCGGGCGGCTCATGGCGCTCATGGTCGATCTGCTCCAGTTCGGCGTCGATATCCTCGGCCGGCTCGGTCAGGTCAGGGTCGAGCGTGCTGGGCACATTGCCGCCAGTCGCCTCCCTGGAACTGCGCGCGTCGCTGCGCTTGCGTTCCGCATTGCGCGGGCGCGTTGGGACGCTGGGGGCGCGGGGGGCACTGCCGGGTTGGGGGCGTGACGCCGCGGACGCCCGCTTGTCGGCGCGTCCTCCGGTTCGTACAGTCTTGCTCATCCTGCTCTCCGATTGCGTTCAGATTGGTTCAGGTGTTCTCGACCGGCGGCTCCTTGGCTTCGGGGTTGCCACCGCGACGCACGGACGGCGGCTCGCCGTTTTCGTCGGGAACGTCGTGCTCGCGTTCCACGCTGCGTCGGGGGTCACGGCCGGGCTTGCCGCGCTCATGGTCGACATCGGGCCCCTTGTGTGTGGTCCGCTTGAGATCCTGCTGGTTATCGTGTTCGTGCTGACGGTGCTCGTGCTGACGGTGCGTATGCATTGTCGCTGGCCTCCTCAAAAGTGGTCGGTGCGGGCCTTCAATTCATCGGATACCGCGGTGACGCCGCGAACGCCGCGCGCCATGTCCATCACCCGCGCGCGTTGCGCGTCGTCGCGCACCGTGCCCTCAAGCCGCACCACGCCGTCGGTCGTGCTGACGCGGATATTGGCGGGGTCGATAGCCCGGCTTGACGCCAGCCGCGCCCGGACTTCCGTGGTGATGTCACGGTCACTGCTGGCCTGGGTGTCACGGGGTTCGGCGGTCCGGCCAGGCGATGATGGCGCCGCGACCGGATCGGTTGGCGCGGCCTGGATAGCGCTGCCGGCGAACAGCAGCGCGGCTGCCACGGCTGGCGTGGCGAGTTTGGCGCGCAGGCATGTGTTCATGGCGAGTCCTCCGGATGACGGCCAGCCCATGCTCAAGGCGACATGCAGCGACAGCAACGGCCGCATGCCCCTGCGCTTGGCCGGCCCTTGCCCTTATCGCTGCAAGCTTCATTCCGGGGCACCGACAACGCAGGCGTGGGCCCAGGGTGGCGCGAACGCTGCAGCGCTGCAGTACTTTTTACCGCGGCTGAAGAAACTGCATGGGCGTCGGGCGCAGTGGCGGGAGGTGGTGGCGCCGCCGCGTAGTGCGCTTGTATGTGGCGCGGCAATTGCGTGCAGCCACGTCTATAGTGAAGAACAATGCTGGCCTTGAAACGTTCGCGGGGTGACGTCCAGGCAGCCGGCCCGGGGGAAAAGCGGCTCACAGATTGGGAGGAAGCTATGCATTTGGCCGCCGTCCTGTCTTCCCTTGTTCTCGCCTCGTCCGTGGCGGTGTCGTCGACGCCCGTCGAGCGGCAATTGCTCGCCATGACGCCCTCGGCCTTTTCGCAGCGCTTCAATACCGTCGCCCATGACACTGGCTCGGGACTCACGCTTCCTTCCTTCAAGGTCAAATCGGGTTGGCACCGGGCCGCGCCAAGCACCGGTGTCTCGGTGCTGGTGCGCGCGAGCCAGTCCGGCTATGCGCTCGACGAGGTCGTGGTGGTCTGCCAGGAAGTGGAGCGCTGCTTCCTGACCATCTGCACGGCGGCCCTGGCGATCGACAACTCGATCGATCCGCGCTTGCTGCAACGCTTCATCGTCGCACGCATCTCCACCGAACTCGGCGAGGTCGGCCTGGTGATGTCGGGCCTGGCGTACATCGTCGTCACGCCGAAGGAAGACGACTACGTGGCACTGGTGATCCGGCCATACCTGCCGCAGCAGCAGGGTGCGTCGCCTACCGAGGCGCGGGCGGACTTGCCGCTGACGCCGCTCGCTCGCCAGCGCACCTCTGGCATCACGCCTTTATTGTGAAGGGGCATTGCCTGCGGGCTACGCCTGCTGCAGCAACAGTGCGACAGGCAGTCCGGCAAGCACCTCCCGCAGGGGCAGCGTTCCGTCCCTCCCGGCCATGAAGGTTTGCCCCGTCAAGGCGTTCACCCAGCTTGCCAGCGGCTGCTCGCCCACGTCGAGCGAGGTGTGGTCCCAGCGGGCCGGCGGGATGCGGGGCAGGTCATGGCCGACGAGGGCCGCGCCAAGGCGTGACACCACGGTCAATGCTTCGCGGCCGCCAAGCGTGCGCGCAAAGGCGAGTACATGGTCCGCCAGCGGACCCTGCGCCAAGCGAGGCTGGTAGTCGCCCTCCAGGAACAGCGCTGGGTGCGCGCGGCGTGCCGCCAGCACGTGCCGCAACAGTTGCTGCTTCACCCGCCCGTCGCGCCAGTGCGGCAGCCATGCATCCCATCCCGCGCCGCCGCCGTCCAGTTGCGCTTGCAGGCGCGCATAGTCGGGCGGTCGGCGGTTGTCCGGATCGACCAGGCTCAGGTCCCAGTCTTCGCAACCCTGGTAGCGGTCTGGCACGCCTGGCGCCGTGAGCTGGATCATGGCCTGCGCAAGGCTGTTCATGGCGCCGGCCGGGGCAGTGCGTGCCGCGAACCGGCCGATTGACACCAGCGGGCCGCCATGCGGCCAGTCCGCGGCAAGCCCGTGGAGGAAGGCGTCGCAAGCGTCTTCGTAGCCGGGGTCCGGTTGAGTCCAGTTGCCATGCAGCTTGGCTTCGCGAATGGCTTTGCGCTGCCACTGCCCGATGCGCTGGAGGAATGCCGACATCGCCTCAGGGAGCGCCAGCGCATCGGCCTGCATGGGCCAGGCGCCGACCAGCGTCTGGTACAGCATCAGCCGGTCGGCAGGGTCCGGAGCGCGCGGCAGCGATGCCAGCAGCCGCGCGCCATCGGCCTCGCAGGCGCGCACGGCTGCGGCCCACTCGTGCGGCAGCTCGCTCAACACGGCCAGGCGCATGCGCGCGTCTTCGCCACGCTTGTGATCATGCGTCGCGGTGGCCAGCATCGCATGCGGAAACGTCCGGCGCCGCACGGCCATGGCGGCATGGAAGTCCTCCGGCGAGAGGGCCAGCACAGCTGGATGGCTGCCGACCTCATTGCGCGACAGCAGCGGCCCGTAGCGGTAGAACGCCGTGTCTTCGCCGGCCTTGGCGGCCAGCGCCGGCATCAGTTGCTGCACACGGCGCCGCGCCTGCGCCGGCGCGCTGGCGTCTGGCTCGGCGGTGTGCAGGCAGGCCAGGATGAAGTCGAGCGCCGCTGCCTGTTCCGGTGCGAGCGCGGCCCGGGCGCTGCGGGTTGCCGTGTCGAGCATTGCCTGTTCGGCATGCAGCGCGACCGCGTCACGGCTCGAAGGGGCGCCGTCAAGATAGGTCCGATAAACGGGGATGGCTTCCAGCAGCCCGGCTAATGCCTGCCGCAGCGCCGGCTGGGTCAGGTCACGCGTGGAGGGCGCGCCAGCCGCGCAAGCGTGCAGACGCGCGCAGGCGCCTTCGAGCTCCGCGACCAGGTGATGCTGCAGGATCTGTCGTCGCGCATCGGCGAAGGCGGCCGGATAGCGCGTGGGCCGGCCGCCGGCCCGTTGCCACAACGCCGCAAGCGGGACGGCGCCGGCCTCGGTGTGCAGCACGCCGCTGACTTGGTCCATGAAGTCATAGCCGGTGGTGCCGTCGACCTCCCAGTCGGCGGGCAGGATTTCGCTGGGAGCCAGGATTTTCTCCACCACCAGCCATGGGCGCGCGCGGGCCGGCGCGGAGGCCCGATGGGCCGCATGCGCATCCAGGCAGGCACGCAACTGGCGGCAATAGGCCGCGGGGTCGGCAAGTCCGTCGACGTGGTCGACCCGCACGCCATCGATCAGGCCTTCGCGCAGCAAGCGGAAGACCAGTGCGTGCGTAGCGGCGAAAACGGCCTCGTCTTCCTGCCGGATGCCGACCAGGTCGCTGATCTCGAAGAAGCGCCGCCGGTTGAGCGCCGTTGCCGCCGTGCGCCACCAGGCCAGGCGGTAGTGCTGGCGCTCGAGCAAGGCATGCAGGCGGCCGCGGCCGGCATCGTGCGTGGCATCGAACCAGTCCGGACGGTTCGCGGCGTTGTTGGAGACGTCGTCGGGGGCCAACGGAAAATCGTGCTCGAAGTAGCGCAGCGTTGGCGTATCGCTTCCCGCTGCCTGGGTCACGCGCAGCTCGCCGCGCGAGAGGGTTTCCCAGTATGGCTGCCCGAGCACGGGTACCAGCACCTTGCCATGAAGCGTCGGATCGGGCGGCTGCCAGTCGATATCGAAGCAGGCGGCGTGTGGACTGTCCTGCCCGTACGCCAGCACGTCGCGCCACCACGCGTTGTGCGTCGCGTCGGCGGCCATGTGGTTGGGCACGATGTCGAGGATCAGCCCGAGACCGGCGGCCCGCGCGCGATGGGCCAGCGCGCGCAGCGCGGTCTCGCCGCCAAGCTCGGCGCGCACACGCGTGAAATCGGTCACGTCATAGCCGTGCGTGGAGCCCGGCCGTGCCTCGCACACCGGCGAGAGATAGAGATGGCTGACGCCGAGCGCCGCGTAGTAGCCAACCACGCCCGCCGCGTCCGCGAGCGTGAAGCCAGGGTGCAGTTGCAGGCGCGCGGTGGCGCGCGGCGCTAATGGCGCGCCTGGCGCGCCTGGCTCCGCAGTCCGGTCAGCGGACGCTGGCGTCGACGCCATGGCCTGGCTTGCCGTGGCCGGACAGCAGGGCGATGCAGCTCAGCGCGGGCAGCGATCCGCTGGCTAGCGCATCGGCGTGGCCAGCTGCGGTTTCGTGAAGCATGGCGTAGCCGGGCGCCGGCGGCTGGCAGGTCACGGCCTGCCGGCCCAGGTTCAGCCAGATCGACAGGCATGCGCCGTCGCCCAGGCGCCAGCGTGCGCGCAGCGCGGCGCGTCCCAGCACGTCGACGCCCGCGCTGCGGGCGCGCGGCAGCCGGTGCATGAGCCATTCCTGGCGGATCGCAAGCAGCCGGCGATAGTAGCGGGACCAGTCGTTCTCGATGTCCATCGGCGGCCGCGAGGCTTCGAATGTTGCCGGGTCGTTGGGATCGGGGATCTCCTGCGCCCGCGCCTCGTCTCCGAACGCCGCCACGCTGGCGAACTCCTGCCTGCGTCCCTGGCGCACGGCCTCGGCCAGTGCCGGCGGATGGCTGGTGAAATAGTAGAACGGCGTCTGCGCCCCGCATTCCTCGCCCATGAACACCAGCGGCACCTGTGGGCAGAGCAGCTGCAGCGCCACCGCGGCGCGCAGCGCATCGGCGTCGGCCAGCGTGGCTAGCCGCTCGCCGAAGGCGCGGTTGCCGATCTGGTCGTGGTTCTGCAGGAACGAGACAAAGGCCGTGGGCGGCAGGTGGCCGCTGGGCTGGCCGCGCCGGACCGGCGCGCGCGAATCGCCGGCGGCCGAGCGGAACGGCGACACTTCGCCCTGGTAGGCGAAGCCTTCGGCCAGTACGCGGGCCAGGTGCCGCAGCGGCGAAGACGGGCTCGACGGGCGGTCGCGCTGCCCGGGCTCTGCGGCGTAGTCGCGATAGTAGCCGTCGTCCTCGCCGGTCAGCAGCACATGCATCGCATGGTGCGCGTCATCATTCCACTGGGCATCGAACCCGGCCGAGAGGCGCGACGCGTCGTTGTGGTCGTTCTCCAGCACGAGATGGACATGGCGCCCGGCCACGCCCGGCGATGCGCGCAGGTCCGAGGGCAGCGTGGTCAGCCAGCCTTCGTCGTCGATGGCATGCACGGCGTCCAGGCGCAGGCCGTCGAAGCGGAACTCTTCCAGCCAGTAGCGCGCGTTCTCGGTAAAGAAGCGGCGCACTTCCGGACGGCGGAAATCGATCGCGGGTCCCCACGGCGTCGTCCGGTCGTCCCGGAAAAAGGCGCTCGCATAGTGGTGCAGGTAGTTGCCTTCAGGTCCGAAGTGGTTATAGACCACGTCGAGCAGCACCATCATGCCAAGGCTGTGCGCATGATCCACTAGCGCACGCAGCTGGTCCGGCGTGCCATAGCCGGATTCGGGCGCAAACGGCAGCACGCCGTCATAGCCCCAGTTGCGTGCGCCGGGAAACTCGGCGAGCGGCATCAGTTCCACGGCGGTGAACCCCAGCGCCGCTAGCCGCTGCAGTTGCTGCATGGCACCCGTGTAGCCGCCGCACAGGCCAACGTGGAGCTCGCAGATCACGGCCTCGTGCCACGGCCGCCCGCGCCAGTCCGGGCAGGTCCATGGATAGGTGTCGGCCTTGGGCTGGCACGCGACACTGGGGCCATGCACGTCGCCGGGCTGCCATCGCGAAGCCGGATCGGGAAAGGCGGTGCCGTCATCGAGCCGGAACCAGTAGCGGGTGCCATGGCCGCACGGCACGACGGCGCTGAACCAGCCGTCACCGCCAGTTGTCATGTGCACGGGCCCCATGCCGGCGATTTCCAGCCGCACCGACTCGCCACGCTGGGCGGCGTCCGGTGCCCACAGCCGGAAGCCGATGCGCCCGTCGGGCAGCCATACCGGGCCAAACGCATAGCCGTGCGGATCGTCGTTGGCCGCGGGCACTTGCGGTGCGCCAGCCGAAAAGCTGTCCAGCGGCGACAGCCGGGGCGTTGCCGAGGTGGCACCGGTGCCGAGGAAAAACGAATGCGGGTTCAAGATCAGCTCCAGACAGTGGTGGCCGGAAGGGCGCGGACCGTTTGTGGAAGGCGGAAGGCGGCAGGAGCCGGGCATTGCTTCGGCGTTGCGAAGTCCATGCCAGGCCAGGGGTCGCGGCCCGCCGCGTGGCGGGCTTGCCGTTGCATGGTCGGGAGGCGCATCTGCGCGCGGCCTTGTAGAACATGCATGGCGCTAACGGTCCTTGTCCACGGCATGCATGCGGCTGTCCGCATGCGGCCGCGTGCCGCTGGCGCGGTGCAGCAGGTGAACCGGCACGGGCCTGACCTTCCAGATCCGTTCGCAGTACTCGCGGATGGCACGGTCCGACGAAAAGTGCCCCGAGCGCGCACACGACAGCACCGACATGCGCTGCCAGCGCTGCGGCTGCATATAGGCTTCGCAGACGCGCTGCTGGCAGGCGATATAAGCGTCGAAATCCGCCAGCAGCAAGTACGGGTCATGCCGCGGATGCCCGTCGAACAGCTGACGGAAGACCGCGGGATCGCCATGCGAGAAGAAGCCCTGCTCGATCAGGTCGATCACCGCGCGCAGTTCAGGGTTGCGGTGGTAGTAGAGCGCCGGATCGTAGCCGGCGGCGCGCAAGGCATAGACCTCTGGGGCGGTCAGCCCGAAGCCGAAGAAATTGTCGTCGCCGACGGCATTGCACAACTCGATATTGGCGCCGTCCATGGTGCCGATGGTCAGCGCACCGTTCATGGCGAGCTTCATGTTGCCGGTGCCCGACGCTTCCTTGCCGGCCAGCGAAATCTGCTCCGACAGGTCCGCGGCCGGATAGATGCGTTGACCGTAGGTGACGTTGAAGTTGGGCAGGAACACCACCTTGAGCCGGTCCCGCACCTGCGGGTCGCGGTTCACGACATCGGCCACGCTGGTGATGAAGCGGATCATCAGCTTGGCATACTGGTAGCCCGGCGCGGCCTTGCCGGCGAACAGGAACGTGCGTGGCGCCAGGTCGAGATTGGGGGCGGATTTGATCCTGTGATAGAGCGCGATGATGTGCAGCACGGCCAGGTGCTGGCGCTTGTACTCGTGGATGCGCTTGACCATGACGTCGAACATCGACGACGGGTCGATGACCACGCCCGTGCTGTCGCGCACCAGTTCCGCCAGCGTCACCTTGTTGGCGTGCCGCACGGCCTGCCATTGGTCGCGGAACCCCGCGTCGTCGGCGAAGGGCTCCAGCACGCGCAGCCGTTCCAGGTCCGTGACCCAGCCCTCGCCGATGGCATCGGTCACCAGCCGCGACAGGCGCGGGTTCGACAACGCCAGCCAGCGACGCGGCGTGACACCGTTGGTGATGCTGGTGAATTTCTCCGGCCACATGTCGTGGAAGTCCTTGAGCACGTCTTCACGCATCAGGCGCGAGTGCAGTTCCGCGACGCCATTGATGGCGTGGCTGCCGACGCACGCCAGGTGCGCCATGCGCACATGCCGCTCGCCATGCTCGTTGATCAGCGACAGGCGCGCCAGGCGCGAGTCGTCGCCATAGAAGCGGATGCGGACCGCTTCCAGGAAGCGCATGTTGATCTCGAAGATGATTTCGAGATGGCGCGGCAGCACGCGGCCGAACAACGGCAGTGGCCATTGCTCCAGCGCTTCGGGCAACAGCGTGTGGTTCGTATACGCGAAGGCGCGGCGCGTGACGTCCCAGGCCTCTTCCCAGGGCAGGTCATGCTCGTCCACGAGCAGGCGCATCAGCTCGGCAATGCCGACGGCCGGATGCGTGTCGTTGAGCTGGACCGCGAATTTCTCGTGGAAGCGCGACACTGGCATGCGGTCGGCCGCGAGCAGGCGCAGCATGTCCTGCAGCGAGCACGCGACGAAAAAGTACTGCTGCTCCAGCCGCAGCTCCTTGCCCTGTTCGGTTTCGTCGTTGGGATAGAGCACCTTGGTCAGGTTTTCCGAGGTGATCTTCTTGCTGACCGCGCCAAGGTAGTCGCCGCGATTGAAGGTCGGGAAGTCGAACGCCTCGGTGGCATCGGCGCGCCACAGCCGCAGCGTGTTCACGGTATTGACGCGGTACCCGAGGATCGGCGAATCGAACGGCACGCCCACCACCGTCTTGGCCGGCACCCAGCGCACGCGATAGTGCCCGCGGTCGTCGGTGTAGTGCTCGGTATGGCCGCCCAGGCGCACCTGCACCGCCCACTCCGAACGCTGGATCTCCCACGGGTTGCCATGGCGCAGCCAGCTATCGGTCTTCTCGACCTGCATGCCGTCGATGATGGCCTGCTGGAAGATGCCGTATTCGTAGCGGATACCGTAGCCCAGCGCCGGAATTTCCAGCGTCGCCAGCGAATCCATGAAGCAGGCGGCCAGCCGCCCCAGGCCGCCGTTGCCAAGCCCGGGCTCGATCTCCTGCGCGAGGATCTGCTCCAGGTTCAGCCCGAGCGCCTGCATCGCGGCCTCCACCTCGCTGTAGATGCCCAGGTTGATCAGGTTGTTGCCCAGGTGCGGGCCCATCAGGAACTCGGCGGACAGGTAGGCGACGGTGCGCGAAGGCTGGTCAAGGTAGGCCTCGGCGGTGCTGATCCAGCGCTGCACGAGCCGGTCCCGCACGGTATGGGCCAGCGCCTGGTAGAAGTCGTTCTGGCTGGCATGCTCGGGCGGCTTGCCCTGGGTATGGAACACATGGTCCAGGAAGGCGCGGCGGATCGTGGCACTCGACAGGGCGGTGCGGGTATCGTCGGCATGCTCGGACCGGCTGGCTTCCGTCATGGGGCGACCTCCGTATCAAGGCGGCTCAGCGCGCGCGCCGCGCGCCGGGCAGCTGGCCCTGGCGCACCGCGCGTGCCCTTGCACGCAGGGCCGGCTCATCGAACAGCCGGCGCACATCGGCATCGAGCCTGCGCTGCCAGTTGGGATGGCCGGCCGTGGTGCCGGGCAGGTTGGCTTGTTCGGCCACGCCAAGGAGGTCCTCCAATGGCAACAGGCGCAGCGGCGTGCGCGTGCGGCCAAGCCAGGCCAGCACGGTCTCAAGCGGCGGATGTTCCGGGCCGGGCATGTCCGCGCCGGCAAGCCCAGCGTCGCGCAGCGCTTGCCACAGCGCGGTGCGCTCGCGCACACGCGCGTCACGCACGCCCTGGGGCGTTTCGTCCGGCGCGAGCAAGCCAAGACGTTCGCGCCATGCCAGGTCTCGTCCTTGCCACCAGCCCGCGACCGTCGGCAGGTCGTGGGTCGAGGTGGTCGCGACCGCGTGCCTGGGCCAGTCCTCGGCGCGCAGGAACGGCGGCGTATCCGTCGACGCCACTTCGGCCGGAGCATCGGGTTCGGTGCCGTCTGCTTCCGTCAATGCCGGTGCGGCACGCGCAAACCACAGTACGTCGATGCCAAGCACGCCGCGCGCGGCCAGCGCGCTGTCCAGGTGGGCCGGCACCGTGCCCAGGTTCTCGCCGATGATGATGGCGCGGTGCCGCCATGATTCAAGCGCCACCAGCCGCAACAGGACCTGCAGCGGAAATTCGAGATACGCTCCGTCGCGTGCCGACGCGCCGGCGGGCACCAGCCACATGCGCGCCAGGCCCAGCACATGATCGATGCGCAAGCCGCCGGCATGGGCCAGGTTGGCGCGCAGCATCTCGATGAAGGCGCCATAGCCGTGCCGGTGCAGGCTTCGGGGCGAAAACACCGTCACACCCCAGTCCTGTCCGTGCGGGTTGTAGACATCGGGCGGCGCGCCGGCGTGGAAGCCGTCCAGGAAGTCCTGCTGGCGCGACCATGCCTGGCTGCCGCCCGGGTCGGCCCCCACGGCCAGGTCGGCAATCACGCCGATCGCCATGCCTGCATCGCGCGCGGCCTGCTGCGCACGCGCGCGTCCGTCGTCGGCCAGCCATTGCAGGAATGCGTGGTAATCGATTTCCTGCGGGTGGGCCATCGCGAATGCGGTCACGGCCGCATCAGCGGGTGAGCGCAGCGTCACCGGCCAGCAGCGCCAGTCCGCCGCACCGTTGGCGTTCATGCCGTTGGCCGCTTCGGCCAGGCGTGCGGCCTGGATCGCTTCATAGCACGCGTGCGCATGCAGCGCAGTGCCGCCGCGCGCGCGGAACGCGGCACAGGCGTCCAGCGCGGAAGGCGGTAGCAGCTGCTCGCGGTGTTCCCACAACCAGCGCAGCACGGACAGGCGCAATCGCGACAGGTGCGGCCAGTCGATCTCGCTGCGGGCCTCGTGCTCCGCGAAGGCCGCGCCCGCGCTCAGCGCCGCGATGGCGCTGTCGACCGCGTCCTGTCCGAAGACGGCGGCGGGGTCCGCATAGAGCGGGTTGTGGAACAGCCGGCTGGACGGCGAATAAGGGCTGTAGCGCTCCGGCAGCGCGGCAAAGCCCGCATGAAGCGGATTGATCGCCACCGCATCGGCGTGCTCGGCGGCGGCGGCCTGGCAGCACTGCGCCAGCGCCGAGAGGTCGCCCATGCCGGTCGGTGCGCCGCGGCGCAGGCCATAGAGCTGCACCGCCAGGCCCCACGCGCGTTCGCCTGCCGCGAAGGTCGAGCGGTGGCCCGCCGCGCGCAGCGCATCGTCCACGCCAAAGCAGCGTGGCGGGGCCACGGCCAGCACGGTCTGCGCATCGCCGATGTGCAGGCGGTGGTAGCCGCATGCGGGGATCGGCGCGAGGCGCAGCGTCCCGTCCGCGGCGGGCTCCGCCGTGCCGTCGAGCTGGCCGCCGTCTTCAAGCTCGATCCGGTACGGCCGCGCTTCGGCGCCATCGGGCCAGGGCACCGCGGCGGGCCGCCCCTGGTCCGCCGTGATCAGCGGGGGCAGGCCAAGGGCGCCGTCCTCGGCGTCCATCCGTGCCCCGGAGGCACGGCACTGCGCGGGCGTGTCGCAAGCCAGCGCCAGGCCTTGCAACAGGCGGCGCAGCGTCGCATCCGCGACCTGCTGCGGGTGGCCCCAGGCATCGAGCCAGTGCGGCTGCAGGCCGGCGCGCAGTGCCAGCGCGTGCAACGCCGAGGCGGTTGGCAAGGTCATGCGTCTGGCTCCTGCGAGGGGCTGCGTGGCGGGGCGGCCGGGCGCGCTTGCCGCTGCGGCTCGGCCTGGGCGGCGAGCAGGACCAGCGCGTGGGCGGGCACGGCCTGCAACGTCACGCCGGCCGCCGACCGGCCGGCTTCGGGCAGTTCCGGCTGGCTGCTGTCAAAGAGCAACTGCCAGTCCAGCGCGGGCTCAGGCAGGCGGAACA
Organism: Cupriavidus sp. C2SS-8b; assembly: GCF_057073745.1. NCBI lineage: Bacteria > Pseudomonadati > Pseudomonadota > Betaproteobacteria > Burkholderiales > Burkholderiaceae > Cupriavidus > Cupriavidus sp. C2SS-8b. Next base: position 1,025,663 of record NZ_CP172717.1, read on the forward strand.
CCGCGTCGGTGTCACCGGAATTGAGCAGCAACAGCGTCACCTGCACCGGTCCTCCCTGGCCGTTGCGCCCGGCGCGCCGGGCTGGTTCCGGACGTTCCGCCCGGCGCATTGCGAGCGTGCGGATTTCAGGGTCGGCCCAGGCGTCGGGGCTCGGCGGCTGTCCGTCCGTGTCGAACCACGCAATATCGTCGATGCCCGGCATCGGCTCATGGTTGCCGTGCGCGAAGCGGTGGGCGCCGATGGCGTACAGCCGCCGCCGCAGCGACAGCAGCCGGCGCACCATTTCCTGCAAGGTCTGGCCTTCGGGCGTCTGCGCCTGCTTCCAGTCCAGCCAGGACAGCGCGTTGTCCTGGCAGTACGCATTGTTGTTGCCGTCCTGGCTGCGGCCCCACTCGTCGCCGGCGGTCAGCATCGGCGTGCCCTGGGCCAGCAACAGCGTGGCCATCATGGCCCGGGCCACGCGCGCGCGCAGTTCGAGGATGGCGGGATCGTCCGTGGGGCCTTCCACGGTGCCGTCCGGGCTCCAGTTCGCGCTGTGGTTGTTGTCGGTGCCGTCGCGGTTGTCTTCGCCGTTGGCTTCGTTGTGTTTTCCGTTGTAGCTGACCAGGTCGGCCAGCGTGAAGCCGTCATGCGCGGTAATGAAGTTGATGCTCGACCACGGCCGCCGGTAGCGGCGGTCGAACAGGTCGGCCGAGCCGGCCAGCCGCGCCGCCAGTTCGCCGCGCTGGCCGGCGTCGCCGCGCCAGAAGCGCCGCACGGTGTCGCGGAATTTGTCGTTCCACTCGGCGAAGCCGGGCGGCTGGTTGCCGAGCTGGTACCCGCCCGGGCCGAGGTCCCACGGCTCGGAGATCAGCTTGACGCGGCTGAGCACCGGGTCCTGCAGCACCGCACCGAAGAACGTGGCGCCCGGGTCGAAGCCGTTCTGCTCGCGGCCGAGCGTGGTGCCCAGGTCGAAGCGGAAGCCGTCGACGTGGTAGCACTCGACCCAGTAGCGCAGCGAATCCAGCACCATCTGCAGCACGCGCGGATGGGGCAGGTTGAGCATGTTGCCGCAGCCGGTATCGTTGAGATAGTGACGTTCGTCGCCGGGCACGAGGTGGTAGTAGCTGGCGTTGTCCAGGCCGCGCCACGACACCGTCGGGCCGAATTCATTGCCTTCGCAGGTGTGGTTGTAGACCACGTCGAGGATGACTTCGATGCCGGCCGCGTGCAGCCGCCGCACCGCGACCTTGAGTTCGTGGAGCTGGTTCGTGGCCAGGTAGGACGGCTCCGGCGCGAAGTACGCCAGCGTGTTGTAGCCCCAGTAGTTGCGCAGGCCGCGCTCCAGCAGGAAGCGGTCCTGCAGGATGGCATGCACCGGCAGCAACTCCACGGCGGTGACGCCCAGGCTCAGCAGGTGGTCCAGGAAACGAGGATCGCACAGCGCGGCGAACGTGCCGCGCTGGTGCGGCAAGACATCTTCGCGCAGCATCGATACCCCGCGCAGATGCGCCTCGTAGATGACCGTGTCGCGCCACGGCACGTCGGGCGGCCGGTCGTTGCCCCAGTGGAAACTCTCGTCGACCACCACGGCCTTGGGCATCGTGGGGGCGCTGTCGCGGCGGTCGGGCGTCAGGTCGCCGCGCGCGCTGTGCAGGCGGTAGCCGAACAAGGCGTCGGACCACCGCACCGGTCCGCTGAGCTGGCGCGCGTAAGGATCGAGCAGCAGCTTGTGCGCGTTGAAGCGGTGGCCGCGCACGGGGTCATACGGCCCGAAGGCACGGTATCCGTACAGCGTGCCCAGCGCGGCGTTGGGCAGGTAGCCGTGCCAGACCTCGTCGGTGCATTCGGGCAGCGGCATGCGCGACAGTTCCTTGCGTCCGTTGCCGGAGAACAGGCACAGGTCGATGCGCGAGGCATTGGCCGAGAACACGGCAAAGTTCACCCCGAGCCCGTCCCAGTGGGCGCCGAGCGGGTAAGGCTTGCCGGCCAGCAGGCGGTCCGCGGGCTGGAGCGCCATGGTCATGCCTGCGCGCCGGCATGCTGGAGCACCAGCATGCCCAGCGGCGGCAGGGTGAGCGACAGGGAGGCCTCCTGCCCATGCGCCGGCACGGGCTCGGCCAGGAGCGCGCCTTCATTGCCGACATTACTGCCGCCATAGCAGGCCGCATCGGTATTCAGGCGTTCGTGCCAGCAGCCGGTAAAGGGCACGCCGACGCGGTAACCGTAGCGCGGCACCGGGGTCATGTTGGCCACGGCCAGCACCACGTCGCCGCTGCCGGGCGCGGGGCGGCGCAGCCAGGCGAAGACGCTGTTCTGGTGATCGTCGCCGACCACCCACTGGAATCCCGTGGGCGAATGGTCGAGTTCGTGCAGCGCGGGCAGTTCGCGGTACAGCGCGTTGAGGTCGCGCACGAGCGTGTGGACGCCACGGTGCATCGGGTGGTCGAGCAGCGCCCAGTCGAGTTCCGCGTCGTGGTTCCATTCCTGCCACTGCGCAAGCTCGCCGCCCATGAACAGCAGTTTCTTGCCAGGGTGCGCCCACATGAATCCGTAGTACGCGCGCAGGCCGGCAAACCGCTGCCAGTCGTCGCCGGGGGCCTTGCCGATCATCGATCCCTTGCCGTGCACGACCTCGTCGTGCGACAGCGGCAGCACGAAGGCCTCGGACCAGGCGTAGACCGTGCCGAATGTCATGTCCTGGTGGTGCCAGGCGCGATGGATCGGGTCCAGCGCCAGGTAGCGCAGCGTATCGTGCATCCAGCCCATGTTCCACTTGAAGTCGAAGCCGAGCCCGCCGCTGGCGGTGCTGGCCGTGACGCCGGGCCACGCGGTTGACTCCTCGGCGATGGTGAGCGCGCCGGGGCAGCGCTCATGCACGACCGAGTTGAGTTCGCGCAGGAACGCCACGGCTTCCAGGTTTTCACGGCCGCCGAAGCGGTTGGGCACCCACTGGCCGGCCGCACGGCTGTAGTCGCGATAGAGCATGGATGCCACTGCATCCACGCGCAGCCCGTCGATGTGGAAGTGCTCGAGCCAGTGCAGCGCGCCGGCCAGCAGGAAACCGCGCACTTCATTGCGGCCGAGGTTGTAGATCAGCGTGTTCCAGTCCTGGTGGAAGCCTTCGCGCGGGTCCTGGTGTTCGTAGAGCGCGGTGCCGTCGAAATGCGCGAGCCCGTGCGGATCGGTCGGGAAATGCGCCGGCACCCAGTCCAGGATGATGCCGATGCCGCTGCGGTGGCAACGGTCGATGAACGCGGCGAACGCCTGCGGCGGCCCGAGGCGCGCCGTGGGCGCGTAGAGCGACAGCGGCTGGTAGCCCCATGAGCCGCCGAACGGGTGCTCGGTCACCGGCAACAGCTCGATGTGCGTGAAGCCGAGTTCGCAGACGTAGGGAATCAGCCGCTCGGCCAGGATGTCCCAGCCGTGCGCGGGATCATTGGCCGCTCGCAGCCAGGACCCGGCATGGACTTCATAGATCGACAGCGGCGCCGCGTACGGCTCGACGGCATTGCGCAGGCGCATCCAGTCATCGTCCTGCCAGGGGAAGGGCGGGGCGGACACCGCGGGCTCGGCCACGACCGATGCGGTGGCCGGGGGCGGCTCGGTGGCCAGCGCGAGCGGGTCCGCCTTGTCGGGCAGTTCGGCGCCGTGCGGGTCGAGCAGGTCGAACTTGTAGTGGCAGCCGGGCTTTGCGCCCATGGCCGCCGGGATGAACAGCTCCCAGACGCCGCTCGGTTGGCGCAGGCGCATCGGGTGGCGGGCAGGGTGCCAGCCATTGAACTCGCCGATCACCGATACGCGCCGCGCATTGGGCGCCCACACGGCAAAGCGCACGCCTTCGACGCCGTCGATCCGGCGCCACTGCGCGCCCAGGCAGGAACCCAGCTCGAAATGCCGCCCCTCGGCGATCAGGTGCAGGTCCAGTTCGCCGAGCAGCAGCCCGAAGGCATAGGGGTCGCGGCTGAGCTGTGTTCGGCCGTCGGGCCAGCGCATCTGCAACTGGTAGTCCGGGTGGCCGGCGGCAATGCGTCCGCTGAACACCCCGCCATCGTGCAGGGCCGTCATGTCCGCCAGCGGCGTACCCTGCGCATCGGTCAGCGTCACGGCTTGCGCGCCCGGTACGCAGGCGCGCACCACCAGCGTATCGCCGTCCTGGTGCGGCCCCAGCACGGCGAACGGGTCGCCGTGGCGGCCAGCCAGCAGCGCATTCAGCGCGTCTTCGGGGAGGGTATCGGTCCGCCGCTCGGCGGCCGGGTTTTCGACGCGGCTCATTGGGCCTCCAGGTTCCCGGCCAACAGCTTGCGCACCATGCGCGCAAGCCCGCTGGCGGGCAGGTCGATCCACGCCACGCGGTTGGCGGCTTCATACTCGACTTCGTAGGCGGCGCGTTCCAGCAGGAACAGGTCGAGCAGCGGGCGGAGCTGCTCCGCTTGCACCCAGGGCGCGCCGGAGGCCTCCATGTGCTGGCTGTAGCAGGCCAGGAACGCGTCGCTGGCGGTCGAGCGGAATCGCTCCAGCAGACCGCCGCGCCGCTCGGCCAGCGCCGGAGGCAGTTCGGCATGGGTGCGCTCCTGGCGGTCGGTGCCGACCGTGGCCGCGGCGTAGTCGATCGAACGCAGCAATCCGGCCACGTCGCGCAGCGGCGAAGTCTTGCGTCGCCGCCAGTCGAGCGGCAGCCCGGGCTCGCCTTCGAAGTCGACGAGGTAGGTGTCGTTCTGTGCGATCAGCACCTGGCCCAGGTGGAAGTCGCCATGGATGCGGGTCTGCAGGCTTCCGGGCGCGGCGGCCGCAAGCCGCGCCACCAGTTCGGGCAGGGCTTCGCGGGCCTTCATCAGCGTGTCGACATCGACTTCGAAACGCTTGCTGGCGGATTTTGGATCGTCGTGTGGACGCGTTTCGAGCAGCGCGAGCGCGCGCGACAGGGCCGCCATCGCCTGTTCGGCCCACTGCGCCGTTTCCGCCTCGGTGGCGGCTTGCGGCGCGAAGGCCGGGTCGTCCGTGGGCCGCGCCAGCACGGCATGCAGCTCGGCCAGCCGGCGCCCGAGCGTGCCGGCCATGGTGACGTAGCCGTTCATGGCTTCGGTGAACTCGTCCTGGTTTTCGTCGGCGGGGAGCGCGTCGTCGATCACGCGGCTCAGGTAGTCCAGCGTCCAGTCCCAGCCATTGCCCTGGTTGAGGATATAGCCCTGCACCAGCATCAGCGTGTGCGGAATGCCGTCACTGCCGGTGCGCGACACTTCGCCGAGCAGCGGCGCCGCATGCGGATAGCCCTGCGCGGTCAGGTAGCGCGTCATCTCGACTTCCGGATGCATGCCACCGGACAGGCGCCGCACCAGCTTGAGCACGGCGGTGCTGTCGTAGGAGAGCGAGCTGTTGGACTGCTCGGCCGACATCCACTGGATCTCTTCCTGTTCTGGCTGGAGCGCCGACAAGCCCGGCTCCGCACGGAAGCGGATGGTTTCCTGCGGGCCGTGCAGCTCGACGCCGGCGCGCAAGGCCTGGATCACCTCGCGCGCGAACGGCTCCAGCACGAAGCCATCGGTGGCCAGGCCGATGCGGCTGCCCTGGCGCACGCGGGCCATCGACAGCCCATGCGCAAGCTGGGACACGCCATCGGCGCTCTCGCGGTCCCACAGCAGCCCAACCGGAAGCTGGTAGCGCTCGGTGCGCCCGCCGGATAGCCGGACCTCGACTTCGCCAAGATAGATCTCCTCGCCCGCGGCGCCCCGCGCAAACGGCACCAGGTATGCAAGCGAGGCGCTGTGGATGCTTTCGTCCTTGGCACCGAACCAGCGCCGGCGGCGGATATAGGGCGGCAGCACTTCGGCGTTGAGGATCTGGCGCGAGGCCTCGGTCAGTTCGAGCCGCCCCTTGTTCTGCAGGACCAGCGTGATCTGGTCAGGCAGCTGTTCGGGCGCGCTCACGTGCCACGCGGGCGGATGCGCCTCGTCGCTGAGCACGAACCAGTAGAAGCCATAGGGCGGCAGCGTGAGCAGGTAGGTGAGCGTGCCGATGGCCGGGAACGGCGTCGCCCCCATCATCTCCACGGGCACGCGGCCGTTGAAGCTGGCCAGGTCGAGTTCGACGGCCTGCGGCGCGCGCGACAGGTTGGCCACGCACAGGATGTGCTCGTCCTCGTATTCGCGCAGGTAGGCCAGGATCTTGCGGTTGCCAGGGAACAGGAAGCGCAGCGTGCCGCGGCCGAAGGCGCGGTGCTTGCGCCGCAGCGCCAGCATGCGGCGCATCCAGTTGAGCAGCGAATGCGGATCACGCGCCTGCGCTTCGACATTGACCGCCTCGTAGCCATAGAGCGGCCCCTGCAGCGGCGGCAGCACGAGCCGTTCGGGGTCGGCGTGCGAGAAGCCGCCATTGCGGTCCGGGGACCACTGCATCGGCGTGCGCACGCCGTCGCGGTCGCCGAGGTGGATGTTGTCGCCCATGCCGATCTCGTCGCCGTAGTAGATCACCGGCGTGCCGGGCATGGAAAACAGCAGGCTGTTCATCAGCTCGATGCGGCGCCGGTCGCGCTCCATCAGCGGGGCCAGCCTGCGCCGGATGCCAAGGTTGATGCGCGCGCGCCGGTCGGAGGCGTAGACCTCCCAGAGATAGTCGCGCTCGCTGCTGGTCACCATCTCCAGCGTCAGCTCGTCGTGGTTGCGCAGGAAGATGGCCCACTGGCAGTCGGTGGGCAGCTCCGGGGTCTGGCGCATGATGTCGGTGATCGGGAAGCGGTCCTCGCGCGCGATCGCCATGTACATGCGGGGCATCAGCGGGAAGTGGAAGGCCATGTGGCATTCGTCGCCGCGATCGTCCGTGCTTGTACCCGTGCTCGTATCGGCGCTCGTGCGGCCGAAATATTGCTGCGCGTCCTCGGGCCACATATTGGCCTCGGCCAGCAGAATGCGGCCGTGGTAATGCGAATCCAGGTGGGCGCGCACATGGCGGATGACCGCATGGGTCTCGGGCAGGTTCTCGTTGCTGGTGCCCTCGCGCTCCACCAGATAGGGCACGGCGTCCAGGCGCAGCCCATCCACGCCGATGTCCAGCCAGAATCGCATGACCGACAGCACTTCGTTCATCACCTGCGGATTATCGAAATTCAGGTCCGGCTGGTGCGAATAGAAGCGGTGCCAGAAGTACGCGCCCGCCACGGCGTCCCAGCTCCAGTTGGACTTTTCGGTATCGCAGAAGATGATGCGCGTGCCGGCGTAGGCCTGGTCGTTGTCGGCCCAGACGTAGTAGCGGCGCGCGGCGGAGCCTGGCTTGGCCTTGCGCGCGCGCTGGAACCATGGATGCTGGTCCGAGGTGTGGTTGATGACCAGTTCCGTGATCACGCGGATGCCGCGCGCATGCGCCGCCGCCACGAAGCGGCGCGCTTCGGCCAGCGTGCCGTAGTCGGGATGCACGCTGCGGTAGTCGGCGATATCGTAGCCGTCGTCGCGGCGCGGCGACGGGTAGAACGGCAGCAGCCAGATGGTGTCGACGCCAAGGTCCACCAGGTAGTCCAGCTTGGCCAGCAGGCCGGCGAAATCGCCGACGCCATCGCCATTCGCATCGTAGAAGGACTTGATGTGGAGCTGGTAGATGACGGCGTCCTTGTACCAGAGCGGATCGGCATTGAGCAGCAGGGCGTTGGCGGGTTCGGTCAGGCGTTTCATCCGTATCTCCATGCCTTGGTTCTGCCAGGTATGCCAGTGCCTGGGGTTGTCGCCGCATTACGCGCCGTGCGGATCGTAAGCCGGCGACGGTATGGCTTCGCGCCGTACCGGCTGCCCGATCGGGGTCAGGTGCCACAGCGCAAACGGCAGCCGCGCCGGATCGAGCCGGATGCGCTGGCGCTTGCCGTGCCACGCGAAGCGATGCTCGTCCATCAGGTCCTGCACCGCGACGCTGCCGTGGTCGGGCAGGCCCCATTCCCACAGCGGGATGTCGACGGTGGCTTCCTGCGCGGCGAACGGGTCCATGCTGATCGCGGCCAGCAGCACGTCGTCGCCGAAGGTCGAGCCCGTGCCGGGAACGAAGCGCGCGAAGTACAGCACCGCGTCATTGCCGGCCGGATAGATGCGCAGCCCCAGGTGGCTCTGCAGCGCAGGGTGGCCCAGGCGGATGTGGTTCAGCCGCGTGATCTCGGCCACGATGTTGCCCGGCTGGTGCCAGTTGCGCGCGCGCAGCTGGTATTTCTCGGAGTCCAGGTATTCCTCGCGCTCCTTGCCGTCAAGCACGAACGGCGCGGACTCGCACAGCTCGAAGCCGCTGTACATGCCCCACAGCCCCGACAGCAGCGTGGCCAGCGCCGCGCGGATCAGGAAGGCCGGGCGGCCGCCGCGGTGCAGGAAGTACGGGTTGATATCGGGCGTGTTGACGAAGAAATGCGGCCGGAAGAACTCGCGCAGCGGGCCTTGCGTCAGCTCGGTCATGTACTCGGCCAGCTCGGCGCGCGTATTGCGCCACGTGAAGTACGTATAGGACTGGCTGAAGCCCAGCTTGGCCAGCCGCGCCATCATCTTGGGGCGCGTGAAGGCTTCGGCCAGGAAGATAGTGTCGGGGTGCCGCGCGCGCACGTCGGCAATCATCCATTCCCAGAACGGCAGCGGCTTGGTGTGCGGATTGTCCACGCGGAAAATGCGCACGCCGTGCTCGACCCAGAACATCACCACGTCGCGCAGCGCCTGCCACAGCGCGGCGGCCGCGGGCGCTGCCGCGTAGAAGTCGACGTTGACGATGTCCTCGTATTTTTTCGGCGGGTTCTCGGCATAGCGCAGCGAACCGTCCGGACGGTGCGCGAACCATTCCGGATGCTGCCTGAGCCACGGATGGTCCGGCGAGCACTGGATCGCGAAGTCGAGCGCCAGTTCCAGCCCTGCCGCGGCAGCGGCAATGCGCAGGCGCTCGAAGTCCTCGAAGGTGCCGAGCTGGGCGTGCAGGGCATCGTGGCCGCCATCCTCGGCGCCGATCGCGTACGGGCTGCCCGGGTCGTCGGGCTGCGCGCGCAGGCTGTTGTTGCGGCCCTTGCGATGGGTCTTGCCGATCGGGTGGATGGGCGTGAAGTACAGCACGTCGAAGCCCATCGCGCGGATCGATGGCAGTCGGGCGATCACATCATCGAAGGTGCCGTGGCGGCTTTCGTCGTTGCTGGCGGAGCGCGGGAACAGTTCGTACCAGCTGGCAAAGCGGCTGGCCAGCCGTTCCGCTTCCACGGGCATCGGCACCGGATGCCGGCTCGCGAACGGGCGTCCCTCGGGCTTCTGCATGGCGGCATGCATGGCCGCGGCGGTACGCGGCGACAGCAGGATTTCGAGCCGCGCGTTGTCGTCTCCGGCGCTGGCGGTCAGTTCATCGACCAGCACGGACAACTCGCTGTCGGGAGGCGTGTCGCCCTGCGCGGGCATCAGCGCATCGGCCACGAGCCGTGCCCCTTCCTCGATCTCCAGCGAAATATCCACGCCCGCGGCGCGCTTCTTTCCGATCTCGTCGAGCCAGCTGGCAAAGGTGTCGCGCCAGGCTTCCACTGTGAACGCGTGGCGGCCCAGCCCGACCAGCGGGAAACTGCCGACCCAGCGGTCATTGACCAGCGGGCGCATCGGCGCTTCCTGCCAGGTTTCATCGCCCGGCGCGCGCCACAGGATGGCGGCGGCCAGCTTGTCGTGGCCATCCATCCAGATATCCGCGCTGACCTCGACGCGCTCGCCCACCACGCGGCGCACCGGGAAGCGTCCGCTATCGCACGCAGGCTCGACCGCTTCGATCGCAATGCGCGGCGCCTCGAGCGCGGCCACCACGCTGCCCAGGCCGCTCGCGCTGACGGCGTCGCCGGGCTGCGGCATGCGCGGAGCATGACGCGTGTGCGCCGGGACCGCGCGATAGAGCCGGATGTCGGCGGGCGCCAGCGTCATGTCGGCCAGCGCATCGAGGGCGTCGACCGCGTCCATGCTGCCGCCGGGGCCGCCGTCCGACAACGCCAGTCGGGACGATGCACACGGCAGCGTCGCCAGCACGCGGTCGACGCCGAGCGTGCCGGGTTCCTGCGTGTCCGGGTTGACCACGATCGTCAGCGCGGATTCCGTCAGCGCGGCGCTGTCGCCGTCGCGCCTGTCCGGCGCCTGCAGCCGCGCCAGCACGGTCAGCGCGGCGTCGGGCCCGCTCAGCAGCCTGACCGACACCGCCGGCGCGGACGGGCGCGTGGCCAGCCAGGCGTTGGCCTGCAGCACTTCATGCGTGATGTCGTACGGTGCGCCGTCCCGGGCGCCGCCATCATCGGCCAGGGGGTCATGGGCGTTCGTGCCGCCGGTCTCGAAGCCCTCGGGCACCAGCAGGCCATCGCCGATCGCGGCGGCGGTCCACAAGGCGCGCCGCGCGGACAACGCATCCTGGCTGGCCGGCGACTGCGAGGGCGCCGCCAGCACGCGTCCGAACGGACGCAGGCGTGCGATCTCCTCGGTCAGCCACGGGCTGCGGAAGTCCCACCATGGCAGCGAGCAGAAGGCGCCGTCGAACTGCCCAGGCATCAGGTCGTCGAGTTGTGCCGGCGTCAGGCCCGGCGTCCAGGCCAGGAAGATCGGGCGCGGGCCTTGCGGCGCGAGGCCATCGCCGCGCAGCGCGGTGGTCAGCGTGGCCCAGCATCGGCCGGGTACCCGTGCCGGCGCACGCAGGCAGAAGCCGGCAATGCCGGCCGCCAGTGCGGCGCGCAGTTGCGTGGCCCACCACTCCACCAGCGCTGCAGCCACCGCGGGCGACTGCCACCGCAGGCGCACCCCGGGCAGGTGGTTGTCGGTATCGTGCGGCGTGAAGGCCGGCGCGGCGCGATCGATCCATGTCGGATCGATACCGTTGCCATGCTCCGGAAAGCGGTCCAGCGAGATATCGAGCAACGGGGTGAGGCCTTGCCGCACGCTGTCCGCGCAGAGCGCCGCCAGCGCGGACAGCGTGTCGGGGTTTCCGGGCAGGGCAGCGGCGCGGCCGGACAGCAGGACATGGTCGAATCCCAGCGCGGCGACGCGCCGGAGCATGTCGTGCTGGGCATCGGAGAGTTCGGTGATTCGGTCGATATTGAGCAGGCAGATCCGCACGTAGTATTCCCTTGGCTGTTGGCCAACAAGGGCAGGCCGACATCCGGCGCCAATACCGAGCCAATACCGATTCAGGTACCGATGCCGATATCGATATCGGCCCGCATGCCCCCATCCCCGGCGGGATGAAATTAAACCGAGCCATGCGAAGCGCGTGCCAAGCGCGGCGCCTGCGAGCAGCGCGTCCGGCATATCCGAGCGTGGGCAAGGGCAGCAACCGCAGCCTTGCTGTGACAGGCGCGACCCAACCGCGATGCGCGGCGTGTAAAAACTTCAGGGAGCGCGGCCGGCATTGCAAAAATTGCGTTCGCAGCACCGCGCTTGCGGTGCGTGTCGCCGATCCGCCGGGGCGTATGGGTACGATTCATGCTCGGTCCGGGGCCGGACATGCACGGAGGGAAACCATGCAGGACTGGCTGGAAGCGATGCAATGGCCTGCCATGGTGGCCACCGTGATCGGGACGTGGCTGGTGGGATCGCGCTCGGGCGCGCGCAGGCGTGCGGGGTTCTGGGTGTTCCTGTTCAGCAATGTCCTGTGGATAGCATGGGGCTGGCAGGGCGACGCGTACGCACTGATGGTGCTGCAAGTCGCGCTGGTCGCCATGAACGTGCGCGGCATGCGCAAGGCCGCCAAGGCCTGGCAAGACACCGCGCGTGCCGGCGCCCGGCGGCCGGGGTAAGCAACGGGGCGTCGCGCGCCAGGCGGCACGAGACACCCCGTTGGTCATGCGCGCGGATTACTGCTTCGGCAGCGGGTCAGGCGAGTCCCCCTTCGGGCCACTCGGGGCTTCGGCGGTCGGCGCGGGCGGCGTGCCTTGCTCGCGTGGCTTCTTGTAGCGCGCGGTGGTGCCGGATTGCGTGCCGCTGTGCTTCTTGGCCTTGTGCTTTGGCTGGTCCGATGCCATGCCGGTGCCGCTGTGCATGTCGGTCGAGCCAGGGGTTGTCATGGCGGGCGCGTTGCGAGAGGTGCCCGCGCCTTCTGGCGCCGGCGGGGCGCTCGGGTTTGGCGCATTGGGGGATGCCGGGGCTTGCTGGCCAAAGGCGGGCAGGCAAAGCGCGGCGCCGATCACCAGTGCAGTGGTGGCGAGGATCCGTTTCATGTCGGTCTCCGGTTATCGTCAGGCGACGAAAGTACGGCGCTGGTGTTCTGGCAGCCACGGCTGGTGTTGCCACGTCGGGCCAGTTCGCAGTAGTGGCACAGCCGCCCCAGCGCCCAATCGGCGGCGGCCTCGCGCACGGTGATGCGCCGCACGCCGTTGCCAGGCACTGGGCCGGGCGCGGATGGCGGCGAGAAGGCAGGTCGGTGCAGGCGCGGGCCCCGGGGCATACTCATCGCCCGGAGCAGCGGGAGACCGACGTGCCATTGACCTTGTCGGCGTTTTCAACGGTATGCCGTGAGGCTGGCGTGTCTCTGTCGTCGGCATGGGCCTGCTTTGCCCGACCGCCGGTCGCCGATGGCTTTTTCGCTTCACGCACGAAGGTCAGGGCGCCATCGCGCTCCAGCACCACGCGGGTGACGCCCTCCAGCGATTCCTTCTGCAACGTCGCGCGCAGGTTGGCCTTCAGGTCTTCCTCGCTGACCATGGCCTGCGCGATGCGCGAGCGGTCGACCTCGCCATCCTCGATCAGGTCGATCGCGTATCCGCCCGTAATGCGGTCGAAGGCGGCGTAGCGCGACGACAGCCATCCGACCGCCCGGTGCATCAGCACCAGCACCAGGGACGCCGCGAAGGCGGTTGCAAAGGCGGTCGCGCCGATGATGGCGCGCGATAGCACCGCGCCAAGCAGCAGCACCACGCACAGGTCGAACGCGGTCTTCTGGGCAAACGCGCGGCGGCCTGCCACGCGCAGTAGCAGCCAGGTAGACAGGAAGACGACGAAGGCGCGCACCGCGCCCTGCCACCACGTGAGGTGGTCGCCTTCTCCCATCAGGGCGAGCACGAGGCCGGTCAGTGAATCCATGGCACGTTGCGTCGGTTGTCGATGACTGACGCGGCGGCAGTTTCCGTGCCAGCCGTGTCAGGCACATCGCCGCTCGCTGCTGCTGCATGGACACGCTGGGCAGAAGAATGTACGTGCAAGGGCGCAATGGATCTTGTAATTCCTGCCGCGCACCAGCATGCGCGCAGGACCGTACCCGCGCCGGACAATGTGGCGTCCATCTTGCATGGCAGGACCTGTGTTCCCGCAGTGAACGCCGGAGACAGATATGGACCGAAGCCGCCGAACCGCCTTACCGGACACGCCATGGCGTGAAGGACCGCTGCCCGAAGATGCCGACTGGCGCAGCCATTACGTCGGGGCGTATGGCGTCTTCGATTACGACCAGCCGGTGGATCCCGCCGAGTTCGCGGGGCTACGCGAGGAAGGCCGCCAATGGCCACGCGCGCGGCCGGCGCCGCAGCAGGAGCCTTCGGAAGGCTACGGATCCGGGCAGGCTTACCAGCAGTTCACGGGGTTCAATGAACGCGCGTCGCGTGGCAGGCAGGGTACTTCGCCGCGCTACCGGCCAGTGGGGCCGCGCGGATACCAGCGCAGCGATGCGCGGATCCTGGAGGACATCTGTGACCGCCTGACGCGCAGTGGCCGCCTCGATGTACGCGACGTCGAAGTCCACGTCGACAGCGGCGTGGTCAGGCTCGAAGGTAGCGTGCCGGATCGCCTGCAGAAGTACCGTGTCGAGGATATCGTGGACGACGTCTTTGGCGTGCGCGACCTGTTCAATCGCCTGCGTGTCTGCCGTGGCGGCCCGGCCAAACCGTCGTCGTCCTGAACCGATAAGCCGGCCGCCCCGGCATCGCCGGGTGCGATCGCCTTGCGTGGCCAGGCTGCCTAGCCGGCAATGGCGCTAAGGTCGCGGCCCGCATAGCTGCTGCGCGCCCGGACAGTGCCGTCCTTCGCATGAATCAGCAGCTCGACCTTTTTGCGCCGCGCCACCGAGGTAGCCGCCTGGATCGCGGCCTCCTGCGTCGCGTGGTGGGATTCCGCGTAACGCGCGCCTTCATGAATGACGTCCCACCCATTTTCGTAAGGCACGACGTGTAGGTTGCTGCCCATCTTTGTCTCCTGAGGCGCCGGCGCAAGGCGTCGGCTCTTTCATTGTGGCCTCATTGGCGCCGCTGTCTATCAGTCACCCTCTGACAAGCCAGGAGCAGCAAGGTCGACTTATGGTCGAAAATTTCTGGTCATTTGGGCTTGCTCTTGTAAGCTGGACTGGAAATCGCCTGTAAAGGAGCTAGCCATGCGTGCAAGTTTTGCGCGGGGACTGACACAGTCTCCAGTGACTGTGGTGGCCCGCGCTTTCGACGGCGAAGTTGGCTGGATGCCCCAGGTCGGGGACCTGGTGACAGTCTACAGCCAGGGCCAGGACACGGCGTTCGACATCCGCCTGAGCGAAGTCGTTGCGTCCGGGCGCTGGCGCGGCGTGGTCTATGCGATCAGCCGTGGACAGGAAGTCCTGGTCACCGCGGAAGGGCTGGAGATCGACGACGTAGTGGAAGTCATGCGCGAGGAAATCGCCGGCGTGATTCCTTGCGGCCATCCGCATTAGTGGAACCCCCGGCCGCAACCCGCAGGGGGGCGGGCCGGGCGCGGCCACGTGGCGTCAAGATTGATCCGGCTGGCGTGGCACGCCAAGCCACATCGACAGGCCGCTCGCAAGCAGCAACGCAGCCAGCAGGTATAGCGCATTGTCGAGGCTTCCGGTCTGCACCTTGATTTGCCCGATCACCCAGGGGCTGACGATACCGCTGGTAATCCCCACGCTGCTGATGAAGGCAATGCCGGCGGCTGCGCCGCTGGCGGGCAGATAGCTGGGCGGCAGCGACCAGAACACCGGCAGCGCGGCAAAGATCAGGACCGCGGCCACGGACAGGATGGCCAGCATCGCGGCCAGGCTATGCAGGTGCAGTGTCAGCGCGGCCAGCGCCAGTGCGCCGCCTGCCGTGCACAGCAGGAAATGCCGGTGGCGCTCGCCGCTGCGGTCGGAATGCCGCGCGATCAGGATCAGGCCGATCGCGCCCACCGCATTGGGCACGACCGAGTAGAGGCTGATCGAGACCACATCGGTGACGCCGAAGTCGCGGATCATCAGCGGCATCCAGAAGCTCAGCGCCAGCGAGCCACAGGTCAGCGAAAAGTAGATGAACGCGAACAGGTAGATGCGCGGGTTGCGCAGGACCTGCAGCAGCGCCTGCAGCGAATGCGCCTTGATGTCATGACCTTCGGTGCGGGCCCGTGTCAGGAATGCCTTCTCACTGTCGGTGAGCCAGCTTGCCTGGCGGGGTTCATCGACCAGGACAAAGGCGGCGAGCACGCCGAGCGCGATGGCCGGTGCGCCTTCGATCGCGAACATCCACTTCCAGCCCTGCATGCCGAGCACGCCAGCCATGTCGCGCATGATCCAGCCCGACACCAGCCCGCCCAGCACGCCGGCAACGGCGACGCCCGCGAAGAAGATGGCCATCACGGCGGCGCGCCGCTTTGCCGGGAACCAGTAGGTCAGGTAGAGCACGATGCCGGGAAAGAAACCCGCTTCGAACACGCCGAGCAGGAAGCGCAGCGTATAGAACTGCGCCGGCGAGGACACGGCCATCATCGCGACCGAGGCCACACCCCACAGCACCATGATGCGCGTGAACGTGCGGCGCGCGCCAAAGCGTGCCAGCAGCATATTGCTGGGCACCTCGCACAGCACGTAGCCGACGTAGAACACCGCGGCGCCCAGGCCGTACATGGCGTCGCTGAAGCCCAGGTCCTGCTTCATCTGCAACTGGGCAAAGCCAATGTTGATTCGGTCCAGGAATGAAACCACGTAGCACACGAACAGGAACGGGATCAGGCGCAGCCAGATCTTGCGGTATAGCGCGTCTTCGTCATGCGCGGCGTAAGCGGGGGCCGCAATCGCCCCTGAGGCCAGATTGCTCATTGCTTTGTCTCCGGTGTGAGCGCCGCCCCGCGCAGGCCTTTTGGCAGGCCTTCGCTACGGGTGCGGCGGGAAGGGTTGGGGCACGCGTGTGCGTGCCCGCAGGGTCAGCTTGCGGCGGCGGTGTTGCCGGCGATGCCTTCGCGGGCGGCCTGCATGGCCGCGAGCAGTACCTGGTGATCGCCGATATGGTTGGCGAGCAGCAGGATGAGCTGGGCGTTGGCGGCCTGGCTCTGCGCGTCGTCCAGGTCGCGATGCATGTCGATCAGTGCTTCGTAGAAGTCGTCAGGACGGGCCAGGTTGGGTTGGGTGTTGAGCGCGTGTGCCTCGGTTTGGCTTGGCATGGCGTGGTCTCCGAATGTTGTGTCCGTCGGCTTATGCCGCCATGGCGGCCGGTTGCTTTGCATTGCCAGACAGGTGCGCCCCGCTGGCGCGTGCCAGTGCATCGCCAATGCATTGCGCGTCGATATGGCGCCAGCGGGCGCAAACATGCTGGTCCGGGCGGATCAGGTAGAAGGTGCCCGGTGCGGCGCTGTAGCGCTGCGCCGCAAGCCCCTCATCATCGCGCAGGACAGCGCTGCCGTAGGCAGGCTGCGCCGGCGTGCCGAGGTACAGCAGGCGAATCGGCAAGCCAGACTGCTCCAGCTGGCCGAGTGCGGCGCGGCTGTCGCTGTCGAGGCTGTCCGGCGTGCCGAACACCATCCCGGTGAACTCTCCACCGAGATGCTGGAGCAGCCAGCCCGCGCCATGCGCATCGGAAACCGGGGCGTCCACGCAGGCCGCGCCGGGCACCATGGCGCCGCCCAGGCCGTCCGCGTCGGGCGTGTTGAGCGGCGATCCGTGCAGCACCGCCGGCACCGACAGCCGGCCGCTGTTGACCAGGCCGCGTGCAAAGGCATGGCGACGCGACAGGCCGAGCACCGCATCGCGGAACAGCCGGCTTACCGGGCTCTTGGGCGTGATGAAATCCGTCGCGCGGGTGGAGTTCAGCAGGTTCTCGTCGGCGGCGTACTCGCGCTCGCTGGCATAGGTGTCGAGCAGGCTGTCCGCGGCGCGGCCCTGGAGCACGTAGGCAAGCTTCCAGGCCAGGTTCTCGGCGTCCTGCACGCCGCTGTTGGCGCCGCGTGCACCGAACGGCGAGACACCGTGCGCGGAATCGCCGGCGAACAGCACGTTGCCGTGCCGGAAGCTGTCCATGCGCAGGCACGAGAACGTATAGACGCTGACCCATTCCAGCGTGAATTTCGCGTCGGGGCCCAGCAGTGCCCGCACGCGCGGGATCACGCGCTCGGGCGCTTTCTCCAGGACGGGGTCGGCATCCCAGCCGAGCTGGAAGTCGATGCGCCAGACATTGTCGGGCTGGCGGTGGAGCAGCACTGACTGGTTCGGGTGGAAGGGCGGGTCGAACCAGAACCAGCGCTCGGTCGGGAAGTCCGCTTCCATCTTCACGTCGGCGATCAGGAAGCGGTCCCTGAAGGTGCGGCCCTTGCTGTCCAGGCCGAGCAGCTTGCGCACCGGGCTGCGCGAGCCGTCGGCCGCCACCACGTAGCGCGCTGCCAGCGTGTAGCAGCCGTCCGGCGTTTCAATCGTCAGCGCGACGCTCTCGTCGGCCGTGCCCGACTGGCGCTGTTCGAGCCCGACGAGCTTGTTGCGCCAGCGGATCTCGATGTTAGGCAATTCCAGCGCGCGTTCGAGCAGGTAGCCTTCGACGTAATACTGCTGGAGGTTGATGAAGGCGGGGCGGTGATGGCCCGCCTCGGGCAGCAGGTCAAAGCTGTAGACCTGCTGGTCGCGCAGGAACACGCGGCCCACGTTCCAGCTGATGCCGGTGTCGACCATGCGCTGGCCGCAGCCCAGGCGGTCAAAGATGTCCAGCGTCCGCTTGGCAAAGCAGATGGCGCGCGATCCGGTCGACAGCGTGCAGTCGTCGTCGACCAGCACCACGCGCACGCCGCGTTGCGCCAGGTCGATCGCGGTGGCCAGGCCGATAGGCCCGGCCCCGACCACGACAACGGGATGGATCGTGCCGCCCGCTTGCCCGTCGCGCTGTTCCGCGCAGGGCTGGTACTCGAATGACAGGCGCTGGTAATCGATGGTCATGCCTAGGTCTCCGTCCACTCTCGTTCAGTGTTCTGTCTTGTCGTGAGGTGCGCGCCTCAGTCCTGCAGCGCGGCCCACATGTCCTTGTCGCGCTGCGCGGTCCAGATGCGCGGATGGCGGATGCCGCTGGCTTCGTCGAACGCGCGCGACACATCGAACGGCAGGCAGTGTTCATAGATGAACACCTGGCCGAACTTCGGGTCCATCGCGCGGCGCGTGTGGGCCATGGCGGCCTTCAGGTCGAGCTTGTCGGCCACGGCTTCCTTGCCGGCCTGGAACAGCGTGGTGACAAAGTCCTTGGTATAGGCAATGCCCTGGCTGACTTCTTCCGGCGTGGTCAATGCCGGACCGCGGCCGGGGACGAGCTTTTCGGGCTGCAGCGCAGCCAGCGCGTCGAGCGTCGCCGGCCATTCGGCAAGCTGGGCGTCGCCGCAGTAGCAGGCCGCGTCATATTCGACCAGGTCGCCCGAGAACAGCACCTTCTGCGACGGCAGCCACACTACGGTGTCGCCCTTGGTATGGCCCGAGCCGAGATGGGCGATGCGCACTTCCAGCTTGCCCAGGAACAGCGTGATCTCCTTCTCGAACACCAGCGTCGGCCAGGTCAGGCCCGGCACGGTCTCGACGCCGGCGAACAGGCGCGGGAAGCGTTCGATTTCCGACTTCATGTCGGCTTCGCCACGCTCCACGATCATTTCGTAGGTGCCGCGGCTGGCGATGATCTGCTGCGCGCCCTCGGCGAAATACGCGGACGCGCCCAGCACACGCACCGCGTGGTAGTGCGAGAGCACGACGTACTTGATCGGCTTGTCGGTGACCGAACGGATCCTGGCGATCAGGTCCTGCGCCATGGCCGGGGTGGCCGTGGTGTCGATGATGATCACGCCATCGTCGCCGATGATCACGCCGGAGTTCGGGTCGCCTTCGGCCGTGTAGGCATAGGCGTTCTCGGACAACTGGGTGAAGGTGATCTGCTTGGCTTCCAGGTCGGCCTGGGATGCGAATGCCTTGCTCATGCTGTCAGTCCTTTTCGTGGGGCAGGCGGGACAGCGGCACGCAATGCCAATGCGCGGTATGGCGCGGCTGTCTCGCCCCGTTCGTTGATCTTGGGTCGCAGCGCGTACGTTGCGCTGCGCGACGGGGTAGTGCCATATTAGGAAACCATCAAAAATTAATCAATAGCTAAGCGATTAGCCTATGGATAATTATGGGCTTGAAGCGACGAATCGCGGGTAAACACCGATCGGGAGACCTGACCCCGGTGACGTTCGATTAATATCTGGGCTTTCCGGAGAGCACGATGGCAACAGCGGGGCGCAAGGCGGCGCAGGCAGAACGCGAGGAGAAGGTGCAGCGTGGCATCCAGAGCGTGGAAGTCGCCGGCCGTTTCCTGGGCGCGCTCGCGGCCGCGCGGGCGCCGATGATGCTCGCCGAACTGGCGGAGGCGGCGGAACTGGCGCCGGCGCAGGCCCATGCGTACCTGGTCAGCCTGACGCGGCTCGGGCTGATCAAGCGCGACCATTTGTCGGGCCGGTACGAGCCGGGCCCGCTGTCGCTGCAGCTTGGCATGATGCACCTGGATTCCGACCCGGCCTACCGCGCCGCCGTGCCGCGCGTGGACGAACTGGCCGAAGCCACGGGGTTCAGCGTTGCCATCAGCATTGCCGGCCCGCAGGGGCCCGCCATCGTGCGCTATGTGCCGGCCGCTGCGCCGCTGCACGTGAACCTGCACGTCGGCACCGTGATGGCGCTGGCCGCTACCGCAACGGGTCGCGTCTATTGCGCATTCCGGCCGCGCGCGGATTGGGAAGCGAGCTGGCGGCAGCAACAGCCGCAGGCGAGCGCCGCGGATCGCGCCGCGTTCGATGCCACGCTCGAAGCCATTCGCGCACGCGGGATCGAACGCAGCATCGACGCCCCGAGCCCGGCCATCAGCAGCCTGAGCGTGCCGGTGCTCGATGCGGGCGGCGCGCTGCGGCTGGTGCTGACCATCGTGGGCTCCACCGGCACCATCGATGTGGACTGGCAGGGACCGGTGGCGGCGGCGCTGCGGGCGACTGCCCACGCCATCGGCACGCACCTGGGACAAGCATGAGCACGCAAGCGACCCCGAACGATGACCGGGCCGGCGATGCCGGCAAGCCCCAGCGCGGCATCCAGTCGCTCGACAGTACCGGACAACTGCTGGCGGCGCTGGTGGAGGCGGGCCGGCCGCTGTCGCTGCGCGACCTGGCACAGGCGGCCGGCATGGCGCCGGCCAAGGCCTTTCCGCACCTGGTCAGCCTGCAGAAGACCGGCCTGCTCGCGCGCGATGCCGCGGGCAACTTTATGTGCGGGCCCCTGAGCCTGGAACTGGGGCTGATCGCCCTGCAGCGCCTGTCGCCCACGCGTGAAGCCGAGCCGGAAATCATCGAACTTGCAGTCGCCACGGGCCTGAGCGTGGCGATGGCGGTGCTTGGGCCGCTGGGGCCTACCGTGGTGCGGCTGGAGGAATCGGCCCGTCCGCAGCATGTGAGCTTGCGCGTCGGCACGGTCCTGTCGCTGGTCCATACCGCGATCGGACGCACCATGGCGGCGTACTTGCCCGAGAACGTGCTGGCTGGCCTGCTTGCGCGTGACGACCTGCGCATGGCCGGCGCCGCGCCGTCAGAGGTGCTTGGCGATGACGGGAGGCTTGCTTCGGGCTATGCCGGCCGTCTTGCGCAAGTGCGCCGGGAGCAGGTCGACAACGCGCTGAGCCGGCCTGTGCCCGGCATCGACACGCTCGCCGCGCCGGTGTTCGACCATACGGGCAGCCTGGCCCTGGTGGTGGCGGTGATGGGCTCGACCGGCAGTTTCGACAGCCGCACGCAAGGTGCCACCGCCGGACTGGTGCGCCAGGCGGCGCACCGGCTCTCGTGGCGCTTTGGCGCCATGCAGTCGCCGGCCTGAGCGTGTTGGCGGCGGACCGGCTTATTGGTCCACGCGGATATGGGCCGACTTGATCAGCCCATCCCATTTCTCGTACTGGGCCCGGATATAGCTGCCGAACTGGGCGGGCGTGGCCGGGAACGGCACCGTGCCCTGGCTTGCCAGCTTGCTTGCCATTTCCGGCTGCTTCAGTGAAGCCACGATCTCGGCATTGAGCCGGTCGACGACGGCCTTCGGCGTGCCGGCCGGCGCCACGACGCCGAACCAGGCCGTCAGTTCGTACCCCGGTACGCCGGCAGCCGCCATCGTCGGCACCCCGGGCAACTGTTCGGACGGCTTCTGCGTCGTGACCGCCAGCGGGCGCACGCGGCCGTCGCGGATATACGGCAGCGCGGTCGATACGCTGTCGAACATCATGGTCAGGCGGCCGCCGATCAGGTCCGTCATGGACGCGGCGCTGCCCTTGTACGGGATATGCGTGATCTCGACCCCGGCCATGTGCGTGAACAGCTCACCCGCCAGATGGGACGACGAACCGTTGCCGAACGAGCCATAGGTCAGCTTGCCGGGCTCCTTGCGCGCCAGCGCCAGCAACTCCGGCACGGTCCGCGCGGGCACCGACGGGTGCACGACCAGCACGTTGGGCAGATAGGCGACGGAGGCCACCGGGGCGAAATCCTTGAGCGGATCGTAGCCAGGCTTGTCGTAGAGGCTCTTGTTGACGGCCAGCGAGCCGAAGGTGCCGAACAACAGCGTATAGCCGTCGGCCGGCGCACGCGCCACGGCAATCGCTGCAAGATTGCCACCGGCGCCCGGACGGTTGTCGACCACGACCGGTTGTCCCAGCCGCACCGACAGCGCGTTGCCGATCTCGCGCGCCAGGAGGTCCGTGGCGCCGCCGGGCGGAAACGGCACCACCAGCCGCACCGGTTTATCCGGGTACGCCGCGAAAGCGCTGCCGGCAGCTGCCAGTGAGACCAGCAGCCCTGCGGCCGCATGCTTGAACCAGCTCTTCATCGCTGTCTCCCCTTGTCATGTTTTGGCGATGGAAAGCGGCAGTGTGTCGCAGCGCGCGCGGACGCGGGTTTCGAATTGGCAAAGGCGGGGTTTGCGGCTGCGTGGTGGCGAAGTTTCGCCGCCGCGCGGCGTGAGGCCGTTACGTGATGGGCAGGCCCGGCATGGCCATTGCCTTGCCGCCGCACTCGTAAACCTGGGCGGCCTTCAGCAGCGCGCCCAGTTCGCCATGCCCGTGGAGAACGGCATCCCGGATGGTCCGGGTCACTGGAAATGTGTCCTGGATATCACGCCGCGTACCGTGGGGCGGCAGCGGGGCCAGCGACAGTACGCCGGTCAGGAAGGCAGCTTCGGCGAACGCCGTATCGTGCGGGCGGACCCGGCGCGCGGCCTGTTCCATGAAGGTCCCGCGCCGGTGTGCCGCCTGACTGCGCACGGTCGGTTCGCCGGGCAGGCGGAAACCATCGGAAATCTGCAGCAGCCGCACCCAGCGGAGCAGGCTGTCGGGACCAATCGCCGCCAGCAGCCCACGCACGCTGGCAAAGCCGACGCCCGGCTGCACGCCGGTCGCGACCGAAAGCCGCAGCAACTGGGCCACCATGCCGGGAGCGGCATGCAGTTCGGCAAGCAGGGCATCGGTGTCCGCGCCTTGCATCAGCAGCGCCTGCAGCCGCGCCAGCGCGCCGTGATCCAGGTGCGGCCATGGCGCCGTCAAGGGTTCGGGGCGCGCAAAGTGGAAGCCCTGGAACAGGTGAAATCCAAGCTGTTGCGCGAGTGCGAAGTCGTCGGCGGTTTCGATCTTCTCGCCAATCAACAGGCGGTCCGCGCTCAGCACCGCCTCGGCCAGGCGCGGAAGATCTGTGCGCCGGGCAAGCCGGAAATCGACCTTGACGAAGTCGACGGCCGGCAGCGCCTTGCGAACATCGTCGGTCAGCGCCGCGACGTCGTCGAGGGCCAGGCGGTAGCCGGCCTCTCGCAGCCACGCCAGCCGGCGCATTACACAGGCATCCATGGGCACGCTTTCGAGCACTTCAAGCACGAAGTGCTCCGGCGGGACCAACAACAGCAGATCGTCGAGCAGCAGTTGGCGACCAAGGTTCACGAAGCCCGCATGCTTGCGCAAGGCCCAGTCCAGGCCCGTGCCGCCCAGCGCCCGCGCTATCACGTGGGCGGTTGCCGCGGTGTCGTCGAGGACGTTCGCCCAGTTTCGGCCGGCTTCGCGGTACAGCAGCTCATAGGCCTGCGGGTCGCCGGCGGCACTCACGATGGCCTGGCGCCCGAAGTGCAGCACCTCGGCATCGCGAGGACCGGGCATGGGCAGGTCGGACAAGGCGGGAAGCGGGTCTTGCATGGGAATATTCCAGAAGGAAGCCGGCAATTTCCGGATGCGGATTTATGTACCGAATGCGCAGAATGAATTTCACGGCGCCTTTTAACGGCACTGCGAAAATCCATTTCGAATCTGAGGCAGCCAGAATCAATAAGAAATCGCCGCGATGATAGGAAGGCGTTTCCGCAACGTCCTTGATCCGCGCCAACAATGCCGGCGTGGCGGGGCTTTCCGGCCGTTTCGGAGGGCCGTCGAGGACTTTGCCGCAGTAGAGTAGGAAAACTCCTAATGGATATTCAGAAACTACAGATTGTTCTGCGGGTACACGTCAATAGAATTGAATTTAAGGTTTTCGTGATTTGATTTCCGTAGCCAATCCAATTGACTAGGAGCCACCTCCGAAGAGTCGCCGGAAACCTTTCCCTGAAATTCCATCTTCCGAGGCGCCCACCATGACCCTGACAACCTGTCCGACACCGCCTGATTCGATCCCGTGCTGTGCCGGCTGCTCCATGGCGCGCTTCTGCTTGCTTGGCGAGCGTGCGCCCGGCGGCATCGAACTGGCCGACAGGCTCGCCCAGCGCGTGATTCGATTGCGCAAGGGCGAGCCGCTGTATCTGCTTGGCGATGCGGTGGCGGCCCTGTTCGCGATCCGCGTGGGTACGATCAAGACGCACGTCGCCACGGAAGACGGACGCACGCAGGTGGTCGGATTCCATTTCCCTGGCGAAATGGTCGGCCTGGACAGTATCGGCCGCCGCCAGTACGCCTCTTATGCGACGGCGCTGGAAGACACCAAGGTTTGCATGATCCCCATGGATACGCTGCGCACGCGGGCGGCGAGCACGCCGATCTTCGCCAGCCGGGTGTTCCTGGCACTGGACCGCCACGCGCACCGGACGCGTGCCTTGCAGACCCTGCTGGCGCTGATGACGGCGGAAGAGCGCCTGGTGACGTTCCTGCTGTGGATCTCCGAAGGACAGTCGGCGCGCGGCTTTTCATCGAGCGAATTCATCCTTCGCATGAGTCGCGAAGAAATCGGCAGTTATATCGGCCTGACGCTCGAGACGGTCAGCCGTCAGTTTTCCCGGCTTGCGGAAGGCGGACTGATCCGGGTCAAGCACCGCAGCGTGGTGCTGGTCGACAAGGCAGGGCTGCGCGCCATTGCCGCCCGTCCGGCGATCTCTGCCGTAGGGCCTGTTGCCACCGGCCGGCGCGCGGGTGGGCAGCGCGTGCCGGCGCAGGGAACGGGAGCCTTGGTGTCCGCTCAACCGTGGACGGCGCGGGTCTTGCCCCAGTCCGCGGCCGGCACCCGGCACGCTGACGGTGTGAAGATAATTCCTTTCGCTTGGGAGGCCGGCAATGGACAGCAGTGACCTGGTAGGTGAGATCAAGGACGTGAACCTGGCCTATCTGCTGCTGGTGCAGCGGCTGATGCGCCAGAACGAGCCCGAGGCCCTGTTGCGGCTCGGCCTGCGCAAAGAGGTGGCGCAGGCACTGCTGGCGTTGACGCCGGCGCAATTACTGGGGCTTGCGCGCTCGAGCATGGTGCTGTGCCGCTTCCGCCTTGACAACTGTTCATTGCTCGAAGCGCTGGCGGGCATCCGGCCGCGGCACGAGCTGTGCAATATGCATACGGCCATCGTGCTGGCCGCGCAAGCCCTGGAGGAGGGACGATGAAAAACACCGCGCAATCGGCACCGGCGCGCAGTGCACTGCAGGATGCCAGCGACACCCAGCTTGCGATCGAACTGATCGGCCTGGGAGCCCGGCCCCAGGTCGTGGAAGCGGAAGTGGCGCTGTCACGCAGCCGCGTGTACCGGCTGTATCGGGAGCTGACGGGGGGATCCCCGCCAAAGGGCATGCTGCCGTTCTCGGCCGACTGGTTCGTGACCTGGCGCCCCAACGCGCACGCGTCGTACCTGCTGAACGTCCATGAGTTCATGCAGCAGCGGGCGGGGCTGCGGGGCATACGCGCAGTGCTCAACAGCTACCGCGTCTATGCGGGCCATATGCGCGCCAGCGACGAGGCGTGCCTGATCAGCTTCACGCGCTTCTGGACGCTGGTGCGCTTTCGCGAAGGAGGGCTGCTGCAGTTGTCCACGTGCCGTTGCTGCGGCGGCCGCTTTGTCACGCATGCCCATGAACCGCAGGGCTCGTTTATCTGCAGCCTGTGCGAGCCCCCATCACGCGTGCGCCGCGGGACGCGCCGCCCGGCGCCGAGCAGGGTGGCGGAACCTGCCTCGCCCGGCCTTGGCAGCCTGCCCCCCGCCATGGGGCAGGCATTCGGCATGGTGCCCGTCCTATGAGCGCAGCGGTACGATCGCGATTGCCCCCGGCATCGCTGCTACTGGATACACGCCCGGAAGTCCGGGTCGCCCCACTGACACCGGAGGCCCAATGACAGTCAATGGAACCAGCCACCCCGAGACACTGCTGCTGCCGGCGCGTGCCGGCGCATCGCACCGGCTCGGACCGACCATGCACCCGATCACGCGCACGGAGTTCCTCGGGCCCACAAGATCGCGCGACATCGTCAACGCGTTGGGTGGCGACGAGGAGCGGGAACGATGCGTACAGGTTGGCCTGGAGGTGCTGGAAAGCGCCGGCCACAAGCCGGTCCGCACCGTGATCACCACGGGACCGGGCCGGTGGATCAGCCTGGATTTCTATCTTGACGCCGACTGCGGAACCTGCTGCGAACTGGACGGTGCGCTGCAGACCCGACTGGCCGAATGCATCACCAGCGTACTGCCGCCGGGGCTGTCCCTGGGCATCCGTCCGCTGGTGGAGTACGCGCGCCACGCAGGCGTGCAGGACGACCATGGCACCGCCGAGCACTTGCGCGCCTGCGCGCGCGACCTGTTGCTGCGCGACGGAGAGATGAACCAGCGCTTGTCGGTGGTCTGTGCCTACCTGTCCGCGATGTATGAGGCGCGCGCCGCGGCGGGCCGCCTCGGCTATCTCGACCAGAGCTTGCTGGAGGATGGCCAGGAGGCCCTGAGCTGGCGGCTGCGGCGGCATCGCAGCGTAGAAGGGCGCGCCCTGGCCCAGCGGCTGGAGCGGCTGTCGCACGCTGCCGAAGGCGCGCTCTATGAGTTTGGCACCCGCTTCACTTTCGAGAGCGCGTCGTACCAGTTCGAGCTGATGCGGCGCTTCCACGAGCAGCTCGAACGGTTCCGCAAGACCTGCCTGCCGGGCGCCGGCGACTGGGCCGACCTGACCCGCACCGTGGCCTGCGCCAACGGCAAACGCTGAACGCGCGGAGGTGGGCTTCGTTCAGATGCCCGCCATGCAGGTGTACTTGATCACCAGGTAGTCCTCGATCCCGTAGTGCGAGCCCTCGCGGCCCACGCCGGACTGCTTCACGCCACCAAACGGCGCGACCTCGTTCGAAATCAGCCCGGTGTTCACGCCGACCATGCCG
The DNA here is from genome assembly GCF_057073745.1 of Cupriavidus sp. C2SS-8b. Taxonomy (NCBI): domain Bacteria; kingdom Pseudomonadati; phylum Pseudomonadota; class Betaproteobacteria; order Burkholderiales; family Burkholderiaceae; genus Cupriavidus; species Cupriavidus sp. C2SS-8b. The sequence continues at coordinate 1,052,416 of NZ_CP172717.1, forward strand.
TACTCGAGCCGTTCCGAGACACGCCAGACGCGGCCAAGATCGCGCGCATAGAAATAGCTGGCCAGGCCGAACTCCGTGTCGTTGGCCATGGCCACGACATCGTCTTCGGTCTTGAAGCGAAACAGCGGCGCCAGCGGGCCAAAGGTTTCCTCACGCGCCACCAGCATGCCGGGCGCGACGTCGGCCAGGATGGTCGGCTCGAAGAACGTGTGGCCAAGCGCGTGCCGGTGGCCGCCCTCCAGCACGCGCGCGCCCTTGCCAAGGGCGTCGGCAATATGCTCTTCGACCTTGGCCACGGCCTTCTCGTCGATCAGCGGCCCGATGCGCACGCCTTCGTCCATGCCATTGCCGACTTTCAGCCTGGCGACCGCCGCGACCAGCTTCTCGGCAAACGCGTCGTAGACCTTGTCCTGGACGTAGATCCGGTTGGCGCAGACGCAGGTCTGGCCCGCGTTCCGGTACTTGGAGATGATGGCGCCTTCGACCGCGGCATCCAGGTCGGCATCATCGAACACGATAAAGGGCGCATTGCCGCCGAGTTCCATCGATACCTTCTTGATGGTAGATGCGGTCTGCGCCATCAGCACGCGGCCGACTTCGGTGGAGCCCGTGAAGGTCAGCTTGCGCACCAGTGGGTTGCTGCTCAGTTCACCGCCGATGGCACTAGCCGACCCGGTTACCACGGACAGCACCCCGGCCGGGATGCCGGCGCGTTCCGCCAGCACGGCAAGCGCCAGCGCGGTCAGCGGGGTTTGCGACGCCGGCTTGACCACCATGGTGCAGCCGGCGGCCAATGCCGGGCCGGCCTTGCGGGTGATCATGGCCGCCGGAAAATTCCACGGCGTGATCGCCGCGCACACGCCCACCGGTTCCTTGGTCACGACAATGCGCTGCGTGCTGATCGGCGCCGGAATCGTTTCCCCGTAGACGCGCTTGCCTTCCTCGGCAAACCATTCGATGAACGACGCCGCATAGGCGATCTCGCCCTTGGCCTCGGCAAACGGCTTGCCTTGCTCGGCGGTCATGATGCGGGCCAGGTCATCCTGGTTGGCCAGGATCAGTTCGAACCACTTGCGCAGCAACGCCGAGCGCTCCTTGGCTACGCGCGCGCGCCAGGCCGGCAGCGCGCGGTTGGCGGCTTCGACAGCCTGCCGGGCTTCCGCGGCGCCGAGCTGCGGCACCTGCGCCACGCGTTCGCCGGTGGCGGGGTTGGTCACGTCAATGTGGCGTTCGCCGTCGATCCAGCGTCCGTCGAGATAGCACTGCTGGCGCAGCAGGGTGGGGTCTTGGAGCTTCAGCATGGTCGTTCGTCCATTGAAAAGACTGCCGGGAGGGGTTGGCGCGATTCAGGCATTGTAATCGCCGCCAGACATGGTGGCGGGCTGGCCCGGCGTAGCGCTTGCGATGCTTTGTGGTGTGAGGGAGTTGTGGATGGCTAGTGCAAGCCCGGCCCGGAACTGCCCGGATGCCATCGTTCATGCATGGATCGCGCCACCACGGCGGAACATGGATGCGGGATAGCCTCGCCGATCGGCGACGGCGGGAGCGAAGCTATAGAAGTTGAGACGGTGTGCTGGCTGTGATCGCGCTAACGCAAATCAACCGCCTTGGGTTGATCGGGCTCGATGCCCCAATCGCCAAATTCCAGCCAGTCATCGCCGAGCAGTTCGGCGGGATGTTGGGTGCGGCTGGACCCATTGCCACAGCCCATGGCGTCGACCGGGCAATACTTGTCGCAACCCCAGCAGATGCGTTCGGGATGGCTTGGGTGGATCGGGAATTTCTTTGCCATGATGCGGTCGGGGCGGGACGCTGTGCCGGTGCAACGAAAATGTTGCGATCAGTATGGCGCGCCGGGCGGCTACATGGTTTGCCGAAGATCAAGTCCGGCGAGGGGCGGGGTAGCGCCTTCAGCGTGAAGGCGCGTGACGGCTCAGAAAGCAAGGGCTTGGGCGGCCAGCTTCATCAGCACGCCGCTGCCGAGGCAGAGCATCACCCACCCGCCCAGGATCAGTGCATTGTCACGAAGGGTCATGATTACCTCCAGTTTCGGTGGATGAGCGGGGGTGTGTTTCAGGCGTGCGCGCCGTCGCTATAAGGATCGAAGCCGCGCGCCGGGCTGCTCGAAACACCGCCGCGATCAAGGCCGGCCACTGTACGGGCGCCGTCGATGTACGGATCTGCCGTCCGGAACTGGTAGCCGTAGCGGTCGCCGGAGTGGGTGTCGGCCACAATGCGGGCACCATCGCTGTACGGATTGGCATTGCCGACGCGGAACTCGTAGCCGTATCGGTCTCCGGCATGGGTGCTCGTCGACGGGGCTGCGTACGCCGTGCCGACGGCGGCAGCGAGCGAAAAGAGGAGGGCGGATGCAACGGTACGGACAACGATAGCGCGCGACATGATGATCTCCGATTTGGTTGAATTTTTCAGAACGATTGCTTTTGAGGTGTGTCGTTCATGTACGGAAATATAGGCCGGAAGCCGCGGTCTATTCGAGGCTAGATTAGGGCTAATGATTCAATAAATTTGAACAATCGGTGTGGCTGTGGATGAGCGAGCCCGGATTACTCTCCTGCTAATCCCGCCATCGGGAGGACGCCTACGGCTGCGCTGCGCGCACTCAGTCAAGACAGAGGGAAGGTAAGAAACGGAAGCACCGGCGTCAGCGTGGTTGATGACTCCGACTGACCGACTTGTGAGCCGCGTAGCAGCCGAAGGCGATGATGCGATAACGGTGGCAGTGTCGGGCCACGGACAGGTTCGGGGCTGGTTCAATCATTGCTGGAGAGCCTGCAGGCGGACGCGCACCACGCGGCAGGCAGCGGGGCAGACTCTGAAGCGAGTACCCGTACGAAATTCTTCGCACACTACGATCAATATTCGCCCGTTAGGGCAAGTAAACGCGTTTCTTGGTTACTTCTTGTCGCTTGGACAAGAAGTGACTCGCCGGCTACGCCGGCGAAACAGCCGCGTCTGCCAAGCACGACGTCCCCGCAATCCGCCAAAGAACCAAAAAAAAGCCGGAGCCGGCATCTGGATGCCAACCTCCGGCTTCAGGCAGGCACCTGGCGGCGCCTGCGGGATCGGATGTGCCGATCAGGCCTGGACCGATGCCAGGGCCGCGTTCAGCGTCTTGCTCGGGCGCATGATGGCGGACAGCTTTTCAGCGTCCGGCATGTAGTAGCCGCCGATGTCCACGGGCTTGCCTTGTACGTCCGACAGTTCGCCAATAATGGTCTTCTCATTTTCGGTGAGCTGCCTGGCGAGCGGCGCGAACGTCGCGGCCAGGCCGGCGTCTTCGGTTTGCGCGGCGAGTTCCTGGGCCCAGTACATGGCCAGGTAGAACTGGCTGCCACGGTTGTCGAGTTGGCCGGTCTTGGGCGACGGGCTCTTGGCGTTGTCCAGCAGCTTGCCGGTCGCTGCGTCCAGCGTCTTGGCCAGGACCTTGGCCTTGTCGTTGCCCGACTTGATGCCCAGCTCTTCGAGCGACACGGCCAGCGCCAGGAATTCACCGAGCGAGTCCCAGCGCAGGTGGTTTTCTTCCACGAGTTGTTGCACATGCTTCGGCGCCGAACCGCCTGCGCCGGTTTCGTACATGCCGCCACCGGCCATCAGCGGGACGATCGACAGCATCTTGGCGCTGGTGCCCAGTTCCATGATCGGGAACAGGTCGGTCAGGTAGTCGCGCAGGATGTTGCCGGTCACCGAAATGGTATCCAGACCGCGGATCACGCGCTCGAGCGTGTAACGCATGGCGCGAACCTGCGACATGATCTGGATGTCGAGACCCTTGGTGTCGTAGTCCTTCAGGTAGGTTTCGACCTTCTTGATCAGCTCGGCCTCGTGCGGACGGTACGCATCCAGCCAGAACACGGCCGGCATGCCCGAGTTGCGCGCGCGCGTGACGGCCAGCTTGACCCAGTCGCGGATCGGGGCGTCCTTGACCTGGCACATGCGCCAGATGTCGCCCTGCTCGACCTGCTGCGTCAGCGCCGTCAGCACTTCGCCGGTGGCGTTGTCGACGATGCGGGCTTCGCCGTCTTCGGCGATCTCGAAGGTCTTGTCGTGCGAGCCGTACTCTTCAGCCTTCTGCGCCATCAGGCCCACGTTCGGCACGGTGCCCATCGTGACCGGATCAAAGGCGCCGTTGGTCTTGCAGAAGTTGATGATTTCCTGATAGATGCGGGCGAAGGTCGATTCCGGGATCAGGCACTTGGTGTCCTTGGTGCGGCCATCGGCGCCCCACATCTTGCCGCCGATCCGGATCATGGCCGGCATCGAGGCGTCGACGATCACGTCGTTCGGCGCGTGCAGGTTCGAAATGCCCTTGGCCGAGTCCACCATTGCCAGTTCCGGACGATGTTCGTGGCACGCGTGCATGTCACGGATGACTTCTTCCTTCTTGGATTCCGGCAGCGTTTCGATCTTGGTGTACAGGTCCACCAGGCCGTTATTGACGTTCACGCCCAGTTCGTCGAACAGCTTCTGGTGTTTGGCGAAAGCGTCCTTGTAGAAGACCTTGACGGCGTGGCCGAACACGATCGGGTGCGACACCTTCATCATCGTCGCCTTGACGTGCAGGCTCAGCATGACGCCGGTCTTGCGCGCGTCTTCCATCTGGTCTTCGTAGAAGGCCAGCAGGGCCTTCTTGCTCATGAACATGCTGTCGACGATCTCGCCCGCCAGCAGCGAAACTTTCGGCTTGAGCACGATGGTCTTGCCGCTCTTGGTCAGCAGTTCCATGCGCACTTCACGCGCCTTGTCCAGGGTGATGGACTTTTCGCCGTGGTAGAAGTCGCCGTGCTTCATATGGGCCACGTGCGTGCGCGAGGCCATGCTCCACTCGCCCATGCTGTGCGGATGCTTGCGCGCGTAGTTCTTGACGGCGGCCGGGGCGCGGCGGTCGGAGTTGCCCTCGCGCAGGACCGGGTTCACGGCGCTGCCCAGGCACTTGGAGTAGCGCTTCTGGATGGCCTTCTCTTCCTCGGTCTTCGGGTCTTCGGGGTAATCCGGAATCTTGTAGCCCTTGCCCTGCAGTTCCTTGATGGCGCTCATCAGCTGGAACACCGATGCGCTGATGTTCGGCAGCTTGATGATGTTGGTGTCGTCCAGCTGGGTCAGGCGGCCCAGTTCGGCGAGGTTGTCCGGCACGCGCTGCTCTTCGCTCAGGAACTCGGGGAACTCGCCCAGGATACGGCCGGCCACCGAGATGTCGCTGGTCGTGACTTCAACGCCGGCCGGCTTGGTGAACGTGCGGATGATGGGTAGGAAAGCACTGGTCGCCAGCAGGGGGGCTTCGTCAGTCAGGGTGTAAATGATGGTGGGTTGCTGCGTACTCATTGCTTGCCTCTTGATCGGGGGGATGTCAAAGAATAGAACCACGCGCCGGCGGCTGGACCAATCAGCCCTCCGGCAAACACAGAATTTTGCCTGACTTTGCTTTCGGGCGGCTGACTTCCAGCGCATTTCTTGCGCGGGAATCGCCAATTTGCCCAATTTTGGTGCGAAAATCGCGTGGCAATCAGGTCACTTCCGATAGTCGCGGCGGAATTTTCGCGTTCGCGCCGTCTGGGCCGGAATATTTTAGGCCCTGCAGGTGTTTACCCGTAGGGTCGTCCGGCGCATCCACTGCCGGAGGACTATGCTGAGGTCGTGGGCCCCCGGCGCCACGGCGCTGGCCGACACTGGAGAAAGGTCATGCAATTCCGAAATGGCAGTTGGCTGGCAGCCGCCGCGCTCGTGCTGAGCGCGTGCGCAACCCTGCAGCCGGTCGAGACCGGCCAGAAGATGATCGGCAGCACGCAGGCCAGCGTGCGCGATGCCTTTGGCCAGCCTACGGAGACCTTTACGCTCAATGAGGGCAGCAGCCGCTGGATCTACTCGAAGCAGCCGCTGGGCTTCGCGGTGTACGCGGCCGACTTCGATGCCGGCGGCAAGCTGACGAACTTTCGCCAGATGCTGACGGAGGAGGAGATCTACAGCGCGCGTCCCGGCGTCTGGACCAAGCGCGATGTCGCCGAACGCTTCGGCTCGCCGCGTGAGCCGGTGCAGTATTACCCGTTGATGAAGCGCGAGGCGTGGTCGTACCGTCTCTACGTCGCCGGTTACCAGCCCGCGCACTTCAGCGCCTATTTCGATGACCGGGGCGTACTGGACCGCACCATGATCATCGTGGACCCGCTGGGCGGCGATTCCCGCGACGGCAGCAAGTAAAGCCGGCTACGCGTCCGGGTCGAATCCTCCGGCACCAGGCCAGCCGCCGGGTGCGGGCGCCGGCAGCCAGCCGTCCGGTTTGCGTGCAATTTTTGTTTTATATTTGCGGTCTTTCAGTAATTCTCTCCATCGCCCTCCAATAATCACAGTCGCCTTTCCAGCCATTCGACACCGAAATGACAGTGATATGACAGGGACTGACAGCTAATCGACAGCATCCCGTGCGGAAAATCGCGCAGAATATCGCGTCGGAATGACCTACCGTCATTTATCAATTTTTCTGATTACGTATTGTCGAGATCCGCGTACTCGCCGCAGGCGTCCGAGTTGTTGCGCATACTCAGCAAACGCTGAAAACGGACGCCGGCGAGACTGGCACCCATGAAAATCTCCCGTTATGGAGATATTTTGGATGTCCTATTTCATGTCCTGTTGAGATAACAATGGCGCTGATATACCTTTAGCGCCATTCCGATAATTCCACTGTTTCAGGAAAGTCATGGCGGCCAGGATTACCTCCTGCCGTGGACGAGTATTGCCATCGCCATATGGCAGAGGCATCGACGCCATCGGATAACACTGGACTGCCCACCTCGCTCATCCATGCCCCGTTACCACCAGATCTACGTGGCACTGCGCCACCAGATTGTGAGCGGTCTCTACGACAGGACCGGCTTGCCCCCCGAACTGAGGCTGATGGAGCAATACCAGGTGGCGCGGGTAACGGTGCGCCGCGCCATCATCGAGCTGGTCAGGGAGGGCATGGTTTACCGTCGGCCGGGGCAGGGCACCTTCGTGAAGCCTGACCACCCGAGCCGAGCGGAAGGCCAGCCCAGGATTCTAGGACTGCTGGACAACGTGATTGACTCGGCCGCGCAGACCACGGTCCGCCTGCTCGAGTACGGGGTGCAGCCATGCCCGGCCGAGGCCGCTGCGGGGCTATCGCTGACGGAGGGACAGAATGCGTTGCGGGTCCTGCGCCTGCGCTGCCATCAGGACAAGCCGGTGTCGCTGATCATGACCTATCTGCCGACACACATGTCGCCGTTGCTGCCGCCGCACGCGCTTGCGCAGCAGCCAATGCTCGCGCTGCTGGAGCAGGGCGGCATACGCATTGGCGCCGCCGAGCAATCGGTGTCGAGTTGCCCGGCCGATGCGTTCTCGGCGCCGCTGCTGCAAGAGCCGGTAGGCTCGGCCTTGCTGTCTGTGGTGCGTGTCGTGCGGGATGTCGACGGCTATCCCGTGCAATGGCTGTGCGGCCTGTACCGGCCGCACTGCCATGACTACCGCATGACGCTGACGCGGGCCGGCGAAGCCACCGCGCGCATCTGGCTGGCGGGCAATGTCACGGCCGGGACCCGCTAAACGATGGCGGCGCAAGACGGACACGAATGCGTCTGCGTGAATCGGCCCGGCACACGGCCCGGTCCCGGTCCCGGTCACCTGCAGCGTGCGCATACGCGCCGATGCCAGGGCGTACGCCGCCCGGCAGCGCAACGAAGACTTGCCCTATGGCGTCCGAGGCACCAAAGTAGCAAGTGGGCCGGCGCGGCCGGTCATCCACGGGAGACTGGGTATGGGCAAAAAGAAGCAGGGCGAGCGCGATGCAGACCATTCCGGCGCCGCCGGCGGGAAGATGACCGGCAAGCAGTATGACGAGGAGCTGTTCCGGCTGCATGTCGAGCTGGTCAAGCTGCAGGACTGGGTCAAGGCGACCGGCGCCAAGGTCTGCATCCTGTTCGAGGGCCGCGACGGCGCCGGCAAGGGCGGGGTGATCAAGGCCATGACCGAGCGCGTGAGCCCGCGCGTGTTTCGCGTGGTGGCGCTGCCGGCGCCGACCGAGCGCGAACAGAGCCAGATGTACGTGCAGCGCTATATCCCGCACCTGCCCGCCGCCGGAGAGATCGTGATCTTCGACCGCAGCTGGTACAACCGGGCGGGCGTGGAACGGGTCATGGGATTTTGCAGCGAGGAGCAGGTGGACGTCTTCTTGCGTGGTGTACCGCTAGTCGAGCGGGCCATCATCCAGTCGGGCGTGGTACTGCTCAAATACTGGCTGGAAGTCAGCGAGCAAGAGCAGACACGCAGGCTGGAGGACCGCATCACCGACCAGCGCAAGACCTGGAAGCTGACCGACATGGATCTCAAGTCGTACTCGCGCTGGTACGACTATTCCCGCGCGCGCGATGCCATGTTCGCGGCCACGGACACCGACGAATCGCCTTGGTTCGTGACCCGCTCCGACGACAAGCGGCGCGCCCGGCTGAACATCATCAGCCATGTTCTCGACCGCATTCCCTACGAAGCGATTCCGCGCAAGAAGCCGAAACTGCCGGCCCGGCAGAAGCCGGAGGGCTACAAGGAGCCGGACCACGCGTACCGTCGCGTGCCCGAGCGTTTCTAGTCCATCACCATCGTTGAGCGCCGGCTACACCCGCTCCAGCGAGCGGTGCGGTGGCCGCGGCACGTCAGGCAACCTCGCGCTCGGCCGTCTGTGGCACCGCCACCGGCGCGTGCGCGCGCGCATGCTGCACCACCGGATAGCCGGCCGAGAACACCAGCCGGCCGGCGCACCAGGTATGCGTCACCAGCGGCTGGCCCGCGATGGCCGCCACGGCAATCACGTCGGCGCGCGCGCCCGCCACCAGCCGGCCGCGGTCATTCAGCAGGCAGGCATCGGCCGGATTGGACGTGACCAGCGCCAGCGCTTCGTTCAGCGGCAGTTCCGCCTGTTGCGCTGCGGCGAACGCGGCGGCGATCAGCGTTGATGGCTGGTAATCCGAGCACAGGATATGGCCGACGCCCGCATGGACGGCATCGATCGCGCGCATTGAACCGCTCTGGCTTTTGCCGCGCAGCACATTGGGCGCGCCCAGGATGGTTGGCAGCAAGCGATCGGCCGCTGCCTGCGCTGTCTCGACGTTGATTGGGAATTCGCTCATGCGCACGCCCAGCGCGTGCATGGCGGCAATGCGCTGCGGCGAATCGTCGTCGTGGCTAGCTGTAGGAATCTGCAAAGCTTGCGCCGCCGCCAGCAGGCGCTGCACGCGCTCGTTGGCGCCTTCGAGCTGCGCGGTTTTCCTTTGCGCGGCGTCGACGGCTTCCTCGCGGCTCATGCCATGGTTGCCCATCATGTACGACAGGTAGGCTTCCAGTGTCTTGAATTGGCCTTGTCCGGGCGAATGGTCCATGACCGAGAGCAGGTCAACCACGCCTTCGGCCATCAGCGCTTCGAGTACCGGCACGGCGGAGGCATCCGTCACCTCGTAGCGGCAGTGGATGCGGTTGTCGACCAGGCCGTGGCTGCGGTAGGCGGCCACAGTACGCACAAGCGTGGCAGCCGTCTGGTTGTTGCGCACGCCGAACTGGTTGCTGGCGAACGACAGCGCGTGGTACGGCGTGGTGATGCCGGCCGCCCCAATGCGGCGGTCGACCTGTGCCACGGCGAAGTCCAGCGGGAACATCACGCCCGCGCGTGGCTCGGCTTCCTTCTCGATGGCATCGGAATGGACGTCGATCAGGCCAGGCATCACGGTGTGGCCGTGCAGGTCGACGACCTGTGCGGCGGCGGGCACGGCATGCGGTGCCGGCTCGATGGCGGCAATGCGGCCGTTCTCGATCAGGAGCGCGCTGTCATGCAGCACGCGGTCGGGCAGGACAAGTGTGGCGTGCGTCAGGTAGGTGGAAGACATTTCCAGTTCCAATTCCGGTTCCTGTTTCGGTAGGCAGGCAATTCAGGCGATGGCCGTGGCCGGCTGCAGCGGAAGCAGGCGCGTCGCGACGGCTTCGCGCACGGCGTCGTCGTGGAAGATGCCGATCAGGCAGCGGCCCTCAGCCAGGGCCTCGCGGATCAACGCCACCACCACGGCGCGGTTGTCGGCGTCGAGCGATGCCGTCGGCTCGTCGAGCAGCAGGATCGGGTGTCCGCCGATCAGCCCGCGCGCAATGTTCACGCGCTGCTGTTCGCCGCCCGAGAACGTCGCCGGCGGCAGATCCCACAAGCGGCGCGGCAGGTTCAGCCGCTCCAGCAACGCCGCGGCGCGGGTACGGGCCTCGTCGCGGCCGGTGCCGCGCTGCTGCAGCGGGTCGGCCACGACATCGAGCGCCGCCACGCGCGGAATCGCGCGCAGGAACTGGCTGACATAGCCGATCACGTCGCGGCGCAGCTTCAGGATGACCTGCTCGGGCGCATGGCTCAGCATGACCCACGGCGCGTCCGGCGCAGCGGTATCGCGCAGGCGGATCGTGCCTTCGGTGGCCAGGTAGTTGCCATACAGGCAGCGCAGCAGCGTGCTCTTGCCGGTGCCGGACGGGCCCGACAGAACCAGGCATTCGCCGGCTGCCGCATCGAAATCAATGGCGCGCAGCACGGGCAGGCGGATGCCGCCCTGGTTGTGCAGCGTGAACATCTTGCCGAGGCCGCGGACCTCGATCATGGATTGCTTGGGTTCGGCTCGTGTCATGGGTCAGCCTTGCAGGATGGACGAAACCAGCAACTGCGTGTACGGGTGCTGCGGGTCGTCGAGGATCTGGTCGGTCAGGCCTTGCTCCACCACGCGGCCGCCTTGCATGACCAGCGTGCGATGCGCCAGCAGCCGGGCCACGGCCAGGTCGTGCGTGACCAGGATGGCGGCCAGGTCGAGATCGGTCACCAGGCGGCGCAGCAGGTCCAGCAGGCGCGCCTGCACCGAGACATCGAGCGACGCCGTCGGCTCATCCATGAACACCAGCCGCGGATGCGTGACCAGGTTGCGCGCGATCTGCAGGCGCTGCTGCATGCCGCCCGAGAACGTCGATGGTACGTCGTCCAGGCGGGCCAGGTCGATTTCCATCTTCTCCAGCCACGCGCCGGCGATCTCGCGCAGGTCGCCATAGTGGCGCTCGCCCACGGCCATCAGCCGTTCGGCGATATTGGCGCCGGCGCTGACCTGCATGCGCAGCCCGTCTCTAGCATGCTGGCGCACGAAGCCCCAGTCGGTCCGCGCCAGCAGGCGCATGCGCGCGCTGGAAAGCGTGGCCAGGTCGGTCAGGCCGCTTTCGCGCATGTCGTAGCTGACGGTGCCGCGTTGCGGCGGAGCCTGCATCGACAGGGCTTGCAGCAGCGTGCTCTTGCCTGAGCCCGATTCGCCCACCACGCACAGCACTTCGCCGGGGTAGAGATCGAAATTCACGTCGTGGCAGCCATGTACGCCGTCCCAGGTGCGCGTGAGGCCGCGGACGGAAAGCAGTGGCCTGGCGCTCATTGTGCGGCTCCTGCAGCCTGCTGCGCGGCGACGCGGTCGCCGCAGTACTCGGTGTCCGAGCACACGAACATGCGCGTGCCGGCGTCATCGGTAATGATCTCGTCGAGAAAGCTGTCGGTCGCGCCGCACTGGGCGCAGCAGTGGCTCCATGTCTCGACCGTGAACGGGTGGTCGACGAAATCGAGGCTCTTGACCGAGGTGTACGGCGGTACCGCATAGACGCGCTTTTCGCGCCCGGCGCCGAACAGCATCAGCGCTGGGCTGCGGTCGAGCTTCGGATTGTCGAATTTCGGGATTGGCGATGGCCGCATCATGTAGCGCTGGTTGACGATCACGGGATAGTCGTAAGTCGTCGCAATATGCCCATGATGGGCGATGTCCTCGTACAGCTTGACATGCATCGAGCCATACTCGGCCAGCGCATGCATGGTGCGGGTTTCGCGCTCGCTCGGTTCCAGCCAGCGCAACGGCTCCGGAATCGGCACCTGGAACACCATCACCTGGCCCGCGCGCAACGGCGATTCGGGAATGCGGTGGCGGGTCTGGATGATGCTGGCCTCGGCCGTGCGCTCGGTGGTCTTCACGCCGGTCACGCGACCGAAGAAGCGGCGGATATTGATGGCGTTGGTGGTGTCGTCCGAGCCCTGGTCGATCACCTTGAGCACGTCCTGCGTGCCGATGATGGCGGCCGTGACCTGGATGCCGCCCGTGCCCCAGCCATACGGCAGCGGCATTTCGCGGCTGCCGAACGGCACCTGGTAGCCGGGGATGGCGACGGCTTTAAGCAGCGCGCGGCGCAGCATGCGCTTGGTCGACTCGTCGAGGTAGCCGAAGTTGTAGTGGTCGTCGCGGTCCACGGTGGCCGGCGCGGCGGTAGCGTTGGTCTGACTCATGCCAGCGTCTCCTCCTGGGGCTGGGTATCGGACGTAGCTGCGGCAGGCACCGCATCGGGCCGGGCCGCTTCCTGTTCCGCGCGCAGCCGGCGCAGCAGTTCCAGGTTGGCCTGGAAGTCCACGTAATGCGGCAGCTTCAGGTGCTGCACGAAGCCGGAGGCCTCGACGTTATCGCTGTGGTAGAGCATGAATTCCACGTCATTGGCTGGCGCGTCGGCGGCTTCGCCAAGCTCGCCGGCGCGCATGGCGCGGTCGGCCAGCGCCATCGACATGGCCTTGCGTTCGCCGTAGCCGAACACCAGGCCGTAGCCGCGCGTGAAGCGCGGTGCCTCGCTGGCGTTGCCGGTGAACTGGCTGACCATCTGGCATTCGGTAAGCTCGACTTCGCCGATCGTCACCGCAAAGCCAAGCTCTTCCACGAACAGCTCGACTTCGGCCGTGCCATAGCGGATCTCCGCCGCGAACGGGTGCGAATTACCGTAGCCGCGCTGCGTGGAGTAGCCCATCGACAGCAGGAAGCCTTCATCCGCGCGTGCCAGGTTCTGCAGCCGGGCGGCGCGATCCGCCGGCAGCGTCAGCGCCTCGCGGGTCAGGTCGAGCGGGGCCGGATCGCCGGCTGGGATGGCATCGGCCTCGACCAGTTCATCGGCTTCGAGCAGCGCGGTCACGCGTGGCATGTCGGAGGCCAGCGGTTCGGGCGACGGTGGCAGCGGCGCCGGATCGCGTTCGGCTTCGAGCGAGAAGTCCAGCAGGCGCTGCGTGTAGTCGTAGGTCGGGCCGAGTACCTGTCCGCCCGGAACGTCCTTGAAGGTCGACGAGATCCGGCGCTCCAGGCGCATCTTGCCCGTTTCGACGGCCTGGGTGTAGCCGAAGCGCGGCAGCGTGGTGCGGTAGGCGCGCAGCAGGAAGATCGCTTCGATCTGGTCCCCAGCGGCTTGCTTGAGCGCCAGCGCCGCCAGGTGCGGATCGTATAGCGAACCCTCGGCCATCACGCGCGAGACCGCCAACGGCATCTGCTCACGGATCTGCGCCAGCGTCAGCTCGGGCACCGCGGTGTCGCCACGGCGGTAGGCATCGAGCATTTGGTAGGAATTGAGGATGGCACGTTCGCCCCCTTTGACGGCTACGTACATGTCAGTCCTCCAGTTGCGTGGTGCGGGCCAGCGCGCAGAATTGGTCGCCGCTGGTTAGCAGCAGGTCGACGCCCAGCGGGAATGCAGCATGGTTGGCGCCCCATTGCGCGCGGAAGTCTTCGGGCAGGCCCGCCACGCGAAGCGCTCGAGTAGTCTCGATGCCAGGGCCGCGCAGCGACAGCGCCTCACCGACGTCAAGCGACGCGACTTCCACGATGAGCGTGGCGGACCGGTCCGGATAGGCGGGTTCGCCCTGCGCGCAAGCGGACAGCGGCGGCCGGGCGTGGCCGGCGGGAACGCAAACAAAGGTGGCGGCGCCCACGTCGTCCACCAGCGGGCAGCCGCAGTGGAAACGCAGGAAGGCGCGCACCGCGGCGGGCACGCCCGCTGGCAGCCAGACCGGTGTGTCGGCGTCCGCCAAGGACAGAAGCAGCGCGGCCTGGGCCGGCGAGAGGCCTTCCGGCACGCCGCTGGTCACCGGCAGCGGCTGCACGGTGCCAGGCCGTGCCATGGCATCCAGCGTATGGCGGAATACCTGCTGGGCGTCTTCGACCGGGTTGCCGAAGCCGGGCAGCAATGCTCCGCTCGCGGCGGCGGAGGTTGTTTGAAGCGTTTGCATGTCAGTCTTCTCCGCGAACCATGGTGAAAAACTCCACGCGCGTCTGTGCGGCAACGCCCGCGCGGCTGGCCGCGCGCTCGGCGTGAGCCCGGGCGAGCGGCGCGAGCACCACGTCGTGCACTCGGCGGTGCCAGTCGGCGCGCTGGAGCAGGGCGTCCAGCACGGCTGCCTGCTCGGCATGGCGCGTGCCGCGCCCTTGCACGTAGGCAACGCCCGCCGTGCCGCCGTCGAGCACGACGGCGCAGCGCGTCACCGAGATTTCGCCCAGGTTGAACTGCGCACCGGTACCGCCGGCACGGGCGCGCACCATGGCCATGCCGGCTTCCGGCTTGCGCAGCAGCCGATAGGCGGGCAGGGCGTCCTGCCGGGAAAGCTGCACGTAGGCCGCATCGAGCGCATCCGGCGGCGCCAGCGCCAGGATGCGCAGCCACGCAGCGCGGGCTGCGTTGGCATCTGCCGTGGTATCGTCTTCCATTGTCACCCCTATACGTCTATACGTTTAGATGTTAGCAGTCTCAACACGGCGACACTAGAACACACGGGTATGAAGCTTTTGTGACGGACCCGCCCAATGCTCGGACTCGAACGTTGCGCGCCGGGGCTGAGGCACAATTGCGGGGATGGAACGGACAAAGGCAGGGAAGTCTTTTGCATGCCTCTAGTGGAATCCGCTCCGGTGAATGCTTGATGACAAAGGGCAAGGCAAGACAATGTCTGATCGAGAAGTCGAACGGGGTTCCGGCGTTGCGGTATGGCGCCAGATTGGCGAGGCACTGGCCGAAGACATCCGCAACAAGCTCTATGGCCCCGGTGAACAACTGCCGCCGGAGCCGGAGCTGGCCAGCCGCTTCGCGGTCAACCGCCACACCATCCGCCGCGCCATGGGCGAGCTGGAACTGAACGGGCTGGTGCGGATCGAGCAGGGCCGCGGCACCTTCGTGCAGGAACACGCGATCGATTATGCGATCGGGCGCCGCACGCGCTTTTCACAGAACCTTGCGGCGCAGGGCATGCGCGGCCATATCGAGATCCTGGACAGCCGCGTCATGCGTGCGCCCGACATGGCAAAGCAGCTTGGCCTGCCGCGCACGGCGGATATCCTGCACGTACAGATGATCGGCAAGGCGGAAGACCGCACCATCGACGTCGCCGACCATTACTTCGACAACAAGCGCTTTCCCGGCCTGGCCGAGCAAGTGCGCGAAAAGCTGTCGATCTCGCGCGGGCTGGCGCATTTCGGCATTGCCGACTACACGCGCAAATGGTCGCGCATCACCGCATCGATGCCCACCGCACCCGTTGCGCGGCTGCTCAACCAGCCCAAGACACGTCCCATCCTGCAGGTGGAAGCGCTGAATGTCGATATCGACGGCGCGCCATTGCAGTACAGCATGACCCGTTTTGCCGGTGACTGGGTGCAGCTCACCGTTTCCGACAACGAATAGCCCATCGAGCCACGCGCATCGGGAGCACCTTCATGACGGCCTGGAACGATCTCGATCTGAAGCATTGGTCTAGACATCTGGCTGTCACCTGCCGGCGCTAACGTATCGACCATGCCTATCACTAGCCCATCCACTACGCCCCCGCTTGCGGGGATAACCAGCCGCCGCGTGCTCGGCACGGGCGGCATCGTCCCGGCCACGCTGGGGTTCCACGACGGCGGCGTGGCGCAACAGGTGCCGCAGGCGGGGACTTGCCTCGATGCAGGCGACTTGCTCGTGCTGCCCGGCATCGTCGATATCCATGGCGATGCCTTCGAGCGTGCCGTGATGCCGCGCCCCGGCGTGAGCTTTCCCTATGCGGGCGCGCTGCTCGACGTGGATCGCCAGTTGCTCGCGCACGGCATCACGACGGAGTTCCACGGCGTGACGCTGTCGTGGGAAGGCGGCCTGCGCGGCGAGGCCTACGCGCTGCGGATGTTCGAAGCGCTGGCGCAGCTCGGGCCGGTGCTGGGTGCCTCGCACAAGGTGCACCTGCGTTTCGAGGCCTGTCACCTCGATGGCGTGGAAACCGCGCTGGCCTGGATGGAAGCGGGGCGCGTCGGGCTGCTGGCGATCAACGACCACCTGCCGACCATGGCCCGCCGCATCGGCGACGAGCGCAAGGTCCTGCAGTACGCGGAGCGCGCGGAGTGCGACATGGAGACGTTCCGCAATCGTCTGCGCACGGCCAGCCGCCACGCACAGGACGTGCCGGCAGCGATGTCCCGGCTGGTTGCGGCAGCCTGCAGCGCTGGGCTGCCCGTGGCGTCGCATGACGACCCGGACCTCGCCACACGGCAGCACTACCACCGGCAGGGTTGCCGCATTGCGGAGTTCCCGATGACGGTCGAGACCGCGCGACTGGCGCGCCAGCTAGGCGACGATGTCGTGTTCGGCGCACCCAATGTGGTGCGTGGCACCAGCCACACCGGCGCGCCCAATGCCACGGAAATGGTATCGGCCGGCCTGTGCACGGTGCTCGCATCCGACTACTACTATCCGGCGCCCCTGCAGGCCGCGTTCCGGCTGGTGCAACTCGGGGTGGCGGATCTTCCGGCCGCCTGGAATCTGGTCTCGCGCAATCCGGCGCGTGCCGCGGGCCTGCGCGATCGCGGCACGCTGGCCCCGGGCCTGCGCGCCGACGCGATCGTGGTTGATGACCGCCAGCCTGGCCTGCCGCGCGTCGTCGCAACGATCGTTGGCGGCGAGGTCAGGCACGCCGCCATGTCGCTGCCCGTCATCGACATCTCCGATGCCCGGTTCGCCGGCAACGACAGCAAGGCGGCCTGATCATGCAAGCGCATCGCTACGCCATCTACCTCGCCCCCGGCGATCCGTACCGCGCCTTCGGCAGCCAGTGGCTCGGCCGCGACGCCGACACCGGCACCGCGCTGCCTAACCCGGACCGGCCGCAGGCATGGATCGACGCGCCAGCGCACTACGGCCTGCACGCCACCCTGAAGCCGCCGTTCAGGCTGGCCGCGGGCACGTCGGCGCCGATGCTGGACGCCGCGGCCCGCGCCTTTGCCCGCGAACACGCCGCGTTCGATGCGCCGCTGGTCTTGCACTCGCTGCGCGGGTTCCTGGCCTGGTGCCTGGACGAGAACACCGCCGGCGCCCGTGCGACACACGCATTGGCCGATGCCTGCGTACAGGCCTTCGAGCCGTTCCGCGCACCGGCCACTGCCGAGGAACTGGCCCGCCGCAAGCCCGATCAACTCACGCCCGCGCAGCGCCAGATGCTGGAGATATGGGGCTACCCCTATGTCTTCGACACCTTCAAATTCCATATCACGCTGACCGGCATGCTGACGCCAGAGGAGGCCGGCGCCGCGCTTGCCAGGCTGTCCGCCGATTGCCGCACGCTGCTGCAAGCGCCGTTGCACGTGGACGGTGTGAGCGTCTTCGTGCAGCCGGAAGCCGGCGAAGACTTCGTCGTCGGCAGGCACTACCGCTTCGACGGCGGCGTGGTGGACGGCGTTGGCACCCCCTATCTCGAACCGTGAGCCAACCCATGCGCATCGATGGCAACGGCCTGTTCTACGTGATGGGACCTTCAGGCAGCGGCAAGGATTCGCTGCTGCGCGCGCTGCATTCGCGGCTGGGGCCGGATGACCGGGTGGTCGTGGCCCATCGCTACATTACCCGTGATGCGGACGCCAACGAGGCCTCCGTCTCCCTTACCACTGGCGAGTTCGAGCGCCGGGCCGGCCTGGGCTGCCTGGCGTTGCACTGGCGCAGCCATGGCCTGCACTATGGCATCGGCGTGGAGATCGAGCCGTGGCTGGCGCGCGGCCTGAAGGTCATCGTCAACGGCTCGCGCGAGTACCTGCCGCATGCGGTGGCGCGCTATCCGGCGCTATGCGCCGTCCATGTCCGCGTCAAGCCGGAAGTGCTGGCGGCACGCCTGCGCCAGCGCGGCCGGGAATCGGAAGAGGCGATCGCGCGGCGCCTGGCACGCGCGACGGAAGACTTTGCCGTGCCGGCGCAATGCCGGCTGGTGGAGATCGACAATAGCGGCGCACTGGCCGACTCGACGGAAGCCTTCGCGCGCCTGGTCGGCGTCTGACTGCGTAGCCGCCAGCGCCTATAGCGCCGTACTGAAGCTGATGCCGTGCTCGGTAAACCCGAGCCTCCGATAGAACGCATGGGCGCGCAGTCGGCGCGCGCTTGAGGACAGGGCCAGCTTGCACGCCCCGGCCTCACGTGCCAGCCGCATGGCTTCCAGCATCATGGCCTTGCCAATGCCCGTGCCGCGCATGGCGGGGGCGACCACCACGCCTTCGACGATGGCTTCCGGACGTCCGTCGTGGACCATGACCGGAAACAGCAGAAGGCTGAAGGTGCCCAGCGGCACGCCATTCGCATCGACCATGAGGTAGCAGCGATAGGACGGGAACGCCCGCATCGCCGCGAAGCGCTCGCGCAGGGTGGCGAGCGGCAGTTCCGGCTCGTTGTCCATGGTCGCGAGCAGGGCGGCAAGCTGCTGAAGCTCTTCGTCGCTGCCCTGCACCTCGCGCAGCGTCATCGCCGGATCGCTCATGCCGCGGCGCGCGTGCAGCGTGCGGCCATGTCGAGGTAGTGGGCGAGCGAAGGCGTGGGCAAGTCCACCACCTTGGCCAGGTCGTCGTAGCGGCGCAGCCGCACCGCTGTGTCGGCATGCGGGCCCGCGGCGAACGTGGCGGCCTGGGTCGCGTCGTACGGGCCGCCCTGCAGGGCCAGGCTGTGGACCGACGCCGGCGACAGGGTGCCGAAGTAGTTCGCATCCACCGTGCACAGGTAGCGCTTGGCGGCGACGTGCAAGCGGATCGGCTCGGTGACGGCCGCGTCAAAGAGTCCGGCCAGCGCGTCGGCGGCCGCTTCCTGGTGCCGCATGTCGGTGGTGCTGCTTTCGGCCAGCATGAGGTGGCCGACGTCGTGCAGCAGCGCGGCGACGATCAGCGGTTCCGGTTCGCCGGCCTGTTCGGCCAGTTGCGCGCATTGCAGCGCGTGGGCGGTCTGGCTGATGGCCTCGCCGCCGTAGTAGGCGGTGCCGTGGCGGGCAAACAGGGATTCAATGCGGGGCAGGGTCAGCATCGGATTCTGCAAGAAGAGGGACTTGGGTTCGAGAGGTCAGACCAGCACCTTGCGGATCTGCGCCGAGACCACGTCGATCGCGGTCACGAACACAATGATAATGATCATCACGGCGCACGTCTGCCCGTACTGGAAGCTGCGGATAATTTCCCACAGCACGGTGCCAATGCCGCCGGCGCCGACAATGCCTACAACCGAAGCCGAGCGCACATTCGACTCGAAGCGGTACAGCGCGAACGACAGCCACAGCGGCAGCACCTGCGGAATCACGCCGTAGACGATCTCTTCCAGCGGACCGGCACCGGTGGCGCGCACGCCTTCGACGGGGCGCGGATCAATGGCCTCCACGGCCTCGGCGAAAAGCTTGGCCAGTACGCCGGTGGTGTGGACCCAAAGCGCCAGCACGCCGGCGAAAGGACCCAGGCCAACGGCCACGATGAACAGCATGGCGAAGACCATCTCGTTGATGGCGCGGCACGCGTCCATGACGCGGCGGGCGGGCTGGTAGACCCATGCCGGCACGATATTGGCCGAGCACAGCAGACCCAGCGGCACGGCCATGAAGACAGCGATGGCGGTGCCCCATACCGCGATCTGCACGGTCACGAGCATTTCGTCCAGGTAGTGGCGCCAGTCGCGGAAATCAGGCGGGAAAAAGTCGGCGGCAAACTTCGCCATGTTGCCGGAATCGCGCAGCAGATCCAGCGGACGCATGTCGGCGCCGTTCCAGGACAGGACCAGCATGGCCAGCACGATCGCCCAGATCAGCATCACGGAAAGCGGCGTGCGCGGCGGCCGGGCCTGGCTGTTCGGGGAGGGCGGCTGGGCGCGCTGGGTGGTGGCGGTCATGGGGGACAATCCAATGTGGCAAGAAGACGAGACAAAATGCGGCGGCTGGCGCAACGTGCGCGCGCCAGCCGCCAGGGTGGTTACTGCGTGCTGACGGCCTTGTCGAGTTCGGCCAGGCGGCGCGATACGTCGGCAAGCTGCTTCTGCTTGTCGGCGGCCGCCAGCGTGGTATCGGTCTCGATGCGCGCCTTTTCCCTGGCCAGTTCGATCTGGCGGATCGGCACGAGCTGCGCGTCGCTGGACGCACGGAAGCCCTGGTAGGTCAGCGTGGCCAGCACCTGCTTTTCGCGTGCGGCGTCGGCGCCCTTGCCGTAGTTGACGAAGAAGGTCTGGATCTTTTTCTTCAGGTCGGCCGGCAGGTCCCTGCGGTAGACCAGCGGGTCCGCCGGGATCAGCGGGGACTTCCACAACACGCGCACCTGGTCATACGGGTTCTTGCCCGTGTTGATGCGGTAGCGCTCGAAGTTCTCAGAGTTGTTGACGGCCACGTCGACCTGCTTGTTCAGCACGGACAGCAGGTTGGTTTCGTGGTTGCTGGCGCGCACAGCCTTGAACAGGGATTTCGGCTCGACCTTGTTGGCGGCCCACAGGTAGTAACCCGGCACAGCCGTGCCCGACGTGGAGTTCGGGTCGCCGGCACCGTAGCTCAGTTCCTTGCCGCGCTTGATGACGTCTTCCACGCTCTTGAGGTCGCTGTCCTTGTTGACGATCAGCAGCGACCAGTAACCCGGGTTGCCGTCCTTGTCGATCACCGAGGCGAAGACTTCGCCGTTGGCGCGGTCCACGGCTTCCATGGCCGACTTGTTGCCGAACCATGCGATCTGCACCTTGTTGAAGCGCATGCCTTCGATGATGCCGGCGTAGTCCGAGGCAAAGAAAGGCTTGATGGTGACGCCCAGCGACTTGCTGAGGTCATCGATCAGCGGCTGCCAGGCCGACTTCAGGTTCGACGACGACTCCGTCGAGATAAAGCCAATGTTCAGCGTCTTGGCGTCCTGCGCAAAAGCGGGCATGGCGACCACGCCCGATGCCACCACGGCGAGAAAAGTTCTGCGAAGCATGGGATGACTCCGTTTGGAATTCGATGTGGAGAACGTCTAGGGTACGTCTGAAAAAAAGAGCGACGCGCGACCGCTTTCAGGCCGTCGCGAGATTCATGGGTGCCAGCACGGGCGCGGCAACGGGCACGCTTTCCGGCTCGCGGTCCAGGGTGTCGTGCAGCAGCTCTTCCGCCTCGGTACCGTACAGCTCGCGCAGCATGTCAGGCGTGAGCGCGGCGGACGGGCCGTCGTAGACGACCTTGCCATGGCGCAGCGCGACCACGCGCGGGCAGTAGCGCATGGCCACGTCGACCTGGTGCAGCGATACCACCACGGCCACCTCGCGCGTGCGGTTGATCTGCGACAGCAACGACATCACGCGGCGCGACGATTCCGGGTCCAGCGAGGCGATCGGCTCGTCGGCCAGGATCACGCGGGCGTTCTGCACCAGCGTGCGCGCGATGGCGGCGCGCTGCTGCTGGCCACCCGACAGCGTCGAGGCCCGTTGGAACGCATAGTCGTCTATACCAACCTGGGCAAGCGCATCGAGGCCCGCCTGGATCTCGTCGGCCTTGAACATGCGCAACAGGCTGCGCCACTTCGGCAGGCGCGAGAGCATGCCGACCAGCACATTGGTCATGACCGGCAAGCGCCCGACCAGGTTGAACTGCTGAAACACAAAACCGATTTCCGAGCGAACGCTGCGTACGTTGCGCGCGAGACGTCCGTGGCTCTGGACGGTGCGGCCGTTCACGAGGATCTCGCCGCAGCGCGCATCGCTGGTAACAAAGCCGGCGATGTGTCGCAGCAGCGTAGACTTGCCGGAGCCCGAAGCGCCCAGCAGTGCGACCATTTCGCCGGGCGCGATGTGCAGCGTGACATCGTCTAGCGCCTTGCGGTCGGCGCGGAACGACTTGGTCAGGCCGCGCACTTCGATGGCATGCATCATCTGACTCCCTTGCTTGAATGACGTGCGCATTCTGGCTGCCAGCCATGACAGAACGATGACGAATGACAGGGCTGCCGCAAGGAAAGGGCGAGAAAACGTGTAGTTGAATTTCGTCACGCAACAGTCATAATCGCTTTACAGAATCCTCCTCAATCGGGCTTTGATGCAATCGCTGATGCGCGTGACGATTCGTATGATTACGGTGCCGGGCACTCCCGGACAGGCGGCCCTGCACAGGGCGGCTGTTTATCCGACGTCGGAAGACGGCGCGGACCCGCTGATGGTGAGCGACTGGAGCCAGCGCGAACCTGAAGTCTTCCTCGCTGCTCAAACGTGGGCGCGAAGCCGCGCATTCATCATCTCCAATCCGCGCAGTGGCTCGTTTTATGGCGGCCGATACGGGCGCTACTAGCCGTTAGCGCAGCAGTCCTGCTGGCGCCGCTCATGGTGCAATGCAGGCTGCCGGACATCGCGATGGTGTCCGGTCAAATGCTGCCGAAAAAGGGCCGCAATCCCGGCGCCTTTGTCCTACGCTGGTGAAGGTCTCATCCCGAGAAGCCCGGGGATTTCATGGCGACACCCTCACAATTCATCCAGTGCTACGCCCATGCGCCGGAGTCCGCCCCGGGTGCCTGGCACTGGAACTGCCCGATCTGCGTCGGCCGCTTCTGTGCCGGGGCCAGGCATGCGATGGGCCGTGGCGTCAGCTTCGCGCTGTATTGCCGGCACCACGAACGACTCCTGATGGCACGCCCGATGCTTGACGATCAGATCGAACTGAGCCTGACCGGGCCCTTGCCCGAAAGCGCGGCCATCGAAGCGGTGGCAGCGGCCAACGCCGACGGCCAGCGCGTCGTTTATCAGCACGATCTCACGCATTGATGGCGTCACCGGGCAACGGCCCCCAAAGGTCGCCTTGCGCACAACATGGTGATATATTACATATCACAATGTGATCCTTGCTCGGTTTTCGCCATGTTCGATCCTTCCCTGCTCGGCCGGATGGCCTTTACGCACGCCAGTCCGTCGGACCTGCCATTGCCCCCGGGCCGCCATCGCCTTGGCGTCGCCGGCGAACGCGACGCGGTGCTGTACGTGCCCGAAGGCATCCCGGTGGATGCGCCGGTGCCACTGTGGATCATGTTCCACGGTGCGGGCGGGTTTCCGGAGAAGGTGCTGCCGTTTATCGAACCCCATGCGGATGCGCACAAGTTCCTGATCCTCGCGCCGCATTCGACCTTTCCCACGTGGGACATCGTGATTGGCGGCAACGGTCCCGACCTGCAGCAACTGCATCGCGCACTGGCGGCGGTCGGGGCGCGTTACCCGATCCGGCGCGACCGGCTCGCGTTTGCCGGTTTTTCGGATGGGGCGAGCTACGCGCTCTCGATCGGCATTACCAATGGCGATATCGCCAGCCACGTGATCGCCTTTTCGGGCGGCTTCATGTCCGTGTTCATGCAGGAGGGCGCGCCCAGGATCTTCATCGCGCATGGATCGAGCGACGAGCAATTGCCCGTGCAGACCGGCGGGCGGACCCATGCCGCCAAGCTGCAGGCGGCCGGCTACGATGTCGAGTATGTCGAGTTTGACGGCCCGCATGCCATCCAGCCGGCCGTGGTCGGCGAGGCCGTCCGCTTCTTCCTGGCATAGCGCACCGTTGCGTGGCCCGGGGGTACGACGCTAACGGAGCGCAACCCATGAACTTCGAAATCCCGCAGTCCCTGATCCATCCGCTGCTCGCCATGATCGAGGCCGAATCGCCACTGGCGCGGCAGCTCAGGGAACACGGGCTCTGCCACGGCAACATGCTGGTGTCGGCGCGCCTGTTCGATGCACAGTCGCTGAGTTCGCTCTATACATTGAGCAAGGCGCAGAACGAGCGCGAGCTGCTGTTCCAGATGCTGGCGCTCGACAACATCTACAACGCACCGCAGGCGCGCACCATACCGGGCCTGGAGATGCTGGTGGCCGGGCTGGTTGCCTATCTGTCGCGCGATGCCATCGATGGGTGGCTGTACCAGCGCGGCCGCGATGGCGTGCTGCTGCCGTGGCTGGTCCTGCGCATCCGCCATGTGGAGCCGGAGCAGGGCATGCCGTATGTCGCCATCGACATGCTGGCAAACACCATGCTGTCGGCCAACTCGACCCTCACCGATCCGACCCGCCGCAGAGGAGGCATGACGACTTCGATCGTCATCACGCGCGACGAGATCGTCGACCGCACCATTCCCGAATTGCTCGCGGACTTCGGCTTCTTCAAGGAGTGCGCGGAGTTCCGGCAGGAGTACGAATTGCACGCGCAGCGCTTCATGCGCTACCAGCGCCGCTTTGGCGCGCAGTTCATCGCGACGGGAGCCGCCTTCACCGTCGAGGGCAAGGGCAACGTCGCGCTGGCGCGCCTTGGCGATGGCGTGGCCGCACGCTGCATCAATGACGAGGAACGGCTCGAACGCCGTTTCGAAGTGGCCTGCGATGCCGAGTTCTGGCGCAGGGCTGGCGTTCCCAGCGGCTTCGAGAAAGTGCCGCTGCACGGCTACGTCCACCTGTTCCACCTGGAGTGGCACCAGAACGTCTTGGTCCATGTCCAGCACCTGGCCGAATACCGGTACCGGCCCGAACTGCGCGACAAGCTGGTACTGCCGGATCACCATCGCGACCTGATCGATATCCTGACCTCGCACATGGACGTGCTGGTGCAGGACTTCGTGCCCGGCAAGTCGGGCGGCACGACCATCCTGTGCCAGGGAGCGCCCGGACTCGGCAAGACACTGACTGCCGAGGTGTATGCGGAAGTCGTCGGCAAGCCGCTGTATCGCGTGCATTCGGGGCAGCTCGGCACGACCGCGGCCTCGGTGGGCGCATCGCTCATGGAAATCCTGCGCCGTGCCATGCGCTGGAATGCGGTGCTGCTGCTCGACGAGGCCGACGTCTATATCCGCCGCCGCGACAACGACCTGGAGCACAACGCCATCGTCGCGGAATTCCTGCGCACGCTGGAGTATTTCAGCGGCCTGCTGTTCATGACCACGAACCGCACCGGCGATGTCGACGACGCGATCCTGTCGCGCTGCATCGCCACGATCCACTACGAGAGCCCGGGCCGGGACGATGCGGCGCGCCTGTGGCGCCTGCAGGCCGAGCAGTGCGGCGCGTCGCTGTGCGATGCACTGGTGGAGGCCCTGACCGCTGCCTATCCGAACGCGAGCGGACGCGACATCAAGGAACTGATGAAACTCGCGACGCGCTACGTCAAGGCAAAGCAGATCGCGCTGACCGAAGACGTGTTCCGGCTCTGCGCGCAGTTCCGCGCGATTGCGTAGCGGGGCCGGGCAGTGGCGTGGCCAGGCTCGTTACGCCGCGACAGGGGCGATGGGGACCGTGGCGGATTCGAGCAAGGGCGGGGCAGGAAGGTCAGGGGCAGGTTGCGGCGGCGCAGCCCGCCTGTCGACGACGCTTTCCAGTCCGCTTGAGGCGACATCCTCCATAAAGGCGACGATATCGCGGTAGTAAGCCGCCTGCATCTGCGCATTGAGCAGGCGGCGCTCCGACTGGAACAGGGTGAGGCGCATCTGCTGCAGTTCCTTCGCGGCGACCTTTTCCGGACTGGCTGGATGAAATACTGAACGCATGATCTCTTCTCCAGTTTTTTCGTTGTGCGGTGATGCGTGCGCGTGTTTCCGTCTTGTGGAAAAGTGATTCGCGCAAGCCTCCCAGGGAAATCAGGCTAGTGAAATTCCGCGCAAATTGAAATGGTCGCCGGATGTTCGTAATCCGGGCATTGCAGACAGCGCGAACGGGTCGGCACGCGCGGGAATGTAAGTTCGGGCCAGAGCCGTCGCAAAAAGGCTGCCTTTTCAACGGGCGCGCCATGGTCCGCTCCAATCCCAGGCAAGGGCCGCAAGCCAATGCACGAGCGGCACGGATATTGCTGGCTCAGGGAGATACTTTCTTCCGACGCCCATGCCGCAGACGTTGCCGCGCGCCCTGATGCAGATCCTGCGTGACCGCTTTGGCGTGACGCACCTGCGTCCCGGGCAGGCCGACGTCCTTGCCAGTGTGCTGCGGGGCCACGACACGATCGCCATCATGCCGACCGGCAGCGGCAAGTCTCTGTGTTTCCAGTTGCCTGCGCTGTTGCAGCAAGGACTCACCGTGGTCGTTTCACCGCTCATTGCATTGATGCAGGACCAGGCAGGCAAGCTGGATCGGCTGGATCTGCCGCCCGCGGTGGTCAACAGTGCCGTAGGGGATGCCGCGCTGGACAGCCTCGCACGAGGGGGCGAGCGCATCTTGCTGACGACGCCGGAGCAACTCGAGGACAAGGCGGTCATGGAAGCCGTGCGCCGCAACGACGTCCGCTTGTTCGTGGTGGATGAAGCGCATTGCATCTCGCAATGGGGACACGATTTTCGAACGGCTTATCTTGGGCTGGGCGATGCCGCCATGGCATTGTCGCGACCGACCATCCTGGCGCTTACCGCCACGGCGACAGACGCGGTCGTCAAGGACATCGCCGCCCACCTGCGCATGCGCAAGCCTTGCATCGTGCGAGCGCCGCTGTTCCGGGCCAACCTGGTCTATTCGGTCGAGCATGTGTCGGGCGAGTCCGAGCGGCTGGAGGCCGTACTGCGACAGGTGGCAGCCGGGCGCGGCGCGGGCATTGTCTACACCGCCACGGTCGCGCTGGCGGAGCAACTTTACGGCGACCTGCAGCAGGCAGGGAAAAACGTGGCGCTCTATCATGGCCGCCGCACGGCCGCCCAGCGCCGCGAGGCACAGCAGGCGTTCATGGCGGGGCGCGCGGACGTGATGGTCGCGACCAACGCCTTCGGCATGGGCATCGACAAACCCGACGTGCGTTTCATCGTCCATGCGCAGTGTCCGGGCAGCCTCGATGCCTATTACCAGGAGTCCGGGAGAGCCGGGCGCGACGGCGGGACCGCGCGCTGTACGCTGGTTTTCGACGAGAAGGACAAGCGCATCCACCATTTCTTCCTGGCCAACCGCTATCCGGCGGCCTCCGACCTGCGGCAAATGGCAACGGCCTTGCGGGGCACTCCCATGGCCCTGCCGGCAATGCGGACGGCGCTGCCGCAGATTGGCGCACGGCGATTGCAGGCGGGCATGAGAATGCTGGCGGACTTCGGCATCGTGAAGCGTGGCCGCGACGGCCGCTTCTCCTTGCGCGACGGCCAGGCCGGGGACATCGAGAACATCGTCGCGCGCTACGACGCGCGCAGCCGCGAAGACCGCGAGACGCTGCAGGCCATGCTTGACTATGCGCATAGCGGGCGCTGCCGCTGGAAGCTGCTTCTGGAGTACTACGACGAAACCGAAGGGCCGGAGCGCTGCGGCACCTGCGATAGTTGCCGGCGCCTCGCAGAGGCCACGGCGCATCAGAGCAACGTCGATCAGGCGGTGTTGCCCAGCACGACGCCAGCCCCGTTCGCCGAGGGCGACGAGGTGCGCGCGCGGCGCTTCGGTGCAGGCACGGTGGTCGCCGTGTCCGCGGAGTGGGTGGAAGTGCGCTTTCCCGATGACGGCGTGCGCCGCTTCCTGCCGCGGTATCTGCGTCGTGCGGGCCAGCGCCGTGGCACGGCGGGCGTTGCTAACCGGGGAGCCGCTCGTGGATAAGCCCAACGCAGGCGTGGTTGCCGAATCAGGGGCCGCGGCCGGAACAAAACCCGACGGCAACGTGCCCTGGTACAAGCTCATGGGGCCGGGCCTGGTGACGGGCGCGGCTGATGATGATCCCAGCGGCATCGTTACCTACGCCCAGGCCGGCGCGCAGTTCGGCAATGGCTTGCTCTGGAGCGTGCTGTTGACGCTCCCGCTGATGATCGCCATACAGCTGGTCTGCGCCAGGCTGGCCCGCATTTCCGGGCGGGGCGTCGTCGCCAATATTCGCCGCCATCAGTCGCGACCGCTCGCGTACGGCTTCGTGGTCTTGCTGGTCGTTGCCAACACGCTCAATGTCGGCGCGGACCTGGCGGCCATGGGCGACGCCCTGGCGCTGGTGGCGGGCGGCTCGCGCTGGCTCTACACGGTGGTCTTCGCAGCGGTGTCCCTGGGGCTGCAACTATTCGTCCCGTACCGGAAGTACGCGAGCTATCTCCGCTGGCTCAGTCTCTCGCTGCTTGTGTATGTCGCCGCGATGTTCCTGCTCCACATCGACTGGCGCGAAGCCGCCCTGGCAGCGGTATGGCCGCGCTTCGAACTCTCCGGCAGCTATGTGGCCATCGTCGTTGCCGTGCTCGGCACCACCATCAGCCCCTACCTGTTCGTCTGGCAGGCCGCCACCGAAGTGGAGGAGATAGGCATCGACAGTGCCGCGTTGCCGCTTCACGATGCGCCAGAGCAGGCCAGTGAGCAATTCCGGCGCATCAACGTCGACACCGTCACGGGCATGGTCGTGTCCGCGGCCATCGCCCTTTGCATCATGATCACCGCTTCGTATGCCTTGCATCAGGCCGGCGTCCTGGACATCGACAGTTCGGCAGCCGCGGCGAAGGCGCTGGAGCCGGTAGCCGGAAAGTGGGCAGTGCTGCTGTTCAGCCTGGGCATTATCGGAACCGGGCTGCTCGCCGTCCCCGTCCTGGCCGGATCCGTCGGCTATGCGGCCGCCGAGGCGCTGCGCTGGCGACGCAGCCTGGAAGAGAAGCCGCTATCGGCCAGGAGTTTCTACGCGGTGATCGCCATCACGATGCTCATCGGCACCACGCTGTGCTGGTTGCCCATCGAGCCCGCGAAAATGCTGGTGTGGAGTGCGGTGCTGAACGGTGTCGCCGCGGCGCCCGCCATGGTGATGCTTCAGCTGATGTCCCGACGCCAGGCCGTAGTGGGAGAGTTCCGTACGCCCGTACTGGTGCATTCGCTCGCGTGGCTCGCCACTGCGCTGATGTGGGCTTCACTGCTGGTGAGCGTGGTGGTTGCCCTTTGAGCGGGAGCGGCGCGGCTCTGCAGGCCACGCCGCCCGGACTGCCGTGCCGTCAGGCGCGTTTGGGAAGCTTCCAGCCCGGCCGGATGAAATGGCAGGTGTAGCCGTTGGGATAGCGTTCCAGATAGTCCTGGTGCTCCGGCTCGGCTTCCCAGAACGGACCTGCGGGCGCCACCTCGGTCACGACCTTGCCGGGCCACAGTCCGGACGCATCGACATCGGCAATCGTGTCTTCCGCCGCCTGCTTCTGCGCATCGTCGCGATAGAAGATGGCGGACCGGTAGCTCGTGCCGATGTCGTTGCCCTGGCGGTTCTTCGTGGTCGGATCGTGGATCTGGAAGAAGAACTCCAGGATCTGGCGATAGCTGATCTGCTTGGCGTCGAAGACGATCTCGATGGCTTCCGCGTGGGTGCCGTGGTGACGGTAGGTGGCGTTCGGCACGTCGCCGCCGGTGTAGCCCACGCGCGTGGCGAGTATGCCCGGATACCGCCGCAGCAGATCTTGCATGCCCCAGAAGCAGCCGCCTGCCAGGATGGCGATTTCGGATTGTGTGGTCATGGTTGGGTCCTTTGATTCGGTTGCCTTGCCTGCACGCGCCAGGTCATTCCCCGGTCGGGCTTGCGCAGAGGGTTCTATTCTGGCGGTAGCCGGGCAGTAACGCTATCCGGCGAGCGCCCGCGCCGCTTCGGCAATGCGCTCGGCGAGCCGGCTGGCGACCGGCTGGCGGCTGTGCGGCGCCCGCTCGACCAGGCCGACCTCGCGATAGAACGTGTCCGCACCGAGCGGCAGCGCCACGACGCCCGGCGGCCATGGCGCCGCGGCAAACGTGCGCGGGGACAGCCCCACGCCCAGGCCGCGCGCCACGAGCTGCACGATACCTTCCAGTTCGTCGAGTTCGACCGCTTCCTGCACCACCACGCGCTGCTGGCGCAGGAACTGGTCGACCAGCCGGCCGCCGAACGATCCGCGGTCGTAGCGGATGAACGGCGCCGACTGGATGGCGTCGCGCCAGTCGCAGTGCGCCATGGCCGGCGGCACCAGCAGCTCGAACGGCTCGCGCAGCAGCGGGCGCCAGTCCAGTTCTGCCGGCAGCGCATAGGGCGGCCGGATCAGCACGGCAATATCGATGTCGCCGGCATCGACCTGGCCCAGCAGGCTCAGCGAGACGCCCGGCACCATGCGCACGCGGCAGCCCGGCAGTTCGGCCCGAAAGCGGGCGATGGCATCGGGCAGGAAAGTCACCTGCGCCGACGCAATGGCGCCGATGCGCACCATGCCGCCTTGCGCATCGGGTCCCTGGTGGCCGATCCGCTCATACAGCGCGACCAGTTCCTCGGCGAGTCCGAGCGTGTCCCGGCCCGCGGCATTGAGGCGGGCCGAGCGCCCGGTGCGGTCGAACAGCGGAAAACCCAATTCCTCTTCCAGCCGGTGGATCTGCGCGCTGACCGCCGATTGGGTCAGCCCGATCCGTGCGCCAGCGCCGGCAAAGGTGCCGTGCCGGGCGACGGCGATAAAGGTGCGTAGTTCTCGCAGCATGCCGATTGATCAATTGTGATGTGGCTCAGCGTGAAAATATATCGCTTTTCATCATCATTCGTCATACATAGACTTGCGTTCTGTGGACGCCGGCCCGGCCTGGGCCGGCCTCCTTCCAACGTTTTTATCCTCGAGAGCCCCGAAACCATGAGCGTCACCACCGCCGTCCTGCCCCCGTTCCACCTGGCCTTCCCGGTCCACGACCTTGCCAGCGCGCGCGAATTCTATGGCGTCTTGCTCGGCTGCCCCGAAGGCCGCAGCTCGGACGCGTGGATCGACTTCAACTTCTACGGCCACCAGATCGTGGCGCACCTGTCGCCCGAGGAATGCGGCCACCATGGCACCAGTGCCGTGGACGGCCACGCCGTGCCCGTGCGCCATTTCGGCGTCGTGCTGTCGATGGAAGCCTGGCAAGCCGCGGCGCACCGGCTTGCCGCGGCCGGCGTGAAATTCGTCATCGAACCGCATATCCGCTTCAAGGGCGAGGTCGGCGAGCAGGCCACCATGTTCTTCCTGGACCCGTCGGGCAACGCGCTGGAGCTGAAGGCGTTTGCCGACATGTCCTCGCTGTTCGCGAAGTAAGCCGGCGCGCGGGGCGCGCTCAGGCGGCGAGGGCGGCTTCCTCCACCAGCCGGTCACGCACGAAGTCGAGGAACGTTCGCACGCCATCGGGCAGGGTCCGCCCGGCCAGGGACTGCAGTTCGATCGCGCGGCTTTTCATGCCGCGTTCGCGGATCGTCGCGGCGTGCAGTTCGCCGCGGCGCAGG
The DNA here is from genome assembly GCF_057073745.1 of Cupriavidus sp. C2SS-8b. Lineage (NCBI taxonomy): Bacteria > Pseudomonadati > Pseudomonadota > Betaproteobacteria > Burkholderiales > Burkholderiaceae > Cupriavidus > Cupriavidus sp. C2SS-8b. The sequence goes on from NZ_CP172717.1 coordinate 1,083,662, forward strand.
CGGTCGCCCACCGTGACCCCGCCCGAGATCGACAATCCGCCGCCGTGCAGCACGAAGCTGGTCAGGGTCTCGAACTGGTTGCTGACCAGCACCGGCTCGAAGGCGATGCCGCGTTCGCCGCAGGCAATGTCGAAGAGCTGGCGCACGGTGTTGTCGCCTTCCGGCAGCGCCAGCGGATACGGCTGCATTTGCGCCAGCGTGAGGCTTCGAAACCGCGCCAGCGGATGATCGGGCCGCATGATGGCAATCACCGGCGCCGCCTGGCGGTGTTCGACCCGTATCCCTTGCTCGGCGGCCCGGCTGTACGTAATGCCGATATCTGCGTCGCCATGCAGCACGATGCCCGTGACCTCCGCCGGCGGGGCCACGCGCACATGGAAGTGCAAGCCCGGATAGCGCTCGCGGAAGTCGGCAATGGCGCGCGGCAGGAACTCGATGGCGAATCCCGCCGAACTGGCCACCCGCACGCGCCCCCGCCGCAAGCCCTGCAGCGCGGCGATCTCCGTCACCACCCGATCGGCCTCCAGCGCATTGCGCAGTGCATAGGCGGCCAGCAGTTCGCCTGCGGCGCTGGCCACCATGCCGCGCGGACGGCGCTCGAACAGCGGCACGCCCAGCAAGGCTTCCATGGCCGCCACCTGGCGGCTCACCGCGGACACGGTGACGTTGAGCCGGTGCGCCGCGTCGGTCAGCGAACCCGTGCGGACGACTTCCAGGAAATAGCGCAGCGAGGTGTCCTGCAGGCGGTGCGAGAGCATCGGTGATGTTCAAGGGTTGAGGTTTGCGTTTTACGCAAGAGTATTTGAAAAAATCGTCGATTGTGGGAAACCCACGCCGCCCCTATGCTCTTTCCTGACACAAGGACAGAGGAGACAGGCTTCCATGAACGCGATTCCCGGCACCGCGACCGATACCGATTCCATCGTCGAACTCGACGCCGTTGCCCTGTCACGGGCCATCCAGGCGCGCGAGGTATCGTGCGCCGAGGTGCTCGATGCGTACCTGGCGCAGATCGACCGCCACAATCCGCGCGTCAACGCCATCGTCGCGCCGGTGGACCGGGACACGCTGCGCAAGCAAGCGGCAGGACTCGACGACGAACTCGCCCGGGGCGCCAGCCGCGGCCCGTTGCACGGCTTCCCGCAGGCGCCCAAGGACATCTCGCCGGCCGCCGGCATGGTCACCACCAAGGGGTCGCCGATCTTCGCGGGGCAGGTCAGCCAGACCGACGCCGTGATTTTCGAGCGCATGCGCGCCGGCGGCGCGCTGTTCGTCGGCCGCACCAATTCGCCCGAGTTCGGGCTGGGCGGCCATACCTACAACCCGGTCTATGGCACCACCCGCAACGCCTGGGAGCCGGCGCGCTCGGCCGGCGGCAGCAGCGGCGGGGCGGCCGTCGCGGTGGCGCTGCGCATGCTGCCGGTGGCCGATGGCTCGGACATGATGGGATCGCTGCGCACACCGGCCGCGTTCAACCATGTCTATGGCCTGCGCACCTCGTTCGGCTGCGTGCCGCACGGGCCATCCGACGAGGTCTTCTTCCAGCAATTCAGCGTGGCGGGGCCGATGGCGCGCAATGTGCCGGACCTGGCGCTGCTGCTGTCGGTGCAGGCGGGGTTCGACGCGCGCCTGCCGCTGACGCGCCGCGCCGAGGCCCCGGGCAGTTTCGTCCTGCCGCCGGAGAGAGACTGGACGGGCGTGCGCATCGGCTGGCTGGGCGACCTTGGCGGCCATTTGCCAACCGAAGCCGGCTTGCTCGACACGTGCGTCATGGCGCTCAGTCACCTGCGTGCGCTGGGCTGCACGGTCGACGCTGCGCTGCCGGACTTCGACCTGGAGCGCCTCTGGCATGCGTGGATCGACCTGCGCAGCTTTGCCGTGGCGGGCGCCAACCACGCGCTCTACCGTGATCCCGCCACGCGCGCCCAGCTCAAGCCGGAGGCCGTCTGGGAAATCGAACGCGGGCTGGCACTGTCCGGTCCGCGCGTGTATGAGGCCATGAGCGAGCGCAGCGCGTGGTACCAGGCATTGCGCACGCTGTTCGAGCGCTTCGACTACCTGGTCATGCCGGCGGCGCAGGTCTTCCCGTTCAACGCCGAGCTGGACTGGCCGCACGCCATCGACGGCCGCGACATGGACACCTATCACCGCTGGATGCAGGCCGTGGTGCCGGCAACCATGGCGGGACTGCCGGCCCTGGCGGCGCCAGCGGGTTTCGGCCACCAGGGGCTGCCTGCCGGCATCCAGATCATCGGACCCGCGCAGACCGACGCTGCGGTGCTTCAGCTCGGCCATGCCTATGACCAGGCGAGCGGCTTCTCTCGCCTGCGCAGCCCGTTGCTGGGGTAGGTTCCCCAGGCGTCAAGTTTGTCGAGCGGGTGGCACGCCGCCACGCGCATTGCTTCGCTTTCTCCCGTTTCCCCCGCTTTCCCCCAAAAAACTGCAGGCAGGAGTTGAACGATGACCGCAACGCCCACGAAGCTTTTCCTTGCATGCGCCGGCCTGGCCGCCGCGCTGGCCACGACGCCGGCCGCGGCGCAGGGGGCCCACTGGCCCGAGCATCCGATCCGGCTCGTGGTGCCTTTTGCGGCCGGCGGCGCGACCGACGTGCTGGGCCGCTTGCTGGCGGTCGGCCTGAGCGAGAAGCTTGGGCAATCCGTGGTGGTGGAAAACAAGCCAGGGGCCAGCACGGTCATCGGCGCCACGCAGGTGGCCAAGGCCACGCCGGACGGTTACACGCTGCTGCTCGCCGCGAGCACCACGCTGACACTGAACCCGGCGATCCGGCACAACCTGGCGTACGACCCGCTCAAGAGCTTTGCGCCACTGGGACTGGTCGCGGACATGAGCCTGGTACTGGTGGCCAACCCCGGGATCCCCGTCAATTCGCTGAAGGACCTCGTGACCCAGGCGAAGGCGAATCCCGACAAGTTTTCCTATGGCTCCTTCGGCGCGGGCTCGTCGGTCCATTTCGGCGGCGAGATGCTGAAGGCAGCCACCGGCACGCGCATGGTCCATGTCCCGTTCAATGGCAGCGCACCCAGCCTGACCGCGCTGGCCGGCGGCCAGGTGCAGGTCGCGGTGGACACCGTGGTGGCCAGCCTGCCGCTGATCAAGGGCGGCAAGATCAAGCCGCTGGCGGTGCTGTCGGCGCAGCGGCTGCCGGCGTTGCCGCAAGTGCCCACGGTGGCGGAAAGCGGCTACCCGGGCTTCCAGATGGGCACCTGGTTCGCCTTGATGGCGCCCGCCGGGCTGCCTGCACCGGTGCAGCAGAAGCTGGAGAAGGCGCTGGAGGAGGTCGCCAATGCGCCGGCGACCCGGGCGCGGATGGTCGAACTGGGCCTGACACCGGCTTATGGCAATGGCGCGGCGGTCAAGGCGCGAGTCGAGAAGGAATTGCCGGAAATGCGCGCGGTGGCGGCGCGCGCGGACATCCGGGCGGAGTAGGGGAGCAGGGGGGCGAGGCATTGCGGATCTGCTAGCCAGTGGATTTCCTCACCCCTCGGCAGTCGTCACGGACGCTATCAGGCCGGAATGGGCTCGCTGCCGAAGCTTTCCAGTTCGCGCGCCAGGCTTTGCGCGGCCAGCATGACGAGTGCCTCGCCTTTTTCCGGAGTGGCCTGTCCAGGGTCGGAGCCGATGCGGCCGTCGGGGTAGCGCGCACGGAAGTCGAGTGCATCGCGGATTGGGCCTGACGGGGCGATTCGTGGCACGTAGTCGGCGTGCTTGATGGCATCGGGGAAGGCCCATTGCGTAATGGCGATTTCCGAGGGGGTGGCGTGCGACCCATGGCCGCTCGGAAACTGCTCGCGCGCCAGGTCGCCCACGCCATCCAGGTCCCACCAGTTGCAGAGCTTCAGGGCGAAACCCGCGCGTCGCCGTCCAAAGCTCGCCTCGGCGTAGATTTCGGAGAACGCGGCTTCGATCGAGGCGATATTGCCGCCGTGCCCGTTGAGAAACAGGATCTTCTCGAAGCCATGGCCTACCAGCGAGCGCGTCCAGTCACCGATCGCGGCAATGAAGGTGGACGGCCGCAGGCTGATGGTGCCCGGAAAGCCCAGGTGATGCTGGGCCATGCCGATATTGAACGTCGGCCCGACCAGGATGTCGGCGGCTTTCTCGGCTTGGCGCGCAATGATCTCCGGGCACAGCCAGTCGGTCCCGAGCAGGCCGGTGGGGCCATGCTGCTCGTTGGAACCGATCGGGATGACGATGGTGCGGCTACGCTGCAGGAACCGCTCGATTTCAGACCAGGTCGACAGATGTAAAAGCATGGTTGTGACTCCTTTTTCCTCGTCCGCTCTACCAGAATCGGACAGTTTGACATGGCGGCGCACGCTGCCTGCAGGTTGATTACCGCTTTGCGGGCAGCTTGTTCGCCAGAATGACCAGCGCCGAGGCCAATGGGAGGAAGGCAAGCACGAGCAAGCCGGCGTGCAGGGTGCCGGTCGCCGTCTTGGCCCACCCGATGATTGCCGGGCCCCAGAAGCCGCCCGACAATCCGATGGTGTTGATCAGCGCGATGCCACCGGCTGCCGCCGGGCCTTTGATGTACTCGGCGGGCATGGCCCAGAACACGGTGTAGGCCATCCACAGGCACATCGTGGCGAGGGTGAGCAAGACCAGCGAGACGGCGAGACTGCCACCGGCCAGTGTCGATGCGCCCAGCAACAGCCCGGCCGCCATGGCGGGTACCGCGCAGTGGATGCGTCGCTCGCCTACCCGGTCGGACCTGCGCCCCATGAAATACATGCCAAACGCGGCAGCGACGTAGGGGATGGCCGAGTACCAGCCAAGCTGCACCGTGTCGGACACGCCGAGCGCCTTGATCAGGCTCGGGAGCCAGAAGCTGATGGCATAGATCGCGGCAATCAGGCAGAAGTAGGCCAGTGCCAGCACATAGACGCGCGCGTCCCGGGCCACGGCCCTGAAGGCGTGCTTGTGGCCGATGGGAACTCCGAGTTCGGCTTCGAGCAGGCGCTGTTCCTGCGTGGTCAGCCAGGTGGCGTCCGCCGGGCGGTTTGGCACGAACCGGAGCGAAAGAATGCCGAGCAGGATGCAGGGCAGGCCCTCGATCAGGAACATCCACTGCCAGCCCGCCAGGCCGCCGGTGCCGGCGAGCGTGGTCATCAGCCACGCCGAGGCCGGACCGCCGACAATGCCACCGATCGGCCCCGCCAGGAAGACAATGGCGATCGCCCGGGCCATGCGTTGCGGCCCATACCAGCAGGACAGGTAGTAGATCATCCCGGGGGCGAAGCCAGCCTCGAAGATGCCCAGCAGGAAGCGCATGGCATAGAACATCGGCACATTGCGCACGAACAGCATGCAGGCGGAGGTGATGCCCCACAGCACCAGGATTCGGCTGAACGTCTTGCGCGCGCCAATGCGAGGCAGCATCAGGTTGCTCGGTATTTCGAACAGCACATAGCCGATGAAGAAGATGCCGGCGCCGACGCCGTACGCCGCATCGGAGAAGCCAAGGTCGCTCTGCATCTGCAGTTTGGCAAAGCCCACGTTGACCCGGTCAAGGTAAGCGAACAGATAGCAGATCAGCAGGAAGGGAAGCAGCCGCCAGTTGATCTTGCTGTAAAGCGCGGTCGCGCTGTCAACGGCGCTTGCGGTCGGGTTTGCAAACATGCCTGTCTCCTTGGTATCGCCTGGGAATGGCGTCTTCTGGAAACGGATCGTGACAGCGCGGAGTGTTCCGGCAAACAGCAACTGTGGACACAGGTCGTTGCCTTTTGAGCAACGCAGATGACTGGCACATCGCACGGCGGCGAGCCATGATGCGCACAAGCCGCGTGGTTCGGGTAAGGTGGGCGTTCCCGACACACATCGGTCCTGCGGACATTCCAGAATGCGTGAGATCAACCAGCAGCGCTTGCGGTATTTCCGGGAGGTGCTGGCGCACGGGACCATCCGTGGGGCGGCGGACAGCCTCAACACCTCGCCGTCCGTCATCACGCGCCAGATCCGGCTATTGGAAGAAGAACTGGGGGCGACGCTGTTCGAGCGGGAGCCGCGGGGCCTGCGTCCAACAGCCGCGGCCGCGCACCTGATTGAGTTCTGGCGCGGCTACCGATCGCACCAGGAGAAACTGGAAGACGAGCTGCACGCGCTGCAGGGGCTGCGGCAAGGCGAGGTCCACCTGGCGATGAGCGAGGGCTATGTGGATCCGCTGGTCAATGAAGTCCTGGCGCCGTTCTGCGCCCAATACCCGGAGCTCGACATCAGGCTCGATATCCTGCCGGTCGATGACGTGCTGAACGAAGTCGCGGAAAGCCGCGCGCACATCGGCCTGGCCTACAATCCGCCGCCGCATCCGCGCATCGCGTACCGGGCGAGCGCATCGCAGCCCGTGGTGCTGCTGCTCCGGCGCGACCATCCACTGGCCTTGCGGGGCGGCCCGGCCAGCATTGGGGACCTGCAGTCCTATCCGCTGGCGATGATGCCGCCATCGTTCGGCGTCGGGCACGCGCTGCAGATGCTGGAATTTGCCGAGAACATCCGGATTCGCCCGACGCTGGTGAGCAATTCCCTCACCGCGCTCAAGCAGTTCGTCGCCTACGAAAACTTCATGACGCTGATCGGGGAGTTCGCCGCGTATCGGGAGATCGCGGCCGGCACCCTCGCTGTGGTGCCGCTTGACCATCCGCTTTTCCAGGGAACGCAGGCGCGGTTGCTGGTCAAGGCCGGCCGCCCTTTACCGGCGGCGGCGCTGGCGCTGCTGGACCATATCTCGCAGCGAATGACGATGTTTTCCGGCGGGGGAGGGTGAACGGGATTTCGCCGGGTGTCTTTCTTGCCGGCGATCACCCATGCCTTCGACGCCGGCAAGCCTGATGCCTACCCGACAAAGGCCTTTTCGAGCACGAAATGGCCCGGGTGGTTCATATTCCCTTCCACGAAGCCGCGCGCTTCGAGCAGGGCGCGAATTTCCTTGAGCATGTCCGGGCTGCCGCACAGCATGACGCGATCGCGTTCGGTCGAAAAGGGCCCAACCTCCAGCCGGTCGAACAGCTCGCCGGTCTCGATCAGTTCGGTAATCCGGCCTCGGGTGTGGAAATCCTCGCGGGTGACGGTCGGGAAATAGACCAGCTTCTCGCGTACCAGTTCACCGAGGTATTCGTGCTGCGGCAGGTGCTCTGAAATCAGTTCCTGATAGGCCAGCTCTTCCACATACCGGCAGGTATGGGTCAACACGATCTTGTCGTAGCGCTCGTACACCTCCGGGTCGCGGATGATCGAGAGAAACGGAGCCAGGCCAGTGCCGGTGGCGAGCAGCCATAGCGTCTTGCCTGGCAGCAGATTGTCGACCAGCAAGGTGCCGGTCGGCTTTTTACCGACGAAAACCGGGTCGCCGACTTTCAGGTGCTGCAAACGAGACGTCAGCGGACCGCCCGGAACCTTGATGCTGAAGAACTCCAGCGTCTCTTCGTAATTGGCGCTGGCAATACTGTAGGCGCGCAACAAGGGGCGGCCATTGACTTCCAGGCCGACCATGGCGAACTGGCCATTCTCGAAGCGAAAGCCGGGATCGCGGGTGCAGGTAAAGCTGAACAGCGTGTCTGTCCAGTGGTGAACGGTAAGTACCGATTGCTGGTTGAGGTTGCTCATGAGGAAGTCAAGCCGGGTGCGGGGACTGCGGAATGTTAACGCGAATCCGGGGAGGGCGCAGAAGCCGGGAACAGAGGAGGGGGGCCTTATACGCCCACCGGCATCGTCTATATGGGAAACGCTCCGCCTGCCGCGGAGATCGCGCTCAATGCAATTTACCGTGCAAGTCCAGCGGCACCGGTTGCGTCAGCGTCTCAGGCCGCAGGATCCGGTCGAGTTCTTCCTTCGACAGCAAGCCCTTGCGCAAGACGATCTCGTACACGCTGCCGCCCGTGGCATGGGCCTCCTGGGCAACGGCCGTCGCATTCGCATAGCCGATGTACGGGTTGAGCGCCGTCACGACGCCGATCGAGTTCTCGACCGTGGCGCGCAGCCGGTCGGCATTCGCGGTGATGCCGTTGACGCAGCGCTCGGCAAGCGTCAGGCAGCCGTTGCGCAGATGGCTGATGCTTTTGAACAGGCTGTGCGCGATGATCGGCTCGAACGCATTGAGCTGAAGCTGGCCCGCCTCGGCCGCAAAGCTGACCGTGATGTCATTGCCGATGACCTCGAAGGCGATTTGGTTCACGACTTCGGGGATCACGGGATTCACCTTGCCGGGCATGATGCTGGAGCCGGCCTGCATCGGTGGCAGGTTGATCTCGCCCAGCCCCGCACGCGGGCCGCTCGACAGCAGCCGCAGGTCGTTGCACGTCTTTGAGAGCTTCACGGCAACGCGCTTCAACACGCCGGAAAGCTGCACGAAAGCGCCGCAGTCCTGTGTCGCTTCAATGAGATTGGGCGCGGTTTGCAGAGGGATGCCCGTGATCTCGCGCAGGCGCCGCAGCACCACCGGGGCATACGAAGGATGTGCGGTGATGCCGGTGCCGATGGCCGTCGCGCCCAGGTTGATCTCGCAAATCAGCATGGCGGCTTCGCGCAGGCGGGCTTCATCCTCTCCGAGCATCACGGCGTAGGTGCTGAATTCCTGGCCCAGCGTCATCGGCACGGCGTCCTGCAGTTGGGTGCGCCCCATCTTGATGATGTGGGCGAACTCATCGGCCTTGGCCTCGAAGGCACGCCGCAGCACCGCCATGGCGTCCACGAGTCCGATGATGCCGAACCACGTAGCGACCTTGAGCGCGCTGGGGTAAACATCGTTCGTGCTCTGCCCGATGTTGACGTGTTCGTTCGGGTGCAGGTGCTGGTACTCGCCACGCTGGTATCCGAGCAATTCGAGGGCGCGGTTGGCAATGACCTCATTGGCGTTCATGTTGGTCGAGGTGCCGGCGCCGCCCTGAATCACATCGACGACGAACTGGTCATGCAGCTTTCCGCCAATCAGTTCCTGGCAGGCACCGACTATGGCGTCGCAACGGGCGGTGTCGAGCAGGCCCAGGTCATGGTTGGCCTGTGCGGCGGCCTGCTTGATTGCGGCCAGCGCCTTGATCAGTTCGGGGTAGATGGAAATCGGGGTGCCTGTGATCGGAAAATTCTCGACCGCGCGCAGGGTGTGTACGCCGTAGTAGGCCTGGACCGGAACCTCGCGGTCCCCCAGGAGATCATGTTCGATTCTGAAGAGTCCGGCGGTCATGGTTACGCTCCTTGCGTAGAGGCAATGCTGGGAAACAGTCTATGGAACCGGCCGCACCGGCACCACAGCCAATGCGGAGATTTCATGGATTGGTGCTGACTGGTTCTTCGTTATGCCCAATCAGCATAAACCCCTCAGGAGCAGAGCGTTACAGCGCGACTGTGTCCGGGTACCAGCGGTCAAGCTGTCGGATGCCTGCTTATTTGCATGATCTTTGATTTAACATAAGATGTATTATGCGACACATATGTGTTGGCCGTTTTTTGTAGTGTCGTACTTGGGATGAATTCAAATGTCGTACCCCGTCCCGGATCATGCCAAGCTGGCAGCCTTGTTGCCGAGCCAGGAGCGCGATCATGGGCCGACCCGACACGATCACCATGAGCATGCGGGAACTGGATCGCTGCAAGGTCATCGAAGCCGTCGTTCAGGACGGCCTGATGGTCTGGCGCGCCGCCGAGAAGCTTGGCATTTCCAGGCGCCAGGTCGAGCGATTGGTGCAGCGTTACCGGCAGGACGGTCCCAGAGGACTCGTCTCGCGCAAATGGGGCCAACCCGGCCACAACCAGTTGCCCCCCGGCCTGGAATCCCGTGTCCGTGGTCTGATCCGCGACAGCTATGCCGACTTTGGCCCGACCCTCGCCTGGGAGAAGCTGCGCGAGCGCCACGGCATCGAGATCTCGCCGGCCTGCGTGCGCCGGATCATGATCGACGCCGGTTTCTGGGTGCCGCGCAAGCTGCGCCCGCCCAAGGTCCACCAGCCGCGCAACCGCCGCGCCTGTTTGGGTGAGCTGGTCCAGATCGACGGCAGCGACCACGCCTGGTTCGAGGACCGCGCGCCGGCCTGCACGCTGCTGGTGTTTGTCGATGACGCGACCAGCCAGTTGATGCAACTGCTGTTCGTGCCGACCGAATCGACGACCGCGTATTTCGCCGCCACGCGGGCCTATGTCGAGCGCCACGGCAAGCCGCTCACGTTCTATTCCGACAAGGCCGGCATCTTCCGCGTCAACGCCCAGGACAACGCCGAAGGCCGCGGCTACACCCAGTTCGGGCGTGCGCTGTTCGAGCTGAACATCGATATCCTGTGCGCCAATTCGAGCCCGGCCAAGGGCCGCGTGGAGCGGATGAACGGCACGCTGCAGGACCGGCTGGTGAAGGAGCTGCGCCTGCGCGGGATCAGCACGATGGCCGCCGCCAATGCCTATGCACCGGCCTTCATGGCCGATTTCAATGCACGCTTTGCCAAGGTGCCGAAGAGCGACTTTGATGCCCACCGCGCCTTGCGCGGCGATGAGGATCTGGAGCGGATCTTCAGCTGGCGCGAATGGCGCAAGGTCTCGCAGAGCCTGACCCTGCAGTACAAGAAGGTGATGTACCTGCTCGAGGACCGCCCCGAGCACCGTCGCCTGGTCCACCGCTACCTCGAGGTGGCCGAATATCCGGACGGCAGGATCGCGCTGTGGGCCGATGGCACTGCTCTGCCCTACACCACCTATGACCGCCTGTCCGAGATTGACCAGGGCGCGGTCGTCGAGCACAAGCCGGCTCGGCCACGCGCTGGCGGTGGCCGCCCAGGTGCAGGCGTTGCGCGACAGCCGCCAGACTATCGGGCCGTCACGCACGCTGGCGGGGGAACCGCCGCGCCCGCACCAGCCAGCGCCGAACACCAAGCGCCAGCGGCAGATCAACCGGCTGGATCTGGAGCGCGCGATGGGGACGGCCTCGCCGCTCACGCAGCAGGCGGACATTTTAATGTTGCCCACGGTGACGGAACCGCCCCACCCGGATCCCAACTCTGTCACGTCAGGCCAGCAACACCGCCCGACAGGCACACCCAAAAAGCATCAAAACCCGCACAAAAAGCACGCCCGTGCCGACATTTGAAATTAGCGGAACCGAGGACCTTTCAAAACCGGCTGGACAACATGTGTTGTGGCCAGATTCTAATGTCCGCTTATAGCCAGATTCAAATGTCCGAGTCCTGGCAAGGTACCCTGTCCAGTCGCAGCCTGCCAGGGAGCCGCCATGCGACCGGACACGATCACCATGACGATGCGCCAATTGGATCGACTCAAGGTCTTGCAGGCCTTGGCGGACGGTCACCCGAAGACCGGCATTGCCGCGACACGCCTAGGCCTGAGTCCGCTGCGCCTTCGCGGTGTCAGCACACATGATCAAAGACGAGCGCCGCCCGTTACGTCTACCTCGCTCTTAGTTGCCGCCCGGCTCAAGGGGTCAAAAGTGGTCGTGCGCGATGTGATGGGCCGGTGCGGAGCCATTCCAACCGGTAGAATCCTGAAGAGGCGGCCCAGGGACGCGGGGCCAGAATAGCCGGATGCGGGAGGCGAGCCGCCCTGGGCGGCAACCAAAGCATAAGGTGCAACAAAGAGACCATGTCGAGCAACGAATTCCTTGAGAGGACAGCGTCATTCCACAACGCGGCGGTCGGCTGCATGGCGTTGTCACAGCCGGTTGACGGCGAGCGGTCTGTCCCGGCCTACCAGTGCGCGCTCATGTCCATCGAGCATTCATCGGGCATGCTGGCCTTGCTGTCCATGGGATTGCCGAACGCCGCTCTCGCCCTTTTGCGCCCGCAGTTTGAGACCCTGCTTCGTGGCATCTGGCTGCTTTACGCCGCTGACGAGAAATGGGTACGGCAGTATCACGAACCATTGACCGCTTCCTCGGTAAATGCCGCCGACAGAGCGCCAGATGTGAAGGAAATGTTCGACGAACTGGCCACAATAGATCGGCCGGACGTGCGCGCAGTCGTGGCGAATCTCGATCAATACCGCGGCGTGAATTGGAAAGCCCTGAACAGCTTCACCCACGGCGGCAAGCACCCGATGTCCCGCTCGGCCCTGGGATACCCCGACGAACTGGTCACCAATGTCGTGCGTAACGCCAACGGGCTTGTGTGTCTGGCGGTTCAGTTCGCGGCCATCCTATCCGGCGATCCAGCAAGCATGGAGCCGGTGCGCCGGCTGCACGACGAATATCAGGACTGCCTGCCGCTGGCCTGACGCACCATCAATACGTGCTCGGACCGACGCGGTACCGACCTGACAAAAACCACTACCCGCCCGAACGGCGGGCCGGACCCCAACCATGAACAGCAGACAACGCCGCGCGGCATGCCGCGCGAGCCTTTACAAGCCCGGCACCCGTTGGGTATTTCGCGGCAAGCGCCTGACCGTTACCAGCGTCGTGAGCCCAACCGAGGTGCGCGTGGAATGGCCAGACGGGGCCCGCACCTACGTCTCCACTCGAGTGCTTGACGTAAGCGGCCAGCCCGCGTGACGGGGTCAGGTAACTAGCCCAGCGGCCGCTTCCTCTGGACGCGGGGCCAATGGTTGGATCGCTGGCGACTGCTGTTCGCAGGACTTGAGGTGAGGCCCGGTTAGCCAGCGCTGAGGCGGCCTTTGTATTTACCGAAGGGCATGACGACATGCCTGTCACCGCAAATCCACATCGTGCGCCTCCCCGGCCGGCTTTTCCGCAACCCCGTACGGATCGCCCTGTTTCCGGCGTGCCATACCGCGCTGGGCCATCATCAATAGCGGCGTGGCGGCCATCGATAGCGCCACCACTGCAGTGACGATGGACATCTGCTCGCCGTTGACCAGTCGCGACGACTCCGCAGCGGCCATGACGACAAACGCAAATTCTCCGCCCTGGGAAATCAGGATCGCGAAATACAAACGCTCGCGCTGCGGCACCTGGAACTGTTTTGCCAGATACAGCAAGGCCCCCAGCTTGGTGCCTACCAGCAAGACAACCAGTACCGCGACCAGCAGCGGATTTCTTGCCAGCACGCCAAAATCGATGGACATGCCCACGGCCATGAAGAACAAGCCGAGCAGCACGCCTTTGAATGGCGCGATATCCGATTCGATTTCCTCGCGGCAATCGGACCCGGCCAGCAGCACACCGGCCAGGAACGCACCGAGCGACATCGACAGGTGGACATGGTGCATCAGCAGCGCAATGCCGATCACCCAGAGCAGCGCGAATACCGTCAGCGTGTCCCGGGTGCCGCTGCGCCGGATGAAAGGCAGCACATAACGCAATAGCAAGCTGCCGATCACGATGACCGCGGCCAGCATGGCCAGCGCCTTGAGGGCGACACTCCAGCCGTCATTCGAGGCATTTGCGGCCGGCACGGGCGAAAGCAGCGGCAACAGTGCGATCATCGGAATCGCGGCGATGTCCTGGAACAGCAGGATCCCGAAGCTGGTCTGGCCAAGACGCGTATGCATCAGGCCCTGTTGCTCCAGAATCGCAATGACCATGGCCGTGGACGACAAGGACAGCGCAAATCCCGCGGCAATGCCGACGCGCCAGTTCACGCCGAAGCTGATGAAAGCGATCGCCAATAGTGCTGCGCACAGCGCGACCTGGATCCCGCCGTAGCCGAAAATGGACTGCCGCATCTCCCACAGCTTACGGACATCCATCTCGATGCCGATGACAAACATCATCAGCACGATGCCGAGTTCGGACACGTGGAAAACCGGGTCCACCTCCGTGACCAGGCCGAGAACCGAGGGCCCGATCGCCACGCCAGCAACCAGATAGCCCAGCACGGAGCCGAACCCCAGTCTGACCGATATCGGCACCGCAACCAGGGCAGCGGCCAGGAACAGCACGGCGTCAACGAGGAGACCCATGATTCGCTTTTCCGTTCGTGTCGGATGATGGGCGAATTCTAGACGCTATTGCAGCGCGCCAATAGATATAGATGGCAGCCGCGATACGCCGGCAAGGGACTCCCCTGCCCTAAGCCATCAGCAGCGCATCGTATTCGTCCCGGAACTGATGGAGCGAACTGTCCACCACGGTCACCGCGCCGTCGATCAGGCCGCAGCGTCCGCTGCCGGGCAGGATGCGGCAGAGATTTTCCAGCGCTTCCAGGTCCGCGCGCACGCCGCGGCCGGTATCGATGCGGTTGAGCAGCCGCATCAGCTGGAAGGTCCCGCCCTTGCACGGCGGGCACTGGCCGCAGGAACCCTGCGCGAAGAAGCTCACGTACTCGGCCACCTTGCGCACGATGCTTGTCCCTTCCGAGACCACGATCATGGCCCCGGTGCCCAGCCGCGAACGCCGTTGCCGGACCGAGTCGAAGTCCAGCGCCACGTCCAGGTCGCGCTTGGTCAGCAAGGTATTGGAGGGGCCGCCCGTGAACACGGCCTTGAACTCCTTGCCCTGCAGCATGCCGCCGCCGTGCCGGAACACCAGGGTCTCCAGGCTGGTGCCCATCGGCAGTTCGTACAGGCCGGGCCGCAGGACATCGCCCGAGAGCGAATACAGCTTGATGCCGGCGGCTTGGCCGATGCCCAGGTCCCGATACCACTGCGCCCCGTGGCGCAGGATGCCCGGCACATGGGCCAGCGTCTCGGTGTTGTTCACGACGGTCGGCGCGCCATGCACGCCATGCTGGGCGGGAAAAGGCGGCTTGCGGCGCGGGAACGGGAAGCCGCCCTCGACACTGGCGATCACCGCGGTTTCCTCGCCGCCGATATACAGGCCCGAGCTCGGCACCACGCCGAGCGATACTGCCCCGCCGACCCGCCGCGCAAGTTCCGCGAACAGCGGATGCGCTTGCCATTGCCGGACCGCCTCGCGGGCCATCGCAAGCGACACCGGCTGATGCGGGTTGACGTACAGCACCACATGATTGGCGCGGGTCGCGGCCGCGGCGATCAATGCGCCCTCGATCACCTGGTGCGGCGTGTGCTCGAGCAGGAACCGGTCCTTGAAGGTGCCGGGCTCGTCCTCGTTGCCATTGCAGATGATGTACTTGTCGCCGTCCGCCACGGCCGCTACAGGCGCCCATTTGCGATGCGTGGAAAAGCCCGCCCCCCCCATGCCGCGCAGGTCCGCCTGTTCGATGATGCCAAGGATAGCGCCCGGATCGCGCAGCGCTGCGGCCAGACCTTCGCCGCCGCCGCGCGCAAGCCACGCTTCCAGGTCCGCGCCGACCCGGATGTCCTCGTTAAGCAGTACCTGATTCAAGCTATCCATCGTGCGCTCCGTGGACCGATTACCGCGTGCCGCCGACTGCCCGGCCACGGGCGCCGGCGTTCAGTCCTGCATCGACGCGCAGGTCGAAATGCGCATACCCCGGGAAAAGCTGGGGCGCCTTGACATGCAGCGGCAGCCCGGCCAGCGTCAGTTCGCGCTGCCACGCATGCACATGGCCGATTCCCGCGCGCGCCGCCATCAGGCTTCCTTTGCTCCGCGCGGCATCGGCGCCGGCGCGCCGGCCCATGCTCAGGATGTCGAGCAAGGCATTGCCCATCAGCCGGTTGCGGCCGTGGATGCCGCCCGTGACCTCGCCGACGCAATACAGCCCCGGCACGCTGGTCGCACCGGTCTTGTCGATTGCGATGCCCCCGTTCTGGTAGTGCAAGGTTGGATAGACCAGGAAAGGTTCTTGCGCGGCATCCTGCCCGCACTTGTGCGCCAGGTGGCGCAGCGTCACGAGCCGCTTTTCAAGGATGCCGGGATTCTCCATCTCCAGCGTCGGTGTATCGAGGAACACCCCAACCTGTTCGCCGCGCACGATGCCCCGCCCCTGCGCGCATTCCCGCAGGATTGCCGAGGCCACCACGTCGCGCGGCTTGAGTTCGTCGACAAAGCGCTCGCCCTCGCCATTGAGCAGCTTCGCGCCGGCCGAGCGTGCCGCTTCCGAGATCAGGCCGCCGGCCAGGTGCGGCGGATAGGCGATGCCGGTCGGGTGGTACTGGAACGAGTCGAGTTCGCGCAGGCGCGCTCCGAGCCGGTAGGCCAGCACCAGCCCGTCGGCCGTGGCGCCGTAATGGTTGGAGGTCGGGAACGCATTCAGGTGCAGGCGCCCCGCTCCACCGGTGGCCAGGATCACGGCACGCGCGCGCACCAGCACGAAGGTGCGCCACTCCAGGTTGTAGAGCACGGCTCCGGCGCAGCGGCCCCGCTCGTCGGACAGCAACTCGACCGCCGGGCAGCGGTTCCAGACCGCGACGCCGGGCTCCATGTCGACGGCCTCGCGCAGCACGCGCATCATTTCCAGCCCGGTGTAGTCGCGGTAGGAAAGGATCCGCGCGGCCGAGGCGCCGCCCGGTTTCTTGCGCAACAGGTCGCCGCCGAAGGGCCGCTCCTCTTCCTGGTCGAACATCATGCCCAGCTTGATCAGCCAGCGGACCACGTCGGGCCCGTCCATCACCATCTGCGCGACCAGCTCGGGATCGCCGCGGAAATGCCCGGCGCGCAGCGTGTCCTCGAAATGGAGCTGCGGGCTGTCGTCCTCGCCAATGGCCGCCTGGATGCCGCCTTCCGCCATCACGGTATTGCTGTCGCCGAGGCGCAGCTTGGTGGCCAGGATCACCTTCGCGCCCTGCCCGGCCGCGGTCAGCGCCGCCGCGCAGCCGCCACCGCCGCCGCCGATGACCAGCACATCGGTCGACACCAGCTGCGCGCCGGCCATGTCGACGTCGTCGATCAGCGCATTGGCCTGCAGGGTGCGCGCGAGATCGGGCTGGCATGGGTCACCGCGATTGACGCCCACCGCCAGCGCCACGCGCGCATTGGGCCCGTGATCGGGGTGGTAGCCCTTGAGCAGTTCATCGACGCCGATATCGTCGCTGCGCAGGGTCCGCGCCACGCCGGGACGGTAGCGGCTGCGCGCGTCTACGTAGGGAATGCCCGCTGGCATGATCGGGCTCCCTCAGGCAGGTGGCCGCGCGCCGGGCGCGTCGAAATCGATCCCCATCTGGCCGCTCTCGATCTGCTGGAGCCGCAGCATCAGGTTGCCCGGGCGCAGCGTCTGCGCGGCGATCATGCGCCGCACGAACAGGCCGAGATGGTTGGGGCGGATATGCTCCGGGCAAGCCAGCGTGCACAGGTTGCACATGACGCATTCGTCGAACACCCGGCTCGCCGCGGTCAGCCTGCCTTCTACGGCGCTGCGCACGCCCTCTTGTACTTCGAGTCCCTTCGGGCACGCGCGATCGCAGCCGCTGCAATGACGGCAATGGGCAGCCTCCGGGAATACGCTGGCGATCGTGCCCAATGCGTCCCAGCTGTCGCCGATCTCCTCGATGCGGTAGACGTGCCGCTCCGACTCCGTGAAATAGTCCAGGAAGGCCACCTGCATGCCGTCTTCGACCAGCGTCTCGCAGGCCAGCGCGGTCTTCACGTCGGGATCGCCGGTGCGCCGCACCATGACGCGGCAGGAACCGCATACGCCCTGGCCCATGCAGCCGACGCCTTCGACCAGCGTTTCGCCGGCATGCACGAACGCCTGCAGGATGGAGCAATTGGCGGGCGCCTCGACCGGGCGCCCTTCGATGCTCATACGAACCAGTCCCATCTTCTCGCCCCTGTCGGAGGCGCCGTAGGCGCCATACTGGCGTTTCCGCCGAAAAGGTCATATAAACCCTAGCACAGCGGAGGGTTTTGCAAAGGGAGCGTCGCATGCTTGCTTACTGGAACCCCCTTTTTCTGGTCGCCAGCGTCACCGCGCACGCGACCGCGATACTTCCGGTCATGCTCAGCGTCGCACTACGCCGGACGGAAATTCGTGACCACTGGCTGGGGATTATGAAAAGACCATCGGGTAACCTGAGGAAGTCCATCGCTGCACTGAGTTGTACCTGCCTGCTCGGCCTGGCCGCCACGCATGCCCTGGCAGTGCAGTATTTCGACACCCCGGACGCTGCCATGAATGCCTTCGGCAAGGCGATCCGCGACAATGACGAAGCGGCAATGCAGGGCATGCTGGGCGCCAACTATCGCGACATCATTCCGCCAGCCGGCGCCGGCGTTCGCAGCCGCTTCGACAGTGCCTGGGCCGTGTCGCACCGCGTGCAGCAAACTGGCAAGCGCGCCACGATCGCCGTGGGCAACGACGGCTGGACCCTGCCCGTGCCACTGGTTCAGTCGGGCAAGGGATGGCAGTTCGACACCCAGGCCGGCGCCCGCGAAATGCGCGTGCGCCGCATAGGCCGGAACGAACTGGCCGTGATCCAGACCCTGCAGGCTATCTGCGATGCGCAGGACGAGTACGCGCAGACCACCCATGACGGCGAGAAGCGGATGGTCTATGCCAGCATGCTGTCGAGTTCCCCCGGCAAGCACGATGGCCTTTACTGGCCGACCGGCCCGCAGGAGGCACCCAGCCCGCTCGGCCCCGCCTTCCGCGACGCCGGCGCGCGCAACGCCAGCCCGGAGGGCTACCACGGCTACCAGTACAAGCTGCTGACCGCTCAAGGGCCGCACGGCGATGGCGGTGCCTTGAACTACATGGTCGACGGCAGGCTGTTCGGCGGCTTCGCTGTCATGGCGTGGCCGGTCCGCTATGGCGACACCGGCGTGATGAGCTTCATCGTCAACCACAACGGGCAGGTCTACCAGCGCGACCTTGGTCCCGGCACCGCCGCCAAGGCCGCGGCGACGAAGTCCTTCGATCCGGCGCCCGGCTGGAAGAAGGTGTCGCCATGAAGCCGCGCATCCTGACCACCGCCTGCTGTGCCGTGCTGATGCTGGGCGCATGCCAGACCGCTGCGCCGCCATCCTCAGCGGGACCGGCGCCCGCAGTGCCCGGCGCTCCCGTGCCGCAAGCGCAGGGCGAGCCGGCGCCCTACAAGGCTGAAGAGATCGAGGCCATGGTCGCGCCGATTGCGCTCTACCCGGATCCCCTGCTCGCGCAGGTCCTGATGGCGTCGACCTACCCGCTTGAAGTCACGCTGGCCGCGCGGTGGGTCAAGGCGCATCCGGATCTCAAGGGCGACGCGGCGGTCAAGTCGGTACAGGGTGAAACGTGGGATGTCAGCGTGAAGTCGCTGGTGGCGTTCCCGCAGATCCTGGAACCGATGAGCGACAAGCTCGACTGGACCCAGAAGCTGGGCGATGCCTTCCTGGCCCAGCAAAAGGACGTGTTCGATGCCGTGCAACGCCTGCGCGCGCGTGCGCGGCAGGCCGGGCACCTGGAGTCTGGGCCGCAGCAGACCGTGACCGTCGCAACGGCCGGCGGGGCCGGCGCGCCGCAGACCATCGTGCGCATCGAGCCCACCAACCCGGACGTGGTGTATGTGCCGGCCTACGATCCGGCCGTCGTCTACGGGGGCTGGGGCTATCCGGCGTATCCGTACTACTACTGGCCGCCCTATGGCGCCTATTACCCGCCCGGCGCCGCTATCGGCAGCGGCATCGCCTTTGGCATCGGCCTGGCCGCCGCCGCCGCGATCTTCGGCAACTGCGACTGGAACAACGGCGGGGTCCATGTGGAGCACCACAAGGCCAGGAACATCGACCGCAACTTCGACGCGAGCAAGCTCCAGGGCGACCGCTGGCAGCACGACGCGCGGCACCGCCAGGGCGTTGCCTACCGCGACAATGCCACGCGCGAGAAGTTTGGCCGGAGCACGGCCGGCGCGTCGGGTCGCAGCGGCTTTCGCGGGCGCGATGCGGGCGGCGGCCGGGACAATGGCTTCCAGGGCGTGGGCGCTGGCGGCGGTGCCGTGCAGCGGGACTTCAATCGGGGCAGCTCCAGCCTGCGGTCCGGCGCGGGCCGCGGTGGTGGATTTGGCGGCGGACGTGGAGGACGCGGCGGCGGCCGCCGGTAGCCCACGCTAATGCCGGCGAGCCATGCCCCGCCTATCCTGGCCGGCCGGCGCTTGCCCTGGCCGCCGCGATTTCGCCTGCCACGGCGTCAAACAGGCGGCGCACCAGTCCGAACGCCTTTTCGGTCGCGGGGGCCAGGGTTCGTTGGCTCGGCCGGACAATGCCCAGGGTCATGTCCAGCGTTAGCGGCGGCGTCACATCGAGTGTCGCCATGACGCCCGAGCGCACGGCGGCCAGCATGGCAATGTCAGTCGCCGGCACGATCGCGTCGCTGGATGCGACGATCTCCCGGACCGTGCCCAGGTCATCGGCAATCAACGCAAACTGGTCGAGCACCGGCGCCGGCAAGTCATAGCGTTGCCCCAGCTGCATCAGCATGGATGGTTCCACATAGCCGGTCGCGATCAGCGGATACCGGCGCAGCGTCTTGCTGTCGATCTCGCGCTCCCCGGCCAGCGGATGGCCGGTGCGGGCGTACCAGCCGAAGGTGCTGCGATGCAGCGGCTCGACGGAGAGTTCCGGATGCCCCTGCGCCATGCGGATGTCGCCAACGAAGAAGTCCAGCCGCTCGGCCAGCAGGGCGTCGAGCAGGCGGTCAGACGTTTCGATCAGGCTGCGCAGCCGCAAGCCGGGAGAGGTCCTCAGCAGCTCCGCCAGCATCGGCCGGAGTATCGGTTCCGCGAGCGACGAACCCATCCCCATCGACACCGTGCCGAGATCGCCGGTGCGCATGAGGTCGAGCGTCCGGATCGCTTCTTTTTCATCCAGCACCATCCGGCGTGCGCGGGAAGCGTAGGCGTGGGCGTAAACGGTGGGTTGCAGCCGCCGGTCGCTGCGATCGAACAACGGTACGCCCAACCCGTCTTCCAGCGCGCGGATGCTGCGCGACAGGGCGGGCAGGCTCAGGTGGACGGTTTCCGCCGCCGCGAGCAGCGAGCCGCTATCGAGAACCGCCAGAAAGTGACGCAATTGCCGTGTGTTCATGGTGGCTTGCGGAGTCTGCAACCAAATATCAATTTAGTTGCAATATACAGAAGTATGCCGCCTCCCTACACTGCGCTCGTCTTCCCATGCACGCCGAGCCATGCCAGCCGCACATCGTTCCCCCGCCCGTCGCCCGGTCGTGGCCATCATCACCGACCGCATCGAACTGTATAACCACGTCGCCTATTCGGCCTTCGATGGCTACGTTCGCGCCGTCGCATCGGCGGCAGGGGCGCTGCCGCTGTTGCTGCCGGCCTGCCCGGAAGCCATGGACGCCGACACGCTGATCGACGCGGTGGACGGCATCCTGCTGACCGGCAGCCCGTCCAACGTGGCGGCGGAGCGCTACGGCGCCGCGCCGCTACCGGCCTCCACCAAGCAGGACCTGGCCCGCGACGCCACGGTGTTGCCGCTGTTGCCACGGCTCATCGCCGCTGGCGTGCCACTGCTTGGCATCTGCCGTGGATTCCAGGAACTGAACGTGGTCTACGGCGGCACGCTGGAGCGCGCCGTGCACGACCAGCCGGGACGGCTCGACCACCGGGAAGGTGATCACGAGCGGCCGATCGCGCAGTGGTACGAGGATCGCCATGCGATCCAGGTCGTGCCCGGCGGCCGGCTGGCGGCGATTGCGCCGGACGGCTCCTGCCTCGTCAACTCCCTGCACCACCAGGGCATCGAGCGCCTCGGCGACGGCCTGCGTGTCGAAGCCACCGCCCCGGACGGGCTGGTGGAGGCCTTGTCGGTCGCGGCAGCGCCGCAGTTCACGCTGGCCGTGCAATGGCACCCGGAAATGCGCGTGGGCGACAGCGCCCTGGCGCACCGCATCTTTGCCGCGTTCGGCGACGCGTGCGCGCAGCGCGCCCGTGCCCGCGCCGGCCAATGAGTACCCCGTCCCTACTGTAGAAGCGCAGCATCCATGCACATCCTCGACCTCCGATCGCTCTTCAGCCGCAACTACGCCGAAGCGCGCGAAAAATTCCTCGGCGCAGCGGCGCGCCGTGGCCTGGCCGTGGAGTCGTTCGAACTCCCGATGCGCGGGGCCGACGGCGAGACGCTGGCGACCGACGTCGTGCTCGATGGGCCGGCCGATGCGCGCAACTTGCTGATCGTCATCAGCGGCGTACACGGGGTGGAAGGCTATTGCGGCTCCGCGATCCAGACCGGCCTGCTCGGGCTGGGCGCCACCCATGCGGCGCACACCGCGGTGCTGCATGTCCACGCGGTCAACCCGTACGGGTTCTCCTACTCGCGGCGCGCCACGCAGGAAAATGTCGACCTCAACCGCAACTTCGTCGACTTCTCGGCCCCGCTCCCGGTCAACGCGCCCTATGCGGAAATCCATGACTTGCTGCTGCCCGACGCGTGGCCGCCCGTCGACGCCAACGAGGCCATCCTCGACGGCTACCGTCAGAAGGTGGGCGCACGCGGCTTCCAGCGCGCCGTGTCACTGGGCCAGTACGCGTTTGCCGACGGCATGCATTTCGGCGGCCAGGCGCCGGCGTGGAGCAACGTCACGTTCCGCCGCATCCTGCGCCGCTACGCCGCGCAAAGCCGGCAGATCGGCTCCATCGACATCCACACGGGCCTTGGCCCGTACGGCGTGGGCGAGCGCATTTTTGCGTGCGTGGACACGGACGGCGCGCTCGAGCGCGCACGCCGCTGGTGGGGCGAGCAGGTGACGTCGGTCAATACCGGCAGCTCCACCAGCATCCCGATGACCGGGCCGATCCAGTACGCCTTGTACGAGGAATGCCCGCAGGCGGTCCAGACCAATGTCTGCCTTGAGTTCGGAACGTATCCGACGCAGCAGGTCATCGGCGCCATGCGCGCCGAACACTGGCTGCAGCGCCGCGGCAGCACGGACAGCAGGCAGGCCGCATCCATCCGCCAGACCCTGAAGGACGCCTTCTATCCCCAGGCCGACGACTGGCAGCGCGACATCTGGGAACAGGGGTGCGAGGTATTCCTGCAGACCGTGCGCGGGCTCGCCGAGACCACCGCCGGCGCGGCCTGATTGCGCCGCCGCGCAGAACAACGACAGCCATGCATTACGGAGACAACATGCCCGCTTCCACCCTACTCGATACGGGGCACCCGCCCGCACCGGCCGCCGCGCGCCCGGTGATCGGCCGCGCCGCCGTGGCCGCCGCCGTCGCCGGCAACGCGCTGGAGTTCTACGACTTCGTCATCTACGCCTACTTCGCCGTCTATATCGGCCGTGCCTTCTTCCCGGTCGGTGGCGAGTTCGGCAGCCTGCTGCTGTCGGCCGCCACCTTTGGCGTCGGCTTCTTTACCCGGCCGCTCGGCGCGATCCTGATCGGCGCGCTGGCGGACCGCGCCGGACGCAAGCCGGCCATGATCCTGACCGTCGCGCTCATCACGGTCGGCACGCTGGGCATGGCCGCAACACCCAGCTATGCCTCGATCGGCATCGCGGCACCGCTGATCGTCGTGGCATGCCGGCTGCTGCAGGGCCTCGCGCTGGGCGGTGAAGTCGGCCCCGCCACGGCGTTGCTGGTCGAGGCCGCGCCGCCGGGCCAGCGCGCCCTGTATGCGAGCTGGCAGCTGGCCAGCCAAGGCATCGCGGTCGCTGTCGGCGGCTTGCTGGGCGTCGCCGTATCGCTGGCGTTGACGGCCGAGCAACTGGCGGCGTGGGGATGGCGCGTGCCGTTCCTGATCAGCATCGTGCTGGTGCCCGTGGCCGTGAAGATCCGGCGCAGCCTGCCCGAGACCTTCGAGGCCGGCACCACTCACAGCACCGGCGAGATCCTTGGCGGCGTGGTGCGCCGCTACCGCAGCTACCTGATCCTTGGCGTGCTCATGACGCTGGCCGGCGCGGTGTCGTCGCAGATCGGCAACTACATGACCACCTATGCCATCCAGACCCTGCACCTGCCCGCGACGCTGGCGCAGACCAGCGCGCTGGCAGGCGGCGCACTGACCTTCGTGTTCGCGCTGCTGGGTGGCTGGCTGTGCGATCGCCGCGGCCGCAAGATCGTGCTGGTGCTGCCCCGGGTGCTGCTGATGCTGCTGATCGTGCCGATGTTCTCGTGGCTGATCGCGGCGCCCAGCGCGTTCAGCTTCCTGACCGTAACGGCGGTGATCGCCGCGCTGACCGCCATGAGTGCGGCGGCGGCCATGGTCGTCATTCCCGAACTGCTGCCCGCGTCGTTCCGCAGCACCGGCATTTCCCTCGTCTACGCCATCGGCACGACGCTTTTCGGCGGCACCACGCAGTTCGCGGTGACCGGGCTGCTGGCCTGGACCGGCAACCCGATGTCGCCGGCCTGGTACCTGGCCATCACCAGCCTTGTCAGCCTGGTGGCGATGTGGATGCTGCCCGAAACCCGCGATGTAGAAATCTGATGCGGCGCGGGATCCGTTGATCCCGCCGCGCCCCCACCGTTCGCTCAGAAAAAGCACGGCCCCGCCGGGGGCCGCGGGGAAACGTCTTGCCCGCAACGACGACATGCAGAGACCAAGGGAGAATCCGTGAAGCGATTTACCATCACCAGCCTGGCACTGGCGTGCCTCGGCACGGCCGCGCACGCCGAACAAGGCGTCAGCATCTACGGCAGCGTCGACGAGGGCATTACCTACACCAGCAATGTTCGCGGCCATTCCCTGGTGGCGACCCAGGACGGCATCAACAAGGCAAATGCCCTTGGCTTTACCGGATCGGAAGATCTGGGCGGCGGCAAGCAGGCCTTCTTCCGGCTGGAAAACGGCTTCTCGGTCGACACGGGTGCGCTCGGACAAGGCGGCCTGATGTTCGGCAAGCAGGCATTGGTCGGCCTCGGCGACCGGGACATCGGCGATATCTCGCTGGGTCGCCAGTACGACTTCGCCTATCAGATGCTGCGCTACCTGCCGTGCCTGCAGTGCGGCATCCACAGCGTCGAGAACGCCGACCTGGACCGTGTCTCGGGACAGCGCCTTAACGATTCGATCCAGTTCCTGAGCAAGGAATTCGGTGGCTTGCGGTTCGGGGGCATCTACAGCTTCGGCACGGACTCCGGCAATTCGTCGACCAACAAGGGCCGCGCCATCAGCGGGCTGGCCCAGTACAGTGCGGCAGCTTTTTCGGCTGGCGTTGCCTACACCGATATCAACGGCGCGCCGGTCTATGCGGGCCTGACGGGCGCCCCCGCCATGTTTGGCCGTCCGCTGACGCCAGCCACCACGCTGTTTGCCGATAAGCAGCGCATCATTGCCACGGGCGCGTCCTACCAACTGCAGTCGCTGAAGCTGTCGGCGCTCTATACCAATACGGACCTGGCGTTTGCCGGCCACCACTCGCGCGACCAGGTTCTCCACATGGGCGGCGAATACCAGTTCAATGGCAACGTCCTGCTGTCCGGCAAGGTCTCGCTCGACCGGCTCGACAGCTCGCGCTGGATCACGCTTTCCGCCGGGGTCGACTACCGGTTCTCCAAGCGAACCGACGTGTATCTCGACCTGCACGCCCAGCGCGCCAGCGGCGCCTCGGGCACGGTGGCGTCGATCGCCATGGCGGGAACTTCGTCCTCGGACAAGCAGTTCCTGTCACGCGTCGGCATCCGCCACCTGTTCTGAACCCTGGCGCATTATCGGGCCGTCCTATCGCCTTGCCCGTATTGGGCCTTTGCTTGTACGCGATACGGCATCCGGACGCGTTGCTCAAATCAGCCCCGGGGCAATGTGCACCGAACGACGGGCGGCATGTAGGATGGAACCGGACAGCAGACCGGCGGGCTTTAGGCCACTATTGCGGGAGCCCTATCGCTGATCCCTCCATGTCGCCATCCGGCCCGCCCGCCAGCCCCGTCGTCGCGCCTGAACGGCGCGATATCTTCCGCACGCTCGTCGAAACGATTTCGGACTACGCGATCTTCCTGCTCGACACGGACGGTACGGTCATGAGCTGGAACCGGGGTGCGCAGCGCATCAAGGGGTACGAGGCGGCGGAGATCATTGGCTCACATTTCTCGCGCTTCTATTCCGAGGACGCCATCGCGCGCGGCTGGCCGCAGAAAGAGCTGGAGCTGGCCCGGCGGCATGGCCGCCTGGAAGACGAAGGCTGGCGCATCCGCAAGGACGGTACCCGCTTCTGGGCCAATGTCCTGATCACCGCCCTGCACAACGAGGCCGGTGAAGTGATCGGCTTTGCCAAGGTCGCGCGGGACATGACCGAGCAGATGAAAGGCGCAGCCAAGCTGCGCGAAAGCGACGAGACGTTTCGGCTGCTGGTGCTGAACGTCAAGGACTACGCGATCTTCATGCTCGACCCGCACGGCCATGTCATCAGCTGGAACGCTGGCGCGGCGCAGATCAAGGGCTACCTGAGCAGCGAAATCGTTGGCCGGCATTTTTCCGTGTTCTACCTGCCCGAGGATATTGCGGCGGGCAAGCCGGAGCGGCTGATCCAGAGAGCCCGCGAGGATGGCAGCGTGCAGGACGAAGGCTGGCGGGTCCGCAAGGACGGCTCGCTGCTCTGGGCCAATGTCACGCTCACGGCCATCTACGACGAGCATCGCCAGTTGCGCGGCTTCGCGAAAGTGACTCGCGACATGAGCGAGCGCAAGAAGCTCGAAGAGGTCGAAGCCTCGGCGCAGCGCATGAAGGAATTCCTTGCCACCCTGGCCCACGAACTGCGCAACCCGCTGGCGCCGATGTACAGCGCCACGTCCGTGATGGAACGGGCGCCCGGGGACGAAGCGCTGGTCAGGGCCAATCTCGGCATCGTTGCGCGCCAGCTCAGGCACCTTACCCGGCTCGTGGACGATCTGCTCGACGTTGGCCGCATCGCCGCCGGCAAGCTCGAACTGCGCCGCTCGGTGATTGCCATCCGCGAGGTCATCGCGGCCGCTGTCGAGGGAAGCGCGCCGGCACTCGACGCCAGGGCGCAGCGCCTCGCCATGGATCCGGACAACGTGGAATTCCACGTCTTCGGCGATCTCACGCGGCTGGCGCAAGTGCTGCAGAACCTGCTGATCAACGCGTCCAAGTTTTCGCCGGAAGGGACCACGATCACGCTGCGCACCCAACTCAATGGGCGCACCGGGCAGGTTTCCATTAACGACCAGGGTTGCGGCATCGCTCAGGAGGCCCTGTCAAAAGTGTTCAACCTGTTCGTGCAGGGCGGCCATCCGGGCCAGACCGGCACTGGCGGACTCGGTATCGGATTGTCGTTGTGCCGGTCGATCATCGAGCTGCACGAAGGTTCGATTACGGCGGCGAGCCCGGGCGTCGGCCTGGGCAGCACGTTCAGCGTCAGGCTGCCGATCGTCACCGAGCGGCACACTTCTGCTGCGCCGTTCATCGCCCGTACCCGTGCCGGGCTCAACATCCTGGTGGTCGACGACAATCGCGATGCGGCCGACAGCATGGGGCTGCTGCTCCAGATGACCGGCCATGCCATCAAGGTGGCCTATGACGGCGTCACGGCCCTGCGCAGCGTGGAAGACTTCACGCCGGACGTGGCGTTGATTGACCTTGCCATGCCTGACATGGACGGATTCGAACTCATGCGCGAGCTGCGCGACTACGCGCACCTTCACCACACCCGTTTCTACGCCCTCACGGGTTTTGGCGAGCCTGGCATCAGGGAAGAAACGTCGCAGGCCGGCTTTCACGGACACATCGTCAAGCCGGTCGATATCGATGCGCTGGCCGAGATCCTGCGCAGCGCCGGCGCCGATCCTGCCAGGTGACGTCGGGGCGAACCCTGGCTGTTTCCGCCTTCACTTCGGCTTGCGCGGGAAATACGTCACCGGCAAGTCGCACCTTGCCGTGGGGAACTGCCGGGCCATGGCCTCATGCAACGGTCCAAACAGGCCGAATTCGGCCACCTGCAGCACCACCATCCCGCTCTCCGGATACGCGCTGGCCCTGGACGACCGCACCGGCGTCGGCGAGGCCGGCGGTCAGCGCCGGTGCTTCGACTGATTCAGCGCCACGGCGGCCTGGATCAGTGCCTTCAGCGCCGCCTCGTCGATGTCTTCGCCCTCGTGCAGATCGATGGCGCGCCGGGTATTCCCTTCCAGGCTCGAATTGAAAAGCTGCGAAGGGTCCGCCAGCGACGCCCCCTTGGCGAAGGTCATCTTCACGACGTTCTTGTAGGTCTCTCCGGTACAGACGATGCCGGCGTGCGACCACACCGGAACGCCCCGCCACTTCCACTCTTCAACCACGTCCGGATCCGCGGCCCGGATGAGCTTGCGGATGCGGGCGAGCATTTCGCCGCGCCAGTCGTCCAGCTCACGGATTCTCTCGTCGATCAGTTGGGAAGGAGACTTGCCGTCCTGCACCTCGGGGTTCTTCATGTCCGCGCTCCTGAAGCCAAGACGCACATTCTAGCTTTCCCGAAGCCCGCCCATGGCTTGGCAACGCGCCGGGTGTCGGTGCCCGGCAGACAGCGGCCCCTTTACCGTCGCCACTGCCCTTCACGGATCAAGGCATCCGCGATCCCCGGAATCATTTGCGCCACGCGCCGCGCCGCCGTGGTGAACGGTCGCTGGCTGCTCGTGGCCAGCACCACGGTCTGCCGCATGGCACGGTCCGCCATTGGCACCGCTTCGAACATCCCGCTTTCCAGTTCGGCGCTTACCGCGTGATACGGCAACACGGTAAAGGCGGCATGATCCGTGACCATGCGCTTGATCACGACGGATGACGAGGCTTCCATGCAGACGTCGAGGCTAACGTCCTGCGCGCTGGTCATTTCCTCGAGCAGGCTGCGGATGGCATTCGGCGGCACCGGCAACACAAGCGGCAGCCCGCCGAGCTGGCGTAGCTGCATGGCAGCCGGCGCCGCGCCCGTGGCGCGCCAGTGCGCGCGCATTGCATCGCGCCGCCCGACCAGCATCAGCGGCGTTTCCAGCAGCCGGCGGTAACTGTTCCGGCCCTCCGCCCGATAGCGGTTCACCACGGCCAGGTCGATGCTGCCCTGTGTCAGGCGAGCCTCGATTTCACCGCTGTAGCCCTCCACGATGCGCAAGCGCACTGCCGGCATGCGCGCCTGCACTGCCGCGAAAAGGCGGCTCGACATCAACGGCGCCACCGCCGGCACCAGCCCGACCGTCAGCACGCCAGTCACGTTGCCGGCCTGCGCGCGCGCCGACTCCACCAGTTGCCGGGCGCCGGCAAGCAACGGCTCCGCATCGCCCAGCACCTGCTCCGCCAGCGCCGTCGGCCGCACGCCGCGACCCGTGCGATAGAACAGCGCGCCCCCGAACGTCTTTTCCAGCAGGCCGATCTGCCGGCTGATGGCCGACTGCGCGAGGCCAAGCTGCGCGGCGGCGCCCGAGACGCTGCGCGCATGCGCCACGGCAATAAACGTCGCCAGCGCCTTCAGTGTGAGTTCCTGTTCCGTCTCTGCCTGCATCCGTCTTCCCCGCTATCCAATCAAGAGATATCTGCTTTCTCGATTCGTCATTGATCGCAGGATATCGGCTCTTTATCGTAAGAAGCAACCACCCCCCACACAAAATACCAAGGAGACAAGCCCACATGCCGCTGACCGCTCACAACCACCCGCTGGCGCCGCTCAATGCGCAGGACGCCGCGTTGCTTGGCCGTGTGCAGCAACTGGTGCAGGACACCATCGGTCCCAAGGCCAATGCCGTGAACCGCGATGATGACTTCGCCTGGGAGACCTTCCGCACGCTGGCGGACACCGGCATCGTCGCCACGGCGTTCCCTCGGGAACTGGGCGGCTCCGAGGCGTCCATGCTGCTGCGCGTCAGGATCATCGAGGAGATTGCACGGGTGTGCAGCACCGCGGCGTCGATCATCACCGGCACCGACCTGTCGTCGCGGCCCATCGTGGCCGGCGGTTCCCCGGACCTCTGCGCACGGATCGTCCCGGAGCTGGCCCGCGGCGAAACGCAGTCCGCGTTTGCGCTGACCGAACCCGGCGCCGGGTCGGACCTGGCGCGGCTGGGCACGACGGCAACCCGTGATGCGGGCGACTACCGCCTCACGGGCGTGAAGAAATTCATTACGCGCGCCACGGTGGCCGATATGTTCGTGGTGGTGGCCTCGCTCGCCGACGGCCCCGGCGGCAGCCGCGGCCTCACGGCCTTCCTGGTGCCGCGCGACGCCGAAGGATTGTCGGTCTCGCCCATCATCCCCAAGCTCGGCTGGCATGGCGTGCCGATTGCCGAAGTGCGGCTCGACAACGTCCGGGTGCCGGCTTCGCATCGCCTTGGCGAAGAAGGCCAGGGCATGGCGCTGGCGCAGGACACGCTGGTCCGGGCACGTGTGGGCCATGCAGCCATCGCGCTCGGGCGCATGACTGGCGCGCTGCAGCTTGCGGCGCAGTATGCGGGGCACCGCCAGGTGTCCGGCAAGGCAGTGGGCGAGCACCAGGGCATTCAATGGATGCTGGCCGACATGGCCGCCCGCATCGAAGCCGCGCGCTGCCTCGTCTACAGCGCCGCGCAGCGCTATGACCGCACGGACCCCGAGACCTCGATCCACGCATCGATCGCCAAGATGCACAGCACGGACCTGTGCATGCGCGTAGTGGTCGATTGCGCGCAGCTGTTCGGCGGCAACGGCTACCTGAACGCGTATCCGATCGAGCGCTTCCTGCGCGACGCCAAGATGAACCAGATTGGCGAAGGCACCAGCGAAGTCCACAAGAACCTGATCGGCCGCTACATCATGAAGACCGCATCGGCCATGGCGCAGCATCCGTGCCTGGACTTCGAACCGGACTTGTTTGGAGCCCAGTGATGGCGACAATTGATAACGCCCCCGTGTCCGATTCCCTGACCAACGCGCTGTGCGCGCGCCTTGGCATCCGATACCCGATTTTCGGGCTGGCGCACAGCATCGAAGTGGCGGCGGCCATCTCGAACGCCGGCGGTCTCGGCGTCTATGCCGCTGCGCGCGACGGCCCCAATGAACTCGCCCACAAGCTGTCCGCACTGCGCGCGCTGTGCCCCGAGGCACCGGTCGGCGTTGACCTGCTGCTGCCGACCTCATTGCCCGGCGCCACCACGCCCGATGACCTGGCGGCGGCCATCCCGGACGGGCATCGCCGCTTTGTCGATGGGCTGTTCGATCGATTCGAGGTCCCTGCGGCCACGCAGGGCAACTTCTTTTCGCAATACGTGCGCTCGCAGGCCTTGTTCGAGGAGCAGGTCACGGCCGTGGCGGAGAGCCGCATGGACGTCTTCGCGGCGGGCGTGGGCACGCCCGCCGGCTGCCTTGCGCGGGTGCGCCAGGCCGGCAAGACCACCATCGCACTGGTCGGAGCGG
The DNA here is from genome assembly GCF_057073745.1 of Cupriavidus sp. C2SS-8b. Lineage (NCBI taxonomy): Bacteria > Pseudomonadati > Pseudomonadota > Betaproteobacteria > Burkholderiales > Burkholderiaceae > Cupriavidus > Cupriavidus sp. C2SS-8b. The sequence continues at coordinate 1,114,695 of NZ_CP172717.1, forward strand.
TCAAGCATGCGCGCAAGGCCATCGAGGCCGGCGTGGACGTGCTGGTGGCGCAAGGCTATGACGCAGGCGGCCATACCGGTGCCATCGGCACCTTCACGCTGGTGCCGCAGATCATCGCCGCTGCGCAAGGCCGGCCGGTTCTGGCCGCGGGTGGCGTCGGCGCGGGAAGCCAGATCGCCGCCGCCCTTGCCATGGGGGCAGAAGGCGCATGGCTCGGTACGGTCTGGCTTGGCAGCGCCGAGCATCGGCTCCCGGCCGCGCTCACCGACAAGCTGATAGCCGCCAGGAGCGAGGACACGGTGATCACACGGGCGCACAGCGGCAAGCCGTGCCGCGTGGTGCGCAGCGCATTCTCCGATGCGTGGGAAGCCCCTGATGCGCCGTCGCCGCTAGACATGCCCTATCAGCAAGCCCTGACCGGGCGGCTGCTGGCAGCAGTCGAAGAGCACGAGGTCGCACCGCTGATGTATGAGGCGGCCGGACAAAGCGTTGCATGGGTGCATGAGATAGAACCCGTGGCGCAGATCATGGCCCGGCTGGTGCGCGAAACGCGACAGTCGCTCGACCACCTTCGTCCCTATCTGCGGGCTTGAGCGAATGCCTCGGCACCAGACCGGACTACGAACAGGAGGAAATCTATGAATCGCCGCACCTTTGCCAGGACTGCCTTTCAGGCAGCGCTGATGACGTCCCTCCCCGGCTTGCCGGCCCTGGCACGCGCGGCCGCTGCGGCAGGGCCGGGAGGCTTTCCCGCCCGGCCGCTGCACGCCGTGGTGCCCTATCCGGTCGGCGGCGTGGTCGACGTGACCTTGCGCGCCGCGCTCGACCGCCTGTCGCTTGACCTGCCGCAGCGCGTGGTGGTCGAGAACCGTCCCGGCGCGGATGGACGCATTGCCATCGAATTTGCCGGCCGGGCGCCTGCGGACGGATATACGCTGCTCGGCGTGTCGCCGGTTCTTGCGGTGGCCCAGACGCTCTATCCGGAGTCCGGCATCCGCATCCAGAACTTCCGCGCGGTTGGTTCGATCGGTGCAGTGCCCTCGGTGTTTGTCGTCCACAACGACGTCCCCGCGAAGACGCTCAAGGAGTTCGCGGCGTGGGCCAAGGCACGGCCCGGCGCGGTCAACGTCCCGGTGCCCGGCACGGGCAGCTCGCTCCATCTCGCGCAGGAACTGTTCTTTGAATCCGCCGGCGTGCGCGTGACCAACGTCGGCTACAAGGGCCAGCCGCCTTCGGTGCTGGACCTCGGGCGCGGGCAACTGCAGTTTGCGCTGCTGTCGCAGAACCTGGCGCTGCCGCTGATCCAGTCGAAGCGCGTGCGCCCGCTGGCAGTGAACGCCACGCGGCGCACGCGGTCGCTGCCGGACATTCCCACCATTGCCGAAGCGGGCTATCCCGAGGCCCTGGTGCAGTCATGGTATGGCCTGGCCGTCCATGCGCGCACCGCGCCGGCCATTGTCGACTACCTCGGCAACGCCTTGCAGTCGGCCCTGGCCACCACGGACGTGCGCAACAAGCTGGCCGCGCTCGATGCCGAAATCCTCGCGCTCGACGCCCGGCAGTTCGACAGTTTCATCCAGTCCGAATCGACGCGGCTGTCCGCGCTGATCAAGGCTCGCGACATCAAGGTGGATGCATGAACCCTCCCTCCCAAACGACTATGGACCACGCCAGGGCAGACTCGCCTGCGCAAGGCCCGCTCGCGGGCCTGCGCATCCTGGACATGGCCACCGTGCTGGCCGCGCCGTTCGCCTGCACGCTGTGCGCCGACATGGGCGCCGATGTGGTCAAGCTCGAACTCCCCGACGGCAGCGACCCGCTGCGCGGACTGGCCCCTGTCAAGGACGGCCTGCCGCTCTACTGGAAGGTCGCGAACCGCGGCAAGCGCGGCATCTCGCTGGATGTACGGCAGCCGGAAGGCCGGGAACTGTTCCTCAAGCTGCTTCCCGGATTCGATGTGCTGGTCGAAAATTTCCGCACCGGCACGCTCGATCGCTGGGGCCTGGATCTCGACACGCTGCGCGCGGCCAATCCGCGCCTGATCATTCTTCGCCTCACTGGCTTCGGGCAGACCGGTCCCTACGCCGCGCGCGCCGGCTTCGCCCGCGTATTCGAGGCCATGAGCGGCTTCACCAACCTGACCGGCGACGCCGGCGGGCAGCCGCTACATATGAACTATCCGGCGGGCGATGTCATGGCAGGGCTGTTCGGCGCCTTCGCCATCGCCACGGCCGCAGCGGAACGCCGTCTGCACCCGGACGCACCGTGCCGCGAGATCGACCTGTCCGCCACCGAAGCGCTGTTCCGCCTGCTGGAGCCGCTCGCCGTGGAGTACGAGCAGCTCGGTCAGGTCCGGCAGCGCGCGGGCAACCGGGCCACCTATACCGCGCCCTCCAACATGTACGCGACGGCGGACGGGCAATGGGTGTCGATGGTCGCGTCATCGAACCCGATCTTCGGGCGCCTGTGCGCGGCGATCGGCCATCCGGAGCTGGCGGACGATCCGCGTTTCGCCACGAACCCCGAACGCGTGCGGCACCTTGAATCGCTCGACCTCATCATCGGCGGCTGGTTCGCCGCGCATGACTACCAGGCGGTTGCCGCGGCGCTGACTGCGCGCGAGATACCGTTCAGCAAGATCTTCTCGATCGCGGACATTGTTGAAGATCCGCACTTCCGTGCCCGTCAGGCAATCGTCCGCCTGCCCGACCCGGACCTCGGCTCCATTCCCGCGCCTTGCCAGGTTCCGCGCTTCTCCGGCTATGCGCCGCTTCCACCGAGAACCGGGCCTGCAGTCGGCGAGCACAACGCGGAAGTCTACGCGGAGGTGGGCCTGACGTGCCGCGACATGGAAAGGCTGCGCGGCGCGGGGGTTCTTTAAAGCGCGACGCGTGCGCATGTGTTTGCCGTATCCAGACAACAGAGCACGGACCTGTTTGCGGGCGTCCAACATGCATGGGCGGCGCCTCCGCATGTCCCTCCGCGGCAGGAGGTATTTTTCTGCTTTATTTTCAATGACTTGATGACTTCTTGATGGTCTGGGCCGCGGGCTGGCACATCCCATGCGTATATGACCTCGAGCGCAACACCAGATGCTCTCTAACCTAAGCAAGACCAGCCTACCCAAGGAGTCACATCATGTCCCTCACCATCCAGAACCTGCCCCTCGAACAAGACCTGGACCACGCCGAGATGGGCGCCGTCCGCGGCGGCAGCCTGTTCCTGAACAATGGCGTCAACGCGATCCTCGGCGGCTCCGGCGTGTCCTTCGCCAGCCCCAACATCATCGTGGCGCCTGTCACGCAGGTCGATGCCTCGACCCGCACCAATGTCGACCTCACGAGCATCAGCAACCTGCTCAACAACGTCGGCGGCATCGTGCAGGCCGCGCAGCACTAAATCGCGTCCCTCTCATCTCGTTGATTCCAGCCTTCCCCAGGAGACCATCATGTCCTTGACCATCCAGAACCTCTCGCTCGAACAAGACCTTGACCACGCCAAGATGGGCGCCGTGCGCGGCGGCAGCATCTTCGTGAATTCTGGCGTGAACGCCATCACCGGTGGCAGTGGCGTTTCGTTCGCCAGCCCGAACACGATCTTCGCGCCGGTTACGCAGGTCGATGCCTCGACCCGCACCAATGTCGATCTGAAGACGATGACGAACACCATTAACAATGTGGGCGGCATCGTGCAGGCCCTGCAGCACTGAAACTCCAGCCTGTTTGCTCCCCTCTCCCGCTTGCGGGAGAGGGGTTGGGGGGAGGGCAGGCGCATGGCAAGCACCGTGGCGCCACACTTCGTGGAAACGCCTGCTCTCTCCCCCGCCCCTCTCCCATAAACGGGAGAGGGGAGACAACCCTCGGGATTTTGACTTTGTCAGCTGTACCAAGGGCAGTGCCACTCACCCAAATTGCTGAGCGTCGAAATGCCCCGATCAGGTCAGCACATTCGGCACCACCCTACTGCACCTTCTTATCCTCGCGTTTCGCTTCCGCCATGGCCTCCGGCTCCAGCTCTTCGGCGGACCGGTTCAGGTGAACGAACAGCCCCCACGAGCCAAGCAGCAAGGCGGTCGATGCAATCAGCCCGGCCGCATAGCGAAGCTGCGATGGATCGTGATGCAGCGCCTTGAAGGTCGCCACCAGCCCTTCGATGGCAAGCGCGACGACCACCACCACCAGGAATCGCGACATGAAACGCCGTACCCGTGTCGGCGCGCTCACGTCAGCCTCCCGGATGACCTCTTCCTCAACGATGGTCTCGGCGATCTGCAATGCGACAACGGCGCCTGCCAGCAACCCCAAAGCTTCAATGACGGATAGCGCGCTTGCCTGGTCCCATTGACTTGCAAACACGGTCAATCCAATGCGAGCAGCAATCGCAATCAACATCAGCGCCGCGCAGGTGAAGAGCACTGCCATCAGCCCATGGACGACCGTGAAGAAGCGCATAAGAGTCTTCATTTTTCTGGTTCCCTTGATGGCAAGTGACGGATCGATACCCCTTCTCAGACGGCAACGGCGCTGTCCCCGTTCATCACCGTGCTCCAGTCTGAAGCCTAGGCTAATCGCAGATCCCGCAACATATCCAATACGTGCTGCGTGGAGCGCTCGACGTACCCCGCGCGATGGGCAACGCCGAGCCGTCGCCACAACGCCGGGCGCAGCGGACGCATGACAATGCGCGGGTCAGGTAATGGCGCCGTCGCCTCATGCGGCAACAGCGAGGCGCCGTAACCGGCAGCGACCAGACTCTTGATCGCGTCGTTGTAGTTGAGCTGGATGCGCGGCGCAGGCTGATACCCACCGGTCGCGAACCACTCCGCAGTCAGACGGGAAAGACGCGTGGTCGCATCATTGAGAATGAGCGGTTGAGAAGCGAGCCATTCAGGCGTGACGCGAGCCGGGCATTGCCAATGCGCCGGCACAAAGGCCATCACGGGGTCGCGCCGCCAAGGCTTGATCACGAGTCCCGCCACCGAGGGCTGAGGCAGTGCGACCAGCCCCACGTCCAGCGTCCCATCCCCCAATCGGGACAACGTTTCCTGGGACGTCAACACTGCAATCTGAATGTCGATAGCGGGATGGTGCTGGCGCAGCCCCTCGAGCGCTTGCGGCAACAGGTGCGCAATCGCGCCCGTCGACGCACCGATCCGCACGCGGCCTTCGAGTCCCTGCACCTGGCGTTGAATATCGTCCAACGCCTGCTCCGCGTCGGCCAGCAGCCGGCGCGCGCGCTCCACCAGCACTTCTCCTATCGCCGAGGGCCTGACCTGCCCGCGCTTGCGCGACAGGAGCGGAGCACCAATGCGGTCTTCAAGGTCAGCGATATGGAGGCTGACTGTTGGCGGGGCCAGATGCAACGCACGCGCCGCGTCGGCAAATGAGCCCCGGTCCGCAATCGCGACCAGGGTACGCAAGCGGTCCAGGCTGATCTCTCGCATAGCGGCGTCCTGATTCAGAAAAGCTGAATGTGGAGGTCATGAAATTCAACTTTCTCTATTGTAGCGTTCAGCCCAATATGGGAACGGTTCTTCGTTCTGCTTACTGTCATCCAACATCATCGGAGTCTTTCACCCATGAGCTCTCCCGTTGTTTTTATCGACGGCGACCAAGGCACCACCGGCTTGCTGATCCACGAACGGCTGCGTAACCGGACCGACATCAGGCTGATGACGCTGGCTGCTGCGGAGCGCAAAGATCTGCGGCGTCGCACAGAAGCCCTCAACGCCTGCGACATCGCCATCCTCTGTTTGCCGGACGCCGCCGCGCGCGAGGCAGTGGCCGCCATTGTCAATCCTGCGGTGCGCGTCATCGATGCAAGCTCCGCCCACCGTACACATCCGGACTGGACTTACGGATTTCCGGAGATGACGCCGGAGCAGGCCGAGAGCATTGCCAACGCACGTCGGGTCACTAACCCTGGCTGCTATCCGACCGGTGCGATCGGCCTGCTGCGCCCGTTGGTGCAGGCTGGACTCATACCGGGCGATTACCCCATCAGCATTCATGCGGTATCCGGCTACTCCGGACGCGGACGCGCCGGCGTGGAGGAATATGAAGGGCCGGGAGCCGCTGACGCGCCTTCATACCAGGTCTATGGGCTGGAACTCGCCCACAAGCACACGCCGGAAATCCGGCAGCACGCCGGGCTCGCGCAGCCTCCTATTTTCGTCCCGGCATACGGGGCGTTCCGCCAGGGCATCGTGCTGACGGTCCCGCTGGCGTTGCGGATGCTGGCACCGGGCGTGAATGGCGCCACGTTGCACGCATGCCTCACGCAGCACTATGCCGAAGCGGACCACGTACATGTCTCGTCGCTGGAGGAATCGTGCGCCATGAAGCATCTGGTTCCGCAACGGCTGAACGGGACGGACGAGATGCGCCTGAGCGTATTTCCTGGCAAGGAACACGGACACGTCCTGCTGTCTGCCGTGTTCGACAATCTTGGAAAGGGTGCCTCCGGCGCTGCGATTCAAAACCTGAACCTGATGCTCGCGTAGAGACTGGGTCGTCGTGCTTGGCAGGCGCCGCTGTTTCGCAGGCGTAGCCTGCGAGTCACTTTTTGTCCGAGCGACAAAAAGTAACCAAAAAACGCGTCGCTTGTCCTAACGGACGAATATTGATCGTAGCGTGCGAAGAATTTCGTACGGGTACTCGCTTCAGAGTCTGCCACGCTGCCTGCCGCGTGGTGCGCGTCCGCCTGCAGGCTCTCCAGCAATGATTGAACCAGCCCCGAACCTGTCCGTGGCCCGACACTGCCACCGTTATCGCATCATCGCCTTCGGCTGCTGCGCGGCTCACTAGTCGGTTAGTCGGGGGTATCACCGGCGCTGGCCCCTCTCTTCCCCTTCGTCTTGTCGTAACCTCAGCTCCCCGTCTGCCAAACACGCCGTCCCCGCAATTCAACGATGAACTAAGAAAAAGCCCGTGCAGAGCACGGGCATAAGGGCTTGAGGACTTGAGTGGAGTCTCTCAGTGCCGGATTCTCACAGGTCGCCGTGCGCAAAGACACCCCCGGACGGGTGATAGCTCGATTCCGAATGACAGCGCTCCGGGAAAGACCATGGCAAAGATGTGCGGCATGCGCAACGCTTTCGCGAAAACCCATCCGTGGCCATGCCCTATAAATTCCTTGAAAGAATCTGAAATATGGAAAGCCGATAATCGGCCGAAACGTTTCCGTAAGTCGGGATAGACTTCTCGGCTACGCAGGGCCGCGGCGGGGCTTGCTGCATTCGGATGGGCTGCCCGGTTGGTTCCGGAAGCGGCCCCGCGCATGACGCTCGCCCCCTGCCCGGCTCCGGCACGCCGACACCATGACTCGCAGGATTTTTTCGCAGGAAATCGCAATGCAACGATCACGCGGCTGCCGGGCCTGGGTTCCGGTTACGCTGGCCATCGCCCTCTCGACGCTCGCCGCATGCGGCAGCAAGAAGGAGGCCGCGGCCCCGCCCCCGCCGCAGGTCAGCGTGGTCACGCTCAAGACCGAACCGGTCACGCTGGACACGCAGTTGCCCGGCCGTACCTCGGCCTTCCGCATTGCCGAAGTGCGGCCACAGGTGGATGGCATCATCCTGCGCCGGCTGTTCAAGGAAGGCAGCGACGTGACCCAGGGCCAGCAGCTCTACCAGATCGACCCTTCCACCTACGACGCGACCTACAAGAGCGCCAAGGCCTCGCTGGAATCGGCGAAGCTGCTGGCCGAGCGCTATGGGCGCCTGGTGGGCGACGAGGCCGTCAGCAAGCAGCAGTATGACGAGGCCAGGGCTGCCTGGCTGCAGGCGCAGGCGACCGTGGACCGCGCGCAGATCAACCTGCGCTATACGAAAGTGCTGGCGCCGATTTCGGGGCGCATCGGACGCTCCAACGTGACCGAGGGCGCGCTGGTGACCAACGGCCAGGCCGGGGCCCTGTCGGTGGTGCAGCAGATCGATCCGATCTACGTCGACGTGACCCAGCCCTCGGCATCGCTGCTGCGGCTGCGACGCGAGCTCGCCAACGGCACCCTGCAAAGCGCCGGCGCCAACGCGGCGCAGGTCAACCTGGTGCTGGAGGACGGCACCAAATATCCGGAAGTCGGCCGGCTGGAGTTCTCGGAGGTCGCCGTGGACCAGGGCACGGGCTCGGTCACGCTGCGCGCCGTGTTCCCGAATCCGCGCCATGAACTGCTGCCCGGCATGTTCGTCCACGCGCGCCTGCGCGACGGCGTGAAGGCCGATGGCCTGCTCGTGCCGCAACAAGGCGTGACGCGCGACATGAAGGGCCAGGCCACGGCGCTGGTGGTCAACGCCAAGGACGAGGTGGAGCTGCGCCAGATCCGCACCGACCGCGTGATCGGCGACAAATGGCTGGTGGCGGACGGCCTCAAGGCCGGCGACCGCGTCATCGTCGAGGGCCTGCAGTTCGTCAAGCCCGGCGCGAAGGTCCGCGTGGCACAGGCCGGCAGCGGGCCAGGCAACCCGCCCGCCGCTGCGTCGGCGGCGTCGGCTGCATCCGCCGCGGTCGCGGCCAAGCCCTGACGGCATCACCAGGGCGAGGGAGCATTCATGTCCAATTTCTTTATCGATCGACCCATCTTCGCGTGGGTGATCGCGCTGGTCATCATGCTGGCCGGCGTGCTGTCGATCCGCTCGCTGCCGATCAGCCAGTATCCGGCCATTGCGCCGCCGACCATCGCCATCTCGGTCAACTACCCGGGCGCGTCGGCCGAAACCGTGCAGGACACGGTGGTCCAGGTCATCGAGCAGCAGCTCAACGGCCTGGACCGCCTGCGCTACATCTCGTCGGAAAGCAACGCCGACGGCAGCATGACCATCACGGTCACGTTCGAGCAAGGCACCAACCCCGATATCGCCCAGGTGCAGGTGCAGAACAAGCTTGCGCTCGCGCAGCCGCTGCTGCCGCAGGAAGTCCAGCAGCAAGGCATCCGCGTGACGAAGTCGGTGCGCAACTTCCTGCTGATCGTCGGCCTGATCTCCACCGATCCCAAGATCACGCGGGAAGACTTGTCGAACTACATCGTCTCGAATATCCAGGACCCGTTGTCGCGCACGTATGGCGTCGGCGACTTCCAGGTGTTCGGCTCGCAGTACGCCATGCGGGTCTGGATCGACCCGGCCCGGCTCAACAGCTACCAGCTCACGCCGCTGGACGTGAGCAACGCCATCAAGGCACAGAATGTCCAGGTCGCCTCGGGACAGCTTGGCGGCCTGCCCGCGGTCAAGGGCCAGCAGCTCAACGCCAGCGTGATCGGCAAGACCCGCCTGCAAACCAGCGAGCAGTTCGGCAACATCCTGCTCAAGGTCAACCCGGACGGCTCGCAGGTGCGCCTGAAGGATGTGGCCGATGTCGGCCTGGGCGGCCAGGACTACAACATCAACGCGCAGTACAACGGCCAGCCGGCCTCGGGCATTGCCGTGCGCCTGGCCGCCGGCGCCAACGCGCTTGAGACGGTGCGCGCCATCCGCAAGACGCTCGACGGCCTGGAGCCATTCTTCCCTGCCGGCATGAAGGTGGTCTACCCGTACGACACCTCGCCGGTGATCTCGGGCTCAATCAAGGAGGTGGTGAAGACGCTGATGGAAGCGATCGCGCTGGTGTTCCTGGTGATGTACCTGTTCCTGCAGAACGTCCGTGCCACGCTGATCCCGACCATCGCCGTGCCGGTGGTGCTGCTGGGCACGTTCGGCGTGCTGGCCGCGTTCGGGTACACCATCAACACCTTGACGATGTTCGGCATGGTGCTGGCCATCGGCCTGCTGGTGGACGACGCCATCGTGGTCGTGGAAAACGTCGAGCGGGTGATGGCCGAGGACGGCCTGCCGCCCAAGGAGGCGGCGCGGCGCTCGATGGGGCAGATCCAGGGCGCGCTGGTCGGAATCGCCATGGTGCTGTCGGCGGTGTTCCTGCCGATGGCGTTCTTCGGCGGCTCGACCGGCGTGATCTACCGGCAGTTCTCCATCACCATCGTCTCGTCGATGGTGCTGTCGGTGCTGGTCGCGCTGGTGCTGACGCCGGCGCTGTGCGCCACCATGCTGCAGCCGATCGAGAAAGGCGACCATGGCGAGAACAAGGGCGGTTTCTTTGGCTGGTTCAACCGCAAGTTCATCGCGACCACGCAAGGGTACGAACGCGGGGTGTCGACCATCCTGAAGCGCCGCCTGCCGTTCGTGCTGATCTACCTGGCGATCCTCGCGGTGATGGCCTTCCTGTTCACGCACATTCCCACGTCGTTCCTGCCCGATGAAGACCAGGGCGTGCTCTACGCGCAGGTGCAGACGCCGCCGGGGGCCACTGCCGAACGCACCCAGAAGGTGCTCAACGAAATGCGCGACTACCTGCTCAAGGACGAAGGCGGCGTGGTGGATTCGCTCTTCACCGTGAGCGGCTTCAACTTCGCGGGGCGCGGCCAGAACTCCGGCCTTGCCTTCATCCTGCTCAAGCCGTGGGAGGAGCGCAGCGGCGACCACACCAGCGTCTTCGACCTGGCGGCGCGCGCCCAGCGCAAGTTCGCGACCTTCCGCGACTCCATGTCGTTCGCGTTCCCCCCGCCGGCCGTGCAGGAGCTGGGCAACGCCACTGGCTTCGACCTGTACCTGCAGGACCAGGCCGGCCTGGGCCACCAGGCCCTGATGAACGCGCGCGACAAGTTCCTGGGGCTGGCCGCGAAAGACCCGATGCTGCAGCGCGTGCGTCCCAACGGCCTCAATGACCAGCCGCAGTACCAGCTCGTCATCGACGATGAAAAGGCGCGTGCGCTGGGGCTCTCGCTGGCCGACATCAACAGCACGGTGACGATCGCCTGGGGTTCAAGCTATGTGAACGACTTTATCGACCGCGGCCGCGTCAAGCGTGTCTACGTACAGGGTCGTCCGGATTCACGCATGAACCCCGATGATGTCGACAAATGGTTCGTGCGCAACGACAAGGGCGAGATGGTGCCGTTCTCCGCGTTTGCCGAAGGCAAGTGGGATTACGGGTCGCCGAAGCTGCAGCGCTATAACGGCGTGCCGGCGGTGGAGGTGCTGGGCGAGCCGGCTGCTGGCCGCAGCTCGGGCGAGGCGATGAAGGCGATCGAGGCAATCATGAAGCAGATGCCACCGGGCGTGGGCTACGCCTGGACCGGGCTGTCCTATGAAGAACGGCTGTCGGGCTCGCAGGCGCCGGCGCTGTATGGGCTGTCGCTACTGGTGGTGTTCCTGTGCCTGGCGGCCTTGTATGAAAGCTGGACGATCCCGTTTTCGGTGATGCTGGTGGTGCCGCTAGGCGTGATCGGCGCGCTGCTCGCCACCATGGGCCGCGGCTTGTCCAACGACGTGTTCTTCCAGGTTGGCCTGCTGACCACCATCGGCCTGTCGGCCAAGAACGCCATCCTGATCGTGGAATTCGCCAAGAGCCTGCACGAGCACGGCAAGAGCCTGGTGGACGCCGCGATCGAAGCCTGCCGCATGCGTTTGCGCCCGATCGTGATGACCTCGCTGGCCTTCATGCTGGGCGTGTTCCCGCTGGCGGTCTCGACCGGGGCCGGCGCGGGCAGCCAGCACGCCATCGGCACCGGCGTGATCGGCGGCATGATTACCGCCACGGTGCTCGCGATCTTCTGGGTGCCGTTGTTCTTTGTGGTGGTCAATGCACTGGTCGAACGCAAGCGCAAGCCGACCCGGCCCGATGGCCCCGCGGAGAAAGGCGCGCTGCCATGAAGAAGACGCTGACCTGCGCTGCCGCCGTCGCCCTGCTGGCCGGCTGCAGCCTGATCCCCACCTACCGGCAACCGGACCTGCCGGTCGCGCAGGCGTATCCGCAAGGCACCGCCTATCCGGCGGCCGACGCCACGGCGCAGGCGCAGCAGGTTCGCGCCGTGGATCTCGGCTGGCACGACTTCTTCGCCGATGCGCGGCTGCGCCGCCTGATCGAGGTCGCGCTGGAGAACAACCGCGACCTGCGCGTGGCCGCGCTGAATGTGGCAGCGTTCCGCGCGCAATACCGGATCGAACGCGCCGACCTGTTCCCCGCCATCGGCGTCGCCGCGCAGGAAACGCGCCAGCGCATTCCCGCCGACCTGTCCACCACCGGCCGGCGCCTGATCACGAGCCAGTACGGGATATCGCTGGGCACGACCGCATGGGAACTCGACCTGTTCGGCCGCATCCGCAGCCTCAGCGAAGCGGCGCTGGAACAGTACTTCGCCAGCGACGAGACGCGCCGGAGCGCGCAGATCGCGCTGGTGGCCAGCGTGGCCAATGCCTACCTGGCGCAGCGCGCCGACGAGGCGCTGCTGGCGCTGACGCGCGATACCCTGGCCAACTACGAGCGCAGCTATGGCCTGACGCGGCGCAGCTACGAGGAAGGCATTGCCTCGCGCCTGGACCTGCGGCAATCCCAGACCGCTGTAGAAAATGCGCGTGCGAGCCTGGCGCGCTACACGCGGCTGGTGGCGCAGGACGAGAATGCCATCGTGCTGCTGCTGGGCACCGGCATGCCGGCGGACCTGCCGCCGCCGCTTGGCCTGCAGGAGAAGCTCACGGCCGATGTCCCCCCCGGGTTGCCGTCCGACCTGCTCCAGAACCGGCCCGACGTGCTCGCTGCCGAGCACCGCCTGCGGTCGGCCAACGCCAATATCGGCGCGGCGCGCGCGGCGTTCTTCCCGCGCATTGCGCTGACCGCTTCGGCCGGCACGGCGAGCAACCAGCTGTCGGGCCTGTTCGCAGGCGGCTCGGGCACCTGGCTGTTCCAGCCACAGATCAGCCTGCCGCTGTTTACGGCGGGCAGCCTCAAGGCCAGCCTGGACTACGCGAGCATCCAGAAGGACATCAACGTCGCGCAGTACGAACGCACCGTGCAGACGGCCTTCCGCGAGGTCGCCGACGGCCTGGCCGCGCGCGGCACGTACATGAGCCAGCTGGAAGCGCAGGTGCGCTTTGTCGAAGCGGCGCAGGACGCCTACAACCTCGCCGACCGCCGCTATCGCACGGGCGTGGACAGCTACCTGGCGGTGCTGGATGCGCAGCGCTCTCTTTACAACGCGCAGCAGTTGCTGATCGTTGCGCGGCAGGAGCAGCTGACCAGCGAGGTCAACCTGTACAAGGCGCTCGGGGGTGGCTGGCATGACGAGACCCGCAGCGCAACCGACGCGGCGCCCCCTGCTGCGCCGGGGCCGTCGTCCTGAACGCCGCTGGCCGGCCCGCGCAATGTTGGCGGGCCGGCGTTGCCCAAAGCTGGCGGCGCGACGCGGCCTCCTACAATGACCTGAGGCCTTTCATAAACGCCACACCGCCACGAGGAGCCCCGCCATGTCCCTGCCCCACTTGTCTTCCGGTGAAGTCGCCAGCGTGCTGCCGCTGGGCAAACAGCTCGCACAGACGCCAAGCGCCGCGCTGTTCAAGGAACCGCAGCTGGAAGTGATGCGCATGGTGCTGCCGGCGGGCAAGCATGTCGCCACGCATGCGGTCGCCGGACCATCGACCATCCAGTGCCTGGAAGGCGAAGCGGAAATCGGCATCGACGGCAGCCAGCGCCGGCTGCATCCGGGTGACTTGCTGTACCTGGGCGCGTCGGCCGCCCACGATGTCACGGCGATCACCAATACGTCCTTGCTCGTCACCGTTGTGCTGGTCGGCCGCGGCGCTTCCTGAGCCGCATTATCGCGCCGCAGCAGCGGGCCGGTCGGGCGTCGCTGCGGCCTTCATACGCGCTATGCGTCGCAATTTTGTGCGGTTTTGCGCATAGTTGAGGGCGATTCGGCTGCAACGAGCGTCTTGCTCGCCATGTCAGCGCACGCCTCATTGTGCGCCGCACCGTTTGGCACATAGAATCGAATCCACCAACAAGCGTTGAGCCCGGCAGCCAGCCGATCCGGGCCAAGGCGCGACCCGGTCATTGCGCCGGTACAGCCGCATGACAGCGCTGTCCCGCCGCCAGCGGCCATGGCAGGTTGCGTCCTGCCATGCTCGCCACCAACAGGGAGGAAGCCATGCGCCAGATCGAATTGAACGATGCCTGCGCCCATGCCGATGCCATGGCGCGAGCCGTGGCGTGCGAGCTGGAGCGCACGCTGGCCAGCCAGGAACATGCTTGCCTGGCCATCGCGGGCGACCGCCTGCCGTTGCCGCTGTTCAAGGCGCTGCAGCAACGGGCGCTGCCGTGGGATCGCATCAGCGTGATGCTCGTCGACGAGCGCATGGTGCCCCTTGGCCACGACGACAGCAATGCGCGCCTGGTCTGCGACGCGCTGTTGCGGGAAGCCGCGTCGCGCGCCTCCTTCCATCCGCCGGTGCCATCGTTCTGCATGGAAATCGACGAAATCGATCCTTCGGCCGTGGTTTCCGAGCTGAACCGCAATTACCGCCAGCCCGATGTGGTTGTCCTGGCCATGGGCGACGACGGGCACACGGCTTCGCTGTTCGCGGATGCTCCGGAACTGCCGGTTGGCCTGTCGCTGACCGAGCCGGCGGGATATCTGGCGCTGAACCCGCGCGCCGCGCCGCACCGCCGCGTCAGCCTGAACCTGAGCGCGCTGCTGGGCGCACGCCGCGTCTTGCTGAGCTTCAGTGGCCCGTGGAAGAAGCAGGTATTCGATGCCGCCACCATGGAGCCCACGCCGATGCTGCCGGTCAGCTACCTGCTCCACCAGGACAGTACGCCGGTGGACGTCTACTGGACGCAATAGCCCGGCCGCCGTGCCGGCGAAGGCTGTTGCGGCGTAGGACAGAGCCTGACAACAATCGGCCACGGCGCGCGCTACAGTGGCATCGCCCGTTCCGGGATGCTTCCGAATGCATTGCGCCCCATGCCCTTCCCTGGTTTCCCAGTCGTCAAGCCGCTGGCCATTAGCCTGCTGGCCCTCTTTATCGGCGCAGGATCTTCCCTCGGCATGGCCGCCCCGCCGCTGTCCGAATTGGCCAGCCTGCTGCTGGGCACCGTACGCGGCAAGCCAAGCGGCATGTCGGGCGTGACCCGGCTGACCGCCCGCGACGCCGAGCGGCAACTCGGCATGGCCTGTGCGGAATTGGCACGGATGGCACCGATGGTGCTGGACGACTCCACGCGCCTGTCCGGCTGCGCCGTGCGGGCCGGCAAGGTCGTCGAGTTTCACCTGCAGGTGACGGGGGTCGATCCGCGGCGCGAGGACACCCGGAACTTCATGGTCTCGGCCAGGCCCATCCTTGAACGCGGGATCTGCCGGAACCCGGATGTGCCGGTGCTCGGCAAGCTTGGCGTGACGCTGGACTACCGCTACATGGCCGGCCAGGAGCCGCTGGTGACGCTGCACGTCCCGCCGGGCCGGTGTACGGAAGGCATTGGCTCCTGAAGGTCTCCAGGCCCTTTTTCAGGATCCGCCGAACCAGTTGTAGCCCTGGTCCTCCCAGTAGCCGCCGGTGTAGGTGTTGGTGACGAACAGCTCCATGATGTGCTTGGGATTCTTGTAGCCGAGCTTGGTCGGCATCCGCAGCTTCATCGGATAGCCATACTTGGGCGGCAGGCGTTCGCCGTCATACGTGAACGTCAGCAAGGTTTGCGGATGCAGCGCCGTCGCCATGTCGATGCTCTCGTAATAGTCGTCGGCACACCGGAATCCCACATACTTCGCGCTGGTATCGGCGCCGATCCGCTTCAGGAAGCCGGCAAACGGCGTGCCGCCCCACCGCCCGATGGCACTCCAGCCTTCCACGCAGATGTGCCGCGTGATCTGCTCGGCGTTTGGCAGGGCGTAGAGTTCTTCAAGCGTCCAGCTCTTCTTTTCCCGCACCAGTCCACCGACCTTGAGCCGGAAGTCGTCGCCGTTGACCACGGTGACCTCATCGATGCCGTAGAACGCGTTGAACGGAAACGGGCGCGTGATCTGCGCTTCGGTATAGGTTGGCGCCAGCCGGTTCGGGTCGAACAGCCAGGCCTGTACCTTGTCGTTGATGCGCGACACACGCGAGAGGAAGGTCTCCACGGAGGCATCGTCGCTCAGGCTGCAGCCGGTGAGCATGGCCAGGCCGCCCAGCGTAAGGAGGCGCTTGCCGAACAGGCGGCGCGACGGCGCGTCGAGTTCCCGACGCACATCGATGATCAGCGACGCGCGGTCGACGGCCGTTCGTCGGGAAGGTCTCGGATTCACGATTCAGGCTCCGGTTATGTCAGCGTCCGCGAATCATGGTCAGCAGGCTGCGCGGCACGAGCGCCACCATCACGATATGCACGACGATAAAGGCGGCAAGCAACGACATGGCGCAGAAATGGACCACGCGCGCGAAGTCGTAGCCGCCCATCAGTTCGCGCAGCAGCGGGAATTGCACGGGCTTCCAGATGGCGATGCCG
Source organism: Cupriavidus sp. C2SS-8b (assembly GCF_057073745.1). Lineage (NCBI taxonomy): Bacteria > Pseudomonadati > Pseudomonadota > Betaproteobacteria > Burkholderiales > Burkholderiaceae > Cupriavidus > Cupriavidus sp. C2SS-8b. The sequence goes on from NZ_CP172717.1 coordinate 1,130,999, forward strand.
GAAAGCACCAGTACGAGCAGCACGATCATCACCAGCAGGTAGGCGAGCTTCTGCACGGCGTTGTAGTGGCTCAGATCCGCATGAGAAAGGCGTCCTCGCAGCGCGGCAACCAGATCGTCCCGCACGGCGCGCGGGCTTAACGGAAAGAACTTGCGGGCAAGCCGCCCCGTGGCGACGTTCATCGCCAGGTAGAACAGCCCGTTGAAAAACAGCAGCCACATGGCCGCGAAATGCCAGAGCAGCGCGCCACCCAGCCATCCGCCCAGCGTGAAGTCGGCCGGAAAGCGAAACCCGGCGAACACGGGGGAGGCGTTGTAGATGCGCCAGCCGGAAAGCATCATCACCACGGCGGCCAGCGCGTTGAGCCAGTGGGAGAGTCGCAGCCACCCCGGCTGGATCTTGCGCGGGGCAGCGCGCGAATCGACAGCGTCATGCGAGAGTTCCATGTCGGCCTCCTCAGGAATCCAGACGCCGTGCACGACACGATGCCGCGCGCGGTGGCTGGTCAAGCTTGCCCGGTCCAGTGCTACTTGTTCATGCCGCCGGACATGGCATCGCCTTCCTTGCCCATCTTGTCGTGCGACTTCGATTTGCCCATCTTGTCCTTGTGCATGCCGTCCTTGTGCATGCTGTCCTTCGACATGGCGTCCTTGGACATCGTGTCCTTCGACATGCTGTCTTTCGACATCGAGTCCTTGGCCATCGAATCCTTGGCCATCGAGCCGCCGGTCTGGGCGTATGCGGTGGTGCCGCCAATCAGGAACGCTGTGGAAACCACGGCGATAGCGATCTTGTTCATCTTGATTCCTCGTTGTTGAGTGTTGGACCGGGGCGTCCCGGTGGATGGAACATTGCGCCACGCCGTATCGGCGGGTGCCAGATTCACACGTCTGTGTGCGTCTGATGGGAAATTCGCGGCAGGAGCGCCTTCGGTTACAGCGGTCGGAGATTTTTTGGTTCGTCGCTGAATTGCGGGGACGAAGCGCCAGCATCAGCGCCGGTGATACCCCCGCCTAACCGACTTGTGAGCCGCGCAGCAGCCGAAGGCGATGATGCGATAACGGTGGCAGTGTCGGGCCACGGACAGGTTCGGGGCTGGTTCAATCATTGCTGGAGAGCCTGCAGGCGGACGCGCACCACGCGGCAGGCAGCGGGGCAGACTCTGAAGCGAGTACCCGTACGAAATTCTTCGCACGCTACGATCAATATTCGTCCGTTAGGACAAGCGACGCGTTTTTTGGTTACTTTTTGTCGCTCGGACAAAAAGTGACTCGCAGGCTACGCCTGCGAAACAGCGGCGCCTGCCAAGCACGACGCCAGCCGCAATTCGCCGAAGAACGTACGCGGTACCACCCCATCACTCATGCGCCTTGCAACACGCATAACCGCCACCGCAGCGTAGAATTCGCGCCATCCACATGGCCAGGTGTAACCAAACCGATCGATGGAGCGAACTGTCGAACAGGATGCGCTGAAAAGGCGGGAGGCTCGCCTGCTCGACCTGTTTACGGACGGCTTGGCCGGCGACCAGATGGCGTACGCGCAATGTCTCACCGAACTGGCCGCCATGTTGCGCGGCTACTTCCGCAACCGTCTCCCGCAGCAAGCGGGCGACGTCGAGGACCTGACGCAGGAAGTCCTGCTGGCCGTGCATAACGCGCGCCATACCTACCTGCCGGGACAACCGCTCACGGCGTGGGTGCATGCCATCGCCCGGTACAAGCTCGCCGACCATTTTCGCGCGTATGCGCGACACGATGCCCTAAGCGATCCCCTGGATTCGGCGCAGGACGTGCTGGCAGCGCCCGACCTGGAGCCTGCACAGGCGAAGCGGGACCTGAACCTGCTGCTCGAGCAGCTACCGGACCGTCAGCGCTTGCCGATCGTGCACGTGAAGCTGGAGGGATTGTCCGTCAGCGAGGCCGCGAAGATGACCGGGATGTCGGAATCGGCGGTGAAGGTTGGCGTGCATCGCGGGCTAAAGGCGCTCGCGGCGAAGATTCGAGGAACGCGATGAAGACAGACCACTTGATTGCCCTGCTGGCCCAAGGCATCGCCCCCGTGGACCGCCACGCGGTCGCGCGACGCTTTGGCCTGGCCGTGGCGACGGGCGCGGCATTGGCGGCCGTGCTGGTGGCCGCCACGCTGCATTTTCGCTCCGACCTGGCCGAGGTCGCCGCCACCCCGCTGTTCTGGGCCAAGGTGGCGCTGCCGCTTTCGCTGGCATTGGGTGCATTGTGGATGACGACGCGGCTCGCGCGTCCCGGCATGGCAACCGGTGCTTGCTGGCCAGGCGTTACCGTGCCCTTCGCGGCCGTCTGGCTGGCAGCGCTCTATGTGCTGACCCGGACGCCGGCCGGCGAACGCGCCGCGGCGGTGCTGGGAGAAACCTGGCGCGTCTGCCCGTTCAATATCGCCATGCTGTCCGTGCCGGTGTTCATTGCCGTGTTCTGGGCCTTGCGCGGACTGGCGCCGACGCGGTTGCGGCTGACAGGCGCCGTGGGTGGCCTGCTGTCCGGCGCGGTCGCGACGCTGGCCTACTGCCTGCATTGTCCGGAGATGGGCGTGGCGTTCTGGGGCGTGTGGTACGTCCTCGGCATGCTGGCGCCTGCCGCAATCGGCGCATTGCTGGCGCCGCGCCTGCTTCGGTGGTGAGTCTCCGTCCTGCATGATTCGCGAGACAGACTTGCGGCACTGGCCCTTTCCCGACACGCCGGCGGAGAGGCTCAGGACGACACCCCGTTTCCGCCCAGCACCTCCTCGCACACCGCCAGCCAGGCCCTTGCGGCATGCGACAGATACCGCCCTGGCAGCCACGCATGCGCCAGCGCCCAGTCCATATCCGGCTCGGTCAGCCGCGCCACGGCCAGGTTGTCGCGGTCCTGCAGCCGGGTGAGGAACGGCTCGGGCAGGAACGTAGTTCCCAGACCCGCTGCCGCCATCGAAGCCAGGAAATCCCAATGGCCGCTCTGCGCCACCACGCGCGGCTCGATGCGTGCCTCCAGGAACGCCTGCCGCAACTTGTGCGTCAGCGAAAATTCCTCGGTCAGCAACACCAGCGGCTCGTCGCTCAGCGCCGCCAGGCTCACCGTCTTCCCGCGCGCCCACGGCGCCTTGCGCGGCCCCACCGCCCAGATCGGGTACTTGGCGAACGTCTGCGTGGCCAGTTCCAGCCCACTGTCCACCGGTAGCACCGTGGCGCCCACTTCCAGCGTCCCGCTGGCCACCATCTGCTCCACCAGATGGCCGCCATGCTCGGCCAGGCTCAGCTCAAGGTTCGGATAGCGCTTGCGGAAGGCGCTCACCGCTGGCGAGAAGAACAGGTTGACCATCGGTGGGATCCCCACGGTCAACTGGCCGCGGCCCAGCGAAGACAGATCCGCTACCTCCAGCGTCAGGCGGTGCACGACACCAAGCGCCTCCTGGCCGCGGTCGTACACCACGCGGCCCACGTCGGTCAGGCGCACCGTCTTGCCCTCACGGATCAGCAAGGGCTGCCCGACTTCGTCTTCCAGCTGCCGCACCATCTTGCTGATGGTCGACTGCGTGACGAACAGCGAGGTCGCCGCTTGCGTAAAGCTCCTCAAGCGCGCGGTTTCAACAAAGTAACGCAGGGCACGGATATCGATGGGCATGGCGAATTTGGCACTTCCATGAAAATATGGAATGAAGTCGGGAATTTTAAATCATGATTGGAATGCGCGCCATTTGACTACACTTCGCTTCCACGCTTCGCTTGTGCCTGCAGCCGGCAACCAGACCGGCCAGGCGCACACGATGCGCCCCCAATCACGAACTGTGCGATTCCTACCCATGGCGATGCGGCCAATGGCCCGACAGTGGCTGTTTTCGCTGAAGGCATTCCTGGCCGCCATGCTCGCGCTCTATATCGCGCTGGCCCTCGGCCTGCCGCGCCCCTACTGGGCCATGGCGACGGTGTATTTCGTCTCGCATCCGCTGACCGGCGCCACGCGCTCCAAGGCCGCCTATCGCGTGGCGGGAACGGTGCTGGGCGCGGCGGCGGCAGTGGCCACCGTGCCGCTGCTGGTCAATATGCCGATCGTGCTGATGGCCGCCATCTCGCTGTGGATCGTCGCGCTGGTCTACCTGTCCACGCTGCAGCGCTCGCCGCGCGCCTATGTGTTCCTGCTGGCGGCCTATACGCTGCCGATCGTGGCGCTGCCGGCGGTGGACCAGCCCGCGCAGATCTTCGATGTCGCCGTGGCGCGCATCGAAGAGATCGTGATCGGCATTGTCTGCGCGGGGCTGGTCGGGTCGATCCTCCTGCCGGCCAAAGTGGCGCCGGCCCTGCGCGCGCGTGCTGCGAGCTGGCTGGCGGACGCCGCCGCGTGGGCGGACGACATCCTGTGCGCGGACCCGCGCGCCGACGCCGGCCGCCACCGGCTCGCGGCCGACATCCTGGCGCTGGACCAGTTGATTGCCCAGCTTTCTTACGACACCGAGAGCGCCGCGTCGCTGCGTCATGCCCGTGCGCTGCGCACGCGCATGACCGCGCTGATGCCGCTGCTGTCCGCGCTGTCCGCGGTGCTGCAAGCGCTGCGCAGGCATCCGGCCGGTGTACCCGACTCGCTCTCGCTCGTACTGGCCAGGCTGTCGCAGTGGCTGCGAACGGGGATGACGGGTCCTGCACCACAGGTCGACCGAACCGCAATGGCTGATGCCGCCACGGATGGCTGGCATGGACGCCTGTTGACGGCGGCAAGCAGCCAGCTCGCCCGGCTGGCGGCGCTATGCGCGGACTGCGCAGCACTGCAGCACGGTATCGGCGACCGGCCCGACCGGCCGTTTCCGACGCTCAGCGCGATGCCGGCCGCTGACGCGGTACCCGCCGGAAGTGCCCACCATCATGACCACGGCATGCTGTTGTTTGGTGCTGTCTCCACGGGCCTGGCCGTGTTCTGTGCCGGGTTGCTCTGGATCTTTTCCGGATGGACCGAGGGCGCCGGCGCGGTCGCGGTGGCGTCCATTGCCTGCTGCTTTTTTGCCACCATCGACGAGCCGCGGCCGGTGGCGCGCTCCTTCCTGCGCTGGAGTGCCGTCTGCCTGGTGGTGGCCTCGTTCTACCTGTTCCTGGTGGTGCCGCACGCGCAGAGCTTCGAGACGCTGGCGGGGATGCTGGCCGTGCCTTACCTCGGCATCGGCATGTTGATCGCCCGTCCGGGCTTCAACCTGATCGCGATGCTGTTGTCGGTGAACACCGCTTCGTTCGCCAATATCCAGAGCGTCTACGACGCCAATTTCCTCGGCACCTTCAACGGCAGCCTGGTCAATGCCGCGGCCATGCTGTTCGCGCCGTTGTGGGCCCTGGCGACGCGTCCGTTCGGCGCCAGCGTGGCCGCGCACCGGCTGATCCGCGCAAGCTGGCAGGACCTGGCCGGCGCCGCCGCCTGGCCCGGCGCGGACCATGACGCCAAGCTTGGCGCGCGCATGCTGGACCGCCTCGGCCAGTTGGTCCCGCGGCTCGGCGCCAGCAGTACGGGCCCCGATGGATTCAACGAACTGCATGTGGGCTTTTGCGCGCTGGCGCTGCGACGCGCGCTGCCGTCCATGCCATCGGCCGCGCGACGTCCGGTGCGGCGCGTGCTGGCACTGGTGGCGCGCCACTACCGCGCACGCCTTCGCCACGCGGACGCCATAGCGACATCCGCCGCGCTGCCGGGCAGTATCGATGCAGCCATGGCCCAGGTCGGCGCGCTGCCCGGCAATCATGACGACGCCATTGCCGCGCTGGTGGTCCTGCGCGTCACGCTGCATGAGCCGGACATGGCCGCCATGTCCGTCACGACCGCTTCAGGAGCTGGCGTTGAACACTGAGATCGACCTGTACGGCGTATTCGTGCCGGCCCTGCTGGTGGTGATGCTCGCCGCCTTCGCGCTCACGACGTGCGTGCGCCTGCTGCTGGCGCGCGTGGGCTTCTACCGGCACGTGTGGCATCGCTCTCTCTTCAATCTCTGCCTCTATGTGATTGTCCTGGGCGGCGTGGTCGCCCTCGGTCTCAAGCTGCCGACATGACACCAAGAACTCGCTCCGTCCTCAAGCTGCTGCCCACGCTGGTGGCAGTCGTCGCCGCTGTCGTGGTGCTGCGGCACCTGTGGGACTACTACACGGCCGCACCCTGGACGCGCGATGGCCACGTGCGCGCCGATATCGTCCAGATCGCCCCCGATGTCTCGGGACTGGTGACGCGCGTGCTGGTGCGCGACAACCAGCCGGTGCGGCGCGGCGAGGTACTGTTCGAGATCGACCGCGACCGCTACGCGCTGGCGCTGCAGCAGGCCACGGCCAATGCCGCCGCCCTGCGCGCAACGCTGGCGCAGGCGCGGCGCGAATCCGCGCGCAACCGGTCGCTCGATGGCCTGGTCGCCGGCGAAGTCGCCGAACAGGGGCGCGCCCGCGTCGAACAGGCCGAAGCCGCGCTCACCCAGGCCGACGCCAGCGTGCGCCTGGCCCGCCTGAACCTGGAGCGCACCCGCGTGCTGAGCCCCGCCGACGGCTACCTCAATGACCGCCTGCCGCGCCTGGGCGACTATGTCTCGACCGGACGGCCGGTCTTGTCCATGGTCGATGCGGCGTCGTTCCATGTGGAAGGCTATTTCGAGGAAACCAAGCTGCACCGCATCCGCATCGGCAGCCCGGTGGATGTGCACATCATGGGCGAGCCGCGCCACCTGCGCGGGCATGTGCAGAGCATTGCGGCCGGTATCGAGGACCGCGATCGCAGCGCCGGATCCAACCTGTTGCCCAACGTGAACCCGACGTTCAACTGGGTAAGGCTGGCGCAGCGCGTGCCGGTGCGCATCACGCTCGACGCGGTCCCCGCGGACGTGCGGCTGGTGTCGGGACGCACGGCCACGGTATCCGTGCAGCAACCCTCCGCGGGGCACCGCCCGTGAAGACATGGCATTGCGCGTGGCTGGTGCCGCTGGTCCCGCTGCTGTTCGCCTGCACCACGGTCGGCCCCGACTACCACGTCCCGGATCGTGCAGCGGTCCGCACGCCCGACGCCAACGGCAAACTCACGGGCGCATCGAGTCCGGCAGTATCGGTCGGCCCCGTTCCCGACGCGTGGTGGCAGCTCTATGACGACCCGCGCCTCGACCGCCTGGTGCGCGAAGCGCTGGCGGCCAATACCGACCTCCGCGTGGCGTCGGCCAACCTGCGCCGGGCCACGGCCGCGTTCCACGAGGTCGAGGCCGAGAACCTGCCGCAGGGCGGCATCGGCGCGAGCCTGGCGCGGGCCCAGCTATCGGGCGAGAGCTATCTGCAGACCACCAAGCCGCCGGTCTTCAACCTGGGCGATATCGGCCCGGGCGTGTCCTACCTGATCGATTTCTTCGGCAAGCTCGCGCGGGCCGACGAAGCCGCGCATGCGAACGTGCAGGCCAGCGAGGCCGCCCTGGAGCTGGCCCGCGTCGGCGTGGTCGCGCAGACAGTCCGCGCCTACGTGCAGGGTTGCGCAGCCAGCCACGAACTGGAAGTTGCTCGCGAGCAGATCGCGCTGCAGGCGCGCGCGGCCGACGCTACGCAAAGGCTGGCGGCCGCGGGCCGCGCCGAGCCCACCGATGCCATCCGCGCCCGATCGCGCGCCGATGCGTTGCGCGCTGCCTTGCCCCCGCTGGAGGCCGCGCGCGAAGCGGCCAGGTTCAAGCTGGCGCTGGTGCTCGGCAAGCCGCCGGCGGCGCTGGCGCCAAAGGACATCGAATGCCATGAGGAACCGGCACTGACACAGCCACTGCCAGTGGGCGACGGCGCCGCGCTGCTCAAGCGCCGGCCCGATATCCGCCAGGCCGAACGCGAACTGGCCGCGGCCACGGCAAAGATCGGCGTAGCCACGGCCGACCTGTATCCGAGCATCCGGATCGGCGCGTCGGCCGGCCTGACCGGGCTGCTGAGCGATCTCGGCAGCGGGCCCACGGCGCGCTGGAGCCTCGGTCCGATGCTGAGCTGGAATTTCCCGACCAACGGCGTGCGGCCGCGCATTGCGCGCATGGAAGCCGGCGCGGATGCGGCGCTGGCGCACTTTGATGGGGTGGTGCTGCGGGCCCTGCAGGAGACGGAAACCGCGCTCAGCGCCTACACGCGCGCGCTGGAGCGCCAGCAGGCGCTGCGCCTGGCGCGCGACCAGGCCGCGGATGCAGCGCGGCAGGAACGGCGGCGCTATGAGGCTGGCCGGACCCCTTACCTGGCACGGCTGGATGCGGAACGGTCGCTGGCCGATGCCGAGGCCGCCGTGGCGGAGTCGGACAGCCTGGTGGCCATGCGGCAGATCGATCTGTTCCTGGCGCTTGGCGGGGGGTGGCAGCAGTCAAAACCTCCCGATCCGCGTGCCGCCACCGGCGCAACGCCGGGCTAGCGCCCCGCACCCGTTGCCAAAATCGGATAGTCCGCCAGACGCGACCATGCTCCGGCACGGCGCAGCAACGCCTCCCGGTCACCCCTCCAGCCCTGACTGAAGGCGAAGCGTGCGCCATGACGGCGCATGGAACCCTCCGTTGCCCGGCCCCCACCGCCCACTCAGTCATTTCCCCGGTATGCCGATTGCCCATCCTGGCGCTGCACGCCAGCGCATGCGCCGCGGGAAGCCGGGGCGCAAGGCCCGGCCGCCTGCCGGCGCAACGGTGGCCGAAGACTCCCGCCGAGACCCTACGCACGGCACGCCCGGCGATGGAGCGGGGTAACCCTGAGCGTGCGCCGGAAGGCCGATCCAAACGATGAAAAAAACGACTTCAAAATCGCCATTTAAATCATCATCGGAATAGCTGTGCGTGATTACACTAGCTTCCGTGCCGCACAAAAAACACTACGGCACCGCTCACAAGGCGAACTGGACGGCATGCAGGGCGGCAGATCCGCCGCCCCGCGCCCCCACCAGTCACACGGGGAATGCCGCCTGAAATCAGTCAGAAGAAGCAGCAACCATGCACAACAAGACTCTCAACGCCCTCCTCCTTTCCGCCATCATCCTCGGTGCCAGCGCCATCGCCGGCCAGGCTTGCGCCCAAGGCATGCAGGACCGTGGCATCTCCGGGGACCGCTACGGCTACGTAATGCGCCAAGGTAAGCCCGACCCGTTCACGGACGGCGCCAACGCCATCGGCAAGCGTGACCCGTTCACCGACGGCGGCCACGTCACCGACAAGCGCGACGCCTTCACCGACGGCGGCCACAGCGCGGGTGCCGGCATGAACATCGCTGGCATGGACCACTCCGGCGTGTCTGCGCCGCCCGCACATGGCGCAGCGCTCTCGGACGCCAACGCGTAATCAGAACGCATACCGGCGCAGGCCTCGTTTGCCACGAAGCCTGCGCGCACCATTCCTTCCAGAGATCGCAATGAAGACCATCCTGCTGGCGCTGCTTGGCGCCGCGGCTGTCACGGCGGCGTGGCCCGCCATGGCCGGCCCCGACTGGGCCGTCATCGAGCGCGGTCGCGCAGCGGCGCGAGCGGCGCATCCGTGCACCGGCACCCACCAGCGTCCGACCAGAATCACGGCGGCGAGCGCGCCCGGCGCTACGCACCACGGTTGATCAGCGCGGTGGCCGCACGGCCGTTGATGCCGCTGTAGCCAACCTGCCGGACTGCGCTATCCGTGCGGCTCGTTTGCCCGATCCACCAAGGCGCGTCCCTAGCCTTCCCCGTCAGCCAGAATCTCCACCGCCCCGTCGAAGTCATAGTTCTCCACCGCCTCGCACAGGCGGCCGAAGCGATCGGCATCCAACGCATCCGCCAGCCGCTGACGGTGGGCCACAAGCGTCAGGCTGGCCTCGCTGGCGCCATCGGCCAGCTGGCGGCGCAGACAGTCGAGGACGTCCGCGGTACTGACGGACTGGGTGGAAACCGGGCCGGCGGGTTCCGGGGTATCCGGCGGCAGGTGCTCGCGCAAGGCTTCGCACAGGCTGGCATGCGCCTGTTCCAGCGTCTGCAGCAAGGCAGACGGATCTTCCGACCCCATTCCCGTCAGCGCGCACTCCAGCGATGCCGAGGCCCCGGCAACGTGCCTGGCGCCAAGGTTGCCGGCCAGTCCGGCCAGCGTGTGCGCCAGGCGCGCGGCCTCGGTAGGCTCGCCGCCCCGCAGCAACTCGGCGATCCGCTCCGGTGTGCGGGCATAGCCTGAAAGCAGGCGTTTCAGCAACTGGCGGAACGTGTCGATGCTCCCGCCCACCCGGGCGACGGCGCCATCGACATCGACCAGGCCCGTGGCAGCCAATGCGAGGGTCCAGTCCGGCGCATTCCCTGGGCGTGCCACGATTGCGTCGTGCACGACGTGCGGATCGTCATGCCAGCCTGCGGCCTCGTGCGTGCCGGCGCCAGTCCTTGACGGCGTGCCGGTCAGCCAGCGGTGCAGCGTCGTGAAGAAGGTGGCGGGACTGATGGGCTTGGGGATATGGTCGTCCATGCCCGCCGCCAGGCAGCGGTTGCGGTCTTCGGGCAAGGCGTTGGCCGTCATCGCCACCACGGGCATCGACGCCAGCCGAGGATTGGCGCGGATGTGGCGCGTGGCTTCGAAGCCGTCCATGACCGGCATCTGCATGTCCATCAGCACCAGGTCGTAGTCCTGCCCGGCCAGCAGTTCGAGTGCGATCGCGCCGTTCGCCGCCGTATCGGGCGTGATGCCGGCCTGCTGGAGCAGGTGGGTGGCGACCTCGCGATTGATCTCGTTGTCTTCGACCAGCAGCACGCGCGCATGCGGCAGCGTCCAGCCTGGCCCCGTCACGGACTTCGGTGCGCCCCGGTCGGCCATGCGCCCCGGCTCCGACGCCAGCACGCGCATGGTCGCGTCAAACAGGACCGACGGGCTGACCGGCTTGTGCAGCGCGGTCTCGAAGCCATTGCGCTGGCCTTCGCGCACGACCTCTTCGCGGCCGTTGGCGGTAATCATCAGCGGGCGCGGACGCTGGCCCTGCAACGACATCGCGGCCAGCCTGCGCACGGTTTCGATGCCGTCCAGCCCGGGCATGCGCCAGTCGATGTAGACCGCATGGTAGGGATCGGACACGGCATCCGCATGCTGGATCGCGGCCAGCGCCTTTTCGCCCGATTCGGCTTCGTCCGCGCGGAAGCCGAAGCCGCGCAGCATGGAGGCAATCACCTGGCGCGCATAGCCGTGGTCATCGACCACCAGCAGGCGGCGCCCTGCGAGTTCGGGTTGCACCAGCAGTGCCGGCGCCCACCTGGTGCCCGGCAGCAGCGACAGCTCGAACCAGAATGTGCTGCCCTTGCCGGCCTCGCTCTGCACGCCGATCGTGCCGCCCATGAGCGTGACCAGGCGCTGGCTGATGGCCAGCCCCAGTCCGCTGCCGCCATATTGCCGCGTGGTGGAGCTGTCCGCCTGTTCGAAGCTGCGGAACAGTCGCGGCATGGCATCGGCATCGATACCGATGCCCGTATCGCGCACCTCGAAATGCAGCCGGACCCGCGTCTCGGCGTCTTCGCCGGCGCAGCGCGCGACGCGGATGGCAATCTCGCCGCGCTCGGTAAACTTGACCGCATTGGTGGTGAAGTTGATCAGCACCTGGCGGATGCGCAGCGGATCGCCGCGCAGCGAATTGGGCACGTCGCGCTGCACGTCGACCACCAGTTCCAGCTGCTTGGCGGCGGCGCGTTCGCTGACGAGGTCGCCGACCGTGCGCAGCAGGCGCTCCAGCGAAAAATCGATCTGCTCGATCTCCAGCTTGCCGGCCTCGATCTTCGACAGGTCCAGGATGTCGTTCAGGATGCCGAGCAGGTGCTGGCCCGCACGCTGGATCTTCTCGATGTAGTCGCGCTGCTGGGAGTCGAGATCGGTGCTAAGCGCCAGGTGCGCCATGCCGATCACCGCGTTCATCGGCGTCCGGATCTCGTGGCTCATATTAGCCAGGAAGCTCGCCTTGGCCTGGGCGGCGGACTCGGCTTCGTTCTTGGCCTTGGCCAGCTCGGCGTTGGCCACGGCCAGCTCACGGGTGCGCTCCCACACCTTGTGCTCGAGCGTCTGCGACATCTCCTTCAGTTCGCGATTGGCACGCTCCTGCTCGGTAATATCGATGCCTACCGCGCCCACTCCCACCACGGCCTTGCTGGTCGGGTCCTGTACCGGGAAACGCATCATCCGCAGCTGGCGGGTGCCTTCCGGCGAGGCCAGCGCGTAGATCTGCTCTTCGGCCTGGCCGGTGGCCATCACGCGTTCCTCGATCTCCCAGCGCTCCTGCGTGCCGCCGGGCATGACCGCGAGCTCGCGGTCGGTCTTGCCCAGAAGCGCATCGCGCTCTTGCCCGAGCAGGGCCTCCAGGGACGGATTGAGCTGCAGGAAGGCATGGTTGCGGTCCTTCAGGTGCATGATGGCCGGCGAATGGTCCAGCAAGGCGCGCAGCCGCTCTTCGCTCTGCGCCAGCTTGTGCTGGCTCTTGCGCAGGGCCCAGGCCGCCACGGCGATCAGCAGCATGATGGCGCCCGCCATGCTGGCCACCACGGTGCGCGTGGACAGGTAGGAGCTGAGCGCCTCCTCCATGTCCTGCTCCAGGATCAGCCCGCACCCTAGTGCCGGTATCCATAGCCCCGCCCCGGCCGCGCGCTGGCCGCGGTAGTCGCGGTAGCCAAAGGCCAGCTGCAGGGTTTCCGATTGCAGCACCTGCTGCGCCATGTTCGTCAGCGGCGCGTCATCGGCGGCACGCCAGCGGCCGTTGCCCAGGTCGGTCGGCACGCGCAGGCGCAGGTTGAACATGGAAGCATCGCCTGGCTGGAGCAGCCCCTGTCCGGCCAGCGTCTCGTCGAAGCGGCTCGGCGAACTGAGGCGGCCGTCGCGGTCGATCACATACAGCTCGCCCGAGTTGCCGAAGCGCGCGGCCTTGAGGATCTGCAGCATCACGGCATACGGATCGATGCGCAGGCATAGCGCGCCGACCACGCGATCATGGTCCCACAGGCGCGAACACACGATCTGGAACGGACTGTGGCCCGCCGGTCCGACCGGCCCGTCCTGGAGCAGCGGCCCCGGGTACGGCGCCGACACCGACGCGCCGTTCTCACGCGCACGCGTCGCGGTGGCGGCGGCTTCGGGCTGCAGCGTCTTGCCGTTGCGCTCGGCCAGGTCCGACACCAGTATGCGGTTATCCATCGTGATCAGGCCGTAGCCGATATAGCCGTTGGAGCGGTACAGCGGCGTGATCCAGTTGATGAAGTCGCGCAATTGCTCGGGACTGGGCTGCGCGCCCTTGGCCAGCAGCGGCCGCGCCAGGCGCACTGTCTCGTCCAGCGTGCTCATGGAGACGGCGCGGCGACGCTGGTCGGCGGCCCAGGTCTCAAGCTGGCGCGCGGTGGTGTTCACGGTGGCGCCCAGGCGCGCACCGACGCTGGCCTGCTCGTTCTGGCGCACCATTGACATGGCGGCGAACGCCACCAGCCAGACCGCCAGGATTAGCAGCGCGCCGTAGGCCGGCAGCGAGCCGCGCAGCCAGAAGCCTGCGTGGGAATCGGGCTTGGACATCGTTCAGATGGCGGGCACGGCCTGGCGCTGCGGCGCGTCCGCGGGATCGGCAAAGCGCAGCGCAATGGCGTGGAAATCGTCGGCGATGCCCTCGAATGCGTCGACCATGCCGGGGTCGAAATGCCGGCCGCGGCCTTCCAGGATGATTCGCACGGCGTCCTGGTGCGAGAAGGCCGGCTTGTAGACGCGCCGTGAAATCAGCGCGTCATAGACATCGGCCAGCGCCATCAGGCGGGCCGATACGGGAATGGCATCGCCGGCAAGCCCCTCCGGATAGCCGGTGCCATCCCATTTCTCATGGTGGTACTGGGCGATTTCGCGTGCATAGCGCAGGAAGGAATCGCCCGTGCCGCACTGGGCCTCGGCATCGGCAATGGCATCGCGTCCCAGCAGCGTGTGGGACTTCATGGTCTCGAATTCTTCCGCGGTCAGCTTGCCGGGCTTGAGCAGGATCCGATCCGGAATGCCGACCTTGCCGATATCGTGCAGCGGCGCGGACTTGAACAGCAGGTCGATGGTGCGGTCGTCCAGCTGCGCGCTGAAGCGCGGGTCGTGGCGCAGCGCGCGGGCCAGGGCCCTGACGTAGTGCTGGGTCCGGCGGATATGGTTGCCGGTCTCGTTGTCGCGCGTTTCGGCCAGCGCGGCCAGCGCAATGATGGTGGCGTCTTCGATCTGCGTGATTTCACGCGTGCGCCGCTGAACCTCGGCCTCCAGGTACGCCGACCGGTCGCGCAGGAAATCGTGCGCCTGCTTGAGCGTGAGCTGGCTGGCAATGCGGGCGCGGGCCACGGGCGGGCTGACCGGCTTCATGATGTAGTCGACCGCGCCGACCTCGAACCCGCGCGCTTCATCGCGTTCGTCCGTGCGGGCGGTCAGGAAGATCACCGGGACATGCGCGGTGGCCGGGTTGGCCTTGAGTTGGCGGCAGGTTTCATAGCCATCCATCTCGGGCATCGATACGTCCATCAGGATCAGGTCCGGCGCCGACGAGGCGGCCAGCTGCAGCGCCCTGGCGCCGCGGTTGGCCACGCGCACGCGGTACTGGTCCTGCAGCATTGCCACCATGGCGGCAATGTTCTCGGGAATGTCGTCGACGACTAGGACGGTGGGTCGCTGCTCGGGGCTGTCGGCGCTCATGTTCAAGGCTTAGGATTGGCCGGCCGCCTCGCCGATGTGCGAAGCAGCCATGTGCCGGATTCAGGGACCAGGCGCCCACGGGGAGTGCTGCCACCCGCAGGGTTCGCCAATCGAAGAATCGGCCGGAACGAGCGAAACCTGTTCCCTCCTGAAGCGGGGATTGCAAGCACGCTTATCTTTGCTCCGGGGGAGCCCGGCAAGCCGGGCGGACTCAGGCAATGGCCGCCATGGCCTCCAGAATGGGCGCGGCATCGGCGGGCCTGACCAGGCGCGATACCTCCTGGCCATCGCGCAGGAACACGAGCGTGGGCCACAGCTTGACCCGGAACGAGCGCCCGAGCGGGCGGCCGCTGCCGTCTTCCACCTTGATGTGCCGCAGGCCGGGGTAGCTGGCAAAGGCCTGGGCCAGCGCAGGCTGGGCACGCTGGCAATAGCCGCACCAGCCGGTGCCGAATTCAAGCACCGTGGCACCAGGCAGGGCGTCGATCTCCGCACGCAGGGGCGCGTCGGAAAGGTATTGGTCGGTCATTGGCATCGCAGCGTGTCCTCCCGGAAGCGGGGGTTATGTCTTTCCATGCAGGCGGCTTGTTGCATGCTGCGAAGCAACTACCGTACCGGCGGGGGAGTTTGCCATGCCACCGTCCTTCAGGCCAGCTTCCTCCAGCAACGGCGGGCGCCATGTGTGCCGCTTCACGCATAAGAAAAGAGGAAATCGTTATTTCACATCCAGGTAATCCCCGCCTTATAGTTCGCGATTCACGCGAACGAAACGGGCGTATGGGCACGCTTGCCCGCGCCCCTGGAGTACAAAGTTGACTGACGGCCTGACGCTTGGCGACACCCTTTCCTGGCCCGCGCGCTACCTGCCGCGCAAGACCGCGCTGGTCACCGGCACCGGTACGGCACGGCGCGCGTGGACCTATGCCGGCCTGGATGCCGAAGTCAATCGCCACGCCAATGCCCTGCTTTCGATCGGCCTTGGCAAGGGCGACGTCGTAGCGGCCTTTCTCTACAACACGCCGGCCTTCGTCTTCACGCTGCTGGCCTGTGCCCGCATCGGCGCGGTGTTCAACCCGGTCAACTATCGCCTGGCCGCGCAGGAACTGGCCTACATCCTGAACGATGGCAAGGCCGGGGCGCTGGTGTTCGAGCGCGAAGTCGCGACGGTCGCGGAAAAGGCCGCGGCGCAGGCCACCGGCACGCCGCTGCGGATCTATGCGGACGACGGCGAGGCGCCGTCGTTTGCCACGCACCACCTGTCCACGCTGGCCGCCAGCCAGGCCACCACGGCGCCGGAGGTCATCGTGCACGAGGAGGATCCCTGCATCCTCATGTACACCAGCGGCACCACGGGCCGGCCCAAGGGCGTGGTCCATACCCATCGCAGCAAGCTGTTCCACAACGCGATGATGCATCAGGCCATGGGCCTGACGCGCGAGGACGTGGGCCTGTCGATGGCCCCGCTCAACCACACCGCCGAGCTGCACACGAGCTTCCTGCCCCGGTTGCAACTCGGCGCCACACAGGTGCTGCAGCGGCGTTTCGATGCGGGGGAGGCCTGGGCGCTGGTCGAGGCCGAGCGCGTGACGCACTTCTTCGCCGCGCCGACCATGGTTGGCATGCTGCTGAACCATCCCGACGCGGCGCGGCGCGACCTGTCTTCGCTGCGGCTCGTGGAATATGGCGGCGCCTCGATGGCCCCGCACCTGATCCGCGAATGGGATCGCAAGATCGGCGCCGGCCTGGTGCAGGTCTACGGCACGACCGAGATGGGTCCCTGCATGTCCGTGCTTTATCCGCACGAGCAACTGAGCCACGCGGGCTCGGCGGGCCTGCCGTCGCTGGGCCACGACCTTGTGGTGGCCCGCCTGCGCGACGACGGCGAGCCGACCGATCCCTCCCAGCGATGCGAAGCCGGCGAGGTGGGCGAAGTCCTGGTGCGCGGGCCGTGCATGATGCGCGGCTACCTGAACCGGCCCGATGCCAACGCACGGGCGCTAGCCCATGGCTGGTACCACACCGGCGACCTGGGCAGCCTGGACCACGACGGCTACCTCTGGATCCGCGATCGTATCGACTACATGATCAATTCGGGCGCCGAGAACGTTTACCCGCGCGAAGTGGAAGACGCGCTGATCGAGCATCCTGCCGTGCTGGAGGTCGCGGTCGTCGGCGAATCGGATGCGACGTGGGGCCAGGTGGTCGGCGCCTATGTCGTCACGCGGCCGGACGCGCAGGTCAGTGCCGAACAGCTTGATGCGTACCTGCTGCAAGGGGACCGGCTGGCCGCCTACAAGCGGCCGCGTCGGTACCATTTCCTGGACGCGCTGCCCAAGACTACGAGCGGCAAGATCCAGAAACATATGCTCCGCGGCGGCTGACGGCGGCACGCGCGGTGTCACTGGCCTAAGGACTTCAAGGGCTGCCCGGGCAATTGGGCAGCCCTCTTCGCATACCGGTGCAAAAAAACGTGCCGATGCGGCGGGAATGACAAAAATCCTTGGGCGGTGGGAAAAATCTGTTGAACAAACCCGCACCCTTCAAGGGGTCATGCAGACTGCCCACTTATATCGTATAGTCCCGATATACAGTTTGTTGCTTCCCGATATATGGTTCGCGAATCACCGAAACAACCCGCGACGGACACCGCCCCTGCCAAGCCAGAGATCGACGTGGATGCCATCCACAAGGCCCTGGCCAATCCGGTGCGGCGGAACATCCTGGCCTGCCTGCGCACGCCGGAAGCGTACTTCGCCGCGCAGGAGTACCCGCTCGACATGGGCGTCTGCGCGGGGCTGATCGACGCGCACTGCGGGCTGTCGCAATCGACGGTCTCGGCGCACCTCGCGACGCTGCAGCGTGCCGGGCTGATCCGTGGCCGGCGCATTGGCCAATGGGTTTTCTTCAAGCGTGACGAAGAGACGATCCAGGCTTTTCTCGACCATATCCATCAGGACCTCTGACGCCCTGACGCTCTGAGGCTCAGATTCGTACCGGCCCGGCGCTACCCGCGTCTTGCCATTGCACAGACCCGTGCGTTCTTCCCTCCCGACAAAAACCAGGATCCTATGCCTACTCTCTTCGACCCCATCCGCATCGGCGACCTCGACCTTCCCAACCGCGTCATCATGGCGCCGCTGACGCGTTCACGCGCGGTGGGCGGCGAGCGCGTGCCGAACGCCTTGATGACCGAGTACTACGTGCAGCGCGCTTCGGCCGGCCTGATCATTTCCGAAGCCACCGCGGTGACCCCGCAGGGCGTGGGCTATGCCGACACGCCGGGCATCTGGACCGATGCGCAGGTCGCAGGCTGGAAGCAGGTGACCGACGCCGTCCACGCCGCCGGCGGCCGCATCTTCCTGCAGCTCTGGCACGTCGGCCGGATCTCCGACCCGATCTTCCTGGACGGCGAACTGCCGGTGGCGCCGAGCGCCATCGCGGCGGGCGGCTATGTCAGCCTGGTGCGCCCGCAGCGCGCCTATGTCACGCCGCGCGCGCTGGAAACCGAGGAAATCGCGGGCGTGGTCGCGGCCTACCGCCACGGTGCCGAGAATGCCAAGAAGGCGGGCTTCGACGGCGTTGAAGTCCACGGCGCCAACGGCTACCTGCTCGACCAGTTCCTGCAGGATTCCACCAACAAGCGGACGGACGTCTACGGCGGCCCGATCGAAAATCGTGCGCGGCTGCTGCTGGAAGTGACCGACGCCTGCATCGAGGTGTGGGGCGCCAACCGCGTGGGCGTGCACCTGTCGCCACGCGGCGACGTGCATACCATGGGCGATTCCGACCTTGCCGCGACGTTCGGCTACGTCGCGCGCGAACTCGGCAAGCGTGGCATCGCGTTTATCTGCTCGCGCGAGGCACTGGGCGACAATCGCCTCGGTCCGGCGCTGAAGGCAGCGTTCGGCGGCGTCTACATCGCCAACGAAAAGATGACCAAGCAGACCGCCGAGCGCGTGCTGGCCGCCGGCGAAGCCGATGCCGTGGCATTCGGCCAGTTGTTCATCGCAAACCCGGACCTGCCGCGCCGCCTCAAGCTCGACGCATCGCTCAATGCGCCGCGCCCGGAGACGTTCTATCACCCTGGTGCAGAAGGCTATACGGACTATCCGGCGCTTGCCTGACCGAACCGGCAAGCCCGGTCGCGGCTGCCATTCGGCGGCCGCCAATCAGGACAGCCAAGGGGATCCCCGCCCCTTGGCGAGCGCCTCTGCGCGACTCGACGCCCCGCCTAAAACTCGCTTTCGCCGATTGCCTGGGTTCGTGCATTGCCGCTGCGCGCGGTATTCAGGGTGAGCGACATCCGGCTGTATCGCGTGCCATTGCCCTCAGCGATTTCTTCCAGCGCGAAGGGCTCCGACCTGGAAAGCTGCCCGGTATCCAGGTCCATGAAGCGCACATCAAAGTTGCCCGAAGCCATATTGGAAAACTCGAAGGACGCGCCCGCCTTGATCAGCGCGAAGCGCACCGGGACCGGGCTGCCCCCTTCCAGCGAGAACACCTTCAGAAAGACGTCGGACGGGTTGCGCGAGTTGTCGACCGTCAGCGACGACAATCCCCCCGTCTTGCGGATGGGATAGCCGGGAACGTAGCTGGACCATGCCGGCCACGACTGGCCGTTCGGCGCCGTGGGCTGGCGTGCATAGCGCGGCAGCGCTTCTGGCGACTTTCCCGGCGTGGCGGAAAGCGTGCGCGACTCGGCGGGCGCTGCGGGCACCGTCGCGGACTGCCCGGAATTCTCCACTGGCGTGCGCGAGGTCGGAATGATCAGGTAAATCGCGACCCCCGCCACCACCAGCACGAACAGCGACTTTGAAATCGTGCGATTCCCAGCCGGCTTGGTCATGCCCTTGGCATTCCCCGAGGCCCGGGCGGCTGTTGAAGCCCCGGTAGCGGCAGAGGCCTGGCGCGCCGCCGAACCTGACTTGGAGGCCGTCCCGTTGGGTGCCCCGGAGGCCGAGGAAGCCGGCCGGGCGCGTTGCGCGGCACGGACCGACGCCGCGGCCTGTTCCTGCGCCAGGATCCAGGCATCGTGCTGGGCGCGCCTGGCGGGGTCCATCAGGACCTCGTAAGCCGAGTTGATAATCGTCATGACCCGATGGGAATCGGACGAATCCCGGTTCCGGTCCGGATGGTGCTTTTGACTTAATGCCTCGTATGCCGCGCGAATAACCTCGGGCGGGGCGTCACGAGAAATCTTCAGATTATCGTAATGGGTATGCATTCTCGCGGCCGGCGCATAAAGGTCGCGTCGATTTTACCGCCGGCGACGTAACAAGGGAATCTCGCTTTATGCTGCAAGTTAATAAAAAGTCACGCGCATCGTGTCGCGGATCGCCTTCAAAGTCCCCTTGCCGCACCGCCACAAGGGGTGCATTCCGGACATCCCGGTTGTCCATCACCCTCGCTAAGATCAACCTCCTCGGCCGCCGGAAATTTTTACAAGAGAGCACTCAGCGGAACGGTCAGGGCCGGATTCATGGCCCTACCGGTCACAAGAGGCCAGCACCTTTCCCCAGCAGGGTTACAGCGTTATCACCGTTGTCGGTCCATTACGTCGGCCTGCGAACTCCGCAGGCCCGGGGTCTTTTAGCTCTCAGAGGAGAAATCAGCATGACGAAGAAAATCGCAGTCGTTACGGGCGGCATGGGCGGCCTGGGAGAGGCCATTTCCATCCGCTTGCATGACGCAGGCCATAAGGTTGTGGTGACGCATTCGCCCGGCAATACCAAGGTCCAGGAATGGCTTGCCACCATGGCAGCGAACGGTCGCGAAATGGGTGCATACGAAGTCGATGTGGCCGACTTCGAAAGCTGCCAGGCATGCATGGCGAAAATCCTGGGCGATGTGGGTCAGGTTGACATCCTCGTGAACAATGCCGGCATCACGCGCGACATGGCCTTCAAGAAAATGGGCAAGCCCGACTGGGATGCCGTAATGAGGACCAATCTCGATTCCGTGTTCAATGTCACCAAGCCACTTTGCGAAGGCATGGTCGAGCGCGGCTGGGGCCGCATTATCAACATCTCTTCGGTCAACGGCTCCAAAGGCGCCTTTGGTCAGACCAACTATTCCGCCGCAAAGGCCGGCATGCATGGATTCACCAAGGCATTGGCCCTTGAAGTCGCGAGGAAAGGCGTGACGGTGAACACGGTGTCACCGGGTTATCTGGCCACCAAGATGGTGATGGCCGTGCCGAAAGACGTCATGGACAGCAAGATCCTGCCGCAAATTCCAATGGGGCGCCTTGGCAAGCCCGAAGAGGTGGCGGGACTGGTGGCTTTCCTGTGCTCCGACGACGCGGCCTACCTGACCGGAGCCAATCTCGCCATGAACGGCGGGCAGCATATGGACTGAAGCTGAAGCATCCTGGGCGAGCCATTCCGTACGGGGTCGGCCTGCCCATGGCTGTGCGCCGCATCGCCATCCATCGCCCAGTACCTGCAATAAGACTAAATCTTGAATACGCGCAATACAGGTAACTTGCTTTTACCTGCAATGCCGCTAACATTGACTTATCCGTATAGCAGGTATTCCCTATGACGCAAGTGCTTTCGACGACTCCCCAACTGGGCCAGATTCTGCGCTCGGCGCGTCGGGCCAGGAAACTCACGCAAGGCCAGGCCGCAATCCGGCTGGGCCTGAGCCAAAGCCGGCTGTCCGCCCTGGAACTTGTGCCTAAAGCGATTTCCGCGGAACAGCTGCTGGCTTTGGTGAACCTTTATGGGCTGGAACTGATCATCCAGTCCAAGGACGCCGCCCCGGCATCCGAAAAGACGGACTGGTAAGCGCAGTGGGAAGAAAGTCACACACCCGGGCGCTGTCAGTCTGGGCCAACGGTCTTCGGGTTGGCACCTGGCGCATCCCTGCGCACAGTCCGATGGAGTTCCAGTACGACAAAGACTGGATGGAATCGGCCGCGGGCCGTCCCTTGTCCCTGTCGCTACCGTTTGGTGTTGACGACTCGCCTTTGAAGGGGGAGCGGGTCCGAAACTACTTTGACAACCTCCTGCCAGATAACGACAACATCCGCAGGCGGCTGGCCACCCGCTTTCAGACCGGCTCCACCGATGCCTTCGACTTGCTGGAAGCGATTGGGCGCGATTGCGTGGGCGCCGTTCAGCTGCTCACGGAAGATGAGGCGCCGCAGCATGTCGACCGGATCGAAGGCACCCCGCTGTCCGATGCCGACATCGAAAGACTGCTACAGAACACCGTCACGACGACGGGGCCCGGGACGCTGAAGGAAGACGAGGATTTCCGCATCTCCATTGCCGGCGCCCAGGAAAAAACCGCCCTGCTCCGGCATGAAGGCCGGTGGCTGCTTCCGCATGGCGCCACGCCGACCACGCATATTGTCAAGCTGCCGCTCGGCCTGGTCGGCAACCGCAAGGCGGACCTGACGACTTCGGTAGAGAACGAATGGCTCTGCATGCAGTTGGTCAGGGCGTTCGGGCTTCCGGTGCCCGATTGCGAGATAGTGACTTTCGGCAAGCAAAAGGTGCTGGTCGTGGAGCGGTTCGACCGGCAGCTACATCGCAGCGGCAACTGGATCATGCGATTGCCACAGGAAGACTTTTGCCAGGCGCTCGGCGTGCCTCCGCATTTGAAATACGAAGCCGAAGGCGGCCCGGGGATGGTCGACATCACGGGAGTCCTGCGGCAATCGCAGACGCCTGACCAGGATCTCGAAACGTTCCTGTCCGCGCAAATCCTGTTCTGGTTGCTGGCCGCAACCGACGGACACGCCAAGAACTTCAGCATCCATATGCTGCCAGGCGGGCGCTACACCCTCACGCCACTCTACGATGTCTTGTCTGCCTGGCCGATTATCGGCGACGGGCCGAATCACATCTCCTACCACAAGGCCAAGCTGGCCATGGCAGTGGATGGCAAAAACCGCCATTACCACCTGAAAGATATCCGGCGCCGCCATTTCAATGCCATGGCTGCCAGGTGTTATGCCGGCGAAACCGCGGAGCCGATCCTTCGGGATTTGCTTGCCAAAGTTCCTTCGGTGATTTCGAGCGTGGCAGAAAGCCTCCCTGCCGGATTCCCGGCCCGGGTTTCCGACCGGATTTTCGAGGGCCTCGAGGCATCGGCGAAACGTCTGGAAGAGACGGAATCCGCTTAGGCCCGTTGGCGCCCGCATCGACACTATGACGAAGCCGCCCGGCGCGACGCGCGTTGCGGGATCAGCAGGATGCAGCCCGCGATGAAGGCCTCGTGGATTTCCTTGCGCAATTGCGTCATCGGGCACAAGCCGCACGTTGGCACGGCTTGCGCCGGATTGGCAAGGCACGCAGGAATCAGGCGGCGCCCTTCGCGGCCGAGCCGGCGCGTGCGAACGTGACCACCACCAAGGCGCCCAGCACGAGTACCGCCGCCGCGTACAGCAGCCCCGACGTGAAGCTGCTGGTCACGTCGCGCAGATAGCCAACGATGACCGCGTTCAGCGCCGCGCCGACAATGCCCGCCGCATTGATGAAGGCAATGCCGATGGCGCGATGGTTCGCGGCCATCGCCATGTCGGGCAGCGTCCAGAAGATCGTCATGGAAGCATAGGCGCCCGCGGACGCTGCGCACAGGCCGGCCAGCTTGACCATCGGGTCGGAGGCGACCGAGGTCAGCGCCCAGCCGGCCGCGGCGAACAGCATTGGCAGCGCGACGTGCCAGCGGCGCTCCTGGTGCTTGTCGGAACGGCGTCCCCACACAACCATCGCCGCGATGGTAACGACATGCGGCACCGCCGTCAGCATGCCGATGGCGAGGTCGCTGCTGCCCTGGTTGAAGCTCTTGACGATCTGCGGCACCCAGGTGCTGATCATGCCCAGCGTGTTGACCAGCAGGAAGTAGGCCACGGCCAGTTGCATGACGGGCAGCGAGAACAATGCCTGGCTCAGCGATACCTCCTGCCCTCCCGCCTTCCGGGCCGGGCTGCTGGCGGCATCCTTTTCCAACATCGCCGCCAGCCGCGCGCGTTCGGCCGGGGTCAGCCACTTTGCCTTTTCAGGCGTGTCATCAAGGTACAGCCAGACCGCGACACCAAGCAGCACCGACGGCAGGCCTTCCAGCATGAACAGCCACTGCCAGCCATGCAACCCGTGCAGGCCGTCCAGCTTCAGCAGGTAGCCGGAGACGACGGCGCCAAGCGCCGATGTCACCGGCATCGCGATCATGAAGAAGGCATTGGCACGCGCGCGATGCGCCGCGGGAAACCAGAACGTCATGTAAAGCAGCACGCCCGGCAGGAAGCCAGCCTCGGTAATGCCGACGAGAATGCGCAACAGGTAGAGGCTATTGGCATCCCACGCGAACATGGTCGCGGTGGACGCGATCCCCCACGCCGCCATGATGATGGCGATCCAGCGGCGCGCGCCGAGCTTGCCGAGCATGATGTTGCTTGGAATGCCGAACAGGATGTAGGCGCCGTAGAACACCGTGGAGGCCAGGCCGAAGGCCGTGGCCGACAGCCCGAGATCGCGCCCCATGGTCAGTCCCGCGAAGCCGATGTTGATGCGGTCGAGGAACGAAAACACGAACAGCACGAACAGGAAGCCGATCAGGCGTCGGTAGATCTTTCCTACGACGGCTTCGTCCGCCGCGGCATCGGTGGCGAGGGCGGTATGCGCCTCTGGGAATCGCTCGCCCTGCAGGGTGCGCGATGCGGTGGGGGCCTGCGTGGCATCGATCGTCAGATCGCCATCTGGTCTCATGACTTGTCTCCTAGTTCCTTTGTGGATACCGGGCGCAACGACCGCGGGGGGCTAAAGCCTCTGTATTGCCGCAGTGCGTGGCACCCCTTGCCAGGCTGGCTGGGCGCCTAGCGCCCCAGTGCCTTCGCGGTCTGGCCGCCGATGGCGTAGTCGGTCTTCGGTACGTCCAGGAACATCACCCGGACCGAAGAACGGTCCACGCCCAGCGCATTGACCGCGGCGTCGGTAACGTCGGTGATAAAGGCCTCCTTTTGCTCCTGTGTACGGCCCTCGATCAGGTAAATCTGCATGACTGGCACGGCGTGTCTCCTTTGTGCGGTTCGTTGGTTCTGGACTTCGGTTGACTCGGGTTGGTCATCCCAGCGCAGCGTAAGACGTACCGCGAATGGGCGATATTGGGTCGCGTATGCGCTCGGCTGAGGGTTCCGACGGGGTGCCTACGTATTTCCTTTAGGCGGCACCCGAAGGCCGTCGTCACCGCGGCACGCTCGCAGGCATGCAACGAAGACGCCCCTGTCGGGGCGCTTGGCTCAGGGACACAGGGCAGCAGCTGCGAACGACTATCGCGAACCGTTCACGCGATGGAAATCGCGGTTGAAATAAACCAGGCCGCCCTTGTCCCCATTGACCGCGACGCGGTCGAGCGTGACGAACACGACCGAGTGCGAGCCCACCTCCTTGCAGTCGCTGATCGTGCCCTGCAGCTTGACGATGGCGTCGCGCAGGGCCGGCTGGTCGGCGTCGCCGTCATCCCAGATGTCCCAGGAGAAACGGTCCTCCATCGGCACCTTGGTCATGCCGGAGAAGTGCCGGGCAAGCTCCTCCTGCTCGCTGTTCAGGACATTGACGCAGAGGCGGCCATTGCGCTGGAAAATGCCGTGCGAGGCACTGCCGCGGTTGACACAGACCAGGATCGTCGGCGGCGAGTCGGTAACCGAACACACCGCGCTGGCGGTGATGCCGCACCGGCCGGCGTCGCCCTGCGTGGTGACGATATTGACCCCTGCGGGCAAGTGCGCCATAGCCTGGCGGAATTCGGTTTGATTGACGGCATTCATCGGGTGATCTCGCTAGGGGGCGCGTCGGCCGGTTGCCGACCTCGTTGCCGGCTTGTACGAAAGCCTAGGGCAATGCCCCCGCCACCCGCTATTCATAGGATCTACCCTGATTCGCAGGCTTGTACGCCACCTTCTACGTGTTTTCTTTATCGTGGACCCGGTAGTCCCTGGTGTACGCTTAAGACCTCAAGCATCCTGCCCGGCAAACCGCACAACAGATGCGCACCGGCCGAAATGAATTCCGCCTTATCAAGACTGCCCCTGTCATGACCGCTTCCTCGGCTATCGTCTATATCGTCGACGATGACAAAGACCTCCGCACCTCCCTGGCCTGGCTCCTCGAGACCGTGTCCGTCCAGGCTGAGTGCTTCGCCGGCGCGCGGGAATTCCTCGCCGGCTACGATCCGAAGCGGCCGGCCTGCCTGGTACTCGACGTACGCATGCCCGAGACCGGCGGCTTCCAGCTCCAGCAGATTCTCAACGACCGGGGCGCCACGCTGCCGATCCTGTTCGTCTCGGCGCACGGCGACATCCCGATGTCCGTGAAGGCACTGCAGAACGGCGCCATCGACTTCGTCGAAAAGCCCTACAACCCGCAGCAGATGCTGGAGAAAATCCAGGGCGCGCTGAAGCAGGCCATCCAGCTGCACGACAGCGCCGAGCAGCGCCAGAAGATCCGCGCCAAGCTGGACAAGCTGACCGCGCGCGAGCAGGAGATCCTGTGCCGCGTGCTGGACGGCAAGGCGAGCAAGATCATTGCCGACGAACTGCACATCAGCGTGAAAACCGTGGATGTCCACCGCACCAAGATTCGCGAGAAGCTCGGCGTGGTGAGCACGGCCACGCTGGTGCGGGAAGTGATGGAGGTCTGGGCGTCGTCGAAGACCAGCGCGCTCGGCTAGCGCGCCGGGCGGCGGCCCTGGCTATCCGCCAAATCGGCGCACAAGGGCACCGAGAACGCGAACGACGTGCCGAACGGCACGCGATTCTGCGCCCAGATATCGCCGCGATGCCGCGACACGATGCTCTTGCAGAGCGCCAGCCCGATGCCGTTGCCGCCGGGCTTGCCAGAGAAGAAGCCGTCAAAGATTCGCTGGCTCGCCGCCTGCGGCAGCCCGCGCCCGAGGTCGTGCACGATCAGCATGGCCTTGTCATCATCATCGCCTGTCGTGCAGGTCTCGATGCGCAGCGTGCGCCGGTCGGCTGGCAGCGCCGCCATCTCCTCGATCGCGTTGAACGCGATATTCAGGATCACCTGGCCGATCAGCACTTTTTCGCAGCTGATCGGCAGCGGATCTGGCGACAGTGCCAGTTCCAGGCTGACCTCGGCCTCTTCACACTTCAGCGAGATGAAATAGGCGCTGTCATGGACGATGTCATTCAGGTCGACCAGCGCCTCGGCCTGCTCCAGCTTGACCACATACTCGCGGATGCTCTTGATGATCAGCGACGCATGTTCCACCTGGCGTGCGGCCGCCTCCAGGCCGAAGCGGATCTGCTCCGGATCGGCATGGTTCTTCGCGAGCCGCATGGACGCGCCTTCGATGAAGTTGCGCGTGGCCGCCAGCGGCTGGCTCAGCTCGTGCGCGATTGTCATGGCCATTTCGCCCATCGCGTTGTAGCGCGCGAGGTATTCGATCTCGCGCTCGCGTTCGCGCTCCAGTGACTCGGCTTCGACCTGCGCGGTTACGTCGCGGAACAGCAGCAGGTAGCCGGTCACGTCGTCCTGGATTTCCACGTAGCGCGTGACAGCCTGGTGCCAGCGAAACTCGCCGCTAGCGGTGCGCACCTGGAAGCGCGTGGAGAATGCGCCCCGTGCGGTCGCGTCCGGTGCCACATGGTCGCGCAGCACGGGCATCAGCGGCACTTCGCAGAAGCTGTCGAATTCGGCGCCGAGCACCTGCTCTTCCGTCCGTCCCAGCACCCGGCACCCCGACTCGCTGACATAGGCCACGCGCCCGTGCGGATCCACCACCACCACGCCTTCGGCCAGGTCCTGCATGAATGCGCGGAGCCGGCTCTCGGAGCGGCGCAGCTCGCGCTTCAGCGTTTCTTCCGCCGAGATATCGCGGAACTGCACCATCAGCACGTCGCGCGCCTCCAGCGACACGCGCGTGGCGACGGCCTCCGACAGGATCTCGCTGCCGTTCTTGGCACGGTAGCACCACTCGATCACGCTCTGGCCCGTGCGGGCCGCCTCGTCCAGCCACTTGAGCCCGACCTCGCGCCGGTACTTCTCTGCACTGCTGGTCATATCCGGTGCCTTCAGCGCCGGAAATTCCTCCAGCGTGAACCCCAGGGCCTCGCGCGCTGCGCGGTTCGCCCACAGGATGGACTTGGTGTCGGCGTCATGGACGATCACGCGCAATATCAGCGCCTCGACCATGCGGAAGAAGTCGTCTTGTCCGAATCGATACATGTGTTGCCCAAAGCCATGACGGCGGAATGAACCTAACCCGCAGCGTAGCGCCGGTGGAGCCCGCGCCGTATAGGTAATTCCTTTATGCACCCCCGGAAAACCGCCCGGCAATGCACGCCCCGCTCCAATTGTTCCCTGCCATTGCCCGTCGATAGACTGCATTCAACGGTCCACGCCGTCAGAACCGGACCCCAAGCCGGTCCCTGGCCGGCCCACAACGTCCACCGGAGACAACCATGCTGCATTCCGCCGTGACGGACAGCCTCCTGTATGAGCGCCCCGTCGTTGCCACACCCCCTGCCGAGCCGACCGTGTCGCGCCAGGCCACGCTCGACCGCGTGCTGGCCGAGATCCGCGCCCGCCGCGAAGAGTTCGATGCGAAGCGGCACGTGCCGCGCGATATGGTAGCCCACCTCAAGCAGCTGGGCGTCTACCGCGCCGCGACGCCGCGCTGCTTCGGCGGCGACGCGTGCTCCCCTGCGGAATTCCTTAAGCTGATCGAGACCATCTCCGAAGCCGATGGCTCCGCGGGCTGGGTCGCCAGCTTCGGTTCGGCAGCGGTCTATCTCGCCGCCCTGCCTCGCGAGACCCTCGCCACGCTGTACGCCGACGGGCCGGATGTCGCCTTCGCCGGCGGATTGTTCCCGATCCAGCCGGCCGAAGCGGCGGAGGGCGGCTACCGTGTCAATGGCCTGTGGAAGTTCGCCAGCGGCTGCAAGGGCGCCGACATCCTGGGCGTCGGCATTGGCGCGGGCCAGGGCGGCAAGCCACGTACCGCGGTACTGCGTCCGCAGGACGTGGAAATCATCGAGAACTGGGAAGTGATCGGCCTGCGCGGCACTGGCAGCCATGACCTGCGCGTCAACGATGTCTTTGTCGCCGACGAGTGGACCTTCGTGCGCGGCGGTGCGCCCAGCATCGACGAACCGCTGTACCGCTATCCGTCCATTGCCTACGCCGCGCAGGTGCTGGCGGTGGTCAACCTCGGCGTAGCCCGTGCCGCGCTGGATGAAGTGTTGCGCATGGCTGGTGGCCGCACCGGCATCACCGGCGCTCCGAAGATGGCCGACCGTGCCTACCTGCGAATTTCGGTCGCCAGGGCCGAAGCCGAACTGCGCTCGGCACGCGCCTTCTTCTACGACGCCACCGGGTCCGCCTGGGACACGATCCTCAAGGGCGACGACGTTACCCCGGAACAGACCAGCCTGCTGCGCCTGTCGGCGGTGCAGGCGGCACGCTCCGGCGCCAGCGCCGTGCAGGCGGCCTACCTGCTCGCCGGTACCGCCGCGATCTACGACGGCCATCCGCTGCAGCGCTACCTGCGCGACGCGATGGTCGTCACGCAGCACGCCTTCCTCGGCGAAGGCCTGTACGACGCCGCCGGCGCGGTCAGCCTCGGCGTGCCGCCTATGCCTGGCTACATCTGAATTGCCACCTTGCACCAGCCTCCACACCGAACCTGATACCGACCGGAGCCAATATGTCGCAACCCGCCCAAAGCCCCCTGCGCGTCCTTTTCTGCATCGGCATCACGCAGAACTTCTTCGACCTGCCGACCGGCCAGGGCATTGAAGTGTGGAAGGGATTCAGCGCCATGATGAAGTCGATGGGCGCCATGCCCGGCGTCTCCGTCCTCGGCGCCATCGATGACGACCGCCTGATGGTCGGGCCTTCCACGGCGTCGCCGTGGACCGTGTACATCATGGCCGACGTGAAGGACTACGACACCGTCGTCGCGGCCTGCAACCTGTTCCGCACCACACCGGTCGGCGAGCACAGCCTGTGGCGCTACGCCAAGATCGAGGCGCGCGTCGGCCGCGCACTAGAGATTCCGGCCGAAGCCGCCTGACGCGAGCCTGACGCCATGACCAACGCACAGAACCCCGCAAGCGTCGCCGACCTCGGCCGGCGCCTGGCGGCCCTCGAAGCCGAAAGCGCGGCACGGCGCACGCTGTCCCGCTACATGTCGCTGTGCGACGTGCCGGCGCCGGCCGATGCCGGTGATGGCGAACTGCCGACCCTCTTCACCGAGGACGCCGTGTGGGAAGGCGTCGGCGCGGCGTACGCGTCGGGCTTCGGCCGCCATGCCGGCCCCGCCGCCATCGGCGCGTTCCTGCGCAGGTACCTGCCGCCCGTCGCGCATTTCGAGCGCAACGTGCATGGCCTGACCAGCGAGGCGCTGGTCGCGGATGGCAGCGTGGTGCGCGGCCACTGGATCATGCAGCAACTGTCGGTCTATGTCGGCGGCAAGACAGAATTGATCTCGGCGCGGCTGGCGGTCGAATTCGTCATTGACAATGACGGCGCCGCACGCATGCGGCATTTCCAGACGGAGCGGCTGTCGTGCCAGACGCTCGCGGAGGCAGGGATATGACCGCCTTTGTCTCCCGCTTTCGCCTGGGGGGCGACGGTCCTGCCATCGCCATCAAGGATTCGATCGATATCGCGGGCTACCCGACCGTCGCCGGCAGCCGGGCACTGAGCAACGCTGCACCGGCCGCCGCGCACGCGGACGTGGTTGGCCGCCTCGTCGAGGCCGGCTGGTCGATCGTCGGCAAGACTACGATGCACGAACTCGCGTTCGGCATCTCGGGCATCAATGATTTCGCCGGCACGCCGGTCAACCCGCAAGCGCCCGACCGCATTCCGGGTGGCTCGTCCAGCGGCTCCGCCGCCGCGGTCGCGTCGGGCGAAGTCCATATCGCGCTGGGCACCGACACCGGCGGCTCCATCCGCATGCCGGCGGCGTGCTGTGGCGTGGCCGGAATGAAGCCGACCTTCGGCCGCGTCAGCCGCCGTGGCGCGCATCCCGCAGAGTCATCGCTCGATTGCGTCGGCCCGTTCGCGGATTCGATCGAAGGCATCGTCGCCGCGATGGCGGTGATCGCGCCGGACTTCGACGCCGCGCAGGCACGCAATAGCGGCCAGCCGTTCCGTATCGGCCTGCTCGAAGAGGTGCAGGCCGATGCCGCCATCCTCGATGCCATCGCCAGCGCCTTGCGCCAGGCCGGCTTCGACATCCAGCCGGTGCGCCTCGATGGCATGGTCGCGGCCTACCAGGCCGGCATGCAGGTCATCAACGCCGAGACCTGGGCCGCCTGCGGCCACCTGACCGGCGCGGGCGCACTCCAGCCTGACGTCGAACAGCGCCTGCGGGCCGCCAGTGCCGTCAGCCGCGACGATGTCGCGCAAGCGGAAGGCGTGCGCCGCGCCTTCACTTCGCAGGTCGATGCCGTGCTCGGCAAGGTGGACGCCATCGTGCTGCCCACCCTGCCCGAACTGCCGCCGACGCTCGCGGCAGTCCGCGCCGGCGTGTCGATCCTGGGCCTGACATCGCTGGTCCGCCCCTTCAACCTGAGCGGCCATCCCGCGCTCACGCTGCCCGTGCCCGTCGCCGGCGCCGCCATCAAGGCCGGTCTGCAACTGGTGGGCCGCAAGGGCGCGGACGAGACGCTCTGCGCCATCGCATCCCGGATCGAGCGCGCCTTGACTGACCCTGTCGCCTCCCAATGACCCCACGGAGAACTAGCATGTGTTCCCACGACAACTACCAGCCGGTGACGTTCACGGCCAAGCCCGGGCAACTAGTGCAGGACGACCGCGTCGACGGTTCGATGTACTACGAGCCGTCGCTGTTTGAAACCGAGCTCGAACGCATTTTCTACAAGACCTGGGTCTGGGTCGCGCACGAAAGCGAGATCCGCAACCCGGGCGACTTCCGGACCACGAAGATCGGCCGCCAGCCCGTCATCGTCGTGCGCGACAAGACCGGCCAGATCCGCGTGCTGGAAAACCGCTGCCGCCATCGCGGCGCCACCTTGTGCGAGAAGAGCAAGGGCAACGCCACCGGCTTCACCTGCCCGTACCACAGCTGGTCCTATGCCCTGGACGGCAAGCTGCGCGCCCTGCCCTACCCGGATGGCTACGAGGACATTCTCGACAAGTCCGAGCTGCCGCTGCGCGCGCTGCGCGTGGACAGTTACGCCGGCATGGTGTTCGCCAGCTTCAACCAGGACGTGGAGCCGCTGGGCGACTTCCTCGGCGAAGCGAAGCACTGGATCGACCTGTTCATGAAACAGGGCGCGGGCTTCCCGGTCAAGACGCAGGGCGAGCACAAGTTCAGCTTCCGCGGTAACTGGAAGATCCAGCTCGAGAACACCACCGACGGCTATCACTTCCCGATCGTGCACAAGTCGTGGATGTCGTCGGTCGATGAAGAGACCTCCGAGATGCTGTCGTTCATGACCGACGAAAAGGCCGTCACGCACGCGCTCGGCAACGGCCACAGCGTGATGGTGATGGTGCCCGAACACGTCGACCTGGACCAGGACGACGGCACCGAGCCGCTGCAGGAACGCTTCGCCCACATCACCGAGGCGCTGTCAAAGGAGATGCCGCCCGAGCAGGTCCGCCGCATCGTCCGCTCGCTGCATGGCGCGGGCTTCAACCTGAACCTGTTCCCCAACGTGGCGATGTCGATGGCCTTCTTCCGCGTGCTGCATCCGGTGTCGGCCACCGAGACCGAGATCCGCCATGTCGCGCTCGGCATGGATGGCGGCCCCGAGATCGCCAACCGAGAGCGCCTGCGCATCCATGAGCATTTCCAGGGCCCGCTCGGCTTTGGCAGCCCGGACGATGCCGAAGCCTGGGAGCGCGTGCAACGCGGCTCGTACGCCGGCAAGAACGTGCCGATCCTGGTCAACCGCGGCCTGAACCGCGAAATCGTCGCCGCGAACGGCGACAAGGTCTCGCATGCCACCGACGAAGGCGGCATGCGCGAAGCCTATCGGATGTGGAAAAGGATGATGAGCGATGAATAATGCCAACGAACTGAACCGGGTCGCGCCCTCGCTGCAACAGGCCACCGAGTTCATCTGGCGCGAGGCCGAGCTGCTTGACCGCAAGGACTACCCGCAGTGGTCCGGCTTGTGGAGCGACAGCGGCCACTACGTGATCCCCATCGATCCGGACACGACCGATTTCGAAGCCGCGCTGAACTACGCCTACGACGATGCCCGCATGCGCGCCATGCGCATCGAGCGCCTGACATCGGGCCACGCCGTCTCGGCCGTGGATGCGGCGCGCACGGTGCGCACCGTGTCGCGCTTCACCGAGGTGTCGAGCGGGGCCAATGTCATCGAGGTCCGCTCCGCGCAGATCCTGGTCGCCTACAAGCGCGAGCGCCACACGCTGTTCGCCGCCGACCTCACCCACCGCCTGCGCTTCACGCAGGCCGGCATCCGCCTGGAACAGAAGGTGGTGCGCCTGATCAACTCGACCGACAGCCTCAGCGCTCTCGGCTTCCTGCTCTAAGGAGACGTGATGAGGCGAGTTGCCCTGATCACTGGCGGCGCACGCGGCCTGGGCGAAGTCATCGCCCGCCGCATGCACGCGGCCGGCTACCGGGTCGCCATCGGCGACCGCAATGCGCGGGACGCCGGCGCCGTGGCGGATTCACTAGACCCCACCGGCGACACCGCCATGGCGCTCGCCCTCGATGTGACCGACAAGGCCGCGTTCGAGTCGGCCAGGGCCGCGCTGGAGGAGCGCTGGGGCGGCACCGACGTGCTGGTCAACAACGCCGGCAAGTCGCAGGTGTCAGCGCTGATGGACATCAGCCCGGAGGAGTTCGACCAGGTGGTGGCCATCAACCTGCGCGGCACCTTCGCCGGCTCGCAGGTGTTCGGCGCGCACTTCGCCGCGCGGGGCTTCGGACGCATCGTCAACATCGGCTCGCTGGCCGGCCAGAACGGCGGCACGGCGACCGGCGCGCACTACGCGGCGGCCAAGGGCGGAGTGGGCGTGCTGACCAAGATCTTCGCGCGCGAACTCGCGCCGCAGGGGGTCACGGTGAACTGCGTGTCGCCCGGCCCGCTCGACCTGCCCGTCGTCCACGAGACCGTTCCGCGCGAGCGCCTGGAGGCGATCTGCAAGTCGATCCCGGTCCAGCGGCTGGGCTCGCCGGAGTGCGTGGCGGACATGGTGCTGTTGCTGGCGTCCGACTCCGCGGGCGCCATCACGGGCGCCAACTGGGATGCGAACGGCGGCCTGCTGATGCGGTAAGCCGTTGCGCGTCGCCATCTGAATCAAGGTAGTCGTTTTGGAAGGGTAGCCATGTTGAAAGTCAGAGTCGAAAAGGTTGTGGAAGAGGCGGTCGGCATTCGTTCGTTCCGTCTCGTGCCCTGTGATGGCGCGGCGCTCGCCCCTTATGAGCCCGGTGCCCACGTGGACGTGCTGGGCCCGACCGGCGTCACGCGCCAGTATTCCCTGTGCAGCCCGCCCGACGATGCGTCCGGCTACCTGATCGCAGTCAAGCGGGAGGATGCCTCGCGTGGCGGCTCCGCGGCCCTGCATGACAACGTGCAGGAAGGCGCCGAACTGGCCATCAGCGCGCCGCGCAATCTGTTCAGCCTCGCGCCGCAGGCCAGCGCATTCCTGCTGTTCGCCGCCGGCATCGGCATCACGCCGCTGCTGAGCATGGCCTACAAGCTCAACCGCGAGGGCAGCCCCTATCACCTGCATTACTTCGCCCGCTCGCGCGAGCACGCCGCGTTCCTGCGGCTGCTGGAGTCCGCGCCGTTCGAAGGCAAGGTGACGCTGCACCTCGGCGTGGAGCGCGAAGCGCTCGGGCAAGTGCTGGGCGACTGCATGGCGGGTGCCGGCGCGGGCGCGCTGGCCTATACCTGCGGCCCGTCCGCCTTTATGGCGCGCGTGGTCGAGGAAGGCGAGCGCGTGCTGGGCCCCGACACCGTGCACCTGGAGCACTTCCAGGCCGACCCGTCCGCGGCCAGCCTGCCCGCTGGCGCCTTCGAGGCCGAGCTGGCGCAGAGCGGCAAGGTCATCGTCGTCCGGGAAGGTACCACGCTGGTCGACGCGCTGATCGCGGCCGGCTGCGAGATCGACACCGAATGCCGCGAAGGCATCTGCGGTACTTGCGTGGTGCCCGTGCTCGACGGCGAGCCGGATCACCGCGACAACTGCCTCTCGAAGAAAGAGAAAGCTTCGAACAAGCAGATCTGTGCCTGCGTCTCGCGTGCGCGCACGGCCCGGATCGTACTGGACCTGTAGTAACCATCCCCACTGCCCCTCGCGGGCACAACACAACAAGGAGACAAAGCCATGGCTGAAATGAGTGCCGCCCTGCTGCTTGAACGGGTCAACAGCCGCCGCCTCGGCGACGACGGCGATGAGCGCGTGCGCGCCATCACCGCCCGGATCGTCGGCGACCTGTTCCGCACCATCGACGAATTCGACGTCCAGCCGGACGAGTTCTGGAACGCCGTCAAATGGCTGACCCGCCTGGGGCAGGCCGACATGATCGGCCTCATCACCGCCGGCCTCGGCTTCGACCGCCTGCTCGACATTCGTCTGGACGAAGCCGACCAGGCCGCCGAACGCGCCGCCGGCACGCCGCGCGCGATCGAAGGTCCGCTTTATGTGCCCGGCGCGCCGCTGTCGGAGAAGGAAGTCCGCCTGGACGCCGGCAATGAAGACAAGGGCGCCCCGTTTGTCATGGAAGGCCGGGTGCTCGACACCGAAGGCCGTCCGGTGCCGCATGCCACGGTCGACGTCTGGCACTGCAACGAGTTCGGCCGCTACTCGCACTTCGACCCGTCGCAGCCCGATTACAACCTGCGCCGCCGCATCCAGGCCGATGATGCGGGTCGCTACCGTTTCCGCAGCTTCCTGCCGCCGGGCTATGCGATTCCGCCGGGCAGTCCCGTGTCCGAGCTGTTTGCACTGCTGGGCCGCCACGGCAACCGCCCGGCGCACATCCACTTCCTGGTTTCGGGCAAAGGCAAACGCGCGCTGACCACGCAGGTCAATATCCCCGGCGACACCTTCCTCGACGACGATTTCGCTTTCGCCACGCGCGACGGGCTCGTGGTGGCACTGCAGCCCGTGCAGGATGCGGCCGGCTATGAATCGCTGGGCCTGAGCGGTCCGTTTACCCGCGTGCAGTTCGACTTTCGCCTGCAGGACGCCGCCAGCGACCGGGAATCGATCGCGGCCAGCCGGTACGCAACCGGACTGGGCTGATGCTTGATCGGGGGGAGATGGCCGCCTGGCCCTCCCCTTTGCGATGGCCACGGCTTACAGCAATAGCCGGTACATCAGCTGGCTCGCGGCCTGCATGAGCCGGCTGCCGATGTCGGAAATCGTGGATTCAAAGCCCAACACGGTGATCAGGCCGTAGAAGATCGCCCCCAGCAAGGCGAAGGACAGCACGCTGGTCTTGACGTTTTCGCTCACGACGCCTCTCGCAAATTGCCGTATCGGGTCAGAATCCCCCGGCATAGCCGCAGCGAGCAGCAGCGTTTCTTATTATCTGGACCCGTCAGGTTCTTTATATAACGGCTGGCCTGCGAGCATGGGGCCATTGCGTGTGGCATCGCGCACACAATGCGATGGGAGGTGTGCGGGCCCGCCCCGAAGATCTGCCGGGGCAGCGGATTGTGGGCGGTAAGCGAATCGCCCCAATGGACTTCCGGGCCTGCGAAAGGTCTCAGGCCACCCGGCCGAAGCCATCCGCTGCCCAGCGTGCAGCGCGCTCGCGTGTCAGCCGGAAGTCAGGCGCGACCTTGACGGTGGCGACGACCTCGCCAAAGGCGTCGACGGCCGTGAGCGTGCCGTAAGGCTCGAACTCGTCAGGCGTAACAACC
Source organism: Cupriavidus sp. C2SS-8b (assembly GCF_057073745.1). Classification (NCBI taxonomy): domain Bacteria; kingdom Pseudomonadati; phylum Pseudomonadota; class Betaproteobacteria; order Burkholderiales; family Burkholderiaceae; genus Cupriavidus; species Cupriavidus sp. C2SS-8b. The sequence goes on from NZ_CP172717.1 coordinate 1,167,474, forward strand.
AGCCTGATTGTCAGCGTGCCCGATTCGGTTTCGATATGGCACTGCTTGTTGAGCTGCGCGTGCAGCTGCTGCTCGTGCCGGCGGATGACTTCCGATGCGGTCTTCACCAGCGTCTGGTGGGCGGTGGCATCGAGCGGCTTCGGATCGACCTTGTTGCGCCCCATGGTCCACGGACCGACCAGGGCGGGTTCGGCGCTGCCGTCGCGGATCATCTCGACCGCCCAGCCATCGCCATCCTCGTTCTTGATCACCCGGGCCGTCCAGCCCTTGTCTCGCCAGAGCCGAGGCTCGTGAATGGCGGAGGATTCGTCCTCGGGAAGCGTGTCGTCGGTATCTTGCATCCGTCTTGTCGCGCGGGACGCGGAAAGATTTTTCAGTCTTGCATCGCCCGGCGGCGTGGGAAACGCGTTTGGGCGATACAGCGTAAAGCAGATTGAGCCAGGGGGTTCGATGCACGGCCCCGCGGTACAGGGACCTGGACGGTGACCGTGCGCCCTTCTGGCGTCAATGGGCCGGCAGGGAATAACTAGCCGGCCGAGGCAAGCATCAGGCCGAAGCCTGGGGCGTAACGGCGGCGGCCTTCGGCGCTGCCTTCTTCACGGCGGCACGCTTCGGTGCAGCAGGCTTTGCAGCGGCCTTCTTCGGCGCGGCTTTCGCGGCAGCCTTGGCGGGCGCGGCCTTCTTCGGCGCGGCCTTGGTGGCGGCGGTCTTGCGCGTTGCCTTGGCGGCGCCGGCGGTCTTTGCCTTCTTCGCCGCGAGCTTGTCCTTGGCGGCCTGCTTCTCGAAACGCAGCGCCGACTTGGCGGCTTCGGCTGCCTGGGCGACTTCGCGCTTGGCCGCTTCGATGGCCTTCTTCGTGTCGGCGCGCAGCTTCAGCAGGCGCTTCTTCGCCGCCACGGCTTCGCGTGCCAGCACGCTGGCCTTTTGCTTCGGTGCGGCGATCTTCTTCGCGGCAGGCTTGCTCTTGGCGACTGCGGCCTTCGGAGCGGCGGCTTTGGTTGCTACGACCATATTTATTACCCGTTGGTTGTGGAGCGCGGAGTATAACCGCTGGAACGCTCTGCCCTGAATTAGCTTTAACGGATAACGGATTCCGGAACGCCTCGCACACGCCCCGCAACCGGATTTTCTTCATCGGCAGCCGCTGTCATTTTTGTTTGCGGTGGACAAACGCGATGCGCTTGCGTAACGAGACCGCTTGCCCCAAGGAGCCGGGCGAAAAACGGGGAACGTGTTACGTTACACGTAACGTCCTGGCGGAGTCCCGCCATCCGAACCAGTTGCCGTTTTCGCGGAAGTTCGGCGAAGATCCCGCTGCCTCGGGCCACAAACGGCCCTTTCGACAAGCTGGCACGTCCGTTGCTGTTTCTCTTGTGGGCAAGCAGTGCTTCAAGAACGAAACAGGAAGGGACCATGGACAAGACGAACGCCAGTGCCGCCACGCCCGCGCTACCCGCCGAGCAAACACAACCGCAAGCATGGCCGTGTCGTGACATCGGCCGGGCGGTGGTCATCGACGACACTGCATTGTTCCGGCAGGGCATGCTCCAGACGCTGCAAAACATCAAAACGCTCGATGTGGTGGAGTCGCTCGATCCGGAGGACCTGCTCATGTTGGGCGCCTCCATGCGGGAGCCGGACCTTCTGGTCTTCGGCATCGCGGCGGATTTGCGAAGCAGCTTGCGCGTGCTCCGGAACATCAACGAAATGCTGGTGCCGAAGCGCCTGCTGATCCTGTCCGACAATATGTGGCTGCACGCGCCGGTTCATGCGCGGCCCGGCATCTCGCACGTATTGCCGAGGTCTGTCTCCCTTGCCACGTTCGAACAGGTGGCCTGCACCATGCTGGCAATCGAAGTCGATGAACTGATGGCCTGATCGGGCTCTGACGAACCTGACGTTTCACCGATCGCACGCACCTTCCTCTACGACGAGGCATCTCATGCAAAAGACGGTCTTTTCCACCGCGGCCCTGGCCAGCGACTATATGGCCTACCTGACGGTCCATCGCATTCAATACAAATTCTCGGCAATCTCCAGCCACGGTTTTGTCGTCATGGTCCACTGACGGGGATAAGCGCCTGGCGCCCGGGGGCCGTGGCAAGAGACAATAGGCGCTACCGACTATTACCCCAGAATACGTGCTACGTCATACCGTGGCCGGGATCTGATACGTCGAGGCCTTCAACCCCACAAGCCCCAGGACAAGCCATGCCCCTTACACGGTGGAAGCACAACGCCTCCCGCATCCTGAAGTCGTCCGGCTTCATCGCTGCTGCCGCGTCGATACATGCGTCGATACTCCCCCATGCCGCACTGGCCGCCGACAACGTTCGCCATGATGCCTTCTACTGGCTCGGCGAGATCAACAAGGCGTCCGCCGTCATCAATACCGACGAAGGCCTGCTGGACAAGTCGCTGGCGCCGAGAGTCGCCGGCGGGATTGCAACCGTGCTGGCCAACGGCGACAAGCCCGGCGGCAAGCGCCCGTCCACCGTGATCACGTTCGAGCCGCTGATGATCCAGGCGGCCGGCCAGGAAGTCACGCTGCTGCACGCCGGACGCTCCAGCCAGGACATGCTTGCCACGGTGCGCGCGGCGATGCTGCGCGAGAAAATGCTGGCGCTGGCCGATCAGCTGAACCAGACCTCCGCCACCATCGTCGGACTGGCCAGGAAGCATGCCGGCACCATCGTGCCCAACTACACCAATGGCGTGGCGGCGCAGCCGAACAGCTACGGGCATTACCTGCTGGGTATCACGGCGGGGCTGGACCGCGATGCCGAGCGCATCCGCGAAGCCTATCGCCGCATCGACCGCTCGCCGATGGGCACCACAGTGCTGAACGGCACCGGCTGGCCGCTGAATCGAACCAGGATGGCGGGCTACCTCGGATTTTCCGCGCTGGTCGACAATGCCTATGACGCGTCGCAGATCAGCGCCGTGGACCTGCCGGTCGAGGCGGCATCGATCGTGACCAGCATAGCGCTGCACGCCGGCAGCTTCGTCGAGGACGTCATGACGCAATACGCCCAGCCGCACCCCTGGATTCTCCTGCGCGAAGGTGGCGGCAATACCTACGTGTCGAGCGCGATGCCGCAGAAGCAGAATCCCGGGCTGCTGAATTCCACGCGAGAGCGCGCGTCGACCGCGCTGACACTGGCGATGGGGCCGGTCATGCGCGCGCACAACCTGCCGCCGGGCATGTCGGATGCCAAGGACGCCGTCGTCAACGGCGAGATGGTCGACAGCGCGATCCGCGTGTTGCAGGGCTGGGACAGGATCATGCAGGCCCTGGTCATCGACCCAAAGCGCGCGCTGGAGGAACTCGACAGCGACTGGACCGCATCGCAGGAACTGGCCGACGAACTCATGCGCAAGTACAAGCTCCCATTTCGCGTCGGGCACCATTTCGCCTCGGAACTCGTCGAGTACGCAAAGGCGCATGACATCCGGCCGAGCGCCTTCCCCTACGCCGAGGCGCGGCGCATCTACGCCGCGTCCGTGCGCGACTACAGCAGCAATACCGACTTCCCGATGAGAGAGACGGAATTTCGCGCGGCGCTGGATCCGGTCGCGATCGTCAACCACCGCGTGACGAGCGGCGGTCCGCAACCTGCGGAGATGGCACGCATGCTGAAGGAGGCAGACCAGCGGCTTGCCCAGCAGGAGGCCTGGATCAGAACCACGCGCGGCACCATCGATGCATCGCTGGCCCGGCTGGACCGGGACTTCAGCAAGCTGCTGAAGTAGGCGCGTCTCCCGTCACCCGAGATACCGATCGCCATGCTGGCGCAAGCGGACCACCCTGGCAGGAACGCCATATGCGACGGCCCGGCTTTCGATGTCCCTTGCGACCATCGCCCCAGCGCCGATGACGGCATCCTCTCCGATGGCGACGCCGTGGATCAGGCTGGCTCCCAATCCGATGGCGGCATAGGCGCCGATCCTGCATTCCCCCCCTGTGACGACCCCTGGCGCAAGGCTGACAAAATCGCCAAGTTCGCAGTCATGATCGATGGACGCCCGGGTGTTGATGATGCAATGGCCGCCGATGGTCGAGCAGGCGTTGATCACCACGCCCGCCATGACGACCGTGCCGGCGCCGATCACGGTATCCCTGCCGATAATGGCCGCGGGATGGATGGCAACGGCAAATGGGAGGTCGGGGCACAGCGCCTGCACGCGTTCCGCCACCTGGGCGCGCACGCTGTTGTCGCCAACGGCAATCAGCGCGCCATCGATCTGGTATGCCTTCACGAGTGACTCAAGCGAACCCTCATCGCCGATCACGCGATAACCCATTACGTCTCGGGGAGTCCCATCGATGAGGCCGACAATGCGGTGCTTTAACTGCTTTTCCACGACATCGATGATGGACTTGGCGTGTCCGCCCGAGCCGATGATGACAATGTTATTCACTGCGGCCTTCGTATCTTTCCAGTGCGGTACCGGAACCGCTGCTCAGTCAGGGGGCATCCTGGCCTGGCAGGTTCTGGCTACGGCACAATGCTTTGCCCCGGTCTCCCCGTCATGCTGCCGGCTTGTTCCCTTAATGGCTATCGGACGCCGAAGGTTGACACGCTGACGGGAAATGCGTTCCCCTGAAGAAAACCGCCCACGTCGAACCGGTATCGCTGCTGCGCCCACCCCGAGGCAAACAGCAGGAGATTCCTGTCGTAATAGCCAAGCGACGGCCACTGGCGCTCGATATCGCTTTCCATTTTTTGCCGCAGCCTGTCGGCGAGTTGCGCCTGTCCCGCGGCAACCAGGAACGGATAGACGGCGGCAGAGAATCCCGCCGGGCCCTCGCCGAACACTTCGCCCGTCTGCACGTTCACGTAGTGCGGCACCCGGCCGCTGGCGGCAAACGTCTTCGCCATGCCGCCGAGCGCGTTCAGCAGTTGCGCGGCGGACGGATCTGCCGGATTCAGCATGCCTGCCCAAAGGTATGTCCTGATGGCGTCATAGCCACCGGTCGGACCCTTGGATGGCTCGAACGAAAAGCCGGCGCCGTCCCTGAAACGGCACCAGTCCGGTGCGTAGCCGGCAGGAGCGCTTTGGGCCAGCAGCTTGGCCTGATTCGCGGCGACCGACTGCCAGGGGCCCTCGGGCTGGTGCGAGGCAAGACGGCGCAACAGCTGCACCGGGGCATAGCTCGGATTCAGCAGGTAGGTCCGCTCGTCCAGGCGGAATCCGCTTTTGCCCGGGATCAGGATAAAGCTGCCGTCAGCCAGGCGCGCCATGTCGCTGGACCGGATGGCGGCAAGCATTTCCGTGCCCAGTTGCCGGCATGCCGGGCGCTCCCACATGCGCCCCGCCTCAAGCAAGGTGTACGCCATCCAGAGTTCGGCGTCGGTCGCGGTATTGCTGTCGAGGGTGCCCCAGTTGCCGTCCTTGCGCTGCCCCCACAGCCATGCCGGCGGTTGCGCCCGGTCAGTCCAGAGGTGGTTCAGCGTCCAGTCCAGCAGCAGGTCGAAGCGAGCCTTGTCATTGGCGACCAGGGCAAAAAACAAGGCATAGGCCTGGCCCTCGGATGTCGTGCGGGCCTCGCGGGCGTGCTCGATGACGCGCCCGTCCGGACTGATGGCGTCGCTGGCATAGCGATCCCACAGCGCCCACGACGGCTGGGAGATGGCCCGCGCGAATCGAATGCGACACCCGATGGCCGCGGAAAATGCCAGGGTGCTCGCGATCCAGTGCCGCCGGCTGCGGTTCATGCACGGCCCTCCCCGGTGAGGTTGCCAGAATGTGGTGACACGATTCTGGCCGGGCGCGCGGCTGCTGGCAACACGACTTGCCTGGCAAGCCGGCGTAAACACCACACCAGCCCGCCCTCCCTGGAACGGTCCTATTGTTGCCGTGGTTGCTGTGGCTGGCGCGCCAACGTGGCGGGCGCGGCGTTGTAGAGATGGATCGCGCCGGTCGGTGTTTCCAGCATTCCCGCCGGACTCAGGCTGATGTGCTGCTCGGACTGCCGCCCCGCGATGCGCTGGCGCAGCACCGTATCCGCACGCACGTCGAAGGCCATGCCGCTCGCGATCATCGACAGCGCATGCCCGGCCTCGCCCTTCGCGTAGGCGACGGCAATCGGCGAGGCGGCATCGCTGCCTTGCTGCGACAGCAGGCCGGGCTCCCAGATCTCGTCGTTCGCCGGCAGGCTGGGATCGCGCCGCAGCGCGCTTGCCAGCCGCGCCAGTGGCGGCGCCTGCCTTTCGCGCAGCCGCCCCATTTCGAACTGGAGGCTGCTGCCGAACAGGAAGGTGTCAAGCATTCGCCGTGCTTCGGGAGACGCCCACTGCAAGTGCAGTTCGATCAGGCAATCCTCCTGGCCGGAGGCACCTTGCCGCGACGTGAAGGTGGCAGCCGCATCACAGCGGACCACGGCGTTGGGCAGGTGCACCTCCACATCGACCTTGGCCTCGTGCGGGAGTGCCGGCACGACTTCGCCGCGGTAGAGCGCGCTGCTGGCCGACAGGTCCACGGTCAGGCCAAAGAACGACTGGTTCTGCATGGTGAGCGTCAGCGGAATGCGCAGCGGAAAGCGATAATCCCCGCCGGCCCGGCGGCCGACCCGCAGACTGAAGCGCGCCAGCAGGATCGCTGTCCAGACCGTCACGCTTGCCCAGAAAATCGAGATGATCCCGGCACCGAGCGGAATCTCCTCCTGCAGCATGCGGGCAATGCCAGCCGGAATGCATGCGACGTTCAGCACGCCGACGCCCAGCGACGGGGCCAGCCACAGCCAGGTCCTGCCGCGCTTGTTGAAGTCCTTGCAGGTCACGGCGAACGACACCCTCCTGCGGAACAGGCCCGTGATCGTCAGCATGAACGCGAAAAAACGCGCCATGCCGTACTGCTCGTTGAGCAGGAAGGAGACGTAGCCCCTGCCCAGCTCCAGGAAGACCAGCAGGGACGCCAGGTAGTAAACGGAGAAGATCGCGAAGAAGGTCCATGTCGAGCCGATGATCGGCAGCATGCCGAAGCCCAGCACCGCCGGCGGCGTCAGGAAGAAGACCAGCTTCTGCCAGCCCTCGAAATAGATCAGCATGGACGCCAGGTAATTCAGCCGCTGCCCAAGGCTCAGGCCGCGGCTGAAGACCACACCCTCGCGCCGCAGCACCTGCATGGCGCCCGTGCCCCAGCGTATGCGCTGGCTCAGGTAGGTATCGATGTTGTGGGGCGCCAGGCCATAGGCGAGCGACTCCGCGTGGTAGACCGAGCGGAACCCCTTCTTGTGGAGCCGGATCGACGTATGGATATCCTCGGTCACCGTGTCGACCGCAAAGCCGCCGACGGCTTCGAGCGCGGACCTGCGCAGCAGCACGCAGCTGCCGCAGAGAAAGCTGGCGTTCCAGGTGTCCTTGCCGCGCTGGATCACCTTGTAGAATACCGACTGCTCGCTCCAGACCGCCTCGCCGGCAACACGATGGCTGAAGGCGTCGACGTTGTAGAAGTCCTGCGGCGTCTGCACGAACGCCACCTCCGGATCGGAGAAGTATCCGAGCGTCTTGGACAGGAAGTCCTTGCGCGGGGCGTGGTCGGTATCGAAGATAGCGACGAATTCGCCGCCGCTGTACAGCAATGCGTGGTTGAGATTGCCGGCCTTGCCGTTTGCATTCACGCCGCGCGCGAGATACTTGCAGTCGAGTTGCGCCGCCAGCTTGCGCATTTCGTCCCGATTGCCGTCATCGAGCAGCCACGTCACATGGGGGTACTGGATGTTCTTGGCGGCCAGCAGCGTCCTGCGCACGAGCTCCGCGGACTCGTCAAAGGTCGGCACGAAGACATCGACGCTGACGCCACTCAGCGCAGGCGGCGCCTCCCGGACGCTCATCCGGAAGGTCATCATCACGTAGCACAGGCCGTTCACGAAGCCGAACAGCTCGGCGGCGTACAGGGCCAGCGACAACCCTATCGCTTCCGGGTTGAAGGTGCCGCTACGCCAGATGAAGTAGATGATGCCGCTGACAATATAGGCCGCCACCAGGATCCGGACCGAGAGTGCCGGCCTTTCCAGTGCAAAGCGGGGACCGGGTTCCAGAGCATCTGTCGACGCCTGACCATCCGTCTGTGCGGCCATCACCTTTCCTCTCCAGCCTTGCGCGGCACGGGACCCTGGCCTCGCGCCGACGCGGGTTGTTCGAGCATTGAGTCTTGTTATGGCGTGGACGGGTTTCGGTCTACGTGACGGCACGTGTCAGGCAAGCCAGTGCACAGATACCGGCATTGCCGACAAATATGGCGACAACGATCAGCCCATCGTCCCGATGGCGTGGCCCGGTGGCCTGCGCTCACCCTCGGCGACAAGGTGGACAGGGTCCGGACGCATCAGCAATGAGGATAGGAAAGGAGGGGACCGCGCAGGGACCCGCGATGTGCCCTACCGAACATTGCGCGGACCCGGCACGGCGCTGCCCTTTGTACTTCGGCAAGCTGCTCAAGCAGAGGCCTGCATTGCGCGGCCGTGCGGTATATTCCGCTCTTCCAAGGATTCGCGTGTGAACCAGGTGTCGGTCGAATTTATCGACGGCGAAGTGACGCCCGCGAAGATCGCGGAAAGCCAGGCGCGAACGCAAAAGGAAATTGATGCATACGGGCCTTGCTCGAGGCATCGACGGATGACGAGCCGCCCGGCCAGACCACTTAGTGATGATGCCTGCTATGTCGGTGGAGCGAATTCGGCGTTCAGAATGAATACGTTCTGAACGAACGCCTCGCTAATCCGGGCGAATATTATTCAGGCATGCCCGAGTGCTAGACGCAGGCCATCCGCTATCTTGATGTGCCCGCTCCCTCCCCGGACCGACGCAGGCTCTTTCGGCCCTGGCACCGGAATGACGCCTCCCCCAATACAAGATGCGCCGATAAAACGGGACAGCTTCGCTTGGCTCGTGCGAGCTTGCCGGGCACGGGGTATTACATTAGCGAAAGCCGAATGAGACCAAACAATCGCTTGAATCTGGGTTACGGCAATTGTGCGGACTTTTGCTTGTCGACCCAGCCCGGACCGGCGTTTCCCCGGCGTCGGTCCGCCTTTTTTGTACAGAGTTGATGTCAACGCTTCACTGATAGCAGGGTCGCTGTGCGATCGCTGTATTGGTGGCCAGTTCGCCACGCTTTAAATTGGTTGGGGGCGCTGGTTATGATCGGGTCATCGCTCTTGGCAGATGCCGCTGTTTCGCAGGCACAGCCGGGCGGGGCTCCGTGGTCATGATCGAGTCGTCGCTCTTGGCAAATGCCGCTGTTTCGCAGGCACAGCCTGCGAGTCACTTTTTGTCCGAGCGACAAAAAGTAACCAAAAAACGCGTTGACTTGCCCTAACGGGCGAATATTGATCGTAGCGTGCGAGGAATTTCGTACGGGTACTCGCTTCAGAGTCTGCCCCGCTGCCTGCCGCGTGGTGCGCGTCCGCCTACAGGCTCTCCAACAATGATTGAACCAGCCCCGAACCTGTCCGTGGCCCGACACTGCCCGCGATATCGCATCATCGCCTTCGGCTGCTGCGCGGCTCTCTAGTCGGCAGGCGGGACGGCATCAACGGCGCCGATGCTGGTGCTTCCGTTTCTTCTCTTGTCTTCCCTCGGTTTTCACTGAGTGCGCGCAGCCCTTAGTCGCTGCCAGCTCATCCCCCACCCGTACAACGCGATACAGGAAAAGATGACAAGCGTCGGGCCGAACAGGAACGACAACACGGGCAGCCACAACATCGAGAACTTCTGCACGATGTAGACATGCAGCATCAGCTGCAATGGGACCGCGACTGCCACAAAAGCCAGCGTGATAACGGTCAAGGCAATCTTCTTCGGCCATGAATAATCGAAGATGTAGTAGACCAGCGCATGCGCCCAGGGCAGGACGATCAGGAAGCCGACCGCGGCTTTCATCCCGTTGTCGATAAAGCTGCTCACGGTGTAGGGAAACTTCTCGGGCATGACGGCAAAGAAGGCGAGCGCCGTGAACTGGATCAGGATCCCGAACAGCAGGAAATAGCGCAGCGGCAGCATCCTGTCCGGCATGCGCAAGGTGAGCAGGCCGCCAAGGACCGTCAGCGCCGCCGACATGCGCCACGTCACCACGTCGGGCAGACCCGCCACCACGTCAAGGTGGGGCAGCGACAAGTCCAGCCCAGCCACGCTGGTCAGGCGCTCCCCGACGGCGCCCGGGATTTCGAGCTTATCGAGCCAGAAGGCGAAGGTGCCGGCCCAGGCGGCACTGATATCGTCGTGCAGGATCCATTCGATCGCGTTGAACAGCAAGGGAACCAGCACGATCGCCGCTATGGTCGGCGCCGAAAGGCTCAGGCGATCCAGCGATCGGTGCCTCGCGACACTGATCACGGTACGGCCCAGGGACTCGCCCTTGTCAGGGGCGGCGGAAATTTGCGTGGATGCATGCATCATGGCTAAAACTCCACGAAGACCCCCGCCTCCGCTTGCTTGCGCTTGTAGGACGGGTTGTCATAGTAGATCGCGCGCACATTGAACCCCCACGTCTTGGTGATCCACTTGCGCCACGTTAGTGTGAATTCCTGGCTGTTGAAATCATTCAGCAAGGTTTGCTGGCCAGTCAGTTGATACGCTTCATTGCCACCTTCGTACTTGAAGGTGATGAACTGATCCTTGTCGCGGCCATAGGTCAGCGCAATGACGCCGCGATTGGACCGGACATTGCCAGGGTCGCTGCGGTTGAACCGCCCGAGAAGCTGAACGATGAAGGGCTGGTCAAAGTAGTAGGTCAGGCCCACCAGCAAAGTCTTGTCGTCATAGACTTCCTTGGCCTTGTAGTAGGTAAAGCCCAGGCCCGCCACCAGGTTCTTTTTGGGCAGGAGCTTGCGAAACAGCATCCCGTCAAAACGGTAATCCGGCAGGAAGAAGCCACCCGCACTGGTGCCGCCGCTGAGGAACGCGTACCAGTCCTCATTGAACGTCCGCGTGTAGCCCAGGCCAAAGAACGTGCCCTGATCACCGAAGTGACTCTGATGGCTGATCTCGCCGGTCACGTAATCGTTGGGCGTCAGGTTTACACCGCCCCGAAGGTACTGGTCGTTCCAGTTCGGGTTATCGCCAGTCAGGTTGGCATGCCCGAGGCCACCCTCGATAAACCCCGTCAGCAGCGGCGCGAAGGTGCGCGGCCCGGTGCCCTCCACCTGGGCAAAGGCATTGGTTGACGTCACTACCATCAGCATGCCCAGCACGGGAAGCCAGGTTCGGCTTCCGTGGGCGGCATGGATTCCCCGCAGCTTTCCGTGGCGCATATTGTCATCACCCTCCAGTGGTCATGGCCCCAATGCCTACGGCGCAACTCTGGGGAGCCCTGCTTGATCGTTACGGACCCGCCCGTCTTTAGGAAGGGCTATCGACACCGCAAGCCGGCCGGCACAGGCGCGATAGCCTGTTCCGGGGTCAATCGGGCGACAAAGGCCTGGTATAGCGCCTCCTCCAGGACGTTCCAGTGCGTCCCGTGCCGGAACTGGGTTGCACGCACGCGCCAGCAGGTGATGGCATCCTGGTCCCCCATCTTGTCGGCCACCTGGGCCACCAGGCCCCAGGGAAAATCGGTCTCCGGCAACTGTAGCCAGACAAAGCGGTGTTGCGCCATCCAGGCCGCGTAACGCACCTTAGCCGGCTGGTCATCGGGCGCTACCCCAGCAAGGATAGGAAATATCTGCGCAACTGTGTCTGGATAGAACTCGACCTTGTCGCGCTCCTGGGTGCTGACCTGATAGCCAAAGCCCGGCCGCCAGAACACTTTCAGGATGTTCTGCTCGAGTTGGTCGGCCTTCACCGTCCACTTCTGCGCAGCTTCGGTGTCCTCGGCATCTGCCGAGTATTTGCCCACGGCCCTGAATGCGCTGTAGATCTCGACGTTGTCCATCATGAGGGAAACAGGCAGGTCTGCGGCAATATGGAAAACCCCAAGTTGCGGATCGCGCAAACTGTCGAGATAGCGGCTCGCCTTGTCGAAGCTCCGTTTCCACGCCGGCGGCATGCCCCCGGGCGGTGAAAACCGGACCAGCAGCTCCATCCAGGTGGCAAGCAGGGCATCGTCCGCGTCCGCCCGGCGGCACGACGCAAAACGGCCGCGCGTCAGGCAGTAGCGCTCGAACTGTCCGCTCTTCAGCTGTCGTGGCATCAGCCAGTTGATCCACCGGCGCGCGGCGGCGTTGGCGTCCAGGCCGATATCCGACGCGACCAGCAGCGCTTTCATGGCAAAGTATGGATCGACCGAGTCACCGCCGTAGTAGGTCGTGATGGCACCGTCTGGCCGCTGGTATCCGGTCAGGCGCAGTTCCGCAGCGTAGCCATTCAGGCCGAGCATGGAAGCGCAGAGGAGAAGGAGCCCGCAGAATCTATTCATGCTCGTCGCTCGGCGAAGCCGTGGTGGCCGGCATTACCCTTCCTCCGACAATCGCGCTCACCGCGCCATGCACCGTCGTCCCACTCCAGACATAGACCTCGGGAGCAGCCAGTGAGGTGGGGCTGGACAAGAGGCCTATCAGGCAGTTCTCGGCAATGCTGGCCGACTCTTCCGCGGCAACGGGGCCCATGATGGCACAGCAAGGTGCGACATAAAGCGCGGTACCGCACACCAGCGTGCCGTCGATGCGGACACGCGCCCCGACCCGGATGGAACCGGTTGCCTTGACGCTCCCCGCTATCCGCGTCCCGCTCCCGATCTTCAGGTTGCCGTGGACGATCAGGTCTCCGTCGTAGCGGATGTCGGGCGGAAGATAATAGTCATGCTCCATGATGCGGCGGCCGAGATCCGCGGATGGTCCCGCGCCCGTTCGCTCCCTGGGCTCCAGCACAGGCCGGCGCTGGCCATTGACGGTGGCGTCCTTGCGATGATCCGGATTGCCGAAACGGATCGTGCTTCCCGCCAGCGAGGTGAACTTGCACCCCTCTTCCACGACAACCCCCTGCAAGGCAGCCAACGGACCAATCAAGCGGCAGTTCGCCGCGACATGCGCCGTGCGCGCATGCGCCCAATGGTCCAGCACGCTGCCCTCGCGAAGCACCAGGCCGCCTTCGGCCACGACCACGCGCAGGCGGTTCCATTCCCCGCTGTGGACATTGCGCTTCGCATACAGGTCGCGCGTAAAGGTGAAGTTGTCCGGCAACTCCAGGTCGCCCTGGGCCAGCAGCACGCGATCGCAGCGCTTGCGCGTCATCTCCGAGGATGTCGGTACCCAGTCGACGCCGACTTCCAGCACGTCGTCGCGCAACGCCCCTGCCCTGACCATATCGCCCGGATTGGCATCCAGCATGGCACGGAACTCGGCCGCGACGGCGCGGACGTCCAGCGTCAGCTCACCATCGATCGCCAGCGGCGAGATATCACGGCGCCGCCGCCATTCCACGTAGGCCGGCATCAGAGGCAGACCGAAAGCCAGGAAGGTCAGGACGACCAGCAGGATTGGCCACATTTTTTCAGCTCCTTTTCAGCCGCCCTGGCGGTAGCGTTTGGTCTTGTCCCAATACAGCTTGCGTTGAAACAGGACATCGACGATCACCTGGTCGAACATGGCTCTCGCGATCGTGAACGCACTGACGATGAATCCGAAGTAATTGAACGGCAGCAAGCGGATGCGTTCGCGGCCGCCGTCGAGGTGAACGGCCGCTGCAATTTCGAAGAATGCCGCGAAGTTGCCCAGCGTGCCGTAAGACATCAGCGCGAGCAGGATGAGCGTGCTATGCAGCGCGAAGCCGCTCGTGTAGAACAGGAAGATCGTCAGCGCCCAGCCCAGCAGCATGACCGGTGCCATGGTGTAGATGGCAAGCAGCGCCACGCCATCCAGGCGTTCCAGCAGTCCGTGTCCCGGACACGCAGCCACACGGCGGGCGTGACGGTAGAACGACTGGTTGTGGCCCTTGGTCCAGCGCATGATCTGCCGGATGCGGACCGGCCACGCTTCGGGGACCTCTTCGTAGCATTCGGCCCAGTTCTGGTAGATCGTCTTCCAGTTTCCCAGCAGCAGCCGGTACGTCAGGTCGGTGTCTTCGGCCAGCACGTCATCGTGCCAGCCACCCACGCTGCGCAGCGCGCGCACACGGACGCCGCCGACCGTACCGCCGTACTGGGGCACGAGCCAGAGGTTCATGCGCGCCTGCTGGTCCACCTGGTAACCACCGGAGCGCTCCATATCGAGCAACCTCGTCAGCAGGTTGCTGCCGAGATTCAGTGGCACGACCCGGCCCATGGTCGCGCCGACCTCGGGATCGAAGAACGGGGCCACCAGTTGCTTGAGCAGGCCGACCGGAGGCAGGTAGTCGGCATCGAAGACGACAATGATGTCGGTCTTGACGGTCTCGCTCGCATCCTTGAGCGCGGCAGCCTTGCCGGGTTTCCCGGCGATCCGGTGAAACGGGTGGATGCGGCCGGGATGCCGCGCGGCGAATCCTTCGATGATCTCGCGCGTGCGGTCGTTCGAGCGGTCATTGACGGGCATGATCGTCAGCCGGTCCGCCGGATAGTCCGTCCGCAGCAGGCACTGCAGGGAGCCGGCGATCACCGCTTCCTCGTTGTGCGCGGCGATCATGACAGTCAGCGACGGCCATTCCGCCACATCGATATCGAGATAGGGATGCCGCTGCCTGCCGAACAGGCGGTTCAGCGTGAAGATGTAGTGCCGCACTGCGTAAAGCACGATGAGGATCATGATCAGGGTCAGCAGCCCCGTCATCGTCGAGACAGCGATGTGACCCGCCTTCGTACCGGTCACCGGCTTTTCAAAGACCGGGGCAGGCGGTTGCTCGAGGGTATCGTCGGGCTCGTCCTTGAAGCTGCCCGCAGGCTGTCGCACAGCGACCATCGCTGGAGTGTCCTTCACCGGGCCTGCCGGCACTCTGTCGCTTTGCGCGATGTCAGCCGGTGCCACCCTTCTCGCGACAACCGCGTGTGTAGCGTGCGGCTCGGCGGCGCCCGGCGAAGCATGGACCATCGCGGAAAACACCGCGCCCAGCAGCAGGATAGTGCTTAGTGATCGAGGCATGAGTGATCCACTGTGTCCGGGGAAATCGCCGGACGGCGTTACATTGCCGCCCGGCAGACGGAAGCGAGGTGGCCAGCTGTCATTGCTTGCCGCTGGTGAACGCCACGGTGTTGCCCGCCCCTGCCGTGACCAGCCAGTTGGTCGAGTCCCACGTCACGGTTGCGGCGCCCTGCGTCACGACCGGCTGCGTGTAGGCAATCTTCGGCAGCACCCAGGTGATGTCGGTCAACCCGGCGGGGTTGCTTGCCTGGAAGCTCCAGCTGTTGCCCATGTCAGTCGATTGCCACGTGGTTTGCTGGCGCCGCTGCCCGAACACGGCGAGTTCGTTGATGGTGTACCACTTGAACACGCCCTGCCCCTTGAGGGTGTTGGCATAGGAGAAGATGCCATTGAGCACGCTCCGGTAGTCCACGGCGCCGAGTGGATGCATGTAGATCAGCCGGCTGGTGCGGTTCTTCACCACGAAGTCTGTCAGCTGGCGGTACCAGGCGCTGATGCTGGCCGTCGGAACGTTGAAATCCTCGAACTCCTCGAACGTCGCATTCGATCCGAACGGCACGACCGGGAACGCGCGAATGGTCTGGTTCAGCAAGGCGCCATTGCGGTAGCTGCGCGTGGGCGCCATGCCGGTATGGCCGACAAAGTAGTAGCCGGTGTCACCGTTCTGCTCCAGCCAGTTGAGCGACCACTGCGGCGTGTTGCCTTGTGGCGCCGCATACTCGACGGTATTCATCCCTGTCACCGCGGAAACGCTCTGCTTGTTTAGCACCAGGTACTGCTGGAACGTCGACTGGTTGGTCTCGCTGGCATTGTCCCCGTAGTAGTCGTGGATCCATCCGCCATGGTCGCCAATATGGTGACCCTTGTTCATCAGGTAAGCGACCAGCTGCTTCGCCGAGGCGTTGTTGGAGAGGTTCACCCCCTTGCCGTCGCCGAAGTTGATCTGGTCCGGCCCGGCGGTAATCACGACGGAGAACGGGCCATTGTTGAAAATGCCCCAGTTCTTGAGCTGGTAGGCTGGCGCGATCTGGTCGCCCGCGCAGAAGTGCCAGTTCAGCACCAGACCGGCCAGGCCTTTGGGCTGTGCCGAGAGCCGTGGCATGACCATCATGCTTTCACCGAAGTAGCGTACGAACCCGTGCATCAGCACGCCGTCGGTTTGTCCCTTCAGGTACGTGAGCGGAAGATTGACGAAGAGCACCTGGCCGGAACCGAACGAACGCAGACCGGCAACCAGTCCGAAGTTTGGCGACGTCAGGAAAGCCTTGCCCGTGTAAGCCCCCTGCGTGACATAGCTTGGGTAGGTCAGGAAGCCATAGACATAGCCCGACACACCCTCCACCGGGTCACTGGACGATGTGGTCGTCCAGGCCATGGACTTGCCGGGGGGAACCTGGATGGCGCGCAAGGTGCTGCTCAGCCCGGTGATCGGTCCGAGACCGATCATGTTGCCGCCGTACTGGTCGTAGAGAACGTAGTTCACGCCAGCCAGATTACTGAAGCGGCTGCGTTGCGAAGCATAGAAGCCGGTTGTCGTCAGCGCGCCGAAGTCGTAGACGAGCATCACATTGCCGCCTTGATTCGCATACGTCTCGATCGCCGTCACCATGGCATCGCTGGCGTTGGGATGCACCTGATCCGGCAGGATCATGCCCGGGTACTGGGCCGGCGTGACGCCCTGAAGCACCTGCGTGTCGGTGATCAGCTTGATCTGCAGCCCCTCTTCCAGTGCGGCGTCGAGCCACGCGGTGATGCGCGGATCGGTCGGCGAATAGTTGTCGGGTACCACCATGGCAATCAGGTTGGTGGCGGCTCGGGCGGGTCCCGTGGTGGCCACCAGCAGCACCATGAAGACCACGGTGCTGAGTCGCAGCAGCATCAAACGCAGTTTATGGAACACGATCGTCTCCAGAGCGCGAAGCGGAAACCGGGGCCGGATATGCCAGGGGCTGAATGTCAGCCATGGCGGACGTCCCCGAACATCTGTGTTAAACCGGGCGCCACAGGCCTCTTACTTCTTGACCTCCCCCGGGGCAGTCGACAGCACGTAAGTGCCGGCGTTGACTTTCGGACCGGCCACGGCCTTGTTGGGCTTCTTTATCAGGTTGGCGCGCTTCGCCTTGTTCTTGCCAGGGTCGTCGGCTTCGACACCGACGAACTGCCGGTCGTGGTCGTAGCCATTCACACCGCCCGGATCGGACGGGCTTGCCGGAAGATAGAGAATCGGCCCGGACATCACCGCGGCCGCCTCCGGCGACAATTGGGCGTGCGCCGGCCCCGCGGCCCACACGCCTGCAACAAGGATGGCCGCCGCCAAGGTCGCTGCAGATTTCATGATGTTTTCCTCCAGGTTGCGATGTTGCCGTCCAGCTGGATGACGCGCGGGTCCGTTACCGGCGCCGCGTGCATTGCGCGAGAGAAGGCGGCGGTACACATCGCCTTAACAGGTTGTTGCAGGGCACTGATAATTCGCTCGCTGGCACGCCCGTCTCCAAACGGATTGTGGGCACGCGACATGCGGGAATACACTTCGTGATCACGAAGCAGCAGTTCGACAGCCATGACGATCCGGTCGGTATCCGTTCCCACCAGGCGCGCCGTACCGGCCACCACCGCTTCGGGGCGCTCCGTGGTCTCGCGCGTCACGACGACTGGCTTGCCCAGGGCCGGCGCCTCTTCCTGGATCCCGCCCGAGTCCGTCACGATCAGGTAAGCAGCCGACATCAGGAACACGAACGGCTGGTAGTCCTGCGGATCGATCAGGTGAATCCGGGGATGCTGGCTCAGGATGGCATTGACCGGCTCGCGTACCCGGGGATTCAGGTGGACCGGATAGACGACCTGGATGTCCTTGTTCCGATCGGCGAGCATGCGCAGCGCGGTACAGAAGCGCTCGAATGGCGCGCCAAAATTTTCGCGCCGATGCCCGGTGACCAGCACCAGCCGTAGCGATTCATCCAGGAACGGAAAACTGTCGGCCAGGCGCGCGCGCGTATGCGAATCGGCGTCGATCTGCTGCTTGACCTCGAGCAGGGCGTCAATGCCTGTATTGCCAGTCAACCGGACGCGGATCGGGTTGACCCCTTCGCGCAACAGCGTGTCATGCGCCTGCTGCGTCGGCGCGAAATGCCACGATGCCATGATGTCCGTCACGCGCCGGTTCATTTCCTCGGGCCAGGGCGCGGTCAGGTCTCCGGTTCGCAATCCGGCCTCGACATGGCCGACCGGGACGCTCCGATAGAACGCCGCCAGCGTCGCCGCCAATGTCGTGGTGGTATCTCCATGAACCAGCATTGTGTCGGGCGTGAATTCTTCAAGAACCGTTTGGACGCCAGCCAGCACTCTTGTGGTGATGTCGGAAAGGCTTTGGCTTTTGCAAATCACGTTGAGGTCAAAGTCCGGCACGATCCTGAAGAGCTGAAGCACCTGGTCGAGCATTTGCCGATGCTGGCCAGTCACGCATACCCGCAAGTCGAAGTCAGGCGAACTCTGCAGCCGGTGGATCAGCGGTGCCATCTTGATGGCTTCGGGACGCGTGCCAAACACAGCGAGGACCTTCTGCATGACAAGCTCCTCCTCCAGCGATTACGCCGAGGTATGTTGATCTTCGGTTCGTGAGCATGGGACGCATGGAAGCCTTCGATGCACCGCACTCGCGCCGCCTACATACCCGGGGATATCGAACACTGGAGGGCAGCATGCGGAGGCCATTAGCGAAGCTTGTGCCAAGCACACAAAACTGGCGGCCACAGGGCGATTCCCGCTCTCGACGGTCGGGCTCACGGTCGGCCTCCGCGCCATTCCGTATCACACGTGGAACTGCGAAATGCTCGCGTGCCACAGCCGCCACGTCGAAAGTGCAGCAAGGCGGCGCGAGAAGGCGTTCCGCCACCGACAGAAAAAAAGGAAGACGTCTCCTTGATTTTTTTGAAGCCTTCGAGCTTGTTCCATTGCAAGAGTCCAGTCGGTGTCCAGCGAACGGGGTTCCACCTTTTTTCGGCTAGGGTGGTGCTTGGCCAATTCCGTATCACAGCTGATACGCCCTTAATGCTTGCATCGATTTATCCATGTCTGCCTTACGCCTAAAGATTCGTAAAATCACATCAATAATTACTGGAGAAATGGTAAAAATTATTCTTGCTTTTGTTAAACAAAAACCATCCCATCTTCCCAGATCCTTTAATTACAATTACCAAAAACAAATGTACCCCACTCGCCATGCATGACGCTATTGCGCCGCAAAGGAAGCATCGGGTGAAATGCTGCAAATATGCTTCAGTTCGGCTACGGTTGAACGGTCGGTCGTCTCATCCGAACAGCGGGGAAAGCGACGCCGTGCAAAACGGCTGGCGCATCAATGCCGCGCCGTCAGTGCGCCGTTCACAACCTCGCGATGCTTTCGTCACCCGCAGCGTGTCCCCCAATGCGCAATGCGGAGTTGTCGGCCTGCCTGGGCCGACATTTTTCTTATGCCGGGAAGCGGCATTCGCCGTAACGAACTGCCCGATGGAAATGGCGTTTCGGTTCTATGATCCGTTGCCGGAGCCGGCTAAGCGACTCGCGTGCATCGACGTGCGCACGACCGATTCGTTGCCAGCCGGCCGGGCCACGCGATGCCCCACGATGGTCGTACTAAGCATAGATCCGGCGCAATAGGAGATCCGGGCCACAACTGCCGCATTCCGGACAGCCCGCTAATCGGAAGGGGAACGCCCGGCATCCTTTGCTGGATCCGGGGAGACGTCGCGCACGGGTGACTGCAGATCACTGTGCCTTAAAGAGCCAAACCGGCGAGCGAAGTGCCAGGTAAATTCCGCCCCAAGAAGAAATATCTGCGCAGCGTAATACACCCACACCAGCAGGACCACCAGTGATCCCGCCGCGCCATAACCGCTGGCTACGGCGGTTTTCCCGATATACAAGCCGATCAGAAACTTTCCCAGCGTAAACAACACGGCGGTCACGGCCGCACCGAGCCACACGTCGAACCAGCGTATCTTCGTGCGCGGCATGATCTTGTAGATCATCGCGAACACCACGGTGAGCAGAACCAGGCTGACGATGCTGTCCAGGACATGTCCGACGGCTTCGTTGACGCCGAGCAGCGGCCCCCACTCCCTCCCCAGGGCAGAAAGGGCCGCGCTGAACAGCAACGACACCACCAGCAGGAACCCGATGCCAAGGATCATGCCGAAGGAAAGCAGTCGCGCGCGGATCAGCGAGATCAGTCCTGATATCTTCTGTCGCTGCGGGACCCGCCAGATGCGGTCGAGCGCTGACTGCAGTTCGGCAAAGACGGTCGTCGCGCCAACCAGCAGCGCCAGTACGCCGAGGACGGCCGTCAGCGTACTGGCGGCCGGCTTGCTGACCGCCACCAGCATCTCTTGTATCGCCTCTGCCCCTTGATCGCCGATGAGGCCGGTCAATTCACCGACCACCTGGTTACGTGCCGCATCCGTGCCAAATATGACGCCGGCGACGGTGATGACGATCACCAGCAACGGCGCGATCGAAAACACGGTGTAGTACGCGAGGGCCGCGCCCATGCTCGGCGCGTAGTCATCGATCCATGAATTCACGCTGTCACGGATCAGCTCCGCGGCGGCTCGAAGTGAAAGGTGTCCAGGGAAAATCACGCGGGCATTCGCCAAACGGCGACGAAACTGACAATGGGCAATGGCCATGCTCAAGCAACAACCGTTCCCTGAGCCGGCGCGCCGGGCACCGGATATTTGCCCGCGCCTTTCCCTCAGGCGCCCTTCGTTCCGGCCGCGTCCACTGCGTTCACCGGGCATCACTTGCCTCGGCATGGTCTCCGACACCGATGGCGGCCGGAGCATTTATCGCCATTTATTTGGCAGCGATGATTTATCGGAATTGGATAAATGCCGATAAACCGCCCCCTTTGAACCCGGCGCTGGCGGCCAAGTTCACCGCCGGAACCACAGCAGCGACAAAGCGCACGCTACCACCAGCAGCGAGGCGGAAGCTGCCGCCAGCAAGGCACTGATCTCGATTTCCTTGCGCTCCAGCACGAAGCGCGCACTCAACTGGCGATACACCTGCTTCAGGTCCGCGGACGACCCCGCCGCGAAGTATTCGCCCTCCGTGAGCATCGCGACGGAGCGCAAGGTGGATTCATCCGGCTGCATGGTGAAGTCCATGCCCGATGCCGCCGCACTGCTATCCGGCGGTGCACCGAAACCCACGGTAAAGACGCGCACGCCGCGCTGGGCGGCCATGCGCGCGGCGTCCAGCGGGTCGGGCCCGGTGGTACGGCGGCCATCGCTGAGCAGGATCACCGCACCGTGCCGGTAAGCGCCCGCCTGGATGGTCCGCCCTTCCTGTTCGCGCTCGCGGACGGCATCCGCCGCCGCAGCCTCTGTCAGCGATCTTCCTGCGGCGCCGGGCGCGAGCGACTCGCCGCTGAAGAGAATCGCCTCCAGGTCGATGCCATCGTCGGGCAACAGCACGGACAGCGCCTGGATCAGTCCGCTGCCTGTGGCCGTGCCCTGCTGCAGCTGGAAGCGGTCGACCGCGTCGAGCATGTCCTGCCGGTTCTCGGTAGGCGGCAGGATGACGATCGCCGTCGCGGCAAAGGAGACAATACCCAGCCGCACGCTGGCCGGCAGCTCGACAATGAAATCCCGGGCAGCTTGCTGGGCGGCGCCGATCCGCGTGGGCGCGACATCCGTCGCCGCCATGCTGCGCGACACGTCCATGGCCAGTACCAGCGTGATGGTGTCGGACGGCAGCGTAAGGGTCGCCATGGGCCGCGCGCAACCCAGCAGGGCCGCACCCAGCGAGACCAGCAGGAGCAGGGGCGGGAGGTGGCGCCGCAGCCGTTGCCTGCGGCCCAGCGCTGCCCGCGGCAGCGCAAGGCTGGCGTACACCAGCGCGTACTTCTTGCGTCGCGAAATCAGGTACAGGTAGGCCGCTGACAGCAGGGGAAGCAAGGCCAGCAGCCAGAGCATGTGTGGCCAGAGAAACCGCATCCGATGCTCCTTGGCGCGTGAGTCAGACGATCTTACCGCCCTGCACCCTCAACCGCAGCAGCGGAATCCGACAAAGAGGTCGCTGCGGCGCGGCAGGTAGAAATTCCGGTAGCGAGGATGCTGCATGCGGGCATCCGTGGCAAACGATCCGCCACGAACGGAGCGATGCGTGTGGAACCAGGGGGCGGAATACTCCTGGTAGGGGTCGGGCGAGAAGCCTGCATAGGGCGCGAACGGATCCGCCGTCCATTCCCACACGGCGCCGCCCCACTGGATCAGGTCATGCGTGGCCGCATATTCCCATTCGGACTCCGTAGGCAAGCGCTTGCCGGCCCAGCGGCAATAGGCTTCCGCCTCGTAGGCATTGACGTGACACACCGGCTGTTCCGGCGGCAGCGGCAGCCATTGCCCGAACCAGCGCAGAGCCCATTGCCGCGCGGTCCCGCCATCCGTCTCGCGCCAGCGCACCGGATGCGTCAGTCCGCTCTGCCGCAGCCATGCGCGCCCGTCGTCGGACCACCACCGAGGGTCGCGGTAGCCGCCGGCGTTCACGAATTCCGCGAAGGCGGCGTTGCTCACGCACGTACGATCGATGCGGAACGGCGCGACGTGGACCGGGTGGGCCCATTTCTCGTTGTCGAAGGCAAAGCCGTCGCCATCGGACGTCCCCATCAGGAACATGTCGCCGCCTGCGGCGACCGGCTCCGAGTCCGGCGCCATGGCAGGCATGGCCAGCGGGGCATGCAGCGGATAGTCGAGCGTCTGGCGCATATAGGTCAGCGCCTCCGCATGCATGTCTTCGTGGAACAAGGCGAGCCGGTAAAAATAGAGCGCCGCGTCGGTATCGTCCGATGCGGCGAGCCTGGCGCGAACGTGCGCCAGCACGGCGGCAGCGTAGTCGCGAATCTCGGCGAGCGGAGGCAGCGCCAGATGCCACCGATCCTGGTGGGCGACGCGCATGGAATCGAACAGGCGGTCGGCGTCCGGCAGCATGGACGGGAGGCGCGCGACCCAGCGGCCGTCCTGCCCTGCACGCGGCTCGCGCAGCACCCAATGCTCCGTGAACCAGGCGATATGGGCATACTCCCACAAGGGCGGATTGATGCCCGCGTCGTAGGGAACCTGCCACTGCGACGCCGACAGACCCTGAAGCACGGCCCAGGTGCGCCGGTGCGCCCCGGCAAACGCCGCATCGAGCCCGAACTTGTTTATCCTTCTTGCTACCGCCCCCTCGGAACCTGTCGTCATGCGTCCTCCCAAGGCCAACGTCGCGATTATCAGTCCGGCGCTGCGCAAAGCCAACAACGGCAACTGGCAAACCGCCCATCGCTGGTCCCGGTTCCTGCAGGAAGACTATGCGGTCACACTGGACGCGGAATGGTTGGCGGCCAGCCCGGGCGGCGCCCTGCCCGACTGCCTGATCGCCCTGCACGCGCGCCGCTCTGCCGAGTCCATTGCCAGCTTTGCCCAGGCTTGTCCCGACCGTCCGCGAATCGTCGTGCTGACCGGCACCGATCTGTACCGCGATATCCGCACCGATGCCTGCGCCCGGCGCTCGCTCGAACTGGCCACGCACCTGGTTGTGCTGCAGCAAGAAGGGCTGGCCGAGCTACCGGACGCGCAGCGCGCCAAGTGCCGGGTGATCTACCAATCTGCGCCGGCATGCGCGCCCACCGCGCCCGGCAAGGATCACTTCGATGTCGTGGTGGTCGGCCATATGCGGGCGGAAAAAGATCCCCTGACGCCCATGCGCGCCCTGGCGCTGCTCCCCGACGATTCGTCCGTGCGCCTGATCCAGATCGGTGGCGCGCTGGACAAGGCGTATGAGCAGGCCGCCCTGGCGCTGGAGACCCAGGCGTGGCCCGGCCCGCGGCGCTATGTCTGGCTCGGGAACCTGCCCCATGACCAGACCCGCCAGCACATCCGGCAAGCCCGGGTACTGGTGATCTCCAGTGTCATGGAAGGCGGCGCCAACGTGATCGTCGAGGCCGTCGCCAGCGGCGTGCCGGTGGTGGCCAGCCGTATTCCGGGCAATATCGGCATGCTCGGCCATGACTATGAAGGCTATTTTCCCGTGGGTGACGCCGCGCAACTGGCGCGGGTGCTGGAGCGCGCCAGCCGCGATGCCGGGTTCCTGACCCGCCTGCGCCAGCAGTGCGCACTGCGGGCGCCGCTGTTCGCGCCGGCCCGCGAATGCGCGGAAGTGAGTAAACTTGTCGCCGACGCCTTGAAACCAGAATCACCCGGAGCCCTGCAGTGACCCAGCCAGACAACACCAAGATCAAGCTCACCGCCTTCTCCCACGGCGGCGGATGCGGATGCAAGATCGCGCCCGGCGTGCTTTCTGAAATCCTCAGGAATTCGGTTGGCTTCCCGGCGCCGGCGGCCCTGCTGGTCGGCAAGGAAACCAGCGATGACGCCGCGGTCTACAAGCTCAATGACAGCCAGGCCCTGATCGCCACCACCGATTTCTTCATGCCGGTGGTCGACGATCCGTACGACTTCGGGCGCATTGCCGCCACCAACGCCATCTCCGACGTCTATGCCATGGGCGGGACCCCGATCATGGCGCTGGCGCTGGTCGGCATGCCCATCGAGAAGCTGCCGCCCGAGGTCATCGGCAAGATCCTCGAAGGAGGCGAATCGGTCTGCGCCCAGGCGGGCATCCCGGTCGCGGGGGGCCACACCATCGATTCGCTTGAGCCGATCTACGGGCTGGTGGTACTGGGCCTGGTGCATCCGGATCGGGTCAAGAAGAACAGCGGCGCCCGCTCGGGCGACAAGCTGATCCTTGGCAAGCCGCTGGGGGTGGGCGTGCTGTCCGCCGCGGTGAAGAAGGACAAGCTCGATGCTGACGGCTATCAGGAACTGATTGCCTGCACCACCCGGCTCAACACGCCCGGCCGGCTGCTGGCCGAAGTCCCGGGCGTCCACGCGCTGACCGACGTGACGGGCTTCGGCCTGCTCGGCCACTTGCTGGAGCTGTGCCGTGGCGCGGGCATCGGCGCCCGACTCGACATGGCGCGCATTCCCTTGCTGCCGCGCGTGGAGCGCATGGCCGCCGAGGGGCTGGTGACCGGCGCCTCGGGGCGCAACTGGGCCAGCTACGGCGGCGACGTGGACCTGTCCACGTCGGTCACGGCCAGCCAGCAGGCGCTGCTGACCGATCCCCAGACCAGCGGCGGCTTGCTGGTGTCGTGCGCACCGGATGCCGTGGACGAGGTCCTGGAAATCTTTCGCCGCGAAGGCTTCGCGGACGCTGCAGTGATCGGAGACATGACTGATGGAGCTACCCGTGTTGCCGTTGCTTAAGCGCCTTGCCGCGCTCGCCCTGCTGGGCTTTGCCGGTCTCGCCAGTGCCCAGTCCGTCCTGCGGGTCTCGGCGATTCCCGACGAATCCCCCACCGAACTGCAGCGCAAGTTCGCGCCGCTCGGCCACTACCTGGAGAAGGAAACCGGCATGAAGGTGCAGTTCGTGCCCGTCACGGACTACGCCGCGGTGGTCGAATCGCTGGCCACCGGGAAGATCGACATGGCCTGGCTGGGCGGCTTTACCTACGTGCAGAGCAAGATCCGGACAAAGGGGGCCACCATCCCCATCGTCCAGCGCCAGGAAGATGCCGCATTCACCAGCAAGTTCATCACCGCCAACAGCGCGATCAAGTCGCTGGCCGACCTAAAGGGGCACACCTTCGCCTTCGGCGCGCCGTCGTCGACGTCAGGCCACCTGATGCCGCGGCACTTCCTGCTGGAGGCCGGCATCAATCCGGACAAGGACTTCAAGACCGTCGCCTATTCGGGCGCCCACGACGCGACGGTGGCGTTCGTGCAGGCCGGCAAGGCCGACGCGGGCGTGCTCAATGCCTCGGTATGGGACAAGCTGGTGGAGCAGCACAAGGTGGATCCCGCCAAGGTCCGGGTCTTTGCCGTGACGCCGCCCTACTTCGACTACAACTGGACGGTGCGCGGCGGGCTCGATCCGGCCCTGCGCAAGAAGCTGACCGACGCGTTCCTGCGGCTTGACCCCGCCAATCCCGAGCAGCGCGAGATCATGGCCTTGCAGCGGACAGTCAAGTACATCCCCACCCGCGCGGAAAACTACGCCGGGATCGAGACCGCCGCCCGCGCCGCCGGCCTCATCCAGTGATGCGGGCCTGATGAGTTTCCGCCTGGATGCCGCCAGCATCCGTTACGCCAACGGACAACGTGCGCTGAGCCAGATCACGCTGGCGGCCAGCCGCGGCGAGCCGATCGCGGTCATCGGTCCGTCCGGCGCCGGCAAGACCTCCTTGCTGCGCTTGCTGGCCACGTCGCTGCGGCCCGGCGAGGGCCGGGTCGAGGTGCTCGAGCAAAGCCCCTGGGCGCTGTCCGCCGCGCGCCTGCGGCAATTGCGCTGCCGCATCGGCATGGTGCACCAGGCCCCGCCGATGCCGCCGCGCCAGCGCGTGATCACCGCCATCCTGGCCGGCCGCCTGGGCCTGTGGCCCGCCTGGAAATCGTTGTTGTCGCTGGTCTATCCGGCCGACATCGATGGCGCCGCCGAACAGCTCGCCCGCCTTGAGCTGGCCGATCGCCTGTTCGACCGGTGCGACCAGCTCTCGGGTGGCCAGTTGCAGCGCGTGGGGGTGGCCCGCGTGCTTTACCAGCGGCCCGAACTGATCCTGGCGGACGAACCGGTCTCGGCCATGGACCCGGTGCTGGCCAACCTCACCCTGGGCGAACTGCGCAAGGAAGCGGATACGCGCGCCGTGGCCCTGGTGGCCAGTCTGCATGCCGTGGACCTGGCGCTGCGCTGGTTTCCCCGCATCGTCGGCCTGAAGGCGGGCGAGATCGCCTTCGACCTGCCGGCCACACGCGTGACCGATGCCCTGCTGCGCGAACTCTATGCCTCCGAAAGCACGACGCCACCGGTGCAAGGCGGCCAGCCCCTGATCAGCGTCGCCACAGGCGCGCGCGGCGACGGCAACCCATCCAGGCCGGCGTGCCGATGACCGCCCACCCGCGCGATCCCCATGCGCTGCGGCGCGCCAGCGGACTCGTGCTCGCGCTGCTCGTGCTGTGGCCATTGCTGCGGCTGTCCCAGTTCAGCCCTTCCACCTTGTTCGACGCCGGCAATCTCAAGGTGGTGGGCGCTTTCGTGCGCAATTTCCTGCCGCCCGAGGTGTCGGGCGAATTTCTCGGGCTTGTGGTCAAGGCCACGCTCGAAACACTGGCGATCGCCACCGCGGGGATTGCGCTCGCCTTTCTCGTGTCAGCACCGCTGGCTGTGGCCCTGACCAGCAGCCTTTCCGTGTCGCGCATCGGCCCTGGCACGGGACACAAGCCGCGCATGGCGGTGCGCGCGGGCGTGCGCGCCCTGGTGCTGCTGCTGCGCGGCGTGCCGGAACTGGTCTGGGCGCTGGTCTTCGTGCGCGCCCTCGGTTTGGGCGCGGCGGCGGGCGTCCTCGCCCTGGCCATCACCTATGGCGGCATGCTGGCAAAGGTCTATGCCGAGATCCTGGAATCCAGCGACAAGCACGCCGTACACGCCCTGCTTGCCAGCGGGAGCGGACGCCTGCCGGCCCTCTTCTACGGCCTGATTCCCCATGCCGCGCAGGAACTGGTCTCTTATACGGTCTACCGCTGGGAATGTGCCATCCGCGCTTCGGTGGTCATGGGTTTCGTGGGCGCCGGGGGGCTGGGGCAGTTGATGGACCAGGCCATGAAGCTGCTTAACGGCGGCGAAGCCGCGACCATCCTGCTGGTGTTCCTGCTGCTGGTGCTGCTGGCCGACGCGCTCAGCGCGCGGCTGCGCAAGCTGCTCGACTGAATCATGGCGAACAAGGCCCGCGCCGCCCAATTCTGCATGCGATGCCTGCTCACCCTGATCGCGGTGGCCGCCGCGGTGTCGGGCAGCTTCGCGTACCTGTCGCTCGATCTGGGTCAGCTCCTTTCGGCGGACGCTGCGGCCGAGATGGCGCACTTCCTCCTGACGTTCTTCCCGCCGGACCTGTCGTCCGCCTACCTGGCAAAGACCGCGGTCAGCATGCTTGAAACGCTCGCCGTGTCCGCCGTCGGCACGCTGTGCGCGGCAGTGCTGGGCTTTGGCCTGGCCCTGCCGGCTTGCGGCCTGTACGGCGATGCGCTGCGCGCGTTGTCGCGCTTGCTGCTGAACCTGTTGCGCTCGATTCCGGAGCTGGTATGGGCCGCCTTGGCGGTGCTGGCAGTCGGCCTTGGACCGTTTGCCGGCACCCTCGCCCTCGCCATGCACACGGCGGGCGTGCTCGGCCGCCTGTTCGCCGAGGCGCTCGAGAATGCGCCGCCCGCGCCCGCGCGCGCGCTGAAGGAAGGCGGCACCCCGGCCGCGCTGGTGTTCGTGTATGGGACGCTGCCCGGCGTGTGGCCCCAGTTCCTGGCCTACATCCTGTACCGCTGGGAAACGAATATCCGCATGGCGGCGATCCTTGGCTTTGTCGGGGCCGGCGGGCTTGGCCAGATGCTGTATTTCGAGCTGTCGCTGTTCCGCCTGCCCCAGGCTTGCACGGTGATCATCGCCATGCTTGGCCTGGCGGCTGTGGTCGACGCCGCCAGCGCGGTCATGCGGGTGGACCGGCACGCATGACGCGGCGCTGGCCAAAGTCATTGGCCAGCAGGCATGCAGGTTGCTCCGTCAGGGAACCAGCAACCGTTTCGGAGACCCGCCATGGATCGCTATCTCACCTCAGACCTGGGCGCTGCGATCGTGGGCAGCGGCGTTGGCAAGGGTCCCGGACCGGAAGTCATGGCGGCATCAAGCTTCGACGCGACCCGGGTCTACTCGACCGACAACGAATACGTTGGCGATATCAAGGAGATCATGATCGACGTCCCACACGGCAGCGTCGCCTACGTGATCGTGGCAACCGGCGGCTTCCTGGGCATGGGCGAAACGCTGCATGCCATTCCGTGGAGCGCGCTGGTCATGGACACGGACGCCAAATGCTTCCGCGTGGGTCTTAGCGCGAACCGAATCAAGTATGGACCGGGCTTTCACAAGGACAACTGGCCCAGCATGGCCGATGAACAATGGGCCATCGATGTGCATCGCTACTATGAGCGCGAGCCGTACTGGTTGGTCCAGCCGGCGCCCTGATCCTCGACTTTTGACCCCGTCATGGTGTCGACCGGGTCCATCGCGTCTACCAGTTGCCTGCCGTCGGCCAGGCACTGCTCGATGGCCGCACCGGCATTGGCGAAGTACCGGCCCAACGGGGGCTTGAATTCCGCCGCCTCGCTCGCCTCGGCAGCGTCGCGCTCGATCTCGCCGCGATAGCGATACTGAAAGCCCGTGCTGCCGCCACCGACCTCGACCGCATGCGCCGTGATCAGCATCCCGCGATACGTCATCGACTTCATAGCGCCCCCAATATCGACGAAAGGCCGTGCTTCATGCGTAGAGGCCCGCAAGGATGAACGCCAGCACAATCATCGCGGCCGCGAAAATGAACAACGGACGGCTCATCATCCTTGGTACCCGCCCTTCCGGCGGCCCGGGCTTGTTTTCGACGGGGGGCTCTGGTCTCATGGGGATGTCTCGGTTGCGTCCGGAACAGGGCGCCGCATCAACCATGCCAGCCGGGAACCTGCGGGGGCACAGGGGCTTCAGGCAAGTCTTGAAGGGTGAGTGAGCGCACGGTGCAGAAATGACAAGCCCGTCCCCCCCTATGCGGCTTCGCTGCGAAGCGCCCCATGGTGCCTTAGGAGAAGGACTTTGGCCGCTTCGGCTTCATGCCCGGTGCCAGCCGAAATCACGAGTTTGACCGGGCAATCCTGCTCTGGCGATCGGCTCGGGTCATGGCCGATGCCGACAATCTCGACCAGAAGACTTCGCAGATGGTCGATGCTTGCGCTCTCTTCGTGCGCGGCGGCAAGATGCACCGAGATGCGAATTCCGGGAAGTTGCGCGATCAGCGCCTCGCAGGCATGCGCCGCGACGGTCCGATCGTCGAAACAGGCAGTGAGTATCGGCATCGTGTTCTCCAGGGCTGATCTGAAACCCGCGCAACGATCGTGCCACGCCGCCGCCGGCCTCGATGGACGTTGATCTGCGGGGGCGCATGGCAGCCGCTTGCCCGCAGCGAACAGGCACTCCTGGGTGCGTTGCAAGGCCTGCGCGGCCAGGTCATGCCACCGGCCATGACCTTGTTCTGGTACGCGTATGAGACGTGGCGAACCCGCGTCCTGTCGCGGCTCATTGCGCGCTCCCGGTAAAAAAGCGTGGCCAGCATGTTCGCCGAGGCCGCGCTCGAAGCGGTGGTGAAGCGCTGCGCCGTGGCAGTCATCGCCGCCCTGGTCTAGCTTGTCCGCACCGGTTTGCGCCGTCGCCCTGTCGCCGGTGAATGCCAGGGGTGAAGTGATACATTGCGTCTAGCGTAGTTCAGCCAAGACGAATCTCTAGCGACCTTTCATCGCGAGCGCACATGGAGCTGGACCAGAGAAACAATGCGAGAACCCTGTCGCGCATGAAATGGATCGCGACCGGCTTGCTGGGTGCGATGGTGGTGCTGTTCTTCGTTGCCCGCCAGCTTGAGCCGGCCTATCCGTGGCTGCGGTTCGCAAAAGCGTTCGCCGAAGCCGGCATGGCCGGCGGATTCGCCGACTGGTTCGCCGTCACCGCCCTGTTTCGCCATCCGCTGGGCCTGCGTTTGCCCCATACCGCGATTATCCCGGCCAACAAGCACCGCATTGCCGAGAACCTTGGCACCTTCTTCGAGCAGAATTTCCTGCTGCCAGAGATGGTGACGGCCAAGCTTGCGCAGATCGATCTCTCCGGCGCCCTGTTGCGATGGCTTTCCGCCCCCGGGCAAGCCGAACAGATCGCTGGCTATCTGGACAGTCTTGCGCCGAAGCTGCTCACGATGGTGGACGAGCGCGAGGCCGTGGCACTGATCCGCGGCGCCCTGGCGGATCGTGCGCGCAGCGTCCCTCTCCAGCCCGTGGCAGCGGCGGTGCTGGCGCAGGTCTCGCGAAGCGTGGATTTCGATGCGCTGCTGGCGCCCGTGCTGGAAGAACTCGACCTGCTGTTCCGTGACAACCGCGACCTGATCCGGCGGCGCGTACGCGAAGGCACCGGCTGGATATGGCAGCGCATCTCGCTCGACGAGAAGGTCGCCGACGCCGTCATCAAGGTACTCGACTCCGCGCTGGAAGATGTCCGGAGCACGCCTGACCATCCATGGCGACGTCGCTTCGGCGCGTTAGGCCATGATCGCCTGGCCGGCCTCGCCGATTCGCCGACCTTCCTTGCGCAGCTCGAAACCATGCGGGAAGCGCTGCTCGCGCATCCGATGCTGAACCAGCATATCGTCACACTGTGGACGGAACTACGCGATGCCGTTGCGGCCGATCTCGAACGGCCGGAATCGCTGGTCCGCGCTCGCATGGTGTTGCTGATCGAGCAAAGCGTCCGGCATGTCGCGGAGGACGCCGCGCTGCGCGCACGTCTCGACCAATGCGGGCGCGACGCCATCCTTGCGATGATGCCCGCGCATCGGCTTCAGCTCGCGCGCCTGATCGCTGACACGGTGCACGGATGGGACACGGCCACCGTGACACGCAAGCTCGAGATGGAAGTCGGCAGCGACCTGCAGTTTGTGCGCATCAACGGCACGCTCATCGGCGGGCTGGTCGGGCTTGTGCTGCAGGCACTGCAAATGCTCTAAGCGCTCGCACGGCACTTCAACTCCTGGCGCCAGCGTGCGGGGTTACTGGTGCGTGCGCGTGACGTCGTTCGGCGAGCGCGCATGCAGGGGTTCCGTCTCGGTGCCCTGCGGCTGCTCCCCCCTGGTGGAGCGCATGACCCGGCGAATGCCCCCCTACGCTGTCCGACAGCGGGCCACGCGCGGTCGATACGACACCGCCTGCCAGCGTACCCACTGCGCCGAGTGCGTGCGAGCCGACCGATTCGGTCGCGGTGACCGCGCCCGTCAGGACATCGCGCACCACCTCGACTGCATCGTAAAGACGATCGAGGCCAGCAGCGCGAAGCCCATCGTGAACGCCATCGGCTTGTAGATGATGCCCTCCACGCCGCCGATGAAGAGCATCCGGCTCGCGAGTACGAAGCCGAAGGCGTTTTCAACGGGAAAGGTCCGGCGGGAACGCCTTCAGGCGTCGGCTGTCTATACCGGTATATCGCTTATTGGGGGATGCAAATGGATCCCGCGCAAACCGGGGCGATGCCCCTCACTGAATCGGAGGCACGGCGCCAGTTGCGCCGCGCCGTGATCGCCAGCACAGTCGGCACCACGATCGAGTGGTATGACTTCTTCCTGTACAGCACAGTCACCGGCCTGGTGTTCGCCAAGCTGTACTTCCCGGAATCCGATCCGCTCGTCGGGACGCTGCAGGCGTTCCTGATCTATGCCGTCGGCTTTATCGCGCGGCCAATCGGCGCTGCCATCTTCGGCCATTACGGCGACCGCATCGGCCGCAAGGCCACGCTGGTGGCCACGCTGCTGCTGATGGGGCTGGCGACGTTTGCCGTCGCGTTCGTGCCGTCCTATGCACAGATCGGCATCTGGGGCGCGGTGGCGTTGACGGTGTTGCGCTTTATCCAGGGCGTAGGCGTGGGGGGCGAATGGGGCGGCTCGGTCCTGATGTCGATGGAATGGGCGCGTTCCGACGCGCATCGCGGCCTGGTCGCTTCCTGGCCGCAATTCGGCGTGCCGGCGGGATTGTTCCTGGCCAACCTGGCGGTGCTGGCGATGAGCTGGCTGGCCGGTGACCAGTTCCTGAGCTGGGGCTGGCGCATACCGTTCCTCCTCAGCATCGTACTGGTCGCAATCGGACTCTATATCCGGCTCACCGTGCTCGAGACACCGGTCTTCGCGCGCCTGCTGGCCGAGCACCGGATCGAAAGGACGCCGATGCTGGAGGTGATTCGGCGCCAGCCGAAGGACATCATCCTGTCCGCCCTGGTCCGCATGGCCGAGCAAGCGCCCTTCTACATCTTCACGGCCTTTGTGTTCACCTATGGCGTCATGACGCTGGGCATGTCGCGCAACCTGCTGTTGACCGCCGTGCTGGCCGCGGCCGTACTCGAGTTCTTCACGATCCCGTTCTTCGGGCACCTGTCGGACGTGTGGGGACGGCGCCGCATGTATATCGCGGGCGCGTTGGCGGTGGGCGTGTTCGGCTTCGTGTTCTTCGCGATGGTCGACACCCGCAATCCGATGTGGGTATTCGCCGCGATCGTGCTCTCGCTGGTCCCGCACGCAATGATGTACGGCCCGCAGGCGGCGTTGATCGCCGAGACCTTCACCGGACGCTTACGTTACAGCGGTGCCTCGATGGGTTACCAGCTCGCCTCGGTGATCGCTGGCGGCCCCGCGCCGCTGATCGCGACGGCGTTGTTCGCCCGCTACCACACCGGGTATGCGATTGCTGTCTACGTGCTGGTGTGCGCGGCACTCAGCGTGTTTGCCGCCTCGCAATTGCGCGACTACACCAGGAAGGACATCTCGCGCGAGTACGATGATCCGGGCTTCGCGCACGACAGTGGAAAAACGCGGCACGTGACATGACCGGCGGGGCTGGGGCGCAGGCCCGATACAAACGCTACGGGAAGCCGTAGCGTCTGCCTCGGCGACGCCGCTACGTCATGCCGTGAACGTGATCAAGGGATCGAGGCGCTGGATCAGCCAGTCGCCCTGTTCGCTGCAGGTCAACTCGCATTCCACCTCGGCCAGCATGGCCGGTACCGTGCCGGCCACGGGCAGCGCTGGCGCTTCGCCCTTGTCGGAGCGATAGACAGCCAGGTTGAAGGCAACCTTGGCGCTCGATCCACTCTGTTCAAGGACCAGGAAATTGCTGACGTAGTGTCGCGTCAGCAGCGTCGCGGGCCGCTTGTTCAGGGAAGCGAGGATCTGCTCGTGCCCATGGAGCGCACTGCCGCTGCGCTCCCAGATGCCGTCGGGCACGAAGCAACGCGAGGCACCAGGATAGTCACTGCGGTCGAGGGTGTAGTACAAGCGCGTCACGGTTTGCTCGGCGGCCATGACCTGGTGCAGACGCTCAGCGTTATTCATTGATTCCATTACCCCGGTTGTGTGGCTGGTAACGCTCGCCTGGCCGGAGAATTGATCCGGCCCGGACAAGCCCTGGCATGCGGGAATGCGCCCCCGATCAGGCGGCCTTTTGCAGATAGCCCTGACGGCCACCGTTTCGGTTGGGCGCGAAGCCGTTGGCCTGCAGCGATTCCTCTACCGTGTCATAGAACACGCCGATCTTGGACATTTCGCGCGCTTCCTTGGCGGTCGCGATCGGGCGGCTCAGTTCACGCGAGATGCGCACCAGTTGCTCGACCTGTGCCGCCGTGCCAATCTTTTGCGTACGCGTCTGGTTCCAGAGATTGTCTTCGGTGCCACAGCGAACGTGCAGCCCCATCGCAATACCCATGGTGTTGACCGGCAGCACATTGAGTACCGAGCTTTCGACCGTCACCACAGCGCCGTCCGGCACGCCGCGCATGAAGTTGGCCAGGCTGTAGACCGTCGGCGAATCCATGCCGCCGCCAATCGCCACCCAGTTCATGACCAGCGGGCCCTTGTAGATGCCGCGGCGCATCAGCCGTTCCACGGACTCGAAGCTGTTGACGTTGTAGCACTGGAACGCGCTCTGGATCCCCGCGGCGGTCAGGCGGCGGACGTGTTCCTCGACCCAGCCCGGCTGCGCCGGAACGGTCATTTCCTTGTAGGCATTGAAGACGGCGGGATCTTCCATCGAGCTGCCCGCGATGTCGCGGTGGTCGAACTGCTCAAGGACGTTCATCTGCGACGTATTGACCGTGACCGTCACCTGGTCCGGCTTCGGATCGAGTTCGGCCAGCATGTGGCGGGTATCGTCCGAGAGCCACTTTGCAGCCGCGCCTTCGGTTTCCGGAGCGAAGCTGATGGATCCGCCAACCTGGATGATCATCTCGGGAACGCGCGCACGAACGCCGGCGATGAGCTCATTGAACTTGGACAGGCGCTTGGAACCCTTGCCATCCAGTTCGCGCACGTGCAGGTGCAGCACGGTGGCGCCAGCGTTGTAGCAATCCACCGCCTTCTGGATTTGCTCTTCCATGGTGACGGGGATTTCGCCTGGGAAGTCCGACGGCATCCACGACGGGGCATAGGGCGCGGCCGTGATGATCAGGGGTTGCTGGTTTTCGGGGAACAGGTGTCCGTCAAGGAAGTTCATGGCAAGTCCGGGAAGGGAGATTACGGAACCGGACCGACCCGGCTCCCACGCACTCATTATTTGCCAGGACGAGCCATGTCATTTGACATAAAGGGACATCGATTTAACAAACCGGGACACCCCGGCGGCCACGGACCAAGAAGCGCGGAGAAATGCTTCCCCCAAGCCGATGGCAAAGGCGCCAAGGCCGCACGATCCTGCCTGGCCACAGGCCTGTGCGAATGGTAAATCAGCGTGGGGCGAGATGTTCGGCGATGCGTCGCGCGGCGGCGAAGCAGTGGTCCTCGTGCCACGGCGCGGCGATCACCTGCACGCCGCGCGGCAGCGGCGATGCCGCATCGGCCACGGGCATCGTGACCACCGGCAATCCCGCGAACGAGATCGGCTGCGTGAGCATGCCGAGCGTCTTCGCCGGTTCGAGGACGTGGCCGTTCACGTCGATCGAGAGGGTGTCGAAGCGCGGCGCGGCATAAGGCGTGGCGGCAGCCAGCAGGATGTCGCATTGCGCGAACAGCGCCGCGAATTCGCTGCGCCACCCCGCTTGCCGTGCGAGCGCATCGGCATAAGTTGCAGCGGAATACTGTGCACCCGCTGCCAGGCGCGAACGCAGGCGCGACGAGCATTGGTGCTCGGGCACATCGAGCAGCGCCGAATGGGCCGCCGCGACTTCGAAGTTGGAAACGATCAACGCGGCCTGGCGCACCGCGTCGACGGTGGCGATATCGAAGGAAATGTCGCGCACGTCACGGAACGCGGCTGCCGCGAGTTGTACCGTGCGCTGCGCTTCCGCGTCGGCATAGGCCGCAAAGTAGCCGCCAAGGATGCCCACGCGCAGACCGGCGGCATCGCCCTCCCCGGCGTCCGCCATGCTCGCGCGCACGCGCTCCTGCCGGGGATCGCGAGAGTCGTGCCCTTGCAGCACGTCGTAGAGCAGCGCGAGGTCGTCGACATCGCGCGCGAAGCCGCCGATGACATCGAGCGAGTCCGCGTAAGGCACGCAGCCGCTGCGCGAAAGCCGGCCGAAGGTCGGCTTCACGCCCCACACGCCGCACAGCGCGGCCGGTGCCCGGATCGAACCGTTTGTGTCGCTGCCAAGCGCAAGCGGCACAAACTCGGCGGCCACGGCGGCGGCCGAGCCGCTCGACGAGCCTCCCGTCATGCGGGCCGTGTCGTGCGGGTTGCACACCGCGCCGAAGTGCGGATTCTCGCCCGTCGCGCCACACGCCAACTCGTCCATGTGCGTGGTGCCGATCAGTATCGCGCCCGCGCGGCGCAGTTGCGCCACGGCGAAGGCATCATCAGTGGCGGCGGCGCGGGCCAGGCGTGCCGGCGAGCCGGCCACCGTGACATGGCCAGCCACGTCGAAATTGCTCTTGACCAGGAACGGCACGCCTGCAAGCGGCCCCACCTCCATGTCTGCCGCCACGCGCTCGTCCACGCGGCGCGCCGCGGCGAGCGCCTCGGCGCCATAGGTCTCGGCGCAGGCGTTGAGTGCGCCGTTGCAAGCCTCAATCGCGCGCAGCGCCGCGCTGGCAACGTCTTGCGCCTTCAGTTGCCCGGCACGCACCTGCTCTGCCAGGCTGCGCGCATTGAGAGAATCCGGGCTCGCCGCCATGCCGGCCTCCGAGTTGTTGCGCGCCATTACGCGCCGCGCAGCATGAAGCGGCGCGGAATCGACAGGATCAGCGCGCCCGCCAAGAACAGCGTGACCGCGAGCAGCGCCACCCCGACTTCCGTGCTGCCGGTCAGACCCTTGAGATAGCCCATGATCGACGGGCCGACGAAGCCGGCCACGGCAGCGCCGATATTGACCAGGCCCGCGCCGCCGGCCGCCGCCGTCCCCGCGAGGATGCGCGAGGGCAGGCTCCAGAACATCGCCAGCGTGCTCATGATGCCGGCAACGCCGACCGTCAGGCACATCACGGCCAGCACCGGCTGCGCATGCACGCCCACGCTCGCAAGCAGCGCCACGCCGCCGACGAACATCGGCACGGCGGTGTGCCAGCGGCGTTCACCGGTCCTGACAGAGTGCTGCGCGTTGAGCACCATCGCCACCGAGGCGACCAGGTACGGGATCGCGCTGATCACGCCGATCTCGAAGTTGGACAGGTTGCCGAGCGCCTTGATCATCGTCGGCATCCAGAACACCAGGCCGTAGTTGCCCACGTTGTAGAGAAACGATGTCACGAATAGCAGCCACAGGGTCGGCTCGCGCAGCGCAGGGCCCAGGCTCGTGCGCTTGCCGGCCGACTCCTGCGCCATCTCCTGCTGCACGATGCGCTTCTCGGCATCGCTGAGCCAGTTGGCCTCCTCGACGCGCTCGGTCACGCTCGCGTGCAGGTACAGGCCGAGCAGCACCGCCGGCAGGCCTTCGACCAGGAACATCCACTGCCAGCCTTTCAGGCCCAGGCCGCCGTGCGTGGCGTCCATGATCCAACCCGACAGCGGCCCGCCCACGATCACGCCAAGCGGCATCGCCAGGAACAGCATGGCCATGACTTTCGACAGGCGCCGCGACGGGAACCACACGCTGAAGTAGGCAATGACTGCCGGGAAGAAGCTGGCCTCGGTGATACCGAGCAGGAAGCGCAGCGCGTAGAACGAAGTCTGGTCGACGGTCGCCAGCGTGGCAACTGAAACGACACCCCACGCCAGCATCGAACCGGCCAGGCATTTCTTCACGCCGATGCGGTTCACGAGATAGCCGGCCGGCACCTGCAGCAGCAGGTAGCCGAGGAAGAACAGGCCCGCGCCCACGCCGTAGGCGGCTTCGCTGAGGCCGAGGTCGCCCACCATCTGCAGCTTGGCGAAGCCGACGTTGACGCGGTCGAGATAGCCAAAAAAGTAGCAGACCAGGATCAGCGGGATGATGCGCCGGCTGACCTTGCGGTAGAGTGCGTCGGCCTCGTGCGTGCTGTGCGTGCTGTGCGTGCTGTGCGTGCTGTGCGTGCTGTGCGGGCGGTCGGTGCCGAGCGTGGCACGCGAGGCCGCCTGGACGCCGGGCGCACCCTGTGCGCCGTTCGAGATTGCCATGGGTGTCTCCGTAATAGGTTTGATTTTGCCCGTGGTCGGGAAGAAGCGTTACGAGCGGCTGGCGGGTGCGCGACGCAGCGCGCGACCGGGACGCGCGCCCGTCGGGCACGCGTTGTCGAGCACCTGCACGCCATTCACCCAGACGTGCGCGATGCCCTCCGGGCGCAACGTCGGTTCGGCGAACGTGGCGCGATCGATCACGCGCGCCGGATCGAACACGACGAGATCGGCGAAATGGCCGCTGGCCACGAAGCCGCGCCCGTCGAGGCCGAACTGTTCGGCCGTGAGGCCGGTCATCTTGCGCACGGCGGTCTCCAGCGGGAACAGCTTGCGCTCGCGCGAGAAATGCCCCAGCACGCGCGGGAACGTGCCCCACAGGCGCGGGTGCGGACGCGCGTCGTTGGGCAGGCCGTCCGACCCGACCATCGTCTGCTCATGCTGGAAAATGCGCTCGACATCGCGCTCGTCCATCACGAAATAGATCGCTCCGGCCGGGCGCAAGGCCTCGATGGCGGCGTCCACCGAATCGCCGAACATCGGCAGGATCTCGGCGAAGTCGCGCCCTGCGAGATCGGGGCGCGCCTTTGACCAGGCGAGCATGACGCGCGAGGACTGGCGGATGCGATCCGCGCGCAGCATCGTCGAGGTCGCCGGGTAAGGATGGCAGTCCAGGCAAAGCGGCTGCAGCTTGCGCTGCGCGTCGATGCGCGCGAGCGTCTCGACCGAGCGCCCGTGGTTTTCCTTGCCCGCAACCTTGTGATGCGAAAGCACCACCGGCACGGCCAGCGCGCGCCCGATCGCGAACGCCTCTTCGAGCGAGGGCAGGATGTCCACGGTTTCGTCGCGCAGGTGCGTGGCAAACACGCCGCCGGTCGTGCGCATCGGCGCGCACACGTCGATCAGCTCCTGCTGGCTCGCGGCGGCCGCGGGCGGATAGAAAGTGCCCGAAGACACGCCGAACGCGCCTGCGGCCATGCCCTCGGCGACGTCGGCGGCCATGCGTTCGATTTCCGCTGGCGTGGCTTCGCGCGCCAGGTCATCCATGTGCCGCACACGCAGGGTCGAATGGCCGACCAGCGCGGCCGTATTGACGGCGGCGGGGGCGGCGTCGAGCGCGTCGAGATAGGCCGCAAACGAGGCGAAGCGGAATTCCGTCCATGCGCCGAGCAGGTCCAGCGGCTGCGGAACTTCGCGGGTCGCCTGAAGCGGCGCCAGGCTGATGCCGCAGTTGCCCGCGATGACGGTGGTCACGCCCTGGCAGATCTTCGGCTCGACGCCGGGGGCGGTCAGCACGAAGGCATCGTCGTGGGTGTGGCTGTCGATGAAACCGGGCGCAACGATCTGTCCGGTCGCGTCGACCTCATGCCCGGCGCTGGCGCGGCCGAGGTCGCCGATGGCGGCGATGCGCTCGCCTCGAATGCCCACGTCAGCCCGAAAGCGGCACGCGCCAGTGCCGTCGATCACGTCACCGCCACGGATGATGGTATCGAACGCCATCCCCTCGAATTCCATTGCTGTCTCCCCTACTGCCTTCTATTCCCGGGGCGGAGCCACTGGTTCTCACGCCCTTCGATTCCGGTGACAATGGTCGCCAACCACGTTTCCCGCGTCCAATGCGGGTCTGTTTGAGATTCATGAGAATTTGCTATGAGAGTCGAGAACGCCGAGCTTGAGGCCTTCGTGCTGGTGGCTGAACTGGGCAACTTCCAGCGTGCCGCCGACAAGCTGCACCTGACACAGCCCGGCCTGTCGCGCCGCATCCAGAAGCTCGAACAGACGCTCGGCGTCGAGTTGTTCCACCGCACCACGCGCAGCATCGAGCTGACCGGGGTCGGGCGCCATTTCCTGCCAATGGCGCGCCAGCAGATGGCGCAGCTCGGGCTGATGCTGTCGTCGATCCAGGAGATCGCCGAGAAGCGCTTCGGCAAGATCCGCCTGGCCAGCATCCCGACGGTGCTCACGCGCGTGCTGCCACCGGTGCTTCGACGTTATGCCGAACGCTATCCGCACATCGGCGTGCAGATGTTCGACGGCAACCACGACTTCGTGGTCGGGCAGGTGCGCGCCGGCATTGCGGAGTTCGGCATCAGCATGGACCCGGGCGAGGACGACGACCTCGCCTTCACGCCGCTGCTGGCGGACCAGTTCGTGGTCGCCGTGCATCAGGACCATCCGCTGGCCCGTGCCGAACGCCTGTCGCTGCGCGATCTCAAGGACGCGCGGCTGATTATCGGCGGGCGCGATTCCGGCAATCGCCTGTTGCTGGAACTGCTGCTGGGACAGGAGGCCCTGAGCCTGCGCTGGTTCTACGAGGTGGAGCACGTGTCGTGCCTGATGGCGCTGGTCGAGGCCGGCCTGGGCTGCGCCATCGTGCCGTCGCTGGCGCTCTCCGCGCTGCCGGGGGCCCATGTGCGCGCCGTGCCGATCGTCGAGCCCGAGATCCGCCGGCGCATCGGGCTCATCCGGCACAAGACGATGTCGATGTCTCCGTTGTCGGGGGAATTCTGCGAGATGCTGTTGGCGGCCTGTGCTGGCGAGTCGGGGGCATTGAATGCTTCTTGACGCTGAGTGCCGCAACGCGCCTGGGACTCGCTGTGGTTCGTGGTCGATCGCTACTGTATATTCGTACAGTCGTCGGCACCGATCGCTCGGCGCGCCACCTCAGGTTTGCCGATACTATGTTCAAGTCGCCCGTCCAGGAACACCACATGAAGCCATCCTTTGCGCTCGCATCCCATCGTGACGCCATCCGTCGCGTGGTGGCAGCCCACCGTGCTTGCAACCCGCGTGTTTTCGGCTCCGTCGTTCACGGTGACGACGCCGAAGGCAGCGATCTCGATATCCTGGTGGACCCAACCCCGGAGACGACGCTTCTGGACATTGGCGCTATCCGCCACGAACTGCTTCAATTGCTGGGCGTGCCCGTGGATGTGCTAACACCAAAGGCGCTGCCTGAGAAATTCCGCGCGACCGTCCTTGCGGAAGCGGTGCCAATATGAGTCGAGATAAACAGCGGCTGGGCGATTATCCCGAACATATTCTGGAGGCAATTGAGCGAATCGCGCACTACACGAACGGCATGGAGGAAGTGGCATTCCTCGCTAATCAACTCGTCCAGGACGCAGTGATCCGTAATATCGAGATCATTGGCGAAGCCAGCCATAACATCGAAGTTCATCATCCCGAATTTGCGGCCGAGCGTCCAGAATTGCCACTGGCCTTCGCATATCAGATGCGGAACGCCATCGCGCACGGCTATTTCAAGGTGGATATGGAGCTGGTCTGGAAGACAGTCAAAAGGTGTTCTGGGCGTAACAATGCGGCTCCACGCGCCAAAGCCGCAGACATTATCCGTGGAACCCTCCGCTGTCATTCCCGCCGATTAGCCTCCCAGTTCGTCCACTGGCAACTCCCGGCCTGCCTTGCCACAACCGACACCCGGTCTTCCAGATCAACCGATCGGATGATTGTGTTCGTGCGTAAGCTACCTATACTCCGCCAACAAAACATGCTTGGGCACATAGCCCACTTGACAATAACAGGGAGGCGTCATGGGGACGTATCTGCGGTTGGCCGCGGGCTTGCTGCTCGCGGTGCAGATCGGCGCGGCCGACGCCCAGGACGATAAACTCTTCGCGCGCGGCAAGTACCTGATGGAGGGCGTGGTGGCGTGCGGCAATTGCCACGCTGCCCGAGGCGACAAAGGCGAACCGCTGGACGCCCGTGGCCTGTCCGGGGGCATGGTCTTCGACGAGCCGCCGTTCAAAGCCTACGCGGCCAATATCACGCCAGACCCTGAGACCGGCATCGGCAAATGGACCGATGCGCAGCTCGCCAAGGCGATCCGCGAAGGCATCCGGCCGGACGGGAGCGTCATCGGGCCGCCCATGCCCATCGAGTTCTACCGGCGCATGTCGGATGCGGACCTCGCGGCAATCATCGCCTACCTGCGCGCCCAGCCGCCGGTGAAGAACGCCGTTGCCAAGTCCAGCTACAACATCCCGTTACCGCCGAACTACGGCCCAGCCGTCCAGCGTATTCAGGCGCCCTCTCCCAGGGAGACGATCCAGTACGGGCAATACCTCGCCGACATCGGTCACTGCATGGATTGTCATACACCGCGCGACGAAAACGGCATGCTGGTGCACGCGCGCGTGGGTGCCGGCGGCCAGGTATTCAGGGGGCCCTGGGGAGAAAGCGTCTCTCGCAACCTGACGCCGCATGAAAGCGGGCTCAAGGGCTGGACGAAGGCGCAGATCGCGCAGGCCATCCGCGGGACCGGCAAGGATGGCGTGCACTACAAGCCGCCAATGGCGTTCGACTGGTACAAGAACATCAACGATGCCGACATGGACGCGCTGGTCGCCTACCTGGGGACGCTCAAGCCGCAGCCGTTTGCGGGCAAGCAGTGAGCCAGCACACCGAAGCGCATTCGTGGAACGGACGCGCCGAACGAGAAGCAGGGGTTGAGCACCCCACACGCCGGACGATACTTTGGTGCAGGAACATTTTTTGCATGTTTTCCGGAGGATTTATCGCGCCAGCGGGACCCGCACCGCAAGCATAGAACTTCCACCCGCCGACGAGCGTCTCTTATAGGGAGTCCGGCCGCCCGCGGATGGCCGCCACAAGGTGGAGTCAACCATGCGATTGCAGGGAAAAACCGCACTTGTCACAGGCGCTGCCGGCGGTATCGGGCGGGGAATCGTGGAGCGGCTGGCGAGCGAGGGGGCCGACATCGTCGCGGCAGTTCACAAGGCCAACGATGCGGCAGAGGAAGCCGCGCAAGCTGTACGCGCCACCGGGCGGCGGGCATGGGTGGTGGCGGGCGACCTGTCCAGCGCCACCCAAGCCGCCGACGTCGTCGAGCGGGCGCTGGCCGTGGCCGGATCGTTGCACATCATCGTCAACAACGCCGGCATCGAAATCCGCGCACCGTTTGCGGACATTACCGAGTCGGACTATGACCGCGTCCTCGACACCAACCTGAAGGGACCATTCTTCCTGACTCAGGCCTTTGTTCGCCATCTGCGCGAAGCGGGACGCGGCGGCAAGGTCATCAACATCAGCTCGGTCCACGAGGACCTGCCGTTCCCGCACTTCACCAGCTACTGCGTCAGCAAAGGCGGCTTGCGCATGCTGATGCGCAATCTGGCGATCGAATTGGCGCCGTTTGGGATCACCGTCAACAATATCGCGCCGGGCGCCATTCAGACGCCGATCAACCGGACCCTGTCGCAAGACCAGCGCAAGTTGTCCGCGCTCATTGCCAACGTCCCGCTCGGGCGCCTGGGCCAGCCGGCCGACGTGGCCGCCGTGGCAGCCTTTCTCGCGAGCGACGATGCCGACTACATGACAGGCACCACCGTATATGTCGACGGCGGCCTGCTCCGGAACTATGCAGAACAGTGACGGAGAATCGAACGTGAACGCCGCGCCGCAGCGGGATCAGGATCCTGCCCCGCATGTCGCGCCGGTCGCCCACGCCGCCACGGCAGGTGCCGAGCGCACGGTCTCCGCCACGCCCGGCGCCGGCCATCCCGCTCCCGATGGCAACGGCGCGCGGCCAGCCAGGGACGCGCACGGCCACCACGCGCACGCGCCGCTGGTCACGCGGCTGTCGACACCAAGGCCACATGCCCTCGCCGGATGTGCGCAGGCCGACCCGCTATCGCCTGCCGAGCGCTACGCCGAATTCTTTGTCGCCGTGCAGCGCAGCGACGTGTTTGCCGACAGCAAGACCTTTCCCGATTGCGTGCCGCGCCGCCCGCCTGATGAGATCCTGGCCGACTACCGCGCACGGCTCGACGACGC
Organism: Cupriavidus sp. C2SS-8b; assembly: GCF_057073745.1. Taxonomy (NCBI): domain Bacteria; kingdom Pseudomonadati; phylum Pseudomonadota; class Betaproteobacteria; order Burkholderiales; family Burkholderiaceae; genus Cupriavidus; species Cupriavidus sp. C2SS-8b. Next base: position 1,211,514 of record NZ_CP172717.1, read on the forward strand.
GGGGTTTTCACTGGCGGATTTCGTGGGCGAAAACTTCACGATCGAGACAGTCCATGCCAGTCACTACGTCTCCGACCCCGCCAGCACCCTGCTCGACCACATCCACGGGCTTTGGCCCGTGCTGACGCGCCAGCCGACCGACCACCCGGCGTTCAGCTCGCTGCTGCCGCTACCGAAGTCCTACGTCGTACCGGGCGGCCGCTTCGCCGAACTGTATTACTGGGATTCGTATTTCACGATGCTGGGGCTCGCCGCCAGCGGCCGGCACGCGCTCCTGCGAGCGATGGCGGACAATTTCGCCTACCTCATCGACAGCTATGGCCACGTGCCCAACGGCACTCGCTCGTATTACCTGAGCCGCTCCCAGCCGCCGGTATTTGCGCTGATGACCGACCTGTTCGACACTCACGCCGTCCGCCCGGCGCCCCTTTACCTCCCCCAGCTTCGCCGCGAGCACGCCTTCTGGATGGATGGCGCCGACAGCCTCTCGCCCGGATGCGCACACCGTCGCGCGGTGCGCACCGTTGCCGGCGCCCCGCTCAACCGCTACTGGGATGATCACGCCCATCCGCGAGAGGAGGCCTACGCCGAGGACATCGCCACCGCCGCCCGAACCACACGCCCCTGCCACCAGGTGTACCGCGATCTGCGCGCGGCGGCCGAGTCGGGATGGGACTTCAGTTCTCGCTGGCTCGTCGACCCGGCTGACCTCGCCACCATCCGCACCACGGCACTGCTGCCAGTCGATCTCAATGCGCTGCTCTGGTACGCCGAGCGCCGCATCGCCAGGCTGAGCGAGGCGAGCGGTGACACTGACGCCGCCCATCGCTACCAGTCCTTGGCTGAGGCTCGTCGAGCCGCCATCGATGCCACCATGTGGGATGACGCCGCCGGCGCCTGGTTCGACTACGACTGGCAGCGCAACGCTCGCTCCAGCCGTCTCACCGCCGCGACTGCCATGCCGCTCTACCTCGGCCTGCCCGACCCGGACCGTGCGGCCCGCGTGGCCGACACCATCGCTTCCCGGCTGCTCGCGCCGGGCGGCATCGCGACCACCGAACACGCGTCCGGCCAGCAATGGGATCGTCCCAACGGCTGGGCGCCGCTCCAGTGGATCGCTGTGCAAGGTCTGCGCCGCTACGGCCACACGGAACTGGCCGACGATATCGCCTCCCGCTGGCTCCACACCGTAGGGGACCTGTACTCGCGCGAATGCAAGCTCGTGGAGAAATACCGTCTGAACAGGTTGGGCCCGCGCGTGGTGGGCGGCGGCGGCGGCGAGTATCCCCTGCAGGATGGATTCGGTTGGACGAACGGCGTGGTTGGCGCGCTGCTGCGGGACTATGCAGGTCATCCCGCAGCGGGGATGTGCGTGGTCAAGTGCGGAAACGACGGCGAGTTCCGCGGTTCCCGTCTCTGACCAACCTTAAATATTTCTACGTAATACGTTATTTTCCTTGCTACAAGCACAAGATTTTAGACATAAATACGCTTATGTCTATTAAATTAGCGCTGATAACGTCACAGCTCATGCTGAGCCTCAACCTTGTCGATTGCGGCAGCCTAAGCTAGACTAAGTTCGTCTTTTCGGAGAAGGCGCCGAGTGCAGCCGGAAGAAGACCAAATCGGCGCCCTGCGGCGGCGCACCGCGACCGCGGAAGAAGTGCTGGAAGCCAACCTCGAACAGGTCCGCGGCGGAGGCATAGCTGGCAATATGGCCGCCTAACTCGCCATTGGCCCGGTTGGCGCGCACCACCATGGCCAGCGCGTTCCAGCGCACGATGGCGGACAGGCGCTGCTCCATGGCCAAGTCGCCGGGATAGGCGGGCTGGGCCTCGGTCGGTACCGTGTTCACGTAAGGCGTGAGCTGCGACGGCCGCCACGGCAGCCGGCGGCGCCCAGCATGCGCCAGCAGTGCATCCAGGATGGCACAGGCGCGCGCGGCCGGCTTCCGGCCCCCTGCCGCCAGAATGCCGTCGAGCGCATCGCACCATTCCTGCAACTCCTCCGGGTCGGCCTTTGCGATGCCATCGTCCTGGCGCGCCGCGCCCAGCGCGGTGTTGCCCCGATACCTTTCCATGTGTTCCGCTCCTGTCTGATGCTACCGGTGGCTCGATGCTGCAGGCCAGGCCGGAATGGGCAGTGACGATTCCCTCTGCCGCCCGCGGCTGAGGGAGACCTTGGCTTCAGTTGGCCTGGATACCGGCACGCTGCGCGATCGCTCGCATGCGCGGCAGCTCAGCGTCGATCATGGCGCTGACCCGTTCAGGTGTGGCATAGGCCGGCTCCAGCCCGTTGGCGAGCAGTTTCTTCTGGATCTCCGGATCCCTGGCAATCCCGGCAATTGCCTTGTCCAGCCTGGCGCGCACCTCCGTGGGCAGCCCTCTTGGCGCCGCGACGGCGACCCAGGCATCGGCATCGAAGCCGGGAAAGCCAGACTCGGCGACGGTTGGCACGTCGGGCAATGACGTTGCGCGCGTGGCGCCGGTCACGGCAATCGGCTTGATCTTGCCGCTGCGGATATGCGGCAGCGAGGCGGCAATGGTGTCAACGGAAAACGGGATCTGGCCGCCAATCAGGTCGGCGACGGCCGGCGTGCTCCCCTTGTAAGGGATGTGCTGCAGCTTGATGCCGGTGGCTTCGAGCAACATCTCGCCCGCGAAATGCCCCGTGGTGCCGGAGCCGAATGAACCATAGGAATACTTGTCCGGCGCGGCCTTCACCAACGACACCATCTCCTTCAGACTGTTTGCCGGCACGTTGCAATTGGCCAGTATGACCAACGGCACGCGCGCCACCAGACCGACCGGCTCGAAGCTCTTGACCGGGTCATAGGGCAAGCTGGCGTTGATGGCGGGATTGACCGTGAACGTCGAGCCCGAGCTGATGAACAGCGTGTAGCCGTTGGGCGCGGCCTTGGCCACGTAGCTGGCACCCACGATAGTGCCGGCGCCGGCCCGGTTCTCGATCACCACAGGCTGGCCGAGCCGCTCCCCCAGCGCCTTGCCGACCACGCGGCCGATGATGTCGACGGCGCCTCCCGCCGGGAACGGCACCACCAGCACCAGCGGCCTGGCAGGATAGCTCTCTGCCCGGGCATGTGTGCCGGCCGCGGCCAGTCCCAACAACGCGAGCGCCTGTAGTCCTCCGGCCGCAAAGCGTGGAATTCCCTTCATTTGCTGTACCTCCGATCACTTGATGTGATCCGGGCCAACTCATGGTGCGGCCCGGTGCGCTGCCCCCTCGCTGTTGAAGCCTGCCTCTTATCGTGTGTCAGGATGGCGGGTGCGCGGCGCCGGCTGCAGGCGGCGGCGCTGCGCAGCAGGAGTCGGTCAGCCGTTGCGGAACAGGAAGCTGTAGGCATTCAGCGCGGGGGCGCCGCCAAGGTGGGCGTACAGCACCCTGGAGCCTTCGGGGAATTCGCCGCGGCGAACAAGGTCGATCATGCCCTGCATCGACTTGCCCTCGTAGACCGGGTCGGTCATCACACCTTCGTACTTTGCACAGAGGCGGATGGCCTCCAGCGTGCCCTCGGACGGCAGGCCGTATTCAGGCCCGCCATAGCGCGTGTCGAGCACCACGTCGGCGTCTGTAATGTCGCGACCGAGGTCGACCAGCTCGGCGGTATGGCGCGCGATGCGCAGGATCTGCGCGCGGGTCTGTTCAGGTTTGGCCGATGCGTCGATGCCGATGACGCGATCGGCACGGCCGTCGGCGGCAAAACCCACCACCATGCCGGCCTGGGTACTACCCGTCACGGAGCACACCACGATGTAATCGAACCTGAAGCCCAGTTCCGCCTCCTGCGCCCTCACCTCCTCGGCAAAGCCGACAAATCCCAGGCCTCCCAGTGGATGCTCGGAACAGCCAGCGGGAATCGGATAAGGTTTTCCGCCAGCCTGGCGCACGCTTTCCATCGCGTCTTCCCAGCTCTTGCGGATACCAATGTCAAAGCCGTCGCTGACCAGCCGCACGTCGGCGCCCATCATGCGCGACATCTGGATATTTCCGACGCGGTCATAGACGGCATCGGAATAGTTGACCCAGTTCTCCTGCACCAGCACGCACTTCATGCCCAGGTGGGCGGCTACCGCAGCCACCTGGCGGGTCTGGTTGGACTGGATGCCACCGATCGATACCAGCGTGTCGCAGCCCTGCTCCAGCGCATCGGGGATCAGGTATTCCAGCTTGCGGGTCTTGTTGCCACCAAAGGCCAGACCGCTGTTGCAGTCCTCGCGCTTGGCATACAGCTCGACCTTGCCGCCAAGATGCTCGCTCAGACGCCTGAGGGGCTGGATGGGAGTGGGACCGAAGGTCAGCGGGTAACGGGGAAAGCGCTTGAGATTCATGCTGGCAACTCCTGGGTTGAAAACGGGTATCCAGGCATCGAGGCTGGCGAAGAACATTGGCATGTCAGGCTCCATTGCTTGATGCTGGAACGGCTTCATCCTAGGGAAAAATGCGCGAAACGTGCTTGCAAATATTTAAATTTGTGCGCACGATAATAAAATTGAGTACCAGATATCGGCATTCAAATTTTGAGAGATACGCAATGAGCGAAACAATATTTCGCACCAAATCCGAGCCGACTGGTTCCCATCTGGACGCACTCGATCGCACCGACAAGGGGATCCTGCGGGCGTTGCAACAGGACGCGTCGATTTCCAACGTGGCACTCGCGGCCAAGGTGAACCTGAGCCCACCGGCGTGTCTGCGTCGCGTCGAGCGTCTCAAGGAAATGGGACTGATTCGGGGAATCGTGGCGCTACTGAACCCCGCACCGCTGGAGGCCGGAATGCTGGTGCTGATCGGCGTGGTGCTGGACCGCTCCACGCCCGAGTCCTTCGCCCAGTTCGAGCAGGCCGCGCAGAAAGTGTCGGGCTGCATGGAATGTCACGTGGTAACGGGCGAGTTCGACTACTTCATGATGGTGCGCACGAAGGACAGCGAGAGCTTCAACCGGCTGCATGCCGAACAACTGCTGTACCTGCCGGGCGTGCGCCAGATCCGCTCCTTCATGGTACTCAAGCAGGTGCTGTCGACCACTCGGATTCCGATCTGAGCCGCAAGGTGCGGCATGCCCCGTTGATGTCGCGCCGGCGGACCAGCTGGTTCCGGTGGCTGCGGCGCGATTATTTCTGCCAGGCGCAGAGTCAGACCGCTGACACGGCCGATATGCCACCTGCCAGTGTTGTCTCGCCCAAGGTGGGCGGCGCCGTCACGATGGAGCGAAGCGCGGGCACGGCCGGCACGATGGCATCAAGGTCCGGAATGGGGCGGCGCAATGCTGCCGAGGCGGCAAACGCGGTCTCCATCGCCTGCGCCACGCCGAGCGTCACCGCGTCGCCGCGGAACCGGCCGGTCACCTGCAGGCCGAATGGCATGCCTTGCTCGTCAACGCCGCATGGCAGTGAAATGGCCGGATGCGTGGTCAGGGTGACGACATAAGTCAGCGCAAGCCAGCGGTAATAGTTCTCCTGCTTCTCGCCATTGATGGTGTCTGCGTACAGCTGCGTCCACGGAAATGGAGAGAGTGGCGTGGTCGGCGACAGGATGACGTCATAGTCCTGGAAGGCCTGCTGGAAGCGTTGCAGGATTCGGGTCTGCTCGGCCTGAGCCCAGGAGCTGTCAGCCAGGGACATTCGGGCACCCATCTCGTAGTTGGCGCGGGTATTGGGCCCGAGGCTGTCGGGATCGCGCTGGTAAGCTTCATTCAGGCTGGCGACGAAGCTCTCTGCGCGCAGCACGTCAAAGCAGCGATGCACATCGCCCAGCTCGAACCTGACCTCATCGCAGCTTTGGAAAAGATGCCGCATCTCGGCGATCTTTGCGCGAAAGACGCGCCGGATGCTGTCATCGACGCTGCAGCTGTCGAAATCCTCCGTCCAGCCTACGCGCAAGGTGGACAGGTCGACGTGCGGTGGCGAAAGAAAGGCAGCAGGTTCGAGTTCGTAGCTCAGGGGATCAGTGACTGACACACCCGCCGACGCTGCCAGCTGCAGGCAGGTATCGGCGACTGTGCGGCCCATCGGTCCGACTACCGAAATGGGGGTCCAGCCGAGCAGCTTGCGCGAGTTCGGTACGATGCCCGGCGAGGGCCTGAAGCCGACCACGCCGCACTTGGCAGCCGGGATGCGCAGCGATCCTCCCGTGTCCGAGCCGGTGCAAACTGGCAGAAAATTGGCGGCCAGCGCAGCGGCGGAGCCACCCGAGGAGCCGCCAGCATTGAGGTTCGGGTTGAACGGGTTGCCAGTGGCGCCCCACACCGCATTGCGAGAGTTCGCACCGGCACCCATTTCCGGGATATTGGTTTTGCCAACGACGATGGCGCCAGCCGACCGCAGGCGCGCCACCAGGACATTGTCCTGACTGGGCACGTTGTTTCGGTATAGCGGCGAGCCATAGGTGGTGAGCAGGTCTGCGGTTGCCTCCAGGTCCTTGACGCCCAGCGGCAGCCCGTGCAGAAGGCCCAGCGGCTCGCCGCGCATGACTGCCTGCTCGGCCGCTTTCGCCTCTTGGCGCGCACGCTCGTAGCAGGTCGCGGTCACGGCATTGATTGCGGGGTTGTAGGTCTCGATGCGCGCAATGCACGCCTCAAGCAGCTCGAGCGGTGAGATTTCCCGGGCGCCGATCAGCCGGCGCAGCTCGACGGCGGACGCCGAAGTCAGTTGGTCCTGCGAAGACATGGAAGATTGATTTCCTTGAGTGGCCGAGCGCTTACGCCAGCGGCCCGGGTTGAGGGGAAGGCATTCGTGCAGGCTCAATCAAGCTTGATATTGGCGCGCTGGGCAACCGCACGCATCTGCGGAATCTCTTTCTCGATCATGTCGCTGACCTGCTTGCCCGTCGCGTAGTGCGGCTCGATGCCGTTATCGGTCAGCTTCCTGCGCGTGTCCGGGTCGGCCACGACTTCAGCCAGCACTTTCTCCAGCCGGGCGTGGACCTCCGGCGGCAGACCGCGCGGCGCCACCAGCGCGATCCAGGTGCTCGCGTCCATGCCGGGATAGCCGCTCTCGGCCACGGTCGGCACATTGGGCAGCAGCGCCGAGCGCCTGGCCGTCGTGACGGCGATGGCCTTGATCTTGCCCGCCTTGACTTGTGGCAGAGCGGCGGCCACGGTATCGATGCTGAAGGGGATCTGGCCGCCAATCAGGTCAGTCATGGCTGGCGAGCTGCCCTTGTAGGGCACATGCAGCAACTTGGTACCAGTCAGGTTCAGCAGCGCCTCGCCGGCAAAATGCGCGGTGGTCCCGGCACCGAAGGAGCCATAGGAATACTTGCCGGGCTGGGCTTTGGCGGCGGCGACGAACTCCTTCAGGTTATTGACAGGCACGTCGCGGTTGGCCAGTAAGACCAGGCCGGTGGACCCAATCAGGCCAATCGCCTCGAAGTTCTTTTGCGGGTCGTAGGGCAGCCGGGGATAGACGGCCGGGTTGACCGTGAAGGTCGTGCCAGAAGTCGCCAGCAGGGTATAGCCGTCCGGGGCGGACTTCGCGACATAGCTCGCACCGACAATCGTGCCGCCGCCAGGGCGATTGTCGACCACCACGGTCTGACCCAGTCGCTCACCCAGCTTCTGACCGATAAGACGACCGACCACATCGGTGGCGCCCCCCGGCGGAAACGGCAGTACCAGCTGGATCGGCTTCGATGGGTAGTTTCCCTGTGCGCTTGCAAGCGTAGGCGCGAGGCCGGCTGCAATGGCGAGCCCGCAGGCCGTCAGTGCTGAAAGAGCGTGGGGGACAAGGAATCGCATCAGGATGCTCCGGCAGAGATAGAAACTGACATGTGGCAGGCAACAAGGCGCCGTGTGAGACTATCCTACGATTTCGGCAGGCCAAATTCGTAGCAATGTTTAGAACAACTAATTGCCAAAACGGCAATTCATTGATTTGGCTGTGCGTTACTCTCCCGTAGCAATGCTCAGACACCCCATGTCCTATCGCATCCTTCAGGAAACCGCCGTCCGCTACTTCCTCGAGGTGGTACGCACCGGTTCGGTCAAAGACGCAGCACTGAAGCTGAACGTGGCCCCGTCAGCGGTCAGCAGGCAGATCGCCAAGCTTGAGAATGAACTGGATACCCTGCTGTTCGACCGACGCGCTCGGGGCCTCGCCCCCAATGCCGCCGGAGAGTTGCTGGCTGCGTTCGCCAAGCGATCCCAGCAGGAGATCGAGCGCGTCACAGGCGACATCCAGGCGCTGCGCGGCCTGCGCGCGGGACGGGTACGCCTGGCCAGTGTCGAGGGCATCGCTCATGAGTTCCTGCCCACCCTTGCCGCCGGGTTCAGGGAACAGCACACCGGGATTCGTTTCGAATTGGATGTCTGTCCGCAGGGCGATGTCGCGCGGCGAATCCGGGATGGCGAGGCCGACATCGGGGTCACGCTGAGCGGGCTGCCCGAACGGGAGATCGAGGTGGAACTTCGCCACCCGGCGCCTGTGCTCGCCATCATGGCGCCGGACCACCCCCTCGCCGGGCAGCGCCAGGTCTCGCTGTCGCAAGTCATTGCCTATCCGCTGGCGCTGCCGCCCAGGGACAGCTCGCTGCGGCAGTTGCTTGACACGAGTTGCAGCCGGCAAGACCTGCAGTACCAGACGGTGTTCTCCAGCAACCATCTCGACTCCCTTGTGAGCTTCGTGGTGGCCGGCGGCGGCGTCATCAGCTTCTATGGCGAACTGTCCGTGCGGGAGCGGCTCAAGGCTGGCGCCATTGCCGCCGTCCCGCTGCGAGACCGTGAAATGAACGAGCGCTTCATCGAGATCCAGACCCTGGCCAAGCGCAACCTGCCTCCTGCTGCGCGCGCCTTCGTCCAGCAATTGGTGCAGACGATCACCAATGTCGGCAGTGGCTGATTGCCGAAACTGCAATCGATCATTCTGTTAAATGCTGCGCATGCATATTCCCTTCGGATCGCGCGACAGCGAGAATCTGACCTTGGTCTATATGATCAAGATCGCTGCTGGTCCGCCGTGAACCCTATCGCGAGACTGCTCGTGCCCGGGAGCCGCGTTGCCAGCGTCTGCCCCCTTGGACGACAGCACAGACGGTATGACAAAGGACATTGTGGTACTCGGCGCCGGCATGGTGGGCGTATGCACGGCGTTGGCGCTGCGACAGCGCGGCCATGCGGTGGTGCTGGTCGACCGGCAGGCACCGGGTAGGGAAACTTCCTACGGCAACGCCGGCATTATTCAGCGTGAAGCGGTGCAGCCCTATGCCTTTCCCCGCGAGTGGCAAGCCATCCTGCGCGTGGCCCTGCGCCAGGGCAACGATGTGCACTACCATCCTGGCGCGCTGGCACACCTGACACCGGCGCTGGTGCGTTACTGGCGCGAGTCGGCGCCCGATCGCTATGCCGCGATCGTGACCGCCTACAGCGCGCTAATCCGCCATTGTCTGAGCGAGCACGAGCAACTGATCACGCTCGCCGGCGCACAAGATCTTGTGCGCAAGTCGGGATGGCTGCAGGCCTACCGCACGGCGCAGACATTCGACCGGGCAGCGCGCGAGGCAAGCACAGTCGCGCACGTGCATGGTCTGGATTGCCAGGTTCTCGACCAGGCTGGCACGGCTGCCACGGAGCCGGCCCTGTACGGGCGGCTCGCCGGCGCGATCCACTGGCGCGCTCCCTGGACGGTCGCCGACCCCGGAGAACTTGTCACACGTTATGCCGCGCTGTTCAAGCGCGAGGGTGGCACCTTCCGCCGCGGCGACGCCACCACGCTGAAGCCAGCCGGCGCCGGCTGGACCGTGAGCACCGAAGATGGCCCGCTGAGCGCAGCACACGTGGTGATCGCACTCGGTCCATGGGCCTCGGTCCTGATCGAGACACTCGGCTATCGCTTTCCGCTATTCGTCAAGCGTGGCTATCACCGCCACTATGCGGCCGAGCCAATGCCCCGACTGCCGGTGCTCGACGTCGAGAAGGGCGTCATGCTGGCGCCGATGCAGCGCGGCCTGCGCCTGACCACGGGCGCGGAGTTTGCCCTCCACGATGCGCCGCCAACGCCTGTCCAGTTGGGGCGTGCCGAAAGCTATGCGCGCGAACTGGTGCGGCTGGGGCCGCCAGCCGAAGCACAGCCGTGGCTCGGCGCACGCCCCTGTGTGGCCGACATGAAGCCCATCGTGGGCAGGGCGCCTCGCCATCACGGCCTCTGGTTCCACTTTGGGCACGGCCATCAGGGGTTCACGCTCGGGCCGGTCACGGCACGCCTGCTCGCTGAACTGATCGACGGCGAGCAGCCCTACCTCGATCCCCTGCCCTACGATCCAATGCGGTTTGCAGCTTGAGAGGCAGCACAACACCAATTGGAGATTGCGCCAAGCCTCGCGCGCAAGCATGCGGTGTCTCGTAGAACAAGGGAAGAGTGTCACCATTACCGAAGGAATGTCGTCAATTCGTGTTGAAGAAAGTGGTTCGTGCGAGCCGCGCTCATCATTGATGAAAGCGTAGCTTTTTCCCGGAAGAAGCCCGGGATGGCGGGAGCGCATAGTGTCGCGCAAATGCGGGTTGCCCTCTTGAATGGGGGAGTTTTCGGGATTTCGCTCAGCGGCAAGGCCAGCGACGTGTGTAGGGCTAGAATAGACAAGACCCTTTCTGCAAATTGCGGCGGCTATTGCGGTCCATTGCCAGAATGGCGGTATTGGCGCTCTTGGGCAGTATTGCTTTGAATCGGAGCCGAAAGCAGCTGGAGAAGCGATTTGCTCCGGGGAAACGACTCTGACAGCGATGCACCATGGCCGTGTCAGGGACGATGTTGCGGCAAAGGAGCATGATCGATGCGCTTGCCAGCGAGGGATGCTACGGGCCTGAGACGCCTTGCAACCGGCGTCGTGGCCGTCATCGTCGCGCTGATCGCAGTCGGGGGTGCCACCGGCTTCATGGCTGACTGGCTGTGGTTTACCTCGGTTGGCTACATCGGGGTTTTCCGCACGATAGTCTCCACCCAGGTGCTTCTGTTCCTTGCCGTATTCGCCGTTTCGGCTGGAGCGCTATGGGTTTCCGGCTCGCTGGCGCATCGCTGCGCGCAGCGGGTACCGGCCCGGAACCCGGAGGTCCTGGGCGAAGGGGTCGGCGAGATTGCAACGCGCCTCCCGTGGCGACCGGCCATCGCCGCCGCCGCTGGGTTCGTGGGGCTGCTCATGGCCGCCGGAGAACTGTCGAGTTGGGACATCGCGCTCAGCTATGTCAACCAGGTACCTTTCGGCAAGGCCGATCCGATCTTTGGCAAGGACATCGGTTTCTACTTTTTCTCGCTGCCGGCTTATCTTGCACTCAGGAACTGGCTGCTGCTGTTGCTTTGCTGCAGCGCAGTAATTGCCACAGTGGTCTACGGCTTGCGCGGCGACATTGTACTGATCCAGTCTCCGCGCGGACTTTCGCCGGCCGCCGCCACCCATGGTCTGGCATTGCTTGGCTTGTTCTTCGCGCTGCAGGCGTGGTCCTACTGGCTGGACCGGTTCTTTCTGCTCTACGGCGACAACGGCGTCGTGATCGGCGCAAGCTATACCGATGTCCATGTGGGGCTGCCGGTCCTGTGGGTGCAACTCGGCCTGAGCGCCGCTGCCGCCGTCGCGTCATGGGCCAATATTCGCTGGCGGGACTATCGGATGCCTGCGGCCGCCGCACTCCTGGTGATCGGCTGCGCAGTTCTGTTCGGCACGATCTATCCGGCGCTGTTCCAGCGCTTCTATGTCAAGCCAAACGAGCTTCAACTGGAAACGCCATATCTGGAACACAATATTGCGCTGACGAGAGAGGCCTATGGCGTGACGCAGATCGAGACCAAGCCGTTTCCAGCCGAACAGGGCCTGGATCTCGCCTCGCTCCAGGCCAATCACGCGACCCTCGACAATATCCGCCTGTGGGACCTGCAGCCGCTGCGCGATACCTATGCGCAACTGCAGGAGATCAGGACCTATTACAAGTTTCTCGCGACGGACATTGACCGGTACCAGCTCGACGCCGGTTACAAGCAGGTCATGCTGTCGGCGCGCGAGCTGGAGCCGGCGCTGATTCCGCCCAACGCCCAGACCTGGGTGAACCTGCATCTCCTGTTTACCCATGGCAACGGTGTCGTGATGTCACCGGTCACCGAGAAGTCCTCCGAAGGCCTGCCCTCACTCTATCTGCGTGACATTCCCCCGCTCTCCAATGGCGGCCCGATCATCCAGGAGCCTCGCCTCTACTTCGGTGAAGATGGCAAGGGCTATGTCATCGTCAAAGGCAGCGTGCCCGAGTTCGACTACCCCAAGGGCAAGGACAATGTTTATACGACCTACAGCGGGCGCGACGGCATCGAAATCGGCAGCATCGCGCGCCGGACCCTGTTCGCCTGGCAGCTCGACGATCCCAATATCCTGCTGAGCGGCTATATCACGCGGGAAAGCCGCATCCTGCTCCATCGCAACATCCAGGATCGCGTGCGCACGATTGCCCCGTTCCTCAAGCTCGACCGTGATCCCTATGTGGTCGCGAGTGACGGGCGCCTGTACTGGATCCAGGACGCGTACACCACCAGCCGCTGGTTCCCTTATTCTCAGCCCGGCACCGGAGACGGCTACAACTACATCCGCAACGCAGTCAAGGTGGTGATCGATGCATACGACGGTACGGTCGGTTTCTATATCAGCGACCCGGTCGATCCGGTCCTGAGGGTCTACCAGCACATCTTCCCGGGCATGTTCAGGCCGCTGGCAGCCATGCCGCAGGACCTGCAGCGGCATATCCGCTACCCTGAAGACCTTTTCCTGATCCAGACGCAGATCTACCGCGCTTACCACATGGAAGCGGCGGAAGTCTTCTATAACCGCGAAGATCTCTGGGAGTTTCCGCGCCAGGTGTCGGGCATGGGCGAAGCGGACAAGCACGACGCGCGAATGATGCCCTACTACATGATCCTGCGGCTGCCGGCGGAGCCGCGCGCCGAGTTCGTGCTCATGCTGCCGATGGTGCCCAGCCAGCGCGAGAATATGATCGCGTGGCTGGCGGCGCGCTCCGATCCCCCCAACTACGGCAGGCTTGTCGCCTACACTTTCCCCAAGGAAAAACTGGTCTACGGGCCGTTCCAGATCGAGGCGCGCATTCAGCAGAATACCGAGATCTCGCAACAGATTTCCTTGTGGAACCAGATGGGCTCACGCGTCATCCGCGGCCATCTCCAGGTCGTGCCCATCGAGAACTCCATCCTCTACGTCTCCCCGCTCTACCTGCGCGCGGAGTCCGGCCAACTGCCCGAACTCAAGCGGGTGATCGCCGCCTATGGCGATCGCGTGGTCATGGAGGACAACCTGGCCGCAGCCCTTGCGGCCCTCTTCAAGGAATCCGCTCCGGGCGGCATTGCGCCGCAGGGTGCAGTGAACGCCCGCGGCCGTGAGGCACTCGGGCACTATAACGGTGCCATCGAGCGTTTGAAGGCGGGAGATTGGAGCGGCTTCGGTGCGGAGCTCGATGCCTTGCGGCCGCTGCTTGAGGCGCTCGGGTCGGGAGAGCCCGAGGAGCGGAAGTAATTGGCCCTCCGGTACACCGAAGGAAGCGAACATGGCACTGGCCGCGGGGAGTGTCGAGAACCTCGGATCTCGAGGGTTTGGGGAGGGACCATTGGCGACGGCATCGCCGTGGTGACGCATTTGGCACGAAAGGAGTGCGGCGACTCCGTCTCGCCCTGTCATTACCCTGCCCGGCGGCTCGCCGCGACCTACGTGAGGTATGGCACACATATTGCGAGAGGACATGCACAGGCCAATGGCGGCCTTAACCAGACAGACAAGTCGCGATGATGCGCTCCGAATAAGGCGGCTGGGGCAATGGCGCTCTGAAGCCAGGTAACGGTGAACCGGGAACACGGTTTGCGGCCCTCTGGCTTCCGGGCGCTTTTTGATTGCCGGTCAACACGGATGCGCGTGTGTTTCGCTCCCCACCTGCAAGACAACCTATGAATGCCTGCTCGACTCAGTCACCCCAGGCCGAAGTGTCCGCTGAGACCATCGGTGCCTTGATCAATCTTTCCGGACGACAGCGCATGTTGTCGCAACGGATCGTGCTCCAATTGGTGCTCGCCTCGCGAGGCGATCCCACTGCCCGCGAAAATGCTCGCACGTGCCTGTCAACGTTTGAATCGGCGCATTCGGATCTCGTGACTGGCAATGCTCGCTTGCCAGGCACCTTCTCCGCGGCCTTGCAACAACTCTACTTTGGCAAGCCGCGTGCCGATGCACGGATCCGCGAATTCATCGCCCAGGCCCGGACCGCCATCGACGCGCCGCCGGCCGACATCGCCGGGCGAGCCTCTTCCCTCGATGCGCTCGTGACGCAGGCCACGCCAATCCTGGAACTGCTGCAGGCCGTCACACAGGCCTACCAGGAGGAAATGCAGGGTTGCGAGAGGGCCGTGCGCCAACGTCAGGCCGACCTCGTGGATCACCTCAGCAGGATTTCGATGCAGGCGAACATCGTCGCCATGAATGCCCGCGTCTCCGCCGCGCGGGCAGGAGAGTATGGCCGGGAGTTCTCCGTGATCACGCAGGTGCTGGCGGACATCATCAAGGAGATGGATCAACTAGTCCGCCACCTCGTCGGCTCAAGCAACGCGTCCCAGGGCAAACCCAGACATGGATAGGGAGACCACCTTGAAACGTTACCTATGCTCCTGCTGCTTGATGCTCTGCTGTGTCCTGGGGCTGGCATCCGGCGGGACCGCGTTCGCCGAAGCGCTGACCATCCACTCGGCGATCAACAAGGCGGGCCGCCAGCGCATGCTGTCTCAGCGCATGGCCAAGGCATACTGCCAGGCCGGACTTGGCGTCGAGGTGGAACGTTCGCGGAGGCTTCTCGCCGAATCTGTGGCGCTGTTCGACAGGCAGCTCGCGGAACTGAAGGCGTTTGCGCCCACGCAGGAAATCAAGGGCACCTATGACAAGCTTGGGCAGACGTGGATCGTCTACAAGCAATTGCTAACCGGCAGCGAGCCGAATCCCGAGAACGCGAAGAAGATAGCAATGGCCAGCGAGGACGTACTGAAGCTTGCGCAGCAAGGAACCGTACAACTCGAAAAACATTCCGGCACCGCCGCGGGCAAACTGATCAACGTTGCCGGCCGACAGCGCATGCTTTCGCAGAGAATCGCCAAGGCCAGCATGCTCCGCGCCTGGGGTATCACCTCCCCGCAGATGGCACAGGAGCTGGACGGTACTGCCAGGGAGTTCGCGGCCGCGCAGGCATTTCTCGCCGCCGCGCCGCAGAACACGCCGGCCATCCGGAGTGAGCTGCAGCTTGCCGGCTCCCAGTGGCTCTTTTTTGAAGAGGCACTCAAACAGACCGGAGTCAGCCGCGCGGAGCAGTTGAGAAACATCGCCACGACCAGCGAGCGGATTCTTCAGGTCATGGATGACGTCACCGGCATGTACGAGGGAAACGCCAGATAACTGACCCAAGTGTCACAGGTCCACCAGTTACCGCAGCGCTTAGACGGCTTGAGCGAGCCCGCCAGCTCGTCCTTGCCGTACGAGTTCACCCGCCTGCGATGGCTACCCGGCTAGCCGGACCAACAGTACAAGCAGGCCGATCATTTAGTTCGGCGTCAACTTCCGCAGCCGCAGAAGTTCGACATTCGCGCGGCCATACATCTGGCGCTTGAGGAACTTGAGCCGGTTGATGTGACCCTCGGTCTGGCCATTGCTCCATGGCAGCCTGAATGCCGCCCGCACCGCCGGTAAGTCGGCGCGCAAGCTTTGCGCAAACCTGCGCATTTCCGCTGCGTCACAGCGCGCCAGACGCTTCAACAATCGATCGAACTGACGCGGACTTCGTCGGTGCATGAGACCGAGAAACTCACGCGCGAGCCTGCGGACCTCGCCGACCACGGGTTCAATTTTGCACAGCGCCTGCACGAAGCGCTCATGAGGGCTCCTGGGCTCCTCGACCGCGAGCCTCCTCCATCCGACAAGCCATCCGAACCCGCGCCTGGCCGATGGGCATGGCATCGTGCGCACGCTTGGACAAGCGGCTCCTTACCCTGCGGAAAGAGAAGGCGAATCGCGCAATTCCGCACAGTAGCGCAACTGCCCGTATAGCTTCGCCGTTTGAGTTCTTGCTAGATCAGTTCAGGAAAGCGACAGCCCCGGGCGATCCGTTCCTCTATATAACCGAGATAGGGATCCAATGACGTCGGACCCCGCGCCCTCGGCACATTGAGCCAGCCCGGCGCGATGCCCTTGGCCCAGCATTGCTGGTCTGGATCACGATGGAATAGTCGGAGAAATTCAGGCTTAACAGATCGAGTTAGCGTTGCCGTAAGCCCGGGAACAGGTTCGGCCAGTCGCGGAAACTGTCGGTCTCGTCGAGCTTCCGTTATGACCTCATGACGGCGTCCGTTCTGGGATTCATGGCCAGGGCGTTTATCGATTGGGGTCACGAGCCCGCCTCCGACAACTATGGCGTCAACCGGTTGACCGATGTTCGCCAACTTCCCCCTTTGCTTGGACTTGAATGCCTGCGTCCGACCACGACGATGAAATGCACGCCGTCGTAGCCTTCTGCGCTTGCGCCATCCCCGGCAATCCGGACGAACGTCAGCCCCCTTCCCCCTCAGCGCGCCAAAAAATCGCGCACAAGGCGATTGAACGTCTCCGCATGCTCCCACTGCGCCCAGTGGCCGCAGCGATTGAAGATATGCATTTGCGCATCCGGAATCCCCGCGATCAGCCTCAGCCCGACGTCCATCGGCACGAACCGGTCATCACGCCCCCAGATCACCAGCGTCGGCGACGCGATCTCGCCGAGCCGCGGACCGTAGTCCGTGAACTGCTTCGGGTTGGCCATCAGGCTTTTGACGAAGTTCTCCAGGTGGTCGCGCCGCGCCAGCATATTGTCCAGACGTGCTTGCATCAGATCATCGGTCAGTGAACTCGCGTCATAGACGAACACGTTCATCATGCGCTTCAGGTTCTCGATGGACGGCTCCCGGTACAGCCCGTTGAGCAGCTTGATGCCTTCTGTCGGCATCGGCGTGAACAGGCTCGGCCCGCCGGTGCCTCCGCCCATCAACACGAGCTTGCCGACGCGCTGCGGATAGGCCAGCGCGAACGCCACCGCGCTGTGGCCGCCCATCGAATTGCCAAGGATATGCACCCGTTCGATGTCCAGCGCATCGAGCACGCCCTTGAGCACGCGGCCATTGAGTTCCGAGCGCGAACCCGTATTGACAACCGGATCGCTCTTGCCCCAGCCCGGACAGTCGACCAGCAGCACGCGGTAGCCCGCCTCCACCAGCGGCTCGACGTTGCGATTGAAGTTGGCCCAGCCGGTAGCGCCCGGTCCCGAGCCGTGCAGCATGACGACGGTCTCGGCACCGGCGCCGGTATCGTTACAGTGGACGCGGAACACGGTGTCGCCATCCTTCACTGTGACGAATCGGCTCGTGCTCGCTTCGGTAATGGCTTGTGCAGTGGTTTGCATGATGATCTTCCTTGCTCGACTGAATTTGTACTGAATGAAAGGTGTGCCAACGCGCGGCTCAAGCGCCGCCCCGGTCCGACAAAGCCGCCGCGGCTTCGAGCCGCGGCGAGAAGGAACCCACCACAGCCAGCGCGGCAATCGCCGCGATCACGATCAGTGGAATGCTGGCCGCCACCAGCATCGATGCACTCTGGCCCAGCGCGAACAACTGACCGGCAACGAGCGGCCCCAGGATCGAGCCAAGCCGGCCAATCGCGACCGCTGCGCCCACGCCGGTGCCGCGCACTTGCGTGGGATAGGCCTGCCCGGCCAGTGCATACAACACCGACTGCCCGCCCACCAGGAACAGGCCGCAGAAGAACGCTCCCCATGCCATCGAAACGCTGCCTCCCGCCCCCGCGAGTCCCGCCAGCGCGGCGGCAATGCCCACATACATGCCCACTACCGTCAGGCGCGGACTGAAGCGGTCCATCAGGTTGGCGATACCGACCGCGCCGATGCCACCGCCGATGTTGAACATCATCATGGCGACGCCGGCCTGCACACGCGTCAGGCCGTTGGACAGCACCATCGAAGGCAGCCAGTTCATCAGGAAATACAGCACGATGAGCGTGCCCAGATAGCCGATCCACAGTGCGATCGTTGTACGTGTCCGGCGGTCTCCACACAGCGCTTCGGCAAAGCCGGGCGACGCTTCGGCAGCCTTCGTCGATTGGCACTTCGATTCGACGAACTGGGCCGACTCGGGCAGCCACAGTGCGAGCAGCGGCACCATCAGCAGCGGCCCGAATCCGCCCACATAGAAGATGTGCCGCCAGCCCTCGTCGCCGGGACTCACGATGCCGATCGCAGCGGCAAGCGCGGCCCCGAAGGGCATGCCGCAGTACATCGCGCCCACGGCCGTGTTGCGCTGCGCAGGCGACGCGGCTTCCGAGCACAGTGCGATCAGGTTAGGCATGGCGGCGCCCAGGCCCAGGCCCGTCAGCAGGCGTGTGGCCAACAGGCTTTCAAAACTCCACACCAGCGTCGTCGCCAGCGAAAAACCGCCGAACAGCGCCACCGACAGCATCAGCACGCGCTTGCGGCCCAAGCGATCGGCAAGGCGCCCGCCGAGTGCCGCGCCCGGCAGCAGGCCAATGGCACCGGCGCTGAAGGCCCAGCCCATTTGCGCCACGGACAGCGAGAATTCCTTCGCGATACGGGGCGCCGCAACGCCGGCAGACTGCAAATCGAGTCCTTCCAGCAAGGCGATCGCCAGGCACAGGCCAATCGTGGCGATGCTGCCCTTCGTGCGGTGTGCGTCGGCACCGCGGGTGTTCAGTGTCTGCATTGCTTGTCTCCGCTGTATCTGTGTTCAGCTCTTGCTGGCAGTTCCGGGTTGTGTGCGTTCGGACGGGCGGCGATGACGACCTTTCTATGCGTCAAAGGTCGCGCGCACGCTACCGAGTCCTTCGATGTCCGCGGCATAGGTGCCGGGCTCGCTCACGGCGACCATGGGGCCGAGCGCGCCGGTGAGCACCACGTCGCCGGCGCGCAGCGGTGTGCCGAGCTGCACCATGCGGTCCGCGAGCCAAGCCGCCGCGTTGAGCGGGTTGCCGAGACAGGCTGCGCCGTTGCCACGCGACAGCACCTCACCATTGCGCGAGAGCGTCATCGCGCAGGCCGTGAGATCGACCGCGGACAGCGGCACCGGCTGGCTGCCGAGCACGAACAGCGCGCTCGACGCGTTGTCGGCTACGGTATCGACGAAGCGGATGTCCCAGCTCTGGATGCGGCTGTCGACCACCTCGATCGCCGCGAGCGCGTAGGCGCTGGCGCGCAGGATGTCGGCAAAGGTGTGGCGATCGTGCGTCAGGTCATGCTCCAGCACCAGCGCGATCTCCGCCTCGACCTTGGGCTGGATCAGGCGCGACAGCGGCATCGGCTGGCTGTCGCCATAGGCCATGCTCGCGAACAGCGAGCCGAAGTCCGGCTGGTCCACGCCGAGCTGCTTCTGGACGGCCAGCGAGGTCAGGCCGATCTTGCGGCCGACGATGCGCTCGCCATTGGCGACGCGCGCGTCGACGTTGACCTGCTGCACAGCGTAGGCCGTGGCAATATCGTCGATCGCGATCTCGCCGCGAATCGGGACGATGGTCTGGCGCGAGGCCTCGGCGTCGCGCAGTCGCGCGGCGATGTCGTTGATGAGGGTACGGTCGGTCATTGGGTTGTCCTTGACGAGGTCAGGCCGCAGCGGACAGCGCGGCGCGCGGCTCGGCGTGCATGGTGGCGAAGCCCGCGATCCACTCGGGAATGGCGCGGTAGAAGTCGAGCGAGGCCCGGTACGGCCCGTACGCAGCCAGCGCGCCGAACGCCGCCGCCCACGTGCGGATCTCGTGCGCCGACTTGCCGCCATCGCGCGTGATCGCGTCGTTGGTCATGCCGTCGACAGCCGTGAGTTCACCGGACGCGAGCAGCGACAGGAAGGCGCTGTCCCACTCCGGATTCAGCGGATGCAGGCGGATGTCGCCGGCCACGAAAGCCTTTGCGGCGGCAATGGTGCGCGCCTGGCGCGCCGCGCGCGATTCTGCCGACGGGTTGCGCCCGGCGATCAGGCGTTCCGCAACCTCTTCGCTTGCGCCGGCCAGTTCCGGCACCGGCGGCTCGTGCGAGATGCCACCCGAGCCCACCACCAGCACACGCTTGTCCGTGCGGGCCAGGAAGCGGCCGACCGCATCGCCGAGCAGGCGCGCGCGGCGCAGCGTGGCCATCGGCGGCGCCACCGAATTGATAAAGACCGGGATGACCGGGTAGCGGTCCAGGCCGCCGGTCAGCACCGCAAGTGCGTCGGCGCAGCCGTGGTCGACCTGCATCCGGTATGACAGCGCGACATCGATATCTGCCGCCATGACGCTCTCGGCCAGAGACTGCGCCAGTTCCGCAGGCACCGGCAGCTTGCCGGCCAGGCTCTTGAAGTCGCCGATGGCGGTTGCAGCCGCGCCGATGCAGAACGGCGGCATGACGTCATAGAAGAACCCGTTGAAGTGGTCCGGCGCAAACACCACGACCAGTTCGGGATCGAACGCGCGCACGCGCTCGCGCGCCGCGGCCTGCACGCGCACGACCTCGGCGACGACCTCGGGCGCTGGGTCGACATAGCCGTGCAACGGCGTATGCGACAGACATTCCAGGTGAATCGGCATTCTCATGCTCCTGCTGCTTGGATAACGGTGACCGGGTCCTGTGCCGGGCGCTGCGTCATGGACGGGATGCAGGCACCGGCATACGGCGGCACCAGCGTCATGCCGAGCTTGCCGGCGAGTTCGACGATGGACTCCGACACCTGCTGCGGCGAACACACGCCGGCGACGAAGCGATCGGGCCGGAGCAGCACGACGGAATGCGGCAGGCGGCTGAACCACTCCTTCAGGCGGCCGCCGGCATCGCCGATCGCGATCACACCCTCGGGCACGTCATCAGCGTGGCGCAGCTGCACGTCGGGCTTGGCCAGCACGAAGCGCATGCCGGCCTTCTCGGCGAAGGCGCGCGCCTGTGGCGTCAGGCCAAAGGTCGGATCAGTGCCCCAGCCGATCACCGCAAAGGCGTTGCCGATCACGTCATCGAGCAGCGTCAGGCGGCCATCGCCGGTACGCACGCGCGGCTGGATAAACAAGCGGCCCACCGGCGAACCGGCGAGGGGATCGTCGCCATAGACGAGACGCCCGAGAAAGGAATCGCGCTTCTCGCTCATCAGGCCAAGCAGGCGGCCCGGTGCCGAGTTGCCGGAGCGCTCCAGCATGCGCGCAAGCCAGCCGCCGCGTGGCTGCGGCGGCGGCAGCAGCACCACGCCTTCCTCATAGCGCGGCATCGGCTTGAAGCGCATTTCAATGAAGTAGCGCTTCACCGACGGCAGCACATTGAAGCTGCGCACGAAGGCGTCGCGGAAACGCACACCAAAGCGCGTGTTCGGCGCGAAAATGTCGCCCGCCACTTCGGACAGGTGGATCATCGAACGCGCATGGGCGCGGCGCTCCGCGGTATAGCTATCGAGCAAGCGGCCATCGGCCAAGCCCTTCGCGACCATGGCGAGTTTCCAGCCAAGGTTGTTGGCATCGCGAATGCCGCTGTTGTAGCCCTGCCCCTGCCAAACCGGCATGATGTGCGCCGCATCGCCGGCCAGCAGCACGCGGTCCGCACGGAATGTCGACGCGAGCCGCGCGTTGTGCGTGTACACGCGCTTGCGGATGTAGTCGACCTTGTCGGGATCCGCAACCACCTTGCGGATCAATGCGGCCATGTTCTCCGGCTTCGACAGTTCTTCTTCCGTCTCGCCGGGCATCACCATGAACTCGAAGCGGCGGATGCCGTGCGGCAACGCGGCCGAGACATAAGGGCGCTCGTGATCGCAATGCATGTAGATGTGCGGCGAGCCAACCGGGTCGTTGCGTACATCGACCACGATCCACTGATTCGGCTTGGTGCGGCCCTCGAATGGCACGTCCAGCGCACGGCGCACCAGGCTGTTGCCGCCGTCGGCGCCGACCATGTAAGCAGCGCGGATGGTGCGGCGCTGGCCGCCGCTAGTGGCCACCTCGACGCTCACACCGGTGCTGTCCTGCGTGAACGATTCGACGTCGTGTCCGAACAGCACCTGCACATGCTCGAAGCGCCGCAGGCCTTCATACAACACCCGGTCGGCCAGCGGCTGGATAAACGCATTGCGGCGCGACCAGCCGAACTCGTCGGTGCGCGGTTCAATGGAGGCGAAGCAATGGCCGTCTTTGGTGACAAAGCGCATCCAGTGGTCGGGCGTGGTGTGTGGCAGCAGTGTCTCGGCAAGACCGACGGCCTGGAACACGCGCAGCGCTTCGTCGTCGAGGCCGATGGCGCGCGGATAGTCGATGAGCTGGTCCAGCTTTTCGACGACCGTGACGCGCACGCCTTGAAGGCCGAGAATATTGGCGATCATCAGGCCGACCGGGCCGGCGCCGATGATGGCGATGTCGGTGTCGACATGAGGAAGACGGTCGGCTTGCGACGACCGCGTGGCCGTGGTGTTCATAAGTCTCCTACTGGCAAGGCGCGAGCGCGCCCCCGCGCTGTTTCCGCGCGTACGGGCTGTGCTGCGATGAAGGGAAAACAGGCTGCCGGCGCGGCCGGCTGCAGGTCAGGCGCCGCGGCGGTGGCGTTGTCGATGGATCGGGCAGGACATGGGGGCGTCTCCGTTGGATTTGCGATTCTGAGAGCAGTCTAGGCATCGGGCGCCGCGCGCTCAAACATTTCTATAAAATGTGCAAAGGATGCACAGCGTTGATTCATAAGGATTTTCGTGACCAAATATGCGAACGTGCGCGGACTTTCACGTGGCTTGCAGGTGCTACGGGCACTCAATGCCATGGAGAACGGCCGCGCCACCAGCCAGCAACTGAGCGAGGCGACAGGCCTGCACCGCACCACCGTGCGGCGATTGCTGGAAACGCTGGTTGAAGAAGGATTCGTGCGGCGCAGCACATCGGACGACAGCTTCCGGCTGACGCTGGACGTACGCGCGCTCAGCGAAGGCTTTACGGACGACGAGCGCATTGCCACGGTTGCACCGCCGATCATGGGGCGGCTGATGCAGCGCGTGGTCTGGCCCTCGGACCTCACCACGCCCGACGGCGACGCCATGATCATCCGCGAGACCACGCACCGATTCAGCCCGCTGTCGTTCCACCGTTCGATGGTCGGCCGGCGCCTGCCGATCCTGCTGACCGCCGCGGGCCGCGTGTACTTCGCGATGTGCCCGGACACCGAGCGCGAAGACATTCTCGAAGTCCTGCGCTCAGGCGCAGCGGGTGAACAGCAGTTCAAGCTGGCAATGGACGATGCCTATATCCGCAACCTGATCCGGCAGACACGCAAAGACGGATTCGGGTCCAACCACGGGGACTGGGCGGACCAGCGAAAGATCGGGGCGGTGGCGGTTGCAATCCAGGCGGAAGGCCGGGTGCTCGCCAGCCTGAACGTCGTTTATCTCGAGCAAGCGATCAGTCCCGCTGAGGCGACGCGGCGGTTTGTGCCGGAATTGCAGTTGGCGGCGAGGGAGATGGTGGAGGCGCTGGGGGGTAGCGAGAGATCGCTTTGAAAAGGCTCTTCGCCGGATTGGCGGAAGACATAAGTTCATTGATGCCGTTGCACATGCCGGCTCTGCATTCTCCCAGGCGCAGTGCGCACTCAGGCTCCGGGGACCAGCATGCAAGTCGCGGTCGTCGTTGCCACCACCCGGCCGCCCTGGCGAAGTTCTCCCACCACGTTGCAGACGTTACGGCCACGCCGCTCGATGCGCGCCCGTCCTTGCAAAGGACCTGCCTGAGCCGGCCTCAGGAAGGAGAGATTCAAGTTCAGCGTTGAGCAAAATTCGCCATCAGCCAGCGTCGCCGTTACCAGCATCGCGGTCACATCGTCCAGCATGGCACCGAGCATACCGCCCTGAACCTGGCCGGCCGGATTCAGGAATTCAGCGGTGGCAAGGTAGTCCGATTCCAGCGTCCCGGCCTCCAGGTCAACGGAGCGGACGACTCCGCCAAGTAATCCCGCGACGGCCGGGGCGGGGACCTCTCCGCGCTGCATGCGCGTGAAATAGTTGTCGTTGTTCATCGTTGGTACCTATCAGCTGCCGGTAAAGCGCGGCGCCCGCTTTTCCCGCCATGCGAGCGCGCCTTCGCGCAGATCGTCGGAAGCATCGGCCGCGGCGATGTCTTGTGCGAGCCCGTCGGCATCAAGTTCGGCGCGGACAATGCGGTTCAGGTGCTTCTTCATGCCGAGCAGTGCCAGCGGCGCCATGCCGGCCAACCTGTCGCTGACTTCCCGCACACGCGAGCGCAGCATGTCGACGCTTGCTTCGAGGCCATCGAGATAGCCCATGCGCAGCATGGCGTCGGCGTCAAATCGCTCCGCCAGCAGCATCACGCGCCTGGCCGCGGCCAGCCCCAGCCGCGTGACGTAGCGTTCCAGCCCGCCGCGGTAGAACAGCAGGCCGAGGCGCGCCGCCGGTACATGCATGTCGGCTTCAGGCGCGCCGAAACGGAAATCACAGGCGAGCGCGAGATCGGTCGCACCGCCGTACACACCACCGTGCAGCACGGCAATGGTGACCGGCCGCGCCTGTTCGAGCGCATTGGCCAGCGTCTCGAAACGGGCTCCGACGTCATCGCCCCCAAGGCGGCCGATATTGAACCCGCTGCAGAAATACCGGCCTTGCCCCTCGATGCGCAGTACGCGTATCCGGCTGTCCGCGTCCACCGTCTGCAGGTACTGGCGCAACAGGTCGAGGTCCTCCGGCTCGAGCCGGTTCGCCACCTCGGGGCGGCGCAGCGTGATGACCGCGATATGGCCGTCGACGGCCAGTTCCGGCGGCTGTCCTTGCGGGGTCTCGCTCATGGCATCGGACCTCGTTCAGTGAAAGCCGTAGATCCGCATGGTCGTCTCGCCAGCCTCCACCCGCTTGAGAATGGCGGCTTCAGTGGCCTCGCGGTCCTGTGCCTTGCCCACGACTTCGGCCGCGCGGGTGCGCGGCACCACCACCACGCCATCACGGTCGCCGACGACCAGGTCGCCGGCTTCGACGCGCGCGCCGCCGATCAGCACCGGCGCATTGAGCCAGCCAATCGCGCCGTAGTCCTTGCCGGTGCCGCGGATGCACAGGCCGCGCGCAAACACCGGGAAGCCGATCTCCTCGAGCAGCACGCCATCACGGACGCAGCCGTCGATCACCAGCCCGCCGAGGTGCTTCACCTTGGCCGCGGTGGTCATGATCTCGCCCCAGTAGCCGTGCTCGTAGGCGCCGCTCACATGCACCACCAGCACGTCGCCGGGTTGCGCGATGTCCAGCGCGCGGTGCAGCCACAGGTTGTCGCCGCCGGGCGAATGGACCGTCAATGCTGGGCCGCAGAGGCGGAACGCCGTTGCGACGGGCTTGATGGCGGGCGACACCACGCCGATCTTGCCGCCCGCTTCATGCAGCGTGGCGGTGGGCAATGCGCGCGCGCCGTTGACGATGTCGTCGCTGACCCGCTCGAAGTCGCGGATCGTGGTGCTGGTTGCGTCGTGTTCCGCCATGGTCAGGCTCCCTTGGTCTGCAGCTGGTGGTAACGGAACTGGCGGCGCGCCTCGTCCAGACGCATGCCGCCACGCACGGCTTCGCGGATGGCGTTCTCGGCGTGCTCGATCTGCTCGGCAGTGTCGAGCACCGCAGCTTCGTGCTCGCGCGGGATGACCACCACGCCGTCGGCGTCGCCGCGCAGGATGTCGCCGGGTTGCACACGCGCATCGCCGATATTGACCACCACGTTGGTGGCTTCGACCTGGACGCGGTCCTTGCCCGTGCGCATCCAGTGGTCTTTGCTGAACACCGGGTAACCGAGCTTGCGGCACAGCGCGACATCGCGGCACACGCCGTCGATGACCGTCCCGGCGATGCCGCGGCGATGCGCGATCTCGGTCAGAATGTCGCCCCACACCGTCGCGTTCTCGCGGCCGCCGTTGTCGAGCACGAGGATGCTGCCCGGCGGCACGTCATCGATGTAGTCGCCGACTGTACCCGGCGGATTCGACGCCGGCCCGTACAGCAGCGTAAAGGCGCGGCCTGCCGTGGCAAAGCCTTCTCCGCGCGCCTTGATGCGGTAGCACTGGCCTGCTATGCCGTGCTTGTCCAGCGCGTCGCTCAGCGTGGCGGTGTCCAGCTTCGCGGCGCGCGCGACGTTGATATCTTGTTGTTCGCTCATGTCTCTCAACCCTTCAGCATGTGTTCGTAATTGCCGCCCATGACGTCGCCGATCGGCGTGCCGCCCAGGATGGCCTTCGCCATCACGGCCTCCTTGCGCACGATGGCTTCTGCCGTCTCCAGCACGCGCGCGATGTCGCGCGCAGCGATAAAGATCACCGCGCTGCGGTCCGCCACCACGTAGTCGCCCTCTTCCACTGTCACGTTGCCGATCTGCACCGGGACATTGGTGCCCTGCTCCACTACGCGGCTGCGCGCGGTGAACGCGGTCAGCGCGCGGCTGAAAACGGGGAAATCGAAATCAAGCGCTTCATCGATATCGCGCACCGGGCCGTCCGCCACCACGCCGGCGACGCCGCGCACCTTGGCCCCGAGCGACAGCAGCCCGCCCCAGCTTCCCGCCTCCACGCCGGTGCGCTGCTCGACGACGATGATGTTGTCCGGGCCGGCCTGTTCGATCGCCGTGCAGCCGAGATGGCGCGCGGGTCCGGGCGGCGGCGCGCCGGTGCCAAGCTTGACGGTGATGGCGCGGCCGGCAATGCGCCCGGCGCCGGAGCGCTGCGGGAGGCCCGTCACGGTGCCCGGCAGTTGCAGCTTGTCGAGCGCGTCGGATACCGCACAGCAGTCAAGCCGACGCAGGCGTTGTACGTTGGATTCGGATTCACTCATGGTCGTTGGTATGGCATTTGTTCGGTTATTCAATCCAGCGTGCGCCAGGCCGCGAAGCACAGGCCGGTGCCGGTCAGCGCAGGCGTGCGGTAGCCCGGGACATAGGAAACCCATTCCAGGTCGAGGTCGCGCACGGCCTCGACGGCGATCAGCCAGTTGCGGATCTCGGAGCTGCCCGCCTGCAGCTGGCGCGGGTCCAGCGATGCCAGGAAGCCGGTGTCCTTGCGGTGGATGGCGTCGATGATCGCGTTGTCGAGCTCGGCATCCACCACGAAGTGGCTCAGGCCGCCCGAGGCCAGCACGCCCACGCGCAGGTCTTCGGGATAGGCGGCGATCAGCTCGCGCAGCGCGCCGCCAAGCTGGATGCAGCGGCGCGGCGTGGGCTGGTTGGGCGGGTCGAAGGTGTTGACGATGACGGGCACCACCGGCAAGTCCAGCCCCTGCAGGTAGCGCCGGTGGATGAACGAGAACGCATGGCCTTCGAACTGGCCGCGCTCGAGCCCGTCCATGGCGGTGATGTCGAAGTCGCGGTCGCACAGCGCGCGGATCATCCAGCGACCCATGTCGGCGTTGACCGGGTAGTCGCGGTCGGCGTCGGGCTCCTGGCGTGCCATGCGGGCCTTCTTGTACCAACTGTCGGACTGGCTCTCATCGCGCTTCGCGTTGCGGATGGTGTCGCCGTAATAGATCGCGAAGGCCGGGTTGTTGGTGGTGCGGAACAGCTCGGTCTGGTCGTCCCCGACCACCAGCAGCACGTCGAGGCGGGCCGCGCGGATGCGCTCGCGCAGTTCGTCCATGGCGGCTTCTGCCTGGTCATAGCGCTCGCCCATGCGTTCGGGCGTCACCATGGACTCGGCATCGTCCGGGGCGATCGCGAGCAGCGCCTCATAGGTGGTGGGGTTGCCGGCCCGGTCGAAATAGTGCGGGTTCTTCGGGTCGACCTGGCGGAAGCCGTGCTGCCAGTCTTCACGCTGGCACACCAGCATGATGCTGTGGGAGGAGCCGAAAGCGGCGACGAGTCTTGCCATGTCAGTGTCCTTACGTTCAGAGCGGTCAAACGATATAGGCGGCGCGCAGCTCGCCGACCTGTGCCGCGCTGTAGCCAAGCTCGCGCAGGATGTCGTCGGTATTGGCGCCCTGCTCCGGCGCGGGCTGCGGCGGCAAGTCGCGCGGATAGCGCGACAGGCGCATCGGCTGACCCACCAGCGCCACATCGCCAAGCTCGGCGTGCTGCATCGGCCAGGCCACACCGAGGTGCTTCACCTGCGGATCGGCAAACACCTGGTCCACGCGATGGATCGGGCCGCACGGCACGCCGGCCTTCAGCAGCCGCTGGGTCCATTCGGCGGTGGTGCGCGTGCGCAGCGCCGCCTCGATCGCGGCATTGACCTTGTCGCGGTTGCGCACGCGCTCCGGATCGGAACCCAGGCCGGGCTCGTCGACGAGGTGCGGCACTTCCATTGCCTCGCACAGGCGCTTCCACATGGTCTGGCCGATCGCGGCGATATTCAGGTAGCCGTCGCTCGTGGCGAACACGCCCGTGGGCACGGTCAGCGGATGTTCGTTGCCGGTCTGTTCGGGAATCTTGCGGTCGACCAGCCACTGCGCGGCCTGGAAGTCCAGCATGGCGATCTGCGCTTCGAGCAGCGAGGTCTGCACCCACTGCCCTTCGCCCGAGGCCTCGCGCTCCAGCAGCGCCGTGAGGATGCCCATCGCGCAGAAGTGGCCCGCGCACAGGTCCGCTAGCGGAATGCCGACGCGCATCGGGCCTTCGCCCGGCTTGCCGGTCACGCTCATCAGCCCGCCCATGCCCTGCGCGATGGAATCAAAGCCGGGCCAGCCCGCGTAGGGGCCATCCTGGCCGAAGCCGGAAATGCTCGCGTAGATCAGTCGTGGGTTGATCGCGCGCAGCGCGTCGGGGCCGATGCCGAGGCGGTGCTTCACGTCGGGGCGGTAGTTCTCGATGAAGACGTCGGCGCGGCTGACCAGCTCATGCAGGATCCGCACGCCCTCGGGCGTCTTCATGTTGAGCGTGAGGCTTTCCTTGTTGCGGTGCAGGTTCTCGTAGTCCGCGCGGTTGTGGTCGCGTCCGCCAATCATGTCGTCGCCGCCCGGCGCGCCCGGCGGGATTTCCAGCTTGATCACGCGCGCACCCATGTCGGCGAACAGCCGCACCGCGGTGGGACCGGCGCGCACGCGCGATGCGTCGAGGATGGTGAAGCGGGACAGCGGGCCCTTGCGCTCGCCCGTGCCGTGTTCGTTGTGTCGGGTATCAGCCATGGTCATTGCCTCAGGTCTTTATGCCGGGGTGAACATCGGCACGGCGTGGCCGCCGTCGCTTGGCTTGAACACGACCTTCACGCGCTGGCCGATCTCGATCTCGCGCGGATCGCAGTCCACCAGGTTGGTCATCATCGTCACGCCTTCGTCCAGCCGGACGTAGGCGAGCGTCCACGCGGCCTCGCCCTTGCCCATGGTGCTGAACGAGTAGACCGTGCCGAAGCCGCTGGCATCGCGCCATTCGGTGCGGTCGGACTGGCAGTGCGGGCAGATGTCGCGCGGGTAGTAGTGAGCAGCATGGCAGTCCAGGCAGGCCTTGATCAGGAGGTGGCCGGCGTCCGCGGCTTCCCAGAACGACTGGCTTTCCGGCAGCGTGCGCGGCGCGGGAATCTTGCGCGGACCGGCGGGCGGCGCCTTGGCGGCCGCATTGGCAGCATTGGCGGGAGTAGCCGGAGTGGCGGGTGTGCTCATGGTGTTCATTCCCTTTCAAGAATCAGCGTGGCAGCGGTATGGCGCGAAGCCAGCGCACCGCCGATGCCACTGGCCAGGGCCAGGTCGCAGTTGCGGACCTGCACCGCGGGATGCGCCTCGCCGCGCAGCTGGCGCACCGCCTCGATCACCTTGGTGACGCCGCCGCGGTTGGCCGGATGGTTGTTGCACAGGCCGCCGCCATCGGTATTGAACGGCAGGCGTCCCACGCCGGAGATCAGGCCGCCGTCGGCGACGAACTTGCCGCCCTCGCCCTTCTTGCAGAACCCCAGGTCTTCAAGCTGCATCAGCACGGTGATGGTGAAGCTGTCGTACAGCGACGCGTACTTGATGTCGGCCGGCGTGACGCCGGCTTCGGCGAATGCGGCCGGGCCCGACCATGCGGCAGCCGACCAGGTCAGGTCGATGTTGCCGCCCATGGCGTGCTTGGGCGCTTCGCCGGTGCCGCGCACCTTTACCAGCGGACGCTTGAGCTGGCGGGCGATCTCGGGGCGCGCCACGATCAGCGCCCCGCCGCCGTCGCTCATCACGCAGCAGTCCAGGCGGTGCAACGGGTCGGCGACCATCGGGGAATTGACCACGTCTTCCACGGTCACCACGTTGCGCAGCATGGCGTGCGGGTTGTGCTGGGCGTGATGGGACGCGGCCACCTTGATCCACGCGAGCTGCTCGCTGGTGGTGCCGAACTCGTACATATGGCGCTTCGCCACCATGCCGTAGAGGTTCTGCGTGGCCGGGCCGAACGGCAGCTCGAAAGCCACGTCGGGCGCATCCGGGTCCGGTGCGCGCAGCGCCAGTGCGGCGCCGGCTGCGCGGGGGCGACCCGCCAGCGTGATCAGCGCGACGTTGCAGCGCCCCGCGGCAATGGCCGCGGCGGCGTGTGCCACGTGTAGGATCGGCGCGGAGCCGCCGCACTCGGTCGAATCCACGTGGCGCGGCTTCAGGCCGAGGTATTCCACGATCGTGGTGCTGCCCAGGCCCGGTGCATCGCCGGCGCAGAAGTAGCCGTCGACATCGGCGGCGGTGAGGCCGGCATCGGCCAGCGCGCCGCGCGCCACATCGGCATGCAGGCGCGCCACCGACAGGTCATCGGCTTTGCGTGTGGGATGCTCGTAGGCTCCCACGATGTAGGCGGATCCGTTCAGGGTCATGATGAATGGCAGGAGCTTGGAAAGAGAGGTCGGGTGTCGCCGCGGGCGTCACTGGTCAGGGGTAAAGCCGCTGGCCTTGATCACCGGCCCCCAGTAGGCCAGTTCCTTGCGCTCGAGGCGGTCCAGTTCGGCGGCCGGCCGGAAGTCGGGGTTCAGCGTGGCCCGCGTCTGCAGCGTGGCGCGCACGTCG
The DNA here is from genome assembly GCF_057073745.1 of Cupriavidus sp. C2SS-8b. NCBI lineage: Bacteria > Pseudomonadati > Pseudomonadota > Betaproteobacteria > Burkholderiales > Burkholderiaceae > Cupriavidus > Cupriavidus sp. C2SS-8b. The sequence goes on from NZ_CP172717.1 coordinate 1,242,494, forward strand.
GGCATGGCAAGGACCTTGCCAAGTGCCGCCTGCATGCGGTCCAGTTCTGCCTTGGGCGTGTGAGCCGGAGCCCAGATGCCGGCCCAGGCTTCACCGCTGTCGACCGCCACGCCCTGCTCCGTCGCCGTGGGAACACCCGGCAGCAGCGGCGAGCGCGCGGCGCCGAATACGGCGATGATGCGGACCTTGCCGCTCTTGGCTTGCGGCAGGATATCGCCAGCGGTCATCACGGCCGAGGCGAGCTGTCCGCCGAGCAGGTCGGTGACGAGCGGCCCGTTGCCCTTGTACGGCACGACGTTCATCGGCACGCCGATCGCCTTGCCGAACTGCAGGCCCGTGAAGTGCGTCTGGCCGCCCAGGCCGGCGGTGCCGAACATGGCTTTGCCGGGATGCGCCTTGACCCACTCCACGAAGCCCTTCATATCGGTGACGCCCGTCTGGGTGCTCACCACCAGCGCCAGCGGATAGGAGATCACCACCGCGACCGGTGTCAGGTCAGTCAGCAGGTCGTACTTAAGCGTGGCGGGCGGATACAGCAGCGTTGGGAAGATAGCGGTGGCATTCGGCGCCACCATGTAGGTCAGCCCGTCCGGTGCGCTGTGCTTCAGCATGCCGGTCGCCACGCGGCCACCGGCGCCGGGGCGGTTGTCGACGATCACGGTCTGGCCGAGCTCGCCATGCAGCTTCTCGGCCAGCACGCGCGCCACGGTATCGGTGGAGCCGCCGGGCGGGAAGCCGACCAGGAACTTGATCGGCTGCTTCTCCTGCGCCTGCGCGCCGCAGGCAAATGCCAGACCGAGCGCCAGCGCGCCACACGCTGACCTTAGGGTACGGATGAGGGCCATGTCTTTGTCTCCTGTGTATTTCTGGTGCGAACCGGCCAGCCCGCCGGTCAGCTTTGCCTGGCGAAACTTGCCAGGTGGTGTCCGGCGTCGCCGAACAACTGGTTGATGACGATCAGGCGCTTGGCGTAGTGCCCGACGCGGCATTCGTCGGTCATGCCCATGGCGCCGTGCATCTGGATCGCCCACTGCCCGACTTGCCGGCCCGCCTGCCCGATCACGGTCTTGGCCGCGGACACCAGCCGTCGGCGCTGCGCCGGGTCGCCGTCGGCGACCGCCATGGCGGCCACGCAGGCCATCGACTTGCACTGTTCGAGCGCGATCAGCATGTCCGCGACACGGTGCTGCAGCACCTGGAACTTCGCCAGCAGCGAGCCGAATTGCTTGCGCGTCTTCAGTTGCTCCGCGGTCAGGTCCAGCAAGGCTTCCAGCGCGCCGACGGCTTCCGCGCACAGCGCGGCATTCGCGCGGTCGGCGGCGGCGACGATCGCCGGCAGCGCTGCGCCGGCCTGGCCCAGTACCGCATCGGCACCGGCGCCGACTTCGCGCAGCGTGAGATGTGCGGCACTGCGGCCATCGAGCGTACGGAATTCGCGCACAGCCAGTCCGAGCGCATCGGCCGGAATGAGGAAGAGCGAAATACCCTGCTCGTCTGCGGCATCGCCGGCGGTACGCGCCGCCACGATGAAGGCATCGGCCAGTCCGCCGTCGAGCACCAGCGTCTTGGTCCCGTCGAGGACCCAGCCATCGCCATCGGGGCGCGCCAGTGTGCCGATGCGCGACAGGTCATAGCGGGCGTCGGCTTCGCCGATCGCCAAGGCCAGCCGTGCCTGCCCCGCCGCCAGCGCCGGCAGCCATTGCTGCCGTTGCGCGGGCGTGCCGGTCTCGTCGAGCAGTTGCCCCGCCAGCACTACGCTGGACAGCCACGCGCCGCCGCCGAGCGCCCGGCCCAGCTCCTGTGCCACCAGCATCGTTTCGGTCGGGCCCTGCTCGCTGCCGCCCACGTCGGCGCGCAGCGGCAGCCCGAGCAGGCCAAGGTCGGCCATGGCGGCCCAGCGCGCGGCGGCTTCGCCGTCCGTCTCGGCATCGCCACGGCGATGCGCGGGGTACTCGCCGTCGCAGAAGCGGCGCACCGCATCGCGCAGCGCGATATGTTCGTCGTTGAGGGAGAAATCCATGGTCTTGGTGAGGTGTCAGGCCGCGAGAAAGGCCTTGCTGATCAGGTTGCGCTGCACTTCGTTGACACCGCCGTAGATCGACAGCTTGCGCGCGTCGAGGTAGTTGGCGGCCAGCGCCGACAGTTCGAGCGGGCTGGCGGGTTGGTCCAGTTCGCCGCGCAGCGCAGACTCTTCGAACGGCACGGCGTGCGGACCAGCCACTTCCACTAGCAGTTCGTAAATGGCCTGGCGCAGCTCGGTGCCGCGCACCTTGAGCATCGACGCTTCGACCGCCGGCACCCGGCTCTGCTGGTTGGCGCTGAGCAGGCGCAGCGCGGTGAATTCCAGCGCCAGCAGCTCGATCTCGAGCTGTGCCAGGCGCGACTGCAGCACCGCGTCGTCGCCCAGCCCTTCGCTGGCCGCGAGTGCCCGGGCGCGTTGCAATTGCTGCTTGCACGAGCCGATGCCCGCAATGCCGGTGCGTTCATGCCCAAGCAGATACTTGCCGTAGGACCAGCCCTTGTTCAGCTCGCCCACAAGGTTCCTCACCGGCACCCGCACGTTGTCGAGGTAGCACTCGTTCAGGTCGGTGCCGCCTTCGAGCATGCGGATGGGCCGGACTTCCACGCCGGGGCTTTTCATGTCGATCAGCAGGAATGAAATGCCCTCTTGCGGCTTGGCGGCCTCCGGGTCGGTGCGCACCAGCGCGAACATCATCGAGCACCAGTGCGCGTACGACGTCCACACCTTGTGGCCATTGACCACGAAATGCTTGCCGTCCGGCTCCAGCACCGCAGTGGTCCGCACCGCAGCCAGGTCGGAACCGGCACCCGGCTCGGAGAAGCCCTGCGCCCACCATGTGTTGCTCTGGCGGATGTCAGGCAGGTACTTCGCCTTCTGCTCGGGCGTGCCGAAGGCAATCAGCACGGGGCCCAGCATCTGGATACCGCTGGCGATGATGCGCGGCGCGCCGCCCAGCATGGTTTCCTCATCGAAGATATAGCGCTGTACGTGGTTCCAGCCCGGACCGCCGTGTTCAACGGGCCAGCCCGGCGTGAGCCAGCCGCGCGCTTCGAGGATGCGGAACCAGGTCACATAGTCGGCATGTTCGAGCCGCAGGCCGAGTTCGACCTTGCGCCGGATGTCCGCGGGCAGTTTCGCCTGGACGAAGGCGCGCACCTCCTGTCGGAAGGCTTCATCGGCGGGGGAAAAAGTCAGCTTCATAGTGTTTGTGCGGTGGAGTGTGTGGCGTGGATTCAGGCTTGCGCAGCGCAGACGACCAGCGCATCGAGCGCGAGCACGCGGTCGGGATACGCCACCAGCGGGTTGACATCGATCTCGGCGATGGCGGGGTTGGCCCGCATCTGGCAGCCGATCAGCGTCACGGCGCGTGCAATCGCGGCCACGTCGACCGCGGCCGCGCCACGGATACCACACAGCAGGGACGCCGCCTTGAGCCGGCCCAGTTCCTGTACGACATCGGCTTCGGCAAGATCGGCCGGGATCAGCCGCACATCCTTCAACGCTTCGATCCACACACCGCCCAGGCCGACCAGCACCACAGGCCCCCAGCCTTCATCGCGTCGTGCGCCGACCACCAGCTCCAGCCCGCGCGGTCCCATCGCCTCGACCAGCACACCGTCGAGCCGCAGGTCCGGGCGGTGCGTGACGATGTTCTCCTGCAAGCGGCTCCACCCGGCACGCAGTGCGGCTTCATCGGCCAGGCTGACGATCACGCCGCCCACATCGCTCTTGTGCGGCAGCTCGCTTGCCTGCGCCTTGATCACCACCGGGTAGCCGATGCGCGCGGCAATCGCCGCCGCCTGGTCCACACTGGTCGCCAGCGCGCCTTCAGGCACTGGCAGGCCGGCAGCCGCCAGCCACGACTTGCCCTGGTATTCCGCGAACACACCCGAGGGCGGCACGGCGCCGGGCAGCGGCACCGCCGCGGGCACGGACTGGCTGGCCCGCCCGGCACGCTGCAGGGCTTCGCCATAGGCCGACACCCGGGCCAGGGCGCGCAGCGCACGGTCGGGCGAGCGGAAGAACGGCACGCCGCTGGCGCGGATCGCATCGACAAAGAAGGTCTCGATGGGACCGCTGTCGCCGGTGACGACCAGTACCGCCGGCTTGCCGGCACGAGCCAGCGCCAGGACGATGTGCTCGGCCTTGTCGCGCTGCGCCACTTCGGGCCCCGCGGGAATGCTGAGCACGATGCTGCCCACTGCCGCGTCGGACAGCATGGTCAGCAGCACTTCGCCGACCAGGCCGGGCTGGCGCACGCCGATGGTGGTGTAGTCGAGCGGGTTCTCGGCCACCGCGTAGTCCGGCAGCATGGCCTTAAGGCGTGCCGTCGTCTCGTCTCCGAGAGCCGGCAACGACAGGCCCAGCCCGTCGCAGAAGTCCAGCGCGACGTTCTTCATCGCACCGGACCCGGTCATAAAAGCCGGGCCGCCGGCAGGCGGCACCGGAAAACGCAGCAGAATCGCCGCAGCGTCGACAAGTTCGTCAGGGGTATCGACCAGCACGACCGCTTCGCGCGCCAGCGCCACGCAAGCAGTGGCGTGATCGCCAGCCAGCGCGCCGGTGTGGGACTGGGCCGCTTCGCGGGCCCGTTCGCTGCGGCCCGGCATCAGCATCACGATCGGCTTGCCGGCCTCGCGCGCCTTGCGTGCCAGTGCCAGGAACGTCCGCGGGCGCCGTACCTGTTCGGCGTACACGGCCAGCACGCGAGTCTGCGGGTCGTCGATGTAATGGGCAACGAAGTCCTCGACACCGAGCGACGCTTCATTCCCGGTCGACACCACGGCGGTCAGCGGCAGGCCGCGCCCGACAAAGGCATCGCGCATGTTGGCGGCCATCGCCCCGCTTTGCGCCACCACGCCGATACCGGGGCGTCCGCCACACGGATAGGGCTGGACGGCCTCGAAGGTCACGGGCACGTCACCCTCGAAATTCGTAAAGCCCATGCAGTTCGGCCCGAGCAGGAGCATGCCGGCGTCACGCGCGGCGGCGGCCAGCTGGTCCTGCCGATCGCGGCCGGCTTCACCGGTCTCGGCATAGCCGGATGCGAACAGGACCGCCGCGCGGGTGCCCTTCGCGGCCAGGTTGCGCACCGCGTCGAGCACGCCTGCCTCGGGAATCGCCAGCACGGCCAGGTCGATGCCGGCGGGCAGTTCGTCCACCGTCTTCACGCAGCCACGGCCGTTGATCTCGGTACTGCTGCGGCTGACCAGATGAATAGCGCCGGCGTAACCGAAGCGCTCCAGGTTCGCCAGCACGAACCCGCCGAACGAGCGCGGGTCCGCCGAAGCACCAACGATGGCAATGGAAGCCGGACGGAGGACGCTCGTCACGGCAGCCACCTTGGCTTCGGCCACCGGTTGTGCATGACCGGCCTGCGCACCGGGAAAGTCAGAGGTCTTCATGGGTTGGGTCTTCCAGAAAAATGGCATTCGCTTCGTGTTGAACGAATTCTGGCATACCAGAACTAGCGTTTCAATACACCAGAAAACGATATTTCATAAAATTTCCTAGGGGATTCCCCTGATCATACGGGCTAGCCACTGGTTCGACTGCCCCGCATGAAAGTCCCCCACTCATTGAGGCGAACCTCTTACGAGGCCTTTGAACGCCACACCTTTGAAGGCTGGAAACCAAGCACGGCGCGGGATTCCGGGGAGGCCACCCCGCTGCGCACGCCTCCATTTCTCCCAGCATAGGAGAGGAACCCACGGGAATCCTGCACGCCACCACGGCGATCTTTTTCCTGCGGTCTTTGCATACCAGTATTTTTTTGTTGTATATTTTTAAGCAACAACTAGATGCTTGATCGCCTCCGAGCGTATGCAATCAACTAACCACACCTTGAACCTGACCGGCCACGTCGGACGCAACAGCCGGGCCGAAGACATTCGCGCGACGCTGGAAGCGGAGATCGAAGCCGGTGTCCTGTGTCCCGGCACGCCGCTTGACGAGCGGGAACTGGCGCAGCGCTTTGGCGTATCACGCACACCGGTGCGTGAAGCGCTGCAGCAACTGGCCGCGCACGAACTGGTGAGCATCACGCCGCGCCAGGGCGCCGCGGTCGCGCGCCTGTCCGTCGGCAAGGTGCGGGCGATGCTCGAGTACGTGGGTGAACTGGAATCCCTGGCGGCGCGGTTGGCGGCGCGGCGTGGCGACGACGCACTGCATGCCGCGCTCGACGCTGGCCTGTCGCTGGGCCGGCGGGTCGCGGCAACGCCTGGAGCCATCGGCTACACAGCCGCGAACGCGGCCTTTCACGAAGCCATCTACCAGGGCTGCCGCAACGAAATCCTCGCCGGCCATATCCGCGCAGCGAGGCGGTGCCTGCAACGCTACCGGGTGCGCGACTTCGCGACGGGGCAGCAGGTGGCGCAGTCGCTCGCAGAGCACCAGCGCATTGCGGATGCGATCCGCGCCGGTGACGAGCAGCAGGCCGCCGCCGCCATGGCCGTCCATGTGCCCGCCGGCACCACCGGCTTTGCCGAATTCCTGGCGACCGTGCCAGCCCATTTCTTCGACGGCGGCCATGCCGCCGCGTCCTGACCTCAGTCCCCCAGATATCCCAGAACCCTCAGGCATCCCATGACCAGACCTCTCCGCTCGCTCGATGTGCCCGGCCTTGCGCACAACGCCCCCATTCCCACCGGCGCCCGCGTGGGCAATGTGATCTGCACCTCGGCCATCTCGGGCAAGGACGCGGCCACCGGCGAACTGCCGGCCGGCGCGGATGCACAGGCCGTGCACGCGTTCCGCAATCTCGCCAGCGTTCTGGCGGCCGGCGGCGCCAGCGTTGCGGACGTGGTGAAGCTGACCGTCTACGTGAAGGACAACAGCGTGCGCGAAGCCATCAATGCCGAATGGCTGCAGTGCTTCCCGAACCCTGAAGACCGCCCCGCGCGGCACATCGTCGTGCATGACCTGCAGCACGGCATGCTCCTGCAACTCGAATGCCTGGCCGTCCTGGCCGGCGCCAACCAAGGCTGAACACCATGATCATCGATTCCCACGCCCACGTCGTCATGCCCCCGGAGAGCTTCCGCTACATGGCGGAACTCGTCGGTGGACGCGCCAATCCGTCCACCACGCCGAAGATTCCGGATGCATCCGTACGCAAGGCGGCCGAAGAGCTGGTGCGCAGCATGGACGCCGTTGGCACCGACGTACAGTTCATCTCGCCGCGCCCCTACCTGCAAATGCATTCGGTCAAGCCGGGCCGCGTGACCGAGCTGTGGTCGCGCCACTGCAATGACATCATCGCGCGCTTCGTCACCATGTTCCCGGACCGCTTCCGCGGCGTGGCCGGCCTGCCGCAGCACATGCTGGAATCGCCGGCCGAGCGCGCGGTGCCTGAACTTGAGCGCTGCGTGAACGAACTCGGCTTTGTCGGCTGCCTGATCAACCCGGATCCGACCGAGAGCGAAGGCCCGACGCCGCCGGGGCTTGGCGATCCGTTCTGGTATCCGCTGTACGAGGCCATGACGCGCCTGGACGTGCCGGGCCTGATCCACTCCGCCGGCAGCTGCAGCGCACGCGAGTCGTACACGCTCAAGTTCATCAACGAGGAAAGCATCGCCGTCATCTCGCTGCTGAACTCGAAGGTGTTCCAGGAATTCCCGAATCTGAAGATCGTCGTCGCGCACGGCGGCGGCGCCATTCCCTACCAGATGGGCCGCTTCCGCTCGTGGTCGGTGCGCAAGGGCGAGACCGTCACGTTCGACGAGCAGTTGCGCAAGCTCTACTTCGACACCTGCAACTACTCGACCGAGGCGATCGACCTGCTGCTCAAGGTAGCCGGCACCGACAACGTGCTGTTCGGCACCGAGAAGCCCGGCACCGGCAGCGCGCGCGACCCGCTGACCGACCGCGACTACGACGACATGAAGCCGGTCATCGAAGGCATTTCGTGGCTGACCGACGAACAGCGCAAGAACATCTTCGAATGCAACTGCCGGCGCCTGTACTCGCGCGCCTTCCGCACCGACGAGGAGTGCTGACATGCCGCTGAGCCGCGAAGACAATGACCTGCTCACGCGCGTCGAGAACGGCGCGCCGATGGGCGAGATGATCCGGCAGCATTACTGGCTTCCGGCAGTGCCGTCGGCCAAGCTGGTGGCGGATGGCGCGCCGGTGCGTGTGCGCCTGCTCGGCAGCAACTACGTCGCGTTCCGCCGCACCGACGGCGCGGTCGGAGTGCTCGACGAGCTGTGCCCGCACCGCAAGACCTCGCTGTTGATGGCGCGCAACGAGGACAACGGCCTGCGCTGCATCTTCCACGGCTGGAAGCTCGGCACTACCGGCGAGGTCATGGAAGCACCGAACCATGTCGGCGACCAGGCGCAGTTCTGCAAGCACGTGCGCGTGAACCGCTACGGCGTGCAGGAACGCGGCGGCATCGTGTGGGTGTGGCTCGGCAAGGGCGAACAGGCGCCGAGGTTCTCCGACCTGCCGTTCACGTCGCTGCCCGAAGACCAGCGCTCGGTCACGAGCCAGGAAGTGCCGACCAACTGGGTGCAGGGCGTGGAAGCGTCGATGGATTCGTCGCACGTCGGTGTGCTGCATGAATCGACCACGCAGATCACCGCGGGCTCCGGCAACCAGCGCATGCACATGACACAGGCACTGGCACCGCGCCTGGAATTCGAGGATCGCCCTTACGGCTACCGCTACGCGGCGCTGCGCCCGCTGCCCGACGACAAGCTCTATGCGCGCGTGAACAACTTCGTGATGCCGTGGTACGGCATCATCTGCGCGCCCGATGAAAAGGGCCCGAGCACGGTGTTTTTCTCGACGCCGGTGGATGACGTCACGCACCGCGCCTGGTTCGTGCATTTCAACCCGCACCGCCCGCTCGGCATGACCATCATGTCGGCCACGCCAGACGTGTGGAACTTTCCGCCGTTGCCGCCGGGCACGCCCGCCGACAACTGGGGCCAGAACCGCGACCTGATGCGACGCGGCCACGCCACCGGTTTTCCGCAGCACCTGGGCACCGAGGACTTCGCCATGTTCATCGGGCAGGGGCCGATTGCCGACCGCACCACCGAGCAGTTGTGCTCGGCCGACGGCGCGGTGCTGCGCGTGCGCCAGGCGCTGCTGAAGTCGGTCCGCGAGTTCGTCGCCGGCAAGACCCCGACGCTCGCCGACAACCCGGACCTCGACTACAGCCGGATCGTCTCGATCGGCGGCGTGCTGCCTGCCGGCGAAGACTGGCGTACGCTGACCGTGGCCTCCTGAGCCGCCGGCATCAGACCAAAGAAGACGGAGACAACGATGACCAGCCCCCGCTTCCGCTCGCGCCGCCAGCTGTTGCTGGCGGCGTGCGCAGGACTCGCCGCGCCCGCGGCCTCCTTCGCGCAGTTGCGCGGCAAACCCGCCATCCGGATCCTGGTGGGACTGCCGCCCGGCGGCGGCACCGATGCCATTGCGCGGTACTTTTCCGATTCGCTTGCGGCGCTGCTGGGTCAGCCGGTAATCGTGGAAAACCACGTGGGCGCCGGTGGCCGCCTGGCCGCCGACGTGCTGAAGTCCGCCGAGCCGGATGGCCTCACCTACATGATCGCGCCCAACGCCACGCCCACGTTCCAGACGCTGGTGTTCGGCAAGCAGCTCAAGTGGGACCTGTGGCGCGACTTTGCGCCCGTGGCGGGACTGGTGTCCTACCCGACCGGCATGGCCGCGGGCATGGCCACTGGCGCGACCAGTGCGCAGGCATTCGTGCGATGGGCCCGTGCGAATCCGCAGCAGGCCAGCTTCGGCACCCCGGGGCTCGGCGGACAGAACCACTTCCTGGGCCTGCAGTATGCGAAGGCGGCCGGCATTTCACTGTCCGTCACCCCGTACAAAGGCACGCCGCCGATGATCAATGACCTGCTGGGCGGCCATATCCCGTCGGCGGTCACGCTGCTGCAGGACCTGCTGCGCCACCACCGTGCCGGCAAGGTGCGCCTGCTGGGCATCTTCAGCGACAAGCGCTCGCCGCTGGCGCCGGATATCCCGACCATGGCCGAGCAAGGCATTCCCGTGCGCCTGGGCGACGCGTGGACGGCCATGTGGGCGCCGGTGCGCACGCCGCCGGCCGAGATCGCCCGCGTGCAGGCAGCGCTGAAGACCATCCTGGCCGCGCCGCAGGCGCGCCAGACCCTGATGAGCCAGCTCGCGGTAGTGCCCGACTACCTCGACGGCGAACAGATGGGCCGCCGCCAGCGCGCCGAACTGGAAACGTGGGGACCCATCATCCGCGCCTCGGGCTTTCGCGCGGAACTCTAGAAGCCGTAACCGGCTAAACCCCTTGCTGCCATGCATGCCGTGCGGCCCGTCCGCGCGGCATGGGCGGGGCCGCCCCTGATTCGACCGGAGACATCCATGAGCAATACCGATACCTTGCAAGTCAGGGTCAAGTCCATCAGCTGGGAAGCCGAAGGCATCCTGGCGTTCGACCTGCGGCCGGAGCCGCCGCTGCGCACGCTGCCCGCCTTCACCGCAGGGGCGCATATTGACCTGCACCTGCCCAATGGCCTGATCCGCAGCTACTCGCTGCTGAACGCGCAGAACGAATCGCACAGCTACGTGATCGGCGTCAACCGCGATGCGCAGAGCCGCGGCGGCTCACGCTATATGCACGAGACCCTGCGCCCCGGCGACGTGCTGACCATCAGCGCGCCGCGCAACAACTTCCCGCTCGACGATTCCGCGTCGCTCGCGGTGCTGGTGGCCGGTGGCATCGGCATTACGCCCATCCTCGGCATGATCCATCGCCTGCGTGAACTGGGCCGCCCGTGGCGGCTGCATTACGCCGCGCGTACCCGCAAGCAGGCGGCCTTCGTCGAGACCCTCGAAGCCATGGGCATCGAGCCGGGCAGCGCGGTCAACCTGACCTTCGACCGCGAGGCCGGTGCCGATCGACTCGACCTCGCGGCCATTGCCGCCAGCCTGCCGGAAGACGCGCACATCTACTGCTGCGGACCGGTGCCGATGCTGGAGGCCTTCGAACAGGCCACGGCATCGCTGGCGCCGGAGCGCGTGCATCGCGAGTACTTCGCCGCGCGCGAAGCGGCGGCCACCAGGGGCGGCTTCACCGTGGAGCTGTCGCGCAGTGGCCGCAGCATTGAGATCCAGCCCGGCAAGACCATCCTGGAATGCCTGATCGCCGAAGGCGTGGAGCCCATGTACTCGTGCCAGGAAGGCGTCTGCGGAACCTGCGAGGTGCGCGTGCTGGACGGCGAGCCGGACCACCGCGACCTGGTGCTGAACATGGCCGAGCGCGCCGCCAACAACCGGATGATGGTGTGCTGTTCCGGCGCGAAGACCCGCAAGCTGGTGCTCGACCTGTAGCCACCAACCGTCGCATTAAACAACGAACAAGGAGCATGAGATGAGCACCGCACTGGTGACCTATGAACTCGACGGCAACGTCGCCCTGATTGGCCTGAACCGCCCCGACAAGCGCAATGCCATCAACGAAGAGGTGGTCTGGGCCCTGCACGACGCCGTGGTACGTGCCGGCGAAGAAGCCGATGTCGGCGTGCTGTTCGGCCACGGCAGCAACTTCTGCGCGGGGCTGGACCTGAAAGAAGCACTGGCCCGCGCCTCGGGAGAGCAGCCGCGTCCGCGCAAGCGCACCCGCCATTCCTGGCACACCGTGTTCGACGGCATTGCGCGCGGCCCGATCCCGTTCGTGGCAGCGCTGCATGGCGCCGTGGTGGGCGGCGGGTTGGAGCTGGCGACGGCCGCGCACATCCGCGTCGCGGATGAATCGGCCCTGTTCGGCCTGCCGGAAGGACAGCGCGGCATCTTTGTGGGAGGCGGCGGCACCGTGCGCATCCAGCGCGTGGTGGGCTACACCGTGATGGCCGACATGATGCTGACCGGCCGCCTGCTCAACGCGCAGGAAGGCGAACGCGAACACATCGTGCGCTATGTGGTGCCACAGGGCCAGGCGCTGGCCAAGGCGCGCGAACTGGCGGCGCTGGTCGCGCGCAATACCGCCGATACGAACTGGCGCATCACCAATGTGCTGCCGCGCATCAACGACTTGTCGCACGACGACGGCCTGTTCGTCGAATACCTGACCTCGAACATCCCGCGCCCGCCAGAGGCCGCCGAACGCCTGCGCGACTTCGTCGAAGGCCGCGCCAAACCCCTCGCCACCCCCGGCGCGAAATCCGACTGAAACCCAGGAACGCCATGACGACCACGATTCAAGCCAATGCCAATGCCAATGCCAATGCCGACGCCCAGGCGCAGGCCACGGCAGACTACGTCCGCTTCGCCCAGGCTGAAGCGGCCCGCATCCCGGACTTCCCGCAGGACCTGCCGCTGCGCCCGGTGAACCAGGTAGCCGTAGTGGGCGCCGGCACCATGGGCGGCGGCATCGCGATGGCACTGGCCAATATCGGCATGCCGGTCACGCTGATCGATAGCAGCCAGCAAGGCCTGGATACCGGCCTGCGCCGCGTGCGCGACAACTACGCCGGCAGCGTCTCGCGCGGCAAGCTGGAACCGTCAGCCATGGAAGCAAGGCTGTCGCTCATCAAAGGCTCGGTTGAGCTGGCTGCTGCCGCGTCCGCCGACATGGTGATCGAAGCCGTCTTCGAAGACATGTCGCTCAAGCAGCAGGTGTTCCGCGAGCTTGACGCGCTATGCAAGCCCGGTGCCATCCTTGCCACCAATACCTCCGGGCTGGACGTCGATGCGATCGCGGCGGTCACGGGGCGGCCACAGGACGTGGTCGGTGCCCATTTCTTCAGCCCGGCGCACGTGATGCGGCTGCTGGAAGTGGTCCGTGCGCGCGAAACCGCGCCGGACGTGATCGCCACCCTGATGAACCTGGGACGACGCATGGGCAAGACCGCCGTGCTGGCGCGCGTCTATCCGGGCTTCATCGGCAATGCGCTGTTCCGCAACTACACGCGCGAAGCGCATTTCCTGGTCGAAGAAGGCGCACTGCCGCATGAGGTCGACCAGGCACTGACCGGCTTCGGCTATGCCATGGGCATCTTCGCCGTGCACGACATGGCCGGCAACGACGTGGGCTACCAGACCCGCAAGGCGCAGATCGCGACGCGGCCGCAAGACCGGCGCTGGAATGACCTGATCCTGAAGCTGACCGAGCTTGGACGCCTGGGTCAGAAGAGCGGCAAAGGCTGGTACCGCTATGAACCGGGCAGCCGCCAGCCGCTGCGCGACCCCGAGGTCGAGTCCTTCATCGAACAGGAATCCGCGCGACTGGGCATCGTCCGGCGCCCCATCGGCGCCGAGGAAATCATCAAGCGCTGCGTTTACGGCATGGTCAATGAAGGCGCGAAGCTGCTCGAGGCCGGCGTGGCGCTGCGGCCGAGCGATATCGACACCGTCTACCTGACCGGCTATGGCTTCCCCCCACGCCACGGCGGGCCGATGTACTACGCCGACCGCATCGGGCTGCCCGAGGTGTATGCCGACATCGAGCGCTTCCACGCGGAACACGGCTATTGGTGGAAACCGGCACCGCTGCTGGCCCGGCTGGCGCGCGAAGGCAGAACCTTTGCCGACTACCAGCGCGAGCACGCGTGAAGCCGGCGCCCCCTTCGCCCTTCCAACAGCATGACCGTTGCATCCCAAACACACCGTAACGTATACCACTATTTTTTATACACATACCAATAAGCGATAGTTCTGCCACTTTCCAAATCACGGAAATGACAGCCATAACATGGAGGAGAGCATCATGAAAAGAAACCTGGTCGGTCTTGCCTGCGTCATCGCCAGCGCCACCGCGGCCGCACAGACATCGGGCGTGACGTTGTACGGGGTTGCCGACGCGAACATCGAATACACCAACAACAATCCGGGAACGGGCTCAGACGGGCATTCCAAGGTTGCCTTGGGCTCGGGCGGCCTGTCCCCGAGCCGCTGGGGCCTGCGTGGTGTGGAAGACCTGGGAGACGGAAAGCAGGCGCTCTTCGCGCTGGAAAGCGGGTTCACCCTGGATAACGGCGTTTCCACGCAAGGCGGACGCCTGTTCGGCCGCCAAGCATGGGTAGGCCTGCGCAGCGGCGCGCACCAGGTGACGCTGGGCCGGCAATATACGTCGCTGTTCCTGATGATGGCCAACTACTCGCCCACGGCGTACGCCACCACGTATGAACCCGTGGTCGGTATTGCCGGGGCAAACCTGCGCGAAGACAACATGGTGAAATACCATGTGGACCTGGGCCCGCTGACTGCCGAAGCGCACTGGGCCTTTGGCGAGCAGGCCGGTACGGTCGCGGGTTCGTCCGCCTTCGGCGGCGGTTTCGACTACCGCATCGGCTCGTTCGGCGTCGCCGGAGCCTATGACAGCATCAACAGCGCCAAGACCGCCGACTACACCCGCACGCAGAAGGCAGCGCTGGGACTGCGCTACCAGATTACGCCGACGCTGCTGGCCCAGGCGGCGTACCGGTACAACAACAACGGTACGCGGGCGGCCAACACCGCCGCGCGCGACGACCTGTGGTGGTTGGCGCTGAACTATCAGGCAACGGGGGCCTTGCAGCTTACGGGCGCGTTCTACTATGACAACGTGAAGTCGCAGTACACCGCGACCAGCAAGACCAATCCGAGCAACCCGTGGCAAGTCACGTTCATCGCGGATTACTCGCTGTCCAAGCGCACGGACGTCTACCTCAGCACCGCGTACACCAAAAATGCGTCGCTGAACTTCGAAAGCCTGAACGGCGCCACGGCCGCCTATCAGATCGCCCCCAACGAGAAGAGCCAGATCGGCGTGGCGATGGGCATGCGGCACAAGTTCTGAGTTGTCACCACGGAGAGCCCCGAAGCCACGCTCCTCTCCCACACGAGGGGGATAGCGCTCAGGCTTCCCGCCTACCGGATCAGGCCGCCGGCGTGACGGCGGGCTTGCGGCCACGCCGGGCGCCGCCGCGGGGTGCGGTGCTCCTGGCGGCCGTTGTCTCGCCGCCGCCCTCGCCTTCGAGGTAGCTGGCCGGCAAGGTGGAAAGGAATTCAGAGAATCCGGTCGTACCGACGGGCGCGTGTTCAAGCATGGCCGCATGCGCGGCAACCTCGTCACCGCTGAGGATGGCGTCGGCAAGCCGCTGGTGGTCTTCCAGCACGCGCTGCCGGCGTGCCGGGGTCTGGAAAATGCGCGGGCGATAGCGCTGCATCAGCCGGCGGATGCCCTGGATCTGTGCCACCAGGTATTCGTTGTGGCTACCGGCATAGACTGTGTCATGAAACTCGGCGTTGGCCTTGGCGAAGCGCTTGCCGTCGTCCTCGGCGTGCGCCTGCTCGCAGTCGGCGCGGGCGGCCTTCAGGTGAACGCGCTGGTCGTCATCCATGCGGCGCGCCGCCAGCTTGGCCGCCACAGCCTCCAGCTCGCCTAGCAGCTCCAGGGTCTCGCGCAGTTGCGTAATCGAGAGGCGCGACACGAACACACCGACGCGCGGCACGATGCGGACCATGTTCTGCACGGACAACTGCTGCAATGCTTCCCGCACTGGCGTGCGGGAAACGCCGAAGCGCTCCGCCAGCATGCGTTCGTCCAGCGGCGTGCCGGGCGGCATTTCGCCATCCTCGATTTCACGCTGAATCGTGGCCTTGATCTCGCCGGCCATACTCTTCTTCTCGGATTGTGTCATCTCGTCTATCTCAGCGGCCTTTACCTTGCAGTATACCGAAATGAAATACTGGCATGCACATCGTAAGCGGCAAGTTGTTCCATCTTGTATCCACTGAAGCGATGAAGCATCGTCCCCACGAAGGAGGATCGTGGATACGATGGAACAAGTGTCGACAATTGAGCGGCCGCGCCGGCGTGAGTACAACGCCGAATTCAAGACGATGGGACCAGGTTCGACAGCCAGGCGCTTCGGTGGCACGTGGGGCACCTTACGGGGCCTTGGCGGTCTTCTCGTTCATGCCTGCTCCTTGCCGGCGAGATCAGTTCCAACCGGCAATAGTCGGGCCCAGCCAGCGCCCGTATACGTGCGCACCAATGATTAGCGGGAGTATCCCGGGGCAATGCGCAAGGCCTTGCCTTTAACGGGTCCCTTGGCCAGTGGCGAGGGTGGCTGTAGCGGTGTCACTGTTTCACTTGCCGGTGCAGACCGAGGGGGCTTTGCTGTCTTGATCGGCAAAAGGTGAGAAGTTCGGCATAACATGACCGCGGCGCAGTCCCTCACGGCGTGTGCCGGTAAGGCTGGTGGCGTGAGCGCTCAGGCAAACCCCGCCTGATGCGCCTGCTGGTCTGCGTGGTACGAGCTGCGCACCATCGCGCCCACAGCGGCGTGCGTGAAGCCCATCTTGTAGGCCTCGTCCTCGAACATCTTGAAGGTGTCGGGATGCACGTAGCGCAGCACCGGCAGGTGGTGGTTCGACGGCGCCAGATACTGGCCGATGGTCAGCATGTCGATGTCGTGCGCGCGCATGTCGCGCATGACTTCGAGGATTTCCTCGTCGGTCTCGCCCAGGCCGACCATCAGGCCGGACTTGGTCGCAACGTTCGGGTTGCGGCGCTTGAATTCCTTCAGCAGCGTGAGCGAGTGCGCGTAGTCGGCGCCCGGGCGAGCCTGCTTGTACAGGCGCGGCACGGTTTCCATGTTGTGGTTCATCACGTCCGGCGGGCAGGCCTGCAGGATGTCCAGCGCCTTGTCGAGACGGCCGCGGAAGTCAGGGACGAGCACTTCGATGCGGGTCACGGGCGACAGCTCGCGGGTCTGGCTGATGCAGTCGACGTAGTGCTGGGCGCCGCCGTCGCGCAGGTCGTCGCGGTCGACGCTGGTGATCACCACGTAGTTCAGCTTGAGCTGCGCGATGGTGCGCGCCAGGTTGCCCGGCTCGTTCACTTCGAGCGGATCGGGGCGGCCGTGGCCGACGTCGCAGAACGGGCAGCGGCGCGTGCACTTGTCGCCCATGATCATGAACGTGGCCGTGCCCTTGCCGAAGCATTCGCCGATGTTCGGGCAGCTCGCTTCCTCGCACACCGTCACCAGGTTATTGGCGCGCAGGATGTCCTTGATCTCGTAGAAGCGCGAGTTGCCGGTGGCGGCCTTCACGCGAATCCAGTCCGGCTTCTTGAGCTTCTCGGCCGGCACGATCTTGATGGGGATGCGCGCGGTCTTGTCGGCAGACTTCTGCTTGCGGGTCGGATCGTACTGCTCCGCGGGGGATTGCGGGGCTTCGCTGGAGGAGGCAATCAGGGCGTCGCTCATAAATTTCTCCGGGCGCGCTCCGCGTGCATATTGTTTCTGACCGCGAGGCCCGTCCTCTCGCTTTGTTGGACTGCAGAGCAGGCCGGCTCCACCCGCTTGCAAGCGAGGTAAAGTTCGTGCTGCTGTCAATGCGCTAGTCAGCCCTACTGTCGGTTCGGGGCGACGATGCCGAAGCGTTCCATCTGGCGATAGACGGTGGCGCGCGCGATGCCGAGATCGGTGGCAACCTGGGTTATCCGCCACTTGTTGCGGCGCAGGGCTGCCAGCAGGGCTTCACGCTCGTTGGCCGGCGGGACATCGTCCGTGGCTAAAACCACGCCTGCGGTGCTGTCCGTCGTGCTTTCCAGAATTTCCGGCGGTAACGCATCGATGTCGATCAGACCGTTGTCGCTCATGGCCAGCGCAAAGCGCAGCACGTTCCGCAATTGCCGGACGTTGCCGTGCCATGAATGGTTTCGCAACAACGCGAGCGCGGCGGGCGCCAGTTCCACGCGCATATCGAGCTGGCGCGCCTCGTCCTCGACAATGCGCGCGATCAGGTAGTCCTTGTCGCGCCGCTCGCGCAGCGTGGGCAGGTGCAAGGTGGCGCCGCACAGCCGGTAGTAGAGATCCTCGCGGAAGCGCTGCTCGGCAATCAATTGCCGCAGGTCGCGGTATGAGGCGGCAATCACGCGCAGGTCGACCGGGATCGGCTTCTCCGAGCCCAGTGGCATGACCTCGCGCTCCGACAGCACGCGCAGCAGCCGGCTCTGCAGGTGGAGCGGCATGTCGCCAATCTCGTCGAGGAACAAGGTGCCGCCATCCGATTGCGCGATCAGGCCGCGCATGCCCTTGGTGCGCGCGCCGGTGAAGGTGCCCGGCATGTAGCCGAACAGTTCGCTCTCGATCAGCGATTCGGGAATCGCGGCGCAGTTGACGGCGACAAAGGCCTTGCCGCGGCGCTCGCTGGCCATGTGCAGGGCCTTGGCCAGGACTTCCTTGCCGGTACCGGTCTCGCCCTGCACCAGGATATTGAGCGGCTTGTTCGCAAGACGCTTGGCCTGCAGGATCAGCCGCTGCATCTGCGGGTCGTCGGCACCCAGGGCTTCCAGGGCGGCGCTGGCCTCGGCGCTCGGCAGCGCCGCCGTGGCGGATGGCATCGACGGCTTGCCCGGCGCGCCGCGCGGCGGAATCCCCGTCGCGTAGTACAGACCGTGGTCGAACATCCGTACCGCGGTGCGCTCGGACGACGTGCCGGCACGCGCAATGCGCCACAGCTCGCTCATGTCCTCGCGAAACACCTCGGTGAGCAGGTGGCCGCGCACATCGGCCCGCGCATCGCTTTCGAGCCGCAGCTTGCGCCGCCCGCCGCTGTTGATGCCGCGGATCACGCCGTCCGCGTCGAAGGCAACCATGATTTCGCTGTCGACGTCGACCAGCGACCAGGTGGAACCGAGCCGCAGGATCCACTGGTCGCGGAAGTAGCGCAGGAAGTTCGCATCCTCGATCTTCTGCGCGTACATGGCGGTCATCTGCAGCGCAAGGTGCTGCCCTTCCCTGGGCGCCGGCGCCGTCAGCGCCGATACGTCGAGCACGCCCAGGAAGCCGCCCGTGGGATCGAACAGCGGCGCACTGTTGCAGGTGAGCGTGATGTGGCAGGCGTCGAAGTGGTCGGTCTGGTGACAGGTCACCGGCGCCTGCTCGACGATGCAGGTGCCGACCGCGCAGGTGCCGGCGCGCGCCTCGCTCCAGTCGGCGCCCAGATAAAGGCCTGAGCGCTTGAGTTCGCGGTCCAGGTGGTCGTTGCCGATGAAGTCCACCGCGACGCCGCAGGCATCGGTCAGCAGCAGCACGTAGTCAAGGCCGGATACGCGCTTGTAGAGCTGTTCCATGCCGGCGCGGGCGACGCTCAGGAAATCCTCGATCTGGTCCTTGTGCTCGCGCAGGCGGCCTGCTTCCACGATGTAGGCGGGCACGGGGCGGCTGGGATCGCGGCCATAGTCGTCGAGGCAGCGCCGCCATGAGCGCTCGATCGTGCCATGGGCTTCGCCCGGCTGCTGCGAAAAGGCGAGCAGCCGCTCGATATGGTCGCGGTGTGCTTTTTGCTGCACGACTGTCTCCTTGTCCGCCGCGTTTGAAGAGGCCGGGGACCGCGCGGCCGGTCTGCTGCCGGCCTGGCGCGGGCCCGTTGCGGCACTACGCTAATCCATTTGCCCGGCCGCCGCAACGTGCGGCGGCCGCACGGACCCGATCAGATCTCCTGCCGCTTCAGGGCCCCGGCAATGTACTCCGCCTGCCGGATTGCCAGCGCCACGATGGTGAGCGTGGGGTTGGCCGCCGAGCTGGAAGTGAACTGGCTGCCGTCCGAAATGAACAGGTTCTTCACGTCGTGCGCCTGGCCCCAGCGGTTGACCACGCCGTCCCCGGGCTTCGCGCTCATGCGGTTGGTGCCCATATTGTGGCTGGCCGGATAGGCCGGCATGTCGATCACGCGCGTGGCGCCCACCGCCTCGGACAGCTTGCGCCACTGGACCAGGCCGTGGGCCGTGATCTTGTCGTCGTTCTCGTGGTAGGTCTTGGTCACGATGGGTACGGGCAGGCCGTACTGGTCTTTCTCGGTCGGGTGCAGCGTGATGGAGTTCTGCTCGCGCGCCAGGTCTTCGCCGCAGACCCAGACGCAGCTCATGTGATCGTACATTTCCATGGCCGAGGTGAAATCGCGCCCCCAGCCGCCCGGCTTCATGAACGCGGCCGTGTACGGCAGGTGAATCGCGAGGCCTTCAAGGTAATAGCCGCCGACGAAGCCGCGCCTGGTATTGAGCGGCACCTCGTCCGCCACCACCGCCGCGATATCGAAGCCGCGGTACATGTAGACCGGCTTCTTGTGGATCGACACCGCCGCCGCGGTGGCGTGATTCATGTAGTTCCGGCCCACCTGCCCCGATGAGTTGGCCAGGCCGTCGGGGAACATGGCCGATGCCGAGTTCAGCAGCAGCCTGGGCGACTCGATCGAGTTGCCCGCCACGCATACCACGCGCGCCTTCTGCAACTGCTTGCGGCCCTTGTTGTCGACGTACAGCACGCCATTCGCACGGCCTTTGCGGTCGTGCTGGATCTGCAGCACCATCGACTCGGGCCGCAGTTCGACCTTGCCCGTGGCTTGGGAGCGCGGCACCTCGGTGTACAGCGTGGACCATTTCGCGCCGATCTTGCAGCCCTGCATGCAGAACCCGATCTGCTGGCAGCCGGGCCGGCCATCGTAGGGTTGGGAGTTCGACGCGGCCGGACGCACGATGCGCTTGTAGCCCACTTTCCTCGCACCCGCCTCGATCACCTTGTAGTGGTTGTTCGGCGGCATGGGCGGCAGGCCGCTGGCCTTGGTGCCGCACACCCCCATCTTCTTCTCGGCCAGCTCGTAATAGGGCTCCAGCTCGGCCAGCGTGATCGGCCAGTCGAGCACATTGGCCCCCTGGATGGCGCCATAGGTGGTCCTGGTGTGGAAATCGTGCTCCTGGAAACGCAACGCAACACCGGACCAGTGCACCGTGGAGCCGCCAACCGCCTTGACGATCCAGGCCGGCAGATTCGGGTACGTCCTGGTGTGGTGCCACCCGCCGGCTGAAATGCGCTTGTCCAGCCAGGAAATCTTGTTGAACATCGCCCATTCGTCGTTCTCGAAATCGGCTTGCGTATAGTGCTTGCCCGCTTCCAGCACCACGCATTTGACACCGCGCTGCGCCAGCTCGTTGGCCAGCGTGCCGCCGCCCGCGCCCGACCCCACGATCACGACGACGCTGTCGTCGTCGAGAGAAAACCTTGCCTGATCTGCCATGATGCTTGTCTCCTTTTCTGTATGCCGAGGCTCAGAGCCAGTCGATATCGTCAAATCCGCGGTGCAGGTAGCCGCCCTGCTCCCATGACGAGCCCTCGTAGCCGAACAGCGGCCACAGCTTCTTGTTGTTGTAGAGACCGGTGACCAGGTCGCCCTGGATCTTCTTGAAGAAAGGGGTGGCCTCGATGTCCTTGAGCAGCGCCACGCGCTCGTTCTCGGTCTTCACCTCGGCATAGGGCACGCCGTAGCGCTGCCTGGCGCGCTGATTCAGGTTCTGCACGCCGCCGGTCAGCAGCGTGTGCACCGCCGGGTCCTCGGCCGCGGCCGCGTCATAGGGCGCCACGGCCTCGATGTAGAACTTGTCGGCCAGCTTGTCGTGCGGATAGATGTCGCGCGCCATGCGTACCAGGGTCTTGCCGGTGGCCGCGCCCAGGCTGCGGAAGCTCTGCCGGGCCGCCACATCCGCGTTGGCCGCAAGGCCGGCGGTGGGAATCACCGTGACGCTGATCGCGGCCAGGCCGCTGCCGCGCAGAAAGCCCCGGCGCGATACCTTGGGCCGCTTGTCGAGTACGCGCATGGCGGAGCCGGCGGGTGGCATGGGTTTCATATCGGATGTCTCCATATCCTGGCGCGCGCTTGGCGTGCCTTGTTTTGTTGAATTGCACAGCGTAGGTACGCGGACTCACGGGTCCGCGGTGGCGGACAGGATGGCCGGCGCCGCTTGCGGCGCCTGGCGTGGACGCCGCGACTGGCCCGGATCCTCTTGCTCGCCGAGCACGTCGGTCAGCATGTGGTGCAGGCCCTCGGCCAGCACGGTGGCCATCAGCGGCGCGCCCAGTTGCTCGGCGCACGACGTCGTGCAGGCGCGCAGGCGCTCGGCATCGGCGGGATGCGCCTGGACCATGGCGCACAGCAGCGGCCAGTCCGGCGGCGCGATCAGCGTGCCCGAGGTCAGCAGCACACCCGTGCGCCGCCGCACCTGCGCCAGCCCGACGATCTTGCGCTGCCCGACCACCACCTCCCACGGCGACAGCGAGCCGAAGCAAGCCCATTTGAGCGACGGGTCGGGCGGCGCCATCTGCAGTTCCTCGGGCGGTACCGCATAGGCGGCAATGCCGTGGTCCCGCAACAGCCCCGCGTACAGCACGCCCAGCCAGCGATAGCTGGAGACCGTGCCGGTTCCCACCAGCGGGTGATCCGCGGGCAGCACGATCGAGGCGGACAACATCCAGGGCCCGGCCAGCACCGCGCCGCCCCCGGATTCGCGCACCACCACCGGCGCAGGCCCGCCCGCCAGCCGTGGGTGCAGGGCAGCCTGGGCGCGGCCGAGCACAATGCCCGGGGCGGCATAGGTCCACAGGCGTACGGCCGGCCGCAGCACAGGCACCGCCAGCTGCGAGCGGTTCCAGTCCTGCTCCTGCGCACAGTGAATGCCGTCGGCGAGAAAGGCGGGGGCGAGCATCACAGGCCTTCGACGGTTTCCAGCCGCGTCTTCAGGTCGGTCAGGAAACGCGCGGCGGGGTAGCCGTCCACCGCGCGATGGTCGAACACCAGGTGCAGCCCCATCATCGGTGCGATCGCGATGCTGTCGTCCCTGACCACCGCCCGCCTGGCGACGCGCGTCACGCCCAGAATCGCGACCTGCGGCACGTTGATGATGGGCGTGAAGCTGTCGATGCCGGTCATGCCCAGGTTGGTGACGGTAAAGGTGCCGTGCTGGTAGCTGCCTGCCGACAGCGTGCCGGCGCGCGCGCCCTCGGCCAGGCGGCGGCTTTGCGCGGCAATGTCCGCGACCGGCATGGCATCCACGTTGCGCAGCACCGGCACCATCAGCCCTTCGTCCAGGCTGACCGCGAGGCCGATGTTGATGTCGGGCAGCACATCGATCGCCTTCTCCTTCTCCAGCACGCGGGCGTTCAGGCGCGGGTGCTCGCGCAGCGTCAGTGCCACCGCGCGCAGCACAAAGGCAGTCAGCGTGACCTTGCACTGGGGGCCGAGACGTTGCTGCAGGGCCGCCACCGCCAGCTCCAGCCGGGTCGCGTCCACTTCGATCGACTGTGCCACGCGCGGCACCTGCCACGCGGCGCTCATGCTGCGCGCGATGGCGCCGCGCAGGCCGGCGAGCGCGACGACGCGGCGCTCGCGGGCATCCGCGGCGGAAGCCAGGCTATGGTTCATGATGCGGACTCCAGCCGGGCCAGCACGGCGCCCCGGCCGAAGGTGTCCTGCGCCGCCACGGCCAGCGCGGCAACCACCCCATCGGCCGGCGCCGTGATCTCATGGGTGGTCTTGACCAGTTCGACCACGCCCAGCACCTGGCCCGCGCCGACGGTGTCGCCGGGCTGGACCGACCATTCCTGCAACAGGGCCTCGGTGCCCTCTTCCACGTCCTGCCAGACGGCGTCGGACATCAGTACGTCGATCATGCTGCTTCTCGCTTGAGTGAATAGGAAACGGGTTGGTGCTGCACCAGCGCGCGCACCTGGGCGGCGATGCTGTCGACCTGCGGAATCACGAACTGTTCGAGCGGTCGCGAGAACGGGATCGGCACATCGGGCACGGCCAGCCGGCGCACCGGGGCCCGCAGCGCCACGCTGTCGAGGTTCTCGGCCACGATGGCGGCGATCTCGCCGGACAAGCCGAAGCTGAGATAGTCCTCATCGGCCACCAGCAGGCGGCCGGTCTTGGCCACCGAGCGCAGCACGGTTTCGCGGTCAAGCGGCACGATGGTGCGCAGGTCGATCACCTCGGCCTCGATGCCTTCGGCGGCGAGCTGCTCGGCCGCCAGCAGCGATTTCTGCACCATCTGCGACAGCGTGACGATGGTCACGTCGCGGCCGCTGCGGGCCACGCGTGCCTGGCCGAAGGGAATGGCGTAGGCCGTTTCGGGAACCGCGTTGGTGCTGCCCTCGAAGTACGACATCCACGACAGGCCCATGATGCCCTTGTGGTAGCAAAACACCACCGGGTTGTCATCGCGGATGGCCTGGATCATCAGGCCCTTGGCGTCATAGGCGTTGGACGGCACCACGACCTTCATGCCCGGCATGTGGGCAAAGCTGGCGTACAGGCACTGCGAGTGCTGGGCCGCATCGTTGTATCCGCCGCCGATGCCGGTCATCACCACCGCCGGCAGCGCCATCCGCCCGCCGGACATGTAGGTGTTCTTGGCCAGGTGGTTGTAGATCTGGTCGAAGCAGACGCCGAAGAAATCGACGAACATCAGCTCCGCGATCGGCCGCAGCCCTTCCGCGGCCGCGCCGATGGCCGCGCCCATGAAAGCCGTTTCGGAAATCGGCGTATCCATGATGCGCTCGGGGCCAAAGCGGTCCAGCAGACCGGTGGTGGCGCTGAAGATGCCGCCGTACTTGCCGATGTCCTCGCCCATCGCGAAGACGCGCGAATCGCGCTCCATCTCCTGGCCGATGGCCTCGGCGATGGCCTGGGCCATGGTCAGCGTGCGCGTGCCCTGGCCCGCTTCTTGTGCCGTTTGCATAGTGGTCTCCTGTCTTGTTGGGGGGCGCGGCTTACTGCACGAAGACGTGCTGCAGCGCGTCGCCGGGGGCCGGGTAGGGGCTGTTGCGGCCGAATTCATAGGCGGCCTCGATCCGGGCAGCGACAGCCGCGCGCATGCCCGCCTCGGTCGCTGCGTCGAGCAGGTCGCCGGCGCGCAGCGCGTCGCCGAGGACCTGGATCGGGTCATGGGTGCGCAAGGTCTTGGCCTCGTCGCGCGGGCGATAGGTTTCCGGGTCGCCCTGGAAGTGGCCCAGATAGCGGTCGGTCTTGACTTCGATCAGCGTGGGGCCTTCGCCGCGCCGTGCGCGCGCAATCGCCTCGCCGGCCGCCCGGTAGACGGCCACCGCGTCATTGCGTTCGACCAGCACGCCCGGCATGCCATAGCCGGCCGCCCGGATCTCGTTGGTCGGCACGGCGGTGGAGGCGCTCTTCTCCACGGAGATGCCGTACTTGTTGTCCTCGCAGACAAAGATCACCGGCAGCTTCCACAGTGCGGCCAGGTTCAGCGACTCATGGAACGAGCCCTGGTTGGCGGCGCCCTCGCCAAAGAAGGACACTGCCACCCAGTCCTTGCCGAGCTTGCGCGCGGCCAGTGCGGCGCCGCAGGCTTGCGGCGAGCTCGCGCCGACGATGCCGCTGCACGAGAACTTGGTCCCGGCATGGAACAGGTGCATATGGCCGCCCTTGCCGCGGCCCAGGCCGGTGGCCTTGCCGAACATCTCGGCCGTCATCGCGTCGAGCGGCACGCCCTTGGCGATGGCAAAGTGGTGCGAGCGGTGCGCGCCGACCACCGTATCCTCCTGCCGCAGATGGGCGCAGACGCCGACGGCCACCGGCTCCTGCCCGGCCGACAGGTGCATCTCGCCGGGAACCGGGCCGGCCCCGATGTCAAAAGCCAGGCCTTTCTGGATCTTCGGCGGCAGCTTGCCCTCCAGATACACCTTGGCCATGGTCTCTTCGTACTGCCGGATCTCGATCATCTTCTCGTACATCCACAGAAGATGTTGCGGTGTGGGGTCCATGCGATGTCTCCTCTTGCTCTCGTATCGGTGTCCGGCCGATGTGCCGGATAGCCTATAAGTGCAAGAGCGGTGCCAGCAGCAAACAGAGGCGTCCCAGCGCGCTCTGCAACGCCTGCAAACCGTTGCTGGACGAGGCCTTGCAGCCATCCGGCCGCAGCTCCCGGGGCGCGCCGGATGGCCGTCATGGCGAGCCGCGCGACGAGACAGACGTCGCGGTCAGCGAGACATTTGTCTCAGGTCGCCCGCATCCGATGACGCGCGCTAGGTACTGCGATCAAGGCTGTGAGAGGGGCTCGGTCCGCCGCGCCGTGAAGCCGGCATCGTCGAGGCGACCGGAAATGGGTGCTATCGGAATGAGTCGGCAGACCACTGTCGCGCCCAGGCGAAGGTTGACCGTGTCGAATGCGGCTTCGAGGAACGCGACGCTCTGGTCGGCGCGATCAACGTTGCAGCAACCCGACCGGCGTGAGCGGCCTATCGGGAAGCATCGCGCCTGCCAGGCAGCATGCGCTGCGTGCAGGCCAGCGCATCGAGCCACTGGTGCTTGACCGCGCCAGCCACATGCAGGACGACCAGGCCAAGCAGCAGGTATGAAGTCGTGGCATGCACCGTGTAGAACAGGTGTTGCAGCGTCAGGTCGACCCAGCCCCAACGGGGCAGAGGCAAGCCCCAGAAGCGCGTGCCGTACTGGTTGAACGACGAGCCCAGATAGCCGGATAGCGGCATGACGACCAGGCACATGTAGAGCACGCTGTGCGTGATGCGCGCGACTTCCGCTTCCCAGCAGCGCAGCCCCGGCATGGGCCGCGGCAAGGGCCGCCGGACCCGCTCAACGATGCGCCATGCGATCACGAGGGCGGCCGTGAGCCCCAACGATTTATGCAGATTCACCCATTCGGCCTTTCCGGGCGATCCCCGCGCCAGGCTGGTCATGTAGTAGCCCAGCGGAATCAGGGCAAACAGCAGCAGGGCATTTATCCAATGCAGGGCGATCTGAACGGCCGCATATGCGCGCGGCGCCGTGGCAGGGCCGTCCCGGTGCGCGTCCCCTGCCCGGCTAGCGTGGTGCATCGAGGCTCCCGACCGAGATGGGATAGGTGACCACGCCCCACGGCATCTTGTAGTCCTGCAGCGTATCGACGACCTCATAGCGCTTCGTGTCGATCACCTGCAGGCTGTTCGAGCGACCGCAGGCGAGCAGCAGCTTCTGCGCATCGGGGGTGAAACTGAAATGCCAGCAGCGCTTGCCAACCGGAATCACCGCGACCGGGGCCAGGCTTCGGGCGTCGAAGACCTGCAGGCGGTCGGCGCGGCTGGCGGCGACCCAGAGATAGCGGCCGTCGCGGTCGAAGGCGACGCCATAGGGGCCGCGTTCGGTCGGTATCGTCTTGATGGGCCTGAAGGCGGTGTCCAGCAGCAGCAGGTTGTCCGAGTTTTCCATCGTGACGACATAGGTCTTGCCATCCGGCGCCATCTTGATGCCGCGCGGCCGGCTGCCAAACGCCGAAACATCGATCGAGCGGATTTTTTCAAACGTCGCGAGGTCATAAGCGGCCAGCGTATTGTCGCCTTCGTTGGCCACCACCAGCAGTTTTCCGTCCGGCGAGAACTCGATGCCTTCGGTTTCGCGGGATGCCTTGATGCGGCCGACTATGCGCCATTGGCTGAGATCGACGACGGCCACCTCGGCCGGGATTTCGTCCTGTGCTTCCTCCTTCCCGGTTTTGCGCTCGCTGCCCTGTGGGCCGCCGCGCGACGCGGGCTCGTAGGTCACGAATGCGCGGCGGCCGTCAGGGGAGATGCGCATGAACTCGACGTTCTTGCCGATGGCGATGCGCCTGATTTCCTTGCGTGTACCGGTGTCGACCACCGACAGGTCGGAGCTCCCCTGGTTGGCGGTGAATAGCCAGCGACCATCGGGTGAAACCGCCAGCCCGCGGGGATCTGGTCCGACCTCGATGTGGGCGACCGGCGTGAACGTGCGCGTATCCAGCACGGTCACGCCGCCCCCTTGATTGGTGACATAGGCCACTTCGCCTTCGGCGGCATACGCCTGGCATGCCGGTCCCACGCTGAGGCAGGCCAGGGCCGCCATGCCGATGCAACGGATCAGGAAATTCACGGTCTCGCTCGCTTTTTGTTTGGCAGATGCACAGGACATTTTTTGGCGGACTTGCGTGCCGACAGCCCGCTCCACGCGTTTATCTTGGTGTGGCGTGTCGATGCGTTGTCAGCAAAAAGCGGGCCATTGTTTGGTGGCCCCTTCTAACCACGCCATCGGCAGGACGCCTACGGCTGCGCTGCGCGCACTCAGTAAAAACCGAGGGAAAGAAGAAACGGAAGCACCAGCCTCTGCGCCGTTGATGCCCCCGACCAACCGACTACTGAGCCGCGCAGCAGCCGAAGGCGATGATGCGATATCGCGGGCAGTGTCGGGCCACGGACAGTTTCGGGGCTGGTTCAATCAGTGCTGGAGAGCCTGCATACGGATGCGCTCCACGCGGCAGGCAGCGGGGCAGTCTCTGAAGCGAATACCCGTACGAAATTCTTCGCACGCTACGATCAATATTCGCCCGTTAGGGCAAGTAAACGCGTTTCTTGGTTACTTCTGAGCCTGTCAGATTTTTAGTGTGACGAGGTCATGAGACGATTACGGAAACGTCCTATGACCGACACAACAGTGACCAAGAAGAGCAAGAGCCCGAAGGCACCCAAGCTGTTCCCTGATGAACTGATCGATCAACTGCTGGCGCAGGTCCAGAACAAAGATGCCGAGTCGATCCTCGGCGAATCAGGCCTGGCTGGGCAGTTGAAGAAGCAATTGGCCGAGCGAATGTTGGCGGCCGAACTGACTCATCACCTGGAGAGCGAGGCGGAGCAAGGCAAAGCCGGCAACCACCGCAACGGCAAGAGCCCCAAGACAGTCATTACGCCCAACGGCGAGCTGACGCTCGATATCCCGCGCGATCGGCAGGCAACGTTCGAGCCGCAGTTGGTTGGCAAGTATCAACGCCGGCTTCCAGGCTTCGACGACCACGTCATCAGCATGTATGCGCGCGGCATGAGCGTGCGCGAGATTCAGGGCCATCTGCTGGAGCTATACGGGCTCCAGGTGTCGCCCGATCTGATTTCCACGGTCACGGATGAGGTGCTGGCCGACGTCGAGCAATGGCAGCAACGGCCGCTCGAGGCCATGTATCCGATCGTGTACTTTGACGCGCTCCGGCTGAAGATTCGCGACGAAGGCACGGTCAAGAACAAGGCGGTCTATCTGGCGCTGGGCATTCGGGCCGACGGCCGCAAGGAAGTACTGGGCCTGTGGATCGAGCAAACCGAGGGCGCCAAGTTCTGGCTGAAGGTCTTCAACGAATTGAAGAACCGCGGTTTGAACGACATCCTAATCGCAGTGGTCGATGGCTTGCGCGGCTTTCCCGAGGCGATCGAAGCGGTCTATCCGGATGCCCAGATCCAGACCTGCATTGTGCATCTGATCCGCAATTCGCTGAGTCTGGCGAGTTGGAAGGATCGCAAGCCGCTCGCTGCGGCGCTCAAGCCGATCTATCAGGCCGCCACGGCCGATGCGGCAGCAGCGGCGCTGGAGGCTTTCTCCCAAGGCGAATGGGGTCGTAAATTCCCTACCGTCGCGGCCATGTGGCAACGCCAGTGGGAGCAAGTGATTCCCTTCTTTGCCTATCCACCGGAAGTACGCAGAATCATATATACGACCAACGCCATTGAAAGCATGCACATGCAGTTGCGCAAGATCGTCAAGAATCGAGGCCACTTCCCCAGCGACGAAGCGGCCAGCAAGCTGTTGTTTCTGGCCTTGCGCAACATCGAAAAGGATTGGAAGATGCCGCCTATCACCTGGCGGCAGGCAGTCAATCAGTTCGCCATTCTGTTTGGCGAGCGATTCACCAACGCCATCGGCTGAGATTTCTTACAACGACCTCAGCACACGAAATTCCTGACACGTCCTTACTTCTTGTCGCTTGGACAAGAAGTAACTCGCCGGCTACGCCGGCGAAACAGCCGCGCATGCCAAGAGCGACAAGCCGGTCATCACCGAAGCCCCCCTGCCGGCTACGCGCCGCCCCACCCTGTCTCAATACAGAACATCCATCGCCCCCCGCTGCTCCACCACGCGACACCTGCCACCCTCGCGCGCGACGAATGTCGCATGAAAAGCGACAGCCCTTGCGGCCACCGTATGCCCAGGAACCGCGGCGTTTCACGCCTCACGCCGTGAGTAAACGCAGCCGGCATGCCTTCAATCCCCCCTTGGTACGCACATTGCTGAGTCCCGCCCCGGTGCCGATCGCATCAAGCCGTTGGCACTGGGCCCAGACCAATAGAGACCCACCCGGTCTCAACAAAAAAAGGAGACTTCATGCAGCGCAATGACATTCAGAAATACCTGTCCGCCGCAATCATGAGCTGTGCCGCCAGCACCGCCATGGCGCAATCCTCGGTGACGCTCTACGGCACCGTCGACTCCGGACTCCAGTTCCGCAACAAAAGCGCAGACAACGCAGGCAGCCTCACGGAATTGAGGTCCGGTGGCATCAGCCCAAGCATCTGGGGCCTCAAGGGCGTCGAAGACCTTGGCAGCGGAATGAAAGCCACCTTCAACCTCCAGGGCCATTTCAGCAGCGATACCGGGCAGCTGACCAGCGGACCCGGCTTTGGCTCGGAACTCTTCCGTCGCGAGGCCAACGTCGGCCTCGCCGGCAACTGGGGCACGATCACGCTGGGCCGCCAATACAGCCCGGCCCTGCTCGGTGTCATCGGCACCGAAGCGCGCGGCTTCAAGGAGCAGTTCTCCAACCTGTACGTGTGGGCCTACAACGAGTTGTCCTCCCCCGGCAATGCCTTGAACGCAGGTTCGAACAGCGGCAACGACGTCGGCGTGTTCATCGGCAACGCCGTGCAATACGCGAACAACTTCGGCCCGCTCTGGATGGCCGCCGCCTACTCGTTCGGCGAGATCCCCGGCAGCATGAACAAGGGCAACGAGATCTCGCTCGGCGCCACCTATTCCGGCCCCGCCACCGTTGCCCTCGGCTATCAGGCAATGAAGGACAGCGCCAGCGGCGCCACCGTCAGCCGGCTGTGGAGCGCGGGCGTCGCGGTGCCGTTCGGCGGTGCCTTCAACGGCAGGCTGAACTACATCGATGTCACCAACAATGCGACCAGCGGCGGCCGGATCTCCAACGTACAGTCGGGCGGCGCCGGGATCGACTACAGCTGGAACGGGAACAATACAACAACGCTCGCCGGCTACTACAGCCACTACAAGAGCGACGCGCACAACAGCTCGACCCGGTCGGTGGTACTGAGCAACGACTATTCGTTCTCCAAGCGCACCACCCTGTATATGCAACTGGCGTATGTCGATGCCGGCTCGGTCGGGACCGCCGATGCGCTCGAGGGCCTCAAGACCTCCATCGTCGCGGGCGGTACCGCGCCAGGTGCGAAGACCCTGCTGGCCGGTGCCGGCCTGAAGCATTCGTTCTGACCGGCATTTGACGCGGCCCGCGACCTCTGGCGGGCCGGTCTCTCCTATGGCTCCTGCAAGGTCACCCCATGGCTGGCGAAGATGCGGGCCAGTTCCCCCTTGCGCCGCAGCGACCCCATGGCACTCTCCAGCGATTCGGCAAGTGCCTTGTCGCCGGCCTTGATGGCCATGCCGACGGCCCATCCGCGCGGCGGCAACAGTGGTGAGCTGATGTCTGCCGTGGCAAAGCGCGACGTGGACTGGTTTGCGGTTTTCAACGCGCTCTCGTACTGCGCCCGGGTCACCATG
Source organism: Cupriavidus sp. C2SS-8b (assembly GCF_057073745.1). Classification (NCBI taxonomy): domain Bacteria; kingdom Pseudomonadati; phylum Pseudomonadota; class Betaproteobacteria; order Burkholderiales; family Burkholderiaceae; genus Cupriavidus; species Cupriavidus sp. C2SS-8b. The sequence continues at coordinate 1,273,866 of NZ_CP172717.1, forward strand.
GCAGCGGCAATGTCACCGGAAAACAGCGCGCGCAGCGCGTCGTCGGCTTCGGGGTAGATCCTGACCTTGTCGCGCAGCGCACCGCCCGCGCCGGACAGCAAGGCGTTGGCGCCCGCCGAGCCGGCGGCTGCGCCGGTGGCCTGGCCGGCCAGGTCCTCCAGGCCGCGCACATCCGGCACGCGTTCGCGGTCGCGCACCAGCACGAAGGTCTCGCGGTAATAAGGCGCGAAGATCAGGGCCTGGTCGTTGGCACGGATGAAGGCACGGTCGACCGGCACATGCAACATCACGTCCGCCGGGCCGTAACCAAGGTAATGCCCGCGCCATACCATCGAGCGCAGGTCATCCGCCATGTCATCGCCGGCATCGAACGGCAACAGCGAGACCTGCAAACCCAGCTCGCTGGCCAGGGCCCTGGCCAAGGCCACGTCGATGCCGGCGTACTGGCTGCCCGCGACCGCCGAGAACGGTGGCAAACCCTTGTAGACCGCCACCTTCAGCGTACCGTTCTGGCGGATCCTGGCCAGGTCCGCCAGCGCCGGCGGGGCGCACAGCAGCGCGCCGGCCGCCAGCAAGGCACCGCACAGCCTGCGCCGCATGTCGGTTGGTTCGGCAGGGGTCGGACAAGGCCTCGGGGACATGGGGTCTCTCCTGAACTTGAAGGACAAGGAAGCTGGAAAAGGGAAAAAGGGGTTCGCCAGCGGCTCGCCGGCCGGGACCGCGCCGCCTTACTCGCGCCGCGATTCCAGGTAGGTCTTGATCGCCCACACGGCTTCCTGGCTCAGCACGCCGTCAAACGGCGGCATGTAGACACGGCCGTCGCGCGTGCGGCCCTTGCGCACGGTGGTGGTGAAGTACTGCGAGATCTCGCTGATGCAGGCCTGCTTCTTCTTGGCGTCGGCCAGCGACAGGCAATCGCCGTCGATCTTGCGCAGGTCGGGGGCGATGCCGCCGGACACCGCTTCCAGGCCATGGCAGCGCGCGCAGTTCTGGTTATAGGCGGAGCTGCCGATACGCTGGGCCTCCTGCTGTTCGGCGCCGGCGCGATAGGGATTGTCCGGACGCCATTCGTCGCCAAGCTGTGGTAAGGACTTGGTGTCGACCGCTTGCGGCGTGACATCGCCGTGGGCCCATGCGGCCGGCGCGGCGCCCAGCAAGGCGCAGAGCGAGAACAAGGCAAGCAGGCGGCGCTGCGTTTTCATGGATGTCTCCTACAGTGGTGGATGGGGTTTTTGTTTGCCACCATTTCCGCAAGAGCCATACCAGCAGGCCGTAGCACGGTGCAGCGGGCTACCGTACCGCCCGGCAGCAGGCTTTCCGGCATCCCTTGGGGCGAGTGCAGTGCACCATCGCCACGGCGGTGTCCCGGAATGCCACACACTGGCAAGCGTTTTGCTACATGACGCAACACTGTCGACCGCACGCCAGGGCATGGCGATGAAGGCGCCGACAGCGACCCGCGCAACAGATCGCGGGCGACTATCAACAGGAGACCGAGACATGACCATCCCAGCGGAGCCGGTTCGACCTGCCGAGTCCGGCAATACCGCTCCTACCGGCGACCTGGCCGGCCAGCCCGAGCGCGCCGAACTGATTGCCCTGGCCCACCAGCGTTCCGCCTCGTATGGCTTGCGCCCTTATGAGTCGCCGGACTTCTGCCCGGTTCTGCAAAGCGAGCTGAAAACGCGGATCGAACGCAGCCAGTCCCTGTTCACCTATGCGCTGCCGGTGATGGAAACGCTCTACGACCAGATCGTCAACACGCAGAGCATGGTGATCCTGACGGACGCCGACGGCTTGATCCTGCACTCGCTGGGCGACGACGATTTCCTGGCCCGGGCCGACAAGGTGGCGCTGCGCGCGGGCGCGGACTGGTCGGAGGAGAGCCGCGGCACCAATGCCATCGGCACCGCACTGGCCGAAAACCGCGCCACGCTGGTCCACGGCGCCGACCATTTCCTCGAGGCCAACCAATTCCTGACCTGCTCGTGCATGACTATCCTCGACCCCTACGGGAAGACCGTGGGCGCGCTCGATGTGACCGGCGACCAGCGTGGCTTCCACAAGCACACCATGGCGCTGGTGCGGATGTCGGCGCAGATGATTGAGAACCAGCTGTTCGGCAACGCGTTCCGCGACATGGTGTGCATCCGCTTCCATTCGCGCGCGGAGTTCCTGGGCACGCTGGTCGAGGGCATCGTCTCGTTCACGCCCGGCGGGCGCTTCCTGTCGTCGAACCGCAGCGGACAGTTCCAGCTGGGCCTGTCCAATGCGGCGCTGCAGGCGCATACCTTTTCCTCGCTGTTCGGCATGCCGATGTCCCTGCTCTTCGATGCGGTGCGCGGCGCGCCGGCCGGCATCGTGCAATTGCAGCTGCCGAGCGGCGTCAAGGTCAGCGCACGCGTGGAATGGAAGTCGAGCGCCGCTTCGATGCCCGGCACGGCCGCGGCCACGGCCACGGCAGGCAGCGCCAATGCCATCCCGGAGCCGCGCCGCCTCTATGCCGCGCCGGCCCGGCCCGAGGGGCTGGCCGACCTGGACACCGGCGACGCGCAGATCCGGACCGTGATCGGCAAGCTGCGCAAGGTCATCGGCAAGGACATCCCGGTGATGGTGCTGGGCGAGACCGGCACCGGCAAGGAACTGATGGCACGCGCCATCCACGCCGACAGCCCGCGGCACGCGGGGCCTTTCATCGCGGTGAACTGCGCATCGATCCCGGAGAACCTGATCGAGTCGGAGCTGTTCGGCTACGAGGAAGGCGCCTTTACCGGCGCCCGCAAGAAGGGCGGCATCGGCAAGATGCTGCTGGCCAACGGCGGCACCCTGTTCCTCGACGAGATCGGCGACATGCCGCTGCACCTGCAAGGGCGGCTGCTGCGCGCGCTGCAGGAACGCGCGGTCCAGCCGCTGGGCAGCAGCAAAGTGATCCAGGTCGATGTCCTGGTGGTGTGCGCCACCAACCGCAACCTGCGCGAGATGGTCGCCGGCGGCCAGTTCCGCGAAGACCTGTATTACCGCCTGAACGGGCTCGTGGTGCGCCTGCCGGCCCTGCGCGAGCGCAGCGACCTCGACGTGGTGGCGGGCAAGCTGCTGCGCCAGGACCAGGGCCAGGGCGGCGGCGAACCACCGCGGATCGGCGATGCCGTGATGGCACTGTTCCGCCGCTATCACTGGCCGGGCAATATGCGCCAGCTCGGCAACCTGCTGCGCACGGCGCGCCTGATGGCGGAAGGCGAAGCCGAGATCACCGAGGACCACCTGCCCGACGACTTCCTCGACGACCTGCGCGAGCGGCAAGAGGGGGTGGCGCCGGGCGGGCAGATCATGCGGGGGTTGACGGTCTCCGTGGCTGGCCCGGGCGGGCAACCGGCCGCGCAGCCGACGCGGCTGGCCGAGGTCGAGGCACAGGTCATCGTCGCCACCGTCAAGGCGCACCACGGCAATATCTCGGCCGCTGCCAAGGCGCTGGGCATCTCGCGCAATACGGTCTATCGGAAGATGGAAGAGGCGCGCGGGCTGCCGCCTGTTCCGGGCTGATCCCCGGATATCCGTGCCGCCGTCACCCTGGCTGCCAGCGCGCGGCGACGATCGCGGCGGCGAGGGCCTTGCCCAGCGCGCCCGTGGCAAGGTGCCCGCCATCGACCCACTCCAGCCGCGCGCCGGGCATGACGGCCTGCAGGCGCCGGGCATTGGCCGGGCGGCAGACCGCGTCGGCCCGGCCATGCAGCAGTGTCACCGGCAGGCCCTGCGCGGCAATCGTCCGTGCCGCCCGCAGCAGGCCCGGCTTGCCGAGCCCAGCCCGGTTGCGCAGGTAATGCGCCTGGATGCGGTACTTGGCGATCATTGCCTTCGCCGCGCGCCCGCGCAGCGGCTGGCTGCGCCACTGCCGCCGCGCGGACAGGCCCAGCAAGGCGCGTTCGCTGTCGCGCCACGCCGCGGCGGTGTCCCGTTTCTGGACAGGTGTTCCACTTTGCAACAGTCGTGACACAGTGAGCAGGCCGGCCCGGGCATCCGGCACGCGCTCGCCGCACGGCTTGATGCGTTGCAACATGCGGCGACCGCCATGGCGCGCCGCAAACAGGTTGCCGATGTCATCGCGTCCGGTCAGGAACGCCCCGCGCAATACCAGCGCTGCTACCGCGTCCGGGTACTTCGCCGCATAGGCCAGCCCAAGCGCCGCGCCCCAGGAGCCGCCGACCACGCCCCAGCGCCCGATGCCCAGCGCCCGGCGCAGCTGTTCCAGATCGGCAAGCAGCGCGCTCACGTTATTGCGGCGCAGGCAGCCCGTCGGCCGCGACTTGCCCGCACCGCGCTGGTCCGGCATCACCACCCGATGCCGATGCCGATCGAACCACGCCGCCATGGCCGCCGAACAACCGCTGCCGGGACCGCCGTGCAGGACCAGCCATGGCTCGCCATCCGGCGGCCCGGCCAGCCGCACATGCAGGCGCTGCGCATCGGGCGTACGCAGGTAGAAGCAGTCGGAGGCGAGCGGCACGTCGGGCATGGATGTTGCCTTGCAGGGAAGCGGCAGCCAGCCTGCCGCGCCAAGACGGAATTATCACTAAACATGCCAACCAAGGAGAGAGACATGAACTGGACCACGCCTGCCTATACCGAGCTGCGGCTGGGCTTCGAAATCACGATGTATATCGCCAACCGCTGAAGCGCGCTGCGCGCGGCGACATGTCAACGTCCCGACATGACCGCCGCGATCGCCGGCGCACGGTACGCAGGCGCCACGCACGCACCGTGAAGCCGGGCAGGCATCGGCTCCGGCTGCACGGTCAGCGCGCCTGCCCCTTGCGGCCATGATCCACCCCAACTCGCTCGCGCCATGACCACCATCCGGGTACTCGGCTCGGCCGCCGGCGGCGGCTTTCCGCAGTGGAACTGCAACTGCCACAACTGCGATGGCGTGCGCCGCGGCACCGTGCGGGCCACGCCGCGCACGCAGTCATCGATCGCGCTGTCCGGCGACGGACCCGATTCGATCCTGGTCAACGCGTCTCCCGACATCCTTCAGCAGCTGCGGCAGACGCCCGCACTGCAACCGGCACGCGCGCCACGCGATACGGCCATCGCTGCGGTGTTGCTGATGGACGCGCAGATCGACCACGTCACCGGCCTGCTGATGCTGCGCGAGCACCGCCAGCGCTTGCCGCTCTATGCCACCGCCGCGGTGCTGGACGACCTCGGCACCGCGTTCCCGCTGACCCGCATGCTGTCGCACTACTGCGGCTTGCAGACGCATACCCTGCCCGGCGACGGCACGCCGTTTTCGGTAGCACAGCTGGACGACATCGTGCTGACCGCGGTGCCGCTCCAAAGCAAGGCACCGCCCTACTCGCCCGGCCGCCACGCGCCGCGCACCGGTGACAACATCGGCCTGCGCATCGAAGACCGGCGCAGCGGCCGCCGCGCCTTCTATGCGCCCGGCCTCGGCAGCGTGGATGACCACGTCTTCGCCGAACTGCGCAGCGCGGACATCGTGCTGGTCGACGGCACGTTCTGGCGCGAGGACGAGATGCAGTCGCTCGGCTTCTCCGACAAGGCCGCCGCCGACATGGGGCATCTGCCCCTGTCGGGTCCCGGCGGCATGATCGAGGTCCTCGACCGGCTGCCGGCGAGCCGCAAGATCCTTATCCACATCAACAACACCAACCCCGTGCTGGTGGACGACTCGCCGGAGCGCGCCGTGCTGGCGCGGCACGGCATCGAACTGGCGTACGACGGCATGGAGATCGCGCTTTGACATCTGCCACTGCATTGAGCCCCGCGGAATTCGAGGCCCGGCTGCGCGCCAAGGAGAGCGGATACCACATCCACCACCCGTTCAACCAGCGCATGGCGGCCGGCCTGTGTTCGCCCGAACAGATCCGCGCCTGGGTCGCAAACCGGTTCTACTACCAGGCCAATATCCCGCTGAAGGACGCCGCCGTCCTGGCCAACTGCCCCGAGCGCGACACGCGCCGCGAGTGGGTGGTGCGCATCCTCGACCACGACGGCACCGACACGCAGCCCGGTGGCATCGAGGCCTGGCTGCGGCTGGGGCAGGCCACAGGGCTGGAGCGCGAGGCCTTGCTCGACCATCGGCATGTGCTGCCGGGCGTGCGCTTCGCCGTCGACGCCTATGTCAACTTCGCGCGGCGCGCGCCGTGGCAGGAAGCCGTGTGCTCGTCGCTCACCGAGATGTTCGCGCCCGAGATCCACAAGGAGCGGCTGGCCGGCTGGCCTACGCATTACCCGTGGATCGAGGCCGCCGGACTCGATTACTTCCGCTCGCGCATCCCGCTTGCGCAGCGCGATGTCGACCATGGCCTGCGCGTGACGCTGGGCTACTTCCGCACCCCGGAGCAACAGCAGCGCGCCCTCGATATCCTGCAGTTCAAGCTCGACATACTCTGGTCGATGCTCGACGCCATCCAGCTTGCCAACCCATGACCACCAATCCGCCAGAACTCGCCCGCCCCGTCCTGCACCGGACCTTCCGCCTGCAGTGGGAAGACGCCCAGCAGAGCTGGGTGCTGCTGTATCCGGAAGGCATGGTCACCCTCAACGACAGCGCTGCCGCTATCCTGCAGCGCTGCGACGGCGGCCATACGCTGGATATGCTGATCGACGACCTGCAGGCCGCTTTCGGCGTGCAGGGCATCGCCCCGGAGGTACATGCCTTTGTCAAACATGCAACCGAACGCGGCTGGCTGGTCTGATCGGCCTGCCGCGCAGCCCGGCCCGCCGCTGTGGCTGCTGGCCGAGCTGACCTACCGCTGCCCGCTGCACTGCGCGTTCTGCTCCAACCCGGTCGACTATGCCCGGCACACGGCTGAACTCGACACTGCGCAATGGTGCGACGTCTTCACCCAGGCCCGCGCGCTCGGCGCGGTGCAGCTCGGCTTCTCCGGCGGCGAGCCGCTGCTGCGCAAGGACCTGGAACAACTGGTGCGGCATGCGCACGGCCTGGGCTTCTATACCAACCTCATCACGTCCGGCGTGGGCCTGACCGACGCCCGGCTCGCCGCGCTGCGCGACGCGGGCCTGAACCATATCCAGCTGTCCTTCCAGGATTCCACCCGCGAGCTCAATGACTTCCTGTCCAGCACCCGCACCTTCGACCTGAAGCAGCGCGTGGCGAAGCTGATCAAGGCGCACGGCTATCCGATGGTGATGAACTGCGTGCTGCATCGGCACAACCTGCCGCATGTCGGCACCATCATCGAAATGGCGCTGCAGATGGACGCCGAGTACCTGGAGCTGGCCAACACGCAGTACTACGGCTGGGCCTGGCACAACCGCCTGGCGCTGATGCCGACGCAGGAGCAATTGCTGGAAGCGGAGTCCGTGGTCAGGCAATACCGCGCGCGCATCGGCAGGCAGTGCCAGATCCTGTTCGTGGTGCCCGACTACTTCGAAGGCAAGCCCAAGAAGTGCATGAACGGCTGGGGCACGACCTTCCTTGGCGTGGCGCCCGATGGGACGGCGCTGCCGTGCCATGCGGCGCGGATGTTGCCGGGCCTGGCATTGCCCAATGTCACCACGCACGGACTGCGGGAGATCTGGCGTGACAGCGAGGCGTTCCGCCGCTTCCGTGGCACCGGATGGATGCAGGAGCCCTGCAAGTCATGCGACCATCGCGAGGAAGACCATGGCGGTTGCCGCTGCCAGGCGCTATTGCTGACCGGCGACCCCGCCGCGACCGATCCGGTGTGCGAGCGCTCTGGCGAACATGGCCGGGTCCGGGAGATTGTGCTGCAGGGCCGGCTCGCAGCATTGCAGCCGAACACCGAGGCGCAGCCGATGGTGTTTCGCAGCGATGGCAATTCACTGCGACTGAGCCGCGGGAACCAATGATGGGTCGGTCCCCGGCTGAGCTGGCACTACGGATGTAGTGCCACAACCCACGCTAATCCTTACCTAGCCAACGCTCAGCACCCACTCCGCGAGTTTCCTGGCATCCGCCTCCCCCAGGTTCCCGTGCGCCGGCATGGGAACCGGACCCCACACACCCTTGCCACCTTCGCGGATCTTCTTGCCGAGCCGCTCGGCCGCCTCGCTGTCTCCCTTGTACTTAGCCGCCACTTCCGCAAAGCCCGGCCCCACCAGCTTCGTCTGCATGCCATGGCAGGCGAAGCATCCGTTCTTGTCCGCCAGCGGCTGCATATCGGCCGCCGTGCCCGCCTGAACCACACCAGGCAGCAGCAAAGCCGCCGCCAGCGCCATCCATTCCTTCTTCATTCTTCGTCTCCCGCTGTGTCAGCGTGCAAGTCAGCGGGCGTCGCCATGGCGACGCCCGCGTGTCTGGCGATCAACCAGCCTGGGTTCAGCTCTTATGCAGCTTGAACACCCATACCGATCCGCCCTGCTCCAGGAAATTCACGCGCTTGGCGACTTCCCCGCCCCACAGCGGCACCGCCCCGCCCCAGCCCGACACCACGGCCACGTACTGCTCGCCGTTGTCTTCCCAGGTGACCGGCGGCGCCACCACGCCGCTGCCGGTCTGGAACTTCCAGAGTTCCTTGCCGGTCTTGGCGTCGGCGGCCTTCAGGTAGCCTTCGGGCGTACCCCAGAACACCAGGCCGCCGGCGGTGGTCATCACCCCGCCCCACAGCGGCGCGTTGTTCTTGACCTCCCAGATGATCTTGCCGGTCTTGGGGTTGATGGCGCGCAGCGCGCCGATGTAGTCCTCGTTCAGCGGATGGATGGTGAAGCCGGCGCCCAGGTAGGCGGCGCCCTTCTTGTAGCTGACGGGCTCGTTCCAGATATCCATGGCCCACTCGTTGGCCGGCACGTAGAACAGGCCGGTCTGCGGGCTGTAGGCCATCGGCTGCTGGTTCTTGCCGCCGAGGAAGCCGGGCGCGGCCAGCACGGACTTGCCCTTCTTCGGGTCGGTGCCGCTGGCCGGGTCGCCGGGGCGGCCTTCGTCGATATAGTTGGGCCGGCCGGTCTTCAGGTCGATGCCGCTGGCCCAGGTGATCTTCTTCACGAACGGGAACGCATTGACCAGCTTGCCGTTGTTCGCGTCGTTGACATAGAAGAAGCCGTTGCGGTCTGCCTTGCCGCCCATGCGCTTGCCGTCCAGGTCGAAGGTCACGAACTCGTTGACGCCGTCGAAATCCCAGCCGTCGTTCGGGGTGTTCTGGTAGTGCCAGACGATCTTGCCGGTGGCCGGATCGATGGCCACCGTCGACGCCGAGTAAAGGTTGTCGCCCTTGCGGATATGGCTGTTCCACGGGCCGGGGTTGCCGGTGCCGAAGTAGACCAGCCCCGTCGACGGATCATAGGTGCCGCCGAGCCAGGTGGCGGCGCCGCCGGTCTTCCAGGTCTCGCCGGGCCAGCTGGCGTTCTCGGTGCCGGTCACGCCGTTCTCGGTCTTGTTGCCGTCCTTGTCGTACTTGTAGCCCATGTGGCCTTCGACCACCGGACGCGACCACACCAGCTGCCCGCTCTTGGCATCGCGCGCCTCGACCCGGCCGACCACGCCGAATTCGCCGCCCGAAATGCCGGTGAGCACCATGCCCTTGACGATCAGCGGCGCCGCCGTGTACGAATAGCCCGCGGCATAGTCCGCCAGCTTCTCCTTCCAAACCACCTTGCCAGTTTTCTGATCAAGCGCCACGAGTTGCGCATCCAGCGTCCCGAAGATCACCAGGTTGTCGTAGAGCGCCGCGCCGCGGTTGACCACGTCGCAGCACGGCATGATGCCTTCCGGCAGCCGGTGCTCGTACTTCCACAACTTGGCGCCGGTCTTCAGGTCGAGCGCGTAGATGCGCGAGTACGACGCCGTGACAAACATCTTGCCGTCGTGGATCAGCGGCTGGGCTTCCTGTCCGCGCTGCTTCTCGCCACCGAACGAGAACGACCACGCCGGCACCAGGTTGCCGACATTTTTGGTGTTGATGCGCGTAAGCCCGGAATAGCGCTGGCCTTGCGGCCCCATGCCCCATGACAGCACGTCGCCGGGGCTCTTCGCATCGTTCTCGATCATGGCATCGGTCACCGCCGCCTGCGCGGCCAGCGTGGCCACGGCAGCCGCGGCTGCCACCACTACTCGTAAGGTCCTCATTGTCTTCTCCTCGTTATTTTCCGTTTCCACCGGTGCGCCACTGCGCCGCAACCAGTGACGCAGTTGGCAATTCCCATGCCAATCGGATTTGCGCGCCAGTCCGCCGATTGCCGCCGCGTGGCGGCGTTGCAGCCGTGTCAGCACGCAACATTGCGTTGCATCTGCTCCAGAACTGAACAGCCAGCAGTGGCCGCGCCATCAGCCAAAGCCGTGCGCCACCGCATAGCGATGCATCTCGACGCGGTTGGCCAGCCCCATCTTCTTGCGGATCAGCGTCTGGTAGTTGGCCACGGTCTTGGTGCTGAGGCAGAAATGCGCGGCGACGTCCTCGATCGCGGTGCCGCGCGCGAACTGCCGGAACAGGTCGAATTCTCGCGGCGACAGCGCGAAGTGCGGCGGCTGCGTGCCCATGTCGACCAGGCCGGCAATGTCATCGGACAGCACTTGCTGCCCTGCGGCGATCTTTCGCACCGCGTCCACCAGCGCGTCGGGCGCGCTGCTCTTGGTCAGGTAGCCGGCCGCGCCGGCGCGCATCGCCTGCATCACGACGGCCGCGCTGTCGTGCATGCTGAACACCAGCGTGCGCAGCGCCGGCACACGCACGCCCAGCCGCCGCAGTATCTCCAGGCCGCCGCGGCCCGGCATCGACAGGTCCAGGATCAGCACGTCGGCCCGTGTCCGGACCAGCCAGTCGTAGGCGGCATTGCCGTCGCCGAACTCCGCCACCACGCGCATGCCTTCGTCCAGTTCGAGCAGGCGCCGGTAGCCCGTGCGCACCACGGCATGGTCGTCGGCAATCACCACATCGATCGGGTTCATGCCGCCTGCCTCCCTGCTTGCATCGATGACGCCTCCTGCGCGGGCGCAGGCAGCGGAAAACTTGCGCTCAGGCGGCAACCCCGCGTATCCCCGGTGCGTTGAGCGTCTCCGACCAGCAGCGTGGCGCAATGCGCCCAGGCGCGCTCGTGCATGCCCCGCAGGCCATGGCTGCGCTGCAGGGCCGCGTCGATGTCACCGATGCCAGCGCCGTCGTCCTCCACACACCAGCAGACCTTGTCCCCATTCCTTGCGATGCAGACCGACGCCCGGCGAGCGCCGGCGTGGCGCATGACATTGGTCAGCGCCTCCTGCGTCATCCGGTAGAGCGTCAGGGTCAGGTCCGGCCCCAGCATGGCGCCGCCAAGATCGACGGCGCAATCGAGCCGCACCGACTGGCCCGGCTGTCCCCGCCAGCTGCGCACCAGGTCCTGCAGCAGCCGGTCCACGCCGGCGACGTGTCCGTCTGGCTGCGCGCCATGCGGGCGCAGCCGATGCAGCAGGTGGCGCACTTCGTCCTGGATCCGGGCGCAATGTCCAGCCAGGTCGTTGGCCACGATCTGCAGCATCGGCGCATGCGAGCACTTGCGCACCAGGTACGTGGCATCGGCGCGCATGGCGGTCAGCACCTGGCCGAACTCGTCGTGCAATTCACGCGCCAGCCTGGCACGCTCGCATTCCTGCGCGTCCAGCAGCTTGCGGCTCAGCGCACGCCGCTCGGCCTGGTGATGCGCCAGCGCGCCGGCCAGGTCGTTCAGCGCGCGGCGAACCTGATCCAGTTCGCGGATGCGCATGGCGGGCAGGCGCAGGCTGTAGTCCTTGCGCTCGTAGTGGCCAATGGCGTCGAGAATCTGCTGCAAGGGCGCGAGCGCCCGGCCCAGCATCCACGACAGGCCGCACAGCAACAGCACGCTGTACGCGCTCAGCAGGGCCAGGTTGCCGATGACGTCGCGGCGCGCCTCGCGCACTTCGCTGTCCGGGTTCCAGCGCAATGCGGCATGGTAGACGGTGCCATCGCGCGCGCGGATGTCCCATTCGCTTTCCGCGTGGGCCAGCTCCGCCTTCGGCGCCGTTTCCACCAGCGCGTGGCCGGCGGCGTCCTCGACGTGCAGCCGCAGGTGGCGCAGGCGCGCCGATTGATTGATCGCGCGCAGTGCGGCAAGGTGCGCCGCGCGCTCCGCCGGCCCGGCGGACTGCAGTGCCGAGAGCCGCGCGACCAGTTGCGCCGTGGCGGCGGCACCGCTGCGCTCTTCGCCAATGGCCTGCTGCGCCAGCCACAGCGTCACCAGCAACGCGCCACCGAGGCAGGCGCAGGACAGCCAGAACGCACGGCTGGCCAGGAAACGCGACATCGTCATGGCAGTGCTCCTCCGGAGGAAGGTGGAGTCCGGGCGCGCCCCGGGTCGGGAGTTTTTCCCGATGCCCGCGGTACGGAACCTGCTCCCCATCCCCTCAGTTTGTTCAGGTTCAGCCGCTGCCCAACGCAGGCAGCGCGCCCCGATTCCGGAGGAGATGCAAGATGCCAGCCAACCCGTTCCCTGCCCCGTCATCGCAGGCCATCCAGCACGCGCCGGCGCGGCGTGGCAAGCGCTGCTGCCGCGCGGCCACGGCCATCGCCCTGGCCGTGGCCGTGCTGGCGCAGCGGCCCGCTGTTGCGCAATGGGACACTGCTGCTCCAAAGCAGGACAGTGCCGTGCTGCCCGAAGTGCTGGTGGTGGCGGCGGCGCCGCTGCCCGGCATCGGCGTGGACAGCAACCTGGTGCCCTACACCGTTCAGACCGTGCGCGGCGATGACCTGAACGGCACGCGCGCCAGCAACCTGGCCGACTACCTGGGCCGCAACCTGGCCGGCGTCAACACCAACGATATCCAGGGCAGCCCGTTCCAGAGCGATATCACCTATCGCGGCTACCGCGCTTCATCGATCGCGGGCGTGCCGCAGGGGCTGTCGGTCTATCTCGATGGCATCCGCGTCAACGAACCCTTCGGCGATGTGATCAGCTGGGACATGATCCCCGAGGCCGCGCTGGAAAGCGTGTCGCTAATCTCCAGCGCCAACCCGGCCTATGGCCTGAACAGCCTGGGCGGCGCCCTTGCCATGACCACCCGCTCCGGCCTGGACTCGCCCGGCTTCACTGCCGACCTGTCCTACGGCAGCGGCAACCGCAAGCGTGCCGACCTGTCGGGCGGCGTGCGCAGCGCAGGCGGCTGGCATGCCTTTGCCGCCGGCACGCTGTTCCAGGAGCACGGCTGGCGCGACGACTCGTCGGGGAAGCTCGGCAACGTCTTTGCCAAGGCGGGCTATGCGGGCGATACCGACAGCCTCGATGTGTCGCTGCTGCACGGCCGCAGCACGCTGAGCGGCAATGGGCTGGTACCGGCCTACCGTGCCAGCGGCAATGCCACCGAGCCCGACATCTATCAGCTGGACCGCCGCGCGGTGTATACCTATCCGGACCAGACCCGCAACCAGGTCACGCAGGTCGCCGTCAACGGCCGCCACTGGTTCGACGACAAGACCAGCGCCGCCGCCCTGGCCTATGTGCGCAACAGCCGGCGCGATACCACCAGCGGCGACGTCAACCCTGACTACGAGAACTATGCCGAGGCCTGCGAGGACGGCTTCAACGCCGACGGCAGCCCGCGTGGCCAGGGCTGCGGCGTGACCCGGACCGAAGGCGCGTTGTTGCATCCTGCCGTGGTCAACACCAGCCATATGCGGCAGCAAACCATCGGCGTGGCGCTCAGCCTGGCCAGGGAGACGGAACGCCATGTGCTGAACGCCGGCATCAGCCTGGACCGAAGCCGGCTGAGCTATTCGCAGTTCGCCCAGCTGGGCACCTTCACCGACGACCGCGGTGCGGTGGCCGACCCCGACGCGCCCAACAATCTCGTCTCCGGCGTCAGCGGCAACGCGCGCACATTTGGCATGTATCTCTCGGACACCTGGACCCTGACGCCCAGCACCTTCCTGACGGCGTCGGCACGATGGAATCTCGCCACGGTGAGCAATACGCTGCAAAACAGCGACGGCAGCGAACAGGCGCGCGAGAGCTTTACCTACCGCCGTCTCAATCCCGCGCTGGGGCTGGTGCAGAAGCTGGGCGACGGCGTCTCGGTGTTCGGCGGCTACGCGCAGAATAACCGCGTGCCCACAGTCCTGGAACTCGGCTGTGCCGACCCGACGCAGCCGTGCCGCCTGCCTGCCGGGCTGCAGGCGGACCCTTACCTGAAGCAGGTGGTCTCGCACGCCTATGAAGCCGGCGTGCGCTGGCGCCCCGGCAAGGACACCGACGTCACCGCGACGCTCTACCGCATCGACAACCACGACGACATCCTGTTCCTGCGCGCGCCCAACACACAGATGGGCTATTTCGCGAACTTCGACCGCACCCGTAACCAGGGCCTCGACCTCACCGCCCGCCAGCGCGTCGGCGATGTCACCTTGCGTTTTACCTATAGCTACCTGCAGGCGACCTACCAGGCGAGCGGACAGCTTGCGGTCGGCGAACGCACCATCGACGTCCACCCCGGGATGCGCGTCGCCGGCCTGCCGCGCCACACGTTCAAGTTCGGGGCGGACTGGCAAGCCGTGGCGGGGCTGACGCTGGGCGCCGACCTCGTCGCCGTGTCCGACAGCGCAGCCAGCGGCAATGAAGACGGACTGCGCGCCGACCCGCAGCCGGGCCAGGAGCCCAAGGCGGCCAACTGGCACGTGCCCGGCTACGCCACCGTCAACCTGCGCGCGGCGTACCAGGTTAACAAGCGCTTCGAGGTATATGCTCGCATCGCTAATTTGTTTGACCGGCGCTACGAGACCTACGGCCAGGTCGCGAACAATGTGTTTCCCGGCGGCACCCTGGTGCAGCCGCATGTCGCGCCAGGCGACAGTGCGACGGCGTTGTTCGTGGCCCCGGGGGCGCCGCGCAGTGTCTGGCTTGGCATGGTGTACCGCATGTAGAGGCGGACATCGCCTGGTTAGATGGAGCGGATGTGCCACCCCTGCGCGCGATTCCGCTTACAGCAGATCAAACGAAAGACCTTGCGCAAGTGAGCGCGGCTTGGGGTCCTGCCGGTGCTTACACCGGGCCACGCGGTAGCGCTTGCCCGGTACCACCGGATGCGCTGGCCGTGCCGGACCCGGATGCTGACGCAGCGTCATTCGCGCGCTGCACATCTGCCCGAATCGTGGCCAGCTTCACGTACAACGTACTCCTCGAAATACCGAGAGTCCGGGCCGCCATCGAGATATTTCCGTGCGCATTCGCGATCGCATCAAGAATCGCTTGTCGCTCCAGCTCGTCAAGACGGCCGAAGGAGACAGGGATCCGCGTCGAGGTGGATACGGGAAGCGGGTCGCTTGCCGTGCGTGCGATGCCCGGGGGTAGTAGGGAACTATCGATGATGTTGCCTTCACTGAGTGCGAACATGACCTCGAAGACATTCTGCAGCTCACGAATGTTGCCCGGCCAGCAATAGCTCAAGAGCGCCTGCTGAACGGCCGGTTCGAGCTGCTTGGATGAACAGCCATACTTGCGTGCGAGTTTGCTGTTGAGGTGCTCGATGATTGCCTCGATATCGCCAGGCCGATCACGCAGCGGCGGCAGTGTCAGGCTGACCACGCAGAGGCGGTGGTACAGGTCTTCGCGGAAGCGTCCGGCCGCGATCTCCTTTTGCAAATCGCGGTTGGTGGCTGCGACGATGCGCACTGAAACGCGCCGTTCGCGGGTGTCGCCCAGGCGGACCACAACGCCATCCTGCAGCACGCGCAACAGGTGTGGCTGCATGTCAAGCGGCAGTTCGCCGACCTCGTCCAGGAACAGCGTGCCTCCGTCGGCTTGCTCGAACTTCCCGGCAAGACCGCCACGGCGGGCACCAGTAAACGCGCCATCGGTATAGCCAAAGAGTTCGCTGGCCAGCAGCTCACGGGTGAATGCGCCGCAATTGACGGCAATGAACGGACCGTCGGGGCGGCTGCCCGCCCGGTGCAAGGCTCTGGCAAAGAGCTCCTTCCCTGCGCCAGTCTCGCCCAGAAGCAGTACCGGCAGATCAAGAGGGGCGATACGACGCGCGCGCGCCTTGGTCCCCTCCAGTACCTCGCTTGCTCCAATGATTTCACCAAAGGCATCATTTCCTGCCATGGGCGGCCTGGCCTTGACAGTGGCCGTGGGCAGCGATATCGCGGTTCGATTCTGGCGCGTCCCGAGCGGGAGCACCAGCACCGTACCAAGCACACCGTCATGGTCCTTCACCGGGTGCAGCCATTCGGGACGCAGCCATTCCGGGCGTTGGCACGATCGATCGATGTCGGACAGTGCGAGGTTGAGTCCCGGCACCTGACTGCCAACTTCCGAGGGTAGCCGCGCTTCATAGCGCTCCCGCGCCGCGGGCGCATTTCCGTTTGTGCGAACAATGCGTCCGCGGCTGTCGACCAGCACAACGTAGTCGCTGGCGTAACGGATGAAATGGTCGATGGCCCGGGTCAGCAGCCGCTCATGGAGAGCAACGTTGCGGCGGGCCAGTTCGCCTTCGATCTGCCTGGCCGCGGTCACCACGAGACCCAAGGTATGGCCATGGAAGGTTTGCTTGACGCCTGAAACATCCACGACGCCTAACAGGCTTCGATTAAAGGGGTCGAGAATGGGAGCCGCTGCGCAGGTCCAGCGCTTCACGTCCAGGCAGAAATGCTCGTCGGCATGGATCTGGACCGGCGTGGCAGTGGCGATCGCGGTGCCGATGGCATTCGTACCGATGACCTCCTCATTCCAGCAACCACCGGTGGCCAGGTTGATCCCCTCGCCAACGCTGCGGGCCCGGGTCTCGCCATTGAGCTGCAGTACGGTTCCGCCTGGATCACAGAGCATGATGAGCGTGCCGCATTCCCGCAGGATATCGCGCAGACTTTCGAGTGCCGGACGCGCGGCATCGCAGAGTTCCCGGTTCTGCCGCTGCAACTGGCGGACACGGTCGGCCGCAGCCCCGGGCGCGGAGTGCCTGGCAGGGTCAACGGCCTCGGAACGACACCGTTGCCACGACGCCAGGACGACGCTGCGTACACCAGCCGCCTGCACTTCCAGGGGCTGGTCATGCACAAAACGCTCCCATGCGGAAGCCACCACCGGCTCGTCGCCGAGGCGGGGGATCAGGGTGCCGCAACGCGAGAACGGCATGGGACGGTCCCTCTCAATTGACTGGAGTAACCGTATCCGCGTGCCCTCACCAAGTCAATAAATCTCTTTTGAAATCAATTATTTGTGCTTTGCAGCAAAGCAACCGGGAGGTGTCCGGTTTCCGGTCATCACGGCTTCAGGTGTCCGGTTTCCGGACAGCGCTGACCAGCGCCTCGCGACAAGCGCTGTTGTGGTTTCAGGAAACGGATTGCGTCGAATGCGCGCAGGCCCGAGCCGAGCATCCGAATCGGAAAGCGGCGCGCAGCCCGGACACACTTGGTCGGCTGGACCTCACTGAGTTCTTCATGGGCTTCACCCTGTTTCGCGGCCATTCGCGTGAAGCCAGTGCATAGCTTGTGCCAGCGCCCGACTGCGTGGCGGCGCCTTGCTGGAACTGCGGAATGCTGGCTTGCCCAGGGCCAATCGAATCGATAGCTGGCCAGAAGGCGTCCGGTTCCCGGACACCGCTGTGCGGGGCGTCGTGAATCCGGACACTGACGACAGGCCTGCCGCCACCAGCGGCGTGGCCGGACAATGCCGGCAACTCGTTGAATTCAATCGCCTTGCGGGGCTGTTCGCCGCTGCTGGACGGGGCCTGGCACACGCTTTGCCATGGATGAGTCGTGGGGGATCCCACCATGACTACATCAATGACAGGAGGCAGTATGCAATCGCAGTCCACCGTACAGGTGATGGGCATCGATGCTGGTGGCACGATGACCGACACATTCTTCGTGCGCTCCGATGGTCGCTTCGTGGTCGGCAAGGCGCAGAGCAATCCCGGCGACGAATCGCTTGCCATCTACAACTCTTCCGAGGATGCCCTCGCCCACTGGGACCGGACCGTGGACGACGTCTATCCGGAACTGGTGACTTGCGTCTATTCCGGTACGGCCATGCTCAACCGCATCCTCATGCGCAAGGGCCTCGACGTTGGCCTCATCTGCAACCGCGGTTTCGAGCAGATTCATTCGATGGGCCGCGCCCTGCAGAGCTATCTGGGCTATGCACTGGAGGACCGCATTCACCTGAACACTCACCGCTACGACGAGCCTCTTGTGCCCGTCTCACGCACGCGCGGTGTCACCGAACGCACCGACGTACAGGGGAAGCTCGTCATCCCCCTGCGTGAAGACGAGGTGCGCCAGGCTACCCGGGAACTGGTGGAGGCCGGCTCGCAAGCCATCGTCATTTGCCTGCTGCAATCCCATAAGAACGAGTCGAGCGAGCAGCGCGCCCGTGACATCGTGCGCGAGGAGCTGAACAAGCTGAAGTCGGATATTCCGGTCTTTGCCTCGGTGGACTATTACCCGTCGCGCAAGGAAAGCCACAGGATGAATACCACCATCCTCGAGGCTTACGGTGCGGAGCCTTCGCGCCAGACCTTGAAGAAGGTGAGTGACCGGTTCAGGAAGCACGGCGCCAAGTTCGACCTGCGGGTGATGGCTACCCACGGCGGCACCATCAGTTGGAAGGCCAAGGAGCTCGCGCGCACGATCGTCTCCGGCCCGATCGGCGGCGTCATCGGCTCCAAACTGTTGGGTGAGTATCTCGGCGACGAGAACATCGCCTGCTCCGACATCGGCGGCACCAGCTTCGACGTGGCCCTGATCACCAAGGGCAATTTCGCCATCAAGTCCGACCCCGACATGGCTCGCCTGGTCCTGTCCCTGCCCCTCGTGGCGATGGACTCGGTCGGTGCCGGCGCCGGCAGCTTTGTGCGGCTCGACCCCTACAGCAAGTCGATCAAGCTCGGCCCCGACAGCGCTGGCTACCGCGTCGGCACCTGCTGGCCGGAAAGCGGTCTCGACACGGTGTCCGTTTCCGACTGCCACGTCGTGCTCGGCTACCTGAACCCGGACAACTTCCTGGGCGGTGCCATCAAGCTTGACGTGCAGCGCGCCCGCGACCACATCAAGGCGCAGATCGCCGACCCGCTCGGCCTGTCAGTCGAGGATGCCGCCGCCGGCGTCATCGAACTGCTCGATCTCACCCTCTCCGAATACCTGCGCGCCAATATCAGTGCCAAGGGCTACAACCCGGCGGAATTCACCTGCTTCTCCTATGGCGGCGCCGGCCCGGTGCACACCTACGGCTACACCGGTGGCGTCGGCTTCAAGGACGTCGTCGTGCCGGCCTGGGCTGCCGGCTTCTCGGCTTTCGGCTGCGCCTGCGCCGACTTCGAGTACCGCTACGACAAGTCCGTGGACCTTGGTGTTGCCCAACACGCGCCCGATGCGGACAAGGAAACCGCCTGCAAGAGCCTGCAGGAATCCTGGTCGGAACTGGCCGTCAAGGTCATCGACGAATTTGTCCTCAACGGCTACAAGCCCGAGGACGTGCTGCTGATCCCCGGCTACAAGATGCAGTACATGGGCCAGTTGAATGACCTCGAAATCGTCTCGCCGGTGACCAGCGCCGCCACAGCCGCCGACTGGGACCGGATCGTCGAGGCCTTCGAGAACACCTACGGGCGCGTCTACGCGAGCTCCGCCCGCTCGCCGGAACTGGGCTTCTCGATCACAGGCGCCATCCTGCGCGGCACCGTTGTGACCCAGAAGCCGGTGCTGCCGGAAGACCCGGATGCCGGCCCGACGCCGCCCAAGCAGGCCTATCTGGGCACCCGTCCCTTCTACCGCCACAAGAAGTGGGTGGATGCCGCGCTCTGGAAGATGGAAGCGCTCAAGGCCGGCAACCACATCGTGGGTCCCGCCATCATCGAATCCGATGCCACGACCTTTGTTGTGCCCGACGGTTTCGAAACCACGATCGACAAGCACCGCCTGTTCCATCTCAAGGAAGTGAAGTAAGGAGACCCGCCATGAACATGATGAGCAAGAAGGAAGTCGGCTTCGCCGACCTGCTGCAGAACGGCCAGACCCTCAAGCAGCACCGCGACGGCATCATCGCGCGCACCAAGGCCACCGGCCACTACAACGGCCTCAGGAAGCTGGAATTCCGGGACAGCGACCCGATCGGCTACGAGAAGCTGTTCTCCAAGCTGCGCGGCGGCCTGGTGCATGCCCGCGAGACCGCCAAGAAAATCGCCGCCAGCCCGATTGTCGAGCAGGAAGGCGAACTCTGTTTCACCCTCTACAACGCCGCCGGCGACTGCGTCCTGACCTCGACCGGGATCATCATCCACGTCGGCACCATGGGCGCGGCGATCAAGTACATGATCGAGAACAACTGGGAAGCCAACCCCGGCATCAACCCCGGCGACATGTTCACGACCAATGACTGCGCCATCGGCAATGTCCACCCGTGCGACATCGCCACCATCGTCCCGATTTTCTGGGAACGCCAGCTGATCGGCTGGGTCGGCGGCGTCACGCACGTCATTGACACCGGCTCGGTGACGCCGGGCTCGATGTCCACCGGCCAAACCCAACGCTTCGGCGACGGCTACATGATCACCTGCCGCAAGACCGGGGTGAATGACGAGCCGCTGCGCGACTGGCTGCACGAGTCCCAGCGTTCGGTGCGCACGCCCAAGTACTGGATTCTCGACGAGAAGACCCGCATCGCCGGCTGCCATATGATTCGCGACCTGGTCGAGGAAGTGATTCGTGCCGACGGCATCGAGGCCTACGAGAAATTTACCTACGAGGTCATCGAAGAAGGCCGCCGCGGACTGCAGAGCCGTATCAAGGCCATGACCCTGCCGGGCAAGTACCGCAAGGTTTCATTTGTCGACGTGCCCTACAAGCACGAGGACGTGCAGGTCTCCAACGCCTTCGCCAAGCTCGACTCGATCATGCACTCGCCGGTGGAGATGACGATCAGGCCGGACGGCAAGTGGCGCCTCGACTTCGAGGGCGCGAGCCGCTGGGGCTGGCACACCTTCAACGCCCACCAGGTGGCATTTACGTCCGGCATCTGGGTGATGATGTGCCAGACCCTGGTCCCCACACAGCGCATCAATGACGGGGCGTACTTCGCCACCGAGTTCCGCCTGCCAAAAGGTACCTGGTGCAACCCGGATGACCGCCGCACCGGCCACGCCTACGCCTGGCACTTCCTGGTCTCCGGCTGGGCGGCCCTGTGGCGCGGTCTGTCACAGTCGTATTTCAGCCGCGGCTATCTGGAAGAGGTCAACGCCGGTAATGCCAACACCTCCAACTGGCTTCAAGGCGGCGGCATCAACCAGGATGGCGAGATCCACGCGGTCAACAGCTTCGAAGCCAGTTCGTGCGGGACGGGCGCCTGCGCCGTCAAGGATGGCCTCAACCACGCCGCCGCCATCTGGAACCCGGAAGGCGACATGGGTGACATCGAGATCTGGGAGATGGCCGAGCCACTGCTCTACCTTGGACGGAACGTCAAGGCCAACTCCGGCGGGTACGGCAAGTACCGCGGCGGTTGCGGCTTCGAGACGCTGCGCATGGTATGGAACGCCCAGGACTGGACCATGTTCTTCATGGGCAACGGGTTCATGAACAGCGACTGGGGCATGATGGGCGGCTATCCGTCGGCCACCGGCTACCGCTTCGAGGCACACCAGACCGGGCTGGACAAGCGCATCGCCATTGGCGATTCCTTGCCTCTGGGCGGCGACATCGATCCCGGCAACCCGGACTACGAGCGCCACATCGATGCCACCGCCGTGGTCAAGCGTGACAAGCAGTGCATCACGACCGAGGACTGCTACGCCAACCACGACCTGTACCTCAACTACCTGCGCGGCGGCCCGGGCTTTGGGGATCCGATCGACCGCGATCCGAAGGCCATCGAGGCGGACCTCAACCAGAAGTTCCTGCTGCCGGAATATGCGCAAAAGGTCTACGGCGCCGTCTTCACTCAGGACGCCAAGGGCGTGTTCGCGGTAGATGCGGGCAAAACCCAGGCCCGCCGTGCCGAGATCCGCAAGGAACGCCTGGCCCGTTCGCTGCCAACCCGCGAATGGATGAAGGAAGAACGCGATCGCATCCTTAACAAGCATGCGTCCGTCCAGGTGCAACACATGTTCGCCACCAGCTTCGCCCTGTCGGAGAAGTTCACGCGGGAGTTCAAGACATTCTGGAACCTGCCCGCCGAGTGGCAGCTGCGCGAGGAAGAACTGGGGGTGCCGTCCTACGGCGCCAAGCACCGCATGGACCTCTCCCTGCTGCCCGACGTCACCACCGTCGTCCAGGTCGAAGAGTAATCACCGAATCAAGGAGCTGAACAATGTCTGCCTACACCAATGAACAGGTTGCCCACCTCGTCGAAGGCTCTCTGGACTGGGAAACCACCTTCCGCATGCTGTCGATGCCCAAGGATGACAGCCGGTTCGAGCAGTACCTGGCTGCGCTGCAGGCCAAGGTCAAGTTCAAGGACCGCATCGTGCTGCCGCTCGGCCCGCACCTGTACATCGTGCAGTCGGCGAGCACCAGGCAGTGGGTCACCCAGTGCGACTGCGGCCACAGCTTCGGCGACTACCGCGACAACTGGAAGCTGCACGCCGCCATCTACGTACGCGACACCGAGGAGGCGATGACGGAGGTCTATCCCAAGCTGATGGCGCCGGATACCCAGTGGCAGGTCTATCGCGAGTACTACTGCCCGGCGTGCGGCACCATGCACGACGTCGAGGCGCCCACGCCGTGGTATCCGGTGATCCATGACTTCGAGCCGGACATCGACGCCTTCTATTCGGAATGGGTGCATCTGCCGGTCCCGGAGCGCGCTCCGGACTGATCGCCGGGTGAAGAGCGGGGACAGGCACTGCCTGTTCCCCGCAGCGTGAGGAACGGGAAATATGGGCAAGAGCCCGACGAGCAGTGATGGCGCCGGACAGGCGGAACCTCGGCTTGAGCCGGCTGCCAGTCGCGCATCCTAAGTAGATCTCTATCCACATCCCGGCCCCAAAACGCTTTTATCAAGACGGACTTCCAAAATCCCTTGCGGGTTTCCCCTCAGTTGAGTTCTTCCTCCCTCTGCTCTTTAATTCAACATGAATTAATTAATAGCGCTCCCAAGCAGGGAGCCCACCGGGCGGAGACAAGATGAACGCATCCAAGGCAGGCCGTGGCGTAAACTCCGCCAGCCTGCGCCTGTACAACGAGCGCGCCTTGCTGCTGGCCTTGCGCCGCGCTGGTGAGGCATCGAAGGCCGACCTGGCCCGCATGGCGCAGCTCACCAACACGGCAGTCGGCAGCATCGTGCAGACACTGACCGACGAAGGCCTGATCCAGCTTTCCGGGCGGCGCGTCGAAGGCCAGCGCGGACAGCCGGCAAGCCTGATCCGCCTGCAGCCCAAGGGGGCCTTTGGCCTTGGCGTGCGGCTCGACCGCGGCAGCATCGAGGCCGTCATGGTGGATTTTGCAGGGCATATCCTGGCCAGCCGCGCGCACCAGATGGTGTTGCCCCACCCTGACCAGGCGCTGGAACTGGTGCGCCGCGACATCGAGGAAATGCGCGCCCTGCTCTCCCCGGCCGAGCAGAAGCGCCTGCTTGGCATCGGCGTTGCCCAGCCCTACAACCTCGGCGCATGGCTGCGCGAACTCGATGTGCAGGGCGAGGCCTTCCAGGCCACTTTTCGCGCCTGGGACGAGGCGGATTTCCCATCGATGCTGGCGGGAGCAACGCGCCTGCGGGTATTCAGCGAGAACGACGGCACCGCGGCCGCGGTGGCCGAACTTTTTTACGGCCGGCACCACGCCCAGCATTTCCTCTATGTCTTCCTTGGCCCGGCGATCGGCGGCGGCGTGGTGCTCAACGGCGACTGCGTGCGCGGGGTCTCGGGCAATGCCGGCGACATCGCCATGATGCCGGTGCCGCCCAGCACGCTGGCCTCCGCCCCGACAGTGCCGGGCCGGCGGCGGGACATCCTGCTCTCGCGCGCCTCGCTCAACGCGCTGACGCGCCACCTGCGCCACCACGCCGTGACAGTGCACGGGCATGCCGACCTGCAGCGGCAGGTGGAACTGAAGCACCCGGCCGTGGCGGAATGGGTGGATGACTGTGTGGAGGCGATGGCCCCCGCGCTGCAATCCGCGCTGGCCGTGCTGGACGTGCCGCTGGTGATTTTCGATGCCGATATCGACGGCGGCCTCGTCCCCACGCTGATCGAGCGCCTGCAGCAGGCGCTGGACGACAGCGCTCCGGAGGCACGCCCCGCCGCGCGCATCGTGCGCGGCTGCTTTGGCGCCAATGCCGGCGCGGTCGGGGCTGCGTCCCTGCCGATGTTCATGAACTTCTCGCCGCGCGCGGAACTGCTCAAGGGCGCGTCCGCCATCGTTCCGGAGGCCAGCTATGCAACGGTCTGACCCGATCCCCGCCGCACGGCACGCCCCGGTGGCGCCGCTGCTGGAGATGCGCAACATCTCCAAGACCTTCCCTGGCGTCAAGGCGCTCAGCAACGTCCAGCTCACGATCTATCCCGGTGAGGTCCACGCGCTGATGGGCGAGAACGGCGCCGGCAAGTCGACGCTGATGAAGATCCTCGCGGGCGCCTATATCGCCGACGACGGTGCCGAGTGCCGCATCGAAAGCCATCCGGTTGTCATCGACGGCCCGCTCGCCGCGCGCGCCCACGGCGTTGCCGTGATCTACCAGGAACTGAGCCTGGCGCCCAACCTGAGCGTGGCCGAGAACATCTACCTCGGACGCCACCTGCGCCGCCACGGCATGGTGGACCGCGCCGCGATGGTGCGGGCCTGCGAGGCCACGCTGGCCCGGCTCGGCGCCGACTTTACGCCGCAGACCCTGGTCGAGCGCCTGTCGATCGCCCAGCGCCAGCTGGTTGAAATCGCCCGCGCCGTGCATTTCGAGACCCGCATCCTGGTGATGGACGAACCCACCACGCCGTTGTCCACCCGCGAGACCGACCGCCTGTTCGCGCTGATCCGCCAGTTGCGCGCCGACGGCATGGCCATCATCTACATCAGCCACCGCATGGCGGAGATCGACGAACTGGCGGACCGCGTCACCGTGCTGCGCGACGGCTGCTACGTCGGCACACTGGAAAAGGCCCAGCTGACCCAGGCGGCGCTGGTCAAGATGATGGTCGGCCGCGACCTGTCGGGCTTCTACACCAAGACGCATGGCCAGACGCAAGCGGGCGACATTGTGCTGTCGGTGCGCAATATGTCCGACGGGCGGCGCGTGCGCGATTGCAGCTTCGACCTGCGTGCCGGAGAGGTCCTTGGCCTGGCCGGGCTGGTCGGGGCGGGCCGCACGGAACTTGCGCGGCTGGTCTTCGGTGCCGATACGCCCACCAGCGGCGCGGTATACCTGGCCGGCTCGCCACTGGCCATCCATCATCCGCGCCAGGCCATTGACGCCGGCATTGCCTACCTGACGGAAGACCGGAAGCTGCAGGGCCTGTTCCTTGACCAGAGCGTGCACGAGAACATCAACCTGATCGTCGCCGCACGCGATGCACTGCGCGGCGGCCGGCTCAACCGTGCCAGCGCGCGCCGGCGCACGGCCGACGCCGTCAGCTCGCTGGGCATCCGCGTGGCGCATCCGCGCGTCAATGTCGGCTCGCTGTCGGGCGGCAACCAGCAGAAGGTGATGCTGTCGCGCCTGCTGGAGACGAAGCCGCGCGTACTGATCCTGGACGAGCCAACCCGTGGCGTGGACATCGGCGCCAAGGCGGAGATCTACCGCCTCATCGACGCGCTGGCCCGCTCCGGCGTGGCCGTCCTGCTGATCTCCAGCGAACTCCCGGAAGTGGTAGGCCTGTGCGACCGCGTGCTGGTGATGCGCGAAAGCCGGCTGGTTGGCGAGGTACACGCCTGCCCGGATGCCGCCGCCACGCAGGAACGCATCATCGCCCTGGCCACCGGCGCTGGCGAACCGGCCCCTGCCACCGTGCTGCACTGAACCGACCATCCCACCGAGACCGCGCAGACGGTCGGCGGCAAGTACCGCCACACAGATTCAGGAGACACCATGCGCAATTCAATCCATCCCACGGCACACGCCGTAGCTTCACACGGCGCGGCGCACACGCCTGACGGCCGCCGCGGCGCCACCACCCAGGAGCGCCTGCGGGCACTGGGTATGCTGCCCGTGCTGGTACTGCTGTGCGCCGGTTTCACGCTGCTGACCGACAACTTCGCCAGCCTGCAGAACCTGTCGATCATCGCGCAGCAGGCGTCGATCAACCTGGTGCTGGCGGCCGGCATGACCTTCGTCATCCTGACCGGAGGGATCGACCTGTCGGTCGGCTCCATCCTCTCGATCTCGGCCGTGGCGGCGATGCTGACTTCGCTGACGCCCGAACTGTCCGCGCTCAGCGTGCCCGCCGCCCTGCTGTGCGGCCTGCTGTTCGGGCTGGTGAATGGCGCGCTGATCGCCTTCATGAAGCTGCCGCCCTTCATCGTCACGCTGGGCAGCCTGACCGCGGTGCGCGGGCTGGCGCGGCTGGCCGGACATGACAGCACCGTCTACAACCCCGACATCGGCTTTGCCTTCATCGGCAACGGCGACGTGCTGGGCGTGCCGTGGCTGGTGATCATCGCCTGTGCCGTGATCGCGGTGTCCTGGGTCGTGCTGCGCCGGACCGTGCTGGGGCTGCAGATCTACGCCGTGGGCGGCAACGCCGAGGCCGCGCGGTTGTCGGGCATCAAGGTGTGGGGCGTACTGCTGTTCGTCTATGCCGTATCCGGCCTGCTGGCAGGGCTTGGCGGCGTGATGTCTGCCTCGCGCCTGTACGCGGCCAATGGCCTGCAGCTCGGGCAATCCTATGAGCTGGACGCGATCGCCGCGGTGATCCTGGGCGGCACCAGCTTTGTCGGCGGCGTCGGCTCCATCGGCGGCACCCTGATCGGCGCGCTGATTATCGCGGCACTCTCCAACGGCCTGGTGCTGCTGGGCGTGTCGGACATCTGGCAGTACATCATCAAGGGCCTGGTCATCATCGGCGCGGTCGCGCTGGACCGCTATCGCCAGAAGGGCTCGGCCCGCACCTGAGCACACGCAGGAGACAGAAGTGATCAAGCAATTCCTGATGGCAGTCGCGCTCGGCGCATGTTGCATTGCCGGTGCGACGGCACAAGCCCCGGCTGCCGAGACCTCCACGGCCGCTGCGCCGCGGCAGTTGAAGAAGGTGGGCGTCACGCTTGGCTCCCTCGGCAATCCATACTTCGTGGCGCTGGCCCACGGCGCCGAAGCCGCCGCGAAGCAGGTCAACCCGCAGGCCAAGGTCACCGTGCTGTCGGCCGACTATGACCTGAACAAGCAGTTCTCGCATATCGACAGCTTTATCGTCGCCGGCGTGGATCTGATCCTGATCAACGCCGCCGACGCGCGCGCCATCGAACCGGCCGTGCGCAAAGCGAAGAAGGCGGGCATCGTGGTGGTGGCGGTGGACGTGGCCGCAGCCGGTGCGGACGCCACCGTGCAGACCGACAACCTCCAGGCCGGCGAGCTGGCCTGCGGTTTCCTTGCCGAACGACTCAACGGCCACGGCAACCTCATCATCCAGAACGGGCCGCCGGTGTCGGCCGTGCTGGACCGCGTCAGGGGCTGCAAGACGGTGCTGGCGAAACACCCGGACATCCGCATCCTGTCCGACGACCAGGACGCCAAGGGATCGCGCGAAGGCGGGCTCAACGTGATGCAGCTCTACCTGACGCGCTTTCCC
The DNA here is from genome assembly GCF_057073745.1 of Cupriavidus sp. C2SS-8b. Lineage (NCBI taxonomy): Bacteria > Pseudomonadati > Pseudomonadota > Betaproteobacteria > Burkholderiales > Burkholderiaceae > Cupriavidus > Cupriavidus sp. C2SS-8b. The sequence continues at coordinate 1,301,494 of NZ_CP172717.1, forward strand.
AAGGTGGATGCAGTGTTCACCATCAATGACCCGCAGGCTGTCGGCGCCGACCTGGCCGCCCGCCAGCTCAACCGGCGCGGCATCCTGATCGCATCGGTCGACGGCGCGCCCGACATCGAGGCGGCGCTGAAGGCCGACACGCTGGTGCAGGCCTCGGCCAGCCAGGACCCGTGGGCCATTGCCCGCACCGCGGTGCAGCTCGGCGTCGGCATGATGAACGGCCAGCGGCCCGCCAGGCCGGTGGTGCTGCTGCCCTCCACCCTGGTCACGCGCGCCAATGTCCGCGACTACAAGGGCTGGGCGGCGCCGAGATAGCGCCCCGGCCAAACTCGACCCCCTTTCAGACCTTCCAGGCGACATGATGGATAGCACCAAAACCGGCGCGCAGGCCCCGGATTTCGATTTCGTACTGTTCGGCGCCACCGGCGACCTGGCCCGCCGCAAGCTCCTGCCCGCGCTGTTCGACGCGCATGCTGCAGGCGCGCTGCATCCGCAAGGCCGCATTCTCGCGCTGGGCAGCCAGCCGCTGGCCCACGAGGCCTACCTTGCCATGCTCAACGACGAGGTACTGCCCGCGTTGGCGGGCAACGCCGTGGCCTCGTCGTGGCCGGCCTTCCTGGAACGCATCGTTTACCTGCAGGTCGACGCCAACACCGAGCCGGGCTTCGATGCACTGGCCGAGCTGGTGAATGCCCGTGCCGCACAAGTGGTGGTGTGCTACCTGGCCACCGCGCCACACCTCTTTGTCAGGATCTGCGAGCAGCTGGAGCGCGTCGGGCTCACCGGCCATCGCAGCCGCATCGTGCTCGAGAAACCGCTGGGCCATGACCTCGAGTCGTCCGAGGCGATCAATTCGGCAGTGGCCAAGTTCTTTGCGGAGGACCAGATCTATCGCATCGACCACTACCTGGGCAAGGAATCCGTGCAGAACCTGATGGCGGTGCGCTTCGGCAATGTCCTGTTCGAGCCGCTATGGCGGCGCGAATGGGTCAAGGAAGTGCAGATCACCATCGCCGAGGAGCTGGGCGTGGAGCGGCGCGGCAATTTCTACGACGGCATCGGCGCGATGCGTGACATGGTGCAGAACCACCTGCTCCAGTTGCTGTGCATGGTGGCCATGGAGCCGCCTGCCAGCCTGTCCGAAGACGCGATCCGCGACGAGAAGCTGAAGATCCTCAAGGCGCTCAGGCCGATCCGGCCCGAGGACGTGGCCGAGAAGGTCGTGTGTGGCCAGTACTGCCGCGGTGCTGCCGGGGGCAACCCGGTGCCGGGCTATGTCAGCGAGCCGGGTATCCCGCCCGAGAGCCGGACCGAGACCTTCGTCGCCATCAAGGCGGAGATCGCCAACTGGCGCTGGGCCGGCGTGCCCTTCTACCTGCGCACGGGCAAGCGCATGCAGTCGCGCGTGGCGGAGATCGTCATCCATTTCCACGATGTGCCCTGCGCCCTGTTCGCGCGCCCGCTGGGCACGCCGGCGGGGAACCGGCTGGTCATCACGCTGCAGCCGGAAGAGAGCATCCGGCTCTATTTCCTGGCCAAGCAGCCCGGTGACACGCAAGCGCTGGTGCCGGCTTCGCTGGACCTGCAACGCCCGGGGGCGGGTCCACGCGTACGCCGCATGGGCGCGTACGAGCGCCTGCTGCTGGATGTCATCCGCGGCAGGCTGGGCTTGTTCGTGCGCAGGGATGAACAGGCCCAGGCCTGGCGCTGGGTCGCTCCCATTCTCCGGACATGGGAGAACACCAACGCGCCTCCCAAGCTGTACACCGCCGGCACCTGGGGACCGGCGTCATCCAGCGCCCTGCTGTCGCGCGACGGCATGGCCTGGCATGAAGAGATGTAGTCCGAATTCCCGTTCATCGCCTATCCCGATTCCCGCATGGAGCAGCTCCCGATGTCGACGTCCCTCCCCGCCTGGCAGGCCCTGCGTGAACATGCGGCCAGCATTCGTCATGCCCATATGCGCGACTGGTTTGCGGGCCCGCACGGCCAGGCCCGGTCCGAACGCATGGCGGCTGAGGCCTGCGGCCTGACCCTTGACTACGCCAAGAACCGCGTCACCGAGGAGACCCTGGCCCTGCTGTTCGCGCTGGCCCGCGAGGCCCGCGCGTGCGAGCGTCGCGATGCCATGTTTGCCGGCGAGCCGGTCAACACCACCGAGCGCCGCGCCGCCCTCCACATGGCGCTGCGTGCCCGCCCCGGCGATGGCTTCCGGGCACTCGGCGTGCCGGTAGAACCCGATGTGTCGGCGGTCCTCGCGCAGATGGAACGCTTCGCGCAGCAAGTGCGCAGCGGCGCATGGACAGGCTTTGACGGCCGCGCCATCACCGATGTGGTCAACATCGGCATCGGCGGTTCCGACCTTGGGCCACGCATGGTGTGCCGCGCCCTGGTGCAGGATGAGGAAGCCGCGCCGCGCATGCATTTCGTCGCCAACGTGGACGGCTGCGAGCTGGCCCGCAAGCTGGCACGCCTGGCGCCGGCCACCACGCTGGTGATCGTCTGTTCCAAGACTTTCACTACGCTGGAAACCATGGCCAATGCGTGCACCGCGCGCGACTGGTTCCTGCGCCACGGGGCCACGCAGGCGGACCTGGCTCGCCACTTCGTGGCCGTGTCGACCAACCGCGACGCCGTGGCGGCGTTCGGCATCGACCCGGTCAACATGTTCCCGTTCTGGGACTGGGTCGGCGGGCGCTTCTCACTGTGGTCGGCCGTCGGGCTGTCGATTGCCGTGGCGATCGGCTTTGACCGGTTCCGTCTGCTGCTGGACGGCGCAAGGGCCATGGACCGGCATTTCGCCAGTGCGCCGCCCGAACAGAACCTGCCGATGATTCTCGGTTTGCTCGATGTCTGGTACCGCAGCTTCCTGGGCGCAGGCAGCCGCTGCGTAGCGCCCTATTGCGAGCCGATGGAACTGCTCCCGGCCTTCCTGCAGCAACTGGAGATGGAGAGCAACGGCAAGTCGGTGCAGCACGACGGCGCGGCGCTGCAGGCCGGCTCCGCCGCAGTGGTATGGGGCACCACCGGTACCAACGGCCAGCATGCCTATTTCCAGATGGTGCACCAGGGCTCGCAACTGATACCGGTGGACTTCATCGCCTGCCTGCAGCCGCACAGTGACCTGCCCGGCCACCATACCAAGCTGCTGGCCAACTGCTTTGCGCAGGGTGAAGCCCTGTTGCGCGGTCGCACCGCCGACGAGGTACGCGCCGAAGGGCAGCTTGACGAGAGCCTGGTGCCGCATCTTGTGTTCGAAGGGAACCGTCCCAGCAACACGCTGCTGCTGCAGCAACTCGATGCCTTCCATCTGGGGGCCTTGCTCGCCCTGTGCGAGCACCGCACGTTCGTGCAGGGCACACTCTGGAACATCAACTCCTTCGATCAATGGGGCGTGGAACTCGGCAAGAAACTGGCCGGCCCTATCGAACGCGAACTGGAAGGCGCGCCGCCCCTGCCGCATGACGCCTCGACCGCCGCGCTGATCCGCCGCGTGCGAAGCCAGAACCACACCGCCACACCGCATCACGCCATGACAGGGACGTGCAGGGGGAGCCATGCGCCTGATTGAACCCCATGATGCCGCCGCCCACGTCGAAGCCATGGCGCAAGCCGTGGCCGGCGAACTGCAGCGTACCTTGTCCGAAAAGGGCCAGGCTTGCCTGGCGGTCTCCGGCGGTCGTTCGCCGCTCCCGCTGTTCGAGGCCCTACAGCAGCGCGCCCTGCCCTGGGACCGAGTCAGCGTGATGCTGGTCGACGAGCGCCTGGTGCCCCTCGGCCACGCCGACAGCAACGCGCGCCTGGTGTGCAACCGGCTGCTGCGCCAGGCCGCGTCGCGCGCATCGTTCCAGCCGCCGGTCCCACCGTTCTGCACGGAAATTGACCAGATCGACGCCGCGGCGGTCGTGGCCGCCCTGAACCGCAGCTATCGTCAACCCGACCTCGTCATCCTTGGCATGGGCGAAGACGGCCATACTGCGTCGCTGTTCCCCGATGCGCCGGAACTGCCCGAGGGCCTGTCCCCGAACGGGCCGCCGGGCTACCTGGCGCTGAGCCCGCGCGCCGCACCGCATCGTCGCGTCAGCCTGAACCTGAGTGCCCTGCTGCGCGCGAGCCGGGTCTTGGTGGGCATTCGCGGACCCCGGAAGAAGCAGGCGTTCGATGCCGCCACGCTGGAGCCCACGCCGATGTTGCCGGTCAGCTACCTGCTGCATCAGCAAAGCACTCCCGTGGACGTCTACTGGACGCAATAGTCCAGCCGCGAGCCTTCTCCCTGTCAAACCAGGCGCGCAGTGCGCGTAACCCCAGATACAGGAGTCACCGATGTCCAAGCCCTTGCCCCGCTATGTCGTCTTCGGCGAAGCCCTCACCGACATGGTTCGCCAGGCCGACGGAAGCTGGCTCGGCCTGCCTGGCGGGTCCTGCTGGAACGTGGCGCGCGTAGGCGCGCGCCTGGGCATCGACACGGCGTTTGCCGGCGCTGTCAGCCGGGACCTGTTCGGCGACGAACTGGCCCAGGCCAGCGAGCAGGCCGGCCTGGACATGCGCTTCCTGCAACGTGTCGATCGCTCGCCCTTCCTGGCCTTTGTCGCTTCGCGCCATCCCCCTCAGTACTTCTTCGTGGGCGACGACAGTGCCGACCTGCATTTCGACCCGTCCCGGCTGCCGCAGGGCTGGCGTCAGGCGGCGCAAGTCATTCACTTTGGCTCCATCAGCCTGGCACGTCAGCCGTTGGCCGCATGCCTGTGCGCGGAAGCCACGCAAGCGGCGGGGGCCGGCAAGCGCATTGCATTCGACCCAAACTACCGCAAACTGATGAACGCGCCGGGCTATGGCGAAGCGCTTGCACACATGCTTGGGCTGGCGTCCTACATCAAGCTCTCGGATGAAGACCTGGCGGGCCTCTTTCCGGCACTGGCGCTGGAGGCAGCGCTCGCGCAGGTGCGGGCCATGGCGCCGGACGCCGCCATCCTGCTCACGCGCGGCGCCGACGGCCTGACCCTGCTCCAGTCCGACAGCGTGGTGGAGCAGCCAGCGTTCCGGGTCAATGTTGCCGACACCGTAGGTTGCGGGGATGCCGCCATGGGCGGGTGGATAGCCGCGGTGCTGGCCGAACCACGGCCGGACCTTGCGGCGCAGGCACGGATGGCCGCTGCCGCCGCGGCAGTGGCTGCCGGCCATGCCGGCGCATACGCCCCCTTGCGGCAAGAATTAGACAGCCTGGCCGGCTGAACGTCTCCGCCACCTGCTGAGGCGGCCTGGCTTACTCACTCCGGCCCGCAAACTCCGTCATTCGGCGCCTATGGTCGTTACCGGAAACCAACGGCCGCCCTTTACCTGATAGAGCGTCGAGGTCGGATTCTTCAGGTCGCCGTTCGTATCGAAGGCAATTTTCCCCGTGATGCCGTCGTATTGCATGGCCCGTAGCGCGGGCACGAATTCGCCGGGCTTCGCGGAGTTGGCCTGCCTCATCGCATGGATCGCCACCCACGTGGCGTCGTACGCGAACGGCGCATAGATCAGGCTGTCGGTACCAAAGCGCTTCCTGAACTTCAGCATGAAGGCCTTGCCTTGCGGCAGTGTATCGACAGGACGCCCGTACTCCCAGGCCATCGCACCTTCCGCAGCGGGACCTGCAATGTTCAGGAAAATACTGTCGGCGATGCCACCGCTGCCGACGAACCGGGTTCGCATGCCGAGCTCCTTCATCCGTTTCGCGATGAGCGCCGCCTGGTTGTCCAGGCCGGCAAAGAACAGCAGGTCGGCGTTGGCCGCCCGGATGTTCGTCAGTTGCGCGCTGAACTCGACCGCCTTGTCGCTGGTGTATTCAGCGATCGCGATTTTTCCGCCGGCGCTCGTCACGGCCTTCTTGAACTCGTCCACGGCCCCCTGGCCGAACGCGCTCCGGTCGTCCATCACGGCAATCCGCTGCGCCTTCATGACATTGACCGCGTACTTTCCCGCCGTACCGGAGTTTTGGGTGTCCGTCGCAATGATGCGGAACACCGTCTTCGGGCCTTGATGCGTAATGGCCGGATTGGTCGCCGCAGGATGGATCATCGGTATGCCCGCGCTGGCGAAGACCCGTGCGGATGGAATGGCAACACCCGAGTTGTAGTACCCCACAACGACGGCCACACCATCGTCGACCAGCTTCTGGGCGACCTGGACGCCTATGCGGGGGTCGCTTTCGTCGTCAACCGAATGAAGTTCGAAGCGGGCCTCCCGGCCATCCAGCTTGATGTGCTGCGCGTTGGCCTCTTCCACAGCGAGACGAACACCATTCTCGATATCCTTGCCATTGGCGGCATTGATTCCCGTTAGAGGACTGGACACGCCGATTCCGACGACCATCTCTCCATATGACTGGCTCCAGGTGAAGGACAGCAACACAGCGATCAGGCTGGCAACGTACAGCCGTCGCGGAAAGTGGATCATCAGTCAACTCCGTCGACTCGGGGAATCGGCGCGGCGCTGTCACCGGCCCACCCCTCAACCCGGATTCTAATGGCGCCGCCTGAAGGGGCACACCTGTTTCCCGTGCCGGCGCAGGATGGGCAAGCCAGCGTTGCGGCGACGTCTCGCCGAAGCCAGAGACAGGCTAATCCGTCAGGCACGCATGGACCACAGCCGCGATCGACGCAATCAGCATCATCGGAACCGAGATCCGATCCGGCAGGAAGTAGGCAACGGCAAGGCATGCCATGAATAGAATCGTGACGGGCATTTCCTTCGTCCTCATTGGCTTTCGTCCTTTCCTGCCGCGAGCCCCTCGTCGGCAGCCCCCTGTCTCGTCGACCTGCCCCGCAAGCATCAACTCTCGTCGATATGACACAGGATGCGATGGGCGAGCCGCAGGTGGGGCCGGTCAATCATGGAATTTCCCAGCCTGGTCACACCCGAGGCCCCCACGCCCGAGAACGACTCGACCACCTGTCTGGCCCAGCGTATTTCCTCATCCTGCGGGACAAAGGCCTGGTTGATGGCATCAATGTGCGCCGGGTGCGCCGCGGCCTTGGCCGAAAATCCGTCGCGCTTGGCCTGGGCAGACTCCTCGCTGATGTTCGCCGGGTCAGTCAGCCTCGTACTGACCGCATCGATGGCGTCGATCCCCGCCTGGGCGGCTGCCAGCAGGCACATGGTACGGGCCACGGAAAACGGGGCCGTCAGTTCCTTGCCTGCATGCGCGGAAAAAGCGCCGAGGTCCGCGGCGAGGTCATCCACCCCCCACATCAGCGCGCGTAGCCGCATGGGTGCGTTGCGATACGACGATAATCCGAATACGCCTTCGGACGACTCGGTGGCCATCGCGATGATGGAGACTTCCCACCTGCCGTCCAACAGCGCGCATTCGAAGGCTGCAAGGAAATCGCAAAGGCGGTGCACATCATCGACACTGCGGCACTTCGGCAGCACGATCGCGTTGGGCCGGTACGGGATCACGGCGGCCAGGTCGCGCAGGATATGGCCGGACGCCAGTCCGTTGACACGCACCAGCAGGGCCGGCTGCATCGCGGCGCGATGCTGCGCCAGAAAGGCCACCAGCTTGCGCCGTGCATCGTCCTTCCCCGACTCGGGGATGGCATCTTCCAGATCGAACACCAGCCCATCCGCTGCCGACTTTAGCGCGGACGCAAGCTTCCGGTCACTGTCCGCGGGGACGAAGAGCAGTGAGCGCAAGCGCTGTGGCAAGTTGTCATGCATAAGCGTTCCGGTGTTCTTGTCAGCCGAGGCGATAGCGCTGGCAGACTGTTGTTGACGGCCGCCCTAATGCTGCGGCACGGAGCTTCCGTCCCGTACGAAAGGTGGACGAACGACCTTGGCAGGGATTCTCTTGCCGTAGACCTCGACATCGACATAGGTCCCGAACTGGATGCCTGGGTTGACGAGCGCGAAAGCGATGGCGATCCGAAGCGTCGGGCTGTAGGTTGCGCTCGTCACCTTCCCGATCACTTCTCCTTCAAGACACATCACCGGGCTCTGCGCGCGAGCAACCGCGGCGCTTCCTTCAAAAGCGAGTCCGACGAACTGCCAGTCCTGGGGGCGAGCGCGTAGCGCTGCCTTGCCGACGAAATCGCGCTCCGGCCCAAGCTCCACAGTCCAACCCAGGCCGACGTCAAAAGGCGAAGTGTGTGGGTCCATGTCGCGCCCATGCAAGTGCATGCCGGCTTCGAGCCGAAGGGTTTCCCATGCGTCAAGGCCCGCTGCGGAGATGCCGGCCGAACGCAGCATGTCCCATACCTGAACCGCATGCTTTGCCAGCATCATGACTTCGAACCCATCCTCGCCGGTCTTCCCCGTCCGCGCCAGCATCAGTTCCCCCACGACAGGGTCGTGCACGATCATGGAATTGAACGGCTTCACCTTCTCAGCGGCGTGTGTGGATGGAATGGCCTGAAACACCTTCCGCCGGGCATGGGGGCCCTGCACGGCGATCATTGCCAGGGGCTCCGCATCCCCCGTGACAAGATCCTGGCGGCGCGCAACCAGGGTCGCCGAACTCTTCATCGCACCGATCTGCGACTGGATCCACTGAATGTCCCGACTTGCGGTGTCCGCGTTCAGGACAATACGAAAGCATTCATCGTTCAGGTAGTACACCACCAGGTCACCGATCACGCCTCCCTCCCGGTTCAGCATGCACGAATAAAGTGCCTTGCCTGGAGACTTCAACTTGCCGATGTCGTTGGCAAGAAGCTTGCCGAGCAGCCTTCGCGCGTCCAACCCGTATACGTCGACCACGGCCCTGTGCGAGACATCGAACATGGCGGCATCCGCGCGAACGGTGTGGTGCTCCTCGATCTGCGATCCGTAAGCGACTGGCAGATGCCAGCCATCCACATCAGCCATCCGGGCGCGGACGGAAAGGTGGCGCTCATACAGTGGCGTGCGCAATGCGTGCAAGGTCGTCTGGCTCATCGGCGTATCAAGTTCTGTAGTCAAGCTCGCGCGATCCTGCGCGTTGGATTCTCGCCCTGGCGAGCGCTCCGTGCTCCCCGGTGGTCATCCCGTCGGCCGGCGTTCGTGACTGGGCGCATGACCGAACTGCGCGCGATACGCATTGCTGAAATGGCTCGGCGAATGGAATCCGCAAACCGCGGTAACACGGGCGATTGACGCGCTGGTCGTGCGCAGCAGCTCGCGGGCCCGCTTCAAGCGCAAGGTCATGTAATGGTGGGTGGGCGATACGTTCAGATAGAACCGAAACATCCGCTGGAGATGCCGCTGCGACAGCCGGACAAGCCGCGCCAGTTCATCGAGCGACAACGGCTCCTCGATATTCGCCTCCATCAGCCGTACCACTTCGACCAGCTCGGCCCGCGAAAGGCCGACCCGCGCATCGACCGGGATCGGCTGCGGATCCGTCGCACTGCGGATCCGCTCCAGGATGAACTGCTCGGAAACCTGCGCGGCAAGTTTCTGGCCGAACCGCAAGCCTACGAGATTCAGCATCATGTCGATCGGTGCCGTGCCGCCCGTGCACGTCAGCCGGTCGCGGTCGATGACAAACAACTCGTCGGCGAACCGGACCTGCGGAAACTCGCTGTGCAAGACCGACCGGTTCTCCCAATGCACGGCGCAGCGGTAACCGTCCAGCAGATGGGTCGACATCAACGCATAGGCGCCCGTGCAGATGCCGCCCAGCGGAAGGCCTTGCCCGGCCAGCCGGGAGAGCATCCTGCGCGTACCATCGTCCACGGCGTCGCGAATGCGAATGCCGCCACAAACGATCATGACATCGGGCAAGCCCGAGGCATCGAGCGCGCGCGTCGGCCGTACCGCGATGCCATTGCTAGCGTGCACCGGCGCCCCTTCGGGCGAATAGATCGACCAGGTGTAATGTTGGGCGCGACCGGCATAGTTCGCCATGCGCAGCACTTCGAGGGCGCTCGAGAACGCGATCATCGAGAAATCGGGCAACGTCAGGAAGCCGAAATGCGCGAGCGACGACATCGAAGTGGGTGCGCTGTCGGGCAGCGCGGCGGCAATGGCGCTCACGTCAGTCTCCTGGCGAACGAAGGAGCCGGCGATCAGGCTTGCGCCGTCGCTGTCTTGGCGCAAAACAGTTGCCTGAGCCCAGAGAAAAGCGGTGCCTTGGCGGTGCCGGGCGCGCGGCCGAAGCTTTCCGTAATGCGGTCGAGAATAATGGCCAGTAGCACCACCGACAGGCCGCTTTCGAAGCCCAGGCCGATGTCGAGCCGCTGGATGCTGGCGAGCACCTCGTTGCCCAGGCCGCCGGCCCCGACCATCGATGCGATGATGACCATTGACAGCGCCATCATGATCGTCTGGTTCACGCCCTGCATGATCGACGGCAGCGCGTTCGGGAACTGCACCTTGTACAGCAATTGCCACGGCGTGCAGCCGAACGCATAGCCCGCCTCGACGATCTCCATGTTCACCTGTCGGATTCCCAGGCTCGTCAGGCGCACGGCCGGCGGCATGGCAAAGATCACCGTGGAAAGGATGCCCGGCACGCGGCCCAGGCCGAACAGCATCGCGGCAGGAATCAGGTAAACGAACGCCGGCATGGTCTGCATCAGGTCCAGGATCGGTCGCACGATGGCCGCCACCACCCTGCTCTTCGCCGCCCAGATGCCAAGCGGAACGCCAAGCAGCAGACTGATGATCGTCGACGACAGCGTGAGGCCCAGCGTGATGACAGTCTGATCCCAGAACCCTGTGGCAAAGATCACGAACAGCGACGCGCCAGTGAAGAGCGCAAAGCGCCAGCCGACCCGCCAGAGTCCAATGCCGATGAAGATCGCCATCATCAGCCACATCGGCACGGCCTGCAGGCTGCGCTCGATCAGTGCGGCGAGGCCCTCGATCGCGCGCCCGACGGTGTCGAACGTCGCCGCGTCGTGGTCGAGCAGGTAATGGACAGACTGGTCGACCCAGTGGCCGAGCGGGAGGGATTCAGACATGGTGACCTCTCAGGTGCGTGATAGCTTTGAGGATGACGGCACGGTCTACCGACCCGCAGTAGCAGCCATTGTCGTCGACGACCGGCAGCGCATTCGGGCTCGCGACGACGCGCTCGACAACGTGTTCCAGCGACGCATTGCGCCGGATGCTTTCCACGGGCCGCACGCTTTCCTTTGCATCGCGCATGACGCAGCCACGGACCTTGCGCTGGGCATCCAGCACAAAGGCATAGGCGGCGTGTCCGTTCAGCGTCGCAGCAATGCTCGCCGCATCGAGCTTTGACACGACCGGCACGGCGTCTTTCTGCATCAGGTCGCCGGCGGTCAGGTAGCGGCTGGTGTCGATACCGTCGAAGAACGTGCGGACGTAGTCGTCGGCCGGCTTGGCAATGATCTCCTGCGGCGTGCCAACCTGCACCAGCCGGCCGCCTTCCATGATCGCGATCCGGCTGCCAATGCGCAGTGCTTCCTCCAGATCGTGCGACACGAACATGATGGTGCGGCGATGCTCCTTCTGAAGCTGCAGCAGCACGTTCTGCATTTCCTTGCGCTTGAGGGGATCGAGCGCGGAGAACGCTTCATCCATGATCATCAGGGACGGATTGACGGCAAGCGCCCGGGCAAGGCCGACACGCTGCTGCATGCCCCCCGACAACTCGCGCGGCAGCTTCTGCGCAAACGTCGAGAGCCCCACCTGCTCGAGCACATCCATCGCTCTGCGCTCGCGCTCTTTCCTGCCGACGCCGGCGACCTCCAGCCCGAACGCGGCATTCGACAGCACCGTGCGCTGTGGCATCAGCGCGAACGACTGGAACACCATGCTCATGTCCTTGCGACGCAGCGCGATCAGTTCAGAGCGGCTCACGGCGGCGACATCGCGGCCACCGATCAACACCTTCCCGGCTGTCGGTTCGACGAGCCGGTTCACGAGACGGATCAGCGTTGACTTGCCGGAGCCGGACAGGCCCATCAGCACGAAGATCTCGCCTTCCTTGACATCGAACGAGACGTTATGGACACCGACCACCTGGCCGGTGCGCCTGAACACTTCGTCCTTCGTCGACCCGGCGGCGAGCATGTCCAGCGCCTGTTGCGGATTACTTCCAAATACCTTGCACAGACCTTCGACCACGACCTTGGGACTATCCATCGAAACCTTCTCCTGGTCCTGCGGGGACTCATACGTCATATGGCATGCCCGCGCCTGTTGCGTTTGAAAGGCGCTGACGGTGCATTGCTACCTCTTCCCTGGAATGCTCCGGTTAACTCGGTTCGTCGCATCGCAAACAGATATCGTGCGATCCCCTACATAGTTGCCAGAAAAGGCCGTCCCCAGCCGATGAATTCCGACAAGTGCTTGCGCAAATGCGACACCGACAATCCGCGTAACCGATTGTCTGCGCCTGCTTGCCAGCATGCGACGTCCAATCGATCGATTGCGACCCGCTGCACCAGTGCGCTCGAGGCTCAGGCGTCGCGCCCGCCAATCTTCCCTGGCGCACCGATACCAGCCACGCGGCGCTTCGGTTCTATCCGGCCTGCCCATTGTCCTGCTCTACTTCGCGCATGGCACGCGCGTGCGCACAAGGCGCCCGCAGGCCACCCTCAATGAAAGGAATCCCATGGACGCCCTGCCTCGTTCGCAATCATTCATCCTCACGCTGTCGTGCCCGAGCGCCCCGGGCCAGGTGGCCGCGGTGGTCGGCATGCTCGAGCGCCACCATTGCTATGTCGACGCGTTGACCGTCTTCGACGACGACCTGAGCAACCGCTTCTTCTTGCGCTGTGTATTCCATCCGGCGCAAGCACAAACGCTGGACGTCGATGTATTGCGGCAGGAGTTCACGCCGATTGCAGACGACTTCGGCATGCATTGGGCGATCCACGACGCGCTCGCCAGACCGAAGGTACTGATCATGGTGTCCAGGCTTGAGCATTGCCTCGCGGATCTGCTGTTCCGCTGGCGAATGGGCGAGCTCGAGATGGACATCGTCGGGATCGCCTCGAACCATCCGGACCTGGCCCCGCTTGCACAGCAGCACGACCTCCCTTTCCGGCACTTCCCGATTACGCCCGAGACCAAGGCACAGCAGGAGGCCGGGTGGCTTGACTTCTTTGAATCGAGCGGCGCAGAACTTGTGATTCTCGCGCGCTACATGCAGGTGCTGTCCGCCGAGACCAGCGCCGCCCTCGCCAATCGCGCGATCAATATCCACCACTCCTTCCTGCCCGGCTTCAAGGGCGCGAAGCCGTATCACCAGGCGCATGCGCGCGGCGTGAAGCTGATCGGCGCCACTGCGCATTTCGTCACCGACGATCTCGACGAGGGCCCCATCATCGAGCAGTCCGTCGAACGCGTCGACCACTCGTACCGGCCGGAGCGACTGCTTGCCGTCGGACGCGACGTCGAATGCATCACGCTTTCCCGCGCCGTCAAGGCGTTCATCGAGCGGCGGGTGTTTCTCAATGGAGACCGGACCGTCGTCCTTCCGTAACCGCAAAGCAAAGCGGCCACGATCGGAATGCGATCGTGGCCGGCGTTGCTTGATCTCCTGGCTTCGCTTTATGAATCAGTGCTCGGCGTCGAGCCACGTATTCACGCGGTCCCCATTCGCGGAGATCCACGCATCGGCGGCCGCGTCGGGCTTTGTGCCGCCCTGGATGGCCAGCATCACGCTATCGATTTCGCCCGGCTTCCACTGGAACTTCTTCAGGAATGCGACCACCGGCTTTGCCTTCGTCTCCAGCCCCGGGTTCACGATGTTGTCGACATGCTCGGCATCCCCGAACACCTTCTTCGGATCCTCGAGGAAGCGCAACTTCCACTTGGCGAACATCCAGTGCGGCGCCCACCCCGTGACGATCACCGGCTTGTTCGCGTTCATCGAGCGCGCCAGTTCGGCAGTCATCGCACTGCCCGAGCTTGGCATCAGCGAATAACTGAGCCCATAAGTCTTGATGGCCTCGGCGGTCTTGCGCATGACGCCAGCGCCGGCATCGATGCCAACGATGCGCCCTTCGAACGTCGCCTTCTGTGCATTCAGGTCGTCAATGCTCTTCGCAGTCACGGATGCGGGAACGATCAGGCCAATCCTGGCCTCGGTAAAGTTCGGCCCGAGATTGACCACCTTGGTCTTGAACTGGTCCCAGTACGCGCCCTGCGTCACCGGCAGCCACGCCGAGAGGGTCGCATCGAGATCGCCGCGTGCGACGCCCTGCCACATGACGCCCGCCGCGAGCGGCACGAGCTGCACCGGATACCCCAGCTTCTTCTCGATGATCCGCGCCGCCACGTTCGTCGTCGCGACGCTGTCATCCCACCCCTCGACGTAACCGATCTTCAAGGGCGGTTTGGAATCCCCCAGCGCGAACGCGCTCCAGGTCAACATCACCGACGCCGCGCCGGTAAACAACAGCTTTGAGAGAAGCTTCATGGCATGTCTCCATTGGCCGGAGCGGAACTGCCCCGTGTACGTACAATCTTCGAGAGAGGCGCGACGGATGTCATTGGCCGGCAACCGGATGGCCGGCGGCTGCCTCACTTGTCAATGATGAGATCCGTCAATGGCTTGCTGCAGCACAGCAGCACCATGCCTTGATCGATCTCGCGCTGGCGGATCCCGCCGTTGTGCTTCATTTCAACCTGGCCGGATACGAGCCGGACCTTGCAGGTGCCACACATGCCCTGCGTGCAAGAGGCGGCCAGCCGCACGCCCGATTGCCGCGCCGCTTCCAGCACATGCTGCCCCGATCCGCACAGGATCTCCCGCTGGCTTTTTGCAAAACAGACGCTGAACTGCGCCGCCACCGCATCGCCGTTTGCCACCGGTTCCGCGCCGGCATCAGACGCTTCGGCCGCGGCCTCCCCCGCCAGCGTCTCGAAAGAAAAACTTTCCTCGTGGTAGCGACCGCGATCGAATCCCGCCTCGTCGAGCAGGTCGCGCACGGCCTTCATGTATGGCGCCGGCCCGCATGTGAAGATCTCGCGCTCCATGAAGTCCGGCGCGATCAGCTTCAGCAGCGGCAGGGACAAGAACCCCGTCACGCCTGGCCAACTGGTACGCGCACCGACCCGCTCGCAGACAAAGGATGTGCGGAAGTTCGCGTGGTTGGAGGCGATCAGGTCGAGTTCGCGCGCAAAGATGATGTCATCCGGCGTGCGGGCGCTATGCACGAACGTGATGTCCCGGTCCTCGCCCAGGTCATGATGCGCGCGACTCATTGACATCAGCGGCGTGATGCCCGAACCCGCCGACAGGAACAGGAACTTGCTGGCCGGATGCCGCGCGCACGTGAACTCGCCGGCCGGACCCAGCACGCGGATCGGCGCACCCGGCTTCAGGTTGTCGTGCAGCCAGTTGGACACCTTGCCGCCCGGCACCCGCTTGACGGTGATCGAGATCGTGTGCGGCCGCGCCGGTGACGACGAGATCGTGTAGCAGCGGTTGATCGTTTCGCCCTCGATATCGAGTTCAAGCGTGATGAACTGGCCCGGCTCGAACACGAACGCGCGCCCTTCCGGTGAACGGAAGAAGAAGCTCTTCACGTCGTGCGTTTCGTGCCGCACGTGGCAGCACACCAGCGTCTCCTCGACGTCGCTGGTCCAGCGCTCGGGGAGCGCGCTCCAGAACGCCGGGCGCGTCACCCGGCAGTCGGCCGGCTCGAACTGGACCGCATCGCGCATCATCTCCATTTCCGCCTCTTTCGCTTCGCTGTTTCCTGTTTGCCTACTCGCTTGCTTGCTGTCCTGTTCGCGGCTTGTTCGCGGCCTAGGCGCCGATCTGCTCGGCGAGCCGGCGGACATACCACGCCGAGAACTTCTCGACGAGACCCTCGGTGAACGGCGAGTACGGGCCCGGCTCGTACGCGCTGCCAGCCGAGCCGCGCTGCGAGTACTCGACCAGCACCCGGTCCTGATCGTTGGTCGCGTTCCAGACCGCCGTCAGGTTCTTCACGTCGTAGTCGACGCCTTCACGCGCATCCTTGTGGACAAGCCACTTGGTGCGCACGAGTGTTTCGCCGGCCGATAGCGGGATCACCGAGAACGTGACGATGTGGTCGCTCATGAAGTGATGCCACGAGTTCGGCTGTGTCCAGAACGAGAGCCCTCCCAGGTCGGCCTGCCCGAACTGGCCAAGCAGCTTCTTCGAGGCGACCTTCGCGTCGAGTGTCTGCGACTCTCCGCTGCGGTCCAGCGGCAGGCGCTGTGTGCGGAACCCCGTCGTTTCCAGCAGGCGCTCGATCTCGGCCGACGGCAGTCCCATCGCTTCCCACTGCCTGGCGCGCTCGATACAGGTCTGCTCGAACGCTTGCATGCCCTCGGCATTGGCCGGCGAGTGCTGATAGCCGAATCCGTACTCGTACAGCGAGATGGTCAGCTCGGGATGGTTTGCCACGCAGTGATAGCACTCGCGGTTGTTCTCCATCGTGAGCTTCCAGTTGCCCTTTTCGATAATGTCGACCTGCGCGGCGATCTTCGTGTTCGGCAAATCGTGCGGCAGCAGGTACGGTTCCATCGCGGCACGCAGCGCGGCAAAATCGGCGGGCGGTTCGTCCGCCAGGCAGACGAAGATCAGGCCTGCCAGGTTCTGTACATGGACGGACTTGAGGCTGTGCTTGCAGCGGTCGAACTTCTCGCCCATGTGCTCGGCGAAGATCAGGTTGCCGTTCAGGTTGTAGGTCCAGCTGTGATACGGGCAGACGATGTTGCCGACCGTGCCCTTGTCCTCGTTGCACAGCCGCGCACCGCGATGACGGCACACGTTGTGGAACGCACGCACCTGCATGTCGTCGTCGCGCACGATCAGGATCGAGTCGTGGCCCAGCTCGACAGTCACGTAATCGCCCGGCTCGGGCACGTCGGGCTCGACCGCCACCTGGATCCAGTGCTTGCGAAAAATGGCCTCCATGTCGAGCGCAAAGATTTCCTCGCTCTGATAGAAGGGTGCCTCGAGGCTGTAACCCTGCTTGCGCCGTTCCACCAGCGTACGAATGTCTGCCGATACCGATACGTTCATCGTTTTGCTCCGGATTCCCTGCATTCCTGGTTTGTTTGCCAACAGACCGGCAACATCAGTAGTCAATGAGTTGATGCTCGCGCAAGTACGCGAGGATGACTTGTGCTTTTTCGACCGAAGTCCCACTGTTTACGACGTTGCCGCCACGGCTTTCGGTGGTCGTCGCCGATAGCATCCGGGCGTGCCCGCTGCGCTTCTCGGCGGCGGCGAGCCTGACAGGCTTGCGTTCGGGAGCGCCCATCGTCCATGCGGCGGCATCGGCGTCTTCGTATCGTGCGGCGGGCGCCGTCCGGACCGCCCCCGCGCGCAGCCGTGCATACGCATAGCGCGGCTGCGCGTTCGCGAGTGGATGGACGGCCACCACGGCCGGCAGAACCGCCTCGACGCGCCGGCGCACGCCCTTGGGCAGGAACTGCCGCACGGTGACGCGCCCGTGCGCGGCATCGACGTCGACAGCCGCGCCAACCAGCGGGCGGCCCAGCGCGGCGGCGACCTGGTACGGCAGCATCCCGGTGTCGTACGCGCCTTCCGCACGGGTGCCGGTCAGCACGAGGTCGTAATCCTTGACGCGCGCGGCCAGTGTGCGTCCGGCGTCTCCCCCGGTACCGCATGCGAGCACCTCGACTTCACGTGCGCCTAGCGCCAGGTAGTCGGCAAGCGCCGGCTCGGCGGCATCGCCCGCGTGCAGCACGGCGAGCTGGGCACCATGCTTGCCCGCAAGCGCCAGGCCGATCTCGAGCGCCGCCGCGTCGTTGCGGCTGTAGCGCGTGGCACCGCTGACCGGCTGACGGCCGACGGACACCAGCACCGCGATGCGTCGGATAGCTTGGGGGGCGTTCATGCTGCGGCTCCTAGGGGTTCGTGCACGCTGGCCGTGGCCGGCGTTCGTCCGTTCCCGCGGCGCGCGGCCTGCACCGCGTCAATCAGCGCCGCGATGGTCTCCTTCGCGTCGCCGACGATGGTCAGGTTCGCGCGCTTGGCGATGGGTGCGCTGCCGTCCTGGTTGACGGCGATCACATGACGGCAGTCCTTGATGCCCTGCAGGTGCTGCACGGCGCCCGAGATCCCGAAGGCGATATAGACACTCGCCTCGACGGTCTTGCCGGTCGCGCCGACCTGCTTGTCGCGCGTGAAATGGCCATTGTCGACGGCGACGCGGCTCGCGGCGATCGCCGCGCCGAACACGCCGGCGAGCCGCTCGAACGCGCCGATGTCGGCCACGCCGTTGCCGGCGGACACGATGAAGTCCGCTTCCTCGAGTGCGACCTGTGCGGCATCGATCTCGTCCAGGCCCAGATCGCGGTACGGCTGCGAGCCGTCGCCGATCCCGAGCAGGAAGTCGCCGGACAGCGACTGGCCCGCGCCGGTGAACGGCAGCTTCGTGTCGACCGCGCCCGGTGCGAGCAAGATCACGTCGGGAAGCGAGCGTGTCGCGAACGCACGCTTCGCCTGGGCATAGGCGCCAACGTGGTGCGCGTCGATCTCGACCACTTGCGTCGCGACGCTCGTACCCGTCGCCGCGGCATAGCGGCGGCCGAGATCGCCGTCGCTGGTCGGGTTATCAGGCAGGAAGACATGCTTGGGCGACAACGCCGCCGCGCAGGCCAGCAACGCCCGCAACTCGGCATCGGGCGAAAACGCGCGACGATCGAACGCCGGCAGCACGATGACCTTGTCGGCGCCAAGCACCGCCGCGTCGTCCTTCAGCTCACCGAACACCAGCAGCGCGACCTCGGTCTGCGCGTCGGCAAGCAACGCGGCCGCGGCAAGCGCCTGGCATGCATGGTCGTCGAGCGCGCCGCGCTCGCTGTGCGCAGCGACCAGCAGTACGTGCTGCGGATCGCCGACCTGGCGGCGCGGCCTGGCCGCTGGCGCTCCGTGCGCGTGCGCGGCCCAGTGCGCGGTGTTCGGATCCGCGCTGCCGGTCTCGCCCAGCGTGATCCTTCTCAGGCCCGCCGCCGTCACGACGAAGGGCCGGCGCGGATCGATACGTGGAATCTTGTTCATCGGGTCACTCCAGCGAGGCCGCAACGAGTTCGGCTACATCGAGCACTTCCGGGCGCGGCCCGACCACGCCTTCCAGCATTGCCGTGCAGTTCGGGCACCCGACCGCAACGACTTCCGCGCCCACGGCTTGCGCATCGGCGATGCGGATATCGGGGATGCGCTGCTTGCCCGGGATGTCGGTCAGCGGCGCTCCGCCCCCGCCGCCGCAGCAGCGGCCGCGCATGCCGTTGCGCTCCATCTCCACGACCTTGATGCCGATCGTCTTCAGCAGCTTGCGCGGCGCCTCGGTCTCGCCGTTGTAGCGGCCGAGATAGCATGGGTCGTGATAAGTCGTGCGCTTCTCGCGCAGCGCCTCGACGGCCTTCGGCGCGATGCGGCCGCTGTCCGCCAACTCGGCCAGATAGCTCGTGTGATGCTTGACCGTGACGCGCAGGCCCAGGGCGCGATACTCGTTGCGCAGGCTGTGCATCACGTGCGGATCCGCCGTCACGATCTGCCCGAATGACAGGGTCCCGAGCGTGCCGATCAGGCGCTTCGCCATCTGCTGGAACGTCGCCTCGTCGCCAAGCCGGCGGGCCACATCGCCCGTGTCGGTTTCCGCGCCGCCAAGCACGGCATAATCGACGCCGGCCTTGTTCAGCACCTTCACGAAGGCCCGCAGCGTGCGCTGATAGCGCATGTCGAAGGCGCCTTCGCCGGCAACGATCAGCACGTCCACCGACTTGCCACGCTGCGCCACGGGCGCATTGAGGTCGACCGACCAGTCATAGCGCGCCGCGGTGTCATAGCCGCCCATCGTGCCGGTCTCGCGCAGGTTTGCCAGCACTTCGGCGCCCTTGCCCGGTACGGTGCCATGGACAAGCGTCTGGTTGCGGCGCATGTCGACAATCGCATCGACATGCTCGATCAGCATCGGGCATTCCTGCACGCAGGCCCGGCAGGTCGTGCACGACCACAGCGTCTGCGCTTCGATCAGGCCCGACACGATCGGGCCATTCGGCTCGCCGCGATGGCGCCCGACGGCAATCCCGGGCGTCGCGCTGCCGGCATACGCGGCATCGGTGCCACCCGCCATGCCGACCACGAGATCCTGGATCAGCTTCTTCGGATTGAGCGGCTGGCCCGAGGCAAACGCGGGACAAGCGGCCTCGCACTTGCCGCACTGCACGCAGGCGTCAAAGCTCAGCAGCTGGTTCCAGCGGAACTCGACGGGCCGCGCAACGCCGTACTCCTGCTTTTCGATCTCCGGCAGCTTGAGCGCGGTTGGCGGCGTGGCGGTGCCGCTGCCTGTGTACGCGTCGGCCTTGCCCGCGAACCGCTCCTGGCGCGGATGAAACGCCAGATGCATGAGGCCGGCGATCGCGTGTTTCATCGGGCCGCCTCTGGCCGCGCCGAATGTCATCGCGAAGGCACCGGCGCCGATCAGCAGCGCGCAGATCACCGCAAACGCGCCCGACATCAGGTCGGCCGGCACGGCCACGAACAGCACCAGGCCGAGCGCAAACGAACCGAGCAGCCAGGGCAGCGTGTTCCATGGCCCCTTGGACAGGCGCGCGGGCACATCCTTCGCGGCGCGGCGGCGCCAGACGAATACCACGCCAATCAGCATCGCAAGTGCCGCGGCAAACGTCGCCTTGTCCAGCCATGGCGAGTAGATAGCAAGGCCGTAGTTGACGAATACCAGCGCCAGCGCAGCCAGCGCGCCGCCCGCGGTGGCGACGTGCGTCTTCGCAATGTACGGATCGCGGGCGACGACGTGGTGCAGGTCGACGAAATAGCGTTTCGGGATCGCCAGCAAGTTCGTGATGCCGAACGATCCGGGCGCGGTCGCCCGCCCGAGACGCCAGTAGGAGGCGCGCTTCACGACCGCGAAAGCGAGCCCCGCCACCGACAGCCAGAGCAGAACGGTAATCAGGAGGGACGGATTCATGGTCAGAAGTCCTTCGCGAGCCGCAGCGCGTCGTAGATCGCGCCGTGGATGTTATGCATCGAGATGCAGTCGCCGACGCGGAACAGCAGGAAGCGGCCATTGCCAAGCGTTTCGGACAGGCACGGCTGCGGCTCCGACGCAAACAGCTTGTGCACGTCGACCTGGCCGCGGTTGACCGATTCCGGCTTGAGCTTCCAGTACAGCGCGTCGTTCGGCGTCGAGCCGTTCTCGATCACCACCTGGTCGACCGCACGCTCCTCCTGCTCTTCGGTGTACTCGTTGCGCAGCACCGCGATCGTCTTGCCGTCCTCCTTGTAGACGCGATCCAGCCAGTAGTTCGGCGTATGGATCACGCCCTGCGCATACAGGCGGCGATAGAAGATCGGGAAGGTCGTGCCGCCGCAGTCGTCGGCCACCTTGACGTCTGGCGTGACGATCTCGACCTTCGCACCGCGGCTGGCCAGATAGTCCGCAACGCCCGCGCCGGCGTGGGTGCTCACGCCGTCGTAGACGAGCACGTTTTCCTTCGCCTCGACGTTGCCCGCCAGTACGTCCCACGAACTGACCGCGAGACCCTCGGCCACGGCCCAGCCAGGGACCTGATCGGAGAATGCCCGGCCGCCCGTGGCGAGCACGACGATGTCCGGCTTCTCCGCCATGATCGTCTTCGCGTCCGCTTCCACGCCCAGGCGCCGGTCGACGCCAAGGCGCTTGGTCTCCATGTCGAACCAGCGCACGATGCCCTGCATCTGCTCGCGCTGCGGCGCCTTCGAGGCGAGCAGGATCTGGCCGCCCACTTCAGTGTTCTTCTCGAACAGCACCACATCATGGCCGCGTGTGCGCGCAACGCGCGCCGCTTCCAGGCCGGCCGGGCCGGCACCGACCACGACGATCTTGCGCTTCGGGCCGCGCGTCTTCTCTATGAGGTGGGGCATCGTCGCTTCGCGCGAGGTCGCCGCGTTCTGCACGCACAGCACGTCAAGGCCGTTGTACTGGCGGTCGATGCAGTAGTTGGCGCCGACGCATTGCTTGATCTCGTCCTCGCGGCCGTCGCGGATCTTGATGACCATGTGCGGATCGGCGATCTGCGCGCGCGTCATGCCGACCAGGTCGACCATGCCGTTAGCAAGCAGGCGCTCGGCCTGGCCCGCGTCGCGGATGCTTTGCGCGTGCATCAGCGGCACCTTGATCACCGACTTGATGCCCGCGGCCAGATGCACGAACGGCTCGGGTGGCAGCGCCATCGGCGGCATGCAGTTCGCGAGCGTGTTGTGCGTGTCGGCGCCGGAGCCGATCACACCGAGATAGTCGATGAGCCCCGACTCGGACATTGCCTGCGCGATCTCCTTCAGTTGCTCATGATCGAGGCCGTCTTCATGGAACTCGTCGCCGCACATGCGCAGCCCCACACAGAAGTCCTTGCCAACCGCCTCGCGCACGGCCTGCAGCACCTCGACGCCGAAGCGCAGCCGGTTCTCCAGGCTGCCGCCCCACTCGTCGGTGCGGAAATTCGTGCGCGGGCTCCAGAATTGGTCGATCAGGTGCTGGTGCGCGGCCGAAATTTCGATGCCGTCCATGCCGGCGTCTTTCACGCGCCTGGCTGCGGCCGCGAAGTCGGTGATGATGCGGCGGATCTCCTCGGGCTCGATGATCTTCGCATTGCCGCGGTGCACAGGCTCGCGTACGCCGGACGGCGACATCAGATGCGGCCAGTGCTCGCCGTGGAACGCCGAGCGGCGTCCCATGTGCGTGGCCTGAATCATGATCTTGGCGCCGTGCCTGTGCATCGCTTCTGCCAGGCGCGAGAGCGGATCGATAATCTTGTCGGTCGAGAGATTCACCGACTTCCACCAGCCCTGGGGACTGTCGATCGAGACGGGGCTCGAGCCGCCGCAGATCGCCAGGCCGACACCGCCCTTCGCCTTCTCCTCGTAATAGCGAACGTAGCGGTCGCCAGGCAAGCCGCCCGGCTCGGCATACACTTCCGCGTGCGCCGTGCTGACGATCCGGTTGCGCAGCGTCAGCTGGTTAAGCTGCAAAGGTTTGAACAGGTGGGGATAACGCATCGCGGACGACCTCTGGCGTTGGTGTGTCTCGTATTTGTGGTAGTGCGGGCGGGCTACGGTGTCAGCGCGCGATCGGCGACACTTCGAACACGCAGTGATCGTGCCCCTCGGCCGCGCACTGCACTTCCTTCGACTGCGCACGCGGGGCGCCCTTGCCCGCGGCGGACGTGTCGTTGACCCAGTCCATCGCGCCCGCGAACCAGCCGGCGAACATGTAGCAAAGCTTGCCGCTCCGCCTGGGCTGCTGGAGCACGAATGACGAGTGGCGCAGTGCGATGCGCGCGCTCGCCGTCGCCGGATCGGCCTCCAGGATCGAGAACAGGCCCCAGCCACGCTGCGACAACCGCTTCAGGTAGTGCTCGAACACGGCCATGCCGCTGATATCGTGCAACTGCGCCTCCTTGTCGCACCAGTGGTAGGCGGACTTGTAGCCGGCCTTGTAGAGGATCTCCGCGTAGGTATCGCGGCCGAGCGCCTCTTCGATGGCGACATGGTTGTTCGTGAAGAAGTGGCGCGGCACGTAAAGCATGGGCAGCGCGTCGGTGGTCCAGACACCGGTTTCGGGATCAACGTCGATCGGCAGTTGCGGTTGCATCGTGGTAACTCCGTGAGGAAAAGGCCGCTTGTATCGGTTGCGCAGGCGCGGCATCGCCCGCGAGCCCGCGCATTGCGCGCGGGCTCGTCCCGTTTTGATGTGATTCAGCTAACAGATGGCGCGCTGTCAAGCGCCCCAGACGTCCTTGAAGACGCGCACCCAGTTGCCGCCCATGATCTTGCGGATGCGCGATGGCTTCCAGCCTGCGCGCTCCATCGCAGCGGTCAGGTTCGGAAACTCGCCGATCGTGCGGATGCCTTCGGGGTTAATCACCTTGCCGAAGTTGGTCAGGCGCCGATAACGGCCCTTGTCGTGCGTCAGCATGTCGAAGAATTCGGTGCTGTAGCCCTGAGTGAAGTCGGTGCCGATGCCGACCGCGTCCTCTCCGATCAGGTTGACGACGTAGTCGATTGCTTCGATGTAGTCGTCGACCGTCGCTTCGATCCCGCGCCTGAGGAACGGCGCGAACATCGTCACCCCGACGAAGCCGCCGGCGTCGGCGATCTCCTTCAGCTGCGCGTCGCTCTTGTTGCGCGGATGCTCCTTGAGACCGGACGGCAGGCAGTGCGAGTAGCACACCGGCTTCTTCGAGAACGCAATCGCCTCCGACGACGTGTTGCCGCCGACGTGCGACAGGTCGACCATGATGCCGACGCGGTTCATCTCCGTGATGACCTCGCGGCCGAAGTCCGACAGCCCGCCATCACGCTCGTAGCATCCGGTTCCCACCAGGTTCTGTGTGTTGTAGCAAAGCTGCACGACACGCACGCCCATGTCGGCGAAGGCTTCGATGTAGCCGAGGTTGTCCTCGAAGGCGTGGGCGTTCTGGAAGCCGAGGATCACGCCGGTCTTGCCTTCGTGCTTGGCACGCTGGATGTCGTTGGTGGTGCGCACGAGCGTCAGCAGTTCGCTGTTGTCGCGAATCGCCTGCTTCATCAGCGCGATGTTGTCGACGGTGCTGGTGAAGTTGTCCCAGACCGAGACCGTACAGTTCGCGGCTGTGACGCCGCCTTTCTTCATGTCTTCGAACACCGACCGCTCGAACTTGGAGATGTTCAGGCCATCGATAATGATGCTGTCCTGGTGCAGGGGGCTCATAGGTCGTTCCAGTCCGTTCGGCGGGTCAGTAAATCGGGAAGCGTTCGCACAGCGCGAAGATCTGGCGGCGCACGCGCTGCTCGGTGGCGGCGTCGCCGTCCGGATTCGCACGCAGCGATTCGAACACCTCGAGGATCAGGCGGCCGATCTCGCGGAACTCCCCGACGCCGAAGCCGCGCGTCGTGGCGGCCGGTGCGCCGAGCCGGATGCCCGATGTGATGGTCGGCTTCTCGGTGTCGAACGGGATGCCGTTCTTGTTGCAGGTGATGCCGGCGCGCTCCAGCGCCTGCTCGACCTGCGTACCCTTGAGGCCCTTGGGGCGCAGGTCGACCAGCAGCAGGTGGTTGTCGGTGCCGCCGGTCACGAGGTCGACGCCGCCCTCCTTCAACACTTCGCCCAGCGCCTTCGCGTTGGCGAGGACGTTGTCGATGTAGGTCTTGAACTCCGATGTCAGCGCCTCGCCGAACGCGACGGCCTTGGCCGCGATCACGTGCATCAGCGGCCCCCCTTGCAGACCAGGGAACACCGCCGAGTTGATCTTTTTGGCGATGTCTTCGTCGTTGGTCAGCACGAAGCCGCCCCGCGGGCCGCGCAGGGTCTTGTGCGTGGTCGATGTAACGACGTGGGCGTGCTCGACTGGATTCGCATGGCGTCCGGCGGCGATCACGCCCGCGATGTGGGCCATGTCCACCATCAGCTTCGCGCCGACGCTGTCGGCGATCGCGCGGAAGCGGGCGAAGTCGAGCTGGCGCGGATACGCGGAGAATCCGGCGATGATCAGGCTCGGCTTGTGCGCCTTTGCCAGCGCTTCGACCTGGTCGTAGTCGATCAGCATCGACTCCCGGTTGACGCCATACTGCACGGCGTTGAACCACTTGCCTGACAGAGCCGGCTTGGCGCCATGGGTCAGGTGGCCGCCCGCGTCCAGCGACATGCCGAGCACGGTGTCACCGGGCCTGGTCAGCGCGAGCATGACGGAGCCATTTGCCTGGGCGCCCGAGTGCGGCTGCACGTTGGCATAGCCGGCATGGAACAACTGCTTCACGCGCTCGATCGCGAGCGCTTCGACTTCGTCGGCGAATTCGCAGCCGCCGTAGTAGCGCTTGCCCGGGTAGCCTTCGGCATACTTGTTGGTAAGTACCGATCCCTGCGCTTCGAGCACCGCACGCGACACGATGTTTTCTGACGCGATCAACTCGACTTGCGACTGCTGGCGCTCGAGTTCCTTCGAGAGGGCGCCGCGAACCCGCGCATCGCGCTCGGCCAGGGGCTGCGAGAAGAAAGACTGGGTGTTCGACATAGAGGTCCGTGTGGAATGGAAATGCTGACGAGGGGCGAAAGGCCCGCTGCGCCAGGCCTTTCCAGCCGATCGGCGCAGCGTTGCCGACGGATCTATTCTTGTCGTTCGCGCTCCCGCTCGATTGATGAATTCAGACGCGTTCTTTTCCATTTCCGCCATGCGCGTCCGATTTTCACAAGTGGCCATGGGATGCACTGAGACGGTGCGCGACGCGCGATGCGCGGGCAGCGTTTCTCGATTGCAGTGCAACACGCTCGGTGCGCACCATGTCTTCGTTGACGCACCCTATTGACTGGCTAGGGTTTCGCCGTATGGCACGCTAGTTGCGGCTGACATAACAATGAATACAAAGAGCAGCCAGTCCTTTTCCCGAGGACCGGACATGCACCTTAAAAATCCGAAGGACGCCCCCACCCATGCCGACCGACCGCTCCGCGTCGTTAGCTCACTTCGCGTTCATGCCGCTGCCCAACTTCACGATGATCGCGTTCACCAACGCGATCGAAGTCCTGCGCATGGCCAATTACCTGAGCGGCCAGGAACTGTACCGCTGGACCATCATCAGCCCGGAGGGCGGGCCGGTGACAGCGAGCAACGGCCTGGCGATCGACACTCACCCTGCGGCCAGCATCGGGCGTCCGGACATCGTGTTCGTCTGCGGCGGCATCGAGGTGCAGCGCTCGACGACCTATGAGCACCTTTCCACCCTGCGCCGCGCTGCGCGCGAGGGCATCATGCTGGGTAGCCTTTGCACCGGCACGTACGCGCTCGCGAAATCTGGCCTGCTGGCCGGCTATGCCTGCGCGATCCACTGGGAGAACATGTCGGCGCTCAAGGAGGAGTTTCCCGACACGCGCTTCCTGAAGGAACTGTTCGTGATCGACCGCGACCGGGTCACATGCACCGGCGGGGTCGCGCCGCTGGACATGATGCTGAACCTGATCAACCGGCGCGTCGGTAGCGCCCTTGTGACGCAGATCGCCGAGCAGTTCATCGTCGAGCACGTGCGCGACACCAGCGCGCAGCAGAAGATGCCGTTGGTCGCGCGACTGGGCTCGGCCAAGAGATCGCTGTTCGAAGTGGTGTCGCTGATGGAAAACAACATCGAAGAGCCGCTGTCGCGCGAAGAGCTTGCACGGCTGGCAAGCCTGTCGCAGCGGCAATTGCAGCGCCTGTTCCGCGACCATCTCGGGATGACGCCCACGCATTACTACCTGACGCTGCGCTTGCGCCGCGCGCGCGAGCTGCTGCTTCAGACCGATATGTCGATCATGCACATCACCATGGCATGCGGCTTCCAGTCGGCGTGCCATTTCAGCAAGAGCTACCGCGACGCGTTCGGCGTCCCGCCGACGCGCGAGCGCAGGGCGCAGGGCGCGCCGCTGGCGAAGTCCGCCGCGCAAGGCGCATCCGCCTACGCGTCGGCGATGATGCAACCCCATTGACACCGTAACGCCAGACAGAAACGGGCGGCCAGACATCGGCCGCCCGTTTCGTTTCCGTCTCGCGGGTCAGGCCGCCAGCAGCCCGTGCGGATCGATGACGAACTTGCGGGGTGCGCCACCATCGAATTGCTTGTAGCCCTCCGGTGCCTGGTCCAGTGAAATGACGGTCACATTGACGATCTGCGCAATCGGCAACCGGTTGTGCAGGATGGCCTGCATCAGGTTGCGGTTGTACCTGAGCACCGGCGTCTGGCCCGTATGGAACGAGTGCGACTTCGCCCAGCCAAGACCAAAGCGAATACTCAGGCTGCCGCGCTGTGCCCCGGCATCGCTGGCGCCCGGATCATCGGTCACGTAAAGCCCCGGAATGCCGATCGCACCGGCGGGCCGGGTGATTTCCATCAGCGAATTGAGCACCGTGGCGGGCGCCTCCTCCGCATGACCCGCCGAGCCGTGGCCGTGCGCTTCGAAGCCGACGCAATCCACCGCGCAGTCGATCTCCGGCGTGCCGAGAATCTCGGCAATCTGCTCGCCGAGCGTAGCGTCCTTCGACAGATCGACGACTTCGAAACCCATTGCCTTCGCGTGCGCGAGCCGTGCCGGGTTCATGTCGCCCACGATCGTGCATGCGGCACCGAGCAGGCGCGCTGACGCAGCCGCTGCCATGCCGACCGGGCCGGCACCGGCAATGTAGACCGTCGAGCCGGGCTTCACACCGGCAGTCACAGCGCCATGGTAGCCAGTGGGCAGGATGTCCGACAGACAGGTGAGATCGCGCATCTTCGCCATCGCCTGGTCGCGGTCGGGAAACTTCAACAGGTTGAAATCGGCATACGGTACCAGCACATACTCGGCCTGCCCGCCGATCCACCCGCCCATGTCGACGTACCCGTAGGCTCCCCCCGCGCGCGACGGATTGACGCTCAGGCATACGCCGGTGTGCTGCTCCTTGCACATCGCGCACCGTCCGCACGCGACGTTGAACGGCACGGAGACCAGGTCGCCGATCTTCAGCGTCTCGACGTCCCGGCCAACCTCGATCACCTCTCCCGTGATCTCGTGACCCAGCACGAGCCCGGTCGGCGCGGTGGTGCGACCTCGCACCATGTGCTGATCGGACCCGCAGATGTTTGTGCTCACGACCTTGAGGATCACGCCGTGGCCGATCGCACGGCCGCTCGGATCGACCATCTTCGGATAGTCGATCGTTTGCACCTCGACGCTACCCGCCCCCTGATATACGACACCGCGGTTGCTGCTCATTGCCTTGTCTCCTGTCTCGTT
Organism: Cupriavidus sp. C2SS-8b; assembly: GCF_057073745.1. Classification (NCBI taxonomy): domain Bacteria; kingdom Pseudomonadati; phylum Pseudomonadota; class Betaproteobacteria; order Burkholderiales; family Burkholderiaceae; genus Cupriavidus; species Cupriavidus sp. C2SS-8b. The sequence continues at coordinate 1,330,164 of NZ_CP172717.1, forward strand.
GCACCGTGCCGCGGCCACGCCGACTGGCGTGGCATGCGCAGCATGCGCCATCGAGAGTAGTCCAGGGACACCGGGGAAGACGTCGTGAACCCGACAGGCGCTTGCACATTGCCGACATCGGCCAGCGTCGCCAACACGAACGCCCGCGTACACCTGGCGAACTGAGTGGGGCGGCCCCGCATTGGCCTGCCGATGTCGGATTTACACATACCTACGACGCGTAGGCTCCAGAGCGTTCGGCGATAACCGCGTCTACTGAACATCCAGGGCCTGCAAGCAATCCGCTAAGAGGCCCTGACTTGTTCAAGGAAGCCATGCCAACGCCTACTGCCTCCTCCACGCGCTCGAACGCCGCTGCCCGGCTCGAACGCCTGCCGTTTTCCGGCTACCACAAATTGATATTCGTCGTCGTTGCGATCGCATTCTTCTTCGACTCGGTCGATCTCGCCACGATGACTTTCATACTGGGCTCGATCAAGCAGGAGTTCGGGCTGTCCACCGCGATGACCGGCCTCGTCGCCAGCGCCAGCTTCTTCGGGATGGTGGTCGGCGCAGCGCTCGCCGGCTTGCTCGCGGACCGCTTTGGACGCCGGCCGGTGTTCCAGTGGAGCATGGTGCTGTGGGGCATAGCCTCGTACCTGTGCTCGACGGCGCAAAGCGTCGAGGCGCTCATCGCCTGGCGCGTACTGCTCGGCATAGGGATGGGCATGGAGTTTCCAGTCGCGCAGACGCTGTTGTCCGAGTTCGTCCCCACCGCGAACCGAGGACGGCTGATCGCACTGATGGACGGCTTCTGGCCGCTCGGCTTTATCACGGCTGGCATCGTCTCTTACTTCGTGCTGCCGCAGTTCGGCTGGCGTGCCGTGTTCGCGCTGCTTGCGATCCCGGCCGTGTTCGTCCTGATCGTGCGCCGCATCGTGCCCGAGTCGCCGCGCTGGCTGGAGCATGCGGGCCGGCACGCCGAAGCCGACGCAGTCATGTGTGGCATCGAAGCCAGGGTGATGCGCTCGGCCGGCGTCGCGATGCTGCCACGGCCCGCGCAATACCTGACGGCCGCGCCAGTGCGCGGGCGCGGCGCGCTGCGCGAGATCTGGAGCGGCGCCTATCGCCGCCGCACGACGATGGTCTGGTTGCTGTGGTTCTTCGCGCTGCTCGGCTTCTACGGGCTGACGTCCTGGCTTGGCGCGCTGTTGCAGCAGGCCGGCTTTGCGGTGACGCAATCGGTCTACTACACGGTACTGATTTCTCTTGGCGGCGTGCCGGGCTTCCTGTGCGCAGCATGGCTCGTCGAGCGCTGGGGGCGCAAGCCGACCTGCATCGCGTCGCTGCTCGGCGGCGGCGTGATGGCGTACCTGTACGGCCAGAGTGCGATGTATGGCGGCAGTGTTGGACTGCTCGTCGGCACCGGCCTGGCGATGCAGTTTTTCCTGTTCGGCATGTGGGCGGTGCTGTACACCTACACGCCGGAGCAGTATGGCACGGGCTCGCGCGCGACGGGGTCGGGCTTTGCCTCGGCGATCGGGCGGATCGGATCGCTGATCGGGCCTTACGTGGTTGGCGTCGTGTTGCCGGTGTTTGGCCAGGGTGGAGTTTTCACGCTGGGCGCCCTGTCGTTTGCCGTCGCGGCGCTCGCTGTCGGGGTGCTTGGTATCGAGACGCGCGGGGTCGCGCTGGAAGCGCTGGCGTCGGAAGACGAGACAGGCGAGGCAACTTTCTACGCCGCAGCAGATAAGTCTTCCTGACACGGGGCCTCGGCATTTCGCGGAAAGATCCCGTCCGGGCTGTCTGCCGCGAGTCGCTGTCGCGACTCGCGGCCACCTCAGGAAAGCAATGGGTTCAGAACTTATGGCGAATCGCGGCGCGAACCTGGAACTGGCTCGATGTCGATGATGCATTCGCCGCGCCGGGAAGGTCAGCCATGTCCAGTGCAGTGCCGGTCTTGCCGCCGGCGACACGCTGGTAGGCGCCCTGGAGGTAAACGTCGGTGCGCTTGGAGAAGCTGTAATCCGCCATCAGCCCGAAGGAATGCACTTTCGGCTTTGCGTCGCCGGACGATGCATTGAAGTTCTCCAGGGTGAGCGTATAGGCCCCGCCCGCATAGAAAGCGGGCGTGAACTGGTACTTGAAATTCACCTCCAGGTTCTGGAACCGGAGAGAGTTCAGCGTTCCGGTGGCCGGCAGGATCGAACCGGAGATATACGACGTGGACAGCGGCTCGGTCAGGTTCGAGTTTGAGTAGGCGAAGCCGGCCGTCGCCGCGCCGAACGTGTAGTTGACGCCGGCACCGAAGATGCGCAAGCGCTTGGCAAGAAAGTTCTGGTCGCCGCCGTTGGTGATGGCGCCCCCCGACGTGGCTGACGGGTTGTCCGCCTGCAGATAGGCCGCCGCCAGCAGCAACCCGCCACTCGCGTACTGCATCCCTCCGCCAAACTGGCGGTTGTTGGCAAAGCTGGTGTCGTTGCTGAAGCTGTAGGTGCCGCCGAACTGGAAGCCGCCAAACGATGGGCTCGTGTACTTGACGGTATTGTTGACGCGGAACGAGTAGATGAAGTTGTCGTTGTCGTAGGGATGGCCAAACATGGTACCGCCCCAGTTTCCGGCAACAGTCGTCGGCGCGAGATAGTCGATCACCGAATCATACTGGCGCCCAAGCGTCACGCTGCCGTATTGATTATCGGAAAGCCCGACATAGGCTTGCCGGCCAAACAGCAATCCGCCCTGTGCCGCTTTGCCATTGCTCGCATTAAAGCCGCCTTCGAGCTGGAACAGCGCCTTGAGGCCGGCGCCCAGGTCTTCCGTGCCCTTCAGGCCCCACCGGCTGCCTTGCGCAAAACCGCTTGCCACCTCGGTCAGGCTATGTCCACCGACGTTGCTGGTGTAGTTGATGCCTTCGTCGATGATGCCGTACAGCGTGACGCCGCTTTGGGCAAAGGCGGACGTGGAAACCATCAAAGCCAGGGCCGAGCCCGCAGTCGCTCCCATTTTCATCGGATTCTCTCCTCGTGTTTATGTGACTTGCGCCGCTGGCTCACCGATCGGTGCGGCAACTGCGGCGGCGTCTAGGAGAGTAGTCCGGGAGGCCGGGAAGCCCATGTCGAATACCGACACGCGTTTGAACAAGGCCGACATGGTCCCGGCAGTGCTCAGGCCACTTTCCCGCTGCGCCTCAGGTAATCGGCGCGTGTCCACTCGAGCGCGACACCGACGCGTTGCGTGCCAGGCCGGATCTTCGGCTTATGCACGGCCAGCGTCAGCGTGTCGAGCGCGGGCCATTCGCGAAACGACAGCTCCGCGATCTCGGCCACCAGCGTCTCGAGCAGCCGCGTATGCGGCTTGTGCCCGAGAAACCCGGCCAGGCGAGCACAATAGCCTTCGTAGTCGATCCATTCGCCATCTTCGCGCGGCTCGCTGCGATAGCCGAGACGCGCATCGATGATGATCGGCTGCGGTGCATCGTGCTCGTGCGGATGGATGCCGATGCGCACCGGCACCGCCAAGGCATCGATGAACACACTCCATCCCCGCCCGGGCAGGAGCGGTGCATCGAGCGCGGCCAGCGGACCGTTGAAGGCGTTATCGACGAGCTTCATGATGTCAGCGGCACCGCCGCGTCCAGGATGATGCGGCAGAAGTAATCGGCAAAGCTGCGGCGCACCACGATCTCGAAGCGGTCGGCCTCTGTCGGCACGAGCACGATCGAGGCCTTGAAGTAGTGGCTCTGCACGCACTGCCCTGGCTTGAGCACGCGCGGATGCAGGTCGAGCGGGCAGCCGCGCGCGAGCACGTCGCGCACACGCTCGCCACGGATCTCGACCACCGTGTAGCCGCTGCCGACGTCGACCGCGGCCGCATACGCCCCGGCGAACGCCTGGGTAAGCTTCGGCTCCAGTACACCCGCCGGCACCGGCCCGTTCGACCGCACTAGCCACTCGTCCGGGCCGAGCCACAGCACGTCATAGGCAGTGCTCCGCGCGACGGTGTTCGGTGCTGCGGGTGGGCTGCAACCGACCACGCTCTCGAACGCATCGACGAACAAGGGATCGGACAAAGCGCCACGCACGATCACGAGATCCAGAAAGGCCCGCTCGCGCATCACGAATGCCTTCGCCGCACCCGCCATCTGCGCGTTCAGTAGATCGGCCGCGCCGACGAACGGCGACTCGAGTCGCACGGCGCGCTTGCGCGCGTCAGACGCCGGCATGTCGGCCACCGGCGTAGCATTTCCCGTTTCATTCCACATTCTGGCGCACCCCTTCGGTATCGTAGAAAACCGGGCTGGAGATCTTTGCCATCACGCGCCGGCCATCGGCCAGCGGGATCGCAACGCTCTCGCCCATCTTGCCCAGGCCGCCCTTGACCACGGCAAGCGCAATCGATCGCTTCAGGATCGGGCTGTAGTAGCTGGAGGTCACATGACCGATCATCGGTGTTGCCTCGGTGGCCGACAGGCGCGTACCCGGCGCGAGGATCTGCGCACCCTCTGGCAGCACAAAATCCGCGTCGTCAGTCAGCAGGCCGACGAACTGCTTGCGGCCTTCCTTGGCGGTATCCGAACGCGTCAGCGAGCGCTTGCCCAGGAAGTCCTTCGACTTCGCAACAACGCCGCCCATGCCGAGGTCGTACGGCGTGATCGAACCGTCGGTGTCCTGGCCAACGATGATGTAGCCCTTCTCCGCACGCAGCACGTGCATCGTTTCCGTGCCGTACGGCGTGATGTCGAACTCGGCGCCAGCCGCCATCAGCGCTTCCCACACCGCGCGGCCGGCGTTTGCCGGCACGTTCACTTCGTACGCCAGTTCGCCCGAGAAGCTGATCCGCATCACGCGCGCCTTTGCACCGGCGACGGTGCCGTTCCGATAGCTCATGAACGGGAACGCGTCGTTCGCGAAGTCGATGTCATGGCTGACCTTCTGCAGCACCTTTCGGCTCTTCGGCCCGACCACCGCGAAGGTCGCCCAGTGATCGGTGACCGATGACAGCCGGACTTTCATGTCCGGCCACTCGGTCTGCAGCCAACGCTCAAGCCAGGTCAGCACGCGCGCGGCGCCGCCCGTCGTCGTCGTCATCATGAAATGCTGCTCACCAAGCCGCACCGTCACGCCGTCGTCGAAGACCATGCCGTTCTCGTCCAGCATCAGGCCATAGCGGCACTTGCCGACTTCGAGCTTGTTCCAGGGGTTGGTGTACATCCAGTTAAGCAGCGTCACTGCGTCCGGACCCTGGATGTCGATCTTGCCGAGCGTCGACGCATCCAGGATGCCGACGCTATTGCGCACGGCGAGGCATTCGCGCTTCACCGCGGCATGCAGGTCCTCGCCCTTCTTCGGAAAGTACCAGGGACGCTTCCAGTTGCCGACATCCTCGAACAGCGCGCCATGCTTGACGTGCCACTCGTGAACGCAGGTCTTGCGAATCGGGTCAAGGAAGTCGCCGACTTCCCGCCCGGCGAACGCGCCGAACGTGACCGGCGTGTAGTTCGGACGAAACGTGGTCGTGCCGGTCTCGGGAATCGACTTGCCGAGCGCCTGTGCCAGGATCGCCATGCCGTTGATATTGCCGAGCTTGCCCTGGTCGGTACCAAAGCCCATCGCGGTGTAGCGCTTCACATGTTCGACCGATTCGAAGCCTTCGCGCGCGGCAAGCAGGATGTCCGACGCCGCGACATCGTTCTGGAAATCGACGAACTGCTTCGGCCCGCGTGCGGCGGCCGCGCGGCTGCCGACCAGCCACAGCGGCAGCAGCGCGCCCTCGGCGACGGCCGTGACTTTGGGCGCGGCCGGCCGCTTTGCGCCACCAAAGCCGGCGGCTTTCGCCGCGTCGATGCCGGCTTCCAGCGCCAGCGGCAGTGCCACGGCGAGGTTGAACTCGCCTGCCGCCGCACCCACGCTGACCTCGGCCTGCAGCGACTTGCCCGGCACGAAGCACACCTTTTCATCGCTCCACTGTGCCTTGCCGCCCGACTGTGCGAACAGGTGAAGCACCGGGCTCAGGCCGCCGGACATGGCGACGAGATCGCAGGGGATCTTCGACACCTTGCTACCGGTCTGCCCGTTCGCATAGGAAGTCACATTGACCGACGTAACGTGCCGCTTGCCGGATGCGGCCATCACGACCGCGCCGTTCATGACGGTCACGCCCTGCCGTTTCGCGAGGGCGGGCAGCGCGCCGCTGGCCGAGGCGCGCGGATCGACGACCGTCACCTTCGCGCCGCTTGCCTTCAGGTCGAGCGCCGCCTGATAGCCGCGGTCATTGTTGGTGAACACGACCGCGTCGCGCCCCGGCAGTACGCCATAGCGATGGATGTAGGTCGATACCGCCGATGCCATCATCACGCCCGGCAGATCATTGTTGCCGAAGACGATCGGGCGCTCATGTGCGCCGGTCGCCAGGATCACCCGTTTTGCGCGGATTTTCCACAGCAGCTCGCGCGAGCCATGGCGCATCGCTACCGGCAGATGGTCGGTGAGGCGCTGCGTCACGGTGACAAGATTGTGGTCCTGGTAGCCGAACGCGTTGCTGCGCGACAGGATCGTCACGTCCGGCAGCTTGCGCAGCTTGCTCTCGATCTCGCCGACCCACTGCAGTGCGGGCTTGCCGTTGATCTCGGTCCGCCCCGACAGCAGGCTGCCGCCGAGCTCACGCTGGTCGTCGACCAGGATCACGCGTGCGCCGGTCTCTGCGGCCGCATGGGCGGCCGCAAGACCGGTCGGGCCGCCTCCGACCACGAGCACATCGCAATGTGCGTAGCATTTGTCGTAGCGATCGGCGTCGAGCGTCGTCGGCGCCTTGCCCAGGCCCGCCGCCTCGCGGATTTTCTCCTCATACTTCGGCCACATCTTACGCGGCCACATGAAGGTCTTGTAGTAGAAGCCGGCCGGCATGAAGCGCGCGAACTTCTGGTTGACCGCCATGCGGTCGTGTTCCAGGTCCGGTTCAGCGTTCACGCTCGTGGCGATGAGCCCTTCGTACAGCTCGATCTCGGTCGCGCGGGCATTCGGCACCGTGTACGCACCGCGTTCCAGTTGCACCACGGCATTTGGCTCCGCGACGTCGGCGGTCATGATGCCGCGCGGGCGATGGTACTTGAAGCTGCGCGCGACGAAGCGCACGCCGTTGGCGAGCAGCGCGGACGCCAGCGTGTCGCCCTGGTAGCCCTGGTAGGCGCGTCCGTTGAACGTGAAGGCCAGCGGCTGGCCGCGTTGAATGCGGCCGCCCGCGCCGAGACGGTCTTTCTGGCTCATTTCTTGGCCCCTTTCTGCGATGCATTGGCGGCGGGCTGGACGAAGGTCTCGTAGCCCTTGATGTCGTAGGTGACGGTATCGCGCTCGACCTTGAACCACCGGCGGCAGCCCTGGGCGTGGATCCATTGTTCGCGATGCGTGCCGCGGGTATTGGTGCGCATGAACAGGTAGTCTCCCCATTCGCGGTCGGACAGCTTTTCGGTTTCGAACGGGCGCGCGATGTCGGCCTCGCCGCCACACGAGAACTCGGATTCGGCGCGCGGACCACACCACGGACATTCGATCAGCAACATTTCTTTCTCCTCGGGGGTTCAGTGCGCGACAGCGGCAGCGCCGTGCTCGTCGATCAGGTGGCCGGTATAGAAGCGATCGAGCGCGAACGGGGCATTGATCGGATGCGGCTCGTCGCGCGCGATCGTGTGCGCGAATACCCAGCCCGAGCCCGGCGTCGCCTTGAAGCCGCCCGTGCCCCAGCCGCAGTTGAAATAGAGGCCCTTCACGTCGGTCTTGCTGATGATCGGGCAGGCATCGGGCGACACGTCGACGATGCCGCCCCACTGGCGGTTCATCCGCACACGCGAGAACACCGGGAACATCTCGACGATTGCCTGCAGCGTGCCTTCGATGACCTGGAAGCTGCCGCGCTGGCCAAAGCCGGTGTACTGGTCGATGCCGGCGCCGATTACCAGGTCACCCTTGTCCGACTGGCTGATGTACGCGTGCACCGCGTTGGACATGATCACGGAGTTGACGACCGGCTTGATCGGCTCCGACACCAGCGCCTGCAACGGGTGGCTTTCGATCGGCAGGCGCACGCCCGCCATGTCGGCGATGGTCGTCGTATTGCCGGCCGCGACCACCGCGACCTTTTTCGCCTTGATGAAACCCTTCACCGTCTCGACGCCCACGACCGCGCCGCCGTCTCGGCGGATACCGGTCACCTGGCAGTTCTGGATGATGTCGATCCCGGCGCGATCGGCGCCGCGCGCGAAGCCCCACGCGACCGCGTCGTGCCGGGCCACGCCTGCGCGGCGCTGGATCGACGCGCCCAGAACGGGATAGCGGCTGTTCAGGTTGATCGTTGGCTCGATCTCCTGGATCTGCCGCGGCGTCAGGAATTCCGCGTCGACGCCGTTCAGGCGGTTCGCGTTGACCCGGCGCTCGGTGTCGCGCACATCCTGCAGCGTGTGGGCCAGGTTCATCACGCCGCGCTGGCTGAACATCACGTTGTAGTTCAGGTCCTGCGACAAGCCTTCCCACAGCTTCATCGCCTTTTCGTAGAGCGCCGCGGACTCGTCCCACAGGTAGTTCGAGCGGACGATGGTCGTGTTGCGCGCCGTGTTGCCGCCGCCGATCCAGCCCTTTTCGAGCACGGCGACGTTCGTGATGCCGTGCTCCTTCGCGAGGTAGTAGGCGGTCGCGAGGCCGTGCCCACCGCCGCCGACGATCACCACGTCATACTCGCGCCTGGGCTCCGGGCTCCGCCATTGCTTCTCCCAATTCTGGTGATAGGACAAGCCGTTGCGGAACAGACTGAATATCGAATAGCGGCTCATTGGATGGACCCTCGTTAGCATTCAATGACGTTCACGGCCAGACCGCCGCGCGACGTCTCCTTGTACTTCGTCTTCATGTCGGCCCCGGTCTCGCGCATGGTCTTGATCACCGAGTCGAGCGACACGTAGTGCTGGCCGTCGCCCTTCAGCGCCATGCGCGAGGCGTTGAGCGCCTTGATTGCGCCCATTGCATTGCGCTCGATGCATGGGATCTGGACCAGCCCGCCGACGGGATCGCAGGTCATCCCGAGGTTGTGCTCCATGCCGATTTCGGCGGCGTTCTCGACCTGTCCAGGGGTGCCGCCCATCACTGCGGCAAGCGCGGCCGCAGCCATCGAGCACGCAACGCCCACTTCGCCCTGGCAACCGACCTCGGCGCCCGAGATCGACGCGGTTTCCTTGTAGATCATCCCGATCGCCGCCGCCGTCAAAAGGAAGTCGACGATGCCATCGTCATTCGAACCGGGCACGAACTTCACGTAGTAGTGGAGCACCGCGGGGATCACGCCAGCCGCGCCGTTGGTCGGCGCGGTGACGACGCGGCCGCCCGCCGCGTTTTCCTCATTGACGGCCATCGCATAGAGATTGACCCAGTCAAGCATCGACAGCGGATCACGCAGCGATTCCTCGGAACGTGTGCGCAACCGGTGGTTGAGTTCCGCCGCTCGGCGCTTCACGCGCATCGGGCCGGGCAGCTCGCCCTCGACCTTGCAGCCGCGCTCGACGCAGGCCGCCATCGTTTGCCAGATCGCCAGCAGCCCGGCGCGCACGTCTTCCGCGGGGCGAAGCGCGCATTCGTTGCGAAAGACAAGCTCCGCAATCGACAAGCCGCTGTCGCCGCAGGCTTGCATCAGGTCGGCCCCGGTGCGGAACGGATACGGCACCTCGGCCGCCGCGCGCACGCCATTCACGCGGTCCCCGTCGCGATTGATGACGAAGCCGCCACCGATCGAGTAGAACTCTTTTTCGACGAGCAACTGCCCCTGCTCGTCGAACGCCTGGAAGCGCATGCCGTTGGGATGCACGACGTTCCCGGTGCCGCTCATCAGCCGGCGGAAGAAGCCGATATGCTCCTTTTCGTCGAAGGCGATCTCATGCTTGCCAAGGAGCAGCAGGCGCTTGTCCTTGCGGATCTGCGCGAGGCGTGGCTCAATGGCGTCCGGATCGATCCGGTCCGGCAGGCTTCCCTCCAGCCCGAGCAGCACCGCCTTGTCGGTGCCATGGCCCTTGCCGGTCGCGCCGAGCGAACCGTACAGTTCCGCCCGCACGCGCCGCACGAAGCCGAGCAGGTTCGCATCCTCAAGATGCGAAACGAAGCGGCATGCGGCGATCATTGGGCCGACCGTGTGCGAACTCGATGGACCGATGCCGATTTTGAAAAGGTCGAAAACACTGACATTCATCTGGCTGCCTCTTTGCTCTGGCCTGGTAGGTGTCGTTGGATGCCAGTACATCAAAGCGCGGAAATTGCCGATAGAACAAAAGCGGCATCGGCGTGGGACAGCGACGCCAGGGGGCGGTCCAGACTCGCCGGAAATTCGCTTTGGCGATGATTCGTGTCGCAAATACACAAGTCCGCGCCCGGCCGATCGGCGACTCTGGCGGTGACGGAGCCGCGTCGTGCGGGTGGGCCGCGCGGGCTGCATGGATGCCGTATGCGTCACCAGCGTTGGCCACTGAAGCTCCAGCCCGCCACCCCGATCCGCCCGCTTGCACGAGCCTGTCCAAGATGGATGCCGCCATGACACCCGACGTACCCATTTCACCTGTCGCCGAGCCGGCGCCCCGGCGCGTCCGCTTCGGCATCGTGCTGCTGCCGAACTTCACGCTGACCGCGTTTTCGGGTTTCGTCGACATGCTCAGACTGTCGGCGGACGACGGCGACTACAGCAAGCCCGTGCGGTGTGTCTGGACCGTAATCGGAAACACCCTCGCGCCGGTACGCGCGAGTTGCGGGATCCAGGTCGCGCCATGGGAGACATTCGACGACGCGGAGCCGTTCGACTACGTGGTCGTGGTTGGCGGGCTACTGCACTCGGGGCCCCAGGCGGGACCTGAGACCCTCGAGTTCATCCGTCGCTCGGCCGCCGGCGGCGCGACGATGGTTGGCATCTGCACCGGCGTATTCTCGCTGATGCGCGCGGGTGTACTCGAAGGGCACCGCGCCTGCGTCAGCTGGTTCCATTACTGGGATTTTGTTGAGCGCTTTCCCTCGGCCGATCCGGACCTGCTGATTGCGGACCGGCTGTTCGTGATCGACCGCCGGCGCATCACCTGCTCGGGCGGGCGGGCGTCGATCGACGTCGCCGCCGCCATTTTGCTGCGCCACTTCGATCACGCCACCGTGCAGAAGGCGCTGCGGATCCTGCTCGTCGGCGAGATGCAAAAAGGCAACGCGCCGCAGCCACATCCGCCCGGCCTCGAGCCCGCGACGCACCCGAAGGTCAAGCGCGCGATCCTGCTGATGGAGCAGCACGTCGGCCGGGCGCTCCCGCTCGAGGCGCTCGCCTGCAAGCTCGACATGTCGCCGCGCCAGCTTGAACGCCTCTTCAAGGCAGAAACCGGCAAGAGCCCGCAGGTATTCGCCAAGCATGTGCGGCTACGCACCGCGGCGTGGCTGTTGACCAGCTCGGACCGCACCGTCTCCGACATCGCGTTGGGCTGCGGCTTTGCCGACGCCTCACATCTGGGCCGGGAATTTCGCAAGCAGTTCGGCGTCCCGCCGGCCACCTATCGCGACAAGGGCGTAGATCCGGCGTCGCAGCCCAATGGCAATGCCAGCGAGGAAGCGGCGCTCACCGAAAGTGAAAGCGAGTGCTGAGCCTGTCGTTCCATGGTGGGGAAATTATCTTGCTCGGCGTTCCGTTCGCACGTGCGATGACGGGCGACGGCCAACTTGCGTCCGTCTTCGGACAACTGCATACCCGACTGGCCATCGCCATCGTCGGTCCACTTATAGTCTGGCACCAAGAACTTAAATCAACAGGGACGTTCAATGAAAACACGCGCAGCAGTTGCCTGGGGGGCGGGAAAGCCGCTAACGATCGAAGACGTGGACCTGGAAGGCCCTCGCGCCGGTGAAGTCCTGGTGGAAATCAAGGCCACCGGCATCTGCCACACCGATTACTACACGTTGTCCGGCGCCGACCCGGAAGGCATCTTCCCGGCGATCCTCGGCCATGAGGGCGCCGGCATTGTCACCGACGTCGGCCCGGGCGTGACCTCGCTGAAGCCGGGCGACCACGTGATCCCGCTGTACACGCCGGAATGCCGCCAGTGCAAGTTCTGCCTGTCGCGCAAGACCAACCTGTGCCAGGCCATCCGCTCGACGCAAGGCAAGGGCCTGATGCCGGACGGCACCTCGCGCTTCTCGATCGACGGCAAGCCGATCTTCCACTACATGGGCACGTCGACGTTCGCGAACCACATCGTGGTGCCGGAGATCGCGCTCGCGAAGATCCGCCCTGACGCGCCGTTCGACAAGGTCTGCTACATCGGCTGCGGCGTGACGACCGGCGTGGGCGCGGTCATCTTCACGGCCAAGGTCGAGGCGGGTGCCAATGTGGTGGTGTTCGGCCTCGGCGGCATCGGCCTGAACGTGATTCAGGGCGCGAAGATGGTCGGCGCCGACAAGATCATCGGCGTCGACCTGAACCCCGCGCGTGAAGCGATGGCGCGCAAGTTCGGCATGACGCATTTCGTCAACCCGAAGGACGTGGGCAACGTGGTCGACCACATCATCCAGCTGACGGACGGCGGCGCCGATTATTCCTTTGAATGCATCGGCAACACGCAGGTCATGCGCCAGGCGCTGGAGTGCTGCCACAAGGGCTGGGGCAAGTCGATCATCATCGGCGTGGCCGAGGCCGGCGCGGAGATCTCCACGCGCCCGTTCCAGCTGGTGACCGGACGCGAATGGAAGGGCTCGGCCTTCGGCGGCGCGCGCGGCCGCACCGACGTGCCGAAGATCGTCGACTGGTATATGGACGGCAAGCTCAACATCGACGACCTGATCACGCATACGCTGCCGCTGGACCGCATCAACGAAGGCTTCGACCTGATGAAACGCGGCGAGTCGATCCGCTCGGTGGTGCTGTACTGAGGGGCTCGGCATGACCGTGGGCCGGCGGCACGCCGCCGGCTCAGGTTAAGCCTGGCCGGCTGCCCTGGTGCCGGCAATGAGCGGGCCACATCAGGCCGCGCCGGCAACGCCCTCGACGCTTCAAGGAAAAGTCGGGCGACATGAACACCCTAGATCACTTGCGCCCGCCGGTGGCCCTGGCCACTGCCAGGTCAGCACGCCGCAATGCCGCACGCTGCTGAAGAATTGGGTACCCCGACCGGACACGCCCCGCGCAGGCGCTAAGATTTAATCGTTGGCCATCGCTGGCTTCCACGGGGACAACCCCATGCGCTGCGCAAGATGCGGGTTCGAGAATCCGGCAGGCGCCAAGTTCTGTGAGGAATGTGGCGCCAGGCAGGTACGCGTCTGCCCCGCCTGCGGACAAGAGGCGGCCGGCAGCGCCAAGTTTTGCAGCGAATGCGGCGCGCCGCTGGGGGGCTCTCCTGCCTCGGGCGCGGCCCCGCCTGGCCCGGCAACGGCGTCCAGCGCCCCCGTCGATTACACCCCGCCCTATCTGGCCGAGCGCATCCGGGCCGCTCAGGCAGAACTGGAGGCCAGAAGCCCCGCGGACGGCGAGCGCAAGATGGTCACCGCGCTATTCGCCGACATGGCTGGCTCGACCGGCCTGATCCATGATCTCGATCCCGAAGATGCCCGCCGCCTGATCGACCCGGTGTTGGCACTGATGATGGAGGCTGTCCATCACTATGAGGGCTATGTGGCCAAGTCGATGGGCGATGGCATCCTGGCACTTTTCGGCGCGCCTATCGCGAACGAAGACCATCCGCAGCGGGCCTTGCTCGCGGCGCTGCGCATGCAGGAAGCCATGCGCCACTACGCGGACGGCGTCCGTCTGGCCCAGGGCATCGCGCTGCAGATCCGCGTCGGCATCAACTCCGGCGAAGTGGTGGTCCGCACCATCCGGATCAAGGATTTGCACACCGACTACGACCCCGTGGGCAATTCCATCCATATCGCTTCACGCATGGAGAGCATCGCAGTGCCTGGCACGATTGTCGCCAGCGAACACACCCACAACCTGACCGAGGGCTATTTCGCTTTCAAAGCCCTCGGCGCGACGCCGATCAAGGGACTGCGCGAGCCGCTCGCGGTCTTCGAAGTCCTCGGCTTGGGGCCGCTGCGCACGCGGCTGCAGATGTCGGCCAGCCGCGGCCTGGCGCGTTTTGTCGGCCGGACCCGCGAGCTCGAACAGTTGCGCGAAGCGCGCGCGCGGGCGCGGGCCGGACACGGGCAAATAGTCGGCGTGGTTGGAGAGCCGGGGGTTGGCAAGTCGCGGCTTTGCCATGAATTCAAGCTGCTTGCGCCGCGCGATTGCCTGGTGCTCGAAACCTTCTCGGTGTCGCACGGCAAGGCCTATCCCTACTTGCCGCTGATCGAGCTGCTGCGGAACTACTGTCAGATCACGGCGCAAGACGACGAGCGCAGGCGGCGCGAAAAGCTCACGGGCAAGCTTCTGACGCTGGACCGTGCGCTTGAAGACAGCCTGCCTTATCTGTTCCACCTGCTTGGCGCCGTCGAGCCTGGCTCGGCGCTGGCGCAGATGGACTCCCAGATCCGCCAGCAGCGTACCTTCGAGGCGATCAAGCGGCTGCTCGTGCGGGAGAGCCTGGCCCAGCCGCTGGAGCTGATCATCGAGGACCTGCAGTGGCTCGACAGCGAAACTGAGGCTTTCCTCGGCTTTCTCGGCGAAAGCGTGCCCAGCGCGCGCATTCTCCTGCTGGTCAACTTCCGGCCGGAGTATTGGCACGACTGGGGCCGCAAGAGCTATTACACCCAGCTGCGCCTGGATCCGCTTGGCGAAGCCGAAGCCCGGGACCTGGTGCGCGCGCTGCTGGGCGATGCCCCGGGGCTTGCCCGGCTCGAGCAGCTGATCCTGCAGCAGACCGAGGGCAACCCGTTCTTTATCGAAGAAGTGGTGCAGGACATGGTCGAAGCACAGGTGCTGCGTGGCGAACGCGGGCATTACCGTCTCGAGGAGGTTCCCGGCAAGCTGCACATTCCCGCCACCGTGCAGGGGGTGCTCGCCGCCCGCATCGACCGCCTGCAGCCCGCGGAGAAAGCGCTGCTGCAGACCCTGGCCGTGGTCGGCAAGACTTTTCCCTGGAGCCTGCTGGCCCGCGTCGTGGAGCAGCCCGAGGACAAGACGAAGAGCCTGCTGGCCAGGCTGCAGGCAGGGGAATTCATTTACGAACAACCGGCGTTCCCGGAGGTGGAGTACAGCTTCAAGCATGCCTTGACCCAGGAGGTGACCTACGGTTCGCTGCTGAGCGAGCGACGTCGTGCGCTGCACGAGCGCACCGCGCAGGCGATCGAGTCCCTCTTCAGCGCCCAGATCGAGGAGCACTGCAGCGAGCTGGCCTATCATTTCAGCCGCAGCGGCAACACCTCAAAGGCGGTGGAGTACCTGCGGCGCGCCGGACGCCAGGCCGTGCAACGCTCCGCTGACGCCGAAGCGGTCACCCACCTGGCTTTGGCGCTGACCTTGCTAGCCGGCCTGCCCGATGGACCCGCGCGCGCAGAAGAGGAACTCGCGCTGCAGATCACCCTCGGTCCAGCCTTGATGGTGACCAGAGGCTTCGCTGCCCCGGAAGTGGGTGCGACGTACAACCGTGCGCTGGCGTTGTGTCAGCAGCTCGGGGAGACGACCCAGCTCTTCACGGCCCTGATGGGGCTGCGCACGTTCTACACCGTGCGTGCGGAACTGCGGACCGCCCGCGACCTGGCGGAGCAACTGCTTGGCCAGGCCGAGCAGGCGCAGGATCCCGCGCTGTTGCTCCAGGCGCGCCGGGCATTGGGTGCCAACCTGTTCTATCTTGGCGAACTGGTTGCGGCCCGTGCCCGGCTGGAGCAGGCCATGGCGCTCTACGACCCACAGCAGCACCGTTCACATGCCTTCGTCTATGGCCTCGAACCCGGTGTGCAGGGTCTGGCCCTGCTTGCCATGGATCTTTGGATGCTCGGCTATCCGGACCAAGCCTGCACCCGCAGCCAGGAGGCGCTGGCCCTGGCCCAGACACCGTCCCATCCTTCGGACTCGGCCGATGCGCTGATCGCCGCGACAGAGGTCCGGCTGTTCCGCGGTGAAGTGCAGCCGGCTCTCGATCTCGCCCAGGCGCTGGTCGCTCTGGCGACCGACTATGGCTTGCCGTACGGGTTGGCTTGCGGAACCCTGCTGTCGGGCTGTGCCCTCGCTGCAGGCGGCCACGTGCAAGAGGGGATCGATCTCATACGGAAAGGCCTGGGTGCCTACCGCGAAACCGGCGCCGAGCTTCGACGCACGCACTTCCTGGCGCGGCTTGCCGAAACCTGTGCCAAGGCAGGACAAGTCGAGGCAGGACTTGCGGCGGTGGCCGAGGCACTGGCTGCCGTGGAACGCACCGGAGAGCGGTTGCACGAAGCCGAATTGCATCGGCTCAAGGGAGAACTGACGCTGCTCGAAGCGGTCCGGTCATCGGGCAAAACGAACGACAGCGTCCGCGAAGCCGAGGCTTGCTTCCAGAAGGCGATCGCGATCGCTGGCAGGCAGGAAGCCCGATCGCCGCAGCTCCGGGCGGCGGTCGCGCTAAGCCGCCTGTGGCAGCAGCAGGGCCGGCATGACGAGGCCCGTTCCTTGCTGCGCGAGATCTACGGCTGGTTCACCGAAGGCTTTGACACCGCGGACTTGCGCGAGGCCCGGGCGTTGCTCGCCGATCTCGGGGAACGGTGAGCCCCTGGCCGACGGGATAAGCGCGGCCCCTCGGTTCTAGGCGAGAACAGCCTCGCGTTCATCATGCTGATGGTCTCGTGCGACCAGGTAGCGCCCCTCCCCGAAGACGAGAGGCCGGTGCTCCGACCGCTCCAGGCGGATCACTCTTCCGATATAGATGACATGATCGCCTTCAGGATGGGCGGAAACCTTCACGCACTCGAGGTTTGCGGCGCATGAACCGATGATGGGCACACCTCCCAAGCCGGATCGGATGGAAATATCGCGGAATTTGTCGTCGCGGGCCGTCGAGAACTGCCGGGATATGTGAACCTGATGCTCCGAGAGGATATTGACCACGAAGCGCTCGGCATCCCGAAACACGGGGTAGCTTCTTGAGGACAGTGAATGACTCCAGAGGATCAACGGCGGGTCTAGCGAAACCGAGCTGAACGAGTTGACTGTAATTCCGCACGCTCGTCCGGTGGCATCCAGCGTGGTCATCACAGTCACCCCCGTGGGGAACGCACCCAATGCCTTGCGCAGGGTCAGACCGTCAATATGTTCCATAACCAATCCTTTCTGGCTGTGCCGAGGCTTCCGCTGCTGTCCATGCCATGCGATAGACATCGCGATGGCCCCTGCCACTTAACGCCATTCGTGCAGCGCTGATTGCCGCAATGGCGCCCCTGGCATTGGTTCCGATACCGGGAATCTGTACAAGGCCTTCCATCGGATCACGGCTCATGACAAGGTTATGCGTCGATGCGATCTCGACGGCGTCCCCGATCTGTTCGTTGCTACCACCCAGCACCGCGGCAAGGCCCGCAGCCGCCATCGAGCACGCCGCCCCGACGTCATCCTGGTAGCCGACCCCGGCCCCGGATATTCGCGCGCCATCGCTGTAAAGAATGCCTATTGCCGCGGCGGTTAATAGGAAATCCAACACACCTTGCTCGCTAGCCCCGGGAACGGAATCACGGTAGTACCGAAGCACAACGGGTGTGACGTCCGCAGCGTCACGTGTCTGGGCTGTCGCGGCGCCTTCCGCAACGCTAGCGTCCATCCCGCGGGCTATGGCGAGCAGCCTGACCCGAATGTCGTAGGTGCTTCGCCAGCATTTTTCGTTCTCGAGCATCAGGTCGGCAAGGGTGCGGCCTGACTCCTCGCACAACCGGAACAATTCCTCGCTGGTCCGAAAGGGATAAGGAATCGGATGCTCGTCGACGTTCTGCCACTTCAAGTCCCGGGCCGCGGTCATGGTCCCTGCGGTACTCCAACCGGACGGCCCGATTCCAACTTTGAAAATATCGAATGTGCTGACGGACATGCTGCCCTCGACCATCGCTGCGGTATCTGTTCCAATCGCTCCGATCGGAGCGCCGTACGCCCTGGGGGGCGTTTCGCAAGTACATCAAATCTCGCAGGATCGGCGATAGAACCAAACCGCCGTCACGTTATGACATTCGCGCCAAGGTGAGGGGCGACACTAAACGCGCCGGCTTGTCGATTGCTCCCAATGCGCGAAGCGAATGCGCCCCTGCGTGCGGCCATGCAGCCTGGATACGATCGACGCTACCGTTTTCAGGGATGAAACTCAGTATCTGCGAAGTGAGCGACCGTGCTGAGATCAGCATGTTGCCCCACATCAGCCGCGCTTCCTTGAAGCGCTCATAGCTCGCGTTGTTCCGGAAGACCAGGAAAATGGTCAGCGCGATGCCAAAGAGTGTGAACGGGGCGGTATTGAGCGGTATCCTGACGCGTGCGTCTGCGACCTTGCCGGCAAGAGTAGACTAAGCTAGACTAAGTTCGTATCTCGGAGGAAATAATGCAGACGGTGAACATTCATGAGGCGAAAACGAACCTTTCGCGGCTCATCGAGGCGGTAGCGGACGGCGACGAGGTCGTGATTGCGAAGGCGGGCAAGCCCGTGGTCCGGATCGTGCCCTTCGACAAGCCAAAGAGCCCGCGGCGTCTTGGCGGACTGAAGGGGAAGATCCGCACGGCGGAAGACTTCGATGCCCCGCTCCCCGATGACCTGCTCGCGGCCTTCGAAGGACGGTAATGCGCATCCTGCTCGATACCCATGTTTTCCTCTGGGCGGTCACGAATGACCCGAAGTTGAGCAAGACCGCGGAGCGCCTGATCCTGGATGCCGAGGAGGTCTACATCAGCGCGGCCAGCATCTGGGAGATCTCCATCAAAGCTGGCCTCGACAAGATCGAAGTCGATGTCGACGAACTCATCACTGAAATTACCGCCGCAGGCTTTCGCGAGCTTCCAGTGGCGAACACGCATGCAGCCGCAGTGCGTCATCTGCCAAATCACCATCGAGATCCGTTTGACCGGCTGCTGATCGCCCAGGCGATCACCGAACCATTGCGACTGCTATCGGCAGACGAACACGTCTGGAAGTATTCCGACCTCGTCATTCGGGTTTAGGGTCCACAAAAAAGGAGCCTCAGCGGGGGCGGCAACGCCGGGGACGAGGACATCGGAGCGCTGCACTCAGTGTTTCCCCGAGATTGTCTGGACATTCACTTCCCTGAATAATCGCGCCCTCAGCCACCATCACGCATGACGCAGAAAGGGGTTGTTGTCCAGCGAATGAAAGGAGTCCGCATGTTTTGCTTCGAGTATGGGAAAGGGAATGTGTATGCGCAACTTGGTTTCGCAGACGCCGAAGAGATCCCGTTGAAAGCAGACATCGCGAAAGACATCACCCACCGTATCCGTGCCAGCGGGCTGAGATTATCGGAGGCCGCCAGGTTGCTCGATACGCCACAATCGGATCTGCTCCTGGCGCTAGCCGGGAAGCTCCAGTCCTTCCGCGCAGCAGAGCTACGGACTTGGCGGGATCGGCTCGGCAGTTCTGTGCAGTGATCACCGTCGCGGGTACTGATCCCCATTCCTGGCTTTCTGCAGACCAATCCGGTCCTGATGCGAGAGTCTGCTAAAGCCGGCATCACACTTCTCGACCAAACAGGCGCAACGCCGATAAGATCACGCTGCTCCAGCATTCTTATTGGTGCCTTGTATTCCTGAGCACGGCAACAGCCCGTACCCGGCCGCAGTGTTCAGCGATAATCGCTGCCGCACCGGACGCGGGCATTCGAATCACATGCCGGCATCCGGTACTCGAATCCGGAGAACCATATGCGTGACATCATCGACGGCTTCCTGCGCTTTCAGCGCGAGGTCTATCCGCAACGTGTCGAGCTCTTCAAACAGCTTGCAACCAGCCAAAACCCCAAGGCGCTGTTCGTGACCTGCTCGGACAGCCGCGTCGTGCCCGAGCTGCTCACCCAGCGTGAGCCCGGCGAACTGTTCGTCATTCGAAACGCGGGAAACATCGTCCCATCGTACGGGCCGGAACCCGGTGGCGTATCGGCAACCGTCGAATATGCGGTTGCCGTCCTCGGCGTGCATGACATCGTGATCTGCGGGCACTCCGACTGCGGTGCCATGGGCGCGATCTCGCGTTGCACTTGCCTTGACCATATGCCGGCGGTCGCAAACTGGCTGCGTCATTCCGATGCGGCCAAAGCCATCAATGCCGCGCACCAATTCGATACGCCTCGCGCCAAGCTTGACGGCCTGGTACGTGAAAACGTCATTGCACAACTGGCGAATCTGCGCACACATCCGTCCGTGGCACTTGCGCTCGAACAGGGACGCATGAATTTGCACGGCTGGGTCTACGACATTGAGACCGGTAGCATCGACGCGCTCGACGGCGCGACACGGCGCTTTGTGCCTCTTGCCGAGTCACCGACCACCGTCGCCGTCGCTTCGCGAACTTGCTGAGAAGGGGCAATGGCGAGTGATTGGACCCTGACACCTGAAGTTTGATGCCGGGCGCGGGCGCAGGCCCCAACCCGGCAGCGATGGAGAATCCACTTCAGATATTCGTGAACACTGCCTCCTTCGGCAGGCGCGACTTCGGCAGTCCGGCATTGAAGTCCTGTTCACTGCGGCGGCCCAGCGACACCAGTACGACGCTGGTCAGGCCACGCTCGCGCAGCTTGAGTGCCGCATCCAGCGCCGACGCGTCGAAGCCCTCCATCGGCGTCGCATCGATCCCCAGCATGCCAGCGCCCAGCAGCAGACCGCCCAGGGCAAGGTAGACCTGTTTTTCCATCCATTGCGGCACATCGCGCAGCGCGTAGCGATGCAAGTCCACATACGAACGCCGCGTCTTGTCCTGACCTTCTCGAGCGCCTTCAATCTTGAACCGGCCGTCGATTTCCTCCTGCGCCAGGATGGCGCGCAGATGCGCTTCATCCATGTCGGCACGCATGCACAGGGCGATCACGTGCGAGGCATCGACGATCTTCGGATGGTTGTAGGAAAACGTGCCCGTGGCCGCCTTGGCGATCGTCTCGCGTCCCTCTGGCGTCGACGCCACCACGAAATGCCACGGCTGCGAGTTGACCGACGACGGACTGTTGTGCAGCCACGCCAGCAGCATGTCGACCTGCTCCTGGGGCAAGG
Organism: Cupriavidus sp. C2SS-8b; assembly: GCF_057073745.1. NCBI lineage: Bacteria > Pseudomonadati > Pseudomonadota > Betaproteobacteria > Burkholderiales > Burkholderiaceae > Cupriavidus > Cupriavidus sp. C2SS-8b. The sequence goes on from NZ_CP172717.1 coordinate 1,351,284, forward strand.
TCTTACCGCCTTCGTAAGCCTTGACGGTATGGCGGGAAAGGACGGCGTCAGTGAAATTCATATTCTGCTCCAGCGAATGTTCGGGAAATACGGGAAATCGTTCAGCTTCGTGCGTGTCGTCTAGCCGGGGGACGAGTTCGGCATTCTCGTCGCTGCGGCGTTGTCGAAAAACTGGGAAAATTCGGCAAGACTTTCACTATCAGAGTGAAAATGATCCGACTCGATGATCTGCAACTTTTTTTACGAACCGCAGCGCTTGGCAGCTTCTCGAATGCCGCGCGCGAGGCCGACCTGCTGCCTGGACAGGTCAGCGCTGCCATCCAGCGCCTGGAGAAGGAGCTCGACATCCGCCTGTTTGCACGGTCCACGCGCAGCCTGCGGCTCACTGCCGAGGGCGAGGAGTACCTGCCATATGCGGATGAGGTGCTGGCCAAGCTCAAGGAAGGCAGGGACCGCCTGCACGGCGAGCAGCGGGCATTGCAGGGCACGCTGAAGATCGCCGCCCCGTCAGACCTCGGCCGCAATATCCTGCTGCCGCTGCTGACCGCGTTCCGGGAATCCCACCCCAAACTTGTGCTCAGGCTGTCGCTGTCCGACCAGGTCTCCGATGTTTTCCGCGATCCGGTGGACGTCGCCTTCCGGTATGGCATGAACGAAAACGCTACCTATGTCGCCCTGCCCCTCGCGCCCGACAATCGCCGCGTGCTGGTGGCGTCCCCGGACTATCTTCGGCGCCACGGCCGGCCCGCATCGCTCGACGACTTGCTCGCGCACCAGTGCTTGCCATATGTGCTGGGCGGCCGGGTCCATGACCGTTGGAGCTTTCCCGTCGCCGGCGCCCGGCGGCAGATCACCATCAAGGGCACGCTGATGTGCGACGACGCGGAAATCGCGCGGCGCTGGGCACTTGATGGACGCGGCATCGCTTACAAGTCCTGGCTCGATGTCTGCGATGACGTCGAAGAAGGCCGGCTGGAACAGTTGCTACCTGACCAGCCGGGCGAGCGGGCACCCCTGAACCTGGTCTGCCCGCATCGCCGTCAGTTCTCGCCCGCAGTCAGGTACCTGCACGCCGCCCTGCTCGTCCCACTGATGGCCATGAGCGAACGGATGCCAGGCTATGCGCCGCCGACGGGCGGCTAGGGGCGGTTTCGACGAAACGGAACGTGCGCGACGTGGCCGAGCTCGCCGTCACGCTGAAGAAGGCCTTCCACCTCGCGCGCACCGGCCGGCCCGGCCCGGTGCTGGTTGATATCCCCAAGGATGTCGCGCTGGCCGCCGGCGTCTTCGACTACCCGGATACCATCGACATCCGTTCCTACCGCCCCGCGCTCGACGGTCATGAAGGCCAGATTCGCCACGCCGCGAAGCTGCTGCGCACGGCGCGCCGGCCCTATCTGTACGTCGGCGGCGGGGCCGTCGCGGCAGACGCGGCGGCCGAAGTGGCGGCACTGGCCCGGCTGGCCGACGCGCCGGTCACCACCACGCTGATGGCGCTCGGGTGCTTTCCCGCCGCGGACCCGCGCTTTGTCGGCATGCCGGGCATGCACGGCACCTACGAGGCCAACCGCGCGATGCAGGACTGCGACGTGCTCGTCGCCATCGGCGCGCGTTTCGACGACCGCGTGATCGGCAACGTGAAGAGCTTCGCCGCCACCCCGCGCGAGATCATTCATATCGACATCGATCCGGCCAGCATCGGCAAGCGCGTGAAGCCGACCGTGCCTATCGTCGGCGACGCCCGCCGCGTGCTGCGCAGCCTGCTCGCGCACCTGTCCGAAGCGCCGCCCGAGGCTGGCACCCGCGACGCCTGGTGGCGCGACATCGCCGCCTGGCGCGCGACGCAATGTCTCGCGTACGCGCGCGACGCGCAGCGCATCAAGCCGCAATTCGTGATCGAGACCTTGTGCGATATCGCCGGCGACGACGCCTTCATCTGCTCCGACGTCGGCCAGCACCAGATGTGGGCGGCCCAGCATTACCGCTTTGCGCGCCCGCGCCGCTGGATCAACTCGGGCGGCCTCGGCACGATGGGCGTCGGCCTGCCCTACGCGATGGGTGTCAAGCACCCCTTTCCGGACAGCGATGTCATCACCGTGACCGGCGACGGGTCGATCCAGATGTGCATCCAGGAACTGTCCACGTGCCGCCAGTACGACCTGCCCGTCAAGATCGTCTCGCTCAACAACGGCTACCTTGGCATGGTGCGGCAACTCCAGCACGTGGAGTACGAGCGCCGCTATTCGCAGTCCTACATGGAAGCCCTGCCCGATTTTCCCGCATTGGCCCGCGCCTACGGCCATGTCGGCATCCAGGTGAAGAAGCCGTCCGACGTGGAACCGGCCCTGCGCGAGGCGCTGGCCCAGAAGACCCGCACGGTGTTCCTCGACATCCACGTGGATGGCAGCGAGAACGTCTGGCCGATGATCCGTGGCGGACGCGGGCTCGACGAGATGCTGCTGCGCGAGACCGCGCTGGAACCGGTGCCGTCCAGTCATCCCTGAGGCGCACGCCTACCGCAAATGCCGCAGCGGCAGCGCCGTGCTGTACAGCACCTGCTTGAGCGCAAAGCTCGTGCGGATGCTGGCGACGCCGGGAATGCGCGTGATCTCGTCGACGATCAAACGCTCGACGCCCTGCACGTCGGGCAGCACGGCGCGGATCATGTAATCCGCGTCGCCCGTCATCAGATAGCACTCCATCACGTCGGGCAGCGCGCACACCGCGCGCTCGAAGGCGTCCAGGCCGGTACGCGCCTGCCGTTCGAGCGAAACATGGATGAACACATTGACGTTGAGGCCGAGCTTCTGCGGATCCAGCAGCGCCACGCGCTGGCGGATCAGGCCGCGCTCTTCCAGCGCGCGCACCCGCGTCAGGCACGGCGACGCCGACAGGTTGACGCGTTCGGCCAGCTGCACGTTGGTCAGGCTGGCGTCACGCTGGAGCGCGTCGAGAATCTTGAGGTGCGTGGCGTCGAGATCGGAAATGGACATGGCTGACGGACATCGGTAACGCGGGACAGTTTAAGCGAAACCGGCCCGCACTACCGTTCGATAGCGCGGACCTTGAGGCATGCCGGCAAGGGTGGCGCCGGGGGACTCAGCGGTTGGTCGCCTGAAACGTCACCTGCCGCCAGCCGCCGGCTTCGCGGCGCCGGGCTTGCGACGTCATCACGTCCATATCGATGCGCTGTCCGGTGGCGCGCATCTCGATCGCGCATCGACAGTCCCCCTCACCGAGTTCTTCCAGCAACAGGTAGTGTGCACCGGCACCTCTCGCGAACGCCACGCGCTGGCCCTTGAGTTGAGTGACGGAATGGATCGGAGAATCCTGCCTGACAACGATGGCCTGCGCGGAAGGTGAGGGTGCCTCGCTGGCGTAGTAGGTCAGATTCGCACCGGCGGCCAGCGCGAACGGCGGCACCGCATGTCTGGACGATCTGCCAGCGTACGCATGCTGGCAGGCGATGGGAACGAAGGAAGTCGGCTTAGCTTATGCGCCGCGCATGGAAGTGCCCGTTTGACCCGTGAAGCCTGGCCACGTTGGCGAACCCCTCCACTCGCCATCCTGCCGTCGTGCCAGCGCGGAGTTCCAGGCGTTTGACTGTCGCCCTGACGCAATCGGTTATCATTCCGCTTCTGCAAATTACGACCGGTAGAGTCGTTTAGAGGTGAATCGGGCACTTTGTGGCGAATTCACCCCCAAGTAACGTTTCGGATTTTTCGCTCGCCCGTTATCTACGCGCGACGCGAGACCGCTACTGTGGTCTGTCCAATCGTCAATCCGGTCAATCCCAGTATTTAATAATCCGTCCTCCAGACGGAAAGGGATATTATCGTTCCAAATTTATATCATTAAATTAAATCTAGCATGGATGTAAAAGAAGCAAAGTTTTTCGGTGAGCAATTCTATAAAAAAAATCTTATATTTATGGCAGCCGTTCCATTGGCATTGGCTGCTTGTGGCGGTGGCGGCGAAAATTCGACCCAGGCAGCGCCCACTCAAAATTCAACCATTCAAATCACTTCTCCGCAGAGTACCTCGACGACAGGATTCAATATCCTCGATCACCTGGATGCACTGAAGATTGCCACCGGACCATTCGCCGGCGCTTATCAGGTCGGCATCGGCAGCAACTATCTGAACTGGTATTTCGCAAATCTCGGGTTACTCCCGTTCATCAGGGAACGACCCAGTGAAGTCCGGAATTATATGAACGTCTATATCCGGAACGTAGACCGATCGAATTACACCATCAATGACGTAAAATTCGGCGGCGATACCAATTTACCCGTTGCATGTCCGGCAGACTCAAATGATTCGTATGCCTCGAGCTTCCTTTCGCTGGCGTCCGAATACCTGAAGGTCACTGGTGATGTCGCATGGTTCCGCGATAACCTGCCAGTCCTCAAATCCATTGCATACTCAAACCTCGCCGCGACGCAAAAGCCGAACGGGTTGATTCCGGTATTTCGGCGCGACTACGCACCCCCCACGGATCCGAGCTATTGTCCGGTCTTCAGGCAATCGGATATCGCGTACACCGAAGACAATACCGAGAACTACCGTGGCCTGGTCGACTTTGCCGCTGCCCTCGACTCGATTGGCGACGGCGATGCCGGTTACTACAGGCAAGTGGCCGCGTCGGTCTCGGCCGGCATGCAACAGTTGTCCAATGGAACCAACTTCTATGCGGCCGATGTTGAACAGACCGTCAATCCGGGCTTCTATCCCGGCACGGTCACCCAGGTCTTTCCGCAGTTGTACGACGTGCCGCTATCCGCGGATACCACAGCAACGCAAAACCGGTATGACATCGGTTATGCCTATTTGAACGAGCATGCGCCAACCTGGTCCACGCAGATCGAACCGGGCGCGAATTATCCGTGGATGCTGCTGGGTTATGTGGCGGCGAAACGGGGAGACAGGGCGCGGGCGCAACAGCAGATGGCTTTGCTCCGGGCCAACACTGGCGTGGCGATCATCAATGAAATCGGCTTCTACAAGCGCATTCTCGATACGGGCGTAAGCGAGAGCTGATTCCGTCCGCGTGCGGACCTCCACGTCTGTCGCATCCTCTGTCGCGATCGATTGGGGCATCGGCGTCACGCCCTCTCATTCCAAGGGCAACGCCGGTGTCGCCCCGCCCTGTTCCGCCGCCCTGGATGCATCCGCGTCGATCCAGACCCGCGTGGAGCCGCCCACGCGCGACAGCCGCATCTGGTAGGTATACCGCTCCGGGTGATATAGCCCGACCAGGTACTGAACGCGCCGGCCGTGCCGGTCCGTGGCGATGCGCGCGACGCGCAGCAGCGGCACCCCGGGCGTGATGCGCAGGATGCGCGCGACATCCAGGTCGGCCACGGCGGCGCCGAGGGTCTGGTCGGCGGACACGACATGGACGCCATGCTGTTCCAGCGCCACCAGCATCGGCGTGTCCTGCAGCGTATGGCGGTCGAGCGCACCGGCAAGGTCATCAGGAACGAAGACCTCGGTGTAGGCGATCGGCTGCGCCTTGAATTTGCGCACGCGCACGACCTTCAGCACGGGCGCGCCGGGCGGCAGGCCCAGCGCGGCGCTGACCGCAGGCGGCGCCGGCATGCGCTTCCATTGCAACACGGTCACGCGCGTGCGCATGCTGACGCTGACGATATTGTCGAGCAAGCCGCCCTGCACCGTGGCGGCGGACGCCTCATGCCGGAAAGTCGGCACCGTACCCTTGCCCCGCAGTCGGGCAACCATGCCCTCTTCCTGCAGCCGCGCCAGCGCGGAGCGCACGGTCACGCGCGCCACGCCGAATTCCTCGGCCAGCTGGCGCTCGCCTGGCAACGGCATGCCGGTCTCGTAATAGCCGCCGCGTATGCGGTCGCGCAGGATCAGGCGGACTTGCTGGAAGCGCGGCAGGTCGGGTCTGGCGTCGAAGGTCATCAGCGGCATGGAAGACTGCGGTGGCAAAACATGGCGCAACGGTACGCCCGTCGCACCGTCAGAGCAAGCCGCCCCGCGCCCTACTCGTACCGCTTGCCCAGCGCCAGCATCTCGGGCGTGCCGATCAGTTCGTTGAGGGCCTGGAACGACAGCATGCGGTCCAGGTAAGGCGTGGTGGTGTGGTGCGCGCCCAGGCTCTGCAGATAGTCGCGCAGCGCAAAGGCCAGCGCGCGCACGGTGCCGCCGGGAAAAATCACAACCCGGAAGCCGATCTCCTCCAGTTCCGGCGCGGCCAGCACCGGCGTCTTGCCGCCTTCGACCATATTGGCCAGCAGCGGCGCGCGCTGCCCCAGCCGGGCGATCGCCGCCGACATGTCGTCGCGGCTGCGTAGCGCTTCCACGAACAGCAGGTCCGCGCCGGCCTCGGCATAGCGCTCGGCACGTTCCAGCGCCGCTGCCATGCCCTCCACCGCCACCGCGTCGGTGCGCGCGATGATGAGCGTATTGGCGTCGCGGCGCGCGTCGCAGGCGGCGCGGATCTTGCCCGCCATCTCCGCTGCCGGAATCACCGTCTTGCCATCGAGGTGGCCGCAACGCTTGGGGCTCGCCTGGTCCTCGAGCTGGATCGCCGAGGCCCCGGCACGCTCGAGCGTGCGCACGGTCTGCACGACATTGAGCGCGTTGCCGAAACCAGTGTCGGCATCGACGATCAGCGGCAACGCCACGCGTTCGCGGATATTGCGCGTGACCGAGGCAACGTCGTCGAGCGACAGCAAGCCGATGTCCGGCCGGCCGAAGCGCGTATAGGCGATGCTGGCGCCCGACAGGTAGGCCGCCTCGAAGCCGGCCTGTTCCACCAGCAAGGCGGAAAAGGCGTCGTAGACGCCCGGGGCGGTGACGATGCGAGGCTGTTGCAGGCGCTGCTTGAAGGTCATGGTGTGGTTGTGGTCAGGGAAAGTTGGCCCGCCGCGATCTTGCGCGCCAGGTGCGGCACCAGCCCGCCGTCGCGGATCATGGCAATCAGGTGGGGCGGAATCGCCTCGCATTGCACCAGCGATGCGCCTTCGATGACCACCCGGGCGTTGTCGATATCGCAGGCAACGCGCTGTCCCGGCTTGATCTGCGGCAGCGTGGGGCAGATGAACAGGGGCAGGCCGAGGTTGAAGCCGTTGCGGTAGAACAGGCCCGCGAATGACTGCGCCACCACCGCAACCACGCCCAGGTGGCGCAGCACTTCGACCGCCTGCTCGCGCGAGGACCCCGCACCGAAATTGCGCCCGCCGAACACGATGTCGCCCGGGCGCACGGTAGCGGCGAACGTCGGGTCGACATGCTCCATGCAATGGCGTGCCAGTTCGCCGATGCCGAACTTCATGTAGGCGCCAGGTGCCAGCAGGTCAGTATTGATATCGTCGCCGAAGACCCAGGCGCGACCCGTTTCATGCGATGTAGCCAGGTTCACGCCAGCATCTCCCGTGGATCAGCAATGCGCCCCGCGATCGCCGAGGCGGCGACCGTGTAAGGCGAACCAAGAAAGACCTGCGACGAGGCGGCGCCCATGCGTCCCTTGAAATTACGCGCCGTGGCGCTGATCACCACGGTGTCTTCGCCAAAGCGGTGTTCGCCGTAGCCGGCGCACGCGCCACAGGCGTTCGGCAGCAATTCGGCGCCTGCGTCGACCAGCGCGGCAAGCGTGCCTTCGCGCGCCGCCTGGGCCTGGTCGGCGGCGCTGGCGGGCGCCACCAGCAGTCGCGTATCGCGTGCCACGCGCTGGCCCCGGAGTACCTCCGCGGCCATGCGCAGGTCGTCGAGCTTGGCACCGGTGCAGGCGCCGATATAGGCGATGTCGATGGCCACATTACCCAGGGTGTCGACGTCCCCGGCGTCGGCCGGCGTATGCGGCCGCGACACCTGCGGCGCGAGCGCGGCAGCGTCGAAGTCATGCGTGGCCAGGTACTCGGCGCCGGCATCGGAAGTCCATCGCGCCAGCTCGATGGCTTCGTCCTCGACCCCGGCGGCGCGCAACCAGTCGCGCGTGACCGCGTCCGGCGCGACCAGGCCGACCTGGGCGCCAAGCTCGGCGGTCATGTTGGACAGTGTCATGCGCTCCTGCATCGACAACGCCGCCACGGCAGCGCCCGTGTATTCCACAGCCTGGTACTGGCCGCCGTCCATGCCGAACTGCGTGCACATGCGCAGCATCATGTCCTTGGCGGAGACGCCCGCGGCCAGCCGGCCGTGCCACTGCATGCGGATGGTCTCGGGCACGCGCACCCAGATCTCGCCGGTTACCAGCACGCCGAGCATCTCGGTGGCGCCGATGCCGAACATATAGGCGCCGAACGCGCCGCCGGTCGATGAATGGCTGTCGCCGCCCACCGCAAACATGCCGGGGCGCAGATAGCCTTTCTGCGGCACCACCACGTGGCAGATGCCTTCCATGTCATGGAAGCGCGCCACGCCGGTTTCCCTGACCCAGTCGCGCGCGATCTGCACGATCCTCTGGCTGTCGGGGTCATGCGCCGGCACGTAATGATCGGTGACGACCACTACCCTGGACGGGTCCCAGACGCGCGCGCCGATCTTCTCCAGCAGCGGCTGCACCCGGCGCGGACCGCCCGAGTCGTGCATCATCGCCAGATCCACGCGGCAGGTGGCAATCTCTCCCGGCGTGACGTGCGTGCGGCCCGCCGCGCGCGCCAGCAGCTTCTGCGCCAGGGTCTGCGGCGCGTCCTGTACTGAATCCCGCGCCATCATTCCACCCGCGTGCCAGACGCCTGGATCACCTTGGCCCAATGCTGGATATCGCTGCGCACAAACTGTGCGAACGCCTGTGGCGTCATGCTGACGGCGCCGGCCGCCTCGGCCTCCATGCGCTGCTTGTAGGCAGGATCCTCCACCGCGATCTTGACCGCGCGATAAAGCTGGTCGGTAGTGGCCTGCGGCAGCTTCGCGGGCCCGAACAGCCCGAACCACGCCGATGACTCGAAGCCCTTGACGGTGCTGCCAATCGCCGGCACGCCCGGGAACTGCGCCAGCGGCTGCTTGCTGCTGACGCCCAGGATCTTCAGCGTGCCGGATTTGACGTGCGGCAGCACATTGACGGTGCTGGCGAACATCAGGTCCACGGTGCCGGCCAGCAGGTCGGTCAGCGCCGGATTGGTGCCCTTGTAGGGAATGTTGAGAATATCCGTGCCGGTCTGCTGCTTGAACTGCTCGCTGGCCAGATGCAGCGACGAACCTTGCGCGCCGATGGCAAAGCTGAGCTTGCCGGGATTGCGCTTGGCGTAATCGATCAGGCCCGCGGTGTTGTCGAATGGCGCGTTCTTGCGCGCCACCAGCACGCTCGGCACACGCGCGACCATCGTGATCGGCGTGAAGTCCCTGACCGCGTCGAACGGCAGGTTCTTGTACAGCGACGCGTTGATGGTATGGCCGGTGAAACTCATCAGCAGCGTGGAACCGTCCGGTGCGCTGCGCGCCACGTACTGCGCGGCGATATTGCCGCCGGCGCCGGGCTTGTTGTCGACCACCACGCTGCGATGGAGCGTTTCCCCCATCGAGCGGGCAATCAAACGCGCCAGTGAATCGGTGGTACCGCCCGCCGGGCTGCCGACCACGATCGTGATCGGCTTGTCCGCGGCGGCCTGCACGGCGGATGCGATCGTGGCGAGGGTAGCCAGCGCAGCGCCGGCCAGTAATTGTCTTCTGCTCAGGGGCATATCGGTCTCCACCGCTGTCTTGTCTGCTTCAGGGGCAGTCCGACTGTATGCCCGGCCGCCGGGCCGTTCAATGGAACCGGGTGGTCCTGTCTACCGGACCAGTGCGGCCAGGGCACACCGGGAAGGCATGGAGCGATCTGTGCACCTGATGAAGTCCGCTGGCGCGACCGCCACCTCAGGCTAGCGGCCTTTACCACACCACGGCAGCAGGCCGTGCACGGATGTGAAACCTCGGATCAGCCGCCGACCAGCGCCTTGGTGGCCAGGTACAGCACCGACGGTCCCAGCAGGCACCCCAGCCCCGTGTGGAACGTGGCCACCAGCGCGCCATAGGGCACGAGCCGGCGATCGGTGGCCGCCAGGCCGGCCGATACGCCGCTGACCGTACCTGCCAGCCCACCGAACACCATCGCGGCGCGCGGGTTGTTCAGTCCGAGGAAGCCGGCGGCGAACGGCGTGCCGACCATCACGATGATGGCCTTGATGAGCCCGGTGGCAATCGACAGCGCAATCACGTCGGAGCTGGCGCCCAGCGCCGCGCCGGTCACGGGGCCGACGATATAGGTCACCGCGCCGGCGCCGATGGTCGTCATGCTGACGGCATCGCTGTAGCCGAATGCCCGCGCCACCAGCGCGCCGACGATAAACGGCACCACGGTCCCGAGCAACAGCGACACGGCACCCACCATGCCCGCCTTGCGGGCCTCGCGCACCTGCACCTCGAAGGCGGTGGCGACGATGGCAAAGTCCCGCAGCATGGCACCGCCCATCAGGCCGATGCCCGAGAACAGCGCGAAGTCGGCCAGTCCTTTTTCCTTGCCGGTCACCACGCCGCCGTAGTACGCCAGCGCCAGGCCGATCATGATGGCGATGGCCGAGGCATGCAGGCGCCCTTTCGTGAGCCGCTTCGATATCTGCGAAGACACCCACATCACGATGCCTACGGTGGCAAATGCCGTTACCAGGCCGTTGTGGAGCAGGACGTTGTCGAACATCGTGGCCGGGGAAGCGATAGTCATGGCGATCTCCTGGCTTATCGGGAAACGGCTTCGGCCGGCAGCGGCGGCAGCGGCTCGTGGTCGCCGGAGCGGCTGAGCAGCGCAATCAGGCAGGCACAGGCCGCCGCCGACAGGATGGCCGCCAGCAATGCGACCGGGCCGCCACGCAGCGCGGCCACCACATTCTGCTGCGCGGCCATCGCCACGACCACGGGGATATACATCGCTCCCCAGAAGCCCACACCGGCCTCCGTCTCTTTCGGCATCAGGCCCCGGTCATGCAGGTAAAGCCGCAGGAATATCAGCAGCAGCATGGCGATGCCCACGCCGCCGACGTTGGACTTCACGCCGATGGCGGCGCCCAGCAAGTCGCCGAGATACAGGCCCACCAGATGGCAGATGGCCAGTAATGCGGTGCCGTAGATGATCATGGTTGTCTCCGGTTGGCGTTTTAGGCACCGCATGTCGCGGAGCCGGTCATTTGCACACAACTCTAGGAACCGCGCGGGCCGGCATCAATCAACCAGCAACGCCCGATCATTACGGTACGGTTAAGCATTTTGATCGGCGGCCCCCTCCGGAAGCACATTTTTCCGATCGGCTTGCACGCCACCGGTACCACCAAAGACGTGCCGTCTCCCTATCCGGCGCCATGCCTGTCCCTTCCTTAATACAACTATCGCCGCCTTACATTCAATACAGGGGATTACACCGAGGCCGCCCTCTCCCGCGCCAAATACATCACGTCGTGATGTATTTCGTAAGGTTCCCGCAAGCCGCCTGAAAGCCCATTGCAAGACATCGCTTGTAGATTTGCCTGACCCGCATGCGCGGGCACCGAAGGAGACACACGATGTGCGATCACACTATGCAGCGCCCACCGCAGGGCTGCCGGGGGGCCGACCAATGAGCCAGGCCCTACGCTTCAAGAAGGACTATTACGGCGGCGCCCTGATGGTGCTGACCGGGCTGGCAGCGGTACTTGCCGGACTGCAGTACCACACTGGCACGCTCAGCCATATGGGCCCGGGCTTCTTCCCCGTGGCCATTGGCACGCTGCTGACCTTGGTTGGCGTGCTGATCGCCATGTCCGCCCGCAATGAGCCTGCGCCATCGGCGCAAGCCGAACAGGCGTCGGGACATGGGCACAGCCATGCGGCGCCCGACCTGCGCGGCACGGTCTGCATCGTGCTGGGCACGCTCGCGTTCCTGCTGTTCGGCGTCTATGGCGGCATGATTCCGGCGACCTTTGCCATCGTCTTCATTTCGGCGCTCGGTGACCGCAGCAACAACGTCAAGCAGGCTGCCGGCCTGGCCGTGGCGATGTGCGTGATCGCGGCCGTGGTGTTCTCCTGGCTGCTGCAGATCCAGCTGCCGCTGTTTATCTGGGGAAGGTGAAGCCATGGTATCGAATGCTCTGCATGACCTCTGGTTCGGCTTCGGCGTCGCGTTCCAGGGCAGCAACCTGATGTGGTCGTTTTTCGGCGTGCTGGTCGGCAACCTGATCGGCGTGCTGCCCGGCATGGGCGCGCTCTCCGCCATTTCGATCCTGTTGCCGCTGACGTACGCGATGCATCCGGTGCCCGCCATCCTGATGCTGGCCGGCATCTTCTATGGCTCGCAATATGGCGGCGCGATTGGCGCCATCCTGCTCAACCTGCCCTCGCATCCGCCGCACGCCGTGACGTGCCTCGACGGGTATCCGATGACGCGTGCCGGCAAGGGCGGCACGGCGCTGGGCATCACCATGATCTGCTCGTTCTTTGCCGCGTCGGTGGGCATCCTGGTGATGATCTTCGCATCGCCGTTGCTGACCGCTATCGCGTTCAAGTTCGGCCCCGCGGAGATTTTCTCCATCATGCTGCTCGGGCTGCTGGCGGGGTCGACGATGTCGCGCGGGTCGCCGCTCAAGGGCGTGGCGATGACGTTGTTCGGCTTGCTCTGCGGCGTGGTGGGGACGGACGTCAATACCGGCACGTTCCGCTTTGCGATGGGCATTCCCGAACTGAGCGACGGACTCGAACTGGTTGCCATCGCCATGGGCCTGTTCGGCGTGGCGGACTTCATCCTCAACGTCAACCGCATGAAGACGGTGACCAGCAACGCCAAGCTGCGCATCCGCGACATGCGTCCGAGCCTGGCCGAGCTGAAGCAGGCGTTCTGGCCGATGGTGCGGGGCACCGGCGTGGGTACGCTGTTCGGCGCCATGCCAGGTACCGGCCCGACGATCACGACCTTCGTGGCCTATGCGCTGGAGCGCAAGATCTCGAAGTCGCCCGAGAAATTCGGCACGGGCATGATCGCCGGCGTGGCCGCGCCGGAGGCATCGTCGCATTCGAAGACGCAGGTGGACTTCATCCCGACGATGAGCCTCGGCATTCCCGGCGATGCGGTGATGGCACTGATCCTGGGCGCGCTGATGATCCAGGGCATCGCCCCGGGCCCGCAGCTGATCAGCGATCACCCGGACATCTTCTGGGGCCTGATTGCCAGCTTCTGGATCGGCAACGTCATCCTGATGATCCTGAACGTGCCGATGATCGGCGTGTGGGTGAAGCTGCTGCAGGTGCCCTACCGCTACCTGTTCCCGTCGGCCATGTTCTTTATCGCCGTGGGCGTGTTCAGCACGCAAAGCAGCCTGTTCCAGATCTGGGAAGTCCTGGCCTTTGGCCTGATCGGGGCGTTGCTGATGTACCTGAACTTCTCGGTGGCGCCGATCCTGCTGGGCTTCGTGCTCGGGCCGATGGTCGAGGAGAACTTCCGCCGCGCGTTGCTGCTGTCGCGCGGCGACCTGGCGGTGTTCGTGGAACGGCCGATCAGCTGCGTGTTCGTGGTGATCTCCGCGCTGCTGGTGATCGCGGTCACGTGGTCCGCATGGCGCGCGCGCGGTGGCAAGAAGGCGCCGGTGGTCGAGGTGCCGGATGCCGGGCTGGCGGTGAACGAGTAATGGCGGCCGACTGAACGGAAGCGCTGAGACGCAAGCCCCGGCAGACCAGGTCTTCCGGGGCTTTGCTTTTACGAAGCCGATTCTGTCTAAAGACCTTTTAGAATCCCGCACGCCGGCATGAACAGGGGCCGCCTTTACTCAAGGCTGACGTTCGCCTTCTTGACGAGGCGGGCATAGCGCTCGGCTTCGCTGCGGAAGTACTTCGCCGCTTCCTCCGGCGTGCCGGGCTTGACGCTGGTCGCTTGCCGCTTCATGGCTTCGACCACTTCCGGGCTGGTAAAGGCGGTGGCGAAGGCGTCGTGCACGCGCTTCACGTCAGCCGGCTTCATGCCCGCGGGGCCGATCACGGCGAACCAGCCTTCGACGTTGTAGTGCGGCAGGCCCTGCTCGGCGATGGTCGGGATATCGGGCGCCGCCGGCGACCGGACCTCGCCGCCGAGACCGATGGCGCGCAACTGGCCGGACTTCAGGTAGGGCTGCACGGCGTTCAGCGCGACCACGCCCAGGTCGACCTGTCCCCCGAGCAGGTCGGTAATCATGGGACCGGTGCCCTTGTAAGGAACGTGGTGTGCCTTGACGCCGGCCTCGCTCAGGAACATTTCCCCCGCAAGGTGGATGATGGTGCCGTTGCCGGACGATGCGAAGTTGAAGCTGTCCGGCTTCGCCTTCATCAGCGCCACCAGCTCCTTGACGTCTTTCGCCGGAATCTTCGGATTCACGACCAGGACCAGCGGCGTGGCGCCCAGCACGCTGATCGGCGTCACGTCCTTGATTGCGTCGAACGGCATCGACTTGAAGATGCTCGGATTGATCACGTGGTTGTTGGAGACCAGGCCGAGCGTGGTGCCATCGGGGGACGCCTTGACCACGGCCGATGCCCCCGTGATGCCGCCCGCGCCCGGCAGGTTCTCGATGACCACGGGCTGGCCCAGGGTCTTGCCGAGTGCCGGGGCCGCAGCACGGGCGATAGTGTCGACGCCGGACCCGGCGCTGATCGGCAGGATCAGCCGCACCGGCTTGCCGCTCTGCGCCATGGCAAACGTACTGGTCAGGCTCGCCGATGCGGCGGCCACGGCAAGCAAGCGGAGCACCATGCGCCGGATGCGGTTGGGGGTGTTGTACATCGTTGTCTCCTTTTGTTTTATCGCGCGGAAAGGCTGTTTGCTCAGCGTTGGGGCGCCGCACTGCCCAGCGCCCCAAGAACCTCCTCGTTGTGCTCCCCCGCCCTCGGCAGCGGCCGGCGCACGCCGGGACGACGCCCGCCCATCGTCAACGGCAGCAGCACCGTCGGCGCGATGGAGCCATCGTCCACCTGCATCGGCACCAGGCCGCCGCTGGCCGTCAGGTGCGGGTCGTCGAGCAACTGATCTGGACGCATGATCGGCGCGTACGGGATGCCCGCCGCTTCAAGCCTGGGCGACAACTCAGCAGGGGCGTGGTGCTGCAGGATGGCACCCAGCTCTTCCAGCAAGCCCGGCCGCACGGCCACGCGCGACGCGTTGTCCGCGTACTCGGGTCGGGCTGCCAGTTCCGGGTGCCCAAGTACCTTGCACAGCGTGACGAACTGCTTGTCGCTGACCGCGCCAATGAAGAGTTGTTCGCCGCCGGCCAGGGTGAAGACGTCGTACACACTCCAGGCCGACACGCGCGACGGCATCGGCGGCGGCACTTCGCCGGTCATGTCGAACTGCTGCATGTGCTGCGAAGCAAGGAACACGCAGTTCTCGAACAACGCGCTCTGGATCTCCTGGCCCTTGCCGGTGGCATCGCGCTCGCGCAGCGCGGCTAGCACGCCGATGGCGCCGAACATGCCGCCCATGATGTCGTTGACTGAAGTACCGGCACGCAGCGGCCGCCCTTGCGGGCCAGTCATGTACGACAGGCCGCCCATCATCTGCACGACTTCGTCCAGCGCCAGGCGGTTTTCGTAAGGCCCCGGCAGGAAGCCCTTGTGCGAGACATAGATCAGGTGCGGGTACCGCTCCGACAACGTCGCGAAGTCGAGCCCGAGCTTCTGCATCAGGCCAGGGCGGAAGTTCTCCAGCAGCACATCGCACTGGCCGGCGAGTTCGGCGGCGGCGGCACGGCCTTCTTCCGTGGTGATATCGATCACCACGCTTTTCTTGTTGCGGTTGAAGGCGCGAAAGAAGCCGATGCCGAGGCCCGGGAGGTTACGTGTCTTGTCGCCGCCGGGCGGTTCGACCTTGATGACCTCGGCCCCGAGGTCGGCCAGGATCATCCCGCAGGTCGGGCCCATCACCATGTGCGTGAATTCGACCACGCGGACACCGGCGAGCGGCAAATGATCGGCGTCTTGCTGGACGGCGGGCTTCATGTCGTGTTGCATTGCTTTGTCTCCCTCCTTCAGGCCGGCGCAAGAACGGGCGCGGCGGCGTATGTCCTCGGCAGGCCGGTACGCCAGAGCGTGCCGTGCAGCGTCTCGCCGGCCAGCCAGCCGGCCACCCGTTCGCGCAGGGCCAGCAGCTTGCCGATGTCGATGCCAGTGTCGATGCCCATGCTGCCGAGCATGTAGGCGAGGTCTTCGCTCGCCACGTTGCCGCTGGCACCGGGCGCATGCGGGCAGCCTCCGATGCCGGCGAGGCAAGCGTCGAAGCGGGTGACGCCCGACTGGAGCGCGGCAAAGACGTTGGCGAGTCCCAGGCCGCGCGTGTCGTGGAAATGACCGCACCAGAAGCGGTCGCCGGCGATGGCGATGGCGCGCGAGAACAGCTCGCTCACCATGGCCGGATCGGCATAGCCAACGGTGTCGGCAAGACTAACGCGGTCGGCACCGGCATCGAGCAGGGCCTGCATCAGCCGTAGCACCTCCTCCGGGTCGACCCGGCCCTGGAGCGTGCAGCCGAACGCGGTACCCACACCGCCTTCGATCAGGGCCTTCGAGCCGGCGGCATCGCGCGCGGCGCGGATACGTGCCACTTCCGCGACCACTTCGTCAGGCGTCTTGCGCAGGTTGGCCACGCTGTGTGCATGACTGGCGGACAGCGGCACGATCAGCAGGTCGGCACCGCTCGCGATGGCGTTCTCGGCCCCGCGCAGGTTTGGCACCAGCACGGAAACGAACAGTTCAGGCAAACCCCTGGCAAACGCCACCAGTTCGGCGGTGTCGGCCAACTGCGGCAGCAAGCGCGCCGGGACGAAGGAACCGACTTCAATCTCCCGCTGGCCAGCGGCGTGGGCATCGCGGATCCAGGTCTTCTTCTGCTCCGTTGTCAGGATGGTCCGGATGCTTTGGAGGCCGTCACGGAGACCGACTTCGCGGATCACGGCGCGGGTGGGATAGTTGGCTGTCATGGCACAAGGACTGGGGAAACGTGGGACGGAGCCGCGCAGTGCACGGGCGACGGAACAACTTTATGGCTTGCCACAGCCAAAGAACAGCGATCATTCGTGCACGTCGTCGTTCCCAAACGGAAAGTCTCCGGGCATTCCGGAAATACGCCATTTCGGCGCTGGAACAGGATTAAGATTCCGGCTTGGAAAATCTCGGCAGCCCCCCATGCGAGACCTCGACCTGACCACCCTCCGCTTATTCGTCGCCGTCTGCGAGACGCAGAACATGGCCCGTGCCGGCGAGCAGCAGAACATCGTCGCATCAGCCATCAGCAAGCGGCTGGCACAACTGGAGGAAACCGTAGGCGCCACGCTGCTGGAACGCCGGCGGCGCGGCGTCATCCCCACCGCGGCGGGAGACATGGTCCTGGCCCACGCGCGCGCCATGTTGGCGGCCGCGGACCGGGTCGCGCGCGACATGGCGGACTACGGTTCGGGCATACGTGGCCAGGTCCGTCTTCTTGCCACGGTCTCTTCCATGGCCGAGTCCCTGCCGGACGACATTGCCGCCTTCCTGCAGATGCCGGCACATCGGGATGTCGGGGTCAGCATCGAGGAGGGGCTTAGCACGGAGATCGTGCGGTCGCTGCGCGAAGGGTCCGCGCCGCTTGGCATCTGCTGGGATGCGGCCGATCTGGAAGGTTTCGAGACGCGGCCCTATCGCAGCGATCACCTTGCCGCGGTGGTCCAGGTTTCACACCCTCTGGCCAAGGCGGAGTCTTGCGATTTCGCGCAGACACTGGAATACGACCACGTTGGCATGCCGGCGCAGACAGCCGTGCAGACCATGCTGACGCGCCACGCAGCCATCCTGAATCGCCAGATCCGCTATCGCGCGGTGGTATCGACCTTCGATGCCGCGCTGCGCTGCGTGCGCGCCAACCTGGGCATCGCCATTCTCCCGGCGGAGATCGCCCGTCCCATCGCATCGGCGTTGAACGTCCGCGTGGTTCCCCTGCGGGACGGTTGGGCGCGGCGCCGGTTCGCCATCTGCTTCCGGCAGTTCTCGCTGCTATCGCCCACGGCGCAGTTGCTCGTGGCGCATCTGGAGACGGCCGCTGCCGCAGTCGAAGGGCCTGGCGTCACGTCAAGGACGCCGGCGCCAAAGGCCCGAGGCAGAGGGAAACGTCCGCCTCGCTCCTAGCGGCGGAGAACAACTGTTGCCGGCGCCCCGGCTATGCCCTGCTCTCCCCCGAAGCCCCGGCCTGCCGGCGCGCGGCGCCGCTTGCGGCCCGGCTTTCCTTCGGGCTGCAACCGAACTGCGTGTGATACCAGCGCGAGAACCCACTCGGTGCGGAAAAGCCGAGCAGCGTCGCCACCTCGGTCAACGGTCGATCGCTCTCGATGACATGGCGCGTCGCAAGCTCGATGCGGATGTCGTTGACGATCGACGAGAAGCTCCGGCCCTGCTCCGCCAGCCGGCGCTGGACCGTGCGGCATACCACGCCCATGTGTTCGGCCACCTGCTCGATGCTGCAGCGCCCGCTGGGCAATAGCAGCGGAATTGTGCGCCGTACGTCTTCCAGCATGGTTGACTGCTGCGGCACGCCGGAATCGTCGATCAGCCGCTGTGCGTAGCGCACCATGGCCGGATCGGCCCAGGGATTGCGCGCGTCCAGATCGGCCTTTGCGCAGACAATGCCGTTGAAGTCACAGTCGAACTGGACGTAAGGGCCGAAAAACCGCTGGTGGGCACTGAGATCGACCGGCGCGGCGTGCTCGAAGCACACGCGTTGCGGCTGCCAGTCCGGCCGGAGGAGCTGGCGTATCAGCCGCACCATGACCCCAAGCGCCAGTTCCACCCGCTGGCGGGTCGGCTGATTGGGGTTGCCGGCGATCAGCGCTTCACGAATGATGACCAGTTCGCCACATTCCTCGACCCCGAGCGACTGCGCACCATTGAGCATCGGCTGGTAGCGCATCAACATGCCGAGCGCGTCGCGCAGCGTGGCCTGGTCGCGGACCAGCATGCCCACCGCGCCGAGATTGGACAACAGGCGCGATTCGGCCATGCACAGCCCGAAACTCTCATTGCCCGACAGGGTCGCGGATGCCTGGAGCAGGCGCCCGAAACGCTCGACCGGAATCATCAGGTCCGGCTCGTGCAGCACGCTTGGACTGATCCCTGCGTCCATCATCATCCGCTCCGGATTCAACCCGGCGGCACGAGCCACCTCGCTGTAGTTGGTGAGGGCCGCGGCGCGGACAAGTAACGACATCAGGGACCACGCAGAAAGTTGACGGCTCATGATAAATGGCTGTCACGTATTGTCAATTGACGATAACCCGTGCGCTTCGAGCGCCATGCGTGTCGTAGAAAGCCAAGTTCACGGCGTGCAAGGCCAAGCGGAAAATGTCGCCACGACGGATCATCCGGGAGTGCAAATCAAGAACCGGTCGAACGCGATGCAGCCTCCCTTGCATGCGGTCGGCACCGTAGGAGACTGGAAATGAAGATCAGGCAAATCACCCCCGCCATCGGGGCCGAGATTTCTGGCGTCAACCTCGGCGACGCGGCGCGCGATCCGGCGCTCTTCGCCGAGATCAAGGCGGCGCTGCTCAAGCACCGGGTCCTGTTCTTTCGCAAGCAGGAAATCACGCGCGCTGACCACGTGGCCTTCGCGCGCTGCTTCGGCGAACTGGAAGACCACCCTGTTGCCGGCAGTGTTCCCGAACACCCGGGGCTGGTGAAGGTCTACCGCAGCGACAACCCGCACAGCTACGAGAACAGCTATCACTGCGACGGCCTCTGGCGTCCCAACCCGGCCATGGGGGCCGTGCTGCGCTGTATCGAGTGCCCCGAAATCGGCGGCGACACCATCTGGGTCAACATGGTGAAGGCGTACGAGGAACTGCCGGAGGAGATCAAGAAGAAAATCGACGGCCTGCGCGCCAGGGCCAGCATCGAGCACAGCTTCGGTGCCGTCATGACGCCGGAGAACCGCGCCAAACTGGCCAAGGACCATCCGCCGGTGGAGCATCCGGTGGTACGCACCCATCCGGAAACCGGCGAGAAGATCCTGTTCGTCGGCGCGTCGTTCACGACGCACTTCACCAACTACAGCACCCCGGAAAACGTCCGCTACGGCATCGACAAGTCGCCCGGCGGCCCGCTGCTCCTGCAATACCTGAACAGCCGCGCCACCATTCCCGAGTACCAGGTACGCTGGTCCTGGCAGGAAGGCGACGTTGCGATCTGGGACAACCGCTGCACGCAGCACTACGCCCTCAACGACTACTTCCCGGCACCTCGCAAGCTGGAGCGCGCCGGCATCATCGGCGATATCCCCTACTGATGTGCTGGCGGGGAGCGCCATGCGGCTTCCCTGCTGAATTTGACCGGCGCATCGTGAAGGCGATCTGGTATGAAAGACAGGGGGCGGCGGCCGAGGTACTGATCTTCGGCGACCTCCCCACCCCCCAACCCGCGCCTGGCGAAGTCCGCGTGCGGCTCCACGCGTCGGGCGTCAACCCGGCCGACGCCAACCGTCGTGCGGGGCGCATGCATGGCGGCATGGAATTCCCGCGCATCATTCCGAACAGCGATGGCGCGGGCGTGATCGACAGGATCGGGGATGGCGTCGATCGCAAGCTGCTGGGATCGCGTGTCTGGGTGCATTTCGGACAGCGCGGGCGCGCCTTTGGCACGGCAGCCCAGTACATCTGCCTGCCGCACGCGTTGACGTCACCGCTGCCCGCGCATCTCGACTTCGCCCAGGGCGCCTGCCTGGGCATCCCCGCAATGACCGCCTATGTCAGCCTGTTCCAGCGTGGAGCGATCCGGGGCAAGTTCGTCCTCGTGACTGGCGGTGCCGGGGCTGTCGGGCACTATGCGGTGCAGCTCGCCAAGTGGGGCGGTGCGCATGTCATTGCCACCACCAGTGCGGGGCCCAAGGCGGCCCATGCCAGACTCGGTGGCGCTGACGTAGTGGTTGACTACACGGCAGCTGAAGCCGCGCAGCGGATCCTGGATGCCACCGAGGGACACGGCGTTGACCACATCGTCGATGTCAATGCGGTGGACAATGCAAGGCTTTGCCTCGAGGTCGCCGCCAATCAGGCCCAGTGGATCTCGTATGCCAGCGGCGCACCGCTCCCGGAACTTCCATTGGTCACGCTGATCCGCAAGAATCTCTGCCTGCAGGGCCTCTATCTGCCGGGATTGCCCTACGAGATGCGCCGGATTGCCCAGGAAGGACTGAGGCGATGGATGAACGACGTCCCCGACGCCATTCATGCTGTAGACAGCGTCTTCGACTTGCGCGATACGGTGAAGGCGCATCTGGCGGTCGAAGCCGGCACCAAGCTGGGCACGGTCGTGGTCCGGTGCGATACGGAATAGTCGCACGGCAACGTTAAGCGGAAGCGCGAACAGGGCGGACACTTGTCCGCCCATGTCACCCTGCAGCCCTGAACGTCGACACGGACAGAGCACGGCTGATCAATCGAGCCGGATCCCCGCATCGGCCGCGATCTTCGCCCAGACCTGCATGTCGCGGCCGACGATGTCGCCGAACTGCACCGTGGTTTTCACGGGCGGCGGCGCGAAGTTCATGGTGTGCATCATGGTGGCGAGCTCAGGGGATTTCTGGACCTTGTTGACTTCATCGGCCAGCCGCTTCACGATCGCCGGATCGGTTCCCGCAGGCGCGAACATGCCGAACCAGCCCACGGCATCGAACTTATAGCCCTGTTCCGTCATGGTCTTGACGTCTGGGAACTGGGGCGCGCGCGAGTTGCCTGCAATGGCGATGGCGCGGACCTTTCCTGAACGAAGGAAGGGGACGGGTGCGCCGGGGTCGGTCCAGCCGATCGTCAACACCCCGGCGGAAAGGTCCGTCAACAGCTGATTCGAAGTCCGGTACGGGACGTGAGCGGTTACCATGCCCGTCTGCTTCTTGAGCCACTCCATCATCAGTTGCCCCGAAGACCCCGCCGACCAGGTACCGTAGGTGTACTTGTCCGGATTGGCCTTCAGCAGCTTGACGAGGTCCGGCAGGCTGTGGACCGGAAGGTCACTGTTGACCAGCAGCATCACGCCACCCTCGGCCGTCTCGGCAATGGGCACCAGGCTCTTCTTCGGATCATAAGGAATGGTCTTCAGTACCGCCGGGGCGATGACCATGTTCGTTGCCGTGGTGTAGAGGATCGTGTATCCATCAGCCGGCGCCTTGATCACCGCGCTGGTGCCAATCACGCCACCGGCGCCCGGCCGGTTGTCGACCACGACCGGCTGCTTAAGGGCCACCGACAGGCGTTGCGCCATCACGCGTGCCAGGGCATCGGTTCCCGATCCTGCCGACGACGCCACGATCATCTGGATCGGGCGCGAAGGCCAGGCGCCATCCTGCGCCTGCGCTGAAGCGCACAACGTCAGCAACGCACCCGCGCCCAGTGTGGCCGCAACCAGCTTCTTCAATCGAAATGCCATTGTCATCCTCCATGTACCCGGTCTGTAGCCAATCGGTCTGGCCCGCTCGCTTTACCTCAGGCCGCCATGTTTTCCTGCTTGCGCAGGAATCCCTGGTGGCCACCATTGCGATTGGGCGCGAAGCCGTTGGCCTGAAGCGTTTCTTCCACGGTGTCGTAGAAGACGCCGAGCTTCAGGATTTCCCGCGTCTGCTGCGCGGTCGCGATAGGCCGGCCGAATTCGCCGGCGATGCGCACCAGTTGCTTGATCTGCTCGACCGTGCTCATCTTTCCCGTGCGGGTCTGGTTCCACAGCACGTCTTCGATGCCGCACCGCACGTGCAGGCCCAGGGCCATGCCGATCATGTTGATGGGCAGCACATTCAGCACCGAACTCTCCACCGTCAGCACGGCGCCATCCGGCACGGCACGGAGCATGTTGGCCAGGTTGTAGATGTTCGCTTGGTCCATGCCGCCGCTGATCGCCACCCAGTTCATCACCAGCGGCCCCTTGTAGACGCCGCGGCGAATCATCCGCTCGATCGTTTCGAAGCTGTTGATGTTGTAGCACTGGAATTCGCTCTGGATTCCGGCGGCGGTCAGGCGCCGGATATGCTCCTCGGCCCAGCTGGGGTTCGAGGGCACGACCATGTCCTTGTAGGTGTCGTAGAGGTGCGGGAAGCCACGCGATACCCCCTTGAAGTCGTCGACGCCGGCGTGCTCCGTCACGTTCATCTGCGCCGTATTGACGGTCACCGTCACCTGGTCGGGTTTCGGATCGAGTTCGGCCAGCATATGGCGCGTGTCATCGTCCAGCCATTTGGCGGCCTGGCCCTCTTCGGGAGCGAAGCTGATCGAGCCGCCCACCTGGATGACCATTTCCGGACAGGCTTTGCGCACGCCGGCGATCAGCTCGTTGAACGTGGACAGGCGCTTGCTGCCCTTGCCGTCGGCTTCGCGCACATGCAGGTGCAGCACGCGCGCACCGGCTTCGTAGCAATCCACCGCCTTCTGGATCTGGTCCTCCATCGTGACGGGGATATCCTCCGGGAAGTCGGAGGGAATCCAGCCCGGCGCATAGGGCGCGGCGGTGATGATCAGGGGCTGCTGGTTCTCGGGATACAGGTGGCCGTCAAGGAAGTTCATGGTGATGGATATCCGGGTTGCAATGCAAAGGCTGAAAAAGTCGAAACAGACAACAGCGTGCTGTCAGATGACGAAGATGGAAGAGCCCGTAGTCTTGCGGGCCTCGAGGTCACGATGTGCCTGCGCGGCGTCCTCCAGCGCATAGCGCTGGTTGATCCCGATGCGGATGCGGCCTGCGGCCACGTGGCCGAACAGCTCGTCGACCAGTTCCGCCTTTTCGGCAGGGTCGGCGATATAGTCGGCCAAGCCCGGGCGCGTCAGGAATGCCGAGCCCTTGCGGGCCAGGATGGCCGGATCGAACCCCGTGACCGGGCCCGAGGCGAAGCCCACGCACACCAGCAGGCCGCGGCGCTTGAGCGAGTCCAGCGAGGACATGAAGGTATCCTTGCCGACGCTGTCGAAGACCACGTTCACGCCCACGCCGTCCGTCAGTTCGCGCACGCGCTTCGCCACGTCCTCATGGCTGTAATTGATGGTGTGGTCGCAGCCATGGGCGCGCGCCAGTTCGGCCTTGGCGTCGGTGGAAACTGTTCCGATCACCGTCAGTCCCTGCAGCTTGGCCCATTGCGAAATGATCAGCCCGGCACCGCCTGCCGCCGCATGCAGCAGGATGGCATCGCCCGCCTTGAACGGGTAGATCCGGCGCATCAGGTAGGCCGCCGACAAGCCCCGCATGGTCATGGCCGCCGCGACTTCGCAACTGATGGACTGCGGCAGCTTGATCAGCGGTGCGGCAGCGATGATCCGCTCCGTGCTGTAGGCGCCCAGCGTGTTGGTGAAGCCGGTATAGGTCACGCGATCGCCGACCGCCAGGTGCGTGACACCGGCGCCGACGGCTTCGATCACGCCGGAGGCTTCATTGCCAAGGCCACTGGGTAGTGGCACCTGGTAAGTGCCGCTGCGAAAGTAGGTGTCGGCGAAATTCAGCCCTACGGCCACATGACGCACGCGGACTTCCCCCGGCCCCGGCTCGCCCACGCTGACGTTCTCGAAGCGCAGGACCTCGGGTCCGCCTGTTTCGTAAAATTTCACGGCTTTCGCCATGTCGTCTCCTGTTCTTTATCTGGTTTGACCGTTCACCTGCGGCTTGCCGTTCAGGCTCGCCAAAGCGACAACCAATCTTCTGGCCTGGCGCAAGTTTTCGCTTTGCCGATGACGTCGCGAGCTTTTCCTTTTGTGACATGCGGGCGCATGGGCCTGCGTACGCAGGCATCGCTTGGAACGGAAATGTCGACCCTGTTGCTCTTGCCGGCGCCAAAGCAAAAAGCGCCAGCGCGCCCTGCCACGAAACTCGGCAGAGCGCGCTGGCGCTCATATGTGCTGCGGGAGCCCTGCTCTGCTCCCTGCTGATTCAGAAGATGTGGCGAATGCCCACGGCAGCGCCGACCATCGACGTCTTGCCATTCGGCAGCGCGTAGCTGTTCAGTGTCAGGCTGGTGGCATAGTTGCTTGCGGCCGATTCCATGGCCAGGCCGGCATTCCTGGAGTACGCCGCAGTCAGGTACACGTCAGTACGCTTCGAGAACGAATAGTCGGCGATCAGCGCGATCTGCCACGGATTGGCCACGCCGGTGTTGCCGCCGATATTCTTCACGTTCTGATAGTCATACTCGAGCGTGAAGTCCAGCGCGGAGGACAAGCGGTATTGACCGCCGATCCAGTAGAAGTCGTCGCGCAGAATCAGCGTACCGTTCTGGTTCTTGTTCTGGCCCCAGCGGTAGCCACCCATGATCTTTGCCGTGTCATTGAAGGCAAAGCTGCCCATGACCGCCGCCTTCTTGAAAGCACCGTTGCCGGTCGCCATCGTCGGATTCCACTGGTCATAGGCGACCCCTACGCCGAACGGGCCGGACAGGTAGCTCAGGCCGGCACCATAGGCCGAGTCGCGACGGAACTGGCCTGGCACCTCGCCATTGCCGCCCGCGCCCGGAACTGTCGCGACGACTTGCGGCAGTGCCGTGCCAACGCCGAACGACCAGTTTGCCATGACGGTCAGGCCGCCGAACGTGCCCGTGTACTTCGCGGTGTTGTCCTCGCGGAAGTTGCCGCCGGCGATCACGCCAACGGGTTCATACTGCGTGGCGTAGCGCGCTGGCACGAAGTTGGCCAGCGTGGAGAACATGGAATGGTACTGCCGGCCAAAGGTGAACTGGCCATAGGGCGCAGTCACGCCAACGAAGGCCTGGCGGCCAAACAGCCGTCCCCCCTGCTGCATGGTGCCGGTATCGGAATTGAAGCCACTCTCCAGGACGAAAATCGACTTCAATCCCCCGCCCAGGTCTTCCGTGCCACGCAGGCCCCAGCGAGAACCCGAGTAGCCGCCAGCGTCCTCGCGGATCACCTTGCCGCCCTGCCCTGGATTGAAGTTATTGCTTGCCGACGGCACCGCTCCGACGTGGTTGACGTATTCGACGTTCACGTCGACCACGCCATACAACGTCACGCTGGATTGCGCCTGCACCGCTCCGCAGGCGCATGCCGCCGCCAGGCCGATCATCGTCTTCCTCATTACCTTGTCTCCTCTGCCCTTGTCTGTTTGATTTGTCCAGCCTTCCTCGCTACGACGGGGCAATCCTACGGAACAGCGCCGTTGCCTGACGCGGCCGCGACCCGGAAGTCGCGAATTGGAAAGTCCGTGTCCTGATCAGGCAAAACCGGATGTCGGCGGCGCCAGATTCCGTCTGAAAAAGGCGACATGCCGGGCGATTCAGCGGCGCGCCGGAAGGTCGGGTTAGGACGCCTACGGCTGCGCTGCGCGCACTCAGTGAAAACCGGGGGAAGAGAAGAAAAAAGAAGAAACGGACACACCAGCGTCTGCGTCGTTGATGTCGTCCCGCCCGCCAACTACTGAGCCGCGCAGCAGCCGAAGGCGATGATGCGATAACGGTGACAGTGTCGGGCCACGGACAGGTTCGGGGCTGGTTCAATCATTGTCGGAGAGCCTGCAGACGGATGCGCTCCACGCGGCAGGCAGCCGGGCAGACTCTGAAGCGAGTACCCGTACGAAATTCTTCGCACGCTACGATCAATATTCGCCCGTTAGGGCAAGTAAACGCGTTCTTTGGTTACTTTCTGTCGCTCGGACAGAAAGTGACTCGCCGGCTACGCCGGCGAAACAGCCGCGCATGCCAAGAACGACGTCCCCACAATTCACCGAAGAACCTCAAAAAATAGAGCAATCGCGAGATTGCCCTATTCAGTTCAACACCTATGGCGAACGACCAGCGCGGACGCCGGCCAATCACCCAACCTCAATCCATACCTTTCAATTCGATCAGCAACTCCTTCGCCGCCACCCGATCGCCCTGCTTCACATGCACGGCGGCAATCTCGCAGTCGCGCTCGGCCGCGATATGGGTTTCCATCTTCATCGCCTCCAGCGCCAGCAGCGTCGTGCCAGCCGCGACCTTCTGCCCCGGCTGGACTGCTACCGTCACAATCGAGCCCGGCATCGGCGCGGCGATATGCAGCGGATTGTCGGGATCGGCGACGTTCTTGCTCTGGCGCGCCGGACCGGTTTGCGCGGCGCTGCGCTGTTCGATCAGCGCCGTGCGGGATTGGCCGTTCAGCTCGAACTGAACCTTGATATTGCCCTCCTCGGCATCGGGATGCGTGCCCTGCAGCGAGACCAGCAAGGTCTTGCCCGCCGCGATATCGATGGCGACCTCTTCCTGGGGCTGCAGGCCATACAGGAAAGCCGGTGTCGGCACGACCGACGTATCGCTAAAGGTCCGCACGTGCGCATGGTAGGCGACCGCCTGCTTGGGGTACATCAGGTACGAAGCCAGCTGCTTGTCGTCGAGCGACTGTTCGCACGCCGCTTCAGCCTCGGCACGCGCCGCGTCGAGATCGACCGCCGGAATCTGGTCGCCCGGGCGGTAAGGCGCAGGCGGTTCGCCGCGCAGAACCTTGCGCGAGAGTTCCGCGGGGAAGCCGTCGGGCGGGAAGCCCAGCTCGCCCTTGAACAGCGACACCACCGACTCGGGGAACGCAATCTCCTTCGCCGGATCGCAGACATCGGCGGCACTCATGTCGTTGGCCACCATCATCAGCGCCATGTCGCCCACTACCTTGGACGTCGGCGTCACCTTCACGATGTCGCCAAACATCTTGTTGACATCGGCATACGCGCGCGACACCTCGGTCCAGCGATGCTCGATGCCGAGCGAGCGGGCTTGCTCGCGCAGGTTCGTGTACTGGCCACCGGGCATCTCGTGGCGGTAGACATCGGCGGTGCCGGCGCGGATCTCCGATTCGAACGGTGCGTAGTAACGACGCACACCCTCCCAGTACATCGACGCTTCGTGCAGGCGCTCCAGGTCGAGTCCCGGGTCGCGCTCGCTGCCGGCCAGCGCCGCGGCGATGCTCGACAGGTTCGGTTGCGAGGTGAGCCCGCTCATGGCATCAAGCGCGCCATCGACCGCATCACAGCCGGCGCCGATGGCCGCAAGGGCGGAGGCTGCCGAAATACCGCTGGTATCGTGCGTGTGGAAATGCACCGGCAGGCCCGTCTCGTCCTTGAGCGCCTTCACCAGCGCGGCCGCAGCCTGCGGACGGCAGATGCCTGCCATGTCCTTGATGCCCAGCACGTGCACACCGGCAGCCTGCAACTCGCGAGCGATCCCGACGTAGTACTTCAAGTCGTACTTGGGACGCGAGCCGTCGAAAATGTCGCCCGTGTAGCAGATCGCGCCTTCGCACAGCGCCCCGCTCTCGCCCACGGCGTCGATGGCCACGCGCATGTTTCGCACCCAGTTCAACGAATCGAACACGCGGAACACGTCCACGCCGGAACTGGCGGCCTGGCGGACGAAAAACTTCACCACGTTGTCCGCGTAGTTGGTGTACCCGACCGCGTTCGAGCCGCGCAGCAGCATCTGGAACAGGATGTTGGGCACGCGCTCGCGCAGTTGCTCGAGGCGCTGCCACGGGTCTTCCTTCAGGAAGCGCAGCGCCACGTCAAAGGTGGCGCCGCCCCAGCACTCCATCGAGAACAGTTGCGGCAATTCGCGCGCATAGAACGGTGCGATCGGCAGCATATCCGCGGTACGCATGCGCGTGGCGAACAGCGACTGGTGCGCATCGCGCATGGTCGTGTCGGTCAGCAGCACGCGCTTTTGCTCCAGCATCCACTGCGAGAACTTTTCCGCGCCGAGCTCGCGCAGGACGTCGCGCGTGCCGGTCGGCAGCGGGCCGGTGGTATCCATCGCGGGCAGCACCGGGCTCGGCAACGGCAGCGGCGGCAGCGTGCGGCCGTTGATTTCCGGATGCCCGTTGACGCACACATCGCCGAGATAGCGCAGCAGCTTGGTCGCACGGTCCTGCCGCTTGGCGAAGGCCAGCAGTTCCGGCGTCTTGTCGATAAAGCGCGTCGTGACCTCGCCCGAGCGGAAAGCCGGATGGTTGATGACGTTCTCGAGGAACTGCAGGTTGCACGCGACGCCGCGGATGCGGAATTCGCGCAACGCGCGATCCATGCGCCGGATCGACTCGGGGGCAGTCGGCGCCCAGGTGGTGACCTTGACCAGCAGCGAATCGTAGTAAGGCGTAATCACGGCACCGCCGTAGGCCGTACCGGCGTCCAGGCGGACGCCAAAGCCCGCGGCGCTACGATAGGCGGAGAGCCGGCCATAGTCCGGCAGGAAGCCGTTTTCCGGGTCTTCGGTCGTGATCCGGCATTGCAGGGCATGTCCGTTCAGCGCGATGCCCGCCTGCTCCGGCACGCCGGCCGCGCGCACGATGATCTTGCCGTCGGCATCGCGCGTGTTCTCCGTCATGCCGATATGGCCGCCCTCGGTAATGCGGATCTGCGCCTTGACGATATCGACCCCGGTGACCATCTCGGTGACCGTGTGCTCGACCTGGATGCGCGGGTTGACTTCGATGAAATAGAACTGGCCCGAATCGGCATCCATCAGGAATTCGATCGTGCCGGCATGCGTGTAGCCGACCGCGCGCATCAGGCGCATGGCCGCGTCGCACAGCTCGGCCCGGCCAGCGTCGTCGAGGTACGGCGCCGGTGCGCGCTCGACCACCTTCTGGTTGCGGCGCTGCACGGTGCAGTCGCGTTCGTACAGGTGAACCAGGTTGCCGTGCGTATCGCCCAGCGCCTGCACTTCCACATGGCGCGCGTTGCGCACCAGTTTCTCGACATAGACCTCATCGTTGCCGAATGCGGCCAACGCCTCGCGGCGTGCGGCCGGCAGCAAGGTCTCCAGGTCCTGCTCGTTCTCCAGCATGCGCATGCCGCGCCCGCCGCCACCCCAGCTCGCCTTCAGCATCAGCGGGTAGCCGATTCCGGCCGCCAGGCGCTTGCACTCGTCCAGGTCATGCGGCAACGGATCGGTCGCGGGCATCACCGGCACGCCCGCCTCGATCGCCGCATTGCGGGCCGCCACCTTGTTCCCCAGCTTGCGCATGACGTCCGGCGACGGGCCGATCCAGCGGATGCCGGCGTCCATCACCGCTTGTGCGAAATCCGGGTTCTCCGAGAGGAAGCCATAGCCCGGGTGGATGGCGTCCACCTTCGCCTGCCGGGCGATGCGCAGGATGTCGTCAATGTCGAGGTAGGCTGCCAGTGGCTTCTTGCCCTCGCCAACCAGATAGCTTTCGTCTGCCTTGAAGCGATGGAGCGCGAGGCGGTCTTCCTTCGAATAGATCGCCACGGTGCGGATATTCATCTCGGCCGCGGCGCGCATCACGCGGATCGCGATCTCGGAACGGTTGGCAATCAGCAGGGATTTGATTGGGGTGTAGTTCATGGGGCGAATAGAAAGCAGTTAGGAAGACGCAGCCTCCACCTGTCGGCGGGCCAAAGCGAAGGGAGCGTTATTCGTGACTAGCAAAGGGCGTGTGCGAATCCATCCAGTCGTGGTGTCCCTTTGCGACGGCCCAGGCCCAATGGGAACGCCTGGGAAGCGCCTCGGCGCGATGTCCGCCTTCGCCCCGTGCCTGACCCTGCAGCTTGCGGCCCTCGGCGGTGGCCTCGCGCTCCCCGCCTGCTTCGATCTTTCCGTAATACGTCACCGTGCACTCCTCCTCAAACGCTTGCCGCCATCGCAACGGCGGTTTCAATACGAGATTTGCGGGCGCGATTTCCTTCGCCCCATTCCGTACACGACATCGCAAGAAGCGCACCAACGCTGTGCGGCATGCATAAACCATTGTTTTTATTTGGGATTGCAGTGCCGACGCGAGATGACGATTTCATCATCGGATTTCATAATTGCAACTATGAAATTCATTGAAATGGCTCGTCGACGGCATTCGTGTGACATAGCCGGCATGTGCCGGCCATTGCTACCAACGATGAGAAGGCTTTTAATCCTCCAGATTAGGGCAGGAACGGAAGAGAGCGAAACGACACCAGCGACTACAATCGCGGGCACGTTCTCCCTATGCCACACCTTTAAATCGCCACGCCCCATGCACGCAAATCAGCACGCCGAGTTTCTCGCCTTCGCCGGCCGCCTGGCCGATGCAGCCAGCGCTGTCACGCTCGCTCATTTTCGTGCACCGCTGGAAGTGGTGGACAAAGGCGCCGCACGCTTCGATCCCGTTACCGTCGCGGACCGGGAAGCCGAGCGCGCCATGCGCGACCTGATCCGAAGTGCCTATCCCAACCACGGCATCCTTGGCGAAGAGGAACAGCGCGTGGCCGGGACTGAGCCGTTCTCGTGGGTACTGGATCCGATCGACGGGACCCGCGCCTTTATCACCGGCCTGCCGCTTTGGGGAACGCTGATCGCACTCAATGATGGCCAGCATCCGGTACTGGGCATCATGGACCAGCCGTTCACGCGCGAGCGCTTCTCGGGCGACGGCAACCAGGCCTGGCTGAATGGCAAGCTATTGCGCGTGCGGCCCTGCCAATCGCTGTCGGAGGCCAGGCTGCTCTGTACCACGCCCGACATGTTCGAGGCCGGCGCGCAATGGGACGCTTTCCAGCGCGTGGCGCGGGCAGCCAGGATGCAGCGATACGGCGGGGATTGCTACGGATACTGCATGGTTGCCGCGGGCCAGGTCGACGCCGTGGTCGAGGCGGGACTGCAGCCTTATGACGTGCAGGCCCTGATCCCGATCATCGAAGGCGCCGGCGGGATCATGACCAGTTGGACCGGCGGCGACCCGCAACATGGCGGAGCCGTGGTCGCTTGCGGCGACGCCCGCGTGCACGAGGAAATTCTTCGGCTACTGAATGCGTGAAGCTGGAGAACGGCGTTACCCTTCGCTGGTTCCTTCAGCGTCGGGCTTGCCGAAGTGCTCCTGTACAAGCCTGGCAGCGGCGTCCCAGAGTGCCGGCGCGCCGCGTTCGATCGGCGGCTGACAGCGCGCAATAACCTGCTCTTCGGTGACTTCGCACTCGACCCAGGTACCGCCTTCCGTCGCCGCGTTGTGGAGCATCGGCTGAAACCTGTCCAAGGCCTTGGCGAACCTGGCGTCGTCGCTTGCGCCGGCTTCGAACTCGAACCAGAGATCGCGAAACTCCGCCGCCTGTGCTTCCGGCAACAACGAGAAGATGCGCTCGGCCGCCAGTTGCTCGCGTTCCGCCTGGCCGGCATGGGTCGAGGGGACGTGGAACGGCACATCGCCCGCATCGATTTCGACGATGTCATGGATCAGCAGCATCTTCACGACGCGAGACACATCGACGGGCGCTGCCGCATGCTCTGACAGGACCAGTGCGTACATGGCGAGATGCCAGGAATGCTCGGCACTGTTCTCGCGGCGCGACTGGTCAATCAGCGGCGACAGCCTTACGACGCTCTTCAGCTTGTCGATCTCGCGGAGGAATGACAGCTGGCGTTCCAGGTTGGAGGGGTTCACGGTGGAATACAAGGGCGGGGGCGGTGTGGAAAGTCTAGCAGGCGCCCGCCACCGTCACCGTCGCGCATCGACCCGGCTCAGGTCAGCTGCCGCGCCATGTAATGGCTTCGCTCCCCGAAGCTGCGCAGCACGGCCAGCGGCAACTGCGTTTCCCGTACCAGGCTGTCGACCGCGGTCAGGGTGAAGCCGTGGCGCGCGAAGAAGCCCGGGTGCTGGTTCGTCAGCACGGCGGCATTGAGGCAGCCACCGGCTCTCGCTCGCATCAGCAATGCGCTGACGATATACGTGGCCAGCCGTCGTCCGCGAAATTCGGGCAGGACCGCGACGGTATGCACGGCCAGCGTGCGGCCGTATTGTTCGCCGTACGCGCAGCCAATGATCTGGCCATTGAGTTCCGCCACATGGAACAGCCGGGGCATGTCGCTGGCCTCGGTAAGCGTCACGCCACATTGGGTCAGTAAATGCGCAATGATCGCCAGGTCATTGGCCAAAGCAGCCCGCAGGCGAACGTCTCTTGTCATCTTGCATGCTGCGTGGTTGTAGCTCGCCCCCTGCCCTGGCGCCGTTCCGGCGACCGTATTGAGGGGGAACCGCGAAATGAGAAAACTATGCCGCCTGGCGGACCGAACTGTCATCACCCAAGTGAGTCGATTGGCGCTTCCGTTGGCCTGGCGGCGGCGCATGGCGCCGCGCGCACTTAGCGCGGTCAATGTGCAAACTTAAGGGTTATCCCTATCGCATCATTCCCATTTCCTGGGACTGATGGTTTTGATTTTTGGGAATGAAGTCCTATTCTTCGTCCCTATGCTGAATGCTGTCGACAACCCTGACGCCGTGACGCCCCCGACCTCCACGCCTGGCGAATCCGGCCAGCCCGCGGGCGGCGCCGATCGCGTCCTGTTCGTGCTCGCGGCGCTGGCCCAACATGGCGCGCCGATCTCTGTGCGCGAGCTCGTTGCCAAGACCGGACTGCCCAAGAGCACGCTCTACCGCCAGTTGCTGATGCTCAAGCGCTGGGGCTTTGTGCTGGAGTCCGACGGCGAATACGCGCCGGGCCCGATCAGCCTGCAACTGGCGCTCGGCTTTGACATGGCTTCTCACCTGGCCCGTGAAGCCCTGCCTGATATGCGGCTGCTGGCCCAACAGTCCGATGAAAGCGTGGGTCTGGTCGTCGCCGTCAAGGATCACGCCGTGTGCCTGGAGATGGTGGAAAGCCGCCAGTCGCTGCGCTGCTCGTTCGAGAAGGGCCGCGGCGTGCCGCTGCGCGCCGGTGCATCGGCCAAGTCGCTGCTGGCGTTCATGCGCGACGAAGCGCGCGAGCGTCTTGTCCATACCCTGTGCGCACCGGACGAAGCCGAAGGGCTCCTGGCCGAACTGAGCGCGATTCGCCAGACCGGCTACGCCGTCAGCGAAGGCGCGGTGGATCCGGGAGTCTGGGGCGTGAGCGCCCCGCTCTTCTCGCGCCGCGGCAAGACCGACGCGATGGGCTCCATCACGCTGATGGTGCCGGCCACGCGACGGCAAGGGCGCGAGACCGCGCTGATCGACATGACCGTGGCAGCAGCCATGCGAATTTCCGCGCGGCTGCAGTCTTACTGAAAACACCACGCAACTTATTACCGCCGCCGTCGATACACCCCTGCGACGGTTGACCCCTGTTCCCGAGAAAAAGGAGACCTCCATGAACCTTCGTCGCAAATGCCTGATGGCCGGCCTGACGGCCCTGATCGGCCTGACTTTCGGTGCCGCCGCCCACGCCGAGGACAGCGCCGTGCTGCGCGTGGCCACCGACGCCACTTTCCCGCCGATGGAATTCGTCGAGAACGGCAAGCGCACCGGCTTTGACGTGGAACTGGTCGAGGCCATGGCCAAGGTCATGGGCAAGAAAGTGGAATGGACCGACATCGACTTCAAGGGCCTGGTTCCGGGGCTGGTCTCGCGCCGCTTCGACATGGCCGTGTCCGGCATCTACATCACCCCCGAGCGTCGCAAGGTGGTGGACTTTACCGAGCCCTACTACACCGGCGGCCTGGTGGCGCTGGTCAAGAGCAGCAACACCTCCATCCATACCCCGGCCGACCTGAACGGCAAGAAAGTCAGCGTGCAGGTGGGCACCAAGTCGGTCAGCTTCCTGCGCGACACGTATCCGAAGGTGGAGCGCGTGGAAGTGGAGAAGAACCAGGAGATGTTCAACCTGGTCGAGATCGGCCGTGCCGACGCCGCTGTGACCGGCAAGCCGGCCGCGATGCAGTACGTCAAGACTCGCGGCGGCCTGCGCATGGTCGAGCAGCCGCTGACCACCGAGGAATACGGCATGGCCGTGCGCAAGGACACGCCCGAACTGACCCGCGCCCTCAATGCCGCGCTGGCCAAGGTAAAGGCCGATGGCACCTACGCCAAGCTGACCCAGAAGTGGTTCGGCGCCACCGCCAACGCAGCCGCCAAATAGGCCGCGCGGATCATCATCATGGAACTGGATTTTTCTCCTGTCTTTGCCGGCTGGCCTGACATCCTCCACGGCGCTATCGTCACCGTGGAGGTGACCGCCTGCGCGCTGGTGCTTGGCTGCATCATGGGACTGCTGGTCGGCATCGGCCGCCTGGACCCGAAGCGTCGCTTCATCTATAGCATCTGTACGGCATACGTGACGTTCATCCGCGGCACGCCGCTGCTGGTGCAGCTGTTCCTGCTGTTCTTCGGGCTGCCGCAATTCAACATCCTGCTGCCGGCTTTTGTGTGCGGCGTGATCGGGCTGGGCATCTATTCCGGCGCCTATGTCTCGGAGATCGTGCGCGGCGCGATCCAGTCCGTGGACAAGGGCCAGATGGAAGCGGCCCGCTCGATCGGCATGTCTTCCGGCCAGGCCATGCGCGCGGTGATCCTGCCGCAGGCCATCGTGCGGATGATTCCGCCGCTGGGCAACGAGTTCATCGCACTCATCAAGAACTCGGCGCTGGTGTCGCTGCTGACCATTGCCGACCTGATGCACGAGGGACAGAAAATCATCAGCGTGTCGTACCGGTCGCTGGAAGTCTATCTGGCGATCGCACTGGTTTATCTGATCCTGACAAGCGCGGCCGGGCTGATCCTGCAACGCGCAGAACAACGGCTGCGCATGGGAGGCATGGTGCAATGAGCGATTCCGCAATCATCCGGATCCGCAACCTGGGCAAATCGTTCGGCGGCCATACGGTCTTGCGCGGCATCGACTTCGATGTGGAGCCGTCGCAGGTCGTGGTCGTGATCGGCCCCAGCGGCTCGGGCAAGAGCACCTTCCTGCGTTGCTGCAATGGTCTGGAACAACCCGAAGCCGGCACCATCGACATCGTCGGCAAGCGGCTGGTGACCGACGGCCAGCTGATCGGCGAGCACGAGCTGAATCAGCTGCGCACGGAAGTGGGTATGGTGTTCCAGTCGTTCAACCTGTTCCCGCACCTGTCGGTGCTGCACAACGTCACGGTGGGCCCACGCATGCTGCGCGGCGTCTCGCGCGAGGAATCCGAGCGCAAGGCCATGAGCCTGCTTGAGAAGGTCGGCCTTGCGCACAAGGCCCACGCCATGCCAGCCAGCCTGTCGGGCGGCCAGAAGCAGCGCGTGGCCATTGCCCGCGCACTGGCGATGGAACCGCGCGTGATGCTGTTCGACGAGCCGACCTCGGCACTGGACCCGGAACTGGTCGGCGAAGTGCTGCAGGTGATGAAGGTGCTGGCCGCCGAAGGCATGACCATGGTGGTGGTCACGCATGAAATGGGCTTCGCCCGTGAAGTGGCCGATGTGGTGGTGGTCATGGATGGCGGCGGCATCATCGAGGCCGGCCCGCCATCGGTCATCTTCTCGGCGCCTACGCAGGAACGCACACGCGGCTTCCTGCAGGCCGTGCTGACGCGGGCGTAAGGATGGCTGTGTCCCAGAATCTCTGGCAGGGCCGCGTCGATAGCGGCGAGCGTGGCGACACCACGCGCCTGTTCCGCATCGTGCATGCATTGCAAACGGCAGACCTGACACCCCTGGGCGGCGCACCGGTGCTGCTGGGCTTCAGTTGCGATGCCGGCGTGCTGCGCAACCAGGGCCGCCCCGGTGCCGCGCAAGGTCCGGACGCCATCCGCCGTGCGCTGGCCAACGTCCCGGCACACGGACTGCCGGCCTTGTACGACGCCGGCAATGTCGGATGTGAAGACGGCGATCTGGAATCGGCCCAGCTCGCGCTGGCGCAAACCGTGCGCTCCGTGCTGGCGCGCGGCGGCCTTCCGCTGGTGCTGGGCGGTGGCCACGAAGTGGCCTGGGGCACGTGGCAAGGGCTGCGCGCGCATCTGGACGCACAGGACGACGGCGGACGTGTGCTCATCATCAATATCGACGCCCACTTCGACCTGCGCACCAGCCGGCCCGCAAGCTCCGGCACGCCGTTCGACCAGATCGCCAACGCCTGCGCAGAACGCGGACAGCCGTTCGACTACGTCTGCTTTGGCATCAGCCGCCTCAGCAACACGCCGGCGCTTTTCGGCCGCGCCGATGCGTTGGGCGTCTGCTATGTGGAAGACGTCGACATGCAGGAGCGTCACCTGCCATCGCGCCTGGCAGAGCTGGAAGCGCGCATCGCTGCCACCGACCACGTGTACCTGACCATCGACCTCGACGCACTGCCGGCGGCCGTGATGCCGGGCGTGTCGGCACCAGCCCCTTATGGCGTGCCGCTATCCGTGGTGGAGGAAGTGGCCCTGCTCGCCCGGCGCAGCGGCAAGCTGCGCGTCGCCGACCTGGCGGAATACAACCCGCAGTATGACCGCGACCAACAGGGCGCCCGCGTGGCCGCACGCCTGGCCTGGCGGCTGTTTGGTTGACAACGCCACCGGGGGTCGGAATCCGCACTGCAATAAGTACAAACGCGGCCGGCGGTCAAGGCGCGTAGTCTGGCGATGCTCCTGTTGTTTGCGCTGCAATACGGGTATATCGCTAGCGCGGCGCGCTGACCGGCCTGCCTATACTGGCAGGCAAACCGGGCACCGACAGGGAACTGTCCGCGCTGCGCTCTGAATTCTCTGCAGGCATCGGCGGCTTTCGCTTCGGATGCACTCCGCTTGCCTGCCCACGGGCCATGAACATGGAGAAGGGCATGCCCAACGAACAATTTTTAGCGACCCAGGAAACACGCCGCTCGGGCCTGCAGGCCCTGCGCGCGGCGCTGCTGCAGGTCCACAAGGAAGTCATCGGCTACGACCGCGGCCAGTACGAGCGCCTGAACGGCCCCATCCCCGCGGGCTTGTTCGTGCAGCGGGTGACAGAAGACAGTTTCTTTCGCTGGCTTGACCCGCTGTCGCGCCTGATCATCGAGATCGATGAAGAACTGGAGTCCCCCGAACACCACGATGAAACCTGCCGCGCCGTCGCGCGTGCCGCCGAAAGGCTGTTCAGCGAAAAGGGAGATGGCGCGTTCCGCAAGCGTTATCAGGAGGCGCTGCAGGATGAATCCGGCGTCATCGTGGCGCATGGCCGTTTGATGTCCGTCATCGGACAGCTGCGGCAGTTGCCTTAGGCCTTGCTCCGCGACGGCTTCTTCTGCTGTCGCAACACCTCGGCATCCACCGCAACCGGATCACTGGCCGGAAAGGTTTCTTTGAGGGCCTCGTCCAGGTCGCGCTCGATCTGGTCGTCAGGCATCGCAGGCGCGGGCTTGTCATGCTTGCGGCCAGGCTTCGGCGCATTGGTCGGCATTCGTGTGCTCATGGCAACACTCCTTTTCTGGCGGGCTGGGTAAGCATTTCTCACGCTCGGTCCGCGTTGGGCTCAGTGCCCGTGTCCGCCGTGTGAACCGCCGCCGCGCCCGCCCCCGCGGCCCCCGCCCTGCCAGCCTCCACCGCCGCCATGCCAGTCTCCGCCGCCACCATGCCAGCCGCCACCGTGACCGTGCCAGCCGCCGCCGTGGCCGCCATACCAGCAGCATCGCCCGCCGCCGTAGATGTATGCAAAGCTGCCATAGTAGCCACCATAGCCCGGACCGTAATAAGGGTAGCCAGGCGTCACGGGATATCCGCTGTAGTACGGCGAGCCAGCCGAATAAGCGGGGTAAGCGGGATAGGTGCTGTCGTAATAGTCCGGATACACCGCGCATCCTGCCAATAGCGCGGCGACCGCTGCTGCTGCGAAAAGCCTGTTGACCATGTATCGCATGATCCATCCAACAACTGGCTGCGGGCCGGATTGTCCGCCTCGTCCTTATTAGACAGGCCGCGCCCCGTGTCGATTCCCCAAGCGTTCTTCCTGCCCGCGGATTCCCGGTTTTGTGTCCAGGGACACAATTCGTGAACCAATTTAGGACTTATCCGATTTTCGAATGAGAACTAACGGAATAAATTTGCCAGGCACCCAACCCGCGGGTGCCCCGACGAGCCAGGGCCCCCCTTCCTGGTTCCTTGCCCTGCCACGATGGTTCCCGCCATCGTGGCATTTTTTTGATCTCGTGTGTTCAGGCCGGCGCCTGGAGCCCTTGTTCCACCATATCGATCAAACGCTGCCCTAGCACCTCGGCTTGCGCCGGCTCCCTGCCGCGCAAGGGGCCATCGAGCAACAGCATGGACAGGCCGTGCACCGCTGACCAGGCCAGGTATTCGGCGCCTGGACGGCGCCGGGCAGGCAGGATTCCCGCATCGACCATCTGGTCCAGCGCAGCCGATAACAACTCAAAGGGATTCAGCCCGCTGTCGCCCGCTTTTGCCGGGTCGGCATCGGTCTCCACATCGTCCGGCATGGAAAACGCCGTTCGGAACAACCCAGGCTCGGCAAGGGCAAAACGCAGATAGCCGGTGCCGACCGCACGCAGCTTGGCGCGAGCCAGCGCTGCGGAACTGCTGTCCGGGCGGATATCGCCCATTTCGGCTTCCATGGCCACGGCCAGCGCGGATAGCGCCGCCGCGCGCACGGCCTGCAACAAATCCTGCCGGCTGGAAAAATGCCGATAGGCCGCGTTGGGCACCACGCCAACGCGACGCGTCGCTTCGCGCAGGACGATGGCGTCCGGTCCTCCTTCGCGCGCCAGCTCGGTGCCGGCCTCCAGCAGCGCGCGGCGCAGGTCGCCGTGGCGATACGTCGAGCGGGCCGGCGTAGGTGAAGCAATCCGGCTCATGATTTTCCCCAGTACATGCTGTTCTTAACTTGCCCTGCCAATAGTGAACAGTGTACACAATAGGATGCAATGGAGCTGTTCCGGTGCTGCGGCTAGAGGATCGGCGCAAACAGCTTCGCCACATGCATCGCGACGCGCAGCGGCGCGGGGGCCTTGAGGAATTCTTCGACGCCGATCCGCCGCGCCTGGGCGAAATCGGCCTCCAGCATCTCGGCGACCTGGCCGGCGAACGACCGGTCGGCGGTCATGACCATCAACTCGAAGTTCAGCCGGAATGAGCGGTTGTCGAGGTTCGCCGTGCCAATTGCCGCGGCGTCGTCATCGATCAGGATGACTTTCTGGTGGAGGAAGCCCGGCTGGTAGCGGTACAGCTTGATGCCGGCGGTCACCGCCTGGTGCGCGTAAAGCGTGGAGGCGGCAAAGACCACGAGATGATCCGGCCGCGCCGGGATCAGGATGCGGACATCCACGCCGCGCAGAACCGCCAGCCGCAGCACGGCGAAGACCGCCTCGTCCGGGACGAAGTAAGGCGACGTGATCCAGACCCTGTGCTTCGCCGCCTGGATCGCCTCGACAAAGAACAGCGAACAGGTTTCCTGCGCATCGGCGGGACCGGTCGGCACTACCTGGCAGGTCATGCGGCCGACCTCGTCCGGCGGCGGCATCAGCAAGTACGGCACTTCGCGCGCGGCCCAGTACCAGTCTTCGGCGAACGCCATCTGCAGGTCCAGCACGGCACTGCCACGCACGCTGATATGGGTGTCGCGCCACGGCGCCAGCGGCGGCCGCAGGCCAAGATATTCCACGCCAACGTTGTGCCCGCCGACGAACGCCTGTGCGCCATCGACGATGACAAGCTTGCGGTGGTTGCGGAAATTCAGCTGGAAGCGGTTGACAAAGCCACGGTGAGTGGAGAACGCACGCGCCTCGACGCCGGCGGCCAGCAACGTTTTCACGTAGCCGCGCGACAGGGCGTGGCATCCGATGCTGTCATAGAGAAAGTAGACCTTGACGCCCGCCTGCGCGCGCTCGCACAGCAGCGCCTGGAGGCGCCGGCCAAGCACGTCGTCGTGGACGATGAAGAACTGGACGATCACCACCTGCGTGGCGGCCGCCACCGCCTTAAAAATGGCTTCGAACGTGTCCGCGCCATTGACCAGCAGCCGCACATCGTTGTTGGCCAGGCAAGGCATGCCGGTCAGCCGCGGCAGCGCGCGCATGCAGACCTGCTCCGGCGCATGCACCACGCAGGCGCTGCGCGCCTCGCGGTCCGCGGGCGTCATGCCATGGCGGATCTCCCGCAGCCGGTCGTCGTTGAACCGGCGCGCGTTGACGTAACCGGCGAACCGGCTCCTGCCGAAGATCAGGTAGGGCACCAGCGCGAAATACGGCATCATCACCAGCGACCCTGCCCAGGCGATCGCGCCCGGCGCCGTACGCACCGTCATGACGGCGTGCAAGGCGGCCAGTACGCCGATGATGTGGAATATCAGGATGACCGTCGCGACAACGCTCGCGCTTAGCATCTGCA
Source organism: Cupriavidus sp. C2SS-8b (assembly GCF_057073745.1). NCBI lineage: Bacteria > Pseudomonadati > Pseudomonadota > Betaproteobacteria > Burkholderiales > Burkholderiaceae > Cupriavidus > Cupriavidus sp. C2SS-8b. The sequence goes on from NZ_CP172717.1 coordinate 1,392,262, forward strand.
GGCTTCCCAGGTTCTCACCATGCGGAACCGGATCACGATAAGCCCTATTTTGGCACAGCAAAGTGCCGGCCGCGGCGCCGACGCTCCCACCGTGTGCCCGCCTCCCCCACGTGAAAAGCGCGCAACGCAATCCAGCGTCGCTTCTGCGCTACCTCAATTTTCCGGCTGGAATCGGATTTGTCCGATTGTTATGCGCCGTTTGCCTTTATACGCTCTGGAATCAGTGCCTTTCGCCGATCCCGACCTCCAGACTCCTGCCTCCACCGTATGCCTGACCCCATGAACATCGCGCTGCTGAGCGGTCAGTCAGCGCAGCTGAAAGCCGTGCCGGACCTGCTGGCCCGCTCAGGCTTCCGATGCAATGTCTTTGCCTCGCCGCGCGCGCTCATCCAGGGCGTCAGCCTAGCTTCGTACGATATGCTGCTGATCCACGACGAACTGCCGGACACCGCAGCCATCGATGTCATCCGCACCGTGCGCTGCGCTCGCTCGCGCGATCTGCCGATCATGATGCTGGGTAGCGGCGGCGGCAGCGAGGAGGCACTGGTCGAGGCCCTGGACGCCGGCGCCGATGACTACCTTTGCGGGCCGCTGAGCACGCGCGTGCTGCTGGCGCGCATGGCCGCGCTGCGCCGGCGCGCGACGGGCGACCGCCAGAGACAGGGCCTGGTGGTGCGGGCGGGCCCGTACCAGCTCAACAGTGTGGGCCGCTTCGCGACGCTGAACGGAGAACGCATCACCCTCACGCCCAAGGAATTCGACCTGGCCATGCTGCTGTTCTCCAACGCCGGGCGCGTGCTGGCCAACCGCCGCATCGAACAGGCCATCTGGCACCATGAACTGCCGCCCTTGTCGCGCGCACTGGCCGGCCTGATGTCGCGCCTGCGCAAGACCTTGCGGCTCAGTCCCGAGACTGGCATTTCGATCACGGTGGTCTACGCGCATGGCTATCGCCTGGACGTCCATGACGATGGCGGCTCCATGCGGCTCCCCAATCCGCAATCGGGCAACCCGCCCCTCGAACTGGCCCTGACCTGACGCCGGTTATGCTGGCAGGCGGTCTGCCAGCGTCCTGAAGTCGAGTACGGCAATGCCGTTGGCCGCCGCTTGGCTTCATGCCTGGCGGCCGCCGCCGCGCCCATTTTTTGGCTTCCCACGCGCTGCGCTCAATACGACATCGAGGCATGCCGCCAGCTTGTCACGCGCGCGTCACATTTCTGTTCGACTATCCGTGCCGGCCGAGGCCCGCGCACTCCACTCTTCCATCAGCGCGACCGCCCGGCCTGGGTCAGCAACGTCCAGGATTTGCGGTGTCAGCGGCAACGCCGGTAGCACTTGCGCGATCCGACGGACAGGTCATGCGGGCACCGCGCCCGCCGGAGTGTATTCGTGCTGCAGTCTCTCAAGTTGTCCCGCCCGACAGGACGTGTCCACCGGGCAGCGCGGTTTGCGCGCATGCCATTGCTGGCGCGACTGTGCTCAGCGTTCGCGCTGGTGTACTTGTTCGGCGCCGCAGTCGGCGTGACCGGCATTGTGAATCTCATTGACTTGCGCCAGCGCAGTGACGCCCTGTATCGACAGGACATGCACGGCGCGATCTCAGCCGAGCGCGCGCAGTCGGCACTGGCCCGGCTCGGCCGCGCCCAGCTGTCGATCACCATGGCGACCAGTGGTACAGAGCGCGATGAAGCCGCCGCCGACATCGATGCCGCGCTGGGCCGGCTCGATGCGGCGCTCGACGGCATCCGCCACGCCGCACCGGCACAGGCCGAGCGCTTGCAGCCCGAACGCGTTCAGGCGGGCAAGCTGCTGCAGGCCTACGTTGCACTGGTCAGGCAGCAACCGTTGGACCCGTTGCAGTTCGACAGCGCGGTTTCCGTAGATGGCCATTTTGTTGGCGAACAACTCACAAAGCTCAGCGGCATGATGGAAGATACCCGCGCGCGCCAGGAGCGACAGGCCGCCGACACCATGGCAAGCGTGGGCTCGCGCCAGGCTGCGGCGCAGGCGCTGATGATCGGCCTGCTGGGCGCTAGCCTGTTCGCTGCCGCCGGTCTGGCATGGTTTGCCGCGCGCAGCCTCACCACCGAGCTTGGCGGCGAACCGGCGGACGCTGCGGGGGCCGCCACGCGCATTGCGGCCGGCGATCTGACCGGCGACATCCGTCTGCGCAACGGTGACGCGCACAGCGTTCTGGGGCTGCTTTCGCGCATGCGCGACCAGTTGGCCGGCGTGCTGGCGCGCATCCGCGATTCCGCCGCGGACATCGCCGCCGCCAGCGCCGGCATTGCCGCCGGCAACCACGACCTCGCGGCACGCACCAGCCAGCAGGCCGCCGCGCTGGCTGAGGCGGCCGGGAGCGTACGCCGCCTGGCCGGACTGGTCGAACAGGCCCACGCGCAGGCCACCGAATCCAGCGGCGTCGCGCAGCAAGCGCGTGAAGCAGCGAACTCCGGCTCGGCTGTCGTGCGTGAGATGAGCGGCGCCATGGAAGCGGTGCACGTGCATTCACGGCAAATCGCCGAGGTTGTCACGCTGATCGAGAGCATTGCGTTCCAGACCAACATCCTTGCCCTGAATGCCGCCGTTGAAGCGGCGCGCGCCGGCCCGGCCGGGCGCGGCTTCGCGGTGGTGGCACAGGAAGTCCGGGCATTGGCGCAGCGCAGCGCCAGCTCGGCCCGCGAAATCGGCGGCATCGTCGGCAACGCCACGCGCGAGATCGAGCGCGGTACGCAGTTGACCGCGGAAGTCGTCAACGCCATGGGGCGCATCGACGCCGCCGTGAGCCACAGCCACGAACTGGCCACCCAACTGTGCGGACTGGCCGACGAACAGGCAATGGGCGTACGCACGGCCGGACACTCGGTCGGGCAGCTCGAACAAACCGCGCAACAAAACGCAGAGCTGGTAGATACCGTTGCCGCACAGGCGAAACGCCTGGACGCCCTCGCAGCCGGGCTGGAACAGGATGTGGCGCGCTTCCGCTTTTAGCCTGGTGGACGCCGCGGACACAAAGATGTGTCAGACGGAAACATTTGACATTGAGAGGTAACGGGCATTTACGACTTCCGCTAGGAAGTTACAGATATGTTTCATTTGGCGGGGGCCGAGTTGCGCGCAGGCCGCGGGTTGCCGAGTAATCTTTGCTCACACCAACCCGATGGGTAGCCCCCAAGGAAATCATGTCCGAACGACTCATCATGCTGGACGTACCCGGCGTACTGTATTCCGACCGGTCCCAGGCCCGGCTCGGCGGGGTCCCCGACTCGGGCACCTTGCGCGATGTCCACTTCTTCGATCCCGTCGCGCTGGGCTATATCCGTCGGCTCTTCGGCCTGGCCGGGGCCCGCGTGGTGGTGTCGGACGCCTGGCGACGCGGCACGCCGGCCGCCATCTTTCAACAGCTGGACCTGCAGGTGGAAGGCATGACGCCGCCAGTGGCGGGCGGTCACGGCGCAGAGATTGACGCCTACTTTGCTCGCCGCGCGCTGCCGTCTTCCTATGCGATCGTGTCCTGCGCACCGGCCGAATCGATGACCGAAGCGCAGCGCGAGCATCTGGTCAGCGTCGACCCGGCCCAAGGCCTAACGGTCGCGAACTTCCGGCAGGCACTGGATATTCTTGGCGTGGCCTGCCCGTCCACCCTAATGCCGCCGCCGCGGCTCGACGCAGGCCTGCGGGCGAAGCTGGCGCAGTTGCAGCGGCTGGCGCGCGAAGAACCGGCCCGCTTCGATCCCCCTGTGCAGACGGCCGCCGCCGCGGCACTGCACGCCTAAGCGCGACATCCGCCTGATGAAAAAAGGGTGCCGTGGCACCCTTTTTGTTGCATCGCCGCGAGGCGCCGTCAGCGTGCCCGCAGCAGCGTGGATTTTCCGAACAGGCTTTCCAGGAAGTCCACCACCAGCCTTGCCGTCTCGTTGCGCACATCGCAGGCAGGGTTGAGTTCCATCACATCCAGCGAGGACAACCGTCCCGTATCGGCGATCATCTCCATGCACAGCTGCGTCTCGCGATAGGTCGGCCCGCCCAGCACCATCGTGCCGACGCCCGGCGCAATGGCGGAGTCGATGAAATCCACGTCGAAGCTCACATGGAGGTGCGTGTCGTCGTCCACGCCGGCCAGTGCCTGCTCCATGGTCTGGCGCATGCCGTACTCGTCGATATAGCGCATGTCGAACACCTTCAGGCCGAGCCCATGCAGCCGCAGCTTTTCCTGCGCGTCGACGCTGCGGATGCCTACTTGCCGGATTTCCTGCGGCAAGACCGCCGGCGCGTGGCCGCCGAGCATGGTCAGCGGCGCAGGGCCGTCGCCGCACAGGCAGGCCACCGGCATGCCGTGCATATTGCCGGTCGGCGTGCTGGATCCGATGTTGGCATCGGCGTGCGCGTCGAGCCAGAGCACCACGAGCTTGCGGCCCGCCTGGCGACAGTGGCGCGCCACGGCGCTCACCGACCCCACCGCCAGGCAGTGGTCCCCGCCCAGCAGCACCGGCATCCTGCCCGCTTCGAGTACGCGCGTGCTGGCTTCAAAGACGCCGCGGTTCCATGCCACCACTTCATCGAGGTGGCGCAAGCCCTGCACCGGCGCTGCCAGCGGATTGACCGGACCGGCAATATTGCCGTCATCGCGCACATCCAACCCCATCCTGGCGAGGGCCGGGACGATGTCGGCGATGCGCAGCGCTTCCGGACCCATGGTGCAGCCTCGGGTACTCGCGCCGACATCCGTCGGTGCGCCAAACAGCGTAATCGGCTTCATGGGGGCTCCTGTGGACGTTTGGCCGGTAACGGTGCCTCGGGAAGAGCGCCGTCCCTGTCAGGTCTGGCAACTTGCCGCGGAGCAAGGTTCCCGATCGCTCAATGCTTCAAGGAAAGAGATCGTCTTCGTGATCGCCGCGGTCGTCGGTACTGCGCTGCTTGCCCGCGCCGTTGTCGCGAACACCATGCTTGTCGCCATTGATCGGATCCAGCACGCGATGCAGCCGCGTTTCCAGGCGTCCGCCCATCCATAGCAATGCCATGCCGAGCACCAGCGCCAGGCCCCCGACCACGTAGTAGCCCGCGCCCGCCGCCGCGCCGAGGATGGCAGCCAACCAGATTGCCGCCGCAGTGGTCAGCCCCTGCGGGCGCTGGTGCGTGCCATGTCGGGCAATCACGCCCACGCCCAGGAAGCCGATGCCTGTCAGCAGGCCCTGCAGCACACGCGAGACGGCGTCCATCGGATGTCCGGACTGCGTCACCAGGCATACCGCCGTTGCCGCGCCCAGCGATACCAGCCCCAGCGTGCGCATGCCGGCGGCCTTGCCGCGCAGGTTGCGGTCCAGGCCGATCACGGCGCCAGCGAGCAACCCCAAAAACAGGCGCAGAAAGATTTCGAAGCTGATGGTTTCCATAGGTGTTCTTGTGTCCGATCCGACGCCGCAGGCACTGATGCAAGCTTACCTCAGGCAACCGTGCATGACGGCCGAATGCCCTTATCATGGCAACTCGCCCCCGGGTCTCCAGCGGCCCGGCCCGTACCGCCTAAACCTACGTTGCCATGCCTCATCTCGTCATCGAAATCACCGAAAACACGCGCCTCAACTGTTCGCCCGAAGAACTGCTCGACGAGGCCAACGCCGCGCTGCTGGCGTCCGGCGAATTCGGCGAGGCCGATATCAAGTCACGCTGCATCACGCTGTCCACATTCCGCCAGGGCGTGCAGGCCGCCGAGCGCGCCTTCGTGCACGCACGGCTGTCCATCCTGGATGGCCGCGAACTGGCGGTCAGGCGCGCGCTGGGCCAGGCCGTCTGCGACGTCATCGCCGAAGCGGTACGCCCCGCCACCGCCGAAGGACAGAGCGTGCAGATCAGCGTCGAAGTCTGCGAGATGGAACGCGCCAGCTACGCCAAGCAGATCGTGGGCGGCTGACGCGCGCCGTGCTCAGGTCACGGCGCACAAAAAAGAAAGCCCGCGGCCATCGCTGGCAGCGGGCGGGGCTTCCGGGAAGACACCGGGAGCCAGTTGCCATGGGGAGCGCCCCCGCACCCATGACGCTTTGGATTCTAGGCGGCCCTCTCTGGCGCCAGTTTGACCTGGGTTAAGTCGAAGCGAATCTGGCGGACCGGCCGTGCCGGGCGGTGCCTGACCGGCAAAATAAAAAAGGAGCCGGCTAGCGGCTCCTTTTTCATGCGGATCAACTGGCCGATCAGGCGGCAGCGTCCTTCAGCTTCTTCAGCGGGCGAACCTTCACCTTGACGCTGGCCGGCTTGGCCGGGAACCAACGCTCTTCACCGGTGAACGGATCCTTGCCGAAGCGCTTCTTCTTGGCCGGCACTTGCTGCGCGGTCACCTTCAGCAGGCCCGGCAGCGTGAATTCGCCTGCGCCCTTCTTGTTCAGCGCGCTGACGATGGTGTTTTCCAGATGGGCCAGCACCGTCTTCACGGTTTTGGGTTCCAGCTCGGTCTGGGCTACCAGGTGAGCGACCAGGCTCGACTTGTTGAAGGTGTCCTTCAGCGGGCGCGGGGTCACCGCGGCAGCCGGAGCAGCCTTCTTGGCCGGCGCGGCCTTCTTGGCGGCAGCCTTCACGGGTGCCTTCGTTGCCGCGGCCTTCTTGGCAGCGGGCTTGGTTGGAGTCGTCTTCGCGGTCGGTTTCGCTTTGGTCGCCATGTCGATTTACGAGAGTTGAACAGATCAGAGCCGGACATTCGACGGCTTCGCATCGCGTTGCCAATACCCCATGCCGGCGCCACTGAATCATAGCGGAAACATCCGTGTGTCAAAGGGTTTTCATGCGCGCAACGCCAAAAACCCCGTGAAAACCCGGTGTTTTGTCGCGGCTTAACCTCAGCGCGCACGCGTTGGAGCACTACGTCCCCCCACTTTCGCGCGGTCAGGCATGTTCGGCGGCAAGAAATTCGCGGCGTCAGGAATCCCCGGCAACGCCCGTTACCCCTATTTTTCAGGGACTATTCGCCAAGCCACGCTGCAATCAGCGCGCCGGCAACCATGGTGCCGAGGGCGATCAGCGACAAGCTTGCATCGGCGCGCGACCACTCGCGCAGCATCGCCACGAGGTCGGCGTGCATCCAGAACAGGCTCGAAACGCAGAGCAGCGAGAACAGCGCGCCGGCCGCCAGGAGTGCCACGCGCCGGTCCGCAGAGCGCTTTGGTGTCGACGGTGACAGGGATGCGGGAAACGGTTGGCGCGACATGGGCTGGACTCCTCGAACGGTTGGCAAGCGATGACAACACGCAGGCGCTGGAACAGTCGCGGCGGCAGGCGGCGGACCTCGCCCATGCCGTCAAGACGCCGCTGGCGGTGCTCGCCAACGAAGCCGTCACCCTGCCCGAACCGGCCGCCGCCGCCATTTCGCGCCAGGTGGATGCCATGCGTCGGCAGGTCGACCACCACCTGGCGCGCGCGCGGCGGGCGCCGCGGCCGCACGTGGCGAGCGCATCAAGGCAGGCCCCGCCGTGCGCGAACTGACACGCGCGCTGATGCGCCTGCATGATGCGCGCCAGCTCGACATGGACGTGGAGGGCGAAGGACACTTCGCCGGCGACCGTCAGGATCTGGTGGAGATGCTCGGGAACCTGCTCGACAACGCCTGCCAGTGGACGCGTTCGCAGGTGCGCATCCACCTGCGCGAGGATACCGGCGCGGCGGCCCTTGAAATCCTGGTGGAGGACGATGGCCCCGGCATGCCGCCCGAGGCGGGCGGGTTGGCCGCGGCCCGTTTCGGGCGCCTCGACGAAAGCGCCGCCGGCAGCGGGCTTGGCCTCGCCATCGTTACCGAGATTGCGGCCATGTAAGAAGGATCGCTGGAGCTGGGCACCAGCACGCTGGGCGGGCTGGCCGCGCGCCTGCGGCTGCCGGCCGGCATGGCCTGAGCGACACCGCTGCAAGCTGCCGCGTCAGGACACGCGTGCCTGCATGGCGTCGCGCGTATCCGCTGCCAGACCGCACGCGAACGCGGTTTCCGCCACCAGGAACAATGGGCCGACCAGGAGCCCGACCACGTCATCGACGAAGGCGGGCTTGCGGCCTTCATAGTAGTGGCCGATGAACTGGATGATCCAGCCCGCGACGAACAGCCCCACGCCGGCGGCAAGCCATGCCCCCGTGGGCAGCGCCGCCAGATGCGTGCCGGCATACACGAACAGCGCCAGGACGATCACCATGGCGATGCCGAACCCCGCCGACAGACGCAGGTAAAACAGGCACGACAGCACGTACACCACCATGGCGGGCGTCAGGTAGGCCGAGCCGTCCCCCAGCGGCATGGCGGGCCGCCCGAGCAACGTGGTGACGGCGAGCACGATCATCGGGATACCGATGAAATGCGTGGCCACGTTGCGCGCGTCGCGGTGATACGCGGCGTAGTTGGCCAGGTGTTCGACCAGGGTTTTCATGGCATCTCCTTGCGCGCCCGGTGGCTGCGGCAGCCCCCGGCGCCTCGGCTGTGTTGCGGGTTCGGATTTATAGTAGTGGGCGTGGTCCCGCTGCGCCTGTCCGATTTTTGACAGTCGGACCCGCCGCGCAATACGTGACAACCCGAACAAAACAAGACAGGAGACAACATGGGCGTGGGCTCAGCCTCTCCGGCGACACGCGCGGCCCGTCAGACATCCCTCGCGCCACACCTGGAGGCCGCGCGGCCTGCTGCGCTTGCGGTACGGCAGCGTTGACTGGCTGGACCTTGCGGCACTCGAAGCGCTCAACTAAAACTGGTACGCGACATGATCATGCTCGACCCCACCCGCCTCGATGCCTACCTTGCCCGCCTGGGCATCGGCGCCCCGCCTTCGCCCACACTGGAAGGACTCAACGCGCTGATTGCCGCCCAGCTCGCGCACATCCCGTTCGAGAACATCGACCCGCTGCTGGGCAGCCCGGTGCGAATCGATATCGACGCCATATTCGACAAGCTCGTCACGCGCCGGCGCGGCGGCTATTGCTTCGAACTCAACACGCTGCTCGCCGCCGCGCTGACGTCCCTGGGCTACGCCGTGACGCCGCTGGCGGCGCGCGTGCGCTGGGGCGTGGCCGACACGGTGCAAACCCTTGCTTCTCACATGCTGCTGCGCGTGGAAGTGGCGCATCGCAGCTATCTCGCCGACGTAGGCTTTGGCGGCCCCACGCCTTTCCAGGCGCTCCCCCTGTCCGCGCCGGCCGCCAGGTCGTTCCCGTACCGCCTGGCCGCGGCGCCGGAAGACGCCATGCCCGGCGCGTTCCATTGCCAGGATATGGAGGTGCGCGGCACGGAGGGCTGGCTCAAGGTCTACCGCTTCGACTTGTCGCCGCAGCCGTGGATCGATTTCATCCCGCGCAACTGGTACATCAGCACGCATCCGGACAGCATCTTTACGCAGCGGCTGATGCTTGCCCGCACCGACGGCGACTTGCGCCTGACCCTCGCCAATGGCGAACTGGCTGAACGCGGCGCCAAGGGCAACCTGCGGCGACAGACGCTGACTTCGGCCGGCGAGGTCATCGATGCGCTCGTCAATCGCTTCCAGATCGAACTCGACGCTGGCGTGCGCGATCGGCTCGAACGTGTGCTGCCGACGCTGCTGCACGCCTGAACCCCGAGGCTGTACGGACGCGCTCATGCATGCCGCGCATTGCCCGCAGAAAGAATACTGATATGGGCCCGCAGGCGGCCGCTTGCCTGTGGACTGGGCCAGAGGCCCCAACCATAATGTGCCGGCAGGCCCCGAGGGGCGCTGTCCAACAGAACACAGGCAGGCCCCGAACGGGCCGCACCGAAATCAGGAGACTTCATGTCATTGTTCGATTTGTCGGGCAAGGTCGCGATCGTGACGGGCTCATCGCGCGGCATCGGCCGTGCCATTGCGGAGCAGATGGCGGTCCAGGGCGCCAAAGTGGTCATATCGTCGCGCAAACTCGAAGCGTGCCAGGAAGTGGTCGACGCGATCAATGGTCGCCATGGCGCCGGCACCGCGATCGCCATCCCGGCCAATATCTCTTCGAAGGACGACCTGCAGCGCCTCGTCGATGAAACCAACCGCACGTTTGGCAAGATCGATGTCCTGGTCTGCAATGCGGCGTCGAACCCGTACTACGGTCCGATGAGCGGCGTGTCCGACGACCAGTTCCGCAAGGTGCTGGACAACAATGTCATCTCGAACCACTGGCTGATCCAGATGGTGGCGCCGCAGATGATCGAACGCAGGGACGGGTCGATCATCATCGTCTCGTCCATCGGCGGCCTGCGCGGCTCGCCGACCATCGGCGTGTACAACATCTCGAAGGCGGCCGACTTCCAGCTCGCGCGCAACCTCGCCGTGGAATTCGGCCCGCACAATGTGCGCGTGAACTGCATCGCGCCCGGACTGATCAAGACCGACTTCGCACGCGCGCTGTGGGAAGACCCCGAGCGCTACAAGCAATCGACCCAGGGTGCGCCGCTGCGCCGTATCGGCGAACCGGTCGAGATCGCCGGCGCGGCCGTTTTCCTGGCCTCCGCCGCGAGCACGTTCATGACGGGCCAGGCCATGGTCGTCGACGGCGGCGTCACGATCTGATGCCCTGACGCAAGGCGGCGCGACTGCATTGCGCGCTAGCCCGGCGATTCTGCATTTCCTGCATTTCCCTTGAAGGACGGCGTGTTGCGCCGTCCCCCAACCTGCATTGCAGTCCGGGAGGCAGTCATGTCCAGCAATTTCGAGCCGGCCGCCAACTGGCCCGCCATGTCACTGGCCGCGGCCCACGCCCGGCTTACCGCCCCGGGCGCTCCGTTCGAAACGGAAACGCGCGTCATTCGCGGCATTCCCACCACCGTCTGGAAAAACGCGCCGCCCACGCTGCGCGACCTGTTCCAGGCCACGCAAGCCTTCAGCGAACGCACCTTCGTGGTGTACGAAGACGAGCGCGTCACCTATACAGCCTTCCGGCGCGCGGCATTGCATGTCGCGCAGGCACTCGTGCGTGATGGCGTCCGCCCCGGCGACCGCGTCGCAGTCGCCATGCGCAACCTGCCCGAATGGCCGGTCGCGTTCTACGGCGCGCTGCTGACCGGCGCTATCGTCACGCCACTGAATGCATGGTGGACCGGCGCCGAGCTTGAATATGGACTGGCCGATTCAGGCAGCCGCGTGGCCATCGTCGACGCGGAACGGCTGGATCGACTCGTCGGACACGTGAACAATCTTCCTGCGCTGGAGCGTGTGTACGTATCGCGCGCTGGCTCGCTCGATGGCGATCCGAAGATCGTGCCGCTGGAAAGCGTGACCGGTCCCACTGCGAACTGGGCGACGCTGCCCGAGCTGCCGCTTCCCGACGTGGACATCTCACCGGAAGACGACGCAACCATCTTCTATACCTCGGGCACCACCGGCAAGCCCAAGGGCGCGCTTGGCACCCATCGCAATGCCACCAGCGTCGCCGTGGCTGGCCTGTTCAGCCCGCTGCGCAACTTGCTGCGCCGCGGCGAGCCGATTCCCGCCCCGGACCCCGCTGCGCCACAGAAGGCCGCGCTGCTGTCCGTGCCGTTCTTCCACGTGACCGGCTGCATGGCCGTGCTGAACAATGCGCTGGCGAGCGGCGGGAAGATCGTGCTGATGCATCGCTGGGATGCCTTGCGCGCGCTCGAGTTGATCGAGCGCGAGCGTTGCACCACGGCCGGCGGCGTGCCGACCATCGCCTGGCAGTTGCTGGAGCACCCGGAGCGCGCGCGCTTCGACCTGTCGTCGCTGGAGAGCATCAGCTATGGCGGCGCGCCGGCTTCGCCGGAACTCGTTCGTCGCATCGGCGAAACTGTTCCGCAGTCGGCGCCGGGGATCGGCTGGGGCATGACCGAAACGTCCGCCACGTTCACGAGCCATAGCGCGGAAGAATACGTCGTGCGTCCGGACAGCAGTGGTCCGGCCCTGCCGATTGGCGAAATGAAGGTCGTGGATGGCCGCGGACACGCGCTACCGGCTGGTGAAGCCGGCGAGCTGATGGTGCGCGGCGCGAACGTAGTGCGCGGCTATTGGAACAAGCCCGAGGCCACCGCACAGACCTTTGCCGATGGCTGGCTGCGCACCGGCGATATCGCCAGGCTCGACGACGAGGGCTATCTCTACATCGTCGACCGGATGAAGGACATGCTGATCCGTGGCGGCGAGAACATCTACTGCATCGAGGTGGAAAGTACGCTGTACGAGCACCCGGCGGTCATGGATGCCGCCCTGGTCGGCATTCCGCACAAGATGCTGGGCGAGGAACCGGGGGCCGTGGTCAGCCTGAAGCGCGGCCTGCACGCGACCGAAGCCGAGCTGCAGGCGTTTGTCGCGGAACGGCTGGCGGCGTTCAAGGTGCCGGTACGGATCCTGGTGCTACCCGACCTGCTGCCGCGCAATGCGAATGGCAAGATCCTGAAGTCGAACCTGCGCAAGCTGTTCGGGCCAGACGTCTGACCGGGGCCCGGCAACCCGGATAGCCGGGCGTTCGCGCGCTTACTTGACCGGAATGGCGGTCGCGGCGGGCACCGGCACGGCCGTCACGCTGTTCTGCGGGCTGCCGCTGACGATGCGGTCGGAATACGTCAGGTAGACCAGCGTATTGCGCTTGCGGTCGACGGCGCGGATCACATGCAGGGTCTTGAACAGGATCGACATGCGCTCCGAGAACACGTCGTCCTGCTGGCGCAGCGGCGCCTTGAACGAGATCGGCCCCACCTGCCGGCACGCGATCGACGCCTCGGGCGGGTCTTCCGCCATGCCCAGCGTCCCCTTGATGCCACCGGTCCGCGCGCGTGACACGTAGCAGGTCACGCCTTGCACCATCGGGTCGTCATACGCCTCGATGACCACCTTGTCCGAGCCGGTCATGCGGAAATTGGTATTGACACTGCCGATTTCCTCGGCCAGCGCATGGGCGCCGCCCGCCATCAGGCAGGCACCGGCAAGCAGGGAAAGCATGCGCGCCATGGCCAAATCAGCTCCCGGTCACTTTGATGGCGTCGCGGCGCTTTTCCATTTCCTGGCGCAGTTCGCGGCGCTGCTGGGCCGCCGCAAAGCGCTGGCGCTCGACTTCGTCGCGCGGCTCCAGCGGCGGCACCTCGGCGGGGGCGCCGTTGTCGTCGACCGCCACCATCGTGAAATAGCAGCTGTTGGTGTGGCGCACCAGCTTGCTGCGGATATTCTCGGTCACCACCTTGATGCCGATTTCCATGGAGCTGCGCCCGGTGAAGTTCACCGCAGCCAGGAAGGTCACCAGTTCACCGACGTGGATGGGCTGGCGGAACACCACCTGGTCCACCGACAGCGTGACCACGTACCGGCCGGCGTAGCGGCTGGCGCAGGCATAGGCGACCATGTCAAGGTACTTGAGGATGGTGCCGCCATGCACATTGCCGGAGAAATTGGCCATGTCCGGCGTCATCAGCACGGTCATGGAAAGCTGGTGGGACTGGTCGTTCATGATGGTGGTGCAAGTTGCGGGGGCCGAGGCGCGGCAGTGTAACCCGTAAACCGGCGCTCGGGGGCGACGGGGCGGATGTGGCCCAATTCGCCACCTGATATGGCCGGAGCGCCACGCGCGCCGCCAATAAAAAAGGTTCTTCACCGATTTCCGGGGAAGGCCGCCCGGATCTTCAGGAAGAAGTAATGGTCATCACGGAAGCCATAGGCCATCCGTTTGATGACCTTGATCCGGTTATTGATGCCCTCCACCAGATTGGTTCCCAACGGCCAGCGGCTATGAGCCAGGATGCCTGGCAGGTAAGGCTTGAGGCGTTTGGCGAACAGGCAAAGAGGTGCGATGCCGCTGGCCATGGCGCGCTCGTACCACCCTTGCCAGAAGCGCCGGGCGTAGCCGGGATGCCGGTATGTCCAAAGTGTCTTGAGATCGTCCTTGAGCACGTAGACGGTCATCAGCGCTTGGTTGGCCGCCAGTATTTCATCAAGCCGGATCTGATCGGCCTCACGGGTAACGTTCTCGCGGTTGCGCAACAGCAACCAGCGAGAAGACTTCACCACCTTACGGGCCGCCTTGTCGCCGCGTAGCCGATTGGCCTCATCCACCCTAACGCGATCGATGACTTCACGGCCGTACTTGGCCACCACATGGAACAGGTCATAGACGACCTGTGCGTGCGGGCAATGCATCTGCACTTCAAGGTCGTAGGCGGTATTCATGTCCATCACTGCGGCGCGAATCTTGGCGCAGCCTTCGGGGCCAAGTAGCTCGAAGAAGGGTCGGATTTCCTCTCGCGAGCGTCCGCGCCCAACCCAGAGTACCCGCTTGCTCGACGGCTCAACGATGACCGTGGCATAGCGATGGCCCTTCTGGATAGCAAACTCGTCCATCGCGATCACGGTGACGCCTTTCAGGTCGACCGGCCCCAGTTCCCGTTCCAGATGACGCAGGTCGATGCGCTTGACCGTAGTCCAGGCCAATTGATAGAAGGCAGCGACATGGCGCAACGACATGACCTTGCACAGTCGCGCTACGCTGGCGGCTAGCCGCGTTGTCACCCGCGCATAGGGTGCGAGCCAGTCCAGGCGTTCCAGCTTCGGGCCACATTGCCGGCAAGCTAGACGAAGTCGCGGCACGACCAACTCCACCGGAGTCTCGAACATAGGCAGATCCCGCACGCGTCGCTCTACCCGATCGTGGATACTGCTAACGCCTCGACCACAGCCATCGCAGCACCGCCTCCGGCGCCCCTTAGGTTCCAGCCGGATGAGGCAAATACGTTGCCCATTACGGGTCTCTTCCCAGCTATCGCGCAGGCGATAGCCTTCCCAGCAGCCGAGCTGGGCCATACAATCGCGCAGGGCCAACCTCCACCTTCCTGATTCTTGTTGTGTCGCAACTCCAAGATAACAGTGGTGGGCGCGTTGGCCCTTTTTGTTTCTATACGGTCACGCAGATCGGCGAAGAACCATAAAAAAGCGGCCCGACAGGCCGCTCTCTCGCTACTCCGGACGCAAACCGCTTACTTCTTCTTGTTCACGGCGTCCTTGAAACCTTGTCCAGCAGAAAACTTGACGGTCTTCGCGGCCGGAATCTTGATCGTTTCACCCGTGCGCGGGTTGCGGCCCGTGCGTGCGGCGCGTTTGCCCGAGCTGAAGCTGCCAAAACCCACCAGCGTTACCGAATCACCCTTTGCCACTGCCTTCTTGATACTGTCCAGCGCTGCGTTGAGCGCACGCTCGGCTGCGGCGTTGCTCAGTTCTGCTTCCGCGGCGATGGCCGATACCAGTTCACCTTTATTCATGGCTGATTTCCCTTGTTGGTCGTCGTCACCGATGTATCTGCCAGCAGGCATTGCATCGATCGGCGCAGTCTAATCTGCCCTTCGCGCCTTGGGCAATCCCCAGTGGCACCAATGCAACGAAAAAACCCGGAAATCCTTGCTTGAGGCCGGTTAGCGGGAGATTTCCGCCTCTGTTCCGGCCGCTTTCTCTCCGTTATTTCGGACTGGAGCGCAAGCGGACAGTGCCGGCCCTGTCGCCGCTTAGCAAGGCATCGCGGTGCAGCACCCACCATTCACCGCTATGGTGCAATGCACCGTCAAGGTTCATAAAAGCGCCAGCGGGCTGCATCATTCTGGCGCGCACCGGCGATGTGGCTCCTTTCTTATCGACGATCTGCACCACCTCCCCCCTTGGAAACCCGGGCCGCCCCTGCGGGAATTCGGTGCGAATTCCACCATGGCGGTGCAAATGGCACCAGTATGCAGCCAGTTCTGGAATGGTTTTTGCATACCCATGCTCCCATTTTGAGCATGAGGGACCTATGGACAATTGGAAGACTGGCACCGACGCCATGTTTATCCTGCTTGGCGCAATCATGGTGCTGGCCATGCACGCCGGCTTCGCTTTCCTGGAATTGGGCACGGTGCGCAAGAAGAACCAGGTCAATGCGCTGGTGAAGATCCTGGTGGACTTCGCGGTTTCCACCATTGCCTATTTCTTTGTCGGCTATACCGTCGCCTACGGCGTGCAGTTCATGGCAGGCGCCGATACGCTGGCGCAGAAGAGCGGCTACGAACTGGTCAAGTTCTTTTTCCTGGCGACCTTTGCCGCGGCCATTCCCGCGATTATCTCGGGCGGCATTGCGGAACGTTCGCGTTTCAATCCGCAGCTGGTCGCGACCTTTGTCCTGGTGGGCTTTGTCTACCCGTTCTTCGAAGGCATTGCCTGGAACCATCGTTTCGGCATCCAGGACTGGATCACCAGCCTGACCGGCGCCCCGTTCCATGATTTCGCCGGCTCGGTCGTGGTCCATGCGGTCGGCGGCTGGATCGCCCTGCCCGCAGTACTGCTGCTCGGCGCGCGCCGCGGCCGCTACCAGAAGGATGGCCGCATCAGCGCGCACCCGCCGTCGAACATTCCGTTCCTGGCGCTCGGCGCATGGGTGCTCGCGGTGGGCTGGTTCGGCTTCAATGTCATGAGCGCCCAGACCGTGGACAAGATCAGCGGGCTGGTCGCCATCAATTCATTGATGGCCATGGCCGGCGGCACGCTGGCCGCCTGGTGGGCCGGCCGCAACGACCCGGGCTTCGCCTACAACGGCCCGCTGGCAGGCCTGGTCGCCGTCTGCGCGGGTTCCGACCTGATGCATCCGCTCGGCGCGCTGATCACCGGCGCCGTGGCCGGTGTGTTGTTCGTCCACCTGTTCACGCTCGCGCAAAACAAGTGGCACATCGATGATGTCCTCGGCGTGTGGCCGCTGCATGGGCTATGCGGCGCCTGGGGCGGCATTGCGGCCGGCATCTTCGGCCAGCATGCGCTGGGCGGGATCGGCGGTGTTTCGCTGGGTGCGCAGCTCATCGGTACCCTGCTCGGCATCGTGATCGCCCTGGCGGGCGGCACCATCGTCTATGGCACGCTCAGGAAGCTGGTCGGCATCCGCCTCGATGCGGAAGCCGAATTCAACGGCGCCGACCTGACGCTGCACCGCATCTCGGCCACGCCCGAGCGCGAAACCAACTGGTAAGCCCGCCGCCAGGAACGCGCGCGCAGGCGCCGTTCCTGACAATTCTTTTCTTGAACTTCCCCAGACGGCATGGCAATAATTGCCGTGCCCGTCATCTTGCCGACGCGCCAGCGTGCAAGATTTGCCAGCCAGTTCTTCGCAGTTCTTCGTTTCGTGCCGGCCCTTTGCCGGCCATCAAACCAGGGGAATGCCGATGGATGCGTCAACGTTGGAGAAGTTGAGGATCGTGGTGATTGCCTATGCCACGGAGTTCGGGGTCAAGATCCTTGCCGCGCTGGCCTTCTGGATCATCGGCCGCTGGCTGATCCACGTGGTGGTGCGCATGGTCCAGGGCGGGCTGGGCAAGCAGCAGGTGGATCCGACCCTGCTGCGCTACGTCGGCTCGATCGTGACGGTCGCGCTGAATGTGGTCTTGGTGATCGGCATCCTCGGCTACTTCGGCATCCAGACCACGACCTTCGCGGCATTGATTGCCGCAGCCGGCGTGGCCATCGGCATGGCCTGGTCGGGCCTGATGGCCAACTTCGCGGCCGGCGCGTTCCTGGTCGTGCTGCGGCCGTTCAAGGTCGGGGATTTCGTGACCATCGGCGGGGTCACCGGCACGGTGCGCGAGATCGGCTTGTTCGCCACGACGCTCGACACGCCGGACAACGTCCTGACGGTGATCGGCAATAACAAGATCTTCTCGGACACCATCCAGAATTTCAGCATCAACCCGTTCCGCCGCGTCGAACTGAAGGCCCAGCTCGCCGGCAGCACCGACGCTGCCGCGGCGATGACGCTGCTCAAGGCGCGTATCGGCGCGATTCCGAACGTCCTGGCCGATCCTCCGGTCGACGTCGAGATCCTGGAATTCACGCTGGTCGGGCCGGTCCTGGCGGTACGTCCGTACTGCCACAACGACCACTACTGGCAGGTGTATTTCGACACCAATCGCATCATCCGCGAAAGCTTTGGCCAGGCAGGCTACGCCGCGCTCATGCCGGCGCAGATGGTGGTCGTGAAGAACGCCGCGGCCTGACGCTCAGGCTACCGCCGCCGCGGAAGGCCGCGCGCTTCCCCAGGCGCGCAGCGCTACCGCACCGACACCGCACACGGCCATCACCACTGCCAGCGGCAGTGCCGTGCCATCGTGCCACAGGCTGACGGCGGCGCCCGCGACGGTGCCGAGCGAAAACTGCAGCGTGCCCATCAGCGCGGAGGCCGTGCCGGCGCGATGCCCCTGATGCGTCAGCGCCAGCGCCGACGCATTGGGCGTGATGCAGCCCAGCGATCCGATAAAGACGAAGAACCCGGCCAGCAGCACGGGCAGCACCAGCACGCCGGCCAGCGCCGCGGCCGCCAGCATCAGGCCCGCGGCGCAGGGTGCCAGCACCGCGCGGCCGAGCACCTGGTCAAGCGTGCGCCCTTGCACCAGGCGCGCATTCAGCTGCGACATGGCGATCAGCCCGAACGCATTGGCACCGAAGACAAAACCATAATGCGAGGCGTCGATGCCGTGGAGTTCGATCAGCACGAACGGCGAGCCCGCGATATAGGCGAACATGCCGGCCTGTCCGAATCCGGCTGCCAGCGAATAGCCCAGGAACTCGCGGTCGCGCAGCAGCTCGATATAGCTGGCAGCGACCGTACCGGGATGCAGCGGCGCGGCGCGTTCCCGCGGCAGCGACTCTTCCATGCGGAAGTGCACCAGCGCCAGGATCAGCACGCCCGCAAGCGTCAGCAGCCAGAAGATGGCGCGCCAGCCCAGCGTCGTCAGGATGGCGCCGCCGATGATCGGCGCCAGGATCGGCGCCAGCCCCATCACCAGCATCAGCGACGAGAAGGCCCGGGCCGATTCGTGGGCCTCGAGCCGGTCGCGGATCACCGCGCGGGCCATCACCATGCCGGCGCAGCCGCCCAGCGCCTGCAGGAAACGCCAGAGCATCAGCGACTCGACGCTGCGCGCCATGGCGCAGCCGGCCGCGGCCAGCGCGTACAGGGCCAGGCCGACGTACAACGGCGGCTTGCGCCCGAAGCGGTCGCTGATCGGTCCGTAGAATGCCTGCCCGAGTGCCAGCCCGACCAGGAACGTGCCCAGCGTCAGCTGTACCTGGCCGATATCCACGTGCAGGTCCGCTGACAGCGCCGGGAAGCTGGGCAGGTACATATCGATCGATAACGGCGCAATGGCCGTCAGCGAAGCACAGATCAGCAGCCAGGCGGGAAAGCGCGCAGCCTTGTGGCTGCTGGAGGATTGAGGCATCAGTGTGAGTTCCGGAGGTCCGTGCCGGCGGCGGCGCGTGCCAGCCAGCCGCCAGACCGCGAATTGTTGCACAGCATGACAAACCTGGCTGGAATGACAGAATTCGATGCCCGTGACATCTGCCGCCCGACGTTGGCGGCACCTTGCCATGCCCCGCCAGCGTCGGGTTCGACAAATATCCTAATCTTGGCAGTATTGGCTTGACTGGCAGTTTTGCGAAGCCGCGCGCGAGTTAACGTGTGGCGCCGCTTTCACGCGAATGGGGGTGGAGGGTACAATGCGGCCTGTTGGCCCTGTCCATGCGACAGACCGGCGGCCGCGCAGAGAGGGGCGACAGGCTTGCCCCGGCAACGTTATCCTGCATGAGACTACGACACACGCCGTTCACCGCTACGCTAGTCACAGCCGCTCTCGCGGCTGTACTGCTGCGGCCCGGGCCGGCGCAAAGCGCGCCGACACCGCTGCGCACGCCCGCCTCGGCCACGGCGCCGGCGCCCGCCCCCGTATTCGATGAAGCCGACGCACTGTCCCGCATGCTCAAGGGCGCTGCCACCGGGCAGAATACCGGCGCCGCGGGCGTACCCGAACTGCTGCGCAATACCAATCGGCCCGACAGCGTGCTGGCGCGCGCGTGCCGTCAGCTCAACGATGCACTGCCGATAGAAATTGATGCGGAAACCCGGCTGCGCCGCTGCCAGTCGACGCCGGGCAAACACGTCCTGTTCCAGCTCGAGCTGACCAACTACCGTGGGCCGATGCTGGATCTTGCAAGCTTCGAGGTCAACTACGCGGCGCCGCTGCAGCGCAATATCTGCGCCAACCGCGACGTGGAAATCCTGACCAAGCTTGGCGTCAGCATGATGTTCCGCTACATGACACGGAACGATCGCGGCGAACGCCGCGTGGGCGACGTCTACATCAACGCGCCGATCTGCACCGCGGCCCTGCGCTGAGGACCGCGGCGGAACTTCGTTGCGCCGCGCGAGCGTACCGCGCCCTGCTCCGTATCACGCGGCGCGCGGACGCAGCGGCAGCACGTTCGGGGCGCGCCGGACCAGCAGGCGGATATCCTTCCACCCGGCATCGGCCAGCGGCGATCCCCAGACCAGTTCATGCAGCCTTGACAGCGCGAAGGGATCGCCCAGCAGGATATGCCGCTGCGACGCCGTCAGCGCGCGCGGGCCGCCCGTCAGTGCGTGCTGTACCAGTGCCGCGTGGCGCTCCTTCACGGATTCGGGTTGCACGACGCGGGCCGAAGCCGTGGCGCACATCAGCGCGTTGGTCACCGGATCCACCACGGCATCCACGAAGTCGGGCGTCTCGGCCACTTGCTCCACGTGTTGCTGGGTTTCGACGATTTCCCTTGGCGGCATGGCCTCCTCGGGAATCATGAACAGCCCAGCCTCGCGCGATGCGCGGCCGAACGACACCCGCGACAGCATGACCGACAGCGGGATCGACAATGCCAGCGAACCCACGATCGGCAGCAGCCACAGCACGAAGGACGGATTCAGCCAGTACACCAGCGCACCCCACGCGAGCCCGAGCACCGTGTGCCCTCCATGCCGGCGCAGCGCTTCTCCCCAGGAGGTCTCCGCGTCTTCGCGCGGCGGCGATTTCCAGGAAATCCCCCAGCCGCTGTAGGCCGCCACCACGAACTTGGTGTGGAACAGCATGCGGGTCGGCGCCAGCAAGGCGGACAGCACGACTTCAATCAGCATGCTAAGCACCAGGCGCGGCAAGCCACCATACTGGCGGGCCTGCCGCACCAGCAGCAGCACACTGGCCACCTTGGGCAGGAACAGCAGCGTGGCAGTGGCCGAGAACAGCGCAAGCGCCTTCTCCGGATGCCATTCGGGCCAGGTCGGGAACAACTGGTAAGGCTGCGTGAAATATTCAGGCGGCACCAGCGCATGGCGGGCCAGCATCGCCGTGGACAACAGCAGGAACAAGAACCACAGCGGCGCCGACAGGTAGGCCATGATCCCGGTCAGGAACACGGCACGGTGCACCACGTGAAAGCCCTGCTTCAGCCACAAGCGAAAGTTCATCAGGTTGCCCTGGCACCAGCGGCGGTCGCGCTTGACCTCGTCCAGCAGGTTCGGCGGCAGCTCCTCGTAAGAACCCGGCAGGTCGTACGCAATCCATACGCCCCAGCCCGCGCGGCGCATCAGTGCGGCTTCGACAAAGTCGTGCGACAGGATCTCGCCCGACAGCGGCCCGCGCCCGGGCAGCGGCGCCAGCGCGCAGTGTTCCATGAAGGGCTTCACGCGGATGATCGCGTTGTGGCCCCAGTAGTGCGACTCGCCCAGTTGCCAGTAATGCAGGCCCGCCGTGAACAGCGGACCGTACACGCGCGTGGAGAATTGCTGCACGCGCGCATAGAGGGTTTCTCGCCCCACTGCCAGTGGCGCGGTCTGGATGATGCCTGCACCCGGATTCGCCTCCATCAGGCGCACCAGCGTGGCCAGGCAATCGCCGCTCATCACGCTGTCGGCGTCGAGCACCACCATATAGCGGTACTTGCTGCCCCAGCGACGGCAGAAGTCGGCCACGTTGCCGGTCTTGCGCTTGACGCGGTGACGGCGCCAGCGATAGAAGATGCGACCGAAACCGCCTACCGCGCGGCACACTTCCATCCACGCGTCGACCTCGGCCGTGCGCAGGTCCGGGTTGCCGCTGTCGGACAGGACGATGAAATCGAAATTGGCCAGGTGGCCCGTGCGCTCGAGCGATTCGTAGGTCGCGCGCAGGCCGGCGAACACGCGGGTCACGTCCTCGTTGCAGATCGGCATGATGACCGCCGTGCGCGCATCGGGCGCAAGCGGTGCATCGGGCGCGGCCGAGCGCGAGATCAGGTGCCGGTCGCCGCCTTTGGCCAGCACCAGGAAACCCATCATGGCCGTCCAGAAGCCGGCCGAGACCCACGAGAACAGCACTGCGAACAAGACCAGAATCGCGATCTCGAGCGGATCGGCGCCATGGTATGGCAGCACCTTGGTCATGAAGTACGTGGCCAGCACCGTCTGCGCGACCACCAGCCCCAGCAGGAACCAGCGCCGGTGCGAACCGGCGGGATGCCACTTGCCTTCGGCATCGGGACCATCGTGCAGGGTGTCCCAGGTTTCAGGAACCTGAGGGCGGCCCAGCATGCGGCGCCAGGTGTTGCGCAGCCAGCCCGTGACGATATGCGGCGGCCACTGGCGCGGCACCATCGAGCTGCGCTCCGGCTCGGGTCCGGTATCGACATGGACGGTGCCGTCGGGCCTGCGCTTGAGCAAGGGCTCGCCGGCGGCTTGCGGATTGCCGTAGGCCAGCGAGAAACGACGCGCTACGGAAGCGTAGGTCGGTCCGCCTGGCGCGGGGGAGTCACCCTTGGCGGGTTCGCGCGCCGATAGCCTGGATTGCAGTTGTTCGATCGCAGCCTGGGCATCGCGCGGATCGATGGAGATTCCGGCGGTTGCTGCAGTTGCGGCGGTTGCGGCGGTTATGGGCGCAGGCGGATCGGCCAGCAATTCCGTGCGCAACTCAGAGGATACGGGCAGGCGGTCGACATAGCGCTCGCATGCCGCCGCCTGGGCCGGTCGCTGCTTTAGCCTGGGGGTAAGATGTAGCTCCACGTCTCGGATAAGGTTGTATTGCCGTTGCGAAGATAGCCGCGCAACTCAACCGGCTTGTTGACATCCTTGCGGCGCATCACCATGGTCATGCGCCAGCCGCCGGTGGCGTCATTGCGCTGCACCGACGTCTTGATCAGTTCGGCATTGGCATCGGCCGACACCACCGGGTCGATGCGCACATCGGCCGGCAGCTTGCGGAAGGCGGGGCCTTCGAAATCCACCACCAGCGAGAAGCTTGTGTCGTCCTGCTTGCGCGTGAGACCCTGCCCCAGGCGCGTCTGCGTGACCCACGACAGCGGCGGCATCTGCTCGCCATCTTTCTGCCACATCAGGCGGTATTCGTAGTCGAACGGCTGCCTGGGCTTGGGCGGGTTGTCGGGCACCCAGTAGGCGACGATGTTGTCGTTGGTCTCGTCGGGCGTCGGGATCTGGACCAGCTCCACCCTGCCCGAGCCCCAGTTCCCACGGGGCTCGACCCAGCCGCTCGGCCGTCGCTCATACCACGCGCCGATCTCCTGGTAGCTGGCAAAGTTGCGGTCGCGCTGCATCAGCCCGAAGCCCTGCGGATTGGTCTCGGAAAACGACGTGACCAGCAGGCGCTTCGGATTGACCAGCGGCCGCCAGACCCATTCGCCGGTGCCGAGATGAATCGAAAGCCCGTCGGAGTCGTGGACTTCCGGGCGGAAGTCGGATTGCGACGATGGCTGGTTCTCGCCGTACAGGTACATGCTGGTGAGTGGCGCCAGGCCAAGCTTGGTCACGTTCTCGCGCAGGAACAGGCGCGACTTGACCTCCATCGTGGTCTCTTCGCCGGGCTTGATGACGAAGCGGTAGGCACCGCTGATGCGGCGCGAATCCATCAGCGCATAGATCGTCAGCTGCTTGTCCGAAGCCGAGGGCCGCTCGATCCAGTACTCGACGAAACGCGGGAACTCCTCGCCCGAATTGAGCCCGGTGTCCACCGCAAGTCCGCGCGCGGAGAGCCCGTACCACTGATCCTTGCCGAGCGCTCGGAAGTAGCTCGCGCCCAGGAACGATGCCAGCTCGTCCTTGCGCTTGCCCTGGTTGAGCGGATACAGCACGCGGAAACCGGCGAAGCCCAAACCCTTGAGCCGCGCGGCATCGACCTTGTGCGGACCGTAGTTGAACGCGGCCGGATCGAAGCGGAACTCGCGCACGCTGCCGCTGACGACTTCGTGGATGCGCACGGGCTGGTCGAACACCATGCCCTCATGGAAGAACGACAGCTCGAACGGCAGGCGCGTATTGCGCCACGCAAAGCGCTCGGGCTTGTATTCGATCTCGCGGTACTGATCGTAGGACAGCTCGCGCAGTTCACGCGGCAGGTTCTGTGCGGGTGCCTTATAGGGAGACGCCGCCAGCTGGCGTGCCCGCGCCGCCACCGTATCGAAATCGAAGGCATGTGCCGTCATGGCAAGCACGGCCAGCGCGCCGCCACCCAGCCACCGGGCCACGCGCACGCGCGTGCTGGCCGATGCCCCGCGACAGCGGGCACGGTCGGAAGGCCGTGCAAGC
The DNA here is from genome assembly GCF_057073745.1 of Cupriavidus sp. C2SS-8b. Classification (NCBI taxonomy): domain Bacteria; kingdom Pseudomonadati; phylum Pseudomonadota; class Betaproteobacteria; order Burkholderiales; family Burkholderiaceae; genus Cupriavidus; species Cupriavidus sp. C2SS-8b. Next base: position 1,416,601 of record NZ_CP172717.1, read on the forward strand.
AAAGGTTCGGACAGGCGTAGCGTGGCGTTTGATGACATGAATGCCCAGATTGGAAATGTGGACGGTGCAACCGGCTCTTGCGGCCGGAATGGCGGACAGCCTGGCGGACGACTCAGGGGTCCGCCAAGCAAGAGACAGACCTGACATGACGGTCATGGCCGGCCCGGGCGCGAAAAAAACCGAGCCAGCCGGCCCGGTCTCGCTTTGGGTGCGAAGTGCAATAAACCTTAACAATTCGAGACGAGAAAGTCACGTTTCGATCACGCAAGGTTTGCAACAAAATGAAACCCTGCCGCGGCAAAGGCGCATCGCGCGGCTGCCGCGGACGTCCGCGTCACACCGCGCAGACAGCAGCAACTACCGCGCGGCGTGGGACCGGCCAGCTACGAGGCGCTACTGCTTCGCACCGTCGGTGTAGGTGTCGAACTTGCCGGCCTTGGCGCCGTCCGTGTACGGGTCAGCCTTGCCGGCCTTGGCACCGTCCGTGTACGGGTCTGCCTTGCCGACCCGCTTGGCATCGTCGATCGGCTGGAGCTGGTCGGTACGCGCGCCGGGGGCCAGCGAGGTCACGTTGTCGGACTTCGCGCCTTCGGTATAGACATCGAATTTGCCGGTCTTGGCGCCGTCGGTGTAGGTGTCGAACTTGCCAGCTTTGGCGCCGTCCGTGTACGGATCGAACTTTCCGCTCTTGGCAGCCGGGGACTGGGCATGCACGACGCCGAACGCGGCGGCGAAGGCCAGGCCGAGGGTAAGGTGGCGCAGCTTCATGGGGACTCCTCTCGCGCTGATTGCGCGTTGTGCCCCGTTGCCTGTCAATGCGGATGACATCGCGGCAAGCACCAGTGGCAACAATCAACGCTAGGCCAGTGAAAATCGCCTGTCAACCACGCCACCGCGCATGCGGCGCGAGAGGCGCCGCGTGCCGTCATCGGCGCGCTGGTTGGGCTTACAATGCACTGGCCCGCGCGACGGCACGCCGCGCCAACGAACCGAAAAGGAACGACCATGCTGTCTCGGCAAGCCCGCCGCCTCCCCACCGTTGCCCTGGTCAGCGCCCTGGGCGCCACGCTGATGTTCGCCGTGTCCGCTCCCGCCCAGGCGTACTTCGACAACTACCTGTCCGGCACCATCATCGGCAAGCTGAACAAGGATGAAGCGGCGTCGTTCGCCAAGTCGATCGGCAAGGCTTTGAACGACACCGCTGACGGTCAGTCGATCACCTGGGAGTTTCCGGCCAGCGGCAAGCGGCTGCCCGTCGACGGCACGCTGACGCCGGTCACGAGCAAGACCGACCAGGGCCAGTCGTGCCGGCGACTCAAGACCGACCTCAAGCGCGGCACCGCCGAAGAGCACTGGAGCGGCTGGTTCTGCAAGCAGAAGGACGGCCAGTGGAAGTCACGCCAGGTCGCTGAATAAGGGCCGCCAGGTCGTCAACGGCACAGCCGGCGCATCAGCTCCGAGGCCACCGACCCGGTGGCCGCCGGCTGGAACCGCGAAGCTTGCGCCGCGCGGATCGTGTACAGCGCCTCGCCGCGGGCGAAGCGTTTGCTGTAGAGCGTCTGCTCCACCACGGCCACCATCGACGATGCGCAGTTGAGTACCATGCGCTTGAGCGAGGACCGGATCGGTTCGCCATTCGCGGTACGGATCACCCCGGTCGGCGCATTGCGCATCACCACCACGCCGACTTCCGGCCCGGCACGCTTGACGGCGACCTGGTCGAAGTACGAAATCACGCCGTTGGCGCCCATCAGAGGAAGCCAGCGCTGGGGATCCGGCGCCGCCGCTTCCGGCGCGGCGACAACGGTACAGCCTTCGCGTGGCGTGGCGCGGAAGACCGTGTCTCCGGACGCCAGCTGGCACTGGTACAGGCCGGCGGCAGCGGCGGGACGGCTCTCGTAGCCCATCCCGGATTCAGCGTGGGCGCTCAGGCCCATGGCGCAGCCGCACAGCACGGCAGCGCATCGGACAATGCGGAAAATCATTGAATCACCCTCGAATTGACGGGAAAAACGAGCCGCATTGTCGCATATGCCGCCGCGCTTGCCGACCCGCGCGACGCGAATTCAACCACGCGTCAGCCGTGAATCTCGCGCCAGGCAACCAGATCGGCGATCGTGAGCACCGGCAGCCGGTACATTTCAGCAAACGCCAGCGCCTCGGGCCGGCGCGCCATGGTGCCGTCGGGATTCATCAATTCGCATAGGACCGCGGCGGGGGACAGGCCGGCCATCCGGGCCAGTTCCACCGAGCCTTCGGTATGCCCCCGCCGCACCAGGACACCGCCATCCACGGCGACCAGCGGGAACACGTGGCCCGGGCTGACCACGGCATCGCGCCCGGCATCGTCCGCGATTGCCGCGCGAATGGTCGTGATGCGGTCCACTGCGCTCACGCCGGTGGTAACGCCTTCGCGCGCCTCGATCGACACGGTGAACGCCGTTCCGTACTGGCTGCGATTGTTTTCCACCATGGGGCGCAACCCAAGCTCGCGCACCTTGCCGGCAGTCAGGCACAGGCACACGATGCCGCTGCATTCGCGGATCATCATGGCCATGTTGGAGGGCGTCAGGCACTCGGCGGCCAGGATGAGATCGGCCTCGTTCTCCCGATCGTCGTCGTCGAGCAGCACAACCGGGCGGCCTTCGCGCATGGCGTCGAGCGCCTGAGCAATGCGCAGGGCCAACGGGCGCTCGTCCACGTCGGACGCGAGCGTGATGGAATCGGATTCGTTGGAAAGGTTTGACATGAAACGCTCCTTGCTTGCTGATCAGTGGGCGTTTCAGGGGAGGATCAACGGAAGCACGCAGGCAACCCGGGCAGGCACATGGCATGACGGCACGCACCCGTGCGCGGACTCATGCGTCCGGCCGCGGCAAGCATGACCATCGATGCCCTGCACCGGAGCCGGCCAGGCAGGCTTCCGCCCATCTTCTTTCATCCGGACTATGACCGTCGGCCCTGGCCTCGCACCAGGTCTGCTGACCCTGCACGCAATGTGCAGGCGCTCGCGGGCTCGCCGCATCGTACGGAAACATACGCTGCGGCATACCGCCGGTGGGGACTTTCACCCCGCCCTGAAGACGTAACGGTGCCGGCGTCTTGCGCCCGTGCTTCGATAACAAGGGGCCCAAAGTGCCGGCGGGGCGATGGTAGCACGACTGTGCTTTTTTCTTCGGCGTGCAACGTGGCCCGCCGTGTACTACAACTACCTTAGGTGTGATGAAAAAGGGACTGTGCGCGTCACCGCCCGGTCCCGGACGCGCCCATGCGGCACGGTCCGGGTCTTCCCCCGACAATAACGAGCCAACCTATGCGACCGCTGCCCGACGCCCGGCCCGGCTGTTCCGCGACTGCACCCCTGCTCCGCCAGACTTCACGGACGCGATGTTTGAGGCGGGCGGCCCTGGTCGCCGTCGTCTCGGGCATAGCCTTGGGGAGCGGCCTGGCCCAAGCGGCCCCACCGATCCCCGCGGTCCAGATCGGCTACGGGGTCGACAACAAGCATGACATCCAGAAAATCGAAGCCGCCTTCCTGTGGGACTCCGGCTTTGCCTGGGGCAACCCGCAAGGCCTGCTGGCCGACGTGCTCTGGGAGGTCAATGTTGCACGCTGGCATAGCACCAGCAGCAACAACCCCCGCAACCCCTGGGAATTCGGCTTCTCGCCGGTGGCCAGGCTGCAGTGGAAGCGCTATAGCTGGGTGCCGTTCCTGGAACTGTCGCTTGGCGTGCGCCTGTTGACCGAGACCCGAACTTCCGACGATCACGCGTATTCCACCGCCTTCCAGTTTTCGGAATACGCGGGTGTCGGCGTGGCGTTCGGCAAGGCGCAGCAGTTCGCGGTCGGCTACCGCTACCAGCACATCTCGAATGGCGGGATCAAGGAGCCGAATCCCGGCACCGGCTTCAGCACGGTGTACCTGCGCTACCGCTTCTGACGCCGCGGAGGCGAATCGTGCGCCAGCGTCTCGAACACCTCGCGCGTGGCCTCGTCGGCCGGAAAAAAACACTCGATGCGCATTTCCTGCAGCGTGACGTCCTGCGGAATGCCAAGCGTCGTAATGGTGGAAAACAACGAGGCGCGGAACGCTCCGGCACGCAGCGTGACCGGCAGCACTGGCGGTGGCGGTCCCTCGGCCGCGTCCTCATCAGGCAGCAGCGCACCGGCCGGGCTCACCATATCCGGATGCCAGGCCGCGATGCGCGCGAAGATTTCGCGCGCGGACTGGTCATTCGCCTGGACCTGGAGTTCCTGCCAGACCCGCCGCAGCAGGTAGCGGCCAACCTGCCGGGCGTTCTCGATCACCGGCCACAAGCCGTGCGGATCGAACACGGTCAGCATCAGGTTGATGCGCTCGCCGCCCTCCTCCAGCGCCGCAGGCACTCTGCCGTCGAGCAGCACATCGAACATGCGCCGATAAGCCGGGTTGGCGTCGACCAGGTTCCAGAAGCGGTCGAGCACCACGGCAGGGAACGGCTCCTGCTTCGCGAGAATCAGCGAAATGGCGTGCTGAACCATCTGCAGAGGCGGAGAGACGAGCGTGTGTTCGCTATATCCCGGAGCAAACCCGCCCGCCAGCAACATGCGGTTGCGCTGGCGCAGCGGCACGCCGAGTCGTTCGGCCAGCGCCAGCACCATCTCGCGGCTAGGCCTGGAGCGGCCGGACTCGAGGAAACTGATGTGGCGCTGCGACACCCCCGCTGCCAGCGAAAGCGCAAGCTGGCTATAGCCGCGCCTGCCGCGCCAGTATCGCAGCAGGCCGGGAAAATCGAGGGCGGTTTCGGAACCGGGCGTCAGCGTCTCCATGTCGCGTATTACAGCATGAGACACATTGCCCGGCGACTACCTTGAAGGTAATCAGCAAGATTCACGGAGGCCCGATGCCAATGCGGAACCACCTCATCAGCCGACACCCTGGGTCAGGCGGCATGTCCGCGACGCCCCAACGCCCGACCACCGCAGGGAGACAACCGCGCGTCAGCAGTTGCCCTTCTTGGCTTGACCCGGCGGACAGAAGCTCTGGTTGCCGTACTGATCCACCCTGCAATTTCCCTTCTTGGCCTGGCCAGGCGGGCAGCCACCATGCCCGGCACCGTAACCGTCGTCGTATGGCGCAACCACACAGCCGGCCAGCAAAGCCGTGCTCGCCAAAAGCAGCGCAAGTCCTCGGAACATTATGTTTTCCCTTTTGTGGAGATTATTGTCAGACAGAGGATAACGGACCGGCTTGCTTGCGCCAGTAACAAATCGCAAATAGCCACGATTTTTGCCACACCTGCATGGGCGCAGTCCACATCACCCCGAGACAGGTTGTAACAGGCGAATGGTATGCTTGACCTTTTGATTCCCGCGCGCGAAGGGCGCGCACCCTGATGGAAATTGCCATACTGCTGGCGCTGATTCTGCTCAACGGTCTGTTCGCCATGTCCGAAATCGCGCTGGTCACCGCCCGCAAGGCGCGTCTGCAGCGCCGGATTGAAGAAGGCGACCGCGGAGCAATCGAGGCTGTCAAGCTTGGCGAAGACCCGACCCGCTTCCTGTCCACCGTCCAGATCGGCATTACGTCGATTGGCGTGCTCAACGGCGTGGTGGGTGAATCCACGCTGGCGCAGCCGCTGGGCGTATGGTTGCAGGGCTTCGGGCTGACACAGCCCACTGCAGGCTACGTGGCCACGGCCATCGTCGTGGCTGGCCTGACCTATTTCTCGATCGTGCTGGGTGAACTGGTGCCCAAGCGCCTGGGACAGCTGGCCCCCGAGGCCATCGCCCGGCTGGCGGCACGGCCGATCGCCTGGCTCGCCGTGGCCAGCACGCCGTTCGTCAAGCTGCTGTCCGGGTCGACACGCCTGGTCCTGCGTGCGCTTGGCGTCAATACCAATCGCGGTCCGGGCGTGACCGAGGAAGAAATCCACGCACTGCTGGTCGAGGGCTCGGAGGCCGGCGTCATCGAGCATCACGAGCACACCATGGTACGCAATGTGTTCCGCCTCGATGACCGCCAGCTGGCTTCGCTGATGGTGCCGCGGGGGGACGTGGTCTACCTGGACGTCGAAGTGCCGCTGGAAGACAACCTCAAGCGCATCGAGGAATCGGACCATTCCCGCTTTCCGGTCGTGCGCGGCGGCATGCACGACATCGTTGGCGTGGTGAGTGCGCGCCAGTTGCTGGCCCGCCGCCTGCGCGGCGAGGAAGCCGACCTGATGACCGTGGTGCAGCCGGCGGTGTTCGTGCCCGAGAGCGTCACGGGCATGGAACTGCTGGAGAACTTCCGCGGCTCCGGCGGCCAGGTTGCGTTCGTGATCGACGAGTACGGCGAGGTGCTCGGGCTGGTCACGCTGCAGGACCTGATCGAAGCCATCACCGGCGAATTCAAGCCCGATAGCGTGGACGAGGAATGGGCGATCCAGCGTGAAGACGGCTCCTGGCTGCTCGATGGCCTGATCCCCATTCCCGAACTGAAGGACCGCATCGGCCTGCGCCAGGTGCCCGAGGAAGAGAAAGAGCGCTACCACACGCTCTCCGGCATGCTCCTGCTGCTGCTCGGCCGGTTGCCGCAAACCGCGGACAGCGTCCAGTGGCAGGACTGGCGCTTTGAAATCCTGGACATGGACGGCAAGCGCATCGACAAGGTCCTGGCCTCGCGCGTGCCGCCATCCGAAGGCCCCGAAGAAGACACCACCGGCTGACGCCGGCATATGGATCGCATGCGCCAAGACGACGCCGACAACAGCGCCGGTCAACGTGCCGGCAATGCGTACGACATGGTCCAGCCGGCCGCCTTCGTGGCTGCGCTGGCGGATTGCCGCGCATCTTCCGGCGGCGCGCAACTGGTCATTCTCGCCATTCGACTCGATCGCTTTGCCAGCGCGTGCGAATCGCTCGGCCCCAAAGGGGCGGCCCGGCTGCGCCAGCTCGTGCTGGCGCGCCTGACGCGCTGGCTTCATCCGCAAGCCCGCGTGTATTGGCTGGGTTCGGCCGATCTTGCCGTCCTTACCTTGCTGCCGGCCACAACGCCGGATCCGGTCCGTTTGGGACAGCGCCTGGCCGATGAACTGGCCCGCCCTTTCACGCTGGACGGCGCCGAGCCGTTCCTGTCCTGCAGCGTCGGCGTGTCGCTCGACCACCCCGACGTAGCCGCCGAACGCAGCCTGCAGCATGCCATCGACGCCATGCTGCGGATCTGCCGCCAGGGGGGAGACGGGCTGGCCAGCGCCGCGCGGGCCGGGCCACCCGCGGAGGATCAGGTGCTCACGGCCTTGCCGTACGCGCTGGAACGCGGCGAACTGGGCCTGCACCTGCAGCCCCGCGCCGATTTCGAGGGCGCACGGATCAGCGGTTACTCGGTGCGGCTGCGCTGGCGCCATCCCGCACTCGGCAGGGTCGCGCCGCAGGACTTCCTGCCAGCGCTGGATAGTCTCGGGCTGATGGGACCGGTGGGCAACTGGCTGCTTCGCAGCCTGGCTCCGCTGGCCCGCGCGGCGGCGGATATTGGCCCGCTGCAGTTCACCTTGCTGGCCTCCAGCGCGCAACTGCATCAACTGGACATGGTCGATGCGCTCGCGCGCACGCTCGATACCGGGGCCATCGCACCGCAACAGCTTTGCATCGAAGTGCCGTCCGCCAACGTTCCCGACGATGCCGAACTGATTGCCAGGTTCGAAGCGCTGCGCGAGCGCGGCCTGCAACTTTCGCTCGGCGACTTCGACGATCATCCGGAAAGCCTGGAAACGTTTGCCCGCCTGCGGCCCGACCGTGTCACGCTGGACGTGCGCAGCCTTGGCCACGCCCACCAGCCCGCCAATGCGGCGCCCGGCTTGCGGGCCGCCTGCGCGGTAGCGCGCAAGGCCGGGGCCATGGTCTGCGCCAAGGGCGTGGAAACACGCAAGCAGCTGGAACAGGTGCATGGCTGGGGCTGCCACAGCATCCAGGGCTATCTGCTGGCCCAGCCGTTTCCGGCTAACTGGCTGACCCAGACGCACTGGGCGATCCAGCAGCGCGCCGGGGAGCTGCTCGGGCCGGCGGCATGATGCCATCGAGTGTGGCGGCCCGGGTACGATTTACAAATTGCGACACATCACATGTGATGCCAAACCCGGCTGGCGAGTAAAATCTGCCGCGCAATATTCATGAACTCAAAGGAGCCCGGCGTGAAAAAAGGTTGGATCTGGTGCGTACTGCTCGCGACCTTGCTGGCTGGCTGCAATACCATGGCCGGACTCGGCCAGGATCTCCAGCGCGGCGGCCAGAAACTGGAAGGCGCGGCAGACAGCCACAAGTAAGCGGCCAAGCCCTTTTGGAAGGGCTCGGCGCACAAGACAAAACGGCACGCATTGCGTGCCGTTTTGCTTTTCAACCGGACGTCATGCCGGACGGCGATGGCGTCCGGTATCTCAGGGCAGCCGCAGTGACGCGGCGTGTTCGGCCAGCTTGCGGATGCGGCCCCAGTCGCCGGCGGCGACGGCGTCCTTGGGCACCACCCAGGAACCGCCCACGCACGCCACGTTCGGCAAGGCGAGGTAGCTCGGCGCCAGCGCCGCATCAATCCCGCCCGTCGGGCAGAAACGCAGCTGCGACAGCGGTCCGTACAGCGACTTGAGCATCGGCACGCCGCCGGCGGCCTGTGCCGGGAAGAACTTCAGGAAAGAGAAGCCGGCTTCCAGCGCGGCCATCGCCTCGCTGGCCGTGGCCACGCCGGGGAGCAGCGAAATGCCGGCGCCCTGCGCCCCTGCCGCCAGCGCGGGCGTCAGGCCAGGCGACACGGCAAACTGCGCGCCGGCATCGCGCACGGCATGGAGCTGGTCCACGGTCAGTACCGTGCCGGCGCCCACGCACGCACCCGGTATCTTCGCCGCCACGGCACGCATGGCGTCCATGGCCACCGGCGTGCGCAGCGTGATTTCAAGCAGCGGCAGGCCGCCGGCCACCAGCGCTTCGCTGACGTGCAGGGCCTCGTCGACAGAGCTGAACTCCAGTACAGGAATGACCGGCACATTGGCCAGCCGCGCGAGCAGCGGGGAAGGTTGAACTTGCATGGCAGTCTGGATGGTTGCGGACATGAAGGCAGATTCGTGGATCAGTCGATCAATGCATCAGGCAATCACGGACACCGACTGCGCCAGCCTGGCGAACACGGTTTCCGCGGATGGAATCGGCGCCACCGCGCCATAGCCCGTGGTGGACAGCGCAGCGGCCACGTTCGCATAGCGCGCGGCCTCGAACGGATCGGCGCCCGCGGCCAGCCGTGCGATGAAGCTGCCGCCGAAGCAGTCGCCGGCGCCAGTGGCATCGAGCGGCTTGACGGCAAACGGCTGAACCAGCGTGCGCGATTCGGGCGTGGCCACGTAGGCGCCCTCTTCGCCCAGCTTGAGGGCCACCAGGCCGACGCCGCAGCCGAGCAAGAAGTCGACGATGGCGTCGCGGTCATCGAGCCCCGTCAGCACGGTAATGTCGTCCCAGCTCGGCAGGCACACGTCGGTGAGCGAAAACGCCTCGCGCATGATGCCGCGCGCGCGCGCCAGCGACCACAGGCGCAGCCGCAGGTTGGTATCGAGCGACACCTTCACGCCGGCCTTGCGCGCATGCTCCATCGCGGCCAGTCCCGCATCGCAGGCGCTGGTGCTGATAGCCAGGCTGATGCCCGACAGGTGCAAAAACCTGGCCTGTGCGATCGCGGCCAGCGGCAGCAGTTCGTGATGGTAGCGAGCCGCGGCCGAACCTTCGCGCAGGTAGTCGAAGCGGTGGCCATGGTTGTCATGGCTCACGAAATACACGCCGGTCGGCGCGACCGGATCGACGCGAACGTGGCGCGTGTCCACACGCTCTTGCGTCCACAGCGCCATCAGGCGTTCGCCGAAGCTGTCGGCACCGACCGCGGTGATATAGCCGGTGGCCGCGCCCTGCCGCGCGGCAGCGATGCAGAAATTCGAAGTGTCGCCGCCAAAGCCCTGCAGGTAGCGGGTCGGATCGTCGGGCTGCTGGTTGAACTCCACCAGCGGCTCGCCATAGGCCAGGATATCGATGCTCATGGCGCGCTCGCCTCAGAAGAAGGTCTGGACAATGTCGATGACGCGCATATCGCCGTTCAGCACGGGAATATGGCGCCACTTGTCGAAAGTCAGGCACGGGTGCGAGATGTCGAAGGCGATCATGTCGCCGACCCGGATATCGTCGCCCGCGCGGATCTGCAGGTACGCGTGCTGGTCCATCATGCCGGTGACTTCCCAATGCGCGGGTACGGCCACCGGCGCGGCGCTGCCCGGGCGGTAGATCACCGCCGGAATCGGCATGCCGGCGTCGAACGCGGCGTCGCGCTTGCCCATGCCGATGATGGCCCGGTCGGGCTCGGGCACCGATTGCACATAGGCCCACAATTGCAGCGCGGGCAGCAGGCCTTCGCGCATTTTCTGCGCCACCGGGTTGCTTGCCAGGATGCGTTCCTGCGCGGCCTTGTAGACGCCCACGTCGTGGGTCAGGTAGCAGCCGGGGCGCAGCACCACCTCGATCGGCGTGCCGATATCGGTGCGGGCGAATTCTTCCGCCACCACGTCGTACCAGGCCGAGCCGGCTCCCGACATCACCACCGGGCTGCGGCCAAAGCGGCCTTGCTGCGCGATCTCGCGCGTGACCGCCACGGTGCGCTGCAGGAAGCGGCGAATCTCCGCCTCCTCCTTCAGCACGCCTTCATAGATCTCCACGCCCGCCAGCGACAGCGCGTCCGGCCAGCGCGCCAGCGCCGCCAGTACGTCGGCCTGCTGCGCAGCGTCGCGCACGCCGGTGCGTCCGCCCTCCACGCCCAGCTCCAGCAGCACCTGCAGCGTCTGGCCGCGTTCGCGGAAATATGCGCCGAGCTGGTCCACCAGGTCAGCCGAATCGACCAGCGAGAAAAATTCGAAGCCAGGATCGCGCAACAGGTCGGCAATGATCTCCATGTTGCGGCGGCCCACCAGCTGGTTGGCCATCAGCACGCGGCGCACGCCGTGGGCATGGGCCGCGGCGGTCTGGTGCGCCGTCGCCAGCGTAATGCCCCAGGCGCCGGCGCCAAGCTGGCGCGCGAACAGCTTGGGCGCCATGGTCGTCTTGCCATGCGGTGCAAGCTGCACACCGTATTCATCCATGAAGCGGCGCATCCATTGCAGGTTGTGAGACAGGCGCTCCTCGTAAAGCACCGCTGCCGGAAGGCTGAGCTCTTCCTGCAGCAGGCTCCAGCCGGTCTGGCCGGCGTCTTCGGGGGCAAGCGGGGCCTCCAGCCTGCCCAGCGCCTTGTTGAGCGGATCGATCGTGCCGGCTTGGTACTTTGTTTCACGCATGCCTGTCATCACCCTGAAAAAATCTGATTGACGTAATGATATCCCTGAAATTACGATATTTCATCCTTGTTATAAAGTAACACACCGTTCGCGGATGGTGAGCCTGATGGCTTGCAACCGGACGGGCACTATCAGTTATAGCCCTTCGCCAGCCCCAAGACCTTTCCGAGCCATGACCGCGCCCTTCGACATCCTGACCCGCATTGCCGAGCGCGGCCCCGCGTTGCGGCTGGCCGAGCAGAAAGTGGCGCAAGTCGTACTGGAGGACCTTGCCGGCGCGGCGGCGGCCAGCATCAATGAGCTGGCGCGCAAGGCCGGCGTGAGCGAAGCCAGCGTGACGCGCTTTGCCAAGGCAATCGGTTGCCGCGATGTGCGCGACCTCAAGCTGCGGCTGGCGCAGGCTACCGCGGTCGGCATGCGTTTCCTGCAGCCGGATGGCGCGCCGGCGCTGGCCGACACCCCCGCCACCCTGGCCGACCGCATCCATGCCGACGTGCTGGGCGCGCTCGAAGTCAACCGCAAGCTGATCGATGCCGACCGCATCGATCAGGCCGCGCGCCTGTTGCTGGGCGCACGCATGGTCTACGCTTTTGGCATGGGCGGCGGCTCGTCCTTCATGGCCGACGAGGCGCGCCACCGCCTGGCGCGGCTTGGCCAGCCAGTGGCGAGCTACCAGGATGCGCTGCTGCAGAAGATGGTGGCGGCAACGCTCAGCCGCGACGACGTGGTGCTTGCGTTTTCCGCCAGCGGCAGCGTCCCGGAAATGCTGGCGAGCTGCGATATCGCGCGCGAGTACGGCGCCACGCTCGTGGCCGTGACCGCGCTGGGGTCGCTGCTGGCCGCGCGTGCGGACGTGCTGCTGCCCGTGCGAACGCTGGAGACCGATTTCATCTTCAAGCCGTCGGCCTCGCGCTACGCGATGCTGCTGGTGCTGGACGTGCTGGCCACGCAGTGCGCGCTGCTGCAGCCGGACCAGAGCAAGGAACGGCTGCGCCGCCTGAAATACGTGCTCGACACGCACCGCGGCCCCGGCGGCGAGCGCGGCCAGGACACAGGCGCCGGCCCGGACGGCCGCCAGCCGCTTGGAGACTGACCTATGCCCCACCTGTTCGATACCCTGATCCGCTGCGTCACGCTGCTCGATGGCTCGGGCGCCGCGGCCCGCATGGCCGACGTGGCCCTGCGCGACGGCCTGATTGCGCGCATCGACGAAGCCGGGGCCATCGACCCCGACACCGCCGCCCACGTGGTCGAAGGCCACGGCCTGGTCCTGTCGCCCGGCTTTATCGACGTGCACACGCACGACGACACCAACGTGGTCCGCCAGCCCGAGATGACGCCCAAGCTGTCGCAAGGCGTGACTACTGTGATCGTCGGCAACTGCGGCATCAGCGCAGCACCGGTGGTGCTGTCGGGCGATCCCCCCGACCCGATGAACCTGCTCGGGCATGCCGACGCCTTCCGCTATCCGGACTTCCGCTCGTATGTGGAAGCCGTCGACGCCGCGCGGCCCGCCGTCAACGTCGCGGCACTCGTCGGCCATACCGCGCTGCGCAGCAACCAGATGGACACGCTGGACCGCGCCGCCACACCCGCCGAAATTTCGGCCATGCGCGCGCAGCTTGAAGAAGCCCTGCAGCATGGCGCGCTGGGCCTGTCCACCGGGCTGGCCTATGCCAACGCCTTCTCGGCGACCACGGAGGAAGTACTGGCCCTGGCCGAGCCGCTCGCCAATGCCGGCGCGCTCTACGCCACGCACCTGCGCAGCGAATTTGCCGAGATCCTTGACGCGATGGACGAGGCGTTCCGCATTGGCCGCCACGCGCGCGTGCCCGTGGTGATCTCGCACCTGAAATGCGCTGGCGTGCCCAACTGGGGCCGCAGTTCGGAAGTGCTCGGCGCGCTCGACGCCGCGCAGCGCTGGCAGCCCGTGGGTTGCGACTGCTATCCCTACACCGCAAGTTCGTCGACGCTGGACCTGAAGCAGGTCACCAGCGATTTCGACATTATGGTGACGTGGTCCGAAGGCGCGCCGGAAATGGGCGGCCGCCTGCTAGCCGATATCGCGGCCGAATGGCAGGTCGACCTGCACGAGGCCGCGCGCCGCCTGATGCCGGCCGGCGCCGTCTACCACTGCATGGAAGACGCCGATGTCGACCGCATCCTGAGCCATCCGGCCACCGTGGTGGGCTCCGACGGCCTGCCCAACGACCCGCTGCCGCATCCGCGCCTGTGGGGCGCGTTCCCGCGCGTGCTTGGCCACTATGCGCGCGACCGCGAGTTGTTCCCGCTCGCGGTGGCCGTCAACAAGATGACCGGGCTGTCGGCCGAGCGCTTCGGCCTGAGCGGCCGCGGCTTCGTGCGCGAAGGCTACTGGGCCGACCTGGTGCTGTTCGACGCCGACACCATCCGCGACGCGGCCAGCTTTACCGATCCGATGCAACCCGCCGAAGGCATTGCCGCGGTCTGGGTCAACGGCGAGCTGTCGTGGCAGCAGCGCCAGCCCACCGGCGTGCGCGCCGGCCGGTTCCTGCCGCGCGGCGCCCGGCCTGCGGCCTGACTTCCCCCCCTTTTTGTTTCACCGATTTCAGGAGTTCTCATGGATATCAAGCGATTTGGCGTAGAAGGCGGCACCGGCCAGGGCGGCCAGCACATGCCGTTTGCCCGTGCGGTGGCGGCAGACGGCTGGCTCTATGTTTCCGGCCAGGTGCCGATGGTCAATGGCGAACTGATCGACGGCGGCATCATTGCGCAGACCCACCAGGCCATCAAGAACGTGCTGGCCATCCTGGCCGAGGCCGGCTATGGCCCCGAGCACGTGGTGCGTTGCGGCGTCTGGCTGGACGACGCGCGCGACTTCGCGGCGTTCAACAAGATTTTCAAGGAGTACTTCGGCGCCAACCCGCCCGCGCGCGCCTGCGTGCAGTCCAGCATGGTGGTGGATTGCAAGGTCGAAGTGGACTGCATTGCGTACAAGAAGCCGGCGGCCTGAGCCGATCGCCTGCTAATTGCCTGATTGCGTTTTTCCCCGCCCGCAACCCGGGCGGGACATGAACTGAACTACAAATATTGCCGCCACAAGCGGCCTTTTTCCACAAAGGAGACAACATGGGTGCCGTCACCGGAACCACACTGTTGGTGTACGCGCTGATCGCCGTGATCGCCCTGGTCATACTGATCGCGCGCTTCAAGCTCAATCCCTTCATCACCCTGGTCGTCGTCTCGGTCCTGCTCGGCTTCGCCGTGGGCATGCCGATGGGCGACATCATCAAGTCGTTCGAAGCCGGCGTGGGCGGCACGCTCGGCCATATTGCCCTGGTGATCGGCCTGGGCACCATGCTCGGCAAGATGATGGCCGAGTCCGGCGGCGCCGAACGCATCGCGCGCACGCTGATCGACTTCTTCGGCGAAAAGAACGTCCACTGGGCAATGGTGACCATCGCCTTTATCGTCGGTTTGCCGGTTTTCTTCGAGGTCGGCTTCGTGCTGCTGATCCCGATTGCCTTCAACGTGGCCAAGCGCACCGGCACGTCGATGGTGCTGGTCGGCATCCCGATGGTGGCCGGCCTGTCCGTCGTGCACGGCCTGATCCCGCCGCACCCGGCCGCTCTCCTGGCCGTGACGGCATATGGCGCGGATATCGGCAAGACCATCATGTACGCGCTGATCGTGGGGATCCCGACCGCCGCCATTGCCGGCCCGCTGTTCGCCAAGCTGATGGACCGCTACGTCAAGCTGCCCGACGTCAACCCGCTGGCCGCGCAGTTCACCGAGGAAGACGAAAGCGTCAAGGCCTCGCACCAGTTGCCCGGTTTCGGCATTACGGTGTTCACCATCCTGCTGCCCGTGATCCTGATGCTGATCGGCAGCTGGGCCGACCTCTTCACCACGCCCAAGACCTTCGCCAACGACTTCCTCAAGCTGATCGGCAACTCGGTCATGGCGCTGCTGATCGCCGCGCTGGTGAGCTTCTACACCTTCGGCAAGGCGCGCGGCTTCAACCGCGAGGCGATCCTCAAGTTCACCAACGAGTGCGTGGCCCCTACGGCCATCATCACGCTGGTGGTTGGCGCGGGTGGTGGCTTCGGCCGCATCCTGCGCGACTCGGGCGTGTCCAACGCGATCGTCGACGTGGCCACCAACGCCCACGTTTCCGTGCTGCTGCTGGGCTGGCTGGTGGCCGTCATGATCCGCATCGCCACCGGTTCGGCCACCGTCGCCATGACCACCGCCGCCGGCATCGTCGCGCCGATCGCGGCCAGCGTGCCGGGCACCCGACCCGAACTGCTGGTGCTGACCACAGGCGCCGGCTCGCTGATCCTGTCGCACGTGAACGACGGCGGCTTCTGGCTGGTCAAGGAGTACTTCAACATGACCGTGACCCAGACCTTCAAGACCTGGTCGGTCTGCGAAACGCTGATCTCGGTCATCGCCCTGTTGCTGACGCTGGCGCTGGCCACCGTGGTCTGACGCGGCCAGCCCGCGGGGGACTCAATCGTCAAAGTCCCACATTCGATGGAGGTCCAGTTGCAGACGGTACATGGACTGGGCCGCATCGATCATGGCCAGCCGGGCCTGGCGCCGTACCTCGTCATGCGCCCGCTTGGCAGCCAGCACTTCCGCAACACCGGCTTCCCCCATCGCATAGGCTCTCTTGACCTTGTCATAGGCCGACTCCTGCTGCGCGGAAGCGGCCAGCATGGCGTCCGCGGCTTGCCGGTTTCCCCGCATCAGTTCCCACTGCATGTCGAACTCTGACTCCGCTTTCAGTTCCGCCTGCCTGTATCGCGCCGCGGCCTGAGTGGCATCGGCAGCAGCCGCCTGGGCGTTTGCGCGGCGGTAGGTGCCGCCCAGCGGCACGATCAGGTTGACGCCCGCGATCCGCTCTGCCCCGCCCCGTTCAATCGAGACAAAGGCGCCTACCGTCGGATCCGGATAACGCTCCAGGCCAACGCGGCGCGCCAGATGCTGTACCCGTTCGCCTTCCGCCTGTGCCAGGCGCAACTCATGGCTCGCCTGGATATAGCTTTGGCGCAGTCCGTCACGGTCGCCCTCGATCGCCGCCGGCAGGCGCTGCGGCAAGGCATCCGGCAACCTGACCAGCGGCAGGCGGACCCGCATCGCCGCAACGGCGCCGCGTTCACCGGCCTGCGCCGCGACTGCGGCCGCGCGGGTGCGCTCCATGTCGGAAGTCGCGAGCTGCAGGTCCAGCACGGCGGCATCGCCATGCTGGACCCGCGACTGCACGATGCGCACGAGATCCATGGCTTGCTCCAGCGCGCTCGACTGGGCCTGAACCTCCGTGCGCGCGCGAAGCGCGCCGAACCACAGGCTCAGCAGTTCTCTGGACAATTCATGGCGGGCGTCCTGAAGGCCGATGTCGGCGCTATGGATGGTCGCATCGGCAAGTGCGGCATCCGCGCCTGCCTTGCCCCATAGCCGTAGCGGCCGTTCGACGCCAACCTGGCCCTCGGCAAAATTGTCGGACGGATCGCGTACGTGGCGATACTGCGGCGTAAGCCGAAACTGGGTCTCTGCGGGCCCGGTGCGGATTGCCTCGGCCCGCGCGTACTGGCCGCCCTGTGCCGCCATGGCGGCCGTATTGGCCGGGTGTCCGAGAACGGACTCCCGCGCCGCTTGTTCCGGCGGAAGCCAGTCCGATGCGTCTGCGGCGCCTGACGCCGTCGAAAACGCCGCCAGCGCGGCCAGCCAGCATACCTTGGTCATCCGGCTCATACCGCCTCCTCGTTGACGTTGGCCGATGCGCGAGGGCGACCGAAACGCTCGAACAGCATTGGCAGCAACAACAGCGTCAGCGCCGTCGACGTCACCAGCCCGCCGCAGACCACGATGGCGAGTGGCCGCTGGATTTCCGAACCGGGACCCGTTGCGAACAGCAAGGGGATCATGCCCAGCGCCGTAATCGCCGCAGTCATCAGCACCGGACGCAGCCGCCGTCCCGCGCCGTCGCGCACCACCCGGTCCATCGGTTCCCCGGCATGCAGCAAGGCATTGAAGTAAGAGACCAGCACAACGCCGTTCAGCACCGCAATGCCGAGCAGGGCGATGAACCCTACCGAAGCCGGCACAGACAGGTACTCGCCCGACAGCTTCAGCGCGGCAATACCGCCCACCAGTGCAAACGGCACATTTGCAAACACCAGACCCGCCTGCCGCGCGGAACGGAACGTCAGCACAAGCAGCCCGAAAATGGCAGCCAGGGCGACAGGAATCACCAGTGCAAGGCGCGCGGCCGCGCGCTGCTGATTCTCGAACTGTCCGCCCCACACCACGCGCATACTCCTGTCCACGCCAGGCAGCGCCGCGACCGCAGCCTGCGCCTCTTGCACAAAGCCAGTCAGGTCGCGTCCGGCAACGTTGACCTGGACCACGGCAAAACGGCTGCCGTCTTCGTGGTCGATACGGACCGGCCCGCCGCTCTGGCGGATCTGCGCCAGGCTTGCCAGAGGCCAGACCGTGCCGTCCGGCGCGCGTACCGGCAAGGCGCCGAGCGCCTGCGGCGCCTCGCGCACGGAATCGCCGCCGCGCAGGATCAGCGGCGTGCGCACTGTGCCTTCGGGCACCACGCCCAGCATCTCGCCCTCGATCTGGCTGCGCAGCGCCTGCTGCAGGGCTTCCGCGCTCAGGCCCGCCTGCCCCGCCGCCAGCCGGTTCACCCGCAGCGACAGGTACTCCATGCCCTCGTTGCGCGGCGCGATGACCTCAGCGACGCCATCGATGCGCCGCATCCGCGCGGCAATGGCCTGTGCAGCGTCGTTTAGCCGGGCGATATCGTTGCCGAAGATCTTGATGGCAACGTCGCCCCGCGTGCCGGTCAGCATTTCCGACACCCGCATCTCGATCGGCTGGGTAAAGCTGTACAGCACACCAGGGAATCGCTCCATGCGCTGCCGGATGCTATGCGCGATGTCCTCCTTGCTGCCCCGCCATTCCGAACTGGGCCGCAGCACCAGGAAGGTGTCGGTCTCATTGAAGCCCATCGGATCCAGGCCAAGGTCATCGGAACCGGATCGGGCCACCACGGCGCGGATTTCCGGCACATTGGCCAGCAGATCCTGCTGCACCCGCGTATCCAGCGAGACTGACGCGGGCAGCGACACCGATGGCACCTTCTGCAATTGGACGATCATGTCGCCCTCGTCCATGGTGGGCATGAAGGTCTTGCCGGTCACCAGATAGAGCGCCACGGCCAATGCCAGCGACAGGCCCGCCGCCGCGAACGCGACGCGCTGGTGCGCAAAGCACCAGGCCTGCATCCGCGCGAAGATGGCATGCAGGCGCCGCACCAGCCATGGCTCGTCGTGCTTGCCCGGGCGCATCAGCAACTGGCACAGGGCGGGTACCACCGTGAAGGCCGCCACCGCCGATGCGGCCAGCGCCAGGACGATGGTCAGCGCCACCGGCGAAAACAGCTTGCCTTCCAGACCCTGCAGCGACAGCAGCGGCAGGAAGACGATGGCGATGATCGCTACCCCCGAGAGCACCGGTGCCGACACGGCGCTCACCGCTTCGTGGATGGCTCGCCGCCGCGCCGGGGCGTCCGCCTCGGGAAGTCCCGCGAGCCTGCTCTCCACGTTTTCCACCACCACCACTGCCGCGTCGACCAGCATGCCGATCGCCACCGCCAGGCCTCCCAGGCTCATCAGGTTCGCGCTCAGGCCGATCTGCCGCATCAGCAGGAACGTGGCCAGCATGGTCAGCGGCAGCGTAAGCGCCACCACCACGGCCGGCCGAATGCCGCCGAGAAACACGTAGAGGGTAATGACCACCAGCACGCCGGCTTCGGCCAGCGCCCGCAGTACCGTTCCCGCCGCCCGGCTCACCAGGTCGCCGCGATTGTAGAAAACGCGGACCGACATGCCCTTGGGCAGTTGCGGCTGCAATTCGTCGAGCCGCGCCGATACCGCCGCCACCACATCGCGCGCATTGGCGCCGCGCAGCCCCAGCACCAGGCCCTCCACGGTTTCCCCCTTGCCGTCATAGGACACCGCGCCGTAGCGCGTGGCACTGCCCATGCGCACCGTGGCAACGTCTGCCACCGTGACCACCGAACCCTGCCCGTCCTTCGGGCCGGCTACCACCACCTGCCCGATGTCCTGCGTGCCGGTGACACCCGCATCCACGCGAACCGCCAGCGCTTCCTCGCCGCTGACGAGCCGGCCCGCGCCGTCATTGCGCGTATTGGACTGCAAGGCCTCGCGCAACGCGGCAAGCGCCACCCCGCGTGCCGCGAGCCGCGCCGGATCCGGCACCACCTCATAGCTGCGGACCTCTCCGCCCAGCGCATTGACATCGGCCACGCCCGCAATGGTGCGCAGGGCGGGGCGAATCACCCAGTCGAGCACGCGCCGCCGCTCGGCCAGCGAGTAGTCGTCGCCGTCCACGACGAACATGAACATCTCGCCAAGCGGCGTCGTGATCGGTGCCAGCCCGCCGACCGCGGTCTGCGGCAGGTCCCGCATCACGCCGGACAAGCGTTCGTTGACCTGCTGGCGCGCCCAGTAGACATCGGTACCGTCTTCAAAATCGATGGTGACATCCGCAATGCCGTATTTGGCCATCGAGCGCACGATGCGCTTGCTGGGGATTCCCAGCATCTCGAGCTCGACCGGCGTGACGACCCGCTGCTCCACTTCTTCGGGCGTCATGCCCGGTACCTTCAGGATGACCTTGACCTGCGTGGGCGAGATATCGGGGAATGCATCGATCGGCAGGTGCAGGTAGGCCAGCACCCCGGCGGCGGCAACCGCGCCGGCCGCGGCAAGCACCGCCAGCCGGTGGCGCAGCGAGAAATCGATCAGTCGGGACAGCATCATTCCCCCCCGAGCAGTGCGCCCTTGAGCGCCGCGACACCTGCCGTCACCACGCGCTCTCCTTGCCGGAAAGCGCCATGGACGACCACGCTGTCATCGTCGCCGGCCAGGCGGGTGACCGGCAGCAGCATGACCGCGCCGTTGCGCGCCACGAACACGGCCGGACTGCCGCGCCACTGGAACATAGCGCGTGCGGGCACACGCCATGCGGCAAGCTCAGCGCCCTCCGCGCCGCTGGCCTCGACCTGTACCGGTACCTGGGCGCCCATCTGCAACGTCCCCGCCGTCTCCAGGCCGATGCGAAGGCGCAGCACCCCGGTGCCGTCCATCGACGGCGCCATACCGAGCACCGTGCCGTGCGCCCCATACGTGGACACGCTCGCCTTGTCGCCAATGCGAATGCCGGGCGCCGGCGCGGCTACCGCTGCCTCGAGTTCCATGCGGTCCGACCGGGCGATGCGCATCAGCACCTCGCCGACGGCGAAGCGCTGGCCGGGCACAACGGCAATGGCCGTCACCGTGCCATCGGCTGGCGCCACCATCACCGGAGTACCCGCTCCCTGGGAAGCGCGAATTCCTGCGCTGCCCAACGCGCGCGACCGCGCGCCGGCTGCCGCCCTCGCCTCCCGCGCGCGAGCTTCGGTCGCGCGCAAGCGGGCGGCAGGAATGATGCCCTCGGCATAGAGGGCGGTATCGCGGCGCAACGCATCGGCTGCCACGGCAGCCTGTGAATCGGCCTCGGTCAGCGCGCGCTGTGCCTCGAAGTACTCGGCACTTTCGAAACGAAACAGAGGCGTGCCGGCTCGAACCCGGGTTCCGAGCGTAACCAGCACGCTTGACGCCATGCCGGGATAGGCAGCAGCCACCACCGATTGCGTTCCTTGCGCGGGAACCACCCGGGCGGTCGCACGGACCGGAAGTGCCGAGGCCGGTTGTACCGCGCCATAGCCAACGCCCAGGGCACTTGCCTGCGGCGCGGTCAACGGCAGAGTCAGGGGGGCGGCCTGGGCCGCGGGCGCGGATGCCGGCAAGGGGGCTGCGGGCCCTGGGACTGACGCGGACGGGCGCGACGCCGCGGCCGCTGTCGGGGCCGCACATGCGGCTCCGGTGCCAAGGCCAAGGCCGAGCGCCGCCAGCACGCATCGTGATGCAGAAAGACAATTCATGACTATCTCCGTGAATCCGGAACAGGCGCGGACGGCCCTGGCGGCCAACAGCGCGAGAAGGGGCGGAATTCAGGCGTGCAGAGGAGGCGCCAGTGCAGGCGGAGGACTATTGGGCGGCCGCCATCGAGGGGCAGTCGGAGCGACACTTGCAGCAACATGCCGCAATACCGGCATGGCCAGGGCCACAAATCCCGCGAGCACCGCAAGCACCGCAACAAGCATCCATTGCCCGTCCCCGGCCTCTGGCTGCGTCGGATGGGATGCTGGAATCCCGCGCTCGACGTCAATCTCCGGCGATTCGCCGGTCGTCAGTGACGATGCGCCCGCGGTGTCATGCGGTGTGAAATGAGAATTGAATGCGGGTGCTGGCAACAGATGAATGTGCCACCCATGGATTTGCGAACTTCCGAGATGGGCATGCAGCAACGGGGTGAACGCCTGCAGCACGATCATCGCCGCTGCCAGCGACACCTTGGCGAAGAGACTGAGCCAGGTTGAAATCACGGCTGCCATTGTAAGGGTGCGGCAAGGGCAGTTCAACGGCTCTGGTGCGGGAACGATTGCGCGTCGCGCGAGGAATTAGGCTCAATTCCCCATTGCGGCCCATCATGTGCTTTCCTACACTCCCTGCGGCGTTACCCATCCAAGCAGAAAATACCGGAGACCATGTCATGAGCTTCGCCTGCCGGCTTCGCTTCATCGCCGCCTGCACCATGTTTGCAGCCGTGTCGCATTCCGCCCTCGCCGCCGAGCCCGTCAGGATCGGCCTGATCGCCCCCTTCTCCGGCAGCTTCGCCGACTACGGCAAGCAGATGGAAGCCGGAGTGAAGGCCTACCAGTCGCTCCATGGCGATACCGTCGCGGGCCGCAAGGTGCAGGTCATCATGAAGGACACTACGGGTCCGGTGCCCGACGTCGCCAAGCGCCTCGCACAGGAACTGGTGGTGCGCGACAAGGTCGACATCCTGGCCGGTTTCGGCCTGACACCGGAAGCCCTGGCGGTGGCGCCCGTCGCCGAACAGGCAAAGAAGGCGATGGTGATCTTTAATGCGGCGTCGTCCGTCATCACCACCAAGTCGAACTACATTGCGCGCGTATCGATGACGCTGCCGCAGATCTCCGCGCCGATGGCGACATGGGCCGTAAAGAACAATGTGCGCAAGGTGGTCACGCTGGTGGCCGACTACGCGCCCGGCATCGACGCGGAAACCGCATTCAAGACCAACTTCATGGGCGGCGGCGGGCAGGTCATCGAATCGATCCGCGTGCCGCTGCGCAACCCGGAGTTCGCGCCGTTCATCCAGCGCATCAAGGACGCGAAGCCTGAAGCGGTCTTCCTGTTCCTGCCGGCCGGCGAACAGGGCGTGGCCTTCATGAAGGGCTTTCGCGAGCGCGGGCTGGCCGAGGCCGGCATCCGCGTGATCGCCACCGGCGACCTGACCGACGACCACGTGCTGCCCGCCATGGGGGATGCGACGCTCGGCGTCATCACCTCGTTCCACTATTCGATGGCGCACGACTCGCGCGAGAACAAGGCGTTCCTGAGCGCCTATTCCGCTGCCAACCCCGGCGCGGGCCGCCCCAACTTCATGACCGTCGCGGCCTATGACGGCATGGCCGCGATCTACGAGGCGCTGAAGAAAACCAACGGCGCGGCCGATGGCGACAAGATCATCGGTGCGCTCAAGGGCATGAAGATCATGAGCCCGCGCGGGCCGATCCTGATCGATCCGGCCACGCGCGACGTCGTCCAGACCGTCTACATCCGCAAGGTGGAGAAGCGCGGCAGCGAGTTGTACAACATAGAGTTCGACAAGTTCGCCGACGTGAAGGACTCGGGCAAGTAAGCCCCTCTCCGCCCCACGGTGCCACCTTCGCGCCGCTCAGGGCACCCACCAGTAGCGCGTGAGATGGAAGAACACCGGGGCGGCGAACACCACCGAGTCCAGGCGGTCGAGCATGCCGCCGTGGCCCTCGATCATGTGGCCCCAGTCCTTGATGCCGCGGTCGCGCTTGATCGCCGACATGACCAGGCCACCTAGGAAGCCCATCAGCGCGATGACCAGCGCGATTGCCCCGGCCGTCAGCGGCGAGCCGTAGGGCGTGATCCACCATAGCGATGCGCCCAGCGCCGTCGCGCTGGCCACGCCGCCGACAAAGCCTTCGACCGTCTTCGACGGCGACAGCAGCGGCGCGATCTTGCGCTTGCCGAGCAGCTTGCCCCAGACGTACTGGAGCACATCGCTGCCCTGCACCACGATGACGAGGAACGCGATCAGCAGCAGGTTGCGATCCTCGTAGCCCGGAATCGGCAGCGTAAGCAGCGCGGGGACGTGCGAGATGCAGAACACGCAGATCATCACCGCCCACTGCACGCCCGCGCACCGTTCGAGAAAGCGCGTGGTCTCCGATGACAGCGCCGAGAGGATCGGCAGGATCAGGAAGGCATAGACCGGGATGAAGATCGAGAACAGCCCGTACCAGCCGATGTAGACCAGCACGTACTGTCCCGGCAGGAAGACGAAGAACGCGGCCACCATGGCGCGATGGTCGCCGCGCCGGGTCGTCGTGATCGTGATGAATTCGCGCAGCGCGTAGAACGACAACAAGCCGAAGAGCACGATGATCGCCGTGCGCCCCATGGCGAAGGCAATGCCGAGGATCGCCACCATCCACCACCACGCCGAGACCCGCGCGGCGAGGTTGTCGATCACCGTATGCGGCGCGCCGCCCGCCACGCGCCAGCGCAGCAGCGCGGTCACCAGCGAGGCCAGCAGCAAGACGCAAAGGACCCCGCCAAACAGCATGCGGGTGTCGTGGATAACCTGGATATTGGACATGGTCTTACTCCAGCACCGGTGCCAGCGCGAGCAGTTGCTGCCGACAGCGGGACAGGAACGATTCTTTCGGTTCTTCGGGCTGCAGCCGCAGCGGCGCGCCAAAGGTCACGGTGCAGAGCAGCGGCACGGGGATGACCTCGCCCTTCGGCATGACGCGGTTGAGATTGTCGATCCATACCGGCACGAACTCGATGTCCGGGCATGCCCGGGCCAGGTGGAACACGCCGCTCTTGAACGGCAGGAGCCGGTCGTCGGTGGTGTTGCGCGTGCCCTCGGGAAACAGGATCAGCGAGGCGCCGGCGCGTAGCGCCTGCTCCATCTGCGCCACCGGGTCGGGGCCGGTGCCGTCGCGGCCGCCGGTGCGGTCGATCAGCAGGGCACGGAACACGTCGCGCCCGATAAAGCGCCGCACCGACGAGGCTTCCCAGTAGTCCGCGCCGGCCACGGGCCGGGTCACCGCGCGCAGGTCCGGTGGCAGGCAGCCCCAGATCAGCACGAAGTCGCCATGGCTGCTGTGGTTGGCAAAGTAGACCCGCTGCACGGCTGCGGGCAGGCAGCCGTTCCAGCGCGCCTGCATGCCGGTCAGCATCTGTGCAAACAGGATGATGGCGCGTGCCACCAGTCGTGAAAGCCACGTCATGGGGAAGTCATCTCAATAGCAGCAAAAGCAGCGCGAGCAGCAGCTGGGTCGCTGCGAGTGCGCCGGCGAACTTCAGGAAACGCAGCGTCGCGCGCGAGCGCTCCGCCAGCGAGCGGCCCGCGCGTCCGGGCGCCTGCCAGCCGAGGGCGGACAGCGCCTGGTCGAGCGCGCCCAGTTCGGCGGTATCGGCCGCGACGGCAAGCGCCTCGAACAGGCGGCGGTCCAGCTCGATACGGACCAGCAGCCAGAGTTGCGCGGCACCCATGATCGCCACCACCAGCCCGAGGATCAGGTAGACCAGCGCGGCGGGCGCGAACAGTCCGGCAAGCAGCAGGTTGGCCATCGCCAGGACCAGTCCGGCCCCATTCAGCCGGGCGGCGGCGTGCATGGCGCCCGCGGTGATACGCGCCACCCAGACCTCGGTACTGGGATCGGGATCGGGATCGGGACGGGAATCTTCAGTCAGCATGGTCGGCTCCTTGCGAGTCGGAAACCTGCGGGCCGGCTACGGTGGTTTGCAGGAAGCGCGTCAAGGCCGCCACGCTCTGCGGGCCCAGCACCACTGCGGGCCGGCTTTGGCGCAACAGGGCCAGCACCTGCTGCGCATCACGCAGCTGCGCGTGCGCGCCAAGCCATGCGGCCGCGACCAGCGCGCTGCGCGAGTAGCCAAGCGCGCAACTGACCAGCACCGTGCGCCCTGCCTGCCGCCAGCGCTCGATGGCCTCGACGCCGGCATGCAGTTGCGCCTGCGATGGCACGGTCAGGTCCAGCACCGGCACGCACCGGTACAAGACGCCTGTCACCAGCCGAGGCAATTCCGCCGTCAGGTCGAGCACGGCATCGGCGCCGGATTCGCGCAGCTCTGCTTCACCGGGCAGGCGGCCGATCCAGACGCCGTCGGTCAGCCGGCTGACGGCGGGCTGGCGCCTTGTCCACCAGCGCGAGTTGGCGAAGGCCCCGAGCACATAGGGCCAAAGCACCCACAAGGCCGACATCGGGAGCGTGCCATCGGCGCGCTTCTGGAATGCTCCCGGCCTGCCGGCACGGTAAATAACGGCCACGCAGCCCAGCGCAATGGCCGCCCACGACAGCATGAAAGCAGCCACGACCGACACGCTCAAGGCCGCGGCGGCGGCCAGCCCCAGCATCGCCGCAGCCATCCCGTAGCGGCGCGCAAGCCGGGCATCCGGTGAGCCGGCAGCCTCTGCCGGCGCAAGCGGAAACGCAAATACGCATAGCAACCCGACCAGCCAGCCAGTCGGGACATCGATGAAATGGTGCTGGTAGGTCGTCAGCACCGACACACCGATCAGCGCAAACCACAGGTGCATCAGCCAGCGCCAGCCGCCCCGCAGGTGCGCGGCATAGGCCACCCAAAGGATCACGAGCAGGCTGATATGCAGCGACGGCGCCTGGTTGAACGGCTTGTCAAATCCGCCGAGCAGCGTGAACAGCTGCCCCGGCAGCCCGTCCGCCTCGGGACGTGCAAAGGCGAAGCGCAGTGGAAATGCGATAAAGCAGGCAACCGAGACAAGCTGCGCCGCCAGCAGCCGCTTCACGTGGGTCAGCAGGTCCGCGCGCGTCGACCAGAGGAAGAACGAGAGTCCGTAGAGCAGGTCGATCGACCAGTACGGCACGATGCTCCACGGCAGGAACGGAATCCCGCGTTCCCAGCCGAAGTGGAAGTACGGCACGTCCGCATGCTGGCTGGCCAGCCAGTTGGCCAGGCCGTAGCTGGAGAAGAACAGCACACCCATGCCGGCGAGCAGACCCACGGCCAGGGCCCAGGGCCGGCCGGGCGCGGGCACCGGACTCCGATCCAGCGCCGCGGGGCCAAGGTGTGCGCCGTCGCCCTGCATCAGCGCCCCTCGCCTTTCCTTCGTGCCAGGCTGACCGTGAAGATGCCCCACGGGTCGATGCGCTGGGCGAGCTTTTCGAAGCCGGCATCGCGGACCAGCTCGTCCATCTCGGCCTGCGAGCGGCGGCGCATCACCCACGCCGATCCGGCACGGTGGCTGGTCAGCGCCCGCGCGATGAACTCGAGCTGCGGGTGCCACGGCTGCCCCGTGTAGACGAGATAGCCACCCGGCCGCACCGCCTGCGCCAGCCCGCGCAGCGAGCGCCCGACCATCTCGTTGTCGCCGAACAGCTCATACAGGCCCGAGACGATGGCCAGCGTCGGTGCCGGGTCCAGCGCGGCGAGGCTGTCGGCATCGAAGGCATCGCCCTTCTCGAAACGCGCAATCGGATCGAGCCCTTTGCGGCGGATGAGGCTTCGTCCCTGTTCGATGTTGATATCGCTGTAGTCGCGCAGCAGGATGCTCTCCACCGCGTTGCCGTCGATGCTGCCGCGCTGCGACGTCAGCGCCTCCAGCACATAGCGGCCATGTCCTGCCGCGATGTCGACGATGCGCACCGGCGCACCCGCGGCGTGCAGGCGGCGAATGGCCTCGCCGATCAGTTCCTCCACATGCAGCTTGCGCTGTCGGATGCCGCGCCAGCCGATGGCGTCCAGGTAGTTGCGGTCCATGAGCTGGCCGACGCCGAAGCGGCCCGTGGCCTTGTTGCGATAGACGTAGTCGAGCGTCGAGCCGGAATCGAAGCCGGTCTGGTGGCCCAGCCGGACGCCTTCGGACAGCATGCCGCCCAGGTGCAGGCCGGCGCGCACGGTACCCCAATAGATTCCGGCGGGGCTTGCCGCCGCCAGCGGCGCGGCCAGCCGGTCGGACTCATCCTTGAAGGGGCCGCGGCGGTCGGCCTCCAGCAGTGACACGGGCGCCGACGGCGTATCGAATTCGCGCACGATGAACTTGCGCGCCGCGGCCACGGCGGATGCCCGGTCGCGCTCGCCGAGCGTGTCGTGATAGAAGCCGTCGAGGACGATGCGCTCCTTCACGCGCGAGCCCAGGCGGTCGAAGAACGCGTCCTGCGGACCGCGATGCACGACCCAGTCCGCGCCGGAAATCAGCAGTTGTGTAGGAACGGTGATAGCGCCGGCATCGGCCACCACGCGCTCGCCGGCGTCGTAGAGATCGAGCAGCATGTTGACGGCGATCGGCCGGGTGATCAGCGGATCGGCGTCGTAGCTGGCCACCCGTTGCGGATCATGCGTCAGGAACTTCGCCTTGACGTAGCTGTTGACGAAGAACTTGCCGCGCAGCCGATGCATCAGCTTCAGGCCGGGACGCGCGAACGGCACATAGAGCTTGACCTTGAACGCCGGCGAGGCGGCAACCAGGCAGCGGATGCGCGGCGCGTAGTCATGCACCCAGGTCGCGGCCAGCACCGCGCCGACGCTCTGGGCCACCACGGCCAGGCGTTCCACGCCAATGCCGTGCGCCGCTTCGATATGGTCGACAAAGGTCTGGATGTCGCGCACCGAACAGGCAAGCCCGGGGCTGTAGCCGCGCTCGCCCGGCGAGCGTCCGTGGCCACGCGCGTCCCAGGCAAAGAAGTCATGGTCGGGCAGGTTCAGTTCATCGACCAGGTGCGCGACGCGGCCGGAATGCTCGTGGCCGCGATGGAACAGCAGCACGGCCCCGCGCGGCGTTCCGCTCGCGGCTGGCCAGTGCCGGTAGAACAGTTCCTGCCCGTCATGGGTGGCAAAGCACGATTCGATCGGGGTACGTTCCACGCGGCGCGTCTCCACAGGTCAGGAAGCCGACTGGCGGGCCTGGCTCTCGCGAGCCTCCAGCACGCCGCGCCGAACGCGGTTGATGATGGTCGCCACGGACAGCAGCGACAGCAGGATCCAGAACCAATGGCCGTATGACCCGAGGCCCAGGCCGCAGCCGACCCAGAGGCCGAGCGCGCCGAGAACCAGCGCGCGGTCGCTCTTGCCGAGCGGGCCGTCATAGCGCCGGGTGGCGCCCGCCAGCGGACCGATCAGGCCCGCGCACTCGGACACCACGGCCAGGATGGCGAACAGCATGACCTCGCCGCCCGACGACGGCATGGCCCAGGCGAACGGGATGGTCAGCGCCAGGTCCGAAACGATGTCGCCGAGTTCGTTCAGGTACGCGCCCAGCACGCTTTGCTGTCCGTGTTCGCGCGCGAGCATGCCGTCGATCGCGTTCAGCGCCATCCGCGCGAACAGCCACAGCGGCATCAGCAGGAATACGCCGGGCAGCCAGGCCAGTCCGCCGGCCAGCGCGCCGACGACCAGCGAGCCGGCCGCCGCCGCCAGCGTGACCTGGTTGGCCGTCACGCCCGCGGCGGCAAGCCGCTCCACATTGGGCCGCAGCCACGCCTGGAACTTCGGTTTAATCTGGTAAAGCGTCATATTGGGTCTCGGGATCGGATCTGCTGCCGCGTCACGGTCTTGCGGGGGCGCTGAACGGAACTGGCCGGCACAGATTGCGGAGCATAGCGGCAGTTCGGGTTTCCGCAAACCATCGTGAACGCCCTTGATACATTTGCGCCGGCCGCCCGGGCCACCCGCAAAGCCGCTACCCAACGCCCATCAACCGGTCCAGGCGTTCCTTGTCCGCCAGCAGGCCGGCGCTGTCCGACGCGTGCGCCACCCTGCCCCGGTCTAGCACCATGGCGCGCCGTGTCATGGCCAGCGCCAGCCGCGCGTGCTGCTCGACCACGATCACCGCCATCCCGCCCTGCCCGATCAGCTTGCCCATCACGCGCTGCAGCTCCTGCACGATGATCGGGGCCAGCCCCTCCATTGGTTCATCAAGCAGCAGCAAGGCGGGATTGAGCATCAGCGCGCGCGCAATCGCCAGCATCTGCTGCTCGCCGCCCGACAACTGGCTGCCCAGGTTGCGCCGGCGCTCCTGCAGGCGCGGAAAGAGCGCGTAGATGCGCGCGAGCGTCCAGTGCCCCGGCCGCGACACGGCACTGAGGTTCTCTTCCACCGTCAGCGACGGGAACACCCATCGCTCCTGCGGCACCCAGCCAATGCCGGCCTGGGCGCGCTGGTGCGGCGGCAGCCGTGCCAGGTCGCGCCCCTGCCAGCACAGCGTGCCGCGGCGCACGCGCGTGAAACCCATCAGCGTGGCGAGTAGCGTGGTCTTGCCCACGCCATTGCGGCCCAGCAGCGCCAGGCTGTCCCCGGCATCCAGGGCGAGGTCGATGCCGTCGATGACCACGGCGTCGCCGTAGCCCGCGCTCAGCGCTTCCACGCGCAGCAACTCAGCCATGTGCCGACTCCCCAAGGTAGACCTCTTTCACGCGCGGATCGGCGGCGATTTCGGCCGGCGTGCCTTCGGTGAGCACTTTGCCGCCCACCAGCACCGTGATGCGTTCGGCAAAGCGGAACACCAGGTCCATGTCGTGCTCGATGAACACGATCGTGATCTCGCGCGGCAGCGCAGCAATGACGGCGAACAGCTCGGCGCTTTCCGCTGACGGAATGCCCGCCGCGGGCTCATCGAGCAGCAGGAGCGATGGCCGCGTGGCCAGTGCCAGTGCGATCTCCAGCAGCCGCTGCTTGCCATACGGCAGGCGGCGCGTCTCGATGTCGGCCTCGTTCTCGAGCCTCAGGCTGGCCAGCACCGCCATGGCTTCGTCCACCAGCGCGTGCTGCGACGCCACCGTGCGCGACCACACGCGCGCCGCGCCGGTACGCTCGGCCACGGTCAGCGCCACCGATTCGAGCACGGTCAACCCGGGGAACAGCGTGTTGATCTGGAAGGTCCGCGTCATGCCTAGGCGCACGCGTGCATGCTGGGGCAAGCGTGTGATGTCCTGCCCGCCAAGCCAGATGCGCCCGGAGGTAGGCGCCAGCGCTCCGGTCAGCAGGTTGATGAAGGTGGTCTTGCCCGCGCCGTTCGGGCCGATCAGCGCATGGCGCGCGCCGGGCGCGAAGCTGAGCGAGATGTCGCTGTTCGCCACGAACGCGCCCCACTGGCGCGACAGGCCTTCGGTCCGCAAGAGCCCCGTCATTGCGCACCGCCTTCGGGCTGCTGCGGCGCGCGCGCGGCCAGCCGCGCACGCGCCGCATCGACCGCCCCCATGACGCCTCCCTTCGCGAACAGCACCATCACCACCAGCATCAGGCCGATCCAGAACTGCCAGTACACCGGATTGATGCCCGCGAGTACGTCCTGGGCAATCATGAACAGCGCAGCGCCCGCCAGCGCGCCGTACAACCGCCCGGCGCCGCCGAGTACCAGCATGACCAGCAGTTCGGCCGAGCGCGGAAAGCCCAGCACGTCCATGCCGACAAACTGCGTGGTCTGGGCCAGCAGCGCGCCGGCCACGCCGGCAATCGCCGCCGACAGCGTGAACACCGCGCGCAGCCGGCGCGGCACGTCCGCACCGAGCGCCGGCATGCGCCGCACGCCTTCGCGCACGCCACGCAGCGACAGGCCGAACGGCGATTGCGTCAGGCGCCGCAGCAGCAGGAACAGCACGAACATCACCGCCAGGCTGTACAGGTAGGCGGTCTTGCCGAAGAGGTCGAACTCGAATACGCCGAACAGGCGATCCATGGCCACGCCGGACAAGCCATCCACGCCGCCCGTGACGAAGGCGGCCTTGTTGGCTGCCTCGAACAGCATCAGGCCGATGCCCAGCGTCACCATCAGCCGCGTCAGGTCACCGCCGCGCACCACAGGAAGCTGCAGAGCCAGCCGCCCGCGCCCGCCACGGCAGCGGCCGCCAGCAGGCCGCTGAGTGGCTCGCCCCAGCCATGCGCGGCCAGCAGCCCGGCCGTATAGGCACCGAGGCCGAAAAATGCCGCGTGCCCCAGCGAAACGATGCCCGCATAGCCGAGGATCAGGTCCAGCGACAACGCGAAGAGCCCGGTGATCAGGATCTGGCTGCCGAGGATCAGGTAGTCCGGCAACGCAAAGAACGCCGCCACGGGCAGCAGCCAGAACACGTACTCTGCCGGATGCCAGCGCCCGTCCGGCAATTTGCGGGTGGGCGGAGCGCCGGCCTCGCGGGAGGCCGTAGCCGGCCGCAGCGATCGCATCAGCGTCTTCATGCACGCCTCCCGAACAGTCCGGCCGGGAACAAGACGAGCAGCACCACCATCATTGCGTAGATCACAAACGCGCCGACGGCCGGCACGTAGTACTTGCCGGCCACGTCCGCCACGCCGAGCACCAGCGCCGCGAGCAGCGAACCGCGGATCGACCCGGCACCGCCCACGGCAACCACGAGCAGGAAATACACCATGTACTTGAGCGGGAACGCCGGATCCAGACCCAGCACATCCACGCCAAGCCCGCCGCCGAGGCCCGCCAATCCGGAGCCCAGTGCGAAGGTCAGGCTGAACACGCGCCCCACGTTGATGCCGAGGCCGCGCGCCGCCTGCTGGTTATCCACGGCCGCCCGCACCTGCGCGCCGAAACGCGTGCGCGCTACCAGCCAGCCAAGCGCCGCGGTAATCGCCACCACCACGGCGATCAGGAACAGGCGGTATGCGCCCAAGTCCAGTCCACCCACGCGCACCTGGCCGCGCAGCATCCCGGGCAGTTCCACGGGTTGCTGGCCCGGGCCGAACAGGTAAGTAGCGCCGGCCATCGCCATAAAGGTCAGGCCGATGGAAAACAGCACCTGGTCGAGATGGCTGGCCTGGTAGAGGCGGCGATACAACGTGCGTTCCAGCACCCAGCCCACCGCCGCCGCGCCCGCGAAGGCGGCTGGCAGCGCCAGCAGGAACGGCACGCCGGCACGGTTCATCAGCACCACGGCGACATAGCCGCCCAGCATGGCAAAGGCGCCATGCGCGAGGTTGACGAAGTTCATCAGCCCCATGGTCACCGACAGGCCGATGCTGATCAGGAACAGCAGGCTGCCGTAGGCCAGGCCGTCAAACAGCACGCCCAGGAGACTTGTCATCGTGGTCGATACCCCGCACAGGGAAGCCAATGTTGAAGGAAAGGACGGGCCCCGCCGATGATCGCGACCCCGGTACGCATGTTGCGGCTCTCCAGTTCAATTCCGGGTGAAGGGTCAAACCCGACCGCGCCTGGCCACGCCGGCGCCATTGCGGCAGGCTCGCTTTATCGGGCGGATTGTTCCGGCTGTGGGTAATTTTTGCAATCCGGCACCACCCGGGATGAGGCGCGTACGGAGGACCGAATGCTTTACAAGGCAAAGCCGGAGGATTATGGTCAGTGAGTGCCTTTTGCCGGGAAATCCATCCATGTCGATCGACCGCCGCTCATTTCTTGCGATCGCTGCCGGGCTGGCCGCCGTGCCATGTTTTGCGGCCAGCGCCGGCACTGCCGCGGCATCCACGATCGCGGCGCCGATGCGGCGCACCATCCCCGGCAGCACTGAGGCGCTCCCTGTCATCGGCATGGGCACGGCCGACACCTTCAACGTCGGCACCGGTGCCGACGAGCGCGCGCCGCTTGCCGAGGTCATGGGCCTGCTGCTGCAGAACCAGGGCTCGATCATCGACACCGCGCCGAGCTACGGCAGCGCTGAGGCCGTGACGGGCGACCTGCTGCGCAGCGCCGGCGCGCGCGGCAAGGTCTTCCTGGCGACCAAGGTGTCGGCCCCCGCCGGCGCACCGGCCCAGGCACAGTGGGCACGTTCGCTGGCCGACCTGCATACCGACAAGGTCGACCTGCTGCAGGTCCACAACCTGATCGACTGGCGCGAGAACCTGCGCTGGCTGCGGCAACTCAGGGAACAGGGCAAGATCCGCTACCTCGGCATCACGCATTATCGCGAGGACGCCCACGAGACGCTCGCGCAGATCGTGCGCAGCGAACGCGTCGACTTCGTGCAGGTCAACTATTCGCTCGCCGAGCGCGGCGCGGAGCGTACGCTGCTGCCGCTGTGCCAGTCGCGCGGCGTAGCGGTGCTGATCAACCGGCCGTTCCAGGACGGCCGCATGTTCCGCGCGGTCAAGGACAGGCCGCTGCCACCGTGGGCCGGGGAAATCGACTGCCATTCCTGGGGCCAGCTCTTCCTGAAGTTCGTGGTCAGCCATCCGGCCGTGACCGCGGCCATTCCCGCCACGTCCAAGCCCAGGAACATGGCGGACAACCTTGGCGCCGCGCTCGGACGCATGCCGGATGCCGGCCAGCGCGAGCGCATCGCGGCGTTGCTCGCCTAGCCCATGGACCACCCTCCACGCCAGGCCGCCACCGGGACCCTTGCCCGGCTGCGCCATGGCCTTGGCCTCCACCCCGGCGAAACGGGTGCCGTCGTCGCCGGCTTCCTGTTCTTCTTCTGCCTGTTTGCCAGCTATTTCATGCTGCGCCCGGTGCGCGAGACCATGGGCATTGCCGGCGGCGTCAAGAACCTGCAATGGCTGTTCACGGCCACGTTCGTCGTCATGCTGGCCGCCATTCCGCTCTATGGCGCGTGCTGCGCGTGGTTGCCGCGCCGGCGTTTCGTGCCGTGGGTCTATGGCTTCTTCATTGCCAACCTGGCCGGCTTTGCCGTGGCCACGCGCGCGGTGCCGGACAGCGTCTGGCTGGCACGCGTGTTCTATGTCTGGCTGTCGGTCTTCAACCTGTTCGTGGTGTCCGTGGCATGGAGCCTGATGGCCGATGTGTTCCGGCCCGAGCAGGCCCGGCGGCTGTTCGCGCTGCTGGCCGCCGGCGCCAGCGCGGGCGGCCTGGCCGGCCCGGTGATGGGCGGCTGGCTGGTGGTGCATATCGGGCTCACCGGGCTGATGCTGCTGTCCGCGGGCCTGCTGGCCGCCACGCTGCCCGGCGTGGGCTGGCTGTTCGGCTGGCGCCGCCGCGCCGGCGCTGGTGTGGCGAAAGCTGACGACGCCGTGGCCGCGGATCCGGCGCAGCCCGTCGGCGGCGGACTGTGGGCCGGCCTGTCGCTGGTGGTGCGGTCGCGCTACCTGCTTGGCATCAGCCTGTTCGTAATCCTGCTGGCCACGGCCAGCACCTTCCTGTATTTCGAGCAGGCACGCCTGGTGGCGGAGGCGTTTCCGGAGCGCGCGCGGCAGACGCAGGTATTCAGCGCGCTCGACGCCGTCGTGCAGGCCCTGACGATCATCGTCCAGCTGTTCTTTTCAGGTCGCGTGGCGCGGCGCTACGGGGTTTCGGCGCTGCTGACGATGGTGCCGCTCGCCGTGTTTGCCGGGTTCCTGCTGCTGGCCATGTTCCCAACCTTCAGCGTGCTGGCGAGCGTGATGATCCTGCGCCGCGTGGGCGAATACGCGCTGCTGCGCCCCGGCCGCGAGATGCTGTTCACGGTGGTGGATCCGGAAACCAAGTACAAGGCCAAGAACGTCATCGATACCGCGGTGTACCGCGCCGGCGACGCGGTCAGCGCATGGGTCAAGACGGCGGTCGACGCCATCTCTGGCCACGCCGCCACGGTCGCGCTGACTGGGGCCGCGCTGGCCCTGGCGTGGGCCTTCCTCGGTTGGTGGCTGGGGCGCCGGCATGAACTGCAGCTCGTGCAGGCGGGCCCCGCCTCGGCCGGCTCGACGCGCAACGCCGCGTCGCCATCGGCCGCGCAGCCGCGCTAGCGCGCGGCGTTCAGAACGTTTCCCAGTTGTCGCTGCGGTCGGCGCTGTCCGCAGCGCGCGCTGGCTGCGCCGTCTGCCGGACCGGCTGGCGCGGCGCCGGGAGCGGCCTGCGCAGCGCCGCGGCGTTGTCGCCGTCCTGCTGCGCAATCCGGAAGGCCGCGACGGACTCGCGCAGCGCCGCTGCCTGTTCTTCGAGCGAATGGGCCGCGGCCGTGGCTTCCTCGACCAGCGCGGCATTCTGCTGGGTCACCTGGTCCATCTGCGCGACCGACTGGTTGACCTGCTCGATGCCCGTGCGTTGCTCCACGGACGCCGCCGCGATCTCGCCCATGATGTCCGTCACGCGGCGGATCGACTGCGTGATCTCTGTCATGGTCGCGCCCGCGCGCGTCACCAGGTCCGAACCGCTGCGCACACGATCGACCGACGTGCTGATCAGCGTGCGGATTTCCTTGGCCGCGCCAGCCGAACGCTGCGCCAGGCTGCGCACCTCGCCCGCCACCACGGCAAAGCCGCGCCCCTGCTCGCCCGCGCGCGCCGCTTCCACCGCGGCATTGAGCGCCAGGATATTGGTCTGGAACGCAATCCCCTCGATCACGCCGATGATGTCGGCAATCTGGCCGGAGCTGTCCGCGATCTGCGTCATGGTGGTGATGACCTGGTCCATCACCTCGCCGCCGCGATTGGCGATCTCCGACGCATTGTCGGCCAGTCCGCTCGCCTGGCGCGCGCTGTCGGCGTTGTGCTGCACGGTCGTCGTCAGCTCTTCCATGCTGGCGGCCGTCTGCTGCAGCGAGGCCGCCTGCTGCTCGGTACGCGAGGACAAGTCCGAATTGCCCGCGGCGATCTGCGCGGTCGCCGTGGCGACCGAATCGACCGAAGCGCGGATGCCGCTCACGGTGCCGGCCAGCCTGGCTTGCATGCGCTGCATGGCATAAAGCAGGCTCGAGTTGTCGTCCTGGCGCAGGTCGATCCGGCGCGTGAAGTCGCCGTCCGCGATGCTGTTGGCCACCGATGCGGCATAGGCCGGCTCGCCGCCCAGGTCGCGGCGCACGCCGCGCAGCAGCCACGCGGCCAGCAGGGTCGCCGCGCCGCCCACTATCACGAGCATCAGTAAGGAGTGGAACAGTGCCTGCCGGAACGCGGCCTCGATGTCATCGACATAGGCGCCGGTGGTAACAGCCCACTCCCACGTCTTGAAGGCCTTGATATAGCTGACCTTGGGCAGCGGCGCGCTCGCGCCCGGCTTCGGCCACATGTAGTTCAGGAAGCCCGAGCCCTGGCCGCTGGCGATCTTCGCGATTTCCACGTAGATGGCCACGCCGTTGGGATCCTTCATCCCGGTCAGGTTCTTGCCTTCGTTCTCGGGCTTGAACGGGTGCATCAGCGAGCGGCCCGAGAAGTCCGTGACCGAGACATAGCCGTCGGTTCCGAAGCGCAGCGGGCGCAGGCGCTCTTTGGCCAGCTTCTGCGCGTCTTCAAGGGACATGCCCTGGCTGGCAGCCTCTTTCTCGATGGACGCGATCAAGCTGACCGAGGCCTCGGCGACGCTCTGGATCTCGCGTTGGCGGCCGGCGAACATCTCCGCTCGCGTGGCGAACGCCTCGAACGTGCAGATGCCGAGCATGGCGATCCAGATCAGGCCAAAGGGGATCCAGAGCCGTTGGTTAAGGGTCAGAGTCTTCATTACTATTTGCGATGTGGGGGCGACGGGTGGGTCATTGGGACGGGATGCAACCGCGAGCGCCAATGTCTCCAGCAAGCAAGCAACGGAACGATCCGGCGATTGCTCACCCCACTTTCGTAGGGCATCTCGCACGATGCGGCCGATCAGCGGCCAGGCACATCGAAGAAGTGATGCCTGTGTCTCCCCGTAAGGCCGTATAGTCATGCCTCCGGCCCAGGCGGGCCGACCACTTTCTCTTTCCCCCGGAGGATTCCATGAAGACCAAAGCCGCTATCGCCTGGAAAGCCGGCGCCCCGCTGACCATCGAAGACGTGGACCTGGAAGGCCCCCGCGCCGGTGAAGTCCTGGTGGAAATCAAGGCCACAGGCATCTGCCACACCGATTACTACACGCTGTCGGGCGCGGACCCGGAAGGCATCTTCCCGGCGATCCTGGGCCATGAGGGCGCCGGCATCGTTACCGACGTCGGGCCGGGCGTGACCTCGCTGAAGCCTGGCGACCACGTGATCCCGCTGTACACGCCGGAGTGCCGCCAGTGCAAGTTCTGCCTGTCGCGCAAGACCAACCTGTGCCAGGCCATCCGTTCCACGCAGGGCAAGGGCCTGATGCCGGACGGCACCTCGCGCTTCTCGATCGACGGCAAGCCGATCTTCCACTACATGGGCACGTCGACGTTCGCGAACCACATCGTGGTGCCGGAGATCGCGCTCGCGAAGATCCGCCCTGACGCGCCGTTCGACAAGGTCTGCTACATCGGCTGCGGCGTGACGACCGGCGTGGGCGCGGTCATCTTCACGGCCAAGGTCGAGGCGGGTGCCAATGTGGTGGTGTTCGGCCTCGGCGGCATCGGCCTGAACGTGATTCAGGGCGCGAAGATGGTCGGCGCCGACAAGATCATCGGCGTCGACCTGAACCCCGCGCGTGAAGCGATGGCGCGCAAGTTCGGCATGACGCATTTCGTCAACCCGAAGGACGTGGGCAACGTCGTCGACCACATCATCCAGCTGACGGACGGCGGCGCCGATTATTCCTTTGAATGCATCGGCAACACGCAGGTCATGCGCCAGGCGCTGGAGTGCTGCCACAAAGGCTGGGGCAAGTCGATCATCATCGGCGTGGCCGAGGCCGGCGCGGAGATCTCCACGCGCCCGTTCCAGCTCGTGACCGGACGCGAATGGAAAGGCTCGGCCTTCGGCGGCGCGCGCGGCCGCACCGACGTGCCGAAGATCGTCGACTGGTATATGGATGGCAAGCTCAATATCGACGACCTGATCACGCACACGCTGCCGCTCGACCGCATCAACGAGGGCTTTGACCTGATGAAGCGCGGCGAGTCGATCCGTTCGGTGGTGCTGTACTGAGGAGCCGGCCGTGACTCTGGAACTGTTGTCTGAACACGGCTGCCATGGCGGCGTGCAGCGCTTCTACCGCCATGACTCGGCGACCATTGGACTACCGATGAAATTCTCGGTGTACCTGCCGCCGCAGGCGCAGTCCGGCGCCAGGCTGCCGGCGCTGTTCTACCTGGCGGGGCTGACCTGCACCGAGGAAACCTTCATGACCAAGGCCGGTGCACAGCGCTTTGCCGCCGAGCACGGCCTGGTCCTGGTTGCGCCGGACACCAGTCCGCGCGGCGCGGGAATGCCGGGCGAGGCGGATGCATGGGACTTCGGTGTGGGCGCGGGCTTCTATGTCGATGCGACCGAGGCGCCGTGGGACACGAACTGGCGCATGGAACGCTACGTCGCGCAGGAGCTGTTCGAACTCGTGAGCCGCGAATTGCCGATCGATCCGGAGCGCGTCGGCATCTTCGGTCACTCCATGGGCGGACACGGCGCGCTGGTGCTGGCGCAGCGGCATCCGCAGCGCTTCCGTTCGGTGTCGGCGTTCGCGCCCATCGCCGCGCCGACGCAGTGCCCGTGGGGAGAGAAGGCGTTCACCGGCTATCTCGGCACGGACCGCGGCCGCTGGGCCGAACATGATGCCAGCGCGCTGATGGCGGCCCAGAAGGCAGCGCCCTTCCCGGCCGGCATCCTCGTGGACCAGGGCCTGGCGGACCAGTTCCTGGCAAGCCAGCTCCATCCCGAGGCGTTCGAAGCCGCCTGCGCGGCGGCAGGCCAGCCGCTGACGCTGCGCCGGCATGCCGGCTATGACCACGGCTACTACTTCATCAGCACCTTTATCGCCGACCACATCCGGCACCACGCCGCGCAGCTCTGACAGTGCGGCAGCATCGAGGACGATGATGGCGATGCGCGGCGGCCGCCGCGCATCGCTCAGATGTAGCGCTCCGTCATCGCCAGCGCGCTCAGGCGCCGGCGCTTCCAGAACATGCCGTGAATCCGCGTCAGCAACTTGCGCAGGGTGGCCGGGTCCAGTGCGCTGAATGTCAGCATGACGGCGGGATTGCTGCCATCGCCGGGCACGTGCTCCAGGGCATCGAAAGCCGGCAATCCGTACTTGACCAGGAATGCGCGGATCTCGTCTTCGGTCGTGCCGGGCTCGATATTGCCGAGCAACAATACAGACATCGCGACCTCCCTCCGTTCACTACGGCCCCGTCACCATCCCACTTCATCCAGCGTCTGCGGCATCGGCCTGCTGGTCCAGCTGCAATGTGACGATGCGCACGGTCGCGTCATCGGGGCACGCGACGTCGGCAAAACCAAGGCGACGCGCCAGGCGCCGCATGGGCGTGTTCATGGCCAGCACAAACCCCTCCATGCGCGCATAGCCGCGCGCACGCGCCGTCTCGATCAGCGACGACATCAGGATGCGCGCCAGGCCCGCGCCATGCCAGTCGTCATCGAGCGTGATGGCGAACTCGCAGATATCGCTGCCCGGCGCGGCCACGAAGCGCGCGCCGCCCACCAGCCGGCCGCCGCCCTCCCCGTCCCGCGCCTCGCTCCAGGCAACGAGCGCGCATTCATGGTCCGGTTCCGGGTGCGTGGCGTGCTCGACCATGGCCTCGGGCAGTTCCCGCATGGGCGCCATAAAGCGGGTGTAGCGGGAGTCGGCCGACAACCGCGAAAACGCGGCAAGCAATCCCGAGCGGTCCAGTTCGCAGATTTCACGAAGCAGGATATGGCGGCCGTCCCGCAACGTCAGGCGGGTGGGCGTGAAGGGCAATGGAGTCGGTGCGGGCATCGGTGCGAGGTCTTCGTCACTGGCTGAATGGTAACCCGGGCTGAATCGCCGAAGTTCATTCACTGTAGTGCCAAAAGACGCACCATGCAGGACGGCGCAAGCGTGGAAGGCTTTTTGAAAAATGCTCGGGCCACCCTGCAAGATCAACCAAGAGGCCGAGTCATTCCGACAGGCGACATGAGAACTTGCGGTGTGGCTGCCCAGCGTGATACCAATTATCTGTGAACCACAGTTGGCATACCGTGAACCGGGAATGGGCCATGGAAAAAATCAAAACCCGGCCGTGGGATTCGGCCGAGCATCTGAAGACCGAAGACGACATCGCCGAGTACTTCGAAGCGTGCCTGCTAGCGGGTGGCGACGACCCCGCTTTCATTGCCCATGTGCTGGGCGTGATTGCGCGCGCGCGTGGCATGGCTCAGGACAAGCGTTGCATGACACCATGAAACGAATGCAGGCGCCGGAAATGAAAAAGGGCTTCCGTTTCCGGAAGCCCTTTTCGTACTGCATAGGTGGCGCGGCTGGCAGGATTCGAACCCACGACCCCTTGGTTCGTAGCCAAGTACTCTATCCAACTGAGCTACAGCCGCACGCGAGACATAGATTGTAACGCAGTTTCGGTTTTGTGCAAGCCCCTTCCGCGAAAAACTTTCAAACCCTGTGCGGCAATGATGGCTACCAGCGATAGCGCGCGCCCACGGTGCCTCCGGCATTCCGCCCCGCCTTCACCTTGAACCAGAGCTTCACGCCCGATGCGGTATTGCCGTGCGCGCCGATATTGAACGAGAACAGGCCGCGCAGCAGGTCCGTATCGATCTTCGTGCCGTTGATGTTGATGGTCTGCTTGCGGCTGTCCTGCCACCAGTCGGCTTCAACGAACGGGTAGACGCCCGCGAGCCGGGTCGGTTGGGCACCGTAGAGGCGCACGCCAAAGCCCGTGGCACTCGAATCGCCGAGCATGTCCGGTGCCTGCGTCCCCGTGGCCGCGGTGCCCGGCTGATAGGCCAGTTGCACACGCGGCTGGATGGTCAGGCCGCCGGCATGCGGCACGACGGCGTCGAGTGCCACCGCCATGGTGCGCACGCGGCTGTCCACGAAGCCGCTGGCGGTGGTGATGTCGTCGACATGAACCAGGATCCGCCGCGGGCCGTAGCGCAGGCGTTCGGTATCGACGTCGATGGCCGCGAGACCGGGCGCGTCGTCATCCGGCCCGGCACCTGTCGTGACCTCGATGCGCGGGGAGTAACCGGGAGGCGACCCATTGTGATCGACCGAGGAAACGGAACCGCGGGTAGCGGTCATCCCACTGAGGTCGCCCGCTTGCACATGTTGCCAGCCCAGGATCGAATCGGCGCCCGGAGCACCGTCGTCGGCCCTGGCCACGGCACACATCAGCATGGCCAGCAAGCAGCAGCATTGCAAGGGATGATGGCGCGCCCCGTGCTGTGCGATGGCACAGTCGTGCCACGCGGGGTACGCCCCTGCCTCCCTCTCTCTCGATGATGACAAGACCTTGGTCATGGCAAGCACCTTCGGGCGTTATCAATGCTTGCCCGATTTGTTTGAGCATAGGTCATCCGCCCGCCATCGGGTAAGCGATGAATGTCCGCTGCCACGCAGCCGATGAGCCAGCGTTCCGGACAGCCTCGGTGAACGTATGGCGCTTTCGCCGCGGCGCGACAGAATCTCTATGACACCTCGGAATACCGTGTCCTGCTGGATGCGGCCCATGTGCTGTCCGCGGAACGCTGACCGTCGAACTGAAGGGTTCTGAAGGGCGCGGCCGATGCCGCGTTGTACCGCGCCAAGACCGATGGCCGCAATGGCGTGCGGCGCGCCGATGAACCTGCGGAGGCCATCGAAGATTGAGCGCCAGCCGCGCTGCCCGGCGCGGCGACCGCATCCGCCGCGACACCGGCCAATAACCAGCCGTAGACAGCCGGCCACAGATAGCCGGCCGTAAACGGAAAAAGGCCCGCATTGCTGCGGGCCTTTTCTGAATTTGGTGCCCAGAAGAGGACTCGAACCTCCACAGTGTTGCCACCGCTAGGACCTGAACCTAGTGCGTCTACCAATTCCGCCATCTGGGCTTCGTTTCGCTGCATTGCTGCTGCGATGCGAAGAACGCAATTATGCTGACCAGCAGAGGCCTTGTCAACACTCTTTCGTAAAAAATCTATGCCTGTCAGCAACCGCGCGCCGCCTCGCTGCGCCCGGCGACGAAGTCCACCTGCGGCGGTCGATCTGGCAGATGCAGCGTCGCCGTGGCCGGCGGCGTGCTGGCCACGGTCTTGCCGCCGCGCACGACCAGCAGGCGCGTCGCGCGCAAGCGGATGGCCTCGACAGGATGGCGCGCCTGCAGCAGGACAAGGTCCGCGCGACAACCGGGCGCAAGACCGTAGCCATCGAGGCCTAGTATCTGCGCCGGCGTGGTCGTCACGGCGGCAAAGCAGCTGCGCATGGCCTCCTGCCCGGTCATCTGGCCCACATGCAGGCCCATGTGGGCGACCTCGAGCATGTCGGCGCTGCCCAGGCTGTACCACGGGTCCATCACGCAGTCATGCCCGAACGCGACCGGCACGCCCGCCGCCAGCAATTC
The DNA here is from genome assembly GCF_057073745.1 of Cupriavidus sp. C2SS-8b. NCBI lineage: Bacteria > Pseudomonadati > Pseudomonadota > Betaproteobacteria > Burkholderiales > Burkholderiaceae > Cupriavidus > Cupriavidus sp. C2SS-8b. Next base: position 1,459,234 of record NZ_CP172717.1, read on the forward strand.
GGGCACGCGCGTCATGCCACGCCGCTTCGGGTAGGTGTCGTGCCGGCCCTGCAAGGTGATGTTGATCAGCGGGTTGGCGATCGCGGCGACGCCCGCCTCGCGCATCAGCGGCAGAAGCTTGGACACATAGTAGTTGTCCATCGAATGCATCGACGTCAGGTGCGAGCCGGCGACGCGTCCATGCAGGCCCAGCCGCACGGTCTCGCTGGCGAGGGCTTCGATATGGCGCGACATCGGGTCGTCGCTCTCGTCGCAATGCATGTCGACGCGCAGGCCGCGTTCGGCGGCCAACTCGCACAGCACGCGCACCGATGCCGCGCCGTCCGCCATGGTCCGCTCGAAATGCGGAATGCCGCCGACCACCTCCACGCCCATGTCGAGCGCGCGGCGCAGGTTGTCGAGCGCGCCCGGCGCGCGCAGCACGCCATCCTGCGGGAACGCCACGAGCTGGAGATCGAGATAGGGACGCACGCGCTCGCGCACGTGCAACAGCGCCTCCACGGCAAGCAGGCGCGGGTCGCACACATCGACATGCGAACGGATCGCCAGCAGCCCCTTGGCCACCGCCCAGTCGCAGTACGCCAGCGCGCGCTCGACCAGCGCCTCCTGCGTCAGCAGCGGCTTCAGCTCGCCCCACAGCGCAATGCCTTCGAGCAAGGTGCCGGACTGGTTCACGCGCGGCAGCCCGTAGGACAGCGTGGAATCCATATGGAAATGCGCATCGACAAACGGCGGCGTCACGAGCTGCCCCGCGGCATCGATCTCGGTGGCGGCCTGCGCGGCGAGCGCCGGTTCCACCGCGACGATGCGGCCGTTGTCGACGCCGATATCGATGTCATGGCGCCCGTCAGGCAGCGTGCAGTGGCGCAGGATCAGTTCCAGCATAGGATGGTTCTCTCCCCCTCGTTTTGAGTCCTACAGCTACAGTGTGGGAACGTCCCGGACAAGCGGCGCGGCCACGGGCCCCAGCCCGCAACCGCGCAAGAGCAGCGTCACCAGATGCTCGGTGGCCAGCTCGAAATCGCGCCGGCCCAGCTGGCTCACACCCAGCACCGCGCAAATCTGCGATTCGAAATCGGCGTAGGTCTGGGTCGCCGCCCAGATGGTGAAGAACAGGTGCTGCGGATCCACGCTGGCCATCTGCCCATTGGCGATCCACTGGCGGATGACCGCGGCCTTGTGCGCCACGAGTTCGCGCAGCGCATGGCGCAACACTTCGCCGATCTCCGGCGCGCCGTGCAGCAATTCATTGGCGAACACGCGCGATGCATCGGGATGGCTGGCGGACAGCCGCATCTTCGCGCGGATGTACGCTTCCAGCGCCACCTGCGGCGGCAGCTCGGCGCGGATGGCTTCGGTCTCGGACAGCCACAATTGCAGCGTGTGCGCCAGTACCGCGCGATACAGCGCCTGCTTGGTGCGGAAGTAGTAGTGCAGGTTGGATTTGGGCACGCCGGCGCGCACGGCGATCTCCGCCATGGTGGCCCCCGCGAATCCGGCACGTGCGAACACGTGCTCGGCTGCGCGCAGGATCATGGCCTCGTTCTCCTGCCGGATGCGCCCGCCGCTTGCTTCGCGCGCCAGCGGCAGGCGTCGCGCCGTGGCCGTCGCGGGCCCGTCCATCACCGCGTGCCGTAGAGGCGGTCCCCGGCATCGCCAAGGCCGGGCACGATATAGCCGTGCTCGTTCAGCTCCTCATCGATGGCCGCGGTGACGATGGCAACGTCCGGATGCGCGGCCTGCAGCGCGTTCAGCCCCGGGCGCGACGCAATCAGGCAGACGTACTTGAGCATGGTCACGCCGCTCTCCTTGAGCCGGTTCAGCGCCGCGATGGCCGAATTGCCGGTGGCCAGCATCGGATCCACCACGATCACGATCCGCTCCTGGATATCCTCGGGCATCTTGAAGTAGTACTCGACGGGCTCCAGCGTTTCCGGGTCGCGGTACAGGCCGATATGGCCCACGCGCGCGGCGGGCAGCAGCTCGAGCATGCCATCCAGGAAACCGTTGCCCGCGCGCAGGATCGACACCAGGCAAAGCTTCTTGCCCGCCAGCACCGGCGACCGCGTGGGGCCGATCGGTGTCTTGATGGCGATCGTTTCCATCGGCAGGTCGCGCGTCGCCTCGTAGGTCAGGAGCTGGCTGATCTCGCGCACGAGCCGGCGGAAGTTGTCCGTCGTGGTTTCCTCGCTGCGCGCCAGCGTGACCTTGTGCTGGACCAGCGGGTGGTCCACCACCAGTACGGGGGCGGTGACGGCGGGGGCGTTGGCGGCTTCGGCCGGTGCCACGGGGACGGCAGACACGTCGTTCATGATGACGCTCCTATGCAATCGGACTGGCGGGGAATCGCGGGGAATCAGGGATTGCACCGCCGGCGGCATCGGCCGGCGGGCAAGCGCTACGGCGTAACCACGGCGCTCAGAACACGGTGCCGTCGCTGAGGATCGCGAAGGGCGGCGGCCCGCCGGGCCTGCGCTTGGCGGCAATGCGCCGTCCCGCGGCCCAGGTGCCGCCTTCGAGCACGCGCGCCAGCGGGAACGCCGCCTCGGTCAGTCCGAGCGCCTGGCGCACCCCATCGGCCACAAGATCCAGCCCCGTCACCGTGAGCGCGCGCCATTCGACGATGACCGGCTCCTGCACCTCGTGCGCCACGGCTGCGAATCCCGGGTCGCGCGGCACCATCAGTTCGAAGTCGAACAGCAGGCCGCCGTTGCGGTACTCGGGCAGCCCGGTCAGGGATTCCAGCCCCGTGACAATCAGGCCGGCGTCCTCGAGCGGCTCCAGCAGCGAATACGTCAGCCACTGGGTCAGCTTGTGGAACGGCACCAGCCCGCCGGGGGCGGCCGGGTGCCGCCAGGTATCGCCGAGCGAGACCCCCTCCAGCACCACCCGCCCCGGCCAGACCGGACCGAGCGCCACCAGCAGCGTCTTCAGGATGAAGCTCGCCTCGATGCGGTCATCGACCGCATTGGCCTTCAGGTAGTCGAACAGGTTGCCCAGGCGCGCCGGCGAGCCGAACACCGCTGGCGTGGCCTGCATGACTTCGCCCAGGCGGCGCAGCAACCCGGCGCGCCCCTCCAGGCCTACCAGCGGATTGTGCTGTGCAACCTGGAAGGCCGTCGCGATGGTCGACGCGTCGATGCGCATCAGCCGCTCGGCATCGGCGCGCAGCGGATCGCCCGGCTCGGCCGAAAAGCCGCCGCGCGCGAACAGGTCGAAGCTCGCCACGCCGAGCCCTTCCGAGCGGGTCAGGATCAGGTCGCTGGCCGGATCGCGGTAGCGCCAGTCGGGGCCGGCACCGGCATCCAGCAGCACGCTGGGAATGACCAGGTCGATGCCGATCCGGGCGCGGTCCTCGCGGTGCTCGGGGCCGCTCAGCGCGGCCCGCTCGCACAGGATCTGCCAGCGGTCGAGCCGCTCGCCGGAGCCGCCGCTTTCAAAGTGGCGCCAGCGGCTGTGGTACGGCACGCGCAGGTCCGGATAGCGCTGGCGGATGGTGCTGGCGACATAGTCCGCAATCGCATGGACCCGATCGGGATGCCAGGTGAACAATTCGGACTGGCCGGCCGCCACGTGCTCGGTAACGGCCGCGCAATGCGTGCGGACCGCTTCGGCACAAAGCAGTGCTGCAGCCGGATGTCCCGCGGGCACCGGACTGTACCAGCCGCTGCCATGGCCGTCGGTCGATCCGTCCGGCCGGTCCGCTTCGGGATACGTGCTCATTCGTTCAACCCCCTGCCCTTTGCCAGGGCGAGTTCGTTGGCGTCAGGCGGCGTGTAGTGCGTGAAATAGCCGGCCGCCACCTTGGCGTCTATTTCCACGCGTGCATCCGCCGGGATCAGTGCTTCAGGTATGGCCACCTGCTCGACCACTTCGATGCCCTGGGCCACCAGCGCACCGTGCTTCATATTGCTCATCGACGCCCAGCGGTCGATGCGCCGGATACCGAGCCAGTGGAAGACATCCGGCATCAGTTCCTGGAAGCGCATGTCCTGCACGCCGGCCACGCACTCGGTGCGCGCGAAGTAGGTCTCGGCGCGGTCGCCGCCGACCTGGCGCTTGCGGGCGTTATAGACCAGGAACTTGGTCACCTCGCCCAGCGCGCGTCCTTCCTTCCGGTTATAGACCACCAAGCCTACGCCCCCTTGCTGGGCCATGTCGATGCAGACTTCAATGCCATGCGCGAGGTAGGGGCGGCACGTGCAGATGTCGGAGCCGAACACGTCCGAGCCGTTGCACTCGTCATGCACGCGGCAGGCCACGTGGGTGTCGGGCTTGCCGAGCTTGGCGATATCGCCGAAGAAATAGAGCGTCATGCCGCCGATCGGCGGCAGGAAGACCTTCAGGTCGGGCCGCGTCACCAGCTCCGGGAACATGCCGCTGGTCTGCTCGAACAGGCTGCGCCGCAGCACGGATTCCTTGATATCGAAACGGCGCGCCAGCCCGGGCAGGTACCAGACCGGATCCACCGCCGCCTTGGTGACCTTCACGTCGCCATTGGCATGGAGAATGTCGCCATCGGGCCTGAGCCGCCCCGCCGCAATCGCCGAGGCCAGCTCCGGCATGTTGATGTGCGCGCGCGTCACGGCGATGGTCGGGCGGATGTCCACGCCCGCGGCGATACGGTCGGCAAAGGCGCTGGAAACGAGGTGGCCCCACGGGTCGAGCGAAACAATCTTGTCCGCGTCCGCCCACTGCGGGTGCGGGCCGATCGCCTCGGCCGGCGCGGTATCGGTCAGGTCCGGCCGGTGGTCGCGCTGCAGGCGGCCCGACGCCACTGCCAGCGCCCGGTAGATGGCATAGGCGCCCGAATGCGTGCCGATCACATTGCGCCGCTCGGGGTCCGTCAGGCTGGCAATCACCGGCCCGCGTTCCGCTGCCGTCGGCGCCCCCCAGTGAATCGGCTCGGCCGGTTTGTCGCGGCGCGCGTGTGAAGTCAGGACGATATGGTCGGACATGACAGCCCTCGATTCCATGATGGAATCCTGACCAAACGGTCAGGTTTACGCTTCCATACTAGGCAATCTCCATGCCATCCCCAATGCCCGTTGCCATCCCTTGCGTGGGCCGTCGCACGCGGGCAACGGTCTCCGGCCGCACCATGGACGATCAAACGGCATCGCCGTGCGCGGCGCGCACGCACCACGAACAAGCGGCACGTGCCGGGGTGGCTACGTGCCGCTGATTTCCGTTGCGGTCCGCGCGGGAAGCGCGGCGATCCGGCGACAGGGTCAGGTCGTCGATTCCTTCGGCGCGCCACGGCGGCCGCCCGGCACGAGCGCACGCAGCGCGGCGAACGGACTGGCGCTTTCTACATAGCGGTGAAACAAGGTTCCGGCAACGTTGCTCGCCAGCCAGGCGAACAGCATGCCCAGCGCGTTGAGCACCGGGTTGCCCGGCGCCAGGTGGGAAACCACCGCGTTCACAATCAGGCAGACCGGGAAATGCACCAGGAACACCGAATAGGAGATCCGGCCAAAAAAGCCCACCACCGCCGCGCGCGGCCAGCTTTCAAGCCAGCCGCCGCGCCTGGCCACGGCCAGCAGCAAAGCCGTGGCCAGCGCCACCGCGATCCGCAGCCGGAAATCGACGATCAGTGCCGCGAGCCCGAGCGCCCCCAGCAACAGCAGCGGAATGGCCGATCGCTCGGAATTGGAAGCCCAGTACGCCAGCGTGCCCATGCCATAGGCACCGAAGAAATACACCGCCCAGATATCCCACCCGGCATCGCGGTTGAACCAGAACAACGAGGCCACCGCCAGCGCCGACACCACGACCACGCCCGCCTGGGCGCCCCGGCCCGAGACGGTGCGCGCCAGCCACAGCGCCGTCACCAGCAGCGCGAACAGCTGCAGGTCGATCGCCACATACCAGACGCCCGCCGACAGGGCATCGACATCCAGCACGTTATGGAGCAGCAGCACATGGGCAAGGAACTGCATCAGGTGCGGCGGCGCGGGGATCGAGTCATGGACCATCCACGTCCGCGCGATGGCAGCCCCCGCAATGCTGACCAGGATCGCCGCCGCATACGGCGTGACCAGCTTCTGGTAGCGGCGCCAGACCGCGGTCAACGGATGCTGCCGTATCACCAGCCTGCCCTGCGGCGCGAGGCTGCGTGCCGCCAGAAAACCGCTCACCACCAGGAAAACCTGCACCGCGATGCGGGCGTATTGCGACAGCCAGTCAAAGACATCCGGCGCCAGCGAATAGGCCGAGTCGGACATGGGACCGTAGAACGCCAGGTGATGGAGCACGATCAGTTGCGAGCTGACGGCCTTGAGGGCGTCAATGCACGCGAGGCGCGAAGGACGGGGGCTCATTGATTGTTATAAGAACGTTACAAATGCGATGGGCGCGATTTTACCGCCTTCCCGGCATCCGTTTGCGCCTTATTTGTCACAATCTGAGTAATCGTTACACAAATCACCGGCGTGTGCCTTTTTCGGAATGGCGAAGTCCAATGTCTTAACGGCGAAGCATTTGCTTATGAAAAAGTTGTCGTTCCACCGGCGAGAGTGCGGGTATACCCTTCCGGTTTTGCTGCAACTGGCGTGACTACGCCTTCCCCGCACCCTATGTTGTTCGCCCGCTCGTTCGCTCCTCGCAAGCTGTTCCGTCCCTTGGCCGCCCTGCTGCTGTCGCTGGCCACACTCGCCCCACTTGGCGCCCGCGCCGAAAGCCCGGTCCTGGACAAGATCCGCGACAGCGGCACCATCGTGCTCGGCTATCGCGAGTCCGCCCTGCCGTTCTCGTTCGCCGATGACAAGGGCAAGCCGGCCGGCTATGCGGTCGACCTGTGCCTGCGCGTAGCCGAAGCAACCCGCCAGAAGCTGGGGCTGAAGGACCTGAAGGTACGCTGGATGCCGCTCACGCCGCAGAACCGCTTCCCCGCGATGGTCAATGGCCTGGTGGACCTGGACTGCGCCCCCAATACCAACTCGCTGGAGCGGCAGAAGCAGGTCGCGTTCAGCGTGTCGCATTACGTCTCGACCGTGCGCATGCTGGTGCGGGCCGACTCGGGCATCAAATCCTTCGATGACCTGCGCGGCAAGACCGTGGTCACCAGCGCGGGTTCGACTGGCGACCGCCATGTGCGGCACATGAAGCAACAATACGGTTACCGCGACATCTACGCGAAGGACCATGGCGAATCGTTCCTGCTGCTGGAATCGGGTCGCGCGCAAGCCTTCGTGATGGACGACGTCCTGCTTGCCGGCCTGCGCGCACGCGCCAAGGACCCGGCTCAGTGGGTGATCGTCGGCCCCGCGCTTTCCACCGAGCAGAACGCACTGATGATGTCGAAGGCCGATCCGGAGTGGAAACAGTTCGTCGACCAGACCCTGGCCACCACGTTCGCTGGTCCCGGCATCGCGTCGCTGCAGAAGCGCTGGTTCCAGCAGCCCATCGGCAGCCGCAACATCAACCTGGCCCTGGCCCCGTCGAACCAGGTGCGGGAGGCATGGAAGCACCCGTCCGACACCACCACGGAGTGACGCCGTCGTATCAGGCGCAGGTGCGCGGATACGGCAATCCATGGTTTCCATGAGTGCTTACCGCCGGGTAGGTACCAAGTTGACAGCGTGGCGATAGCTTGGCGACACTGAATCCGGTTGTCCCCGCCAGAGAGGCAACCGAGAAAAACCGCCCAACGGGGTGGCATAACCCAGGCAGGACTCAGGAGAAATCATGAACAAGTTCGTTGCGACTGCCATCGTGCTCGCATTGGGCACGGCTGCCGTGGCCGCCCAGGCGCAAACGGGTGGCAAGAAGTTCGACCCGTATACGCAGGGCGCCAAGTCCGGCCAGAAATTCGACCCGTACACCGAGGGCGCCAAGTCCGGTGACAAGTTTGATCCGTACAGCCAGGGCGCCAACAAGAGCACGCGCAGCGACCTGACCGACGCTGCGGCGCCGGACGCCAAGAAGCCGGCCAAGAAGTCCAAGACCAAGGCCAAGAAGAAGGCGGCTCCGGCGGCACCGGCCAGCTGATACCCGGTCAGCCACGCAATAAAGCCCGTGCATTTGCGCGGGCTTTTTGCATCTGGGGGTGATGCTGCCAGGAAAGGCTACGGCGCCTGCGTATCCTGCTCCATCGCCGTCACGTCGATGCGCTGCACCTTGCCGTCCTGCATGACTTCGGTACGCAACACGAAGGCCTCGGCCGGACAGTACCAGTCGGTGATATGCATGACCGTGGGTTCGACCTGCACGACTTCCTCCCCCACCAGCAGCGGCCCCAGGGACGTGCGCTTGTCATAGGTGACCGGCAAGCATTCCTTGCGGCCCATGACGGTATTGATCATCTGCCGGCGGCCAACCTGGCGCGAACTGATATGGATGGAGGCGTGCGGCACGTGCATGGTGCTGACCACCTCGTCGGAGCCGAGCGGATAGACCTTGAGCGACAGGCTCGATTCGAACGTCTCGCCTTCGAGCGTGGCCCCTTCGCGCAGGTTCATGCCGGCATAGTTGAACACGCCACGGCCTTTGAACGCCGCCTCGCCAAACATGCGCGCGTAGCGCGCCCGCGCGTTGATGACGGCGTGCTGGCTTTCAATGCTGGTCTGGTCGGCAGGCGTGCGCCGGTCAATATTGAGCTGATGCACCTGGTCCATGACGACCGGCGGGCCCATCAGCGCTGACATGGCCGATTTCGAGTTGATCTCGAGTTGGGCGTGGCACCCCGAGGCACTGCGCCCGACGTCGCGCAAGGTCATGGTGATCGACATCGGCAGCGCGCCGTCCCCCTCCATCTGCACGTGCGAACCCGAGCGGAACCACGGCGCGTCGCAGAGCGCGGCGCCGGGCGATGGTGGCAAGGAAGCGTGCGGTGCCGGGGCGACCTGATGGGATTCGGGTCGTTCCTGCGACCAGGCGTAACCGGGCAACAGTAGCGCCAGTGCCACCGCAGCGCCCTTTCGCCGAAGCTGTTGCGCCTTTGTCTTCACATGATTCCCTGTCTAGAATGGTCTTGCCGCCTGTCCCGTCCGGTTCCTGAGGGGGCTGCCCGGCGTTCCGGTACCTTGCAGGAGAATTCCATGCTTCAGTACTACGCGAAATTATGGTGGGTGATTGCACTTCGCGGTCTGCTGGCGCTCATTTTCGGCATCTGCGCGTTCTTCGCCCCCATCGCCACGCTGGCAGCGCTGATCGTCATCTTTGGCGCGTTTGTGGCAGCCGACGGACTGATGGCCCTGCTGATGGCGATCTCCGGCAAGCACCGCGAGAGCAGCGACCGCTGGATCCTGGCGCTGCAGGGCCTGCTCGGCCTCGGCGTCGGCGCGCTCACCTGGCTGAGCCCAACTATTACTGCGTTGTCCCTGCTGATCTATATTGCCGCGTGGACCTTGGCCACGGGCGTGCTGCAGATGGTTGCGGCCGTGCGCCTGCGCAAGGAGATCCCGAACGAATGGTCCCTGATCCTGACCGGGGTGGTCAGCATCGCGTTCGCATTCCTGGTGCTGTGGCGGCCCTTGGCCGGGGCGCTCGCCGTACTCTGGATGATCGGCTCGTGGGCCATTGTGTGCGGCATCCTGCTCCTTGGGGTGGCGCTCCGCTTACGCAGTGCCCGGCGCACACCCATTGCACAGCCAGCCTGACAGCACAGGACCGGTCTGCGTTCCGTCTCCCGTCGCTTGCGCCCCAGGATAGCTCCGGAAGGCGGATGGGTCCCTCACCCGTGCTACCATTGCCGCCCGCGAGAGGGACGGTACGAGCACCGCGAACAAGATACGCTTGCGTCACAATCTGATCCGGAAAACGAGGCCTGTTGCCGGCCCTTGTCCACCGGTGGGCGCCCGCAAGCGTTGTGACGACTTCCCGCCATGCCTGGCCTCCTGCAACAGGCCTGTATGGCGGAGCGATCCTCGACCGGACCAACCGTAGTAAGGAAGCGACTGAATGCAGAGCCCGCGCCGACCGCTGATGCCAGCCAAGCGCAGGGGCCGCAACGGTCGGCTTCGCCTGTCGCGCCACGCGACGCAAGCCATTATCCGTCGATCATTCCAGGGAGTTCTATGCGTAGTTCATCGACCGCGCGCTATGCCGGGCTGTCAGTTGGCGTGATCGCCGCGATCAGCCTCGGCATCCTGCTGGTCTGGTTCGGCACGCTCGACATGCGCCACCTGCTGCGCTCGGACGAGGGCCGCTACGCCGAAATTGCCAGGGAGATGTTTGCCACCAGCGACTGGGTCACGATCCGCTACCAGGCGCTCAAGTATTTCGAAAAGCCGCCCTTCCATCTCTGGGTGACCGCGCTGTCCTATTCGCTGTTCGGGATTGGCGACTGGCAGGCGCGGCTGTGCGTGGCGCTGTCCGGCGCCCTCGGGCTGCTGGTTTCCATGCTCGCCGCGCATCGCTGGTTTGGCGTGCGCGCGGCCCTGCTGACCGGCCTGGTGCTGGTTGCCGCGCCGATGTGGAACGTGGCCGCGCATTTCAATTCGCTCGACATGACGCTGTCGGGCGCCATGGCCTGCGTGCTCGCCTTCATGCTGCTGGCTCAGCACCCGGAGGCCACGCCGGCCGCGCGCCGCAACTGGATGCTGGCCTGCTGGGTCGCCATGGGCGTGGCTATCCTGACCAAGGGCCTGGTCGGCATTGCGCTGCCGGGACTGGTGCTCGTGGTCTACACGCTCGTCACGCGCGACTTCGGCCTGTGGCGCCGCCTGCATCTGGTGGCGGGCATCGTGCTGATGCTGGTGGTCACCGTGCCCTGGTTCTGGCTGGTGTCCGAGCGCAACCCCGAATTCCTGAATTTCTTCTTTATCCACGAGCACTGGCAGCGCTATACCTCGACCGTGCATTCGCGCAAGGGCCCGCTGTGGTACTTCGTGCCGCTGCTGGTCGCCGGATTCCTGCCGTGGCTGGGCGCCTTTCCGGGCATGTGGCAGGCCGTGCGCGAACGCGCCGGCGTGGCGCGCGGCAGCGCCCCGCGGCCATTCCAGCCGGCGATGCTGGCTGCCGTCTGGGCCATTGCCATCTTCGTCTTCTTCAGCCTGTCGGGCTCGAAGCTGCCGGGCTATATCGTGCCGATCTTCCCGGCGCTGGGCATCCTGGCCGGCGTGGCGCTCGACACCGCCACGGAACGCTCGTGGCTGCGGCAGGTGAATTTCATGCTGGTGCTGGCGGTGCTTGGCTTGCTGGCCACCCCTTATGTGGCAACCCTGGACAAGCCCAGCACGCCCAACGTGGTCTACCGCGAATTCGCGCTGTGGATCGGCCTTGCCTTTGCCTGCATGTTGGCGGGCACGTTGCTCGCACGGCACCTGGTGCGCTCGCGCGGCGTGTTCCCAAGCATCGTCGCCTATGCTGTGGCCATGTTCCTGTGCGCGACGCTGGCCTTCCGCGGGCATGAAGCCATGGGCCGCCCGGCTTCGGGCGCCGACATGGTGCCGGCGATCAACGCGGTGTTGACCCCCGACATGCCGATCTACAGCGTGCGCCTGCTGGACCACACGCTGCCGTTTTACCTGCGCCGGACTACCATCCTTGTCGAGCACCCCGACGAGCTGGAGTTTGGCGTCGGCCGGGAACCGCAGAAATGGATTCCGACCGTCGATGCCTTTGTCGAGCGCTGGAAGCAAGGCCCCCACGCCATCGCCATCATGTCGGCCGACACGTTCAGGGACCTCACCGCACGCGGCGTGCCCATGAACACGATCGCCGAGGACAAGCGCCGCATCGTCGTTGCCAATTTCCCGCTGCCGGCACAGGCCCGGCTGCAACCCTCCAAGGACTGAACCGGGCGCCATGACGCTATCGACTTTTGCCTTTATCTTGACCGGCGTGCTGCTCAATGCCGCCGCGCAGTTGCTGCTCAAAGCCGGCGTCAACGCCGTCGGCGCCATCACCATCGAGCGCAGCACCCTGCTGATGACCGCCCTGCGCGTGCTGACCCAGTGGCCCGTGCTGGCCGGCCTGACGCTTTATGTCGTCAGCGTGGGCGTGTGGATCGTGGGGCTGTCGCGCGTGGACGTGTCGATCGCCTACCCGATGCTCTCGCTCGGCTATGTGGTGAACGCGCTGGCCGCGTACTGGCTGTTCGGCGAGATGATCGGCCCGCTGCGCGTGTGCGGCATCCTGCTGATCCTGGCCGGCGTATTCCTGATCGCGCGCTCGTGATCCGGCGTCCAACCAAGCTGAATCTCTACTGGCAAGCTATCCGATGACCGCTACCGCCGCTTCCGAATTCCTTCCCTTCGTCCGGCCCGAGATCGACGCCGGCACCATTGCCGAAGTCGGCAAGGTGCTGGCCTCCGGTTGGATCACCTCCGGCCCGAAGATGCAGGCGTTCGAGGACGCGCTGTCCCAGCTCTTCGGCGGGCGTCCCGTGCGCACCTTCGCCAATGGTTCGGCGACGATGGAGATCGCGCTGCGCATCGCGGACATCGGACCGGGCGATGAGGTCATCACCACGCCGATCACGTGGGTCGCCACCGCCAACGTGGTGCTGGCGGTCGGCGCGAAGCCCGTGTTCGTCGACATCGACCCGCGCACGCGCAATATCGACCTGGACGCCGTGGAAGCGGCCATCACGCCGCGCACGCGCGCCATCATGCCGGTGTACCTGTCAGGCTTGCCGGTCGACATGGACCGGCTCTACGCCATCGCGGGCAAGCACAAGCTGCGCGTGATCGAAGACGCCGCGCAGGCCATCGATTCGCGCTGGCAAGGCCAGCGCATCGGCGCCTTCGGCGACCTGGTCAGCTTCAGCTTCCAGGCCAACAAGAACATCACCAGCGTCGAAGGCGGCTGCCTGGTGATGAACACGCCGGAAGAAGCCGTGCGCGCCGAGCGCCTGCGCCTGCAGGGCGTGATCCGCTCCGGCATGGACGGCATGGACGTGGAGGAACCCGGCGGCAAGTTCAACCTGACCGACGTGAACGCCGCGATCGGCCTCGCGCAGCTCGGCAAGCTCGATGCCATCACCGCGCGCCGCGCGGAACTGGCCGAGACCTATTTCCGTTGCGCGGCCGATGCCGGTTTGGCCGAACTCGGCATCGAACTGCCGGTGCCGCTCGATCCGCATCAGGCCACCACCAACTGGCACATGTTCCAGGTGGTGTTGCCCACCGAACGCCTGGAAGGCGGTGCGCCCCAAGCGCGCCAGAACGTCATGCAGGCCCTGCGCGAGCGCGGTATCGGCACCGGCGTGCACTATCCTCCGATTCATCTTTTCACCTACTACCGTTCCCTTGGCTGGCGCGAAGGCATGCTGCCGCACGCCGAGCGCATCGGGCGCGGCATCGTCACGCTGCCGCTCTTCCCCGCCATGCAGGCCGCCGATGTGGAACGGGTCTGCGCAACTCTTAGCGAAACATGCAAACGTCTCTCCAAATGAGTCCGGTCGAGGTTTCGGTCGTCATTCCGGTCTACAACGAAGAGGACGGGCTGCAGGCCCTGTTCGACCGCCTGTATCCGGTGCTCGACAGCCTTGGCGACTCGTACGAGATCATTTTCATCAATGACGGCAGCGCCGACCGCTCCGCGGCGATGCTGGCCGCGCAGTTCCACAAGCGCCCGGACGTGACCCGGGTGGTGCTGTTCAACGGCAACTTCGGCCAGCACATGGCCATCCTGGCCGGCTTCGAACACACGCGCGGCAAGATCGTCATCACGCTGGACGCCGACCTGCAGAACCCGCCGGAGGAAATCCCGCGCCTCGTGCAGACCATGCGCGAAGGCCACGATTACGTGGGCACCATCCGCCGCCAGCGCAACGACACGGCCTTCCGCCGCTATGCGTCGCGCGCCATGAACCGGCTGCGCGAGCGCATCACCCGCATCCGCATGACGGACCAGGGCTGCATGCTGCGCGCCTATGACCGCAACGTGGTGGACACCATCAATGCGTGCCGCGAGGTCAACACCTTCATTCCCGCGCTGGCCTACACCTTCGCGTCGACCCCGGTGGAAATCGAGGTCGGCCACGAGCAGCGCCACGCCGGCGAGTCCAAGTACTCGCTGTACCAGCTGATCCGCCTGAACTTCGACCTGGTCACCGGCTTCTCGATCGTGCCGCTGCAGTGGTTCTCGGCCATCGGCACGGTGCTGTCGCTGCTGTCCGGCGTGCTGTTCGTGGTGCTGCTGATCCGCCGGTTCCTGTTCGGCTCGGAAGTGCAGGGTGTGTTCACCCTGTTCGCCATGAACTTCTTCCTGATCGGTATCCTGCTGTTCGGCCTGGGCCTGCTGGGCGAATACGTGGGCCGCATCTACCAGGAAGTGCGCGACCGGCCGCGCTACCGCATCAAGGCCGTGCTCGAGGCTGACCCGGCCCGCCAACGGACGGAGGCATGATGCGCGCGGTTGTCTTTGGCTACCACAACGTCGGCGACCGCTGCCTGCGCGTGCTGCATGCGCGCGGCGTGGAGGTGGCGCTGGTCATCACGCATCGCGACCGCGCCGACGAGAACATCTGGTTCCGCCGCGTGGCCGATACGGCGGCGGAACTGGGCATCCCGTTCCAGTACGGCGAGGACCCGACCGACCCGGCCATCGCACAGGCCGTGCGCGACGCCAGGCCCGATGTCATCTTCTCGTTCTACTACCGCTCGATGATCCCGGCCAGCGTGCTGGCGCTGGCCCCGCAAGGCGCATTCAACATGCATGGCTCGCTGCTGCCGAAGTACCGCGGCCGCGTGCCGGTCAACTGGGCGGTGCTGCACGGCGAGACCGAGACCGGCGCCACGCTGCACGCGATGGAAGCCAAGCCCGACGCGGGCTACATCGTCGACCAGACCTCCGTGCCGATCCTGCCGGACGACACGGCCGGCGAGGTCTTCGAGAAGGTCACCGTGGCCGCCGAGCAAACGCTCTGGCGCGCATTGCCTGCCATGATGGCGGGCAAAACGCCGCAGCTGCCCAACGTGCTGGCCGAAGGCAGCTACTTCTCGGGCCGCCGGCCTGAAGACGGCCGCATCGACTGGAACCGCCCCGCGGCCGAGGTCTACAACCTGATCCGCGCAGTGGCGCCGCCCTACCCGGGCGCGTTCACCGAACTTGCCGGCCAGCGCTTCGTCGTGGCGCAGGCGCGCCTGCCGATGTCCGCGCCGACGCTGCCGACCGGCTGGCGTCCCGGCCTGCACGTCAGCCAGGGCCAGATCGTCGGCCTGTGCGGCGACGGCGGCCAGGTGCGCATTGATACCCTGCTCGACGCCGCATCCAAGCCGGTCACTGCTGCGTCGCTGGCCACCATTCTTACCGAACCATCCAACGAGGAAAACCGATGAAAAAGGTCCTGATTCTTGGCGTCAACGGCTTCATCGGCCACCACCTGACGCGCCGCATCCTGGAAACCACGTCGTGGGAGGTCTACGGCATGGACATGTCGTCCGATCGCCTGGGCGACCTGGTCAATCATCCGCGCATGCACTTCTTCGAGGGTGACATCACCATCAACAAGGAGTGGATCGAGTACAACATCCGCAAGTGCGACGTGATCCTGCCGCTGGTGGCCATCGCCACGCCGGCCACCTACGTGCGCAACCCGCTGCGCGTGTTCGAACTCGACTTCGAAGCCAACCTGCCGATCGTGCGCAGCGCCGTCAAGTACGGCAAGCACCTGGTGTTCCCGTCGACCTCCGAGGTCTACGGGATGTGCGCGGACGAGGAGTTCGACCCGGAAGCCTCGCCGCTGATCTACGGCCCGATCAACAAGCCGCGCTGGATCTACGCCTGCTCCAAGCAGCTGATGGACCGCGTCATCCACGCCTACGGCATGGAGCAGGGCCTGAACTACACGCTGTTCCGCCCGTTCAACTGGATCGGCGCCGGGCTCGATTCGATCTTCGAATCGAAGGAAGGCTCCTCGCGCGTGGTCACGCAGTTCCTGGGTCATATCGTGCGTGGCGAGCCGATCAAGCTCGTTGACGGCGGTGCGCAGCAGCGCGCGTTTGCCGATATCTCGGACGGTATTTCGGCGCTGATGCACATCATCGAGAACAAGGACGGCGTCGCCAGCGGCAAGATCTTCAACATCGGCAATCCGTCCAACATCCACTCGGTGCGCGAACTGGCCGAGATGATGCTGAAGATGGCCGCCGACTACCCGGAGTACGCCGAAGAGGCGCGCAAGACGCAGATCGTCGAGACCTCGTCGGGCGACTTCTACGGCAAGGGCTACCAGGACGTGCAGCACCGCGTGCCGAAGATCGACAACACCATGCAGGAACTGGGCTGGAAGCCCGAGGTGACGATGGAGCAGGCGCTGCGCCGGATCTTCGAAGCGTACCGCGACAAGGTGGTGGAAGCGCGCACCCTGGTCGACGGCGCCAACTGAGCGCGGATCCATGGCCAGAATCGCCCTCAAGGTCGACGTCGACACGCTGCGCGGCACGCGCGAAGGCGTGCCGGCGCTGTTGTCCATGCTCGATGCGGTGCAGGCACAGGCCACCTTCCTGTACAGCCTGGGCCCGGACCACACCGGCTGGGCGCTGCGCCGCGTGTTCCGGCCCGGGTTCCTGAAGAAGGTGTCGCGCACCTCGGTGGTGTCCAACTACGGCTTGCGCACGCTGATGTATGGCGTACTGCTGCCGGGACCGGACATCGGCCGCAAGGCGGCCGCCGAAATGCGCGCGGCGCGCACGGCCGGCCACGAATGCGGCATCCATACCTGGGACCACGTCTACTGGCAGGACAACGTGCGCGAGCGCGATCCGGCCTGGACGCGCCGGCAGATGCAGAACGCGTTCGACCGCTACGTCGACATCTTCGGCGAAGCCCCGCCCACGCACGGCGCGGCCGGCTGGCAGATGAACGACGAGGCTTTTCGGCAGATCGACGACTGGGGCATGGCCTATGCATCGGACGGGCGCGGCACCGCGCCGTACATCCCGACCATCGGCGGCGTGGCGTGCCGCCATGTGCAGATGCCGACCACGCTGCCGACGCTCGATGAAATGATCGGCGTCGATGGCTTGACCGAGGACAACGTCCATGAGGCCGTGCTGCGTTTGACGGAAGGCGCGGGCGGCATGCGCGACCATGTCTTCACGCTGCATACGGAGCTGGAAGGCGGGAAGCTGGCGCCGGTGTTCCGCCGGCTGCTGCAGGGCTGGCGGGCGCAGGGGCATGAGCTGGTGTCGATGGCTACCTGCTACCGGCACATCGATCGTACTACCCTGCCGGAACTTCCCGTGACATGGGGCGCTATCGACGGGCGCAGCGGCGAGCTGATCATCCAGCCCTGACATACGGCTCTTCGCCGGAAGGGGCGCGGGGATGATTAGCCTGTCGCTCTTGACATGTGCCGCTGTTTCGCCGGCGTAGCCGGCGAGTCACTTTCTGTCCGAGCGACAGAAAGTAACCAAAGAACGCGTTTACTTGTCCTAACGGACGAATATTGATCGTAGCGTGCGAAGAATTTCGTACGGGTACGTGCTTCGGAGTCTGCCCGGCTGCCGCGTGGTGCGCGCCCGCCTGCAGGCTCTCCGACAATGATTGAACCAGCCCCGAACCTGTCCGTGGCCCGACACTGCCACCGTTATCGCATCATCGCCTTCGGCTGCTGCGCGGCTCACTAGTCGGCAAGCGAGACGGCAACCCTATCAAAGCCCCCCTACCGCCGAGCCAACCGCAGCCCGTTGAACACCACCAGCAGGCTGGCCCCCATATCGGCGAACACCGCCATCCACATCGTCCCCATCCCCGCCACCGTCAACGCAAGGAACACCACCTTGATACCCAGCGCCAGCGTGATGTTCTGCCACAGGATGCGCGACGTGCGCCGCGACAGCCACACGAAAGCAGGAATCTTCCGCAAGTCGTCATCCATCAGCGCCACGTCTGCAGTTTCAATCGCGGTATCCGTGCCCGCCGCGCCCATGGCGAAGCCGATATCGGCCCGCGCCAGGGCCGGCGCATCGTTGATGCCGTCACCAACCATGCCGACCTTGCCGCGTGCCGCATGCGTATCGGCCGCCAGCGTGGCAATGGCGTCCGCCTTGTCCTGCGGCAACTGGTTGCCGCGCGCCTCATCGATGCCAACCTGCACGCCGATGGCCTGCGCCGTATGCGGGTTGTCGCCGGATAGCATGATGGTCTTCACGCCCAGCGCGTGCAGTTCGGCAATGGCCTGGCGGCTGGTGTCGCGCACGGTGTCGGCCACCGCGAACATGGCCTGAGCCACCGCCGCACCGTCGTTGTCCAGACGGGCCAGCAGCACAACGGTCTTGCCCTGCCGCTCCAGCGCCTCGAGCCGGTCCTCCAGTTCGGGCGAGCACGCGCCCATGTCGTGGATCAGCCGGTGGTTGCCCAGGCAGTAGTCATTGCCATCGATACGGCCGCGCGTGCCACGTCCGGCCAGCGCCTCGAATTCCGTCACATCCAGCAAGGCAATGCCATCTGCCTGTGCCGCCGCGGCCACGGCCTTCGACACCGGGTGGTCCGATCGCGCGGCCAGGCTGGCGGCAATCGCGCGCGCCTGCGGCGCGTCGTCGACGAGCCTCGCGTAATCGGTCTGCGCGGGCTTGCCGTGCGTGATGGTACCGGTCTTGTCGAGCGCCACCCAGGACAGGTCCTTGCCCTGCTCCAGGTAGACGCCGCCCTTGATCAGGATGCCGCGCCGCGCCGCGGCCGCCAGGCCGCTGACGATGGTCACGGGCGTGGAGATCACGAGCGCGCACGGGCAGGCGATCACCAGCAGCACCAGCGCCTTGTAGATCCACTCCACCCACGGCGCGCCCATCGCCAGCGGCGGCACCACCGCCACGGCCAGCGCGATGGCAAACACGGTCGGCGTGTAGATGCGAGCGAACTGGTCGACAAAGCGCTGCGTCGGCGCGCGGCTGGCCTGCGCGGCTTCCACGGCGTGGATGATGCGGGCCAGCGTGGAATCGTCGGCCGGCGCGGTGACTTCGTACTCGATCTCGCCGGACTGGTTGATGGAGCCCGCGAACAGCGCGTCGCCGGCGGCCTTGTCGACCGGCACGCTCTCGCCGGTGATCGGCCCCTGGTCCAGCGCGGACTGGCCGCGCACCACGCGCCCGTCCAGCGCGACGCGTTCGCCGGGGCGCAGTCGCACCAGCGCCCCTACTGCCACGCCGGCCGCCGGCACGGCAGCCCAGTTGCCATCCACCTGCAGCACAGTGGCGTGCTCGGGCGCCATTGCCATCAGGCCGCGAATGGCATTGCGCGCCCGGTCCAGCGACGCGGCCTCGATGCGTTCGGCCAGCGCGAACAGCACCATGACCATCGCCGCTTCCGGCCATTCCCGCAGGACCAGCGCGCCGGTCACGGCAATGCTCATCAGCGCGTTGATATTCAGGTTGGCATTGCGCAGCGCGATCCAGCCCTTGCGGTAGGTGGTCAGTCCGCCCAACGCCACGGCAGCAATGGCCAGCAGCGCCGGCAGCCACGGCTCCCAGAGTCCCAGCCATTCGGTGGCTTCGGCTCCGACTGCGGCCACGCCGGCCAGTGCCAACGGCCACCACGGCTTGTGCTCCGCGGCGGGCAACGGCGCGGCCTGCTCCGCGACCAGCGGTTCGGCCTTCATGCCGAGGCTCGCGATCGCCTTTACAACAGGATCGGCCGAGGCCAGCGTGTGGTGCACGGTCAGCACGCGCTGCATCAGGTTGAAATCGAGCGCCGCCACGCCATCCATGCCGCCGAGCTTGTTGCGGATCAGCGTTTCCTCGGTCGGGCAGTCCATCGCGTCGATCCGGTAGCTTGCCGAGCGTGCGTTGGGCGGAATCGCCGTGGGCACCACGGGCGCGACGCTGATCGTCGTGCCACAGCCGCCACCGCAGCACGCGGCCGGTTGCGGCGCGTGGTCATGATGATCATGCTCGTGCTGGTGGCCATGATCGTGATCGTGGTGCTCATGGGCGTGCTCGTGACCATGGCCGGCGTCCGTTTTGCTGCGCGTGTGTTCGTGTGGCAAGGCGTCTTCAGGTGTCGTGCGAGCCATTTCTTCTTTCCCGCTGGTTTGACCTGATGTCATTGAAGACCCTGTAGCGGCTACAGAGTCAAGCAGGGCGCCGACGAGACCTCATCCGAGTCAGGGTGACGCAGCCTGCGCTTGCCAGAGGGCCGTAAGGCGCCGCTATAATCGCGGCCATGCGCCGCCTGCTGATCCTCCTGTTCGCCATCATGCTGCCGCTCCAGTTCACCTGGGCGAGCGCAGCCGCATTCTGCGAGCACGGGCGCGAGCAGCAGCAACAGCAGGCGACCGGCGCCGCGCCGGCTTGGCATTTCGGCCATCACACGCATAAGCATGAGGCCGACGCCCACGGCAAGACCAGCACCAAGCTGCCCGATGCCGATTGTGCGATATGCCATTTCGCCGGCTCGCACGTTATGGTGCCGGCTGCGACACAGCCTGTGTCCTATCACTTCATCACCGTTCGCTACCGCGTGCTGCCCGTGAACTACGGCTCGGTACCCGCGCGCGAACCGGATCGGCCCCAGTGGCTGCAACTGGCGTAATCCGCCGGTTCGGGGCTACGGCCCATCTTCTGCCTTTGCCACATCTGCGCTAACCGCGCAGTGCCGGCATCCCGGATCGACGGATCTCGCGGCGTGACCGCCGTCAGCGTGCGCATTCGCGCGCGTGGCGGTATCGCGCCGGTGTTCCCTGGCTTCGATCTGGTGATACCCGATGAAACACGTAGTGATACAGCTGGGACTGGCAGCCGCACTGCTCGCCCCGCTTGCGCATGCCGCCGCCGATGCGGCCATGCCGCCTGCACCGCGCTTGCAGCGCTCCGCAGAAGCGCCCGACACGACCGAACCGCAAGGCATCCTGACGCTGGACGCCGCCCTGGCACTGGCCACCGCGCGCAGCCCTGCCCTTTCCGCAGCCTACCGTGAACTTGACGCTACCGAAGGCGGCATCACGCAGGCGCGCACCATCCCGAACCCTGTCATCGGCTACGAGATGGAAGACACACGCAGCGCGTCGCGCACCACCACCGCGCAGGTGAGCCTGCCGATCGAGCTGGGCGGCAAGCGCTCGGCCCGCATCGACGCCGCGCAGAAGGCCCGCGAACTGGCCAGCGCGCAACTGAGCAGCGCCGAGGCCGACCTGCGCGCCGCGGTGATCGGCGCCTTCTTCCAGGTGCTGGTGGCGCAGGAGCGCGTCGGCCTGGCCGAGAGCTCGCTGGGCATTGCCACGCGCGGGATGCAAGCCGCGGCGCGGCGCGTGGCCGCGGGCAAGGTCTCGCCCGTAGAGCAGACGCGTGCGGAAGTCGAGCAGGCCAACGCCGAACTGGAACTGGCCGAGGCCCGCGCCACGCTGGACACCTCGCGCCAGCAACTGGCGGCGCAGTGGGGCAGCCAGGCGCCGGCATTCGCTTCGGCAAGCGGCGACCTGGAAGCCCTGCCATCGCGGCCCCTGCCCAATGCCCTCGACGAAACACTCGATGCCGCGCCCGCCATGCGCGCCAGCCAGAGCGAGATGGCGCGGCGCCAGGCAATCGTCAATGTCGAGCGCAGCCGGCAATATCCCGACGTGACCGTGAGCGTCGGCGCCAAGCGCGAGAATGCATCGGACCGCGGTTACTACCCGGTGCTCGGCGTCTCGCTGCCGTTGCCGCTGTTCGACCGCAACCAAGGCAATCTGTACACGGCGATCCGCCAGGCTGACAAGGCCGCCGACGAAAGCCGCGCCACGCGCGTGCGGCTGGCCAGCGACCTGCGCCAGGCGTCGAGCCAGCTGGCGTTGTCGCGCAACAGCGCGCTGACCTTGCGCCAGACCGTGCTGCCGGCCGCGCAGCGCGCCTACCAGGCGGCGGCGCAGGGATTCGAAGCGGGCAAGTTCCCCTATCTCGAAGTGCTGGACGCCCAGCGCACGCTGCTGCAGGCACGCGTGCGCTATCTCGGCGCCGTGGCCGCCACCTACCAGGCCGCCACCGCCATCGACCGCATGCTCGGCCGCTGAGCGGCCCACCAAGGACTCCCATGGCAATCACCAAGACTCAACGCAATGCCATCGCCGCAATCATCGGGGCCGGCGTGCTGGCCGCCGCCGCACTGCTGTTCACCGGACGCGGCATCGGCGACGGCCACGATGAAGCGGGCCACGACCATAGCGGGCAGGCAACGAAGCCGCAGGGCAAAGACGGCGCCTCCGCACCCGCCGCCGCCTCGCACGACGCCGAACGTATCGCGATGACGCCCGAACAAATCCGCAATGCCGGGCTGGAACTGCGCACCGCCGGCCCCGGCCGCGTGCAGGCCGCCGCGCAGTTTCCCGGCGAGATCCGCTTCAATGAAGACCGCACCGCCCACGTCGTGCCACGCGTGGCGGGGGTGGCTGAAGCCGTGCCCGCCGTGCTGGGCCAGCGTGTGAAGAAGCGAGACCTGCTGGCCGTGCTGGCCAGCACGCAGCTTTCCGACCAGCGCAGCGAACTGTTGGCCGCGCAGAAGCGAATGGAACTGGCCCGCACGACATACGCGCGCGAAAGGCGCTTGTGGGAAGAGAAGATCTCGGCCGAACAGGATTTCCTGGCCGCGCGCACCGCGCTGCAGGAAGCCGAGATCGCCGTGCACAACGCCACCCAGAAGCTCACCGCCATCGGCGCGCGGCCGGCGTCGGCCGCGCTCAACCAGTTCGAGTTGCGCGCGCCGTTCGACGGCATCGTCGTCGAGAAGCACCTGGCGCTTGGTGAAGCGGTCGCGGCGGACACCACCGTCTTCACGATCTCCGACCTCGCCACGGTCTGGGCCGAGTTCGTGATCGCGCCCAAGGACCTGAGCCAGGTACGGCTCGGCGAAAAGGTCAGCATCGCTTCCACCGCATTTGACGGCACCGCCGCTGGAACCGTGTCCTACGTGGGCTCGCTGCTCGGGCAGCAGACACGCACTGCCACCGCGCGCGTCACGGTATCGAATCCCGACATGGCGTGGCGGCCCGGACTGTTCGTCACCGTTAGCGTGGCCGGACAGGAAACGGAAGTCCCCGTTGTCGTCGAAAGCGAAGCCGTGCAGACCGAAGGCCGCCAGCCAATGGTCTATGTCGAGGTGCCCGGCGGCTTTGAAGCGCGACAGGTCACTACGGGGCGCAGCGACGGCAAGCATATCGAGATCGTGCAGGGCCTCCAGCCCGGCGCCCGCTACGTGGCGCGCAACAGCTTCGTGCTGAAGGCCGAGCAAGGCAAGGCCGGCGCCGAGCATGCCCACTAACCGGAGCCGACCATGTTTGAACGCATCATCCGCTTTGCCATCGAACAGCGCTGGCTGGTCCTGCTGGGCGTGCTAGGCATGGCGCTGCTGGGCCTGTACAGCTACAGCCGCCTGCCGATCGACGCCGTGCCCGACATCACCAACGTGCAGGTGCAGATCAACACCGAGGCGCCCGGCTATTCGCCGCTGGAAACCGAGCAGCGCGTCACCTACCCGGTCGAGACCGCCATGGCCGGCCTGCCCGGGCTGGAGCAGACGCGCTCGCTGTCGCGCTACGGACTGTCGCAGGTCACCGTGATCTTCAAGGACGGCACCGACCTCTACTTCGCACGCCAGCTGGTCAACCAGCGCCTGCAGGAGGCGCGCGAGAAACTGCCCGGCGGCACCACGCCCCAGCTCGGGCCGATTTCCACGGGCCTTGGCGAGATCTACCTGTGGACTGTCGAAGCTGACGACAACGCACGCAAACTTGATGGCACGCGCTACACGCCGACCGACCTGCGCGAAATCCAGGACTGGATCATCAAGCCGCAGCTGCGCACGGTCACCGGCGTGACGGAAATCAACACGATCGGCGGCTTCGCGCGCGAATACCTTGTGGCACCGAGCCCGGAACGCATGGCGTCGTATGGGCTGAGCCTGCAGGACGTGGTGCAGGCACTGGAGAAGAACAACAGCAACGTGGGCGCAGGCTACATCGAACGGCGCGGCGAGCAGTACCTGGTGCGCGCACCGGGCCAGGTCGGCTCGATGGACGATATTCGCGATGTGATCGTCGGCACCGCGCAGGGCCAGCCCATCCGCATCCGCGACCTGGCCGAGGTCGGCCTTGGGCGCGAACTGCGCACCGGCGCCGCTACCGACAACGGACGCGAAGTAGTGCTCGGCACGGTGTTCATGCTGATCGGCGAGAACAGCCGCGCGGTCTCGCGCGCGGTGGACACGCGCATGGCCGAAATCAACCGCTCGTTGCCCGAGGGCGTGCGCGCGGTGACGGTGTACGACCGCACGGTGCTGGTCGACAAGGCCATCGCCACCGTGAAGAAGAACCTGCTCGAAGGCGCGGCGCTGGTGGTGGCGGTGCTGTTCCTGTTCCTCGGCAATTTCCGCGCGGCGGTCATTACCGCGCTGGTGATTCCGCTGTCGATGCTGTTCACCTTCACCGGCATGGCCACCTACCGCATCAGCGCGAACCTGATGAGCCTGGGCGCGCTGGACTTCGGCATCATCGTCGATGGCGCGGTGGTCATTGTGGAGAACTGCGTGCGGCGCCTGGCACACGCGCAGCAGCACCACGGCCGCCCGCTTACGCGCAGTCAACGCCTGCACGAGGTGTTTGCCGCGGCCCGGGAAGCACGCCGCCCGCTGGTGTTCGGCCAGCTGATCATCATGATCGTCTACGTGCCGATCTTTGCCCTGTCCAGCGTCGAAGGGAAGATGTTCCACCCGATGGCGATCACGGTGGTGCTTGCGCTGATTGGCGCCATGCTGCTGTCGGTGACCTTCGTGCCCGCCGCCGTGGCGCTGTTCATCGGCGAGCGCGTCGCGGAGAAGGAGAACCGCGTGATGCAGTGGGCGCGCAATCTCTATGCACCCGCACTGAGCCGCGCCGTCGCCAATACGCCGGTGGTGCTGACCTTCGCCGCGGTTGCCGTGGTGCTGAGCGGCCTGGTCGCGACGCGGCTTGGCAGCGAGTTCATCCCGAACCTGAACGAAGGCGATATCGCCGTGCAGGCGCTGCGCATCCCCGGCACCAGCCTGAGCCAGTCGGTGGCGATGCAGCAGCAGGTCGAGGCACGCCTGAAGGAGAAATTTCCGGAGGTCGAACGCGTGTTCTCGCGCACGGGCACCGCCGAGATCGCCGCCGACCCGATGCCGCCCAATGCATCGGATGCGTACATCATGCTGCGCCCGCGCAGCGAATGGCCGGATCCGCGCAAGACGCGCGACCAGTTGCTCGCGCAGATGCAGTCGGAACTCGAGACCATCGCCGGCAACCGCTACGAGTTCTCGCAGCCGATCCAGCTGCGGTTCAACGAACTGATCTCGGGCGTGCGCAGCGATGTCGCGGTCAAGCTGTTCGGCGACGACAATGCAGTGCTCGAAGCCACGGCGCAGAAGATCGCCTCGGCGCTGCAATCGGTCCCGGGCGCGGCTGAGGTCAAGGTCGAGCAGACTACCGGCCTGCCCGTCCTGACCGTCGCCATCGACCGCGCCCGCGCAGCGCGCTACGGGCTGAACATGACCGATGTGCAGGACACCGTCGCCATCGCCATTGGCGGGCGCGATGCCGGCACGCTGTTCGAGGGCGACCGGCGCTTCCGCATTGCCGTGCGCCTGCCCGAAGATGTGCGCGCCGATGTCGACGCCCTGCGCCGCCTGCCGATTCCGCTGCCGCGTGACGCGCGGCCCGTCTCCGCCAACGGCATGCGCATGAACTCGTCAGACGCCGCGCCCCGCACCAGCTATATCCCGCTGGGCGAGATCGCCACGTTCGACATCGCGCCCGGCCCCAACCAGGTCTCGCGCGAGAACGGCAAGCGCCGCATCGTCATCAGCGCCAACGTGCGCGGGCGCGATGTCGGCAGTTTCGTGCCGGATGCCCAGGCCGCGATTGCCGAACGCGTCACGATTCCTGCCGGCTATTGGATCGCCTGGGGCGGCACGTTCGAGCAGTTGCAGTCGGCCACCCACCGCCTGCAGATTGTCGTGCCGCTGGCGCTGCTGATGGTATTCGTGCTGCTGTTCGCGATGTTCGGCAACCTGAAAGACGGCCTGCTGGTGTTCACCGGCATTCCGTTCGCACTGACAGGCGGCATCCTTGCCCTGTGGCTGCGAGGCATTCCGCTGTCGATCTCGGCGGCGGTCGGTTTCATCGCGCTGTCCGGCGTGGCGGTGCTGAACGGGCTGGTCATGCTTTCCTTCATCCGCAGCCTGCGCGAGGAAGGACTGGCGCTCGACGAGGCCGTGCATTCGGGCGCGCTGAGCCGGCTGCGGCCAGTGCTGATGACGGCGCTGGTAGCCTCGCTCGGCTTCATCCCGATGGCCATTGCCACGGGCACCGGCGCCGAGGTGCAGCGCCCGCTGGCTACAGTGGTGATCGGCGGGATCGTGTCGTCGACGGCGCTGACGCTGCTGGTGCTGCCGGTGCTGTACCGGCTTGCGCATCGTCGCGATGAGCAGATGGGCGCCGGTGAAGGCGTGCGCAGTGCGCTGGTGCGGGATCCGGTCAGCTAGTCCTGCAAGGACGGACTGATCAGCGCGTGGCGTGAACCGCGGGCGCCGCGAGATTCCCGAGCACGCGCAACGCCGCTATCTCGCGTGCGTCCCAGGCGGCACGGTCGGCCAGGTAGTTGAACGTGCCAAAGACCTGCCCGGCCTTGCACAGCGGCACGTTGACGACGGCCGTGCATCCCAGCGAGCGGATCAGTGCAACGTCGTCGAACACGGCGGCCAGCGCCGCGTCGCCCTCGCCGACGAAGACTTGCCCGGCTTCGAGCAGTTGCCGGCGCCAGGGACTGTCCGGCTTCGACTTCTTCCCCCCCGGCGGATAGGCGGCAGGGTCCGACGACCAGATCCGCTCGATTTCCCCCGTCCCCGCATGCCACGCGTTGATCGTCAGCAATCCCGGGCCGAGTAGCCGCAGCGTTGCCGCGCCTACGGCATCCAGCGTTTCCATCGGATTGGCCGAGCGCTGCAGCGCATCGCAGAGGCCATTGGCGCAAACCAGCAAGTCCGCAGCGTGATCCAGGGCAGCACTCACGTCATTCTCCATGGATGCCGAGTTCGCGGATGAGCTTGCCGTAGCGGTCCGCATCGTTGCGCAGGATGGTGCCGAACTGCTGTGGCGTCGACGTGGCGGTCTCCACGCCGATTGCGTTCATCTGCTTCTTGACCTCAGGCAGCGCCATTACCGTATTGATTTCGCGGTTCAGCCGCGCGACCAGGTCGGCAGGCATGCCCTTCGGGCCGAAAGCGCCGTACCAGACGGCCAGTTCATAGCCGGGCACGGTCTCCGCGACGGTCGGCGTATTGGGCAACAGCGGCGAGCGCTTCGCTTCCGTCACGGCCAGCAGGCGCAGCTTGCCGGCCTTCACGTGCGGCAGCGTCTGCGTGCCCGCGGAGAACAGCACCTGCGTCTGGCCGGCGACCGTGTCGACCACCGCCGGCGCACCGCCCTTGTACGGCACGTGCAGCATCTGCACGCCGGCCATGCGCTCGAACAGCACCGCGCTCAGGTGGTTGGTGGAGCCTGGGCCCGCGCTCGCATAGGCCAGCTTGCCGGGGTTGGCCTTGGCGTAGGCAATCAGCTCTTTCAGGTTCTGCGCGGGCACGGACGGATGCACCACCATCGTGTTGGTCACGTAGGCGAGCAGGCCCAGCGGCGTGAAATCCTCGACGCCGCGGAACGGCATGTTGGGCATCAGCGCCGGGTTCATGGCATGCGTGCTCATCGAGCCGACCAGCAGCGTGTAGCCATCGGGCTTGGCGCGCGCGACCATGGCCGAGCCGATATTGCCCGACGCGCCCGGCTTGTTGTCGACGATTACCGGCTGGCCGAGCGAGCGCGTCAGGTGCTCGGACAGCACGCGCGCGAGGATGTCGGTGGAACCGCCCGCGGCCCACGGCACGATCAGCGTGATCGGCTTCTGCGGGTAGGCGTCCGCGGCCTGCGCGGCCGCGCAAAATGCCAGCGCGGCGACGCCGCCCAGCAGTCGTTTCAGGATGGATGTCATGGTTTTGCTCTCCTCTCTCTCGCGCGATCCAGCGTGCCGCTGCCCGCGCCCTCCTCTGTTGATCGATGGCCGCATTCAGCGTCCGACGGCATAACCTTGCATGCCGCGCGCATTGGCGCCGGCGCGCAGCACAAGGCGGCCCTGCGCGTCGCGTTCGCGCGTGCAAGCGGACATGCGCCCTTCGGACCACGGGTCGCCCACGCGCACCTCGTGGCCGCGGTCGCGCAGTGCGGCCAGCGTGGCTTCGGGGAAACGGGATTCCACGGTGATCCGGTTGAGCACGGTCTGGCGCGGCCAGAACGAGCCCGGGAAATGGTCGATATGCCAGGCGGGCGCGTCGATGGCCTCCTGCAGGTTCATGCCATGCACCGCATGGCGCAGGAAAAACGCGAGCGACCACTGGTCCTGCTGGTCGCCGCCGGGCGTGCCGAACACCATGTATGGCTCGCCGTCGCGCAGCGCTAGCGAAGGCGACAGCGTCGTGCACGGCCGCTTGCCCGGCGCGAGCGAGTTAGGCAGGCCTGGTTCGAGCCAGGTCATCTGCAGGCGCGTGTTGAGGGCGAAGCCCAGTGCGGGGATGGTCGGGCTCGACGACAGCCAGCCGCCGGACGGCGTGGCGGCCACCATATTGCCGTGCCGGTCGATCACGTCCACATGGCAGGTGTCGCCGACGAACAGCTCGCGCTCTGCCCACTCCGACACCGGCGGCAGTTCGGCAAAGGTCGGCTCGCCCACGCCAAAGCGCACGTCGGCGCGCTGCAGCGTGCGCACCGCGGCTTCCAAGTCGGGCAGGCGCGGGGCCATGCCGCCCGGCATGCCAGGGTCGATCGAGCACGAGGCACGCTCGCCGATGCGCTGCGCGCGGCCGGCCAGGTAGCCGCCGTCCAGCAGCGCGGCAAGCGGGCTGGCCGCGAAGCGCGGATCGCCATACCACGCGAGCCGGTCCGCCATGGCCAGCTTGCAGGCCTCGGCAATCCGGTGGACGAATTCCGCCGAATCCGGGGCATGCTGTTCGAGGTCCGCTTGCCGCAGCATGCCAAGCTGCTGCAGCAACACCGGCCCCTGGCTCCAGATATCGCACTTGGCAACGGTATAGCGGCCAAAGTCCAGCGTGACGGGCGCTTCCACGTCAGGCTGCCATGCGGCCATGTCCTCGTACCGAAGCAGGCCCGTGTGCTTGTCGCCGGTGGTGTCGCGTACATGCGTGTTGCGGCAATAGCTGTCGATCTCGCGTGCCACGAAGCCGCGATACCAGCAGTCCATGGCCGCATCGATCTGGCCTTCGCGTGTGTCGCTGCGCTGCTGCGCTTCGTCGATGATGCGCGTGTAGGTCGCTGCCAGCGCGGGCAGCGTATGCAGGCTGCCGGGGCGCGGCACCTTGCCGCCGGGCAGCCAGGTTTCAGCCGAACTGTGCCATTCGTCGCGAAACAGCGCCTGCACGGCAAGAATCGCGCGCGAGATGCGCGGGACTAGCGGGAATCCGTCGCGCGCATAGCCGATGGCCGGCGCCAGCACGTCGGCCAGCGACCACGTGCCCTGGTCGCGCAGCATGGTCAGCCACGCGCCGAACGCGCCCGGCACCGTGGCCGGCATCAGACCGATGCCGGGCATCAATTCGAGTCCCATGGCGCGCAGGTGCGCCGGATCCGCCAGCGCCGGCGCGGCGCCCTGCCCGCAGACCGAGCGCACGCGGCGCTCGCGCTCGCTCCAGTACAGGATCGGCACTTCGCCGCCAGGCCCGTTCAGGTGCGGCTCCACTACTTGCAGGACGAAGCCGGCCGCCGCAGCCGCGTCGAAGGCATTGCCGCCACGCTCCAGCACGCCCATGGCGGTCTGCGTGGCCAGCCAGTGGGTCGATGCCGCCACGCCAAAGGTGCCGACGATTTCCGGACGGGTAGTGAACATGAGTAGGGCTCCAGGGTTCTGGCCAGTATAGGATCATGAAATAACCGCAATAACGTCTTTGGTTATCATTGCATTACCGATTGGTTATACGACTACACTGCGCCGCACCACCATGTCCATCGCTTCCGACAACCTGGTCCACCGCGTCATTTCGCGGCTGCGCCTCCGGCACATGCCGCTGCTGCTGGCGCTGGAAAGGCAGCGGTCGGTCTCGCGCGTCGCCGCCGAGATGAACCTGTCGCAACCGGCCGTCACCAAGATGCTGCGCGAGATCGAGGACATCTTCGCGGTACCGCTGTTCACGCGCACGCGTCAGGGTCTGGCGCCGACGCCGACCGGCCTGAGCGTGCTTGCGCATGCCCGCCTGGCGCTGGCCGACGCCGATGCGCTCGGCCGCGAGGTTGCCGTGATCGAGGCCGGCTTGCCGGGGCGGCTGCGCCTGGGGGTGATTCCGTACATCGCGCGGCCGGTGCTGGACGCCGCCTGCACCGTCGGGCTGGCGCGCTCGCCCCGCATCTCGGTCCTGGTGCGCGAGGGCACTACGGATGAACTGGTGGCCGCGTTGCGCGCCCACGAACTCGACTGCGTGATCGCGCGCACGTTCTATGTGCCAGGCGAGGATATCGCGCAGCGTCCGCTTTACCGCGAAGAGCCGGTACTGGTGGTGCCAAGCCGGGCGGCGGCTCGACTGTCACGCAGCGCGCTGGACTGGGGCCGCCTGGCCGAACGCGACTGGCTGCTGCCGCCGCCCAATACGCCGATCCGCCGCACCATCAACACCATGTTCGCGGTGGCGGGCGTGGCGCAGCCTACGCCGATCGTCGAAACTTACTCGATCAAGACCATGGCCACCGTGCTGCGCAGCCATCTGGGCGCCATCACCATCGTGCCAAGAGGCGTCGCCGCCGAGCTGGTTGAGGCCGAAGGCGCGACGACGCTGCCGCACCCGCTGAGCTGGGACCTGCCGCCCGTGGGCGTGATGTGGCGAAGGGAGTCGGGCGAGGATGAAAAGATCGCGGCGCT
Organism: Cupriavidus sp. C2SS-8b; assembly: GCF_057073745.1. Lineage (NCBI taxonomy): Bacteria > Pseudomonadati > Pseudomonadota > Betaproteobacteria > Burkholderiales > Burkholderiaceae > Cupriavidus > Cupriavidus sp. C2SS-8b. The sequence goes on from NZ_CP172717.1 coordinate 1,490,019, forward strand.
GGTGGCTAGCGTAGCGGAGGTGGGGAGGCAGGCCTGAGGCAACACAAGCCGCAATGGTTTCAACCCGCCACGTGTGGCCGAGGCTCGTTCCCTGCCGGGAACAGCAGGGCGAACACGGTCTCGCCGTCAGTGCTGCTGACCAGCGCGCGGCCACCATGCAAACGCATGATCGAATCGACGATGGCCAGGCCGAGCCCGGTGGAAGCCGCCGAATTGCGGCGCGAGGGATCGGCGCGGAAGAAGCGGCCGAATATATGCGGCAACACCTCGGGAGCGATTGCCGGCCCCGCATTGACCACGCGGATGGAGGTGGCGCCGCCCTCTTCGCCCGCGCGACGCGAAACCTCTACGCGTACCGTGCTGCCTGCAGGCGCATGGCGCAAGGCATTGTCGAGCAGGTTCGTGACCGCGCGGCGCAACAGCGTCTGGTCCGCATGAATGCTGGCGGCGCCATTCACCGACACCCTCACGTTGCGGTCCGCCGCGACCGCTTCGAAGTATTCGGCGACCTTGTCGAGTTCCACGCGCGCATCCAGTGCGCGCACGCCCATGGCGACCTGCGCGTGGTCGGCACGCGCCAGGAACAGCATGTTCTCGATCATGCGCGACAGGCGCTCGTATTCTTCCAGGTTGGATTCGAGCAAGGCCTCGTACTCGGTCACGCTGCGGCTCTGCGCCAGCGTGACTTCGGTCTGTCCGACCAGGTTGCTGATCGGCGTGCGGAAGTCATGCGCCAGGTCCGCGGAAAACGCGGACAGCCGCGAGAAGCTGTCCTGCAGGCGTGCCAGCATGCCGTTGAGTTCGCCGGCCAGTTCGCGCAATTCGGCCGGGGCGCTGCCGACGTCCAGGCGCGTGGCCAGGCGGCTTGTCGTCACCGCGGCCGCATCGGCCGCCATGCGCCGCAGCGGCCGCAATCCGCGCCGCGCCAGCACGAAGCCCAGCGCGGCCGCCACGGCCGCGCCGCACAGCGTTGCCGCGAGCAAGCGGTGGCGGTATTCGCGCATCAGCGCCACGCGATAGCCGGCATCGCGCAGCACCACGATCTCCACCGAACGGCCCGTGTCGCCCAGCTGGCCGAGCGCCGCGATGGCCGACGACTCTGCCCCGCTCTTCGGCTGCCACGCCTGCAGCATGGACTTCTGCGGCTGCGTGGTGACGGGCAGCACCGGTAGCGCCGGAATGGCCTCGTTGCGCGGATTGAGCGTAACCAGCGGCTCGCCTTGCGGCGTGCGCACCACCAGGATCAAACCCTCATGCCCCATCGCGATATCGGCGAACCGGTGCGTATCGGCGCGGACCTCGTCTTCATTGCGCACCTCGCGCAGCAGGTGGCGCACCAGCAGCACTTCGCCGACCAGCTCGCTTTCGTCACGCCCCTGCAACTGCGCCGACAGTGCGCCCGACAGGTAGGCCGCGACGCCTGCAAGGATCGCCGCCGTGGCCAGGCCATACGCCAGCGTCAGCCGCGCCGTGAGGGAGGACGTCAGCCGCTTCACGCGTCGCCCAGGCGCGGCTCGCCTTCGTCGAGCACATAACCCATGCCGCGCCGCGTGTGGATCAGCTTGCGGTCGAACGGGTCGTCCACCTTGGCGCGCAGCCGGCGGATCGAGACATCGACGACGTTGGTATTGCTGTCGAAGTTCACGTCCCACACCTGCGAGGCGATCAGCGAGCGCGACAGCACCTCGCCGCGGCGCCGCGCCAGCAGGTAGAGCAGCGCAAATTCCTTCGACGTGAGGTCGATCTTCTGCCCCGCCCGCGTCACGCGGCGGCGGATCGCGTCGATCTGCAGGTCGGCCAGTTCGATGAATTCGCTTTCGCGCAGCGGCCCGCGGCGCAGGATGGTGCGGATGCGCATGACCAGCTCGGCGAACGCGAATGGCTTGACCATGTAGTCGTCGGCGCCGATTTCCAGGCCCTTGAGGCGGTCCTGCAGCTCGTCGCGCGCGGTCAGGAACAGCACCGGCGTATCGCGTTCGCGGCGCAGCTCGCGCAGCACGCTCCAGCCGTCCAGGCCGGGCAGCATCACATCGAGCACGATCAGGTCATAGGGCTGCTCGCGCGCGTGCGCCAGGCCGTCGATGCCGTCCCGCGCAAGGTCGACCACAAAACCGGATTCGGCCAGCCCCTTTTGCAGGTAATCGCCCGCCTTGGGCTCGTCTTCGACAATCAGGATACGCATGCGGGTCCTTTCGGCGGGCACCATTGCGCCGCAGGCATAACGCTAGCCGAGTCCGGCCCTGCGCGGCGCAAGATGTCAAAAATGTCATCTGCAGGTGACGCATCCGCGCCAGCGGGCCCGGTAAAATGGCCATCGACACCGAACGCACCTATTGGTTCCACGCTCCGCCGATGAAACGCCCCAATCTCCGCTTCTTACTGCTGTGCCTTCCGCTAGCGGCGCTGCCCGGTGCAGGCCACGCCGCATCCGAGACGTCAGCCTGTGCCGTGGTGCAGGCCGCCGGCTTGTCGCTGGCCGAACGTCATGCGGCGGCCAAGGCGAGCGCCGAAGCGGCACTCGTTCCGGCACCGCATTGCGCGGATGGCGCCGTTCGCGTCATGAGCGACCCCGACAGTGACGGCACTCCGCTGCAACTGCACGACGGGAACGGCAGCGCCGAGAAAGAGAAGCCCGCCCAGCGCGACAGCAGCCGTATCAGCCTCTGCGCCGCGCCCGACGGATGCACCATCGGCGCGCTGACCGAGCTGCCGATCACGGCACTTGCCCACTATGGGCATGCTGCCGCCATGGCTTCCACGGCCGCCTTCGCCGGCCCTTTCAGCGGTTTCCCCGCCCTGCCCTGACACGTCCTGGCGCGCCTGCCAGGCCGGCAGGTGGCTCAGTCGACGCGGTAGAAATCGATCGACTGGCCCGCGTTCACCGCGCGTTGAAGCCAGTCCGGATACTCCCCGGTACCGTCCCAGCTCTGTCCCATTGCATTGCGGTAAAGCAGCGTGGCCTTCTTTGGCGGCGGCTGCACCGCAGCAGCGTCGCCGGGCGCTTGTTGATGCGTTGCCTCAGGAATTTCCGCAGCCGCGACCTGCCCGGCTGACGGTTCTCCGTCAAAGCATCCGGCGGCCATCAGGTCGTCAAGCGTGAGGGCGTAGTTGTCCATTTGCTCGCGAATCCACGTGATCGCGGCAAGCTTGGCTGATTCAGACTCAGGCATCAGTATTGTGAGAAGCCCGCCGCAATGTCTCCGATTCCGGCGGTGCAATGGAAGACCGGCGCCAGGCGGCGCCGGTGTGATTCCGGGGATTTTACCGTGTTTGGCGAAGCATCCCGCGAAACGCTGCCTGCGACCCGCCGGCGCGGGCCCATGACACCATTGTCATGGCGCAGTCATGCTGCTGTGCGGCACGCCTCCCTAGACTGGCCGCATGGTTGGTCAAGCCCTGACCGGCCGGCTAAGGAGATAAACCATGCGACTGCTCAAACATACCCTGATGACCACGGCAATGGCCGCCACGCTCGCCAGCGTGGCCACGACCGCGAGCGCGGGCCCGCGCGCGCCTGACCCCTATCTGGACGGCGCGCGCAGCATCCACAGCCCGCGCGATGCCTTCACCGATGGCGCGCGCAGCAACCCGCGCACCCCCGATCCGTTCACCGACGGCGGGCGCAGCGGTCCGCGCACGCCCGACTCCTTCTCCGACGGCGCCTGAGCCGTGATGGCTCAGCGCACTTCGCCATAGATGCGGCGGGCGTCCGCGGCCGTGGCCAGCGGGCGGCCCAGCATCAGCCCGCCCTGGGCGGCCTGTTCGACCAGCGCTGCATTGCCCGGCGCCAGGCTGCCATCACGCAGGTACAGGTTGTTTTCAAAGCCCACGCGGACATGGCCGCCAAACGCTGCCGCTGCGGTCACGCAGGCATTCTCCTCGCGGCCGAACGCGCAGATGGACCACGGCAAGGTTCCGTCGGCCACCTGCAGGAACGGCAGCAGGTCGCGCGGCGACGATACCTGTCCCGCCGAATAGCGCCCCAGCACATACAGCACCGACCATGCGCCGGGCGGCACCATGCCCCGTTCACGCATGGCTTGCCAGCGCTGCACATCCGCCGCGTCATACAGGATCACCTGCGTCATGATGCGCTCGCGCGCGAGCCAGCCGATGAAGTCCGCCAGCTCGGTCTCGCTCACGTCCGGGACGGCGATTTCGCGCAGGCCTACAGATACCGCTTCGGGACGCAGCTCGCGCACCATCGCCATCTGCTCAGCGGCCTTGTACACGCCGGCGGCCTCGCTGGTGACCTGCACCAGCAAGGCATCGCCCACGGCCTGCCTGACCGTGGCCAGTGCCTCGCGGTAGGTCTGCGCATCGAGCGAATGGCGCCCTTCTGCGTCGCGCACATGCATGTGCATCATGGCGGCGCCGGCGTCCAGGCACGCCTTCGCGTCGGCCGCCAGCGCGGCGGCGGTCAAAGGCACCGCGGCATGGTCGGCGGCGCGCTTGTAGGCGCCGTTGGGCGCCACGGTGATGATCAGCGGCGAACTGGCCAGCGGCTGCTGGATGGGGGCCTGGGTGGCTTGGGTGGCTTGCGTCATGGCTGGATCTCGGGCAGTTCGGGGGCAATCAGGTCAAGGCCGGCGCGCAACAGCCGGTCATAGCGTGCGCGTTCGGCGGCAATGGTTTCGGGTGTCCAGGCGTAAAAGCCTTCGCCGGTCTTCATGCCGTGGCGGCCGTCGGCGGCGCGCTCGCTCAGGCAGCGCGCGGGATGGTCGTCATTGCAGAAGGTCGGGTACATGGTCGCCCCGGCGGCCGCATGCACGTCGATGCCGGCATGGTCGCGCTGCAGCACCGGCCCTGCCGCCAGGAAGCGGAAGCCAAACCCGAAGCGCACCGCGGCATCCACGTCCGCGGCCGACGCAATGCCGCGGTCGATCAGGCTGAAGGCTTCGCGCGACAGCGCGTGCTGCAGCCGGTTGGCCAGGAAGCCGGGCAGGTCCTGGCGCACCTTGACCGGCACCATGCCGCAGCGGCGCATGAAGGCGATCAGCGCATCGGCGCAGGCTTCGTCGCTGCCCGTGCCCATGACCACTTCCACCAGCGGCACCAGGTGCGCCGGCATGAAGAAGTGCAGGCCCAGCATCCGCTCGCGCCCGGCAAGGCCGTCGCCGATGGCGCTGATCGGGAAACTGGAACTGTTGCTGGCCAGCACCGTATCGGGAAGCGCACGGGCGGACAGGTCCGCGAACAGCGCCTGCTTGAGTTCGAGGCGCTCGGGGATGCATTCGATGACCAGGTCCACCGACGACCAGTCCACCGCGTCCAGGTCCGGCACCACCGCAAGCCGCTCGGCGCCTTCGGCACGGCCGATCGCCGCCAGGTTGGTGGCGACGCGGCCCGGCAGCGCGCCGGCGCGGTCGGCATCGGGCTCGATCACGGTGGTACGGCACATCGCCCGGGTCAGGACCACGGCGACATCGGCCCCCATGGTGCCGCCGCCGACTACCACGGCATGGGCGGCGCCAGGGCGGCCAGGCGAGATGGAGTGGGCAGAATTCATAGTGTCGTTTGGCATGGCGAAGGCGGCAGGCACGCTTGGCCACCGCCGAATAGGGAATGGCAGCAGTGTAGAGAAGCCGCTTTGATTGATGAAGTTGATTCTATGGATAAAATGATCTGAATTCGAGATCAATCCACCGACCCGGAACCTGCCCGGGACGCCATCGCCCATGAAGATCAACCTGTCGATGCGTGACATCGAGACCACGCTGGTGCTTGGCCGCACGCTCAATTTCCGGCAAGCGGCCACCCAGCTGCACCTGTCGCAATCGGCGCTCTCGACCCAGATCCTGCGGATCGAGGAATCGCTCGGCGTGCGCCTGTTCGACCGCACCACGCGCACGGTGCGGCTGACCGCCGCCGGCCAGGTCTTCATGCAGCAGGCCGCGCTGCTGCAGGCGGCGTTCCGTGGCGCGATCGACGCGGTCACGGGCATTGCCAGCGCCGAACGCGGCCAGGTGGCCGTGGCGGCGCTGCCCTCGCTGGCGGCGCGCATGCTGCCGCGCGTGCTGATGGACTACCACCGCGCCCGTCCCGAAGTGGCGCTGAAAGTGTTCGATACCCTGTCCGGCCCCGCCTTCGACCTGGTGCGTTCGGGCGATGTCGACTTCGCGCTGACCGCGGCCGATCCGCAGCAGGCCGACCTGCACTACGAGCCCCTGCTGTCCGACCGCTTCGTGCTGCTGATCCCGTCCGCGCATCCGCTGGCACGCGGCACGGGACCGCTGCGCTGGGCCGACACCGCCAGCGCGCCGCATGTGTCGATGACGCACCCGAGCAGTGTGCGCCAGTACACCGAGTGGGCCTTCCTGCAGAACCGCATCCGCTTCCAGCCGGTATTCGAGGCCGAGCACCTGGCCACGATCGCCGCCATGGTTGAGTGCGGCTTCGGCGTGGCCGCGCTGCCCGAAATCGCCGCCGGCACGGTGCGCCAGCCGGGCATTGTCGAGCGGCTGTTGACGGGGCCCGTGACGGAGCGTTCGATCGGGCTGGTGACACCGCGCAACCGCAGCCTGTCACCCGCCGCGGCGGAGCTGGCCGATGCCGTGCGCGCGCACCTCGCCCACTTCCGCGGCCAGCCGGAAGCGGCCAGTGCCGAGGTGGATGCATGAGCCTGCTCGTCGACGTCCTGGTGCTGGCTGGCGTCCTGCTGGCGATCGTGGCCGTGGTGCAGGTCGCCGCCGCGCGCCTCGTGCTGCCGGAATCGACACTGCTGTCGGCCATCGGCATCGCCATCGGCGCGGGGTATGTGGCAATCGATGCCGCGCATCCGGAGTTCGCGCGGCACTTCCTGCATCCGCTGATCGACCCGGAACTGCCGCCCGAGGCTTACCTGTGGATCTTCCTGCCGCCGCTGCTGTTCCACGCCGCGCTCACCGCCGACGTGCGCAGCATGCTGCCCGACGCGGCGCCGATCCTGCTGCTGGCCGTGGTCGCCGTGATCGTCGCCACGGGCGTGATCGGCCTGGCCACCGCTGCCGCCAGCGGCATGCCGCTGACCGCCTGCCTGCTGCTTGGGGCCGTGGTGGCCACCACCGATCCCGCGGCGGTTATCGCCATCTTTCGTGACGTGGGCGCGCCGGCGCGCCTGATCCGGCTGGTCGAGGGCGAGAGCCTGCTGAACGACGCCGCGGCCATCGCCATCGTCGGCGTGCTCGTCGCCATGCTCACGGGCCACGGCGCGCAGGCCACGCTCGGCGCCGGCGTGCGCGAGCTGGCGTGGTCCTTCGCTGGCGGCGTGCTGTGCGGCACGCTGGCCGGCCGGCTGGTGGCCGAGCTGCTGCCGCGCCTATCGGGACTGGCCATGGCCGAAAGCGCGCTGACGCTGGCGCTGCCCTACCCGCTGTACCTGCTGGCGGAACAGCTCCTCGGCGTGTCCGGGGTGGTGGCCGTGGTCTGTGCCGGCCTGATGGTGAGCGCGCTCGGCCCGACGCGCCTGACGCCCGCCAACTGGCGTCACCTGCGCATGATCTGGGAACAGTTCGCGGGCATCGCGGGCGCCGTGGTGTTCCTGCTGGCCGCCGTGCGCGTGCCGTCGCTGCTCGCTGGCGTCACGATCCAGCACGGCTGGCTTCTGGCGGTGCTGGTGGTGGCCGCGCTGGCGGCGCGGCTGCTGGCCCTGTTCGGCCTGCTCCCGGTGCTGTCATGGCTGCGGCTGAGCGCGCCGATCAGTGGCCCGTTCAAGCTGGCGATCGCATGGGGCGGCCTGCGCGGCGCGGTCACGCTGGTGCTGGCGCTGGGCATCGCCGAGAACACCGCGCTGCCGCATCCGGTGCGCCACTTCGTCGCCATCCTGGCCACGGGCTTCGTGCTGGTCAGCCTGCTGCTGAACGGCACCACGCTGCGCTGGCTGATCCACCGGCTTGGCCTCAACCAGCTTTCGCCGCAGGAGCGCGCGCTGCAGCAGCAGGCCATTCGCCTGTCGACCGAGGAGGTCGAGGCCATGCTGGGCCGCGTGGCCGACACCTTCGACCTGCCGCCGGCCGCCGCGCGCGAAGTCGCGCAGCACTACCGGCGCGGCATCGAACTGGGCTCGGCCGAGTTCGACTTCGACAGCGCGCTGTCCGAGCGCGACCGCCTGACCATCGGCCTGGTCACGCTGGCCACCCGCGAACGCGAGCTGATTCCCGAATACGGCGACGGCGTGATCTCGGTGGCCAACCTCGATGCCATGATGCGCAACACCTCGCACATGATCGACGCCGCGCGCGAGCAGGGCCGCATCGGCTACAACCGCGCGGCGCGGGCCATCCTGCAGTACCACCTGGGCTACCGGATCGCGCTCTTCCTGCACAAGTGGCTGGGCCTGGACCGTCCGCTGGCACGCGCGCTGGCCGACCGCTTCGAGCTGCTGATCTGCCGGCAGACCGTGCTGGACCGCCTGCGCCGCTACAACCGCTCGCTGCTCACGCCGGTGTTCGGCGCGCGCATGACTACCGTGCTGGACGGTGTGCTCGAAGAGCGCTTCCACTCCGCCGGCGAAGGCCTCGCGCAGATGCGCGAGCAGTTCGGCGACTACACGGTGGCGCTGGAGCGGCGCCTGCTGATGCTGTTTGCGCTGCGCAAGGGGCAGCACTCGCTGGCGTCCATGCGCGAGGAAGCGGTGATTTCGAAGCAGGCGTTCAACCAGATCGAGCAGATCATGCAGCACGCCTGGCAGGCCAACCTCGTGCGCCCGCCCCTGAGCGCGGGAGGAACGCGGCGCGCCCGGTGGAACTCGCTGCGCGAGAAGCCGGCCGCGCCATCCGCGCGCCCGGCGCCCGGTCCGGTGGACAGCCCCCGCAGCGGGGAACCGGGCGATCCTGGTTGATGCCCAGTTCCGGTCGCTGCGCAGAATGCGGTCGCATGGTGAACAGTTGACGCTGTTCCGGCCGGCGATAAACAATCGCGGATCGCCCGCCCGGTCCCCGCAGTCGCCCCGCCCGCCCTCTTCCCGATGATCCCTTCCGTCACCACCCTGCACGGCCGCCTGAAAATGCAGCACCTGCGCCTGCTGCTTGCCATCGAGGAGCGCGGCTCGCTGCGCCAGGCCGCCGAGGCATTGACGCTGACACAACCGGCGGTGAGCAAGATGCTGCAGGACATGGAAGACCTGCTGGGCGTGTCGCTGTTCGAGCGCCATGCGCGCGGACTGCGGCCGACGCGCTTCGGCGGCGCGGCGACGCGCTATGCCAAGCTGGTGTTCGCCGACATGGCCGGCCTGCGCGATGAGCTGGTGGCCCTGGAATCGGGCAAGATCGGCCGCGTGCGCGTGGGGGCGGTCATGGCGCCGACGCCGGGCCTGCTGGCGGACGTGATCCGCGGCCTCAACCGCGACCATCCGCAGCTCGAAGTGGTGGTGCAGGTCGACACCAGCGACCTGCTGGTGCAGCTGCTGGAACGCGACCAGCTGGACATCGTGCTGGGCCGCGTACCCGAAGGCTGGGACAGCAGCGGGCTCGACTTCGAGCAGTTGGGCGAGGAAGGACTGGCGATCGTGGTCGGACCGCAGCATCCGCTGGTCCGGCGGCGGCGCCCCTCCTTCGCCGAGCTGACCCGGTATCCATGGATCATGCAACCGCGCCCCAGCCCGATGCGGGCGCTGCTCGACCGCTCCTTCGAGGACGCGGGCGTAGCGCCGCCGCCCTCCACCATCGAGACCGCCGCCGTGCTGATGACCACGTCGCTGCTCGCGGACAGCGAACTGATCGCGGTGCTGCCGGAATCGGTCGCGGCGTATTACCGCAGCCTGGAGGCCCTGGCCGTTCTGCCGCTGCCGCTGCCGCGCAAGCTCGGGCCCTACGGCATCGTGACGCGGCGGGGCCGCCCGGTCACAGCCTCGATGAGCGTCATCATCGATGCCTTGCGGGCTGCCTCCGCGCTCTAGTCTTGCTTTAGTCCCGCGCGCGCCTTCAGCGCCCCCAGCGCAGCACCAGCGGATCCAGCCGGCGCGCGATCCGCAGGAGCCCTTCGCGCGTGGCGGGATGCATTGGCTGCAACGGGTGCCGCACCGCGTCCGAGGCAATCACGCCGCCCGCCTGCATCAGCGTCTTTGCCGTGGCCAGCCAGCCCTGGCGGTTCTCATGGTTGATCAGCGGCAGCCATTGCTGGTAGTGCTGCGCCGCCAGTTCGGCATCGCCGGCCTGCCAGGCGTCCATGATCCGGCGGATGCCGTCCGGGTAGCCGGCGCCGGTCATGGCCCCGGTGGCACCCGCCTCCAGGTCGGCCATCAGCGTGATGGCCTCTTCGCCGTCCCATGGGCCGACAATGGCGCCGCCACCCAGCTCGATCAGGTCGCGCAGCTTCGCCGCGGCCTGCGGCACCTCGATCTTGAAATAGGAGACGTTGGCGATCTCCCTGGCCATGTGTGCCAGGAACGGCGCCGACAACGTGGTGCCGCTGACCGGCGCGTCCTGGATCATTATAGGAATGTCGATGGCGTCCGACACCGCGCCGAAGAACTCGTAGATGCCGCGCTGGGGCACGCGGATGGTGGCGCCGTGATAGGGCGGCATCACCATCACCATGGCGGCACCGGCGTCCTGCGCGGCCCGGCTGCGCTCCGCGCAGATGCGCGAGCTGAAGTGCGTGGTGGTGACGATCACCGGCACGCGGCCGTCCACATGCTCTAGCACGGTCTTCATCAGCAGGCTGCGCTCGTCGTCGCCGAGCACGAACTGCTCGGAAAAATTGGCCAGGATGCAGAGGCCGTGCGAACCGGCATCGATCATGAAGTCGATGCAGCGGCGCTGGCCGTCAAGGTCCAGCGCGCCGTGCGCGTCGAAGATGGTGGGCACCACCGGGAATACCCCGCGATGGACGGGCCGTGCGGCGGACGTGCTCATGTGGTCTCCTTCTTGATGGAGCCGGCAACGGCCGGCAGGGGCCCAATATACGGCGCGGCCGGCCGCAATGTATATTGAATCGTTTCCATTATGTGATCGCTTTTTCGACTCACCTTCGCTGTCCTTCACGCCCGCCCTGCCCCATGAAGACCACGCTCGACGTCCTGATGTCCCGGCTGCGCATGAAGCAGCTGCAGCTGCTGATCGCGCTGGACGAACACAAGAGCCTGCACCAGGCCGCCGCGGCCATGGCCATGACCCAGTCGGCGGCCAGCAAGGCGCTGCAGGAGCTGGAAGGCATGCTGGATGCGCCGCTGTTCGAACGTTCGCGCAGCGGCATGCGGCCTAACCCGTTCGGCCATTGCGTGATCCGCTATGCGCGGCTGATGGCCACCGACCTGGGCGCGCTGTGCCAGGACATGGCCGAGATCCGTTCCGGCCAGGGCGGCCAGCTTGCGGTGGGCACCATCATGGGCGCGGTGCCGGACGTACTGGTGCCGGCGCTTGAAACCATGCAGGCCGCCCAGCCCAGGGTTGCGCTCCACCTCGTCGAGGACACCAGCGTGCGCCTGCTCGACCTGCTGGACGACGGCCGCCTGGACCTGGTGCTCGGCCGGGCGCTGGTGAGCGGGCAGCCCGACCGCTACCACTACCAGCCCATCGGCGAAGAGCCGGTGTCGGTGGTAGTGGGCCATGGCCGCCCGGCGCCACGCGCCAAGGTCCTGGCACTGGCCGACCTGGCCGGCTACCGCTGGATCGTCTACCCGGGACAGATGCCGATGCACGAACTGCTGCAGCGCGAATTTGATCTGGCTGGCCTGAGCCTGCCCGCCAACGTGATCTCGACCTCGTCCACGTTCGTGACGGTCTCCCTGCTCCAGAGCGGCGAGCGGCTGGTGTCGCTGCTGCCCACCAGCGTGGCGGAGCTGTTTGCCCGTCAGAAGATGTTGCGCATCCTGCCGGTGCGGCTGCAGTCGCGCCACCAGACCTTCGGCATCGTCACCCGGCGCGGCGGCACGCTGTCGGCGGCGGCACGGGAACTGATCGGCCTGCTTAAATCGGCCGGCAATGCGCAGAGGTATTCCCACAGGTGATCACCCATTCAAAAATGCTCAGTAGTTGATTAGCACTCCTCTCCGTATAGTTCGTTCAAACAGCAAAGACTGACAACGAAGATGGAGACCCGCATGAAACGATGGATCACTGGCGCCTGCGCCGGACTGATCGGCCTGACCGCCGCCGTGGGCGCGGTCCAGGCCCAGGATTCCCGGCCCGTGCGCCTGATGGTCGGGGCGGCACCGGGCGGCGGCACCGACGTGATGGCACGCATCGTGTCCGACAAGCTGGCCGCCATCCTCAAGCAGCCCGTGGTGGTCGACAACCGGCCCGGCGCCTCCAATACCATTGCCGCCGACATCACCGCCAAGGCGGCGCCGGACGGCAATACGCTGCTGATGGGCGTGGTCACCTCGCAGGCGATCGCGCCCCACCTGCTCAAGCTCCAGTTCGATCCGCTCAAGGACCTCGCTCCGGTCGCGCTGGTGTCCTCCGTGCCCAACGTGCTGGTGGTCAACAACCAGGTGCCGGCTCGCGACGTCAAGGCGCTGGTGGCCCAGATCCAGGCCAGCCCCGACAAATTCCGCTACAGCTCCTCCGGTGTCGGCAGCACCCAGCATCTTGCCGGCGCGGCGTTTGCCCACCAGATCCATGGCCAGCTGCTGCATGTGCCGTACAAGAGCAGCAGCAGCGCGCTGGTCGACCTGATGGGCGGCCAGGTCGACATGAGCTTCGAGACCATGCCTTCGGTGATCAGCCATATCAAGTCCGGCAAGTTGCGCGCGCTGGCCGTGACCGCCGATCAGCGCTCGCCCTTGCTGCCAAACGTGCCGACGCTGGCCGAAGCCGGCGTGCCCGGCATCCAGATGAATGCCTGGTATGGCGTCTATGCGCCGGCTGGCACGCCTGCCGCCACGCTGCAGAAAATCAGCGCGGCGCTCGCCACCGTGCTGAAGGACCCCGACACCGTGCGCCGCCTGAATGATGTCGGCGCGGTGCCCGGCACGCTCAATGCCAGCCAGTTCGATGCGTTCTCGCGCAGCGAATATGCCCGCTACGGCAAGCTGATCGCCGAACTCGGCGTCAAGCTTGACTGAACCCGCATCCACCGCATCCGCCATGACTCAACGTCCCCGAATCGCCATGGTGCTTGGCGATCCCGCCGGCATCGGCCCTGAACTGGTTGCCAGATTGCTGGCCGATCCGAGCGCGGCGCAGGCGCAGATCCTGCTGATTGCCGATCGCGACGAATGGCGCCACGCCCTGAGGCTGGCCAGCGTCGACCTCGCGCTGCCCGAGACCGGCCGCCTCGGTTTCGACGGCACTGACGCCGGTCCGCGCCTGTACCACTGGGAGCTGGAAGGCAAGCCGGCCTATCCGCGCGGCGCCGCCAGTGCCGAAGGCGGCCGCTACAGCCTGGGCACGCTCGCGCTGGCGTTGGAACTCGCCCAGGCCGGCCAGGCCGACGCCATCCTGTTTGGCCCGCTTAACAAGAGCTCGCTGCATGCCGCCGGCATGGGCTACAACGACGAGTTGCACTGGTTTGCCGAACAGCTCGGCCATCGCGGCGCCTTCTGCGAGTTCAATGTGCTGGATGGCCTGTGGACCTCGCGCGTGACCTCGCACGTGGCGCTCAAGGACGTGCCGGCCATGATCACGCGCGACAGCGTGGGCGCTGCGATCGACCTGATCGACCAGGCGCTGCGCAATGCCGGCATGGGCGCGCCGCGCATCGCGGTATGCGGCCTCAATCCGCACAACGGCGACAACGGCGCCTTTGGCCGCGAGGAGATCGACGTGATCGCACCCGCCGTGGCCGATGCCGAGGCGCGCGGCGTGGCGGCGCAAGGCCCCTTCCCCGCCGACACCATCTTCCTCAAGGTGCAGGGCGGACCGGCCCAGCGCCAGTTCGACGCCATTGTCACCATGTACCACGACCAGGGCCAGATCGGCATCAAGCTGATGGGCTTCTCGCGCGGCGTCACGGTCCAGGGCGGCCTGCCGGTGCCGATCACCACGCCGGCGCACGGCACCGCGTTCGACATCACCCAGCAAGGCCGGGCCGATCCCGGCGCGATCCTGCAGGCGTTCCGGATTGCCTGCCAGATGGGTGCGCAAAGACGTGCCGCCGCGCAGCAGTGAGCACGCATCCTGACAGGCCGGCCTAGACCCGCCCTGCTAACGCGGCGCCGGCATGCCCGCCGGCCCGCGGCCACCACGCAAACCTGAACACGGCCGCCGAGACCGCGGCCGAGGGCGCACTCGCGCGCGCAGTCGCGGCGCCGGCAAGCCAGCCTGACAACAACCGTATTTCTGCCGTAAAAGGAGCCAAATCATGAAGATCACCAACGTCCGCGCCCGGGTATTCGAATGGAAGGGCAAGACCGTGCCCCCGCAGGCCCACTTCTGCACCAACGCCACGGACATCCTGTTCGACCGCGGCGACGCCATGGGCTCGTTCCGCTTCCATGGCTGGCTGGTGGTAGAGGTCGAGACCGACAGCGGCCTGGTCGGCATCGGCAACTGCGCGCTGGCACCGCGCGTGGCCAAGCAGGTTATCGACCAGTACCTGGCCCCGATCGTGATCGGCCAGGACCCGTTCGACAATGAATACCTGTGGCAGAAGATGTACCGCCGCACCCATGCCTGGGGCCGCAAGGGCATCGGCATGGCCGCGATCTCGGCAGTGGACATCGCGCTGTGGGACCTGATGGGCAAGGCGGTGGGCAAACCCGTGTTCAAGCTGCTGGGTGGACGCACCAAGGAGAAGATCTGGTGCTATGCCTCCAAGCTCTACAACAACGACGATCGCGACGCCTTCCTGGGCGAAGCCCAGCGCTATCTGGACCAGGGCTTCACCGCGATGAAGATGCGCTTCGGCTACGGCCCCAAGGACGGCCCCGCCGGCATGCAGAAGAACCTGGAGCAGGTGCGCCTGCTGCGCGAACTGGTGGGCGACGGCGTCGACATCATGCTGGAGTGCTACATGGGCTGGACGCTGGAATACGCGCGCCGCATGGTGCCGCGCCTGGCCGAGTTCAACCCGCGCTGGCTGGAGGAGCCGGTCATCGCCGACGATATCGAGGGCTATGCCGAACTGAAGAAGCTGAGCCCCTTCCCGATCTCCGGCGGCGAGCACGAGTTCACCTCGTACGGCTTCAAGGACCTGCTCGAGCGCCGCGCGGTCGACGTGATCCAGTACGACACCAACCGCGTGGGCGGCATCACCGCGGCACAGAAGATCAACGCCATGGCCGAGGCCTGGTCGGTACCGGTGATCCCGCATGCCGGCCAGATGCACAACTACCACCTGACCATGGCCTCCACCGCTTCGCCCATGTCGGAGTACTTCCCGGTGCATGACGTGGAAGTCGGCAACGAACTGTTCTACTACATCTTCAAGGGCGACCCGGCACCGGACAACGGCTACCTGCAGCTGGACGACAACCTGCCCGGCCTGGGCCTGACCCTGAACGACGAGCATTTCGGCGACTTCGACATCATCGGCTGAACCCCGTGCCTGGACGGGGCGGTCGCGCCGCCCCCGCTGGAATGCCGCGCGTCGGTCACCGTCATCCGCCACAGGCCGTCGCGAAGAGCACCCCGTCGACGCGGGCCTGCACGTAGGCCGACACGTCCACCAGGCCAAGCAGCGCGGCCAGCAAGGCGATGCCGGACCATGCCGCCACCATGCCCGTGCGGCTGCCCGTCTGCAGGGCCGCCAGCATGAGCGGAAGCAGGCAGGCAACGACGAACAGGAATCGGATCGCGGACATTGCTGAATCTCCGCCCCCCGTGCTCAGCGCCGGGCGCTTGCGGCGACGTGCAGGGCCGGCGGCACGCTGGCAACGCCACGCAAACCCAGCCACGCGCACGCGGCCGCAAAGCCGGTCACCACGCCGAGCGCGACGATCGTCTGCACGTAGCTGCCGGTCGCTTCGAACGAGCGCGCACCCAGTTGAACCGACAGGAACGCGCCGGCCTGGTGGATCAGGAATAGCAGCCCGAACACCCTGCCCTTGACCTGGCTGCCGTAGCGCTCGAAGCAGAACATCGACGTCAGGATGACCGTGCCCAGGTAGCTGCTGCCGAACAGCAGCGCAAACGGCAGCACGCCGGCCTGCGGCACCAGCAGCAACAGCATTGCCGCGCAGCGCATGGCGTAGAAGCCGGCCAGCAGCCGGTGCTTGTCCAAGCGCAGCGCGAGCGCCCCGGAGGCGATGCCGCTGGCCAACTCCAGCACCCCGAGCGCGCTCAGCGCGTAGCCCATTTCCAGGCGCGGCACGCCAAGATCCTGCCAGTGCGCCAGCAGGTGCACGTCGATAAAGGCCATGGTCGCGCCGCAGCCGAAAAACCCCGCTGCCAGCACGTAGAACACCGGATCACGCCGCACAATGGCCCAGGCCGAGGCCTGCGCCTGCGTGCTGGCCGTCGCAGGCGCGGACGGCTCCCAGCGCGACAGCCACCACAGCGTGGCGGCCACCGGCACGGCGAAGACCAGGCCAACGGCGCAGAACACCGTCGTCCACGCCGCCTGCGGCTGCAGCCAGATCCAGAATGGCGACAGCACGATAAAGCCGATTGCCGTGCCGTTTGTCACCACGGCATAGGCCAGCCCTTTCCGGCGCGCCTCGAACAGGCGGTCGACCAGCACGCCCATCGGCACGAAAGTCATTGCGGCCAGCCCGAACGCGCCGGCGATGCCGAACGCAAGGCTGAACCAGACCAGCGACTGGTGCCACCAGGCCGCGCCGGCATACGCAATGCCTGCCGCCAACGCACCGATCGCCGCGGTACGCAGCGGCCCGACGCGGTCGCTCAGCGCACCCACCACGGGCGACATCAGGCCGGTGGCCAGCATGAACAATCCGCCCGACCACGCGAACTGCGCGCGCCCCTGGCCGAAGTGCGTGGCAAGTTCCACGAAGTAGACCTGATAGACGCCTTTGACGGCGGTCGACGCGAACATCACCGCAAAGCCGGTGGCGACCAGCAGCAGCGTGACAGGGCGGGATATCGGGTGGCTGTTCATGTCGGTGAATCCTGTCGCAAACGTTGAGGGGCACTGCAATCCTATGCGCCGCGCAAATCGCCTTCCAGCAAACGACCCGACGTATATGGCAAGTTTTCGGCCATGCTTGGTATTCGCGGACGTCCGGAAAAATTAGCCACCATTGCGACGACATGGCAAACTTCTGTTTCTCCATCCAATTCCACAAGGCATCACGAAGCTCAGGCCCATGGCAACCGCATATTTCCTGATGCTGCCCGGCATCCACATGCTGGATCTGGCCGGGCCGCTGCAGATCCTGTCGACGGTTGCCGAACTCGGCATCGGGCCGCTCGGCGTGCGCTGCGTCGGGCCGCATTCCAGCGTGCAGGCATTCCAGGGCATAGAACTGAGCCGGGTCGCGCCGCTGCCGGCACGGCTGCTGGCGGATGACCTCGTGCTGGCCATCGGCAGCAAGATGACCAATACGCTGATCCGTTCCCAGGGCTGGCGCGATACCTCGGAATGGCTGCGCGGCGTGGCGGCGCGTGCAAAGCAAACCTCGACCATCGCCGCGGTGTGCACGGGCGCCTACCTGCTCGGCGATGCCGGCTTGCTCGACGGTCGCCTGTGCACCACGCACTACGCCCATGTGAGCCGCTTGCGCGCCAAGCATCCGCGCGCCACCGTACTGGACAACCGCGTCTTCGTCAGCGACGGCAATATCTGGACCTCGGCGGGCGTGGCGTCGGGCATCGACATGGCGTTGCAGCTCGTGGCCGATGCCTTTGGCGATGACGCCGCCATTCGCGTGGCGCGCGAGAACGTGGTGCCGTTCCGGCGCTTCGGCGGCGACCCGGAGCTGGATTCGAAATTCCGCTCCCGCTCGCACGGCAATGCGCTGGTTCATGCAGTGCAGGATGCCATCTCCACGGACTTGTCCGTCAGCGTGTCCGATCCGTCTTTCGCCGGGACCTTCGCCACCAGCGTCAGGCACCTGTCGCGTGTGTTCGCACGGGAAACAGGGCTGACGCCCAAGCAGTACCAGCTTGCGTTGCGCATGGACAAGGCCCGCAGGCTGCTGGCGGCATCTTCGCTGCCGGTCGAGGACATCGCCGGCCAATGCGGCTTTGCGAGCGTGCAGGCCTTCCGTTCCTGCTGGAACAAGGTCCAGCCGATGACGCCCGGGGAATACCGGCACGCTCACCGGGGCTAGTGCAATGCCGGCTTACCGCCCGCGCGCCTTTTCTGCTGCCAGGTAGGCATCCCTCGACGGCAGCAAGTGCCGCCGGCATAGCGCCACCAGGTCGTCGCGCCGCCCTTCGCGCAGCGCTTCGATCATGGCCCAGTGCTCCTGCCGGGCGCGTTCGCGGTAAGCGGCTGCGGCCAGCGAGCCGAAGCGGATCGGGTGGGTGCGCCGCGCGTATTCGCCGATGGCCTGCTGCAGCACGCCGTTGACCGACAGCGCGAACAGTTCGCGGTGGAACTGCTGGTTGATGCGGAAGACGGCGCGCGCATCGTCGGCCGCCACGGCGGCATCGTGGCGCTGCTGCACGTCGATCAGCGCCTGCAGGCGCTGCGGCGGCACCGGCATGGCGATCAGCCCCGCCGCATGGCACTCCAGCACCTCGCGCAGGGCGTAGAGTTCCACCACTTCGTGCGTATCGAAGGCGCGCACCAACGCGCCGGCATTGCGCCGCCGCTCCACCACGCCCATCAGCTCCAGCTCGGACAGCGCCTGCCGGACCACGTGGCGCTTCAGGCCGAAGCGCGCCATCAGCGCATCTTCGGTCAGGCGCTCGCGCGGGTGCAGGCGGCCGAAGACGATGTCTTCCTCGAGCGTCTCGACGACTTGCTGCATCGCATCGCCGCCGTCAATATCGGTGACCGCCGTGGTGGTGGCGCCCATGGCTCAGCCCTGCTTCGGCACGATATCGACGGTCTGCGTGGCACGCAGGAAGTCGAAGTCCACGCCCTGGTCGGCCTGCGTCACGGTCTCCAGGAACAGCTTGCGATAGCCGCGTTCGGCGCGCGGGCGCTCCACCGGCTGCTCCGCCGCGCGGCGGCCCAGCTCGGCGTCGTCGACGAGCAGCGCAATCTCGCGGTTCGCCACCGACAGGCGGATGCGGTCACCGCTGCGCACCAGCGCCAGCGGGCCGCCGATGGCGGCTTCCGGCGTGACGTGCAGCACGATGGTGCCGGCCGCCGTGCCGCTCATGCGCCCGTCCGACACGCGCACCATGTCCTTCACGCCGGCCCGGGCAAGCTTCTTCGGGATTGGCATGTAGCCGGCTTCCGGCATGCCCGGCGCGCCGGTCGGACCGATGCGCTTGAGCACGAGGATATCGTCGGACTTGACGTCCAGCGCGTCGTCGTCGATGCGCTGCGCCATGTCCTCGGCGTTCTCGAACACCACGGCGCGCCCTTCATGCTCCATCAGCGCCGGGTTGGCGGCCGACTGCTTGATGATGGCGCCGCCCGGCGCCAGGTTGCCGCGCAGCACCGCCAGGCCGCCGGCCGGATAGATCGGGCTGGCCGCGGTGCGGATCACATCCTGCGTGAATGGGGGCGGTGCTGCATCCAGTTCTTCGCCAAGCGTGCGGCCGGAGACGGTCAGCGTGTCCAGATGCAGCAGCGGACGCAGCTCGCGCAGCAGCGCGAGCATGCCGCCGGCCTTGTGGAAGTCCTCCATGTAGTGCTGGCCCGACGGCTTCAGGTCCACCAGCACCGGGGTCTCGCGGCTCATGCGATCCAGCCCCGCCAGGTCAATATCGATGCCCAGGCGCCCGGCGATCGCCGTCAGGTGGACGATGCCGTTGGTCGACCCGCCAATGGCCAGCAGCACGCGCAGCGCGTTCTCGAAGGCCTTGCCGGTCAGGATGCGGTCCGGCGTCAGGCGCGCGGCGGCCATGGCGACCGCCGTGGTGCCGGTGCGCTCGGCCACGCGCACGCGGTCTGCCGTCACCGCGGGCGCCGACGCGCCGCCGCTCACCATCATGCCGAGCGCTTCGGCCACGCAGGCCATGGTGCTGGCCGTGCCCATCACTGAACAGGTTCCTACGCTGGCCACCAACTGGTTGTTGACGTCGGCGATCTCGGTGCTATCGATCTCGTCGGCACGGTAGCGGCCCCAGTAGCGGCGGCAGTCGGTGCAGGCGCCGACCCGTTCGCCGCGGTGCGCGCCGGTCAGCATCGACCCGGTCACCAGCTGGATGGCGGGCACGCCTGCCGACGCCGCGCCCATCAGCTGGGCCGGCACGGTCTTGTCGCAGCCGCCGATCAGCACCACCGCGTCCATGGGCTGCGCGCGGATCATCTCCTCGGTATCCATCGACATCAGGTTGCGCAGGTACATGCTGGTCGGCGCGGAGAAGCTCTCGTGCACCGAGATCGTCGGGAAGTCCACTGGCAGGCCGCCCGCCAGCATCACCCCGCGCTTGACCGCCTCCACCAGTTGCGGCGCGTTGCCGTGGCACGGGTTGTAGCTGCTGCCGGTATTGACGATCCCGATGACCGGCCGCGACAGCGCGTCATCGGTGAAGCCCGCGCCCTTGATGAACGCCTTGCGCAGGAACAGCGAGAAGCCCGTGTCGCCGTAATTGGTCAGGCCCTTGGCCAAGCCGTGGGTGCTTGCGGGCGTGTCGGGCGACTGCTTCGGATCTCGGGAGGAAGGCATCCTGCGTCTCCAATAAAATTATTGATAATCGAGACGCGAAGCTTAGCTGGCCTGGCGCCCACGCTGCAAGTGGGTTGCGCGCCCAGGTTGACTAATCCAATTTTCAGATCAGTCGATAGAAAAATTCTGATTCATCAATCAAGAGGTCCACCCTACACTTGGCCACGATGACGAGCCGGGCATCATCAGCGATGCGGCACCAGGAGTCGCCGCGGCTTCCCCCCGATTCCCACAAGATCCCGGCACAGGAGACTCACATGTCCGGCATTTCCCCCATGCCCGGCCGGGGCGTTCGCGCGCCGCGCCGCGCGCTGCTGCTGTCGTCGCTGGCGTGCGCCAGCCTGCTGCTGGCCCCGTCGCTGGCCGCTGCCGGCGACTACCCCAACAAGCCGGTGCGCCTCGTGGTGCCCTACCCGCCCGGAGGCGCAACCGACGTGATCGGCCGCACGCTGGCCCAGCGCCTGTCGGCCACGCTTGGCCAGCAAGTCGTGGTGGACAACCGCGCCGGGGCCGCCGGCAATATCGGCGCGGACCTGGTCGCCAAGTCGGCGCCCGATGGCTACACGCTGCTGATGGGTGCGCTGACCAGCCATGCGATCAACGCCGCGCTGTACAAGAGCCGCGTGCCCTACGACATCGAGAAAAGCTTTGCGCCGGTGGCCATCGTCGGCACCGTGCCGCTGGTGTTCGTGGTCAATCCGTCCGTCAACGCCACCACGCTGCCGCAACTGGTGTCCCTGGCCAAGTCGAAGCCGGGCACCATCACCTATGGCTCGGCCGGCAACGGCTCGCCGCAGCACCTGGCCGGCGAGATGTTCAAGCGCATGGCCGGCGTGGACATGCTGCACGTGCCATACAAGGGCAGCGGCCCCGCGATGACCGACCTGATCGGTGGCCAGGTACTGAGCATGGTGGAAACGGTGCCCGCCGCGCAGGCCTATGTGAAGGGTGGCAAGATCCGCGCGCTCGCGGTGACCTCGGCCCAGCGCGTGAGCGCCCTGCCCGACGTGCCTACCGCCGCCGAAGCGGGCCTGAACGACTTTGAGGTGAGTTCCATGTTCGGCATCGTCGCGCCGGCCGGCACGCCGGCGCCCGTGATCGATCGCCTGAGCGCCGACCTGAAGAAGATCCTGGCGGAACCGGAGGTCAAGGATGCGCTGCTCAAGCAAGGCGCCATTGCCACGTGGACCAATCCGGCGCAGACCGGTGTGCGCATCAAGGCGGAAATGGCGAAGTGGAATACGGTGATTCGTGATGCGGGTGTAAAGCCGGATTAAGCAGGCGCTGGCCGGAAACGGAAATGGCCTGGGCGGGGTACCCGTTCGGGCCACGGCTTCCGGCGCGACTGTCCGCCCACGTCGCGTACTCCCTGGCCGAGACGATGTGGCCGCACAGATCCGGAGCGGTATGGCAAGCCAGAATCGCCATCCCCCCGTTTGGGGCATTGGCATTGGCCGAATTTCGCCCACCATGACAGGAAACCGCCCGGCACGCGCCAATACCGTGCGCAAGCAGATCGCCATGCTGATGACGAAAATGCACTGCAACCGGCAGTCGGAACTGGTCAGGAAGGCAATCCTGGGCCAGGGATAGCGCGGTATTCGCCTCTGCAAGGGACCGCCAACAATCGGCAGCGACCGGCAATGACCGGCAATGACCGGCAACAATCGCTGCGGCAGCCGTATACTCTGCGCCAGAGGCCATGCCTCCCCGCGCGGCGCGTCTCCATGTGGTGCCTGCTACAGGAGCTGCCGGAGTTGCCGGAGCCGCCCGCGCATCACCGAATATCCAACAATATCCAATCAGTTACGGAGTCGCAGCATGCGCGTCGCATTCCTCGGGCTTGGCGTCATGGGTTTCCATATGGCCGGCCATCTTGCCGCCAAGGGCCATGAAGTCACCGTGTATAACCGCACCGCCGCCAAGGCGCAGGCCTGGGTCGCACAATTTGGCGGCAACGCGGCGGAAACACCGGCGCTGGCCGTCAGGCAGGCGGACGTGGTGTGCTCGTGCGTCGGCAACGACGACGACCTGCGCTCGGTGCTGATCGGCCCCGACGGCGCCTTCTTCACTGCGCCCACTGGCTGCATTTTCGTCGACCACACCACTGCCAGCGCCAATGTGGCGCGCGAGCTCTACGCGGCGGCGCGAGAGCGCGGCCTGCACTTTGTCGACGGCCCCGTATCGGGCGGCGAAGTCGGCGCGGAGAAAGGCATCCTGACCATCATGTGCGGCGGCGACGCCGAGGCCTATGCGCGCGCCGAGCCGGTGATCGGCGCGTATGCGCGTGCCGTGACGCGCGTCGGTGACGCAGGGGCCGGCCAGCTCGCCAAGATGGTCAACCAGATCAGCATCGCCGGGCTGATCCAGGGCCTGTCCGAAGCGATTGCATTCGGCGAGCGCGCCGGCCTCGACATGCGGCTGGTGCTCGACGTCATCAGCAAGGGCGCGGCCGGTTCCTGGCAGCTCGAGAACCGCGGCCCGACGATGATCGATAACAAGTTCGACTTCGGCTTCGCCGTGGACTGGATGCGCAAGGACCTGGGCCTTTGCCTCGACGAGGCGCGCCGCAACGGCGCCAGCCTGCCCGTCACCGCAATGGTCGACCAGTTCTATGCCGACCTGCAGCAAATGGGCTGCGGACGCTCGGACACCTCGTCGCTGATCAAGCGGCTGCGCCGCTTCTCCGCGGAATGAGCGATGCGGACGGCACCCGCGGCCGTCCGATAATTCCTACACCGCAATCGGCAAGCGCCTGAAAGGCCCGATGGATCGTCCTGCCTAAGCTGTAGTCAGGAGCACGGGTGGCTGGGGTCACCTGTGCACGGTACAGGAGATGACCATGTGGAAACTTGCAATCGCGCTGGTGATCAGCGCTGGCATGGGCCTGGCCGGCTGTACCGCGACGGGTGCGGTCGCCGGCGGCGTGGCGGGGCATGAACTGACGCACGGCAGCACCGCCGGCACCGTGGGTGGTGCCGTGGTGGGCGGCGTGGTGGGCCACGAACTGGGCAAGTAAGCCCTGGACCGGACGCCAGCCAAGCCCTCGCCCCAACGCCCGCTGCTCGCGCAGCGGGCGTTTGCATTGGTGCCGGGGCACCGTGACAAGGCCGGCTTCAGCGCTTTTGCACGCGCGCTGAAGAATTTTGTTACACGGTCCCGGCCGCCCGGATTCCCGCTTTATTCGGCTACGATAGGCGGGCAAGCCACATCTACCCGATCTCCATGACACCCGCCACGCCTCGCAAGCGCCTGTCCCCCATTCCCGCACGCAATGCCCGCCACTGGATCGGCGGCACGCTCGCTGCCTGGCTGCTGGCCTGCGCCGCAAGCGCCGGCGCACAGCCGCTATGGTTCGCCGGTGGACGGCCGACGCCCGACGCCCAACAGGCCGTGGCGGCGCTGGCCGGCGCCGAGGCGGACGGCCTGGCGCCGAAGGACTACGACGCCGACGGCCTGAAGCGCGCGCTGGCGCAGGCCGCCGCGAACCCGCAAGCGGCGCCGGACGCCGTGGAGAAACTCGACAACGCGCTCAGCGACGCCATGCGGCGCTACCTGTCGGACCTGCACAGCGGGCGCGTCGATCCGCGCAAGGTGCATGCCAATTTCACGCCGCCGGAGTCGGCGCTGTTCGAGCCCGACAGCTACCTGCGCGCCGCCGTGGCCAGCCATCGCCTGCCCGACGCCATCCGCGAAGCCGCGCCGTCCTTCCCGCTCTACGGCACGCTGCGCGATGCGCTGGCACGCTATCGCAAGCTCGCGGCGCAACCGGGCTGGGAACATCCGCTGCCGGGGCTGCCCGGCGGCAAGCTGGCGAGCGGACAGCCCTACAGCGGCATTGGCGAACTGGCTGCCCGCCTCAAGACGCTTGGCGACATGGCTGCCGACGCGCCCGTGCCGCAACGCTATTCGGGTGCGCTCGTGGGCAGCGTCAAGGCCTTCCAGTCGCGCCATGGCCTGGAGGCGGACGGCACGATCGGCGCCGCCACCCTGGCCCAGCTCAATACCCCTCCGGCGGCGCGCGTGCGCCAGATCGAGCTGATCATGGAGCGGCTGCGCTGGACCCCGCTCGCCGACGGCCCGCGCGTGATCGTGGTGAACATCCCCGAGTTCATGCTGCGCGCCTATGAGTACACGGACGGCAAGCTCGACATCAAGCTGGAGATGAAGGTCATCGTCGGCAAGGCGCTGGACACGCGCACGCCGCTGTTCAAGGAGGACATGCGCTACATCGAGTTCAGCCCGTACTGGAACGTGCCGCCATCGATCGCGCGCTCGGAGACCATTCCGCGACTGCGGCGCGATCCGGGGTACTTCACGCGCCAGGGCTTCGAGTTCGTCTCCAACGGCAAGGCCGTGACCACGCTCTCCGATGCCAACCTGGACGCCGTGCTGAACGGCCAGATGCGCATCCGCCAGCGCCCCGGCCCCATGAATGCGCTCGGCGACATCAAGTTCGTGTTCCCGAACAACCAGAACATCTACCTCCACCACACGCCCACGCCGCAACTGTTCAAGCGCGACCGGCGCGATTTCAGCCATGGCTGCATCCGCGTGGAAGAGCCCGTGGCGCTCGCGCAGTTCGTGCTCAAGGACATGCCGGGCTGGGACGAGGCACGCATCCGCCAGGCCATGACCAAGGGCCAGTCGAATACCGTGGCACTGCAGCAGCCGCTGCCGGTGGTGCTGGCCTATGGCACCGCCATCGCCCGCGCGGATGGCCGGGTATACTTCCTGCCTGACATTTACGGCCAGGACAAGCTGCTGGACCAGGCGCTGCGGCAGAACGCGGCGCGCCGGCCGGCCAGTGTGCCTGCCGCGGCACCGGCTACACCAGACGCCCTTGCCCGCCCCGCGCCAACGCAGAACCCGACATGAAACACTCTCGCAATCCTTCGCGCCGCCGCTTCCTGCAACACACCGGCGGCCTGGCGATTGGCGCCGGCCTGGCCGCGCTGTCGCCGCAATTGGCCTTGGCCAACGCGCCCGGCGCTCGCAGCCTGTCATTCGACCATACGCATACCGGCGAGCACTTGTCGCTGGTGTACGCGCTGGGCGAACAGGTGCTCCCGCAGGCACAGACCACGCTCAACCGCTTCCTGCGCGACCATTATTCCGGCCAAGTCGGCGTGATCGACCCGCAATTGTTTGGCTTGCTGTTTGACTTGCGCCGGACACTGGGCAGCGAGTCGCCGTTCCAGGTGATCTCGGGCTATCGCAGTCCCGTCACCAACGCGCGGCTACGCCGCACGGGCGGTGGCGGTGTCGCGAAGCACAGCCTGCATATGGACGGCAAGGCCATCGACATCCGCCTGCCCGGCGTGACGCTGGCGGACTTGCGCGATGCCGCCATGTCGCTCGGCGTTGGCGGTGTGGGCTTCTATGCGCAAGAGGATTTCGTGCACGTTGATACGGGGCGCGTGCGGCACTGGGGTTGAACTCCCGCACTGCTACGGCAAAAAACGCACCCGACTGCTGCTGTGCGCAGGAGGGGCTCATCGCTAGCCTTGAGTCTGGTCCACGCCTGCCGGCGTGGTAAGCCCAGAGCGATGCGAGACCAGCCCCCATGTACCTCTACGATTCCACCGACCAGCAACTGGTCGACGAGCGCGTTGCGCAGTTCACCGACCAGACCGCGCGCTTCCTGAACGGCGAGCTTTCGGAAGAAGAGTTCCGCGTACTGCGCCTGCAGAACGGCCTCTACATCCAGCGCCATGCGCCGATGCTGCGCGTTGCCATCCCTTACGGCATGCTGGTCTCGCGGCAGCTGCGCAAGCTTGCGGAAATCTCGCGGCGCTGGGATCGCGGCTATGGCCACTTCAGCACGCGCCAGAACATGCAGTTCAACTGGCCGCGCCTGGAAGACGCGCCGGCCATCCTGGCCGAGCTGGCCACGGTGCAGATGCACGCGATCCAGACCAGCGGCAACTGCATCCGCAACACCACTACCGACCACTTCGCCGGCATTGCGCCCGATGAGGTGGTGAACCCGCTGGTGTGGTGCGAAATCATCCGGCAGTGGTCCATGCTCCATCCCGAATTCGCCTACCTGCCGCGCAAGTTCAAGATCGCCGTGAGCGGCGCGAGCACGGACCGCGCCGCAGTGGGCGTGCACGACATCGGCCTGCAGGCAGTCGAGCGCGATGGCGAGACGGGCTTCCGCGTCTGGGTCGGTGGCGGCATGGGCCGCACGCCGATGGTCGGCAAGGAGATCGGCAAGTTCGTGCACTGGTCGGACCTGCTGACCTACCTGCAGGCCATCCTGCGCGTCTACAACCTGCATGGCCGCCGTGACAACAAGTACAAGGCACGCATCAAGATCCTCGTGAAAGACCTCACGCCGGAAGTCTTCGCGCAGCAAGTCGACGAACACTGGCAAGGCATTCGCGGCGGTCCCGATACGGTCGACGCCGCTTTCGTGCGCGAGATCGCCACGCGCTTCACCACCCCGGACTACGCGCCTTGCGCAGCCAACGACGAAGACCCGAACCCATCGCTTGCCGCAGCCGATCCTCGCTATGCGCGCTGGCTGCGCAGCAACGTGCATGCGCACCGCGTGCCTGGCTATGCCGCCGTCACGGTGTCGCGGAAGGCAACCGGCACGCCGCCCGGCGACATCACGGCCGACCAGATGGAAGCCGCGGCCGATCTCGCCGACCGCTACGGCAGCGGCGAACTGCGCGTCTCGCACGAACAGAACCTGATCATCGCCGACGTGCGCCGCACGCGCTTGCACGAACTGTGGCAGCAGTTGCAGACGTGGAACCTCGCCACACCCAATATCGGCTTGCTCACCAACATCATCGCGTGCCCGGGCGGAGACTTCTGCTCGCTCGCCAATGCGGTGTCGATTCCGCTGGCAGAAGCGATCCAGCAGCGCTTCGACGATCTCGACTATCTCTACGAGATCGGCGAACTGGACTTGAACATCTCCGGCTGCATCAACTCGTGCGGGCACCATCACGTTGGCCATATCGGCATCCTCGGCGTCGATAAGGCCGGTGAAGAGTGGTACCAGGTCACGATCGGCGGACGCCAGGGCGGGCCGTCCGGCGCGGCAATCGGGCGCATCATCGGGCCATCGTTTGCACGCGACGAGATTCCCGAGGTCATCGAGCTACTGATCCAGAGCTACCTGGCAATGCGCGACAGCGATGCAGAGCGCTTTATCGATGTGGTGGAGCGCGTCGGTTTCGAACCGTTCAAGACGGCGGTCTACCAGAACCCGGCGATCGCCCTGCGCCGGCAGCAGGCGGAGGCCGCCCGCGGCTGATGGATGGCACTCAGATCCGCGGGCCGGCCTCGTCGCGGCCGAGCCTGCGGATCACCGACACCATCCAGGCCGCCAACCCGGCTGCGGCAAAGACAACCAGCGCGCGTCCTGCCGCACCTTGCTGATCCGCCAGGTATACGCTGCAAAGCTGTTGCGGCGCGTCCTGGTAGAGCAGTCCCGCCACCAGTGTCATCGCGCTCCAGTTGATCGCGAAAAACGCCTGCAGCACGATGCCGGCACGCGCCCAGGACATACCGAGCGCGGCGCCGGCCACGATCATGCTCGCCACTTTCGCGACGGACCAGCGCACATCGAGCACGGCAAGATCCAGTGCGACCGGAAGCATCCAGTAGCTGGCGATGGCGGTGGCGGCCGCCAGCCCCGGCAAGCCGCGCCGGTTCCATGCAATGCCACGCGCAAACCGGCAGCACAACGCGGCCGCAACCATGCCGAGTGCCAGGAGCGATGGCAGTTCGATCGCCATATGCCGGAACATCGAGGCCTCCAGCCACCCGCGCAGCAGCGCCAGCACGGCCAGCGCCGCGCCGGGCAGCCAGACCACCGCGGGCCGCTCAGCGCCGCGCATGGACGATGTCGGCCAGCACCGCGTCCGGCCGGTCGATGTCGTAGGCGCGGGCCAGCCGGCCCTGCGCGTCGATGAGGAAATGCGCGGCATTGTGGACGTAATCGCCGCGGCCATCCGGCAGCACGACGACGCCGAACGCCTTCAGCAACGCCGGCAAGTCAGCGGCATCCGCTACCGTGGCCATGCGCCAGATGGCGGGATCGGCCCCCTGCTTGCGGCCATAAGCACTGAGTACCTCAGGCGTGTCACGGCCCGGATCGAAGCTGATGGCCAGCAGCTGGTAGCGCCCGGCAAGACCGCGCGCAATCAGCTGCGCCTGCAGGTAGGCTTGCCCTGACGCGCTGCTGCGGCAGACCGTGAGGCAATGTGTGTAGACAAAGGTGACCAGCGTCTGCCGTTGCGCATTGCCGATTCCGCGCAAGGGAAAGCGGCGTCCGGAGGGATCGGCCAGTTCGATATCCGGCAGCGCAACGGGGGCTCGCGCGAGGTCGAATTGCCTTGCACCGTCAGACGTCACCACGCGGAAGCCGCGTGTCGCGTGGGCAAAGGCGAACAGCGCCAGCGCGCTGACGAGGGCAGTCGCAACCAGCGTACCCCGCCAGCCGCCCGCCATCACTGCGCTCCGGCGAGCTTGTGCAGTTCGTCGCTATGCCACGGGTCCTTGCGAGATTCGCTCCATTTGCGGGCCGCCCCCACAGCTACCGCGTCGATGGCGGGCGCCTTGTTGCCCCACTGGCTGCGGATATGCGTGAGCACCGCGGCCAGTTCGGCATCGCCGAGTTGCTCCCCGAACGCGGGCATCGCGCCGTTATAGGTCGTTCCCAGGATCTCGATGGGCCCGGTCAGCCCGTGCAGCACGATCTGCGACAGCACCACCGGATCGCCCGTCACCAGCGGCGATCCGGCCAGCGGCGGGAAGACGCCGGGCAAGCCCTGGCCGGTGGCCTGGTGGCAGGCCTGGCAGTTGGCCGCGAACAGTTGCTTGCCGTCTGCCACGCGGGCGCCACCAGCGGCAGCGCCCTGGGCCAGCGCCTGCGCATCGCGCCGATCGCCAAGCTGGGCAAGGCCATCGGCGCGCTCGGTCCAGATATAGCTGGCGGCCCAGACCACCAGTCCGGCGACCAGGCCCAGCACGATCTTCGGCACCTGGTTGTGCTGCTCGTGCGGGTCGGCGTGTTCAGTCTTGTGGCTGCTTGGGGGCTTCATCTGCGGCATGGTTCTTCGTGGAGCTGGCGGCGAGTACGAGGCCCTTGGCCAGGCTCGCTTCGGTCGGGGTCAGGACGGGATAGGTGTGGCGCAGCCCGGTGAGGTAGGCCACCAGGTCCAGTGCCTGCGGCGTGGCGACCACGGCCTTCCCGGCCGGGGCGGCGCCGGGCGGCAGCGCAACGACGCGATCATCCTTGCCGACGGCGTCGCTGTCCTTGGTCTCGAACAGGAACGGATAGGCCGGCATGATGCTGCCCGGCACATACGCGCGCGGCTGGTACAGGTGCCCGAGGTGCCAGTCGGCACTGGGCTGGCGCACGCCGATATTGAACAGGTCGGGGCCGGTGCGCATGGTGCCGAGCAGCGGCGGGTCGTCATAGTGATAGTCCGCCGCGACCGAGGGCCGGCCCCAGCCGCGCTGCGCGTCGGCTATGCCCGCGCCCGTGGAGCTGGGCTGCTGGGTATGGCAGGCGATGCAGCCGTTGGCCATGTAGACCTGCCGGCCCCGCAATTGCGCGCTGGTGTAGGGCGCTAGTTCCTTCGGAGCGGGCACGTCCTTCAGTTGCAGGAAGGGCACCACGATCATGGCGCAGGTGGCCAGCGACAGCGTCACCATGGCGCCGCCTACGAGCTTCAGTTCGTTTTCCATCGTCGTCGATCGTCGTCGGTCATTCAGGCCAGGGATTCGGAAACCACGCGGTCGCCCTGCCGCAGCGTGGCCGGACGGAACGCCATCAGCGCGAAGTGGCAGGCAAACACCAGGTGGCCCAGTGTCATCAGTGCGCCGCCGATCGAGCGGCCCTGCAACCACGGCAGGGTCACCGCGACCGACTCCATGAATGGCCGCGCCGGGTTCAGCAGCGCCAACCCTTGCAGCACGCCGCCGATCGACAGCGTCACGAGGTAGATGGCAAACCCGCCAGCCACCAGCCAGAAATGCGCAGAAATCAGCGCCGGCTTCGGCCACGGCGCGTCGACGATGCGCGGCATGGCGAAGTAGATGCCGCCGAAGATCACCATCGACACGAAGCCATACATGCCCAGGTGCGCGTGCGCCACGGTGAAATGCGTGAAGTGCGTGATGGCGTTGAGCGAGCGCAGCGCCTCGAACGAGCCCTGCACCGAGGCCAGCGTGTACATGACCGCGCCGAGCACGATGAAGCGCAGCGTCGGCGAATGCTTCAGCACACCGAAATGGCCCTTGAGCGTCAGGTGCTGGTTCACCGAGAACGCCACCACGGGGATGATCATCATCACGCTCTGCACGATGGAAAGCGTGATCAGCCAGCCGGGAATGGGTCCGCCGATCAGGTGGTGCGCGCCGACCTGGCCGTAGAAGAACGCCAGCGTCCAGAAGCCCAGCAGCGACAGGTTGTACGACTGCACCGGCTTGCCGATGACCTTGGGCAGGAAGTAGTACACGGCGGCAATCGACAGCGGCGTGTAGAACAGCCCGAGCACGTTGTGGCCGAACCACCAGTTCATGGTCGCCTGTTCCACGCCGAAATGCACGCCCGGCACCTTGGCCACGATGTAAAGCACCGGGAACCAGAACAGCGCCGCGCCCATGTACCAGACCGAGACGTACAGGTGATGCACCTGCCGGCGCTGCAGCATCAGCACCAGCGGTACGCCGATCAGCATGCCGCCCACCGCGAACAGCAGGCCGATCTGCCACGGGATCTCGAGCCATTCCATGCCTGCGTTGATGCCGCTGGCAATCGCGCCCAGACCTGCCACCAGCCCCGCGTTCCAGATCAGCGTGCCGACCAAGGCAAAGCGGCCGCCGCTGAGCGGCGTGCGCAGCAGGCGCGGCATCATCCAGATCGCCAGGCCGAGCAGGCCCATCGGCGCCCAGCCATAGGCAACCGCGTTCAGGTGCAGCACGCGCATGCGGCCGAAGGACTGCCATGCCTGCGTGACCAGGAAGTCGGGCAAGTGCAGCTTGAGCGAGCTGACCAGCCCCGCAAAGGACGCGACCACCAGCCAGACCACGGCGCAACTCAGGAGCATCAGGGCTGGCAAGGCGCTGGAACGGTCGGCGCGGGCGCGCGCCGCCAGTTCTTCGGCAAGGTCGGCTTCGGGCGCCAAGGTCGCGCCGGACCCTGACGGGTCTTCGGGCCGCCCCACCTCGCCGCTGGCAAAGATAGTCCGGGCCCCGCTCGACTCCAGGTCAAAAAGGCCTTTCCTCAGGGACCAGATAAAGGCGAACAGGCCGCCGATCGACAGCAGGAAGGTGAGCAGCAGCAGGCTGGTGGGGTCCATGGCATGTGGGGGCGAAACCGGCGCGATCCGTGGTGGGCCGCATCCGGGAGTTGGCCGGCCAATGCTAGAGGCGTCGGCTCCGGCGCAACAGAAGCAAAACTGTCTGAAACGACCGGAGCAGAGGTTTCCTGGGGGCGGCCATTTGTCGCAATTCCGTCACGTCGACCCTGGAGCCACGTGGCGGGCCAGGAGACAACCTGGTACTTGCCCTCCGCGTCCATTACAGTTGACGCAATCGACAAAAGGACAAGATCAGATGACAACCGCCGGACGCCAGATGACACGCTATGAAGAACTGGCCGAGGACATCGCCCAGTCGATCCATGCCGGCGTACTGCGGCTGGGCGACCGCCTGCCGTCGGTGCGCCAGGCCAGCGCAGGCCGCGGCGTGAGCCAGTCGACCGTGTTCCAGGCCTATTACCTGCTCGAGGCGCGCGGCCTGATCCGGGCACGCGAGCGATCCGGGTATTACGTCGCCACGGGCTCGCGACAGTTGGCGCCTGAAGCGGAGACACCCTCCGCCCCGGCAGAGGAATCCGGCCCGATCGATGTCAGCGAACTGGTCTTCAAGGTGCTCGAATCGACCATGCGGCGCGACGTGGTGCCGTTCGGCTCGGCCTTCCCCAGTCCCCTGCTCTTTCCGCTGCAGCGGTTGGCCAAGACCATGGCCTCGACGGTGCAGAAGCTCGACCCGTGGAGCAGCGTGGACGACCTGACGCCCGGCAATGCGAGCCTGCGTCGCCAGATCGCGCTGCGCTACCTGGCCGACGGCCTGACCGTGCAGGCCGACGAGATCGTCGTTACCAACGGCGCGCTGGAGGCCCTGAACCTGTGCCTGATGGCCGTCACGCGCCCCGGCGATGCGGTGGTGATCGAAAGCCCCACGTTCTACGCGGCGCTGCAGGCGCTGGAGCGCTGCGGCCTGTCCGCGATCGAGGTGCCCACGCATCCGCGCGAGGGCATGGATCTCGGCGCGCTGGAGCAGGCCCTGGAGCGCCACCGCCCCAAGGCGTGCTGGCTGATGACCAATTTCCAGAACCCGCTCGGCTCGCTGATGCCAGACGCCAAGAAGCAGGCGCTGGTGGAACTGCTGGCGCGCTACGAGGTGCCGCTGATCGAAGACGATGTGTATGGCGAGCTTTACTTCGGCACGCGCCGCCCGACGCCGGCCAAGGCGTTCGACAAGGCCGGCCTGGTCATGCACTGCGCGTCGTTTTCAAAATGCCTGGCACCGGGCTACCGCGTGGGCTGGGCGGCGCCAGGCCACTTTGCGCGCGACGTTGCACGGCTCAAGCTGACCACT
This sequence comes from Cupriavidus sp. C2SS-8b, assembly GCF_057073745.1. NCBI lineage: Bacteria > Pseudomonadati > Pseudomonadota > Betaproteobacteria > Burkholderiales > Burkholderiaceae > Cupriavidus > Cupriavidus sp. C2SS-8b. The sequence goes on from NZ_CP172717.1 coordinate 1,523,206, forward strand.
ACGCTGGCCGGCTCGGCGCCCGCGCAGGCTGCCATTGCCGCCTACCTGGAAAAGGGTGGCTATGACCGCCACCTGCGCCAGCTGCGGCACGCGCTGATGCTGCGGCAGGACGCCGTCGCGCAGGCCGTGGCGCGCCACTTTCCGCCCGGGACACGCGCCACGCGGCCGGCGGGCGGCTATTTCCTGTGGATCGAACTGCCCGAAGGCACCGACACGCTGGCGCTGCACCAGCTCGCGCTGTCGCACGGCATCAGCATTGCGCCGGGGCCGATCTTTTCGGCGCGAGCGGGCTTCCGCAATTGCATGCGGCTCAACTACGGGCACGAGTGGGACAAGCGCGCCGAGACCGCGCTGGCCACGCTCGGCCGGCTGGCCGGTGCCGTAGCCAGCGCGCGGCCCTAGCCCTTGGTATCGGCTCGGCTATCGGCGCGGGAAGCCAGTGTCACTTGCTGGCAGGATCGTCCTTCGGATCCAGATAGTTGATGTCCAGCGGGCCGGTGCCGTGGATCTGCACGACCGTCTCGGTCTTGCTGAACGCGTAGTGATGGGCCTTGGCGGGCAGGTAGTGGAAGCCACCCGTTTTCAGGGCGTGGGCATGGCCCATGTCCATCTTGTCCCCGGCGCCCAGATAGAGCGTCCCGGAGATCACCGTCAGGTTCTCGGCCTGGCTATGCCAGTGGGGTGGCACCTTGTATCCGGCCGGTGTCTTGAGCCGGACGACGAACGGGCCGTCCTTGCCCGGGTCGCCATAGAGCACGGCAAGCTTCGCGCCCTTGGGCAGCGAAGGCGGCGCCTCGCCCCATTTCACCGTGCCGGGATTGATCATCTCCATGCCGGCCGCGGCCGGCTCCTGGGCGCTGGCCAGCCCGGCCGCAAGCGATGACGCGAGCGCCGCTGCCGCCAGCCAGGCAAGCTGCAAGCGATGGTCCGAAGAATGCGCTTTCATGGTCTTCTCCTTCTTGCATTGGCACCCGCCACGCGCGGCATGGCAGCCGCATCGCCACCCCGGGCAGTGCCTGAGACAATCGTAGTGCAGAAGGACGATGCCGACGCAGCCGGCAACAGTTCGGGCAGGCCCTGATCAGGCGGCCCGGTTCGGCGGATGCGGGTTGTTGCCGCCCGCCGACGCATGCAGGCGCCGCCAGACCAGCCGCGGCAGGCGCACCAGGCAGCCGGCCGTCAGCCGCAGGTGCATCCAGGCCAGCAGCAGGTTGTCGCGCAGATAGCGGAAATGGGAAACGCCGCCCGCGCTCCGATCAAAGTAGCGCACCGGCGCGTCGAGGTTGACGGGCCGCACGCCACGCCAGCACAGGCGCACGGCAACTTCGGGGTCGAAGTCGAAGCGGCGCATCCAGCGGCTTTCCCGCATCACGGCGCGCAGCGGCGCGATCGGATAGACGCGGAAGCCGTACAGCGAGTCGCCGACGCCTGCCCACAGCGTCTCCATGTCCGCCCAGAAATTGGACAGGCGGCGCCAGTACACGCGTTCGACCGGCGCGCTTGCGTCGAATACCGGCCGGCCAAGCACCATTGCGTCGGGCTCGCGCATCGACACCACCATGAACTCGCCGATCAGGTGCGCCGGGTGCTGGCCATCGGAGTCCATCACCAGCACATGGGTGAAGCCCTCCGCGGCGGCGGCCTCGATGCCGTGCATCACCGCGGCGCCCTTGCCATGGTTTTCCGGCAAGACGAGCACGCGCAGGCTGGAATCGTTCCGGGCCTGCTCCTGCAACCACGCCACGCTGTCGTCGGTGCTGCCATCCACCACCACCCAGACCGGACACCAGGCCTCGCGCGCCGCGCGCAGGGTCTGCCGCAGCATGGCGCCCGGGTTGTAGCTCGGGATCAGTACCAGATGGGTGGGAGACGGCACGGCCATGATTGCAGGATAGTCAGGCCATGCCGCCATTGACCGACAGCACCTGGCCGGTCACATAGGCGGCGGCATCGGAAGCGAGGTAGGCGACCATGCCTGCCACATCGTCCGGCGTGCCGGCGCGGCCGGCGGGTACCAGCTGGCGGATACGCTCGGCGGGGAACGCCAGCGCCGTCATGGGAGATTCGATCACGCCCGGCGCCACGGCATTGACCGTCACGCCGCGCGACGCCATCTCCATCGCCAGCGAACGCGTGGCGCCGATCAGGCCGGCCTTGGCCGCGGCATAGTTGGCTTGCCCGCGGTTGCCCATCACGCCCGCCACCGAGGCCATATTGATGATGCGGCCCCAGCGCGTGCGCATCATCGGCATCAGCAGCGGCTGGGTGACGTGGAAGAAGCCGTGCAGCGAGACATCGATCACGCGGCGCCACTGTTCGCGGCTCATGCCGAGCAGCGGCGCATCGTCATGGATGCCGGCGTTGTTGACCAGGATCTGCACCGTACCGTGCGACAGGATGCCCTGCAGCGCTGCTTCGGTGGCATCGGCGTCGGTCACGTCGAAGGCAATGGCGGTGGAAGCGCCGCCCGCCGCACGGATGGCAGCGGCCACGGCTTCCGCCGGTTCCAGATTGCGGTTGGCGTGTACCCAGACCTCATGTCCGGCGCGCGCCAGCGCCTGGCTGATGGCGCTGCCGATGGCACCGCTCGCGCCGGTGACCAGCGCCACCCTGCGCATGACTTGCGGCGTGCCTTCTTGCGCCATGTGCTGCTCCCCTGTCTGGCGGATTTCCAGTTGCGCCGCGCTCAGCGCGTGCGGTTGGCCGCGACATAGTCGGCCAGGCTGCCCAGCGAAGCGAAGATCGTCTTGTTGTCGGGATTGTCCGAGCGCAATTCCACGCCGTACTTGCGGGATACCAGCAGCGCAATTTCAAGGATGTCGATGGAATCGAGGCCGAAGCCTTCGCCATACAGCGGCGTTTCGGCCGTGACTTCATCCAGTTTAAGGTCCGCGATATCGAGTTCGCCGATGATCAGGCTGGCGAGTTCCGTTTGGAGTTCGTTCATGTTTGTCAGGGTCTTCTTCCCCGCCACAAAAAAGGCGCCGGAAGATGGCGGGGCGATGCTACCAAAGCGCGGCACATCGCACTACCTACGAGAAGTTTAGTAACAACATTGGAGCGACTTTGCTGAAACATCCCTGCGCCCGCCGGGTCTTTTAAGGTATAAAACGTTCGCCTCGCCGTCCGGGCGCGCCGGAAACTACCCGAAGTGCCGGTTCGGTGGCAGAAAAAGAGTATTTTGCACCACAATAACCCCTCAATGCCTTCGAGCCACCTTCCCCACCCCGCTGCAACGTCTTCCGACGCCACGCCGCTGACGCAGCGCGTCGGCTGGATTGCCGCGCCCGTGGGTTTCCTGGCCTATGAGTCGGCTCTTCATCACGCCGCGCACACGCCGGGCGCCGAAGTCGGGGCGCTGATGCTGGGCCTGACGCCATTCGGGCTGATTGCCCTGGCCGCCGCCTGGCGCTGTGCCCGGCGCCTGCCCTGGCTGATCCTTCTGGCCGCTTGCGGCATCGCCCTGTGGGTCGGCCGCATGCCATTGGCCGCCCATTTCGGCTGGACTTACTTCCTGCAGCACTTTGGCGCGAACCTCGCGCTCGCCGCGATGTTCGGCCGTACGCTGCGCCGCGGCGGCACGCCGCTGTGCACCGAGTTCGCGGCGGCCGTGCATGGGCCGCTGACGCCCGACATGCGGCATTACACGAAGCGTGTCACGCAGGCCTGGACGCTGTTTTTCGCGCTGACTGCGGCCGTATCGCTGATCCTGTTCGCCCTGGCGCCGATGCCCGCCTGGTCGACCTTCGCCAACCTCGGCACGCCCTTGCTGGTCGCGCTGATGTTCGTAGCCGAGGCCGCATGCCGGCGCGCCTTGCTGCCGGCGGCGAAGCATACCGGCGTGCTCGATGCCGTGCGCGGCTACCGGGCGGTCATGGCCGAGCGCGCCAGCCGTGCCAGCGCGTCGCACTGAGCGCGGGTTGCCCATGACCACGTTCCCACTGCTTTCGCACCCGTCACCGGACAGCGTCGTCGCGCTCACGAGCGGGCAGGCCATCACGGCCAGCCGGTTCCTGGCCGACGTCAACGCGCTGGCCGCACGGTTGCCTGCCGGCCATCATGTCTTCAATGCGTGCGCCGACCGCTACCGCTTCGCGGTCGGCCTCTGCGCCGCGCTGCTGTGCGGCAAGGTCAGCCTGCTGCCGCCGTCGCAGACGCCGGACATGGTGCGGCAGCTGGCGGCCTTCGCGCCTGACGTGTTCTGCCTGCATGACGACGCCGATTGCGACGTGGCGCTGCCCCGCTTCTTCTATGCCGCCGCGGACGACCGCACGCCACCTGCTGCGCAACCCGCCATCCCCGAGATCCCCGCCGATCGCCTGATGGCCTACGTGTTCACGTCCGGCTCGACCGGCCAGCCCGTCGCGCACGCCAAGACCTGGGGCGCGATGGTACGCGGCGCCCGCGCCACGGCGCAGCGCCTCGGGCTGCTCGATGGCCGCGCCTGGACCCTGGTCGGTACGCTGCCGCCGCAGCACATGTTCGGCCTGGAAGCCACCGTCATGCTGGCGCTGCAAGGCGGCGCGGCACTGGCCTCGGCCCCGGCCTTCTATCCGGCCGATATCCGCGCCGCCCTGCATGCCGCACCGCGGCCACGCACACTGGTGACTTCGCCGGTGCACCTGCGCGCGCTGCTGCAGGCAGCCGGCGATCTGCCGCCGGCCGACCTGGTGCTCTGCGCCACCGCGCCGCTGGGCCGTGCCCTGGCGCGACAGGCGCGGACCGGCCTGGCGGCGCCTGTGCTGGAGATCTATGGCAGTACCGAGACCGGCGCGCTTGCCACGCGCGCGACGGCCGACACCGAGGCCTGGACGCTGCTGCCGGGCATCACGCTGGACAACCGTCCCGAACCTTCCGCCGACACCGGCTCCGCAATCGTGACGTGGGCCGCGGGCGGCCACATCGACCAGCCCGTCGCGCTCGGCGATGCCATCGAACCGATCGACGCCACGCGTTTCCGGCTTCATGGCCGCAAAGCCGACATGATCAAGATCGCGGGCAAGCGCACTTCGCTTGCCTACCTGAACCAGCAGCTCATGAGCATCGAAGGCGTGCAGGACGGCACCTTCTTCCTGCCCGACGACGTCCACGAAGACGAGGCCGCCGGCCGCGTGGTGCGCCTGGTGGCGCTGGCCGTGGCCCCTGGCATGGCGCCCACAAGGATCCTGCACGCGCTGCGCGGGCGCATCGATGCCGCCTTCCTGCCGCGCCCGCTTTGCGTGGTCGACCAGCTGCCGCGCAACGCCGCGGGCAAGCTGCCGCGCGAAGCGCTGGCGCCGCTGGTCGCGGCCCAGCTTGCGCAACGCCATGCACCGGGTTTTGTGATCGATGCCGGGCACCCGGCCTTGGCCGGCCACTTCCCGGGCAACCCCGTGGTGCCGGGCGTCGTGCTGCTGGACCATGCAATCCTGCAGATCGGCGCGGCGCTGGGGCGCCCGGTGGCGGTCAGCCAGGTCGGCACGGTCAAGTTCCTCAGCCCGGTCCGGCCCGGTGAACGCGTCGAGGTGGATCACCAGTGGCAAGCCGAAGCGTCCGGCGCCAGCCCGGCCTCCCTCCGCTTTACGCTGCGCGCGAGCGGACGCGATGTGGCCAGCGGCACGCTGACCATGCGGGCAGCCCAGGGCCGACAGGAGGCATCGCCATGCTGACCTGGTTGCGCAAGGCACAGCCGCTGGACGCCAACTGGTCCAGCCGCGAGGAACGCAGCAACGTCACGCTGTTGCGCATCATGACGTGGATCTCGCTGGCGCTCGGCCGTCCGGTCGGACGCGTGGTGCTGCGGCTGATCGCAGCTTATTTCACGCTGTGCTCGCCGGCGGCGCGCCATGCATCGCGCGCCTACATGGACCGCGCGCTCGGCCGCGAGGCCGGCTGGATCGACGGCTTCCGCCACGTCTTCACGTTCGCGTCGACGATCCACGACCGCATCTACCTGCTCAACGGACGCTTCGACCTGTTCGACATCCGCCTGCACGGCGAGAAGCAGCTCGAAGAGACCATTGCGCGCGGCCAGGGCGCGTTCCTGCTCGGCGCGCACCTGGGCAGCTTCGAAGTGATCCGCGCGATGGGCCGCCAGCATCCGGACATGCGCGTCGCGATCACCATGTACGAAGAGAACGCCCACAAGCTCAACGACGTGCTGCAGTCGATCAACCCGGCCATGCGGCGCGACATGATCACGCTCGGCAAGGTCGACGCCATGCTCAAGGTGCGCGACTACCTCGACCGCGGCTACATGATCGGCATGCTGGCCGACCGCACGCTGTCGCAGCGCGCCACCGACCCGGTCCAGCAGTGCGATTTCCTCGGCGCGCCGACAGGTTTCCCGACCGGGCCGCTGCGCATGGCGGCGATGCTGCGCCGGCCCGTGTTCTTTATCACGGGGCTGTATCGCGGCGGCAATCGCTATGATGTGCACTTCGTGCGGCTGGCCGATTTCTCGCAGGTTCCGCGCGGGCGCCGCGAGGCCGAGGTACAGGGTGCGCTGCAGCGCTACGTCGCGCTGCTCGAACAGTTCTGCCGCAGCGCGCCCTATAACTGGTTCAACTTCTACGACTTTTGGCACGCCGGCCCGCCGCTGTCCGAGCAGCCGCCGCCCGGCAACGAGCCCTGACCCCATGCGCCGAATCCGCCTGATCCTGCCAGCCCTGTTGCTGGGTGTTGCGCTGTTGCCCGGCATGGCCATTCCGGCGTTCGCCGCTGACAGCGGCTCGGCAGCCTGGGGCGTCGACCAGCTCATGTCCACGCTGGCGCAGCGCAAGTCCGGCCGCGTGCAGTTCACCGAGAAGAAGTACCTGGCCATCCTGGAGCGCCCGGTGGAATCGAGCGGCGAACTCGTCTTCGTCGCGCCGGACCACCTGGAGAAGCGCACCGTCGCCCCCAAGCCTGAAAACCTGGTGCTCGATGGCGACATGATGACCGTGGAGCGCGGCGGCAAGCGTTTCACCATGCCGCTGCAGAACTACCCGGAAATCGCCGCCTTTATCGAAAGTATCCGCGGCACGCTGGCGGGCAACCGTTCCTCGCTGGAGCGTTACTACAAGCTTGGCGTGGAGGGCCGCGCGAATCGCTGGACCCTGACCCTGACGCCCGCGGATTCGCGCATGGCGGCCATCATCACCCAGGTACGCATCGAGGGCGCCCATGACGCGCTGGACAGCGTGGAGATCCGCCAGGCCGACGGCGACCGCTCGGTCATGAAGATCCGCCCCGCCACCAGGCCATGATGCCCGCCCCGCGCGGCGGGCCGCGTCCAACCGCCCTGCCGGCCGCGCGCCTGGCCGTGATCCTCTGGCTGGCGTGGCTGCTGGCCTGCGCGGCTGTCGTCACGCGCACCAGTTTTAACGCCGACCTGTCGGCTTTCCTGCCGCGCATGCCAAGCGCCGAACAGCAGTTGCTGGTCGACCAGTTGCGCGAAGGGCTGGTCTCGCGCCTGATCCTGGTCGGCGTGGAAGGCGGCGATGCTGACGGGCGAGCGGCCATCTCGCGCGCCATGGCCGCGCAGTTGCGCAAGGACGCGCGCTTCTCGGCCATCAGCAACGGCGAGCCGGTCAACCAGGCGGCCGACCAGCGCTATCTCTACAACCACCGCTACCTGCTGAGCCCGACGGTCACGCCCGAACGGTTCTCGCAGCAGGGGCTCACGGCGGCCGTCGCGGACACTTTCGACCTGCTGGCGTCCCCTGCCGGGCTCTTCACCAAATCGCTGTTGCCGCGCGACCCCACGGGCGAGGTGATGTCGGTGATGTCGCAGCTCGACGCACAGCAGCGCGTGCCGATGCATGCCGGCGCCTGGACTTCTCGCGATGGCAGGCGTGCCGTGCTGCTCGCGCAGACGGCCAGCGCGGGTTCCGATACCGATGGCCAGGCCAGGGCCATCGACGCCATCCGCGCGGCTTTCGCCGACGCAGCCAAGGCGGCGCCTTACCGGCTGGTGATGACGGGGCCCGGCGTGTTCTCGGTCAAGGCGCGCGACACGATCCGGCACGACGTGGAACGGCTCTCGGCCATCGGCGTTGCGATCATCGTCACGCTGCTGCTGGTGGTGTACCGGTCGGTGCCGCTGCTCGTGCTCGGGCTGGTTCCGGTGCTTTCCGGCGCGCTGGCCGGCGTGGCGGCGGTCAGCCTCGGCTTTGGCGGCATGGTGCACGGGCTGACGCTTGGCTTCGGCACCACGCTGATCGGCGAGGCCGTGGACTACTCGATCTACCTGTTCGTCCAGTCGGCGCAGTACACGCGTGGCGGGCAGCGCGACAACCGCGCCTGGATTGCGGGCTTCTGGCCGACCGTGCGGCTCGGCGTGCTGACCTCGGTGTGCGGCTTTGCCTCGCTGCTACTGTCGGGCTTTCCGGGGCTGGCGCAACTGGGCCTGTATTCGATCTCGGGCCTGGCCACGGCCGCGCTGGTCACGCGCTTCGTGCTGCCGCACCTGGTTCCGGCCACCTTGCACCTGCGCGACGTCACGCCGCTCGGCACGCGGCTGGCCGCGCTGCTGGCCCGTGCCGGCCGGCTGCGCTGGCTGGTCGCGGTGATCGCCATCGCCGCCTGTGCCGTGCTGTGGGCCCGCCACGACACCTTGTGGGGGCGCGAACTGTCGGCGCTGAGCCCCGTGCCAGCGGCGGAACAGGCGCTCGACGCCTCGCTGCGCGCCGATCTCGGCGCGCCCGATGTGCGCTATCTGGTGGTCCTGTCCGGCCCGGACCAGGAATCCGTGCTGCAAGGCGCCGAGCGCGTGGCGCGGCAACTGGATCCGCTAGTCGCTTCCGGCGTCATCGGCGGCTATGAGAGCCCCGCGCGCTACCTGCCCAGCGCCGCCACGCAGCGCGCGCGCCAGGCCAGCCTGCCCCCGCCTGACGAGCTGGCGCGGCGATTGGATGCGGCGGTCGCGCAGCAACCTGTGCGCCGGGAGCTGTTCGCCCCGTTCCTGGCAGAAGCCGGCCAGGCCCGCACGGCTGCGCCGTTGCGGCGCGAAGACCTGAAAGGCACTTCGATGGCGCTGGCCATCGATGCGCTGCTCACGCGGCATGGCGACCAGTGGCATGCCACCCTGCCCCTGCGCGCGCCGGCGTCGGCCAAAGCCACCGACGTGCTGGACAGCCAGCCGATACGCGCGGCATTGGACCGCGCCGGCGTCAGCCATGCGCTCTTTGTCGACCTCAAGCGCGAATCGGACGAGCTCTACGGCGGCTATATGCGCGAGGCGCTGCACCTGTCGCTGGGCGGTGTGGTCGCCATCCTGGTGCTGCTGTCGGTGGCGCTGCGTTCGCCCAGGCGCGTGCTGGCGACCGTGCTGCCGCTTGCCGCCGCGGCCCTGGCTGTCATGGGCGGGCTGGCCGCGCTGGGACAGCCTCTCAACCTGCTGCACCTGGTGGGCCTGCTGCTGCTCGTGGCGGTGGGATCGAACTACGCGCTGTTCTTCAATGGCGCGGCCAGTACGGGGCCGACGACGGCCATTTCGGCGCATACACTGGTATCGCTGCTGCTGGCAAACCTGACCACCGTGGCGGCCTTCGGGCTGCTGGCCTGGTCGGACCTGCCGCTGCTCAAGGCCTTCGGCCTGACCGTTGGGCCGGGAGCGGTATTGGCGCTGTGCTTCTCTGCCATCCTGGCGCGCGCGCCGGAGAGCCGCGCCGATGCCGGACAACCGTAAGACGTCCGAGATGAAACCTGCAACCCACCCGCCTGTCCCGGCACACAATCAGCGGCCAGTCCCCACGCGCCAATGGAGGCCGGGCATGCTGCTGTACGGCGCAGGCCTGGTGCATGTGGGGGCCGCGGTGCTGGCCGATCCTTCCACGCTGGGATGGGCCGCGGCCGGTGTCGGCACCACGCATGCCACGCTGGCGGCGGTGGGACTGTGGCCGCGCAGTACCTGGCTGGGTCCGAACGTGCTGCGCCTGCCGCGCGCGGCTGGCCGCAGCGTCGCCCTGACCTTTGACGACGGCCCGCATCCGGAAATGACGCCACGCGTGCTCGATCTGCTCGACGTCCAGGGCGCGCACGCCACTTTCTTCTGCGTCGGCGAACGCGCGGCACGCTATCCGGGACTGGTGCGCGAAATCGTGCGCAGGGGTCACACGGTGGAAAACCACAGCATGCATCACCGGCTCGATTTCTCGCTGTTCGGGCCTTGGCGCATGCGGCGGGAGATCCGCGAGGCGCAGCAACTGCTGGCCGATATCACCGGACAAGCGCCCCGCTTCTTCCGCGCCCCTGCCGGCCTGCGCAACCCGCTACTGGAACCGCTGCTGTGCGCCGAAGGCCTGCGGCTTGCCGCGTGGACCCGTCGCGGCTTTGACACACGCAACGGCGACCGCGCGGCCAGCGTCGCCCGGCTACTCACGCGCAACCTGGGCGCCGGCGATGTGCTGCTGCTGCACGATGGCAACAGCGGCGTCGACGCTTCCGGCAAGCCGCACTGCACGACGGTTCTGCCAGGACTGCTAGCGGCCATTGCCAACGCCGGCCTGCAGTGCGTGACACTGCCCGCCGGCATGGCAGCGGAGGCCCCGCGCACCGCTTGATACAATCCATTCACCCCCGCGCACCTCACACAACGGACCCAGTGTCGCCGCTCCATCTCTCGCATTTCACTGCCACCAGTTGCATCGGCACCGGGCTTGACGACACGCTGAGCGCCCTGCGCGAACAGCGCGGCGGCCTGGCGCCCTGCCGGTTCGCAGACGTCCGCCTCGATACCTGGATCGGAGAAGTCCCGGGCGTAGAGGCTGTCACCCTTCCCCCTGCGCTGGCGGACTTCGAATGCCGCAACAATCGCCTCGCGTTGCTCGCGCTGGAACAGGACGGTTTCGCCGATCGTGTCAGGGAAGCCGTGGCGCGGTATGGCGCGGACCGTATCGGGGTGTTTCTCGGCACCAGTACGGCCGGCGTGCTGCAGACCGAACTGGCCTACCGCCAGCGCGACCCGCAGACCGGCGCACTGCCCGCTGGGTTCAGCTATGCCGGCACCCACAGCCCGTATTCGCTGCCCGGCTTCGTGCGCGCGTATTTCGGGCTGAAAGGTCCGGCCGCCGCGGTGTCGTCGGCATGCTCGTCGGGGGCGAAGGTGTTTGCCTCGGCACGCCGCCTGATGGAAGCGGGACTGATCGACGCGGCCGTGGTCGGCGGCGTGGACTCGCTGTGCCACACCACGCTGTATGGATTCGATTCGCTGGAACTGCTGTCGGACCAGCCGTGCCGGCCGTCCGACGCCGACCGCAACGGCATCTCGATCGGAGAAGCCGCGGCGTTCGTGCTGGTCGAGCGCGCGCCGGAATCGGAACAGGCACCGGAAGGCGCCGTCCTGCTGCTTGGCATCGGTGAATCGAGCGACGCCCACCACATGTCCGCGCCGCATCCCGAGGGCCTGGGCGCGCGCATGGCCATGGCGCAGGCGCTGGCCAGCGCCGGCGTCGCGCCGGCACAGGTCGACTACGTCAACCTGCACGGCACCGCCACGCGTGCCAATGACGCCGCCGAGGCGCGCGCGCTCAACGCGCTGTTGCCCGGTACGCCGTGCAGCTCCACCAAAGGCGCCACCGGACATACGCTCGGCGCCGCGGGCGCGCTCGAAGCGGTGATCTGCGCGCTGGCGTTGCGCCATGGACTGCTGCCGGGCGGCATCAACACCACGCAGGTGGATCCGGCGCTGGCGATCGACTACCGCCTCGCCAGCCGCGAACAGCCGCTGCGGCATGTGCTGAGCAACGCGTTCGGTTTTGGCGGTTCAAACTGCAGCCTGCTGCTCGGGCACGCAACTGGCGGGCAATGACCATGGGCGCACCGCTTCTCGCCTTTATCGAAGGCATCGGCGTGCTGGGCCCGGGGCTCGGCAACTGGGCACAGGCCGGTGGTGTGCTCGCCGGCCGCGAGCCCTTCCAGCCCGCGCCAACCGAACTGGCGCCGCCGGCCATCCTGCCGCCGGCCGAGCGGCGCCGCAGCGGCACCGCCGTCAGGCTCGCGCTTGGCATCGGGCAACAGGCCGTGGACGCTGGCGGCATGGATGCTGCGGACCTGCCGACGGTGATCACGTCGTCGAGCGCGGACGGCCACAACTTCCACGCGATCTGCGAAGCGCTGGCGCAGCCCGAGCCGCTGATGTCGCCCACGCGCTTCCACAACTCGGTGCACAACGTCGCGGCCGGGTACTGGTCGATTGCCACGCGCGCCATGCGCCCGGCCAATGTGCTGAGCGCGCTGGATGCCAGCTTCGCCGCCGGCCTGCTGGAAGCGGCCGCCCAGGTGTCGGCCGACCAGGAGCCGTGCCTGCTGATCGCCTACGACTCCGATTACCCGGAACCGCTGCGCACGCTGCGGCCCATTGCCGCGCCGTTCGGCGTGGCGCTGCTGTTGTCGCCGCGCGCGTCGGAACGATCGCTGGCACGGATCGAAGTGGGATTGGCGCATGCCCCCGTGACACCGATGGACGATGCCGCGCTGGAGCACCTGCGCCGCTCGATACCGACTGCGCGCGCACTGCCATTGCTGCACGCTGTAGCGATGCAGTCGGCGTGCACGGTCGTGATCGATTATCTGGAAGACTTGCAGCTGCAAGTCGCCGTGCAACCACCGGCGCGGCCTGGAACGGGCGGATAACGTGCCAACGCCGCACACGCCGCTGGACCACGCCTGGATCGCGGCCCGAATCCCTCATCAGGGCAGCATGTGCCTGCTCGACAGCGTGCTCGACTGGAATGCGGATTTCATCCGCTGCGAGGCCACGAGCCACCGCAGCGTCGACAATCCGCTGCGCGCGCATGGCCGGCTGGCCGCGGTGTGCGGCGTGGAATACGCGGCGCAGGCCATGGCCGTGCATGGCGCAGTGCTGCAGCAAGGCGCGCAGCGGCCGCGCATGGGTTACCTTGCCAGTGTGCGCAAGCTGGTGATGGACGTTCAACGGCTTGACGATATTGAAGGACCGCTGACCATCGAAGCGCATCGCGTCAGCGGCGAAGGCGCCAACGTGCTTTACACGTTTGAAGTCAGCGGTGGCGGCAAGCGATTGCTTTCGGGCCGGGCGGCGGTCATTCTCGACGTGACGCTGCCCGGCGCCGCCTGATCCGCCTGATCCCTCTTACGCCTTGGGCGCAGGCAGGATCTTGCCCGAGACTTCGCCGAAGCCCACGACAAAGCCGTTGCCCTGGGCAAACCCGCTCATAACGATTTCGTCGCCGTCCTCGAGGAACGCGCGGCTGCTACCGTCCGCGAGCTTCAGCGGCTCGGCGCCATTGCGGGTCAGTTCCAGCAGGCTGCCGTAGGAATCCGGCGTGGTACCGCTGATCGTGCCCGAGCCCATCAGGTCGCCCACGCGCACATTGCAGCCCGACACCGTGTGGTGCGCAAGCTGCTGCGCCATGGTCCAGTACATCGCCTTGAAGTTGGTGCGGCAGATCGTGCTCGGCGCAGCGGCGCCTTGCGGGCGCAGTGCCACTTCCAGCGCGATGTCGTAGGCATTCTTGCTGTGCTGCTGCAGGTACGGCAGCGGCTCCGGCGACTGCGCGGGATTGTCACGGCGGAACGGCTCCAGCGCTTCCATGGTCACCACCCACGGCGAAATCGAGGTACCGAAGCCCTTGGAGTTGAACGGTCCGAGCGGCACGTATTCCCACTGCTGGATGTCTCGCGCGCTCCAGTCGTTGAGCAGTACCATGCCGAACATGTGGTCCGGCGCATCGGCGGTGCTGACGGGCTCGCCCAGCGCGGATTCCTTGCCCACGATAAAGCCGACTTCGAGTTCGAAGTCCAGCTTGCGGCACGGCCCGAAGATCGGACGCGCCTCGTTCGGCAGCTTGACCTGGCCGTTCGGACGGCGCAGGTCGGTACCGCTCACCACCACGGAACTGGCGCGGCCGTTATAGCCGATGGGGATTTCCAGCCAGTTCGGCAGCAGCGCGTTTTCCGGGTCGCGGAACATGCGGCCGACATTGGTGGCGTGCTCCTTGGACGAATAAAAATCGGTATAGCCGGGGATTTCGACCGGCAAGTGCAGCGTGACCTGATCCATCGGCACCAGCGCGCGATCGCGCAGTGCGGCGTTGTCGCGCAGCGCGGCATCGGTGCCCGACAGCAGTGCCGTCAGGCGCTGGCGGGTCTCCGACCACACCGGCTTGCCCAGCGCGATAAAGCGGTTCAGGCTGGCCGCGGCAAAGCTGCCCTTGGCTGCCGCGGGCAGCAAGCCGGCTTCGTCGAGCGCGGCGAGATCCAGCACAACATTGCCGATTGCCACGCCAACGCGTGCGGGCAGGCCTTTTGCGGAGAAGATGCCGAACGGCAGGTTCTGCAGGGGGAAATGGGTCTTGCCGTCGTTGGCGGATTCAATCCAGCTGATAGTCGGGGCGGTCATCGGGTACTCCGGAATATGTCTGTGGCACGCGGACGTTGCCGCGCGCCGTTGGCTTGTTTTATGTAGGTGGCGCAGCGTGTGCTCAGCGCTCGTTCGGATTGAAATGCTTCTTCAGCCCTTGCCAGCAGGTGTAGTAGTCCTGCTGCAGCGATGCCGAGCGCTCCGCGTAAGGCGTCGGCCGGATCACGCCCGGCGTCTCGAACATGAACGCCATGGTGTCGGTGATGTGATGCGGCGTGGACGTATCGGCCGAGGTGGCCTTGGCGAACGTATCCGCATCGGGACCGTGGCCGCTCATGCAGTTGTGCAGGCTGGCACCGCCCGGTGCGAAGCCGTCGGCCTTGGCGTCGTACACGCCGGTGATCAGGCCCATGAATTCGCTGGCGATATTGCGGTGGAACCAGGGCGGGCGGAACGAGTTCTGCATCGCCAGCCAGCGCGGCCCGAAGATGACGAAGTCGATGGTGTCGACGCCCGGCGTGTCCGACGGCGACTGCAGCACCAGGAAGATCGACGGGTCCGGATGATCGAAGCTGATTGAGCCGATGGTGTTGAAGCGGCGCAGGTCGTACTTGTACGGCGCGAAGTTGCCGTGCCAGGCCACCACGTCGAGCGGCGAATGGCCGATATCGGCGCGCCACAGGTTGCCCTGGAACTTGGCGACCAGTTCGAAATCGCCTTCGCGGTCCTCGTAGGCGGCCACCGGCGTCATGAAGTCGCGCGGGTTGGCCAGGCCGTTGGAGCCGATCACGCCGAGGTCCGGCAGCTTGAACAGCGCGCCGTAGTTCTCGCAGATATAGCCGCGCGCCGTGCCATCCAGCAGTTCCACGCGGAAGCGCACGCCGCGCGGGATCACCACGATCTCCTGCGGCTCGACATCGAGCTTGCCCATTTCAGTCACGAAGCGCACGCGGCCCTCTTGCGGCACGACCAGCATTTCGCCGTCGGCGTTGTAGAAGAAGCGGTCCTGCATCGACTGGTTGGCCAGGTACAGGTGGATGCCGCAGCCGGTCATGGCTTCCGGGCCGCCGTTGCCGGCCATGGTGACGATGCCGTCGATGAAATCCGTCGGCGTGGCCGGCATGGCCGGCGGGCTCCAGCGCATCTGGTTCGGCGACGCCGGGATCTCGTCGAAGCGGCTCAGGAAGCGCGATTGCTCCACCATCGTGAACGGCTTGTGCACGGCGCCCGGACGGATGCGATACAGCCACGAACGTCGGTTGTGGGCGCGCGGCGCGGTGAAGGCCGTGCCGGACAACTGCTCGGCATACAGGCCATACGGCGCGCGCTGCGGCGAGTTCTGGCCCACGGGTAGTGCGCCCGGCAGCGCCTCGGTGGCGAATTCGTTGGCAAAGCCGGACATGTAGCCGTGTTCGGCCAGCTGGGTGTGCGTGAGGTTCATGGTCGGATCAGCGTCGGGGATCGGGAGGTTCGTGGCGGAGTCGGGAGGCATGCCGTGCTAGGCCGTGGCAGGGTCATGGTTGGCGGTCGGCATGCCGATCGCCTGTTGCAGGGCGCGGAGCACGGCATCCGCGGAAAAACGGCGCCAGCGCGCACAGACGTGCTGGTCAGGGCGCAGCAGGTAGCAGGTGCCCGGGCGGGCGTCATAGCGACGCGCGGCCAGGCCTTCGGTATCGGTCACGGCATGCAGGCCTGTCGGGTCCGCGCAGCGCTCGCCGGCGGGGACAACGCACAGCACAGCCAATGGCACCGGCGTGGCGGCAAGCGCTTCCAGCGAAACGCCCTGTCCGTTGCCGAACACCATCAACGTAAAGCCGGCGCCCATTTCGCCAAGCAGCCACGCTGCCTGGGCGGGCGTGCCGGCGGCGACTGGTGCATCGGCACAGGCAGTGCCCGGCACCATGGCGCCGGCAAAGCTGTCGGCATCGGGCGTATTGAGTGGCGAGCCATCCAGCACCGTTGGCTGTGACAGCCGGCCGCTGTTGACCAGTTGCCGTGCGAACGCGTGATGGCGGGCAAGCCGCAGTACGGCATCGCGGAACGTGCGGCTCACTGCGCTCTTGGGCGTGATGAAATCGGTCGAGCGCGTGGAATGCCGGATGTTCTCGTCGGCCGCGGCCTCGCGTTCGCTGGCGTAGGTGTCCAGCAGCGCGTCCGGGGCACGGGCTTGCAGGACCAGCGCCAGCTTCCACGCCAGGTTCTCCGCATCCTGCACGCCGCTGTTGGCGCCGCGCGCGCCGAATGGCGACACCCGGTGCGCAGCGTCGCCGGCAAACAGCACGCGGCCATGGCGAAAGGCGTCCATGCGCTGGCAGCAGAACGTGTAGACGCTGACCCACTCAAGCGTGACATCGACATCGTCGCCCAGCATGGCGCGGATACGCGGCATGACGCGCTCCGGTTGCTTCTCGGTGTCGGGGTCCGCGTCCCAGCCGAGCTGGAAATCGATACGCCAGACGTCATCGGGTTGGCGGTGCAGCAGCGCCGACTGGCCTCGGTTGAAAGGCGGGTTGAACCAGAACCAGCGCTCGGCGGGGAATGGCGCCGACATTTTCACGTCGGCAATCAGGAAGCGGTCGCGAAAGACGCGGCCCTTGCTTTCGAGTCCCATCAGCGCCCGCACGGCGCTGTGCGCGCCATCGGCGGCCACCACGTAGCGCGCATGCAACCGGTAGCGGCCATCCGGCGTCTCGACGGTCAGCCAGACGCCATCCTGGTCCTGCTCCACGCCGCAGACGCGGTGCCGCCAGCGCAGGTCGATGCCCGGCAGTTCCGCGGCGCGGTCGACCAGGAAGCCTTCCAGGTAGTACTGCTGGAGATTGACGAAGGCCGGCCGTCGGTGTCCGCTTTCCGGCAGCAGGTCGAACTGGTACACCAGCGACGCGTCGAAGAACACCTTGCCGACATGCCAGCTGACGCCCTTTGCGGCAATGCCTTCGCCACAACCGAGGCGATCCAGGATATCAAGCGTGCGCTTGGCGAAACAGATCGCACGTGAACCGCTGGCCAGCGTGCAATCGTCGTCCAGCAAGACCACCGGCACGCCCCGCTGCGCGAGATCGATCGCCGTGGCCAACCCGACCGGCCCCGCACCCACGATCGCAACAGGATGCGACACAGGCAAACCGTGCCCTTCCAGCGGCATGCGCTGTTCGGCGCAAGGCTGGTACGCGAAGGTACGGGGCTCGGAGCTGGTGTCCACGGTGTCTCCAGGTCACGCCGGTATTCGGCTGTGCCGCGGGCCTGGGAGCTTTGTCCTTGCGTCCTTGCAGGACTCCTCAGGCAAAATTACGGAATGCGTAATGCATTTACCATATCGTAATCGCCAGCAACGGACGTGTCAAACCGTTGCCGATAAGACGGTCTCAAGGATGTTCTAGTGGGGAAATGGGCGATGCGGGGGTTTTTGGAGCGCGCAAGCGCTGCGACTTCGCGGGCGCGGCGGTCGAGTCACTTCAGGGCGACGCGATACCGGCAGCAGCAGGCCGCCGCCGTCTGAAATGGGGATAGTGTTCAGAAGTGAAAAAACGCCGAAATCCAGACAACAGCAACCGGCACAGTCCAACTCGCACTGTGCCGGTTGCTGCCCCCTTTCCGGCGTTCCCCTGCTTCCGCCAGCCACGTCTGGAACGTGGCCGGTCCGGCAGGGTCATCAGGAGCCTGGCTAGTGCCCCTCGCCTGTACCGGAACCGAAGCCACCGGTAGACGGGCTGGCTGCGGTCGCGGGTGCACTCGCGGCGGCCGGCTGGCCGGCCATCGAGGCTGCCGTGACGCCGCCATTGCGGCTGGCGATGAATGCGTTTACATCGGCAGCAAGATGCTGCGGCGCCAGGACGACTTCGAGCCCGAGGGCTTCGCATGCGGCCAGGAAGGTCGACATGCGCGGATCGGCCTGGCCAGACTCTGCACGCAGGTAGGCTTCTCGCGAAATCCCCGCCTTGCGGGCAACGTCTTCCTGCTTCAGCTTGCGCGCTCGACGCAACGCCCGCAGTTGCCGGAACGGTTCGCTAGCGCCTCTTGGCACGGCTGTACTGTTCATGTCGGTCTCCAGTCACCAGTGAAAAAAAAGTGCGCGGACGTGCATTCGAGTATAGAGCACGCAAAGCATTCCGTATGTAACTGCCGAAACACTTTGTGCAGATTTCTTGCAACGAGGTTTTCCGGGGCCAAAGCCGGCTATTTATGGGCCGGATACTGCACTGAATCGTCGCACCGCCCTGACAGTAACGACAATGTGCCGATTGCGTTGACGTAAAAGACTCAGAACGTGACCACCCCGTGCGAAAGAAGGAAGCCTCATTGACAAACCGACCGGTCGTGCTATTCTGCAGTCCATGCAAAAAGGCCAACTTACGCGCAACGCCATCATCGAGCAGGCGCTCGATACCGCCGCCCGGGTGGGATTCGAGCAGTTGTCGCTGGCGAGCCTGGCGGCGGACACGAATATGTCCAAGAGCGGACTCTACGCGCACTTCAAGTCGAAGGAAGCGCTGCAGCAGGCCGTGCTGGAGTTGGCCACGGAGCGTTTCGCCGCGATGGTCGCGCGCCCCGCCATGCGCCAGCCCCGCGGCGTGCCGCGACTGGAGGCGCTCTTTGAAGGCTACCTGGAATGGCTGGGCGGCACGGTAACCCAGGGGCGCTGCCTATTCATGGCGCTTGGCCAGGAATACCGCGACAAGCCGGGCGCGATCCGCGACCAGGTGGTGCAGTCACTGAAGGACTGGCACAGCACCATCGCCCGCGTGGTGACCGATGGCATCGAGGAAGGCCAGTTAGCGCCGGATGTCGACGCACGCCAGTTTGCCTTCGACATGGTGGGCATCGGTATGTCGTTCCAGCAATCGTTCAAGTTGCTGGGCCGCGCCGACGCCGAAGCCATGGCGCGCCGCGCATTTGCCGGCCTGCTTGAACGCGCCCGTCCGCGGACGTCGACGGCGAACTGACTACCCACGAAGGATCCCGAACGACGGCGCGCGACTTCCCATAAAAAAGCACGACTGGTCGTTCTTTATAACAGCGCAGACACCACCAGGTACTAATCGCCTGATCCGGACCGATCCGCGCGCCCAATCCGTTGGAGGTGTGTTGTGAGGCAGGGACATTCATCATCGACGCCAGGCTCCGCCGCGAGGATCACGGCTCCGGGCCAACGCGCAGCGGACGCCCTGACGCGCCTGCGCTGGCAGGCCGGCAGCCTGCTCAACCCGGCGGCCACCGCGCGAGCGCTGGAAAGGCTGTGGTTTGGCCCCCCGCATGCGATCCCGAACGGCGCCGCGCTGCGCGTGGTCGAGCGCGCGCGTGCCGACTGGGCATTGGTCGTTGGCCACGGGCCCAGCCGGCGCGTGCGCGTCTACCGCTGGGGCAACAAGGGCCCTGTCGTGCTGCTTGCTCACGGCTGGGGCGGCCATGCAGGCCAGTGGCATGCCGTTGTCGATGGACTGCTGGCAGCCGGCATGCGCGTGGTGGCGTTCGATGCGCTGTCGCATGGCGCCTCGGATGCCGGCGTGCGCGGCAGCACACAGACCTCCGTGCTGGAGATGTCGCGATCACTGCTGGCGGCAGCCTGGCACGCGGGCCCGGTGCATGCGGTGGTATCGCACTCGCTCGGCAGTGCCGCCGCCGCGCTGGCGATTCGCGAAGGCCTGCCCGTGCGCGCGGCCGTGATGGTGGGGCCGCCGGCCGATATGCAGGCTGCCTGCGCGACCATGGCCTGGCGGCTCGGCATCGGTCCACGCGTGCTAGCGCGTATGCAGCGCGACAGCGAGCAATGGCTGGGCATGCCCTGGTCCGCCTTCAATGTGCCGGAGATCGGCCGAACCCGGCCCGTACCGCCGACACTGATCGTCCATGACCGCCACGACCGCGAAGTGCGCTGGGAGGACGGCGCCGCCATTGCCGGCGCGTGGCCGCAATCGCAACTAGTGACGACGGAAGGCCTGGGGCACCGGCGCATCCTGCAGGACGCCAGTGTCATCGCCCGCATCGCCGGTTTCATCCGACCGGCAGCCGATCAACCAGTACCCGGGCTGGCGCGGCCGGACCTGGCCTTGCAGTGAAACGGGAGAACCGACATGTTCCTGGTCAGCAACGACATGACAGCCACCCTGCCCGCCCGCGCGTCGCTGCGCGTGGTGGCGGATGCGGGCGAACGCGTCGCGGTGCGCTGCACCGAAGGCGAACTGTGGCTCATCCGCGACGGCGATCCGAAGGACGCCTCGCTGGCCGCCAGCGAGAGCTTTACGCTGCCCGAAGCCAGCCGCGTCGAGCTCTACGCCGTCACCCCGGCCACCTTGCGCGTGACGCGCTGCCGATCGGGCACCACGACAGGAAGCACCTGGCGCAGCCGCTTCAGGCGCCTGCTAGGGCTCGCCCAACCCTTGGCCACTGGTCCCTAGCCGTCTCTGGCGGGACGACGCCGCGCGTCGTCCCGCTCATGCAGATGGGTGAATTTCTTGTCGGTTAATTGCTTTATTGACCTTCGATCGTCGGCTCCTTAAGCATTTCGCGAAGCTTGAACTTCTGGACCTTGCCCGAAGGCGTCGCCGGCAACGCGTCGCACACCAGCAATCGCTCCGGGATGTACTGCAACGCCACCTTCTGCGCCTTCAGGAAATCCACCATCGCCTGCTTGTCGAAAGCCTGCCCTTCCCTGGGCACGACCACGGCACAGGCGCGCTCGCCCAGCCGTTCGTCCGGATACGCGACGATGGCCACCTGCGACACGGCGGGATGCCGGTACAGCAGCGTTTCGATCTCCACCACCGGAATATTCTCGCCGCCGCGGATGATCACATCCTTGCTGCGCCCCGCGATGCGCACATAGCCTTGCGCATCGATGCGCGCGAGGTCGCCGGTGTCGAACCAGCCCTCGGCATCCGTGGCGTTCAACCGGGACCGCTTGAGGTAGCCGCCGAAATTCGAGCAAGCCCGCACCAGCAACCGCCCGATTTCGCCAGCAGGCAAGGCAGCATCGAGCCCGTCCACCACCTTCACCTCCACGCCGGGCAACGGCACGCCATCCGTCGTCGACGCGCGCGTTTCCTCATCATCGGGCAGCGTGGTCGTCACCGCGCCATTCTCGGTCATGCCCCAGGCCGAGACGATGCTGGCGCCCAGCGCCGCGCGGGCGCGCTCGACCAGCGCACCGGGAATCGGCGCCCCCGCGCACAGGAAGGTACGCAGGCTCGACACGGGTTCGCCTTGCGCCACCGTGCTGGCCAGATCGGTCAGGAACGGCGTCGATCCCATGGTGAAGGTGACACCGGCTTCGCGGATCAGCCGTGCCGCTTGCACCGGGTCCCAGATGTCCTGCAACACCGCCTGCGCGCCAAGCACCACCGGCATCATCAGGCCATACATGAAGCCGGTCTGGTGTGCCATCGGCGAAGCCATCAGCACCACGTCGCCGGCACTCAGGTGCAGCCGCTCCGCATACGGAAGGATGTTCGACAGCAGCGTGTTGGCCGTATGCATCACGCCCTTGGGCTCGCCCGTGGTGCCGGACGTATAGATCAGCTGCGTGACGTCGTCCGGGCCCGGACGATGGCGCGTCAGGATGGCGCGCGCATCGGGATCTTCCTCGCGATCGGTCCCGCACAGCATGGCTTCAAACCCGTCGGCGCCATCACTCCCGGTCACCACAACATGCCGCAATTCCGGCAACGATGCGCGCAACCCCTCCAGCATCGCCGCATGGTCAAAGCCGCGGAACCGCTGTGGCACGACCACGACCTTGCTGCCCGCGTGCGCCAGCATGAACGCCAGCTCGCGCTCACGGAAGATCGGCATCAGCGGATTGAGCACCGCGCCAATGCGCGCGCAAGCCAGGTACAGCGTCGTAACTTCCCAGCCATTGGGCAACTGGCAAGACACCACGTCATTGCGCGCAATCCCGAGCCGGCTCAGCCCCACGGCGATACGCGCGACCACCGCATCGAGCTGCCGCCACGTGAAGCGCCTGATCGCTCCACTTTCCACCTGCAGCGACGTCAACGCTGCCCCGTCCGGCGACCGTGCCACGCTGGCATCGAAATAGTCGTTGATGGTGCGGTCGTGCCACAGCCCCGCCGCCACGCTCGCCGCGCGGCGCGGCGCAATCAGTACCGCGTCGAAATCCATGGCTTGTCTCCTCTGTTCTTGTATGGAAAGCCCGGCGCCCGCCGATTCAGGCCGGCACCGCGGCGCGCCCGGCACGGCCGCGCGCGATGATGGTCTTCATGATCTGGGCCGTGCCGTCGCCGATCTGGAAGCCCAGCACATCGCGCAGGCGCTGCTCCATCACGCCGCGGTCATAGCCGCCATGCCCGAACGACAGCAGGCACTGGTGCACCACGTCGTAGGCCAGCCGCGGCGCCCACCACTTGCACATGGCGGCCTCGGCCGTATGCGGCAGCCCCTGGTCCTTGAGCCACAGCGTCTGCAGGCACAGCAGGCGCGCGGCCGTGACCTGCGTCTCGAAATCCGCGAGCGGATGCGAGACGCCCTGGAACGCGGACAGCGGCTTGCCAAAGGCCTGGCGCTCCGCCACATACTCCCAGGTCTCGTCGAGCGCCGCCTGCGCCACCGCGAGCACCTGCAGGCCGATCAGCGCGCGCGAGAAATCGAAGCCCTGCATCACCTGGACAAAGCCCTGGCCTTCGCTGCCCAGCAAGTGGTCCGCCGGCACGCGCACGTTCTCGAAGAAGATCGATCCGCGCCCGATCGCACGCTGGCCATGGCAGTCGAAGCGGCTGCGCGTAACGCCCGGCAGATCCATTGGCACCAGCACGGCCGAGATGCCGCGCGCGCCGTCCTCGACACTGCCGGTACGCGCAAAGACCACGGCCGCATCGGCCTGGTCCGCCGCGGAAATCGACGTCTTCTCGCCATTGAGCACAAAGCTGTCGCCCACGCGCTCCATGCGCAGGCGCAGGCTCGCCGCGTCCGACCCGCCGCGGGGCTCGGTCAGCGCGATCGCCAGCAGGGCCTCGCCGCGCGTGAGCCGCTGCAGCCAGGGCTTCCCCACCTCGGGCAACGCATGCTGCGCGAGGATCTGCCCGTTGAGCGAGGCCAGCAGGTTGACGTATGACATGCTCAGGTCAGCGCGCGCGACAGCTTCGTGGATCACCCCTGCGGCCAGGCAACCCATGCCTTGTCCGCCGCAATCCTCCGGCAGCTCCGGGCCGATAAAGCCCATCTCGCCCATCTGCCGCATCAGCGTGCGGTCAAGTACTCGCGTCTTGTCGCGCTCCAGGAAACCAGGCGCGATGCGCTCATCCGCGAACCGGCGCGCATGCTCCGCCAGCGCCTGCAGGTCTTCATTGAGGTAGGGATTCATGATGTCTCCTCGGTCTGCCTGCCGGTGAATTACTTCGCGTACTTGCGGAACTCGGGCTTGCGCTTTTCCTGGAAAGCCCTGACGCCTTCGCGCGATTCCTCGGTGTCGTAATAGAGCTTCAGCGCATACATGCCCATGCCGGCGATACCGCTCTGATGGGCGGTGTCCATGTTGAACGAGCGCTTGGCGATGGCGATGGCGGTCGGGCTCTTTTCCATGATCTCGTCGCACCACTTCTGCACCTCGGCATCGAGCTGCTCGTGCGGCACCACGGCGTTGATCAGCCCCATCGCCAGCGCCTCGGCCGCGGGATAGCGGCGGCACAGGTACCAGATCTCGCGCGCCTTCTTTTCGCCGACGACGCGAGCCAGGAAGGCCGTGCCATAGCCCGGGTCGACCGACCCGACCTTCGGCCCGACCTGCCCGAACACGGCCTTTTCGGAGGCAATGGTGAAATCGCAGATCGTGCACAGCACGTTGCCGCCGCCCACGGCATAGCCCTGCACGCGCGCGATGACGGGCTTGGGCACGTCGCGGATGGCGTTATGCAGTTCCTCCATCGGCAGGCCGATGGTGCCGCGGCCGTCATACTGGCCTTCATGCGCGGACTGGTCGCCGCCGGTGCAGAAGGCCTTGTCGCCGGCACCCGCGAGCACGATCGCGCCGATCTCGCGGTCGTAGCCGGCGCGGTTGATCGCATGGATCAGCTCGTCGCAGGTGCGGCCGCGGAACGCGTTCATCTTCTCTGGGCGGTTGATGATGATCCAGGCTGCGCCGTTGCGGACTTCATAGAGGATGTCTTCGTATTGCATGATGTTCTGTCTCCTGTCGGATGCTTTGTGTAGCGCCGGCAATCAGCCGTTCATGGTCAGGCCGCCGGACACGCTGAGTACCTGTCCGGTGATGAATGCCGCGTCATCGCTGGCAAAAAAGGCAATCGCGCCCGGCAGGTCGTCCGGCTGGCCGATGCGGCCCAGCGGGATCGAGCGCGTGAACGCTTCCACCAGCTTCTCGGGGTTGCCGGCGCCCTGCTTGTAGTCTTCGAACAGCGCGGTCTGCGTCGGTCCGGGGCACACCACGTTGACCGTGATGCCGTGGCGCGCATGTTCGCGCGCGATGGTCTTGGAGAACGACACCAGCCCGCCCTTGCACGCGGCATAGACCGCTTCGCCGGACGACCCCACGCGCGCCGCGTCGGACGCGATGTTGATGATGCGTCCCTGCTTGCGCTCCACCATGCCGGGCAGCACCGCGTGATGCATATGCAGCGCGCCGGTCAGGTTGATGGCGATCAGGCGTTCCCATTGCGCCGGTTCGGTTCGCGTAAAGGGCTTGAACACATCCCAGCCCGCGTTGTTGACCAGCACGTCGACGGGACCGAGTTCCTGCTGTACCGCCGCCACGGCCGCATCCACGCTGGCCCGGTCGGTAATGTCGCAACGTATTGGCAGCGCGCGCCCGCCAGCCTCGGTGATGAGGGTCGCCACCTTCGCCGCCGCATCCGCGCTCAGATCGAGCACACCCACTGCCGCGCCTTCCCGCGCAAAGCGCAAACACGTTGCGCCGCCGATACCGCCGCCACCTCCGGTCACGATGACCGTCTTGCCCTTGAGTCCTTGCACAGCTTTCTCCTACGAGGTCTCCAGTGCTATCGTGCCGCCATCGCGTCACGCATCGTCACTGAATTAGGTAAATATATTGACCTATACTAGGTGGTGTCTCGTCAGTGCGCAAGGCTCTCGATCATTGGATGGCATCATGGTTAACCCGGAATTTGGCGACGCAATCGCCCCAGACGCGCGGATGGAACTCGCCAATCGGCTGTTCTTCCGACTCTATCAATGTGCAAACATGTTGCATAAGACCGGCTCGCGTGCCGTGGAAGCGGAGGGGCTGACCACGCAGCAGTGGGCAGTGCTGGGTGCGCTGTCGCGGCCGGAGGCCGCCAACGGCATGAGCGTGGGCGACCTGGCGCGCTACCTGATGGTGAGCCGGCAGAACCTGTCCGGGCTGGTCAGCCGCATGGAGCGGGACGGCCACGTGAGCCTGGCGCCGGACGGGCGCGATCGTCGGTCGAGGCTGGTGCGCATGAGCGAAACGGGACGCGAGGTGTGGCTGCACCAGGCGCAGCCGAAGATCCGCGACTACTACGAGCGCGCGCTGGAGGGCTTTTCCACGAACGACCTGACGCACACGCTGCACTACCTGCTCAAGCTGCTGGACAACATGCAGGGACTCGACACCGGTGCGGCAGACGCGGAAAGCGACTGACCCGCCGTATCGCGTGTGCAACGGCGCGAGCCGCAAACCGTGCTGCGCGCCAGCTCTGAATACCGGAAAGCCGCCTGGTACGGCGAGTGGCTTGCAACTTGCGTGATGGCGGGATTGCTCGGGTGCGAGGGGGCCTTATTCCGCGAGGCGCGATGGCTGCATCGCTCTGCCTCAGCCCCGAAAGCCCCGAGCCACCGTCAACGCCAGCTGCGCCGGCGGCGCCGATCCATCTTGCCGGAGACACATCATGAACCGATATCTCGTGCTGGCAACCTTCACCGACCAGGGCATCCGTACCGTGAAGGAAACCACCAAGCGCGCCGCCGCGGTGCGCGAAATGGGGGCGCAATTCGGCGTGCAGGTAAAGGACATTTACTGGACGCTCGGCGCCTATGACATCGCACTGGTACTGGAAGCATCGGATGACGCGGCGATGACTGCCTTCGGCATGTCGATCGGCGCGCAGGGCAATGTGCGCACGCAAACGCTGCGCGCGTTCAATGCCGACGAAATGCAGGGCATTCTCGGCAAGGTGCGTTGATGGGTTGACGCCCTGATGCAGTGATAAAGCGGAAAGCGCCTGACGCACTTGCGTGTGCCAGGTGCTTTCCGCTTTCCGCTTTCCGGCCTCAATGCGATTGCCGCGCCTTCGACCGGGAAGGCTCGTCGTCGTAGAAGCCGGGCGGATAAATCGGGTAGCGCAGGGCCGCATACACGACAACGGCCGCGCCGATCACGGTACCGCCACGCAGACTCCTTGCAATGGCCGCACGGTGAATCCGCCGGCCCTGCCTGAAGTCTATGAACGATCGGCCCCCGACCCAACGACCGATTTCGATTTTGGATCCTCGGGCGGTGACGTGCGCTGCGCCAGCAGCTTCTGGATCACCGCTTCGGTTTCGGCATAGTTGCCTTCGCCATAGTGGTGGTAGACGATGCGGCCCTGCGCATCGATCAGGTAAGTGGCGGGCCAATACTGGTTGTGGAATGCCGACCATGTGGCATACGCGTTGTCCTGCGCGACCGGATAGCGGATGCCGAAGCGCTTGATGGCTTCCTGCACATTGGCCGTCGATTTCTCGAAGGCGAACTCCGGCGTGTGGACGCCGACCACGACCAGCCCCTGGTCCTTGTACTTCTCATGCCACTGCTTCACGTAAGGCAGCGTGTGGATGCAGTTGATGCACGAGTAGGTCCAGAAGTCGACCAGCACGACCTTGCCGCGCAGCTCTCGCATCGACAACGGTGGGGAATTCAGCCAGTGGTCGATGTCCGTGAACTCTGGTGCCTTGCCCCGGTCCGCGACGGCCGGACCTGCGGAGGCACTGAACCCGGTGCTGAAGACATAGATGGCAATGAGCAGGGCCGCTGCCATGGCGGCGCGAAGGGAGGTGCGCATGATTGGGCTGGGACGCGACGCCGGTCGCGCTCTCTGGTCGTTGGGGCAATGTGGTCGGCGCGTCCATCGCGCTGGCACACCTCCATTGAAGTCGACCGATGTATCGCGCGCTTATGGCGTAGCGGCCCGGTGCGTGTGTTCGCGTATCACCGCGCGCCGGTGATACAGGCGCATACAAAAAATTCTTCGCTGAACTGCAAGTTTCGCGGGCGTAGCCGATGGGGTTCTCGTTATGACGGGGTCGTCGTTCTTGGGAAGCCCCAGCATCTGCGGCGTTGATGTCCTCCGCCTGCCGGCTAGTGAGCCGCGCAGCAGCCGAAGGCGATGATGCGATAACGGTGGCAGTGTCGAGCCACGGACAGGTTCGGGGCTGGTTCAATCATTGTCGGAGAGCCTGCATGCGGATGCGCTCCACGCGGCAGGCAGCGGGGCACGCTCTGAAGCGGGTACCCGTACGAAATTCTTCGCACACTACGATCAATATTCGTCCGTTAGGACAAGCAAACGCGTTTTTTGGTTACTTTTTGTCGCTCGGACAAAAAGTGACTCGCAGGCTACGCCTGCGAAACAGCCGCGCCTGCCAAGATCGACAACCTCCCCCTACTAAGCCACCCCTTCACCCCAACCTAACCTCCGCCGCCAGCCCCCCGCCTTCCCGATTTCGCAGCCGCAGCGATCCACCGATCGCCACCGCGAGCTGCTGTGCAATAGCCAGCCCCAACCCCGTGCCCCCCGTCTCCCGGCTGCGTGAATTCTCCAGCCGGACAAACGGCTGCAATACCGCGTCCAGCTTGTCTTCCGGAATGCCGGCACCGCGATCCAGCACTTCGATGACCACGGCATCCTGGTCGCGGCGTACGTTCAGTTCGGCTGCGCCACCGAACTTAATCGCGTTGTCGATCAGGTTGGTCAGTATACGGCGCAGCGCCTGCGGGCGCGTTTCAATGGCACAGCCGATGCTCTGCTGCACCGTGACCGCCTTGCCGGTGTCCTGGTAGTCATAGACCAGGCTCTCGACAAACGACCCGAGGTCGATCCGCGAAGTCTTCTCGCCCCCACCGTGCGCGGAGCGCGCATAGGCAAGCCCTTCGCGCACCAGCGTCTGGATCTCCGCCAGGTCGCTCACCATCTTGCGCTTCTCCTCGGACTCCTCGGCCATCTCGGCGCGCAGCTTCATGCGCGTGATGGGCGTCTGCAGGTCATGGGAGATGGCGGCCAGTATCTGCACGCGTTCTTCCACGAACGTTGCGATGCGTTCCCGCATGGCATTGAACGCGCGCGCCGCGCGCGCCAGTTCAGTCGGGCCGCTCTCGTCGAGCGGCGCCGTCTTCGCGTTCGGGTCGAGCGCATCGGCGGCATCGGCCAACTGCACCAGCGGCCGTATCGACAGCCGCACCGCGAACCAGCAGCACAGCACCAGCAGCAAGAGCTGGATCACCAGCACATAAGGCAGCCACTCCGCGATCGGTGTCATGCGCGGATGCACGTCGATGGTCAGCGGGCTGCCGTCGCTGAGCGTCAGGTGCGCCTGCAACTGCTTGCCGTCGCCCGGAATGGATTCCACCTTGACCGAAAAGCGGCCGCCGCTAGCCTCCATGATGCGGTCGGCGATGTCCTGCCCCCGCTGGGACATCTCCGGGATGCCGGGCAAACCGGGCCCGAGGATGTATTGATAGTTGCCGCGATTCAGGCGGGGCAGCCATTGCGCCCGCTCGTTGGCCGGCAGCCGGTCCAGAATGGCAATGGACGTGGAGACGTCGGTTTCCAGCGTGCCCAGCATCACCTGCCGCGCAGAGATATAGCGTTCCGAAAACAGCACGGCGAACGACAGCCCGTGCGCAATCAGCAGCCCGGCGAACAGGATCAGGAACAGTCGCGCCCCCATCGTGCGGGGCCATGCCCAGCGGCGCGCGAGCAACGTCACTGGCGTGCCTCCCGGATCTCGACGGGTACGGCGAACACATAGCCCTCGTTGCGCACCGTCTTGATGTGCCTGGGTTCGCGCGCATCGTCATGGAGTCGCTGCCGCAGGCGGCTGACCAGCAGGTCGATCGAGCGCTCGAACATCTCGGCCTCGCGGCCCTGCGTCAGGTTCAGCAGCTGGTCGCGGTTCAACACGCGCTGCGGGTGGTCGACAAACACGCGCAGCAGCCGGTATTCCGCCCCGCTCAGCGCGACGATGGTGCCCTCCCGGTCGATCAAGTGGCGCGCGGTGGTATCGAGCTGCCAGTCGCCGAACGCGAGGATTTCCGCGGCCTCGGTGATCTGCAGGTTGGGCGGCAGCATGCGCGTGCGGCGCAGCACTGCCTTGATGCGCGCGAGCAGCTCGCGCGCCGCGAACGGCTTGGCCAGGTAGTCGTCGGCGCCCATCTCGAGGCCGACGATACGGTCCGTTTCGTCGTCGCGCGCGGTCAGCATCAGGATCGGCGTCGCCTTGTGCTTGCCGGCCCGCAGCTCCCGGCACAGCACCAGCCCGTCGTCGCCGGGCATCATCACGTCCAGGACGATCAGGTCGACGGTGTTGGCCTCCAGGAACGCCCGCATATGCCGACCATCCGGCGCGACCGTCGTGCGCAGGCCGTTCTTGGTCAGATAGGCGGAGACCAGTTCGCGGATCTCGCGGTCGTCATCGACGATCAGGATGTGGTCGACGTGTGCGTCCATCGTGGTGGCCTCGGCAAAAGTGGAAGGGATCGGGCAGCCTGCTTTGCCAGCATTGTATGAGGGTGGCCCGTCTTGCGTGTATCGCCATGTATCTGGCGGCTGCGGCCGCACAAAGCGGTACAAAACCGCGCCATGGCGACACATGGCGGCGACGCCGGCCCGGTCTGATAGGGACCAAGCCAATCCCGAGCGAAAGGACACCCGTCATGACCTTGCTGATCCTTGCCTACCTAGGTGGAGTCCTAACCATCCTGAGCCCCTGCATCCTGCCCGTCCTGCCCTTTGTCCTCAGCCGGGCCGGGCAGCCATTCCTGCGCAGCCGGCTGCCGTTGCTGGCGGGCATGGCGCTGACCTTTGCCGCGGTGGCCTCGCTGGCGTCGGCCGGTGGCGCGTGGGCCGTGCGCGCCAATGCCTATGGCCGGATCGGCGCGCTGGCGCTGCTGGCCGTGTTCGGGCTGTCGCTGCTGCTGCCCCGCGTGGCGGAGATCCTCGCGCGCCCCGTCGTGGCGCTCGGCAACCGGCTAGCCGGCGGCAGTGCGTCGGGGCCGGCCTCCGACTCGCCCTGGGGATCGCTGCTGCTCGGCATTGCCACCGGGCTGCTGTGGGCGCCTTGCGCCGGGCCGATCCTCGGCCTGGTGCTGACCGGAGCCGCGCTGCATGGCGCCAGTGTCTCGACGTCCCTGTCGCTCGCGGCCTATGCCGCTGGCGCGGCGACGTCGCTGGCAGCGGCGCTGGGCCTCGGCGGACGCGTCTTCGCGCTGATGAAGCGATCCCTGGGCGCGAGCCAGTGGCTGCGGCGGGGGTTAGGTGCCGGCGTGCTCGGCGGCGTGCTGGCGATCGGACTCGGCGCCGACACCGGCCTGCTGGCACAGTTGTCCGCCAGCGGCCCGGTGCGGCTCGAACAGGCGCTGGTCGATGCCCTGCACAAGGAGAGCCCCGCTCCGCAGGCCGCCAACGACACCGCCGGACCCGACCGAGGCAATGGCGTACTGCTCGCCGCCAATGACACGAACGCACGCTTCCCCGGCCCCCTGCGCGTCGAAGGCCAGTTGCCAACGCTCGACGGCGCCACGCAATGGCTCAATTCGCCGCCGCTGTCGCGCGAACAACTGCACGGCAAAGTCACGCTGGTCTACTTCTGGACTTATTCCTGCATCAACTGCATCCGCACGCTGCCCTACCTGCGCGCGTGGGCGGACAAGTACAAGGACCAGGGCCTGACGGTGGTCGGCGTGCATACGCCCGAGTTCGCGTTCGAGAAGTTGCCGGACAACGTGCGCCGCGCGGTGGCGGACTTCCGCATCGGCTTCCCCGTGGCCGTGGACAGCGATTACCGCATCTGGCGCGCGTTCCATAACCATTACTGGCCGGCCGCCTACTTTGTCGACGCGCGCGGCAATATCCGCCACCACCAGTTCGGCGAGGGCGACTACGCAACCTCGGAACGGGTCATCCAGACCCTGCTGGCCGAAGCCGGCAACCACGCCATGACTGGCGATGTCGTCAAGCCCGAAGCGGGCGGTGCACAGGCTGCGCCGGACCTGCGCAATGTCCGCTCCGACGAAACCTATATCGGCTACAGCCAGGCGGTGAATTTCGCCTCGCCGGGCGCGATGCGGCAAGACGCATCGCGGCAGTACACCGTGGGCAAGCTGCTCCTGAACGAGTGGGGCCTGTCCGGCCAATGGACGGTCGGCCCCGAGCAAGCCACGCTGGACCGGGCCGATGGCGCCATCCGCTACCGCTTCCACGCGCGCGACCTGCACCTGGTGCTGGGGCCAGCGGCCAATGGCCGGGCGGTCCGCTTCGTCGTGACGATCGACGGCAAGCCGCCCGGCACGAGCCATGGCGCCGATACCGATGCGGGCGGCAACGGCGCCGTCACGCAGACGCGGCTCTACCAGCTGGTGCGGCAGGCCGGCGCGGTGGGCGAGCATACGTTTGAAATCCGCTTCCTGGATCCCGGCGCACAGGCTTACGCGTTCACGTTCGGCTAGCCTCCCCTGCGCATTTCGCGGCGGATTCGCGCTTGTTTTCGGGCGGCGGGCGAAGGCAAAGCCTGCGTGAACCGCCCCATCAAATCGCTGCTTTGGGGCCAGCCAGTCTGGTCTGGCCACAAATGCGGCGAAATCGCACCCGCGTCCGAGTAAAATGCTGGATTTTTCGCTCTGGCGATATGCTCCAAGCACCACGGCGCGCAGGTTTCAGCGGTCCGACGCTGATCCGCCTGCTGGTTCGCCTGACAGGCAATGATGCCCCCGAATCCGGCCAGTCGCTCTCGGCCCAGCTCAGCCAATGGCTCGGCTGGACGGAGGCGATCGCACTGTCCGCGGCGCTGAACGGCAATCCGCCGGCCTCGGCGGGAACGCGCGCGGCCGAGGCCGAGGAAGCCCAGTGCGTCCGCGTGCGCACCGCGCTGGCCACGGCCATTGCCGATGACAAGGCGGCCGGCAACCGGCCACGCGGACGACCGCGCCAGGCTCTGCCAGAGCCGGCAGGCACCGTCATCGACTATGCAGCGTTCCGCCAGCGATACGTCACTTCGCAGCAGACCATGGAGACGGAAATCGCCAGCCTGCGCGGCCGCCTGCGCACGATGCTGGCGGCCCAGTCCCCCGGCATGGCACGGCTGGCGATGGTAGATGGCGTCATGGAACGCGTGCTGGGGGCGCGCGAACAGGCGCTGCTGGGATCCATTCCGGGCATGCTCGAAGCGCACTTCACGCGCCTGCGCAAGGCCGAGGAAGCCGCGCTGGCCGGCGCGCGGCCGACGGGCGCCCCGGCGCCCGTGACGCCCGGTGCCTGGCTTACCGTCTTCCAGAACGATATGCAGAGCGTGCTGCGCGCCGAGCTGGACATCCGTTACCAACCCGTCGAAGCCTTGCTGGCGGCGCTGCGTGACAGCTAAACCAACCACTATGACCAGAACCCTTATCCAAATCGTCGTTTTCCTGGCAGGCCTGGCCGTCGTGGGCTGGATTGGCGCCGGCTACGCGGGCACCAACGTGCTGGCGCTGGCCGTCACGCTGCTGATCGGCGGCTTCTACCTGGCCGGTGCGTTTGAACTGAAGCGTTA
The DNA here is from genome assembly GCF_057073745.1 of Cupriavidus sp. C2SS-8b. Classification (NCBI taxonomy): domain Bacteria; kingdom Pseudomonadati; phylum Pseudomonadota; class Betaproteobacteria; order Burkholderiales; family Burkholderiaceae; genus Cupriavidus; species Cupriavidus sp. C2SS-8b. Next base: position 1,556,234 of record NZ_CP172717.1, read on the forward strand.
CCACCAGGCCACGGGCACGCTGGCCCAGGCCGTTGCGGGACTGTCCGAAGCCCCCACCAGCCTTGGCGCATGGGTCGATCTGCTGCCTGCGAACCTGCGCAATGCCGTGCGTCTGCGCGTCGAAGGCGAGCGCGCCGCCCTGCCCGGCCCGGCCCTGACGCCGTACCTGGTCGGCCTGCTGGTTCTGCTCGGCATGTTCGGCACGTTCCTGGGCATGGTGGCGACGCTGCGCGGCACCGGCATCGCGCTGGAAGGCGCTTCGGACCTCGATGCCATCCGCGCCTCACTGGCCGCGCCGGTCAAGGGACTGGGCTTTGCGTTCGGCACGTCCGTGGCCGGTGTCGCCACCTCGGCGATGCTGGGCCTGCTTTCCACGTTGTGCCGGCGCGAGCGCATCGAGGCCGCGCAGGCGCTCGACGCCCGCATCGCGACCACGCTGCGCCCGTTCTCGCGCACCCATCAGCGCGAAGAGGCCTTCCGGCTGCTGCAGCGTCAGGCGGACGTGATGCCCACGCTGGTCGACGGGCTGCAGGCCATGATGACCACCATGGCGCAGCAGCACCAGGCCATGTCCGAACGGCTGGCCACCAGCCAGGCCGCCTTCCATGACCGCACCGACGCCGCGTACGGCCGGCTGGCCGATGCCGTGCAGCAATCGCTGACGCAGAGCATCGCCGACAGCGCACGCACCGCCAGCGCAGCCATCCAGCCTGCCGTCGAGTTCACCATGGCAGGCATCGCACGCGAAACGGCGGCCCTGCACACCACGGTCACGGACGCCGTGAAGCAACAGCTCGATGGCCTGTCGAGCCGCTTCGAGCACAGCACGGCGACCGTCGCGGATTTGTGGAAGCAGGCGCTGGCGGGACATCAGCGCACCAGCGAAGCGCAGGCCGGCGACCTGCGCGCCACGCTCGAAGGCTTCACGCGGACCTTCGATCAACGCTCGGCGGCCCTGCTGGAAAACGTGGCCGCCCGCCTGGACGCCACGGCGGCCAGCGCCGCCGGAACCTGGAACGATGCGCTGGCGCAGCAAGCGCGCGTCAGCGAGCAGATGGCCGGCGACAGCCAGCAAGCCATCGCCAGCGCGGCGGCAGCGTTCGAGCAGCACGCGGCCTCGATGGTGCAGACCCTGGCCGGCTCGCATGCCGAACTAAAGCAGGAACTGTCGGCACAGGATGCACAGCGGCTGCAGGCCTGGGCGCAAACGCTCGGTGCCATCGCCACCAACCTGCGCAGCGAAATGGAACAGGCTAGCGCGCACACCGCGAGCCGCCACCAGGAAATCGCCGACGCCCTGGCGCAGACCACGCGCGACATGTCGGCGGAAGTCCGCGCGCATGCCAGCAACACTGTCGCCGAGATCGAGCGCCTGGTGCAGGCCGCCGAACAGGCTCCCAAGGCCGCTGTGGCCCTGCAGGAAGAACTGGCGTCCCGCGATCAGCAGCGCCTGGCCGCATGGACGGAAGCCCTCGCCAACATGGCTTCGACGCTGCGCACGCAGATGGAACAAGCCAGCGCCAACGCCGCCGGCCACCAGCAGCAGATCACCGAAACGCTGGCGCAGACCGCGCGCGCTATGTCCGCCGAGGCGCGCACGCACGCCAGCAGCACCATCGCAGAGATCGACCGCCTTGTGCAGGCCGCCGAGTTGGCCCCGAAGGCTGCCGTCGCACTGCAGGAAGAACTGGCGTCTCGCGACCAGCAGCGCCTGGCCGCATGGACCGAGGCACTGGCTGGCATGGCCGCTACGCTGCGCGCGCAGATGGAGCAGGCCAGCGCAAACGCCGCCGGCCATCAGCAGCAGATCACCGAGACACTGGCGCAGACGGCACGCGCTATGTCCGCTGAAGCGCGCACGCACGCCAGCAGCACCATTGCCGAGATCGATCGTCTCGTGCAGGCGGCAGAGCTTGCCCCGAAGGCAGCCGTCGCGCTGCAGGAAGAACTGGCCACTCGCGATCAGCAGCGTCTGACTGCATGGACGGAAGCACTGGCCGGCATGGCCGCGACGCTGCGCACGCAGATGGAGCAGGCCAGCGCCAACGCCGCCGGACATCAGCAACAGATCACCGAAACGCTGGCGCAGACGGCACGCGCTATGTCCGATGAAGCCCGCACGCACGCCAGCAGCACCATCGCCGAAATCGACCGCCTCGTGCAGGCCGCCGAGTTGGCCCCGAAGGCTGCAGTCGCGCTCCAGGAAGAACTGGCTTCGCGCGACCGGCAGCGCCTTGCCGCATGGACCGAGGCACTAGCCGGCATGGCTGCAATGCTGCGCGCCCAGATCGAACAGGAGAGCGCGCAATCCGCTGGCCGCCAGCAAGCCATCACCGACGCACTGGCCCAGACGGCACGCGATATTTCGGCCGAAGCGCGCACGCACGCCAGCACCACCATCGCCGAGATCGATCGCCTCGTGCAGGCCGCCGAGCAGGCCCCGAAGGCCGCGGTCGCTTTGCAGGCCGAAATGGCCGCGCGCGACGAGCAGCGCATGACCGCGTGGACCGAGACGCTGGGCAGCATGGCTGCGTCGCTGCGACAGGAATGGGAGCAGACCACGACGCACACGACCAACCGCCAGCAGGAACTCTGCAATACGCTGGCCCAGACTACGCGCGACATCGCGGCCCAGACGCAGGCACAGGCCAGCCACACCATCGCCGAGGTCTCGCGCCTGGTGCAGGCCGCCACCGAAGCGCCCAAGGCCGCGGCCGAGGTGATCGCCGAACTGCGCCAGAAGCTCGCCGACAGCATGGCGCGCGACAACACGATGCTCGAAGAGCGCGGCCGCCTGCTGGAAACGCTGGGCACGCTGCTCGATGCGGTCAACCATGCTTCCACCGAACAGCGCGTGGCCGTCGACAGCCTCGTTGCCACCACGGCCGACCTGCTCGACCGTGTCGGCACGCGCTTCCACGACCAGGTCGAATCGGAAACCGGCAAGCTCGCCACCGTGGCCGCGCAAGTCACGGGCAGCGCCGTCGAAGTGGCCAGCCTTGGCGAGGCGCTGGGCGTGGCCGTGCAGATGTTCAGCGAGTCCAACGACAAGCTGATGGCGCACCTGGAACGCATCGAAACCGCGCTCGACAAATCCATGGCGCGCAGCGACGAGCAGCTGGCCTACTACGTGGCGCAGGCACGCGAGGTCGTCGACCTCAGCATGCGCTCGCAGAAGCAGGTGCTTGACGACCTGCAGCAGCTTGCCGGACAGCAGGCATCCAACGCAGAGGCGGCATGAGAGACGACGACATCGACGCAGGCGTCGAGCCGTCCGTACCGACCTGGGCCGTCTTTGGCGACCTGATGTCGGTGGTGCTGGGGGCGTTCGTGCTGATCCTGCTGGGCGTCATCGGCGCGCAAATGGAGCTCACGTCCAGGCTGGAGAAGGAAGCGAAGCAGCGCCAGGAAGAAATGCAGCGCCGCGAAAGCCTGGAAAAGGCGCTGGCGGCACCGCTGGCCGCCGGACGCGTGACGCTGGTGAACGGCCGCATCGGCATCAATGGCAGCGTGCTGTTCGCGCTCAACTCGGACCAGCTCCAGCCGCAGGGCCGTGACGTGCTGAAGAGCCTGGCCGGCCCGCTGTCGGCCTACCTGCGCTCGCGCGACGAGATCCTGATGGTGAGCGGCTTCACCGACGACCAGCAGGTGAGCGAACGCAACCGGCGGTTTGCCGACAACTGGGAACTTTCCGCGCAACGCGCCTTGACGGTGACGCGCGCGCTGATCGAAGCCGGCATCCCGGCCGCGTCCGTGTTCTCGGCTGCATTCGGCGCGGAGCAGCCGGTCACGTCGAACGCCGACGAGGCTGGCCGCGCCCGCAACCGGCGCGTGGAGATCGCCCCCGTTCCGCGCGTATCCATGGGCACGGGGAAGCCGCATGGCTAGCGGCGCCGTGCTCGACACGCTGGCCGCCTGGCGCGAGCGCGGCGCCGACCGCGTCGACCCGGTCCGGTTTCGCCTGATCGAAGCGATGGCACGGCGCGCGGCTGGCCACAGTGGCGACGCGCGCAGCCTGCTCGATGGCCGGCTGTCGGAGCTGGTCATCGCATACGGTGAGGCCGTCGAATGCGCCGCCTCACCGGACGCCGGCGATGCGCCTCCACCACGCCTGCCCACGCGCGGCGCGCTGGCGGAGGTAGTCGACTACATCGCGAGCCAGGCCACTCTGCCAGATGCTGCTCCAGCTCCTGGCGCAGCGCCGCGCAGCGCTCCGCGCGACGCATTGCGCGTCGAGCCGGAGCTGATCGATTACTTCCGGGATACCTGGACGCGCGTCAGCGCGAGCCAGCAGTTGCAGCAATCGCTGGAGCGGGTGCCCGAGCATGCGGGTCCGCTCAATTCCAGCCATCTCGTGCATCGCTCCCTGACGCTGATGCGCGAGATGTCACCCGCGTACTTCGAGCAGTTCCTGTCTTATGTCGATGCGCTGACGTGGCTGGAACAGATGCATGGCGGCGGCGCCGCGGCCGTCAAGGAAGCGCCGCGCGCCGGCGTGGTGAAGAAGGTCGTTCGCGGGAGGGGGAGGAAGTAGTCGCACCGGTCATCACCGGTGCCAGCCCCGAGCAGTTCACTCCAGCGTAATCCCCTCGCGCTGGATCACGGTCCCCCAGCTCGCATCCTCCTTCTCGATGCGCTTCGCGAACGTGGCCGGGTCGATCATCACCACCTCGCCCTGCTGCCCCAGCGCCGTCTTTGCCTTGCTGTCTTCAAGCAGGCCGTGCGTGATGGTATTGAGCTTCTGGACAATCTGCGGCGGCGTGCCAGCCGGCGCGAGCATGCCGATCCAGAACGTCACATTGAACGGCGCAATGCCAAGCTCCTCCAGCGTCGGCACATCCGGCAGTTGCGTCATGCGCTTGGACGAGCTGACGGCGAGCGGCTTGAGCTTGCCGACCTTGATCTGCGGCAGCGCGCTCCAGGTGTCGAACGCCGTCTCCAGTTCGCCGCTCATGACGGCCAACTCCGCCTGCGCCGCGGACTTGTACGGGATATGCGTGGTCTTGATCTTCGTGCGGTTGTTCAGCATCGCAAAGCTCAGGTGCGCGATGTTGCCGGGGCCCGCCGAGCCGTAGCTGATCTTGCCCGGATTCTGCGTGGCGAACTTCACCAGCTCCGGCACCGTGCCGACTGCGTTCTTCTGCGACCACTCCGGGTTCGTGACGAGGATGAACGGCGCCTCCAGCACCAGCGTGACCGGCGTGAAGTCCTTCGGCTTGTAGTTGCTCTTCTTGTAGACCTGGTGGTTGATAGTGATGCTGCTGGAATTGGTGACCAGCAGCGTGTAGCCGTCCGGCGCCGCGCGGGCAGCCTCGCCCACGCCGATCAGCCCGTTCGCGCCGGCCTTATTGTCGACGATCACCGGCTGGCCGAGCGACTTGCTCAGGTGCTCGGACAGCACGCGCGCCACCGTGTCGGTGAACGACCCCGCCGGGAACGGCACGATCATCCGGATGGGCTTGTTCGGCCAGTTCGCACTCTGGGCAGCGGCCGGCCCTGCGATCGTGCAAGTCAACGCGACCAGCGCGGCAGCGGCCAGTCTGAAGCGGCCTGTTGCCCGGCGGCAGCGCGTAGAAAAATCGAGTTCTTGCATGCTTGTCTCCTGTTCTTCCTGGGTGTTCCTGAATGCCTTGTTGACCTACGCGGCCTTGCCTGATGACTTCGGCTGCGCCGTCTTGCCCGTGATGCCCATGCGTTCGAGTTCCGCGATCCGCGCCGCGCTCAGCCCCAGCACGCGCGTGAGCACCTCTTCGGTGTGTTCGCCGAGCGTCGGCGACGCGCTGCGGATCGGCATGGCCTCGTTTGCGGTGCGGAACCACGGCGTGCTGGCGGTGTACGTGCCGCTGCAGGCACGTTCCATGTCACGCCAGAAGCCCCGTGCGCGAAGGTGGGGGTCCTGCAGCACCTGCGACATGGGGCGAACCACGCCAGCGGCAACCCCGCCCTGCTGCAGCACGCGCATGGCGTCCTCCGGATCGCGGCCCGCGCTCCACGATGTGATGGCGGCGTCGATCCTGTCCTGCTGCGCACGGCGCCCCGCCGCGTGGGCAAGCTGCGCTTCCGCACCCAGATCGCCCCTGCCGATGGCGCGGCACAGGCCGTGCCATTCCGCATCAGTGACGGTCAGCACGATCCACGCATCGTCGCCCGCGCAGCGGAAGCAGCCGTGCGGCACATTCAACGGATGGCGGTTGCCCTGGCGCGGCGAAACTGCGCCGCTGACCGATTGCTCGATGATGAACGGCGCGGCCATCGGCAACATGGCCTCGACCTGCGACAGGTTGAGATGCCGGCCCTTGCCGGTCGACTGCTGCGCAAACAGCGCGAGCAGCATCGCGGCGCCGGCGTTCAGTCCGCCGATCGGATCGCCGTAGGCGTAGGACGTCATGGCCGGCGGCCCGTCCGGATGCCCGGTGTGGAGCGGCAGCCCGCTGGCCTGTTCCAGCGTGCCGCCATACGCCCGCGTGTTGCTCCACGCATTGCCAAGCCCGAAGGCCGGCATCGACACCATGACCAGGCGCTCGTTGACGGCGCGCAGCGCCTCGTAGTCGAGGCCGAGCTTCGGCAGGACTTCGGCCGAGTAGTTCTCGATGACCGCATCGGCGCCCGCCACCAGGTCGAGCAGCAATTGCTTGCCCTCGGGCCGCGTCAGGTCCAGCGTAATGCCGAGCTTGTTGCGGTTCATCAGGTTGAAGTTGGTGTTCTTCTCGTACAGCCGATCCCGATAGAACTCCTCGGTGAAGTTGGCGCCGCGCCACCAGTCGGGATAGCCGGTGCTCTCGACCTTGATGATCTCCGCGCCGAAGTCGGCCAGCGTCCGGGACGCAAGCGGCCCCGCCCAGCCCATCGTCAGGTCGACCACGCGCAGCCCCTTCAGCGGCAGTTCCGAAGACGACGTTCTCCTGAGTGTGCGGTGCGGCTGATGATCCAGCCCGGCAGCCCGATAGAAGCCATCGTGAGCACCCTTCATTGGCGCAGGACCGCCATGCAACGGTCCCGCTGCGTCGAGACGCAGCGGCACGACCGGGCCTTCAAACGTAACGCCCGCGGCTTCGACCGGCACGAACGCATGGCGCTGACGATGGACGTCCTGGCGCAGCAATTCCTCCATGGTCGGCACGATGACCGTCGGATGCTTCTTGTCACCGAGGATCTCGAACCACTCGCTCGCCGTGCGTGTCCGGAACGCGGGAATCAGCAGATCGTCGATCTCGTCCGCCCGCGCCATGCGTTCCTGCCCGTTTGCGAAGCGCGGATCGTCGCCTAGTTCGGGGCGCCCGATCGCGTCGCACAGCGCCTTCCACTGCGGCAGCGTATGCGTGAAGATGCCGATCCAGCCCTTCGCGGTCTCGAAGATGCCCGCCGGATGCGTACCGCAGAAGCGGTTGACGCCAAGGCGACGCAGCGGGTGGCGCTTGTCGGGCACCATGCCGGCTTCCATCTCGACCACGCTGAAGGCGCATTCGTGTTCACTGAGCACGTATCGGCGGCTGCCCTGCGCGTTGCCAATAAGACCGGCGACTGCCGCCGAAAACGCGCTCAGGCCGACCACGATCGCGGTCTGCACGTCGTGCGGCATATGGGGCGGACCGTCTGACGGACCACTGCCGTGCACCGCGCCGGCAAGGCCCCGGCACACGGCTTCCGCGCCCGCGTACCCGCTGTAGGGGCCGCTCTCCCCGAACCAGGTGAGGACGACCTCGATCGGCTCATGGCCGCCGGCCGCACCTGACCAGACCGGCGTGGCAACGATGCCCGGCCCTTCCTCCAGGGCGCGCGCGTCGAGCACCACGTCGCAAGTGCGCGCAAGCTGTGCCAGCCACGCGTTGTCATCGACATCTGCCGCATTGGCGGTGACGCTGCGCTTGTTCGTATTCAGCCATGCGAACAGCGCGCTTTCCGGCTGGGCGGCGCCGGGCACGCTGACCAGCGGCGGCATCTGCCGCCATGCGTCGCCCGCCGGGCTTTCGACCTTGATGACTTCAGCGCCGAAGTCGGAGAACAGCTTGCCCGCGTACGCCAGCGCCGGACCGGTGCCGATTTCGAGTACGCGCAGCCCGCCCAGCGCGAGCTGCGCCGGGTCAGGTCCTTTCATGATCATGGAAACTCCCTGGCTGTGATGGACGGAAACCGTGATGCCGCTGCCATCGCGCTTACCACGCGTCGACGAACCCGCGGCGTTCGCGGCGGCTGCGCACCTCGGCCGACGCAATGCCCTGCGCGATCCACTTGCGCGTCTGGGCCGGGTCGATCACGGCATCGATCTCCACCGCCGCAGCCGTGTTGATCGCGTGGCCGCGCTCGTACGACTGCGCGACCAGCTGCTCGAACAGCGCCTTGCGTTCGGGGCCGTCCGGCACCGCCTCCAGCTCCTTCTTGAAGCCAAGCCGGACGGCACCTTCCAGACCCATCGGGCCGAACTCGCCAGTGGGCCACGACACGGTGAAGTTCGCCGAGCGGAAGCCACCGCCGGCCATGGCCATCGCGCCCAGGCCATAGCCCTTGCGCAGGGTCACCGCCAGCAGCGCGACGCGCAGCTTGGCAGCCGTCAGGAACATGCGCGATACATGGCGCACCTGCGCACGCGCCTCGCACTCGGGGCCGACCATGAATCCCGGGGTGTCGACCAGCGAGATGATCGGCAGCCCATGCGCATCGCACAGCTGCATGAAGCGCGACGCCTTGTCGGCAGCATCGGCGTCGATAGCACCGCCAAGGTGATAGGGGTTGTTGGCCATGATGCCCACAGGCCGCCCTTCCACGCGCGCCAGCGCCGTGTGGATGCCGGCGCCGAAGCCGCCGCGCAGCATCAGCACACTGCCCGCATCGGCAATGCCCTCGATGGCCTTGCGCGTGTCGTACACGCGCAGGCGGTTCTCGGGCACGACATGGCGCAGCGCCAGCGGGTCCGGCGCGCTCCAGTGTTCGATGCGCCCCTGGAACATCGACAGGTAGTGCCTGGCGACCTGCACGGCTTCGGCCTCGTTCTCGACCAGCACGTCGATCACGCCATTGGCGAATTGCACGGACGCGGGGCCAACCTCCTCGGGGCGGAAGATGCCGAGACCACCGCCTTCGATCATCGCAGGCCCCGCCATGCCGATGTTCGCGGACTTGTCGGCAATGATCACATCGCAGCAGCCGAGGAACGCGGCATTGCCCGCGAAGCAGCGGCCAGACACGATGCCGACCACCGGCACCTCGCCGCTCAGCTCCGCGAACGCGGAGAACGACGGCTGGTAGAGGCCGGACACCGAGGGGAAATCCACGTCGCCAGGCCGGCCGCCACCGCCTTCGGCAAACAGCACGAGCGGCAGTTCATCGCGCAGCGCGACCTCGACGATGCGGTCGGTCTTGATGTGATTGCGCTTGCCCTGCGTGCCGGCGAGCACCGTTGCGTCGTAGGCCATCACTGCGCTGCGCGCGCGGTCCGTGCCGACGAGGCTGCCGTTGATATTGCCAATGCCGGTGATCAGGCCGTCAGCGGGCGTGTTGGCGATCAGGTCTTCTCTGGTGCGGCGCGACGATTGCGCCGCCAGCGCCAGCGCGCCGTATTCCACGAAGGAATCCGCATCGCACAGGTCGGCCACGTTCTCGCGGGCGGTGCGCTGGCCGCGCGAGCGGCGACGGGCCACAGCGTCGGGCCGCGCCGCGTCTTCGAGGATGGCATGCCGGTCCAGCACGCGCTGCAGGTCCGCGCGGATCGCGTGCGGATCGACCTTCTGCGCCGCTACAACGGAGACGCCATCGGCTTCAACCTGTTCCAGCACGATCAGGATCTGGGCTTCCGACGCGAGCGCGCCGTTCTCCAGCCGCAGGTCGACCACGCGTCCGCCGCACTCGGCCGCAATCGCGTGCTCCATCTTCATGGCATCGAGCACGGCCACGGTCTGGCCGGGCTTGACGATCTCATCGATTGCGACGGAGATCTCCACCACGCGGCCGGTCAACGGCGCGCGGATCGCGACCAGCCCATCTTCCAGTTCTTCCTCGGGCTCCGATGCTCGGGGCGTGTGCGACGATGGGCGCGCTGCGCCGCCAAGCATCGCCTCCTGCGCACGCCCGGCGTCCGCGATGGCCGCGGCCGATGCCGCCAGTTCCGGCAAGATCGCTTCGAAGTGCCGCGTATGCACGTCTTGCGCGAGGAAGTCATCGCGCTGCACCAGTGCGCGCAACAGGTCGATATTGGTCGGCACGCCGACAATGCGGAACTCTGCCAGGCTGCGCTGCAGGCGTCGTACTGCGGCATCGAACTTCGGGGCCGCGCTGGTCACGATCAGCTTGGCTAGCAGGGTATCAAAGTTGGGCGACGGCTCGTAGCCGGTGTAGCCATGCGAATCGACACGCACGTCGGGACCGGAAGGCGGGTCGAAGCGTTCCAGCCGGCCATACGCTGGCCGCGCCAGGCCCTGTGCATCGGTGATTTCCGCGTTGACGCGGACCTGGATGGCATAGCCCTTCGGCTGCGGCGGCGCGGCGGCATCCAGGCCCAGTTCGCCGAGCGTGCGCCCCGCAGCCAGCCCGATCTGCAGCGCTACGAGATCCACGCCCGTGACCTGCTCTGTGATCGTATGCTCGACTTGCAGGCGCGGATTGGCCTCGATGAAGACAAAGTCCTTCTGCTCGCCCGATGCGGTTTCCTCGACCAGGAACTCGAAGGTGCCCAGGCTGCGGTAGTTCACGCGGCGTGCGAGCCGCAGCGCAGCCTTGATGATGGCCTCGCGCAATTGCGGCCGCAGGACAGGGCTTGGCGCGATCTCCACGAGCTTCTGGAAGCGTCGTTGCAAGGTGCAGTCGCGCTCGCCCAGCGCGATGACATGGGCACCGTCGCCGGCAATCTGCACTTCGATATGGCGCGCGCGGCTGACCAGCCGCTCGGCATAGAGCGCATCGACACCGAACGCGGAGGCCGCCTCGGACCGGCAGCGTGCATAGGCTTCGGCCAGGTCCTCGCGCCGCCGCACCACGCGCATGCCGCGGCCACCGCCGCCGCCTACCGCCTTGATGACCACGCCGGCGTCGCCCTGCGCGTCGAAGAAGCTGGTGATCTCTTCAAGCGATGCACTGCCGCGCGTCGCGGGCATTACGGGGACATCGCTGTCCATCGCCAGTTCAAGCGCCCGGCCCTTGTCGCCGAATAGGGCAAGCTGCTCGATGGTCGGCCCGACAAAGGTGATGCCGGCGTCGATGCATGCCTGCGCGAAGTCCGCTCGCTCGCTGAGAAAGCCGTAGCCCGGATGAATCGCGTCGCTACCGGAAGCCTTCGCCGCGGCGATGATGCCCGCAATGTCGATGTACGCGGCCGGCCCCGAGCCGTCGAGGGCAATCGCCTCGTCGGCCAGCATGCGGTGCCGCGCGCTGGCATCGTCCTGTGAATACACCGCGACGGTGGCGATCTCCAGGTCACGTGCGGCGCGCAGGACGCGCAGGGCAATCTCGCCCCGGTTGGCGATCAGCAGCTTCTTCAATTCGGTCTCCTTGTTCAGATGGGGTCTGGCTTCTGCGGCCAGTCCAACGGTGTTTAATCTTGTTCAGGGCCGGATGCCGAACCGGCTGATGCCGGCTTCGCGCAGCGGCGCGGCCAGATTGGCGAATTCGCACAGCAGCGTACGGGTCTCGCGGGGGTCGATGATGTCCTCGATAACGAAGGCCTCCGCGCTGCGGAACGGCGAGGTCAGGCTGCGCACCCGCTGCTCGATCTCGGCGCGCTTCTGCACCGGGTCGTCGGCGCCTTCGATCTCGGCCTTGTAGGCGACTTCAAGGCCGCCTTCGATCGGCATCGCGCCCCAGTTGGCCGAAGGCCAGGCGTAGCGGCAATTGAACCGCCCCATATGCTGGTGCGCGGCGGCGGACATGCCGTAGGCCCTGCGCAAAATCACCGAGCACCACGGCACGGTCGCCTGGTACACCGCGGCCAGCGCGCGCACGCCATGGCGTATGGTCCCGGCCTGCTCCGCTTCCAGGCCGATCTGGAAGCCGGCGGTATCGACCAGGTTGACCACGGGCAGATGAAAAGCCTGCGCCAGGTCGACGAAGCGCGTGAATTTCTCGGCGGTGGCGCTGTCCCAGCCGCCGCCATGGAAGTACGGGTCGCTGGCGATCACCGCCACGGGCCAGCCGTCCAGCCGCGCAAGACCGGTCACGATGGCGCAGCCCCACTGCCGGCCGGTCTCGAAAAAGGAGCCATCGTCCACCAGCGCCTGCACGATCGGGCGGATCTTGTAGACCGCACGGCCATCGCGCGGGATGGCCGCAAGCAGCCACTCGACGCGGCGCGCGGGATCATCGGTGGGTGGGGTGCGGGGCGGCAGTTCATGCACCGATGCGGGCAGATAGGACAGGAAGCGGCGTGCTTGTGCGAAGGCCTCCTGCTCGGTGGCGACTTCGTCGTCCACCACGCCGTTGCGCGTGTGGATATGACTGCCACCCAGTTCGCTCTTGGTGAGTTGCTGGCCGATGCGCGCCACCACGGGCGGGCCTTCCGTGAAGACCTGCGAGGTCTCCCTGACCATCACGGAGTAGTGGCTCGCTGCGACGCGCGCCGCGCCCATGCCCGCGACCGATCCAAGCGCCAGCGACACCACCGGCACTACGGACATGTTTTCCACGACGTGCTGCCACACCTTCATGGTAGGGATCAGCGTATGGCCCTTGATCTCGATATTGCGCACCGAGCCGCCGCCACCGGTACCGTCCACCAGCCGGATCATCGGCAGGCGCAGGTCATGCGCCATCTTCTCGGCGTGGATCAGCTTGTCGCCGACCGCGCCGTCATTGGCGCCGCCGCGCACGGTGAAGTCGTCGCCGACCAGCACGACCGGCCGTCCGCCGACCTGCGCGCGGCCCATCACCAGGTTCGACGGCACCAGGTCCACCAGCCGGCCGTTGCTGTCATAGCGGCCGCTGCCGCTGAGGCCGCCGACTTCGCGGAACGATCCTTCATCGGCGATGCCCGCGATGCGCTCGCGCACGGTCAACTTGCCGGCCTCGCGGTGGCGCGTCACTTTGTCTTCGCCGCCCATGCGCTCGGCAAGGCGCCGCCGGTAGGCCAGTTCGTCGATTTCGGGTTGCCAGGTCACGGCGTGTCTCCGGATGTCGTCGGATGATGTGTCGGATTCATACCGCACAAGCCGTGCCATGTTGAAGACACTCCGATCCCCTTTGATTTCATGGAGGATTTTTTTCTCACAGTCTATGATGTCCGCCATAACGACAGAGCGTGTCCGCATACAGGACACCAACGGAGACCTGATGTGTCCTCAATGGCAACACAAACGACCGGTGCAGCCGCCCCGCTCGGCGTCGTGGTTCGCCGATCAGATGGCGAACGCATCGCCGCGGTCGGGGTCTGTGCCGACTCCGCCACGGCCAATGCCGCCGAAGCCGCCTGTGACCAGGCTTCCGACCGCGCTCATGGCCGCCGCCTGTTTCCGGTCGATGCCGGCGAACACCGCTACATCGGCCTGTGCCTGGAGGACGGTGCCCACCAGTTGATCCTGCTGCACCGCGCTGACACGCACGCGGTGCTGTTCGACTTCCTTGGCACGGTGCCTTTCGCCAGCGCGATCCTCGACCACTTCCTGACCGACCCGTACCAGGCCATCACCGTGGCCGACCGGGACGGCCTCGTGCGCTTCATCAGTCCCGTACACGAGAAGTTCCTGGGTCTGGACGCCGGTGAAGGCATCGGGCACCCCGCTGCGAAGGTCATCCCGAATTCGCGGCTGCCGCAGGTGGTGGCGAGTGGCAAGGCGGAGATCGGGCAACTGCAGCAGATGAACGGCGTCACGCGCGTGGTCAACCGCATTCCGATCCGGCAGGACGGCGAGGTGGTCGGGGCCATCGGCCAGGTCCTGTTCAAGGGGCCGGAGGCCATGGTCCGCATGCACGACGAGTTGTCGGAACTGCGCTCGCAGGTCGCACGCTATCAGCGCGAACTCGATGGCCTGCGCGACACCCAGCCAGCGCTGGGCCTGATCGGCGAAAGCGCGCCGATGCAGCGCCTGCGCCGCGAAATCCAGACCGTGGCACGGCTCGACGTGCCGGTGCTGATCCTCGGCGAAAGCGGCACGGGCAAGGAGTTGGTAGCAAACGCCATTCATGGTGCGGGACGCGAACCGGTGAGCGAACGTCCGCTCGTCAGCCTCAACCTGGCGGCGCTGCCCGCCACGCTGATCGAATCCGAACTGTTCGGCCACGCGGCCGGCGCCTTCACCGGAAGCCATCGCCAGGGACAGGCTGGCAAGCTCGAACTCGCGGCCGGCGGCACTGTTTTCCTCGATGAGGTCGGTGACATCCCGATGGAGATGCAGGTCAAGCTGCTGCGCGTGCTGGAAGACCATATGGTCGAGCGGCTCGGCAGCCGCCGTGCGCAGCGGGTCGATTTCCGGCTGATCTCGGCCACCAACCGCGATGTGCCGGCGCTGATCGATGCGGGGCGATTCCGGCTCGATCTTTACTACCGGCTCAGCGGCGTGGTGCTGCGCATTCCAGCGCTACGCCAGCGGCGCGAAGACATTCCCGCGTTGCTGCAGCATTTCGTGAGCGCATTCTGCTCGCGCAATGGCGTGCCTTTGCCGAAGATCGATCTCGATGTGGCGCGGCATCTGGCGGGCCAGCCATGGCCCGGCAACGTGCGCCAGTTGCGCCAGCGCATCGAGGAAGCGCTGGTGTTCTGCGACGGCCGCACGCTGCGCGTCGTGGACTTTGCGCGCGGCGAAGCGGCGCGCGGGCTGGTGGGTGCGGAGAGTGAAGCGGCGGTGCATCCGCTGGCGCGCGCGTATTCGCATGAAGACGCTGACACGGGTAGCGTGCCGACCTCAACGGCGACGTTGCCGGTGAACGAGACGGCTGGAGGAATGAGCGAACTTGCCTATGCGGCTGTGGTGGACGCGATTGCGCGCCATGGCGGCAACAAGAAGCGTGCGGCCGAGCAACTGCGGATCTCGCGCTCGCATCTGTACAAGATCCTGGAGCGCGGGCCGGGGCGGTGAATGGGTTTCTCCCCTCTCCCGCAAGCGGGAGAGGGGAGCTAACATGCGGGTATTTTGAGGGCGTTGATGACGCCCCCAACACCCCTTACTCCACCGCAATCCCCTTCTCGCGGATCACCTTGCCCCACTTGGCGTAATCCTGGCGGATACGCTGCCCCATCTGCGCCGGATTCTGATAGCTGGCGATGGCGCCGGCCTTCAGCATCTTGTCCTGGACATCCTTGTCCGCCAGGATCTTGCCGACTTCGGTCGAGACGCGGTCGACGATATCCTTCGGCGTTCCCGGAGGCGCCAGCAGGCCGCCCCACGACACCGCGTCATAGCCCTTGAAGCCCTGCTCGGCGATCGTCTTGACATCCGGCAGCATGGCCACGCGCTGCGGCGAACCGACGGCGATGGCGCGCAGCTTGCCCGCCTGGATGTGCGGCAGCGCGGCGACAAGGTCAGCGTACATGATGGGCACCTGGCCACCGATGGTGTCGCTGATCGCAGGCACGCCGCCCTTGTACGGCACGTGCTGCATCTCGAAGCCGCCCATCTGCTTGAGCAGTTCCATGCTCAGGTGGCCAAAGCTGCCGGCGCCCGAGCTGGTGTAGTTGAGCTTGCCGGGCTGGGCCTTGGCCTGCGCGATCAGCTTCGACAGGTCCGTCACGTTCGGCAGCAGCGTGGGATTCACCACGACCACGATGGGCAGGTCATAGACCGTGGCCACCGGCGTGAAGTCCTTGGTGGTGTCGTAGCCGGCCTTCTTGTACAGGTACGGGGCCAGCAGCGTCGGCGTGGCCAGCATCATGAACGTGTAGCCGTCGGCAGGGCTCTTGGCGACCTGCGCGGCCGCGATGGAACCCGATGCACCGGCGCGGTTCTCCACGATCACGGGCTGCTTGAGGGCCTCGCCCAGCTTCAGGCCGACGATGCGCGACGCGGTGTCGGTCGGGCCGCCCGGCGGGAACGGCACGACGAGCTTGATCGGCTTGGCCGGCCACGCCTGCGCGAACGCGCTGCTGATCAGCAGCGGCGCTGCGGCCAGTGCCAGGATGGCGCGGCGGCGGGAATGAACCATACGGGTGAAATTTCGAATGCGCACTTTAATTCTTCCAGTTTGAGTCAGTGCAAGGTCTCCATCGGACCCCCTTGCCAGGCCTGGCCGCGCCGACGCTCATGACGTCGGCGCGGCCCGAATGATCAGGCGTTGCCCGGTGTTTCCGGCAGCGTCAGCACGTCGCGCGCCTGCAGGTCCTGCAGTTGCGCGTCGCTCAGCTGCAGCAGGTTCTGCAGCACGGCGCGCGTGCCTTCGCCCAGCGTGGGCGGCGCGCTGCGGATCGGCAAACGCTGGCCGTCGATGCGGTACGGCGGCGCGAAGACATGCGTGCTGCCTGCCACCGGGTGCGGCATTTCGCGCAGCAAGCCGCCCTGGCGGGTCCGCTCGCTGGTCAGGGCTTCATGCAGGCCGGCCACCTTGCCGCACGGGATGCCGCAGGCCGTCATGCGCTCGAGCAGCAGGTCGCGCGCAAAGCTGCGGATCAGGCCGGTGATCAGCGGGGTCAGCGTCTCGCGGTTCTTCGCCCGCTCGACATTGGTCGCGTAGCGCGGATCCTCGACGATGTCCGGGCGATTGATGACCTGGCGGCAGAACTTGTCGAACTGGCTGTTGTTGCCCACGGCGATGATCAGCGGACCATCGGCGGACTCGAACATGCCGTAAGGCACGATGGACGGATGGGCGTTGCCGTAGCGCGCCGGATCATGGCCCAGCAGCATGGCGTCCAGACCGTAGTAGCCGGTGACCATCAGGCCGCAGTCGTACAGCGCCATCTCGATCAGTTGCCCTTTGCCCTTGCGTTCGCGGCGGAACAGCGCGGCCAGCACCGCCTGCGCGGCATACATGCCGGTCATCAGGTCCACCACGGCCACGCCGAACTTCAGCGGCGGCGTGTTGGCCTCGCCGTTGAGCGCCATCAAGCCGGCCTCGCCCTGGATCACCAGGTCATAGCCGGGACGCTTCGCCTCGGGGCCGCTGCTGTTGTAGCCGGACACGGCGCAGTAGATCAGCTCGGGCTTGATGGCCTTGAGCTGCTCATAGCCCAGGCCCAGCTTCTCGGCGCCGCCGGTCTTGAAGTTGTGGATGACCACGTCGAACTGCGGCAGCAGGTCATAGACTATCTGCACGCCTTCCTTGCTCTGCAGGTCCAGCGTGATGGACCGCTTGTTGCGGTTCATGCTGTTGAAGTACGTGGTCTCGGTCTTGCCGATGCGCATGCCCCAGTCGCGCGTATCGTCGCCGCGGCCGGGGTGTTCGACCTTGACCACCTGGGCGCCGAAGTCGGCCAGGACCTGGCCGCACAGCGGCCCCGCGAATACGCGCGACAGGTCCAGCACACGCACTCCCTCCAGCGGGAAGTCGATGCCCGGGGATTGTTCCGTTGTCGTTTGCATTGTTCGTCTCCATGGGCTGCGACGTGGCAAGGTTGGCCGCGTCGCAATGAACTACTGTGGCCAGCGCAGGGTTCAGCGCGCCTGGTTCAGGCTGGCGAAATCCTTGCCTTCCGCGACCAGCTTTTCCAGCAGCGGCGCGGGCTTCCAGAACAGCGCGTCTTCCTTGGCGAAGGTCCGGATATCTTCGAGGATCTTCGGCAGGCCGACCATGTCGGCGTACTGCATCGGGCCGCCGCGGAAACGCGGGAAGCCGTAGCCGGACAGGAACGTCACGTCGACATCGAGCGGACGCAGCGCGATGCCCTCTTCCACCACCTTGGCGCCTTCGTTGACCATCGCCGCCATATAGCGGCGCATGATTTCCTCGGCCGTGAACTTGCGCGGCACGATGCCCTTCTTCTGGCGCTCGGCATCGACGATGGCGAGCACTTCCGGATCGGCCTGGCCGACGCGCGCGCCTTGCGGGTAGAGGTAGAAACCGCGGCCGGTCTTCTGGCCGAACCAGCCGCGCTCGCAGATGCGGTCGGCAACCTCGACATAGCGCGCCTTCGGGTCGCGCGTGGCGGCGCGGCGCTTGCGCGTGGCCCAGCCGATATCGCCGCCGGCCAGGTCGGTCACCTGGAACGGCCCCATCGGATAGCCGAAGCCGCGCACGGCCTCGTCGATCTCGTAGGGGCTGGCGCCGTCTTCCATGATGTAGTCGGCGGCCTGCTTGTACACGGCGAGGATGCGGTTGCCGATAAAGCCGTCGCACACGCCCGCGCGCACCGGAATCTTCTTCATGCGCTTGGCCAGCTCGAACGCGGTCACCACCACGTCGGGGCTGACCTTGGCCGGCACGACGATCTCCAGCAGCTTCATGATGTTGGCCGGGCTGAAGAAGTGCAGGCCGATCACGTCCTGCGGGCGCGAGATGCTGCCCGCAATCGCGTCGATATCGAGATACGAGGTATTGGTGGCCAGCACCGCGCCCGGCTTGCACACGCGGTCCAGTTCCTGGAACACGGCCTTCTTGACTTCGATGTCCTCGAACACGGCTTCGATCACCAGGTCGACGTCGGCAATCGCTTCATACGACGTGCTGGGCGTGTAGCGCGACAGGATCGCGGCCTTGCCTTCCTCGGTCATGCGGCCCTTGGCGATCAGGCCGTTGTAGACCTTCTCGACATTGGCCTGGCCGCGCGCGATGGACTCCGCGTCGCGCTCGATCATCACCACCGGCAGGCCGGCGTCCAGCGCGGCCACGGTGATGCCCGCGCCCATGGTGCCGCCGCCGATCACGGCGACGCGGTTGAGCGCGCGCGGCGCGGCGCCGCGCGCTTCGGGCACCTTGGCGGTTTCGCGTTCGGCAAAGAAGGCGTGGACCAGGCCCGCGCGCTGCGGGCTGTTCAGGCATTCGACAAACAGCGCACGCTCGCGCGCCACGCCTTCGTCGAACGGCAGTTCCACGGCGGCGCGCACGCATTCGATGATCTTCAGCGGCGAGAACAGGCCGCGGCTCTTCTTCGCGGTCTCGGCCTGCAGGGCGTCAAGGTCAGCCAGCGCGGCAGGCTTGTCGGCAACGGCAAGGTCGCGCGTGCGGCGCGGCGCGGCACCCTGCTCGAGAAGTTCGTTGACATAGGCCAGGCCGGCAGCCACGGGATCCTCCCCTTCTGCGAGGCGATCGACAAGGCCGGCGGCCTGCGCGGCCTTGGCCGACAGGTGCTTGCCGCTGAGCATCAGTTCGGCGGCGGCCTTGGCGCCCATCAGGCGCGGCGCGCGCTGCGTGCCGCCGGCACCGGGCAGCAGACCCAGGTTGACTTCGGGCAGCCCGAGCTTGGCGCCCGGCAGCGCCAGGCGATAGTGCGCCGACATGGCGACTTCCAGCCCGCCGCCGAGCGCCGGGCCATGGATGGCGGCAACCACCAGCTTGCCGCTCGCTTCGATCAGATTGCAAACCTCGGGCAGCGACGGCGGCATCGGCGGCTTGCCGAACTCGCGGATGTCAGCCCCGGCGATGAAGGTCTTGCCTTCGCCCACGACCAGCACGGCGCGCACGCCGGCATCGGCCTGCGCCTGCTCGATGGCCTGCTTCAGGCCTTGGCGCACGGCAACGCCCAAGGCATTGACCGGCGGGTTGCAGAGGCTGATCACCAGCACGTCGCCTTGGCGAACTGCGCGGACGACGGATGCTTCGTTGGTCATGGTTGTCTCCGAATGAGGTCAACCTAGCATTCTGCCTCGATAAGCTGGCTATACAATCCCAATGGTGATTGACAAAATGTCAAATGCAATTTGACGCCGGGACATTTGCCTATGGAGTGGCGCCCTCGCGTCGCATCGATGACCAGCCCGGAGTTTCAAGCGGCGAAATTTTTCTGCGTCGCAGAATGACGGCCCTTGTGTATTGGCCTATAACCGCACCTACAGGTTTCACGTAATGAAAGCCTGACAAGGAGACAACCCCGCGTGACCACTCCCAGCACTTCGCTGCAGAAGGCCTGCCGCCTGCTGCGCGCGCTGACCGATGCCCGCAACAGCCGCCTGACCGACCTTGCCAACGCCGCCGGCGTCGACAAGGCATCGGCACTGCGGCTGCTGGAAACGCTGGTGGCAGAAGGCCTGGTGGAACGCGACCCTGCCACCAAGGCATTCACACCGGGCCCGGAATGGCTGACGATGCATGCCACCACCGTGCAGCGCACCGACCTGCGCCCGCTGGTCCGGCCAGCGCTGATCCGGCTGGCGAACGCCTTCCAGGATAGTGCCATCCTGTCCGTGCCCAGCGGCTGCGAATCGGTCTGCATCGAACTGCGGTTGGGCACGTTCCCGATCCGTGCCAATTACCTGGAGATCGGCAGCCGCCGGCCGCTGGGCATCGGCGCCGGCAGCCTGGCGCTGCTGGCCGCCCTGCCCGACGCGGAGATCGAGGCCGTGCTCGACGGCATCGCGCCGGCCATGCGCCGCTATCCGCGTTTCAGCCGGCCCATGCTGCTCGGCCATATCGAGGCCACGCGCGAACGCGGCTACGCGGTGCTGCTGGACGTGGTAGTCGAGCGCATGGGCGGCATCGCCATCGCGCTGCCCGGGCCCGACGGCTATCCGCTTGGCGCCATCAGCATCGCCGCGCTCAATGAACGGATCACCGACCGCGAAGCCGCCATGGCGCGCGCGCTGCGGCGCGAGGCCGATGCCATCCAGCAGCACTGGCGCCCGCTCGCGAGCACCGTCCCCGCAATCGAACCACAACGGCCGGCCGCCCGGCCACGCGCCCGACAGGAGGCATGACATGCGCTGGAAGCAACGTCCGCAAGGTTCCAACTGGGGTGATTTCGGCCCCGACGACCAGCTCGGCCGCATCAACCTGATCGGCCCCGAGCAGGTCGTGAAGGGTGCGCGCGAGGTGCAGGCCGGCCGCAGCTTCTGCCTGTCGCTGCCGCTCGACTACCCGGGCGGCAACAAGCTCAATCCGCGCCGACACGCGCCGGTGCTGCGGCCGACGTTCCGCGACGATATTCCTTACGTGAACTTTCCGCTGGCGAAGGTCGATCCGGCCGCCATCGACGTGCTCAGCGACGACCAGGTGCTGATGTGCCTGCAGTACAGCACGCAATGGGATTCGCTCGCGCACGTGGGCGCGCTGTTCGATGCCGATGGCGACGGCAGGCCCGAACGCGTCTACTACAACGGCTTTCGCGCCAACGAGCATATCGTCGGCCCAATGGACTATGCCGAGGACGACAACTTCGCGGCCCACCCGTGCGGCCACGGCCACGACCACAGCGCCGCGCAGGCGCTGGGCATCGAGAACTTCGCGGTCAGCGGCATGCAGGGCCGCGGCGTGCTGGTGGACCTCGCGCATAGCTTCGGCATGGATTTCCGCAACGTCGGCTACGACGACCTGATGTACGCCATGGATGCCGCCAAGGCCGAGGTCGAGCCCGGCGACATGCTGCTGCTGCGCACCGGCTTTGCCGAAATCGTGCTGTCGATGCAGCGCGAGCCCGACGAAGCGGTGCTGCACCACAGCTGCTGCGCGCTGGACGGGCGCGACGAGAAGCTGCTGCAATGGATCACCGATACCGGCATTGCCGCGCTGGTCGCCGACAACTATGCCGTCGAGCGCTATCCGGCGCGGCCCGCGCCCGATGGCGACAAGCACCACCCGCTGCTGCCGCTGCACCACCACTGCCTGTTCAAGCTGGGCCTGCCGCTGGGCGAGCTGTGGTATCTGCGCGAACTAGCCGACTGGCTGCGCGCCCATGGCCGCACGCGCTTCCAGCTCACCGCCCCGCCGCTGCGCCTGCCCGGCGCGGTGGGCTCGCCGGTAACGCCCATCGCCACGGTCTGACCGCATCACACGACACCGTACGAAACACGAGACGCGCGCGACGCGCACGACAAGCCAGGGAGACCCCATGAAGCAACGCCATTCGATGTTCCGCAGGGCCGCCGGCACGCTCGCCGTGGCCGCCGCGCTTGCCTGCGGCGGCGCGCAGGCCCAGCCAAAGGCCGCGATCTCCGACGACGTGGTCAAGATCGGCATGCTGCTCGACATGAGCGGCCTGTACGCCGATGTCACCGGCCGCGGCAGCGCGACCGCGGCGCAGATGGCCATCGACGACTTCGGCGGCAACGTGCTGGGCAAGAAGATCGAACTGGTGGTGGTCGATCACCAGAACAAGGCCGACATCGCCGCCAACAAGGCACGCGAATGGTTTGATACCGGCCATGTCGATGCCATCCTCGACGTGGCGGCCTCCGCGCCGGCGCTGGCCGTGCTGGATGTGGCCAAGCAGAAGAACCATATCGTGGTGTTCTCCGGCCCGGGCAGCGAGCGCATCACCAACGACCTGTGCACGCCGGTGTCGGTGCATTACGCCTACGACACCTATGCGCTGGCCAACACCACCGCGCGCGCGATGGTCCAGCGCGGCGGCAAGACCTGGTTCTTCCTGACCGCCGATTACGCCTTCGGCCACACCCTGCAGGACTCGGCCACCGCAGTGATCAATGAAACCGGCGGCAAGGTGCTGGGCGCCGCGCGCCACCCTATCGGCGCGAGCGATTTTGCTTCTTATCTCCTGCAGGCACAGGCCAGCAAGGCCCAGGTGGTTGGCCTCGCCAATGCTGGCGGCGACACCGTCAACGCCATCAAGGCCGCGTCGGAATTCGGCCTGACCCGCAACGGCGCGCAGCGCATGGCCGGCTTGCTGCTCTACATCAACGATATCCACGCAATCGGCCTGAAGACGGCGGCCGGGCTGGTGCTGACCGAGGCCTTCTACTGGGACATGAACGACGCCACGCGGGCCTGGTCGCGGCGCTACTTCGAGAAGGTGAAGAAGATGCCGAACATGAGCCAGGCGGGCGCTTATTCGTCGGTCATGCACTACCTGAAAGCCGTTCAGGCCGCCGGCACCGACGAAACCGCCGCGGTCATGAAGAAGATGAAATCCATGCCGATCAACGACTTCTTTGCCAAGAACGGCCGCATCCGCGAAGACGGCCGCATGATCCACGACATGTACCTGTTCGAGGTGAAGAGCCCGGCCGAGTCCAAGTATCCGTGGGACTACTACAAGGTGCTGGCGACGGTGCCGGGCGACCAGGCCTTCATGCCGGTGTCGAAGTCGCAATGCCCGCTGCTCAAGCGTTGATATGGCGAGCAAAAGCTACATACGCGGCACCGGCAATACGCGCTTCGGCCGCCTTGAGGGCAGCACGCCGCTGACCCTGATGGCGCAGGCCGCCGATGCCGCGCTGGCCGACAGCGGGCTGGCACGCGCGGACATCGACGGCGTGCTGTGCGGTTACGCCACCACGCTGCCGCACCTGATGCTGGCCGACCGCTTCTGCGAGTACGCCTCGCTCACGCCAGCCTATGCGCACGGCGTGGCCGCGGGCGGCGCCACCGGCGGCGTGATGGCGATGCTCGCGCATGAGCTGGTGCGCGCCGGCCGCTGCCGCCACGTGCTCGTCGTGGCCGGCGAGAATCGCCTCAGCGGCCAGAGCCGCGATCAGTCGATCCAGACGCTGGCGCAGGTCGGCGAACCGCATGTCGAGGTGCCCAACGGCGCTTCGGTGCCGGCCTACTACGCGTTGCTGGCCTCGCGCTACCCGCACGAAGTCGGCATGGATGCCGATGCGCTGTCGGGCTTTGCCGTGCTGATGCGCGAACACGCCGCAAGCCACCCGGATGCGCATTTGCGCGAACCGCTGTCGCTGGCCGACGCACGTGCAGCGCGTGCGATCGCCACGCCGCTGCGGCTGTCGGATTGCTGCCCGATCTCCGATGGTGCGGTTGCCGTGGTTGTTTCCGCCGAGCCCGGAGCCGGCACGCCAGTGCGCATCGCGGGCGCGGGCCAGGCGCACCGGCACCAGCATCTGAGCGCCATCGACAATATCATGCAGACCGGCGCCGCCGACGCCGCGCGGCGCGCGTTTGCCGAGGCCGGCGGCGGCGTGGACAGCATCGACTACCTGGCGATCTACGATTCATTCACCATCACGCTGGTCATGCTGCTGGAAGAACTCGGCCTGGCCGAACGCGGACAGGCGCATGTGCGGCTGCGCGCGGGAGATTTCGGACGCGGCGGGCCGCTGGCGCTCAATACGCACGGCGGCTTGCTGGCCTTCGGGCACTCGGGCGTGGCCGGTGGCCTGATGCACCTGGCCGAAGCCGCGCGCCAGCTCGCCGGCCGTGCCGGCGAGCGCCAGGCCGGCACGCGCCGGCGCGCATTGTTCCATGCCGATGGCGGCGTGCTGTCATCCCACGTCAGCCTGGTGCTGGAGGCCATGCCATGACCCATCCCTACACAGCGGGCCTCGATGCCGGCATGGTGCGCTACCAGTGCTGCGACGACTGCGGCGCATGGCAGCCGCTGGAACGCCATGCGTGCCGCGCCTGCGGCGGGCTGCAACTACGTTGGCGAGATGCCAGTGGACTGGCGACTGTCCATGCCGTGACCGAGATCAGCCGCGCGCCGGATGAAGCGTTCCGCGCGCTGGCGCCCTACACGCTGGTGCTGGCCACGCTGGAGGAAGGCCCGCGCGTGATGGGCCATGCCGAGCCCGGCGTAGCGATCGGCGAGCGGGTGAAGGCCGGCTTCCTGCGCTTCGGCGAAGGCACGCTGCTTCGTTTCCGGCGCGAGTAGCGAACCAGCGCCGCCTCTGGCGCCTTGCCGGCAGCGCCTGTCCGTCCCGGCCGGCATCCACAACCGGAGTATCCCTTGGCACCGAATCGATCCCGGCGGCACGCGCTCGCCCTGATTTCCTGTCTGGCCCTGTCCGCCACGGCCTTGCCGGCCGCGCAGGCACAGTCGTTCCCGAACAAGCCGATCCGAATGGTGGTGCCCTATCCGCCGGGCGGGCCGACCGATATCGTTGCCCGCGTGGTCGGTCAGAAGCTTTCCGAAAAGCTCGGCCAGCCGCTCGTGGTGGAGAACCGCCCCGGCGCCGGCGGCAATATCGGCGCCGAGGCCGTGGCGAAGGCCGCGCCCGACGGCTATACGCTGCTGGTCGCCACGACCGCGCACGCGATCAACATGACGCTGTTCAGCAAACCCGGCTACGACACGCGCAAGGACTTCGCGCCGGTCAGCCTGCTCACGCGTGGCCCGCTGGTGCTAGTGACCGCACCGGCGACGCCGGCTGGCAACGTGGCCGAGCTGATCGCGCTAGCCAAAGCGCGGCCGGGCCAGGTCACGTTTGCCAGTTCCGGCAACGGCCAGTCCACCCATCTCGCCGCGGAACTGTTCAACAGCATGGCGGGCATCCACATGACCCACGTGCCATACAAGGGCAGCGCGCCCGCGCTGACCGACGTGATGGGCGGACAGGCCACCGTGATGTTCGACACCATGCTGTCGGCCATGCCGTTCGTGCGCGACGGCAAGCTCAAGGCGCTCGCCATCACGGGCGCGACGCGCTCGCCGGCCGCGCCCGACACGCCGACCATCGCGCAGGCCGGCCTGCCCGGCTACGAGGCCAGCGCATGGAACGCGCTGCTGGCCCCGGCCGGGACGCCGCCCGCTGTGATCGCCACGCTCAATGGCGCGCTCAAGGCCGTGCTGCAAGATCCGGAGGTGCGCGCGCGCTTCGCCACGCAGGGCTTCGCCGCCGAATGGACCGATCCTCCGGCCACCGTCCGCTTCATCGGGCGGGAAATCGACAAGTGGGCCGGGGTCGTGAAGACCTCTGGCGCCACCATCGACTGACCTCTCTCAACGCCTACGCCCTGCTCATGACCGCCCCACTCCAGTCCCTGCTCTCCCCACGCTCTATTGCCGTGATCGGCGCCTCCGACAATATCCACAAGATCGGCGGCCGGCCCATCCATTACATGAAGACGCACGGCTACGCCGGCACGCTCTACCCTGTCAACCCGCAGCGCGATTCCCTCCAGGGCCTGCGTGCCTACCCTTCGCTCGACGCGCTGCCGGAAGTCCCCGAACTGGCCATCATCATCGTCGCCGGCGAGGCCGCCGTGCAGGCCGTGCATGACTGCGCGCGGCTCGGCGTGGCGGCGGCCATCGTGATCGCATCCGGCTTTGGCGAGGCCGGCGCCGAAGGCCGTCGCCAGCAGGACGAGATGGTGCGCGCCGCGCGCGCCAGCGGCCTGCGGCTGGTGGGACCGAATAGCCAGGGGCTGGCCAACTTTGGCAGTGGCGCCATCGCGAGTTTCTCCACCATGTTCATCGAGGTGCCGCCGCAGGACGGGCCGGTGGCGGTCGTCAGCCAGAGCGGCGGCGTGGCGGCCATGGTCTACGGGCTGCTGCGCGGCCAGGGCATCGGCGTGCGCCATATGCACGCCACCGGCAACCAGGCCGACGTCACGGTCAGCGAACTGGCGCTGTCGGTCGCCCATGATCCCGGCGTGCGGCTGGTGCTGCTGTACCTGGAAAGCCTGACCGATCCCGAAGTGCTGGCCGAAGCCGCGCGCGTGGCGCGGGCCCGCAACGTGCCGATCGTGGCGGTCAAGGCCGGCCGGTCGCAGGACGGCCAGCGCGCCGCGGCGTCGCACACGGGCGCGATTGCCAACGAAGACCGCGCGGTCGACGCCTTCCTGGACCGCCACGGCATCTGGCGCGTGAATGATGCGCACGCACTGGCGCGCTGCGCGCCGCTGTACCTGCGTGGCTGGGATACCAGCGGGCGCCGGCTGGTGGCGGTCAGCAACTCGGGCGCGAGCTGCGTCATGGCCGCCGACGCGGCACAGGCTTTCGGACTGACGCTTGCGCCGCTGTCCGACGCCACGCGGGCCGCGCTCGCCGAACGCCTGCCCGGCTTTGCCACGACTACAAACCCGGTCGATGTCACCGCGGCGCTGCTCTCCAACAGCGCGCTGTTCGGGGAAGTGCTGCCAGTGGTAGCAAGCGATCCCGCTGCCGACCTGTTCCTGCTCGACATTCCCGTCTCCGGCATGGGCTACGACGTGCCGCGCTTTGCACGCGACGCCGCCGCGTTTGCCGACACCGCGGGCAAGCCCATCGCGGTCGCGGTCTGGCAACAGCCCGTGGCGGACGTATTCCGCGAAGCCGGCCTGCCGACCTACGCCAACACCGCCGAAGCGCTATCCGCTTTCTCGCAACTGGTATCGCACCAGGAACGCCTGCGCCAGATTGCGGCCGAGGGCGAGCCTGCGCTGCCAGTGGCCCCGGCGCAGCGGGCGAGTGCCGGAACCGGCGCGACGCTGAGCGAGGCCGCCAGTCTCGTCCGTCTTGCCGCTGCTGGCATGCCGGTGGTCGAACACTACGTCTGCCACGACGTGGATGCCGCGGTCGCGGCCTGGCAACGTATCGGCGCCCCGGTAGCAGTCAAGGCAAGTTCCCCGCAGGTGCCGCACAAGAGCGAGCACGGGCTGGTGGCCCTGCACTGCAACGACCCGGAAGCGGTGGCCAGCGCCTTCACGGCCCAGACCCGCACGCTGCAGGCCATGGGCGCCACCTGCGAGGGCGTGGTGGTGGCGCGCATGTCGCGCGGCCAGCGCGAATGCATGATCGGCGCGCATTGGGACCCGGTATTCGGCGCGGTGCTGGTGGTGGGCGATGGCGGCAAGTACGTCGAGGTGCTGTGCGACACCGCCGTGCTGCTCGCGCCCTGCCAGCAGGCCGACGTGGCCCGGGCGCTGGCTACGCTGCGCATCGCGCCGCTGCTGCACGGCGTGCGCGGCGAGCCCGCGGTGGATATCGCCGCGCTGTGCCGGTTAGCAGTGCAAGTCGGAGAATTGGTTCACAAGGCTGGCGGCGCGATCCGGTCGGTCGACCTCAATCCGGTGATGGTGAACGCCGATGGCGTGGTGGTGGTGGACGCGTTGATCGAAGTGGAACCAGACGCACTCTAAGGATCGGTGGATCCGGCGTTCCCGGGCGGCATACGAACATTCTCCTTGCCTCCATCGGATTACTGTATATATTTACAGTAACTGTATGGATGAACAGTATGAGGAGGCCCCATGGAACATCTGATCCGCGTCCAGAACGACTATGACCGCCAGGTGCTGGCGTGGCTGCGCGCGCGCATCGGCGATGCCGCGCTCCAGTCCGCGGCGGGCCGGCTGGCAGGCGCCCGCAAGCCTTATCTGTCCACCATCTGCCGCAGCCTAGGTATCCGGCCGCCCTCGCGCCGGGAGTTCGCCCAGGAAGCGGCGCGCACGCACCGCGCGGTCGGCGACCAGTACCTGGCGCGCATTCGCGCCATCCTCGCGGCACCGGCTGGCGCCGCCCGCTGATCCGGCTGTTTGTGGTGGCTCTGCAGTGACTATGATCAATCACGACGCTGCATGCGGCGCGGGCCGCGCAGCCGGGCCATGGCAACCCACCGGACAAGAACATGAGCAAGATCGGCTTTATCGGCCTGGGCGTGATGGGCACGCCCATGGCGCAGCACCTGCTGCAAGGCGGCCACACCCTGTTCGCGCACAGCCGCAGCGGCGTGCCGCAGGCCCTGCAGGATGCGGGCATGCACGCCTGCGCCAACGGCACCGACGTCGCGCGCCAGTCGGAGGTCGTGATCCTGATGCTGCCCGATACGCCCGACGTGGAACGCGTGCTGTTCGGGCAGAACGGCGTGGCTGCCGGCCTGTCCCGCGGTGCGACCGTGGTCGACATGAGTTCGATCTCGCCCATTGCCACCCGCGAATTTGCCAGGAAGGTCGAAGCGCTCGGCGCCGACTATGTCGATGCTCCGGTATCGGGCGGCGAGGTGGGCGCCCGTGCCGCCACGCTGTCGATCATGGCGGGCGGGCGGCAGCACGCCTTCGACCGCGTGCTGCCGCTGCTGCAGCTTATGGGCAAGAACATCACGCGGGTTGGTGAGGCGGGCGACGGCCAGGTAGCGAAGGTTGCGAACCAGGTCATCGTCGCACTGACGATCGAGGCTGTCAGCGAAGCGCTCGTGCTGGCAGCGCGCGCCGGCGCTGACCCGGCGCGCGTGCGCGAAGCGCTGATGGGTGGCTTCGCCAGCTCGCGCATCCTGGAAGTCCACGGCGAACGCATGCTGCAGCGCAAGTTCGAGCCGGGCTTCCGCATCGCCCTGCACCAGAAGGACCTGGCGCTTGCGCTGTCCACGGCGCGCACGCTGGGGGTCGGGCTGCCGTCCACGGCCTCTTGCCAGCAGCTGTTCAATGTCTGCGTCGGCATGGGCGGCGCGGGCTGGGACCATGCCGCGCTGGTGCGGGCGATCGAACACCTCTCCTCGTTCTCGCTGGACGATGCGCATGCAGGCTAAGCCGGTCGCCGCGGCGCCCGCCATGCCGCAGGGTCGCGTCGCCCTGCTGACGGCCGTGACCATGCTGGCGTTTGCCGGCAATTCGATCCTGTGCCGGCTCGCGCTCAAGGGCACGGCGATCGACGCGGCCAGCTTCACGCTGGTCCGGGTCGTCAGCGCGGCGGCAGCGTTGTGGCTGATCCTGCTGGTCCGCCATGGCCCGGGCCGGCTGGCCGGCGGAGGCAACTGGCCATCGGCGCTGGCGTTGTTCGCCTACGCGGCGGCGTTCTCTTACGCATACCTGCACCTGTCCGCGGGGACGGGCGCCTTGCTGCTGTTCGGGGCCGTGCAGGCGACCATGACGGGCTACGGGCTCTATGTCGGCGAGCGCCTGAGCGCGGGGCAATGGCTGGGACTGGCCCTGGCGCTGGGCGGACTGGCATGGCTGGTGTTGCCAGGGCTGGCCGCACCGCCGCCGGGCTCTTCGCTGCTGATGATCGTGGCCGGCATCGCCTGGGGCATCTATTCGCTGCGCGGGCGCGGCGCGGCGGATGCCATTGCCACCACCGCCGGCAATTTCTTGCGCGCCGTGCCGCCGGCACTTGCACTGGCGTTGCTGATGCACGCGCAACGCAGCCTGGACGGCGCCGGGCTGGCGTGTGCGCTGGTGTCCGGCGCATTGACTTCCGGGTTGGGCTATGTGGTCTGGTATGCAGTCATGCCGCGGTTGAGGGCCGCCACCGCCGCGACCGTCCAGCTCAGCGTGCCGGTGATCGCGGCGGCAGGCGGCCTGGCGTTGCTCGGCGAAACCATGTCGCTGCGGCTCGCGGTCAGCGCCGCCGCCGTGCTCGGCGGCATCGCGCTCGTCATTGCGGGCAAGCAGCGTTGAGGCCCGCAAAGCCACCGTCGTGAAAGACCAGTGGCTCGCCCCGGTTCATGCGGTAGGACACGATCTCCGCAATGAACAGCACATGGTCGCCGACCTTGCGCGCGCTGCGCGGACGGCATACAAAGCACGCCAGCGCGTTGTCGATCAGCGCCGTGCCGCACGGCCCGGGCGACAGCGTTACCCCCTGGAAGCGATCGATGCCGCTGGTGGCAAACCGTTCGCACAAGGCCTGCTGCGTGTGCGCCAGCACGTTGATCGCATAGCAAGGCGCGGCGCGAAACGCGGGCAGGCTGCCGGAGCCGAGCGCCAGGCTCCAGAGCAGCAGCGGCGGCGACAGCGACACCGAGGCCAGGGAATTGATGGTGACGCCAACGGGCCGGCCATCGGACCCGGTTGCCGTCACCACCGCCACGCCGGTGGCGAACTGCCCCAGCGCGCGGCGGAGGGCACGGCGCACCGAGTGGGCCGACTGCGTCGAGTGCGAGCCATGTCCGGCATCGTCCTCGTCTTCCTGTCCGCTGTCATTGCTGGCCTCGGTGGCATACGGCAGCGGCGCGAGCGCGGGCATCATTGCGCGGCCGCCCGCACGTCTCCGGGCGGCGCGTCGATATCGAGGCCAAGGGCCATGCGGCCCGCGTACTCGTGTTGCGCGCCCGCCTGCAGCGGATGGAAGCGCGCGCCCTGGGCATCGCGGAAGCGCCGTTCCAGCCCGGCATCGCGATAGAAGCCCGCGCCACCGGCCAGCTCCATGGCCAGGTCGGCGGTCGCCAGCACCGCACGCGCCGCCACCGCGCGTCCGCACATGATCCGGTTCGTGGTCACGGCACCCGGCGCCTGGCCGGCCGCGGCGGCGAACATGTCGTCCAGCGCGAGCCGTGCGACATCCCATTCATTGCCAATGCGGCCGGCCAGTTCGACCACATGCGGCGAGAGGCGGCGCTGCTTCGCCAACCGCAGCGCGATATCGCGCGCGGCCTCGGCAATGCCGACGTAGACCGCATAGATCAGCGGCAAGGCGATCATCGCCACGGTATGCATCATCGGGTGCCATACGCCTTGCGGGCGCCGCGCGGCAATGGAGCTGTCCGGCACCAGCACATTTTCGAGCACCACATCATGCGAGCCAGTGCCGCGCATGCCCATGGCGCGCCAGGTGGGCACGATGCGCACACCCGGCGTCTTCATCGGCAGTGGAAAATGCAGCACGGTAGGACCGGCCTGCGGATCATCATGGACGGCGCTGGTCATGAACAGGTCCGCCACCGGCGCACCGCTGGCAAACACCTTGTGCGCGTCGATGCGGAAGCCGCCGTCCACGCGTGTCGCCGTGCCGCTGCCCTGCAGCCAGTCGGATCCGCCGCTGCCAAGCAGCACGATCTGCTCGCCGCCCACGCGCTTGAGCAGCCCTTCCACCGGCGCCTTCTGGTTGCGCCAGCGCCAGGCCGCGGTGGCCACCGGATGCGTGTGCATGGCAAAGGCCAGTGCAGTCGAGCCGCAATACTTGCCCAGCTCACGCAGCACCTGCCCCAATTCCTGATGGGAAAGGCCCGCGCCGCCGAACTCCTGCGGCACCGCCGCGGCCAGGAAACGTTGCGCCCTGAGATCGTCGTAGTTGGCGCTGACGAAGGCGTCCCGCGCATCGATGGCCGGGGCGCGTTCGTCGAAGATGCGGCCGAGCGAGGCGGCAAGCGCGAGCCAGTCAGACTGCGCACCTGCGCTGGCATCGGGGGCGGTGATCGTTTCCATGGCATAGGTCTCCTGCGGAATTGCCGGGGTACCCGCGCCGTTGTTTGGCGACAGGCACGGTGCTAGTATCGGAGCCCGGCCCGCCCGCTTCATTGACCGGGCCTCCGGCTTTCTTGCGCAAAACGCCGGACTTGACCGGATGCGGCCGGATTTGCGAAAGGAGTGATCGTGGATGCCCTGTCCGATCTCCTGCGCGCGGTGCAACTGAGTGGTGCCGTCTTTCTCAACGGCGATTTCAAGGCGCCGTG
The DNA here is from genome assembly GCF_057073745.1 of Cupriavidus sp. C2SS-8b. Classification (NCBI taxonomy): domain Bacteria; kingdom Pseudomonadati; phylum Pseudomonadota; class Betaproteobacteria; order Burkholderiales; family Burkholderiaceae; genus Cupriavidus; species Cupriavidus sp. C2SS-8b. The sequence goes on from NZ_CP172717.1 coordinate 1,588,234, forward strand.
GTGCCTGATCTCCGAAGCCGACAGCAGCCTGCGTGCCGCCTTCCTGCCTGGCACGGGGCCGGTCGTGTCCTACCATCTCATCACCGAAGGCAGTTGCTGGGCCCGCCTGGCCGACGGCGACGGACAAGGGCTGCGCGTCGATGCCGGCGAAGTGCTGGTCGTGCCCCAAGGCGAACCCCATGTGCTCGGCAGCGATCTCCACCTGAGTCCGATTCCGGCCGGGCCACTCGTTGCCGGGATGATGGAGAGCAATCCCGGCGAGGTCATGCGAGTGAGTTATGGCGGTGCAGGCACCCCCACGCGCATGGTGTGCGGCTTCCTGGCCTTCGACGATATGTTCGGCAACCCGCTGCTCTCGTCCTTGCCCCGCCTGTTCAAGGTCGGTTTGGACGGCGGCGTGGAATCCGCATGGCTGGCCTCGGCGCTGGCGTTCGCCACGTCGGAAGCAGCCGAGCCCCGGGCCGGCAGTGCCACGGTCCTGGCGAAACTGTCGGAACTGCTGTTCGTGCAGGCGGTGCGGCGTTGCATCGACGGCATGCCGGAAAGCGAACGCGGCTGGCTGGCGGCGCTGCGCGACCGCTACGTCGGCCGCGCGCTGTCACGCATGCACGCGCGCCCGGCCTATCCGTGGACCGTCGATGAACTGGCGGGCAGCGTGGGCCTGTCCCGCTCGGCGCTCGCGCAGCGTTTCACCGACCTGCTTGGCCAGCCGCCGATGCAATACCTGGCGCACTGGCGCCTGCGTATTGCCGCCACGGCGTTGCGCAATGGCAGCCAGTCGATCGGCGAAGTCGCAGGCATTGCCGGCTATGACTCCGAAGCGGCATTCTGCCGGGCGTTCAAGCGCGAATTTGGCTTGCCGCCGGCAAGCTGGCGCCGCCATCGCATCGACCCTGCGCCGCAAGCGCCGTAAGCCACAACGGCACAGTGACCCGTTCGTGGCTTGCCCAAGCGCGACTCGCAAATAAGTCAGGGGGCCGCAAAGGGCCCCCTGAGGATGGTTGACCGAGTGGCCGCGCTACATTTTCTGCTTGGTGTTGTCCGCGGCGCCCTGCACCTTCTCGCCACCGCGTTCGATGTCCTTGCCGGCACCGTGGATGGTATTGCAGCCCGTGATCACCAGCATGCCGGCGAGGGCGAACAGTGCGCACAACTTTCTCATGACGATTCTCCTTGCTTCGTGTGGATGTGGGGATGCCCGCAACGGAATGAAGGGTTCGGACAGTTAAGTTGAGCGTAGCAAGCAGCAAACCGTGCGGGCAGTCCGCATTCGTCCTACAACGGTGTCAGAGGGCAGCGGAAATCGAATGCCGCTGGAACGCGCGCCGCGGACAGAACCTGCGCAACAGGTCATTGCGCGAAATGCGTTGAGCCAGGTCAACAGGCCAACGATGGCCTGGCGCGCGGCCCTGTGTGCTGTCCATACTGGAAACAGCAAGGCGAGCGCGCCCGATCCCCCGGGACAACGGTCAAGGCCGGGCGGCGTCGCAGCCGAACCATCTATCCGATACGACAGACGACACCATGCCCTTCCGCCTCAGGTTCAGCCCTCACGACATCTACCCCGACGCACTTGAAGCGCGCCTGGCGGAACTCCATGAAATCGCCGCCGCAGTGCAGCGCGCCCAGGAGCGCCGCTGGCGCAAGCATGGCACCCTGCTGCCGCAGGGCGCTGCGTCCCAGGACAATCCGCCCACCCGTCACTGAGCGCGCGTGTTTTCGGCCTGCTGCCTTGATCGAAAAGGGAGAATCGTCCATCACGCGCGTGGCCACACTGACCGGCTTTGGCGACGAGGAGCGCATGACCCACGCGTTCCTGCGTGCGCTCGGCAAGCCGCCACAGGCGTTGGTTTGCGAGATGCGCGCCCGCCGTGACGAGCCATTGCCGGTTCACGCCGCCGCGGCCTGAACGCGGCAGCCACGGCGACGATCGTCGCCAGACTCGCGCGCCAATTGTGAACAACTGTGATATGCGATTGGCAAGGCGCTGGGGCTACGGAAGAATGGGTAGTTCGATGCGGCGTGGCCAGAAGGATTGGGCCGCGGGGCAAGTTCTTCCGACGTAGCCACCATGAAACGACCAACCCGGGATTGTGTACTCGCGCTGATGGCCTGCCTGCGGGATGCTGGCCCCCTGCGCCGCGACCAACTCGCCAGCGCGTGCCGCCTCTCCGCTTCCGAACTCACGCGTGCACTGAAATCCGCCCGGCAGATGGGCATCGTCGAACACCTTCCGGCCGCTGACGACATGGCGCAGGCCGAGCGCCTGTTCGGCCTGACCGGCCGGGCCTTGCCTCCGGCGCGTCGCGTGCCCCCTCGCGACGCCGAAGGCGGTCCGAGCTTCCAGCCCCTGCTGGACGCCTGGGGCATCGCCCGGCCGAGGCCGCGCCGGGGCAGCCATCCTCCATGATGGCGGGTGCAAGGCGTTGAATGGACTAGCCCGTGCCCAGCGGACATGGACGCCATCCGCCCCTTGCGAGCGGCCGTCCCACAGCATTTCCACGATATCGCCGAACTCGCACGGCAGCATGGCGAGGTCGACCGGCCGCGGGTCGGGCTCCCAGCCGGCCGAAGCGGCCCCGGGGAACCAGATATCGAGCATGCCCCGGAACTCGCCAGGCGACAGCCCCAGCCACTGGGCAAAGCGCGGCAAGCATCCTGCGGCGGCGCTTTCCAGCACGCCGGACAAGGCTCGCGATACCGGATGCCCCGGATGCATGGCGAATGCATCCAGCAGAAGCAGCGAATGGTTCATGCAGCGCAATATAGACGCCTATATAACGATAGTCAAACCGGGCCCGGAACCGCCGCGGGCTCTTGTCGGGTTCGCTGACCTCGACTAGCCTGCTATCGATGTCGATTCCTCGCTGTGCGGCGAACCCCATTTGATGCCAGAACCCTCGACCACCCGATATGGCAAGGCGCGACGGCGCCTGCGGCAGGTCTTTTCCCCCTTGAACCTGGGGGCAGCGGCGTGGCTCATTGCAACCTGGGCATTCGTGGCATTTCAACTCGTCAGCGAGCGGGACCGCTTGCTGCATGACGCCGCACTGCGCACCCAGGCCGAGGCTCAGGCGTTCAGCGCGTACTCGAAATCCGGCATCCTGCGGCTGTCCGAGTTTCTCCTCGACCTGCGGGCCAGCTGGCTGGCCGGCCCGAGGGGATTCACCGACATGGTGCGTGAGCGGGAGAACCTGGTGGTGGACCTGTCGTTCCAGGTGGCGGTGATCGACAAGCATGGCCTGCTCGTCTACTCGTCCATCGCCCCGCCCGCGCCCGGCGAGAAGGTCGACCTGAGCGCTCGCGAGCATTTCCGGGTCCATCAGCGGGCGGGCGGGCGCGACATGCTGTTCATCAGCGACCCGGTGAAGGGCAAGGTCTCGCGCAAATGGTCGATCCAGTTCACGCGCCCCATCCTGCGCGAGGGCAGCTTCGACGGCGTGATCGTGGTCTCGGTCAGTCCGGAGCAGTTCGCCAGCTTTGCGCAGACGTTCACGAACCGCGACGGCGAAGTGGCGTCGGTCATCAAGAATTCCGGCCAGGTCATCGCGCGTGTGCCGGCCCTGGAAGGTTCGCTGGCCAGGGCAGTCAGCAACAGGCCGTACCTCGCCAGCGACTCGCCCCTGTCCGGCAGCTATCGGGCGGTATCGGGCTCCGAAGGCATGGAGCGGGTCTTCGGCTATTACCGCATGCCGGAATTCGGGCTCAATTTCGTGGTGGGCGAATCGGTCGGCCTGGTGCTTGCGCCCTACCAGGTCTATCGCCGCATTGCCCTGGCCGGTGCCATGGCTTCCACGCTGCTGCTGGGCCTGCTGTACTACAGCCTGCGCCGCTCCATGGCCGAGCGACGGCGCCATATGGAAGAGATGCGGCTGGCTTCGCTGGTCTATTCGTCCAGCAGCGAAGCCATGGTGGTGACGTCGCTCGATGGCACCATCATCGACGTGAATCCGGCCTTTGCCGCCGCGACCGGCTATACGGTCGACGAGATCAAGGGACGCTCGGGCTATAGCATCAGCGGCGAAGGCAATGCGGCGGGGCTGATCGAACGCCTGCGTGCCACCGTGGAGGCCAGGGGCAGATGGAGCGGCGAGCTCTCGATCCGCCGCAAGGACGGCAGCGAGTTTCCTGCCTACCTGACCGTGGATACCTACCTGGCCCACGCGTATGGCGAGCGCCGCCGCGTCGCGCTGATCCATGACATGACCGAGAAGCGCCAGGCGCAGGAAGTCATCCTGCACCAGGCGAATTTCGACGCGCTCACGGATCTGCCCAACCGCCGCCTGTTCTTCGAACGGCTGGAGCAGGAGATCGAGCGTTCGCGCGGCACGCACGATGTGCTGGCGCTGCTGTTCATCGATCTGGATCGCTTCAAGGAGGTGAACGATACCCTCGGCCACGACCAGGGCGACCTGTTGCTGCTGGAGGCAGCGCGGCGCATTGCGGCATCGGTGCGCGCATCAGATACCGTGGCGCGGCTGGCTGGCGACGAATTCACCGTGATCCTGCCCGCGGTGGGCGATGCCGGCGTTGCCGAGGGCATTGCCCAGGCGATCCTGGAGCGAATTGCCGCGCCATACCACCTGGCCGGCGAGCTGGTGGTGGTGTCGGCCAGCATCGGGGTGGCCACCTGCCCCAAGGACGCGGACAACGCCGAGGCCCTGCAGGTGTGCGCCGACCAGGCGATGCTCGCCGCCAAGCAAGAGGGACGCAATCGCTGGAAGGTCTTCACCCCGGCGCTGCTGCAGGCGGAAAAGGAGCGCCTGCGCATCACGCAGGACCTGCGCACGGCGCTGGCGGCCGGGCAGTTCGCGCTGCACTACCAGCCCGTGGTCGAACTGCGCACGGGCAAAGTCTGCAAGGCCGAGGCCCTGATTCGCTGGAACCATCCGGCACGCGGGCCGATCCACCCGGCAGATTTCATTGCCGTTGCGGAGGAATCCGGCCTCATTATCGACATCGGCCGCTGGGTGCTGACCGAAGCGCTGGACCAGCTGGCGCGCTGGCAGCTGCTGCTGGGCAAGGACTTCCAGCTGTCGGTCAACAAATCGCCCATGGAGTTCTGCGCGCCGGCGAACGGGCCCGAGTCCTGGTCCAGCATGATCGAGCGCAGGAACGTGCCGGTGGGCAGCCTGATCATCGAGATCACCGAAGGCTCGCTGATGGAGCAGAACGCCGATGTCATGGACCAGCTCTCGCGCTTCCAGGCGGCCGGCATCGAAATCGCGCTCGACGACTTCGGCACCGGCTACTCGTCCTTGTCGTACCTGCGGCACCTGGACATCGACTACATCAAGATCGACCGGTCCTTTATCCGCTCGCTGACGCGGGGCCCGGACGACGTGGCCTTGTGCCGCGCCATCATCAGCATGGCGCATGCCTTGCGCATCCGCGTGATTGCGGAGGGTATCGAGACCGAGTCGCAGCGTGACATCCTGCTGGCGGCCGGCTGCGACTACGGGCAAGGCCACTTCTTCTGTCCGGCGATGGACGCCAGCGCGTTCGAGGCCTTCGTAAGCGCCGTGGCCTGAGGCCAGCGGCGTCCCGGTGGCGCGGTACTGTGACGCAGTTGGCCTGGGACAAGGCTTCGCAACCCTATTCGGGCAGGCGGACCTTGGTCACCACGAACTGGTCGCCCGGCGCCCGGATCACGTCGCACTGGACCTTGGCTTTGCGCGGGGCGCCGTCGGTGCCCGTGTACTCGACATCGGCCACCACGCTGTAGGCGTCTTCGGCGATTTTGCGATAGGTGCTGCCATCCCATTTGAAGTGGTCAGGATTCGGCAGCTTTTCCCGCACCGCTTTCCTGCAGGCCACTGGCGCTCCCGGGGCTTCGTCCTTGCCACGCGGCCGTGGCATTTCGAGATCGGCTGCCAGCGCCGTGCCGGTAGCCAGCAACAGGCCGGCCGCCGAAAGCACTGCTCGGATTCGGCGGGACAAGACGAGAGTCATGGAGATTTCCTGGACAGATGGCAGCGCCACATTCTACGCGCCGGCGCCCCGCCCTGCTGCCATCGGGAAAACCATGCCGCCCGGCTCAGAAGCGCGCCGAGTACTGGAGCAGGAAGAAGTTGATGCCCGGGTTGGGCTCCTTGATGCCGGCGTTCGAATAGTGCTGCAGGCGCAGCGCCAGCTCCGAGTCCAGCGCGTCGCCAAAGCGGTAGCCGACGGCCACGCGGTCGCCGAACTGGAATGCCGTGGAGAAGACCTTTTCGTCGGAAAGGTGCGTGCGCGACAGGACATGCATGCCCACGCCGGCCTCGACAAAGACGCCACTGGACCCTGCGCCCTGCAGGCGAAGGATCGGGGTCACGCCAAGATCGCCCAATGCATGGCCGCTGCCGCCATGCGGATTCCAGACGCCCGCCGACGCTTCGACACCGAGCCGCAGGCGCACCGACTGCGACGACGTGGCCCAGAGGTCCTGCTTCAGGTTCCAGCGGGCTTCGAGCCGCGCCATGGCCGCGTCATTGCCAGCCCCGGCGGCCGCGCCCAGCCGCACGGGCTCGAACCACGACCCGGCATGGGACAAGCCGCTCGACAACGCGGCAGTCAGGGCGACGGCAGCCAGCGCGAAACGGCGGCTGGACGGGCAAGGCGATGCAAGAGGGCTAACCATGGCAGTGTGGCGGGGTTGGGACACGAGGGACTTGCGGCCGCACCGCGGCGAAGCCGATGCTGGCTGTGGCGCGGCATTATGCAGCTTTCACCGCGCCGAAAGAAGCCTCGTGGGACGCACACTGTGTTCCGTTTTTGGAACAACGGGCCGGTTTTTGTACCGCCTGGCCGATGAAGGACGAAAAAAAGCCCTCGCGAGGAGGGCTGGAAATCGGGGGGTGTAGCAAGATGCCACGCCAGAGATTCTAGGGATCTGCCATCGCTGCAAAGCCTCGAATAATTGCCGCTGTCTTGCCGTATTTAAGCGATTGTGCCCCGTCAGAAGGTCTGCCAGTCATCGCCATCCTGGACGGCAGCTTCGGACCGGGCAGCTCGGGGTGCAGCCGCCCGCTGGCGCGCAAGCGCCGGCGCATGTCTCCGGCTGGTCTCTGCCGCGCCCCTGGCGGGGGCTTGCGGCACGCGTGGCACATGCCCTCCCATGGCCGTGCCCGTCCCGGCCAGCCGGAACACGGAAACGGCATCGGCCATGGCATTGGCCTGCTCTTCCAGCGATTGCGCGGCGGCCGCCGACTGCTCCACCAGCGCGGCGTTCTGCTGGGTGCCCGTGTCGATCTGGCTGATGGCCACGTGCACCTGCTCCACGCCCTGGCTCTGCTCGCCGGATGCCACGGAAATCTCGCCCATGATGTCCGAGACCTGCTGGATGGCGCGGATCACCTGCCCAACGGTGTGGCCGACTTCTGCGGCCTGCCGCGATCCGTCCTGGACCATGCCGGCAGAGGATTCGATCAGCTCCTTGATCTCCTTGGCCGCGGCCGACGAGCGCTGTGCCAGCGCGCGCACCTCGCCCGCCACCACGGCGAAACCGCGCCCCTGCTCGCCCGCTCGCGCGGCTTCCACCGCGGCATTCAGCGCCAGGATATTGGTCTGGAACGCAATGCCTTCGATCAGCGTGGTGATGTCCGAGATCCGGTCCGAACTGCCGCTGATGCGGGCCATGGTCTGCACCATGGCCTGCACCGCCGTATTGCCGGCATGGGCCAGGTCCCGGGCATTGCCGGCCAGCGTATTGGCCTGGGCCGCGTTGTCGGCGTTCATGCGGACCGTCTGCGAGATTTCCGTCATGCTGGCCGCGGTTTCCTGCAGCGAAGCCGCCTGCTGCTCCGTGCGCGCCGACAGGTCCATATTGCCGCTGGAGATTTCGCGCGACGCCACGCGCACGGCTTCGCTCGACACCTGGATGCCGCGCACGGTTTGCGCGAGCTGGCGGCTCATGCGCGCCATCGCATCCAGCAACAGTCCGAACTCGTCGCGCGAGCGGATCTCGATCCGCTGGTCGAGGTGTCCCGCGGCAATCTCGTCGGCGATTTCCACGGAACGGCGCAGTTGCCGCGTGATCGTTCGCTGGAGCTGGTAGGACGCCGCCACCGTTACCAGCAGGCCGAGCGCGATCAACACGCCCGTGGTCCAAAGCGCCGTATGCGATTGCGCAAGACTGCTGCGGTTATAGTCCGCGGCCTGTTCGAGATTGACCTCCACGCTGCGCGTGATCAGCTCGCCGACCTTGTCGCCGGCCGCGCCGAGTTCGTTGTCCTGCAGCCGGGCCGCCGCGGCGGCGTCGCCGCTTTCGCGCAGGCGCACCTCCTGCGCGACCAGGTCCGCGAAACGGCCCAGCGCGGCGTCGAGCGCGTCGGCGACGTGTCGCTCGTCCCCGGACGTGACGCGGGCGGGATAGTAATCCTGCCAGCCCTTCTGCATCTTGGTGCGATGCGCCTGGACCGACGCCATGTCTTCGCTGGTTGCGCCCTCGGATGTCGCGCGGATTTTCCACAGCAGGCGGCGGATATGGAGCTGCGCCACGCGTACCTCCGCCAGCTGGCCGATGGCCACGGTGTTCTGCTCGTAGGCGTTGTGCATGTTCCGGTTCAGGCTGGCGATGGTCTGCAGCGCGAACAGCCCGATGCCCAGCATCAGCGCAATACAGACGCCGAACACCAGGAGGATCCTGAACTTGATCGTATGGATAAACTGACTCATGGCGGATACTTGAATTGCCGGCTCGGTTGAACCCCCGATACTCCCGGCCCGCCTGCTTGTGCGGGCACGGTGCGCGCCTTGGCGGACATTGCGCGGCGCGGTCTTTCGGGCCTTAACGGCAGCGGGTCGCCCGATGTAATGCCTGGCGCCACGATTGTTGATGCACCGCAAAGGACAACCTTGCCGCCCCGAAGATTCAGTGTCGGCTAGCGAACAGTCTGGCATTGTCGCGGGCATCAAGATTCACGTTACCGTCGTCTGGCGCGCGCCGGGCGTTAGTGGCTCTCACGGAGGCCCGCCATGTTCAGGAAATCCATGCTGACCGGCAAGCTGCAGGCTTGCACGGAAGACACCGCGGCGCCGACCCACGAGTCAGCCGCGCCGGACGCCGTCCACGACCAGTTTTCACGCAGCCTGAAGACCCAGGGCGATGCCATGGTGCAGTACGGCGCGCGCCTGCTGGTGCTGCGCGAATTCCTGGCCGCCCTATGCGCCGGCATGCCGGCGGAACGCCGCGACGGCGTGGAAATGGCCTTCCGCAGGCGCGTCGACGACCTGCTGTGCATGACCGACGACCGCCAGTTGCCCGAGACCTTCCACACCACGCTGCTGGCCGAGATCAACTACTACCTGGGCGAGCTGAAGCGGCGCTGACGGGCAGGCTCGCCGGATCATTCCGGCCGTCCGGATGGCCCACATCGGGCGCGTTCCAGGCCGCCCCGCGCCTTCCCTGTTCCTATCCCCCCTCCGGAACCCTGGCGATTGGCCGCCTGCACGGCGGCCGCATCAGTGCTAACCTGCCGCCCACAACAAGCCGCCTGCATCCAACCCTGGATGTAAAGGTGGCGCCGGCGCCATGTCGAACGGGCGCCGGACACACCAGAACCGGCACCCGCTGCCGCCCAGTTGAAGATCGCCATGACCGTCCAATCCGCCACCGGCGGGTCCACCGCATCGGGCACGCGCCCGATCGGGCCGCCGCAGTCCGTCCCCGCCTGGGTGATACCGCTGCTCGCCGCCGCCTGCGGCATCACCGTCGCCAACCTGTACTTCGCCCAGCCGCTGGTGGGACCGATTGCGGCGGCGCTTCAGCTGTCGCCCGGCTCGGCCGGACTGATCGTCACGCTGGTCCAGGCCGGCTACTGCCTCGGATTGCTGTTGCTGGTGCCATTGGCCGACCTCGTGGAAAACCGCCGCCTGGTATGCCGGCTGCTGGCCGGCAATGCCGTGGCGCTGGCCGCTGCGGCCTATGCTTCGCATGCGGTCACCTTCCTGCTGGCGGCCTGGCTGATCGGGCTTTGCTCCGTGGCGGTGCAGGTGCTGGTGCCGTTTGCCGCCCACCTTGCGCCCGACCATGCGCGCGGTCGCGCGGTGGGCAATGTCACGAGCGGCCTGCTGCTGGGGATCATGCTGGCCCGCCCGATCGCCAGCATCGTGGCCGACCTCTGGGGCTGGCATGCCATCTTTGCCTTGTCGGCCGTGGTCATGGCGCTGTTGTCGTTCATCCTGTCGCGCCGCCTGCCCCAGCGCGCGCCGCCGCCCGGCGTGCACTACACCGAGTTGCTGGCCTCCATGTGGCAACTGTTGCGCACGCAACCGGTCCTGCGCCGGCGCGCCGCGTACCAGGCCAGCATGTTTGGCGCCTTCAGCCTGTTCTGGACCACGGTGCCGCTCTACCTTTCCGGGCCAGCCTTCGTCCTGACGCAGCGCGGCATTGCGCTGTTCGCGCTGGCCGGCGTGGCGGGTGCCATCGCCGCCCCCATCGCCGGGCGGCTGGCGGACCGCGGTCGCGGGCGGCGCATGACGGCCCTTGCCTTGCTGCTTGGCGCGGGATCGTTCCTGCTCGGACTGGCCGGCACGCCCGGATCGATGTTTGCACTGGCCATGCTGACCGTCGCCGCCATCGTGCTGGATTTCGGTGTCTCGGCCAGCCTGGTGGTCAGCCAGCGGGCGATCTTCTCGCTGAGCGCCGAGCACCGCGGCCGGCTGAACGGCGTGTTCATGGCCATGTTCTTTGTCGGCGGCGCGCTGGGCTCGGCCATTGGCGGCTGGGCGTATGCGCACGGCGGCTGGCCGCTGGCCAGTGGCATCGGTTTCGCGCTGCCGATCCTGTCCTTGCTGTACTTCGCCACCGAACGGCCCTGAACCGGCCCCTACCGGGAATGACCTGACACAAACTCCGTATTTGCCCGCATCAAAAGTCTGGCGCCGGCCTGCCGTTATTGTTTCTGCCTGACCGTCGTCCCCTTGGCCAGGCAACCACTTCCCGGAAAGCCAGTCATGTCATTTGTCACCAAGAGCGTCGAGATCGAATATCGCCAGAAGGGCCGCAAGCCGGTCATCACCACCACGGAAGCCGTCGCGTTGTCCGAGCGCCATGCGGAGGACCCGAACGCCATCCTGGCCACGCTGCGGCTGCTGCATCCGCAATGGGAAGACATCAAGGTGATTTCGGTGTCGTAACACACGGGCAAGCCGCCAAAGAAAAAGGCGCTTCGCGCAAGCTGCGAAGCGCCTTTTTTCCGATCATCGCGACCGCATCAGCGCATCAGCGCATCAGCGCGTCAGCGCGTCAGCGCGTCAGCGCGTCAGACCGGCACATCGCGGGTCGGGTCCGTCTTGCGGTCGTCGAACCAGCGGTACAACGTCGGCACCATCACCAGCGTCAGCAACGTCGACGTGATCAGTCCGCCGATCACCACCACCGCCAGCGGGCGCTGCACTTCCGAGCCGGGGCCGCTCGAGAACAGGAACGGCACCAGGCCGAGCATGGCGATAGTGGCCGTCATCATCACGGGCCGGAAACGCTGGGTCGCGCCCTGCACCACCGCCTCATGCAAGGACAGCCCCGAATCGCGCAGCGTGCGGATGTACGACACCAGCACCACGCCATTGAGCACGGCCATGCCCCACAGCGCGATAAAGCCTACCGACGCCGGCACCGACAGGTATTCGCCGGTGACGAACAGCCCGATGATGCCGCCGATCGACGCGAACGGCAGCACCGTGATGATCAGCGTGGCAAAGCGCAGCGAGTTGAACAACAGGAACAGCAGGAAGAAGATCGCCGCGATGGTCACCGGCACGATGATCTTCAGGTGGCCCATGGCGCGTTCCATGTTCTGGAACTGGCCGCCCCACTCGAGGTAATAGCCCTCCGGCAGCTTGACCTTGGCGCCGGTGGCCTGCTGCAGTTCGGCCACGAAGCCGCCGAGGTCGCGGTCCTTCACGTTGATCATCACCACCACGCGGCGCTTGGCCATTTCGCGGCTGATCTGCGCGGGGCCGTCGTTGACCTCGATCTTCGCCACGCTCTGCAGCGGCACCTGGATGCCGTTGGGCGTCGACACCAGCAACTGGCGGATCGCCTGCACATTGCCACGGAACTCCTCGGGCAGGCGCACGGCCGCGGCAAAGCGGCGTTCGCCTTCGAAGATGTCCGTGGCGCGCTTGCCGCCGATCGAGATCTCGATGATGTCGTGGATGTCCGACACATTGAGCCCGTAGCGCGCAATCGCCTGGCGGTCGATCTCGATCGACAGGTACTGCTGCCCCGACACGCGTTCGATGCGGATGTCCTGCGAGCCCTGGATGCCGCCGGCGACCCGCGCAATTTCGCCCGCGAGTTCGCGCAGCTTGTCGAGGTCGTCGCCGAACACTTTCACCGCCACGTCCGAACGCACGCCGCTGACCATCTCGTCGACGCGGTCCGAAATCGGCTGCGCCATCACGATCTGCACGCCAGGGATGGCCTTGAGCTTCTCGCGGATGGCGTTGGCGATGTCATCCTGTGTCCAGCCATCGGGCCACTCGTCGCGGTCCTTCAGGCTCGCGATCGGCGTCGATTCGTTCTGGCCCTGCGGGTCGGCCGGACTTTCGCCACGGCCCACGCCGGACACCACCGACTTCACGCCGGGCACGCTCAGCACGAGCTTGTTGGCCTCTTTCTCCAGCTTGATCGACTCTTCCAGCGAGATATTCGGCACGCGGTCGATGGCCGGCACGATCGAGCCCTCCTTCATCTCCGGGATGAAGGACGTGCCCAGCAGCGGCACGATCGCCAGCGTCAGCACGAAAGCGCCCACCGCGCCAATCACGGTCTTGCGGCTGTTGCCGAGCGCCCAGTGCAGCAGGCGCAGGTAGTGCCGCTTCATGAACGCGATCAGCTTCGTATCATGCTCGGCGCCGCCCCTCAGCAGGTACGAACTCAGCACCGGCGACAACGTCAGCGACAGGAACAGCGAGATCGCCAGCGCGATCGAGATCGTGAATGCCAGCGGCGCGAACATCTTGCCTTCCATGCCCGACAGCGTCATCAGCGGCAGGAACACCAGGATGATGATGCCCACGCCGACGATCACGGGCGTGGCTACTTCCTGCACGGCCTTCACCAGGATCTGGGTCTTGGTCAGTCCCGGCTCCTTGTGGCCGAGCCGCTCGAAGGCGTTCTCGACCACCACCACCGAGCCGTCCACCATCAGGCCGATCGCGATGGCCAGCCCGCCCAGCGACATCAAGTTGGCCGACAGGCCCATCCGGTTCATGACAATGAAAGTCAGCAATGGCGTCAGCACCAGCGTCGCGAGCACGATGACCGACGAGCGCACGTCCCCGAGGAACAGGAACAGCACGATCACGACCAGCACCACGCCCTCAAGCAGCACCTTGGTGACGGTCCACAGCGCGGCATCGACCAGTTCGCTGCGGTCGTAGTACGGCACGATCTGCAGCTTGCCGGGCAGCATGCCCTTGGCGTTGATCTCGGCGACGCGCGCCTTGACGCGGCTGACCACTTCCTTGGCATTGCCGCCGCGCATCATCATGACGATGCCGCCGACCGCCTCGGTCTGGCCGTTCTTCACGAGCGCGCCCTGACGCACCTCATGGCCGATGGTGACGGTGGCCACGTCGCGCAGGTAGACAGGCGTGCCGGCGACTTCCTTCAGCACGATGCTGCCAAGATCGTCCACGCCCTTGGCCAAACCCACGCCGCGGATCAGGTACTGCTCGGCGTAGTGCGGCAGCACGCCGCCACCGGAGTTGGCGTTGTTGCGCGCCAGCGCCTGATACACCTGCTGGATCGAGACATCGTAGTGGCGCATGCGCTCCGGATTGACCAGCGCCTGGTACTGGCGCACGTAGCCGCCCTGCGAATTGATCTCGGCCACGCCGGGGATCGAACGCAGCAGCGGTCGCACCACCCAGTCCTGCGCGATGCGGCGCTCGGCCAGTTCTTCCTGCGTCAGCTCTCGGTTGCCATCGTCGGACCGGTCCAGTGTGTACTGGTAGACCTCGCCAAGGCCGGTCGAGACCGGACCGAGTACCGGCGTCACACCTTCGGGCATGCGCCCGGACACCTCGATCAGGCGCTCCATGACGAGCTGCCGCGCGAAGTAGACGTCCGTGGCATCGGTGAACACCAGCGTGATCAGCGACAGGCCGGCCTTGTTCAGCGAGCGCATCTCTTCCAGCCCGGGCAGGCCGGTCATGGCCATCTCCACCGGCACGGTGACAAAGCGCTCGACTTCTTCGGGGGAACGCCCGGTGGCTTCGGTAGCGATCTGTACCTGCACGTTGGTCACGTCCGGGAACGCATCGACCGACAGCTTGGTGGCCGCGCGCAGGCCGAAGAAGAACAGCACCACGGCCAGCACGCAGACCACCAGGCGCTGCTTGATGGCCGCTTCAACTAGGGATTTCATCATGGTGCTCAGCCCTGTTCGAGACGCTTGCGCTCGTTGTCGAGATGGAACGCGCCATCCACCACGACACGGTCGCCGGCCTTGACGCCATTGAGCACCACGCGCATGCCGTCGCTCTCCGCGCCCAGCTTGACGCGCGTCTGGCGGAACTGGCCGTCCGCCATCTCGACATAGACCAGTTCGTCATTGCCTTCGCGCACCACTGCCGACTCCGGCACCACCAGCTGGTCGACCGGCTTGCTGGCGATCAGCATGCTGGCGAGCATGGCCGGCTTGAGGCGCCCCCCGCGATTGTCGAGTTCCGTGCGGACCAGCACCGTGCGCGATTGCGGATTCACCGTGCGGCCCACATAGATCAGCTTGCCCGTAATGGTCTGTGCGCCCTTGCCGTTGGCCAGCGACGGCACCTCGATCTCCACGCTCTGCCCTTCGGCCACCTGCGCGGCCTGCTGCTCGGGCACTTCGGCCACCACCCACACGCGCGACAGGTCCGCCACGGTGTAGAGCGCGTCGGCCGGCTGCACGACCTGGCCCTGCGCCACGTTGCGTTCCACCACCGTGCCGCTGATGCTCGAATACACAGGCGAATGCGAGTTGATGCTGCCGTTCTTGGCCAGCTCGGCAATGGTGGCCGGCGACATGCCGAGCACGCGCAGCTGGTCGCGGTAAGCGCGCATCTCGGCCGAGGCAATCGACAGCTCGCTCTGGCGGCGCTGCAGTTCGCCGCGGCCAATCACGTCGGCGGCATACAGTTGCTGGGCGCGCTCGGCATTGCGGGCCTGCAGTTCGTGCTGCGCCTCGCTCTTCAGGAAGGCCATCTGTGCGGCGCCCAGTTCGGTGCTGTGCAGGCGGGCCAGCACCTGGCCGGCCTTGACCTCTTCGCCCAGGGTTGCGTACAGGTCCGTCACGCGCCCGGTCACGCTGGCGCCGACGCGGGACACGCGCTGCTCGTCGAAATCGACGCGGCCAGCCACACGCAGCATCTCGCTGAACGGGGACGTGGCAAGGGGCGCCACCTTCAGCGTCTTCATCAGGTTGGCTTCGGGCTTGACCACGCCGGGCGGCAGCCTGGGCGCTTCGGTGGCCTGCACAGGCTCCTTCGAGCAGCCCGCCAGGGCAAACACCATGACGGCGGCGGCCGTCAGCGAAAGCAGGGAATTGGGACGCATGGTTATCGGTTCTGGAGGGTGGAGGACGGCAGGCCCGCGGGCGAGACGGGCGAGACGCCCGGCGCCGTCGACATAAGCTTTTCGATCTGGATGGCGGCGACCTGCAGGTCAAACTGGGCGGCGATCAGTTCATTGCGCGCGCCGCGCAGCACGCGCTGCGCGTCGAGGTAATCCAGGATGCCGCGCTCGCCGAAGCGGTACGCTGACTCGGCCACGTTGAGCGCCGATTCGGCCTCGCGCACGATGCCGGACTCCAGCGCGGTCACCTGCGACTGGGTGATCTCGTACTGGCGGTAGGCGGTTTCCAGTTCCTGCGCCAGCTCGAATTCACGCGCTTCCAGCGCGCTGCGAGCCTGCGTGGCCTGGGCCGTGGCCTCGCCCACCGGACCGCTGCGGCGGTCCCATAGCGGAATGGTCAGCACTAGGCCGATCTGCGAGACGTTGTTGTCCGGCTGGCGGTCCGTACTCGCGCGCACGGCCACTTCGGGCCAGCGCAGCGAGCGCTGGTAATCGACGCCCAGGCGCGCGCGCTCCAGTTCCATGCGGCGCTGGTTCAGTTCGGCATTGTTCGCGCTCATCGTGCCGCGCAGCTGCGGCAGCGGCGGCACTTCGGGCGCGTGGCCAAGGCTGCCGTCCAGCCCGAACTGAGCGGGCATGGCGCCGCCGACCTGCTGGCGCAGTGCGGCCTTGGCCTGGTTCACACGCAGCTCGGCGGTCTGCTGGCTTTTCTGTGCCGCCAGCAGTTCGGTCTCGGCCTTGATCAGTTCATAGCGCGGCGCCTCGCCCACCTCCACGCGCAAACGCGCGCGGGAATGGATCTGGCGCGTCATGGCCAGGTCTTCGGAAGCGGCCTGCAACTCGCTCTCACGGCGCAGCACTTCGAAGTAGGCCGTCTTCACGCGCGCCGCAAGCTCGGCGCGAAAGCCCTGGCGCAGCGCCTGCGACGCTTCCAGGCCGCGCGTGGCCATGTCTTCGCGCAGGCTGCGCTGGTGCGGATAGTCCAGCTTCTGGGTGATGGCGTAGGTCGGTGCATTGCCGCTGGTCACGCCGGTCTGCTTGCCCTGCAGGCGGCCATACATGACCTCGACCTGCGGGTTCGGATAGGCGCGCGCGCTGGTGATGGCGGCATTGGCGGCATCGACGTTGGCCTGTGCGGCCTCGACGCCCTTGTTGGTCGATTGCGCCATGCCCAGCAAGTCTTGCAGGCCGTAAGACGGCCCGGCGGGAGCTGCGGAGGGCGCGGGCTGGGTGTTACTGGCGGCAAGGACGACAGCGGCCGGCGGGCGCACGTCGTCGCTGGCCTGCGCCGGCACGGCGGCGAACGCCACCAGCGACAGCGACGCGATCAGGGTCAGCTTGGTGTTTGTCATTGAGTCGGGAAAGCAAGCGATACGGCTGCCTGCGCCACGCCGCGACCCCGCCCCTCGCGCACGCAACGCGAAAAAGGCGGACGACCGCAACGGATTCAGCCGGCTAGCGCAAACGCTCGCCGGGAAGACTGGGCAGGCAATGGGACGCTCCCCGGACGCGGCAAAGCCGCGCACCGGGTGCGAAGATAATCAGGCGAGGGAAATCGGCGGCTTGAAGAAAGCCGTGGCGGGGGGCGCGGTGGGACCCGATGGTGCCTGCCAGAAATCTTCCGCGGGCAATACGAGCTTCGCGGTGGGCAGGTCGAACAAGGCGCTGGACTCTTCGATCTCGTCCAGAAGGTCCAGCGGATCGAGCAGATCCGCCGACCAGATATTGCAGTAGCCGGGGGGCGGATCGTCGATCGCGTCTTCGTCGTGCAGGCCGTCATCGCCGGGGGCGATCACCCGGCCCATCTCGTCGACGGAAGGCAATGCCGCGACTTCGGTAACCTTGTCGGGCACGGCGGCCGCCTGGACGGCTACCGACGCGATATTCCCCTGGAAATCCGCGTGCGCATGCGCGGCCGCTCCAAAGGAGAGCAGCGACAAGCACACGGCAGTCAGCAGCAGGAAAAGAAATCGCATCGGGTTGGGGGCGTTCAACAGGGCCTGATACCGCACTCACAAAGGAGGCAACGGCCTTGCTGCGGGACAACATTGTAACTTAACGATTACGATTGACCGGGAATGGGTCGGTTCGTTCCGTTTGGGCGGTGAGCCGAAGTCTTTGAGGGGAGCGGGAATGCGGGGAATTTGTGAGTTCGGCATTGTTACGCAACCGCAACTGCGAAAGTCATTTGCTCATACACATAGATATTCACGAAACAACAGGTTTTGTGAACATCTATGTCTACGCCACGAGCGCGCCGACGAGGCGAAGCCTCTCCGGCATTACAACTCAA
Organism: Cupriavidus sp. C2SS-8b; assembly: GCF_057073745.1. Classification (NCBI taxonomy): domain Bacteria; kingdom Pseudomonadati; phylum Pseudomonadota; class Betaproteobacteria; order Burkholderiales; family Burkholderiaceae; genus Cupriavidus; species Cupriavidus sp. C2SS-8b. Next base: position 1,606,071 of record NZ_CP172717.1, read on the forward strand.
ACCCGTAGAGCACCGCCGCATTCCTCCATCGCAGTGCCTCGGCAAGAACGGCGTCATTCACCCCATCGCCACCAGTGCCCTGCTCTTCAGGCCAGCCGAACAATGCTGCGCATTCCCCCGCGCGCGTTGCGGATTCGTGGTTGGTCCACGGCCAGTCGCTGCCCAGCAACAGCCGGTCATGCCCCACGGTCCGGACCCATGCCTTCGCAAGCAAGCGCCAGTCCGCTCCAGGCGGCAGCCGATACGGAGCGCTCAGCTTCACCCATACCTGCCGGCGCGCCAGCACCTGTGCGGCCACATCGAAGACAGCGTCGCGGGCGCCGTCTTCACCGGGCCTGCCAAAGTGGTCCAGCACCACGGGAGCTGGGCACCCCTCGAGCGCGGCGTCGAGTTCGGCCAGCATCGCGCCGCCCTGCCCGTTCCCGGTGTGCAACTCCACATGCCAGCCCAGCCCGGCAACTCGCGCGAACAGCGCGCGCCATGGGGCCGTGCCGATGCGCGCCCACTCCGGATCGTCGAACAGATTGAGCCGGATGCCGCGCACGCCCGCCGCGTGCATGTCAGCCAGCGCAACGTCCGAGACCGACGCGTCCACCACGGCCACGCCGCGCAGCCGTCCCGGCAGGGCGCGCAGCGCCGCCAGCAGCGCCGAATTGTCCGTGCCAAGGAAACTGGTCTGGACCACCACGCCGTATGGATCTCCCATCGGTGCCAGCAGTTGCAGCCAGTCGCCGATGCGTGCGGCGTAAGCGGGCCGATAGCGGGCGGACGGCATGCCCGCTCCAGCATCGAACAGGTGAAAGTGGCAATCCACCAAGGGCGTCGCATTACGCTTCATCGTCAGCCATTCCTTGCCTGCGGGTAAGCCCTTATATGGCACCAGGCGGCCCGCGGCTAATCTAGTCCTCTAGAGGACATCAATCTAACACGGACCCCAGATGCAAGACAACGACGCGCTGCACAGTGCCGCGACTGCCCCGGGCGTGAGCCGCTATGGCCGGATTGCGGCGCAACTGCAGCGCAAGATCGTTGACGGCGAATGGCAGCCCGGCGCTGCGATCCCGGCGGAAAGCGCGCTGGCCACCGAATTCGGCACGGCGCTGGGCACCATCCGGCAGGCCATTGCCGTGCTGGTGCAGGAAGGGCTGCTGGAACGCGTACAGGGCAAAGGCACCTTCGTGCGCAACGGGCTGACGGGCGCGAGCATGATGCGGTTCTTCCGTTTCCGGGCCGATGCGGGGGGATTGGGCGTGGAAATTCCGCGTTCCGAGATCCTGTCGTGCCGCGCGGCGCGGCTGGACAAAAGCATGGCCGCTTTGTTCGGTCTCGATGCCGGCGCGCGTGGGCTGGCGATCTCCCGCCGGCGCTGGCTCGATGACAAGCCGCGCTTGCTCGAATCGATCTGGCTGCCGCTGCCGCGTTGCGAGCCATTGCAGCGCCTGCCCAAAAGCGAATGGGGCGACCTGCTCTATCCGCTGCTGGGCGCGCAATGCGGCGTCACGATCCATCGCGCCGTGGACGAGGTGACCTTCCGCACGCTGGATACCGAAGAGGCCGAACTGCTGGACTTGCCGCATGGCCATCCGTGCGCGCTGGTAACGCGGCGCGCCTATGACTTGCAAGGCCACTGTGCCGAATACCGGCTGACACGGGGCGATGCCTACGCCTTCCGCTACCAGGCGGACATCCGGTGACCACCCATCAAGACAAAACTTCCATCGAAATGGAGACCAGCTTGACACTTTCGACGACACGCTTTGCCTGGGCTGTGATCGCAGCCACCGTGCTGCTCACGCCTGCCCTGGCGCACGCCACCGAGTCGGCCGCGCAATGGCCGAGCCGGCCCGTCACCATTGTCGTGACCTACCCGCCCGGCGGCGGCGCCGACCTGATGGCACGGCTGATCGCACCCGGGCTCGGCCGTGAACTGGGCCAGTCCGTCATCGTGGAGAACCGGCCCGGGGCCGGCGGGCAGATCGGCGCGTCGTACGTCGCCAAGGCCGCGCCCGACGGCTATACGCTGATGGTCGATGCCTCGTCCTACGCGGTCAATCCGAGCCTCTATCCGCGCCTGCCCTATGACCCCGCCAAGGCCTTCACGGCCATTGGCGTGCTGGCGCGCTATCCCAATGTGCTGGTTGCCACGCCAGGGTTCCCCGCGCACTCGGTCAAGGATGTCCTGGCCATCGCGAAGCAGAAGCCGGGCACGGTGGCCTTCGCCTCGTCGGGCAACGGCTCAGCCCAGCACCTGTCCGGCGTGCTGTTCGAGCAGCGCGCCGGCGTGGACCTGCTGCACGTCCCTTACAAGGGTGGCGGCCCAGCCATGACGGACGTGATTGCTGGCCAGGTGCCGCTGTTCTTTGCCAACGTGGCATCGAGCCTGCAGCACATCAAGGCCGGCAAGCTCAGGCCGCTTGCGGTGACCAGCCACACACGCACGCCGGCGTTGCCATCCGTCCCGACCATGGAAGAAGCCGGCGTGGCCGGCTACGAGGTCTACGAGTGGAATGCCGCCTTTGTCCCGGCGGGCACGCCGCAGCCCATTACCGGCAAGCTGTCCGAGGCCCTGCAGAAAGTCATGAACAGCCCCGACGTGCGCAAGCGCGTCGCGGAGCTGGGCGGCGAGGTCGTGGCCGCGCCGCCCGCGGAAGCCGCCCGCTATATCGACAACCAGACCCGCCTGTGGGGCAAGGTCATCAAGGACGGCAACGTCAAGCCCGAATAAGGTGAGAGCCCATCACCCAATGCACGCCCCGTGCCATCAAGAATCCTTCGGAGAAATGTATGACCCAGTTCGATGCGGTCCGCCGCGACATCCTGAAGCTCGCCGCCGCGCTAGGCGCCGGCGCCCTTGCGCCTTCGCTTGTCCGAGCGCAGGCGTGGCCCTCCAAGCCCATCCGCCTGGTGGTGCCGTTCGCGCCGGGCGGCAGCTCGGAAATCGTGGCCCGCTCGACCGCCGCTGAACTGACCCGCCTGCTCGGCGTGTCGGTGTTCGTGGAGAACAAGCCCGGCGGCGCAGGCAACGTCGCCATGGGAGAAGTGGCGCGCGCCGACGACCAGCACACGCTGATCCTCGGCCATATCGGCACCCTCGCGGTGAATCCTTATATCTTCGCCAAGCTGCCCTACGATCCGAACAAGGATTTTCGCCCGGTGTCGCTGCTATCCAAGGTGCCGAGCCTGTACGTGATCCATCCGGACGTGCCGGCGAAGAACCTCAAGGAGTTCATCGCGCTGGCCAAGAGCAAGCCCGGCAAGCTTAACTACGGGTCGGCCGGCAATGGCAGCGCGGGGCATCTTGCCTTCGAGTACCTGAAGGCGGCCAGCGGAACGTTCATTACCCATGTGCCGTACCGCGGCAGCGGTCCGCAGATTACCGACTTGCTATCGGGTAGGCTTGACGCGGCAGCAGTCGGCGCGCCAGCCATCCTGCCGTTCATCAAGGCGGGCAAGCTGCGCTGCATCGCCACGGGCACGACGCAGCGCATTCCACAGCTGCCTGATGTGGGCACCGTCGCGGAGCAGGGTTACCCCGGGTTCGAGATGACGCAGTGGTACGGGCTGCTGGCGCCGGCAAGCCTGCCGCAGCCGGCTACGGACAAGCTCGCCGACGCGGCAGCCAAGGCGGTGAAGAGCCCAGCGTCAATGCAGCGTCTTAGCGCCGATGCCGCACTGGTGGTGGGCAGCACGCCGCAGGAATTCGCGCATTTCATCGCGCAGGAACAGCAGCGGTGGAAGCCGATTATTGCGCGGGCGCAGATTAAGCCGGATTGAGTTTGGGGGTGGGGGTTACGTTCAGCTGCGGGCTTTAGGGATGACTGGGTCGTCGCTCTTGGCAGGCGCTGCCGTTTCGCCGGCGTAGCCGGCGAGTCACTTTCTGTCCGAGCGACAGAAAGTAACCAAAGAACGCGTCGCTTGCCCTAACGGGCGAATATTGATCGTAGCGTGCGACGAATTTCGTACGGGTATTCACTTCAGAGTCTGCCAGGCTGCCTGCCGCATGGAGCGCGACCGCAGACAGGCTCTCCGGCAATGATTGAACGAGCCCTGAAACTGTCCGTGGCCCGGCAGTGGCCGCGTTATCGCATCATCGCCTTCGGCTGCTGCGCGGCTCACCAGCCAGATTGCCAGAGTCAGCGGCGCCTGCCAGGAACGCTGATCTCGAAAAAACAAAAAATCCCGTCTCCTGCGGAATAAACCCGCCCCCTCGTGCGTCTACCAGGCATTGGTCCGCTTCCCCGGACCGCCTGAACGACGAGGAACCATGGCACTCCCGCCCCGCTTACCACGATCCCCCGCTCCTGCCTGGGCCATCCTAGCATTGACGGCAGCCTTCCTGCTCACTGCCGCCGCCAATGCCCAGTCCACCACCGACCAGCAGAAGTTCGCCGCCGAGAACGAGGCCGCCATGACGCGGATGATGGACGGCATGGCCGTGCCGCCCAGCGGCAATATCGACCAGGATTTTGCCGCCATGATGATCCCCCATCACCAGGGCGCCATCGACATGGCCATGGCCGAGCTGCGCTACGGGCGCAATGAACAGCTGCGCCGCATTGCACAGGAAATCGTCGTCGAGCAGTTGCAGGAGATCGCCGCGATGCGGCTCGCGCTCGGCCAGCCGCTGCCACCCTCCGCCCCCGCACCGACCCAGCCCGCCAGCACCGACGCGCCCAAGCCGCAAGCGGCCGGGCACAGCCACGCTACGCACGCCCACTGACAAGAAGACCAAGCCATGAAACGGAACCCCGCCAAGATCGCCAAGACCGCCAAAACCGCCCTGACCCTCACGCTGCTGCTCGGCCTGCCAGGCGTCACACTGGCCGGCCAGGCCCCCGGCCCGCTGAGCGCGCCCGATGTGCCCGTCAGCCATCGCGACCGCATCTACGCGGCGGAGCAGTTCTCCAACACGGTGTCGGTCACCGATCCGGCCGACAACAAGCTGCTGGGCGTGATTCGCCTGGGCGATCCGACGCCGGGCAACCTCAGCCCGCTCTACCGCGGTCAGTTGCTCGTCCATGGCCTGGGCTTCTCGCCCGACGGGCGCACGCTGGCGGTGGTGTCGATCGGCTCCAACTCGGTGTCCTTCATCGACACGGCCACCAACGCCGTCAAGCACGTGACCTACGTGGGACGTTCGCCGCATGAAGCCTTCTACACGCCCAATGGCAAGGAAGTGTGGGTGACGGTGCGCGGCGAGAACTACATCTCCGTCATCGACGCCAAAACGTTCGCGGAAAAGACCCGCATTACGCTCGCTGCAGGCCCCGGCATGCAGATTTTCTCGCCGGACGGCAAGTACGGCTATATCTGCTCGTCGTTCAACCCGGAAGTCGCGGTGGTCACCGTGGCCGATCACAAGGTCGTGGCGCGCGTGAAGCAGGACAGCCCGTTCTGCCCGAACATCGCCGCCACGCCGGATGGCAAGCAGGTCTGGTTCACGCTGAAGGATATCGGCAAGACCCAGGTGTTCGACGCCCGCCCGCCATTCAGCCTGCTCAAGACCCTCGAGACCGGCGCGATCACCAACCACGTGAACTTCGCGCACACCAAGGCAGGCACGCTTGCCTACGTCACCATCGGCGGGCTGAACCAGGTGAAGGTCTTCCGCACGGACGACTTCAGCCCGGTCGCGACGATTCCCGTGGGCGCCTTGCCGCATGGCCTGTGGCCGTCCGGCGACGGCACCCGCATCTACGTGGGCCTGGAGAACGCGGACAGCCTCGCGGCCATCGATACGGCCACCAATCAGGTCGTGGCCAACGTGCCCGTCGGCCAGGCCCCGCAAGCCATCGTCTACGTTCCCCATGCCGTGCCGGAGGGCGCAGGCACGCAAGGGCTGCAGCCGCTTGGCGCTGCGGGCCAGACCACGCAGCTGAAGATGGTCGCGCTGGCCAATGGCAAGCCGGTCGCCGGCGACAGCGCCCCCACCACCGTGACACTGTTCGACCAGGGCCTGCTGCAGGTGCTGCAAGCCTCCGCAACGGGGCTGCAACCGAAGCAGGCGTATGTGCTCGCACTGGCTGGCCAGGCCGATGGCAGCGGGCCGCTGGAACCGCTGGCAAACTTCACGGCGAATCCCGCCGGCGGGGCCATCGTCAACGCGATCGGACCGATCCGTCAGTTCGTACAGGGCATTGCCGGCACCGACGCGCGGCGCTATCTTGTGATCGCGCCGGCCGTCAATGGCAAGCCCGCGGCACCCGTGCAAGTGCAGGCGATGTAGGCGTGACCACGTTGTCCACGCTTACCGGAGAGGACTGGCTGTGAAAGACCTGCTGCAGCACGTCGAGCCGATGATTCCCGCGTTGCGGCGCTATGCGCGCGCGCTGCTGCGCGAACAGGCTGCCGCCGACGATCTCGTCCAGGACTGCCTGGAGAAGGCCATCACGTACTGGGACACCCGTCGCGGCCCGGGCGACACCCGCAGCTGGGTGTTCGCCATCCTGCATAACCTGGCGATGACGGCGCTGCGCCGCCAGTCAGGCTCGCGCAGCCTGCATATCGCCATCGAAGACGTGGCCGAGTCGCTGAGCGCGCGCGCCACGCAGGAAGACGGCCTGCACTACCGCGACCTGATGAGCGCGCTCGATACCTTGCCGGCGGACCAGCGCAGCGTGCTGCTGCTGGTGTCGGTCGAAGACATGTCGTACGCGGACGCCGCGCGCGTGCTCGACATCCCCATCGGCACCGTGATGTCGCGCCTGTCGCGCGCGCGGGAGCGGTTGCTGAAGATCATGGATGGCAGTGCTGCGGCAGCATCGGGATCGGCACAGAAGACGGCATTGCGGAGGGTCAAATGAACGAGAACCGGCCCGTGCAGGAAGAAGACCTGCTGGCCTACGTGGACAACGCGCTGGACGCTGCGCGCCGCAAGGAGATCGAAGCCTACCTGCGCGATCACCCGGAAGTCGCGCATCGCGTCGAGGGCTATGTCGCGCAGCGCCAGCAGTTGCGCGCTGCCTTCGCGCCCGTGGCCGGAGAGCCGATTCCGCCCGAGCTGAACCTACGCCACATGGTCGCCGCACGCCGCTCACGCAGCGCCGCGCCATGGCGCCTGGCCGCGTCGGTCTTTGTCGCGCTGTGCGTGGGCGGCATGGCCGGCTGGATGGGACGCGGCGCGACCGAGCCCGCGACGGGCGGCATTGCCGCGCTGGCGCGCGAGGCCACGGCGAGCTACCAGGTCTTTGCCTCCGACCCGAACCGGCCCGTGGAGATCAGCGCGCACGACAGCGCCGATCTCGTCAGGTGGGTGTCGGCACGGCTGCAGCGCCCCATCGCCGTGCCGGACCTTACACGCTCCGGCTACCGCTACATGGGCGGACGCCTGGTGGCGACCGAGCATGGCCCGGCCGGGCTCTTCATGTATGACGACGGACACGGCATGCGCGTGGCGATGCTGGTGCGGCCGATGAAAGTGGAACAGAACACGCCGATGAAAGCGCATCGCCAGGCCGGCGTGGCGGGATATTCCTGGGCGGACCAGGGACTCGGCTACAGCCTGGTTGCCGCGGATTCGACCGATGACCTGCATCCGCTTGCCGATGAAATGCGGCGGCAGATCGACCAGCGCGTACGCCGGCCTGCGCCGGCATAGCGCCGGGCAGGCTGGCGCGCTTAGCGCTCACGCTTGCCGATGAGTCCCTTCACGCGTTCCCAGAGCACGCTAAAGAACAGCGCCACCGGATTGAGCTGCACGGTCTTCATGCGCTCCGCCTCGCTCAGCGTCGGGTCCATCCTGCGCGCCACCGACTTGCCGAAGTCGGCGATCATGCGCCGCACGAAATCGCGAACCAGCCCCGAGCGCGAGAACTGGGCGAGCGGCCCTTGCAGCGAATACTGCAAGTCCACCGCGACTTCCGTCTCGCTGCCAGACCGCGCGGTGAGCTGGTAAGCGATATCGCCGGCGGCCTTGGAGTTGCTCAGCGAATCCTGCCCCGCGCCCTTGAGCACGCCGCGCTTCTGGCTGTCGTCGCGCTGCAGGCGTGCCGCGCCTTCGAAGCGTGCTGACATCGGGCCGAACTTGATGGCGATGTGTCCCTTGACCTTCTCGCCCTCCACTTCCGTCAGCACGGCACCCGGCAGGCAGCCTGCCACGGCGGGCAGGTCCGCCATAAACGCCCAGACCGCATCGAGTGCATAGGGCACAGTGAAGCCGCCTTCGATACGCGACCACCCCTTGCGATCGGCCGCGCGTCCCGCCTCATTTGCCGCGGGGCCAGCTTGCGTGGATTCCGCGCCAAGCGCCTCGTCCGAAACAGCAAAACCAGTGAACGTCTTGGCGATGGCCGGTGCCGGCGCGCATACCGCACTTCCGTTTGCCGACCGGCGCGCATCCAGCACCGAGCGGATGGCGGCAACGATGCCCATATAGCCGGTACAGCGGCACAGGTTGCCCGATAACTCATGGCGGATGGTCGCCTCATCGGCATCCGGCAGCCGCAGCACGATGTCGCGCGCCGTGGCCAGCATGCCCGGCGTGCAGAATCCGCACTGCAAGGCATGATGACGATTGAAGGCGAGACGCAGATCGGCCATCACGGCATCGTCCTCGTAGCCCTCGACCGTGACGATGTCCGCGCCCTGGCAACCGCCCGCGAAGGTGATGCACGAGCGCACAGGCTTGTCATCGACCAGCACCGTGCACGCGCCGCAGACGCCGTGCTCGCAGCCAAGGTGGGTGCCGGTGAGGCGATGGGTATCGCGCAGGAAGTCGCCCAGGTGGGTACGGTCCGTGCATGCGCCGGATACCTGCCGGCCATTGACGGTGAATGCGATGGTTTGCACGGGGCTCCTCAGTTCAGCATTTGCATGACGCAGCGCGTCACGACGGTACGGCACAGCTTGCGGTCGATCGCGTCCTTATCCGGAGCGGCGTGGGCAATGGCCGCATCCACGGCCTGCGCGGTCAGTGCCTCGGCACCCTGTGCCGCGACCGCCCGGGTCAGCTCGCGCAGCACCACCGGCGGCCCGTCGAGCGCGCCCAGCACGATGCGCCCGAAACGGCGGCTGGCGTCGAAGTAAGCCGCGCAGCTCGCCTCGGCGAACTCGCCGGTCTTGCGGCACAGCTTCTGGTAGCCCCAGCGCGTGTCGGCGGCGGCCGGCGGCACGCGTACGGCGGCGATCAGCTCACCTTCCTCCAGCACCGTCGTGTAAGCACCGATCATGAAGGCGTCCATCGGCACCACACGGTTCCCCGCGGCCGAAGCGATTTCGATCTGCGCCCCCAGCGCCGTCATGGTCACCACCCAGTCCGCCGCAGGGTCGGCATGGGCAAGGCTGCCGCCCACTGTGCCGCGGTTGCGGATCGCGCGATAGGCGATGCCGCCCGCCACGGCCTGAAGCATGGTGCCGCGCAGGGGTTCGAACACACCGTCTTCGATCTGCGCATGGGTCACGCACGCGCCAATGCGCACGTAGTCGGGCGTGGCAGTGACCTCGCGCAGTTCCGGCAGCCGTGAGACATCGACGACCGCATCCGGGCGCGTCAGTCGCAGGTTCAGCATCGGGCCGAGCGACTGGCCCCCGCCCATGGTCTTGGCCACATCGGTGCCCGCGCCGAGGCGGGCCAGCGCATCGGCCAGCGAGCCGGGCGCTTGATAGGTAAAGGCAACGGCTTTCATCGGTCAGGCAGCCTTCCTGCTTTCGGATTGGGTCGCGGCGGCGTCCAGCGCCTCCAGCACCTTTCTTGGGGTCAGCGGGGTTTCCTTGAGTTCGACCCCGAAGTCGCGCAGCGCATCGTTCACCGCGTTGAAGATCGCGGCCGGCGGGGCAATGGCCCCGCCCTCGCCCATGCCCTTCGCGCCGAATTCCGTGTGCGGCGACGGCGTCTCGAAATGATGGATGCGGATCGACGGGATTTCGGTCGGCCCCGGCAGCATGTAGTCTGCCAGCGTCGAAGCGAGCGGCTGGCCATTGCCGTCATAGCGCATCTCTTCGAACATGGCCGTGCCGATGCCCTGCGCCACGCCACCGTAGGTCTGCCCTTCCACCACCATCGGGTTGATCATGGTGCCGCAGTCCTCGACCACGACGTAGTCGAGGATCTCGACGTGACCGGAATCGATATCGACTTCGACCGCGACCGCATGCGTGGCATAGGTGAAGCTGCCCGTATCGACCGCCGGCTTGAAGCCCATGGTGGTTTCCAGGCCCTGTGCGTCGACATCGGCCGGCAACAGGTGCGGGTTGATGTACCAGGCATCGGCAATGCGGTCGACGGCGATACTGCCCTCGCCGGCGTGCACGAAGCCGGCCTCGAAGCGCGCGGACTCCGCCGGCTGGCCCAGCATGTGCGCGCCGATCCTCAGCAAGCGCGGCAGCAGCGCCTTGCAGGCGCGCGAGACCGCGCCGCCCGACATCACCAGCGAACGCGATGCATACGTGCCGGTCGAGAACGGCGTCAGGCCGGTATCGCCATGCACGACCTTGATTCGCGCGACGTCGATGCCAAGGATCTCGTTCGCGATCTGCGCGAACGTGGTTTCCATGCCCTGTCCGTGCGAATGCACGCCGACGCGCACCTCCAGCCCGCCGTCCGGGGTGATGCGCACGGTGGCGGAGTCGAAGCCGGGAATCACCGGCGTGCCCCAAGCCGCGAACACCGACGTGCCGTGCGCCGATTGCTCGGTGTAGGTGCCGAAGCCCACGCCCACATAGCGGCTGCCCTCGGGACCAGCCTTCTGGCGCGCGCGGATCGCCGGCACATTGATCATCTCCATCGCCTTGCGCACGCTGGCCGGATAGTCGCCGCCGTCGAAATGCTTGTTGGTCACGTTGACATAGGGCATGGCCTGCGGCGGCACCAGGTTCTCGCTGCGGACTTCCCATGGCTCGCGGCCGACTTCGCGCGCGATCGCATCCATGAGCAGTTCCATCGCGAAGCACACGCCCGTGCGGGCCACGCCGCGGTAGGGCACAAAGCCGGGCTTGTTGGTCGCAACGCAGAGAGTCTCGCAGCGATAGCCATCGAACGCGTACGGCCCCGGCAGGTTGCCTATTGCCTGCCCCGGTTCAAGGCCGATGGTGAACGGCCACACCGAATAAGCGCCGCCGTCGATGGCGATCTTGGCGTCCAGCGCCAGCAGCCGGCCACGCGCATCGGCATAAGCGGTCAGTTCGTAGTGGTGTTCGCGCGAATTGGCGCCTGCGGTCAGGTGCTCGCGCCGGTCCTCGATAAAGCGGAACGGCCGCTTGTACGTCATGGCCAGCCACGCGATGCACAACTCCTCCTGCTGCAGCACGCACTTGTAGCCGAACGCCCCGCCCACATCGGGCGAGATCACGCGCACGCGTTCCTGCTCAAGTCCAAGGCAGTGACTCAGGATGGTGCGGATCATGTGCGGCACCTGCGTGGCGCTGTACACGACCAGTTGGTCGAACTGGTGGTCCCAGTAGGCCAGCACGGCCTTGCCTTCCATCGGCACCATGCACTGGCGGGCCAGGTCGATCTTGCGGCTTACAACGACCGTCGCCTCGCGCTGCCGTGCTTCGAAGTTCTTGTCGGCGGTCAGCGTCAGGAAGGTGTTGTCCGCCCAGTGCTCATGCACGCGGACTTCTGCTGCCAGCTGGCGCGCCTGCGCGACTTCGGTCAGCGCCGTCAGCTCATCCAGTTCGAGCGCGACCTGTTCAGCGATGTCCTCCGCCTCCGCGCGGGTCGGCGCGAAGGCCATGGCTACCGGCTCGCCGACGAAGCGCACCTTGCCGCTGGCCAGCGGCGGCTGCGCGGAAGGCTTGTACGAGGGAAAGGCCGAGTCGGCGACGATGTCCTTCGCGCCCTCCATGTCCTCGCGCACGATCACGGAGGCGGCCAGCGCCTGCGGCTTGGTGACCGAGAGCAGCCGGGCGTGCGCAACGGGGCTGCGCAGGAATGCCACCTCTTGCAGGTCCGGCATGGCGATGTCCGCCACGAACCTGCCTTTGCCGTGCAAGTGCCGGGCATCTTCCTTGCGCGCCACGCGGGCGCCCACCCCCTGGCCCTGCCCTTCCAACGAATGATTCGGTTCCATCGATATCCTGTCTTCTGGCCGGCGGCCCGGCGGACGATGCGCCCGCCGCGGATCCTGAGTTGCTCAGCATGCTGAGCAAAAATGCTAAAGAACCCCGCCCCGGCCTGTCAATTGCGGCTTCACCGCATGGCAAGCGGCGCAAACGCCATGCCTGCGCTCATTGCTGCACACCGATCGCGGCCAGTGCGGCCGCCCGGGGCAGGACGGTGGCGTACTTCTGCTCCATGTCGAACAGGTTGGCCTCGTGCGGACCGAGTGCGCGATCGCCTACGCAATCGGACAGCACCAGCGGGCGGAAACCGTACTGCATGGCATCGACGACGCTGGCGCGCACGCAACCGCTGGTCACGGCACCTGCCACCAGCAGCGTCTTCACCGCGCGCTGGGTCAGCCACGCCGCCAGCGAGGTGCCGAAGAACGCCGATGGCACGGTTTTGCGCACCACCAGTTCCCCCGGCGCTGGCGCCAGTTCCTCAACGATGGCGCTGTTCCGCTCATGCTCCTTCAGCGTCAGCATGTTCGGCACCTTCATAGAGAAGATGTTGTGGTCCGCGCCATCGTCGGCATAGACAATGCGGCTGTGCGCAATGGCCCAGCCTTCGCGCCGCGCCACGGCGAGCAGCGGCACCGTGGCGCCGATCGCCTCTCGGATATTGCCGCCGCCGAACACCGCCGGATCGGCAAAGCCGTTGACGAAGTCGACGATCAGCAGGCCGAACGGCGGCGCCAGTTCAAGCTGGTTGCCGAAGCCCTGGCGCTGGTAGGCGCCGATTTCCTTGTGCATGGGCTGCTACTCCTTTGGATACTGGAATCCATCCATGACCTTGCCCTCGGTCACCACGTCCACGCCGTCGAGGCGCACGGTGCAGCGGCGCAGCGGGATGTCGATATGGCAGGTGGTGGTGCGCTGCCCGCCGGCCTCGTTGTTCGGGCCGAGCGAGAACAGGAAGTTGCCCTCGAAAGCGCGCGCATCCATACCGATGGTTGCTTCGCGGTCGTACAGGCCCAGCGTCGCCCAGTGCGCGCGCGGCTGCAGGCCCCAGCCGATGTGCGAGATTGCGTAGGCCTCCGGGTCCCGGAACGACGCCATGTATTCGCTCAGCAGCTCCGCATGCAGGCCGCCTTCGATGCGCGTGGCAAAGCCGTTCTCCACTGTCAGGGTGACCGGCTCGGTGACGTAGGTCTTCTGTGGCAACAGGATATCGCCGCGATCGAGCACGATGGTGCCGCTCGCCCCGCCCTCGTTCGGCCACGTCAACACGAAGCCGCTGGGCCAGTGGTCCCAGCGCCCCGGCTCGTCGACAAAGCCATATTCGCTGATGGCCGGGAACTCGCCCAGCGGGCAGCGCAGGTTGGTGCCGGCGGCTGAAACCACGTGCATTTCCTTCGCACGTCCAAGTCGCTCGGTAGCCGCCTTGACGCGTTCACGGTCCGCTTCAGTTGGGACCATGCGCGCCAGCACTTCGGGCGGCTCGACGGCCAAGAGGATCTTCGTGCCACCGCTCAGGATGTCATGCTGCTCGGGCGAGAACAGCAGCGTCATCAGGTCGAGCACAAGATCGCTCGCTTTCAGCGCGGCGATGGCGGCGCGGTTGCCGGTCAGCGGTGTAGTGCCGAGATAGGCCAGCGCGTCGCGGCTCAGCGCTTTTTCGCCGTTGACCGGCGGCAGGTCGAGCCGGTTGACGATGGCGCCCATCGCCTGCGTGGCGATCAGCGCGGTCAAGAGGGTCTGCGGATGCGTGGCGGCACTGGTGAGGATGGTCACCGTCTGCCCTCGTTCGAGCTTGGACAGCTTGAGCACCTGGGTCCAGGCTTCAATCATCTGGTGGTCACTGACGGGCATGTCGGCTCCTTGCGTGACGGGGTGGGTGACGGGCGTTCATAGCGGCAGCGGCGCACCGAGGAAATCGCCGAAGGCACGATAGAAGCCGGTCTCGTTGTCCCACGGGATCATGTGGCCGGCGTCGGCCACGTGGCTGACCAGCAGGCCTGGCAGCAGCGTACGGATTTCCTGCTCGTCCTCATCGCGGACCACGTTGCCGCGGCCCGCGCGCATTAGCAGCGTCGGTACCGACACGTGCGGCAGGTCGGCGTGGATATCGTCTTCATGGAAGCCGTTGAAGCTTGCAAGAATCGCGCACTCGTCGCAGGTGTGCAGCCATTCGGCGCGCAGGCGCAGTTGCTCGTCGGTCCATGTCGGGCAGAAACGGCGCATGCCTTCCGCGTCGATGCCGGCGCGCGCGAGGCGAATGGAATCGATGTACCAGGGCAGCTGCGCCGGATATGCGCGGCGGCCCGGGCCGGAGACTGGCGGATCAATCATCACCAGTCGTGTCAGGCCTGCCGGGTGCTGTCGCGCGGCGCGAACGCCGATGCGTCCGCCCATCGAATGGCCAACGATGGCATAGCGCTGCAGACCCAGTGCCTGCGCAAACGCGATCACATCGGCAGCTTGCGCATCGAGGCTGTAGTCCAGCGTGTCGCTCGCTTCCGACAAGCCACGACCGCGCACGTCCAGCACATAGGTATCAAAGCACTGGCCGAACTGCTCGCCAACGAAGCCCCACGTGATGGCCGGGCTCGTGATGCCCGGCACGATGATGACGGTGTCGCGCGACGCGCGTTCGCCATCGTTGCCACCGTAGCGCAGGTAGTGCTGGCGAATGCCATTGGCCTGGACATTGCCGCCGTAGAGGAAGGTGCTCATGTCGCGGCCCTCAGTAGGCGCCGGACAGCAGCGCGCCCGCGCCCGGCACGACCGGCTCCAGGTCCAGCGCGCGCAGCATCGCGTAGGTGGTGGCGATGGCCGCCGTGATTACCGGCTTGCCGGTCATCGCCTCGACCTTCGCTACAGCGGGCAGCGACGGCATCTGCACGCAGGCCGACAGCACGATGGCATCGACGTCGGCAATGTTCATCTGCGCGACGATGGCCGGCAGCTTGGCCGGATCGTGGCGGCCGACTTCGAGGTTGTCGGGAATTTCCAGCGCGCGGTAGTCGACGACTTCGTAGCCTTCGTTGCGGATGTAATTCACCACCAGCTCGGTCAGCGGCTTCATATACGGGGCGACCACGGCAATGCGCTTGGCACCGATCACCTTGAGTGCATCGACCAGCGCGCCGGCACTCGTGATTACCGGCGCATCACCACCGTTCTCAACGGTGTGGGCTTTCAGGCGCTGTTCCGACTTGCGGTGGTAACCATGGCCCATCGCCATGATCGCGACCAGGCACGCATAGCCGAGCACATCCACGCGTGCATCGGATAGCTCCACGGCACAGCGATCGGATTCGGCGTCCATCGCCGCCAGTTCTTCCTTGACCACCTTCTTCATGCGCATGCGGCTCGAATGGAAGGTGAACCGTTCGGGGCGGATCTGTTGCCGTGCGTTCAGCATGGCCGGGATCTCGGTTTCCATCGTGGTGTTGGAGCTCGGCACGATCTGGCCGATGCGAAAGACTTTTTGCATGGGTGTCCTTGCGTAGTGCGGTGTCAGCGGTGACAGCGGTTACAGCTTGAGAAGGCGTTGGGCGTTGCCGTGGCAGACCAGCGCGAGCATTGCGTCGTCGAGCGGCGCTTCCTCGATAAACTTCGCGGCGACCTCGGTCGATTCGTATGGATAGTCGACGGAGAACATCACGGCTTCCGGCCCCATTTCGGCGATGGCACCGGACAGCGCGCCGTGCGAGCACACGCCGGACGTGGTGATCACGATATTGGTGCCGATGTACTCCGACGGTGCGCGCGCAAGACGTACCCCGTGCGAGTACACCGCGAAGCGGCTGTCGAAGCGCCAGCGCTGGAACGGCAGGCCTTCGCCCATATGGCCGAGGATGATCTTCAGCCGCGGGAAGCGGTCGAACACGCCGCCGAACAGCAGGCGCAGCGCATGCGAGGCCGTTTCCACGCCCCAGCCCCACGCCGCGCCATCGAGTTCCGGATGACCGGCCAGCACCTGTGGCTTCACATAGGCATCGGTCGGGTGCAGGTACAACGGCACGTCGAGCGCTTGCATCCGTTCCCAGAACGCGTCATACGCGGGATCGTCGTAATAGCGGCCGTGCGTGTGGCCATTGACGAGCGAGCCCTTGAAGCCCAGTTCGCGCACCGCACGCTCCAGTTCCCTGCCCGCCTGTTCGGGATCGTGCATGGGCAGCGCGGCAAAGCCGGCAAAGCGCGTCGGATGACGCGCGATCTGTTCGGCCAGGAAGTCATTGCTCTGCTGCGCGCGCGCCACGGCAAGTTCGGGATTGGCTTCGCCCTGCACACCAGGACCGGTCTGCGACAGCACCGTGATATCGATGCCCGCGCGGTCCATCTCCGCGAGACGGAGATCGTCGAAGTCGGCAAGCCGGCGGCCCAGGTCGGCGAATACCGCCGGGTCGATATATTGCGTAAATGCCTTGGAATAGGCCTGGAACCCTGGCGTCATGAAATGCTCTTCCAGGGCGATCTTCTTCACTCTTGTCATGCTGTGGGGGCTCCTGATGACGGGTTGCAGCGCACCATCAACGGCCCAAGCAGAGGTCTTCCGCCGATTGATCAGTACACTGACTAATTGCGGATTCTAGTCAGCGGAATGGCAAAAGTCCAGACAGCGATTCCGGAGGGTTAACACCTATAACGATGACCCAACACGCTCAGTACACTGCCCCACATGCTCAGTATGCTGACAATATTAACCAGCTTCTTAAAACAAGGCATTGCAGGCATTACGGCTTCTGTGGCCTGGCCCGCATTTTGCTCAGCACACTGCGCATCTCATCAGCATACTGACTGATGCACCGGAAGCAGGCATGCGCCTGCGACGACCGGGAAGAATAAAGACAAATGAGACAACTGGCTTCACCATAGGACCCCCGCCATGACTATGAGCCTGACCCGCGATGAAGCGCGCGCCTCCGCTTCCGGCATGACCAGGGAGGAGCGCAAGGTCATCCTTGCCTCCTCGTTCGGCGCGTTGATGGAGTGGTACGACTTTTATATCTACGCTGCGCTGGCCGTGTATTTCGGCGCGCTGTTCTTTCCCAAGGGCAATGAAACCGCCGCCTTCCTTGCGAGCCTGGCGACGTTCGGCGCGGGTTTCCTGATCCGTCCTGTCGGCGCGCTGCTGTTCGGGCGGCTCGGCGACATCATCGGCCGCAAGTACACCTTCCTGGTCACCATCCTGCTGATGGGCATCGCCACTGTCGGCGTCGGCGTGCTGCCCACGTACGAGCAGATCGGCATTGCCGCCACCGTGCTGCTGGTGCTTCTGCGCCTGCTGCAAGGGCTGGCGCTGGGCGGCGAAGTCGGCGGCGCGGTGACGTATGTGGCCGAGCATTCGCCGGTACACAAGCGCGGCCTGTACACCAGCTCGCTGCAGACCACGGCGACCCTGGGGCTGCTGTCGTCGCTGCTGGTCGTGTACCTGCTCAAGACCTTCCTGACGGAGGCTGAATTCCGCGCATGGGGCTGGCGCATTCCGTTCATCGTGTCGTTCGTGATGCTGGTGATCTCGGTGTACATCCGCGGCAAGCTGCATGAGTCGCCGGTGTTCGCGCGCATGAAGGCCAGCAACGCAACGTCGAAAGCGCCGATCCGCGAGAGCTTCACGCAATGGCATAACCTGAAGTCCGTGCTGCTGCTGTTCGCCGTGGCCGCGGGCCTCGGCGCGATCTTCGGCACGGGTCATTTCTACACGATGTTCTTCGTCAACAAGACGCTGCACGTGCCGATCGAAACCGTGCACATGCTGATTGCCATCGCGCTGGTGGTGGCCACGCCTTGCTACCTGTTCTTCGGCTGGCTGTCGGACCGCATCGGCCGCAAGTACATCATGATGGCGGCATGCCTGCTGGCCGCCGTCACGATCCAGCCCATCTTCAAGGGCCTGACCCACTATGCCAACCCGGCACTCGAGCATTTCCAGCAGCAAGGCACCATTCAGGTGACGGCGGGCAACTGCAAGGCCCGGCTGTTCGGCGACCCGGTGTCCGACTGCGACAAGATCCGCGGCTACCTGACCGACCTTGGCGTGGGCTACACCTTCGTGCCGGCCGCGGATTCGGCGCAGGCCCAGGTCCACATCGGCACACAGACGCTGCAGGGCTTCGATCGCAACGCCATCAAGCGCGCGCTGGTCACGGCGGGCTGGCCGGAGCGCGCCGATCCAGCGCGCATCAACATGCCGATGCTTTTCCTGCTGCTGCTCGTTCCGATCCTGTTCCTGGCCATGGTGTACGGGCCAATGGCGGCGTTCATGGTGGAACTGTTCCCGGCACGCGTGCGCTACACCTCGCTGTCGTTGCCCTTCCACCTGGGCGCCGGCTGGGTCGGCGGCATGCTGTCCTTCGTCGTCACCGCGATGAACGTGTCGAGCGGCGACATCTACTACGGGCTCTGGTACCCGGTGATCATTGCCGGCGCCGCCTTCGTGATCGGCATGCTGTTCGTGCCCGAGACGCGCGGACGCGACCTGTCGGTCTGAGCCGCACAAACATGGCAATGGGCGGACGATCCGCCCTCTTTCTCACCCCATCCTCAGCATACTGAGTTCACGAGTGCCCCGGCACGGCGATGACGCCGGTGCACCGCAAGCCACAACCATCGCAACCCTGTTCACTATCCACGAAGACAACCGGGAGCCCCCATGTCCAAACCTCGCACTCTCCGCACGCTTGCCCTGTCGTCGGCCCTGCTGGGCCTTGCTGCTGCCGCCCCCGCCTGGGCGGACGCCAATGGCGTGAAGATCGGTGTCATCACCGATATGTCCGGCTCGTATGCCGATCTTTCCGGCAAGGGCTCGGTGCTTGCCGCGCAGATGGCCGTGGAAGAGTTCGGCGGCAAGGCGCTCGGCAAGCCCGTCACGGTGCTGTCGGCGGACCACCAGAACAAGGCGGATATCGCATCCTCGCTGGCGCGCCGCTGGTTCGACACGGACGGCGTCGACATGGTGATCGACTTCCCCAACTCGTCGACGGCGCTGGCCGTGCAGGAAGTCGCCCGGCAGAAGCAGAAGATCGACATCGTCTCGACCGGCGGCGCGATGGCGCTGACCAACCAGAACTGCTCGCCCACGGGCTTCCACTGGGCATGGGATACGTACTCGGTGTCGTATCCGCTGGTCAAGCGCATGATCGACCAGGGCCGCAACAGCTGGTACTACATCACCGTCGACTATGCCTTCGGCCAGTCGCTGGAAGCGGACTTCCGCAAGGCCGTTGACGTCAGCGGCGGCAAGAACGTGGGCAGCACCAAGCATCCGCTCAACGCCAGCGACTTCAGCAGCCCGGTGGTTGCCGCGTCGGCGTCGAAGGCCAAGGTCGTAGTGCTGGCCAATGCGGGCAACGACATGATCAACGGCGTGAAAGCCGCCGGCGAGTTCGGCCTGGTCAAGGCCGGGCAGACCGTGATCACGCCGTCCACCTTCATCACCGACATCAAGAGCCTGGGCCTGAACACCGCGCAGGGCCTGACCTACGTCGATCCGTTCCGACTGGACCTGGACGACAAGTCGAAGGACTTCGTCGCGCGCTACTACAAGCGCCACAAGGCCTACCCGACGCACGGCCAGATCGGCGTCTACTCCGGCGTGCTGCACTACCTGAAGGCGGTCGAAGCGGCCAAGACCGTCGATGGCCCCGCCGTGGCCGACAAGATGCGCACCCTGCCCGTCAATGACGCCTTCGTGCACAACGGCAAGGTGCGTGCCGACGGCCGGATGGTGCATGACATGTACCTGGCCCAGGCCAAGACGCCGGCCGAATCGAAAGGCCCGTGGGACCTGGTGAAGTACCTCGGCACGATCCCCGGCGACGAGGCGTTCCGTCCGCTGTCGGCCAGCGAATGCCCGCTGGTGAAGAAGTGAGCGTGCCCATGTCCGATGCTGACATCATCCTGCAGACCCACGGCCTGACCAAGAGCTTCAAGGGCTTCACCGCCGTGAACGATGTCAGCCTGCGCGTGCGCCGCGGGTCGATCCATGCGCTGATCGGCCCGAACGGCGCGGGCAAGACCACGTGCTTCAACCTGCTGACCAAGTTCCATGCGCCGTCGTCGGGCTCCATCCACTTCAACGGCGCCGACATCACCGCGCTGCGGCCCGCGCACATCGCACGCAAGGGTGTGATTCGTTCATTCCAGATCTCGGCGGTGTTTCCACAACTGAGCGTGCTGGAAAACGTGCGCGTGGCGCTGCAGCGCAAGCTGGGCACGGCCTACCACTTCTGGCGCGGCAAGCAGTCGCTGTCGAAGCTGGATGGCCGCGCCATGGAACTGCTCGATGCGGTCGGGCTGGCGAGCTTCTCGCACCTGCCGACCGCCGAGCTCGCCTATGGCCGCAAGCGCGCCTTGGAGATCGCCACCACGCTTGCCATGGACCCGGAGCTGATGCTGCTGGACGAGCCCACGCAAGGCATGGGCCATGAAGACGTGGAGACGGTGACCGCGCTGATCAAGCGTGTGTCCGCCGGACGTACCGTGCTGATGGTCGAGCACAACATGAGCGTGGTGTCCTCGATCGTCGACCGCATCACCGTGCTCCAGCGCGGCGCGATCCTGGCCGAAGGCAGCTACGACGAAGTCTCGAACGATCCGCAAGTGAAGGAAGCCTATATGGGAACCACAGACGAGGCCGCGGACCTCCACGTCCGCGCGGAGGCCGCATGACCCAGGCCGTTACCGTTACCCCCGCACTGGAAATCCGCGACCTGCACGCGTGGTATGGCGAATCGCACATCCTGCACGGCGTGAACCTCACGGTGAACCCCGGCGAGGTCGTCACGCTGCTCGGCCGCAACGGCGCCGGGCGCACCACCACGCTGCGCGCGATCATGGGCCTGGTGGGCCAGCGCAAGGGCTCGGTGCGCGTGCATGGCCAGGAAACCATCGCCATGAAGACGCACCGCATCGCGCCGCTCGGACTTGGCTATTGCCCGGAGGAGCGGGCGATCTTCTCGAGTCTGTCATGCGAGGAGAACCTGCTGCTGCCGCCAGAGTTCGCACGCGCACCCGGCGCGGTGGGCCTGCGCGAGCCGATGTCAGTCGCCGAGATCTACGAGATGTTCCCCAACCTGCTCGAACGCCGCAAGAGCCCGGGCACGCGCATGTCGGGCGGGGAACAGCAGATGCTGGCGGTCGCGCGCATCCTGCGCACCGGCGCCAGCGTGCTGCTGCTCGACGAGATCTCGGAAGGACTGGCGCCGGTGATCGTGCAGAAGCTCGCGAAGATGATCACGATGCTGCGCCGGCGCGGCTACACCGTCGTCATGGTGGAGCAGAACTTCCGCTTCGCCGCACCGCTGGCCGACCGCTTCTACGTGATGGAGCACGGCACCATCGTCGAGGCATTCGAGTCATCGGAACTGGAATGCAAGATGCCGACGCTTAACGCACTGCTCGGCGTGTAAGGAGAGTTTCCAATGGAATTGTTCGGAGTACCCCTGCCGGCGCTGCTCAGCCAGCTGCTGCTGGGGCTGGTGAACGGATCGTTCTACGCGATCCTGAGTCTCGGGCTGGCCGTGATCTTCGGCCTGCTCAACGTGATCAACTTTGCCCACGGTGCGCTGTTCATGCTTGGCGCGGTGCTGGCCTGGATGGGCCTGAACTACCTGGGCCTCAACTACTGGCTGATGCTGCTGCTGGCGCCGCTTGTGACCGGCGCTATCGGCGTGGTGCTCGAACGCACCATGCTGCGCCACCTGTACCGCTTCGACCATCTCTACGGGCTGCTGCTGACGCTGGGCATCTGCCTGCTGCTGGAAGGCCTGCTGCGATCGGCCTACGGGGTTTCGGGCCTGCCCTATCCGACGCCGGAAGCGCTCACCGGCGTGACAGGGCTCGGCTTCATGGTGCTGCCGAACTATCGCGCCTGGGTGGTGGTGGCTTCGCTGGGGGTCTGCTTTGCCACGTGGTACGTGATCGAGAAGACCCGGCTTGGCGCCTACCTTCGGGCCGGCACCGAGAACCCGCGCATCGTCGAAGCGTTCGGCATCAACGTGCCGCTGCTGGTCACGCTGACCTACGCGTTCGGCGTGGGCCTGGCGGCACTGGCGGGCGTGCTCGCGGCGCCGGTGATGCAGGTGTCGCCGCTGATGGGCCAGAACCTGATCATCACGGTGTTCGCGGTGGTGGTGATCGGCGGCATGGGCTCGATCCTCGGATCGATCTTCACCGGCCTGGGCCTCGGCGTGTTCGAGGGCATGACCAAGGTGGTCTACCCCGAGGCCTCGGCCACGGTCGTGTTCGTGGCCATGGTCTGCGTGCTGCTGGTGCGCCCGGCCGGTCTCTTTGGAAAGGAAGCATAATGACGGCACGCGACAACCGCGCTACGTTCGCTTACGGGCTGCTGCTGGCGGTCCTGGCGGTGGCCCCGTTCCTGGGTGCCTATCCGGTGCTGGTGATGAAGCTGCTTTGCTTCGCGCTGTTCGCCTGCGCCTTCAACCTGCTGCTCGGCTTCACCGGCCTGCTTTCGTTCGGCCATGCCGCGTTCTTCGGCGGCGCGGCCTATGCGTGCGGCTATGCGATGAAGGCGCTCCACGTCACGCCGGAAATCGGCCTGCTGTTCGGCTCGGCGTTCGGCGCGCTGCTGGGCCTGGCGTTCGGTGCGCTGGCGATCCGCAGGCAGGGCATCTACTTCGCCATGATCACGCTGGCGCTGGCGCAGATGTTCTACTTCTTCTGCCTGCAGGCGCCCGTCACCGGCGGCGAAGATGGCTTGCAGGCGGTGCCGCGCGGCAGCCTGTTCGGCGTGGTCTCGCTCGAATCCGACATGACCATGTACTACCTGGTGCTGGCCATCACCGCGGCGGCGTTCCTCGGCATCATGCGCATCGTCCATTCGCCGTTCGGACAGATCCTGCGTGCCATCAAGGAGAACGAGCCGCGCGCGGTCTCGCTCGGCTATGACGCGGACCGCTTCAAGCTGCTGGCCTTCGTGCTCTCCTCCGCCCTTGCGGGGCTGGCGGGCGCGCTCAAGACGCTGGTGCTCGGCTTTGCCACGCTGACCGATGTGCACTGGATGATGTCGGGCTCGGTGATCCTGATGACGCTGGTGGGCGGCATGGGAACGCTGTCCGGACCGATCCTGGGTGCACTCGTCATCGTCGTGCTGGAGAACAAGCTCGGCGATGCCGGCACGGCCCTGGCGGCGCTGACGGGCATCTCCTGGTTCGACGCGCTGGGCGAGTCCGTCAGCATGGTCACCGGGCTGATCTTCGTGGTCTGCGTACTCACGTTCCGGCGCGGCGTCATGGGCGAGATCGAGGCGCGCTGGCGCGTTCGCCCTGTATCGCGGCCCGTCGCCGCGGTGTCCAGTGCGGCACGGCCCGGTGCCGCCGGTTCCGGACAGGGTTAACGAGGATAGTTCGTGCAAACAACATCAGTACACTGATCGTTATAGTCAGTGTACTGACAGATCAGCAACGGAGAGTTTCATGGCATGGATTGAGATCAACGACGCCGGCACGCTGCAGAACGACGAAGTGATGCCGCTCACGCTGGGCGAGCGCCAGTTGGCCGTCTTTCGCAGCGAC
This sequence comes from Cupriavidus sp. C2SS-8b, assembly GCF_057073745.1. Taxonomy (NCBI): domain Bacteria; kingdom Pseudomonadati; phylum Pseudomonadota; class Betaproteobacteria; order Burkholderiales; family Burkholderiaceae; genus Cupriavidus; species Cupriavidus sp. C2SS-8b. The sequence continues at coordinate 1,629,593 of NZ_CP172717.1, forward strand.
GACGAATACTTCGTCACCGACAACGTCTGCACGCACCAGTACGCCCTGCTGTCCGACGGCTACCTGGAAGACGGCTGCATCGAATGCCCGCTGCATCAGGCCCGCTTCGACATCCGCACCGGCAAGGCCATGTGCGCGCCGGCCGCCACCGACATTCGCACCTACCCGGTCAAGTTCGAAGACAGCCGGGTCTGGGTCGAGCTGTGACGGACGCGCGCATGTCCCCGCAAGCGTCCATCCTGATCGTCGGTGCCGGGCAGGCCGGGGCGATGGCCGCGGCCGAGCTGCGCAAGCTCGGGCACGCGGAGCGCATCGTCATGGTCGGCGGCGAACGGCACGCGCCGTATGAACGGCCGCCGCTGTCCAAGGCGGTGCTGGCCGATGCCAGCCAGCAAGGCCAGATTGGCGTGCATCCCGCGAGCTTCTACGCCGAACGCGATATCGACCTGCGTCTCGACACCACGGTGACCGCGATCGACCCCGCGCGCAGCGTCGCCGCCTGCGCGGATGGCAGCGAGATCCGCTTCGGCACCTGCCTGCTCGCCACCGGCGGCAGCGCGCGCACGCTGCCGGCGCTACCGCCCGGCACGCCCGGTGTGCACTACCTGCGCACGCTGGACGACGCGGCCGCCCTGCGCGAGGCCATGCAGCGCGCCGACGAAATCCTGGTGATCGGCGGCGGCTTTCTCGGACTGGAAACGGCGTCGACCGCGGTGGACCTGGGCCTCAAGGTCACGGTGCTGGAAAGCGCCGACCGGTTGCTGGGCCGCGCCGCTCCGCCGGAGCTTGGGGACTGGCTGGCGCAGCGCATCCGCGCACGCGGCGTGGACCTCAGGCTTGGCTGCCAGATCGCGACAATCGAGCCGCAGCCGCAAGGCGTGCGGGTACGGCTGGCCGATGGCACCACCTGGCATGTGCCGGTGCTCGTCGTGGCCATTGGCCTGACGCCGAATACCGACCTTGCCGTCAACGCCGGACTGTCGCTGCACCCGGGCAATGGCGGTATCCGGATCGACGAGCAAGGCCGCACCAGCGCGCCGAACATCTACGCCGCCGGCGATTGTGCGAGCCAGTTCCAGCCATTGTTCGGCACCGAGATGCGCATGGAATCCTGGCAGTCCGCCAACGAACAGGCCCGCATTGCCGCCACGTCGATGCTCGGCCTGCAGGCCGCGCCTGCCGCCACGCCGTGGTTCTGGACTGACCAGTTCGGCTGCAATGTGCAGATGATCGGCGCCGCGCATGCCGGCATCCGCTATGCGTGGCGCGAGCGGCCGCCCAGCGACGCGGCCAGCCCGAAGTTCATGCTGCTCGGCACGCTGGACGGTCATCTGCGCCACGCGATCGCCATCAACGCGGGCGGAGACTTGCGCCAGTTGCGCGCGCTGTTCGGCGTACCCGTCGAAGAACACCTGGGCCGTCTGTGCGACGCCGCCCTGCCGCTGCGCCAGCTCGTGCGCGACGTGCAGGCGGACGCATCGGGCCGCACCGCCAGCCTCACCTCACACTGAAAGGAACACCCCATGTACCAGACACAAGCGGTGATCCAGCACAAGCTGGGACGCAAGGACACCGGCCTTGCCGACTGCCGCTGGCCCGAGGACGGCCTGCACTTCATCCCGGACTGGGTCTACACAAGCCAGCCGGTCTACGACCTGGAACTCGACAAGATCTTCCGCGGCCGCTCATGGAACTACGTGGCGCTGGAAGCGGAGATCCCGAACGCCGGCGACTTCAAGCGCTCCTACGTCGGCGCCACGCCCGTGGTGGTGTCGCGCGCGGAAGATGGTTCGATCAACGTCTTCGAGAATCGCTGCGCCCATCGCGGCGCGGAGTTCTGCCGGCACAGCCAGGGCAACACCAAGGAATTCGTCTGCCCCTATCACCAGTGGTCCTATGACCTCAAGGGCAACCTGCAGGGCGTGCCGTTCAAGCGCGGCGTGAATCGCGCGGGCGGCATGCCGAAGGACTTCCGCAATGAAGACCACGGGCTGGTGAAGCTGAACGTGGCCACGCGCAACGGCGCGATCTTTGCCTCGTACGCGGACGACATGGAAAGCCTGGAGGCATACATGACGCCGGAGATCCTCAAGGACTTCGACGTGGTCTTCAACGGCAAGCCGCTCAAGGTGCTCGGGTATTACAAGAACGAGCTGCCGTGCAACTGGAAGATGTACCACGAGAACCTGAAGGACCCGTACCACGCCACGCTGCTGCATTCGTTCCTGGTGGTGTTCGGCCTGCTGGTGGCGGGCAATGATTCGGCCATGATCGCCGACCCCGTGCACGGCCGCCACGGCACCATGGCATCGGCCAAGAAGGAAGACAAGTACGCCGCCGTCAGCGACGAGAACAAGAAGGAAATGCGCTCGTACCACGAAGGCATGCGCCTGGAGGACGAGCGCTTCCTGGAGTACGTGAAGGAATTCGATTCACCGTGGTCGGTCACCATGCAGACCATCTGGCCGAACCTGATCGTGCAGCGCGAGATGAATACGCTGGGCGTGCGCCACATCGTCCCCAACGGCCCCGACAGCATGCTGATGCTGTGGACCATGTTCGGCTACGAGGACGACACCGAGGAAATGACCCAGCACCGCCTGCGCCAGGGCAACCTGATGGGGCCCGCCGGCTTCCTGGGGCTGGAAGACAACGAGGCCATGAAGTTCGTGCAGGAAGGCGTGCGCCGCTCGACCACCGACGTCAATGTGCTCAAGCTCGATGCCAACCACGTGGGCACGTCGAACTCGCTGATCTCGGAATCGGCGATCCGCGCCATGTACCAGTACTACCGCAGCGTGATGGGGTTCTGAACGATGAAACCGATGCACTACGCCGTCTATCGCGAAAGCACGCTGGGCACCGCGCGCGCCATCGAACTGCGCCTGGAGATCGAGACCTTCCATGCGGAATACTGCGCGGTGCTCGACGCCGGGCTGGTCGAGCAGTGGCCGCGGTTCTTCACCGACGATGCGCTCTACCGCATCACCGCGCGCGAAAATGCCGAACTGAACCTGCCCGTGGGGCTCGTGTATGCCGAGGGCATCGGCATGATGCGCGACCGCGCCGCCGCCATTGCCAATACGCAGATGTTCGCGCCGCGCTACAACTTGCATCTGGTGACCAATACCCGCGTGACCGAAGAAACCTCGGATGGCGACATCATCGCGCAGGCCAATTTCCTGCTGTTGCAGACGCTTGTGGAGGGTCCGACCACGATGCATATGGCTGGCACCTACCATGATCGCTTCCAGCGCTCGGCAAGCGGGCTGTTGCTGCGTGAACGCCAGGTAATCTACGACACCACCATCATCGCGAACGATCTGGTCTATCCGGTCTGAGGCATCTCTCGAAAATACAAGGCGGGCCTAGCGCCCGCCTTGTCGTTTTACCGCTGCCTTCGCCGTCGCCGTCCTACATGCTGCGCAAAACTGTACGGCTGTACTGATTGTTCGCCTCCACCAGCGTGGCCAGCAGTTCCATGAACACTTCCCGCTGCGCCGGCTTCAGCGGTGCCAGCATGCGCTCCTGCGCGCGCGCCATATCGGCGCGCAGGGACGTCACCACGCTCTTGCCCTCCTTGGTCAGGTAGACATGGCGCGTGCGGCGATCCGCCGGATTGTCGCGGCGCTCGACGAGACCGCGCTCCTCCAGCCGCCGCACCACGTCCGCCGTGGTCGTGCGGTCCAGCCCAACCTCCTGGCCCAGCGAGGTCTGGTCCAGTCCGGGCAACACCGACAACACCGTCAGGATCGCGTACTGCACCGGCGTGATATTGGGCGACTTGCATTCCTCGAAGAACATCGCGACGTGGATCTGATGCAGTCGCCGCACCAGGAACCCCGGCCGCGCCCATAACAGGTCCTTGGCAGGGTCACTCTCTGCCCCGATCGCCGTCACAGCCGCACTGTCATCCACGGCTGCACCGCGCTTTGTTCTTGGAGCCATTTCACTCACCAGTTTGTTAGCACACTGAAAGTATATAGGAAGGCCGAGCGCGGACGGGCTTTGTCCAGACAACCGGGTTGCCGCAACGTCCCAGCTTTGTCAGCTCCAACTTTTTGATGCCCATAAGTCACTTTACTGTGAATTTGTCTCGTTTTTTTGTTTCATCCATTCCAAAAAATAAAACTTTCTATTGACCAAGGACGATCTAGCGCCTACATTTCCCCCAACAACAATTTTCCGGAACGAATAGTTCCACTTTATTACGTCACACAGGAGACACCCATGCGCGACCTCGACACGACCTCGCACCCCGCAGTTTCTGGTGGCTCGGCCACCGAGACCCAGGTGCCGGCCGGCCCTCAGACCATGACGCCGTCCGAAGCGTTCGTGGAAACCATGGTGGCCAATGGCGTTACCGACATGTTCGGCATCATGGGCTCCGCCTTCATGGATGCCATGGACATCTTCGCGCCGGCCGGCATCCGCCTGATTCCGGTGGTGCATGAACAGGGCGCCGGCCACATGGCCGACGGTTTTGCCCGGGTATCGGGTCGCCATGGTGTCGTGATCGGCCAGAATGGTCCTGGCATCTCGAACTGTGTGACGTCGATTGCCGCTGCCTACTGGGCGCACAGCCCGGTCGTGATCGTCACGCCCGAAGCCGGCACCATGGGCATTGGCCTGGGCGGCTTCCAGGAGGCCAACCAGCTGCCGATGTTCCAGGAGTTCACCAAGTACCAGGGCCACGTCACCAACCCGGCCCGCATGGCCGAGTTCACGGCGCGCTGCTTTGACCGCGCCAAGGCCGAAATGGGCCCGACGCAGCTGAACATTCCGCGCGACCACTTCTACGGCAAGATCACCGCCGAGATTCCGAAGCCGCAGAACCTCGATCGCGGCCCCGGCGGCGAGCAGAGCCTGAACGAAGCGGCAGAACTGCTGGCCAAGGCCAAGTTCCCGGTGATCATCTCGGGCGGCGGCGTGGTGATGGCCGATGCCATCGAGGAATGCAAGGCACTGGCCGAGCGCCTGGGCGCGCCGGTGGTCAACAGCTACCTGCACAACGACTCCTTCCCCGCCAGCCACCCGCTGTGGTGCGGCCCGCTGGGCTACCAGGGCTCGAAGGCGGCGATGAAGCTGATCTCGCGCGCCGACGTGGTGATCGCGCTGGGCTCGCGCCTGGGACCGTTCGGCACGCTGCCGCAGCACGGCATGGACTACTGGCCGAAGAACGCCAAGATCATCCAGATCGACGCCGACCACAAGATGCTGGGCCTGGTGAAGAAGATCTCGGTGGGCATCTGCGGCGACGCCAAGGCTGCCGCCATCGCGCTGTCGCAGCGCCTGGCCGGCCGCACGCTCGCCTGCGACAGCAGCCGCGACGCCCGCGCCACGGAAATCGCCAGCGAGAAGGCCGCATGGGAAAAGGAACTGGACGAGTGGACGCACGAGCGCGACCCGTACAGCCTGGACATGATCGAAGAGCAGAAGAACGAGCGCACCTTCAACGGCGGCACCTACCTGCACCCGCGCCAGGTCCTGCGCGAGCTGGAAAAGGCCATGCCGGAAGACGTGATGGTGTCCACCGACATCGGCAACATCAACTCGGTGGCCAACAGCTACCTGCGCTTCGAGAAGCCGCGCAGCTTCTTCGCGGCGATGAGCTGGGGCAACTGCGGCTACGCGTTCCCGACCATCATCGGCGCCAAGGTTGCCGCGCCGCATCGCCCGGCGGTCTCGTACGCTGGTGACGGCGCTTGGGGCATGAGCCTGATGGAAACCATGACTTGCGTGCGCCACAACATCCCGGTGACGGCGGTGGTCTTCCACAACCGCCAGTGGGGCGCGGAGAAGAAGAACCAGGTGGACTTCTACAACCGCCGCTTCGTCGCGGGCGAGTTGGACAACCAGAGCTTTGCGGAAATCGGCAAGGCAATGGGCGCTGAAGGCATCGTCGTGGATCGTCTGGAAGACGTCGGGCCGGCTCTAAAGCGCGCCATCGACCTGCAGATGAATCATGGCAAGACCACGATCATCGAAGTCCTGTGCACGCGTGAACTCGGCGACCCGTTCCGCCGCGATGCGCTGGCCAAGCCGGTGCGCTACCTGGACAAGTACAAGGACTACGTCTGATCGAAGCTGCGCCCTTTCGCTAGCGATCGGGTGCCCCCTCTTTCGCTTGCGGGAGAGGGTTGGGGAGAGGGCGGGAGTTTCCGCGAAGTCGTGTGCCCCGGCATAACGACGGCCTTCCCTCTCCCCCGGCCCCTCTCCCGCAAGCGGGAGAGGGGAGAACACCAAGGGCATAGCGTAAAGCGCTGGCCCTTTTTTCACTCATACCGAGCCATCCCGCCATGAAACCGATCCTCCGCATCATCGATCGCGCCCGCGCCGCGCCCCGCCGCATCGTCCTGTGCGAGGCAGAAGACCCGCGCATCCTGCAGGCGGCGGCGCGCGCGATGCGCGAGGGCATCGCGCAGATCCTATTGGTGGGCAGCGCCGAGCGAATCGCCGTCGCCGCACACGCGCAAGGCATCGCGCTGGATGGGATGAGCATCGTCGACCCGGCGACCTCGGCACTGGCGCCCTCCTTCGCGCAGGCGCTCTACGCCATGCGCCAGAAGAAAGGCATGACGCTGGACCAGGCGCGGCAGGCCGTGCTCGACCCGCTGTGCTTCGCCAACCTGATGGTGCGGCAAGGCCATGCCGATGGTTCGGTGGCCGGCGCGGTTCACACTACCGCCGACGTGGTGCGCCAGGCGATCCAGCTGATCGGCCTGGCACCCGGCTTCCGGCTGGTGTCGAGCTTCTTCCTGATGATGCTGTGCGAGCCGTTCCACGCGCTCAAGGGCGGACTCATCTTCTCCGACTGCGGGCTCGTGGTGAACCCCGATGCCGAGGAACTGTCGGAGATCGCCATGGCCGCGGCCGACAGCGCGCGTTCGCTGCTGCATGAAGAGCCGCGCGTGGCAATGCTGTCGTTCTCCACGTGTGGCAGCGCAAAACATGCGGCGGTCGACAAGGTGGTAGCAGCCACGGAGCGCGTGCGCGCGCAACGCCCGGGCCTGGCCATCGATGGCGATGTCCAACTCGACGCCGCGATCGTCGCGGAAATTGCCGAGCGCAAGATTCCGCACTCGCAAGTGGGCGGCCACGCCAATGTGCTCGTCTTCCCCAATCTTGAAGCCGGCAATATCGGCTACAAGCTCGCAGAGCGGCTCGGCGGCGCCAAGGCCATCGGGCCGATGCTGCAGGGACTCAAGAAGCCCGCCAATGACCTGTCGCGGGGATGCGACGAGGAAGACGTTTTCCATGTGATCGCCGTCACCGTCGTGCAGGCGCAGGCCGCTTCGGCGCAGCAGGCAAGTTCCGGAGAGCAGGCCGCAGCATGAAGCCGGAATTGTTGATACCCGTGCTGGGCCTGCAGGCGCTGCTTGGCGCGGGAACGTATTTCCAGACCGTGACAGGCTTTGGCCTGGGCATGATCGTGATGGGCGCCACGAGCGGACTGGGCCTGGCCCCTGTGGCCACGGTCGCGGCCGTGGTGAGCCTGGTGACGCTGGCCAACAGCGCCTGCGCGCTGCCCGGCAAGATGCAGCATATCGACGGGCGCGCGGTCTTTGCCGCAGCCATCGGTATCCTTCCCTCGGTGGTCGCGGGCGTAATGCTGCTCGACTACCTGAGCAGCACCGCGGCCACGCTGCTCCAGATCCTGCTGGGTGCGGTCATCCTGTATGGTGGCCTGAGCTCGGCGCTGCGGCCCGAGCCGCTTGCGCGGCGCTCGGGCGACGGCAGTTTTCTTGTCAGTGGCATCTTCGGCGGCTTGTTGAGCGGCATGTTCGGCGTGTCCGGCCCGCCACTGATTTTCCAGTTCTACCGCCAGCCCATGAAGCCGGTGGAGATCCGCTGCGCGCTGATCCTGGTCTTTACCGTGACCTCCAGCGTGCGCACCCTCTTCTCGGCCTGGCAGGGCCAGCTGGACGCACAGGTATGGCTGCAGGCCGCCATCGGCGTACCGGTGGTGGTGCTCGCCACGCTGCTGGGACGCCGCTTTCCGCCGCCGTTCTCCGCCACCACCACGCGGCGCATCGCGTTCGGCGTGCTGATGGGGATTGGTGCGAGCCTGATGGTGCCGGCGCTCGTCAGCCAGTTTGGCTGAGGACCGCCGCGCACCAGCGCTCTCTCGCGCACGGCTTCAGACCGCGCTCCCCGCAGGTTGCGCCAGCGGCGCCGCCTCGGGTTCCTCGCCGCCGCCCGCCTGCCCGAGATCCATGCCGGTGGTTTCAGGCAGCAGCATCGCAGCGACCACCACCATCGCGTAGCCGACACCGGCGACAATCGCGATCGCGATCGGCAACGAAGTGCGTCCTGAACTGAGCCACCCCACCGACAGCGGGAACAACGACCCGATCACGCGGCCGGCGTTGTACGACACGCCGTAACCCGTCGCACGGATATCGCGATCGTCGGGTCCCTGATCGGCTATGTGGCGGGCGCCTATGCCACCGACCGCTGGGGCCGGCGGCTGACCTACATCGTGTTCGCGGCGGGGGCCTTCGTGGCCGCGCTGGTCTACATGGTGATCCCGGTGTCGAACACGTCGATGCCCTTCCTCAAGACCGAGCGCGGCCTGTCGGTGTTCGGCACCAGTTCCTACCTGGCCGTGACGACCTGCCGGCCCGCGGCGCGGGTCTTCAGGAAGACCTCGGGCTCCTCGAGATTGCGGCGCAGGTAAAGCATCAGGATCCCGAGCGGGAAGCCGAGGAACAGCACCATGTGGACCGCGGTGGTCGCGCGCAGCAGCGTCACATAGGCGTGCCACAGTTCGGCGGCATCGAAGATCATGAAGTCGAACACGTCGACCGCATGCCCAAGGAAAGCGCCATAGAAGCCCTTGCGCTCCATGCGCGACAAATCGCGGAACCAGTCAAACATGATCGCTCCCTGTGGTGTAGGTCTGCTTTAGTGTTGGGGGTTCGCCAGCAACATGGAGGGCTGCGGCGGAGGCCGGAAAACGTAGCCCGCTTCTTCGAGCAGGGCCGCGAAACGCAAGGCGGTGAGATCCTGGTAGCGGCCGGCGACGATCTGCACGCCGACCGGCAAGCCGCTCTGGCCCGGTCCGATCGGCGCGACGGCGGAAGGCAGTCCGCACAACCCCGAATGACCGGCCCAGAACAGCTGCGTGGTCATGGGCTGCGCATGGCCGTTGACGGTGAGCGTGCGGGTCCATGGTTCGCCCGCTTCATTTAGCGCGAACGCGGTCGTTGTCGCCGCCGGGCACAGCAGCACGTCATGGTCGGTGAAGAATCGGCGCCACGCGGCCGCGAAACCCGTTGGGAAAGGACTCGGAGATGGGGTCGCGCCGATGCCCGCGAACACGCCCTGCCGCGGAAATCGGCCAGCCGGCGGTGTGGACACGCGGGCAGTTCAAGCCGGTATGCCGACGCCAGGTCGCCGTGCGGGCCGGCGATGGCGCGCAACACGGGTTCGAGGTCATGCGCGCTGCGGGCCAGCGGGCCGGCCACGTTGATGTCCTGCTCGCCGAAGCGCGCCGGGCCCGTGCCGTGGCCATCCAGCGGCACCAGCCCATGGCTGGGCTTGAGGGAGAAGATCCCGCAGTAATGGGCCGGATTGCGCAGCGAGGAGCCGATATCCGACCCTACATCGAAGGCCGACAACCCGGCGCACACCGCCGCCGCACTCCCGCCCGACGAGCCGCCCGGCGTGCGCGAGGGGTCGTGCGGGTTGCGCGTGGTGCCGTAGATGTCGTTGTAGCTTTGCCAGTCGCGCAGGCCGAGCGGGACGTTGGTCTTGCCTAGCAGGACGGCGCCGGCGTCGCGCAGGCGCTGCACGACCACGGCATCACGCTGTGCCACATGGCCGCGCAAAGCCGGATTGCCGCAGGTGGTGGGCCAGCCGGCAACGTCGAACGATTCCTTGATCGAAAACGGGATGCCGTCGAGCATGCCGCGCGCCTCGCCGGTGCGGCGGCGTCGGTCGCTTTCCTGCGCGGCGGCTCGGGCAGCGTCGAATCCGACAGCACCAGCGCGTTGATGGTCCCATGCCACGCGCGCCAGGCGGTCTCGCAAGCGTCCACCAGTTCCACCGCCGAGACGTCCCCGGCGGCCAGCCATTGCGCCATCTTCCACAACGGCGCAGGGCCGGCAGAGTTCCGCTCGGGCAGGTTCACGTCGACTCCTGTGTCGTTATCCGTGCGGGCAAGGCACGGTGGGGGCGTTGGGAGAGACTACGGAGGGACTGCGATTTGTTTCGGTATACTATATTCAGTTTTGCGAGAACAGCAAGACCATTATGGCCTGGCCCTGACACAGCCGTGTCGCGTCGTCGGCAAGAAAGAGATGTTTGAAGGGAACAGGTCGGCAGGAAGAACACCTGCCAGGGAGGTTATTGGCTGCCACGAAAGATCGCCGCAGCCAGTCAAGCTCGGATGGCCAGGTCAGCAGTGATTGCGACGAGGTGAGTGCCCAACCAGCGCACGGAAGAAACGGCCGATATCACGAAGGTGCAAAGGCACCAGCGGTGTCGCATGCCGGACCGCGTCGCGCGCCGCGTAGTAACGCAGCAATTGCTGGCCGACGGGTTGCGAAAGATAGCGTTGCTCGGGCGACTTCATGGTAAATCCCAATTGAACCAAACTGACTACAGTATACATACAATTGGTGCAGTGCGCCATGACAGGGTGCGCAATGCACTGTTACCGGGCATGCAAAGGCACCCGGACTATGGGACATCCATCAGGACACAAAGGCTGAATTCAATATAGTCGTATCAACGGGTCGCTCATGGACCCGTTACGCTGGCCGCAAATGCGGACACTCCGGACCGCATGCGGATGGGACGCGTGTCGCGGAAGGCGGCGAGCGGCCCTGGCCGCCGCCGGAAGGGCCGCCTCAGGCGGCCTGGCTTTGCGCCCCGCCCTGCCCTTCGACCGGCAGTTCGGCCGCCTTGGCGGCACTATGGACGTGGCGCGCCGCGAGCAAGGCGGCGAGATCGGCATCCCCCGCGATCACAGCCTGCAGGATCTGGGCATGCTCGTCCCAGTTCTGGCGCGCGCGCACCACGTTCGCCGGCCCGAACAGCACGGCGGTGCGTTCGCGCAGCGAGCGCATCATTTCCTGCAGCACGCTGTTGGCGGCGATGGTGCCAAGCACTTCGTGGAAACGGCTGTTGAGCGCGAGCAGCTCATCCGTGCGGCCCTGCGCGGCGGCGTCCATGCCGTTGCGTAACACCGCCTCCAGCTCGGCGATCAGCGCCGGGTCGCGGCGCTGCGCGGCCAGCTTGGCGTTGAGGCCTTCCAGCGTGGCACGGACTTCCACCATCTCGCGCGCGATCACCGGCGACAGGCTCGCCACCGACGCGCCGCGGCGCGGCTCGATCAGCACCAGGCCTTCGCTGGCCAGGGCACGCAAGGCCTCGCGCACCGGAATGCGCGACACGCCCAGTTCGGCCGACAGCCGGTTCTCCACCAGCCGCTCGCCCGGCGCGTACTGGCCGTTCAGGATGCCCTCACGCAGCTTGTCGGTGACAAGCGCGAACAGCGGCGAATGGCTGGCACCGAGGCTGAGCGGCTCGGTAGTCGGAGCAGTCGAGGCAGTGGGCGATGTATTGGCCATGGGTTGGCGGATGCGGAAGCGGACGGTGTGGCCGCCATTGTATACCAGGCCCCCGGCTGTATACCGCCATGTCTTATCAATCGCGCTGGAACGTGAAACTGTCCGAGTAGAGGTGGTTCGGACTGGCGCCGTGCGCGACGAATGCGGCGCGGGCGTCACGGATCATGTTCGGCGATCCACACAGGTAGACAGCGTGCTCGCTGAGATCGCCGAGGTCGGCCAGCGCCGCGTCGTGCACGTAGCCGCGCCGCCCCTGCCAGCCATCGCCGGCGCGGGACAGCACCGGCACGTACTTGAAGTCGTACAGCCGCTCACCCCAGGCCGGGATGTCGGCGTGCAGGTACAGGTCGTCCGGCTGGCGCATGCCCCAGTACAGCGATACCGGCGGGCAGTCGGGATCGTCCATCAGCGATTCGAGGATCGCCTTGATCGGCGCCAGGCCGGTGCCGGTGGCCACCATCAGCAAGGGCCGGTAATCCCGGGGTCGGTAGAAGAAGGAGCCGAGCGGCAATTCGACCTCGACGCCGTCCCCCGCCTGCAGCCGCGGCAGGACGCCATCGGTGAAGGCGCCACCCGGGATGCGGCGCACATGCAGGTCGACCCGCCCCGCGCTTGGCACCGACGCCATCGAGAAGCTGCGCGCGAGCCCGTCGCGGGCGACCAGCTTCAGGTACTGGCCCGGGCGATAGTCGAGCGCGCCGGCCTCCGGCAATTCGAGCTCGACATGCAGCACGTCCGCCGACAACGGCCGCACGCCGCGCACCACCGCCCGGTGCCGCGCCGGCTCGGCACAGGCGTCCTCTTCACGCGCGGTGCTGATGACGAGGTCGCCCAGCGGCTGCGCCTGGCAGGCCAGCGCGTAGCCCGCGGCCGCCTCGTCCGGCGCCAGGCCGAACGGTTCCTCGTCATACCGCACCTGCCCGTCGAGCAGGCGGATGCGGCAGGTGCCGCATCCGCCGAGCTGGCAGTCGTGCGGCAGGGCAATGCTCGCACGCCCGGCGGCCTGCAGCAGCGTCTCGCCGCGGTCGACAAAGAAGACCTGCTGCGTCTCGGCGATCTGGATGCGGTGCGACATGGAACCTCCGCGCAAGGATGATGGATGGCTTGGCGCCGGGATGCGCTGACTTCTTGCGCTTACTTCTTGATATCGGCCTGCACCAGCACCCTCAGGTCCTGTGGCGCCAGCAGTTCGGCCAGCGCCTGCAGCGCCGCGACGCCGGCCTGCGTGTCCTGCTCGCCATTGCCGCCGGACAGTCCGATGCCGCCGATCACCTCGTCATTGACCACGATCGGAAAGCCGCCCACGAAGGCGGCGAACTTGCCCTCGAAGCTCCACTGGATGCCGAACGCCTCGTTGCCCGGCAGCGCCGGCCCGTTGGGCGGCGTGGTGAACAGATGGGTGGAGCGCTTGTGGCCCGCGGCCGTGAAGGCCTTGTTCCAGGCGATTTGCGGCCCAGTGATGCGGGCGCCGTCCATGCGCTCCAGCACGAGCGGATAGCCGCCCTCGTCGACCACGCAGATCGACTCCAGCACGCCGATTTCCCCGGAACGGCGGATAGCCGCGGCGACCATGTGGCGCGCTTCGCGCAGTTCCAGCTTGATGGCTTTCTTCATGTCTGTCTCCTTGCGACGGCGGGCTCAGGCGCCCCGATAGACCGTCTTGACCTGCGTATAGAACTCCAGCCCGGTGCGGCCCGACTCGCGGAACGTCGACGTGCTCGAACGCTTGAGGCCGCCGAACGGCGCGTTGACGAGGTTGCCCGTGGTAGTGCGGTTGACCTTGACCGTGCCGGCCTCGATATCGCTGGCGAAGTGGTGGATCGTGCGCGGGTTGCTGGTGACGATGGCCGCCGCCAGCCCGTACTCGGTGTCGTTCGCCTTGGCGATGGCATCGGCGTAGTCGCTGAAGCCGAGGATGGCGATCACCGGTCCGAAGATTTCCTCGCGCGCGATCCGCATCGACTGCGTCACGTCCGTGAACACGGTCGGCGCGACATAGAAGCCCCGGTCAAAGTCGCCGCCGGTCAGCCGTTCGCCGCCGCACAGCAAGGTCGCCTCGGACTTGCCGATCTCGATGTAGCGCAGCACGCTTTCGAGCTGCTTCTGCGAAGCGAGCGGGCCCAGGTCCATGCCGGCCGTCATGCCGCTGCCGACTTTCAGGGTTGCCACCTTGGCCAGCAGCCGCTCGGTGTACGCGGCCTTGACGGACTCCGCCACCAGCACGCGGCTGGTGCCGGTGCATGCCTGACCGGACAGCGAGAAGCCGCCCTTGATGGTCAGGTCTACCGCGCGGTCGAGGTCGGCATCGTCCATCACGATCAGCGGGTTCTTGCCGCCCAGCTCCATCTGCGTGCGGGTCGTCAGCGGCACCGCGCGATGGATCTGCTCGCCGGCGCGCGACGAGCCAGTGAACGAAATCGCGCGCACGGGCTGCGCTTCGGTGATGGCCGCGCCGATCTCGGCCGCGCTGCCGGTGATGAAGTTCAGCACGCCCTTGGGCAGGCCCGCATTGATCAGCGCCTCGGCCAGCCGGTAGCCCGACAGCGGCGCCTCGGACGACGGCTTGAACACCACCGTATTGCCGGTCACGAGTGCCGGGGCAATCTTGCGGGCCGGGATCGACACCGGGAAATTCCACGGCGCGATCACCGTCACCACGCCGAGCGGCTCGCGTTGGCTGTAGACGAGCTGGTCCGGGTCGTCGTTGGGGAACACTTCGCCGGTGAAGGTCTGCCCTTCCACGGCGTAGAAGCGCAGCGTCTGGGCCGAGCGCAGGACTTCGTCGCGCGCCAGCGCCAGGGCCTTGCCCTCCTCGCGGGTCAGCTCGGCGGCGATGCTGTCGGCGTTGGCTTCGAGATGGTCGGCGGCGCGGTTGAGGATCGCGGCACGCTTGCCGACTGGGGTCTTCTTCCAGCCGCTGAAGGCCGCGGCAGCGGCAGCGACGGCCGCCTGCGCGTCCACCGCCGACGATGCCTGGAAGCGGCCCACGAGATCGCCGGTGTCGGCCGGGTTGACGTTGTCGAAGGTCCGGCCCGACTGGCAGGCCGTCCATTCACCGTCGATATGGTTGAGGAATACGTTCATCGTCGGTCCGGTTTGCGCGGCGCGGCTCAGGCAGCCATCTCGAGTTCGGGCAACGGCAGCTCTTGCGCGACGTAGTCGTGGTAGAGCGCCGTCGTGTACAGCAAGCGCATCTGCGCGCCGATCTCGCAGATCTTCAGGCAGCGCTGCTGCAGCTCGGGCGTGTTGGCGTGCTCGAGCACGATTTGGTAGCCGCGCTCGCCGTGAATCTCGTCCGAGACGATATGCAGGTCGAAGAACTCGACCTCCTCGTCGGTGAACTGGTATTTCTCGCGCAGCGTCGGGGTCTGCTTGCGGTAGATCGACGGCACCTGCGATTCGAGTCCGACCACCAGCCCGGCCACTGCCACGATCGGGTCTTCGCGCATGGCCACCGCGTAGCACCAGGCCTGCAGGCCGCGCGTGGTCGGCGACATGTTGTCCGGATCGATCACGCGCTCGCGCGTGGTGCCGCAGGCTTCGGCAAAGCGGATCAGCAGGTCGGTATGGCGGTCGCCGCCGATCTCCTCCTCGTACATATTGGCGAGCAGGAAGTCCTTGGCCTCGGTGTAGCGGTCCGGCGTGCGGGCATAGATGTAGCCCAGGTAATCCGCGAACGGACCGACGTAGTGATAGTGGTTCTCGGCCCAGCGTGCGAGGTGGGCGCGGCTCAGCTTGCCGCTGGCCCAGGCCACGCTGAACGGCGCCTTGTTGGCACTCTTGCCTTTGATGGCTTCTTCAAGGGCGGCTCGGAATACTTCGCGGTTCATCAGTTCGGCCATGACGGGGGCTCCTGGTTGGCGGATGCAAGGCGATTCGGTGGGTGACGATGCCTGGATCGCTAGGGAATCGATCACATCGGCATGTTTGTATACTATATACAGATAGATGCGAGCGGCAAGTGCTTCGTTGACGAATCACGCCGGGGTTTACCCGGCGCAAGGGCCCTTGAAGCGATCTCAGGCGGCGCGAAGCCCCGCTGCGCCAGCGATGCGCGACCACGCATAGCCCGCCAGCGCCACGTCTTCCAGGCCGACACCGACCGACTTGTAGATGACGATGTCGTCGTCCCGCTGCCGCGCCGACACCTTGCCGAGCACGACATCGCCCAGTTCGATGATCTTTTCGGCCGGCAGTGCGTGGGGATCGGCCAGCACGATGTCGCCAGCCTCGCGCGTGGACTGCGGGCGCCACTCGACCACCACTGCGGCGGCGCGGCGCAGCGCGGTGTCGTCCAGCTCTCGTGTATGCGGCAGGCTGGACCCGATCGCGGCGACGAACGCCCCCGGCCGCAGCGAAGCGCCTCCAAATAGCGGCGTGGTCGCGCGCGAGGCGGTGACGACGATGTCGGCCTGCGCCACGGCGGCATCCGGCTCGGTCAGCGCGACTGGGATGCCACACAGTTCCGCCAGCCGCGCGGGCATGCCGGTATCGGCATGTGGGTCCGACACCAGGATGCGTTCCAGCCCCAGCGTCCCGCTGAGCTGGCGCGCGTGCTGCATGCCCTGCGTACCGGCACCGAACAGCGCCAGCGTGCGCGCGCCGGGCCGCGCAAGCCGTTGCGCGGCGAGCGTGGTGCACGCGGCCGTGCGCAGGCGCGTGATGGCGCCGGCGTCGAACGAGGCCAGCGGCCGGCCATCCTCGGTCGAGAAGATCAGGATGACGAACGAGAACTGGCCATTGATGGTGGTGTAGACCTTGGCGCCGGCCACGCCCTGCTGCGGGATCACCGCGCCCAGCGTGGACAGCTTGACGCCGCCCGCCTCGGTGCGGATGCGCTCCTGCATCGCCGCATCGCCCCGGCCGAAGCTGGCGAAGGCCGCTTCCATAACCTGCCGGGCGTCTTCGGGGCTGACATGGGCGTCGATCATCGCGTCTGTGATGTGCTGCATGGAAACTCCGCTGGTGGGTTGGGGAAATTGTCGGAAGCGCGGACCGCCGGTTCGGCGCTCCAGGCACGTCTCATGCTGGAAGACATGGTGAGTTCCGCTGTGTCGCCGCAAACGGTATACAGTCTACATATTGAGCCGTGTTGCGGCAAACCCGGCTGAGAAGGGATGCACCAGCGGAGACACGCCTGAAAAACCACTATCCCCAAACCAGGGCGGCCTAAGGGCGACTTGCACCGGCATGAGGTACGCGTAAATCCGGATGAAAATCTGCTTGGCCGATGTGCGACTTGGAATATAGTATACCAACGTCGATCTTCCGCTTCGACGGGAAACCGCCCCACAACCCCTCCGCCCCCAGGGAGTTTTCATGTCACAACAAGTCGTGATCGGTGCCGCGCACTGGATCTATCTGGCAGGGGTAGCAGTCATCGTGCTGACGATGATCCTGCGCGCCAATGTCGTGGTGCCGTCCATCATCGGCACCGCCCTCGTTGTCTTTGCCCTGACAGGAAGCCCGATCTCGGCCCTGGGTGGCGTGTTTTCCGCCAGCCTGGTTGCCGCCCGGGAGTTGTTCAACATCTTCCTGGTGATTGCATTCATGACGGCGCTGCTGAATGCGCTCAAGACGCTGCGCTCTGATATCCGCATGGTGGAGCCCTTCCGCATGGTGATGAAGAACGGGCATTCGGCCTTCTTCATCCTGGCGGGCATCACCTATGTCATCTCGCTGTTCTTCTGGCCCACGCCGGCGGTGCCGCTGGTGTCGGCCATCCTGTTGCCGGCGGCCATCGCGGCGGGGCTGCCGCCGCTGGCGGGCGCAATGGCCATCGCCATCGCGGGCCAGGGCATGGCACTGTCGTCGGACTACGTGATCGGCGTGGCGCCCGGCATCAGCGCCAAGGCCGCCGGCGCGGCGGTCAGCGCCGCCGTGGTGGCAGACCGCGCGCTGGCGCTGTCGATCATCACGGGCTGCATCGCGCTGTGCCTGGGCTACCTGTCGATGCGCAAGCACATCGTGCCGGCCAGCGGCGCCCTGCTCGACCGCTGGCAGGCACGTGCGGGCGGCACCGCGGCGCAGGCCGATGGCGGCGGTACGTTCGACAAGGCCGAGATTGCGCGCGGCACGGCCCATGCCGAGCCGCTGGCTACCGACAGCAACATCGAGGCCAGCCTGTCGATGGTGGCCCGGCGCCGCGTGAAGTGGTCGAAGTGCTTCGCGATCGTGACGCCCCTCGCCTTCCTCGCGGTGGTGGTCATCATGGTGATGCCAAAGCTCGGCACCAGTGTGCAGGACCTCAAGGGCGGCGACGCGGCCGCGCTGGTGGGCGGCGTGGCGGCCGTGCTGATGATGTTCGCGACGCTGGCCGCCGAAGGCCCGCGCCGCATGCTCGACGTGTGTCCGGAACACATTACCGACGGCTTCGTCTTTGCCTTCAAGGCGATGGGCTCGGTGCTGCCGATCGCGGGCTTCTTCTTCGTCGGTGCCGGCGAAACCGCGGCACAGATCCTCGGCCTGCCGCCCGGCAAGGCGCCGAGCCTGCTGTTCGAGCTGATCCAGGCCTACCAGCACACCATCCCGGACAACCACGTGCTGGTCGCGTTCGGCGTGCTGCTGGTCGGCATGATCACCGGCATCGATGGCTCGGGCTTCGCGGGCCTGCCGCTGACCGGCACGCTGGCCGGTGCGCTCGGCCCGGTGGTCGGATTCGATCCGGCCACGCTGGCCGCGGTCGGCCAGATGGGCGCGGTCTGGACCGGCGGCGGTACGCTGGTGGCGTGGTCATCGCTGATCGCGGTGGCCGGCTTTGCCCGGGTGCCGGTGCTCGAAGCGGTGCGTGCGCTGCTGATGCCGGTGCTGATCGGGCTGGCCTGCTCGACCGTGGCCGCGATGTTGTTGTGGTCGTAGCGGGCCCGGCCAACACCACACCGAAGATTCCCTTACGTCTCTGAATCCAGTCGGACGCCGCCCTCGCGGCAGGCTTCCGGCCAGCACGCTCCGTACCATGCCGACCGTTACCTTCCACAAGCAAGGCCAGACCTTCACCGACGAAGTCAAGCCGCAGACCAACCTGGTGGTCCGCGCGGGCATCCGCCAGTTCCCCTACCCCAACCTGCGCTACGAGTGCGGCATGGGCAAGTGCTCCAAGTGCGCCTGCCGCGTGATCGCCGGGGCCGAGCACCTGCCGCCGCCCAACTGGAAGGAGAAGAAGCAGCTCGGCGAGCGGCTGGAACAGGGCTATCGCCTGGCCTGCCAGCTGTGGATCGAGCACGACATCGAGCTGGCCCAGGACGACTTGCCCGCTACGGCCCCGGCTGCCACCGGCACCGTGGCAGCGACCACGGTGGCCGCCGTGGCGACCGACAGCGTGGACGCCTGACATGTTCGTCCTGCTTACGAGCCGCCCCGGCCAGTTCCGCACCGAGCCCGCCGACGGCTTGGCCGCGGTCGAGGCCTACGACTACCTGTTCTACGGCAAGCTCACGGCACGCTTCGTCATTGCCGAACTCGCCGCCGACACCAAGGTGCGCGTGCTGGAGGAAACGCCGCCCGGCATCGTCAACCTGGTGTCGACCAAGTTTCTCGACAAGTACGCCACGCTGGAGGCCGCCCGCGCCGCGCTGCGCGAGCTGGCCCGCTTCGGCACCATGGACATCGTGCTGGTGCCGACGCCCGTCGCCGTGGGCGGTCTGTCCTGATCCCCGTCATTTGCCGCACCCCTCATCGCCATGATCCAGATCACCTTCCTCACCAACCAGGGCAAGACGGTCAGCGCACCGCCGGACAGCAACCTGCTGCGCGTATCGCTGCGCGAACAGGGCGGCATTCCCTTCAAGTGCGGCGGCGGGCTGTGCGGCACCTGCAAGTGCCGCATCGAAGCCGGCCACGAGCATACCGATGCCGTCAAGCCGAAGGAAAAGAAGCTGCTGACCGAAGCGGAACTGGCAAGCGGCCACCGGCTGGCCTGCCAGACCTTTATCCGCGGCGATATCGCCGTGTCGTGGCAACCGCGCACCGCGGCCCGTGCGGCAGCGGACAGCGCCGCCCCGCAGGGCGAGTGCTCGCCGAGCGTCTGAGCTACCGGCGCCGCGCCGCGAGCAGGTCCGCCACTTCATCCAGCATCGCCATATCCACCGGCTGCGACAGATCCAGCGCCAGCGCATGCCGGTAATAGGGGCTGAGGTCGAGCCCGACGCCAAGCCCGAGTACCTCGACATCGCGCAGCGCCGCGTGCCGTGCGACCACGGCCTTCAGGTGGTTGTCGAGGTAGCAGGCGTCGTTGGCCTGGCCGGTGGCCGTATCCATCGGACTGCCGTCCGACACTACCACCAGGATACGGCGAGCCTTGCCAGTGGCATGCAGGCGGGTGCAGGCCCACTCCACGGCCTCGCCGTCGATGCCCTCGCGGAACAGGTCGGCCTTGAGCATGGCGGTAATGTCGGTGCGGGCGCGGCGCCAGCTTCGCGCGGCGTCCTTGAACACCATGTGGCAGGTTTCATTGAGGCGGCCCGGATGCGCGGGGCGGCCGCGCGCCAGCCAGTCGGCCCGGGCACGCCCGCCGTTCCAGGCGCCCGTCGTGAAGCCGAGCACTTCCGTGGCAACGCCCGCCTCGTCAAGCGCACGGGCCAGCAGGTCGAGCAGCAGGGTCAGCGGCTCGGCGCGCGCTTTCATCGACCCCGAGCAATCCACCAGGAACCCCACCACGCAATCGGCATGGCTGCGGTACGCCTCCTGGCGGAACAGGCGGCGCTCGGCGGGCGAGCTGACCAGCTGCGACAGCCGGCGGCCGTCGATTCGGCCATTCTCTTCGCCAAAAGACCACCCATCCACGCGCGGTTGCGCCAGGGCGGCGCGCAGCCGGCGCGCCAGGCGCGCGACATTGACGCCCGCGCGCGCGATGCGGGCGTCGAGCTGCGTGCGGTACTCGTCAAGCAAGGCGCGCCGCACCAGCGTCGCGGCAGGCACTTCGCGGTCGTAGCGCGTGGTGAAGACGCGATAACCGTCGCGGGCCTCGGCCAGCACGCGGCTGTGGCCGCTGTCGGCGACGGCGAAGTCCTCCACGCGCTCCTCTTCGAAATCGAGCCACAGCGCAAACCCGGCACGTGCAGCGGATGCGGCGTTGTCGTCGTCCTCGCCCGCATCGGGCGCTTCGCTGCGGATCATCTGCGCGACGGCGCGGGCCAGTGCCAGCGCGTGCACGGCAAACGCAGCCTGGTCATGGCGATGCGCCTTCAGTCCCGCCAGCGAGGTGCCCAACACTGGCACGATGGCCGCGCGCGTGGCCTCGATCAGGTCTTCGGTTTCATCGAGCACCGGCTCGCCGCTAAGGCGCGACCAGGCGATTTGCGCCACGGTGTAAAGCAGGATGCCGAGCTGGCCTTCGGTCAGGCCCGAGCGATGAAACGCGCGCGACCAGGCCAGGAAGCGATGGCGCAGGTTGGCGGCCACGCCGGCCATGCCGCGCGGCACGCAGGTCTCGCAGCGCAGTTGCTCCAGCAGTTCGAACAGCAGCCGCTCGACCGGGTCAGCCGGACAATGGCTGCGGTGCAGCGCGGGATCGGAATGCGCGAAGCGCAGCGCGGCGCCATCCACGGCGCCGCGCAGGCAAGCCGCGCTGTCGGTGTCCGGATCAGTACGCAGGTGCGGCGCATGCTGCGGCACGGGCCGCATCGCACGCCAGAGCCGGCCATCGCGGAAGTGCAGCGCGATGTCGCCGGTGAGCGCGCGCACGGCAGCACCGGACAACGCATCCTGGCGCTGGCGACGGCGCAGCCGCTGCGCGGCCGCCGCCGCACTCATTGCGCCGGCTCCGACTGGGCTGTCTGTCCCGCCGCTGCGCCGGGCAGCGCGCCGAAGCAGCGCTGGTAGTACTCGGCTACCACGGGACGCTCGGCGTCGTCGCACTTGTTCAGGAAGGTCAGCCGAAAGGCCAGCGCCGGATCGCGGAAGATCAGGCAGTTCTCGGCCCAGCTGATCACCGTGCGCGGCGACATCAGCGCTGAGACATCGCCCGCGGCAAACCCGCGGCGCGTCAGCGAGGCCAGTGCCACCATGGCATCGACCTGCGCGCGGCCGTCGGGATGGTCCAGCTCTGGCACGCGCGCCAGCACGATGCCGGCCTCTTCCGCATGCGGCAGGTAGTCGAGCGTGGCCACCACGTTCCAGCGGTCGATCTGCGCATGGTTGAGCAATTGCGTGCCGTGGTACAGGCCATTGAGGTTGCCAAGGCCCACCGTGTTCGAGGTCGCGAACAGGCGGAACGAGGGATGGGGATGGATGACGCGGTTCTGGTCCAGCAGCGTGAACTTGCCGTCGCGCTCCAGGATGCGCTGGATCACGAACATCACATCGGGCCGGCCCGCGTCGTATTCGTCGAAGATCAGCGCCACGGGCCGCTGCAGCGCCCACGGCACGATGCCCTCCTGGAAGGCGGTGACCTGCTGGCCGTCGCGGACGACGATGGCGTCCTTGCCCACCAGGTCGAGCCGGCTGATGTGGCCATCAAGGTTCACGCGCACGCACGGCCAGTTCAGGCGCGCGGCCACCTGCTCGATATGGGTCGATTTGCCGGTGCCATGGAGCCCCTGCACCATCACGCGCCGGTCGCGCATAAAGCCCGACAGGATGGCCAGCGTCACCTCGGGCTGGAAACGGTAGGCCGGGTCGATCTCCGGCACATGGTCATCGCGTTCGCTGAACGCCGGCACCATCAGGCCGGAATCGATGCCGAACAGGCTGCGCACCGGGACCATGCGGTCCGGCTTCCCAAACTCCATCTGCGTCACGTCGTGCTCCTCTTCTCTTGCCTTGCTTGTCCTTCTCTTGCGCGGACAGCAGGACAAGCCGGGAGCCGGCGTTACCCGCTACCTACTCGTCCTCGTCCGCGCCGCCCCATTCGGTGCCGCTTTCGGCTTCGATGGCCGCCAGCGCGCTGGCCGCCCGCTGCAGGGCGGGCAGCATCTGCAATGCCTTCTCGTGCGCCAGGCGCATCACCGGGGCCTGCAGCGCCAGCCCCAGATTCGATTTCCCGCCGTCCGTCGCCGGCACCAGCACGCCGATGCACAGCAGGCCGGGCAGGAATTCCTCGTCATCCATCGCGTAGCCGTCGCGCTTCACGCGTTCGATTTCCGCTTCCAGCGCCGCGTGGTCCGTCAGCGTGTTGGCCGTGTAGCGTTCCAGCTCCGCGTGCGCCAGCAGGCGCTGCCGCTGCGCCGGCGCCAGCTGCGCCAGGAACAGCTTGCCCGTGGCCGAGCAGTGCGCCGGCACGCGCGAGCCCGGGTGCAGGTAGAACCGCAACGGCGCCGCCGTCTCCACGCGGTCCAGGTACAGCACCTCGCCGCTCGAAAACGCGGTCAGGTTGCAACTCTCGCCCACCTCTTCCACCAGCTTGCGCAGCACCATGTGGCGCGCGCCGTGCGAGGTGTTGTTCAGCAACAGGTTTTCCGCCAGCCGCCGCAGGCGCAGGCCAGTGCCATAGTGGCGGCCGTCGCCGTTGCGCTGGACCATGCCGGCCGCCTCCAGCTGCTGCAGCATGCGGTGCAGCGTGGGCTTGGGCAGTCCGGTTTCTTCCACCAGCGCTTGCAGGTTGAAGGCGTGATCCTTGGTGGCAATGACTTCCAGCAGGCCAAAGAGACGCAGCGCCGGCGTGTCGCCGTCAGGCTTGCTGTCGCTCTTGGCAAGACGCATATCGTTCATGCCTGGCTCCCATCATAGTCAAGTTTCAGTTTCAGATACAAATCATATCAATTCTTGAAATTTCCGGTTGACCTTCCACGGAAGAGGACCTACATTCCGAGTACAAAAACATTTTTCGGAACAATCTGTTCCGTTTTACAAGGTAAACCCGGAGACACAAATCCATGCACAGATGATTTACACCGCCCTTGCGCACCAAATGGGGTGACCGACCACGGCAATCGGCCTGCAATAACGCGCAGCGCCGACTATTACAGACAGAAAGACGCCGTGGCGGCTGACAGACAAGCAGTCAGCAGTACAGGAGACACAACATGACCCAAACACCGCAGCCCTCTTCGGGGCTATCGCACGGCCTCAAGCAGCGGCACATGACAATGATCGCCCTGGGCGGCGTCATCGGCGCCGGCCTTTTCGTTGGCAGTGGCGTCGTCATCAAATCCGCCGGTCCCGCCGCGGTACTTTCCTTCCTGATCACCGGCCTGCTCGTGGTGCTGGTGATGCGCATGCTCGGCGAACTGGCCTGCGCGATGCCTGGCGGCGGCTCGTTCTATGAATATGCCCGCGAGGCCTGGAGCGACCGCCCCGCCGTCGGCAGCCTGGCCAGCTTCCTGACCGGGTGGATGTACTGGTACTTCTGGGTCATCGTCGTGGCGCTCGAAGCCGTGGCCGGCGCCGACCTGGTGCGCTACTGGCTGCCCGACGTGCCTAACTGGACCATCAGCCTGGTGCTGCTGATCATGCTCACGCTGACCAACCTCATCTCGGTCAAGTCCTTTGGCGAGTTCGAGTTCTGGTTCGCGTCGATCAAGGTGGCCGCGATCATGGTGTTCCTGTTCGTGGCGGGCGTGTATGTGCTGGGCCTGGCACCCGGCGCCCATGGCATGAACGTGGCCAACCTGACTGCCAACGGCGGCTTCATGCCAAATGGCATCGTGCCGGTGCTGACCGGCGCGGTCGCCGCGACGGGCTTCTACTTCGGCGCGGAGATCGTCACCATCGCCGCGGCCGAGACCGCCGAGCCGCAGAAGGCCGTGGCAAAGGCGACCAACTCCGTCATCACGCGTGTGCTGGTGTTCTACGTCGGCTCCGTGCTGCTGGTGGTGTGCCTGGTACCGTGGAATGCGACGGGCATCGCCACGCCGTACGTCAGCGCGCTCAACGTCATGGGGATTCCGGCCGCCGCGCAGATCATGAACGCGATCGTGCTGACCGCGGTGCTCTCGGCGCTGAACTCGGGCCTGTACGCGTCGTCGCGCATGCTGTTCGCGCTGACGCGCCGCGGCGATGCACCGCGCGCCCTCGCCCGCGTGAGCCGCAACGGCGTGCCGACGCGCGCCATCCTGGTGGCCACGCTGTTCGGCTACGGCGCGGTGATCATGTCGTATGTCTCGCCGGACAAGGTCTTTGCCTTCCTGGTCAACTCGTATGGCACGGTGGCCATCTTCGTCTACATCCTGATCGCGGTGTCGCAACTGCGGCTGCGCGCCCGCCTGGAGCGTGAAGCGCCCCACCTGCTCAAGGTGCGGATGTGGTGCTACCCGTACCTGACCTGGTTCGCGATCTTCGGCATGCTGGCGATCGTCGTGGCCATGGCGTTCATTCCCGATCAGCGCACGCCGCTGGCATTGGGTGTGGCCAGTCTTGGCCTGCTGGTGTCGGCCTATATCGTTCGACATCTGTTTCGCCGAGGCGTACCGCAGGTCGCCCCGCTAGCCGAAATGCCGCGGCCGGATCTGCATGAGTATTGACCGGGCCTGAAGTGGAGATGGGCATCGGCGCGGGGATGGGATACTCTGTCCTCCGCGCCTTTGCCCTTTTTGGGCGGTTGGCAATCCACAAACAAGACGTCCCTTATGACCAACAAGCTGACCCCTCCCATGTGGGACCAGCTCTTCCAGCAACACGCCCACTCCGGCCTGAGCCTGCAAGGCAAGATCCGCCAGATGCTGGTGTCGGCGATCCTGGACGAACAGCTCCCGCTGGGCATTCCGCTGCCGAGCAGCCGCGAGATGTCCGCGCAGCTGCGCGTGGCCCGCAATACGGTGGTGCTGGCCTACCAGCAGTTGGTGGATGAGGGCTATCTGATCTCGCGCGAACGCAGCGGCTATTTCGTCAATCCTGAAATCCTGGGCGCGCGCGTGAGCGGCGTCGCGTCGCTGCGCGGCGCGCCTGCCCCCGACACCCATGGCAGCGCGCGGCCCGACTGGGATCGCCGTTTCGTCTTCCGTCCGACCCACCAGCGCAATATCGTCAAGCGCCATAACTGGCGCGATTACCCGTACCCGTTCATCTACGGCCAGTACGACCCGGTGCTGTTCCCCACCGCCGACTGGCGCGAGTGCTGCCTGAAGGCGCTGAGCGTGCTCGATATCCACGAGTGGGCGCAGGACATGATCGTGCGCGACGACGAGTCGCTGGTGCAGCAGATCCGCACGCGCGTGCTGCCGCGCCGCGGCGTGTGGGCCGGCGCCGACGAGATCGTGATCACCGTGGGCGCGCAGCAGGCGCTCTACCTGCTGTCCGACCTGCTGGCCAGCGCCGATACGCCCGTCGGCATCGAGGAACCCGGCTACCCCGATGCGCGCAATATCTTCGGCCGCCATACCTCGAAGCTGATCCCGCTGCCAATCGATGCCGAAGGCGTGATCCCGTCCGATGCGCTGCGCGCCTGCGACTACGTCTATGTCACGCCCAGCCACCAGTGTCCCACTACGGTCACTATGCCGCTGGCGCGCCGGCAGGCGCTGCTGCGGCAGGCGGAAGACGCGGACTTCGTGCTGATCGAGGACGACTACGAAAGCGAAAGCCGCTTCGAAGGCGACCCCACGCCCACGCTGAAGAGCCTGGACCGCAACAACCGCGTGATCTACGTGGGCAGCCTGTCCAAGAGCCTGGCGCCGGGGCTGCGCATCGGATACATCGTCGGCCCCGCCGAGCTGATTGCCGAACTGCGCGGCGCGCGGCGGCTGATGCTGCGGCACCCGTCCGCCTACATCCAGCGCGCGTTCTCGCTGTTCCTGTCGCTGGGGCACTATGACGCGCACCTGCGCCGCCTGTCCGCGGCCCACCGGGCACGTGCCGAAACGGTGCTGTCCGCGCTGGCCGCCCACATGCCCGAGTTCCGCCCGGTGCCCATTGCCGGAGGCGCGTCGTGCTGGATCGAGGGCCCGCCATGGCTCGATGCCGATGCGCTGGCGCGCCTGGCCGAGTTGCAAGGCGTGCTGATCGAACCGGGCAGCGTGTTCTTCATGGGCGAACCGGCGCCGCGCAATGGCTTCCGGCTCGGCTATTCGTCGATCGCACCGGAACGCATCGAGCCCGGTATCCGGGTGCTGGCCAGCGTGGCGCGCGAACTGCACGCCAGCCTCCCCGCGCGGGGCGCATCGGCCGCCTGAGCGGCCTGACGTCGGGAAAAAAAGGGCGACTGCCCGGCCACGCGCCGGGCAGGCGCCCTTTCTGCATTTCCGTGCCCTGGCCCGCGCCGGCGATCGCTGGCCCAAGCGATTCCCGCCAACTGGTCCTACAGCGCAACGCGCGCGCTCCCTATCCTCAAGTCATGGCCGATGCGTGGCCCCCGCCGCCGCATCGTCACGCGATACCAAGGAGACGCAAATGAACAAGCCCAGCAACAACCCGGTCGGCACCGACCTCCTGCAAGCCTTCAACGACGCCTGGAACCGGCACGACATCGACGCGCTGATGGGCTTCATGACTGACGACTGCGCCTTCCACGGCGTGGCCGGCGGCGAAGTGCTCGGGCGCAGCTTTATCGGCCGCGACGCCGTGCGCGACGGCTTCGTGCTGGCCTGGCAGACGTTTCCCGATGCCTCTTGGACCGAGGGCGAGCACTTCGTCTCCGGCGACCGCGGCGTAAGCGAATCGACCTTCCGCGGCACGCGCGCCGACGGCATGCGCATCGAGGCCCGCATGGTCGACGTATTCACGTTCCGCGACGGCAAGATCGCCGTGAAGAACGCCTACCGCAAGGATCGCCCGCCGGTCAGCAACGCTGCCTGAGCCCCGGAGACGCGCCATGGAAGCTGTAGCCACCCGCAACATCCTCACCGGCGACAAAAGCGGCGACAACACCGGCGGCAATGCCACCGCGCCGTCGCGGCCGTACGACCCGGCCTACGATCCGCTGCACACGCCCACGCCGGGCCAGGGCCGCGAGTACGCGCCGACCTACTGGATCGGCACCGCCGGCGAGCCGCCTGCCGACGATGGCCCGATCACCCACGATATCGACGTGGACGTCGCCATTATCGGCTCGGGCTTCACCGGGCTGACGAGCGCCATCTTCCTGGCGCAGGAACACGGCATCAAGGCTGTCGTGCTCGAGGCCAACCGCGTGAGCTGGGGCTGCAGCACGCGCAATGGCGGCCAGGCGCAGTGCGCCTCGGGTCGCCTCAAGCGCTCGCAGTGGATTCAGCGCTACGGGCTGGACACGGCGCTGCAACTGCATGAAGAAGTCTGCGCCGGCATGCAGACCTTCAAGGACCTGATCCGCGACATCGACTGCGATCCGCAGCCCGGTGGCCACCTGTATATCGCCCATCGCGACAAGGCCATGCCCGCGCTGGAGAAGGAAGCGAAAATCCTGCGCGACGTCTTCAAGTACGACGCGCGCATCTTCGACGCCGACACCGTGCGGCGCGAGTATGTCGATGACAAGGAAGCCGCGGGCGCGATGCATGAGCCCGAAGGCATCGGCATCCATGCCGGCAAGCTGGCCTTCGGCTACCTGCGCCGCGCGCGCGCGCTGGGCGTCAAGGTGCACCCGTCGAGTCCGGTGACCGGCTGGGAAACCCGCAATGGCGTGCATTACCTGCGCACGCCCGGCGGCATCGTGCGCGCCCGTGCGGTGGGCGTCGCCACGGGCGGCTACACCTCGCAGTCGCTGCATCCGCAGCTGAAAAACCGGCTGTTCCCGATCCTGTCGAACTCGATCGTCACGCGCGTGCTGACGCCGGACGAAATCGCGGCGTGCAATTTCCGCACAACCCAGGTCATCACCGATACCCGCATCCTGCGCCACTACTACCGCCTGATGCCCGATGGCCGCCTGCAGATCGGCAGCCGCAGCGCGATCACCGGCAGCGATGCACCGCAAGACCAGTACCGCCAGAAGCTGATCAACGACATGTACCGCAAGTTTCCGGCGCTGCGCGGCATCCAGATCGACTACTCGTGGTGGGGCTGGGTCGATGTAAGCCACGACATGATGCCCCGCATCACGCAGCCGGATCCCGCGCAGTCGATCTATTACGCGATGGGCTATGGCGGCAATGGCGTGATGTATTCCGCGCAGGCCGGCAAGCGGCTGGCGGCGCTGATCGCCGGGAAAGGCGCATCGCTGCCGCCGCTGCCGATTTTCGGCTCGGCGCTGCCGTTCCCCAATGTGCGCGAGATGGTGGAATCGCAGATGTTTGCGCCGTTCCGCCGGTTTGGCCAGCGCTTCCTGTATCACTGGTATCACATGAAGGATGAAGTCATCTGAGCGGTGCCGCAACGGCCGGACCGGCGGGATATGCTGCGACGCAGCGTCCGGCTGGTCCGGATCCCGTGTGACGGACGAGAAACACCTTTGTCTGTTGCCACCCCTTCGCCATCCGCGCGCATATGGTGCTTCCAGCAATTTTCGCCAATAATGGCCTGACTGCCATTGCCGGACGAGAGCTGCCATGCACTATAGTCCCGACGCAATTCGTACCATCGCCCTGCTCGGCCATGCGGGGTGCGGCAAGACCTCGCTGGCCGAAGCGCTGCTGCACCGGGGAGGCGCCCTGCATGCCCCCGGCAGTGTCGAGCGGGGCTCCACCGTCAGCGATTTCGATCCGCTCGAACGCAAGTTCCACCACTCCCTCACCTCCGCAGTCCTGCACGTCGATTTCCGCAACACCCGCATCTACCTGATCGACACCCCGGGCTACCCCGATTTTTCCGGCCAAGCCATTAGCGCCCTGCCCGCAGTCGAAACCGCGGCCATCGTCATCAATGCCCAGACCGGCATCGAGATGACCACGCGACGCGCCATGGCCTGGGCGCAGGCGCGCAAGCTGTGCCGCATGATCATCATCAACGGCATCGACGGCGAGAAGGTCGACCTGCCCGCGCTGCTGGCCGACATCCAGGAAGCGTTCGGCAAGGAATGCCTGCCGATCAACCTGCCGGCCGCGAACGGCAGCCAGGTGGTGGACTGCTTCTTCAATCCCGCCGGGGAATCGGACTTCCTGAGCGTGCCGGCCGCCCATGACGCGCTGGTGGACCAGGTGATCGAGATCGATCCCGAGCTGATGGAGCTTTACCTGGAACAAGGCGAGGCCATCCAGCCCGAGCAATTGCACGCGCCGTTCGAGCGCGCGCTGCGCGAAGGCCACCTGGTGCCGATCTGCTTCACCTCCGCGGCTACCGGCGCTGGCGTGCCCGAGTTGCTGGACGCCTTCGTGCGGCTGCTGCCGAACCCGACCGAAGGCAACCCGCCGATGTTCTACCGCAGCGTCGGCGAAGGCAGCGACGGCGCCGAGCGCAAGCAGGAAGTGCGTGCCGAACCGGTGCCCGACAAGCACGTGCTGGCGCACGTCTTCAAGATCGTGATGGATCCCTACGTCGGCAAGATGGCCGTGTTCCGCATCCATCAGGGCACGGTCACGCGCGACAGCCAGCTCTATATCGGCGATGCGCGCCAGCCGTTCAAGGTCGCGCACCTGCTGCTGCTGCAAGGCAAGGAACACGAGGAAGTGCCGCGCGCCGGACCGGGCGATATCTGCGCGGTGGCCAAGGTCGACGAGATCGGCTTCGATGCGGTGCTGCACGACGCCACCGAGGACGGCAACATCCACCTGATCCCGCTGGAGTTCCCGACGCCGATCTATGGCCTGGCGATCGAGCCCGCACGCCGCGGCAACGAACAGCGCATGGCTGAAGTCCTGCACAAGCTGGCCGCCGAAGACCCGTGCCTGCGCATCGAGCACCCGGCCGGCACCAACGAGACCGTGCTGCTGGGACTGGGCGAATTCCACCTGCGCTGCGTGCTGGAGCGGCTGACCGAACAGTACAAGCTGGAAGTGGTTACGCGGCCGCCGCGCATCGCGTATCGCGAGACCATCGGCGGCTCGGCCGAAGGCCATCATCGCCACAAGAAGCAGACCGGCGGCGCCGGCCAGTTCGGCGAGGTGATGCTGCGCGTGGACCCGCTGCCGCGCGGCGAAGGCTTCGAGTTCGTCGACGCGGTCAAGGGCGGCGCCATTCCCGGACAGTTCATTCCGGCCGTGGAAAAGGGCATCCGCCAGGCGCTGGATTGCGGGCCGCTGGCCGGCTTCCCGATGCAGGATGTGCGCGTGACCGTGCTCGACGGCAAGAGCCACCCCGTGGATTCCAAGGAAGTCGCATTTGCCGCCGCCGGACGCAAGGCGTTTATCGACGCCGTGCTCAAGGCCCGGCCCAGCGTGCTGGAACCGGTGGTCGACATCGAGGTGATGATGCCGGACAGCTCCATGGGCGACGTGATCGGCGACCTCTCCTCCAAGCGTGGCCAGGTGCATGGCACACGCACGGGCGCCGCCAACACGGTAATCGTGGCCGGCAAGGTGCCGCTGTCGGAACTCAACGACTACCAGTCACGGCTGAACAGCCTGACCGGCGGCCATGGCAGCTACACCATCCAGTTCAGCCACTACGAGGGCGTGCCGCCCGGGCAGCAGGACAAGATGGCGGCCAAGCACAAGGCCCAGGCCGATAACACCGGCTGACGGCGGCGGCATCCACGGCATTGCGGCCGCGGCACCCCCGCGGCCGCCGCCTTTGCACTCGACCGCCGGCTCGGACTGACGCCGGCAACACCCACTCCTTCCCTTAGTCCCCCTCTCCACAAGCCCATACGTTTGCCCGGCATGACCGAGCGCCGCTCTATGGCGTCTTGCCGACCGATAATCTTAGAGATCGAATTTAGTTGACAGCACACGTACAACTGCTAGGATTGCGCCATGTACTTCGATATCTAATATAATTCGAGTACGACAACCGACCACTGAGGAGCGACACATGTACGACATTTTCTCCACTGACAAGCTGATCGATCTCTGGCTGACCGAGGACATCGGCATCTGCGACCTGACGGTCCAGACCATGATCGAGCCGGGCGAGACGGGCACGTTCTGCATGAATGCGCGCGAGCCGATGATCATTGCCGGCATCGACGTGGCCGCGCGCATCTTCGCGCGCTATGACCCGACCCTTTCCATCGACGTGCGCGTGGCCGATGGCGACAAGGTCGGCAAGGGCGCGGTGCTGCTGAACGTCAGCGGCAATGCGCGCAGCGTCCTGACCGCCGAGCGCACGGCGCTCAATATCATGCAGCGGCTGTGCGGCATCGCCAACCTGACGTCACGGTATGTCGAGGAAATCGCGCACACCAAGGCACGCCTGATCGATAGCCGCAAGACCACGCCGGGCCTGCGCGCGCTGGAAAAGCACGCCGTTACGTGTGGCGGCGGGCTGAACCACCGCCTGAGCCTCGACAACGGCGTGATGGTCAAGGACAACCATATCGCCGTGTGCGGCAGCATTGCCGCCGCCGTCGAGCGCGTGCGCCGCAAGCTGCCGGTACTGACCAAGCTCGAGGTCGAGTGCGATCGTCTTGAGCAGGTGCGCGAGGCACTGGACGCGGGCGTGGACGTGATCATGCTCGACAACATGTCGTTGCCCGACATGAAGGAGGCCGTGCAGATCGTCAACGGCCGGACCAAGGTCGAGGCTTCGGGCGGCATCCGCCTGGAAACGATTCGCGCGGTGGCGGAAACCGGCGTGGATTACATTTCGACCAGCAAGATCACGCAATCGGCGCCGGCCGTGGATATCGGCCTCGACGACGCCTGATTGCCGCGTTGAAAGACCCGAATATCGCCTGATACGCTCCTCGTCTACCCGAGGGCACTTCTTCCCTTGCCGGCCCGGTCCGGCGAGGGACTTTTTGCATGGCGGCCTCAGAGATCCGCCAGCAGCCGCCCCACTTCCTGCGTCGAAGGCATCCTGCGACCGCTTTCCGCCAGCGCCGCTTCGTCGGCCACCAGCTTCTCGGCAATCGAGATCAGCACGCGGCGCGTGGTCAGCACATCCTCTTCCGTCACGCCATCGACGCTGATCGCATTGACTTCCTCGGCCAGCGGTTCCAGCTTGCGCCGCAGCGCGCGGCCCGCCTTGCTCAGGAACACGTGCACCTTTTTCTTGTTCCCTGGCAGGTGCATGCGCTCGACATAACCGAGCGCTTCCAGCGCCTTGACAGCCGAGAAGGTAGTAGGCTCGGTCACGCCCGCGCGCTCGCTCAGTTCGCGCTGCGACATGCCGTCATGGCGCCACAAGATCCGCAGAATCGTCCAGTGTCCATACGACACGGAATGCTGGGCTAGCCGCAGCTGCAACGAGCGGATATAGGCGCGCGCAGCGTCCTTGACCAGGTGCGCAAGGCGCTCTTCGTCGACTTCATCGGGCGGCGTGATCGTGACCGGGGATTCCTGCTTTTTCGTGGCCATAGCGGTGACATAGGGAAGCGGTGCGAGCCGCCCCTGCCGCAAGCGCCAGGAGCGGGACGGTGCACATGATAGCGCTTCCCGCCATCATCCACCCGGTTCGCGCGCGGCTTCATCGCGTTCTCGCCGTTCAGCAATCACTACATCAGTGCGCCGTGCGCGACGGCGATGCATGCCGCACTGCCAGCGCGCATACCGATCCCGGTGTTTTCCCCTAGAAGGCCGCAAATACCGCGCACACACTCGGTTTGCGGGAGCTGGCCCGCTGCTTGCATTAACTTAGACATCGAACTTATCTTGACAGCCTCCGGTCCAGTGCTAGCATACGAAAACATCTTCGACGTCTAAGGTAATTATGAAAGAGACCGGCACGTTCTTCCTTGTGGTGGGCCCCAGCGGCGCAGGCAAGGATTCCCTCATCGATGGTGCGCGCGCCGCGCTCGACCACAGCGAGTACGTGTTTGCGCGGCGGGTCATCACGCGTCCGAGCGGATCGCCCGGTGAAGACCATGAGGGTGTGGCCGAGGACGAGTTCACCGAACGCGAACGCAACGGCGAGTTCCTTGTGACCTGGAACGCGCACGGGCTCCGCTACGGGCTGCCGCAGTGGCTGGTCGGACTGCTCGAGGCCGGCAAACACGTCGTCGCCAACGGCTCGCGCGGCGTGATTGCCATGCTGGCGCGGCAGCTGCCGCGCTTCGTCGTAGTCAACGTGACCGCGCCGCACGAGGTGCTGGCGCAGCGGATCGCCGCGCGCGGGCGCGAATCGGGCGATGACGTGCTGCGTCGCGTGTCGCGCCAGGCGCCGCCGATGCCCGATGGGGTCCGCTGCGTCACGGTCTCGAACGACAGCACGCTGGATCTCGGCGTGGCGCGTTTCACCGATGCCCTGAAGCATGGCATCCATGCCGATGCCGCCGCCCACCCGGCAAGCCGGCGCCACCTGGCCGCCAAGCTGGACGGCCGGCCGCTGGATGAAGCCGCCTACGAAGCCATCCTGCGCGATGCGATTGCGGGCCGCTACACCGAGCAGGAACTCACGGCCTTCCTGACCGCCGCCACGCGCTCGCTCGACGACGGCGAGGTGGTCGCGCTGGCCCGCGCGCGCACCCGCTTTACCCCGCACATCGAATGGGACGAGCCGATCGTCGTGGACAAGCATTCCATGGGCGGCGTACCGGGCAGCCGCATCACGCTGATCGTGGTGCCGATCGTCGCCGCCTACGGGCTGGCGATGCCGAAAACTTCCTCGCGCGCGATCACGTCGGCGGCCGGCACGGCCGATGCCATGGAGACCATCGCGCGCGTGGACCTGACCCATGACGACGTGCGCCGCTGCGTGGCCGAGGCGCGCGCGTGCATCGCCTGGAACGGCCGCATGAACCATTCGGTCATCGACGACGTCATGAACGCCATCACACGCCCGCTCGGGCTCGATTCGCGCCGCTGGGCCGTGGCCTCCATCCTGTCGAAGAAGGCCACCGCCGGCGCCACCCACGTCATCGTCGATATTCCCTATGGTCCCCAGACCAAGCTGTCCACGCGCGCCGATGCCGAGGCGCTCGCGTCACTGTTCGATGAAGTTGGCAAGGGGCTGGGCCTGCACATTCGCGCGTGCGTCACGGACGGCAGCCGGCCGATCGGCCGCGGCATCGGGCCTGCGCTGGAAGTCCGCGACGTCCGGCTGGTCCTCGATAACCACCCCGACGCCCCTGCTGACCTGCGCGAAAAGGCCTTGCGCTTCGCGGGCGAGATCATCGCCTTCGATCCGCGGGTGGAATCCCCGGCGCAAGGCCTGCGCATTGCCACGGCGCTGCTCGACGACGGCAATGCCAGGGCCGCGTTCGACCGGATTGCCGCCGCGCAGGGCATCCGCCCCGATCCGGTGGCGCCGGGTTCGCATACCCATCTCGCCATCGCGCCGGCATCCGGCCGTGTCGGCGCCATCAATGGCTGGCAGATCTCGGGCATTGCGCGGGCGGCGGGCGCGCCGCGCTACCTGGGTGCGGGCATAGACCTGCTGTGCACGATCGGCGAATCCGTCATGGCGGGCGAACCGCTGTACCGCATCCATGCCGAGAGCGCCGAAGCGCTCGCCGCGGCCGTCGCCCTGACGCGGCCCGCCGGCGAATGCCCGGGCGCAGTGCGCGTTGATCCCGATTGACCTGGCCATCCCTTTCCCCCACCCTAGCCGACGAGGCATATATACCAATGAGACCCCTATCCGTCGTCCGTAGTCTGGCATCGCTGCTGTTTGTCGCGGGCAGCCTGGGCACCCTGCCCGGGCGGGCCGAAGCCAATATCGCCAGCACGTTTCCGCAGAAGCCGATCCGCATGGTCGTCACCTTCCCGCCCGGCGGCGGCACGGATGCGCTGGCGCGGCTGATCGGCAACGACCTCAGCAAGACCCTAGGACAACCCGTTGTGGTCGACAACCGGCCTGGCGCCAGCGGCAACATCGGCGCCGAGTTTGTCGCCAAGAGCCCCGCCGATGGCTACACGCTGCTGATCGTCAACAGCAGCTTTGCCATCAACCCCGGTGTCTTCAAGAAGCTGCAGTTCGACCCGAAGAACGACTTCAGCGCGGTCATCACCTTTGCGTCGGTCCCGTCGGTCATCGCGGTCCCGCAGAATTCCGGCATCCACACCTTCAAGGACCTGCTGGCCGCCGGCAAGGGCGCCACGCCGCCAAGCTATGCGTCATGCGGCAACGGCACGCCGCAGCACCTGGCTGGCGAGCTGCTCAAGATGTCGTCGAAGATCGACATGCTGCACGTGCCCTACAAGGGTTGCGCGCCGGCCATCGCCGACGTGCTGGGCGGACAGGCGCAGGTCAGCATCAACACGCTGCCCAACACCGTTCCCTATCTCAAGAGCAACAAGCTGCGCGCGCTCGCCGTCACGTCAAAGGTCCGCTCGCCGCTACTGCCTGAGGTGCCCACGGTCAGCGAACTTGGCGTGGCCGGCTATGACGTGGACCAGTGGTTCGGCATTCTGGCGCCCGCGAACACGCCGCCCGAAGTCGTGCAAAAGCTGAACGCGGAGATTGCGCGCGCCGTGGCCAAGCCCGAGATCAAGGCATCGCTGGCGCAGCTCGGCTTCGCGGCCACGACCAGTACCCCTGCCGAATTCCAGAAGCTGGTGAACAGCGACATCGATCGCTGGCAAAAGCTGGTGTCGAAGATCAACCTGAACCTCGACTGACACCGCCTGGGGCGTCGACCCGACGCCATCAGGCACCTCCCCTCCCGAATACCTTCGTTGCCGCACGGGCGCCCGCCAGCCCTCGTGGGAATGCGTTCGTCCTGCCGCCGGGGCTGCCGGCACGAACCAGTTCGGCGCGGTCGCGGGCATCCGGCACAAGTTCTGAGCGGCCACTGCGCAGCGGCCGCTTGCACTGCCTTCGGCAATCAGGCGGCCGTGATCCTGCAGATCTTCGACAGCATGTAGCCGACACCGGCAATCCGGTGCTCGTGCCGCGGCGCAAAGGCTTTCAGGTGCGCGTCGAGGCAGCGGTCAATCGCCTTGCAAGCCCCTTCATCCTGAAAGCCGGGAAGGAATGAAATCGAAACGTCCGGCATCGGATAGTCGAGCAGCCGCGCTTCCGCCATCCGCGTGTAGACGTTGCCATCACGGAATTCCGCGGGGATATCCGTCCACTGCGGCAGGAGCTTCGTGGTGCTGCGAGCCAGTTCCGAATCGGTGATGGTGTCCAGGTCGGCACGGGAAATCGAATAGGTCATGGGGCGTCCTCCGTCTGAATCATCGGTTTGCCGCGCCGTGGGCACAGGCAATTTAGCCGCCGCCCTGACTTGCCGCGGCCAGTCTCCAGTGACAAGACTAACGCGTGCAGCATTCCCGGCCATGCAAAGCGCGCCAGCCACTTTGCAGTTCGTGCCAGCGCGTTGCTGGCACGTGCGTACGCCCCTTCCGCTTAATGCTGTGACGCCCCCGCCGCTCCAATCCCGGTCATCGACCGCACAAACTGCGCCCCAAAGCGACGGCGTTCCGCCGCAGCCTGCGCCGACTTGTCCAGCACCGACACCAGCCATGCGCAAGCAAATGCCAGCGTCATGGAGAACAACGCAGGGTTGGCATATGGGAAGACCGGCTTGTCATGGTGCAGCAGGCCCACCCACACCGTGGGCCCCAGCACCAGCAGTGCCACCGCAGACGCCAGCCCTGCGAGACTGCCCGCTACTGCGCCCTTGGTAGTCAGTCCTTTCCAGAACATCGACAGGAACAGCACCGGGAAGTTGACCGAAGCGGCAATTGCCAGCACCAACCCGGACAGGAACGCGATGTTCTGCTTCTCGAACAGCACGCCCAGCACCATCGCCAGCAGCCCGATCACGACGGTGGCCGCCTTCGAGACACGGATCTCGTCCTTCTCGTTGGCACGCCCTTGCCGGAACACATTGGCGTACAGGTCGTGCGACACCGCCGACGCGCCCGACAGCGCCAGGCCTGCCACCACGGCGAGAATGGTTGCGAACGCCACGGCCGAGATAAAACCGAGGAACCAGTCCCCGCCGATGGCATGGGCGAGATGCACCGCCACCATGTTGCTGCCGCCAATCAGCTTGCCCGCCGCATCGCGGTACGCCGGATCGCCACCGACCATGACGATGGCACCAAAGCCAACTACCAGGATCAGCACGTAGAAGTAGCCGATGAAGCCGGTCGCATACAGGACGGACTTGCGCGCTTCCCGCGCATCCGCCACGGTGAAGAAACGCATCAGGATGTGTGGCAGGCCCGCCGTGCCGAACATCATGCCGACGCCAAGCGAAATGGCATCGATCGGGTTGGATACCAGACCGCCCGGCGACAGGATGGCCAGGCCCTTCTCATGCACCTTCGCGGCCCCCGCGAACATCGCTTCCGGGCTGTAGCCGAAATTGGACAGAACCATGACCGCCATGAACGTGACCCCGCCCAGCAGCAGCACGGCCTTGATGATCTGGACCCATGTGGTCGCCAGCATGCCGCCGAACAGCACGTACAGCACCATCAGCAGGCCGACGATGACCACGGCCGATTCATAGCTGGTGCCGAACAGCAGTTCGATCAGCTTGCCGGCGCCGACCATCTGCGCGACCAGATACATGATCACGACGGTCAGCGTGCCGAATGCGGCCGTGATGCGCACGGGCTTCTGCGACAGCCGGTAGGACACCACGTCGGCGAAGGTATAGCGGCCCAGGTTGCGCAGCCGCTCGGCGACGATAAACAGGATGATCGGCCAGCCGGCGACCACGCCGAGCGCATAGATCAGCCCGTCGTAGCCCTTGTCGAACATCATCGCCGAGATGCCGAGAAACGATGCGGCCGAGACCATGTCGCCGGCAATCGCCAGACCGTTCTGGAAGCCGGTCAGACCACCACCGGCAGCATAGAAGTCCGATGCCGAACGCGTGCGGCGCGCCGCCCAGCGCGTGATGCCGAGCGTGAACAGCACGAACAGCGTGAACATCGCGATGGCGCTCCAGTTCAGTGGCCGGCGCGTGACTTCGCCCTGGATGGCCGGAGCGGCCAGCGCTGCGCTGCTGGCCAGGCCCATAGCGACCATGGACAGTTTGCGGAGGATCGGCTTCATGCTTCGCACTCCTTGCGCAGGCGTTCGTTGATCGGGTCGAGTTCGGTGTTGGCCTTGCGGACATAGACCGCCGTGAGCACGATGGCCGCGACGATGATGCCCACGCCGACCGGGATGCCGAGCGTCATGACGCCGCCGCCAAGCGGCGTGCCGAGCGTTGCCGGCAAAAAGGCCAGCAGCAGGATGAAGCCGAAATAGATGGCCAGCATCACCACCGTAAGCGACCAGCCCAGGCGTGCCCGCCTGCTGGCCAGCTGGATAAAGTCGGGGTGCTGCTGGAGGGTCTCCAGTCGTTGTGCGTCCATGCGGTCTCCTTTGGCGCGAGGGTCGGCGTGGCGCCTCTTGGCGTGCGCCATCGTCGTTGTCAGATCAAATTGGGATGTCGGACCGGCAGTGCTTGCCAGCCCTGATTGTCAGATCGCCCCGACCGGCTGCTCGTGCGTAACCTTCGGCCGCATGTCCAGTACGCGCCGCGCCTTGCCCGTACTGGTGCGCTCGATGCCCTCGGCATCCACCACCTGCACGCGCGTGGTCACGCCCACGTAGGTCTTGATCTGGTCCTTGAGTTCGCGCTCCAGCGTCGCGCGATCATCGCTGCCCAGGCCGCCGGCCTGCGGGCGCGCTTCAACACGCACTTCGAGCTTGTCAAGGTGCCCGTCGCGCGTGACCACGAGCTGGTACTGCGGCGCCAGTGCCGGCGCCTTCAGGATCAGTTCCTCGATCTGCGACGGAAACACGTTCACGCCACGGATGATCAGCATGTCGTCCGAACGCCCCGTGATCTTGCCGATGCGGCGCATCGAGCGCGACGTCGGCGGCAGCAGGCGCGTCAGGTCGCGCGTGCGGTAGCGGATAACCGGCAGCGCTTCCTTGGTCAGCGAGGTGAACACCAGCTCGCCCTCCTCGCCGTCAGGCAGCACCTCACCGGTGACCGGGTCGATGATCTCCGCGTAGAAATGGTCTTCCCAGATGACCGGGCCATCCTTGCTTTCGATGCATTCGCACGCCACACCCGGACCCATGACTTCGGACAAGCCGTAGATATCCACCGCATCGATGCCGGCACGCGCCTCGATCTCGGCGCGCATCGCGTCAGTCCACGGCTCAGCGCCGAAGATGCCGACCTTCAGCGAGCTTTCAGCGGGATCCATGCCCTGTCGCATCATTTCTTCAATCAGGTTCAGCATATAAGACGGCGTGACCATGATGATGTTCGGCTGGAACTCGCGGATCAGCTGTACCTGTTTCTCGGTCTGTCCGCCGGACATCGGGATCACCGTGCAGCCGGCCTTCTCGGCGCCGTAGTGTGCCCCCAGCCCGCCCGTGAACAGGCCATAGCCGTAGCTGACGTGGACCAGGTCGCCCGCGCGCCCGCCCGCCGCACGGATGGACCGCGCCACCACACTGGCCCACGTGTCGATGTCGCGCGCGGTGTAGCCCACCACAGTCGGCTTGCCGGTCGTCCCGCTCGATGCATGCACGCGCGCCACCTTCTCGCGCGGCACGGCGAACATGCCGAACGGGTAGTTGTCGCGCAAATCCTGCTTGGCCAGGAACGGGAACTTCGACAGGTCCGACAGCTGCTTCAGGTCGTCCGGATGCACGCCCGCCGCATCGAATGCCTTGCGGTAGTGCGGCACGTTGTCATAGGCATGGCGCACGCTCCATTTCAGCCGTTCCAGTTGCAGCGCCTGCAGTTCATCGCGGCTGGCGCGCTCGATCGGCTCCAGCTCGTCGGGGTGGGGGGTGCGTTGAACCATTGTCTACTCCATCGTTATCGTGGCGCCGCATGCATGGGGGGCAGGCGCGGGGAACTACGGTACTTCGTGCAGGGATCAGATATGCGAGCGGCTCTGCACCACGCGGAAGCGGTTGGCCACGAACGCCGCGTCGGACAGCGACGCGTTGGCGGCCGGGTTGGCGCCGGTAGCGTGGAAATCGCTGAACGCCGCCGACTGGTTGACGAACACGCCGCCGGTCAGGTTGAGCGACAGCGCCACGCCGGCATCTTCGGCCGCGTCGCGGATGGCATCGGCCACGTTATCGTCGGTGGTGTACGCGGACAGCGTCAGCGCGCCATGCTCCTTCGCGCCGCGGCGCGCCACGTCAATGCTGTGCGTGGTGTCGTTGGTGGCGACTACGAAAGAGATCGGGCCGAACAGTTCTTGCATAATCTTGCCTTCATCGCTGGCATCGACCTTTAGCACCAGCGGCGTATGGATGCGGGCGCCCGGAAATTCCGGATGCTGCAGCGCGCGGCTGTCGATGACGACTTCGCCCAGCGTGCGCGACGCCTCGATACGTTGCACCACGCCGTCATTCTGGATCGCGCCCAGCAGTTCCACCGCCCTGGCGGCGTCGCCCGTGAGCTTGCCCACGGCTTCGCCGATGGCGCTGGCCACCTGGTCGAAGCTCAGGCGCCCTTCCGGCGTCTCGATGCCATCCTTCGGCACATAGATATTCTGCGGCGCCGTGCACATCTGGCCCGAGTACAGCGCCAGCGAGAACGCGATATTGCGCACCATGCCCTTGAAATCGCTGGTCGAGTCGATGACGATCTGGTTCACGCCGGCCTTCTCGGTGTACACCTGCGCCTGGTGCGCATTGCGCTCCAGCCAGTCGCCGTTGGCGGTACTGCCGGTGAAGTCGATCAGGCGGACTTCCGGGCGCAGCGCCAGCGTCGACGCCATGCGCTCGGTCGGGTCGTTGGCCACCAGCGTGACAAGGTTCGGATCGAAGCCCGCTTCCTGCAGCACTTCACGCGCCACTTCCACGGTGATGGCCAGCGGCAGGATGGCGCCCGGATGCGGCTTGACCACCACGGCATTGCCGGTGGCCAGGCTTGCGAACAGGCCCGGATAGCCGTTCCAGGTCGGGAAGGTGCAGCAGCCGATCACCAGGCCCACGCCGCGCGGCACCACGGTGTACTGCTTCACCATGCGCAGCGGGTCGTTCTTGCCTTGCGGCTTTTCCCACACGGCACGCTTCGGGATGCGGCGCATCTCGTCCCACGCATAGGCCACGGCTTCCAGGCCGCGGTCCTGCGCGTGCGGGCCGCCGGCCTGGAACGCCATCATGAAGGCCTGGCCGGTGGTGTGCATGACCGAGTACGCGATCTCGAAGCTGCGGCGGTTCAGGCGGTGCAGGATCTCCAGCGACACGCCGACCCACGCCTCCGGCCCGGCCTTGCGCCACGCGGGCATGCCTTCCGCCACGCCCGCGAAAAGCTGGTCGAGGTCGGGCTTGGGATAGGTGACCCCGAGTTCCGAGCCGTACGGCGAGACTTCCTTGCCGGTCTGTCCGACCGTGCCCGGCTGCGTCAGCGCGAACGGCTTGTTCAGCCGCGCCTCGAAGGCGGCCTTGCCGTCAGCGTTGGCGGTTTCGCCATAAGCCTTCGGGCTGGGCGATTCGGAAAACGGGCTCCAGTAGCCGCGCTCGGCAATCGCCTGGGTGGCTTGGTCCAGCAGGGCCTGGTGACGCGTGAAAAACGGATGGGACACGGCTTGCTCCGGAAAACAGGTTCTTGAATGACTTGAGTAAGGACTGAAAACGGGGAAACGCTTCAAGTTTCCTGGTCGAAATCGATCACCAGCTTGTCGGTGACGGGGTAGCTCTGGCAGCTCAGGATGAAGCCGCGCGCGACTTCGTAGTCTTCGAGCGCGAAGTTGACGTCCATGTCGACCTCGCCTTCGATGCGCTTGCAGCGGCAGGTCGAGCAGACGCCGCCCTTGCACGAGTACGGCAGTTCGATGCCCTGCGCCAGCGCGGCGTCGAGGATGGTCTCCTTGTTCTTCTCCAGCGTGAACTGGCGCGTGCGGCCGTCCTGGATCACGGTGACCTCGCACTGCTGCTGGCCCACCTGCTTGTGCGCATGGGCTGCCGGGCGCGCCGCGGGAATGCTGGTGGCGAACAGCTCACGCTTGATGCGCGCCTTGTCCACGCCGCTTTCCTGCAGCGCCAGCGAGACCTCTTCCATCATGGCGTGCGGGCCGCAGATAAAGGCCACGTCGATGTCGTGCGGGCGCACCCAGTGGCGCAGCAGCGCGCGGACCTTGTCGCCATCGATGCGGCCGTTGAACAGGTCGATATCGAGCTGCTCGCGGCTCAGCACGAAGACCAGGTTGAAGCGTTCCAGGTAGCTGTCCTTCAGGTCTTCGAGTTCTTCCTTGAACAGCACCGAGGACGATGCACGGTTGCCGTAGAACAGCGTGACGCGGCTGTCCGGCTCGGTCATCAGCGTGGTCTTGATGATCGACAGCATCGGCGTGATGCCGCTGCCCGCGGCGAAGCCCACGTAGTGCTTGCTGTGCGTTGCCGACAGCGGCATGTGGAAATGACCGGACGGCGGCATGACTTCCAGCGTCATGCCGGGTTGCAGCGCATCGTTGGCCCAGTTGGAGAACACGCCGCCGTCCACGCGCTTGATGGCCACGCGCAGGCGCCGGTCTTGGACGGCGGAGCAGATCGAGTACGAGCGGCGCACGTCCTCGCCGCCGATGCC
The DNA here is from genome assembly GCF_057073745.1 of Cupriavidus sp. C2SS-8b. Lineage (NCBI taxonomy): Bacteria > Pseudomonadati > Pseudomonadota > Betaproteobacteria > Burkholderiales > Burkholderiaceae > Cupriavidus > Cupriavidus sp. C2SS-8b. The sequence goes on from NZ_CP172717.1 coordinate 1,672,448, forward strand.
GGCGCGCAGCGTCAGGTGCTGGCCCTGCACGTAGCGGTAGGTATCGGCCAGATCGCCCGGCACGTCGAAAGTTACCGCCACGGCATCGCGCGTTTCGCGCGTCACGCTGGCGACGGTCAGTTCATGGAATTTGCTCATTTCGGGCTCCTGGCTCAATGCGGCTCAATGGGCCTTGAAGTAGTCGAACGGTTCCTTGCAATCGCCGCAGCGGTACAGGGCCTTGCAGGCAGTCGAACCGAACTGGCTGACCAGGCGCGTGTGGCGCGAGCCGCAGTGCGGGCACGCCACTACCAGCGCCGGCGAAGCCTTGCGGCTGATACCGCTGATATCGACCACCTGCTGTGCAGGCGGCGCAATGCCGTAGCCGGACAGGCTGGCCTTGCCCCGCGCGCTCATCCAGTCAGTGGTCCAGGCCGGTGCCAGGCGCGTCTGCACGCGAACGTGGCCGACGCCCTGTGCGGCCAGCACGCGCTCGATATCGTCGCGGATCACCGTCATGGCCGGGCAACCCGAGTAAGTCGGCGTGATGGTGATCACGCAGGTCTCGTCGATCCATGCCACGTCGCGGACGATGCCCAAGTCCACCACGGAGATCACGGGGATCTCCGGGTCCGGCACCTGTTCCAGCCAGTCCCAAACCTGCGCCACGCTGGCGCGTTCCAGCACTTGCGCGGTCATGGCGCTCACCACTGCGCGCCGGGATAGGCGCGCTGCAGGAATTGCATTTCAGCCAGCAGGTAGCCGAGGTGTTCGGTATGGCGGCCGTGGCGGCCACCGGTCTGCGACCATCCGCCTGCCGGGACGCGCAGCGTGGCTTCTTCCAATACCTCGCTCACATGCCGGTACCAAGGTTGGGCCAGCGTGGCCAGGTCCACCGCAATGCCCTGCGCGACTAGCGCGGCATCGGCTGCGTCCGACTCGAACAGCTCGCCGGTGAACATCCACAGGTCGTCGATGGCGTCCTGCATGCGGCGATGGCTCTCTTCTGTGCCATCGCCCAGGCGCACCACCAGGTCGGCACTGCGGCGCACGTGGTAGGTCACTTCCTTCAGCGACTTGGCGGCGATCTCCGCAATGCGCGCGTCGGTCGAATGCTGCAGCCGTTCGAGCAGGAAGTAGTGCCACGTATCGAACAGGAACTGCCGCGCCAGCGTATCGGCGTAGCTGCCGTTGGGCTGCTCGACCAGCAGCAGGTTGCGGAACTGGTGGGCGTCGCGCAGGTAGGCAAGCTGGTCGGCGCTGCGGCCCGCGCCTTCGACTTCGGCGGCGTAGCCGAGCCACAGGCGGGTCTGTCCGATCAGGTCCAGCGCCACGTTGGTAAGCGCGATGTCCTCTTCCAGCGCGGGGCCGCGGCCGCACCATTCCGACAGGCGCTGGCCGAGCACCAGCGTGGTATCGCCCAGGCGCTGCAGGTATTCGAACTTGTGTGGGTCCATGGTGATGCGTCCTCGCGCCTGGAAATCAGATGTGCCCGACCTCTTCCGGCATCGGGAAGAAGGTGGGGTGACGGTAGACCTTGCTGTTGGCGGGCTCGAACAGCGGGCCCTTGTCGCCGGGGCTGCTGGCGACCACGTCGGCGGCCTTCACCACCCAGACGCTCACGCCTTCGTTGCGGCGCGTGTAGACGTCACGCGCATGGTTGATCGCCATTTCGCCGTCCGGCGCGTGCAGGCTGCCCACGTGCTTGTGGGCCAGGCCGTGCTGGCTGCGGATAAAGATCTCCCAAAGCGGCCACTCTTTCATGGCAACTCTCCTGTCAGATTGCGGGGTTGTCGGCGACGCTGCTGCGCGCCGGAATGCTCAGGCGGCGGCGCGCTCTTGCTTGTCGGCGTGCGCCATCAGCGCTTCGCGGAACCAGGCGCCGTCGTCCCACGCCTTGACGCGCGTGCGCAGGCGATCGCGGTTGCACGGGCCGTTGCCGCGCACGACGTTGTAGAACTCGTCCCAGTCGATCGCGCCGAAATCGTAGTGGCCGCGCTCCTCGTTCCACTTCAGGTCCGGATCGGGAACGGTCAGGCCCAGGTGCTCGGCTTGCGGCACGGTCTGGTCGACCATCTTCTGGCGCAACTCGTCATTGGAGAACAGCTTGATGCGCCATTGCATCGATTGCGCGCTGTTAGGCGAATCGGCATCGGATGGGCCGAACATCATCAGCGCCGGCCACCACCAGCGGTTCAGCGCGTCCTGCGCCATCTGCTTCTGCTCGGGCGTGCCCTGGCACAGCTTGAGCAGGATGTCGTAGCCCTGGCGCTGGTGGAACGACTCTTCCTTGCACACGCGCACCATGGCGCGGGCATAGGGGCCGAACGAGCAGCGGCACAGCGGCACCTGGTTGATGATGGCCGAGCCATCGACCAGCCAGCCGATCGCGCCGATATCGGCCCAGCTCAGCGTGGGGTAGTTGAAGATGCTCGAGTACTTCGCCTTGCCGGAATGAAGGTCGCCCAGCAGTTCGTCGCGCGAGACGCCCAGCGTTTCGGCGGCGCTGTACAGGTAGAGGCCGTGGCCCGCTTCATCCTGGATCTTGGCCAGCAGCACGGCCTTGCGTTCCAGCGTCGGGGCACGCGTGACCCAGTTGCCTTCCGGCAGCTGGCCGACGATCTCGGAATGCGCGTGCTGCGAGATCTGGCGAATCAGGGTCTTGCGGTAAGCCTCGGGCATCCAGTCCTTGGCTTCGATCTTGATGCCGGCGTCCACGCGCGCCTGGAACTCGCGTTCCTGCGGGTCCATCTCTTCCATCGCGCGGAGCCTGGTTGCCCCGGTTTCCACCAACTGTGCGTACATGCCGTACTCCGATCTGTAGGGTCTTGACCTGCGTCAAATCATTCGGTTGCAGTGGATCATAGTGATACAATTTGATTCAAACAATCGCCGTTTGTGTATCACTTAAAGGTGCGCGCATGACCACCCGACCGGAGATGGATCCCGTTTCGCCGCAAGTTGCGCGGCTCGCGCGTGGGCTCAAGCTTGGCGCCAATTCCATGCTGGTGACGCTGTTCGGCGACGTGGTGGCGCCACGGCCGCAGGCGATATGGCTGGGCAGCCTGATCCGCCTGGCCGCGCCATTCGGCATCAATGACCGGCTGGTGCGCACCGCGACGTTCCGGCTGACGGCGGATGACTGGCTCGATGCCACGCGGATCGGGCGGCGCAGCTACTACGGCTTGTCGGAGGCCGGCTTGCAGCGCTGCGTTCATGCCGGCAAGCGCATCTATGCCGGCGATGCGCCCGACTGGGACGGCCGCTGGACGCTGGCGCTGGTGCGCGGCGACGCGCGTGCGACGATCCGCCAGCGGCTCAAGCGCGAACTGCTGTGGGAGGGCTTTGGCGCGATTGCGCCTGGCGTGTATGCGCATCCGAATGCCGATGCGGGCTCGCTGCGCGAGATCATCCGTGCCGCGCAGGCGCAGGACTTCGTTGCCGTCATGGAAGCGACCAGCCTCGAGGCATTCTCGATCCGCCCGCTGCAGACGCTGATGCACCAGACCTTCAAGCTTGGCGACGTGGCGTCCGCGTGGCAGGCGCTGCTGCGCCGCTTCTCGCCGGTGCTGGCCGACGCACACGACATGGCGCCGGCGGACGCGTTTTTCGTGCGCACGCTGCTGCTGCACGAATACCGCCGCGTGCTGTTGCGCGACCCGAACCTGCCGGAGCAACTGCTGCCCGCGGACTGGCCGGGCCGCACCGCGCGCGACCTGTGCCGCGCTATGTACGCGGCCCTGCTCGACGCCAGCGAAGACTACCTGCGCGACGTGGTCGAAGTGTCCGAAGGCCACCTCGTCAACGCGAATCGCGCGCTGCGCAAGCGCTTTGGCGCGGGCAGCCATGCCGAGGCCGCCCGCTAGCGGCAGGCTTGCGCGTCACTGCCTGGCGCGATCCCTTCACGGTCGCCCATGCCGTAGCCGGGTTGCCGGAGGCTAGGCATCCCCAGGATTCCGACCTACCGTGGAATCAGGGGCAGTCGTCCAGCTTCACCCAGCTTGACCCCGCAACCTCGAACAGGATCCTTCCATGAAAGCAAAGCCAATACTGTTTTCTGCCTCGGCGGCACTCTGTCTGGCGTACGCATCGATCGCCAGCGCAGCACCGATGACCGTGTCATCGAGCGCGTTCTCCGAAAACGCCGTCATTCCCGCGGCACATGGTGGCGGCCAGCCAGACTGCGGCGGCCAGGGCGTATCGCCCCCGATCGCGTGGTCCGGATTGCCGCCAGGCACGCGCTCCGTGGCGATCTTCATGTTCGACCCCGATGGCGCGATGGGCCTGGGGGTTTCGCACTGGGTCGCCTACAACATCGCGGCGGACCGCGGCCACCTCCAGCAGGGCGAGGGGCAGAAAGATGGCCCTGGCATCACCGTCGGCAAGAACATTGCCGGCGAGGCCGCATACCGGGGACCTTGCCCGCCCCCTGGCGATGTCCCGCACCATTACATCGTGACGGTGGTCGCGACCGATCTGAAGCCAGGCGCGCTGCCCGCGGGCCTGACGCGTGACGAGCTCATGGCAGCACTGAAAGGGCATGCGCGCGGCGGCGCCAGCGTGGTGGGCCGCTACGGCGGGAAATAGAAGCAGAACGGTCGAACACCAGGGGCGGCGGCATCACAAACTTGGCAAACTCGACGGTCAAAATGGGCGCTTTTGCCAGTGCGGCGGGTGCCGCGCTGAACGACAAATCCAGCAAGGAGCCCGCCCGATGTTCCGTCAAACCGTCCTGGCCAGCGCCATCACGCTGGCCTGCCTTGCGCTGTCGCCGTCGCTGCAGGCGCAGACCGCCTACCCCGCCACGCTCGCCGGCCATGCCGTGCTGCCGGCACAGAGCTACCTGGCGGTGCCCAAGGACGCGCCGGCCGACCTGCAGTTCAGCGGCAAGTTCACTACCGCGCAACGCGCAGATGCCCCCGGCACCGTAGAGGGCAAGTCGAACGGCCGGCCGACCGGCGTGTCGCTGCCGTTCCGCGGCCAGCCCGCGCAGGGCCACTCCGGCATCAAGCGCATGGCGGATGGCACCTTCTGGGTGCTGACCGACAACGGCGCGGGCGCCAAGGTCAACTCGCCGGACTTCATGCTGTACCTGAACCACTACAAGGTCGATTTCGCGAGCGGCAGGTTCCAGCGCCTGAAGACCGTGTTCCTGCACGACCCGGACAAGAAGGTGCCGTTCCGCATCGTGCATGAGGGCACCAGGGCACGCTACCTGACCGGTTCGGATTTCGACACCGAGAGCTTCCAGTTCGCCGGCGGCTCGCTGTGGATCGGCGACGAGTTCGGCCCGTTCCTGATCCAGGCCGACCTGAACGGCAAGGTGCTGGCGGTGTTCGACACGCAGGTGGATGGCAAGGTCGTACGTTCCCCCGACCATCCGGCCCTGACCTCACCGGGCGCGCCAGATGGCACGGTGAAGTTCGAGGTACGCCGTTCGAAGGGCTTCGAAGGCATGGCGTCATCGCCGGATGGCAGCAAGCTGTACGCGCTGCTTGAAGGCGCGCTGTGGAACGAAGCCAGCCGCGGCTATGAAACCGAAGACGGCAAGCCCTATCTGCGCGTGCTGGAATTCGACGTCAAGCAACGCACCTGGACCGGACGCCACTGGAAATACGTGCTCGAGGCCGGCCATCATGCGATCGGCGATTTCAATATGATCGACGCCACCACCGGCCTGATCATCGAGCGCGACAACGGCGAAGGCACGCCCGACAAAGCCTGCCCCGCGGGCCAGAAGCGCACCGACTGCTTCGATGACGTGGCGAAGTTCAAGCGCGTCTACAAGATCGAGCTGACCGATGCCAACGCCGGCGCCCCGGTGCGCAAGATCGGCTATATCGACCTGCTGCGTATGGCCGACCCGAACCATCTGGCACGGAAGCCGCTGACGGATGGCATGCTGGCGTTCCCGTTCTTCACGATCGAGAACGTGGACGTGGTGGATGCCACGCACATCGTCGTGGGCAATGACAACAACCTGCCGTTCTCCAGCAGCCGTGAACCGAATCGTGCGGATGGTAACGAGCTGGTGTTGCTGGAGGTGGGGGAGTTTTTGAAGGCGAAGTGAAGGTCGTAGTGCGGCTGTTTGTACCCCTCTCCCACTGACGTGGGAGGATTGATCAATGTCCTGGGTCGCCGCGAAGCCATCGCGTTGATCGATGCAGCGGTAGAGAGCGGTGCGTGCGTGCTGCAGCTTCTGGTCTTCGGTATAGGGGTCGTAGTAGAACGTCACGCCACCCGGCTTGAGGGTATCCGGCAGCTGCGACAGCAGCGCGTCCGGCGTCACGCCAGCCAGCACCGAGGTGGCCGGCGTCAGCGTCAGGTACTGGGTGCGATCGGTGTTGGCACCCGGCGCCTCCAGCGGATTGCCACCCAGGTTCGCCGTGAAATGCCAGTCGATGGTCTTCGCCCCGCCCGTCGTCGGCGTGCCGGGCGTGGTCACGATCACCGGATTGAACTGCCACGGCCGAGTCGGGTCTGCCGACGGGTTGCCCGGCGGCAGCGACCCCGCCGGCACCGGAGCCGGCCCCAGCGAAATCACCTGCCTGGGCACCGTCGCCGGCGGCGTCGGCTGGTCCGGGCTGGTGTAGCCGTTGAGCAGCCCGGCGCCGGTGATATCCACCTGCTTGCCCAGGATGTTGCGACGCCTACTCCGCCAAAACTACCGTCCCCGAAATAATGGAGGTTTATCTTGAATGAATTTTTAAAGACGAATGTACCTGCTGGGTACGACTGGTTGCTTGCTCGCGGTCTCGTTGGCTACGAACCTTTTGGCCAGCTACAGCCATGGCGCTACCTACCTCCCGAGCATAGTTTTTGGGCGTCGAATCAGATGGCCTGGCGTTACTAACAAGCGCTTGCTCGCCTTTGCCAAAAGGCAGGACTGCGATGATCTCGCGTGTTTCGTCGTTGACGATGGCGGTGTGGTTCAGGGCGTCGCGCTGATTCACGGATGGACGGAGAATGGCTTTGATTTTTGTGAAGAATTCGCCAATTTTTGGACTTGGCTAAAGCGTTCAAGTCGACGTTATCGCCGCTGATGTTGCCGCGGGTCGCCTTGGCCAGCGCCTGCGCATAGCCCTCAGGTAGGTACACCTGCGGCCCCATCGCCTTCACCCGGTGACGCAAATCCATCGATAGCTTCCCACTTACACGAATTCATGGGTGTCTTTATCCACGAATAATCAACTCTAAAGCCTGGGGGAAAGACTACTTGATTTCCCTCACCCACAAGGCCTCCCTTGCTGAGCAGCACCCGCGCCCGTGAAGTGCCTCGTTCCGGACAGTTCAATATTCAATACGCCCCGTCAACGTTCGATATATCGATGCAGCCTCTCGAAATCGACTGTCCCCAATCTCGCAACACCCAGAGGGACAATTAATTTCAGTAGACATCCCAAACAAAAACAAAAACAAAAAAAAGCCTATGACCTCGATTTGGCAAGTTATGTATTCCAAAGTATCTCGTCGACTCTTCCATGACCAATCAATCTGGCATTCTCTCTGACCTCGAATTCATCTCCGACTTTTATTTTTTCCGAGAAGAACTGCCAGCCTGCAAAGCTGATTTTTGCCTTTATGGTCTCGCCAGGAAAATGGAAATCATTGTCCTCATAGGAATGTACTCCACTGGCTAAGTAGTCAATGGCCGCGAACTTGTGATGCGGAGCGTACCCATTGCGTACGCCCGCCGCCTTCGGTTTTTCCACATCCGCTGAAATCACGAAGGTTGCCAGAATATGATGCATCAAAGCACCCTACTCTCAGCATCGCCGGGCTAAAAACCAAAAATTTTCCACAGCTCCCGCCTAATATCGTCAAGCCGTCCATTCGCGATCACCCGTTCCTCGACAGTTGGCCTGTCAATACAGAAATCTGAGAATCCAGACTTAGACCCCGCCAACGTTCGATATATGGATGCCGCCTCTCGAAACCGACTGTCTCCGATCTCGCAACACCCAGAGACAGCATCAATAGCAGCAGATATCCCAGGCAGAAACGAAACTCCGGCCTCTCTCTCATAAATCTCAAACAGCTCGGTGAGGAGGGCATTGATATGGGAGACGGGAGACATTCGGTGTATTCTTATATTCACTGGCTGAGCAGTCGGCTCAACACCAGGGATTTTCCACGGCTGAGGAACGAAGATTTGGTTGACGTTATTCCCACCGACATAGATACCACCCTGATTGCCAACAGGGCCTTGATAAACTGTCGTGCCGGTCGGAATCTTGATCGCATAGTCACTGCTGTGGATTCCCCCATTCCATCAGATACGATGCAGACACCGGGCCGAGATACTTCCTAATCTCATCCCAACGACCAGGGATTCCTGCCGCTCGCAAGTAGAGAGCTTCAAGTAAGCCGGTCGCCACAAGCGCTTTAAGCGGCATATCGCGATCGTCGAGTCCCTTCTCAATAACGCGAAGATATGGGCTCTTCGTTCGGGCCGAAGCTCCCCAAAATGACCGGCTATTGCCTTACCAAATTTTCCGAATAATACGGTGGTGGGAATGTCTCCCCCCACTCATCAAGGGCTTGCCTTTCGATGAAGTTGAGCACGTCGTCCCCAGACAGCTCCGTTACAAATTCCTGCCAAGTACTCACTATTTTCCTCCCAGTGCGTTTCGAAAATCGCGCAAGACGTTCGAGCCGCGGAACGAGGCTCCACAACCTGTCCCGTTACTGCATTTCGGTAGGCGTGGATTTCAAACTGGGAACCGTCCGCAGCCGTATAGCTTGCGCTGCTCACCTTACTCCAATCCCCCACCATACTCCGAAACCAAACGAGGAGCATCCCGCAAAGAGGCACTGGTCCCATTTGCCTGCGATATTAATGCCGTTTCCAGATATCAACTGCAAAAGTTGCTGTTGGCTCGCCAACGATTTGTTGAGATTCAAACCGTTGACGGCATTCGCTGCACTATCCACGCCGGCCGCGCGAGCCACTCCACTTGGCAACTCTAGACGTAGCTTGGCTTGACGGGCGATCGACGCCCCAACGCGGGTGTCGATGGTGGTCTTTTGCCCCCCCAGACGCGAGTTGTTGGCCGTATACCCTGACTCCGATAAGAAGCAAGGTACACGCGGATGCGCAAATCTAGTCAGCCATCCACGGTTTCAATCCGGATTACGAACCGCTCCGGGAAACCCCGGGACGGTTAAGAGCTATTTAAGGCCGACTGACACCAAGCCATTTGCAGAATGTCGTGTAGACAAATTCGAACGCGTCTTCGATAGCACTAAAAACTCCCAACTCACGCGGCTTGTCACGCTCGACATAATAAACCGTCCATGCTTCCCCTTCAGCTACCACACATACACAATCGCTGTTCCGGATTCCGTCAAGTGAATAGCTACTTGGATGAACGCCGATCGTGGCCAGCTTCCTCTCCAATTCGTCGCGCGTCATTTCAGCCTCTTCTCCAGATATCCATTATCAATATACCACTGCACAGGATTTGGCAATTGAAACTGCGTGCCCTTTCCGGGTTGGCCAAACCAAGGGAGGATTTTTGCCTCCGTAACACCTGAAATAGGCTGCAACACTTGATATTCGAAGTATGGTTTGGTCGTCAGATACGAAGACGGCAGTGCTCTCGAGTCAAACGACGCTCCAAGGGGTGATACAAACGATCCTCCCGGATACCCATAGCGATCCACCCGAGTACCAACTCCAATGGTCGTGTTATACACCGGCGCGTAAGCTCCGCTGTTCGGCGGCCAGATTCCTAGCGCCTCTTGCAGCCGCCCCTCCGCAGCAATGTACTGACTAAAGTTTGAATTTGCACGAGCCGCTTGGCTGGCTGCGATGTTGTCTAGAACGTTGGTCTTGACCGCAGACAATCCAGAGCTTTCTGCTAACGACCTCGTTATGCCAGTGAGGCCAACCCCTTTCAAAGTCCCTGTCAAAAGTCCCTTGATCAGACCGGTGCCAATCAGATCATCCGGCGAGAAGGTTGGTAGCTCCAATCCCTGTGCCTTCGCCTGCGCTATCTGCCAGCTCTTCTCCAATACCTGGCAGTCGGTAGAGCTGCCACCGGCTCCACAAGCCAGGGACGCCTTCTGATCCTGAATCCAGTAAGCAAGGGACTGGCAACTGCTTCCCTCACACCTTGTCAGCCCGTCGGCCAGAATGTCATTGCTCCTCTGATCCTTCTCCGCGTAAATGTTGGCCGCGGCGCACGATGAAATGACACCGTTCGCGCATTCCCTCTTGGCCTTATCAAATGCCAACCTATCCTTGGGGCTCAGGTAGTTGTTCAGCGCCTCGTTTTGCGCGGCACTGGCCGCGGAATTGGCATTCTGTCCGAGCGCCGTTGCCAGACCACCGCCCGCCAGCATCGCGATGGCAGTCACGATCGCCTGGTTCAGCGGGTTCGCCCGATCCGCGTTGGTCTCGATTCCCAACGCACCACCGGCCAACGGCGACACCGCCGCTGCGGTAGCGCCACCGAGCGCACCAGCCTGACAGTTGCCACCGCTAGCAGCCCCAGCGATGCAGCCCAGTACAGCGTGCTCAGCAATGTTTTGCAAAGACCCTGGGTCCGTTGTCGAGCCAATGCTGTTCGCACCGAGCGCAGCCCCTTGAGCCACCAAGTTTTGCGTCAGCGCCTTGCCGAAACTACCCCCATAGAACACCGACCCGACTCCCGCCGTGATACCAGCGGTGGCGAGAATCGCCGCACCTTGCTGCCACAGTGCCCCCGTCGCACCATCCCTGGCGGCCTGCATGACACCGCTGGCATTGCTGACGCCCACCAGGGCCGCCAGGCTCTGCGTGCCGGATCCCGCCACGTTCACGCCAGTGTTGAAGCCAAGGTTGCCGGCGCCGTCCAGCGTGATGCCGTTGGTCAACCCGGCCGTGATCGCGCCGACCGCGCCGGCTTCGAACATCTTGCCAACGCTAAAGCCTTGGCCGGACAGCACCTGGGAGGCGGCGCTGCTCGCCATGCTGGCGAGTGCGGCTGATGCGACGACGTTGCCCAGGCCTGCCGACGTTGCAGCAGTCGTTGCGGTCGCCGCACTCGCCGCTGCCCACGTACTGCCTGCCGCTGCGGCCTCCGTCGCCGTGGCGGTTCCGGCAGCAACCGTACCCGCCGTTTCGTCCGCCGCTGCGCCAATGGCATAGCTCGCCGCGCCATAAGTGACGATGGCAATCACCACCGCCGCCGCCATGACCACCCAGATTGGAACGGCGCTTTGCTTCTTGATGAAGTTCTGGTGGATATCGTCGGTCACCGTCCCGGCGGTATAGTCGCCACCGAGATTGGCCTGCAACTGCGCGAGCAGGGCATTGGTCGCCGCCTGGTTAGTCGTGCCGTCCGGGTTGGTGATGCGCAACGCATCGTTGACGGCATTAATGGCGCCAACTTCAAGGTCCAGATTGGCCGCGCTCATGAAGCCGCCCGGCTGCACCAGCGTGCCGCTCACTTCCAGCCAGCCGCCCTTGACCCCGTAGGCGGACTTGCCGATGTCGACCACATTGGGCGTCAAGTCGAGGCTTTCTGCCTTGACACTGAGCGTGTCGCCGGCCGCGATCATGCCCGTGTTGCGAATCGTCCCACCCGCAAAGTTCAGGTTGACGTTATCGCCAGTGATATTGCCGCCCGTCGCCTTGGCCAGCGCCTGCGCATACCCCTCGGGCAGGTACACCTGCGGCACCAGCGCCCTCACGCCTGGGCAAACCAAGCTGCTGACCGTGTTGCAACTCGGGTCGGGCACCGTCTGCTCGACGTACCACAGCATCGGCTTGTCCAGCGCGTTGATCTGCGCCTGCGTCAGCGCTGTGCCTAGCGGGATGCTGTTGGCCTTCGCATAATCGGCCGCGTTCTTGTACAGCGCCAGCTTCTCCTGGTCCGTGACCGAGAGTTGAGTCTGGTTGTCGTACGTCAGCCCGCTGATGAAGCTGTCCTTGCCGGTCTGCTGCAATGCGGCCTGCTGCAGCTTCTGGTCTTCGGTATAGGGGTCGTAATAGAACGTCACGCCACCCGGCTTGAGAGTATCCGGCAGCTGCGCCAGCAGCGCGTCCGGTGTCACGCCAGCCAGCACCGACGTGGCTGGCGTCAGCGTCAGGTACTGTGTGCGATCGGTGTTGGCACCCGGCGCCTCCAGCGGATTGCCACCCAGGTTCGCCGTGAAGTGCCAGTCGATGGTTTTCGCCCCGCCCGTCGTCGGCGTGCCGGGCGTGGCCACGATCACCGGATTGAACTGCCACGGCCGAGTCGGGTCTGCCGACGGGGTGCCCGGCGGCAGCGAGCCGGCAGGCACCGGGGGCGGCCCCAGCGAGATAACCTGCCTGGGCACCGTCGCCGGCGGCGTCGGCTGGTCCGGGCTGGTGTAGCCATTGAGCAGCCCGGCGCCGGTGATATCCACCTGCTTGCCCAGGATATTGCCGGTGTTCGCGACCTGCCCGCCCGCCGTCACCATCAGCACATTGCCGGCCTGAATCAGCGACTCCTGGGTGCCCAGCACCGCCACGCCGTTGGTGCTGTGGGTCTTGTCCGAACTGAACATGCCCGTCTTCTCGACCCACATGCCGGCCCAGTTCGCGTTCTGCACGAGGCTCGTGTTATCCACGCCGCCGGTCATGGTCACCGTGACGTTGTTGCCGCCCGCAATCATGCCCCCGTTGTTCGCCAGCGTCGTGCCGCTCAGGTTCACGTCCCGCGCGCCCTGGATGATGCCTGCCGGACCAGCGGCCACGGTTTCATCGGCCGAGCAGTTGCTGCCCTTGTAAGAGCCGCCCGCGTTGCAGCCGCCGGCGTAGGACGGGTTGAGGTTGCCGTAGTCCTTGTGCAGCGTCACCGGGTCCATGGCCTTGTTGATCAGCGTCGGCGCGCTGATCGACACGTCACCGCTGATCGACTGGATCGTGCCGCTCTGATTGGTGACGCCGCCCGTGGCCGTGATGTCGACATTGCCGCGCGCGGCCAAGGTGCCGTTCAGGTTCTGCACGTTGGCGGCCTGCACCGTCAGCGTGCCGTCGGCGGCTACGGTGTTGTTCTGCTGCTGCCACGTCAGGTTATCGACATGCGGGCTGGCGTTCGCGCACGTGGTCGAGCCCGGCATGCAACCCGGCGTGGTCGTCACCTTGGCGTCGTAGAAGCCCTGGTTGGTGAAGGTGCCTGGCGTTGTGATCGTGATATTGCCCGCCGCCGCCAGATCCCCTGCATTGGTCAGGTTGCCTGAGCCATTCAGGGCGAGATTGCCGCCGGCGGTAATCTCGCCGGCCTTGCCGGCGCGCTCCGTCACGCTCGCCTGCGCAGGGGTCATCGGCGCAGAGCCGTCCGCGGCCTTGCCGATCACGAAAGGCGTGTCGGCTCCCGAAAACACCTCGCAGCCATTGTCCCCTCCGTTGCACACAGTCCTCGTGAGCGGTCCATACATCAGGGTGTTGCCGGGGGCGGCCAGTCCGCCCGTGGTGGTGCCGCCAATGGCCTGCAGTTGCGCCAGGAACGCCGACAGGCTGGCCTGGTTCACCGTGTCGGTCACGCCATCGATCAGCGATGCCGAACGGCCGTTGTCCAGCGCGCTCAGGTTCAGCGTCACGTCACGCGCGGCAGAGATGACACCGCCCTTGTTGGACAGCGACGCGGCAGTCATGTCCAGCTTCCCGCCGCTTGAGATCTGGCCGGCAACGCCGTCGGTCTGCTGCACGACATTGCGGTCCACCGTCACTGCGGACAGGGGCAAGCTTTGCTGCGGCGCGTCCGGATACGCCGCCGGGTCTACCCCAAGGTGCCACATCTGCGCCCATTGCATTGAACCGTTCAGGTCGCCCGTCGGCACCTCCACGCTACCCAGCAGCAGAGGAATCGTCCCATCGGGATTCCGCTTGAGGTCGCCAATCGTCACGTTGACCAACGGACCGGTCATGGTGGTACTGCACCCGGCATCGCCCGCGCAAATGGTGTTCGCCGTGGCGACACTTCCGATGATGATCGAATTGACCAGCGCGTCGTTGGTGACCTGCCCGCTGACGCTGCCCGCATCGACCGGTGCGCTGCGGTCGTTGATGACCTGCTGGGCGGCGATGTGCACGTCCCCCATCGCGCCAATCACGCTGGCAGTATTGTTCAGTGTCCCGGTGATATCGACAGCCAGATTCCTGCCGGCCTGCGTGGTACCACCCCGGTTGTCAAAGTCGCCGCCGGTGATGCCGAGATTGCCCAGCGCTTCAACCGTGCCGGCGTTGACCACATTGCCAGCCAGCGCCAGATCGCCGTTGGCGTGCACCGTGCCGGTATTGCCGACCGTGCCGCCCGACATGCTCAGATTGCCGCCACCGACGATCTGGCCGCTGTTGTCCAGCAGGCCAGCGGTGGATAGCGACAGGTCGCCGGCCTTCTGAATCGTGCCGCTGTTGCTGATGCCTTGCGTAGCCGTGAGCACTGCATTGCCACCCGCCACGTCCCATGTGCCCGCGTTGTGGATCGCCAGCGCCGAGAGCGCGAACGTACCGTTGGCGCCCAGCGTCCCCGCCGCCGCCGGATCAAAAGTCTGGTTGAGGGCGGAGAGCGTCAGGTTGTTGCCGGCGAGCAGTTGTCCGGCAGCGTTGTTGAAGCTGCCATCGGCGCCCGTGACCGTGAAGGACAGATCGCCAACGGTCGGGCTCAGTCCGGTCAGGTCACCCGCCAGGATCGTGCCGCCGGCGTTGCCCGTCAGCGCGCCAGTGGTCACGTTCAGGGTCTGCACGCCGACCAGCAGGCCGTTGGCGTTGTCCAGGCTGTTCGTGGCCGTCACGTTCGTGAGCTGGCCGCCCAGCGTGCCACGGTTCACCACATCGACTGCATTGACGTTGACCGTGTTGCCGACCAGTGCGCCCGTAGCCGTGTTGGTGATGCGACTGCCATGAACGGCGAGGTTCTGCGTCGCCACAGTGGTGCCCGCATTGCTGACCGCCTGGCCGGCCAGCGTCGCATTGGTGGTTTGGGTATTGCCGGTGAGCGTCAGGCTGTTGGCCGCGGCTACGTCCAGCGATCCGGCCACCTGGTTGTCTTTTGTCGTGGCGGATCCGAGAGCAATGTCCTGCCCGCGCAGCGTAGCGTTGCCGCCGACATACGGCAGGCTGCCCACGGTCAGCGTCTGACCGGCCGTCGCGTTCAGATCGCCGGCGGTCAGCACGCTGCCAGCGAGGTTCACATTCTGGCCAGCGCCGATCGTGGCATTGCCCATGGCGAGCAGCGATCCCGCCACCGCGGCTGAGCCGTTTGTGGCTCGGATCGTGGTGTTGCCGCCGCTGGCCACGCTGCCCGAGACCCTGGCGTCCTGCCGGGCCGAGATTGTGGTGTCGCCATCGCTGGTCAGTGCCCCGTTGACGGTGGCGCTGCCGCCAGTAGCCGTGATGGTCGTGTTGCCCTGGCTTTGCGCTTGGCCGCCTACCGTCACGTTCTGCGCAGCCTGCAAGGTCAGGTCTGCATTGCTGCCGATCTCGCCGCTGGTGGCGATGCTGCCCGCTGTTGCGGTCACCGTCACCGGGCCGGTGGCCACCACCCGTCCACCCAGGTTCGCATCCGTGCCGGCACTCACGCTCAGCGAGCCGGGCGAGACAACATCCCCGGTCGTCGTCACGCTGCCTGTCACCCCTGTCAGTGACACATTGCCCGCAGTGCTGCCAGCCGCGCCGTTGATCGTGAGATTGCGCTGCGTCGACAAATTGAGATCGCCGGCCGATACGGCACTGCCATCGATCGTGGTATCGCGTGCCGCGCCCAGGGTGATGGTCCCCGGCGAGGTCACATCCCCGCCAAGGTGGATATCACCTTTGCCGTCGTTGCCGGCCGCGGTAATGGTGATCTGCGAGCCCGAGACGGCACCGCCGATATCCACGCTGCCACCGGCTGCCAGCGTGGCCGCCTGCTGGGCAGCGACACCACCGGCGCCGGTGATCGAGCCGCCCGCGTGGGCCGTGACCACCTGATTGGCACCGAGCGTGCCGCCGAGCGTCACGTCTTGTGCCGCGCGCACGGCATAGCTGCCTTCCGCCTGGCCGTTGCCGGCCGTGGTGACATTGACGGCAGAGGTCAGCGCCACATCGCCCTTGCCATAGGTCTTGCCGACCTTGAGGTTGCCGGCCGAATCGAGCGTCAGGTTGCCTGCTGAGGCGGCCAGGTTGCCGTCCGCGCGCACCCCCACTCCTGCCGCCGTGGACAGGATCGTGATCTGGCCCGCCGTCATGGCGCCAAAGGCGGTCGCATCGATCGCCAGGCCGTTGGTCGCAGTCGTATTGGTGGCCGCGTTGTTCGGGCCGGTAGCCGTGGTCGTGAAGCCCGCACCGGCCGGCGCCACCAACTGCCGCCCGGCCACCATGTTGATCTGGTTGCCGGCGTAGAGTGCCGCGTCGACGCCAATGGACTCGGCGATCAGGTTGATATTCCCGACCGTACCCTCGATGCCGACGCCGTTGGAGTTGCCCGGCACCGGATTGGCAATCTGGATGCGCCCGCCTTCGACCAGGAAGCCGGCCGCGGCCGCCGCATCAAAGCTGCTTGGGGCGCCGGTCGTGGACAGGAACTGCGGCACGCCGGTGGTGAGGGTCACCTGCGTCGCATTGGTAAAGCCTGCGCCGTTGGTGTAGATTCCGCCGGGCGCTGCAATGACAAGCCCGGCCGGTGCGCCGTAGATCTCCACGGTGCCGTTGACCTGCGCCGGCGCGGTACTGGTGACCTGGTTGATGATCAGGCCCGCCGGACCCGAGCCGGAGAGATTCGGGTTCGCGCCGACCTGGCCGCCGAGGAAAGTGCCCCCGCCCGTGGTGCTGTTGTTCAGGATCAGGCCAACGGGATCGACCACAAACGCGCGATACTGGTTCAGCGAAATCCCCGCCGCGTTCGGGGTCGTGATCCCCACGACAGGCACGCCTCCTTCGGGCGCGCCCGGGCCCGTAGTGGTCGTGATCGTCGGCTGGAACCGGATCGGCGCCGTAGGGTCGACGATGGGCGCGGCTGCGGCCTCACGCAGCCCAAAGCTGGCCGCCACCGGCAAGTGATTGACCGCCCAGCGCATCAACCCCTGGCGCGCCGCTCCCGCCAATACCGCAGGCGTATCCACGGCGACTGCACCCGCAGCCAGCACGCCAGCAGCCTGCTGCGCCTGCTGGAGCGACACCTGCAGCGGCGCCAGCCACAACGTGACCGCGACCGCGCCGGCCAGGGCGCGTGCCGCGATGCTGGTGCGGGCGCGTTCCGCCATCGACACATCGGCCGTGATCCCTGACACCTCGTCGCTCACGGCGTCAGCCTGTGCGGCAGGGTTCGGTGCTGTGAGGGCCGTGGCGGCCGGCTGCTTGCGGTTCATGGAAATCCTGACGTGCTGTTTGCGGCTTGTCCTGCGTCGGGTTGGCGCGTTGGCTCACGCGCCGGGCCAGCGCGGCGAGGCAACGCCCCGCCCTGCTGCGCGCTTACTGGGAAATCTTTGCCTTCGTCAGCAACTGCGTGACCAGCGCGGTGGTCGCGCGTTCAAGCGCCTGCGCCTGCAGGGCCTGCTGAATGCCCGGCTTCACCTGATCGAAGGCCGGCACCTGCGTGGCACGAACCTCATCGACCTTGATGAGGTAGAAGCGGCCATCGATGGCAATGGGTGCGGCGCTGACCGCGCCGGCCGGCAAGGTCGCGATGCCTTGTGCGAGCGGCAATGGCAGACCCTGTGTCTTGCCCTCCTGAGCCGGCACCTTGAAGCTGACCCAGTCCATCGCGCCGCCAGCGGCCTTGGAAGGCGCGAGGCTGACCTGCTGCGCGACCTTCGCAAAATCCTCACCGCCCTTGATCCGCGCAAGCGCCGCCTTGCCACCGGCCTCGTCGGCTACCTGGATCAGCCGGGCCTTGTATTCCTTGTCGCCAAGGCTGGCCACGATGGCGTCGTAGCGCGCCTTGACGTCGGCGTCGGTGACAGGCGCGGGCTTGATATGGTCCTTGAGCCAGGCCTGCGTGAGAATCGCGGACTTCGCATCGCGGATGGCCTGCTGCACGTCGGCACGCGATTCGAGGGCCTTGTCCTTGCTCGCCTCCTGGCGGAACAGCTCGCGTGCAATCAGTTGCTGCGTGATGGCACTGCGCGCTTGCGGCGTATCGGCAATGTGCGCCTGCTGGAGCGCGGCCGTGACCTGGCTGTCCGGGATGGCCACGCCATTGACAGAGGCCGCACCGGCGGCGGGAAGATAGGCCTGCAGACCGAAAGCCAGGGCGGTGACCATCAGGAGGCGGGAAGCGTGGCATTGCATGGGGTTCATCCTTGAAATGTCGAGACTCAATAGAGCCAGTTAAGCGTGGCCAGCACGATTGGGCGCTTGTTGCCCAGTACGGCGGGCTGGGCCAGCGGCATGCCGACCAGAAGCTCGCTGGTGAAGGTTTGCCGGGCCCAATTGGCCACAAGGCGAATGCCGGCGCCAGTGCCGGCCACGTATTGCCAGTGGCGCGTGGCCACGTACATGGCCTGGCCGCCGTCGAGAAACAGGTACGGCTCCATGCGCAGCGCGCCCAGCATCGGGGCGTTGGCCCATGCCAGTTCGTTACGCCAGTAGGCACCGCGGTCCCCCGCGATCACCCCTTCGCGGAAGCCCCGCACCGTGCTCATGCCACCGGCATAGATCTGCTCGGAGCCAAACAACGCGACGTTTGTCCACTGGCCGACCAACTGGCCGCGCCAGGCAAGGCGCGCGCTGTCGAAGACGCCCGGTAACGGAAATTGCCAGCCGACGTTGCCGTCCAGCTTGGTGAACTGCGCGTGCGCCTCGTCGGTGCGGATGTCGGAGGGGTCGCGCGTAGCATTGACGCTGGGCAAGCCACGCGAGAGACCCACTTCGGCTGTGCCGTATCCGGGCTGGCTATTGGCCGTGAAGCGCCGCAGCCCGCTCCAGGCCGCGCGCAGAACGGTCAGGCGCTGCGGGTCGAGCCAGAGATTGTTGATCTCACGCTCGGTCTTGCGGTGCGTCAGCGTCAGGTCGAAGGCCTGCCGGCCGCTCTGGCTGCGGGTGAGCACGCGGTTCCAGCCAACCGTATGGCCAAAAGTGCGGCCATAGAGCAGCGCCGTATCGCCGATGACGTTCTGGTACTCGGAGAGCGACCCGGTATAGCTGAAAGTGTTGTAGCCCCACGGCACGGCCGCCGACACCACGCCGGCATTGGTGTCCAGCGTGCCAACATAGCTGGCCGACAGCGATTCCTGCCACCCCAGCGCGTTGTCCGCATCGAAGCCGAGCCGCGTGCGAGATATCCCGGTGGCCTTGCTGCCATAGTTGTCGATGCCGGCGTTGAAGCGAAACCGGTCGCCCGGTTGATTGGCCAGCGCAACGATGGAGCTGCCGGGTGTCTGGCCGGGTTGGATCTGCAACTCGGCGCGGTTGCGGCGCAGCCGGTTGATCTGGTCCACGCCCTGCTCCAGGTCGGGCAGCCGCAAGGTGTCGCCGGGAGCCGGAAACTGGGTGGCAGTACCAGCGTCGGTGATCCAGCCGCCGCCCACCGTGTCAAACAGCGCGCGGTCATTCGGCCGGATCGACGTGCCGTTGAGCGTGATGCCCTCTACCTTGCCGGGCACGACCGTAATGACCAACACGCCACTGGCCAGGTTCTGCTCGCCGAGATACGCACGCGTGGTGATATAGCCCCTGGCGACGAACGCCTCGGTGAAGCGCCGCAGCAACAGGTTGATGCGGTTGGTGCCCAATGCGTGGCCAACGAAAGGCGCGGTGATGGCATCGATCTCGCGATCTGTCAGTACGGTGTTGCCGCGCACCTCGATGCGCCCGATCTCGAAGGTGGCTGAGGATTCAGGCACGGACTCCACCGATGCATCGGCGGGGACCACGGCTGGCGTCTCGATCCGGGTCGGAGGCTGGGTCGCCTCGCGTTCGAGCTCGCGCTGGCGCTGCTCGCGCAGCAGCCGTTGCGCGGGATCTTCGGGCACGAGCGCGGCCGGAGGCACCTGCGCCCAGACCGGCGCGCAAGCCAATGCGACGGCGGCACAGACGATCGCACGTAGCGAAACTGGAAGCCGCCTCATTGCCAGAACCCGGAGGTGAGACCGAGGTGGTTCTCGATCGAGACCGGATCGCGCTGGCGCGGCCGCACGACTGTGGCCACGCCACTGACCGTGACGTTGCCGTCGAAGCTGCCGCCATCCGTGACCGTGTCGCCATTGATCTGCGTCTTTCCGGCGGCCATCCAGCTGCCGCCGACGTCCGCTGCATACAGACGCGCCCAGGTATCCCCGAAGAAGGCCTTGAAGCCGCGATCGCGGGAGATCGCCGTATAACCCGTGATGCCGGTCGCATAGGTCACCGGGGCCGTGACGGTCAAATCGCCCATGGCCAGCACACGGCCTCCAGTATTGATGGCCGCCGTGCCGGCCCGGATATCGATGTCGCCGCCGGCGGACAGCAAGCCGCCCGTCACGCTGGTGGTGGACGATGCCGAGGTCCGGCACACGATCAGGCAGGATCGCTCGAAGTGGGCCGAGCCGGTAGCGATGCCCTCGTTGCGGAAGGTATTGGCCGCATCGATGCGGATTGGGCCGTTGTTGGCGTAGATGTCGCCGCCGTAGTTGATGACGTTGCGTCCGGAGATCGTCGTGCCCTTGTCCGAGAGCAGATAGGCGATCTGGTCGGGGCGGTCGATTTGCCCGTAGTCGACGTCAAGCCCGGTCGTGCGCCGGCTGAGGACGAGCCAGCGCTGGCCCGCGCTGCTGTAGGTGGCCAGTTGCCCGCCACCCGTGCCATCGGTATGCGTGACCGTGTTGACGACGTCCCCGGTCGCTGCCACGCGCAGGTATCCGTTGGAGAGGAAGCGGCCATACTGATTGACGATGTTGCCGCCGCCGGCGATGTCCACGTCATCGGCCGCGCCAAAAACGATGCCCAGCAGGCCGGGCGTCGAAACATTGTTGACGTTGCCACCTGCCTTGATGGTGACCGCCCCCGTGGAGAGCACGTTGTCCGCGATGCGTGTCTGGCCCTGGATCAGCCCACCGGTTTCAGGACGTCCTGCCGGGCAGTGACTGTACCGGAGGCCAACTGCAAGTCGCCGGTCCCGGAGACCGAGAAATCGCCCGCGGTGGCATAGGCCGCGCCAGCGTGGCGCACGCCCGCCCCCTGGTCCGTGACCATCAGTTCGATGCGACCGGAACTCAAGCTGCCCGCCCCAGTAATGTCGATGGCGATCCCTTGCCCGGCGCTGACAGTGGGCGCCGAGTATGCGATCCAGCGCGTCAGGTTGTCGGTAGCGGAGATGCTGGTGTCGATCTCCGCCCGGCTGCTGCCCGCAACCAGACGCACCTTCGCATTGGGATGCTCGTACAGGTTCGTGACCGGTCCACCAACGCGAATCCGCTTGGCAAACAGCTCGAGGTTCAGCAACGTGCCCGACAGGCCTTCGGGGCCGATCTCGATGGTTCCCTGACTGGTCGTCAGCACGATGGCCTGGGGCCACGGGGTGGCGCCGGCGCGGCTTTTCTTTTCCATTTGCGGAAAGTGCCGCGCGAGAAAGGGCAGAAGCAACCACGAAGCAAGGCACTACGGCGCGTGCCTAACGCCGCCCTTTCCCCGGCTTCTCCCGCAAGCGAGAGAAGCGAGCAAACAGCCCTGCTACCTCAGGCCGCAATACGGAACGTAGCCACCGCCTGCTTCAGCCGCTGTGCCTGCTCTTCCAGCGAGCCCGCCGCTGCCGCGGCCTCTTCAACCAGCGCGGCGTTCTGCTGCGTAACCGAATCCATCTGCGTCACGGCCTGGTTGACCTGCTCGATGCCGGCGCTCTGCTCGGCCGACGCGGCGCTGATCTCGCCCATGATGTCGGTCACGCGCTTGACCGCTTCGACGATCTCCTGCATGGTCTGGCCCGACTGCGCCACCAGGGCCGAGCCCTTCTCCACCCGATCCACCGAATCGCCGATCAGGGACTTGATCTCCTTGGCGGCGGTGGCGCTGCGCTGGGCCAGGCTGCGCACCTCGCCCGCCACCACGGCAAAGCCGCGGCCCTGCTCGCCGGCGCGCGCGGCTTCCACCGCGGCGTTCAGCGCCAGGATATTGGTCTGGAACGCGATGCCCTCGATCACCGCGATGATGTCGACCACCTTCCTCGACGCGCCGTTGATCTCTTCCATGGTCTCGGCCACCTTGTCGGCCACGTCGCCGCCCTTGGCCGCGATCTCCGAGGCGTTCACCGCCAGCGAGCTGGCCTGCCTGGCGTTGTCCGCGTTCTGGCGCACGATGCTGGTCAGCTCTTCCATGCTGGCCGCGGTCTGCTGCAGCGAGGACGCCTGCTCTTCGGTACGCTGCGACAGGTCCGTGTTGCCCACCGCGATCTGGCTGGTGCCCGAGGCAATGGCTTCGGTGCCGGTGCGCACATCGCGCACGATGCGCAGGATATTGGTGTTCATCTCGCCCAACGCGTTGAGCAGCTGGCCGGTCTCGTCCTGGCTGTCCACGCGGATGCGGCTGGTCAGGTCGCCCGACGCCACCGTGCGCGCGATGTCGACCGCATGGCCCAGCGGCCGGATGATGCCGCGCGTGAGCCACACCGCAAACGCAACGCCGATGGCCAGCACCAACACGGCCAGTACGACCAGGCTGTTGCGGGCGTTGGTGTAGATCGTGTTGATCTCGGCAGCCGTGGCGTCGATGCTGGTGCGCTGGATGTCGAGCAGCTTCTGGATCTCGGCCAGGTAGGCATCGCCTGCCGGCACGAACTCTTTCTCCAGCACTTCGTTGGCGCCCTCTGTATCGCCGTCCTGCTTCAGCCTGGTGATCTTGTCGCGCGAGACGTTGTACGGCTCGCGCACCTCCAGGATCTTCTTGAACGCGGCCTTCTCGGCCTCGGACGTCAGCATCGGCTGCATCTTGTCGCGCAGCGCCGCGATGCCTTCGAGCGATGCCTTCGTTTCCCTGGCGAAGAACGCGCCGAGCGACGGATCGGCGCTCTTGGCCACCGCCGTGGTGCGGCGCACGCTGGTATGCATCAGGCGGTACCAGTCGCTGACCAGCCGCTCCTTGGTCAGCGGCTGCTGCATCATGTCATGCGTGCGCTCGGCCACCTGCTGCAGGCGCAGGATGCCAAAGGCGGACATCAACGCGCAAAGCACCAGCACCACGCCAAAACCTACGCCAAGGCGTACCCCGATTCCGAAATTCTTCATTGCTATCTTCTACCTGATCTGGACTTCTGGACCTCGATAAGGCGAAGTGCGGGCGCGCGAGCGCCGCCTTTCGCTCTCGTACCCGCCATGTCATGGCGGGCTATGGACGGGAACGGCAGCGGCGGGCCCAAACTTTAGGGTTTTCTCGAATACCCGGCGACGGAGGGGGTGTGCCTGAAGACCAGGCGAATAACCGGTGCGGCGCCTTTCCGCTCCTTGCGGGCCGCCCCCTCCACCACCTAGAGTAATCATAGACAGGCAGCTTGAACCACCTCCGATTCCCCCCCGATGACAAGGAGCGACCGAATGAATACCCCTCCCAACCCCTTCGCGGATTTCACCAGGATGCTCGAGCAGTTCCAGCTTCCCGGCATGGACATGGGCGCCGTGATGGAAGCACGGCGCAAGGACATCGAGGCCCTTGGCGAGGCCAACAAGCTCGCCTATGAAGGCATGCAGGCGATGATGCAGAAGCAGGCCGAGATCTTCAGCCAGGCCATGCAGCAGATCCAGTCGGCCGCGCAGCAGATGAACACCGGCGGCAATCCCGCCGAAGCCATGAGCCGCCAGAACGAGTTCGTGCAGAAGGCCTTGCATCAGGCGCTGGAAAACATGCGTGAACTGGCCGAGATGGCCCGCAAGTCACAAGCCGACGCCATGGCCGTGATCGGCAACCGCGCGCAGCAGAACCTGCAGGAGGCCGGTAGCCTGCTCACGCCTAAATCGACCTGAGCGCGGACCCTTCGCGACTGCCATAGCCGGCGGTATCCGCCGGCTGGCCCCGCCGCCCACCATGCCGCCCGGACGGGCGTGCAGACATCGAACCACAAGGCACACCGCGCGTCCGGTCCGGAGCGCCTTGATTTTTATCAAGAGGGAGAAGCGACAAGATCGTTACAGTAATGTTGTAGTTAATTACCGGAACATGCAAATGAGCGCCCCAGTCCTTGTGTATGCAGTCGCCTTCCTTGCCATCCCGGCCATCGTCTCCCTCGTCCTGACTCGCGCCGCACAGCGGCGAAGCCCCAAGCGCGCGCTGCGGCGCATCCCGCTCCAGACACGCCGCCGGCCACAGGACCCGTCGCTTCGAGGCTGAGCGATGGGTGCAGATCTTCCCAGACGATCCGCCCCCGCTCCCGCTCCCGTTCCCGACATCTGGCAGTCACTGCCACACCGAAATTACCTGCCAGGGAGGGCTGCCGTTACGGTAGCCGTCCTGTCCATGGCTTTGTCTGCCTGTGTGTCGATGGCACCGCCACTGAAGCGGCCAGTGGCGCCGGTCCCCGCCACCTATGCGAGGGCCGAAGCCGGCGTCGCGCAGCCCTCGCCTGCCGCAGCGACCGCCTGGCGCGATTTTTTTGCCGACCCCGCGCTGCAGGCGCTGATCGACCAGGCCCTGGCCACTAGCCGCGACCTGCGCGCGGCGGTGCTGCGCGTGGAGGAAGCCCAGGCGCTATACGGCATCCAGCGCTCGGAGCAGTTTCCGACCATCGGCGTGAGCGCCAGCGCCACGCGCTCCGGCACGCCGGGCGCCTTCAGCCCGACCGGCCGTCCGCTGACCATCAATGATTTCGAGGCCGGCATCGGCATGAATGCGTGGGAACTCGATTTCTGGGGCCGCGTGCGCAGCCTGAAGGACGCCGCGCTCGAGAACTACCTGGCCAGCGACGCCGCACGCGAAGCGGCCACGGTCAGCCTGATCGGCCAGGTCGCCAACGGCTACCTGGTGCTGCGCGAACTGGACGAGCGCATCGCGCTCACGGACCAGACCATTGCGTCGCGCGCGGAATCGCTGCGCATCTTCCGGCGGCGC
The DNA here is from genome assembly GCF_057073745.1 of Cupriavidus sp. C2SS-8b. NCBI lineage: Bacteria > Pseudomonadati > Pseudomonadota > Betaproteobacteria > Burkholderiales > Burkholderiaceae > Cupriavidus > Cupriavidus sp. C2SS-8b. Next base: position 1,697,367 of record NZ_CP172717.1, read on the forward strand.
TTCGAAATGGGCTCGACCTCGAAGTTCGACCTGACGCAGGTGGAAGCGCTGTGGCGCCAGGCCAGCACGCTCGGTTCGCAGCTGCGGCAGGAACGCGCGGCGCAGGCCAATGCGCTGGCCCTGCTGGTCGGCGCGCCGGTGGCCCTGCCGCCGATGATTGGCCGCTTCGACGACAGCATCGTGCTGCGCGACATGGCGCCCGGACTGCCCTCCGAATTGCTGACCAACCGCCCCGATATCGTCGCCGCGGAACACCAGCTTGCCGCGGCCAATGCGAATATCGGCGCCGCGCGGGCCGCGTTTTTCCCGCGCATCACGCTGACCGGCAGCTTCGGTACGGCGAGCGTGGAACTGAACGACCTGTTCACCGGCCCCAGCCGCGCCTGGAGCTTCGGCCCGTCGCTGTCCGTTCCGATCTTCGATGCCGGGCGCAACCGCAGCAACCTGAAGCTGGCCGAGGTGCGGCGCGACCAGGCCATCGTCCAGTACGAGAAGACCATCCAGGCCGCATTCCGCGACGTCTCGGATGCGCTGTCCGCACGCGAACGCCTGGCCGAACAGGTCACCGACCTGCAAGCCACACTGGCGCTTCAGTCCGAGCGCGAGCGGCTGGCGCGGCTGCGCTACGACAACGGTGCCACGCCCTACCTGGAAGTGCTCGATGCCCAGCGCGACCTGCTGGGCGCGCAACAGCTGCTGGTACAGACGCGCCGCGCGCTGCTGTCCAGCCGCGTATCCCTTTACACCGCGCTGGGCGGCGGTACGCAGGCCTACGACAACCACCGTGCCGACGTCCCGGCCCCGCCCTCACCTTCAGACCAGCCATCATGAAACTTCCTGTCCGCAAGCTGATTCCCGTCGCCGCCGTGGCGCTGGCCGTCGCGGCAGGCGTGTATGGCTGGAATGCCATGCGCGATACCGGCCCCGGACCGGGGTTCGCCAGCGGCAACGGCCGCATCGAAGCCACGCAGATCGACGTGGCGACCAAGCTCGCCGGACGCATCGACAGCATCCTCGTCAACGAGGGCGATTTCGTCGCCGCTGGAGCCCCCCTCGCGCGCATGCAGGTCAAGGTGCTCGAAGCGCAGCGCGATGAAGCGCGCGCGCAGGAACAGCAGGCGGTGAACACCGCCGCCAGCGCAGCGGCGCAGGTGGCGGTGCGCGAAAGCGACAAGGTCGCGGCCCAGGCCGTGGTGTCGCAGCGCGAAAGCGAACTGGACGCGGCCCAGCGACGCCTGGCCCGCTCCAGCACGCTGTCGCGCGAAGGCGCCTCGTCGATCCAGGAACTCGACGACGACCGCGCGCGCGTGCGCAGCGCGCAGGCCGCCGTGGCGGCGTCGAAGGCGCAGGTGGCGGCGGCGCAGGCCGCCATCGAAGCGGCGCGCGCGCAGCTGGTGGGCACGCGCTCGACCATCATCGCGGCCAAGGCCACCGTGGCGCGCATCGAGGCGGACATCACCGACAGCCAGCTCACCTCGCCGCGCGACGCGCGCGTGCAGTACCGCATCGCGCAACCCGGCGAAGTGCTTGGCGCGGGCGGCAAGGTGCTGAACCTGGTCGACCTGTCCGATGTGTACATGACCTTCTTCCTGCCCGCGACCGTGGCCGGCCGCGTGCCGCTGGGCGCCGAGGCGCGCATCGTGCTCGACGCCGCGCCCGGCTATGTGATACCCGCCACGGTCTCGTTCGTGGCCAGCACCGCGCAGTTCACCCCCAAGACCGTCGAGACGGCCAGCGAGCGCGAGAAGCTGATGTTCCGCGTCAAGGCCCAGATCGACCGCGAACTGCTCAGGAAGCACCTCAAGCAGGTCAAGACCGGCGTGCCCGGCGTGGCCTGGGTCAGGCTCGACCCGAAGGCCGAATGGCCGGCCAACCTGGCGGTGAAGGTGCCGCAGTAACCATGGACGCCGCCCTGCCACCGGTTGCCCGGATTGCCGGCGTCAGCCTGAAGTACGGCTCGACCGTAGCGCTGGACGGCATCGGCCTCGATGTGCCGGCGGGCCGCATGATCGGCCTGATCGGCCCCGACGGCGTGGGCAAGTCCAGCCTGCTGTCGCTGCTGTCCGGCGCGCGCGCCGTGCAGGAAGGCGTAGTGGAAACCTTTGGCGGCGACATGCGCAGCGGCAAGCATCGCGACGCCGTGTGCCCGCGCATCGCCTACATGCCGCAAGGGCTCGGCAAGAACCTGTACCCGACGCTGTCGGTGGAAGAAAACCTGCATTTCTTCGGCCGCCTGTTCGGGCATGACGACGCCGAGCGCCGCCGCCGCATCGACGACCTGACGCGCAGCACGGGCCTGCACCCGTTCCTGGGCCGCCCGGCCGGCAAGCTGTCCGGCGGCATGAAGCAGAAGCTCGGGCTGTGCTGCGCGCTGATCCACGACCCCGACCTGCTGATCCTCGACGAGCCGACCACCGGCGTGGACCCGCTCGCGCGCGCGCAGTTCTGGGACCTGATCGCCCGTATCCGCGCCACGCGTCCGGCCATGAGCGTGATCGTCGCCACCGCGTACATGGACGAGGCGCAGCGCTTCGACTGGCTCGTGGCCATGGATGCCGGCAAGGTGCTCGATACCGGCACGCCCGCCGAACTGCTCGCGCGCACCGGCACCACATCGCTCGAAGCCGCATTCATTGCCCTGCTGCCCGAATCGCGCCGGCGCGGCCACACCGAAGTTACCCTCACGCCGCTGGAGGCCGGCGACGAAGCCGACATCGCCATCGAAGCCAGGGATCTCACCATGCGCTTCGGCGATTTCGTCGCCGTCGACAAGGTCAGCTTCCGTATTCGCCGTGGCGAAATCTTCGGCTTCCTGGGCTCCAACGGCTGCGGCAAGTCCACCACGATGAAGATGCTGACCGGCCTGCTGCCGGCCAGCGAGGGCAAGGCCTGGCTGTTCGGCCACGAGATCGACCCGAAGGACATCGATACCCGCAAGCGCGTTGGCTATATGTCGCAAGCGTTCTCGCTATATGGCGAACTGACCGTGCGGCAGAACCTGGAACTGCATGCGCGGCTGTTCGCCGTGCCCGCCGCGGAAACTCCCGCGCGCGTCGCTGATATGGTGGCGCGCTTCGCGCTTGCCGACGTGCTCGACACCTTGCCGGCCAACCTGCCGCTGGGCATCCGCCAGCGCCTGTCGCTGGCCGTGGCGATGGTGCACCAGCCCGAGCTGCTGATCCTGGACGAGCCGACTTCCGGCGTGGACCCGGTGGCCCGCGACAGTTTCTGGCGGCTGCTGATCGGCCTGTCGCGCAATGAGCGCGTGACCATCTTCATCTCCACGCACTTCATGAACGAAGCCGAGCGCTGCGACCGCATCTCGCTGATGCATGCGGGCCGCGTGCTGGTCAGCGACACGCCGGCGGACCTGGTGCGCCGGCGCAGCGCCGCGACGCTGGAACAAGCGTTCATCGCCTACCTGACCGACGCGAGTGCGCCGGCACCTGCGGAAGCGCCAGCCGAGGCCGCGCCGCTGATCGTTCCTACGCCCGTCCCGCAGCGCCAGCGTTTCAGCCTGCAGCGCGCCTTCACCTATATGTGGCGCGAGGCGCTCGAACTGCGCCGCGACCCGGTGCGCGCCACGCTGGCGCTGGTCGGCTCGCTGGTGCTGCTGTTCGCGATGGGCTATGGCATCGGCATGGACGTGGAGGACTTGCGCTTTGCCGTGCTCGACCATGACCAGACCGTGCTGAGCCAGGACTATGCGCTGAACTTGTCGGGCTCGCGCTATTTCATCGAGCGTGCGCCGATCACCGATTACGCCGACATGGACCGGCGCCTGCGCAGCGGCGAACTGGCGCTGGCCGTCGAGATTCCGCCCGGCTTCGCGCGCGACGTGCAGCGCGGCGCGCGGGCGCAGGTCGGCGTATGGATCGATGGCTCGATGCCATCGCGCGCGGAGACCGTGCAAGGTTATGTGCAGGGCATGCACCAGGGCTGGCTGCTTGACCAGATGCGCCACCGCTACGGGCAGGACGCCGTGAGCACCGCCACGCTGGAAACGCGCTTCCGCTACAACCCCGACGTGAAGAGCCTGCCCGCGATGGTGCCCGCGGTGATCCCGCTGCTGTTGCTGATGCTGCCGGCCATGCTGACCGCGCTGGCCGTGGTGCGGGAGAAGGAACTTGGTTCGATCACCAACCTGTACGTGACGCCCGTCACGCGCACGGAATTCCTGCTGGGCAAGCAATTGCCCTACGTGGCGCTGGCCATGTTCAATTTCCTGCTCATGGCCTTGCTGGCCGTTACCGTCTTCGGCGTGCCGGTCAAGGGCAGCTTCCCGACCCTGGCATTGGCCGCGCTGATCTATGCATTCTGCGCCACCGGCATCGGCATGCTGGCGTCGACCTTCACGCGCAGCCAGATCGCCGCGATGTTCTTCGCCATCATCGGCACCATGATCCCGGCCGTGCAGTTTTGCGGCATGCTGGTGCCGGTTTCGTCGCTGGAGGGGAGCGCGCGGCTGGCCGGCCTGGCCTATCCGGCCACGCACATGCTCACCATCAGCCGCGGCGTATTCAACAAGGCGCTGGGGCTGCACGACCTGCGCGCATCGTTCTGGCCGATGCTCGTGGCCGTGCCGGTGATCTTCGCCGCCACCGCGGCGTTGCTGAAGAAGCAGGAGCGCTGACCATGCGGCACCTGGCCAATATCTATCGCCTCGGCATCAAGGAATTGTGGAGCCTGGTGCGCGACCGGACCCTGCTGGTGCTGATCATCTATGTGTTCAGCGTGTCGGTCTACACCGGTGCCACCGCGGTGCCCGAGACGCTGCACATGGCGCCCATCGCGGTGGTCAATGAAGATGCCTCGCCGCTGGCCGAGCGCATCCTCTCCGCGTTCTATCCGCCCCAGTTCGCGCCGCCGCTGCTGATCTCGCCCGCGCAGATGGACAAGGGCATGGACGCCGGGGACTACACGTTCACGCTGGACATCCCGCCCAATTTCCAGCGCGACGTGCTGGCCGGCCGTTCGCCCGCCGTGCAGCTCAACGTGGATGCCACGCGCATGACGCAGGCGTTCAGCGGCAGTGGCTACATCCAGCGCATCTTCACGGACGAAGTGAACGAGTTCGTGCAGCGATACCGTGGCGCCGCGCCGTTGCCGGTGGACCTTGCGCTGCGTGCGCGCTTCAACCCGAACCTGACGCAATCGTGGTTCGGCGGCCTCACGCAGATCATCAACAACGTCACGATGCTGTCGATCATCCTGACCGGCGCCGCGCTGATCCGCGAGCGCGAGCACGGCACCATCGAGCATTTGCTGGTCATGCCGGTGACGCCGGCCGAGATCATGCTGGCCAAGGTGTGGTCGATGGGCATGGTGGTGATGGCGGCGGCCATGCTGTCGCTGGTGTTCGTGGTGCGCGGCGCGCTGCATGTGCCCATCGAGGGCTCGCTGCTGCTGTTCATGGCGGGCGTGGCGCTGCACCTGTTCGCCACCACGGCAATGGGCATCTTCCTGGCGACCGTGGCGCGCAATATGCCGCAGTTCGGGATGCTGCTGGTACTGGTGTTGCTGCCGCTGCAGATGCTCTCGGGCGGCAACACGCCGCGCGAGAGCATGCCACAGATCGTGCAGGACATCATGCTGGCGGCGCCGACCACGCATTTCGTGGCGCTCGGGCAGGCCATCCTTTTTCGCGGCGCGGGGCTGGATGTGGTGTGGAAGCCGTTCCTGGCGTTGCTGGTGATCGGGACGGTGTTGTTTGTGATGTCGTTGAACCGGTTTCGGAAAACGATTGGGCAGATGGCTTGAAACGCGGAGGGGTGCCGGGGTATCTGGCATGCGCCCCTTTCCCCATCCGCGCAAGAAGCGGGGTCAGACCAGTCCGGTCGTGTAGTAGACCAGGATGACGAAGAACACCGCCAGCGTCTTGATCATGGTGACGGCGAAGATGTCGCGGTAGGACTCGCGGTGCGTGAGGCCGGTCACGGCCAGCAGCGTGATCACCGCGCCGTTGTGCGGCAACGTATCCATGCCGCCGCTGGCCATCGACACCACGCGGTGCAGCACTTCCAGCGGAATGCCCGCTGCCTGTGCGCCCTGGATGAACGTGTCGCCCATGGCTGCCAGCGCAATGCTCATGCCGCCCGATGCCGACCCGGTGATGCCGGCCAGCGCGCTCACCGACACCGCCGCGTTGACCAGCGGGTTCGGAATCGCGCGCAACGCGTCGCCCACCACCAGGAAGCCCGGCAGCGCAGCAATCACGCCACCGAAGCCGTATTCCGATGCCGTATTCATGGCCGCCAGCAGCGCCCCGCCCACGGCGGTCTTGCTGCCTTCGGCGAAGCGCTGGCGCACGGTGCCGAACGCGGTTACCACCACCAGCAGGATGCCCAGCAGCAGCGCGCCTTCCACGGCCCAGATCGCGACCACGGAGGCGGTCGTGATGCTCACGGGCTTGGCCAGCCCCGGCAGCTCCAGCGAACTGGTGGCGCCATACCACTGCGGGATCATGCGCGTCAGTACGAAGTTGGCCACGCCCACCAGCACCAGCGGCGCCAGCGCCAGCAGCGGGTTGGGCAGTTGTGCCGTCTCCACCGGATCGGGCTCGTTCAGCAGCGACGTGCCATAGCCCTCGCCCTTCGCCATCGCGGCGCGGCGGCGCCATTCGAGGTAGCTCAAGCCGACGACGATGATGAACAGCGCGCCGGCCACGCCCAGCACCGGCGCCGCCCAGGCGGTGGTCTTGAAGAAGGTGGTCGGGATGATGTTCTGGATCTGCGGCGTACCGGGCAGCGAATCCATCGTGAACGAGAACGCGCCCAGCGCGATTGCGCCCGGCATCAGCCGCTTCGGGATATTGCTCTGCCGGTACAGCTCGGCCGCGAACGGGTAGACCGCGAACACCACCACGAACAGCGACACGCCGCCATAGGTCAGCAGCGCGCAGACGGCGACGATGACCGCATTCGCGCGCGAGCTGCCGATGTAGCGGATGGCGGCCGCGACGATCGAGCGCGAGTAGCCGGACAGCTCGATTACCTTGCCAAACACGGCGCCGAGCAGGAACACGGGGAAGTACAGCTTCACGAAACCGACCATCTTCTCCATGAAGATGCCGGTAAAGGCCGGCGCCACGGCCGACGGCTCGGTCAGCAGCACGGCGCCAAGCGCGGCCAGCGGGGCAAACAGGATGACGCTGTAGCCGCGATACGCGGCAAGCATCAGGAAGGCAAGCGCAGCAACGACGATCACAAAGGACATGAAGACTCCGCGAGGTTTGTTCCTGGTCTGGGGAAATATAGGCCCGTGCGCCCGAAAGCGCTCCACCAATTACATCTGTGACAGGCCGCAGGGTGCAAGTTCGCACGTCAGGAACGGGATGGCAGTGCACGGAGTATGCCCGGGAGAAAGTGGAACATAATCCTCTTTCCGGCCACTTTCCAGGCAAAAGGGCGCGCGGCTGCGGCCATCGGCATCAGCCGCGCGGCGTTCTACAAGAAGCTGGTGGCGCACCGCGCGGCCGGGCGCATGGCGCCGGCCGGGGCGGCGGAGGACTGAGCGAACTCAGTGAACCGGATGGCTTGCGGCGATGGTGTGACTGATCATCGCGGCCGTGGCGGCAGAGAGCGTCCAGCCCAGGTGTCCGTGTCCCGTGTTGTAGAACACGCGCGTGGCGCGGCCGCGCGCGACCCGCGGCATCATGTCGGGCATCATCGGCCGCAGGCCCGCCCATGGCACCGCACGCGAAGTCTCGATATCGAAATTGCGCCGCACCCATGACACCAGCGGTGCGATGCGGTCCGCCCGGATATCGCGGTTCTCACCGTTGAATTCCGCGGTGCCGGCCACGCGGAAACGGTCCGCGCCCAGCCGGCTGGTCACGATCTTGGCGCTCTCGTCGAGCAGGCTCACGTACGGCGCGTTCTCCACGCTGCGCGCGTCATCGAGATGCACGGTGATCGAATAGCCCTTGACCGGATAGACGTTGATCCGGTCGCCCAGCATCGCCGCGATATGGCGGCTGCCTACGCCGGCGCAGACCACCGCGGCGGTTCCCTTGATCTCGCGTTCGCCGCCATCCTGCCCCGAAGCGATGGCGGCTTCCGATGCGCCCAGGCGCATCGTCACGCCGTCCGGGCGCAGGTCCACGGCCTTCACGTCGACGCCCTGCAGGAACGTCACGCCAAGCCGTTCGCATGCGCGCGCCAGGCCGCGCGTAAACTTGTGGATGTCGCCAGTGGAATCGGACGGCGTGAAGTAGCCGCCGTAGTAATGGCCTTGCAGCGTCGGCTCGATCGAGCGGATCTCTTCCGGCGTGACGGCGTAGCGCTCCAGGCCGCCTTGCACCAGCATCTGGTTGGTGCGGCCCGCGGCCTCGAAGCTGGGGCGGTCGTGATAGAAGTGCAGGATGCCGCGGCGCTCCAGATTGAAATCGATCTGCTCGCGCTCGGCCATGTCGAACAGGTGCTGGCGCGCGGCGATGGCCAGGCGCGTGGTCGCGATGGTATTGGCGCGGTAGTTGCGGAGGTTGCCGACGAATTCACCGAGCCACGAATACTTGTGCCACGACGGACGCGGATTGAGCAGCAGCGGCGCGTCGCGCCGCATCATCCATTTGAAGCCCTTGAGCAGCGTGCCGGCGTTGTTCCAGACCTCCGCGTTGCAGGCGGAAAGCTGCCCGCCGTTGGCGAACGAGGTTTCCATTGCCGGATAGTGGTGACGGTCCAGCACGGTGACGCGATAGCCTTGTTTCGCGAGGGTATAGGCGGTCGTGACGCCGGTAATGCCGGCGCCGATAACGAGCATGTGAGACATGACAGATTGTCCGAAGCAAGGATGAAATTGACCGTTGCCGGTCCCCTGCCCCATCTGTCCGTGGTACCTGAGAGCTTGGACATGGCCGATGACCATGCCGTCCCCTTCGGTGGGCGCCGTAGCGCCTCTCTCCAGATCTGTACTTGCGACGCCACAGTCCTCGGTGCCTGAGAGTTTCCGGGGCGGTTGCTCCGTCGGCGCCGGACCCGCCAGGCGGCGAGCCGGTCTCTCCTGCGATGTCGCACGACGCCGGAGGGTGTCCGGAGCCGCTTGTTTTTGACAGGCGTGGGCCTGTCGATGGGCGATGATAACTTGAAGGCTTGGGGGGTGGTGAGTCGGGTTATCCCCCACATTGGATTTTTGTGATGGCTGCCGACTAGTTAGTGAGCTGCGCAGCAGCCGAAGGCGATGATGCGATATCGCGGGCAGTGTCGGGCCACGGACAGGTTCGGGGCTGGTTCAATCATTGCCGGAGAGCCTGCATACGGTCGCGCTCCACGCGGCAGGCAGCCGGGCAGTCTCTGAAGCGAATACCCGTACGAAATTCTTCGCACACTACGATCAATATTCGCCCGTTAGGGCAAGTAAACGCGTTCTTTGGTTACTTTCTGTCGCTCGGACAGAAAGTGACTCGCCGGCTACGCCGGCGAAACAGCCGCGCCCGCCAAGAGCGTACCACCCGGTCATAACCAAAGAACTCCGCCGGCCACGCCGTAAGGAAAGCGCCGGGGAACGCCAAGCTTCAAATCACCCCTTGCGCCAGCATCGCATCCGCCACCTTCACAAACCCCGCGATATTCGCGCCTTCCACGTAGTTCACATAGCCTCCGTCCTTCTGGCCATGATGAATACAGTTCTGGTGGATATCCTTCATGATCGCGTGCAGCTTCTCATCGACCTCGGCGTGGTGCCACGACAGCCGCATGGCGTTCTGCGACATTTCCAGACCCGATGTGGCCACGCCGCCGGCGTTGCTGGCCTTGCCCGGTGCATAGAGGATCTTCGCGTCGACGAAGCGATCCACGGCCTCCAGCGTGGAAGGCATGTTGGCGCCTTCCGCCACGCAGATCACGCCATTGCCGAGCAGCGTTTCAGCGTCGTTGCCGTCGAGTTCGTTCTGCGTCGCGCATGGCAGCGCCACATCGGCAGGCACGTGCCACGGCGTGCGGCCAGCCTCGAACTTCATATTGTGGCGCGCGGCGAAATCGGACAAGCGGCCACGCTCTTCGTTCTTGAACGCCATGACTTCGGCCAACTGCTCGGTGGTCATGCCCTGCGGGTAATGCAGCACGCCGCCGGAGTCCGACAGCGTCAGCACCTTCGCACCCAGTTCGATGGCCTTTTCGGCGCCGTACTGCGCAACATTGCCCGAACCGGAAATCAGCACACGCAGGCCGTCGAACCCCATGCCGCGGCGGTGGAGCATTTCCTGCGCGAAGTACACCGTGCCATAGCCGGTGGCTTCCGGACGCATCAGGCTGCCGCCGTACGCCAGGCCCTTGCCCGTGAACACGCAGGCGGACTGGTTCGATAACTTCTTCATCATGCCGGCCATGAAGCCAACTTCGCGCGCGCCCACGCCGATGTCGCCAGCAGGGATGTCGGTGTCCGGCCCCAGGTGGCGGAACAGCTCGGTCACCAGAGCCTGGCAGAAGCGCATCACCTCGGCATCCGACTTGCCCTTCGGGTCGAAGTCGGAACCGCCCTTGCCACCGCCCATCGGCAGCGTGGTCAGCGCGTTCTTGAAGGTCTGCTCGAAGCCGAGGAACTTCAGCACCGACAGGTTTACCGTCGGGTGAAAGCGCATGCCGCCCTTGAACGGGCCGATGGCCGAGCTGTGCTGCACGCGGAACGCGCGGTTGACCTGCACGCGGTTCTGGTCGTCGGTCCACGCCACGCGGAACTGGATCACGCGCTCGGGTTCGACCAGGCGCTCGAGCAGCGCCTGGTCGGCATAGCGCGGATGACGCTCGACAAACGGCCAAAGCGTCACCATGACTTCTTTGACGGCCTGCAGGAATTCGGGTTGGCCGGGGTCGCGCCGGGCTACGCCGGCCAGGAATGCGTCGAGGGAGGGAGAATTCACGGGATGTCTCTGCTGTGCTGGAAAGAGCGGCCGCGCCGGATGCGTGCCCGGCTTGCGTGCCGTAAGAATTGCGCGATCCGTGGAGCAACCCCGACCAACGCAATTGTTAATACATTGCGGAACTGCGATGAATGTATCAACGGGGCAACACTTTACCACCGTGCAGCAATTTCCCGACAGTGAAAACTGCTGTGGCCATCACGTATGCGGTCCGAAAATCACCCCAAATAGTGCTGCGATTTCCAGTCCCGCCCCTCTCCCCCGCCCCTCTCCCATAAATGGGAGAGGGAAGACAACCGTCGCCGGATCGACGTGATCGCCAGCCTGCGTGCCGCAGTTGGATCTGGCCGCCCGGCATCAATCCATCGTGATCTTGCCCTGCTCGATCACCGTCTTCCAGCGCTTGAGCTCCTGATTCTCGAACTGCGCGAACTGCTCCGGCGTGTTGGCCACCACCTCGAAGCCGCTTTCGGCCAGCTTCTCGCGCATCTTCGGCTCGTTGAGCGCGCCGACCAGCGCGCCGTGCAGGCGGCTCTTCACCTCGGGCGACAGGCCGTGCGGTGCGGCGATGCCCTGCCACGAATAAACCTCGACGTCCTTCACGCCGCCTTCGGCCATGGTCGGCACATTGGGCAGCACCGCGGCACGCTTGTCCGACGTCACCGCCAGCGCGCGCAGCTTGCCGGTGCGGATATGCTGCAGCACGGCGTTGATGTTCTGGAACGACACGTCGACCTGTCCGGCCAGCAGATCGGAGATGGCCGGCGCGCCCCCCTTGTACGGAACGTGCAGACCCTCGGTGCCGCTCTTCTGCCAGAACAGCGCCGCGGTCAGGTGGTCGGAAGAACCCGCGCCCGAACTCGCGAAGGCGACTTTGCCCGGGTTCTTCTTCATGTAACTGACCAGTTCCTGCAAGTTCTTCGCGGGAAAATTCGGCGTAGCAACCAGCACGTTGGGCGCCCGCACCGCCACGGTGAGCAGATCGAAATCCTTGGCCGGATCGTAGCCCAGGTTCTTCTGCAGGAACGGATTCACCGCGAACACGCCGATCGACGCCACCAGCATGGTGTAGCCGTCCGCCGGCGCGCGCTTGACGAACGTCGCACCGATCGCGCCCGTGGCGCCCGGACGGTTATCGATAACGAAAGGCTGGCCCAGCTTCTCGTTGAGCGGCGGCGCGAGCATGCGCGCGATGGTGTCGGTCGAGCCGCCCGCCGGGAACGGCACCACCACCGAAACCGGCTTTTGCGGCCATGCCGGGCTGGCCGCAAAAGCCGCGCCGCTTGCCATGGATGCGGCCGCCACAGCGGCCAGAACCATGCCCGCGCCGGCAATGCGGCGCAGCTTGGAAAAATCGATCATTGTTGTCTCCTCCTGGGTTTTGTATGGCACTGGCCGGTACGAGATCGCGACCCACGCATTCCTAGCGGACCATGCAGGGCGCCTTGTTGTTGAACTTCCAGTTCGGGATCAGGAACTGCATGGCGATGGCATCGTCGCGCGCGCCCAGGCCCTTCTCCTGGTAGAGGCGGTTGGCACGCGCCAGCGCGTCCATGTCCAGCTCCACGCCGAGCCCCGGCGTCCTGGGCACCTGCACCAGGCCGCCTTCGATCTTCAGCGGCTCGCGCGTCAGGTGCTCGCCGTCCTGCCAGATCCAGTGCGTATCGATGGCGGTGACACGGCCCGGCGCGGCGGCGGCCACGTGGGTGAACATCGCCAGCGAGATATCGAAGTGGTTGTTCGAATGCGAGCCCCAGGTCAGGCCCCACTCGGCGCACATCTGCGCCACGCGCACCGAACCCTGCATGGTCCAGAAGTGCGGGTCGGCCAGCGGGATGTCCACCGACTGCAGCCGCACCGCGTGGCCCATCTGGCGCCAGTCGGTGGCGACCATGTTGGTGGCGGTAGGCAGGCCGGTCGCGGCGCGGAACTCCGACATGATCTCGCGGCCCGAATAACCCTCCTCGGCGCCGCACGGGTCTTCCGCGTAGGCCAGGATGCCGTGCTTGTCGCGGCACAGGCGAATGGCGTCCTTCAGCAGCCAGCCGCCGTTCGGATCGAGCGTCACCCGCGCCTTCGGGAAACGCTCGTGCAGCGCGATGATCGCCTCCATCTCCTCGTCGCCGCGGAGCACGCCGCCCTTGAGCTTGAAGTCGTTGAAACCATAGCGTTCGTAGGCGGCCTCGGCCAGGCGCACAACGCCCTTGGCGTCCATCGCGACTTCGTTGCGCACGCGGAACCATGCGTTGCCGGCGTCGGGCTCCGTGCGGTAGTCGAGCGAGGTCTTCTTGCGGTCGCCAACGTAGAACAGGTAGCCCAGCATCTCCACGGCATCGCGTTGCTGGCCTTCGCCCAGCAGCGCGGCCACCGGCACCTGCAGATGCTTGCCCAGCAGGTCGAGCAGTGCGGCTTCGAGTGCGGTCACGGCGTGGATCGTGATGCGCAGGTCGAACGTCTGCAAGCCCCGGCCGCCCGCGTCGCGGCTGGCGAACGTGGCGCGGACCTTGTTGAGGATCGCCTGATACTGGCCGATGCCCTGTCCCACCACCAGCGGGCGCGCGTCCTCGAGCGTCTGGCGAATGCCCTCGCCGCCCGGCACCTCGCCAACCCCGGTGTTGCCGGCGCTGTCCTTGAGGATCACGATGTTGCGGGTGAAGTACGGACCATGCGCGCCCGACAGGTTCATCAACATGCTGTCGTGGCCGGCAACCGGCACGACGGTCAGTTCAGTCACCACCGGCGTAGCGGCCTGGTTGGCGTGGATGGCGGCTTGCGATGCGTTCATGCGGGCTGTCTCCGGAATCTGATTGGCTTTTCGGTGGCGCGGCGGCGTCGGCTGCGGCATCCCTGTATCGGTAGATCGCGGACCGCGCATCCTTTCGATCGCAGTCCGTTATCAGTCGTCGTATAACTTATGACCGAGTATAATGACCATATTCCGGCCCGGTCAAGGCCGCAATTTCCCTACGCCCGCCCACGCTCATGTCCGACCCCCAGATCTCGACTCCCGCCCCCCTGCGCCGCCGCGGCCGTACGCTGGCCGAGGAAGTGGTGAGCGGCCTCACCGAGCGCATCCGCGAGGGGCAGCTCAAGCCCGGCGACAAGCTGCCGACCGAGTCCGAGGTCATGACGAGCTTCGGCGTGAGCCGCACCGTGGTTCGTGAAGCGCTGTCGCGCCTGCAAGCCAGCGGGTTCGTGGAAACGCGCCATGGCATCGGCACCTTCGTGCTGGCACGCCCGGCCGAGACGGCCTCGCCGTTCCGCATCGACCTGGCGACCATGGGCACCGCCATGGATGTGCTGGCCATGCTCGAATTCCGCGTCAGCCTTGAGGCCGAGGCCGCTGGCCTGGCCGCCACGCGCCGCAGCGACGAGCAGCTTGCCAGCATGCGCCGCGCGCTCGACGCCATGAAACGCAGCGCCACCGAGGGCAGCGATGCCGTGAGCGCGGATTTCGACTTCCACCTGTCCATTGCCCGCGCCACCGGCAACCGCTATTTCACGGACATCATGGGCCACCTGGGCACCATGCTGATCCCGCGCAGCCGCCTGCAGGTGAACAGCCAGGAACGCGCGCAGTACCTGGAGCGCGTGCATATCGAGCACGAGAATATCTATGACGCCATCGAGCGCCACGATCCGGAAGCTGCCAAGGCCGCCATGCGCATGCACTTGACCAACAGCCGCGAGCGGCTGCGCAAGGCTTCCGCCGCCGCCTGAGCCGGCAGCTGGCCGCATGGGTTGCGGTCAACCATCTCATGTCATATGATGTCTTACGAGATGACACCTGGCGGCGTCACACCCGGACCGGATGTGTGACCGCGGCCTCCGCCCCCTTCCCTTTGCAGGAAATCCAGACATGACCATTACCGGCGAAATGCTGATCGGCGCGAGCGCCGTGCGCGGCACTGACGAACCCTTCCACGCCATCAACCCGGCCACCGGCGAGACCCTGGAACCGGTCTTCCACGGCTCCCGCAGCGCCGATGTGGCGCGTGCCTGCGAGCTGGCGGAAGCGGCGTTCGATCCCTTCCGCGCCACCTCGCCCGAGCAGCGCGCGAGCTTTCTCGAAGCGATTGCCAGCCGGATCGAAGCCCTTGGCGACGCGCTGATCGAGCGCGCCCATGCCGAGAGTGCATTGCCGATCGCCCGCCTGCAAGGCGAGCGCGGC
The DNA here is from genome assembly GCF_057073745.1 of Cupriavidus sp. C2SS-8b. Lineage (NCBI taxonomy): Bacteria > Pseudomonadati > Pseudomonadota > Betaproteobacteria > Burkholderiales > Burkholderiaceae > Cupriavidus > Cupriavidus sp. C2SS-8b. The sequence continues at coordinate 1,712,393 of NZ_CP172717.1, forward strand.
CGCACCACGGGCCAGCTGCGCCTGTTCGCCACGGTGCTGCGTGCCGGCCGCTGGCAGGACGCCACGCTCGACAGCGCCCTGCCCGAGCGCACGCCGCCGCGGCCGGACCTGCGCATGCAGAAGATCGCCATCGGGCCGGTTGCCGTGTTCGGCGCCAGCAACTTCCCGCTGGCCTTCTCCGTGGCCGGCGGCGATACCGCGTCGGCCCTGGCGGCTGGCTGCCCGGTGGTGGCCAAGGCTCACCCCGCGCACCCGGGCACCTCCGAACTGGTCGGCCGCGCGATCCGCCAGGCGGTGGCCGATGCCGGCCTGCCGGAAGGCGTGTTCTCGCTGCTGACCGGCGCGGGCCACACCGTGGGTACCGAACTGGTGGCCCACCCGGCCATCCAGGCTGTGGGCTTCACCGGCTCGCGCGCCGGCGGCCTGGCGCTGATGCAGGTCGCCAGCCAGCGCGCCCAGCCGATTCCGGTCTATGCGGAGATGAGCAGCATCAATCCGGTCTTCCTGCTGCCCGAAGCGCTTTCGGCGCGCGGAGAAGCCATCGCGCGCGACCTGGCCGATTCGCTGGTGCTCGGCGTGGGCCAGTTCTGCACCAACCCGGGCCTGCTGCTGGCCCTGGAAGGCCCGGCGCTCGATACGTTCCGCGCCACGGCCGGCACCGCGGTGACAGCCAAGCCGGCCGGCACCATGCTGACGCCGGGCATCCAGCGCGCGTTCGAACAAGGCATCGGCAAGCTGTCGGCCATCGATGGCCTCGCGCGTACCGCCAGCGGCCAGGCCAGCACGGGCCCGAACCAGGCTCGCGCGGCAGTGTTCGAGACCACCGCGCAGCGCTTTATCGCCGATACGCGCATGCATGCCGAGGTGTTCGGCCCGTCCACCGTACTGGTGGCCTGCCGCGATATCGGCGAAATGCTTGCCGTCACGCGCGTGCTGGAAGGCCAGCTGACCGCGACCGTCCAGGCCGACCGCGGCGACTACGCACTGGCCGCGCAACTGCTGCCGGTGCTGGAACGCAAGGTCGGCCGCGTGCTGTTCAACGGCTATCCGACCGGCGTGGAAGTGTCGTATGCCATGGTTCACGGCGGCCCCTTCCCGGCCACGTCGGACACGCGCACGACTTCGGTCGGCACCACGGCAATCGATCGCTTCCTGCGGCCGGTGTGCTACCAGAACGTGCCGGCGGAACTGCTTCCGGCCGCGCTGCAGGACGGCAATCCGCTAGGCCTGTGGCGCCTGAAGGACGGCCAGCCCGTGCGGGGCTGATCCGCGGCAGAAGACGCTGCGAGCCGCACCTGCGGGCGCGGCTACTCCAGCACCACGCCGCTGGCCTTGATCACGGCGCTCCACTTGCGCACCTCCCCATCGATGAAGCGCGCGAAGGCCGCGCTGTCCTCCGGCTCGGCCTGCAGGCCCAGCACGGCCAGCTTGTTGCGGACGTCGGCGTCCGCGAGCACGGCGCTGGCATCGCGGTTGAGCTGCTGCACGATCGCGGCGGGCGTGCGCGCGGGCGCCATCAGGCCGAACCAGCCTGAACCGACCACGCCCGCAAAGCCCTGTTCGGCAAAGGTGGGCGCATCCGGATAGACCGGCGTGCGCCGCTCCGACGCGACCGCCAGCACCCGCAGCTTGCCGGCCTTGATGAACGGCAGCGCCGACGTGATCGCGGTCAGCGTGGCATCGACACGACCGGCCAGCAGTTCGGTGTAGGCGGTCGCGTCGCCGCGGTAGTGTACGTTCAGCGCCTTGAATTTCGCCTGGGCCGCGAACAGTTCCGCCGTCAGGTGCGGCCCCGAGCCGGCGCCGGGCGAGGCGAAGGTGGCGCCGCCGGGCTTTGCGCGCGCCATCCGCACGAAGTCCTCGACCGAGCGCAGCGGCGAATCGGCCTTGACGATCAGGAAGATCGGGCCGACCACGCGCGGGCCGACGGCGGTGAAATCCTTGTGGATGTCGTATTGCTGCGGCAGGCCGGCCGCGGTATTGATGGCGAACGGCGCGGCCGCCCACAACAGCGTGTAGCCGTCCGGCTCGGCACGCGCCAGCATTTCATTGGCAACCCGTGTACCGGCCCCGGGCTTGTTTTCGACGATGACCTGCTGGCCGTACTTGCGGCTCAGCGCTTCGGCCAGCAGCCGGGCCGAGGTGTCATTGGACCCGCCCGGACCATATGGAGATATCAGGCGCACCGGACGCGAGGGATAAGCCTGCGCCAGCGCCGGCCACGGCGCCAGGGCCGGTGCGGCGCCCACCAGCAACCACCCGCGCAGCCGCGCCAGCATGGCCCGGCGCGAGATTTTTTCAGCGTTCCTCATGATGCCTCCGCGGGCCGGATGCCCGGATAGATGAAGGTCTTGCGCAGATGGGCCTCGCCGGGCACGTACAGCCGCAAGGCGACGTAGAACGGCCCTTCCGGCGCGGGCAGCCAGTTGCCGTGGCGCGCCGGTTCGGCCGGCGGCACGGCACCGAGGTGCAGGCGCAGGCTGCCGTCGGCTTCATGGCGCAGGCACGGCGAACGGTCGCCAAGCGAGTACCGGCCGATCGCATTCTCCACCAGCATGCAGTCGCGCTTGTCATACATGGTCAGCGACCAGAACGCCCCGACCTGCGGCAGCTGGCCCGGCGCGAACACCAGCTCGTGTGGCTCGCGGCCATCGAGCGGACGGCCGCGCGCGTCGCAGTCGGCGATCACGTACATGGCTTCCTCCATGCCGAGCGCGCCGATGTAGTTGCGGGCGACCTGGGCCCGCTCGAAATAGCGTCCGCCGAACGACGCGCCAATCTCGACCGGCAGGCTCCAGCCGCCGCCCAGCGCGGAAGGCATCGGCGTGGCCAGCTCGCCGAGGATCTTTTCCATCGCCGCCGCCAACCAGTCCGCCTGCGCCGCGTCCGGCGCTACCCCCTCGCAGGCGGCGCCCAGGCCGAGCACGCCGTACGACTGCACGAGCGCCGCCTCGCCGGCCGGCGGCGGATTCTCGCGCAACGCGCGGTTCACCACTTCGGCATAGCGCCGCACCTGCAGTGGCGAAGCGCCGAGCTGTTCGCCCGGCTGCATGCCGACGTCGCAGGCGCGTACCGGATCACCGCCGTCCGGCAGCGTGAGCCGGATGCGGTCCTGCAGGGCATGCACCGCGGGCAGGTCGTCCGCGCCGTCCACCAGCAAGCGTCCCAGCAGCCAGACCGCATCGGTCGGGCAAACAACGGCCGTGGCGCCCGGCGGGACTTCACCTTGCCAGCGGGGACCATGCAGCAGGTAGCGTCCGGCCGCCGTGCCGGTGGTGCGGCTGCCGATATAGCCGAAGGGATTGGTATAGAAATCGAGCAGCCCGAGCACGTAGTAGCGGCCGCCGCTGTCCGGCACCTCGAGCAGCAGCGGCCCCTGCGACAGGTCCAACCAGGCATTGCTGTAGAGCGTATCGTTGTTCGGCGTGACCACCTGCCGGTGCTGCGGACCCAGCAGCTGGCGTGTGTGGACAAAGTGGTTGACCCAGCGCAGCGTGCCGTCGGGCCGCTCGTCGGCAAACGCGCCCTCGCGGCGGCGGCGCGGGCAGGTGGCGGCGCGCATGCGGGCCATTTCGTAGAGCGGCAGGGTGTAGAGCACGGCCTCGCGGGCCAGCGCAGCCATGCGCGATTCGGCTTGGAAGGACGTCATGGGGCCTCGCTCGTCACGCAATGCGGCGCACCGCCGGGATGCGGTACTGGCCCGCGATAAAGGCCGGCGCGGGGTGGTACAGGCGCAGGATCAGGTAGAAGCTGCCGGCCGGCGCCGGCAGCCAGTTTTCGGCGCGCTCCGGCCGCCGGTGCGAGATCGGGATCACGAGCCCGCCGTCGGCCTCCAGGCGCAGGCCCGGCGTGCGGTCTCCCACCGCGTAGCGGCCGATCTCGTTGGCGCTGAAGAAGCGGTCCGCGCCGTACAGCGAGACCGACCAGAATGCCTGCGCGGGCGGCAGCATGCCGGGCGCGAAGCGCAGCTCGTAGCCATGCGCGCCGTCCAGCGGCTCGCCGTCGGCATCGAAATCGGCCATGGCATAGATGGCCTCGTCGGCGCGCAGCGCGCCCAGGCCCTTCATCGCGGTGCAGGCGCGCTGCAGCCAGTCGTCGCCATAGACGCCGAGCTTGAGGCTGTAGCCCCAGCTCTTGCGGCCCTGGCTGCGCGTATGCGCCTCGATCAGCTGCATGGCCTGGCGGTAGGCGTTCTCCAGGCCCGCACGGACTTCAGCGCGCAGCGCGGCGATGTCGACCTCATCCTCCGGTTTCAGGCCGGCCTTGCGCAGCAGCGTCAGCACGCCCTGCTCGCGCTCGGCCGGCGGGAACTCGCGCAGCGCGTTGAACAGGTTCTGGAAGAAGTCGAGGGCCTCGTTGCCGGTGTCGCTCCAGGCGCGCACGGAGTGCGGCAGCGCCTTGCCCGGCGCGTCGAGCGCAAAGCCGCACTCGAACGCATGGGCGGCGGCCAGGTCGCCGGGGCCCTGCACCAGCACGCGGCCGAGCAGCCAGACCAGCGAAGTCGGACAGGCCACGACATGGCTGCCTGTTGCCTGCTGGCCGGGCCCGACCAGCGTGACGGTGGCGCCTTCGGCCGGCACATTGCGCGGACCAAGGTTCTCAAAGTTGTTGGTCCATGCGTCCAGCAGTTCCACCACGTAGTACCGGTCGCGTTCCGGCAGCGGCGGCACGCGCAGCGTGACCGGGCCGTCGGCCAGGTTGATCCAGCCGCAGAAATACAGCAGGTCATTGGCGGGCGTGACGACGTCGCGGTCTTCATGCGTCCACTGGCGCTCGCTGGCGGACAGCGTGTTGACCGGCGCGCGGCCATAGCCGGTGGCTGCGCTGACGGCCGTCTGCACGCGGCAAGTGCGCAGGGTCTCGATCAGCGGATAGCCGTAGATCACGACCGGCAACGCCGCCGCGGCGACCAGCGCTTCCTGGCTGGAGCCATAGACGGGGGTGGAGAAGAACTCTGGCGCGGGATGGTTCATACGGACTCCGGGAAATGTGAATTGGGAAAGCGTTTCATTCCTGTGCGGCACCGCTCGACTTGACCAGCGCCGCCCAGGCCGTCACGTCGCTGCGCATCTGCGCGGCGAAGGCGCTGCGCGGCTGCGGTGCGTAGCGCATGCCCAATGCATCGGCCTGTGCCCTGATGGCGGGATTGGCCATGGCGGCTACCGTGGCGCGCTCCAGCTTGTCGACGATGCCGGACGGCGTGCGCGCCGGGGCGAACAAGGCGAACCAGCTATCGACGCCGAACGCGACGCCGGCTTCGGTAAAGGTCGGCACGTCCGGCAACGCGGGCGAGCGCTCGGAGCCAGTGACGGCCAGCGCCCTCACCTTGCCGCCGCGGATCAGCGGGAGCGTGCCGGCAAGGTCGGACATGGCCACGGGCAGCGTGCCGCCGATCACATCGGTCAACATCGGATTGACGCCCTTGTACGGGATGTGGCGCAGGTGGATGCCGCTCAGTACGTTAAGGCTCTCGCCGGCCAGGTGGCCGCCCGAGCCCGTGCCCCACGAGCCATAGGTCAGGTCCGCGCCCGGGCGCTTCGCCGCCGCAATCAGCGCGGGCAGATCGCGGCCGGTGAAGCCGGGGCCGGCGATCAGCACATTGCCGCCATAGAACAGCCGGCTGACCGGCACGAAATCGCGCAACGGGTCATAGGGCAGCTTCGGGAAGATGGCCGGCGCAATCGCATGCGTGGCGGAGATACCGAGCACCAGCGTGTAGCCATCCGGCGCGGAACGCGCGACCTGCGCCGAGCCAATGGTGCCGGTGGCACCGGCCACGTTCTCCACCACCACGGTCTGCCCGAGTTCCTTCGACAGTCCCGCCGCCAGCAGCCGGCCCACCACGTCTGTCCCGCCTCCCGCGGGAAACGGCACGACGAGCCGGATCGGCTTCTCGGGATAGGGGCCCGCGTGCGCGCCGGGTGCCACCCCGCAGATTGCGGTCACGGCGAGCGCGCCCAGTCCGCGCAACACCATGCGCCGCGCCGGCAAGTGCGTCTGCAAATGCATGCTTGTCTCCTGTGTGTTTTGTGCTTGAATGACTGCCGCGGCGCGGGCGCCCGTCTGTGCGGGCATCCCTGCCACCGTGCTGCGTTGCCTGCGCTTCCAGTATTGCTACGGAGCGGCGGGACTGCCCTCTCGAAGCGTGACCACCGCGTCGGCGGCGACCAGGCCCTGCGCGGTGACGATGAACGGATTGATCTCGAGCGTGTCCAGCCGCTCGCCCAGCGCCGCGGCGAGCCGCGACACGCTGGCCAGCACCTGCGCGGCGGCATCCAGGTCCACCTGCGGATGGCCCCGGTGTCCCTCGCATAGCGCAGCGGCCTTGCTCGCGCGCAGCATCTGGCGCGCCTGCGCAGGCGACAGCGGCGCCAGCCCGCAGGCGGTCTGACGGAAGATCTCGACAGCCGTGCCGCCGATGCCCGCCAGCGCGACCAGCCCGAACACCGGGTCGCGCCGCACGCCCACCATCACCTCGCCCCAGCCGCGCACCATGCGCGCCACCAGCACGCCTTCGAACGGGACCGGCGCGCCGCTGTCCGTGCGCGCCCCGGCGACGGCCTGCACCATGCGGCCGAAGGCCTCGCGCACGGCCTGCGCATCTGCAAGGTTCAGGGCCACGCCGCCCACGTCGCTCTTGTGCAGGATGTCGCGCGAGCACAGCTTCACCACCACGGGATAGCCCAGGCGTTCGGCGATGCGCACGGCCGCGTCGGCATCGCGCGCCAGGTCATGCGGGGCCACCGGCACCCCGGCCGCGGCGAGGAGCTGCATGGCCTCGTACTCGGACAGCGCCGTAGCCGTGGGCGGTACATCGCGCAGCAGACCGGCGTGCGATGCGGGTTGCGGAGGTTGATCGGCCGCGCCGCGCTCGCCTGCCATGGCCGCTGCACGCGCCAGCGTGGCCACCGCCTCCACCGCGTGGCCCGGCTCGCGGAAGACCAGGCAACCACGCGCTTCCAGCCACGCGCGCTTGTCGTCGTCGACGATGCCGGCCAGCAGCAGTGGCGCCGCGTCAGGGTCTTCGGCGAGCGCGCCGATGGTCTGCTGCAGCTCCGGCCACAGCCGCGGGGCATTGGCGCCACCGGCCAGGAATGCCGCCACGCAGCCGTAGGCGCCGCTGCGCGCGACGCTGGCGATGGCATCCATGAAGACGCGCGGTTGCGCCACCACCTGCCCGGTCACGTCGATCGGGTTGGCGGTGCTGGCGAACGGGATAGCGGTACGCAGTGCCGTTGCGGCAGCGTCCGGCATCGGCGGCAGCGGCAGGCCCAATTGTTCGGCGCGGTCGGCCATCATGATGCCCACGCCGCCCGACACGGTGACGATCGCCAGCGGCGTGGCGGCACCCGCGTCGCGCCCGTGCGGGCGCTGCCACACTGATGGCCGCCGGCCGCGCGACAGCACGTAACCAAGCCGGAAGAACTCTTCCAGCGTCTGCGCGCGGTGCACGCCATAGGCATCGAACACCGCCTGGTACACCGCGTCTTCGCCGGTCAGGCTGGCCGTATGCGATTGCGCAGAGCGCGCGCCGGCCGCGGTGGTGCCAACCTTGGTGATCACCACCGGCTTGCCGGCCGCGCGCGCGGCGGCAAGCGCCTGGCGCAGGCGCGCGCCGTCGCGGCAGCCTTCGATGTAGGCCAGGATCACGCGCGTATTCGGGTCCTCGGCGAGCCAGGCGATCACGTCGGCCACCTGCAGCCCGGCCTCGTTGCCGGTCGTGACCCAGTGGCTCAGGCCCAGGCCCGCTTCGCGCGCAAGCGCATACGCATAGGCGCCGAACGCGCCGCTCTGGCTCACCAGGCCGACTTCGCCGACCGGCGGCGCGCCGCTCAGCGCGATTGGCGAGAACGTGGCGAACACGCGCTCGCGCAGGTTCATCGCGCCCAGGCAGTTGGGACCGAGCAGCGTGACGCCAGCCTCGCGCGCGCTGCTGGCGAGCCGGGCCTGCAGGTGCACGCCGGCTTCGCCGGCCTCGGCGAAGCCCGAAGTGAAGACCACCGCCGCGCGCGTGCGGTTGCCCGCAAGCTGCGCCATGACGTCCTCGCTGGCGCTGGCTGGGACCGCGACGATCGCAAGGTCCACAGCCTCGCCGATATCGGACAGCGAGCCATAGGCACGCAGGCCCTGCACTTCGGCCGCGGACGGGTTGACCGGATAGATGCGTCCCGCATAGCCCAGTTCGCGCAGCAGCCGGATCGGCATGCCACCCACCTTGTCTGGCTGGGTGGACGCACCGACCACCGCGATCGAACGCGGGTACAGCAGGGAATTCAGGTCAACCATACGGAAGTCTCCAGGTCTTGTGGTCAGGGGGCGGCTGCTATGGGTGCAGGCCGCTGGCGGCCTCGATGGATCGGACCATCTCCCTTAGCAGTGGCGCCACTTTCTTTTCCATCATGCCGCGCTTTACCTGCGAGCCGGGAACGGCACAGTTGAACAGCAGCGGACGGTTCAGGTAGCGGATGCGCGAGTAGACGCCCACGCCGTGCACGCCGACGCCCGCATCCCCTTCATTGATCGCGAAACCGCGCTTCGGGTAGTGGGCGACGTTGTGGCACAGCGTGTCGTAGAAGGCCGCGTATTCGTCGGGCCGCTCCTCGCTCGCGGCCGTCATCAGGCTTTCGAATTCGCCTTTCGACAAGGTGCACAGGTAGGCACGGCCCATTGCCGTACTGAGCACCGAGCGCACGGCGCCGGTGCCGGGGCGCGCCGGCGTGCCTTCGTTGTGGGTGCACGACTGCAGGTAAGTCACGTCGAGCCGGTGCGCGACGCCCATCGACACGGCGCCCTCGATGCGGTCGGCCAGTTCCTGCATCAGCGGACGAGCGATATGGCGCACCTGCAATCCGGTCAGGTAGGGGTAACCGAGCGCCAGCACCTGGGCACTGACGAAGTACTTGTCGAGCTTGGGATCCCAGTCGAGGTAGCCAAGCTCGAACAGCGTGCGGCAGATGCGCGACACCGTGGCGCGCGGCAGCTGCAACCGCTGCGCGAGTTCGCCGTTGCCGAGCGGGCGCGGCTCGTCGATGAAGCAGCGCAGCAAGGCGAAACCCTTGGCCAGCAGGCCCCCGAAGGACGGATCCTCGCGGCGGCGCTCGGCAATGAATTGTTCGACGGGCAGGTTCATGGCGTTTCCTCTTCATCCAGTCTGGACAGCGCGCGGCGCAGTGTCAAAAAGTGGAATCAATTTCCACATATTGGAAATATAGGAAACGGCCTTGCCCGTGTCATGGGTGTCTCACAGGGCCGGCTGACGGGGGCGCGCCGGCGACCCGCTTACGACATATGCGCGCCGGCTTGGGCATGGGGAAACAGGACGGACCGATTGCGGCCGCCCGATTTCGCCAGGTACAAGGCCTGGTCCGCCTGGTCGATCAGAAGCTCCGGGCTCATCGCCTTGTCCGTGGTAGCTGCCACGCCGATCGACAGCGTCACGACCACGCCATCCGTGTCGATGATCGTTCCCGGCACGCAAACCGTCTGGCGGTACCACTCGGCCGGGCCCATGGCAGCCCCGGCATCCATGCCGGGTAGCAGCACCAGGAATTCCTCGCCACCGTAGCGGCACACGACATCGTTGGCGCGCGCCTGCTGTTGCAGCAGCATGGCCACGTGCCGGATCACCTGGTCCCCGGCCGAGTGGCCAAAGCGGTCGTTGATCTGCTTGAAATGGTCGATATCGACCAGCAGCACCGCCGCGGACTGGCCGGCGCCCGCGCCAAACTCACGCCTGAGCGAATCGTTGAGATAGCGCCGGTTGTACAGGCCGGTGAGCGGGTCGCGGTTGGCCTGCTCGGTAAGCTGCGCCTGCAACGCCTGCACTGCCTCCAGCTGGCCCTGCAGCGCCTGTTCGCTGAGCCGCAGCTTGTGGCGCGTTTCGCTCAGGCTCAGCGCCCTGAAATAGGCACCGCGGGCAAACAGCAGCAGATAGACCGTCAGGCAAGCCATGCTCAGGGCCGTGACCGGCATCGTCGTGTCGGGCTCGAACTTCAGGCCAAACGCGGCCACCGATACGACCGCCCCCGCAGCCGACAAGGCCGCCGCCTGCAGCGCCCCGCGAAACCCGCGGAACGCCGCCAGGTTGATGCACCCGCGGATGACCAGCAGGAAGGTAATCCATAGCGGAAAGCCCTGCCATGCGGTCCAGAGGCCGAAGCAAAAGTCATCCAGGCGCAGGTTGTTGAGCTCGGCTTCCAGGGGATCGCGCGCATACCTGGCGACCAGGTAAACCACGTGCGGATAGACCAGGAACTGGAGCGCCATCAGCACCCACGCCACCGCGCCCTGTCCCGTGGCATGGAAATGCACGGCAAAGATCAGGAAGACGATCCACCACGACGCGGTGCGATTGCGGTGGTTCATCTTCACCACCCAATGCACTGCGCCGGGCCGGCTCTGGTTCGTGTTGTCGACGGTCTGCAAGTCCCCTTCCCCCCTGTCCCCCTCCAGGTACGCGAGCGTTCGTGGCGTCGCGCCTGGAAAGTCGTACCGCGAGGATATCAAGGGAGTGGGTCGCCTGCAGCAGCCGGCAGCCCGCAGCAGTTCTCCGACTCAAGTCACCGGTGCCGGATTAAACAACGCCAGCGAGTTATACAACTTGTGGTGCTCCGCCCACGTCTTCTTGCGGCCGCTGGCCACGTCGATCATCAGGTGGAACAGTTCCCAGCCCACATCCTCGATGGTGGCTTCGCCGGTGGCGATGCGGCCCGCGTTCACGTCCATCAGGTCATGCCAGCGCCGCGCCAGGTCGCTGCGCGTGGCGACCTTGATGACAGGCACTTCAGCCAGTCCGTAAGGCGTGCCGCGGCCGGTCGTGAACACGTGCAGGTTCATGCCGGCGGCCAGCTGCAGTGTGCCGCAGATGAAATCGCTCGCGGGCGTGGCTGCGTAGATCAGCCCCTTCTGCTTCAGCTTCTCGCCCGGCGACAGCACACCGGTGATCGGCGCGCTGCCCGATTTGATGATCGAGCCCATCGCCTTTTCCACGATGTTCGACAGGCCGCCCTTCTTGTTGCCCGGCGTGGTGTTGGCGCTGCGGTCCACGCGACCGCGTTCGAGGTAGCGGTCGTACCAGGCCATCTCGCGGATCATCCCTTCGGCGACTTCCGGCGTGGCGGCGCGTGCGGTGAGCTGATCGATGCCGTCGCGCACTTCGGTCACCTCGGAGAACATGACGCTGGCGCCGGCGCGCACCAGCAGGTCCGTGGCAAACCCCACCGCCGGATTGGCCGTGACGCCGGAGAACGCATCGCTGCCGCCGCACTGCACGCCGACCACCAGTTCCGACACCGGGCACGTTTCGCGCCGGCGCGCATTCAGGCGCTGCAGATGCGCCTCGGCCATCGTCATGATCGACGCGATCATCGAGGCAAAGCCGACGTGCTGCTCATCCTGCAGGCACACCACGCCGACCTGCACTTCGCCCGCGCCGGTCTGGATCGGGATGGTGCCCGCCGGCATCAGGCGGTCCGGCTGCAGCTTCTCGCAGCCGAGGCTGACCATCATCGCGGTGCCGCCGAAATTCGGATTGAGCGCGATATTGCGCAGCGTGCGGATCGGGATGACGGCATCGGGCGCGTCGATGGCCACGCCGCAGCCGTAGGTGTGCTCCAGCCCGACCACGTCATCGACATTGGGATAGCGCGGCAGCAGCTCATCGCGGATACGCCGCACGGCGTGCTCGACCACGCCCGACACGCACTGCACGGTCGTGGTGATGGCCAGGATATTGCGCGTGCCGACTGAACCATCGGGGTTGCGGAAGCCCTCGAAGGTATAGCCTTCCAGCGGCGGCAGCGGTGCCGGCAGGCGCGTGCCGATCGGCAGGTCGGTGAGGCCCGGCGCCACCGGCATTTCGATGACGCGCTCGTTGACCCAGCTGCCGCGCGGCAGGTCCTTCAGCGCGTAGCCGATCACCACGTTGTAGCGCATCACCGCATCGCCCTGCTTCAGGTCCGACAGCGCGACTTTGTGTCCCTGGGGCACGGCCTCTTGCAAGACGAGCCCGCACGGGAACACGGTGCCGGCCGGCAGGCCACCGTCGTTGGCGACGATGGCCACGTTGTCGGCCGGATGGATGCGGATATAGAGCGGCGCCTGGACCGGCTTGGCGGCCGGGCCGCGCGAATCATGTTCGGACATGCTGTGTTTCCTGCGGTTATTGCGGGTGCCTGAGTTCCACGCGGCGAATGTCCTTGACGATCACCAGGTAGCTCAGCACCGTGACCAGTGCGTGGACCCCGACGAACACCAGCGCGCCGTTGAACGAGCCGGTGACGCTCAGGATATAGCCGATCGCGATCGGCGTGACGATGCCGGCGATATTGCCGAACGTATTGAAGATGCTGCCCGCCAGGCCGATGACTTCCTTGGGCGCGGTATCCGCCACCACGGCCCAGCCCAGCGCGCCGATGCCCTTGCCGAAGAAGGCCAGTGCCATGAAGCCGACCACCAGCCACTCGGCATCGACATAGTTGCAGGCAATCATGCTGACCGAGAGCAGCATGCCGGCCACGATGGGCACCTTGCGGGCGATGGTCAGCGAGTGGCCACGGCGCAGCAGCGCGTCCGAGATCATGCCGCCCAGCACGCCGCCGAGGAAACCGCAGATCGCCGGCAGCGACGCCACGAACCCTGCCTTGAGGATGGACATGCCGCGCGCCTGCACCAGGTACACCGGGAACCAGGTCAGGAAGAAGTACGTGAGCACGTTGATGCAGTACTGGCCCAGGTACACGCCAGCCAGCATGCGGTTGCTCAGCAGCTGGCGCGCATAGAACCAGCCCGCCGGCGCTGCCGCCTTGCCGGTGGCGCGCCCTGCCCCTTCATTCATGTGGATCAGGCCGCCGCCCTGCTCGATATGCTCGAGTTCCGCGCGATTGACCGCCGGATGATCGGCCGGGCTGCGCATGACCTTGAGCCACAGCACGGCCAGCGCCATGCCGAACACGCCCATCCACATATAGACGTGGTGCCAGCCCCAGCTGTGCGTCACCCACGCCATCAGCGGCGTGAACACCACCGCCGCGAAGTACTGGGCGGCGTTGAAGATGGCGGACGCCGTGCCGCGCTCGGCCGTGGGGAACCAGCTTGCCACGACCTTGGCATTGGCGGGAAAGGCCGGCGATTCGGCCAGGCCCACGGCAAAGCGCAGCATGAACAGCGCCACCATGACTGCGCCCATCGACGCGAACACGCCCACCCAGGCCTGCAGCAGCGTGAATATCGACCACAGGCAGATGCTGACCGCATAGATGCGGCGCGCGCCAAAGCGGTCAAGCAGCCAGCCGCCGGGGATCTGCGCCATGACATAGGCCCAGCTGAAAGCCGAAAAGATATAGCCCATCTGCACGGCGCTGAAGCCAAAGGCCTCGCGCATGGCGGGCCCGGTGATCGACAGCGTGGCACGGTCGGCATAGTTGACCGTGGTGACGATGAAGATCATCGCCAGGATCCAGTAGCGGACATTGGTGCGGCGCGCGGCGGCTGCACTGCCGGTAGCGGCCGTCGTGGCAGCGGGGGTATGGCTTGCGTTCATCGGGTCTCCTGTGACCAAATTCAGCGACCGCCTCAAGGGGAACTGAGATATGTCGTCGTATGACTGAAATTATATGGACACGATCCGTCCGCCGTAGTGCGCGTTTACCCTTAAATTGGCCGATTCTTTTGGTGATCGCCTTTCGCCTTCCTTACAGCGTATGAGAATCCCGGGAATTCTCAAGCCAAGGCAGTGCGCCCGCCCGCTGCCCCGCCCGGGGTTTTCCCGGACATCGCTACATTTGCACTTGTCTTCTTCGATTCCTAGTTGTACGATGACGTACATTGATAACACCCTGCAGGACTGCGGAACACCGCCCTGCCCGATCCATCACTCAATTGCCGGTCCCGGCCCAGGATGAGAGACATGACGACACCGCAAGAACTGAAGCAGATCATTTCCGAAGGCCTGCTGTCCTTCCCAGTCACCGACTTCGACGCGCAGGGCAACTTCCGCCCCGAGACCTACGTCAAGCGTCTGGAATGGCTGGCGCCCTACGGTGCATCGGCACTGTTCGCCGCGGGCGGCACGGGCGAGTTCTTTTCGCTGACGCCGGATGACTACTCCAACGTGATCCGGACCGCGGTGGAAACCTGCCAGGGCAAGGTACCCATCCTGGCCGGCGCTGGCGGCCCGACCCGCATGGCCATCGCCTATGCACAGGAAGCGCAGCGCCTGGGCGCCAAGGGTGTGCTGCTGATGCCGCACTACCTGACCGAAGCGAGCGAGGAAGGCATTGCCAACCACATCGAAGAAGTCTGCAAGGCCATCAACATCGGCGTGATCGTCTACAACCGCGCCAACTCGCGCATCGGCGCCGACCTGCTGGAGCGCGTGGTGGACCGCTGCCCCAACCTGATCGGCTTCAAGGACGGCGTCGGCGAGATCGAAGCCATGGTGCGCGTACGCCGGAAGCTGGGCGACCGCCTGGCTTACCTGGGTGGCCTGCCGACCGCGGAAGTGTATGCCGCGGCCTACAAGGCGCTGGGCGTGCCGGTGTACTCGTCGGCCGTGTTCAACTTCATCCCGCGCACCGCGATGGATTTCTACCGTGCTGTTGCAGCCGATGACCATGCCACCATCGGACGCCTGATCGACGACTTCTTCCTGCCCTACCTGGACATCCGCAACCGCCGCCAGGGCTATGCGGTGAGCATCGTCAAGGCCGGCGCCCGCCTGGTTGGCCACGACGCAGGCCCGGTGCGCGCGCCGCTGACGGACCTGAACGAAGAGGAAATGGCGCAGCTCGACGCGCTGATCCGCAAGCTCGGCCCGCAGTAAGCCTGCCCCTCCCCGGGAAACTGGGTCACGAACGGATACCCCGCCATGCGCGGGGTATTTTGTTTATGGAACGCAATGACGGCAGGGGCGGATTCCGGAATGTTGGCGACTATGCTTGAATCGGGTATCCGCCGAAAAACACCACCATTCGGCAATGGAGAATGGCCATGGCCTATCGCGTAGCCAGTTGGGTGGCATGCACCGCGCTCGCACTGTCCGCCTGTGCGTCCCTGCAACCGGTCCAGACCGCGCAGAAAATGGTCGGTAGCCCGGAAAGCTCCGTGCTCGCGACCTTTGGCGAACCGACGGAGGTCTACAAGCTTGCCGACGGCACCGTGCGCTGGATCTATTCGCACCAGCCGCTCGGGTTCGAGGTCTACGCCGCCGATTTCGATGGCAACGGCAGGCTCGTCAACTTCCGCCAGATGCTGACCGAGAAAGAAATCTACGAAGCCAGGCCCGGCGTATGGACCAAGCGCGACATCGCCGAACGCTTCGGCATGCCGCGCGAGCCGGTCCAGTACTACCCGCTGATGAAGCGAGAGGCATGGTCCTACAGGCTCTATGCAAGCGGATACCAGCCTGCGCACTTCAGTGTCTACTTCGACGACCAGGGGGTGCTGGACCGCACGATGATCATCGTGGATACGTATGGGGGCGACCGGCGGCGCAGGTGATGCGTTCGGTTTGTACCGGGTTCCACCGCCTGGAGCTCGCCTTCGTCGGGATGGCCATCATCGTGTTCCAGCCGCGCTGAGGCAGCCGCGAGACCACTGTTCCGTTTTGGAACAGCTGCGCCAGCGTGGCACAGCAGTCCCGCCACACTGGCACAGCTGACGCCACAGCGCCGGCGCCTGACACCTCCAAACCCTCGCATCCACGCCAGTTTCGCCGCCGGTCCCGGCTCCGGCACACCTCTTGCGATATCTGCCTCGCGCGCGGCGCATCGCCGTGCCGACCAACGACTTCACAAGACGGAGCGAGACATGAACATGGCCGAGATCGCCCAGCTGGGCGTCAGCAACCCCTACAAGCAGCAGTACGAGAACTATATCGGCGGCGCCTGGGTGCCGCCGGCAGGCGGCGAATACTTCGAGGCCATCACGCCGATCACCGGCAAGCCGTTCACGCGCGTGCCGCGCTCGAAGCAGGAAGACGTCGATGCCGCGCTCGACGCCGCGCACGCCGCCAAGGCAGCCTGGGGCCGCACCTCGACCACGGAACGCGCCAATATCCTGAACCGCATCGCCGACCGCATCGAGGCCAACCTGACGCTGCTGGCCGTGGCCGAAACCATCGACAACGGCAAGCCCGTGCGCGAGACCACCGCGGCGGACCTGCCGCTGGCCGTCGACCACTTCCGCTACTTCGCCGGATGCATCCGCGCGCAGGAAGGCGGCATCTCGGAGATCGATGCCGAGACCATCGCGTACCACTTCCATGAGCCGCTGGGCGTGGTCGGCCAGATCATTCCGTGGAACTTCCCGTTGCTGATGGCCACGTGGAAGCTCGCGCCGGCACTGGCCGCAGGCAACTGCGTGGTGCTCAAGCCCGCCGAACAGACGCCTGCGTCCATCCTCGTGCTGATGGAGGTGATCGGCGACCTGCTGCCCCCGGGCGTACTCAACGTCATCAACGGCTTTGGCCTGGAAGCGGGCAAGCCGCTGGCCTCAAGCCCGCGCATCAGCAAGGTCGCATTCACGGGCGAGACCACCACGGGCCGGCTGATCATGCAATACGCATCGCAGAACCTGATCCCGGTCACGCTGGAGCTGGGCGGCAAATCGCCCAACATCTTCTTCGAGGATGTGCTGGCCGCCGACGACGCCTACTTCGACAAGGCGCTCGAAGGCTTTGCCATGTTCGCGCTGAACCAAGGCGAGGTGTGCACGTGCCCGTCGCGTGCGCTGATCCAGGAATCAATCTACGACCGCTTCATGGAACGCGCGCTCAAGCGCGTGGCGGCGATCCGCCAGGGGCATCCGCTCGACAAGGGCACCATGATCGGCGCGCAGGCGTCGGCCGAACAGCTCGAGAAGATCCTGTCCTACATCGACCTGGGCCGCAAGGAAGGCGCGCAATGCCTGGCGGGCGGCGAACGCAACGTGCTTGATGGCGACCTGGCGGGCGGCTACTACGTGAAGCCGACCGTGTTCAGGGGCCACAACAAGATGCGCATCTTCCAGGAGGAAATCTTCGGGCCGGTGGTGTCGGTCACCACCTTCAAGGACGAAGAGGAAGCGCTGGCCATTGCCAACGACACGCTGTATGGCCTGGGCGCGGGCGTCTGGACGCGCGATGGCGCGCGCGCGTTCCGCATGGGCCGCGGCATCCAGGCCGGCCGGGTGTGGACCAACTGCTACCACGCCTATCCCGCGCATGCCGCATTCGGGGGATACAAGCAGTCCGGCATTGGTCGCGAGAACCACCGCATGATGCTCGACCATTACCAGCAGACCAAGAACCTGCTGGTCAGCTACAGCCCGAACGCCCTCGGCTTTTTCTGACGATGGGCAAGGCATCGCGTTTTGGCGGAAAAATTGAATGCCCCGTCCGCCAGACGCGTGCCATGATCGCTTCGGTGCCCGCCTCTGCGGGCACCGCATCCAACCAGGAGTCGATATGCCAGCGATGATGAAAGCTGCGGTGGTGCGCGCCTTCGGCGCCCCGCTCACGATCGATGAAGTGCCCGTGCCGCAACCCGGCCCCGGTCAGGTCCAGGTAAAGATCGAGGCCTCCGGTGTCTGCCATACCGACCTGCACGCCGCCGATGGCGACTGGCCGGTCAAACCCACCCTGCCCTTTATCCCCGGCCATGAAGGCGTGGGCTACGTGTCCGCCGTGGGCAGCGGCGTCAGCCGCGTGAAGGAAGGCGACCGCGTCGGCATTCCGTGGCTGTACAGCGCCTGCGGCTATTGTGAACACTGCCTGCAGGGTTGGGAAACCTTGTGCGAGAAGCAGCAGAACACCGGCTACTCCGTCAACGGCGGCTATGGCGAGTATGTGGTGGCCGATCCCAACTACGTAGGCCTGCTGCCCGACAAGGTCGGCTTCGTCGAGATCGCGCCGATCCTGTGCGCCGGCGTCACCGTGTACAAGGGCCTGAAGGTCACCGACACGCGTCCGGGCCAGTGGGTGGTGATCTCGGGCATCGGCGGGCTGGGGCACGTGGCCGTGCAGTATGCAAGGGCCATGGGCCTGCGCGTGGCCGCGGTCGACATCGACGACGCCAAGCTCGACCTGGCGCGGCGGCTCGGCGCCGAGGTGGCGGTCAATGCGCGCGACACGGACCCGGCCGCATGGCTGCAGAAGGAAATCGGCGGCGCGCATGGCGTGCTGGTCACAGCGGTCTCGCCCAAGGCGTTTTCGCAAGCGATCGGCATGGTGCGGCGCGGCGGCACCATCGCGCTCAACGGGCTGCCGCCCGGAGATTTCGGCACGCCGATCTTTGACGTCGTGCTCAAGGGCATCACCATCCGCGGTTCGATCGTCGGCACGCGCAGCGACCTGCAGGAATCGCTCGACTTCGCCGCGCACGGCGACGTGAAGGCCACGGTGTCGACCGCAAAGCTGGAAGACGTCAATGATGTGCTCGGCCGCCTGCGTGACGGCAAGGTCGAGGGCCGCGTGGTGCTCGATTTCTCGCGCTGAGGGAGCGACCATGCCGCACGCCCACGCTGATACCGGCAGTCCCGTGCCACGCGTCGTCGCCACGCCGGCTGCGCTGGCGCTGATCGGCGCGCTGCGCGCACGGCATGGTCCGCTGATGTTCCACCAGTCCGGCGGCTGCTGTGACGGCAGTGCGCCGATGTGTTTCGCCGCCGGCGACCTGATCGTCGGCGATGCCGACGTCCGCCTCGGCGAGATCGGCGGCGCGCCGTTCTACATGACGCGCGCGCAGTTCGAATACTGGCAGCATACGCGGCTGGTGATCGATGTCGTGGCCGGTGCGGGCGGCATGTTTTCGCTGGAGAGCGGGAGCGGCCAACGTTTCCTGACGCGCTCGGAACTGTTCAGCGACGAAGAGGCCGCGCTGCTGGCCTTGCAGCCTGTGCTGTAGGGCCCTGCTACTGCGCGCCGCGCAGGCGCCGGTAGATGGTGTTGCGCGACACGCCCAGTTCGCGCGCCACCAGGCTGACGTTGCCGCCATGGCGCTCCAGCGCCTGACGGATCAGGCCGGCCTCCCAGTCGCGCATGCGTCCTTGCACGGGAGCCTCTGGCAATGGCGCCGCGTCCGCGATCTGCATGGGTATCGCTACCTCTGCCGCCACCTCTTCGGCCACCTCTTCGGCCACCATTTCGGTGAACTCCTCGGGCAGATGCTCGCAGCGGATTTCCGCCTCGCCTTCGGCCATGATCGCCGCCGTGCGCAGCACGTTGGCCATCTGGCGCAGGTTGCCCGGCCACGCATGCGCGCGCAGGCGGGCCATGACTTCGTCGGATACCCGCTGCGGGCACAGCGGCCCGGCCTCGGCCTGCTGCATCGACAGGATGCGTTCCACCAGCACCGGCAGGTCGCTGCGCTCGCTCAGCGCCGGCAGCGTGACCGTGAGCGCGTTGATGCGGTAATAGAGGTCTTCGCGAAAGGTGCCAGCATCGATCATCACGCGCAGGTCGCGGTGCGTGGCACAGACGATGCGGACATCCACCGCCACCGCACGCGAGCCGCCAAGCCGCGTGACCGCGCGCTCCTGCAGCACCCGCATCAGGCGCACCTGCTGGGCCAGCGGCATGTCGCCGATTTCATCTAGGAACAGCGTGCCGCCATCGGCCTGCATCACCTTGCCCGTGCTGCCCTGCCGGCGTGCGCCGGTAAAGGCGCCGTCTTCGTAGCCGAACAGCTCGGCCTCGATCAATGATTCCGGGATGGCCGCGCAGTTCACCGCCACGAACGGCCCTGCGCTGCGCGGCGACGCCGCATGGATGGCCCGCGCCAGCCACTCCTTGCCAGTCCCGGTACGGCCATGCACGAGGATCGGGATATCGCGCCCGCTGACCTTGTGCACGCGGCGCAGGACGGCGGCCACGCGCGCATCGCCGGTGTCGAGCCTGGCCAGCGCGGGCGGCAAGATTGCCGGAGTCCGCGATCCCGCGGCAGACGGCGCGGGCGCCGTCGATGCCAGGTACTCGATGCGCGCAAACACTTGCACGCGGCTGGGCAGCGCCAGCATCTGCAGGTGCCCGGCAGCCAGCCCGCGCGCCTGCATGGCACGCGCCACCGGCTGGCCGAACAGCCCGCCAAAGCCTCCGGCCATCAACTGGTCGGGTGGCAGGCCGAACTGGAACAGCGCACTGCGGTTGGCGCCAAGGAAGCTGCCATCGGGCGCGAACGCAGCCATCCCCTCGAACAGCGTGCCGACGAATTCCGGACGCGCATGGAAGCGCACCAGCACGGCATCGGTGTAGTGGTGGGCGAACAGGTGGTTCTCGATCATCTGCGCGGACATGCGCACGAGCGCCAGGGTGTGCTTGTGGAAGCCGCGCTGGTCGCCGCTCACGTCGAGCGCGCCTACGGTGTCCCCGCCGGGCCCAATGATCGGCGCGCAGGAACAGGTGAGCTGGTGGTTGGCGCGCAGGAAATGCTCGCCGGCGTGGATCACCGTCGGCCGCGCCTCGGCCAGCGCCGTGCCAATGGCATTGGTGCCCTTGCTCAGTTCCGACCAGGATTCGCCCGGCGCCAGCGCCACGCGACGCGCCTGGGCTGCGAACTCGCTGTCGCCAAGGCTATGCAGGATCACGCCCGCGCGGTCCGTCAGCAGCACCATGCTGTCGGTATTCGCGATCTGCGCGTGCAGCGTCTCCATGACAGGCAAAGCGTGGCGGTACAGGGCGCGATTGCCGTCGACCAGCGCGTGCAGCGCACGCGCGCCCAGTGGCTGGTATTCGGGCAGCAGGCGTTCATCCAGGCCGAACTCCGCCGAGCGCGCATGGG
Source organism: Cupriavidus sp. C2SS-8b (assembly GCF_057073745.1). Lineage (NCBI taxonomy): Bacteria > Pseudomonadati > Pseudomonadota > Betaproteobacteria > Burkholderiales > Burkholderiaceae > Cupriavidus > Cupriavidus sp. C2SS-8b. The sequence goes on from NZ_CP172717.1 coordinate 1,733,146, forward strand.
CGCGGGCAATCAGCCCAGTGCGGTCGGTGTCCCCTGCGCCGGAGTCGGCCAGCGAAGCATGGGAAAGGACAAAACGGGCAGCGCCCTGGCTGTCGGCACGATGCATGGCAACGGGTCTCCGGTAGCAGCGCCCGTGCCGTGCGGCCGGGGCCATGCTGTCTCGGGGCGCGCGCGTTGCCGGAAGAACCGGCGGCGGCCGCGGCGGCGTTCTCCGGCAACCATATCACACGCTGCACGGGGATTGCGCCTTCGCGGCGCGCGCCTACCGCTCCTCGTCAAGCAGGTCGTTCAGGATTTCATCGAAGGTCGCCTGGGCGTCTTCCAGCGCCTGCAGCGCAGCGTCGAACGTCTGCAACGCCATCTTGGACGGCTTGCCGCTGCCTTCCGGGGGATACTGGGACTGCAGGGCGGCAAAGGCGACCTGCACCTGACGGGTCGCATCGACCACTCGCTGCATGGCCTGCGCCTCCTCGGCGCGCAATTGTTCGTGCTTCTGTTCACTCATGCCTTGGGCTCCTGCCGGCGCTCTGTGGTGGCGCGGCGTTATGAGCCGTATCGTACAAGAACTGAACGGGCTGACAGGGGAACGCGCCGCGACTTGCGCAAAAATCGGTTAGGCTCCACCTGGGGGCGCCCTCGTGCGCCACGGATTCCGGACCCAGACATGTCATCCCTCATGCGCCGCGCGCTGGCCGCCACCCTGGTGACCGCGGGCGGTTTTGCCTGCTACTGGACCTACCTCACGGTCAACCAGGCGCGCCTGCTGTTCGACGCGCGCCGCCGTCCGCCGCGCGACTTGCCCGACGGCATCGTCGGCTATTCGCACCTGGTGCCGGGCGGCGTACTGCGCGGCTACATCTACCATGCACCGGGCGACACCGTGCGTGACCTCCTGTTCTACCTGCCGGGCCGCGGCGAGGATGTGCTCGACACCCTGCAATTCGCGCGCTGGATCCCGCGAGGCATGGGCTTCGCCACGTTCGATTACCGCGGGCTCGGGCATTCCGACGGCCAGCCCTCCGAAGCCGCTGCCGTCGCGGACGCCAGCCAGTTCCTGCTGCACCTGCGCCGCGTCTTTCCTGGCACGCGGGCGCACGTGGTGGGCCGCAGCCTGGGCACTGGCGTGGCCATCCAGCTCGCCGACCTGCAGGACTTCGAAAGCCTGCAGCTGATCACACCCTATGACTCGATGCTGGAACTGGTGCGCCAGCGCTTTCCGTTCGTGCCCCTGCGGCAGTTGATGCGCCACCACTTCGATTCCATTTCACATTGCAAGAAAGTGGTGCAGAGCACCAAGGTGCTGCTGGCTGAAGCCGATGACGTGGTGCCGCATGCGTGTTCCGAACGCCTGGTGGCCGCATGGCCGGGACCGGTGACGCTGCAGACCATGCAGGGCACGGATCACTTCAGCATCGTCGAGCGTCAGGAAACCTGGCTGACACTTTGCGAGTTTGCGCGCCAGGTGCAGCATGCCCCGCTCCCGGATACCCCGCCTGCGCCGCCGCCGGATCATGACGAGACCGGTGTGCCGCTTCCGCTCGCCCGGTTCCGCTAGAATGCGCGCATGAAAAAATTTGCAGTCAAGGCAGGTGGCGCCGCGTTGGCGCTGGCTGCCGCCGGCGTGCTGCTCGCCGGTTTCGCCGCGGTGGTCAGCCTGCGGCAACTCCCTCCCGTCGATGCCCTGCGCGAGTACCGCCCGGACGTGCCGCTGCGGATCTTCACCAGCGACAACGTGCAGATCGGCGAATTCGGCAGCGAGCACCGCGAATTCATCCCGTTCGAAAAGATGCCGCGCCAGATGACGCAGGCGCTGCTGGCCGCCGAGGACGACCAGTTCTACGAGCACGACGGCATCGATATCCCGGGCATCTTCCGCGCGGCGCTGGCCAACCTGGGACGCGGCTATGCGCAGGGCGCCTCCACCATCACCATGCAGGTGGCGCGCAATTTCTACCTGTCGCGCGAGAAGACGCTCTCGCGCAAGTGGTATGAGATCCTGCTCGCCTGGAAGATCGACCATACGCTCTCCAAGGACCGCATCCTGGAGGTGTACATGAACCAGGTCTACCTGGGCGAGCATGCCTACGGCTTCGGCAGCGCGGCCCACGCGTATTTCGGCAAGCCGCTGGACGCGCTTTCGCTGGCCGAGACCGCCATGCTGGCGGGGCTGCCCAAGGCGCCATCCACCATGAACCCGGTGGCGAACTTCACGCGCGCCAAGCGCCGGCAGGAATACGTGCTCGGACGGATGCTGGCGCTGGGCATGATCAGCCAGGACCAGTATCGCGAAGCGCGCTCCGCCCGACTGGAGATTGCCCCCGACAGTGCCGGCCAGTTCGCCGGACACGCCGAATATGTCGCCGAACTCGCGCGCCAGCTTGCACGCGACCGCTTCGGCGATGAAGCATACACGCGCGGCCTCAATGTCTACACCACGGTATCGTCGGTGCGGCAGACCATGGCCTACGACGCCGTGCGGCGCGGGCTGGACGGCTATGGGCGGCGCCATCGCATCGCGGGTCCCGACGGCGGTCCGCAGGCAGCGCTGGTTTCGCTGGACGGCGACACGGGGGCCATCGAGGCCCTGGTCGGCGGCGCCGACTTCAGCACCAGCCGCTTCAACCATGCCACACAGGCGCTGCGCCAGCCGGGTTCGACCTTCAAGCCGTTCATCTATGCGGCCGCGCTGGAGCGCGGCATGTCGCCGGGCACGCTGATCAATGACGCGCCGCTGGACAACGGCTCGCGCTGGCAGCCGTCCAATGACGACGGCCGCTTCCTGGGCGCGGTCACTGTGCGCCAGGCGCTGGCGGAATCGCGCAACCTGCCGGCCATCCGCACGCTGCAGGCCATCGGCATTCCGTACGCGGTGGAGTTCGCCAGCCGCTTCGGCTTTTCGCCCAGGCGGCTGCCACGCTTCCTGCCGCTTGCGCTGGGCGCCGGCTCGACATCGCCGCTGCGGCTCGCGGCCGCCTATTCGGTATTCGCCAACCACGGCCACCGGGTCGAGCCGTACCTGATCTCGCGCATTACCGACAGTGACGGCACGGTGCTGTTCGCCGCGGATGCCGAAGCGCAGCCGCCGCGCGTCATCAGCGAGCGCAATGCCTTCGTGATGGACAGCCTGCTGCGCAGCGTGGTGGACGACGGCACCGGCGCCGGCGTGCGCCGCTACCTGCACCGCGAGGACATCGCGGGCAAGACCGGCACGACCAACGATGCCGCCGACGGCTGGTTCGCGGGCTACGCCGGCAATGTGGTCACGGTGGCATGGATGGGCTTTGACGACAACCATAGCCTGGGCGCCCACGAATTCGGTGCCACCACCGCGTTGCCGATGTGGGCGTCGTATATGGAAGGCCGGCTCGCAGGCGTCCCGACGGCCGGCGCCGCGCCCCCGTCCGGAGTGGTGCGCAGCACGGGCGACTGGATGTACGCCGAATATGCCGAAGGCAAGGGGATCGCCTCGCTCGGCTTCCCCGCGCCGCCACTCGCTTCCGATTCGGCACAGGATGCCTCCGCCGCCCCGGTGAACAGCGAAGCCGTGGGCCTGCCCGGACAGCCCGCCCCGCGCGGCGACGACCGGACCAGCCTTTAGTCCCCGCCCCTTCCCAACCCTCCCACAACAAGAACCACAATGTCGAGCGTCAGCGCGGTATGGATCTGGTCGATCGCCGCCTTCACCACGGCGGGCGTGCTGATGCGCCCGCTGCGCCTGCCCGAGGCCTTCTGGGCCGTTGCAGGTGCCGTAATCCTCTGCCTGAGCGGCTTGCTCGCCGTGCCCGACGCATGGGCCGCCGTCGCGCGCGGCCTGGATGTCTACCTGTTCCTGGCCGGCATGATGGTGATCTCCGAACTGGCGCGCAAAACCGGACTGTTCGACCACGTGGCCGCACTGGCCGTGCGGCGCGCACGCGGCTCGTCGCGCAGGCTGTTCCTGCTGGTCTACGGCTTCGGCACGCTGGTCACCGCGTTCATGTCCAATGATGCCACCGCCGTGGTGCTGACACCGGCGGTGCTGGCCGCCACGCGCGCGGCCAGGGTCAGGAACCCGCTGCCGCACCTGTTCGCGTGCGCCTTTATCGCCAACGCGGCCAGCTTCGTGCTGCCGATCTCCAATCCGGCCAACCTCGTGATCTTCGGCACTCGCATGCCGCCGCTGGCCGGCTGGCTGGCCCACTTTGCCCTGCCATCGCTGGTGGCCGTGGTGGCCACGCTGGCGGCGCTGTACTGGACGCAGCGCACGGCGCTGGCCGAACGGATCGACGCCGACGTGCCGGTGCCGCCGCTGAGCCTGCAGGCATGGCTGACCGCGCTTGGCATCGTGCTGACCGGTCTGGCGCTGCTGGTGGCCTCGCTGCGCGGCAGCGACCTGGGCTGGCCCACGTGCGCGGCCGGCGTGGCCACGCTGCTGATGGTGTGCGCGACGCGGCGCGACCTTCTGATGCCGGCCTTGCGCGAAATCTCGTGGGGTGTGCTGCCGATGGTGGCGGGCCTGTTCGTGATGGTGGCGGCGCTGGAGCATACCGGCGTCATCCACTGGCTCGCCGGGGTCATCCAGGCGGCGTCGCAACGCGACAGCCTCGGCGGACTGCTGGGGATCGGCGGTGCCGTGGCGCTGGTGGGCAACGTCGCCAACAACCTCCCGGCCGGGCTGATCGCGTCATCGGCCCTGGCGGCCGGCCATGCGTCCGATGCCGTGACCGGCGCGGTGCTGGTGGGCATCGATCTCGGACCGAACCTGTCGGCGACCGGCTCGCTGGCCACGCTGCTCTGGCTGACCGCCCTGCGCCGCGACGGCCATATGGTCAGTGCCGGCCAGTTCCTGCGGCTCGGCGCCATTGTCATGCCGGCAGCCATGCTGCCGACGCTTGCGGTACTCACGCTGGCGCGCTGAGCGCCGCCTGCTGCCGGGCGCGGCTTCAGCCCTGGGGGCCGAACCGGACCGGTTTGGCGCGCTGGGACAGCGCCGCCTCCCAGCGCAGGCGCGGCGCACTGACGCGCATGGCGCGGCTGTGATGCTCCACTACCCCCGCTTCCATCGTCGGCTGGGGCAGCGGCACCGTGGCGACATGAAGCAACATCAGGCTGCTGCACGGAAACGCAATCGGCAAGATCACTCGGTGGTCCCTGGAAAATACCCCGTCGGGCGGAAGAACCGCTGCCGGTCAGGCGCCGCGGTTCGGTCATTATGTGCGCTTGTCGGCGGCTTGCGTGCCGCACTTTAGCGTTGTCATCAACAATTCACGGAGGCCTTGCGCGGTGTGCACCGGGCATCGCTCGCCGGCTTTGCCGCAGGTTGTGGGGGCCGGACATCTGCCATATAGTGAAGCACGGTGCACCACGCCGGCCGGCTCGGGGTGGGCAGCACCATCTGCCCCTTTTTCTCCACCGAAGCGGCTCTCCATGACAGACAAGGACGCGGCTCATCACGGCGCGAAGAAATCCCACGATGACGCCGATCCGGCGCGAGGCGACTCGAGCGTATCGGATCGCATTCGCTCACGCCTGCTGGCCGCCCGTGAACGCTTTCATGCGAACGACAACATCGCCCGCTACCTCGAGCCGGGCGAGCTCGACGCACTCCAGGTAGAAGTGCAGGCACGTCTCGAAGACGTGCTGCGCGCGCTGGTGATCGACGTGGACAACGACCACAACACGCAGGAAACCGCGCGCCGCGTCGCCAAGATGTACCTGAAGGAAATCTTCGCGGGGCGCTACGCCAAGCCGCCCCCGGTGACCGAGTTTCCGAATGTGGAGCAGCTCAGCGAACTGATGATCGTCGGGCCGATCCGCGTGCGCAGCGCGTGTTCGCACCACCTGTGCCCGATCATCGGCAAGCTGTGGGTCGGCGTGATGCCGAACCAGCATTCCAACCTGATCGGCCTGTCCAAGTACGCGCGCCTGGCCGAGTGGATCATGTGCCGGCCGCAGATCCAGGAAGAAGCCGTGGCCCAGGTGGCCGACCTGCTGCAGGAGAAGATGAACCCGGACGGCCTGGCCATCGTGATGGAGGCCGAGCATTTCTGCATGCACTGGCGCGGCGTGCGCGATACCGACGCCAAGATGACCAACAGCGTGATGCGCGGCTCCTTCCTGAAGGACGGCAGCCTGCGCCGGGAATTCCTCGCGCTGCTCAACCGCAACGGCAAATAGCGCCACCATCCGGAGCCGCCGCATGCTCGTCCGCCTGCTCTATGCCAGCCGCGCCCGCCAGGCCATCGACGCCGCCATGCTCGACGCCATCCTGGCCACCGCCCTGGAACGCAACCCGCGCCATGGCATCACCGGCGTGCTGTGCCATGGCAATGGCGTCTTCCTGCAAGCGCTGGAGGGCGAACGTCAGGAGGTGTCCCGCCTGTTCCAGGCGATCACGCGCGATCCGCGCCACCATGACCTGGTGCTGCTACACCTCGAAGACATCTGCCAGCGCGATTTCGCCGGCTGGGCCATGGGCCATGTCAACGCCGCGCGCATCAACACCGCCACCCTGCTCAAATTCTCCGCGCGCGCGGAACTGGACCCGTTCTGCACCACCGGCCAGGCATCGCTTGCGCTGCTCAAGGAACTGAGCGCCGGTGCGTCGGTGGTGGCACGCGCTGCCGATCGCGGCCGGTCCTGAGTTCCCGCTTCGTTCTAAGCTGTTCGCGAATTGACGGTCCTGCGGCCGATACGGCCCTTGCGCCGCACATTCCAACCTTCCATGCAAACCTGAAAACACTTGCACACGCCTGCGTTCCCCGCTAAAGTGCGCGGCTGATTGTATGCAAAAAATGAACACAAAATCAGGAGACACGCGACATGGATTTCGCCCCGCAAATCGTTCCCAATCTGCTCAACGGACTTGAGTGGTCAGGCTGCGCCCTGGCCATGAGCGGGTCGCTGCTGGTGGCCTTGCACAACCGCGCGTCGCGCTGGGGATGGATCGCGTACCTGTGCTCGAACCTGGTCTGGAGCGTCTTTGCGCTGGTGACGGGCACCTATGGCCTGTTCGTGCAGCAGCTCGGCTTCACGGCGACCAGTTGCTATGGCCTGTACCGCCACACCATGTATCACCGCGATCTCGACCGCAAGGCGGCGGGCGCCGCCGCCTGAGCGCCGGCGCGTTCCGCGATCCGCTACACGGTCACCCGGCCAAACAGGCCGCATTCGAGATCGCTCTCGAATTCCTCGACCCACTCGCCACCCGCGCCGGCTTCATAGGCGCTGCCAGCGTCCGTGCTCAGCCGGCGCACGCTGATGCGGCGCAGCGCATCGCCGTTACTTTCGTCGGTGATGTCGAAGTCGTCCGGGACCATGCCCATCTGCCTGCATACCTGCGCGAACTGTTGCTGTTCCTCCGGGGAAAAATCGGAAAACGGTCTCGTAGCCATGGCATCCTCCGTCAGGTCATGAGATCGCCGCATGCGCGCAGCGGGAGCGTGCGTCACGCAGGAGGCGCGACGCAAAAAATGGATAGCATGCCGGTGGCATGCATCGACTCACCGTGAGTTGTTGGTTCGGGGGTTCAGCGCTTGCGCCCGGTCTTCGCCATGAAGGGCGGGGACGGTTGCTGCACCGTCTGCTGCCGCACCGGGGGATGCGCCGCCGGAGGCACAACCGTGCCGGCAGGCATCCTTCGTGTTGCCGAATTCATTCTAGGCGTACGCGGCAAGGTGGCAAGGCCGAGACTCGCCGGCACCCGACACGCCACCTCAGGATTGCGCTGCCTCAGCATTCGTGCACGCCAGCATCGGGCGACCCTTAAAGCGCGAAATAAACTAGCCGAAATACGATTCAACGGCGCATATAAGATAGCCAGAATTCGGGGATTGTAGGGATGCAATAGCTCGTCTCAATCGGCCATTGCCGGTTGGCGTCCACAATTACCGAGGTCATCGTCAAATGTTTCTTGACTGTAGGCATCGGCCGGGGTCTTTCCGCCGGCCGCAACGCAGCACCCCTTACCCCTGCTCCGCCCTCCCCCCTGCCAGAAACCGCGCGCGCCGCCATGATCCGCGCGCCGGTGCCGGAGGCGTGCCATGAACGAACCGCTCATACGCGTCGCCGTTGCCGACGACCACCCGCTGGTCGTCGCCGCGCTGCGTGATTGCCTGCAGCGATCCGCACGCTTCGAGGTCGCCTGCGCCTGCACGAGCGGATCCGAACTGGTGCAGGCGCTCGACAGGCAGCCGGCCGACATCGCGATCACCGACTTCTGCATGGGCCACGGCAATGCCACGCTGGACGGCTTCAACCTGCTCCACCGGCTGGCGCGGCGCCATCGCGGCACGCGCATCGTCGTGGTCAGTGCGCAGTCGAATGCGGCGATCATCCGGCGGGCCATCAGGCTGGGAGCGCGCGCCTTTGTCAGCAAGGAAGACGAGCTCGATGAGACCTTGCGCGCCTGCGTCCATGTCATGAGCAGCGACAGCTGCTACTACTCGCCGTCCATACGCGCGATCCTCGACAACGCGTCCATGGTGGATGCCCCCGCCACCGATCTCACGATGCGTGAACTGGAAGTGATCAGGCTCTATGCGCAGGGCATGCAGCTCAACGTCATCGCCGCCAAGCTCGGGCGTTCGGTCAGCACCATCTCCAGCCAGAAGACAGTCGCCATGCGCAAGCTCGGCGTGCACACCAATACCGACCTGATCCGTTACGCCTACGAGAACGGTCTGATCTGAGCGCCCATGCAGCAGCTTCTGGACAGTACCCGCGTGTCGCTGGCGAGCGCCTTCGACACGCTCGCCGACAAGGCCCGCCGGCAACAGCATCTTTACTCGGCGACCATTGCCGTGCTGATCGCGCTGGTGGTATTCACCGGCATCGTGCTGGCGGCGCTGGAAACGGACAAGCACCTGAGCCGTCAGCAAAGCCAGGTTGCCCGTTATGCCGCCTCCCTCTCGGAGCGCCTGGAAAGCGAGGCGGCCTTCGTGAAGCGCAGCATCCTGGGTGTGCGCCGCTATCGTGAATCGAGTCCCGCGCAGATGCCCGATCCGGCCGCGATAGCGTCCGTCCGCGCAACCGGCGTTGCCCGCGTTGCCGATGCGCTGACGGAGCACGGCTTGGGGCACGACTACTACCTGCTCGCGACGGCCGCCACGCGGCACGCCTGGGGGCCCTCGCTACCCGTGCGGCTTGCACGCCTGCAGCAGATTGCGCTCGGTACGCTGGCCACGCAGCAGGCCTTCGGGCTGGACCACCCGGTCTATGTCCTGTCGCTGGAGGACGACAGCGCAGCCGTCCTCGCGCGCCAGCGCCTCGCCGCGCAGGCCACGATGCCGATCGTGCCCGCGCTGGTCGACACCCTGCGCAGCACCATCACGCAGGCGATGCTGGACCGCACGGGCCATGCGGTGCCACCTGCCGACGAGCAGGTCTGGGCCGGCCCGATCCGGGATCCGCTGACGGGTGCCATGGTCATGCTGAGCGTCGGCGCGGCCTATTCGGGCGATACACCGACCATCCTGCTCGCGGCATGCGTGCCGGTCGGAGACTTCCTTGCGCAGCTCGATGACCAGCCCGGAGACAACGCGCTGCTGGCCCTGCTCGATCCGGCCGACGAGGTCATCGATGTCGCCGCCCCGGCCTTGCCCGTCGAAGCGCCGGTGATCCGCGACGCCATGTCGCAAGCGCGACGACCACCACGCAACCTGTCGCACTACACGCGCCGCGGCGTGCTCATGGTGCAGCCGCTGAAGCCGGCGTTCGGCACGCTGGTCTGCTTCGTACCGTACGGCTTGCTGGTGCCGGCGCTCGCCCCCGAACTGGCGCTGATCCTCGGCGTGGGGCTGCTGCTGATCGGCGCCATCGTCCTGAGTGCGCGCTACTGGGACCGCCAGCTGTTGCGCCGGACCCATTCGGAGGCAGCGCGTGCGCTGGAAAACGAGATCCTGAACCAGATCCTCGTCAGCGCGACGCCGGTCGGCCTGTGCATTGTCCGGCAGCGCGACTACCTCGTGCTGACGTCGAACCAGCTGGCCCAGTCACTGCTGCGGCTGGATCACCGCGACACCTTGCCCGCATCCGTGACAGAGGGCTTCGAACGCCAGCCACCGGCCACGGAAGCCGGCCAGCCTGCACCGATCGCGCGCTTCACCGTGTCCGCGCCAGGCGACGCTGACGAGACCGCGCAGCGCTACCTGCAAATCACCTATGCGCCCGCGCGCTACCGCGACGACAAGGTCCTGTTCTGTGCCGTGCAGGATGTCACGACCCAGCAGGCGCTGGAACAGCAACTGCGTTCGGCACAGCAAGCTACCGAGGCCATGATGCGCGCGCGCTCGCGCTTCTTCGCCGCCATGAGCCACGAGATTCGCACGCCGCTTAACGCCCTGATCGGCAACCTGGAACTGCTCGCGCGCAGCCCCGGGCTCGAGAGCCACGCACCGCGGCTGCAAGCGCTGGGCACCGCTGCGGAAGGGCTGCGGCGCATCGTCAACGACATCCTCGATTTCTCGAAGATCGATGCCGGCAAGCTGCAACTGTTCAGCAAGCCCTTCCGGCTGGCCGATGCCCTCGAAGGCCTGGCGCTGACATACGCGCCGATGGCCACCGAACGCGGCATCCGGCTCAGCCTGCAACTGGATCCGCAACTGGATCGTGAAGTGTGCGGGGACCGCATGCGTCTGACGCAGGTCATCAATAACCTGCTGAACAACGCCTTCAAGTTCACCACGAGCGGCCGCATCACGCTCAGCGGCAGCTACGGCCCGGACGCGCTGGGCCGCCCCATGCTGACCTGCCGCGTCAGCGATTCGGGAATCGGCATGCCGCCCGCACTGACCGAACGCGTCTTCCAGCCGTTCGTGCAAGGCGACGCCGTCGCCACCAGCCGCCACGGCGGCACCGGCCTGGGCCTGTCGATCTGCGCGCGGCTGTGCGAACTCATGGGCGGCAGCATTGGCGTGCAGAGCGTGCAGGAAGTGGGCAGCGCCTTCACCATTGCCGTGCCCTTGCCGCCCGCCGGCCACGACGCGGCGACCGCCAACGGACCGGATGCCATGCCCGCGCGGCGCGGCAGCGTGATGGTGCTGTGCCCTGACGCCAGGACCGGCGAATGCCTGGAAGCCTGGCTGGCCACGGTGGGATGGCGAACCCGCTTGCTGGCATCGCTGGCCGCCGCGCGCGAGCACCTGGAAAGCCACCGTCCGCAAGTGATCGTCGCCACGGAGGAATACCAGCCGGAGGCCTTCGCTGCGCTGCAGGCGCTGAGTGCCGCGCCCGTGGTCTGGCTGACGCCGGACGGTCCCCATCGGCCCCGTCAGCGCGCGCCAGGCATCTTCGAGGTGACAAGCTTCAGCCACGACGCCCTGCTCGCCAGCGTGGCATCCGCCGCCCCGGGCCCGCAGGATGGTTCCGCGCCGTCGTCCTCCGCGGGTGACCCAGGCCAGCCCGTCGCGCCGGCGTGGCAACCCTTACCAGACATCACCGGGATGGACATCCTCGTTGCCGAGGACAATCCGCTGAACCAGACGGTGATCGGCGAGCAACTCCGCGCGCTGGGCTGCCGTCCCATCATCACCGACAACGGCAAGCAGGCGCTGGCGGTCGCGGAGTCGACCCATGTCGATGCCGTCCTGACCGACATCCACATGCCGCTGATGAACGGCTACGCCCTGCTCGATGCCCTGCGCGAATTGCTTCCCGACCTGCCGGTGCTGGCGTTCAGCGCGCTTGCCGAGCAGGAGCAGGCCGAGGACTGGCAGCAGCGTGGCTTCAGCGGCTACATCACCAAACCCGCGTCACTGCGGGAGCTGGGCGACGCGCTGCAAGCCCTGCGCGAATTGCACGAATTGCACTCGCGCAAGCTGCCGGACGCCTGTGCCGACCAGAAACGCTATACGCGCCTGCTGCGCGAGCAGCTGCAAACCGACTTGCCTGAACTTGCGCAGATACTGGCCGCCAGGGACCTGCACGCACTCCAGGCCTGGACGCACCGCGCCGCGAGCGGCTTCAGGATCGTCCTGCAGACGGCGCTGCATGCCCGCTGCCGCGCAGTCGAGCAGCTCTGCCTTGGCTCCCGCCACTGGAATCCGGCCATTGCCGAAGCCGGCGAGGCCTTGCAGGCGCTGGCGCTGCGCTACGCCAGCGACGGCCCCGCGGCCGCCGCGCCCGACAGCCCCTGATTCCGGCGGCGGGACCTCTACCACAATCCGCCGATTTGCAGGCAACGACCGGCGCGCCGATAATGACGGCGCCGCACCCGGCCTCGCGGGCGCGTCCTTGCCGCCATTGTCTTCCCCATGTCGTTACATCAAGGCCTTCCCCAGCCGCAGCGCAACTGGGCCATCCTCACCGTCTTCTGCGGGCTGATCATGGCCGTGCTGGACGGCTCCATTGCCAATATCGCGCTGCCGTCGATCGCGCGCCAGCTGCAGTCCGAGCCGTCGAACACCATCTGGGTGGTGAACGCCTATCAGCTCACGGTCACGGTATGCCTGCTGCCGCTGTCATCGCTGGGTGACATCCTGGGATACAAGCGCGTGTACCGCGCCGGGCTGGCCACCTTCCTGGTGGGATCGCTGCTGTGCGCGCTTGCCGTCAACCTGCCCATGCTGGTCGCGGCGCGCGTGCTGCAGGGCCTGGGCGGGGCCGGCATCATGAGCGTGAATACGGCGCTGGTGCGCTTTATCTATCCGCCGACGCGGCTGGGCCGCGGCATCGGGCTCAATGCGCTGGTGGTCGGCGTGACCACGGCGGTGGGCCCTTCGCTCGGGGCACTGATCCTGTCGCTGGCGAGCTGGCAGTGGCTCTTCGCCGTGAACGTGCCCGTGGCGATCGTCGCGCTGGCGCTCAGCCGCAGCGCCCTGCCGGAAACGGCGCCGCAGCCGCGCGATTTCGACTATCCGAGCGCCGTGCTGTCCGCGCTGGTGTTCGGCCTGTTTATCCTCGGCGTCGATGGCCTCGGCCATGGTGGCCTGCGCTACGCCGGTGCCGCCGCGTTGGGCCTCACCATCGTGCTGGGCTGGATCCTGGTGCGCCGGCAGCACGGCCGCCCGGCACCGCTCGTGCCCGTGGACCTGTTTGCCAGCCGGGCCTTCACGCTGGCGGTCGGCACGTCGTTCTGCTCGTTCATGACGCAGATGCTGGCATTCGTGGCGCTGCCGTTCTATTTCGAGTACCAGCTGGGCCGCTCGCTGCACGAAACGGGGCTGCTGATCACGCCCTGGCCGTTGACGGTGGCGCTGATGGCGGCGCTGTCGGGCCGGCTCTCGGACCGCTATCCCGCCAGCATCCTGGCGGGTCTCGGGCTGGCGCTGCTTGCTGCCGGCCTGCTTGGCCTGGCATGGCTCGGGCGTGATGCCAGCAGCCTGGATATCCTCTGGCGAATGGCGATGTGCGGGCTTGGCTTCGGCCTGTTCCAGTCGCCCAACAATCGCGCCATGATCGGCGCCACGCCGCCCGAACGCAGCGGCGGCGCGAGCGGGGCGCAGGCCACCACGCGCCTGCTCGGGCAGACCACCGGCACGGCCGTGGTGGCGCTGCTGTTCAGCCTGGACGAGACCGGCGGCGCGCGCTTCGCGCTTTATGTGGCGGTGGCCATGGCTACGCTGGGCGCTGCGATCAGCCTGAGCCGGCTGCGCGATGCCGACCCCGCCCAGCACACCCAGGCCACCCCGGAACCCGACGCCTGACGTCTTTGGTCATTGCCTAAATAAGGTTCTTCGGCAAATTGCGGGGGCATCGCTCTTGGCAGGCGCTGCTGTTTCGCCGGCGTAGCCGGCGACCTACTCTTGTCCAAGCGACAAGAAGTAGGCGAGAAGCGCGTTACTTGCCCTAACGGGCGAATATTGATCGTAGTGTGCTGAGGGTGTTGTACGGGTATGAGCTTCAGAGCGTGCCCGGCTGCCTGCCGCATGGTGCGCGTCCGCATGCGGGCTTTCAAGCCGTGATTGAACCAGCCCTGAACCTGTCCGTGGCCCCTGCTTCCACCGTCATCGCATCATCGCCTTCGGCTGCTTCGCTGCTCACTAGTCGGTTAGTCAGGGCATCAGCAGCGCTGGCGACGGTGCTTCCGTTACCGGCTTTTCTGGTTTTTACTGAGCCGCACAGCAGCCGTAGGCGATGATGCGATATCGCGCCCACTGGCGGGCCACGGACAGGTTCGGGGCTGGTTCAATCATTGTGGGAGAGCCTACATACGGTTGCGCTCCATGCGGCAGGCAGCCGGGCATTCTCTGAAGCGAGTACCCGTACGAAATTCCTCGCACACTACGATCAATATTCGCCCGTTAGGGCAAGCGACGCGTTTTTTGGTTACTTTTTGTCGCTCGGACAAAAAGTGACTCGCAGGCTACGCCTGCGAAACAGCCGCGCATGCCAAGAGCGATGCCCCCGCAATTCAGCGAAGAACCTTAAATACGCGATGAGTCTGCAATTCCCCCCCTTCCCCCCTCACTCCGCCTTCGCCCCCGACTCCTTCACCACCCTCGCCCACTTGGCGATCTCCGCGCGCTGGTAGCTCGCCAGGCGCTCGGGCGTGCCGAGGACCGGCTCCAGCCCCAGCGTCCGGAGCTTGGCCTGCACGTCCGGCAGCGAATAGATGCGGTTCAGCTCCGCATTGAGCTTCGCCACCACGTCTTTGGGCGTATTGGCCGGCGCAAAGACCGCAAACCAGGAGACCGCCTCGAAGCCGGGCAGACCTTGCTCGGCCAGCGTGGGAATATCCGGAGCCGATGGCGAGCGCTTCGCGCTGGTAACGCCCAGCGCGCGCAGCTTGCCTTCCTTCACCACCGGCAGCGCCGACGGCAGGTTGTCGAACATCATCGTGATGTGGCCGCCAAGCAGGTCCGGAATCGCCATCGCGCGGCCCTTGTACGGCACATGCGTGATCTTCACCCCGGCCATGACATTGAACAACTCGCCGGCGACGTGCAGCGACGTACCGACGCCGGGCGTACCGAACGTGAGGCTGCCGGGCTTCGACTTCGCCAGCGCGATCAGTTCCGCCACGTCCTTCGCCGGCACGTCCGGATGCACGACCAGCACATTGGGCGTCGTCGCCACCAGCATCACGGGCGTGAAGTCCTTGACCATGTCATACGGCATCTTGCTGTAGAGCGAGCCGTTGATCGAGTGCGTGCCCACGGTGCCCATCGCCAGCGTGTAGCCGTCAGCGGCCGCATGGGCCACGGCCTCGGCGCCGATATTGCCGCCGGCACCGGGCTTGTTGTCCACCACGACCGGTTGCCCCCAGGCGGGCGAGATCTTCTCGGAAACGATGCGCGCCAGCGTGTCGGGCGCGCCGCCGCTGGGAAACCCGACCACCATCCGGATCGGCTTGTTCGGATACGCCTGCGCCTGCGCGGCGGGGGCACTGAACACAGCGGCAGCGGCGAGCGCGGCCACGGCAACGGAACTGACTCGCATCGGTTGTCTCCTGGCTGTCCGGCGCCTGCGTGGGCGCCGGCTGTTCTGTGGAAAAATCCGGGACTACACGGCGCTACCGCCGAACTCCTGCATGACCTGCTCGTGCAGGCGGCGCATGCCGCGCAGCCAGCGGTCGTAGTCCTGTCCCTTGCGGCGATAGTATTCCAGTACCTCGGGGTGCGGCAGGATCAGGAAGCGCTCGTCGGCCATGCCCGCGAGCGTGGCGTCGGCAACATGCTCGGCCGTGACCGATCCCTGCTGCAGGAAGCCCTTGCGCTCGCCGTTCTCGCCGAACAGCATGTTGGTCTGCACGCCCTGCGGGCAGATGCAGCTCACCTTGATGCCGCGGTCGCCGTAAGTGATCGACAGCCATTCCGCGAAGCCGATGGCCGCATGCTTGGTCACCGCGTACGGCGCCGACCCGATCTGCGACAGCAGCCCCGCGGCCGACACGGTATTGACGAAGTAGCCGTCGCCGCGCTCGAGCATCTGCGGCAGCACCGCCTTGGCCGCGTGGATGTGCGCCATGACGTTGATGTCCCAGATGCGCTGCCATTCCCCGGCGCTGGCGTCGAGCCCCTTGCGCAGGATGATGCCGGCGTTGGAGCAGAACACATCGACCTGGCCGAAGCGGCGCGTGGCCTCGTCCGTCAGCGCCTGCACGGCGCTGGCATCGGCGACATCCACCGCCTGCCCGAACACCTTGCAGTCCGGCGCGGCCGCCTGCACTTCGGCCGCCACCGAGGCAGCGCCAGCGGCGTTGAGATCGGCGATGGCCACGCCGCGCGCTCCGGCCTGCGCGAAGGCCAGGGCCAGCGCACGGCCGATGCCCGTGGCGCCGCCCGTCACGACGACGGTCTTGTCTTTGACTTGCATGCGTGTGTCTCCTCGTGTCTGTGTTGTCTTTCAGTTGGCGTCACGCGCGTCGGACGTTGCCGGCGCGGGTCGTGTCGATCCTTGCTGCCCGGCGCCGGCCTGCCACAACCGCGCCTGCAGCGTCTGGGCCAGGTCGCGGATGCGCGGGCCCAGGTTACCTTCCAGGATTTCGGGTGACAGCCGCGCCGCGGCGCCACCGATATTCAGCGCCAGCACCTCGCCGCTGCCTTCGAGCCGCAGCGGCGCCGCGGCACCGCTGACGGTGCGGTCCCACTCGGCATGGGCCACGCAGAAACCGCGCCGCGCGTGGTCGCGCAGCGAGCGCTCGATCTTGCCGCGCACCGGCGCCCAGCGCGCGCCATAGTGGCGCTCCAGTTCGGCCAGCGCGGCTTCGCGGTGCGCTTCGTCGAGCCCTGCCAGCCATGCGCGTCCCATCGCCGAGGTCGCCATCGGCAGGCGCGCGCCGGGCGCGAGCCGGATCACCAGCGCGCCGCGCGGCTGGCACGATTCGAGGTAGACCATCGCGTGGCGGTCAGGCATGGCCAGCGCAACGGTGCAATCGGTCGCGAACGAAAGCGACTGCATCAGCGGCTGCGCGATGTCGCGGATGCCCGCGCCGGAAATATAGCGATGCCCCAGCACCATCGCGCCCTGCCCCAGCCGGTACTTCTCCGTCGACTCGATATAGGCGAGGTATCCGAGCGAGGCCAGCGTATAGGTCAGGCGCGACACCGTAGGCCTCGGAATCCCCGTGCGGCGCGACAACTCGGCGTTGCCCAGGTAGTCATCATGCGGCCCGAACGCGCGCAGCAGTTCCATGCCGCGCGCCAGCGCAGTGACGAAGTTGCGGTCTTCAGCGGGCTCCGCCGCACCGCAAGGCATGGCGGGCATGACGTGGGCGGCATCGGGCGGCGGGGCCGGGATGGAAGTCGAACGCTTCATGCAAGTGGGCGTGTGGTCCAGCTTAACTAGATACCAGCTTGCGCCGCGCCCAAGTCGGCTATGTAGCGAATACATAGGGGTCATAGGTGCCATGGATGACGGCGCGCATGCGCTGTCAGGGATTTCCTCTACACCGCGAGCCCCTCGCGAATCTCTCAGAGTGCCGCTATTTCGCTGTGCGGAATACTGGGCCGGTTTTCTTGACTCCCCTTCGACCCCATGCAAAAGTCGATGAAAACGAACGACCGTGCGGGAATTGTCACTTCCACGCAACGGCGTCGCCGGCCACGACCGGCACACCGCGGCGCAACAGCGCAGACCGCATCGCATAGGAGACAACCATGCAATACCCGCAGTACGCATCTGTCCGCGAGCACCACATCCGACTGGCGCAACGCGCCTACCCGGACCCGGCACCGCTCGCCGCGGCCCAGATCCTCGACTGATCCCCTCTTTCGCATGGGCGGCGCCCCAAGGGTTGCCGCCATGAACCCACGCGCCCGCTTGCGGCCGGCGCGTGCCCTGTTTCGTGAACTTCACGAGGTGAGCCTGTGGCATTGTTCCTTCAACAGATCCTGAACGGCCTGACGCTGGGCGGCGTGTACAGCCTGGTGGCCCTTGGCCTGACGCTGGTCTACGGCATCCTGCACGTGCCGAACTTCGCGCACGGCGCGTTCTACATGGCCGGCGCCTACGTCTCGTACTACCTGATGACGACGCTCGGCCTGAACTACTGGCTGGCGATGCTCGGCGCGGCCGTGGTGGTGGCGATGCTGTCCATGCTGGCCGACCGGCTGGTGTTCCATCCGCTGCGCAATGCGCCCGAGCTGCACGACATGATCGCGGCCATCGGCATCCTGCTGTTCCTCGAAGCCGGCGCGCAGGCGCTGTGGGGCGCGGATTTCCACCGCATGCCCACGCCTTACGGGCAGGTCGTTGAACTGTTCGGCCTGACCGCGCCGCTGCAGCGCTTGCTGATTATCGTCGCGGCGTTCGCGCTGATGGTGCTGCTGCACCTGTTCCTCACGCGGACCATGACCGGCGCCACCATCATGGCCATGGCGCAGAACCGCGAAGGCGCCGCGCTGGTCGGCATCGACGCGACGCGCGTCACGCTGCTGGTGTTCGCCATCTCGGGCGCGCTCGCCGCCATCGCCGCCACGCTCTACGCGCCGATCAACCTGGTCTACCCGAGCATGGGCAACCTGGTCATCACCAAGGCCTTCGTCATCATCATCCTGGGCGGCATGGGCAGCATCCCGGGCGCCATTGCCGGCGGGCTCATCATCGGTATGGCCGAGAGCTTCGGCGGCTTCTATGTTTCGACCGACTACAAGGACATCATCGCCTTCGTGCTGCTGGTGGTGATCCTGTCGATCCGGCCGCAAGGCCTGTTCGCCGGCAAGGCAGCCTGAGGAGTACGACCATGAAAGCACTGCAAGGAAAGACCGGCTGGATCCTGCTGCTGGCGTTGGCGATTGCGTTCCCGCTGATCACGCCCAACAGCTACTACCTGACCGTGATGACGCTGGCCTTCATCTACGCCATCGCCACGCTCGGGCTGAACCTCATCACCGGCTACACCGGCCAGCTCAATCTTGCGCATGGCGGCTTCATGGCCATCGGCGCCTACACGCTGGGCATCCTGACCGTGGACCACCAGGTGCCGTTCTGGCTGGCGTTCGCGCTGTCTGGCGTGGTGTCGATGGCAATCGGCTACATCGTGGGCCTCGTTTCGCTGCGGCTGAAGGGTCATTACTTCTCGATCTTCACGATGTGCATCGGTTACATCATCTACCTGCTGATCGAGAAGTGGGAAAGCCTGACGCACGGCACCGTGGGGCTGATCGGCATTCCGGTGCCGGCGGCAATCGGTCCGGTCACGTTCGACAGCGTGCCGGCGCAGTACTACCTGGTGCTGGCCTTCCTGGCGATCGGCACCTACCTGATGCACCGCATCGTCACCTCGCTGCTGGGCCGCAGCTTCATGGCCGTGCGCAACAGCGACGCGCTGGCCGAGGCGCTGGGCATCAACCTGATGCGCACCAAGGTGCTGTCGTTCGTGCTGTCGGTCGGCTATGCCGGCTTTGCGGGCGCGCTCTACGCGGGCCAGGTGCGGTTCCTCGGCCCCGATATCGCGCGCACCGACCTGACCTTCGACATGGTGATGGCGATGCTGGTCGGCGGCACGGGCACGCTGTTCGGGCCGCTGCTGGGCGCGGTGCTGGTGCCGTGGGTCACGCAGACGCTGCAGTTCCTGCAGGACTACCGCATGCTGGTGTTCGGCCCGGTGCTGGTCCTGCTGATCATCTTCTTCCCGGACGGCATTGTCGGCTCCTGGCTCAAAAAGCAGGCGCGCAAGGCCGCCGCTGCGCGCCGCGGCAACCGCCAGCCTGCCGCATCCCCCGCTGCCGCACCCGTAGCCACCACCGCCGGAGCCGACCGTGCTTGAGATCCGCAACCTGACCAAGAAATTTGGCGGCCTGACCGCGGTCAACGATGTCTCCGTGACCTTCGAGCAGGGCCATATCAACGCCATCATCGGCCCCAACGGCGCCGGCAAGACCACGTTCTTCAACCTGATCGCCGGCACGCACGCGCCAAGCTCCGGCCAGGTCCTGTTCAAGGGGCAGGATGTGGCCGGCCTGCGCGCCGACCAGATCGCGCGGCTCGGCGTGGCGCGCACGTTCCAGGCCACGGCGCTGTTCGACCGCGCCACGGTGCTGGACAACCTGATCGTCGGCCACCGCCTGCGCACGCGCTCGGGCCTTGGCGACGTGCTGTTCAACACGCGCCGCCTGCGTGAAGAAGAGCGCCTGTGCCGCGACAAGGCCGAAGCCGCGCTCGACTTTGTCGGCCTCACGCACCTGGCCCACGAGATCGCCGCCGATATCACGCAGGAAGCGCGCAAGCGCGTGGCCTTCGCGCTGGCGCTGGCCACCGACCCTGAATTGCTGCTGCTCGACGAGCCCGCCGGTGGCGTCAACCCTGAGGAAACCGTGGGCCTGGCCGAGCTGATCCGCAAGATGGTCCGCCACGGCAAGACGGTCTGCCTGATCGAACACAAGATGGACATGATCATGCGCCTGGCCGACAAGATCATGGTGCTGAACTACGGCGAGAAGATCGCCGAAGGCACGCCCGCGCAGATCCAGCAGGATCCGCATGTCATCGAGGCCTACCTGGGAGCCGACCATGTTGCAGCTTGAACGCGTCTCGCTGTCGTACGGCAGCTTCCGCGCCCTGGACAACATCACCCTGCATGCCGGCGCGGGCGAACTGGTGGTGCTGCTCGGCGCCAACGGTGCGGGCAAGAGTTCCATCTTCCTGGCGATGAGCGCGATCCACCGCATCAGCGGCGGCAGCATGCGCTTCGACGGCCGCGAGCTGTCGGGCATGAAGCCGTCGCAGATCGTGCAGGCGGGACTCGTGCATTGCCCGGAAGGACGCAAGCTGTTTCCGGCCATGAGCGTCGAGAAGAACCTGACGCTCGGGGCCTACGTGCACCGCCGCGATTCGGCTGGCATCCGCAAGACGCTCGAAGAGGTGTACGAGATGTTCCCGATCCTGCGGCAGAAGAAGGACGACCCCGCGGGTTCGCTGTCAGGCGGCCAGCAGCAGATGGTGGCATTGGGCCGCGCGCTGATGAGCCGTCCGCGCGCGCTGCTGCTCGACGAGCCTTCGCTGGGCCTGGCGCCGCTGGTGGTCAAGCAGATGTTCGAGATCATCCAGCGCATCAACCGCGCCGGCACCACGGTGCTGCTGGCGGAACAGAACGCGTACGCGGCGCTGGGGATCGCGCATCGCGCGTATGTGATCGAGAGCGGCCGCATCGTGATGGAGGGCGATCGCGATTCGCTGTTGAAGGATGAGGGGATTCGCAAGGCATATATCGGCGGATGAAGCGAAGGCCTGAGTTATCCCGATTGCGGACTCCCTCTCCCGCTTGCGGGAGAGGGAGAAAACAAAGCGGTCAGACAGAACGACAGCAGGCAAAACAAGCGCAGTACTTTCAGGAGACAACACCATGCAAAACAACATCATCCGCCGCATCTTCCCGCTGGCCGCCACCGCCGTCGCCGCCATGCTGGCCTCCGGCGCCGCACTGGCCCAGGAAGTCGTCAAGATCGGCTACACCGGCCCGCTGTCGGGCGGCGCGGCGCTGTATGGCAAGAACGTGCTGTCCGGCGTGCAGATGGCCGTCGACGAGATCAACGCCTCGGGCCTGGAGGTCAAGGGCAAGAAGGTGAAGCTCGAAGTCGTGGCGCTCGATGACAAGTACTCGCCCGCCGAGGCCGCCATCAACGCGCGCCGCCTGGTGCAGCAGCACAAGACCCCCGCCGTGTTCGTGCCGCACTCGGGCGGCATCTTCGCGCTGCAGGCCTTCAACGAGCAGGAAAAGTTCCTGGTCATGGCCTATTCGAGCGTGCCGCGCATCACCGACGCCGGCAACAAGCTGACCATCCGCATCCCGCCCGCCTACACCGGCTACATCGAGCCCTTCGTCAAGGCGCAGATGAAGCGCTACGGCAAGAACGTGGCGCTGGCGCCGGCCGACCACGACTACGCCAAGGCGTGGGTGCAGGCCTTTGTCCCGGCCTGGGAAGGCGCGGGCGGCAAGGTCGTCGGCAACAATCCGATGTCCTATACCAAGGCCACCGACTTCTACAGCGGCGTGTCGCGCGCCATCACCGACAAGCCGGACGTGATGTTCGTCGGGGGGCCGTCCGAGCCGACCGCACTGGTGGTCAAGCAAGCGCGCGAACTGGGCTTCAAGGGCGGCTTCATCATCATGGACCAGGCCAAGATGGACGAGATGGCCAAGGTCACCAACGGCCTGGCCATGCTGGAAGGCTCCATCGGCGTGCTGCCGCTGGTCAACGACGGCCGCCCCGCCGCGCAAACCTTCAATGCCAAGTACAAGAAGCTGCATGACGGGCGCGATGCCACCACGGAGATGTCGCTGAACTACACCATGGTGTATGCCCTGGCCGGCGCGATGAAGCTGGCCGGCACCACCAGCGATGCCGCCGCCATCCGCGCGAAGATGCCGGAGGCGGTCAAGGCGCTGCCGAAGGAAGCCAACCCGAACGAGGTCGAAGGCATCGACGCCAAGGGCGGGTCGGTTGCCGATACCGTGGTGGGCTGGGTGCAGAACGGCAAGATCTCGCCGGTGCGCCTGTCGGAACTGGCGAAGTAAGGCGTTGACATCACGATGCGGGCCGTCACGGTGCACCCCTGACGGCCCGCATTGCCTTGCGCTGTCGCCGTTCTGCTAGCGGCCGTCGTTGCGGGCTTCCTGATGCCCGCGGTCATGTTGAGCGCGCTGCTGCTGGCGCTGCTGTTCCATCTGCTGCTGTTGCTGCTGTTGCTGCTGCCGCTGGCGTTCCTGCATCTGCCGCTGCTGGTCCTGCTGCTGGCGCTGCTGCTCCTGCATGGCACGCTGCTGTTGCTGCTGTTGCTGCATCGCGCGCTGCTGCTCCTGCGCGGCGCGTTGCTGGTCCTGCGCCCGCCGCTGCTGCTCCTGCATCTGGCGCTGCTGCTCCATCTGCTGGCGCTGCATGGCCTGTTGCTGGCGCTGCTGGTCCGCCATCTGCCGCTGCTGCTCCTGCTGGTGGCGCTGTTGCTCCTGCATCTGGCGCTGTTGCTCCATCTGCTGGCGCTGGGCCGCCTGTTGCTGGCGCTGCTGGTCAGCCATCTGCCGTTGCTGCTCCGCCTGCTGGCGCTGCGACTCCATCATGTGGCGCTGCTCTGACTGCTGGCGCTGCTGCTCCTGCATCTGCCGCTGTTGCTCCATCTGCTGGCGCTGGACGGCCCGTTGCTGGCGCTGCTGGTCGGCCATCTGCCGCTGCTGCTCCGCTTGCTGGCGCTGCGACTCCATCATGTGCCGCTGCTCGGATTGCTGGCGCTGCTGATCCTGCATCTGTCGCTGTTGCTCCATCTGCTGGCGCTGCATGGCTTGTTGCTGCTGACGCTGCATCGCCTGCCCCTGGTCTTGCGCTTCATGGCCCTGGCGCTGCTGTTCCCATTGCTGGCGCTCCTGCGTCTGTTGCTGCTGCCGGCGCAAGTCCGTGCCCTGCCGTTGCTGTTCGTGTTGCTGGCGTTGCTGCTCCATCTGCTGGCGCTGCATCACCTGTTGCTGCTGGCGCTGGAGTTCCTGCTCCTGCCGCTGGGCGTCGGGCATCTGGACCAGCCCCTGCACCTGGTCAGGCCGCGTGGTGAGACCGCGGCCATTGCCACGCCAGGGATTGCCGCCCATCGCCGGGGCGCCGTGTTCGCCACCCGGGGGCGGGCGGCGCCCGGCATCGTCGTCGTGGCGCTGCGGCGGTATGGCGGGCCGGACGGCCACGGCAGCCTGGCTCATGCGCACGTTCGGCGCGGCTTGCTGCGCGTCCCTGCCGCGCGGCCGCGTGTCGCCGCCGCGCCATACCGGGCCGGCGCCCGACACCACGCCGCCTTCGCGGGCGAAGCGCCGGGCCAGCTCGTCATGCGCGGGCTGTCCGGGCGGGCGCGCCGCAATCGCCTGGCGTTCGAACCCCTGGCGCGCCTGCGGCGGAAGCTGCCGGACCGGCGCCGCGCCGAGCAGGCTGCCCTTGACCGGCGCGACCGGCGGCGCACCGCGGGCCTCGCCCTGGGGCAGGTTGCGCCATTCATTGCCGCGCATATTGCGCGGTACCGGCCGGCCTTCGACGAAATTGCGCGCCGGCATGCCGCGGATCGCGCCTGGCACGTCGCGGTTCGGGCGCTGCTCACCACGGAAGCGGGAGTCGTTGGACAGGTAATTGACGTTCACGCGGTTGATCCGCGTGACATAGGCCGGGCTGGCGCGGTACACGGGCCGGTAAGCGTCGCGCGGGCCAAGCGGATACCAGGCCACGCCCGGGCCGCCGCCCACGCGCACGCTCCAGTTGGGGCCGGCGCCGACAAAGCCGACCAGCGCCGGCGCGTAGCACGGCCGCGGCACGCGCGGTCCCGGCACCCAGCCCCAGCGGCTGCCGATATAGGCCCAGCGTCCGTAGTGGAACGGCGCAAACCCCCAGGGTGCGTCGTCGATCCAGGTCCAGCCCCACGGCGCGACCCAGGCCCAGTGGCCGGTGCTGTATGGCGCCCAGCCCGTATCCACCGCGCGCGGGAACCATACCGCGCCGTAGCCGGCGTCTTCCTGCCAGTCGCCGTAGCCGTCCAGCGCGGCATAGCCGGGCATGTCGCGCGCCACGTAGCGGGCCGACGGCGACGCGTCTTCGCGCGCATCGCGGGCGGCGGTCCAGCGGTCGAAATCGTCCTCCGGCGGCAGGTTGCCCGGACCGGCATCGGCCAGGTCGGTTCCGCCAAAGCTCATGCGCTCGCCGCGGCTCATCTCCAGCGAGCGGCTGTCGCCATAGATTACGGCGCGGCCATGGCGCATGGTCACGGTGGTGACACTGCCATCGGGCGACACGTCCAGCCGGTAGTCGCCCGGCTCGCGCGGCACGAAGGCCAGGTTGGGCGTGTCGATTTCCACCGGCTGGTCTTGCGGCAACGCGCGCACCCGCAACTGCAGCGTGCCCTGCGTGAGCTTGACCTGCGTGGCGTTGTCGTCAAGGTTGAGCACGCTCACGGCCGTCGCGCTGCCCAGGCGGACGGTCACGGCGCCGGCATGCATCTCGGCACGGCCGCCGTTGTCGACCCACAGGCGGTCGCCGGTGGTGATCGGCCGGTTCAGGCTGGCCGCGGCCCACTCGTCCGAGCCGGCCGGGGCAAAGCTGAGGTTGCCCGCCACCTCGGTCAGGGTAGCGACGCGCGATGGCGGATCGGTCTGCTCGACCACCGCTCCGGGCTCGCCAAGCGGCGAAGGCTGGGCATGACCGGGCCATGGCGCGAAGGCCAGGGCCAGGCCGGCCGTCACGGCCAGCATGGGCAGCCAGGCTGTGACGCTGGCCTTCAGGCGGCGAGGGCCAATGGCGGAATTGCGGTCAGGCGCAGGTGAGCGATACATGGATTCGGGAAGCTGGGAGAACAAGGCCCACGGCGCAAGGCCCACGGCGGCCGGCGGCCGTCCTGATGTCACCATACATGGAGCAACGTCCCCGGGAGTCCGGCGCGGACAAGACTTTGTAAGCGGTTATTTCCTCTGGCCGCGGCATGGCGCGAGGAAGCGTGCCGGCGAAGCGCGATGGAGGCCGGAACCGGCGGTACGGACGAAGGCGGCAGGGCAAGCGGCCGTCAAAGGTGGAAACAACTCCTTGATTCTCGCCGTCTCCCGGTGCCGTCGGCGCCCGGGCAACAATGGGCGCGCGCGAATCCGGTGTCAGTTCCCTGACTGCTGGCGCAAGTGTTCCATAAGCCGCTCGGCGGGCACCGGGCGGCTGTACAGATAGCCTTGCGCCTCCCAGCAGCCGTTGGCCAGCAGGAAGTCGCGCTGTTCGACCGTTTCGACGCCCTCCGCCACCACGCCGATCTGCAGGCTCTGCCCGACGTTGATGACGGAGCGGACGATGGCGGCATCCACCGGATCCTGTGTCACGTTTCGCACGAAGGACTGGTCGATCTTCAGCCGGTCCACCGGGAACGACTTCAGGAAGCTCAGCGAGGCGTAGCCCGTACCGAAGTCGTCGCAGGTCAAGGTCACGCCGTCGCGGCGCAGCGCCTGGAGCTGGTCGGACACCTCGTCGCCCTGCTGCAGCGCGATGGTCTCGGTGATCTCGATTTCCAGGCTGGACGGCGGCAGTTCCAGCGCGCGCAAGACGTGGCGCACCTCGGTCACCAGCCGGCTTTCGGCCAGTTGCGCGGCGAACAGGTTGATGGCCACGCGCGGCGCCTGGGGCAAGGTCAGCGCCCACGCCCGCGCCTGCGCGCAGGCGGTCTGCAGCAGCCACATGCCCACGTCGCTGGCCACGCTGCTGGACGCCAGCGCATCGATGAAGCTGGCCGGCGCGAGCAGGCCGCGCGTCGGATGGCGCCAGCGCAGCAGCGCTTCGGCGCCCATGATGCGGCCGTCGCGCAAGTCAACCTGGGGCTGGTAGTGCAGCTCGAACTGGCGCTGCGCGTAAGCCTCGTGCAGCGCCTGGACCAGCGACAGCCGCGTGGTCACGTCCTGGCGCATCTGCGGCTTGAAGAACCGGATGGTGCGCCCGCCATCGTGCTTGGCACGGGCCAGCGCCAGGCTGGCGGCCGCGAGCGCGTCAGAGGCAAGATCGCCTGCGGCGGGCAGCACGCACGCGCCCACGCTGGCCAGCACGTGATGGCGGCGTCCGCTGTATTCGTGCGGCGAGGACAGCATGGAAAGGATCGCGGCGCAGACGTGCCGAACCAGGGTCGGATCCGAAATGGAAGGCAGCAGCACCGAGAACTCGTCGCTGCCGATGCGGGCGATCACGGCATCGCGCGGCGATGCGTCGCGCAGCCGGCGTGCCACACCCTGCAGGATCAGGTCGCCCTCGGCATGGCCGTGCATATCATTGAAGGCGCGGAAATCGTCAATGCCGATCAACAGCAATGCGCAACGGGGCACCGCCTCGCTTTGCAGGCGTGCCTCCAGCCGCTTTAGGAATCCCCCCCGATTCCCGACCCCGGTCAGCGGATCGGTCTCCCCGTCTGGCGAAGCGCCAGCCGCTTTCGCCCCCGACTTGGCCACCATCCCTGCCTCTTTTGCAATTATCGACATTGTTACCAGATCTGCAATTCAGGGAAGTGTGACGAAAACCATGAAAAAAGCAAGCGCTTCGGGAATTCCGGCGTGCGCGCCAATGCGGCGTAGCAACGCCCGGCCCGTACCGGGCGTACGGCGTTGAAACCGCCCCGGGGTTACAGTACCCTACCGCGCATTGCCGCACTGCCGGCCGGGCGCCACGGCTGCCCTGAAGAAAAACACGGAAAACGGGAATCAAGCCTTGAACCACTGGACCATCCGCAAACGCATCCTGGCAAGCTTTACCTTCATCCTGCTCGTCATGGCACTGATGGGAGTTGTGGCCTACAACCGGCTGTCGTCGATCGAGCGGGAAACCACCCTGATGCTCAAGGACGCGCTGCCAGGCCTCCAATACAGCACCGGCATCCGCGGCGCCTGGGGCGAGATCTACGTGCTGGGCTGGGAAACCATCAAGGCCAACGGCGACAGCCAGCGCCAAGGCTACCAGCAGCAAGTGGCCGACGTCCGCGCGCGGCTGGAGCGGCTGGAGCAACAGTACGAGACCACCATCACGCGCGACAATGACCGCGCCACCTTCAACCAGTACAAGACGGCCAAGGCCAGGTATGAGCAGGTGGCGCTGCCGCTGTTGCAAGCGACCAGCGGCAAAGGCATCGATTACACCGAAGCGCTGCTGCGCGGCGATGCCCACCAGGCCTGGCAGGAGGTGCGCAAGCTCTCGCAGGCCATGGTGGACGACAACAATGCCGTGAACGAGCGTTCCGCCCACGGCATCAACGCGGCCGTCAGCTCGGCCAAGATCGGCATCGAGGTGGCGCTGCTGGTCGCGCTGGCGGTGGCGGTTATCTGCGGCTACCTGCTGCTGCGCGCCATTACGGTGCCGATGCGCTCCATCGTCGGGCTGCTGGCCGGCATCCGTGGCGGCGACCTGCGCCTGCGCATGGCACTGAAGCGCGGCGACGAATTCCAGGACGTCGAGGAAGGCTTCAACCAGATGTCAGGCGAGCTGACCTCGCTGGTCGGCCAGGCCCAGCGCTCCGCGATCCAGGTCACCACCTCGGTCAACGAGATTGCCGCGACCGCGCGGCAGCAACAGGCCACCGCCACGGAAACCGCCGCGACCACGACGCAGATCGGCGCGACCTCGCGCGAGATTTCCGCCACCGCGCGCGACCTGGTCCGTACCATCAACGAGGTCTCGAACGCGGCCGAGCAGACCGCCGGGCTCGCCGGCACCGGCCAGGTCGGCCTGTCGCGCATGGAGGCCACCATGCAGCACGTGATGGACGCGGCCGGCTCGGTCAATGCCAAGCTCGCCACGCTCAACGAACGGGCCGGCAACATCAACCAGGTCGTCACCACCATCGCCAAGGTGGCGGACCAGACCAACCTGCTGTCGCTCAATGCCGCGATCGAGGCCGAGAAGGCCGGCGAATACGGCCGCGGCTTCTCGGTGGTGGCTACCGAGATCCGCCGCCTGGCCGACCAGACCGCCGTCGCCACCTACGACATCGAGCAGATGGTGCGCGAGATCCAGTCCGCCGTGGCCGCCGGCGTGATGGGGATGGACAAGTTCTCGGAAGAAGTGCGCCGCGGCATGTCGGACGTGACCCAGGTCGGCGACCAGCTGTCGCAGATCATCGGGCAGGTGCAGTCCCTCGCGCCGCGCGTGCAGATGGTCAATGAAGGCATGCAAGCGCAGGCCGGTGGCGCCGAGCAGATCAACCAGGCGCTGATGCAGTTGTCCGAAGCCGCGCAGCAGACGGTCGAGTCGCTGCGCCAGTCGGGCCAGGCCATCGACGAGCTGACGCTGGTGGCCAACGAGCTGCGCAGCGGCGTTTCACGCTTCAAGGTATAGCGCCGTGGGGCGGGAGGCCACGCGCCGATGAAATTGTTCCTGCTGTTCCGGCTGGGCCATGACCACTACGCGATCGATGCCACCGAGGTCGCCGAGGTGCTGCCGCTGACCGCGCTCAAGCAGATTCCCGGCAGCCCCGCCTGGGTGGCCGGCGTGCTGTCGCGGCGCGGGCAGGCGGTGCCGGTGATCGACCTGTGCGCGCTGGCCACGGGCGTGGCGTCGGCCCAGCGCACCAGCACGCGCACCGTGCTGGTCCATTACCGCCGCAGCGAAGGCGAAGGCGAAAACAATAGGCCGCGCCTGCTCGGGCTGCGCCTGGAGCAGGCCACCGAGACACTGCGCTGCGCGCCGGAATCGTTCATCGAAACGGGCATCGACACGGGCACGGCGCGCTACCTGGGGCCGGTGCGACACGATGAACAGCGCGGCCTGGTGCAATGGGTGCGGGTCCACGCGCTGCTGCCCGACGATGTCCACGCCATGCTGTTCGACGCCGCGCACGACGCGTGCCTGCCATGAGCACGGCCACCCATATCGAGGCCTTGCTGAAGGCGCGCATCGGGCTGGATGCGCGCTCGATCGGCCCCGGCGCGCTCGAACGCGCGCTGCGCGAGCGCCAGGACGCCTTGCAGGCGCACGATGTGGCAGCTTACTGGAACCTGCTGCACAGCCACCCCGACGAGTTCCAGGCGCTGATTGAAGCCGTGGTGGTCCCCGAGACCTGGTTCTTCCGGCACCGCGAGGCCCTGGTGGCGCTTGGGCGCTTTGCGGCCGAGCGCGTGTCCGGCGACCTCGCGCGGCAGATTCGTGTGCTGAGCCTGCCCTGCGCGAGCGGCGAAGAGCCCTACTCCATCGCCATGGCCCTGCTCGACGCAGGCATTGCACCCGCGCGTTTCCACATCGACGCGCTGGATATCAGCGCCCGCGCCCTGGCGCGCGCACGTGCCGGCCTCTACGGCGGCAATGCCTTCCGCGGCGCCGCGCTCGATTTCCGCGACCGCTACTTCAAGCCCTGCCCCGGCGGCTTCGCGCTGGACGCGCGTGTGCGCGAACTGGTGCAGCCGCGCCTGGGCAACATTGTCGACCCCGGCCTGCTGGCCGGCGAGGCGCCCTACGACTTTGTCTTCTGCCGCAACCTGCTGATCTATTTCGATGCCGATATGCAGCGGCGTGCCGTCCAGACCCTGGCCCGGCTGACCGCGAGCGACGGCATGATCTTCGTGGGCCCGGCCGAAGCCAGCCTGCTCAGCGCACAAGGGCTGCAGTCCGCCGGCGTGCCGCTCGCCTTCGCGTTCCGCAAGGCGCGCACGGAGGAAGCACGGACCGCGCGTCCGATCCAGCACAGCACCGCGCCGGCGGCGGCGCCAGCCCGCATGCCGCCGCGGCCGGCCAGGCTTCTTGCGCGCGCCACGCCGGCGCTGCGTGAGCCCGCACCGCCTCGCGCCGCCGAGCCGGCTGACGCGCTCGCCAGCATCTCGGCGCTTGCCGATCGCGGCGAACTGGACGCCGCCACCGCGGCCTGCGAAGCGCTGATCGCCAGCCAGGGCCCGAGCGCGGATGCCTGCTGCCTGCTGGGCGTGCTCCATGACGCCGCCGGCCGCACGCCGAACGCGCGCGACGCCTATCGCCGCGCTATCTATCTCGACCCGGGCCACCAGGAGGCCCTCTATCACCTGGCCGCGCGGCTCGAAGCCGAGGGCGACCACGCCGGCGCCGCGCGCCTGCGCCAGCGCGCCCAGCGCCAAACCCGTACCGGCTAGCCATGGCTGACGACCTGACACTTTCCGCCTACACGCCTGTCGATGACTGCTGGCGCCGCATCGGCGTGCGGGGCGACGGCAGCTGCGCGCTGCTGGCCACGCATATCCATTGCCGCAACTGTCCGACCTATTCCCGCGCGGCCACGGTCCTGCTCGATTCACACGCCATGACGCGGCTGCCCGACCCACCAGCCGACCGCGAACCGGATGCGGCGTCGTCCGGCACCGGCCTGTCCTGCCTGGTGTTCCGTGTCGGCGAGGAATGGCTGGCCCTGCCCACCGAGGCCATTGGCGAAGTCACCGCACCGAGCCCCGTGCATTCGCTCCCGCATCGCCGCGACGCCGCGGTGCTGGGGCTGGCCAGCGTGCGCGGCAGCCTGCTGGCCTGCCTGTCGCTGGCCCGGTTGTTCGGCATGGGCGAGGCCGCCGATGCCCAGGCGAACGCGCGACACGGACAGCGTTTCCTGGTGCTCGGCCAGGGCCGCGCCGCCATCGCCCTGCCAGTGGCCGAAGTCAGCGGCGTGCGCCGCGTGCCCGGCAGTGCGCTGCGGCCGCTGCCGGCCACGCTGGCGCGGGCCTCCGCGCGCTACAGCCAGGCCTTGTTTGAAGACCAGGGCCGCAGCGTCGGCCTGCTGGATGCCGCGCTGGTGCGCCAGGCACTGACCCGGAGCCTGGCATGAACCCCGACCAGTTGCGCGACGCTTCGCTGCTCGAACTGTTCGCGCTCGAAGCCGAATCCCAGGCCGAGGTGCTCAATGCGGGCCTGCTCGCGCTGGAACGCGACCCGGCCGCCGCCAGCCAGCTCGACGCCTGCATGCGCGCGGCGCATTCGATCAAGGGCGCGGCGCGCATTGTCGGGCTCGATGGCGGGGTGCACCTGGCGCATGCCATGGAAGACTGCCTGGTGGCCGCACAAGCCGGCATGGCACTGAGCGCCGCGCATATCGATGCGCTGCTGCAAGGCACCGACCTGCTGCAGCGCATCGGCCAGCCGCCTGATGGCGACCCGGCCTGGGCCGACCGCCAGGGCCGCGCCGAGATCCTCGCCGTGGTGCAACGCTTGCAGGCGCTGCCCGGCGGAGAAGGCCCATCAGCACCGGTTGCGACGGAGCCGCCAGTTGCGTCGACCGACGCCGAGCCAGCCGAGCCCCGCCCCGCCGCGCCGCCCCAGCCAACCGTGCCACCGGGCGCCCCGGAATCGCACGAGCGCATGCTGCGCGTCGGCGCCGAGTCGCTCGACCAGTTGCTGGCGCTGTCGGGAGAGGCCATGGTGGAATCGCACTGGCTGCGCCCGTTCAGCCGAGCCATGCTGCAGGCGCGCCGGCAACAGGCGCGCGCGCTGCAGGCCCTGGACACACTGAGCGGCGCGCTCGCGGGCAGCGGCGCCGACGCCAGCGCCATGGCTGCCTTGTCCGATGCGCGGCAGCTGCTGGCAGACGGCGCGCAAGACCTGTCGCAGCGGCAGGAAGAGCTGGACCAGTACGAGCACCGCACCGCGCGGCTGGCGCGGCGTCTCTACGACACCGCGCTGGCCTGCCGCATGCGCCCGCTGTCCGACGGGCTGGCCGGTTACGCGCGCATGGTGCGCGACCTTGCGCGCTCGCTCGGCAAGGCCGTCCAACTGGAACTCGTCGGCGCCGGCACGCAGGTGGACCGCGACATCCTCGAGGCCCTGGACGCGCCGCTGGCGCACTTGCTGCGCAATGCCGTCGATCACGGCATCGAGCTGCCCGCGGTGCGCGTGGCCGCCGGCAAGCCCGCCGAAGGGCGCATCCTGCTGCAGGCGCGGCACAATGCCGGCCGGCTCGTGATCGAGATCGGCGACGACGGCGCGGGTGTGGATCTCGAAGCGCTGCGCCACGCGATCGTGCGCCGGCGCCTGGCGAGCGAGGATACCGCCGCGCGGCTGTCGCAGGCCGAGTTGCTAGAGTTCCTGCTGCTGCCGGGCTTCAGCCTGCGCGAGACCGTTTCCGAAGTCTCGGGCCGCGGCGTCGGCCTGGACGCGGTGCAGGAGATGGTGCGCCGCGTACGCGGCAGCCTGCGCCTGGCGCAGCCGCCGGGGAGCGGCCTGCAGTTCCACCTGGAGCTGCCGCTGACGCTGTCGGTGGTGCGCGCGCTGCTGGTGGAGGTAGCCGGCGAAACCTATGCGTTCCCGCTGGGCCATGTCCTGCGCGCCGCCACGGTGGCCCGGCAGGACGTGGCGCAGACCGAGAGCCACCAGCATTTCCAGCACGCGGGCCGCGCAGTCGGGCTGGTCAGCGCCGCGCAGGTGCTGCAGCGCCCGGAACGCGCGCTCGAGGGCGGAGAGATTCCCGTCGTCATCCTCGGCGAACAGGACCGCGTGTACGGCATTGCCGTCGACCGCATGCTGGGCGAACGGCTGCTGGTGGTGCAGCCGCTCGCGCCGGCGCTGGGCAAGATCAAGGACATTGCCGCGGGCGCCCTGACCGATGACGGCACGCCGGTCCTGATCTTCGATGTGGACGACCTGCTGCGCTCGGTCGAGAAGCTCGTCAGCGACGGACGCATCGAGCCTGTACGCCAGGCCGGTACGGCCGCCACGCAGGCGCGGCGCAAGCGCGTGCTGGTGGTCGACGATTCGCTCACCGTGCGCGAGCTGGAGCGCAAGCTGCTGGCCGGGCGCGGCTACGATGTCGTGGTCGCCGTGGATGGCATGGACGGCTGGAACGTGCTGCGCGCGGAGCCGTTCGACCTGGTCATCACAGATATCGACATGCCGCGCATGGACGGGATCGAGCTGGTCACGCTGATCCGCAAGGAACCGCGCCTGCAGCAGTTGCCGGTCATGGTGGTGTCGTACAAGGACCGCGAGCAGGATCGCCAGCGCGGCCTGGAGGCTGGCGCAGATTACTATCTGGCAAAAGGCAGTTTCCATGACGCTGCGCTGCTCGATGCGGTGCACGACCTGATCGGCGAGGCAAGTCAATGAAAGTCGGCATCGTCAATGATTCGGCCCTGGCCGTGGCCGCGCTGCGCCGCGCCATCGCGCTGGATCCCGCCTTCGAGATTGCATGGGTCGCCGGGGACGGCGAACAGGCGATCGAGCTCGCGGCCTCGCATCCCCCCGACCTGATCCTGATGGACCTGCTGATGCCGGTCATGGACGGCGTGGAGGCCACGCGCCGCATCATGGCGGCCACGCCGTGCCCGATCGTGGTGGTCACCACGGACCTCGGCCGCAATGCCAACCAGGTGTTCGACGCCATGGGGCATGGCGCCATCGACGCCGTGGACACGCCCACGCTGACCGAATCCGATGCCAGGCTGACCGCGGGCCCGCTGCTGCGCAAGATGCGCAATGTCGGGCGCCTGGTGACGGGACGGGTGGCACCGCGTCCCGTCGTGGCCGAAGCGACAGGCCAGCCGGCGGCGTCGCGCCTGGTGGCGATCGGCGCCTCGGCCGGCGGCCCGGCGGCGCTGGCCACGCTGCTGTCCGCCCTGCCCGCGGATTTCTGTGCAGCCGTCGTGACGGTGCAGCATGTCGACGAAGCCTTCGCCCCCGGCATGGCGGAATGGCTCGATGGACAGTGCGCGCTGCCGGTGCGCGTAGCCGCCGCCGGCGAAGTGCCGCAGGCCGGCACGGTCCTGATCGCCGGCACCAACAACCATCTGCGGCTGCTAGGGTCAAGCCGCATGGCCTATACCGAGCAGCCCAGCGATTATCTCTACCGGCCGTCCATCGACGTGTTCTTTGAAAGCGTGGTGGAGCATTGGCGCGGACAGGCCATTGGCGTGCTGCTCACCGGCATGGGCCGCGACGGCGCCAGCGGGTTGAAGGCCATGCGCGACCACGGTTGCCTGACGATTGCGCAGGACCAGGCCACCAGCGCCGTCTACGGCATGCCCAAGGCGGCGGCGGCCATCGGCGCCGCCAGCGAGATCCTGCCGCTCGCGGCCATTGCGCCGCGCCTGGTGCAGGCCTGCAGCCGCCTGTGGGCTGCACCGTAGCGAAGACAACAGACAAGACGACACAAGATCGCCGATGCCTCATCCAGCCATGTTTTGGGGTCGAGCCATCCAGGAAGCCAGCATGCAAGCACTCGAGAACCACGTCATCACCGACACTACCCCAGCGCACAGCTATCCCGTCATGGTGCTGCTGGTGGACGACCAGGCCATGATCGGCGAAGCCGTGCGCCGCGCCCTGGCCTCCGAGCCCGACATCGATTTCCACTACTGCGCGACGCCGGATGACGCCGTGGCCGTGGCCGAGCGCACCCGCCCCACCGTGATCCTGCAGGACCTCGTCATGCCTGGCGTCGATGGCCTGACGCTGGTGCGCCGCTATCGCGACAACGCGGCCACGCGCGATATCCCGATCATCGTGCTGTCCACCAAGGAAGAGGCGGCGACGAAGAGCGCGGCCTTCGCTGCCGGCGCCAACGACTACCTGGTGAAACTGCCGGACAGCATCGAGCTGATCGCGCGCATCCGCTATCACTCGCGCTCGTACCTGAACCTGCTGCAGCGCGACGAGGCCTACCGCGCGCTGCGGCAAAGCCAGCAGCAGCTGCTCGAGACCAACCTCGAACTGCAGCGGCTCACCAACTCGGACGGCCTCACGGGATTGTCCAATCGCCGCTATTTCGACGAATACCTGAACGCCGAGTGGAAGCGGGCCCAGCGTGACAAGAGCCAGCTCGCCCTGCTGATGATCGACGTCGATGCGTTCAAGGCCTACAACGATACGTACGGGCACGTCGCCGGCGATGAGGTCTTGCGGCGCGTCGCCGCCGTGCTGCGCGACAACTGCTCGCGGCCCGCGGACCTGCCCGCGCGTTTCGGCGGTGAAGAGTTCTCGATGATTCTCCCTTCGACTTCGCCCGGCGGCGCGCGGCTGCTTGCGGAAAAAGCGCGGCGTGCGGTTGAAGCGCTCGGCATCGCCCACGACGGGCTGGGCACGGGCGCCAGCCTGACTGTCAGCATCGGCGCGGCGGTGCTGGTGCCGGAAGAAGGCCAGCCCAGCAGCCGGCTGGTCGAAGTGGCCGATGCGGGGCTGTACGAGGCCAAGAGAAATGGCAGGAACCAGGTGGTGATGGCCTGGCCCAGGGGCTAGCCCCAATCTCGGGATACGGTGTCGTGCGCGCCCGTCACGACAGCGCCGCGCATACCGTCCCATCCCCTTCTCCTGTGGGAATCCTCCGACACCGGTTTCGGATACCTGCGGGTGCCTCCGCTGAAAGTTCCTTTCTATCGTTGCAATAAGGCCACCTGACTCGCGAAACGGCGTCAACGGCCTGAAGGGCATCCCCTGCCCTATGCAGCCGCCGCAACGCCGCGGCCGTTCCTGGCACTCGCCCCAAACCAACGCAATGGAGAGAGGTGATTTTATGTTCCGCTCAAGAAAAACCAGTCTTATCCTTGGCCTCGCGATCGCAAGTGCGGCTGTCCTGTCTGCTTGCGGCGGAGGCGGCGACGACGGCATTGCCGCCCGCGTCGGCCTCAGCAAGCCAACCGTCCGCCTGATTCATGCCATACCGGGTGGTCCGAACGTCGACATCTGGCAGAACGGCGCGAAGACCAATCTGCTGAACGAGCCCTACAAGTTCGTATCGACCTATCGCACCGTCGAGGAAGGCAACCAGCTGTTCGCCTTCAACGTGGCCGGCACCAGTACCGAGGTGGGGCATACGACCATTGACGCCCATACGGGCCACAAGTACACGGCAGTCGCCATGCCAGGCAGCGAAAGCGCGGCGGACGTGATACAGATCGACGATCCGTTCGAAAAGGGACTGTTCTCCGACAAGGCACGCGTACGCGCCCTGAATGGGTCGTTCAATGCGCAGAACGTGGACATCTACCTGACGACGCCGGCGGCTGACCTCAATGCCACGACGCCGACGTTCGCCGCCGTGGCGTTCAAGAAGGCGGTGCCGGCATCGGGCCAGGATTCGATCGACCTGAACGGCGGCACCTACCGGCTGCGCATCACGACCGCTGGCAGCAAGACCGTGATCTTCGATTCCGGCACGCTGACCCTGGCCAACAACGCCGACTGGCTGATCACCACGCTTCCGGTGGACGGCATCAAGGCAACGCTGCCGAACCGCATCAAGGTGCTGGTCGCGCGCGGCGATGACGAATCGCAGGCAGGCCTGGAACTGGTGACCCAACCGAGCCAGTGATCCTTCAACGCCAGGCTGCAATGCAATGGGCCCGCGAAAGCGGGCCCATTTTTCTTGTGAGGACTTAGCCGTCTCAGCCATCGGCACCGCCATCCCGCTTGAGGATATCGAGATGGGACAGGTAGCGATCGAGTTCGTCGCGGCCGCTGTCGGTGATGCAGTACACCCGGCCGCTGCCCTCGACCAGTTCGGCCGTGATCGCACGCGCGATCATCAGGCTGCGCAGGATCGGGCGCAGCGAGCGGATGTTCAGTTCGATGCCGTACTCGCGCAGCCGGTCGACCAGGTTCATGACGGTCGACGGACTTGCGTGGACGAGCTTGAGGATGAAAATCCGGGAAAGGACCCGGTCGAGGGAAAACGGTTTCATGAGCGCCGGCGAAGCTCCCACCCCACGACACCGGATGCCGGGATCCGGTGAAGGGCCGGAGCGGAGTTCCTGTTCATCTTGCGCGGCCCATGACTGCTGCCGCAGTCGGGCACTCTCTGGTTCAGCGAACTTCGCGCAGCCAGGCTGCGCCGCAAGAAAATACGGGGTGCACGAAGGCACCCCGAATACTTGCTTGATGCACGCCGCAGCGAGGCGGCGTGGTTCCGGAGCGCCGGGGCTACTCTTCCTGGAACGCTTCTTCGCGCTTGGCCTTGATCGACGGCAGGGCCACCACCGCGACCAGCGCCGCAGCGGCGATCAGCAGGCCCATCGACAGCGGACGGGTCACGAACACGCTGAAGTCACCACGCGAGAGCAGCAGCGAACGGCGGAAGTTCTCTTCCATCATCGGTCCCAGCACGAAGCCGAGCAGCAGCGGCGCCGGTTCGCACTTGAGCTTCAGGAACAGGTAGCCGATCACGCCGAAGCCAGCCGCCATGAAGACGTCGAAGGTCTGGTTGTTGACCGAGTACACGCCAATGCCGCAGAACACGAGAATGGCCGGGTATAGGAAGCGGTACGGCACGGTCAGCAGCTTCACCCAGATGCCGATCATCGGCAGGTTCAGGATGATGAGCATCAGGTTGCCGATCCACATCGAGGCAATCAGGCCCCAGAACAGCGCCGGGTTGCTGGTCATGACCTGCGGGCCGGGCTGGATGTTGTGGATGGTCATGGCACCGACCATCAGCGCCATCACCGCGTTGGGCGGAATGCCCAGCGTCAGCAGCGGGATGAACGAGGTCTGTGCCGCGGCGTTGTTGGCCGATTCCGGACCTGCCACGCCTTCGATCGCGCCCTTGCCGAACTCGTGCGAGAACTTCGAAGTCTTCTTCTCCAGCGAGTACGCCGCGAACGAAGCCAGTGCCGCACCACCGCCCGGCAGGATGCCCAGCGCCGAGCCCAGCATCGTGCCGCGCAGCACGGCAGGCGCCATGCGCTTGAAGTCTTCCTTGGTCGGCCACAGGTTGGTGACCGCGTCGGTGAAGGTTTCGCGCGATTCCTTCTGTTCCAGGTTCGCGATGATTTCCGCGAAACCGAACATGCCCATGGCCAGTGCGACGAAGTCGATGCCGTCGGTCAGTTCCGGCACGTCGAACGAGAAGCGCGCCGCGCCCGAGTTCACGTCGGTACCGATCAGGCCCATCAGCAGGCCCAGCACGATCATGGCCACGGCCTTCGGCAGCGAACCCGACGCCAGCACCACGGCGCCGATCAGGCCCAGCACCATCAGCGAGAAGTACTCGGCGGGACCGAACTTGAATGCCAGTTCCGACAGCGGCGTGGCAAACGCAGCCAGGATCAGCGTGGCCACGCAGCCGGCGAAGAACGAGCCCAGGCCCGAAGTCGCCAACGCCACGCCCGCGCGCCCTCGCCGTGCCATCTGGTAGCCGTCGATGGTGGTCACCACCGACGACGATTCACCAGGCAGGTTCACCAGAATGGCCGTGGTCGAGCCGCCGTACTGCGCACCGTAGTAAATACCGGCCAGCATGATCAGCGCGGCCACCGGCGGCAGCGTGTAGGTCACCGGCAACAGCATGGCGATGGTGGCCAGCGGCCCCAGGCCCGGCAGCACGCCGATCAGCGTACCGAGCACGCAGCCCAGGAACGCGTAGGCGAGATTCTGCAGCGACAGCGCCGTCGAGAATCCCAGTGAAAGGTGTTCAATCAATTCCATCTCGGCGCTCCCCTTAACCGGTGATGAATGCAGGCCACACCGGCATCTGCAGGTTGATGCCGTACACGAAGGCGCCCAGGCTGATCAGCACCAGCACGATGCTGTTGAGCAAGGCGCCCTTCCAGCTGAACTCGTGGCTGGCCATCGACGACACCAGCACCAGCACGAACACGGAAAGCACCATGCCGAGCGGCTTGAGCAGCAGGCCGAACAGCACCACCGAACCGAGGATCCACAGCAGCGTCTTCAGGTCCCAGCGTGCGAGATGGTCTTGCTCGCCCTTGCTCGACAGCGACGAGACCAGCACCAGCGCGCCGAGCACGGCAAGCACCAGCCCGAGCAGGAACGGAAAGTACCCGGGGCCCATTTTCGCGGCGGTTCCCATGGAATAGCCGCGTGCGACCCAGGAAAAGCCCAGACCGACCAGAATAAACATCAGGCCGGAGGCAAAGTCCTTTTGGCTACGTATGCGCAAAACGATTCTCCTCAAAGTTCACGAATGCTGCCGGTGTCGCGCGCTGGCTCTGACGCGCGAATTGCTGCATGCAAGCGCATGCCCCGACGGTGACCGGAACCTTAAAGACGCGATCTTTCAGCCGCCTTTCATTTGTCTTCAATTAGGGGTATTCACCAATGCGCTACGCGTAAGACAAGCATGTCCATGCGAATGTGCATGCGCGCCAATGCATCACGACATGATGTATTGGTGCAAGGTTGGACGACGTGGAAAGGGAGAACTACGA
The DNA here is from genome assembly GCF_057073745.1 of Cupriavidus sp. C2SS-8b. Classification (NCBI taxonomy): domain Bacteria; kingdom Pseudomonadati; phylum Pseudomonadota; class Betaproteobacteria; order Burkholderiales; family Burkholderiaceae; genus Cupriavidus; species Cupriavidus sp. C2SS-8b. Next base: position 1,772,573 of record NZ_CP172717.1, read on the forward strand.
CAGCCGGACGCGCGCCATTGCCATGCGGCATCGACGCGGTTTGAGGAAGGCATTCTGGCGCGCGCGGACAGGATCCGCGCGCATGCGGACGAACGCGTCCATTACCGCAAAAGTCGGCAACGGGCGCAACGATGCCATGCCGATCTTTCGATTGGCTTTCAATGCACGGTTTCCACGGTGCGGGGCGGCAGTTCGTCCGCATCGGCCACGGGTCCCGCGTCTTCGCACGGCGTGCCCATGCTGGTGTCGGGGGCCTGCCCCACCGCTTCGGGTGCATGGGCCGACACCGGCAGCATATGGCTGGTACGCCAGTTGCCGAAGCGGTAGTAGCCCACCGCCAGCACGACCGACACCACCGATCCCAGCGGAAAGCTCCACCAGATGGCGTCCGCGCCCCAGCTCTTGCCCAGCGCCCACGCGAACGGCAGGCGGATCACCCACATCGACAGGAACAGGATGACCAGCGGCGCCATCACGGCGCCGGTGGCACGCACCGTGCCGAAGATCACGATGGTGAAGCCGAACAGGATGAACGACCACAGCACCACGACGTTGATCTGCTGCGCGATGCCGATGGCCACGTTGTCGGTGCCGAGGAAAAGCCCCAGCGAATTGCGGTCGAACAGGTAGACGAGGCCGACCAGCGCGCCGGTCATCGCCAGGTTGAACAGCATGCCCATGCGCGTGATGCGCGTGACGCGGTGCCAGAGCCCCGCACCGACGTTCTGCGCCACCATGGACGACACGCTCGCACCGACCGCCAGCGCCGGCATCTGCACGTAGGTCCAGAGCTGCGATGCCACGCCGTAGGCCGCGGTGGTCTGCGATCCGTATGCATTCACCAGCGACATCATCATGATCGCCGACGACGAGATCACCACCATCTGCAGGCCCATCGGCAGGCCCTTGGCCACCAGCGAGCGGATGATGGCCGGGTCCGGCCGCAGCAGCGCCAGCTGCTCGCGATGCAGCAGCAGGAAATGGCGGCGGCGGTAGAGCAGCGCAATCATCGCGGCCAGGCTCGTGAGCTGCGCGATCAGCGTCGCCAGCGCCGAGCCCGCAATGCCGAGCGCCGGCACCGGGCCCACGCCAAAGATCAGCACCGGGTTGAGCACCACGTCAAGCACCGCGGACAACAGCATGAAGTAGAACGGCGTGCGCGAATCGCCGGCGCCGCGCAGCGTCATCATCACGAAGTTGTAGAAGTACATGAACGGCAGCGCGATGAAGATGATGCGCAGGTACGTCACGGCCAGCGGCGCGGCGTCGTGCGGCGTCTGCATGGCCGCCAGGATGTCCGGCGTAAAGATGTAGCCGAACACCGACGCCGCCACCGACAGCAGCACGAAGAACGTGGTGCTGGTGCCGACGATCTTGCGCGCCTCGTCCAGGTCGCGCCCGCCGACGGCCTGCCCGATCATGATGGTGTTGGCCATGCTGATGCCGAACACCACGCCGAGCAGGAAGAACAGGATGATGTTGGCGTTGGACGTCGCGGTCAGCGCCGCCTCGCCGAGGTAGCGCCCGACCCAGACCGAGTTGATCGAGGCATTGAGCGACTGGAGGATGTTGCTGCCGAGCACCGGCAGCGAAAACAGCAGCAGCGTGCGGCCGATGGGGCCGGTGGTCAGTCTGGCGTCAGGCTTCATTTCGTCCTTGTGTCGCGTCCATGCTCGCGTCCATGCGTCATCCCGGCTCGAGGCGGTCAGCCTGCCAGCATACGCGATCCCGACGCCGCGCGTTGCCGCCTTGCCAACGGCCCGGATCGCGCGTCTAATGGATCGGAGCCGGAATGCGCCGGAATGCGCCGGGCCACGGCGCGCAGGAGGCGATATGCGCTGCACAAATTGCGGGTTCGAGAACCTCGCAAAGGCCAACTTCTGCGAGGAGTGCGGCGCCGTGCTGGCACGGGCCTGTCCCCAATGCGGCGAGCCGGCCGGCCCGATGACAAAGTTCTGCCGCGGCTGCGGCGCCTCGCTGGCCGGTGCTCCGGCCGCGCGGCCGTCCGCGCCGGCGCCCGCCACCCCGCCTGTCCAGTACACGCCACCGCACCTGGCCCAGCGCATCCTTGCCGAACGCGCGGCCATGGAGGCGCGCGGCGATGCCGAGGGCGAGCGCAAGACCATCACCGCGCTGTTCGCCGACATGGCCGGCTCGACCGCGCTGACGCAGGACCTGGACCCCGAGGAAGCGCGGCGCCTGATCGACCCCGTCGCCACGCTGATGATGGAAGCCGTGCACCACTACGAAGGCTATGTCGCCAAGTTCCTGGGCGACGGCATCCTGGCCCTGTTCGGCGCGCCCATCGCGCACGAAGACCACGCGCTGCGCGCGCTGTACGCCGCACTGCGCATGCAGGAGGCGATGCGCCGCCACAGCGACCGCGTCCGCCTGGAACTGGGCATTCCGCTGCAGATCCGCGTCGGCATCCACACCGGCGAGGTCCTGGTGCGCTCGATCCGCAAGGACGACCTGCACACGGACTATGACCCGGTCGGGCACACCATCCACATCGCCTCGCGCATGGAAGGCGTGGCGACGCCGGCGTCGATCCTGATCAGCGAGTCGACCCACAAGCTCACCGAAGGCTACTTCGAGTTCAAGCCGCTCGGCACCACCCATGTCAAGGGCGTGCGCGAGCCGCTGGCCGTCTACGAGGTGCTCGGCCTCGGGGCGCTGCGCACGCGCCTGCAGGTCGCGGCGCACCGCGGGCTGGCCCGCTTCGTCGGCCGCCAGGCGGAACTGGAGCAGCTGCACGCGGCGCTGGAGCGGGCCAGGGCCGGCAACGGGCAGATCGTCGGCGTGGTCGGCGAGGCCGGCGTGGGCAAGTCCCGCCTGTTCCACGAATTCAAGGCCAGGTCGCGGCAGGGCTGCCTGGTGCTGGAGACCTTCTCGGTCTCCCACGGCAAGGCCTTTGCCTACCTGCCGCTGATCGAACTGCTGAAGAACTACTTCCAGGTCACCGCGCAGGACAACGACCGCGGCTGCCGGGAAAAGGTCACCGGCAGGCTGCTCACGCTGGATCGCTCGCTGGAGGTGCATCTGCCCTACCTGCTTTACCTGCTCGGCAGCAGTGACCCGGATTCGGCGCTGCCGACCATGGACGCCACGATCCGGCGCCAGCGTACTTTCGAAGCCATCGCCCAGCTGCTGGTGCGCGAGAGCCAGAACCAGCCGCTCGCGCTGATCTTCGAGGACCTGCAGTGGCTCGACAGCGAGACCGAGGGCTTTCTCGACATCCTGGTCGACCATGTGCCCGCGGCCAGCATCCTGCTGCAGGTGAACTACCGGCCCGAGTATGCGCACGACTGGCATGCGCGCGGCGCCTACACGCAGCTCCGTCTGGAGCCGCTGGGCCCGGCCGAGGCCCAGGGCCTGCTCACCGCGCTGCTGGGCGACGACCGCAGCCTGGTCCCGCTGAAACGGCTGATCCTCGACAAGACCGAAGGCAATCCGTTCTTCATGGAGGAAGTGGTCCAGACGCTGAGCGAGGAAGGTGTGCTGCTGGGGTTGCCCGGCGACTTCCGCATCGAACAGGCGCCGGCCCTGCTGCACATTCCGACTACCGTGCAAGGCGTGCTGGCCGCGCGTATCGACCGGCTGCCCGTGGCGCAGAAGGAACTGCTGCAGACGCTGGCGGTGATCGGCAAGGAATTCCCGCTGGGACTCATCCGCCGGGTCACGGGGCAGGACGACGAGGCGCTGCGCCCGCTGCTGGCCGCCCTGCAGGCCGCCGACTTTATCTACGAGCAGCCGGCCTTTCCCGACGTGGAGTACGCCTTCAAGCACGCGCTGACCCAGGAGGTCGCCGGCCACAGCCTGCTGACCGAGCGGCGCAGCGCGCTGCATGAACGTACCGCGCTGGCGATCGAGTCGCTGTTCCCGAGCCGGCTGAAGGATTACTGCGGCGAGCTGGCCCACCACTACAGCCTCAGCGGCAACGTCCCGAAGGCGATCGAGTACCTGCAAGGCGCGGGCCAGCAAGCTGTGCAACGCTCCGCCCTGCCCGAAGCGATCGGCCACCTGAAGCAGGCCCTTGCGCTGCTCAAGCGGCTGCCCGACACGCCTGAACGCGTGCGGCAGGAGCTGTCCCTGCTGCTGACGCTGGGGCCCGCGCTGATCGCCACGCGCGGCCAGGCCGCCGACGAAGTGGAAGCCAACTACCGGCGCGCGCTCGCGCTCTGCGAACAGGGCGAACAAGGCGGAGAAAGCCAAGAGGGTCAAGAGGGTCAAGAGGGCAAAGAGGGCGAACCCACGGCGCAGGTCTTTTCCGCGCAGCTCGGGCTATGGGCGTTCTACCAGTTGCGCGCGCAATACGACGTGTCGCTGCCGCTCGGCGAGCGGCTGCTTGGCATGGCCGAGCGCTCGCACAAACCCGACCAGCTCGCCGAGGGCCATCGCGTGCAGGGGTCCACCACGTTCCGCCTGGGCCAGATCAGCGTCGCCCGCGACCACATGGAGCAAGTGCTGGCGGTGCAGCCGGCCGACCAGTCGTCCTATGATTTCCTGCTTGGCTACGGGCGCGACCCCACCGTTCACGCCATGGCCACGCTGGGCTGGATCCTCTGGTACCAGGGTCTGCCGGACCGGGCGCGGGCGCGCTCGCTCGAAGCGCTGGCGCTGGCCCGCCAGCGTCCCGACGCCTTCAATCTGGCGCTGTGCCTGATCTTCGCGGCGGAGGTGCACCTGTGCCGGCGTGAAGTGCAGAAGGTCGGCGAGTTTGCCGAAGCCGCCATCGCCATCTCCGGCGAACAGGGCTTCCCGATCTACCTGGCCTGGGGCACGGTGCTGCAGGGCTGGGCCGTGGCCGAGCGTGGCGACCACCAGGCGGGCATCGCGCAGATGCGGCAGGGTCTCGACGCTTATGCCGCGACCGGCGCATCGCTGGCAAGGCCGAGCCTGCTGGGGCTGCTCGCCGATGCGCACGGCATGGCGGGCGAATACGGCGCCGGCCTGGCGCTGCTCGACGAAGCCATGCCGCTTGCCGAGCACACCGGCGAACGGCTGGACGCCTCCACGCTGCTGCGCCTGAAGGGCGAACTGCTCCTTGCCGGGCCCGACCATGGCCCGCAGGCCCGGGACGAGGCCGAAGCCTGCTTCCGCAAGGCCGTCGCCATTGCGCGCGAGCAGGGCGCCAGGTCGCTCGAGCTGCGCGCCGCGCTGAGCCTCGCGCGGCTGTGGCAACAGGAGGACAAACCCGATGCCGCGCGCCAGGTACTGGCGGGCGTCTATGGCGCCTTCCGCGAAGGCTTCGAAACGCCCGACCTGCAACAGGCCAAGGCCTTGCTGGACGAGGTCGGCTGAACCGGCGCCGCCGCCAAGGAAGCCCATGGACCGGTTCCAGGCCCGCTTCGAGTCCCTGTGGTCGCGCTGCGGCGGCCAGCGCGCGCACGACACCTATGCGCAACTGTGCGGGCATTACTCGGGGCCGGGCCGCTACTACCACACGCTGTACCACGTGCGCCGCTGCCTGCGCGACCTGGACTGGGCCTGCGCGCAGGTTCCCGATGCCGACGCCGTGGAACTCGCGCTCTGGTGCCACGATGTCATCTACGTGCCGGGCGCGCGCGACAACGAGGCACGCAGCGCGGACTGGTTCCTGCAGTGCGCCGACGGACGGATTGCGGGCGCCGACGCAATTGCCGCCATGATCCTGGACACCACGCACGCCGGCGTACCCGACGGGGCGGCCGCTTGCTATGCGGTCGACATCGACCTGGCGGCGCTAGGCAGCCACGGGGCGCGGTTCCGCCGCAACGGGACGCTGCTGCGCGCCGAGCGCGCGGACCTGGACGACCTGGCCTACGATGCGGCCGAACGCAAGTACCTGGGCCGGCTGCTGGCGCGCCCGCGCCTCTACCTGACCGACCTGTTCCATGACCGCTATGAAGCGCGCGCCAGGCACAATCTGGCGCTGCGGCTGGCGCAGCCGGTGCCCGGCTGACGGACTCACGGGCTGACGGACGTGTTGCGGCGCGCTCAGAGGAATTCGCCGCTGATATCCACGCTGGAGCGCTGCCCGACCAGGTCATAGGTGCGCTCCAGCCAGGTGCCGGCATGGTCGCGGCCCTTGTCGCGCAGATAGCAGAGGAACTTCCAGTCCGCGTTGTACTTGCTCGACACGCCGAGCGCGGCCATGGTCTCGTCGTTGCGGACCGAATGGATGCGCATCTCCTTCATCTCGGCGCGGTCGACCTTGCCCTGCTGGATCAGCGAGGTCACGAAGGCAATGGCGCGCATCTCGCGCATCAGCGACGAGTTGAAGCTGACCTCGTTGACGCGGTTGAGGATATCGGCAGCCGTCCTGGGCACGCCCGGGCGCACGATCGGGTTGATGTGGACGATCACGACATCGTTGGTCTTGCACTGGTAGATCAGCGGGAAGATGGCCGGATTGCCCACGTAGCCGCCATCCCAGTAGTGCTGGCCGTCAATGATCACCGACTGGAACAGCGTAGGCAGGCAGGCGGAGGCCAGCACAGCATCGATCGACAAGTCCGCCCCGGAGAAGATGCGGATCTTGCCGGTTTCGACGTTGGTGGCGCACAGGAACAGGTGGCACGGGCATTCGCGGCGCAATGCCTCGAAATCCACCTGGCTGGCCAGCACGTCGCGCAGCGGGTTCATGTTGTGCGGATTGAACTGGTACGGCGACATCAGGCGCAGCACCATGTCGGCCATGGCATACAACGGCGAGTTGTCCAGGCCGAAGCTGTGCCCGCCCTTCATCCACGGCACCCAGCGGAACGGGCTGTAGCGTTCTGCCGAGCGCGCGATGGCGAGCCAGAAATCATGCAGCGCCTGGCGCGCCCCGTCGGGTCCGCCCTTGAGCATCCCACAGGCCAGCACGGCGGCGTTCATGGCGCCGGCGCTGGTGGCGCTGATGCCTTCGATCTCCAGCCTGCCGTCCTCGAGCAACCGGTCGATGACGCCCCATGTAAAGGCCCCGTGCATGCCGCCGCCCTGGAGCGCCAGCGCGATGGGTTTCCGTTCGCCGCTGGCACGCTTGCCCGAGTTTCCATCCATGGCGTGGCTCCTGGTATGCGGCCGGGGGCACTGGGGAAGCCGTGCGGCCTTTTTCGTAAAGTGTAGTGAAGATGCGGCCCCATCGCGGCCGCTTTGCGCATCGGCGCGCGCAACCAGCCCCCTCCCGGATCGCCAGCACGATCCGCGCCGACACGTTAAGCTAGCGGGCTTGGCAGCGCACCCACGCACCGCCGGAATGTCCCACACGACCACCAGGAGAACACGCATGTACCAGGATCTTGCCCTCTATATCGACGGGGAATTCATCAAGGGCGGCGACCGGCGCGAGCAGGATGTGCTCAATCCCGCCACCCAGGAAGTCCTGGGCAAGCTGCCGCACGCCAGCCGCGCGGACCTGGACCGCGCCCTGGCCGCGGCCCAGCGCGCCTTTGAAAGCTGGAAGAAGACTTCGCCGCTGGAGCGCTCGAAGATCCTGCGCCGCGTGGGCGAACTGGCGCGCGAGCGCGCCAAGGACATCGGCCGCAATATCACGCTGGACCAGGGCAAGCCGCTGGCCGAGGCGGTCGGCGAAGTGCTGGTCTGCGCCGAGCATGCCGACTGGCACGCCGAGGAATGCCGCCGCATCTACGGCCGCGTGATTCCGCCGCGCCAGCCCCATGTGCGCCAGATCGTGGTGCGCGAGCCGATCGGCGTATGCGCGGCCTTCACGCCGTGGAATTTCCCGTTCAACCAGGCCATCCGCAAGATCGTGGCGGCGGTGGGCGCCGGTTGCACGCTGATCCTCAAGGGGCCGGAAGACTCGCCCAGCGCCGTGGTCGCGCTGGCGCAGCTGTTCCACGATGCCGGCCTGCCTCCGGGCGTGCTGAACATCGTGTGGGGCGTGCCGGGCGAGGTCTCGACCTACCTGATCGAATCGCCGATCGTGCGCAAGATCTCGTTCACGGGCTCCGTGCCGGTGGGCAAGCAGCTGGCCGCGCTGGCCGGCGCGCACATGAAGCGCGTGACCATGGAGCTCGGCGGGCATTCGCCGGTGCTGGTGTTTGATGATGCCGATATCGAGCCGGCCGCCGAGATGCTGGCGCGCTTCAAGCTGCGCAACGCGGGCCAGGTGTGCATCTCCCCGACGCGCTTCTACGTGCAGGAAAAGGCCTATGACAAGTTCCTGGCCCGCTTTACGGAGGTGATCGGCTCGATCAAGGTTGGCAACGGTCTGGAGGAAGGCACGCAGATGGGGCCGCTGGCGCACGAGCGCCGCGTGTTCTCGATGGAGCAGTTCCTGGACGATGCCAGCCACCGTGGCGGGAAGATCGTGGCCGGCGGTTCGCGCCTCGGCGGCAAGGGCAACTTCTTTGCCCCGACCGTGGTGACCGACCTGCCGGACGACGCCAAGCTGATGGTCGACGAGCCGTTTGGCCCGGTCGCGCCGATCACGCGCTTCAAGGACACGGCGGAGGTGCTGCGCCGCGCCAACAGCCTGCCTTTCGGACTGGCCTCCTATGTCTTCACCAACTCGCTGAAGACCGCGACCGAGGTGTCGAACGGGCTGGAAGCCGGCATGGTCAACATCAACCATTTCGGCGTGTCACTCGCCGAAACGCCATTCGGCGGCATCAAGGACTCCGGTATCGGCAGCGAAGGCGGCATGGAAACCTTTGATGGCTACCTGGTGACCAAGTTCATCACGCAGGTCTGAGGCACGCTTCGCCCTAATGCCGTTGAGACGAGGTTCTTCGGCGAATTACGGGGGTGTCGTGCTTGGCATGCGCCGCTGTTTCGCCGGCGTAGCCGGCGACCTACTTCTTGTCCAAGCGACAAGAAGTAGGCAAGAAGCGCGTTTACTTGCCCTAACGGGCGAATATTGATCGTAGTGTGCGACGAATTTCGTACGGGTATTCGCTTCAGAGTTTGCCTGGCTGCCTGCCGCGTGGTGCGCTCCCGTATGTAGGCTCTCAGGCAATGATTGAACGAGCCCTGAACCTGTCCGTGGCCCGACACTGCCAACGCTATCGCATCATCGCCTACGGCTGCTACGCGGCTCACTAGTCTGTTCGCTGGCTCATCACCATCACTGGCGCTCAAGAGCACGGGCCATTGTCTTGGTGGTTCAACTGGGCCTGTGCGCTCAGACTACTGAGCCGCGCGTAGCGCAGCCGAAGGCGATGATGCGATATGGCTGGAGAGCCCGGGCCACGGACAGGTTCAGGGCTCGTTCAATCATTGTTGGAGAGCCTGCAAACGGATGCGCACCACGCGGCAGGCAGCCGGGCAGACTCTGAAGCGAATACCCGTACAAAATTCTTTGCACGCTACGATCAATATTCGTCCGCTAGGACAAGTAAACGCGTTTTTTGGTTACTTTTTGTCGCTCGGACAAAAAGTGACTCGCAGGCTACGCCTGCGAAACAGCAGCGCATGCCAAGAGCGACATCCCCACAATTCAGCGAAGAACCCCCTCCCCGCCCCACTTTGACCTACCGAGCGCCGTTAGCGGCCCCGCTGACAGCGCTGCCCCTGGCCTTGCGGTAGTCCTCCGCATAAGCCCTCCACTGCGCCAGCGACACCGCATGGCCATGCCGCGCGAGCCTTAGCGCCCCTTTGCGCCAGCGCGTGCCGCCCGCAAATTCCTGCAGTTGCTCAATACGATCGGCCGCATGGTGGCCGCACCCCCGCAGGTGGGCCCACGCCGCGGCATGGGCCATGGTCGCGAGCACTTCGCGCAGCGACGCGAAACTATCGCAGTGCGCGAGGTTGACCCGGTCCGCGGTCGGCTGCAGGCTTTTCACCAGATACGACGCCTTGCCCTTGTCCACCGCCGATAGCAGCGCAGGCGATGCCGCCTGCATGATCGTCTGGGTAGCGGCCACGCGCCTGGCATCGCTGCTCCAGCGCGGCTGCGCGCGGTTCGGCAGGTCCTGCCAGGCGGATGGCGCCGCCCGCTTGATGTCGATGAGCCGCGGCATGCCGCCGGCGCGTTCATCGCGCGCCAGCACGACGTAGCGTTCGAGCCCCAGACTGCCGATGCCGGCCACGCGCCGCGCCACGTCCTCGGCGCGGAAGCGGTGGCCGTGCGCCTGGCCGGAATAGGCGTCCAAAACCTGCAAGGCCCGCTTGCGGTCCCTGGTGTCGACGGGCAACGCGTGCCGGCCGTCGCAGATCAGTCGCTGCTGCCCCTTGCGCGTCTCGGCGCGCTCCGCGACCAGTTCGCCGCGCCGGCGGCGCTTGACCCGCCGCAGCAGTGTGGCCACCATGCCGGTCGCGGTGGCGCGCTCCAGCCAACGCGGCTTGCCGCCCTCCAATACCGCCGCATACTCGGACAACATCGCCTCGCAGGCGCGCTCCGCATCCTCGTCGGACAGGCCGATCTGGCCGGCGGCAACCAGCACACTGGACAGCACGCGGATCACGTCCACGGTCAGCGGCGCGACCAGCGCGTCGTCGAAGTCGTTCAGGTCGAAGTAGACCAGGCCGTTGTCGCCCTTGAAACTGCCGAAGTTCTCCAGGTGCAGGTCGCCGCAGACGTAGGTGGTCGGCGCATCGAGCAGCGCATCCGCATGGCCGAGCGATGCCACGTACAGGTGATTGGTGCCGCGAAAGAAGGCGAACGGGTCGGCGGCGATGGCGGCCAGCTTGCGCGTGAAGCGCTCGGGATCGCGGCCCTGGTTGAAACGCAAAATAGCTTCGGTCGCAGGATGCATGCGTGCGAGGAGGGGATCAATGGAAGAAGATACCGCGCGTCAGGAACGTGTAGTTTGCCTCTTCCGCCATCAGCCCGACAAGGATCAGCAGGCACAGCGGCGGCACCAGGATCGCGCAGATCAGCGCCATGCGCTCCCAGGCCATGTGCATGAATACGGCCACGATCAGGCCGGCCTTCAACACCATGAGCAGAAGGATCAGCGTCCAGCGCAGGTAGCCGGTGAACCCCACATAGTCGACCATGTAGGACAGCGTCGACAGCACGAACAGCAGCAGCCAGATCTTCAGGTAGAGGCCGATGGGATGCTGCTGGCCGGTGTGCGCGGTATCGTCGGGGCCGTGCGCGGCGGGAGACGGAGTCGTAGCCATGGCAAGCCTTACCAGAGATAGAACAATGCAAAGATGAAGACCCAGACCAGGTCCACGAAGTGCCAGTACAGGCCCGCGATTTCCACGATCTGGTAGTTGCCGGAAGCTTCGTACCGGCCGCGCAAGACCTTGGTCGCCACGATCAGCAGGTAGATCACGCCGCAGGTCACATGCAAGCCGTGGAAGCCGGTGATCATGAAGAAGGTGGAGCCAAACTGCGGCGCGCCCATCGGGTTGCCCCAGGGGCGCACGCCTTCCTGGACGATCAGCTTGGTCCACTCGAAGGCCTGCATGCTGACAAAGGCCGCGCCGAACAGGGCGGTCACCATCATCAGCGTCGCGCATTGGCGCCGTTGGCGCCGGTAGGCGAAATTGACCGCCATCGCCATGGTGCCGCTGCTGGTGATGAGCACGAACGTCATGATCGCGATCAGGAGCAGCGGCACGTCGTGCCCGCCGATACGCAGGCCGAAGACTTCGCTGGGATTGGGCCACGGCGCCGTGGTCGCCATGCGCACCGTCATGTAGCCCGTCAGGAAGCAGCTGAACACAAAGGTATCGGACAGCAGGAAGATCCACATCATCGCCTTGCCCCACGACACCTTGAAGGCGCGCTGGTCGGACGACCAGTCCGCCACCAGGCCACGCAGGCCCGAGGCCATGGCCCCCGGCGCGGCGGGCTCCGATGAGACGTTCGATGACATGGGACTCTCCTCCGCGCTACGCGGTGCCGCAGACGTAGCGCACGATCTCCGGTGTGAGCCAGCCCAGCGCGGCCAGCAGGACCACCCACACGGCGAGCAGGAAATGCCAGTACCGGGCGCACAGCACCATGCGCAGCACGGCGCCTTCACCGCTGCCCCGGAACCCGGACGCGTAGGCCCAGCCCGCGAGGCCGCCGAGCACGTGCAGCCCGTGCATGGCCGTCAGCAGGTAGAAGAAGCTGCCCGCCGGGTTGCTCGCCGGACCGACATGGGCGGCCTGCAGCGCCTGCCAGGCCCATAGCTGCGACGCGACAAACGCCGCCGCGCCCACGCCGCCCAGGCACAGCGCCTGCCGCGCCCCGGCCATGCGGCTCGCGCGTGCCAGGCGCACGGCCGCCTGCATGGCCACGCTGCCTGCCGCAAGCAGCGCGGTGGACAGCCATACCTGCCACGGCAGCGCAATGCGCTGCCAGTCGGGGCTGTCCATACGCATGGCATACGCGGTCAGGAACAGCGCGAACAGCACCGTGACCACGCCCATGAAGATCCACAACCCGATGCTCGCAGGCGCACGGCCGGCGTGCTCGTCGCGGGTGTGCCCACCGCCCGACGGATTGCCGCCGAAGTCGTCGCGGCTGACTTTGTAGACTGCTTCCGCGTTCATGCCACGGCTCCACGCCTGGGGTGCGGTTCAGGCTCGGCGCCGCCGGCCTCGGGCGGCGCGTTCTGCGCGATGAAGTCCTCCTTCGCGCCGGGCACGCTGTAGGCATAGGCCCAGCGATAGGCCACCGGCAGGTGCGGGCCCCAGTTGCCGTGCGCGGGCGGCGTCTGTGGCGTCTGCCATTCGAGCGACGCGGCGCGCCACGGGTTGCCGTCCGCCTTGCGCCCGTGCCAGACGCTCCAGGCCAGGTTGAAGACGAACAGCAGCTGCGCCGCCGCGACGATGAAGGCCGCGATCGAGATATACATGTTCATCACGTGCGCGGATTCCGGAATGAAGGCGTAGTTCTCGTACGCGTAGTAGCGCCGCGGCATGCCCAGCACGCCCAGGTAGTGCATCGGGAAAAAGATGGCGTAGGTGCCGATGAACGTGACCCAGAAATGCACGCGGCCCAGGGTATCGTCCAGCATGCGGCCCGTCACCTTGGGATACCAGTGGTAGATGCCGCCGAACACCACCAGGATCGGCGATACGCCCATCACCATGTGGAAATGCGCCACCACGAAATACGTGTTCGACAGCGGGATGTCGACGCTCACGTTGCCCAGGAACAGGCCCGTCAGCCCGCCGATCACGAAGGTGCTGACGAACGCGATGGCGAACAGCATCGGCACCGTGAAATGGATATCGGCGCGCCACAGCGTGAGCACCCAGTTGTAGACCTTGATGGCGGTCGGGATGGCGATGATCAGCGTGGTGGTGGCGAAGAAGAAGCCGAAGTACGGGTTCATGCCGCTCACGAACATGTGGTGCGCCCACACCACCACCGACAGCACGCCGATCGCCAGGATGGCCCACACCATGGTGCGGTAGCCGAAGATGCTCTTGCGCGCATGCACGCTGATCAGGTCGGACACGATGCCGAAGGCCGGCAGCGCGACGATATACACCTCCGGGTGGCCGAAGAACCAGAACAGGTGCTGGAACAGCAGCGGACTGCCGCCCTTGTAGTTGAGCTGCTGGCCCATCGACACCATCGCCGGCATGAAGAAACTGGTGCCGAGCGTCCGGTCGAGCAGCATCATGATGGCCGAGACGAACAGCGCCGGGAACGCCAGCAGCGCCAGGATGGTCGCCATGAAGATGCCCCACACCGACAACGGCATGCGCAACAGCGTCATGCCTTCGGTGCGCGCCTGCAGCACCGTGGTGACGTAGTTCAGGCCGCCCATGGTGGCCGCAACGATAAAGATGGCCAGCGACACCAGCATCAGGATGATGCCCCACTCATAGCCGGGCGTGCCCGGCAGGATGGCCTGCGGCGGATACAGTGTCCAGCCGGCGCCGGTCGGGCCGCCCGGCACGAAGAAGCTGGCCAGCAGCACGAGCACCGACAGCAGGTAGACCCAGTAGCTGAGCATGTTGAGGAACGGGAACACCATGTCGCGCGCGCCGACCATCAACGGGATCAGGTAGTTGCCGAAACCGCCGAGGAACAGCGCGGTCAGCAGGTAGATCACCATGATCATGCCGTGCATGGTGACGAACTGGTAGTAGCGGTTGGCGTCGATGAAATCGAACTTGCCCGGGAACCCGAGCTGCATGCGCATCAGGTTGGACAGCGCCACGCCCACCAGCCCCACCACGATGGCCGTGATGGTGTACTGCACGGCGATCACCTTGTGGTCCTGGCTCCAGACGTAGCGGGTCCAGAAGCTCTGCGGTCCGTGGTGGCCGGCATCATCGGCATAAGCCATGCGTCTCTCCTCACTTCGTCGCCTTGGGCGAGGCGGTCGGCGGCACCACGGCGGCATTCGATGTCGTGTATGTGCCGGATGCCGACGATGCCGCCTGCGAGCTGATCTCGGCCGCCGCGGTGGCCCCCGTCGGTGCTCCGGCCGACGCCGACTCCGGCGGCGCTGCGCCCGTGCCCGCGCCGCTTCCCTGCGAGCGGATATAGGCCATCACGGCGCTCAACTCCTCTTCGGTCAGCGAAATCTTGGGCATGACCGGGCCGAACCCCTTGACCAGGCGAGCCTGCGGATCGGTGATTTCCTCTTTCAGGAAGGCATCGTTGACCGGCGCGGTGCTGCCGTCGGAGAATGTTTCGGTCCGCCCATACAGGCCCTTCCACGTCGGTCCCACGCCGGGGTTGCCGTCAACGCTGTGGCATCCCGCGCATCCCTTGCTCTGTGCCAGCGCGTGGCCTTTTGCCGCCAGTGCCGCGTCGGCGCCGCTGGCCACCCCGGCCGGCGCCGGCGGCGGTGGCGCTGCCGCCTTGGCGAGCGTCATCGCAAAGGTTGGCTGCTTCGCCAGCCATGTGTCGAAGGCGGCCTGGTCCTCCACCACCACCATGCCGCGCATGTTGTAGTGGCCCACGCCGCAGAGTTGCGCGCACAGGATTTCAAAGCGCCCCGCCTGCGTCGGCGTGAACCAGAACGACGTCACCATGCCCGGCACCATGTTCATGCGTGCGCGAAACGGCGGTACGTAGAAGTCGTGCAGCACATCGCGCGAGCGCAGCAGCACCTTGACGGGCCGGTTCAGCGGCAGGTGCACTTCCGGCCCGCTGATGACGACGTTGTCCTGCCCGCGCGGATCGTCCGGATTGAGGCCCAGCGGATTGGTGCCGCTGATGAAACGCGGGTCGGAGGTGCCAAGCTGGCCGCTCTTGCCCGGAAAGCGAAAGGCCCATTGCCACTGCTGGCCGATGACTTCCAGCACCATCGCGTCGCGCGGCGGGCGCACGTAGTCCGCGTACACGAACAGCCCCGGGGCCAGCAGCGCCATGACGCCGAGCGCGGTACCGACGGTAAGCCAGAGTTCCAGCTTGCGGCTCTCGGGATGGTAGCTGGCGCGATGCCCGTTCTGCCCGTCCTGCCGCGGCGCACCATGACGGAAGCGCCAAACGATGTAGCCGACGAACAGGTTGATGACAATGAAGAAGATGCCCGTGATGACCAGGGTAATGGTGAGCGTGTCGTCCATCTGCTTCCAGTTGGACGCCAGCGGGGTCGCCCACCACGGGCTCAGGAAATGAAAGAGCACCGAAGCGACGACGATGACTACGAGTGCGATGGCCATCGCCATATCCACCCTCCTCCTCGCGCGGGCGAGGGATGCGGAAGTCACGCAGGGTTGAGATAAGACTAGTGCATGCCGTCAGGTCACTGCAAGGCAACACGGGCGCCCACGCTTTGCGCATCGCACAAGCCACCGTGCGGTCTCGCACAAGCGTGGCGGGCATGGAAAAAACGGCGGATGGGACATCGTCTCCCATCCGCCGTTGTGGTCGCGCGCCGCCCGTGTAGTGGCAAAAGCGCGTGGCGAAATCAGCGACGCTGCAGTGCGGCGCACATCAGCCGCCGCCGTGCGTTGCCGCATCCGGCGCTCAATGCCATACGTCCTTGCTTTCGAGCTTCCAGTAGCACACCGCAGCCACCATGCCGAAGATCATGTGGCCCACCAGCGTGTGCCAGCCGCGCGCATCCGCGAACCACGTGAAGACGCGCGTCATGACATGGAAGTCGAACACGTAGACCGCCGCGCCGAACACGGCGCCAGCAAGCAGGATCATGCGGACGCTCGAATCGAGCTGGAACGGCGCGATGATGATGGCCAGGATCATTCCCAACACCGCGCCCAGCACGAAGTGGATCAGCAGTGCCGCCGCCACGGTGCCCACGCTGAACAGCGAGGTCTGCAATACGTCCCGGCCCAACAGGATCGCGGCGATCATGCGCGTGGTGCCCCACGGATTCACGCCCGACACCATCGTGGACCAGAACAGTTCCAGCACCAGCAGCAACGCGCCGGCCGCCAGCCCCGATACCGCGGCTGCGGTCCAGTCCGGCGAGCGCCGCACGTAGTGGTGCGAATGCATGTGAAGTTCCATAGCCACCTCCGCCTCTCTGTATCGCAGGACAGGCCCGCGTATTTGGACAGGATAGGACACGCGGGTCGCAGAGTTAGACCCGACAGGGCGAAAAAGATGCCGGGGTCCGCGCTTCACCCCGCACGGCATGCCCGCAGGTGGCATGGACGGTACGCGGGACGCGTTGTGCGGCCGCATGGCGCAGCAGGATGCCGTCGCACATTCGGGTCAATCCCGATGCAAGCAGCCGTTTATTCGCCACACACTGCCTATACTGGAGTCGTAAGACAGAGAGACAGGAGACCGCCATGATGTGGCATTTTCAGGCGCACGATCTTGTATTCCTGATCCCGATGGCGCTGGTAGGCGTGATTGCCATGGGCTCGATCCCGGTGACCGCCAGGTTCCTGCGTATCAGTTGCCGCACCATGGGCGCGCTCATCGGCGCGCTGGTGGCTGTGCTGGTACTGGAGGCGTTGCCGCTGCTGATCTGAGCCGCAAGGCTCGGATATTTGTCGAGAGAGAGGAGGGCCGCGCATGTCGATCGGCCTGATGGCCGCCGTAATGGCGGTATTGCTGTGCATGACTGTCTTGGTTGCAGTGTGGCGCTGCAGCCACCCCTACAGAATGCGCTATCGCCGCTGCGCGCGGCAACGCGCTGGCCTCTGCAAGCACGCGGCCAGGCACTAGCCGCCGCTGCTGCTATCCGCCTGGCCGGCGCATGTGGCGCGGGCCGGCAACGTCACAGTTCGATCATGGCGAATTCGGCCTTGCCCACGTCGCATTCCGGGCAGCGCCAGTCATCGGGCACATCTTCCCAGCGGGTGCCGGCCGCCAGGCCGTCTTCAGGGCAGCCCAGTTCTTCGTCGTACACCCAGCCGCAGATCACGCAAACCCAGGTCTTGTAGGCCACTGCTGCTTCAAGCTGATCCTGCTGCAAAACTTTCTCCTAAACGCGGCCGCGTGTACGCGGCCCGATACATTTTCCGGGCCGAATGATACGCGGTTTTTGCGAGCAGCGAGTTCGCGGGGATGCCGGCGCCTGTCGGCGCCGGCGATGGAACCGATTACTGTCGGATCGAGAAATCGACCCGGTTCGGCGTGCCCTTGTCCTTGATACCCTCGGCGCTCAGGTGCGGCGCGGTCAGGAACAAGCGGTCTTCCGGCACCTTGCCGTCGCGCTCCAGCGCCTGCTTGACGACCAGCGCGCGCTGGTCCGCCAGGTGCCTCAGATCGGTATCCGTCACCGTGGCATTCGCCATCAGCAGCTTCTCCATTTCCTCGGGCGGCAGCGACTTGGCAAAGCCAACAAAATTGCGCGGCTTCTTCATCGAGGTGCGCTTGTAGACCTCTTCGAGATACTTCGGGTACTCCTGCTTCGACACCTTGACGTCGGCACCCTGCTCGCCCGTTTCGCTGTCGCCGGCCTCGTCGCCTTCCTGCGCGCTCTTGCGCAGGTCGCGCCGCTTCTGCTCGGCCACGCGGGCGTCGAGCCACGCTCGGCGGGCGCCCGCCTCGTCGGTGGCCGGGTCGATGCGGCCGCTGATTTCCAGCTTCAGCGACGGACGATCGTTGAGCGCCTTGGCCACTGTGGCGATCTTGTCCTTGGCCGCGGGCGCAAGCGTCGCGGTGCCGGGCGTGAATTCCACGTAGCCGAGTTCCTCGCCGCTGCCGCCGCCAAACGCCGAGCCAATCAGCGCGAACGGCGACGTGATCGCCTTGGCCAGCAGGTTAAGGATCACGCGCACGATCACGCCGCCGACGCTGAACTCCGGATCCGACAGCGAGCCTGACACGGGCAGGTTGATGTCGATCACCCCGTGGCGGTCCTTGAGCAGCGACACCGCCAGCAGCACGGGCAGCTTGGTGGCGTCCGGGCTGTCGACCTTGTCGCCGAAGGTGAGCTGGTCGAGGTACAGGTGGTTGCTGGCGTCGAGCTTGCCCTGGTCGATCTTGTAGGCGACGTCGACCGTCAGCTTGCCCTTGGTGATCGGGTAGCCGGCGTACTTGGCCGCATACGGCGTCAGGCGCGTCAGTTCCACGCCGGAGGCCTTGGCGGCAATGTCGAGGAAGAGCTGCTCGCCGAGCGGATTGATCTTGCCGCTGATGCTGACCGGCGCATCGTCATCGAGCCGGCCATTGAGCACGAGGTCGGCTGGCGTCGGGTCGCCCGACGCCACCTTGGACACCGAGCCCTTCATGCCGGTCAGGTTGGCGCTGTAGTTCGGCTTGACGAAGAAGTCCGAGAAATTGATGTTGCCTTTGTCCACCGATACGCCGCCGATACGCACCTGCGGCTTCGGGCCCGCGGCCGCCTGTGCGGGCGCTGCCGGGGCCGCAGGGGGCGCCGCGGCCGGCGCGGATGCCGCCGGTGCCGACGCCGGGTTCGCCTGCGTCAGGCTCGTGGCCGGCGGCGCCTCGCCCTTGGCCGCGCCGCCCGCCATCACGTCCTGCAGGTTCAGGCGGCCATTGGCGTTCAGGATCACGCGGGCATAGAAGTCCGACAGCGCGATATTGTTCAGCGCCACGCGCATCGGGCCCTTGCTGTCGTCCATGGCGAAATCGATGCCCGACACCCCCAGCGAGCGCCAGCGCAGGAAGTCGTCTCCGGTCACGCGGTCCACGGTGCGCACATTGGCCACCTGCGCGTTGCCCGCAAAGCGCGCGGCAATCGGCTTGCCCGGCGGCGCACTGACGGCCAGCCGGCCCTTGACGGTCAGCGTGCCGCTGCGCAGCGCCGCGTTGAGGCGATCGCCCACGTAGGGCTGCACCGGTGCCAGGTCGATCTCGCGCAGGTCGAGCTGCAACTGGCTGGCCGGGGCGGCCGGCAGCACGTTGCCTTCCATATTGATCACGCCGCGCTTGCCCGACTCCGCATGCAGCTTGACCGGCAGCGCCGCCGGCGTCAGCGGCCAGGCGATGGCCCCCGTGGTCAGGCCGATATTGCGGTACTGGTGGATGACGGGCCGGCCGCGGTTCAGCTCCGCGGGCGCGTAGTCGGCCAGGCGCGCCGAGCCGCCGTCGAGCCCGACCTTGCCGAGCCGCACCTTCCAGCCACCGCCGGCCTGCGGTGCCGCGCTGTTCGCCGCCGGCGCGGGCGGCTGCTTGCGCTGGACTTCGGTCTGGCGTGCCGATTCGCTGGCCCAGATGCGCGC
This sequence comes from Cupriavidus sp. C2SS-8b, assembly GCF_057073745.1. Taxonomy (NCBI): domain Bacteria; kingdom Pseudomonadati; phylum Pseudomonadota; class Betaproteobacteria; order Burkholderiales; family Burkholderiaceae; genus Cupriavidus; species Cupriavidus sp. C2SS-8b. The sequence goes on from NZ_CP172717.1 coordinate 1,792,019, forward strand.
CATTTCCAGCAGTTGGCCGCGATGGTCGCGCGTCGCCGCGATCTGCGGCTTGGTGATCGCCAACTGCCCCGCCTCGAAGGTCAGTTTGGCCAGGTCCAGGCCGATATCGTCCAGCACCACTTTATCGGCCTGCATCAAGGGCAGGTTTGCGCCCTCGGTGTCGGCCGCGCGCGCGCGGCGGTTGCGGCGCTCGACGCGTTCCGCACGCGCCTGGCGCGCTGCGGGCTCGCCCGAAGCTGCCGCGGCCGCCGGCATGACCACCGGCTCGCGCGTCGCCACGTACAGCGGCGCCAGTTCCAGCCGCGACTTTTCGAGCACGAACTGGAACACGGGCTGCGCCCACGACATCCGGTAGTGAAGCTCCGCGTTGACCGCGGTCTTGCCGAACTGGGCCTGGAGCGCGTGCGGCCACCAGGACGCAAACCCCTGCGGCTGCAGCCCTGAAGTTTCGAGCGTGCCGGCCAGCGTTCGTTGCCGCATCGACAGTTCGCCCATATGCGTGATGGTCTGGCCATCGGCCACTGTGATCGTGGCCTGCAGCTTGGTCGCCTTGTCGGCCTCGGCACTGGCCAGGCCATTCACCTCTGCATCGATGGGGCCCAGCGCCAGCTTGCCCGGGCCGGACGGCGCCAGCGCATCCTCGAAGCCGAAGCGGGCCTGCTTGAGCGTGATGCGATCGACGGCGTAGCGCCACCCCGTCTCCTGCGGCTTTGCTGCCGCCGTCGGCGCCGATGCCGGCGCAGGCTGCGGCGCGGCCTTGGCTTCAGGCGCGGCTTGCGGGACGAAAGCCGTGACCAGGTTCAGCGAACCGTCCGCGCGGCGCACGGCGGCCACATCCAGCCCCTCAATATCGACGCTGCGCAGGTGGGCGCGTTGTGCCAGCGGTTCCACGCGGTCGATATCGAGCGCCAGCTTGCCATTGCTGACCAGCGGCGCGCCGGCGGCCGTGCGCAGGTCCAGCTCGCGCAGCGCAGCGGTCCCTGAGACAAAGATGTCCTGCTTGTCCTTCTGCTGGCGGAAGCCCACCGTCAGGCGCGTGTCAAGCAGGCCGTGCTTGACCTCCGCATCCTTGAGCCTGGGCGCGAACGGCATGAAGCGCGCCACATCGAGCCCGTCGAGGTTGACGTTCAGGTGCGTCTCGCGCGAATCGGCAAAAGGCAGGACGGTGCCATCGAGGGCCAGCGGCGTGCCGTTGATCTGCGCACTGAGCGTGGGCCGCGTGACGATCTCCACATCGTGCGGCAGGTTCGACAGGAAGGGCAGCGTCAGCGTCAGGTTGTCGACCTTCACGGCGGACCCGGCCACCTTGTCCTCATAAGCCACCGAACTGCCCGTGACGGCAATGTTATTGACTGAGAAGCGGGCCGGCTTGGCATCGGGCGGTTTCGGCGGCTGGGCGGCGAGCTTGTCCTGGATATCGGCAAAGCTCAGGCGGCCGTCGGCCTCGCGCGTCACATGCACGGCCAGGCGGTCGATATGCAGCGAGTCCACCACCGGCGCGAGGTGCCAGACCGAAGCCAGCGAGGTGTCCGCTTCCACCTCGCCCAATGTCACGGCGGGGGTCTTGCCGTCGCGCTCGTAGATGGTGAGGTCATTGAGCGTCGCCGCCAGTTCGAACGGACGCACATGCGCCGCCCCTAGTGTCACCTTGCGGCCGAGCGCCTCGGTGGCGTTTTTCTCGATCAGCGACTTGATCAGCGGCGGACCGCCGAAGTAGCCTGCGAGGCCAAACACGGCCAACGCCGCCAGCACGCCGCCGGCCGCGCGCACGGCCAGCTTTCGCCGCAGCGTAGCCGTGGCGAACTGGATGGAATTCTTGATTTCCATGTCATTCCCGATGAATCCAACCCCGCTCCGGGTGACGCACAGCACTTTGTGCCCCGGATTTCACTTTTTTTTGACATTATGGCAATGCTTGGACGCAAAGCAAAGCGATCGTCTTTTGTCTTTTCAACAAGACAAAGGCCGATCTGTTATCTTTACGCCTTTGCGAAGCGTCTCGTCGCAAGCCTGCGGCTTACCCGCCACGTAGTGCCTGCCTCTCCCGCGCTGTAACCCCTTCGGCCACACCCTCCACGCAACCCGTGTTGTGCGCTTCGCATGAGATGCCATTCATGCGAGTCCATTCATGTCGACCACCAGCAGTACCGCCCCGATCGCAGGCGCGCAGGCCCGGCCCGCGCGACGACTGACCGGGCAGGATTACAAGACCCTCTCCCTCGCCGCACTGGGCGGCGCCCTCGAGTTCTACGACTTCATCATCTTCGTGTTTTTCGCGACGGTGATCGGTCAGTTGTTCTTCCCGCCGTCGGTACCCGACTGGCTGCGGCAGTTGCAGACCTTCGGCATCTTCGCCGCGGGCTACCTGGCCCGTCCGCTGGGCGGCATCATCATGGCGCACTTCGGCGACCTGCTGGGGCGCAAGAAGATGTTCACGCTGTCGATCCTGCTGATGTCGGTGCCCACGCTGCTGATGGGCCTGATGCCGACCTACCACACCATCGGCCTGATGGCCCCCGTGCTGCTGCTGGTGCTGCGCATCCTGCAGGGCGCTGCCGTGGGCGGCGAAGTGCCCGGCGCCTGGGTCTTTGTATCGGAACACGTCCCCGCGCGCCACGTGGGCTATGCGTGCGGCACGCTGACGTGCGGGCTGACCGCGGGGATCCTGCTCGGCTCGCTGGTTGCCACCGGCATCAATTCGGTATTCACGCCGGCCGAGCTGGCTGACTGGGGCTGGCGCGTGCCGTTCCTGATCGGCGGCGTATTTGGCATCGCGTCGATGTACCTGCGCCGCTGGCTGCATGAAACGCCGGTCTTCGCCGAACTGCAGAAGCGCAAGGCGCTGGCGGCGGAAATGCCGCTGAAGTCGGTGGTGCGCGATCACCGTGGCGCCATCGCGGTGTCGATGCTGCTGACGTGGATGCTGTCCGCGGGCATCGTGGTCGTGATCCTGATGACCCCCACGTTCCTGCAGAAGCTTTATGGCTTCGACGCGCGCACGGCGCTGGTCGCCAACAGCGTGGCCACGCTGTGCCTGACGGTCGGCTGCGTGGTATCGGGCGCGCTCGCCGACCGCTTCGGCGCACGCCGCACGTTGTTCTTCGGCGGCCTGCTGCTGGCCGCCAGCGCCTATGCGCTCTACACCACCGTCCACACCCGGCCCGACCTGCTGGTACCGCTATACGCGCTGGCGGGTTTCCTGGTCGGCACCATCGGCGCGGTGCCGTTCGTGCTGGTCAATGCCTTCCCGGCGCAGGTGCGCTTTTCGGGCCTGTCGTTCTCTTACAACCTGTCCTATGCGATCTTTGGCGGCCTGACGCCGATGGTCGTCACGCTGATGCTCAAGAACGATCCGCTCGCGCCCGCGCACTACGTGGTCGCGATGTGCGCGATCGGCATGGTGACGGCGCTGTTCGTCAAGGATCCTGCGCGCAGCTGATGCGAGCCCGTGCCTGAATGAGAGGAAGGAGGACCTTGTCGCCCTCCTTTTTTATGGGCGTACGCGCGTGCTAGCGCCGGTGTCCGCGGAAGAACTCCCACATCATCGCGCTGGCATCGGGGCCGACGGCACTGTGATAGCTATAGTCGCCGTCCCCGCCGCTCCATGCGTGGCCCAGCCCCTCCACTTCCACCAGCGTGACCAGATCGCGGCTCCAGCGCCCGAAGCGCGCTTCATGGAAATGTCCGGCCGGCAGGCGCGCCTGCGCCTCGGAAATGCCGCCCGGACCGTCTTCCAGGCCGTTGTAGGCCAGGAACTGCCGCGCCAGCAGGCGGCCATTGACCGGATGGACCGCATCGTCGTCGAGCCCGTGCACCACGATCGCCGGCAGTTCGGGGCCGCCCGGCGTGGCCCCGGCGGCGTCGAGCAGCCATGCGGGCTCGGCGGCCGACCCGTGGCGCATGGCCCTCAGGCCGGCGTGCGGGTTATTCGCCTCGCCCACCACGACCCCGGAATGCAAACCTACCGCCGCGACAAGTTGCGGGTAGCGCAAGGCCACCACTGCGGCCATGGCGGCGCCGGCCGACATCCCGGCGACGAAGACCTGGTCCTCGCGCACATCGAGGCGCCGCGAGAGGGTCTCGATCAACGCCGCGACGGCATGCGCTTCGCGGCCACCTTCGCCGTCGGCCAGGTCGAACCATTGCCAGCAGCGCTGCAGCTGGCGCCGCAGCGGCTGCTGGGGATACGCCACGATGAAGCCCTCACGCTCGGCCAGCGCGTTCATGCGCGTGCCGGCGGCGAGTTCGTCGGGAGTCTGGCGGCAGCCGTGCAGCATGACCACCAGGGGCAAGGGGCCGCGGAAGCGGTGCCCGGCGCTGGCCGGCACATACAGGTGATAGGACAATCGCGGCACCAGCTCGCCGGCCAGTGGCTCCAGGCTCAGGCGGTGGGATTCCCAGCTGCCCGGCAAATGCGGCGCGGGATGCCGTGGAGATAGTGGAGCGCCATGCGGTGTCCGGATGCGGCGCCGTGGCGCCAGATGGCTCAACGCTTCAACGCGTTCCAGCCACGCTTTGACTTGTGCTTCGGTCTGGGCCTGCGCCCGGCTGAATCGCCGGAATTGCGCCTGCCAGTCCATGGCAAGGCTCTTGGCCATGAGAACTCCTGGTTGCGTGCAATGCATCTCCCCCGGATGTTCTGCGTATTGTTGCGATGCAGCATATCACACCGACGCCCGCGACTGCCTCGTGCGTAGCGTTTTCGCATCGTCAGACGGCGCCCACTTGACGGACGGCCCAGGCTTTACGCCAATCGAAAAGTTTCAAGCAGAGCCACGAAAGAATACAGATCGCGGGGAGTTAGCAGCCGTTGTCGTGCATTTATACTAGGCCGTCGCCTCAGGCGCCCACGCCCCATGCCCGACTCGCCCTCCTGCTCGCTCTGCCTCTTTCGCCATGTCTGCCGTGACGCCCCGACGGCCGATCGGTCGCCGGCTGCGCAGACGCCCTTGCAGCCCGCGCACGTCACGGTAGCCGCCGGCGATGCCTTCTATCGCCAGGGCCGCCCTGCGGCTGCATTGTTTCCGTTGCGGGAAGGCAGTGCCAAGCAGGTTTATGAATCGCCGCTGGGATGGCGGCAAGTCACGGGATTCTCGCTGTCCGGCGATGTGCTGGGCCTGGAGCCGAACGAAGCGCCGGCCTACAGCGTCAGCGCCATCGCCTTGCAGGACACCCTGTGCTGTGTCGTGTCGATCGAGGCGCTGCGCACGCACATGGCCGACCCGGCCTTCCGCGATTCCGTGCTGGCCGTGATGCGTCGTCAGTCCGAACGCGAGCGCGTCCTGCTGGTCGCGGTCGGCTCGATGAAAGCTGCCCAGCGGCTCGCCATGCTGCTGCTCGACCTGGACACGGAGCACCGCCGCCGCGGCGGCGCCGACGGCCCGCTTACGCTCGCCATGTCGCGATCGGACATCGCCAGCCTGCTCGGGCTGACGCTGGAAACGGTGTCGCGCCTGTTGTCGCGCTTTGCATCGGTGGGACTGATCTCGGTCCGGCAGCGGCGCCTGAAGCTGATCGACCGCGACGGCTTGGCCGCAGTCTATGCGGACCTGGAGCCGATGCCCCGGCAGGCACCGGCCGCCATGGCGGCGCATGCCGCGGCCGGCGACGACCCGCACCCGTTCTGACTCACTGCACGGGGCGGGCCACCCTGGTCTATCAGCGGTCCGCCACGCGCTTCCAGCCGTCCGGCGAGAAGCTGCGGATCGCCCTGGCGCGTGCGGCCGTACCGGAACCCAGGTCGCGCTCGAAGAACACCTTGTCACTGCCCAGCAGGAAGGTATGGATGCCGCTCTGGCCATACTGCGCGGGCCACGCCACGAACGCATACCGGGCATCGCTACCCTTGGGGGCCGCGATCACGCGATAGTGATAGCCGTAGAAGGCGGAGTCGACCGGCGTTTCCGGCACCATCGCCAGCGCATCCGCGCCGACCGGGCTGGCATTCTCCTGGCTGGTCGACGGCCAGTACAAGCCGTTGGTCTTGCCAGCGCTGCTCACCAGCTGCGGCGCATAGCGCCCGTTGCCGAACTGCTGCGCGTAACGTTCCTGCGCATCGGCGAGCTGCAGCAGCGTTTCCATGGCCACCAATTCATTGCGGCCAAGGCGCCGGCGCAGGACTTCGCGCTCTCCCGCGCGCAGGTCGAATTGCCAGCCATTGTTCTGCCTGACCAGCGGCGCCGGGAATGTCCATCCGCTGTCGCCAACCGTCAGCAGCGCGCGGCGCTCGCCCTCAGGCTGGATCGCATGATGCTTCGCCCAGGCGGCCAGGAATTCGTACACGTCGTCGCGATCCACCCCGCTCGGGGGCAGCAGCTTGTGATAGTCGTTGCCCAACACATGCCTGAGGGCATCGTCGTCGCTGCGGGCAATGGCATCGCCGAGCGCTTCGGCCGCGGCATCGGGCGTCTGGTACTTCTGCTGTGCCAGCGTAGGCACGCCGGTGGACAACGCCGCGACGGCAACCAGCACGCGTACGGCTGATAAGGATTTACCCATCATGATCACCTCCGGCCGTGGCCAAAATGTCCGCCGCCGCCACCACCGCCGTGGAAGCCCCCGCCGCCGTGGAAGCCGCCGCCCTGCGAACCGAAGCCCTGGCGCTGCGGTGCGGCCCGGGCGGGCTGGGCGCCGACACGCTGCGACTGCTGGCGTAGGCGCTCGCCATTGCCCGCATCGTGCAGCGCACTGTTGCGGTTGGCATTGCGCGCGCGGTCGCGCGCCGCAGTCTGGTCGGCGCGCTGGCGGTCGGCACCGGCCGGACGCGGATGCTGGACCCCGCCGGCGCCCGCACCGAGGCGGCCTTCGGCGCCCTGCCGTCCGCGATCCGCCATGCCGCCACCGGCGTGGCCGGGGATGGCCTGGCCCGTGTGGCTCTGGAAAGATTGCGCGGCGCGCTCGCGCGCCTGGTCGCGCCCGCCCGCCTGTGCACCAGCGCCACCGGGACGCTGCACGCCACCGCCGGCCGCGCCCGGGCGCTGCGCGCCGAACTGCCCGCCCTGGGGCCGGTTGGCCATGCCCGCCTGGCGCTGCTGGTCAAAACGGTTGCGCACGTTCGCGTTGTTGTAGGGCACGTTGCCGCGGTGGGCGGGATTGTGCTGCCAGTTGACATTGGACCGGTTCACGTCGAGCCGGTTATTGACGTTGATGTTGTTGTACCGGTTCACATTGATATTGACGTCGTGCGATCCCCAGTTGAAGCCGCCCCACAGGGAATTGACCGCCGCCACGCCAAGGCCGAAGCCGATGCCGGCCACCAGCGACGTCGCGAACACCGAGCCCGGCGGCGGCGGATAGTAGGCCGGCGGATAGGCGGGATACGGCCACGCCCCGTAGACCACAGTCGGGTTGTACGACGGCACGTAAACCACCTGGGGATTGGCCGGCTCGATCTGCACCACGGTGGTCCCGCCAGTGCTTTGCGTGACGACGGTCTGCTGCTCGGTGGTCTTGAGCGACCCCGCCCGCTGCGCCTGCAGCCGCAGCCGCTGCACCGAATCCATGACGTCGTTGGGTTGTGCAAGGAAGGCGTCGCCGAGAGACTGCACCCACTGCGGCTCGCGGCCCATCATGTCCATCACCGACGGGAATGCCACCAGCGATTGCACGCTCGGGTCCCACGGCTCGTTGCTGATGGCCTTGGTGGCGGCATCGCCCGACAGCGTGGGGTTGGATCTGGACCATTGCGCCGCCGCAGCCACGTCGGCCGGGTAGGTCGCGGCCATCAGCACCTGCGAGAGCAGCGCGTCGGGATAGAGCGCGATCGGCGCGGTCAGCTGGTCAAGCTGACCATGGCTCAGCGTGGTCTGCGCCATCGGCGCGCCAAGCGGCCCCATCAGCATCAGCCCAAGACACCAGGCAAGGATATGACGTAAGCGGTGCATGTTCGCTCTCCACAAGAATGCAGTCGACCGACCGTGTCCCGCCATGGCCGCTATTGCGGGCTGGCGGTCCTGTTTTTAGTACCGGCTGGTGCAGCCCGCGTCGTCGTCATCGTGGCTGCTGCGCGCATTCCTGGCGGTATGCCTCTTCCAGGCGCTTGCGGTCCGCCTGCCGCTCCAGCGTCGGATACGTGCGCCCGTCAGCCGTGGTGACCGACGAGTTGCCGGTTGACCACTGCGGCCCCGAGGGCAGCGCGTTGATCTGATCCAGCAGCGACTGGCAGCGCTGGCGCTGCGATACCGACAAGGTGCCGTCGGTGGCGTCCACGGTTGCCGTGGCGGGATCCAGCATGCGGGGCGGAGGCGGCGCAACCATCGGCGCCGGGAGCGACGCATCCGGCGCGGCCCAGGCCTGTACGGCAAGCAGCCCTGCACAGGCCAGCAGTGAAACCTTGCAACCAATCAACTTCTTCAATCTGTGACTCCGGGACAGCGCCCTGCCCGAATGGGATGAGGCAAGACGCCTGCACGATCCGCATGGGATCAGCGCTGGTGGCGGGGTAGCGGGGCTGCGGTCAACGTTCCTTCCCGCTGCCGCTGCGGCCCGCCCGGTTGCGCAGGAGCTCGAGCTTGAGCAGCGCATCCGCCAGCATGCTCTTGAGCCGGGTGTTCTCCTCCTGCAACTCGCGCAGTTTACGCCCTTCGCGTGCATCGCCCTGTCCGGGCTGCCCATAGCGGGCGCGCCAGCCATAAAAGGACGCATCGCTGAAGCCGTACCGCGCGCACAACTCGCGCACCGGCACACCGCTGGCGGCCTCGGCCAGATAGCTGCGGATCTGCTCTTCCGAATACCGTCTGTTCACCGATTCTCTCCCGCTACGCAACAGTCTTATGCGTGCCGGTAACCGAGCCCGACCCTGCCCCGTACGTTAGCCCACCGCCGAGCCAAAAGGCAATTCAACGTCTTTGCTGGGCGAGTTAAGAAAATTGTGCAAGCCGGTTTTCGCGCGAGAGGCAATATTTGCGAACGTCGCCTGCGCTGACGCGTCGCAGGATGCACGGATGATCGCCGCCAGCGGAATGGGCCGGCCTTGGCCGCCTGCTTTGGTTTTTCCAATTTGGAATCCAGAATGGCCGCATATCCAGACCGCCGGAATTTTCAGCCTGAATCCGGCACGTCGCTACCCTGACCATCGACCGATGGAGCGAGCCCAATCAAGACACTTTTCCCTTATGCGTGGCGGCTTTCGGCCGCATTGCGCCATGTTCTCATGTCCAGACAAGCGCTCCTAAAATGTGAGCGTTGCATATCGGAATGTCAGTTACTTCCTAGGAACTTTCCAGTTGTTGTATTAAGATTCCTCGGCATCAACTAAATTTCGTACGCCCGCAAACAGCGCTCCACGGAACGCGGACAGACGGGCGGCGCGCCAGTTCTACACCGGCACTCACACGCCCGGTGACGCATCCAGAACTGTCGGCAAGCAAGGGCCTGAAGGATTGAGGAGTCACTGCGCCATTTGTCGACGCGAGTCGCACATTTAGGAGTTGTGTCATGCTTCTTGGTAGCCTGATCCGCCGCAACCAACGCTTGCCGGTTCCCGTTCCCACAGCTACGGAAATTCCTTTTTCCGCTCGCGAACCCCTTCTCTAGGTTCGCGGCGCGGCATGCAATGACCGCGCATTGCTGTCACATCGTCGTGCCAGAAAATAAAAGAAAAACGAAAACAGAATCCATGGATCGGGAGAAGTCAGAATGCGTCATGTCAGCACGAAGTTGTTGCACGTCTTTGTTCTGGTGATGGAGTACCGTGACCTCAGCGCGGTAGCGGCCTGCACGCAAGGCCGGGTTCCGACGGTCGCCTACAGCCTTGCACGGTTGCGCGAAATCACCGGCGACCCGCTCTTCGTCAAGCGCAACGGCACGCTGGAGCCAACGCCGCACGCGCTGCGCCTGGAACAGACCGCCAGGCAGATCCTGGCCAAATGGAGTGTGCTGGTACGGCCGAACGAACAGGCCCCGGAAAAAAGCCGCCACGGCCGGCGCCTGTCGATCGGGTTTTCCTCGTCCATTGGCGACCCCGTGATCACCGAGATCCTGACCACGCTGTGCGAGCAGTTTCCGCATGACAGCTTCGTGACCAGGCCCGTGATCGCCGACGCCACGCTGTCCGAGAGCCTGGACAATGGCGAGCTCGACTGCGCCTTCGTGGTCGATGGCGGGCATAACCCGGAAAAGGTTCTGCCGCATAACATCCTGGCCACGCCGCGCCGGCTGGTCAGTGCGATGCGCGCCGGCAGCGCGGACGATACGGAAAGCGACTGGATCTTGCTGCAGGAAGACTGCGAAGCCGGCAGTCCGTTGCGCAGCTTCCTCGCACGCCAGGCCAGCACGCCGGGACATCGTGAAACGGTCGTGCCGTCCTGGCATACGCAGATCACGCTGCTGCATTCGGCCGGCGGTATCTGCCCCGTGCTGGATTTCAATGTGCCGCTGGTCACGCGTGATCGCAAGACGCGCCTGCTGGCCCCGCCGAGCAGCTTCCCGGAATGGGCCGCGCTGCATTTCTGGGCCCCTGAACGCGCACACGACAAGAGCGCGCTGCGCGACATCATGGACGTGGGCAATGCCGTGCTGCGCGATCCGCTCAAGGCCATCGATGGCCGGCGCAAGAGCCGGCAGGAGTCGCCACGGCACGCCGCCGCGGCCTGAGCGGCGACCAGCAGGACAGCCGGCGGCGTCCGGCACTCATCCATTTGCGGTAGCGCAAACACCGTTCGCGTGCGAGCCGTTTCGCGCGCACGCCTGCTATCCGCCCGTACCCCGCCACACGCGCATCGCGGTGCCATCCCGCCGACGGCACCGCAACCTTTGTCTGCAAATTTTTGCGAACTTTCTCAGTCCGCCGCGGCTGCCGGGCCAGTATTCTGGGCTCGCACTAGCCGTGTCGCGGCCGCCTCCCGTTTGGCTCGAGACCCTGGCACGTGCGCAGATGTTGATGCGTCCTTCGCGCCGCGCGCCGCCATGGCGTGCGGCGATTTTTTGAGGCGCAGCACAGCTGCCATCTCCACGACAAGGACCGCGCCATGACACTGAGAATCCTGCTGGCCGACGACCACCCGGTCGTCTGCGCTGCCGTCCGCGACCAATTGCAGACGCAGCCGGGCTGGGTGGTTTGCGGCATGGTCAACAGCGCCACCGAACTACTGAGCAGCGTCGAGACCCTGCACCCGGACATCGTGATCACCGACTATCACATGCCGGGCCACAGGGACTCGGATGGCATCCGGCTGATCTCCACGCTGCGGCGGCACTACCCCTCGGTCAGCGTGATTGTGCTCACCATGATCACCAACCCTTTGATCCTGCGTTCGATTCTCAATGCACGCGTGCAGGGGCTCGTGCTGAAGGACGCACCGCTGTCCGAACTGATCACGGTCGTCGCCCGCATCCAGCGAGGCTTTCACTACACTGGCAAGTCCGCGCTCGATATCCTGTCGCAGACCAGCCTGGACAGTCCGCACGAACCCGGCCAGCAGGTTGCGCAACGCCTGTCGGTGCGCGAGACCGAAGTCATCCGGCTCTATCTGAGCGGGCGCTCGGTCAGCGAGATCGCTATCATCCTCTGCCGCAGCGTCAAGACCATCAGCCGCCAGAAGAATTGCGCGATGCAAAAGCTCGGGGCCAGCAATGATCGCGAGCTGTTCGAATGCGCGGCGCGCCAGGGCATCTTGCTGCCGACTTAGCAAAGAGCCGTCGCGCGAAGCCTTCAGTCGGCGTCAGCCAGTTCCGTCGCGCGGGCGACTGCACCGGCGATGCCGGCCTCCAGCTGGGCCAGGCCTCTCGAGAGTTCGAGCATGGTCGACTCGGGGACGTTTTCGAGCACGTCCTGGAGAAAGGCCGAGCGCCGGGGCAGCTTGCCTTCCACCATGGCCCTGCCCGCCGCGGACAACGTGACATGCGTGACGCGGTTGTCGCGCTCGGAAGTATTGCGCAGGACCCAGCCCAACTCTTCCATCGCCTTGAGCTGCCGGGTCAGTGCCCCCGGGTCCATGCCTACGCGCTCGGCCAATGCTTTCTGCGCGATCGCATCCTCCTGCATCTGCAGCGCAAACAGAATGCGCCAGCGCGGCAACGGCAGCCCGATACGCTGCTCGAACGCCGACGCATAGGCGCGGTAGGTTCGCCCGAACTGCTGTAGCACGGCAAGGCTTTGTCGCTCCAGTTCCATTCATTCTCCCGTTTCCAAGGCCGCGGCATGCCGATCTTGCCTCTTGCCGTCCGTCGGCCGTTTCAGTCAGCCGCCATGGCCGGTTGCTGGCCGGCGCGCACCAGCCTGACCGGCGGCACGCGCCGTGCGCGCCACAGGCCAACCAGTGCGGCGACTGCGGCAATGACAAGCCCCAGGTGGATTGCCGTTACAAGCGAAACACGCGCCTGCTCCAGCAGCAAGGCGCCATTGTGCCCCGCCTGCTGCAGTTCGGTCAGCAACCCGGCCTGCGCGACCTTGTCGATCAGTACCTGCGGGTCCGACATGCGGCTGAGCCAGTCCAGCGCATTGGCTGTCGCCAGCGAATGTTCGACGCCAGCGGTATAGGAACGCGTCACCATCGTGCCAACCATCGCGGTGCCAACCATGCCGCCGACCATCCGCAGCGACTGCAGCATTGCCGTGGCAATGCCCAGGTGTTCCCTGCCCACCGTCTGCTGGGCGAACACCGTCAGGTTCGGCATGATGAAGCCGAGTCCGAACCCAGCCAGCAACATGATCGTCAGCAGCAACGGATGCGACATGCTGCGCGTGGCCTGTGACAGCGCCAGGCATCCGGCGGCCAGCATGCCGAAACCGGCAAACAGCATGGCATTCGGATGGCGGATGCGCGTGATGATGCGCCCGTTAACGATGCTGCCGACCGTGATGCAGACCACCAGCGGCGTCACCAGCAGCCCCGCTTCGCGCGGCGAGTACCCGAATCCGCCCTGGAGCAGCAGTGGCGCGTAGATCAGCAGCGCAAACATGGCGAAGCCGACCAGCACCGCAAGTTGAAACAGCGGTGCCACGCCCGGGTGCCGGAACATGTCCAGCGGCAGGATCGGATTGGCGCAGCGGCGCTCCCATTGCCACAGCCCGATCAGCGCCGCCACCGCCGCGACCAGCAGCCCGGCGGTCAGCCAGTCGACGCCGCGCTGCGGCAGTAGTTCAACACTCATCTGCATGCCGCCCAGCCCCACCCCGATCAGCAAGGCGCCGAGCCAGTCGACCCGGATCGGTCCACTGTGCGATTGCTGGCGCAGATGCGGCAGGTAGCGCCATACGAACCACAGGCTCAGCGCACCAACCGGCAGATTCACATAGAAGACGGCGCGCCAGCCATACAGTTCGGTCAGGATGCCGCCCAGCGAAGGTCCGACGGCATTGGCCACGCCGAACGCCGCGCTCATCAGCACTTGCCAGCGCAGCCGGACGTGCGAATCCGGAAAAAGGTCTGGAATGCATGCGAAGGCGGTACCCACCAGCATGCCGCCACCGATCCCCTGCAATCCGCGCGCCGCCACCAGGAACGGCATGCTCGTCGCCATGCCGCACAAGGCGGAGGCCACCGAGAACACGACGATGGATGCCAGCACGAAAGGCTTGCGGCCGTAGTAGTCACCAAGGCGACCGAAGATCGGCACGGTGATGACCGATAACAGCAGGTAGGACGTGGCTACCCAGGCGTAGTACTCGAAGCCCTGCAACTCTGCAACGACCGTCGGCAATGCCGTGCCGACCACGGTTTGGTCCAGCGCCACCAGCATCGACACGAAGGCAACGCCCAGCATGGCGAGTAGCGACTCGCGAAACGGGAGGACCTGGCCGCTGCCATGCCCTGGCTGTGCGTCTGGCGTCATGTTGTTGCTCGATCAATCGTTGTAATGTCAATTATTATAGGACAGGTTTGGAGAGTTTTCCGAAGCTCGATTACGCCGACCTGTGGAACAGGCTGGCAAAAAAATGCAGTCTGTCTTCGCGGAGGCATCGCGAACGCAGCCACCAAAGCAAAAACCCCTCGCAGCACACGCTGTCGAGGGGTTTTGCATTGTAAGAGCCTGGCGATGACCTACTTTCACACGGGTAATCCGCACTATCATCGGCGCGGAGTCGTTTCACGGACCTGTTCGGGATGGGAAGGGGTGGTTCCAACTCGCTATGGTCACCAGGCATAAGGGGTTGTGGCGCTGGGCAGTTCGTCCAACGCCACCAATTCGGGATGTAGTCTTTGTAGTCTTGGGTTGTGCTGTATCAGCCGGCACAGGCGATTCACTCACCAGGCTAAAACACACTGGTTATAGGATCAAGCCTTACGGGCAATTAGTACTGGTTAGCTTAACGCATTACTGCGCTTCCACACCCAGCCTATCAACGTCCTGGTCTCGAACGACCCTTCAAGGCGGTCAAGCCGCCAGGGAATCCTCATCTTCAGGCGAGTTTCCCGCTTAGATGCTTTCAGCGGTTATCTCTTCCGTACATAGCTACCCTGCGATGCCTCTGGCGAGACAACAGGTACACCAGCGGTACGTCCACTCCGGTCCTCTCGTACTAGGAGCAGCCCCCGTCAAGATTCCAACGCCCACGGCAGATAGGGACCAAACTGTCTCACGACGTTTTAAACCCAGCTCACGTACCTCTTTAAATGGCGAACAGCCATACCCTTGGGACCGGCTACAGCCCCAGGATGAGATGAGCCGACATCGAGGTGCCAAACACCGCCGTCGATATGAACTCTTGGGCGGTATCAGCCTGTTATCCCCAGAGTACCTTTTATCCGTTGAGCGATGGCCCTTCCATTCAGAACCACCGGATCACTATGTCCTGCTTTCGCACCTGCTCGACTTGTCGGTCTCGCAGTTAAGCACGCTTTTGCCATTGCACTTTAGGTACGATGTCCGACCGTACCAAGCGTACCTTCGAACTCCTCCGTTACACTTTGGGAGGAGACCGCCCCAGTCAAACTGCCTACCATGCACTGTCCCCGACCCGGATTCACGGGCCAAGGTTAGAACCTCAAACAAACCAGGGTGGTATTTCAAGGACGGCTCCACGTAGACTAGCGTCCACGCTTCAAAGCCTCCCACCTATCCTACACAGATCGGTTCAAAGTCCAATGCAAAGCTACAGTAAAGGTTCATGGGGTCTTTCCGTCTAGCCGCGGGGAGATTGCATCATCACAAACACTTCAACTTCGCTGAGTCTCGGGAGGAGACAGTGTGGCCATCGTTACGCCATTCGTGCAGGTCGGAACTTACCCGACAAGGAATTTCGCTACCTTAGGACCGTTATAGTTACGGCCGCCGTTTACCGGGACTTCAATCAAGAGCTTGCACCCCATCATTTAATCTTCCGGCACCGGGCAGGCGTCACACCCTATACGTCCACTTTCGTGTTTGCAGAGTGCTGTGTTTTTATTAAACAGTCGCAGCCACCATTTTATTGCAACCCCTTCACCCTTCTGGCGCAGGCCAGTCAAGCTACCAGGGCGTACCTTATCCCGAAGTTACGGTACCAATTTGCCGAGTTCCTTCTCCCGAGTTCTCTCAAGCGCCTTAGAATACTCATCTCGCCCACCTGTGTCGGTTTGCGGTACGGTCTCGTATGACTGAAGCTTAGAGGCTTTTCTTGGAACCACTTCCAATTGCTTCGCAGCACTAGGCCGCTCGCCCCACATCCTTGAATCCCGCGCCCGGATTTGCCTAAGCGCCTTCTCCAATGCAGGGACCGGGACTTCCAACACCCGGACAACCTTCCGCGATCCGTCCCCCCATCGCATCATACGACGGTGCAGGAATATTAACCTGCTTCCCATCAGCTACGCATCTCTGCCTCGCCTTAGGGGCCGACTCACCCTACGCCGATGAACGTTGCGTAGGAAACCTTGGGCTTACGGCGAGGGGGCCTTTCACCCCCTTTATCGCTACTCATGTCAGCATTCGCACTTCCGATACCTCCAGCATCCTTTACAAGACACCTTCACAGGCTTACGGAACGCTCTCCTACCACGCACATTGCTGTGCGTCCGCAGCTTCGGTATATAGCTTAGCCCCGTTACATCTTCCGCGCAGGACGACTCGATCAGTGAGCTATTACGCTTTCTTTAAAGGGTGGCTGCTTCTAAGCCAACCTCCTGACTGTTTTAGCCTTCCCACTTCGTTTCCCACTTAGCTATATTTGGGGACCTTAGCTGGCGGTCTGGGTTGTTTCCCTCTTGACACCGGACGTTAGCACCCGATGTCTGTCTCCCGTGATTGCACTCTTCGGTATTCGGAGTTTGCTATGGCGGGGTAATCAGCAATAGACCCCCCAACCATGACAGTGCTCTACCCCCGAAGGTGAGACACGAGGCACTACCTAAATAGTTTTCGGAGAGAACCAGCTATTTCCAGATTTGTTTAGCCTTTCACCCCTATCCACAGCTCATCCCCTAACTTTTCAACGTTAGTGGGTTCGGTCCTCCAGTACGTGTTACCGCACCTTCAACCTGGCCATGGATAGATCATCTGGTTTCGGGTCTACACCCAGCGACTGAACGCCCTGTTCGGACTCGCTTTCGCTACGCCTGCCCTAATCGGTTAAGCTTGCCACTGAATGTAAGTCGCTGACCCATTATACAAAAGGTACGCCGTCACCCGTTTCCAGGCTCCGACTGTTTGTATGCATGCGGTTTCAGGATCTATTTCACTCCCCTCCCGGGGTTCTTTTCGCCTTTCCCTCACGGTACTGGTTCACTATCGGTCGATCACGAGTATTTAGCCTTGGAGGATGGTCCCCCCATCTTCAGACAGGATTTCACGTGTCCCGCCCTACTTCTCGTACACCTAGTTCCACAACGCTGTTTTCGCATACAGGGCTATCACCTGCTATGGCCGGGCTTTCCATCCCGTTCTGCTAACAACACTGCTAAAGAGTACAAGGCTCTTCCCATTTCGTTCGCCACTACTCTGGGAATCTCGGTTGATTTCTGTTCCTGCAGCTACTTAGATGTTTCAGTTCGCCGCGTTCGCTTCCCTTGCCTATGTATTCAGCAAGGGATGACCCATGCGGGCCGGGTTTCCCCATTCGGACATCTCCGGATCAAAGCTTGTTTGCCAGCTCCCCGAAGCTTTTCGCAGGCTACCGCGTCCTTCATCGCCTGTGATCGCCAAGGCATCCACCACATGCACTTGTTCGCTTGACCCTATAACGAGTGTGTCTCAGCGACACTATCGCTACAGGTGAGTTCTCGCATTTGTGCCGTATTCCAAGTCATCTTTCGATCACTTAAATACATTTTGGTTGATACAATCACAACCCGGTATCGCGTTTGTACTGCAGCGTCTCATCAACGCTCGCGCGACACCTTTACTACATCCCATATTGTTAAAGAACAGCCGATGCGCAGGATAGACCCGCGCTCGCTTGGCAATGCCAAAGGGAAGCACTCAATCAAATGCTTTCCTTTGACAACCAATTCCAGGTTTCCGCAACTCACTCGTCAGAGCGATGGTGGAGGATGACGGGATCGAACCGACGACCCCCTGCTTGCAAAGCAGGTGCTCTCCCAGCTGAGCTAATCCCCCCTCGGATAACTTGGTGGGTCTGGTAGGACTTGAACCTACGACCCCCGCCTTATCAAGACGGTGCTCTAACCACCTGAGCTACAGACCCTTGGCTGTAACAGCAAACAAACCGATAAGTGTGGACACTGGACACGCAGAACGCGCGCCTCTGGAAAGGAGGTGATCCAGCCGCACCTTCCGATACGGCTACCTTGTTACGACTTCACCCCAGTCATGAACCCTGCCGTGGTAATCGCCCTCCTTGCGGTTAGGCTAACTACTTCTGGCAAAACCCACTCCCATGGTGTGACGGGCGGTGTGTACAAGACCCGGGAACGTATTCACCGCGGCATGCTGATCCGCGATTACTAGCGATTCCAGCTTCACGTAGTCGAGTTGCAGACTACGATCCGGACTACGATGCGTTTTCTGGGATTAGCTCCCCCTCGCGGGTTGGCAACCCTCTGTACGCACCATTGTATGACGTGTGAAGCCCTACCCATAAGGGCCATGAGGACTTGACGTCATCCCCACCTTCCTCCGGTTTGTCACCGGCAGTCTCTCTAGAGTGCCCTTTCGTAGCAACTAGAGACAAGGGTTGCGCTCGTTGCGGGACTTAACCCAACATCTCACGACACGAGCTGACGACAGCCATGCAGCACCTGTGTCCACTTTCCCTTTCGGGCACCTGATGCATCTCTGCTTCGTTAGTGGCATGTCAAGGGTAGGTAAGGTTTTTCGCGTTGCATCGAATTAATCCACATCATCCACCGCTTGTGCGGGTCCCCGTCAATTCCTTTGAGTTTTAATCTTGCGACCGTACTCCCCAGGCGGTCAACTTCACGCGTTAGCTACGTTACTGAAGAAATGAATCCCCAACAACTAGTTGACATCGTTTAGGGCGTGGACTACCAGGGTATCTAATCCTGTTTGCTCCCCACGCTTTCGTGCATGAGCGTCAGTGACGTCCCAGGGGGCTGCCTTCGCCATCGGTATTCCTCCACATCTCTACGCATTTCACTGCTACACGTGGAATTCTACCCCCCTCTGACATACTCTAGCCTGACAGTCACAAGCGCCATTCCCAAGTTAAGCTCGGGGATTTCACGCCTGTCTTATCAAACCGCCTGCGCACGCTTTACGCCCAGTAATTCCGATTAACGCTCGCACCCTACGTATTACCGCGGCTGCTGGCACGTAGTTAGCCGGTGCTTATTCTTCCGGTACCGTCATCCGCCCCAGGTATTAACCAGGACGTTTTCTTTCCGGACAAAAGTGCTTTACAACCCGAAGGCCTTCTTCACACACGCGGCATTGCTGGATCAGGGTTGCCCCCATTGTCCAAAATTCCCCACTGCTGCCTCCCGTAGGAGTCTGGGCCGTGTCTCAGTCCCAGTGTGGCTGATCGTCCTCTCAGACCAGCTACTGATCGTCGCCTTGGTAGGCTTTTACCCCACCAACTAGCTAATCAGACATCGGCCGCTCCTGTCGCGCGAGGCCGTTACCGGTCCCCCGCTTTCACCCTCAGGTCGTATGCGGTATTAGCTAATCTTTCGACTAGTTATCCCCCACGACAGGGCACGTTCCGATGTATTACTCACCCGTTCGCCACTCGCCGCCAGGCCGAAGCCCGCGCTGCCGTTCGACTTGCATGTGTAAGGCATGCCGCCAGCGTTCAATCTGAGCCAGGATCAAACTCTTCAGTTCAATCTCTGTGTGGGTCCGAAGACCCTCGCTCTTTCGAGCGGTCGCTCACTCTCAGAAAACTGACTGACCAGATCCGAAGACCCAGTCACGTTTTGCTGTGCGAGCACTGTATAACTTGTGAAGCTCCGAAGTCCGAAGACCTCGTGCGTCCGCTACCCAGCGCCCACACTTATCGGTTGTTTGGTTGTTAAAGAACTTCGCTGCCGGCTTTGCCGTTCAGCGCGCTGCGTTGTCTGCAGCAGAGAAACGAGATTATGTAGCACTTTCTTCGTTTCGTCAACCAGGTCAGCAATCTTTTTTGCTCCGGTTCGTCGCGCCAACTTCGCGCCGCCGAACCACCCGATCAACCCCGCAACCCTTGCTACGTCTGCTTTGCAGCGCCGCGTTGTGTTGCGAGGGGGCGAATATTACGTCACCACTATGCGCTTGGCAAGCGTTTTTTGAGAACGTTCTGACGCCAATCGCCGGCGCCCTTAGAATCCGTTCATGCAGGACACTTCTCCCCCTCTCACGGACACACAGGCAGCGGAAGCAACGTACGCCGATGCACAGTCTCTTGCGGCGGCACTGTCGCGCCCGATCGTCTTCGTGGACCTGGAAACCACCGGCGCCGATGCCCAGCACGACCGGATCACAGAAATCGGCGTGATCGAAGTCGGCCCCGACGGGATCCTGGAATGGGACACATTGCTGGATCCCGGCATCGCCATTCCTCCGTTCATCCAGCGCCTGACCGGCATCACGGACGAGATGGTCCGTGGCCAGCCCGCTTTCGCGTCGATCGCCGAGACGCTGGCCGAGCGCCTGCAAGGCCGCCTTTTCGTCGCCCACAACGCGCGCTTCGACTACGGGTTCCTGAAGAATGAGTTCCGGCGCGCCGGACTGACCTTCCGTGCCGATGTCCTGTGCACAGTCAGGCTCTCACGCTCCCTGTTCCCCTCGGTGGCAAAGCACGGGCTGGATGCGATCGTCGTCCGCTTCGGCCTGGAGCCCCGCGCACGCCACCGGGCGCTGGCCGATGCCGAACTGCTCTGGCAGTTCTGGCAGAAGATCCATGCGCTCTATTCCGTCGAACTCGTCGCTGCCGCCACACGAGCGCTGATCCGGCGCGCGAGCCTGCCCGCCGGCCTCGAAGAGACGGCGCTGGATGAGGTGCCCGATACCGCGGGCGTCTATCTGTTCTATGGCGACAACGATGCGCCGCTCTATATAGGCAAGAGCGTCCATCTGCGGCAACGCATCGGCGCGCATTTCTCGGGCGATTACCGCGTCGGCACCGACATGCGCCTGGCCCGGCTCGTCCGGCGCGTGGAATGGCGCGAGACCGGCGGCGAAATCGGCGCCCTGCTGCTCGAAGCGAGCCTGGTCAAGTCGATGCAGCCCGTTCACAACCAGTTGCTGCGCAGGAACACCCGGCTGTACACGTGGGAATTCCTCCCTGAATTGCCCGTGCCACGCCTGCGCTCGGATATCGATACGGATTTCAGTCGACGTGGCCACCTGTACGGCGCATTCCCCAGCCGTGGCGCAGCGCACGGCTGGCTGCGACGGCTAGCAGACGAGCATCAACTCTGCCAGGCAACGCTTTCGCTGGAGAAGACGACACGCGCGGGCAGCCCCTGCTTCGCGCGCCAGATTCACCGATGTGAGGGCGCCTGCGTCGGTGCGGAAGACTCGCGCCGCCACCGCGCGAGAATCGTCACGGCCATGGCCGGATCGGAGCTCAAACCCTGGCCCTTCAGCGGCCCCGTCGCCTGGCCTGAAGTTTCGGGAACGCAAACCTGGTGGCATGTCGTAGAGGACTGGTGCTACCTCGGCTCGGCGCGAAGCCAGGAAGACGCCGCGGCGCTGCTTGCCGCGCCAGCGCGTTTCGAACTCGATACCTACCAGATCCTGGCTTCGCGCCTGCCGCAGTGGGCGCCCAATGTCGTGCAACTAGTGTCTACACGCAGCTTCGAGTTGACCTTTTACGAGTCCCCCGCGCATGACGATCATGCCCGCCCGACAGCGTTGCGCCAGCTGGCATCCCGAAAGCCGCCGGCTCGGCACGCGCCCACGCCGGGCCTGTTCGACAACTGACGCGCCAAAGTTCCGGGCCTCCGTGCCCCAGCGCGCATAGCGCGCTTGCACCGGCCGAAGCGGCTCCGCTAGCCTTTACTGAGGGGCCTGGCGCCCTGATTGCAGCCGCGGAGTCGCCCATGCCGGCCTCAAGTTTCCTTTTTCTCGCCCTGCGCACGCCCAGGGCCGCGATCCGTCGCACGGCACCCGCGGCTGCCGCCGTATTCGCCATGATTTTGGCTGGCGCTTGCGCCAGCATCGAAAGCGACACGATGCGCAGCCTGCTCGATTCCTGGAAGGGCGTACCGATCGATGAGGCCAAGGCACAGTGGGGGCCGCCGCAGACCGTGCAGGCGGTGCCTGGCGGTACGGCTTACGTCTGGCAAGACATTGTGCAGCCGCCCGCCAAGCCACAGACTGCCGAGGCTCGCGACGCTGGCGTGGATACCCCCCGCCTGCCGGGACGCTGTGAACGCTGGCTGGTGGCGGGGCCCGACGACGCTGTCATGTGGGGAGACTGGCGTGGCGACGCTTGCTGCGTCACCACGCTCTCCGGGAACTGCGCCGCGCTGAAGCACCGGACTCGCCAATAAGAACTGGCGCCCGCTCAGCTTTCGGCGACTGAGCGTCTCAATCGATCCTCGCGCCCGACCCCTTCACAGCCTGTCCCCAGCGCTTCTGTTTGGCCTTCCGTCCAGGACCCGGTGTTTGCCAGCCATGGCGAGTACTCGCGCAGCTGCCAGCGCCATGGCAACGCGCGCTCCCGGCGCACCACGGATGCAACATGCACGCGTACCAGCCGTTCGGCGCCGGCAAAAGCCTCGACCTCGTCGCCCTCCCAGATGACCTCGGCATTCCCGCTGACATGCAGCAGCGAACCGTTGCCGAAGTCCGGCACGAGGATCCCCGCGCGCGGATTGACCAGCAGGTTTCCGATGGTATTGAAGAGCTTGTTGCCATTGAAATCGGGAAAGGTCAGCGTGCGCGTGTCGTCCACACGAATGAAACCTGGCCTCCCGCCGCGGTGCGACACATCGACGCCTTCGCCCCCATCCTCGCCGGGCTTTGCCTGGTAGTGGCTGGCGATGAACAGCGTATCCGCACGGCGCAGCAGGGCAACGGCTGCCGCATCCAGTTCGCGTCCGTGCCATGCAACCGTCGACGGCTCCGATGACCGGGCGGAGTCGAGGTCGCGCAGCTGGATATAACGCGGGCAGTTGCCGAAGCTCTGTTCGACCGCGACGGTGATGCCGCCGTCATCGCGCAGGACGATAGTGCCGTTCATGCGATTGCGGCGCCGCGTCGGCAGCTCGATGCCGAGCAAGCCTATGCGCCTCCCCTCCTCCAGCGATTGCACAAGGGGATCGCCGGCCTTCGGCAAGGCATCGATACGCAAGTGGGCCGGATCGGGCGACCAGGCAAACCCCGGCTCCCCGGTCAGCAGCGTCGCCCACGGCAATCCAGAGCCATCGACCGCGCCCGCAACCACGAATGGCAACTGGCCAAAGAACGTCCGGTGCTGCTCGGGCATCTCGGCACGGATCATGCGCCGGCCACCGGCGTCCATCTGCTCGCGCACGCCGGCCCGCTCCTGGGCGGCAAGCTCGCCGGCGTGAAACGGAGAAGCGCGATGCGGGCGTACGGGCAGTTCCATGATGGGCTCCTGGATGATCGGGGATCTTGCGGCTGACTGGGTCGCAGGCGCTGTCTCAGGCGGCGAGCCCGATGCCAGACACCGGCATCGGGACGAATCCGGGCAGCGCCTCGATGCGCCGCAGCCAGGCATTGAGCGCCGGGTACGGCGACAGAGCGACGCCGCCCTCCTCGGCGCGCGCGATATAGCTGTATGCCGCCACGTCCGCCAGCGTCGGCCGGCTGGCCGCCAGGAATGGCTGGCTGGCCAGGATCGGTTCCATCAACCCGAACAGGCGCGTGGCGCGGGCACGCGCATCCTCAACCGGCAGCGCGGCGCCGAACAGCACGGAAAGGCGCGCCGCGGCGGGACCGAACGCGATCTCTCCGGCCGCGACCGAGAGCCAGCGCTGCACCGCCGCGGCCGCGGCCGGATCGCGCGGCAGCCAGTTACCGTCGTCATAGCGCGTGGCCAGATACACGAGGATGGCATTCGAGTCGCTGACGATGGTGCCGGCGTCATCGAGCACCGGCACCTGCCCGAATGGATTGAGGCGCAGGAATGCCTCGCGCCTGTGCTCGCCGCCACGCAGGTCGACGTCGACCAGACGGTATGGCAGGCCCAGCAAGGAGAGCATCAGCTGCGCGCGGTGCGCGTGGCCGGACAGCGGGAAGCGATACAGGATCAGCGGCGTCGATGGCAGGGTGGTCGGCGGGGCGGTCGGCGGGGTGGTCGGATTGGGCATGGCAGGCTTCGTTGGCTGGGTGGAATGAGGCCATTGTGGGAGCCGCCAGCGGCGCAATAAAGAGGACTTGCCGTATTTGACTACTCCAATAATCGGAGTAATGTGCCGCAATGGACAAGCTGAAAGCCATGCAGACCTTTGTGCGCATCGTCGACGACGGCAGCCTGACCGCGGCCGCCGCGTCGCTGGATTCCTCGCTGCCCGCGGTGGTGCGTACGCTCGCCGCGCTGGAGTCAGCGCTGCAGGTCCGCCTGCTCAACCGCACGACGCGCCGCCTGTCGCTCACCGACGAGGGACGGCGCTATCTCGACAGCTGCCGGCGCATTCTCGCCACCATCGACGAAGTGGAAGCCGGACTGACCGAACGCCACGTCGAGCCGACCGGCCAGCTCCACCTGACCGCGCCGATGCTGTTCGGCCAGATGTACGTGGCGCCTGCCGTGACACGCTTTGCCCGGCGCTACCCGAAAGTGCAATGCCGCATGTCATTCACCGACCGCGTTGTCAACCTGCTCGAAGAAGACCTGGATGTCGGCGTGCGCATCGGTCCGCTGGCCGACTCCACGCTGGTCGCGCAGACGGTCGGCCACATCCGCCGGGTCGTGGTGGCCACGCCGGCGGTACTGCGGCGCCACGGCGTGCCCCGGCACCCGGATGAGCTGGCCAAGTCCGCGTGCATCCGCGTGACGGGCGCCAACGCACACTGGTGGACCTTCCAGGAACAGGACAAGGAATTCCAGGTGCCGGTCGCGGGCAACCTCGAATTCAACCAGACGGCGCCCGCAGTGGCCGCGTGCGCGGCCGGCGCGGGCTTCGGGCATTTCCTGTCCTACCAGGTCGACGACCTGGTGCGGCAACGGCAGTTACGCATCGTGCTCGAGCCGTTCGAGCTGCCAGCCTGGCCGCTGTCGCTGATCTATCCGCACGCGCGCCTGCTGCCGGCCCGCACCCGCGCCTTCCTGGCGTGGATGCGCGATGATCTCGAGCCGCGCTTTCGCTGAAGCCCTGAACCCGGCCAGCGCGCGTCCGAGGGGCCCCGACAGGAAAACCGGCAGACCGTCCATAGCAAGTGACGCGTCAGGTGGAAATGTGAAAACACGCTTGACGTCCCTGCCATCCTGCCCGTATGGTTCAAAACCGAATCATAATTCGAATTATCTAAATAAAACTATGCGAGACATGACCCCAGGAGGCACCTTCCCAACTTCCGCCTTTCCGCGCGTGGAGACCCCTTCGATCCTGCAGCCTCCGCGCCAGCGCCGCGCGCGCGAAACCGAACAGGCATTGCTCGGCGCGGGACGCGACCTGCTCGCGCAACGGGACTTTGCAGCGGTATCGGTGGCCCAGATCGCGGCGGCGTGCCAGGTGTCGGTGGGTGCCTTTTATGGCCGCTTCCGCGACAAGATGGCCTACTTCGAAGCCCTGCGCGCCGTGGTGATCGAAGAAACGGCCGAGTCCGTCAAACGCTACCTGAGCCAGCAACGCTGGGAAGACGTCCCGACGCACCTGCTGCTTGAAAAGGCCATGCGCTTCCTGGTGCTCGGCGTCATTGCCAACCGTGGCGTCATCCGCGCTTCGCTGCGGCATGCGTCGACTCGCCCGGAGGAATGGCTGCCCCATCGCCAGAACGGCGACGCGGTAGTAGAGCGCATGGTGCTACTGCTCGTGCCCCGCCTGCCCTTGCCGGTTCCCGAAGCCGAGCAGCGAGTGCGCTTTGCCATGCAAGCCGTATTCAGCATGCTCGTCAACGCGGTACTGAACGACCCCGGGCCATTCCACCTGGATGACGAACGGCTGCCGGTCGAGATGACGCGCATGCTGATCGGCTACCTGGGCGTGGAAGTCGCGCCGGCCTGACGTCCCATTTCAGGGGTTTCCGCGTGATCCCGGCCGCAGGTAATGCAGGCCGGCGATAGCCGCTATGAATTTCCATGCGCCTTGCTTGGAAGGCGCATGTTAGCCCCCTAGAATCTCGCCTACACACTGGCTGGCCCATCCGCGCATCCAACCCTTCCTGCCGGTGCGCCGCGCTTTCGCGGAGCGCCAGCACATCGAACCTCGAGAATCTCCATGGCAACCCTCTTCCTCGTCCGGCACGGACAGGCCTCGTTCGGCGCGGCCAACTACGACTGCCTTTCCGCAACCGGCCGGCAGCAGGCGCGCTGGCTCGGCGAGTACTTACGGGATCGGGGCCTCAACCTCAAGCGCGTCGTGGCCGGCACGCTGGTGCGCCAGCAGGACACGGCCTCGGAAATCCTGTCGGCGATGGGCATGGCGGGATCCTCGATGGCATCGCATCCTGGCCTGAACGAATACGACGGCGAGGCGCTGTATCGCGCCTATACCGGCGGCGCCGACCACCGCGCCCACCAGAACGGCGACTACCATGACTACTGGCGCACGTTCAGGTCGGCCTATCACGCCTGGACTCAGGACACCCTTGCCGATATGCCGGAATCCTGGACCGAGTTTGGTGCGCGCATCGATGGAGCGCTGACGCAGGCATGCGAAGGCACCTCGCGAGAAGATGCCATCCTGGTGGTGAGCTCGGGCGGCGCCATTGGCCGGGCCGCCGCGGACCTGTTGGGCGCGCCCGCGCAAACGGCCATCGAGTTGAACCTTCAGTTCCGCAATACCGCATTCTGCGAAATCATCGTCGGCCGCGACACGCGCCGCTTGCTGAGCTTCAACAGCGTGCCGCACCTGGAAACGCCGGACCGCCGCAGCGCGCAGACGTTCGCCTGAGTTCTCGGCGCGTAGCGCCGTCAAAAGGTCTTGCCAGATGAAGTCCCGGAGCATCCGGGCTGGAATTGGAGCCTGTTCCGGCGAGTGGCGCGGGCACTTTGACATGCCCGCGCCGCCGGTCCTTCTCCCTTTACGCTTCTCTGCCAGCGTCGTTGCGACGCCAGTCGGAACAGTGGCGATGCCATATGCCCTGGCAACTGCCGCCCCGGCGACTGGCGCAGGCACTTTGACATGCCCGCGCCGCCGGTCCTGCTCCCTTTACCCCTTGCCCTCCGCCGAACCGAGCGGATACCGGTTGCCCGGCGCAGCGCTTACAGGCGCTCGATAATGGTGACGTTGGCCAGCCCGCCACCTTCGCACATGGTCTGCAGGCCGTAGCGCTTGCCATGTGTATGCAACGAATGGATCAGCGTGGTCATCAGCTTGGCGCCCGAGCCGCCCAGCGGATGGCCCAGGGCGATGGCGCCGCCATGGATGTTCAGACGTTCCGGATCGGCACCGACAGCCTTGAGCCACGCGAGCGGCACCGGCGCGAAGGCCTCGTTCACTTCGTACAGGTCGATGTCATTGATGCTCATGCCCGCCTTCTTGAGCGCATGCTGCGTAGCCGGCAGCGGCGCTTCCAGCATGATCACCGGGTCATGGCCGATCACGGTCATGTGGTGCACGCGGGCCAGCGGATTGACGCCCAGCTTCTTCAGGCCGGCTTCGTTGACCACCATCAGGCCTGCCGCGCCGTCGCAGATCTGGCTGGCCGTAGCCGCCGTCACACGACCGCCCTCGGCGATCAGCTTGACGCTGCCGATCGATTCCAGCGTGGAATCCGCGCGAATGCCTTCGTCGGCGGTATGCATCTCGCCGTTGCGGGTGCCATCGGCCAGGCGAACTTCCACCGGCACGATTTCGGCATTGAAGCGGCCCGCGCGCGTTGCGGCGGCAGCGCGCTGGTGGCTCAGCAGTGCGTAACGGTCCAGGTCCTCACGCGAAAAGCCGTAGTTGCGCGCGATCATTTCCGCGCCGGTGAACTGGCTGAACTGCACACCCGGGTAACGCTGCTCGACGTTCGGGCTCTTCGGCACGCCGAAGCCGTTCTTGGCCGGCAACTGCGACGACAGGCCCATCGGCACGCGCGTCATGCTTTCCACGCCCGCAGCAATGACGATGTCCATCGCGCCCGACATGACCGCCTGCGCGGCGAAGTGCAGCGCCTGCTGCGACGAACCGCACTGGCGGTCGACCGAGGTACCCGGCACGCTTTCCGGCAGGCGCGAGGCCAGGATGGCGTTGCGCGCCACGTTGCCGGCTTGCTCGCCGACCTGGCTCACGCAGCCCATGATGACGTCTTCGATCAGCGCGGGATCGGCACCGGTGCGGTCCAGCAGCGCGTTGAGCACCTCCGCCGCCAGGTCGGCCGGATGCCAGCCGGCGAGCCTGCCGCCCTTGCGCCCACCCGCGGTACGTACCGCGCCAACGATATATGCCTCTGCCATGTGATCTCCTTGAACGGTGCCGGCACAATGACCAGCCGTATAACCTCGATGCTCGTATTGTGTTGGCGTGATCCGGTGCGCGCGTCGTCGGAAGCGACGAACCGCGCGCCCGGGCTCAGGTCCGCGGCGCGAGCACCGCAAAAATGGCGGTGGCACGCAGCAGGCAGCGTTCCCCGCTCATCACGCGGCACGTGCCATAGCGCAGGCGCGAACCGAGCTTGTCGAATTCCACGCGCGCCTCGAGCCAGTCGCCGACGCGCGCCGCGTCGAGATAATCCAGGCTCAGGTTGACCGTGACGGCGGCGTTCTTCCGCTCGGTCTCGATCTGCATCATCATGCCGATCGCGGTATCGGCCAGCGTGGCCAGCATGCCGCCGTGCGGAATGCCGAGATTGTTCAGATGATGCTTGCCGACACGCACGGCCAGGGTGCGGCGCGGCAGATCGACATACAACTGGCCAAAGTGGCCCATGTAGCCGTCCAGCTCGCGTAAGGCCACGAAGCCCTCGGGCACGGCCTCCGCGGCAGCGCCCGCCGCCGCATTGTCATTGGTGGCCATGGCGGCAATGTCCCCTTCCGCCATGGCTTCAGCCGAAATAACGCGAGGCGACACCAAGTTGCTCGCGGCACTCCGCCACCATGCGCGCTACCAGCTCTTCGCAGCTCGGCACATCGTCGATCAGGCCCACGCACTGGCCCGCGCTGACGATACCGCCATCGGGTTCGCCCGCCACCAGCGCCGCCTTGCCACGCTGGCCGGTCACCAGATGCCGCACTTCTTCGAACTCTGCGCCGCCCGGACGGCGTTCGATGCTGACCACCTCGTCGGAGATCGCATTCTTCAGCACGCGAGCGGTGTTATGCATGGTGCGGAAGATCAGGTTGGTATCGCGCTCGCTGGCCGCAACCAGTGCCTGCTTGATGTTGTCGTGGATGGGCGCTTCACGCGTGGCACAGAAGCGCGTGCCCATGTTCACGCCCTCGGCGCCCAGCACCAGGGCCGCCGCCATGCCACGGCCATCGGCGATGCCGCCCGAAGCGATCACGGGAATCTGCAACCGGCGCGCCGCCAGCGGAATCAGCACCATGCTCGGCACGTCGTCTTCGCCGGGATGGCCCGCGCATTCGAAGCCGTCGATCGACACCGCATCGACACCGAGGCGCTCGGCCGATAGCGCATGGCGGATCGCCACGCACTTGTGGATCACCTTCAGGCCGGCGGCCTTGGCGCGCGCAATGTGCTCCTTCGGGTTGTTGCCTGCCGTTTCCAGCACCTTCACGCCACTTTCTATGATGACGTCGAGATAACGCGCATACGGCGGCGGATTGATCGACGGCAGCAGCGTGAGGTTGACACCGAAGGGACGATCGGTCATGTCGCGGCAGCGGCGGATTTCCTCGGCCAGTGCCTCGGGCGTCGGCTGCGTCAGCGCGGTCAGGATGCCCAGGCCGCCGGCATTGGAGACGGCAGCGGCCATCTCGGCATAACCCACCCATTGCATGCCGCCCTGGATGATCGGGTAGCGGATGCCCAGCATTTCGGTGATACGTGTCTTCATGGTTGTCCTTGGTTTCAGCCGCGCAGCCTGCCACCTGGGCAGTCCGCGCCACGCTGGGCCAGTCTAAGGTGCCCCAGCGCGCCTTAGCTTCGTCGAAAACGACGATTGCGGGAGACGGATTCTGCACTAGTGTGGACCAGACCCACCCACGCCGCCTGACAGCCATGACCCAACCCACCCCGACCTTCGAGACCCTGCGCTACGCCGTGGAAGACGGCGTAGCGACCATCACCCTGCACCGGCCCGACCAGCTCAACGCCTTTACGGCCCAGATGATGCAGGACCTGATTGCCGCCTTCGACGCCACCGATGCCGACGACAACGTGCGCGCCGTCATCGTCACGGGCGCCGGCCGCGCCTTCTGCGCGGGCGCGGACCTGTCGGGCGGCAGCTCCACCTTCGATTTCGAGAAGCGCTATGGCGCGAAGCCCGACACGGCCCACCGCGACGGCGGCGGCCGCGTGTCGCTGCGCATCTTCCGCAGCCTCAAGCCGGTCATCGGCGCGGTGAACGGCGCGGCGGTCGGCGTTGGCGTGACCATGCAGTTGCCGATGGACATCCGGCTGGCGTCCACCGATGCCAAGTTCGGCTTCGTGTTCGCGCGGCGCGGCATTACGCCGGAAGCCGCGTCGTCGTGGTTCCTGTCGCGCGTGGTCGGCATCTCGACGGCGCTCGAGTGGTGCTACACCGGCCGCGTATTCTCGGCGCAGGAAGCGTTCGAGCGCGGCCTGGTGCGCTCGCTCCATGCGCCCGACGACCTGTTGCCCGCCGCCCGCGCCATTGCGCGGGAAATCGCCGATAATGCGGCGCCGGTGTCCGTGGCCATCTCGCGTCAGCTGATCTGGCGCATGGCCGGCGCCAGCCACCCGATGGAAGCGCACAAGCTCGACAGCCGGGCGATCCAGTCGCGCGGCCGCTCGGCCGACGTCAAGGAAGGCGTCAGCGCTTTCCTCGAAAAGCGGCCCGCGGCCTTCCCGGACCGCGTTTCGGCAGACATGCCGGACTTCTTCGAATGGGGCGGCGAGCCTCCGTTCGCTTGAGGAGCAGCCAAGATGAAAGTCAGCCAGGCGGTCGACAGCCGCAAATCCGTGCGTGGTTTCCTGCCCAAGCCCGTTGATCCCGATACCATCCGCCGCGTGCTGAACACCGCGGCACGCGCGCCCTCGGGCGGCAACCTGCAGCCGTGGCACCTCCACGTGGTCGGCGGCGAAGAGATGGATCGGCTCAAAGGCATCATGCGCCAGCGCGTGGCGGAAGCGCCCGGCGGCGAAGACCGCGAGTACGACATCTATCCGCGCGAGCTGGCCCCGCCCTACCGCGATCGCCGCTTCGAAGTGGGCGAGGCGCTATACCGCTGCCTCGATATCCCGCGAGAAGACAAGCGGGGACGCCTGGCCCAGTTCGCCAACAACTTCGCCTTCTTCGGCGCGCCGCTGGCGCTGTTCTGCAGCGTTGACCGGCGCATGGGCCCGCCGCAATGGTCCGACCTTGGCATGTACCTGCAGACGGTGATGTTGCTGCTGCGCGAGGAAGGCCTGGACAGCTGCGCACAGGAATGCTGGGCGATCTATCCGCAGACCCTCGGCAGCTTCCTGTCGCTGCCGCCCGAGCGGATGCTTTTCTCGGGCATGGCAATCGGCTACGAAGATACTGAAGCACGCGCCAACCAGTTGCGCACGCCACGCGCGCCGCTGGAGGCGTTCACCGAGTTCATGGGTATCTGACAAGGTAGCAAGGCGCGCCGGTCCGGCGCGCCTTTTTTACAGCAGCCCGAGCTGCCTGGCGATAGCCACTGCCTGCGTGCGGTTGCTGGCGTGCAGTTTGGCGCTGATATTGCGCAAGTGCGTGCGCACGGTGGTTTCCGACACGAACAGCCGCTGCGCCATGGCGACGTTGGAAAAGCCTTCGGCCAGCAGTTGCAGCACCTTCTGCTCCTTCGGCGTCAGCGGTTCCACGAGCGGCGCCGGCGCAGGCTGGTTCGCCGGGGCCGCGTCCGGTCCCATGCCGCACGCGTCGAGCAGCTTTTCCACATACGCCGACGGCAGGTTGCCGCCTTGTCTCGAACAGGCCTGCGCCACCAGGCGGCGCACTTCGTCACCCTCGTCGGCAAAAATGCGGACAAAGCCTTCCGCCGCACCGAAGCGCAACGCTTCGCTCATGACCACGAGCGCCTGCGCGCCGTCACCCGTGCGCTGATACGCCTGCGCCAGCAGGATGCGCAGCTTCAGCGCGCGCCGCATCAGCTGGTTGGACACCGCCGCCGCCAGTTCACGCTCCAGCGCCTCGCGCACCGGCGCAGTCGGCTCGACATGCAAGGCCAGCCGCAGGCGGCCGACGGTGATGTCTTCGACATCGCTGGCAAAGGAGCTGACGCCCGGGCGCGTACGCCACAGCGCGGGGTCGGCCGCCCGCTGCAAGGCTTCCTCGGCGGCATGCCGGTTGCCCTGGCGCAAGGCCAGCCGCGCGCGTTCGAGCATTGCGGCCATGACCAGCCGCGTCAGGCCACGATGGTGGCCGAGATGCTCCAGCGCGGCCAGCCATTCATGGGCCTGGTCCGCTTCGCCGCGCTCGAACGCAATGCGCGCGAGCACCAGGTGTCCGGTGATAATCTGGTCCGGCAGGCCCAGGTCTCGCGATAGCGGCAGATAGACATTGAGCAGCCGGCCGGCGCGGTCGGAATCGCCACTCTCATAGAGTCCTTCGGCCAGCAGGATGCAGGCCATGGCATTGCCATTGGTCGGCCCGAACCGGTTCGGCAGCATGGTGCGCGCGGCAATGCGGAAGCGTCCCAGCGCCTGCTGCAACCGCCCCTGGCGCAGGTCGATCAGCCCTTCGACCGACTCCGAGAAGATCTTGTTGAAATTGCTGTCCGACCCGCGCACGGCCTGGCGCGCGACGGCCAGAAGACGGCGCGCCTCGGCGTAGTCGCCACTGACCGCCGCCAGCCGGCCCATCGACGTGGCGAGGATGGCATCGGGAAACGCGTAGCCCATCGGCAACGGCGGCAGCTCATTGCGCGCAAAGGCACGGGCATCGTCGAAGCGATCCATCATATTGAGCAGCATGTGGCGCAACGCGCGCACATGCGCCAGCAGTTCACCGGCCGCCCCTTCGGTGGATGCGGACTGCAGCAAGGCAATGGCCTCCGCCGGCCCGCGCGTGAACGACACCGCCCACGCGCGCGCGATCTGCAGCTTCGGCCAGCGCGCCAGTTCGTCGGGCGGCACCACTTCCAGCCAGCGCGTCAGCAGCCGCATGCGCCCCTGCGCCAGCAGGTCGCCCGCGGCGCTGTCCAGCAGCTGCAGCGCATGGGCCACGGCCCCCGCGGCAAACGCGTGCTCGATGGCCGGCACCGGGCGCCCCTGGCCTTCATACCAGCGCGACGCCGCCATGTGCAGTTCGGGCACAGCCTGCGGCAGGGTCTGTGCGAGCTGTCCGCGCAGGAAGCTGGAAAACAGGCTGTGATAGCGATACCACTGCTGGGGCTGCTCGCCCGTGCCGCGCTCGCCATAGCGCTCGCTTTCCAGCGGCAGCAGGAACAGGTTGGCACGCTCCAGCCATGCCAGGATGTCGGCACTGTTGCCGGCCGGAACTTCCCCCTCGACGGACGCCGGGGGTTGCGGGCCGGCCTGGTACAACGCGTCGCACAGCGGTCCGCACAACTGGTCGAGGATCGACGTGCGCAACAGGAAATCGCGCACGGGCTCGGGCAGGTGGTGAAAGACGTCCTCGACGAGGTAATCGGCAATGGCCGCGTTCGAGCCCGAGAAACCCGCGATAAAGGTCTCGGGCTGCGCGCGCCGCTCCATGGACACCGAGGCCAGCCACAGCGCCGTAGGCCATCCTTCGGTACGCCGGTGGAGCGCGCTGATGGCGGCCTGCTCCAGCTTCAGGCCACGCGCCTGGCGCAGGAACGATTCGGTTTCCACGGCGCTGAAGCGCAGTTGCGCGGGTTCGATCTCGAGCAGCTCGCCGCGTGCGCGCAGACGGCCAAGGCCGGTCTCGGGCACCCAGCGCGTGCCGACCACGACGCGCGCGCCCGGCGGCAGGCTTTCGACGAGTTGCCAGACCAGCCCCACCACGGCCGGGTTCTGGAGCGCTTCGAAGTCGTCCAGGAACAGCGTGAAGGCGCCAGGATGCCGCGCCACGCGGTCCATCAGCGCGAGCGCCTGCTCGCCGGCATCGACGCCGGCATGATCGGCGGGACGCTTCGATCCGCCTTCGAGCACCTGCGACAGCGCCACCTCGAGCGAACCGATGAAGCGCGTGGCGTCATTGTCGGCACGATCCAGCGTCAGCCAGACCGTCGGCACGCCGGTCGATTCCAGCCGCGCCCGGCATTGCAGCATGGCCGTGGTCTTGCCGAAGCCCGCCGGCGCGCGCACCAGCACGAGCCGCACGAAGCCCGCCGCGCAGACGGTGTCGCAGATGGCCGATCGCTCGACCTGGTAAGGGGTCAGCAGGGGCGGCCGCAGTTTCGCGACCAGGGTGCCAGTGCCCGTGCCCGGCGCCGGGCGCGGGGCAGTCTCCTCTTTGCTCGCCATTGGCTAGTTTGTGCTCCGCATCCGGGTTCAGCCTTGCCCTGTGTACTACGGGCCGGCCGATGGGATGGCGCGGCCGTGCCGGGGAATGAACAGGGAATTATGGCGTAAACCGACCCGGGCGTCGGCAGGCAAGGCCGCGACAGGCCATCGCGGCGCCGGTCGGCCTCAAACCAGCTTGTTGCCGTGGCCGGCCCAGTAGCGGTCGCGCAGCACTCGCTTGAGCAGCTTGCCGGTCGGCAGGCGCGGCAGTTCGGCGGCGAAGTCGACGGTGCGCGGGCACTTGATGCCCGACAGGTTCTCGCGGCAGAACGCGATCAGCTCGGCTGCCAGTTCAGGCCCTGCTTCAGCCATGCTGGCCGGCTGCACCACGGCCTTGACCTCCTCTCCGAAATCCTCGTTCGGCACGCCGATCACGGCCACGTCCATGACCTTCGGATGGGTCATCAGCAGGTTCTCGGCCTCCTGCGGATAGATGTTCACGCCGCCGGAGATGATCATGTTGGCCTTGCGGTCGGTCAGATAGAGGTAGCCATCCTCGTCGACGTAGCCGATGTCGCCGATGGTGCTCCAGCCCTCGTGTTCGGGATGGCGCGACTCCTCGGTCTTGGCCGGGTCGTTGTGGTACACGAACTGGCGTCCCTCGGCGAAATAGATGGTACCGGGCTGCCCCGCCGGCATCAGCGTACCGTCCGCATCGCAGATGCGCAGCTTGCCGATCATGGCGCGGCCGACCGTGCCCTTGCGCTGCAGCCATTCGGCCGAGCTGACCACCGTCACGCCATTGCCCTCGGTGCCGGCGTAGTACTCCCACACCACTGGTCCCCACCATTCGATCATCTGCTCCTTGACCTGCACCGGGCACGGCGCCGCGGCATGGATGGCCACGCGCAGCGACGACACGTCATAGGCCGCGCGCGTTTCCTCCGGCAGCTTGAGCATGCGCGAGAACATCGTCGGCACCACCTGCGTATGCGTGATGCCATGCTTCTGCACGAGCCGCAGGAACTGCTCCGCATTGAAATGCTCCATCACCACCGAGGTGCCGCCCAGCGCCTGCACCGACATGTTGTAGCGCAGCGGCGCGGCATGGTACAGCGGTGCCGGCGACAGGTAATGCATGTCGGGCCCGAAGCCATACAGCTTCTCGGTGAGCGTGGTCAGCGAAGTCGGGGTGTCGATGTCCGGGCTGCCCGGTGGCGCGTAGACGCCCTTCGGACGCCCGGTGGTGCCCGACGAATACAGCATGTCGCCGCCCGTGGTTTCGTCCTCGATGCGTTGGGCCGGATACTGTGCCAGCGTGGTTTCGTACGATGTGTAGCCGGGCAAGGTGCCGTTCAGCATCAGATAGCCCTTCAGGCCCGGCACCTGTTCCGCCAGCGCGGCGGCCACTTCCGCTTGCGCGTGCGAAGTGATCAGCATCTGCGCGCCACTGTCGCGGATGATGTACGCGGCATCCGCCACGTTCAGGCGTGTGCTCAGGCAGATGAAGGTGATGCCGCTGCGCTGCGCGCCCCAGCACAGCTCGAACAGCCGCGGATGGTTTTCGATCAGGAAGGCCACGCGGTCGCCCGGTTGCAGGCCATGGTCGCGATAGAGACGGGCCACCTGGTTGGAGCGCTCGTCCAGCTCGCGGTACGTCACCACGGTGCCGTTGTCCATGATGACGGCCGGCTTGTCTGGGGTGCGCTGCGCGTGGACATACGGGTGCATGGTGGTCTCCTGGAATTCGAATGGGTACCGCCGCGTCGACGGCGGTTGTGCTGGGTGCATTCTCATGAGCCGGGCCAGACTCGGGCATCGTCGGAAACGACGAACGGGACGGGCACGCCATGCCGCAGTGCGGAAAGAGCAGTCCGCCGGGCTTCGTCCGATGCGACGATGCGCACGCGACAAGCTTGCGCCGAAGATGGCCGTCGCCGCACATCATTGCGTCATTGCCCCTCCCCTTCCCATCCCCATTCCGGGCCCATCCCTTGCCCAAAGGAGCCGCGGTGGATTTCCAGTTCAGCGAAGAACAATCGATGCTGCGCGACACGCTCGCGCGCTACCTGGCCGATCACTATGACTTCGAAGCACGGCGCGCCGCCGTGCGCACGGACGCCGGGTGGCGCCCCGACTGCTGGCGCGCCTTCGCGCGCGAGCTAGGCATCCTTGGCGCCGGATTTCCCGAGGCGCTGGGCGGCCTGGGCGGCGGCGCGGCCGAACACTTGATCGTCATGGAACAATTCGGCCGGCACCTGGTGCTGGAACCGTACCTGTCGACCGTCGTGCTGGGCGGCGGTGCCCTGCTGCAAGGCAGCAACGCACTGGCGGAACAATGGGTGCCGGCCATCATCGGCGGAGAAGCCCTGGTGGGCTGGGCTCACGCCGAGCCGGCCAGCCGCTACTGCCGGCACGACGTGCAGGCCAGCGCGGTCGCCGACAGTGCTGGCTACGTAGTCGATGGCCACAAGTCCGTCGTAGTGGGCGCACCGTTCGCCAC
This sequence comes from Cupriavidus sp. C2SS-8b, assembly GCF_057073745.1. Lineage (NCBI taxonomy): Bacteria > Pseudomonadati > Pseudomonadota > Betaproteobacteria > Burkholderiales > Burkholderiaceae > Cupriavidus > Cupriavidus sp. C2SS-8b. The sequence continues at coordinate 1,828,436 of NZ_CP172717.1, forward strand.
GCATTTCGTCGTCAGCGCCCGCACCGGTGGCGCACGGCGCGACACCGACGGCATCAGCCTGTTCTGGGTGCCGCGCGATACGCCGGGCGTGACGCTGCGCGAGTACCCGACCATCGACGGCAACCGCGCCGCCGACGTGCGGTTCGACCAGGTCCGGGTGCCGTTCAGTCACCTGATCGGCACCGAAGGCCAGGCGCTGCCGCTGATCGAGCAGCTGAGCGACGCCGCGCTCATGGCGCTGAGCGCGGAAGCCAATGGCGCGATGGCCCGCATGCTGGCGGACACGATCGACTATGCCCGCCAGCGCAAGCAGTTTGGCGTCGCCATCGGTAGCTTCCAGGTGCTGCAGCATCGCATGGCCGACATGGCGATGCAGCTCGAACAGTCCGTGGCGCTGACCCAGGTCGCGGCCATCCAGGCCACGGCGCCGTGGCGCGAGCGCGCCCTGGCAGCCTGCGCGGCGAAGGCACAGGCCGGGCAGGCCGGCCGCTTCATCGGCCAGGCCGCGGTGCAGATCCACGGCGGCATGGGCGTGACCGATGAGCTGGCGGTGGGCCATTACTTCAAGCGCGTGACGGCCATCGACCTGCAGTTCGGCTCCGCCGAGCACCACCTGGGCCGCTACGCCGACCTGCTCTATCCCGCGGCAGCCTGAGGCTGCGCTACCCGACCCCAGCATCCTTCCGTCCTTCAGCGAGGCCCGCCGATGCATCTCAAATTCTCCAAGCAAGACCTGCAGTTCCGCGACGAAGTACGCGCCTGGATTGGCGAGGCGTTCGATCCCGAATTGCGCGCCATGATGGCGCAAACCAAGAACGGCTACCTGGACAAGGCCGGCCAGGTGCGCTGGCAAAAGGCGCTGCACGCGCGCGGCTGGGCCGCGCCCAACTGGCCAGAGGCATACGGCGGCCCGGGCTGGACGCCGGCGCAGCGCCACATCTTCCAGTCGGAGCTGGCCGCGGCCGGCTGCCCGCCGGTGTCGCCGATGGGCCTGAAAATGGTCGCGCCCGTCATCATGAAGTACGGCACCGAAGAACAGAAGGCACGCTTCCTCCCGCCCATCCTGCGATCCGATGTGTGGTGGTGCCAGGGCTATTCCGAGCCCAATTCCGGCTCCGACCTGGCATCGCTGCAGATGCGCGCGGACCTTGCGACCGACAGCGAAGGCGCCCACTACGTCCTGAACGGCTCCAAAATCTGGACCACGCATGCGCAATGGGCCGACTGGATGTTCTGCCTGGTGCGCACCAGCCGCGACGCGCGGCGCCAGGAGGGCATTTCGTTCGTACTGGTCGACATGCGCACGCCCGGTATCACGGTTGCTCCGTTACCCACGCTGGACGGCCCGATGCCCGGGCAGCAGGAAGTCAACCAGGTGTTCTTCGACAATGTGCGCGTGCCGGTCGAGAACCGCATCGGCGAAGAGGGCATGGGCTGGACCTACGCCAAGTACCTGCTCGAGTTCGAGCGCGGCGGCACCTATGGCCCGACCCTGGGCAAGCAACTGGCAAAAGTCGCCGCGATCGCCGCCGATCAGCCCGGCGATGATGGTCGACCGCTGCTCGCAGACGCCGGCTTCCGCCGCAAGCTGGCCCAGCTTCACCTGCGGGCGGCCGGACTGCAGGCGGTGGAACTGAAACTGTTCAGCGGCGTGGAATCGGGCAAATCGATCGGCGCGGCGTCCAGCATGCTCAAACTGCTGGGGACGGAGGCCATGCAGGCCATCAGCGAACTGGCCGTGGAAGCAGCCGGTCCGGCAGCGCTACCCTTCGTGCAGGACACCTGGGCCGAGATCCAGGGCCGCGAGGCACCGCCGCGCGTCGGGCCCGAGTATGCCGCCGTGCTGGCGCCGCGTTATTTCAATTACCGCAAGGCTTCGATTTACGGTGGCTCCAACGAAATCCAGCGCAATATCATCGCCAAGCTGATGCTCGGGCTCTAGCACCACCCGAAACTTGCCACGGACAGAAGCCCGCGAAGCGGGCTTTTGTCTTTGCAAGCCCCCGTTTCCCGGTCTACCCGACGCCTCCTTGTCTCCTTGTTGCAGGAATGGCTTGACGCGCAGCTTTTTTCGCGAATAAACTTTTATGAACAATGCGTTCATTTATGAACATATACCGGCAGCTGCAGATTCCGAGAGATCTGCGGTGGCGCCCCCATCACTGGCAGACAAGAGGCAGACAACATGACTTCATTGAAGATCGGCATCAACGGCGCCGGCATCGGCGGCCTTGCAGCGGCGATTGCGTTGCGCAAGCTCGGCATGGACGTGACCGTGTACGAACAGGCCTCCCGCTTCGCGCGGGTCGGCGCCGACATCAACCTGACCCCGAACGCCGTGCGCGCGCTTGACGGCCTTGGCGTCGGCGACGCGTTGCGCGAAACCGCCGCGCGCCCGACCCACCGCATCAGCCGCACCTGGGACACGGGCGAGGAAACCTCGCGCCTGCCCATGTCCGACGAGGCCGAGCAGCGCTACGGCGCGCCGCAACTGACCATGCACCGCGCCGACCTGATGAGCGCGCTGGAAAGCGCGGTGCCGGCCGCCCACGTCAGGCTCGGCCACAAGGCTGTGGCGATCGATCGCAATGGCGGTGACATCACCGTGCGCTTTGCAGATGGCAGTGAAGACCGGGTGGACGTGCTGGTCGGCGCGGACGGCATCCATTCGATGGTGCGCACCGCCCTGTTCGGCCAGGAAAGCCCGATCTTCACCGGCGTCGTGGCGTACCGCGCGGTGGTGCCGGCCGAGCGCCTGGCGGGCGTGCCAAATCTCAACGCCTTCACCAAGTGGTGGGGCACGGATCCGGCCTCGCAGATCGTCACCTTCCCGCTCAACCGTGGGCGCGACATCTTCGTCTTTGCCACCGTGGCGCAGGAAAGCTGGCGCCATGAGTCATGGACCACGCCGGGCCGCGTGGAAGACCTGCGCAGCGCCTATGCGGGTTTCCACCCGGAAGCGCGTGCCTTGCTGGATGCCTGCGATGACGTGCTGATCTCCGCCCTGTACGTGCGTGACCCGCTGCCGTCGTGGTCGGACGGCCATGTCACGCTGATGGGCGATGCGTGCCACCCGATGATGCCGTTCATGGCGCAAGGCGCGGGCATGGCAATCGAGGACGGCGTGGTGCTGGCGCGCTGCCTGGCCGACGCCGCGGGCGACGGCTTTGCCGCCGTGCCGGCCGCGCTGGCGCGCTACCAGCGCGCGCGCCATGAGCGCACCAGCCGCATCCAGATCGGCTCGCGCAGCAATGCGTGGCTCAAGGAGGGTGGCAATGCCGACTGGGTGTACGATTACGACGCCTGGAATGTTGCGCTGGGATAAGCGGTAAGCGCGACTTGCCGACTGCGTGTTCCAGCATTGCCAGCAGTTTTCACGGCCGCGCCTGCGCGGCCGTTTGCCTTTCCCGATAACCATGCCCAAGCCACCAAGCCCCGAAACCGACGACATTGCCGACACCGACGACGCCAGCCCGCAACTGGTCTCCCCCGTCATCCGCGGCCTGCGGCTGTTGCGCTTCATTGCCGAGGGCGGCTCGACCGCCAACCTCAGCGAGGTCGGCCGGCGCATCGACGTAAATCGCGTCACGGTGATGCGGCTGCTCGCCACGCTCGAACATGAAGGCATGCTCGAACGCCTGCCCCAGGGCGGGCACGAAATCGGCTTCGGCTTCCTGAAGCTGTCCGCGCGCGTGCTGGCGGCCAATGACCTGACGACGTTTGCACGGCGCGTGCTGGCGCGCCTGAGCGCTTCGCTGCAGCTTTCGGCCTATCTGGTCGTGCGCGATGGCGGCCATGCGCTCTACCTGCTGCGCGATATGCCCAATACCTCGCTGGTCAGCAATATCCAGGTCGGCAGCCGCGTGGCCGCGCACCTGACCACACCCGGCCGCATGCTGATCGCGGATCTGCCGCCGGACGAACTGCGCGCCATGCTCGGGGATGATCCACTGCCGACCGTGACGGGCCAGAGCCCGTCCACGCATGCACGCCTGGCCGAAATCCTGGGCGCCGACCGCGAACGCGGCTGCGCGTGGAGTTTTTCCGCCTATGAAGCCGGCATCGACTCCTGCGCCGCACCCGTGCGCGATGCCAGCGGCGAGGTGATTGCCGCCATCAGCGTGGCCGGTCCGCAGCAGCGCTTCGAGGCCGATGGCACATTGCGCGAACGCGTGGAGCGTGAGGTCAAGACCGCGGCACGCGACCTGTCCGCCCTGCTCGGCGACCGAACCGGAAGCAGCCGGACGCGGTAGCACGCCCGGCCGTTATTCGGGCTTGATGCCGTATTCGTGGATCAGCTTCGCCCAGGCGGCCGTTTCCTCGCGGATGCGGGCAGCCAGCGCTTCCGGCGTGCTGGCAAGAGGCTCCATGCCTTGGCGCTGAAGCTCCTTCCGCACCTCCGCGCTGCCCAGCAACGACCGCACTTCGGCGGCCAGCCCGTCGGCGGCTGCCGCCGGCGTGGCACGCGGCACCAGCAACGCATACCAGGAACTGACGTCGATGCCGGTCACCCCCTGCTCGGCCAGCGACGGCACGCCCGGTGCCGCCGGGGACCGTTTCGACTGCGTCACCGCCAGCGCGCGCAGCTTGCCCGACTGGATAAACGGCGCCAGCGTCGGCCACGTGCCCAGCAGCAGCGGCACCTGGCCACCCACCACATCATTGAGGGCCTGCGTCGTGCCTTTGTAAGGGACGTGCAGCAGCGTCACATCGGCCTTGTGCCGGAACAGTTCGCCGGCCAGGTGCAGGCCGCTGCCAACCCCGGGACTGGCATAGCCAAGCGGCGTCCCGGCTTGCGCCGACTGCCGCGCGAGCCGGATCAGCTCCTGCACTGAGTTGGCCTTGACCGACGGATGCACGGCCAGTACGTTGGGCGAACTGGCCAGCAGCGATACCGGGCGAAAATCGCGTTCCACCTGATACGACAGCGCGGGAAACAGCGTCGGATTGATGGTCAGGTTGCCGGCCGGCACGACCAGCAGCGTGCAGCCATCGCCCGCGGCACGGCGCACGGCGTCGATGCCGATATTGCCGTTGGCGCCGGGCTTGTTGTCGACGATGTACGGAACATTCGCATGCCGCTGCTGCAGCCCGTGCGCAAGCGTGCGCGCCAACTGGTCGGCCGGTCCGCCGGCCGGAAACGGCACGACGATGCGTACGGTGGCGCAGGCGGCCGCGGCGTTCTGCGCCGCCAGGCCGGCCGCTACGAGCAAACCCGCCGACATGGCGGCAAGCCAACGGCGCCGGCGTGGGACCACGGCCCGCTCGCCGGCCTGACAGAAATGACTTCGCTGCATCGGTAGATGGTTTCAGCCCAGGCCAAACGGCCGGGGCGGTTCGGGCGGACGATAGTCGAGCAGCCGCGACAGTTCGGCGCCGGCTCCCCTGACCATTTCCACCATGTTGTCGAGTTGCTCCGGATCGATGCGCGATGCCGGAATCGTTGCGCCCAGCGCCGCCACCACCTTGCTGGTACGGTCGCGCACGGGCGCTGCAATGGTCGAGATACTGGCCTCGAAGAAGCCCTCATGCAGCACATAGCCGCGTTCGCGGTCGCGCTGCACCATGTCGTAGAGTTCCTCCACCGTGCGCGGCGTGCTTTCCGAGAACACCTCCAGCCGCGATTCGGGATACAGGGCGCGCAGCTCGTCCAGCGACAGGTCTTCGAGCAGTACGCGCCCAAGCACCGTGGCATGCGCCGGCAGCCGCGTGCCCACATTCACCGTACTGGCAAACGGGCGCGGCGCCACGGACTTGGCCACATAGACGATGGAGCGCCCGTCGCGCACCACGAGGTTGCACGGGTAATGGATTTCGTCGCGCAGGCGGTCCAGCAGCGGGCGGCCCAGCTCGGTCAGTTCCAGCGACGCCAGGTAGTCAAAGCCCAGCCGCAGCACCGCCATGCCGAGCCGGAATTCGCGGCCGCCATCGGTGCGCTCGACAAAGCCCATCATTTCCAGCGTGGCCAGCAGGCGGAAAACGGTCGAGCGCGGCACCTTCAGGCGCCGCGCCAGCTCCGCGGCCGACAGCGTGCGCTCGCGGCTGCTGAACTCTCCCAGCAACCGCAGGCCGCGCTCCAGCCCCGGCACGATGTACTTGTCCTGGGCATCATCTGGCGGCGATTCGGTGGTCATGGTTTGTCTCTGCTATGGCGAGTGATGGCGATCTTGATGCAGTGCGAGGTGCTGCGTGAGCGGCCTCCCGCCACTCCCGCGCATCCGTAGCTGTCCCATATATCACGCCTGAGCCCCGTAGGGTACCCGTCACGCCCACAAACCCCGCGCTTATTTCAGGTAGTCGCGCAACCAGCCCGCGCACTGCTCCCCGTACTGGGCCGGCCAGCGCACCACGATGGTTTCGTCGCGGCGGCGCAGTTCCACGCAGATGTCCGAGTGCGGCCCGCGCTGCAGCGGCGCACGGCCGAACAGCCGGGCGAGGAGTCCGCCGCCATGGCCATTCACGGCCGGCGCACTGACGGCATGGCCGTTGTGGGCAGCGAGCGGCACCGGCACGGCAACCGCCGGCATGGTGGCGGGCTGCTGCGCAGCGACCGCGGCGGGTGCCGCGGTCGACACCGCTTGCGCGCCTTGCGGCGACAGCCGCGCCAGCAGGTTGGCCCCGAACTCGTCCCACATGCGGTCGGCCTTGGTCTTCATCACGCTCAGGCCAAAGGTCCCGAGGCGGCCCAGCACATCGACCTGGACCGTGATGCGCAGCTGCGTCGAACCATCCTCCTGCTCCGTCAGGAAGATCTCGCTCGACTGGCGCAGCGAGCTGGCGACGGACGCATCCTCGCCGGTGCCTTCGGTGCGCAGGTAGTGCGGCGCGCGTGTCTCGACGATTTTCGTATGCAGGCGGAAGCGCGCATTGATGAAGGCGATCTTCACCGCCATGTGCGCGATGTATTCGACATCACTGATGACCTCGATTGATTCCATGCCGGGCACGCAGGCGCCCATCACGTTCGGGTCGAGCAGCAGTTCCCACACGCGCGCCGGCGGCGCCGCGGTGACCAGGGTCTTTTCAATTTCCACGCATTTTCTCCGCGGCGGACAGGATGGATTCGACGATGCCGACGTAGCCCGTGCAGCGGCACAGGTTGCCGTTCAGCCCATGGCGGACTTCCTCTTCCGTTGGGTTGGGGTTGTTGGCCAGCAGCGCGCACGACGTCATCAGGAAGCCCGGCGTGCAGTAGCCGCACTGCAGCCCGCCGCATTCCATGAAGCACTGCTGCAACGGATGCAGTTCGCCTTCGGCGGCCAGGCCTTCCACGGTCATGACGTGGCGCCCGCGCACCTGCGCGGCCAGCATCAGGCAGGACTTGACGGCCTCGCCGTCGACCAGCACCGTGCAGGCGCCGCAGATGCCGGTCTCGCAACCGCGCTTGGTGCCGGTCAGGTTCAGGTCGTCGCGCAGCAGGTCGGACAGTATGCGCCGCGCCGGGACCTCGACGGTGTGGGCTTCACCGTTGACGGTGACATCGATGGTGATCTTGCTCATGGGAACTCCTCAGTCCGCAGCGACGCCGAACAACTCGGCGATGGTGCGGCGTGCGACGGTGTGCACGATGTGGCGGCGGAAGTCCTCCGAACCGCGCATATCCGAAACCGCGTTGATGTCGGCGGCTACGATGTCCGCGGCCTCGGCGGCGAGATCCGCGGTCACGGTCTTGCCGGCCAGCAGCGCCTCGGCGCGATGCAGGCGAGCCGGGATCGGCGTGGAAGCGCCGACGGCCAGCCGGGCTTCCACGCAGACATCGCCCTCGCGCCGCACCGACAGCGCCACGCTGGCGAGCGGCCGGTGTTCCGCCGCCGTGCGCAGGAAGCGCGCGTAGCGCCCGTCCGCGCCCGCTGCCGGTGCGGGCAAGCGGATCTCGGTGACGATCTCGCCCGGCATCAGCGCCGTGACGTAGTAGTCGACGAGGAAATCCTCGATCGCCAGCACGCGTTCGCCAGCGGTCCCGCTCAGCACGATCTGCGCCCCCAGCGCCATCAGGCAACCTGGCGGATCGGTGGCCGGATCGGCATAGCAGAGATTGCCGCCGATGGTGCCCTGGTTGCGCACCTGCGGATTGGCCACGCGCGATGCCATGCTGGCCAGCATCGGGTAATGCGCTTGCACGATGGGCGAACGCGCCACCTCGGCATGCAAAGTCAGTGCGCCGATGCGCAGGCCCTGCCGTGGATCGAACGTGATGCCGCGCAGCGCGTCCAGCTTGCCGAGATAGATCACATGGCTCGGCGTCAGCATGCGCTGGCGCATGCCGAGCATCAGCGCTGTGCCGCCCGCATAGGCGCGGCAGTTGTCGCCAAGGTCAACCAGCATGCGACTGGCTTCACCGACCGTCGCCGGTTCCAGGAATTCGAAATCACGCATGGGTGGCCTCCGTCTCCGTCTCATTGCGCTCGCGCAGCGCGGCCAGCACCTTCTCCGGCGTGATCGGCAGCGAGTGGATGCGCACGCCAATGGCGTGATGCACCGCGTTGGCGATGGCCGCCGCGCCGGGCAGGATGGCCGTTTCGCTCGCGCCCTTCGCGCCAAACGGGCCATTGGGATCGTTGGACTCCACGAGATCCGTGCGCAACATCGGCAGCGCATCGGCCGTGGCCATGGTGTAGTCGGCAAAGTTGCCGTTCTGCAGGCGGCCGTCTTCGTAGCGCAGTTGCTCGTAGAGCGTCCAGCCGATTGCCTGCACCGTGGCGCCGTGGGTCTGTCCATGCACCGCGAGCGGGTTGATCGCCTTGCCGCAGTCGTCGGCGACAAAGCTGTCGATCACGGTCACGCGGCCCGTGCAGGTATCCACCTCGACTTCCACCGCCTGCGCCGCGAACGAATAGGCGGGCGCGACGTTGCCGTAGTAGTTGGCGTCGTGCATCACCGTAGGCGCGTCATAGGTAGCGCGCACGTGTATGCCCTCGCCGCCATGGCGGAAGATATGCAACCGCGCGATCTCGGCGAGCGTGGCGGACTTGTCCGGCTGGCCCGGCACGCTGATGCGGCCATCGGCATACAGCAGGCTTTCCGCATCGACGCCGAACTTCTCCGCCGCCAGCGCCATCACCTTCTGCTTTGCCTCACGCGCGGCGCGCAGCACCGCATTGCCCGAGATGATGGTCACGCGCGACGCCAGCGATCCGAGGCAGAACGGCGAGGTATCCGTATCCGGTGCCATCACGGTCACGTGCGACAGCGGAATCCCCATCTCCTGCGCGCAGATCTGGCTGAGCATGGTGTTGGCGCCCTGCCCCATGTCGCATTCGCTGGTCTGCAGCATCACGCGGCCGTCTTCATTGAGCTTGAGCAGGATGGTGGAGCCGTCCCAGTTGCCCAGCGTGCGGTTGCCGCTGACGTGCATCGCCGCCGCAATGCCCACGCCGCGCCGACGCGTGCCGGTGCCGCGCGGCGCGTCGCGCTTGGCGTCCCAGCCGATGGCCTTGCGCGTCATCTCCAGGCATTCCTGCATGCCCGTGCTGCCGATCTGCCAGCCATGCACGCTGGTCTCGCCACGGCCGATGGCATTGCGCTTGTGCACCTCGATCGGGTCCATGCCGATCATCTCGGCCAGCACCGTCAGGTGGCAGTTCAGCGGGAACTGCATCTGCTGCCCGCCGAAGCCGCGGAAAGCGCCGCGAGGCGGGTTATTGGTATAGGCCAGCACCGCATGCGAGCGCACGTTGGCGATGCGGTGCATGTTGTCGCTGCGCATGGCGCTGACGTGCATGACGTCGCCAGCCAGTCCTGAAAAGGCGCCGCACTCGGCAATGATCCGCACATCCTTGGCCACGATCAGGCCGTCGGCCGACAGGCCCATGCGCAGCCACACCTTCGCCGGCACGCTCGCACGCGCACCCTGGAAATCTTCCAGGCGGTTGTTGACCATCCGCACCGGACGATCGAGCTTAGTCGCCAGGAACGCGCAGATCAGGCTGTTGTTTTCCTCGACGATCTTGGCGCCGAAGCCGCCGCCCGTGGTGGCCTGCACCACGCGGATGGTCGATGCCGGGCGATCGAGCGCCTCCGCCAGGCGGCTGCGCGCGAGGAATACCGACTGCGTCGACGCATAAACGGTCAGTCGCCCGTTGCCGTCCTGCGTCGCCACGGATGCCATCGGCTCCAGGTAGCCCGGATACTGCGAGTGCATGTCGTAGGTGGCCTCGTACACTGCGGCCGCCTGCGCAAAGCCGGCCTCCACGTCGCCGCGCTCGATGCGCATTTCATGGCCGATATTGCGCGTGCCGGCATGGATCTCCGGCGCGCCATCGGCCAGCGCGGCCTCGGGGCTCAGCAGCGCCGGCAACGGCTCGTACTCGATGCGGATCAGGTCCAGCGCATCGCGGGCGATTTCCTCGCTGACCGCGACCACGGCCGCCACTTCCTCGCCGACATGGCGCACCACGCCGACAGCCAGGATGCGCTGCTCCTTGCGGTGCGGCCCCCACAGGCGCGTCGGGGTATCGCGCCCGCTCACCACCAGCTTGACGCCCGGCAGCGCCTTCGCCGCCGAGGTATCGATACTGACGATGCGCGCGTGCGGATGCGGGCTGCGCAGCACCTTGGCGTGCAGCATGCCGGCCAGCTTGATGTCGCCGGCATACTGCGCGCGTCCCATGACCTTCTCCCGCGCGGTCACCTGCGGCGTGGATGCTCCCACGATGGACTGGCTCATGCCGGCCTCCTGCGTCTTGTGTTGCATCGTCTGTTGCGTGCTGCGTGCTGCGTCATTCCGCAGAAATACCCATGTCGCGGATGACCTTGCCCAGCCGCTCGTAGTCCGACACGTTGACTTTCTCCAGCGCCGCGGGCGCACCGCCGACCGGCAGCGCGCCGAAGGTCGCCATCTTTTCCGCGACGTCCGGCAGCTTGATCACGTCGTTGAGCTGCGCGTTGAGGATCTTCACCACCTCGGGCGGCGTGCCCTTGGGCGCCATCACGCCATGCCATGCGCCGACCACCACGTCCTTGTAGCCGAGTTCGGCCAGCGTCGGCACGTTCGGCAGCAGCGCCGAGCGCTTGGCATCGGTGATGGCCAGCGCGATCAGCTTGCCCGTGTTGATGTATTGCGCGACCGGGCCCAGCGTGACGTAGGCGAAGTTCACGTGACCGGCCACCACGTCGTTGACGGCCGGCGCCACGCCCTTGTACGGCACATGCTGGATCTTCACGCCCGCGGCGCGGTTCAGCATCTCGCCGGCAATGTGCATCGGCGAACCGGCGCCCGGGCTGCCATAGGTGAAGTTCTTGCCGGCCTTCGCGGCGGCGATCATCTCCGGCACCGTCTTGACGCCGGCGGCCGGATTGGCGACCAGCAGCACCGCCTGCACCGCGGTCTGGATCACGGGCGTGAAGCCGTGCAGCGGGTCATAGCTGGCCGCCGGCGCGAGCTTGAGCACCATGGGCGCGAGCGTGAACGGGTTCGGCGTATAGAGCAGCGTGTAGCCGTCAGCTGGCGCGCGGCTCACGAACGAGGTCCCCACTACACCCGCCGCGCCGGGCCGGTTCTCCACGATCACCGGCTGCTTGAGGCGCGCGGACAGCTTGTCGGCATACAGGCGCGCCATGGCGTCGGTATCGCCGCCCGGCGGATAGGCGACCACCATGGTCACGGTCTTGGTCGGATAGGCAGCAGCGGCGGCCGTGCTGCCCGCAGCAAGCGCCAGTGCCGCCATGGCAGTGGCGGCAAGGAAAAGTCGGCGGTCTCGTTTCATCAACAGCTCCTGTGGGGGCGCTCCGCGGCGGGAATCTGGTCGGTTGTGCTCAACGCGAAGACAGGGGTGGCTCGATGGGAAACATCTCTACGGATGTTTTATTGGTAAAACGCATGTTCACTAGGGGAACATGGGTCTATCGTAGGTCGAGCTTATTGACTGCTCAACTTACGTTAATCCCTAATTGACATATCGATGGATATGAAATGCAAATCAGCTTGTCCCCGACCAACCCCGGCGGACAATGCAACAGCCTGTGAGACAATCGGGCGCCCTGCACGCCGCTTGGCATGCCGAACTACCTCAACCGGAACCGGAAAGACCCCGATGACCCGAAACACCGCGCCTGCAGCAGACCCGCCAGCACAGCCGGCGCCCCACGCGGACGAAAGCCCCTGGACAGACCTGGACGAGGCTGGCAGCGGCCTGACGGTGGACAACTTCCTGACCACCATGCTGAGTCAGCTCATCACCCGGCTGCGGAGCACGGTGACGCAGCCCTATGCCGAACAGTTCGGGCTGACCGTGCCGGAGTGGCGCATCCTGGCGCTGCTGGCCTATGCGCGGCGGCTGCCGTTCTCGGAACTGGTCGTGCAGTCCACTTCGGACAAGGCGCTGGTCAGCCGCACGCTGCGGCTACTGGAGGAACGGGGGCTTGTGTTGCTGGAGACCGAAGGGAACACACCGCGCAAGAAGCTGATCTGCAGCGTGACGGACGCCGGAATTGCCCTGCATGACGAGGTGATGCCGCTGGCGCGGCGCGGGCAGGCGGACGTAATCCGGCAGCTGGAGCCGGAGGAACGGCGGGCGGTTTATCTCGGGTTGAAGAAATTGCTGAAGGGGCAGGGATAAGGGGCGCCTTTCCCTGCCAATCACGCTAGTGATGCCCTCTTCCCCGTCGCTTAACGGGTAATGCAGAAAGGTTCACTTCTCCGGCTACGTCCGCGCTGGCACACTAGGCGCCGAGCCAGTGCGACAAATCGGAGGCGAGATGAGCAACATCCTCATTGCCGAGAGCGAGGGGCTATCCCGACATGCGCTTCGACAAGTGATCGAGTCGGATGGCCACAAGATCGTCGGCGAAGCCAGCGATGGGCTGCAGGCAGTCCGCCAGGCCATCGAAAAATCGCCCGACCTGCTTATCATTGCGCTAAGGCTCGATCGCCTGAGCGGCGTCGAAGTCGTCAAACGGCTTCGCTCGATGAAATGTCCGGCGAAAATCCTCGTCGTATCGTCTCAGGACGACCCCCACTCCATCGGCTTGTGTATCGCCGCCGGCGCGAACGGTTTTGTCAGCAAGCTCGACGATGTCTCGGAACTGCAGCGGGCGTTGGATGCGCTCCAGCGCGGCCGCACATACTTCCCGGATCTCGGTGAAGAGCATGATGTCGCGAAGCAAGACGAAGCCAGCCAGCTCTCCCACCTCTCCGACCGCGAACGTTCCGTGCTCGCGTATCTCGCGCGCGGTTATCGCCTGACCAAAATCGCGCAGTTATTGGTGGTAAGCGAGAGCACCGTCAGCACTTACAAAACGCGTTTGCTTCGGAAACTGAACGCGACCTCCGTGGTGGAGCTTGCCGACATTGCCCGCCGCAACAACCTGACCGGCAACCCCAATCACTGCAGCGAAAGCCACGGCATGCCGAGCTGGATGGCGGATGAATCGTCCGTGGTCAGTAATCTTCTCGACAGCATCCCCACCGCATTAAGCATCCGGGACAAGCAAGGGAACGTCCTGTTCGCTAACGCCTACCTGCGCGAGCAATCGGGGGCGCTCTTTGACGAAGTCGCTGCAAGGAAATCCGAATCCCTGGCACGCGTGCTCGGGATGACGGAACACCAGGCCGACGCCCTGAGAAAGGCATTCGAACGATCCGCGGCAAGCGGCGAGCCTTTCGCGCAAGAATACGCGCTAACGCTGCACGGCCTTCCCCGGAGCGCGATTATCTGGAGTGCCCCATTACTGGATGAGCAGGGGCAAGTCCTGGCATTGGTCAGCGGAATCCAGGACATTACCAGCATTGATATGACGATCCGCGAGTTGCGACAGTCGCGAGAGGAACTGGGACGTCTCGCAAAGCTCCGAAGCCTGCTGCTTTCCGACCTCGAACGGGATCTGGCTTCGCCCTTGCAGGTTGGCCTTGAGTCCATCAGCAAAGCAAGAGCGGCAATCGGAAATTCGATTGCAGCGGAACGGCACCTCGCCGATGCCGAGCGTGCGATGCTGACGCTGGAACATCGGCTGGCCAATATCCAGGTGCTGGTCGAAGATGTGGCCGAGTCAGCGCGGCCATTGCGCGAGCGTTGCAACCTGAAAGCGTTGTTCGAAACTGCCAGTCAGCCCGCCATGGAAGTCGCCAGGCGGGATGGCCGCGACCTGGCGTTGGAGTTCATCGGACCGTCCGCCCTTCGCATATGGGCTGACGCGCCCAGGTTTCGACACGTGGTCTTCGCCGTCATCGATATCGCCTATCGAGCGTCCGCGAGCGGCCCGATCACTGTGCGGATGGTCGCCGACAAGAAGACACGCGGCCTGGTGGAGGTGGGCCTCGACATTCACGCGCCGGCGGCTGGCACCAGCCTTCAGATGTTCGGGCCGGAACTGAGTCGTCTCAAAGACATTCTGGGAGGATGGGCCGGCACGCTTCGATATGACGACTGCGCCGGCCATACACAGATCAGCACGTCGGCTGTGCTCCAGGCCGTAGCCGAGTAACCATCACCCCTCCTTGCTGGCGGGGCTGTAGCGGAAACGTGACGACAGTATCGCGGTTCCGTTATATGCCACCAAATGGTCTCAGACCAATACTTCATTGCGTGAAGAGCGCCATTTGCGCACAACAAATGAAGTGTTGACAAGGAGGCCATCATGAACACGATCTTCCGCTCCATATGGAATGCCGCGACCCAAACCTGGGTGGCGGCCTCCGAGCACACCAAGGGTCGCGGGAAGGGGCGTTCGACAGCCGGCTTAGCCGCCGCAGCGCTGGTTATCGCAACGGTAGTACAGCCGGCAATGGGCGCGACCTCCCCGTCAACCCGCACACTGGACGGCCCCGCGATTGCAGGTCACGTATACAGCCCCTCTCGCGGGTCCGGCACAGCAGCGGACGCGACAGACTTCCGCGGCCATGGCACATCCGCAGCCGCGGACACGACCCCTGGTCCTGTTTCCGCGCCTGTCCCTGACGAAAACGGCGGTGTGACCGGCAAGGATCAAGTCCCCGATTTCGACACGTTCGGCCAGCCCCTTTTGCTTGCCGCGAATAACGGGGTGAAGCTCGGCCAGGACGCCGAGGCGCACGGCGATGATGGGGTAGCAGTAGGCGCGTCGGCCAAAGCCAATGAGAGCCATGCCACGGCAGTTGGCGGTTACTCTCAGGCAGCGGAAAACGCGTCGGCTTTCGGCCATAGCGCTACGGCAAGCGGGACCAACTCGACAGCTTTGGGTAGCGGCGCGCAAGCGACCGCCGCCGGCTCGGTGGCAATCGGATCCGGTTCCGTCGCCAATCGCGACAACACGGTGTCTGTGGGCGCCGCGGGCAACGAGCGTGTCATCGCGAACGTGCGAGACGGCGTTCTCGCGACCGATGCGTCAACCGTCGGGCAACTGACCCGCTCCGCCGACTCCTTCGCCGAGGCGCTTGGTGGCGGCGCAAGATACGACCCCGATACGGGCGCGTTGATCATGCCCTCCTACAATTTGAGCGACGGCACATTCAGCAATGTCGGCGACGCGCTGGCGAGCGTGGATCAACGCACGACCACGAACCACCAGGCCATCACCGACCTGAGCACCAGCATCGCCAATGGGACAATCGGCCTGGTTCAGCAAGACCCCTCGACCGGTGTGATCACGGTCGGGTCGCAAACAGGCGGCTCGGTGGTCGACCTGACCAACTCGCAAGGCGAAGCCCGTCAGATTCAAGGTGTCGCCGCCGGCGCCATCACCAGTGACAGCACCTTTGCCGTCAATGGCGGGCAGATCCATGCGGTTGGCAACTCCATCTCCACTGCCCTCGGCGGCGGCTCCCAGGTGCTGTTCGACGGTACGGTCTCGGTGCCGGTCTACTCCGTTGGCGGCCAGCAGGTGCAAGGCGTCCAGGGCGCGGTCGATGCCCTGGACTCCCGCGTCACGAACGTGGAAGGCCAGGTCAGCAACGTGACACAGCAAATTAACAACGGCGAGATCGGCCTCGTCCGGCAGGCCGCAGATGGCACGGTCACCGTTGCGGCGGACAAGGCCGGCTCGAGCGTCGATGTAGCGGGCACGGCGGGCACGCGAACGGTTACTGGTGTGAGCGACGGCACCATTGCAGCGGGAAGTACCGACGCCGTGACCGGCAACCAGCTCCATGAGACCAATACCCGTGTGAGCGGGCTGGAACAGAGCGTTGGCCAGCAGATTGGCCAGATTGCGAACGCGAATGCCTACTTCAAGGCTGACGGGGCTAATGACTCTTCCGATCGTGCGAATGCGACTGCTGGATCCAAGGGCGTCGCGGCGGGCGCGAACGCCAGTGCGCAGGGGACGAATAGCGTTGCCATCGGTGCGAGCTCGTCAGCAACGGCCAACAACAGTGTTGCGATCGGCGCCAATTCCGTGGCCGACCGTGCCAACACGGTATCGGTCGGAGCGCAGGGAAATGAACGGATCATTGCCAACGTTGCGGATGGCGTGCAACCGACCGATGCCGTGAATCGCCGCCAACTCGATTACTCGTATGGGCAGCTCGGCACCCGCATTGACCAGGTCACCGGCCTGATCGGCGACGTCGCGTCCAAGGCGTACGGCGGCATTGCCGGTGCTACAGCGCTATCGATGCTTCCCGATGTGGACCCCGGCAAGACGATCTCGGTCGGCGTCGCCGGCGCCTCTTATCAGGGCTATGGCGCGGGTGCGATCGGCATCTCGGCCCGGATCAACCAGAACATCAAGCTTCGCGCGGGCGCGGGTATAGCAGCCAGCGGCACCACGGTCGGCGGCGGCATCGCGTACCAATGGTAATGATGGTGCGCTACAGCACGGCACTGCCCCTTGGCAGTGCCATGCCGTATCCGACTACGCCGCCGCTGCGGCTTCTATCCCATCGCCGACTTCGCTGATGGGATCTCCCAGCAATGCCAGCGCGGCCTGGCACAGGCCTCTCAGTGCATCGGCGCTGGTCGGACGCAGCGCCACGATCCCGTCATCCTGGGCATTGCAATCGCTCTGAGTGAGCAGAGTCAGGACACACGCTGCGCCACATACGACTGAGTGGGCGTGGTCCAGCAGGGTGAGCAACAACAGTTGCCGGGGAATGGACAGTGAATCGGTCCGCGCTGCGCGCAGGGTTTCGGGACTGAAGTAGGAGATTGGGTCGTCGAGCGATGGCGTGATGAAGATTGGAATCGATGGCAGATTGATACACACTGTCGATCCGGTCGTTGAGGGAATCTGGCATTGCTGACCTCAGTAAGGGATGAGCAAGGGACCACCACTCATTGTCACGTGAGGTGGCGGGCCTAACGACGGAGGTGAGAGACCGGACACACGGAAACCGGCCCAGCACGAAGCTGGCCCCGCCCGGCCCGCCGAAAAGCAATTGCGCGCATCGGGAAGACGAATGATGGCTCGCGCCATCACTCGCTCGTGTGAACCGGGCTCTCACACCCGACTCCTGATGTATCAGGAGCCCGACCAGTCTAGGGAACCCTGCCGTTCACACTCAAGTTCGCGATTGTGAAAGATTGGTACGGGAAATCAATCGCAGAATGCTGTGAAAGTTAAGACATCGGGCATTGAGGGAATGGTGAGGATCGGGGGAACAAGATGGTCGGGTCCCGGCTGGCCACATCGACCCAAGATGAGTTCACCGCGATTTCGTGGCAGGCCGGCTTCGGCCAGTGTCCCCTATGCATCATGGGACATCCAGGGATTGTTGAAGGCTTAGCAGGTTCTGTGGAACGACACGGATCAGACCGCCGCGCGGACTATCAATATCCGAAATCAGGGACAACGAAAGCGACACCGTCAGCGGCACGATCAACAGCAGAAACAGTTTCGTTCCTTCTGCGCGTATGCCGTATCCCTGCAGCAGGCTGCTGAAGAACGCGATGATAATCATCAGCCCCCAGGCGGAGACGGGGATACGGTTCAACCAGGCTGCTTCGGCATAGCCCTGCGAATTGATAACGTCGTTCATGCCTGCCACCGCGAGCGCGGTGATCGGATTGGGTGCAGCCCCGGCTGCGTCGCGCACCACCCGCCACATCTCCGCTTCGATGCGCGTGGTCCTTTCCTCTATCTCCTTTACCTTCTCCCGATCGCGCGTCTGGTAATAAAGGATGCGCTGTTCGAGGTATTGACCGAGCAGCTTCCTGATGACTTGCGCGTCGGCCGCCAACAACTCCGCCCTGAGATACTCGGTGCCGATCGCATTTGCCTCTTCCTCCTCAAGGTTCTTCCGCTGATCGTATCGGCCCACGGCCATCGACAACGTGAACCCGATCAATAGCGCCAGAAGAGTCAGCGTAGCGCCCTGGATGATATTGAAGTCATCCCGATTCTGCTTCGGAATAGGCCAGATACGGCGAAAGACGAGTGCCCCGATGGCCGTAGCGCCGCCCATGAAGAGCAACAGTACGACGAAGAGAATGGCGGGATGGCGAATCAAGTCATGCATACATCCTCACAGGGCATTGTCTTGTCTGGCGGAACGCGCCAGGTCCGGCCGCAACCCTGTCCATCTCAGTACGGCGGACCTCTTGGCATTGCGCGGACATCGCGCATCCGTGATCGCAAGCAATCGAGCCGCGAGCTGCGGAACCATCATTTACCCGACCTTGCGTACTGCAGGTGGCTTCCAAGAGCCATCAAGAATGCCTTGCTTACCCCAATAAGCCCGGATGTACAACGAGAACGTTCCGACCGGTGCCGGCAACCAATTCGTCTCTTTGTCGCCGCCGGGCGACTTAGCTCCGGCGTACAGCGTCAGTGAGCCGTCCGCACCACGCTTGAGGTTCTTGTTCTTCGTCCCGAGTGAGTAGCGTTTCAGATCGTTCGGATGAAAGAGATGCTTGTCGTTGTAGAGGGTCAGCGACCAGAACCCGTTAACTGGCGGCTCCTGCCCCGGGGCAAAGACGATCTCGTAAGCACTTCCACCAGTGAGCTGGCTGCCCGATGCGTCGAGGTCGGTATAGAAGTACTGCGTCTCATTAGGCCGGTTGTCAAACATGTTCGACTTCGCCGTCCCGGTTCGGTCAAAGTAGTCGAGTCCGGTTTGCGCATTGTTGGTGGAGCGATTCCACCCGTTGCCAGCGGGAAGCCCGTTCCGACGCCACTCGAAGAACGGTCCGATCACATCGCGCTCCGTGTCGGGCGCAATCGCATTAATTGCCTTCTTGACTTCCGGATCCCGTTTCGCGGCTTCCATCATCGAACGAAATTGGCCGTACAGTGCTTCTTCGCCGGGCAGCGGCGGCACAGTGTCAAGTACCTGCGGGAACTGATCGAAAAACTGCTCGGGAATCACCCACTTCGTTTCGCCGCTGTTGCTGCTGTCCGACTTTGGTCCCTGGATCGCCGGTGCGTTGGCCCAGTCGATCGTCTTCATGCGGCCGTCGAACTGCTTTAGCGGATAGAAGACAATCTGGTTGATGACCGATTGGATCGCCTTCCTGTCCTCCGGCGTATCGTTCAGGAATACCCGTGGAATAGCATTGGCGAGC
Organism: Cupriavidus sp. C2SS-8b; assembly: GCF_057073745.1. Taxonomy (NCBI): domain Bacteria; kingdom Pseudomonadati; phylum Pseudomonadota; class Betaproteobacteria; order Burkholderiales; family Burkholderiaceae; genus Cupriavidus; species Cupriavidus sp. C2SS-8b. The sequence continues at coordinate 1,847,851 of NZ_CP172717.1, forward strand.
GCAGTGGGACAGCGAATGATCTCAGTAATGCCCGCGGGCTTATTGCCTTTCCAGTTCGGCCCGACGAGCAGGTAGAACCCGCGGCGTGTCTTGTACGGCTTGCCAACATGGCCGAACTGGTTGGTCCGAGCATCATATAGCGCATAGACCCAGAACCGATCGCCAAAGTCAGGTACCTGCGCGACGACTGGTTCCTCATCGAGCGAGAAGAATCCAAGCCCATAGACCACGTCCTGGTTCGGACAGGTCACAAACGTCTCGGCTGGATCGATATAGTCATGAAGCATGCCCACCTGCCCCCTTGGCGCAGCGGGCAAGACACCATTGAGAAGACCCGGATGCGGTGCCTGCGTGATCCGCGCTTCCCGATTTAGCATGTTGACCATGGGCCAACCCCAAACATAAGCCATGCGGGCAATGACTTGCGCATAGGCCGGATGCATTGGAAGATTCGCCGGCGGAAGCAATTCTGCTGTCGTGGGTCTTCCTCCCGCGCCTGCAGACTTCCCGGCATTACTTTTCGGTTCTGCGGAAACGGCCACGTCTGGCGCCACAGCCAGGGACGCTCCAGCGGCGAGGGGCAATGCGCCGCCCAACACCGTCAGCAGCCTGCGCGTCATGTCCACATCGTCTTTCTGAGCCATTTTTCTACCTCACGGGTTCGACCACCGGTTCCATACGAATCCCAAGGGATGAAGATTGTCATCTGGCCTTTTCGATATCCCCGGGCTTCCAGGTCTGATCGAAGAATGCCTTCTGCGGAGAATAGAGGCGGAGGATCACAAAGTACCCTTTTCCGGGTAGTGTGCGGAGCCAGTTCTTCTCCTGGCCGGCTGGGGCAGTCGGACCGAAATACAGGTCGGTAGATCCGTCGGCGTTCTGCACCGGCTTGTCCATCTGGTTCAGCGAGGGGTGGTCCTGGCCATTGTCGAGACCAGACCCGGTCGTCGCGTCATAGACCGTGGCTGACCAGAAGTTTTTCGCCGGGATGTTCGGTGGCAGATGCAGCTTGTACGATTGCCCGCCATCGAGGTAGTTGCCATCCCTGTCGCGGAACGTGACTGGGTACTTCGCGCCAGCATCGACGAGGTTCTTCACCATGCCAGGACTGGCAGAATATGCGCTCGTAAAGTACGCTGAGCGCTGTTCGAGATTGGTGTAAGAGCGGGCCGATTGAAACGACGTGTCCTCGCCGGCAAACACATTGACCCACTGGCGGTCCGGATAATATTTTCCGCCTGGCTCGTGCGGGAGCATCTCGTCGATCACCACCTTGCTGATCTTAAACGCGGATTTTCCGGCCCGATCGAGAAGTGCCCGTAGTTCGGGCGTCGGCGAGAACGGTTTTCCCTTTTCGAGGCCAATCGTATGGAGAAAGCCGCGCATGTCCAGGTCGGACGGATCTACATACTCACTGTCGATGAACCGTGCAAGCATGTCAAAATAGGTGCCGTCGCGCGGGAACAGCAGGTCGGCGGGCTTTGCATTGCCGTCCGGAAACTGCATGGGCCTGGCGCTCGCCTTCTGTCCGAGCGGATAGATTCGCGTGGCCGCAATTTGCGCATTGGGCTTTGAAAGATCTTTGGGATCGGTGAAGAACGTCCGCCAAAAGAGAAACACGTTGTTGGTGCGCGAACGGTAGACGAAAGCGCCCTTCGGCAGACTGCCCTTTGGCGGGTCGCCTTTGTAGTCCGGCGGCAGCAGGACGTAAATGCCGCCTTTGCCCTTGTCCGGCCCCGCAAGGCCAACGTCGCCAATCCACGTGTGTCCGTCCACGGTCGGACCGACCAGCGGTCGCTGGAAGAAGTCGTCCAGGATGCCTTGGACGCCTGCCGGCGCTTCCACGACAAGTGGGCCGTCTTTCTTCAGATCCAGATACCCCATCGCATAGACGACGTCGGAGTTGGGTGTCGTCACGAGCGTCGATGTCCGGATGCGCTCCTTCCACGTGGGCAGCACGTTGTAACCGGCACCAAAGATCTTCTCCGAGCCTTCTTTCATCGCCCAAAGGTTCATCGCAGGCAGAGCCCAGAGATAGGCCTGCACGGCACGCTGGAAAAGCAATTCTTCGCGCAGAAGGCTGGCTGCGGCAGGTGTGGGATAGTCCTTTTCGAATGGCGCATTGACCAGCGCGTCGTAGCGCGAGGTCTGGGCCGGCGATGCACTCGAACAGACAAGTATGGCCGCCGCGACGGCGAACCGCGTGAAAGACTGAAGGGGGGCCTTCATGGCTGCTACTCCTTGCTGAGGTATTGTTGCCTTGCCTGGGCACATGCCAGTGGATACGACGAGCGCCCCTGTCTCCGCGGAGTCTCCGGCAGCGCCGGTGTCACGCGGAAGTGAATCTTTTGGAATCGTGAGTTAAGCAAAGTGCACAAATGGATTCAGCCGACGCGATACCGGTCGCGATCCTTGCCCCGGATCCAATTTGGCGGACGCCCCAGTCCGTTCCAGGTGTTCCCGGTTTCTGGGTCACGGAAACGCACTGAGTCCGACAGATCGGGGCCGAAAAGCTGATCCGGCGTAATGCCGTATTCCCGAATGGAGCGCCGCATCTGTTCGAGCAAGCGACGCAACGCCTCGCGCCGCAATGGCCCGGGTCGATCCTCCAGCGATTGAATCCTTTCTTTTGCTTCGCGGTGGCTCATCCCTCGTACCTCGATTTCGCCGTCCTGCAGCTAAAATAGTCACCACAACGCACGGGCGCTATCCGAAAAGCGAAAAGCCCGTTGGAGGGTCTGGCGTGCAACTGCCGCTCACGTACCTGAGGCATACCTATTCCGGCTTCGAGCCGTCGCAGGCGTTCGACGTCATCTACGGTGGGCGTTTCGAACATCGGCTGCTGTCCGCCCAACGCGCAGCCATGGAGCACCAGCGGCTTGTGGTCGGCAATGTCCGCGTCGAGACAGGAAGTTATGACTTTCCGGTTATCGCTCAGGGCAATATGCCGCCCGATGCGATTTGCATAGGATTCGTGGCCGCCGGGAGCGAATGCACACGCTACAACACCCTATCGATCGACGAAGACGAGATACAGATTTACCCGCAAGGCGCAGAATTGCTATACGACGCGCGCGGTGCGTCCCGCTGGATCACGCTGACGGTGGCGGAAGAAGCACTGCAAAAAATAGCGACGGCGCGTACGGGGAGGCCTCTGGAACTACCAACGAGGGAATCCGCGTCGGTACAGCTCGCGAAAGGTGGGCGCTTTCTGCTGACCCGCGTGGCAGACAATGCCATGGCACTAGCTAGATCATTAGTGCCATTTGGAGGAATTCACCCGAATCTCGCCAACGCCATGTCGGAGGCCCTTCTAGCGGGCTATGTGGATTCTTTGTTTAATGTCAGCTTTCGTCCGGGAAAGACCACTACGGCGCAGCGGCATTACCATCTGATTCTCGCCTGTGAACGACTCGTGATGACCGGCGAGGATCCAAACGTGGCGATCGCCCAAATCGCCCGTCGCAGCGGTTATAGCTTGCGCGGGCTCGAACTGATTTTTCGTCGAAGCGTAGGAATGACACCGAGCCGGTGGTTTTTAAACGTTCGTTTGAACGGCGCTCTACGCGACTTGCTTACCCCGGCCTCTGCAACGTCTGTCTCAGAGATCGCCCTGAGGTGGGGATTTAGGCACTTGTCTAGATTTTCAGAGCAGTACCGTATGGTATTCGGGGAAACACCGAGCCAGACATTGGCGCGGGCGCGCCGATGAGTCGGAAAGACAAATGCACGGAATGCTGTCGGCCCAGCGCCAGTGAGAACGTGCTCATCAATCTGCAGAAGGCGCTCAGCGAAGCCCCCGAATTCAACGCGGCTCTGCCGTCAGCAGCAGCCGTCGCCACGGCACACTAGCATCTCGCACGATATCGATTGCTACGGGGCCACATGCCCCGGTTTCGGTATTCAGCTTCGTGGTGGCGTCCGCGAGTTCAAGCGCGCTGCTCTTGCCGGTTCGCATCCCTGCACGAATACCTGCTGCGATAAAACTCACCAGATACTCTGATTTGCGCTGCACGTCGCCGGCCTTGACCTTTCCGCCGGAGATGCGTTCGATACGGGTGTCGAACACGCTCATGACCAGGGCTCCGACGGCAAACAGATAGGCCCAGGAGGCATAGCCTGCGTCGTTCCCTGGCAGGGCCTTGCGGATCGCCTTCACGACGCTTGAAGCGAATGCGAAGACGACGGAAATTAAAAGCAGCCATGCACCTGGCTAGGCGCGAGACCGAACGCCACGGTCTTGCAAGTCGTAGGCCGGCAAGTCTGCAAAGGGGCGGCGCTATACTTCGCGGCGATGCGTTCAGCGCATCCCCAAGTAATCACTGCCCCCACACCGCGAGAACCCACCCATGACCGAAGCCACCGCCCTGACGCCCGACGAACTCCAGGAGCTTGATGATCTACTGGACGACCTGCGCCAGCGCGCTGAGGAAATCCCGCAATGGGAGTTCTGCGACGGCTTTCTCACGGCCCTGGTCTGCACGCGCCGCCGCATCCCCGCTGCCGACTACCTGCCCATGCTGCTGGGCGACGGCGCGGCGCTCGACGTGGCTGAGGGCAGCCCGCTGCCGTTGCTGCCCGCGTTCCATGAAGCGGCCCAACAGGCCCGCTTCATGGAACTGTGGCAGCGCCGATGGAACGAGGTGGAGTACCAGCTCGACCAGCCCGTGGAGACGCTGGAGGACGAACGCACCTTCCATCCCGAGGCCATGGACATGCGCGGCGCCATCTTGAGCCTGCCCCAGGAAGAGCGCGCCGAGATCGACGGGCGGGAAATCCCGTCGTTTGGCCAGGTGTGGGCGCTGGGCTTCATGTTCGCGGTGGAGAGCTGGCCCGAGGAATGGGCTGCCCCGCGCGACAAGGAGGCCGCCCAGTGGCTGGACGACGCGCTCGACGGCATCGTCGCCCTGACCGAGGACGACACCGGCCAGCCCGAGGTGTGCATGTACAGCGAGGACGGCCCGCCCAGCACCAGCCTGGCGCGCGTGGAAACCTTCGGCGAGGCGATCTGGGCCGTCTACGACCTGCGCCAGATCTGGAAGAGCCTGGGCCCCCGGGTGGAGGCCGTGGTGAGGGGCGACCAGCCCGGTCGCAACGACCCGTGCCCTTGCGGCAGCGGCAAGAAGTTCAAGAAGTGCCACGGGAAATAAGGGAAAAGCGCTTTCTCGCGGTTTATAGCTGCCCCCTGGCGACTCGACGCGTCCCAGGTCGGCCGCTCGCCCAGGCAGACAGGACACTGGCAACACCACACTAATGAGTATGGCGATGATGCACGTCCGGATAGTGCGGATGCTTGTGGACCATCACCTTATGCTCGTGCCAGTGCCTATGGGGTTCCTTACCATCCCACGGGAAATCGTGTTCATGCTGATGATGCTCGTCGTGCCGGTGCGAGTGGCTGTGCGCCAGTGGTTCGTGGGTATGCTCATGCTCGTGCCGCTCACGCAGATGCAACCACACGCCAAGGGCCATCAAAGCCGCAGCAAACCAGAATGCCAAGCCTGGCGCTTCGGGCCAAATCACGAAGGAAATCAGGACTCCAAACAAGGGGGCGACGGAAAAGTACGCCCCGGTTCGCGCGGTTCCCAACACGCGCAAGCCAACCACGAACAGGGCGAGACTCACACCGTATCCAGCGAATCCGACAATCAGCGCTCCCGCCAAAGTACTGATCGGTGGAAGTACCGCCCCATGCGTGAGGGCAAGCCCCGTATTGCACAACCCCGCAACCAGGCCCTTCAGGCATGCAATGAGCAGTGCATCGTTGCTCGACACCTTGCGGGTGAGGTTGTTATCAATAGCCCAGCATAGGCAAGCACCAACGATCAACAACGCCCCGGACGAGATCTGCACGCTACCTGGCTGCCACGAAAGCAGTAAGCCACCGGCCACGATAGCGACCATCCCGAGGACGATCTGGCGATCGGCGTTTTCCTTGAACACCACCCAGGCGATAACCGCCGTGAACACGCCCTCGACATTCAGGAGCAGCGATGCCGAGGCTGCATTGGTTGAGACGAGTCCGGTCATCAGCAAGGCGGGCCCTGCAACACCTCCCGCAAGGATTGCTCCGATCAACCACGGTATTTCTCCCCGCGGAATACCGCTCTGATGAATGCCCGGGTCTGGCGCTGTCCAGATCCTTCGAGCAGCAAGCACCAGCGCCAGCCCAAGGCCACTGCCAAGATAAAGCAGGCCTGCGAGCAGGAGCGGAGCTACGGACCCAGTTAGCGCTTTCGCGAGCGGTGTGCTTGCCCCGAACAGCAAGGCGGCCAGTAATGCGGGAGACGCAGTACGAATAGACATTCTCGGATCTGGCCAATGGACGGGTGGTTATGCTGCTGCGCTGTATCAGACGCACGTGAGGGTGGTTTCAAGCCTCACAGCTCGAGTACCGCATGCCGTTCCGGATCCTTAGCGACCCGGCTCCTTAGCACCATGCCACAAATGGCCGGTAGCACGAGCAAAGTCAAAGCGGTAGCGGTAATGCGTCCTCCAAGTCACTGGCGTTTGTAAAGATCTCTACAACATTGAAGGAGCCGTTACGCCCGGCTAAGCTGAACCCATGACTGCTCTTTCATCCATTCCCGAAGCCGCGTGGCTACTACTCGTCGTCAGCCTGCCGACCTCGGCCGCCACGCCGCGCATGCGGCTGTGGCGTGGCATCAAGTCGTTGGGCAGCGCGTCGTTGCGCGATGGGGCCTATTTGCTGCCGAACCTGCCGGGCCAGCGAGTCCAGCTACAAGCGCTGGCCGAGGACGCGGCCAGCGAGGACGGCAAAGTCTGGATACTGTCCGTTCAAGCCGACGACGAACAGCAAGAAGCCGCGTATCGCGCACTGTTCGACCGGACTGCCGAATACGCAGCCTGGATGGCAGAGCTTTCCGGCGCCCGAGCGGCGTTGAGCCACGCGGACGAGGCGGAACTGCTGCGCATGGCTCGCCGGCACGGCCGGGGGTTCGACGCGATCCGCAAGATCGATTTTTTCCCCAACGAGTCTTCCGCCCGCGCCGAAGCGCAATGGCGCGATTTCAATGCGGCCATCGACATCTTGCTGTCTCCAGGTGAGCCGCATGGCGTGGCGGGCAGTATCCCGCGGCGCGACCCCACCCAGTATCAGGGCCGACGCTGGGGGACCCGGCGGCATCTCTGGGTAGACCGCGTCGCCTGCGCCTGGTTGATCCGGCGCTTTATCGATCCCCATGCCACGTTCGTCTGGCTCGAGGACATTCGCCAATGCCCGGAGGACCTGCTGGGGTTCGACTTCGACGGCGCCACCTTCACCCATATTGGCGACCGCGTTTCGTTTGAAGTCTTGCTGGCGAGCTTCGGGCTCGACGAGGACAAAGGCCTGTCGCGCCTTGGCCAGATGATTCATGTGCTGGACATCGGCGGCACGCCGGTCGCGGAAGCGAGTGGCTTCGAGGCGATGCTGGCTGGCGCGCGCGAGCGCTTTCCTGATGACGATGCATTGCTGGACGAAGTTGGCCGTGTCCTCGACTCGCTGTACGCCCATTTCTCAGGCCCGCGCAAGCGCTAGGTCGCTACCCATCCAGCCACGTTCGGATTCCCTTCAGACCACACCAGATGAATTCGCCCCAGCCTTCTGATACCTCCCCGGTCCATTCCCCGCACGAACGCCCTGGATACACCTTGCGGCAACTGGTGCTGTACTTCTTGCGCCTTGGCACCCTTGGCTTTGGCGGTCCCGTAGCGCTCGCCGGCTATATGCACCGAGACCTCGTTGATGCGCGGCAGTGGATCACCGATGCCGACTACAAGGAAGGCCTCGCGCTCGCGCAATTGGCACCCGGCCCGCTGGCCGCTCAGTTGGCGATCTACCTCGGCTATGTCCACTATCGGATTGTGGGCGCCACGCTCGTTGGCATCGCTTTCGTGCTGCCGTCATTCCTGATGGTGCTCGCGCTCGGCTGGGCCTACGTGCGCTTCGGCGGCCTGACCTGGATGCAGTCGGTGTTCTACGGGGTCGGCGCGGCAGTGATCGGCATCATCGCGATCAGCGCCCACAAGCTGACCAGGAAGAGCGTGGGCAAGGACAAGCTGCTGTGGTTTATTTACCTGGTTCTCGTGGCAGTCACAGTCATTACCGAATCGGAGGTAGCCTGGCTGTTCGTGGCGGCAGGTGTTCTGGCCTGGTTCTGGCGCGCACCGCCCAGGTGGCTGCATCAAGGCAAGCTCAATGCGCTGGCGGCAATACCATTGCCGGCTGCAAGCGGCATGATGAGCACGGTGGACTGGCCGCTCTTGTCGCAGATTGGGGTGTTCTTCGCCAAGGCCGGCGCGTTCGTCTTCGGTTCGGGACTTGCCATCGTGCCCTTCCTGTACGGCGGTGTCGTCACCGAACACCACTGGCTGAACGACAAGCAGTTTGTGGACGCCGTGGCAGTGGCCATGATCACACCCGGCCCGGTCGTTATCACTGTCGGCTTCATCGGGTATCTGGTGGCTGGACTCCCTGGGGCTTGCGTGGCGGCAGCCGCGACATTTTTGCCCTGCTACCTCTTCACTGTCCTGCCTGCGCCGTACTTCAAGAAGTACGGCAAGCTGCCCGCCATTCTGGCATTCGTCGATGGCGTTACCGCTGCCGCCATCGGCGCCATTACCGGCGCGGTCATCGTGCTCGCCAAACGTTCGATCGTCGATATCCCGACCGCGCTGCTCGCGCTGGTGACCGTGGCCCTGCTGCTGAAGTTCAAGAAGCTGTCCGAGCCCATGATTGTTGCAGGAGCGGCCTTGATCGGCCTGGTGGCCTATCCGCTGCTGCATCACTGAGTCAAAGGAGATCCTCAGGTGACATCCGTCTCGGTCGCCCGCTCGAAGCTCACCGGTCTGCTGCTTCCGCCAGGCATCGATACAAGCGTGATGCCGCTGCTCGTTGGACGGGCGCTGCGCGGCGTATGCGACGGCTTCGTCGCCGTACTTCTGCCCGCATACCTGCTGGGTCTCGGCTTTGGTCAGTTTTCGGTCGGCCTGATCAGCAGCGCCACGCTGATCGGCTCGGCGCTCGCAACCATCCTGGTCGGAGTCATCGGGAGCCGCTTTCCGCTACGTCGCCTGCTGATCTTGGCGGCAGTCCTTATGGCAATCACCGGAGTTGGCTTTGCCGGTCTGTCCTCCCTCTGGCCACTGTTGATCGTAGCCTTCATCGGTACCCTGAACCCGAGCTCCGGGGATGTCAGCGTGTTCTTGCCGCTCGAACACGCTCGCCTGGCCGAGGCGGCGACACCGGAAGCGCGTACGTCGCTGTTTGCCCGCTACAGCCTTGTTGGCGCCTTCTCCGCTGCCATCGGCGCCTTGGCTGCGGCCCTGCCAGCGTGGATATCCGTGCATGCCGGTCTGTCGATGATGGCTGCCATGCGCCTGATGTTCGTCGCCTATGCCTCTACCGGCGTAGCACTCTGGGCGCTTTATACGAGACTGCCCGAGCAGCGTCCGCAGGCATCGTCGGCGACAACTCCCTTGGGGCCGTCGCGTCGCATTGTCATCCACCTGGCAATGTTGTTCAGCGTGGATGCGTTCGCAGGCGGCCTGGTCGTCAACGCCTTGCTGTCACTTTGGCTGATGCAACGCTTCGGGCTGTCTCCCGCCGCAGCGGGCCAGTTCTTCTTCTGGGCGGGATTGCTGACAACAGCCTCTCAGCTCATTGCCGTGCCGCTGGCAAGAAGGATCGGCTTGTTGAACACCATGGTGTTCACGCACATCCCTTCCAGTGCTTTCCTGATTGCCGCAGCCTTCGCGCCGTCATTGATGCTGACCTTGACGCTGTTGCTGATGCGTAGTGCGTTGTCGCAAATGGATGTGCCGACCCGGACCGCATTCGTCATGGCAGTAGTCACGCCAGCCGAGCGCACTGTGGCCGCCAGTTTGACAGCGGTTCCCAGAAGCCTCGCCGCCGCAGTCGGCCCGGTTCTTGCGGGAGGCTTGATGGCGATGGGCTGGATCGGGGCGCCATTGCTGGCCTGTGGAGTGTTGAAGATTGGCTACGACCTTGCCATGTTGCACGCCTTCAGGCGTGTCAAGCCGCTCAATTGAGCGGATATCGGCGTCGAGCCAACCTGGCGTTCGTCCAACAGTGACACTGGAGTGAATCATGCGAATGGCAAAACAAATTGTTGTGGCCCTTTCCAGCATTTTTGGCGCATGTTCGATCGCCGTGGCAGCGCCTGCCGATCGACGCGCGACGATGGATACCGCACAGATCGAGCAAATCACGGGCCTGAAAGGCAGCTTCTCCGAGGCCGAGAATGTGTTCAAGGTTTCGAAGCCGCGTACGGATATTCCAGTCAAGGTGGATGGCGCGACCATGCCGCCCTTCATGGGGCTGACCTCCTGGGCAGCGTTCACGCCTGCACATGGGCGTCAGGTCATGCTAATGGGAGACACGGTCCTCTTTGAAGACGAGGTGAACCCGGCCATGAGCGCGGCGCTTGACGCCGGACTGCAGGTGACGGCACTCCATAACCACTTCTTCTTTGACCAGCCACGGGTGTACTTCATGCACATCAGTGGCATGGGGGACCCTGCGCAGCTCGCCGGCAGCGTAAAGAAGCTGTATGACAAGGTCGCAGAAATCCGGGCCGCGAGTCCCTCGGTGGCATCCACGTTCCCGGGCACCATTGGGCAAAACAACGCGATCAGCCCTGCGCCCTTGGAAGCTATCCTCGGGAAAAAGGGACAAGCCAGCAACGGGATGTTCAAGGTTGTGGTCGGCGCGAAAGCGACCATGCATGGGGTGACCTTCGGCAATGAAATGGGCGTCAACACCTGGGCGGCATTCGCCGGAACTGACGATATGGCCGTCGTGGACGGCGATTTTGTGATGCGCGAGGATGAGCTTCAGCCGGTGCTGAAGGCCATGCGATCGGGCGGCATCAACATCGTTGCGATCCATCAGCACATGATTGATGAACAACCGCGCTCTATGTTCCTGCACTACTGGGGCAAGGGGAAGGCCACCGATCTGGCGGCAAGCGTCAAGAAGGCCCTGGATGCGCAGGCCACCATGCTTCGGTAGCAATGTGGGAAGCCAGGGATGGCCACGAGGCGAATCCTATGCCAAACGCCAACGCGGAGATGCCGACTTTTTTCCGGTTGGGCCTTCGCGCTTATCGTGTTGCTCGCCCCGGCTCACAGCCTTGCCGCTACAACTGCACTGCCGTCCCGAGATTTACCGCTCCAACATGTAGGCGATTTTGCGTTGCCCGGCGGCACGACGCGCTGGGACTATCTTAGCCTGGACCCGACGAGGTCAAGTCTCTTTGTTGCGCACCTCGGTGATAGTGCAGTCGTCGTCATGGACACCAGAACCAAAGCCATACTGGCATCGATTGGCGATGTGGGCCATGTGCACGGCATCCTCGCCATTCCTGAGCTCAATCGTGTGTATGCGTCGGCGACCGCAACCGACGAAATCGTAGCGATCGACGCGTCCACCCTGAAGATCGTGGGCCGTGTACCAGGCGGCGTATATCCGGACGGTATTGCCTACGCCCCCGAAGCTGGCAAGCTTTACGTCTCTGATGAAACCGGCCATGCCGAAACCGTGATCGACGTCCGCACCAACCAGCGCATCGCCACCATTGAATTGGGAGGCGCTGTGGGCAATACACAGTACGACCCGGCCTCTGGACACATCTTCGTGAACGTCCAGGGACGCCAGTCTCTGGTCGAAGTCGATCCGCACACCGACCAGGTGATCGATCGCATCGCCTTGCCCGGCGCGAAAGGCAACCACGGGCTGCTGATCGTTCCAAAGTTGCGTTTGGCCTTTATCGCCTGCGAAGGGAATGATCGTTTGCTCGTACTCGACATGAAGAGCAAGCGGATCGTCGCTAACTTCGGGGTCGGCCGACAGCCGGACGTTATGGGCTACGACGCAGCCCTGGGCCGGGTGTATGTGGCAAGCGAGTCCGGGGTGCTGTCGATATTCAAAGTCACGGAAACGGGTGTGGCAAAAATCGGGGAGGGCTTTGTAGGAACGAATGCCCACAGTTTGGCGATCGACCCTGCCTCGCATGAAATCTACCTTCCTTTGAAGGGTGGTGGTCGTCACTCCGTGATGCGGGTCATGAAACCTCGAGGCTATTAGCGTGCCCGCAAAGCGCCAGGGGGTCGTCTCGAGCCCTCGGCTCGGGGCATGAAGGTGCCTTATGCATCTCTTGAAATCGCCTTTTTCTCTTGCTATTTTTATTTCCGCTCAGGCAGTCGCGACTTCGCGCTGCGTGTTTCTGTTTGTTTGCCAGCAATGGGGCAGGTGAATGGGAGCGCGTAATGCCCCTTCCTCCTCGCTGGCATCGATAGGAGGATACGACCATGACTGACGCATTCTTTGGAACCGACCTCTTCGGTGACCTCGATCGCTTGCAAAGGCAGATGTCGGGGCTGTTCGGGGGGTTTCCCTCCAGCATCCGCGCCGGGCGTTACGGCGCCTTTCCTGCGATCAATATCGGGGCAACGGACGACTCCATCGAGATCGTCGCGTTCGCACCCGGCGTCAAGCAGGAGGACTTTGAGGTCTCTATCGACAGAGGGCTGCTGACAATCAGCGGCGAGCGGCACTCCGTTTGGTCCGACGACGCGCCGGATGCGCGACGGTACGCTCAGGAACGTTTTGTTGGTGCGTTCCGAAGGGTGATTGAATTGCCCGACGGCGCTGATCCCGACAAGGTACAGGCGCGCTATGCCAATGGTTGTCTTTCCGTAAGCGTGGGCAAACGTGAGGCATCGAAGCCGCGTGCCATCGCCGTGCAATAGTGGGAAGGAGACTGCCATGAACGATACCAACCAAGTCGCCGAACGCAACGACAGTGCGTTGGCTCAACGTAAAGAGGACAAAGCTGCGCGGACGGTGACCCTCGTGCCCGCAGTAGACATCATCGAGGATAAAAACGGCGTGACCTTGTGGGCCGATCTGCCGGGAGTGAGTCGTGACAAGCTCGAGGTAAGCGTCCACGACAGCAACCTCCATATCGCTGCCGAAGCGGTCGTGCCAATGCCTTCCGGACTGCGCGTGCAGTACGCGGAAATCAGCCAGCCTCACTTCGCGCGTTCCTTTTCACTGAGTCCGGATCTGGATGGCACACAAATCAGCGCGCAGTTGCAAGACGGGGTGCTGAAGCTGACCATCCCGCGTCGTGAGGAAGCGCGACCGCGACGCATTGCGATCAATGTGACGTAAGCAGGCATGGTATCGACCAGGACGTCTCACCGGGCGCCCTGGTCGAGCCGGGCATCTCTCGTGTTGCCGCGCTTCCCAGGGCAGACGGATCATCGTCGTCGGTTAGAAAGACAAAGATCCGGTAAGTCACTACCTACACCGTAGAGGTCATCATGGAGTTCGATACCGATTGGACAACGTTAGGTCCCCATCGCGTTCGGCTGCGCTGCGTGCGTGGTTTCCCGACTGAAAAGATGCGGACCATCGCAGAACTCTCGCGCATTGCCATCGAGCACAATATGAGTGCTGCAGCGCGACTGCTGGAGGTCGTCGCTGACCGTTCAAATTCCTATTCCATCAATATTGGCACGACGTTTCCCAAAGACACGGCTGCGGCGCCACATCTGGAAGTGGCGCTCGCCACCGTGCTCGGGCTAAAAGCGGACCAGATCAGCCTGGACGTCACGGTGGTCAGCCAGACCGAAGTGGATCTCCACTTTGGCGTGTACGAACGGATGCTGGCCGAGAAGATCGGAATCGTTCCGCAAATTCAGTGAAGCAATTTCAAGCGACTGATAGGCTAGGGAAACCCTCTAGTCCATTCCAACGATTCACCATCAGCCCTCGCTCTCTACCCTGTCCTCACCGACACACGCCCCGCGTGCCTGGTCCCCCGACAATGCGCCGTAGAGCCGATCAAATCGGTCCTGCGGCCGCCATCGGGAAAAAAGCCGACGGCTTCCGTACCGGCGCGGGCGCCGCCGGGCAATCCCTTACAAGGAGCGAGACTTCAATGACATCCCCAACAAAACGCCTGTTGCGCGGCAGCGTGCTGGTCACCAGCATGGCACTGGCCGCGGCATCGTGGGCAGCGGCCACCCCGGAAGAACTCAAGCAGCTTGACAGCACCCTTACCCCCATGGGCGCGGAGCGTGCCGGCAGCAAGGACGGCGACATCCCGGCCTGGTCGGGCAAGTGGCAGGGCACTCCGCCTCACGTCAAATACCAGCGTGGCGACCGCTATCCCGACCCGTATGCCGACGAGAAGCCGCTGTTCGTCATCACCGCGCAAAACATGGCGCAGTATGCCGAGCGCCTGAGCGAAGGCGAGAAGGCGCTGTTCAAGAAGTACCCCGAGACCTTCAGGATGCCGGTGTACCCGAGCCATCGCGACTTCCGCTACGAGGACGCCGCGTACAAGGACATCCGCACCTACGCTACTACCGTCAGCATGACGCCCGATGCGAATGGCCTGAAGGATGCGGGACCGCAGGTGCCGTACCCGATTCCGAAGACGGCCATGGAACTGCTGTGGAACCAGCGATTCTCAGCGGCCATCGGGACCGAGAAGGCCCAGTACGACCAGGCCGTGGTCTATCCGAACGGATCGATCGCATGGGGCCGGGTCTCGTACAGCATTTTTTCACCGCGCAACAACGGCAAGTTCGACCCGAAGAATCCCCTCAACGAACGCACCTTCTTCCGCACGGCAACCGACCTGCCCTTGCGTGACCGCGGCCAGGTAATCGTCGGGTATGCCGTCTGGGACCAGGAAGGTTCGGACACCAACCGGACGTGGATCTACAACCCTGGCACGCGCCGCGTACGCCAGGCGCCGGAGTATGGTTTTGATCAGCCCCAGGGGCCCGGCGGCTTCCGCACGGTGGATGATGACCGGCTGTTCAACGGCTCGGGCGAGCGCTACAACTGGAAGATCGTCGGCAAGAAGGAGATCTATGTCCCGTACCACACCTACAAGCTGATGAGCGCTTCGGTGAAGTACAAGGACCTGCTGACGAATGGACACGCCAACCCGGACGTCATGCGCTACGAGCTGCATCGGGTGTGGATTCTGGAGGCTACGCTGAAGCCGGGGTTCCGACATCAGTACGCGAAACGGGTGCTGTATCTCGACGAGGATACCTGGCAGTCGGTGGCGGCCGATAACTACGATGGGCGCGGGCAGCTGTGGCGTACCAACCTCCAGGCGCTGGTCTATGCGTATGATGCGCGCCGGTTCTCTGCGGCTACGGTGTTTTATCACGACCTTATCTCAGGGGCGTACCTAGCTGACCGGCTGACCAATGAGGGGCCGATGGCGAAACTCAACAGCAATCCGGAATTCAGCGAGGCGCTGTTCTCGCCGGACGCGGCGCGCGGATCGGGGACCTGATTTATCGCAGTGCACTGGGAATTTGATTACGGATGCCCTTGTCGTCATGGCAAGGGCATTTTTTTATCCACGGATTGCTTGGGACGGTGATGGGATCGTTCTTGGCAGGCGCGGCTGTTTCGCAGGCGTAGCCTGCGAGTCACTTTCTGTCCGAGCGACAGAAAGTAACCAAAGAACGCGTTTACTTGCCCTAACGGGCGAATTTTGATCGTAGTGTGCGAAGAATTTCGTACGGGTATGAGCTTCAGAGTCTGCCCGGCTGCCTGCCGCGTGGAGCGCGTCCGCCTGCAGGCTCTCCCACAATGATTGAACCAGCCCCGAAACTGTCCGTGGCCCGACACTGTCCCCGATATCGCATTATCGCCTTCGGCTGCGCTGCGCGCGGCTCAGTGAAAGACCGAACGGACGACAGGACGCCGCTACCCATTCGACTAGTGCGTCCCGCAGGAAATGATGGGGCACTCAGGAGGCACCAAAGAAATGGGCCGCCGGCGGGCATTGCTGCACCGGGCTCGAGGACAATGTGCGGCTTGACAAGAAACCCTCGCGCCTTCCAATGCCGCACTGTGCGCAAGGTTGCCGATCTTTGAGGAATATGGCCGGCCTGTCGACCGCAGCGCAGGCTCGCGAGATGCTGAACCTGAACTGACAGCATCTGCGCACCACTCGCTACGACACAACCTGGGCTAGCGCGGACCCATCGAGATCTCGAAGTCCGCGCCGGTCACGACAGAAGTCTTTCCGCTCAGCCCTCGAACACGTGCCGCAGCACCGGCGGCTCGATGTTGGCCAGGTTCATCTCGACTACGCGCCGCGCCACGCTGGACGGCCGCACGTGTTCCACGTCGGTGTAGAACTGCTGGTACCAGTCGCGCATCTGGTAGATCGGCCCGTCGCCTTCGCACAGCAGCGGGTTGTCAATGCGGATCTTGCTGTCCCAGATCGCCACGTCCTCATAGAACGCACCGCGCGCCTGCTCCACATAGGCTTGCGCCATGGCGCGGTTCTGCTCTTCCGACAGCCCCGGAATCTTCTTCACCAGCACGCCATAGCGCAGCACGAAGCTGTTCTGGTCGATCGGCACGTGGCAGTTGAGCAGGATCGAATGAATCTGCTGATCGCCCATCTGCCCGGTCATCTCGGTGATGTGGTACGCCGGCCCGAAGTAGGTGGACAGCGCCGTCAGCCGCGCATCGCCGGACAGGCGCGCGCTGCGCCCGATCATCAGCTGCGTCGCCTTGTGGTTCTCGAACAAGTTGGCGAAGTAGTCCACCGGCGCGCCATGCACCACGCCGAAATGCGCCATGTCGGAAATGTTGTCGACCAGCTCGCGGCAGTTGGTGCGGATCAGCATCTCGTCGATGGCCCAGTCCGACCACTCCGGCGAATAGCAAGCGTCGATGCGCGGGATGGCCACTTCCGGCGGCGCCGGGCGGCCCTCCGGATCGTGCCAGATGAACAGAAACTGGTTCTGCTCGCAGGTCTCCCAGGCACCGACACGGGCCTTGGGCGGCACACGCTTGCAATAGGGGATGGATTTGCACCCGCCGTCGCCGCCCCACTGCCAGCCATGGAACGGGCACACCAGGTTGTCGCCTTGTACAGTGCCGGTGCTCAGGTCCGCACCCATGTGCGGGCAGTGGCCGTCGATCACGCGAATGGCGCCGGTCGAATCGGCGAACGCGGCCAGGCGGCGGCCGAAGATGTCCAGCGTATGCGGCTTGCCATCGCGGTAGGCATCGGCCAGGCCCAGGCAGTGCCAGCCGCGCGCGAAGCGATCCTCCGGCGGTCGTGATTCGATCTTGTAGCCGCTGATGCGGCTAGTCCCGCTAGTGCCGTTCGTGCTCATGGTGTCTCCTTGATATCCCGTGGGAACTTCAAGATAAGAGCGTCCGGCATGCGGCTCATCGTCCCATCGGACTACTGCAGTGCGACAACGCGCGTCAGCGCCGGATCGTTGCCCGGGCCATGCACGCAGCTCACCCCGGCGGGATCGTAGATGCGCGCCACGCAGCCATTGCAGCTGTCGCACGCCGAGCGCTGCACGGCGCCGCTGTGCCAGCGGGCGACCAGCGCCGGATCATGGATCAGAGCACGGGCCAGCGCGATGCCGTCGAAGCCCTCTTCCATCAGTTGCGCCACGTTGCCGATCGACTTCACTCCGCCGACATAAGCCAGCGGCATGCGCACGGCCTGCCGCACTACGCGCGAGGCTTCAAGGAAGTACAACTCGCGGAAAGCCAGATCGTGCGGCGTGCGCTTCTCCAGCATAGTGATGCCAAAGCGCGCCAGCGCGGTCGGCGCGGCGGCCTTCATCTGCGCGGTCGGCATCGGGCTGCCGAACAGCGCCCATGGGCTTTCCACGTTGCGACCGCCACTTAGCGTCAACAGGTCTGCGCCTTCTGCTTCAAGCATGCGCGCGGTCGCAGCGGAGTCCACCGGCTGGTTGCCGCCCGGTACGCCGTCGCTGACGCTGAGCTTGCAGCACACCGCCATGCTGGCACCGACAGCATCCTTCACCTGCCGCAGCACCGCCGCAGGGAAGCGGGTCCGGTTCTCCACGCTGCCGCCAAAGGCATCGCGCCGCCGGTTGCTCAGCGGCGACAGGAACTGGTTGAGCAGGTAGCCGTGCCCCATGTGGATTTCGACCGCATCGAAACCAGCCTCGCGCGCGAGCCGCGCCGCCGCGGCGAACTGGCAGGCAACGCGCGCCATATCGGACGCGCGCATGGCGCGCTGGAAATACACGCCATGCATCATGCCGAAGGCATTGAGACCGGACGATGCGCTGCCCGGCGCGCGGCTGCCGCCGTGCCGCATGGTGGTGAACGAGCCAGCGTGGGTGATCTGCAGGCAGGCCGCCGCGCCTTCGCGATGCACCGCGTCGGTCAGCACGCGCAGGTGCGGCACCTGTTCCGCGCGCAGGCTGAGCTGGTGCGCAAAGGTCAGGCCGTCGTCGGCCACGGCCGCGTAAGCCACCGTGGTCATGCCCACGCCGCCCGCGGCAAGATCGCGGTGATGCCTGACGAGCGCCTGCGTGGGCAGGCCATGTGGGGTCATGCCCTCGTTCGCGCCGGCCTTGATAAAGCGGTTGCGCAGCGTGAGCGGGCCGATGCGCAGCGGCGTGAAGGCCGCCGCCGCGGATGCCGGGGTATCGCGCATCATGTCTCTCCGGTGTTCCCTGCGAGGATCAGGTCGCGTCCGACTTCAGCGCGTGGGCCGGCGGTACGGCCTGGCCGCTTGCCGCTGCAGCAGCGGTGCGCGCCGCCGCGCGTGCGCGCTCCTCGCCCTCCACCCCCAGCCATGCCGCCAGCGCCGGCAGCAGCGATACCGCGCCGAACAGGTTCACCAGGAACATGAAGGCCAGCAGGAGGCCCATGTCGGCCTGGAACTTGAGCGCAGCAAAGGCCCACGTGCCCACGCCGATGCACATCGTCAGCGCCGTGAACAGCGCCGCCGATCCGCGCTGGCGCATGGCTTCGGCAAACGCCTGCGGCAGTGCCTGCCCTTCTTCGCGGATCTGGTGCTGGATGCGCTCGTACAGGTAGATGCCGTAGTCGACGCCCACGCCCACGCCCAGCGTGATGACCGGCAGCGTCGACACCTTCAGGCCAATGCCGAGCCGCGCCATCAGCGCATTGCACAGCACCGACACCAGCGTCAGCGGCACGATGATGCACAGCACCGCGCGCCACGAGCGGAATGTCAGCAGGCACAGCAGCGTGATCGCGCCGAAGATCGCCAGCAGCATCGCCACCTCGGCCTCTTCCACGGCCTCATTGGTGGCCGCCATCACGCCGATATTGCCGCCGGCCAGGCGGAACGCCACGTTGGGCGTCTTGTCGGTGGCGTTGAAGCGGCGGATCTCGCGGATGATGTGGGCGATGGTCGCGCCCTCATGGTTCGCGGTGTAGATCAGCACCTGGATGGCCTGGCAGTTGGACGTGTTCATGCCATTGTCCGGGTCATAGGCCTTGGCGCCCTGGCCCAGGCCTTCGCTGCTGCGCGGCAGCGCCTCCCAGCGCGGGTTGCCTTCGTTGTAGGCGCCGATCACCACCTTGGCCAGCGACGACACGCTGACCACCGACTGCACGCCGGAGACGCCGCGCATATGCATTTCGAAGCGCTCCACCGCGCTCATCACCGGGTAGTGCAGGCAGCCATCGTCGAAGCCGGTCGGCTCCACCACCACGGTCAGCGCATCCGAGCCGATGTTGTACTGGCTCACGATGCTGGCGCTGTCGCGGTTATAGCGCGAATCGGCGCGCAGCTCCGGCGCACCGGTGCCCACATCGCCGATCTTGAGGCCGCGCGACGCGATGGCCCCGCCCGCCAGCAGCGCCAGCGCGGCCAGGAACACGCAGAAGGCAGGTACGGGGCGGGCCAGCGCGCCGAACTTCTGCCACACTCCGCCACTCCCCTGACCTGTCTCCCGCGCACGCCGCGCCTGTGCGCGGGCGAGCGCCGACGGCTCCAGCGTTGTGTACGACAGCAGGATCGGCAAGAACACCTTGTTGGTCACGATCATCAGCAGCACGCCCAGGCAGGCGGTAATGCCAAGCTCGCGCACGATATCGATCTCGATGCGCATGATGACCATGAAGCCCAGCGCATTGGTCAGCAACGCCACCGTGCCAGGGATGAACAGATTGCGAAAGGCTGCGCTGGCGCTGTCCAGCGCGCCGTGCCCCTGCACCACCTCCTGCTTCCAGGCATTGGTCATCTGCACCGCGTGCGAGACCCCGATCGAGAAGATCAGGAACGGCACCAGGATCGACATCGGATCGATGCCGTAGCCCAGCAGCGGCAGGAGGCCCAGCAGCCAGCACACGGGCAGCAGCGCCACCACCAGCGAAAGCACGGTGATGCGCAGCGACCGCGTGTACAGCCACAGCAGCAGCGCCGTGACGGCGAAGGCCAGGGCAAAGAAGCCCATCACGCCTGCGATGCCCTCTTCCACATCGCCCACCAGCTTGGCGAAGCCGACCACATTGACTTCGACATCGGTGCCGCTGAACTGCGCGCGGATCTTCTCCAGCTGGTGCGCCACCGAGCTGTAGTCGATGGTCTTGCCGGTGGCGGGATCGGTCTCGCGCAGCTCCGCGCGGATCAGCGCGGACTTCAGGTCATTGCTGACCAGCCGGCCGATCTGGCCCGATCGCGCCACGTTGCGCCGCACCTTGTCGAGTTCGTCCGGCGCGCCGGAGAAGCGTCCGGGCACCACCACATCGCCACGGAAACCGGCTTCGGTCACTTCGGTGTAGCGCACATTGGGCGTGAACAGCGAGAACACGCGCGAACGGTCCACGCCGGGGATGAAGAACACTTCATCGGTGGCGTGGCGCAGCTTGTCCATGAAGGCGGCGTTGTAGATATCGCCGTCGCCCTTCCAGCGCAGGCTCACCAGCACGGTATTGGCACCTGAGAAGGTGCTTGCGTACTTGGTGAACACCTGCATGTACGGATGCTGCAGCGGGATCATCTTGTTGAAGCCGGGATCGAGCCGCAGGCGCGTGGCGGAGAAGCCCAGCGCCATGGTCACGGCCAGGCATAGCAGCAACAGCAGGCGGCGCCGGCGCATCAGCACGCTGGCGCAGGCATCGACGAAGCGGCCCAGGCGGCCGGGGGAATGGGGGCGGGTCATGGTGGTTCTCGCGTTCGTTCGTGCGGGTTCGGCGGGGATCAGCGGGTGGCTGCGAGCGTGGTGCCGGCCAGGCCGCCGTTGCCACCGAGTGCCAGCGTGTCCTTGCCGGTCGGGATCAGCGCGGCTAGTGACTGCGGACTGCCGGCCGGCAGCGCAGCGAAGTGGCGGCCGCCGTCGGCGGACATCACCAGCATGCCGCCCTGGCCGGCCAGCACGATGCGGCCATCCGGGAGCTCGGCGCCGCCGAAGAATGAAGTCCTGAGGCCGGTTTCCGCAGCCTGCCATGTCGTGCCGAAGTCCTCGCTGCGCAGTGCGTTGCCGCGCATGCCGTAGGCCAGCCAGGCACCGTCGCGTAGCGGCAGCACGCCGTACAGCGAGCCTTCATACGGGGTCTTGAGCGGCTCCCAGTGGGTGCCACCATCGGTCGAGCGCAGCACCAGGCCGGCTTCGCCGACCAGCATCAGGCGCCCCTGCGCGTCGGCGGCGATGGCGTTGAGGTGGCGGTCCTGCATGGCCTTGTCGGGCGCGGCTTCCCAATGCCTGCCCTGATCGCGCGAGACCAGGAAACGGCCAAAGCTGCCCACGGCGAACCACGGCCCGTTGGCCTGGGCCAAGGCGCCTAGCAGCGGGTCGGAGGATTGCTGATCGAAGGCAACCTGCTGCCAGTGCGCGCCACCGTCTTCCGTGCGCAAGATCAGGCCGCTGTGGCCGACCGCAATACCCTGGCGGCGGTCGGCAAAGGACACTTGCGTCAGCGTGGCGCCTTGCGGCTTGTCCACAGTTGCCTGGCGCCAGTTGCGGCCCAGGTCATCGCTGAACAGGATCTTGCCGCGCTCGCCCACTGCGACCAGACGCTCTCCGGCGCGGGCGATGCCGTTGATCTGCAGGCCATCGGGACGCAGCGCGGTGGCCGGGAACGGCGGCAGCGGACGCGGGGCGAAGGCCCATACCGCAGTGGCAAGCACGGCCACCGACATGGCGATGCCGATCAGTCGTTTCATGATGTCTCCTCCGTGTGGAGTGGTGGCAGGCGGCCTCGTGGCGTGCCAGGTTCCTGCGAGGTTGTGAGCTTGGCTGCCTGGCAAGCGCCGCTGTTTCGCCGGCGTAGCCGGCGAGTCACTTTTTGTCCGAGCGACAAAAAGTAACCAAAAAACGCGTTTTCCTGCGGGCACAAGCCCAAGCGCGTGGGGACCACCTCCTTCGAAATCGCTGAACTGGGAGTGGCCCCCCTGTCTGGGACTACAGCACGTCGAACAGCGCTGCCGCCCCCATGCCGCCACCAATGCACATCGTCACCACCGCCTGCCGCACGCCGCGGCGCCGACCTTCGATCAGCGCATGCGCCGTCATGCGCGCGCCCGACATGCCGAACGGATGGCCGACCGAAATCGCGCCGCCGTTCACGTTCAGCCGCGCATCAGGGATGCCCAGCTTCTGCTGGCAGTACAGCACCTGCGAGGCGAACGCTTCGTTCAACTCCCACAGCCCCACGTCCGCCACCGTCATGCCATAGCGCGCCAGCAGCTTCGGCACCGCGAACACGGGGCCGATGCCCATTTCGTCCGGGGCACAGCCCGCCACCGCCATGCCGCGATAGCGGCCCAGCGGGCGCAGGCCGCGGCGGCGCGCTTCGCCTGCACTCATCAGCAGCACGGCGGCGGCGCCGTCGGACAACTGCGAGGCATTGCCCGCGGTGATGTGCTCCCCTTCGGCCACCGCCTTGCCGCCGCTCCAGACCGGCTTGAGCGCCGCGAGGCTGGCCGCCGTGGTATCGGGCCGGTTGCATTCGTCCTGCGCGAGCGTCACGCTCTCGTGGCCCGTCAGTACGCCGGCCTTGTCGAACAACGCGCGGCGCGTTTCCAGCGGCACGATCTCGTCGTCAAACGCGCCGCGCCGTTGCGCGTCGGCGGTGCGCTGCTGGCTGCGCCAGGCGTAGGCGTCCTGCTCGGCACGGCTGATGCCATAGCGGCACGCCACCACCTCGGCGGTCTCGATCATCGCCATGTAGGCGGCCGGCTGCCGCGCCAGCACCGCTTCGGACTGCGCACGGAAGCTGTTCTTGTGCTTGTTCTGCGTCAGCGAGATCGACTCCGCGCCGCCCGCAACGATGATGTCGGCTTCGCCACACTGGATCGCGCGGGCACCCGCTGCGATCGTCATCAGGCCCGATCCGCACATGCGGTCCATGGTCATGCCCGGCACGCTGTCGGGCAGCCCGGCAGCCACCGCACACAAACGGCCAAGGTTGTAGCCCTGCGTGCCCTGCTGCGCGGCGGCGCCGATCAATACGTCGTCGACCTCGGCGGGATCCACGCCTGCGCGCTCGACCACCGCACGCACCACGTGTCCGCCGAGCACCGGCGTTTCGGTATCGTTGAAGGCGCCGCGGAAGGCCTTGCCGATGGGGGTGCGCGCGACGGCGACAATGACTGCTTCATTCATGTTCGATTCCCTCTGGTCAGAAGTAGTAGCGGCTGATCGTCTCGGCCACGCAGGCTGGCTTGGCCTCGCCCTCGATCTCCACCGTCATGCGCACCACCGATTGCACGCCGCCCGTCAGCGTCTCGGCCCGCACCAGTTCGCCCACGCCGCGAACACGCGCGCCGACTCGCACTGCCGCCGGGAAGCGGACCTTGTCGCAGCCGTAGTTGACACCCAGCTTCATGCCTTCGACGGTGACCAGTTCCGGCAGGAACTGATTGACCAGGGCCAGCGTCAGGTAGCCGTGGGCAATGCAGGCGCCGTAGGGGCCTTGCGCGGCGCGTTCCGGGTCGACGTGGATCCACTGGTGGTCGCCGGTGGCATCGGCAAACTTGTCGACCTGGTCCTGGGTGATGCGGGTCCAGGCGCTTTCGCCGAGGCGCTGGCCGACGGCGGCGTGGATGTCTGCGGCGCAGCGAAAGATTCTTGGCATTGCGATTTCCTCAAGCCCTCTGACTACTCACCGGCAACACCTCCCCGGTCATGTACGACGCATAGTCGCTGGCCAAAAACACCATCACATTGGCCACCTCCCACACCTCCGCTGCGCGCCCAAAGGCCTCGCGCTCGCTCAGCTGACGCAGCAGATCTGCCGGCGCCGACTTCTTCAGGAAGTCGTGCAGCGCAATGCTGGGCGCCACCGCGTTGATGCGCACGCCAAACTCGGCGGCCTCCATCGCGCTGCAGCGCGTCAGCGCCATCACGCCGGCCTTGGCCGCGGCGTAGTGCGACTGCTCCTTCTGCGCGCGCCAGCCGAGCACCGAGGCGTTGTTGACGATGGCGCCGCGCCGGCGCGCCTGCATGTGCGGCAACATCGCGCGCGTCATGCGGAAGGTGCCGGTGAGGGAAATATCGATGACGCGCGACCACTCGGCATCGTCCATATCAACTAGGCGCCGCGAGCCGCCCAGTCCGGCGTTGTTGATCAGTACGTCGGTGCCGCCAAGCGCCTCTTCCGCACTCGCCACAAGTGCGCGCACCTGCGCTTCGTCCGAGACATCGCAGAGCTGGCCGTAGACCGCCTGCAGTCCCGTTTCCTCGCGCAGCCGCACTACCGCTTCGTCCAGTCGTTTGGGATGGACGTCGGAGATCATCAGCGCGCGGCAGCCCTCTTCCGCGCAGCGGCGCGCGGCGGCAAAGCCGATGCCGACGCCCGCGGCTGCGGTGATGAGAACGCTCTTGCCGGCGAGCAGCTGGTGGCCGGGCACATAGGCTGGTGCGGCCGGTGCTTCGTAGTTCTGTGTCATGACTGTCCTCTGGCTTCTCGCGGCATGCCGAGCCCGCGTTCGGCGATGATGTTGAGTTGGATTTCGTTGGTGCCCGCGTAGATGGTGTCGGCGCGCGAGAACAGCGCCATCTGCTGCAGGCGCGTGCGGCGCGCGTCGCTGGCGTCAAGCACATTGGCCAGCGGGCCCAGCACATCCAGCGCGAGCTGGCCCAGGTCGCGGTGCCAGTTGGACCAGTAGTACTTGTAGATCAGCGCCTCGCGCTGCAACGCGGTGCCACCGTCCTGGCCCGCTTGCGCCGCGCCAGACAGCATGCGCAGCGCGTTGGCGCGCATCACGCGCAGTCCGGCCCAGGCGCGTGCGATGCGCTGGCGCACCAGCGCATCGCGGCTGCTGCCGTTGTCGCGCGCGGTCTGCGCCACCCACTCGAGCTCATGGGTGAACTGCATCTGCTGGCCGAGCGTGGAGATGCCGCGTTCGAAGCCCAGCAGCGCCATGGCGATGCGCCACCCGTCGCCGGGCTCGCCCAGCACATCGGCGGCCGCGGCGCGCGCGCCGTCGAAGAACACCTCGTTGAACTCGGCGCCGCCGCCCATCTGCCGGATCGGGCGGATCTCGATGCCGGGCTGGTCGAGCGGCAGCATCAGGAAAACCAGCCCCTTGCTGCCGCGCGAGCCAGGCTCGCAGCGCGCCAGCACGAAAATCCAGTCGGAATCGTGCGCGAGCGAAGTCCACACCTTCTGGCCGCTGACCAGCCAGTCGCCGCTGGCGGCATCGCGTACCGCGCGCGTGCGCACATTGGCCAGGTCCGAGCCCGCGCCGGGTTCCGAATAGCCCTGGCACCAGAACGTGGTGCCGTTGCGGATGCCGGGCAGCAGGCGCGCCTTCTGGTCATCGGTGCCGAAAGCGATCAACGTCGGGCCGATCAGGCCTTCGCCGATATGGCCCATGCGGCCTGGGCCGCCGGCACGCGCGTATTCCTCATGGAAAATCACCTGCTGCATCACCGGCAGGTCACGCCCGCCCTGCGCGCGCGGCCAGCCGAGGCCGGTCCAGCCGCCTTCGGCCAGGCGTTGTTCCCAGGCCTTGCGCAGCTCGGGAAAGGCATCCTCGTCGCCGGGACCGCCGCGGTGTTTCAGGCAGGCGAATTCGCCGGCCAGGTTGGTGGCCATCCATTGGGCCACCTCGGCGCGGAATGCCGACTCTTCATGCGCGCTCATGCTGTCCTCCAGTCTTGCGAGCCGCTATCGGCGTATCGACGAAATCGGCCAGGTAGGCGAGCGCGGCACCCGCGCCGCCCAGCCAGTGGCTGGCGGCCTGCGCGCGCTTGAAATAGAGCTGGGGGTCGTATTCCCAGGTGAAGCCGACGCCGCCATGCAGCTGGATGGCCTCCTGCGCGCCGAAGCGCAGCGCTTCGTCGGCCGCGACCGCGGCGGCGGCGATTTCAATCCGGGCATCAGCCTTGTCAGCGGCTTCCCATGCGTGCGCCGCGCCGTACACTGCCGAGCGCGCCGCCTCGACCAGCACCATCATCTGCGCGCAGCGGTGCTTGACCGCCTGGAACGAGGCGATGGCGCGGCCGAACTGGACGCGCTCCGACGCATAGGCAACGGTCAGGTCCAGGCATTGCTGGGCCGCGCCGAGCTGCTCCGCAGCGAGCATCAGCTTGCCGTGCCACCAGGCTTGCGCCAGGCCTCGCGCCGCGGCGTCGCCGCGTGCGAGGCAGGCGTCTGCGCGCACCTTCAGCCCGTCGAGCCGCAGCGATGCGATGGGCCGCGTGCGGTCAAGCGTATCGAGCGATATCAGCGAAACGCGCGCTGCATCGGTCAGCGCAGCGGACTCCAGCAGGAACAGGGCGGGCTCGCCGCCATCGAGCCTGGCGGGCACCAGCAGCCAGTCTGCACCGACGGCGTCATGCACCTGCGCGGCGCTGCCATGCAGCACGAAGCCATCCGCGTGCGCCTGTGCGGTGATCGCGACATCGCCGTACTGCCAGCCGCCATCGGCCGGCCATACCGCTGCGGCGTGGCACTTGCCCGTGGCCAACCGTTCCAGCCAGCGCGCACTGTTGCGCTCTCCCAGCGCAGCCTGCAGCCACGGCGCGGCGATACAGGCCGTGGACCAGAACGGCACGCACGCCAGGCGCTGTCCGAGCTGCTCCTGAAGCAGCGCCAGACCGGGCGCGCCGAGGCCGGCCCCGCCGACGGCTTCAGGCAGCGCGATGCCGCACCAGCCGAGTTCGGCGGCGATGGCCCGCCACAGCGCGTCATCATGCGCCGCGCCCGCCTCTGTCACGCGCCGCACGGCCGCCGTATCGCTATGCGTGGCGAGGTAGTCGCGCGCGCTGTCGCGGACCATCTGGAGTTCGACGGAGTTGGAAGCATCCATGGCCGTCCGCGCTCAGCTGCCGTAGACCGGTTGCGGCGGCTCGGCCTGCGCCAGCAGGCCCGCGACCGCCGCGCCGACTTCCGCCGGCTGCCAGCGTGCGCCCTTGTCGGCCTTCGGCCCCGTGCGCCAGCCGTCGGCCATCGACACCATGCCGCCGGCCGCCTCGAACATGCGCCCCGTGACCTGCGCCGAATCCGCGCTGCCGAGCCACACCACGAGCGGCGCGACGTTGGCCGGATCGTAGTAGTCGAAGCCGCCCTCCGGCGCCTTCATCATCTCGGCGAAGACCTGCTCGGTCATGCCGGTGCGCGCGGCCGGCGCCAGCGCGTTGGCGGTAATGCCGTAGCGGCCCAGTTCGGCTGCCTGCACCAGCGTCAGCGCGGCAATGCCCGCCTTGGCCGTCGCATAGTTGGACTGCCCGACCGAGCCTTGCAGGCCTGCGCCGGAACTGGTGTTGATGATGCGCGCGTCGACGGCGCGCCCGGCCTTGGCCGCGTCGCGCCAGCGTTTGGCCAGCAGGTTGGCCAGGCAGAAGTGGCCGCGCAGGTGGACGCGCATCACCTCGTCCCAGTCGGCCTCCGTCAGGCTGAGGAACATGCGGTCGCGGCAGATGCCGGCGTTGTTGACCAGCACATGTACCTCGCCAAAGGCCTCGACCGCGGCATCGACGATGCGCTGTACGGTGGCCAGTTGCGTAATGTCGTCATCGCTCGCCAGCGCAGTGCCGCCGGCCGCGCGGACTTCCGCGCAGACCGCCTCGGCCGCCTCGCGCCGGATGTCGTTGACAACGACATTGGCGCCCTCGGCGCCGAACGCCAGCGCATACGCGCGGCCCAGCCCGCCGCCGGCGCCGGTGATGATGACGGTGCGTCCGTCGCAGATTCCCATGGCGCTCTCCTTACAGCCGTTCGATGATGGTGACGTTGGCCAGGCCGCCGCCTTCGCACATGGTCTGCAGGCCATAGCGGCCACCGGTGCGTTCGAGTTCATGCAGCAGCGTGGTCATCAGGCGTGCGCCGGTGGCGCCGAGCGGGTGGCCCAGCGCGATGGCGCCGCCGTTGGGGTTGGTGCGCCCGGGCGCGTAGCCGGTCTCGGCCAGCCACGCCATCGCCACCGAGGCAAAGGCCTCGTTGATCTCGACCACGTCGATGTCCGACAGGCGCAGGCCGCTGCGTTCCAGCGCCCGTTTCGTTGCCGGAATCGGCGCGGTCAGCATCCACAGCGGGTCGTCGCCCAGCACGCTCATATGCGCGATGCGGGCACGCGGCTTGAGCTGGTAGCGCTTGAGCGCATCCTCCGAGACGATCAGCAGCGCGGCCGCCGCGTCGGCAGTCTGGCTGGACACCGCCGCAGTCAGCGCACTGCCCGGCATCAGCGGTTCCAGCGTGGCCATCTTCGCCAGCGTGGTATCGGGGCGCGGCGTCTCGTCCTTCGTCACGCCTTCGCACGGCACGATCTCGCGCGTGAAGCGGCCGCCCTCGATCGCCGCGGCCGCGCGCTGGTGGCTTTCCAGCGCATAGGCTTCCATGGCCTCGCGCGACAGCTTCCAGTGGTCGGCAATGCGCTGCGCGGCGTGGAACTGCGATACCGGCGCAGCGCCGAAGCGCGCCTGCCAGCCCTTGCTGCCCGAGAACGGGTCGGCAAACCCGAGCGCCTGCCCGGCCAGCATCGCCGACGAGATCGGGATCTGCGTCATGGTCTGCACGCCGCCGGCGATCACCACGTCCTGCGTGCCGCTCATCACCGCCTGCGCAGCAAAATGCACGGCCTGCTGCGACGAGCCGCACTGGCGGTCCACGGTCACGCCAGGCACGGTCAGCGGCAGGCCGGCGGCCAGCCATGCGCTGCGCGCGATATTGCCGGCCAGCGGGCCGATGGTGTCGACACAGCCGAACACCACGTCGTCGTAGTCCTCTGCCGGAATGCCGTTGCGGCGCACCAGCTCGGCCAGCACGAAGCCGCCCAGGTCGGCCCCGTGCATGTGCGACAGTCCGCCCTTGCGGCGCCCGGTGGGCGTGCGCAGGGCATCAACGATATAGGCGTCTTTCATGTTCATTGCTCTCTTTGGATTCAGGCGAAGGTCGCTCCGGCGCCGATGTCATGTGCGCCATCGAGGATGTGCGCGCCCACGCGTGCCTTGTGGAAAGCGCGGTCTCCCCAGCTTCCCGCCAGCGCCCAGGCCCGCTTGGTGAAGATCTGCAGGTCCAGTTCCCAGGTGTAGCCCATGGCGCCATGCACCTGGATCGCCTGGCGCGCCGCGGTCCATGCGCAGCGCGCAGCCGCTACACGGGCATGCGAAACGTGCAGGCCCGCATCGGGCAGGCCATGCGCCAGCGCGGCGGCGGCGCGCAGCAGCACCGGCTTGGCGAATTCAAGCTGGATTGCCACATCGGCCAGCAGGTGCTTGACCGCCTGGTAGGCGCCGATGGCCTTGCCGAACTGCTTGCGCTGCGCGCTGTAGTCGATCGCAAGGTCGAGCATGCGCTGCGTCAGGCCGAGCTGCTGCGCGGCCACGCCGAGCGAGCCGCGGTTCAGTGCGGAGTCCCACAGGTTGGCGCCGGTCGGAATCAGCTCGGTCTCCGTAGTCGGTATCCATGCCAGCTCGAACAGGCGGCGTGAAGGATCGAGTCCCGTGCGCGGCGTCAGCGTGGCCTGTTCCGGCCCAAGCAAGTGCACCGCGTCTTCATGGGCGCACAGGATGGCGTCGGCAACATGCGCATCGGCGACCAACCGTTCTTGCGGATGCGCTACCGCCACGCGGGCATCGCCCGTGGCGATGCGTTCCAGCAGCGAGGCGCAGCGTTCGCGCGCCGCCGCGTTTGGCGCAATGGCCAGCGCATCGCGCAGCAATCCTGCTGCGACCAGTGCCGTATCCAGTAACGGCTCCGGCAGCGCGAAATAGCCGCACGCCTGCGCCAGCGGCGCCCATTCCAGCTCGCCCAGCGCCAGTCCGCCTTGGTCCTGGGGCACCATCAGGCCCGTCAGCCCCTGGTCGGCAAGCTGGCGCCACAGCGCGTCGGAGCGGCCCGTATCGGTGTTCCAGAGTTCACGCGTCAGTTCCGGCGTCATCTCCGTCATCAGGAAGCGCCGGATCGCCTCGGCGAACTGTTCCTGGTCTTCGGTCAGTGTGAAATCCATGGTGTTTTCCCCGGGTGCCCGGATGTGTCGCTATGCGCGCGGCATGCCGAGCAGGCGCTCGGCGACGATATTGCGCTGGATCTCGTTGGTGCCCGCATAGATCGGCCCCGCCTGCGAAAACAGGAATCCGTCCAGCCAGTGCCCGAGCGAACCCGGCGGCTGGCCTGCGGGCGCGACTTCCGCTGCCTGCCCGAGAATGGCCAGCGCGGTGTCGTGCATATGGATGTCCAGCTCGGACCAGAACACCTTGTTCGTGCTCGACTCCGCGCCGATATGACCACCGCGCACCAGCCTGCTCGCGGTGGCGTAGGTGGACAGCGTGTAGGCCTCGGCGTCCATCCATGCCCGCAGCACCGCGTCGCGCAGCGAGGGGTCGCGGTCCGCCGCCTCGCGGTTGTCCTGGTACAGCCGGACCAGCGCACGCGCGGTTTCCTGGAAGCGCGCCGGCGAGCGCAGCATCAGGCCGCGTTCGAATCCGGCCGTGGCCATGGCCACCTGCCAGCCCGCACCTTCGGCGGCCAGGCGGTTCTCCACCGGCACGCGCACGTCGTCAAAGAAGATCTCGGCAAAGCCGGTCTGGCCGTTGAGCTGGCGGATCGGCCGCACGGTGATGCCCGGCGTATTCAACGGCACCAATACGAAGGTCAACCCATGGTGGCGCGTCGACGCCGGATCGGTGCGGAACAGCCCGAACAGCCAGTCCGCCCACACCGCGCGCGTCGACCAGATTTTCTGGCCGTTGATCACATAGTCATCGCCGTCGCGGACCGCGCTACAGCGGATCGCGGCCATGTCGGAACCGGCGTTCGGCTCGGACCAGCCCTGCGCCCAGATATGCTCGCCCGAGGCCATGCGCGGCAGGAAGCGCGCCTTCTGCGCGTCGGTGCCGAATTCCATCAGCGTCGGGCCGAGCAGGAAGATGCCATTCTGGTTGACGCGCATCGGAGCGCCGGCACGCCAGTACTCTTCCTCAAAGATCAGCCACTCGATCAGGTCGCAACCGCGCCCGCCCAGTTCCGCCGGCCACGTGACCATGCTCCAACGGCCCTGGTTGAGCGAGGCTTCCCAGGCGCGGTGCTGCGCAAAGCCTTCCTCGGTATCGAAGCTGGCCAGCGGCGTGCGCGGCACGTGCGCGGCCATCCAGTCGCGCACCTCGGCGCGGAACGCGCGCTGGGCGTCGGTGTATTCAAGCTGCATCGCGCGCCCCCTGTGCGAAGCTGGCCTCGCGGCCTTCGACAAAGGCCGCGCGCGCCTCGCCGGAATCCGCGCTCATATAGGCCTGCAGCGTGAAGCCCTGTTCCCAGCGGTATTTGTCCTCCAGGTTGCCGTCTTCCACGCCGTTGAGCGCTTCCTTGGCAAGCTGCAGCATGGCCGGGCTCTTGGCCGCGATCTGGCGGGCCAGCGTCATGGCGGCGTCGCGCAGTTCGACTCGGGGCACCACGCGCTCGACTGCGCCGAGGCGGTAAGCTTCGGCGGCATCGATCATCTCGCCGGTGAAATACATCGCCCGGACCCTCTGCACGCCAAACATGCGCTGCAGGTGCGCGCCGCCGCCCATGGCGCCCCGGTCGATCTCCGGCACGCCAAAGCGCGCGCACGCCGACGCGACGATGATGTCCGCCGCGCCGCAGATGCCGATGCCGCCGCCGAGCACGAAGCCGTGCACGGCCACGATGACCGGCTTGCGATTGCGGTGCACGGCGCGGAAGGTGGCGTAGTTGCCGGCATTGACGTCGACAATGCGCTCCGGATGCGCCGACAGCTCCTTGATATCGACACCCGCGCAGAAGCCGCGGCCTTCGCCGCGCAGCACGATCACACGCACGGCGGGGTCGGTGCCGAGACGGTCGATGGCGGCGGCCAGCGCGTGCCAGCCGGCGTTATCGAGTGCGTTGACGGGCGGGTGGTCGATCACCAGTTCGGCTATGCCGTCGGCGGTGTCGATGCGGAAAGGCGCAGTCTTGTGGTTCATGTATTGGTGTCCTCTGTCTGTGGATCAGGCTGCTGCAGCCAGCCCCGCCCCCGCCAGCAACGCAAGCCGTGCCTGCGCCTGCGCGGCAATGCCGGCTACGATCTGCTCGCACGATTCGATCGCGCCGATGGCGGCCGCCGCCTGGCCGCTCGGCAGCACCCCTTCATCCGGGCACCCCTCCACCATCGCGCGCTGGATCAGCACCGGCGCATTGGCAGCCATCAGCGTCTGCGCCGCGCTGTAGTCCTGTTCGCGCATGGCGCGCCAGGCGGTGGCCAGCATCTGCCCACTGCGCATGCCGGTGCGTGCCTGCCACTTGCGCGCGGCCGCCAGCGCCAGCCATGTGCGCCGCCACGGGCCGGCCTTCTCCAGTTCGAGCAGCAAGGGGTTGTCGATCATCCGCTGCGGCAACCCGTCGATGGCCAGCGACACGCGGATATGGCCCGGGTCGCGCACCTTGACGTAGCGCTCCAGCGTCTGCACCGGCACCGGCGATTCGGCCGACATCAGGAAGCGCGTGCCCATGGCCACACCGGCCGCGCCGTAGGCCAGCGCCGCGGCCAGTCCGCGGCCATCGTAGAAGCCGCCCGCCGCCACCACCGGCACGTCGACGCTGTCCAGCACCTGCGGCAGCAGCAAGGTCGTCGGCGTGCCGCCGGTATGCCCGCCACCCTCGCCGCCTTGCACCGTGACCACATCCGCGCCCAGTTCGACGGCCTTGGCCGCGTGCTTGGCCGCTCCGACAGTCGGCATGCAAACGATGCCCGCCGCCTTGAGCCGGCCGACCATCTTCGCGTCCGGCCCACGGCCGTAGCTGACCGCGCGCAGCCGGTGGCGGATCGCCATCTCGATGACTTCATCCGCGTTGGGCTGGAACATGTGGAAGTTGATCCCGAACGGCCGGTCGCTTAGCTCTCTCACACGCAAGATCTCGCGTTCGACCTCGCCGGGCGCGATCGTTGCGCCGGCCAGGAAGCCGAACGCACCGGCGTTGCCGCTGGCCGCGACGAGCTTCGCGTCCGCCACCCAGCCCATCGCGGTCTGCACGATCGGATAGCGGCAGCCCAGCAGGTCGCACAGCACCGTGTGCAGGCTCGCGTTGCTCATGCCTTGTCCTCGCTGCCGGTGCGTTGCGACGCCGCCATCGCCCGCGCGTCATAGCCGCCCAGCTTGTCGCCGCTGACCAGCTCGTTGTGCACATGGGCGAAGTGGTGCCAGGCAAAGACCGCATCCATGGCCGTGCGCTTGCCCTGCAGGTCTTCCACGTGATTGATCGCCTGCTTGGTCAGCGTGAGCCCCAGGCGCGGCATCTGCGCGACCTTGGCGGCCATGCCGTACGCGGTCTCCTCCAGCGCCTCGCGCGGCACCACGCGGTTGACCATGCCCATGCGTTCGGCGCGCTCGGCGCCCATGCGATCGCCCATGAACAGGAATTCCTTGGCGATGCGCGGGTGCAGTTCGTAGGGATGCGCGAAATACTCCACGCCGGGAATGCCCATGCGCACCACCGGATCGGCAAAGAAGGCATCATCCGAGGCAACGATGAGGTCGCACACCCAGGCCAGCATCAGCCCGCCCGCCACGCAAGCGCCATGCACCATCGCGATGGTCGGCTTCGGCAGCTCGCGCCAGCGCCGGCACATGCCCAGGTAGACCTCCTGCTCGCGTGCATAAAGGAACTCGCCGCCGGGCTTGTTGACGTGGTCGTACCAGAGCGAGGCGCGCTCGAACGACTCGTTGATGTCGCGCCCCGGCGTGCCGATATCGTGCCCGGCCGAGAAATGCTTGCCGGCGCCGCGCAGCACGATCACCTTCACCGCGTCGTCACAGGCGGCGCGCCGGTAGGCTTCGTCCAGCGCATAAGTCATCTTCGAGTTCTGCGCGTTGTGGTACTGCGGCCGGTTCATGGTCACGGTGGCGATACCGTCCGCGACGCTGTAGAGCACCTCGGCGTTGGGACCAAGGGCGACGGCTTCCGTGGGTTCGATGGCTGGCGTGGTCATGTCGGTCTCAGGCGCGTCCGGAGGGATTGCCGCGCACGATGGTGGCGCGCAGGTTGTGCGGATCGAGCAGCGCGATCAGCCGCAGTGCTTCCGCCGTCGGCGGGGCCGTCTCCGGCAAGGCGTCGGCGGTGGCATTGGCCAGCGCAAAGCCGGTGGCTGCCTGCACCTGGTCCAGGCTCACGCCGGGGTGCAGCGAGCGCACGCGGATGGCATGGTCAGGGCCGCCGAAGTCCATCACGCACAGGTCGGTGACAATCACGCGCAGGTCGACGAAGCTGCGCATGCCTTCGATCTGGCGCGCCGGGTTGTAGCCAGCGCTGCACACCATATCGACTTCGCCGCCGACAAAGGCGCGCGTACTGTGCGCAGGCACGAAGAAGGAATTGGCGTGGTGGATGCTGTTGCCCGGGAAGCCGCGCGCGCCCAGCAACTGGGTCTTCGGCTGCGCATGCGTGCCGCCCAGGCACGAGATATTGGCCTGCCCGAAGCGGTCGATCTGCGTGGGCATCACCAGCGCGTGGCGCTTGCCGCTCCACAGGCAGTCGAACACGCGCGAATAGCCCATCCAGCCGCTGGCTCGCATCTTGTAGCCGGGCTCGCGCGGCCCCAGCGGCACGGGCGTTTCGACCAGGTAGGCTTCGCCGTCGGTCATCATCAGGCCCGGGTTGTGCGCAAGCCGCGCCAGCCCGGCGGCGATGCGCGGGCCGGTGCCGATGCCGGTGGCCAGCACCTCGCCATCGTCGGTCCAGGCGCGCGCGGCGGCGGCGATCATCAGCTCCGCGCGGGTGAATTCATAAGTGGCGCTCACGGTCGCTCCTTGGTTGGCGGATTCAAACGGCGGGTTCAAAGGACTGGCAGCGGCAGGTCATGCACGTGGCCGAGGCCGCCGATGCGCGCCAGGTACGCCGCCTCGCTCGCGCCCACCACTGCATCGCGATAGGCGCGGAAGCCGTCCTCCGCTTCGGCACTGGCGCAGTACGCCTTGAGCGCAGGCAGGTCCCAGCCATATGCGGGGGCGCACGAAGTCGGATGCGCACCGGCCGGCGCGTGCACCACGCCCGTCACCAGCGAACGCTCGAACGGGTTGTTGCGGGCGTGCGCCAGGTCTTCCTCTTCAAGCCGCGAATGCAGCGTTTCGCAGCTCACATAGCAGCGCTTCGCGGCGCGTGCGAACCATTCATCGAAGAACGGATCGGGACCGTCGATGCGGGTGTTGCCCAGCACGTCGCTCTCGTTCACGTGCAGCAGCGCCGCGTCGAGCGGGATGGCCGGCATCGCCACCAGCACTTCCCCGTCGGCATAGGGCGAACGCACGGTTTTCAGCTGCGGGTTCTTCGTGAGCACGTCCGTGCCCAGCGCCGTGCGCGTCGGCAGGAACGGCAGCCGTGCCGCCGCCGCGCGCAGGCCGAGCTGCAGCATGCCTTCGTCAAGTTCGGTCACCTCCAGCAGGCCCCGCTCGCGCGCCTGGCGGAAGTACGGCTCCAGCGGAATCACGTCGAGCGAGACGAACCCGAACACCAGCCGGCGCACCTTGCCGGCCGCGCACAGCATTCCCACTTCCGGGCCGCCGTAGGCCACCACGGTCAGGTCTTTCAGCGGCGAGCGCAGGATCTCGCGCACCAGCGCCATCGGCTTGCGGCGTGGGCCCCAGCCGCCGATGCCGATGGTCATGCCATCGGCGAGCTGCCCGACCACATCGGCCGCGCTCAGGGTCTTGTCGATTGTCTTGTTCATAGCGGTGTCGCGCTGATTCGCGCTCTTTAGCGGTATCCGATGCTGAAGTCGTGTCCCCACAGGCTGACGCGCGTGGCTTCGTAGGCGGCGTGGCGGCCCCAGTCCACCACCAGCCCGCCGTGGCCGTACTCGAGGTCGAAGCCGCCGGGGGTCTTCATGTAGAACGAGGTCATGCGGTCGTTGCAGTGCTGGCCCAGCGTGGCGGACAGCTTCACGCCGTGCTGCTGCACGCGATCGAGCGCGCGGCCCACCTCGGACATGTCCGGCACCTCGGCCATCACGTGGATGCAGCCGGCCTCGGACGGCATCTCGAAGATCGCCAGGCTATGGTGGCGGCCGTTGGCGCAGTGCAGGAAATGGATGCGCTTCTCGGGCTCGTTGGGATCGCTGGTAAAGCGCACGCGGAAGATGTCGGACAGGCCAAAGCCCATCACGTCGCGCAGGAAGGCGTAGGTCTCGTCAAAAGCCGGCGCTGGCAGAACGGCATGGCCAGCGCCCATCGGGTCGGTGATGAAGCCTGGCACGCCGACTGGCGAAACAAAGCGCAGGAAGTCCGAACGCATGCCCCAAGAGATCTCGTGGCGGTTGCCCGACGGATCGGTGAACCAGGCCATCGCCTGCACGCGGCGCTGCGCCACTTCCGCCGCAGTGGCGTGGACGACTTCCACGCTGGCCTGGCGCAGCGTATCGAGCGCGTGCCGGTAGGCCAGCTCGTCGGCGAGTTCCCACCCGGATGCCAGGTAGCGGTCGCGCGCGCCCGGCACCACCAGGTAGCGGTAGTCGCGCTCGTCCATCTTCACGTACAGGGCACCGCCGGGGGCGCCGGCGCAGCTCATGCCGAGCACCTGCTCCGCATACTGCCGCCATTGCCCCAGGTCGGTGGACTCGACCACGATGTAGCCAAGCGCACGGATATCCAACATGCGGGTCTCCTCAGGTTCGTTGCCACTGCTGGCTGATGAGACCTATTCTTCCGTGCACGGCTAGCCGGCACATCGTCCAGTGGGACTAGCCGATCCGGTGCCGCATTCAGGCGCTGGCGGGGCGGACGATGTACTGGCTGGTGGGGACCACGTCGATCTTGTCGAAGTCGATGAAGCGCTGGCAGCTCTCCATCATGGCCTGCAGGTTGCGCTGGAATTTGTCTTCGTTGCCCACGGCGTCGAAGAACGCGTGCGGGTCCGTCATCGCCGCGTCGGGGAAGCATTCCTCGACGATCGCGTCGTAAGGCGGCGCGGCATAGGTAAGCGGGCGCACCACCACGTTCTGCACGTAGAGGAAGTTGTCCTGGGTTTCGACCGCCACCTGCGTATGGTGGTTGTGCCACGTGTCCAGCCATGCCTGTGGCGTCAGGCGCGGCGGCCGCGTCAGGAAGGCCAGCTGCGCAAAGCCGGGCGTACGCTCGCCCGGCGCCACCGGGAAGCGCGTATTGCGGATTGGCTGCGACTCCGTGACGAGGTAGCCGGCCATGCGGCCGGTCGCGGCCTCGACCGCCTGGTCGAATGGCCGGCGCAGGTGATTGACGGCGCTGTCCAGCCAGACCGAGACCAGCCCGTCCATCTGCGGGCGGGTGCTGGTCTGGCGCAGGCCCGCGGCAGGCACTACGGCGTCATCCGCCACGTTGACCTGCAGTCCCCGCGCACCCAGCGCCGTCAGCTTGTCCGCGAGTGTCGTGCGCAGCCGGCGCGCAAATTCCGCCGGCTCGGTGCGCGCATCGCGCCAGACGATATAAATGACTTTCTCCATGCTCCACGCTCCCTGGTACAGGTGCCGGCCGTAGCCGGACAGGTTGAAGCGTGCGTGGAACCGGGACGACACTGACCGCATGCGTTGCTGCGTCCGCCTGACGTGCCATCCGCTTCCGCGCCCGCTGGTCCTGTGCATGCTAAGCGCGCGAATGGCTGCGCTCATCCTCCAATCGGACTACCGGGGCATGACTGCCCGCGTCGTTCAGCCGAGCGTCACGACGCTGCTCAGCAGCATGCGTACCAGCGTGGCCTGCCGCGTCACGCCAGTCTTGGAGAAGATCGAGCGCAGGTGGGCGCGTGCCGTGTTCTTGCTCGTGCCCAGGGCCTCGGCGGCTTCATCGAGCGTCAGGCCGTCGGCAAGCACAAGCGCCAGCGCGGTTTCGGCCGGAGTCAGGTCGAACAGCTTGCGCACCACTTCATGCGAGGCGCGCGACTTGCGTTCGGGATCGCGGATAAACACCGCGCAGGCGGGCCGGCGGCGGTTTTCTTCGGACCATTCGCTGAGCGGGATGGTGCGCACCAGCACGCCGAGCTTGCCGCGTCCCGAAGGGCGGGTGATCGACATGGCCTCCGCCAGCGCCGGCTCGCTGCCGTGGTGCCCCAGCTGCGCGCGGCGCAGCAGGTACTGGAACTTGCGGCTTTCCTGGGCGTAGGCGATCTCGAATGTGTTGCCGTTGAGACGGATGCCGTCGTTGTCCGCAAGGATTTCGTCGGCCTGCGCATTCTTCTTGAGGATGGCCCCGGCCGCATCGAGGATCACCATGCCCACCAGCATGCGGTCGATCGCGCCCGCGTAGAGCGTGCGTTCGGATTCGACCACATCGAGCCGGGAATGCAGCCGGATGGCGCGCTTCAGGTGCGGCAGGATGGCGGCACAGGCCGCCTTGTCCACGTCGGAGAAATCTTGCGCGTCGTCCTGGCGGCAGAGTCGGAGGCGGCATTCGACACCATCTTCGGTACGGATATCCGCGCCCAGCAGGTAACGGATGCCGAGCGGCTGCAGGAACTGGCGGTAGATCTCGCTGTGGCACCAGTTGCCGGCGCCCAGCGCTTCGTCAACCGTCACCGCGCGGTCGGTCGGCAGGTTGATGAACGGATCGATCGCGTAGTAGTAGCTGTTGTAGGAAGCCTCTGCCTCCAGCGAGGTGCCGTGCGCCGAAGCATGCACCGCCAGGCCGCTGCGGTCGCTGGCGGGCGAACGCAGGATAAAGCTCACATAGCTGGCGCCGAGTTGCTGGCGCAGCATTTCGAGCGCGCGGCCCCAGGGCACGGGTTCCATCGGCCCTTCATAGACCGCTGCCAGCAGCGCGCTGAACTGCGTGACGCTCAAGCCAGACTGCGCGAGCAAGGGCGACGCCATTTCCTGCGCCTCAACGGTCGCCATCAACATTCTTTGTCTCCTGATTCCACACCGGGTGTGTGCCTGCCGGCGCTCTGCGGCACCTGGGGCAGCGCAAATTATAGGGACGCCATCCGCCGATGCGCGGCCCTCGGTGTTTTCCCTGACCTGCAATCGGACGATGCCCGCGCTTCCTGTGGCCGATTCAATGCATGCATTCCCGCAGTGCAACCCAAGGAGACAAGCATGAAGATATTGATCGTCGGCGGCAACGGCATGATCGGGGGCCACGCGGCCCTGCACCTGCGCAGCCAAGGCCACGAAGTCACCATCGCGGGACGCAACCGTCCTGCTTCGGGCACGCCGCTGGGCGGGCTGGATTTCCTGCGCTGCGACTACATCGCCAATGACCTGCCCGCAGCGCGGCTCGGCGCCTTCGATGCGCTGGTATTCGCCGCCGGCAACGATGTTCGGCACGTTCCTCCTGGCAGCGACGAGGCGGCACACTGGGAGCGCGCCAACATCGAAGGCGTACCACGCTTTTTCCGCGCCGCGCGCGATGCCGGCGTCCGGGTCGCCGTGCTGGTGGGCAGCTTCTATCCGCAGGCGGCGCCTTCGCTGGTCGACGGCAACGCCTATATCCGCTCGCGCAAGCTGGCTGACGAAGGGGTACGGCTACTGGCGACGGATGCCTTCCGCGTCAGCAGCGTCAATGCGCCGTTCGTCGTGGGCACGGTGCCGGGGCTGACAGTCCCGATGTTCAAGGCCTATACCGACTATGCCAAAGGCGGTTTTGCGCCGATGCCGGACTTCGCGCCACCCGGTGGCGTCAATTTCATCTCAGCCATGTCGCTGTCGGAAGCCATCGAAGGTGCCTTGCTGCGCGGCGAGAACGGCAAGGCCTATCTGGTAGGCGACGAGAACCTTAGCTTCCAGGATTACTTCGGCGCGTTCTTCCGCGATGCCGGCCGCGCGGTGCCGCCGGTCATCGACCAGGAGCATCCGCTGCTGCCTGACTCGGCGATCTGCTTCGGCCGCGGCAACACGCTCTACTACGAGCCGGAGGCGGCCGAGACCGCCCTGCTCGGCTATCGCCGCCGCGACATCCTTCGCACGGTGAGCGAGATCGTGGCGCAGTACAGCTAAGACGCAACGGCGGCCGGCTTGCGCCGGCCGCCGTTGCGCTTACAGCCCCGAAATCAGCTGCGCGTTATCGATGCGCAGTTCCGCGCCATTGATGAAGCGCGATGCGTCGGAGGCCAGGAACAGCACCAGGTTGGCCACATCCTCCGGCTGGCACATGCGCGCCATCGGGTCCGTGCCAATGCCCAGCGCGGCC
This sequence comes from Cupriavidus sp. C2SS-8b, assembly GCF_057073745.1. Lineage (NCBI taxonomy): Bacteria > Pseudomonadati > Pseudomonadota > Betaproteobacteria > Burkholderiales > Burkholderiaceae > Cupriavidus > Cupriavidus sp. C2SS-8b. The sequence continues at coordinate 1,888,213 of NZ_CP172717.1, forward strand.
GGGTCCAGGCCGGGCACGAGTGCCTGTGTCATGGGCGTCCAGATGCCATCGGGGTGGATCGAATTGCAGCGGATGCGGTAGCCGTTGCGCTTGCAGTGCACGGCCACGCTGCGCGCGAGCGCCGTGACGGCACCTTTCGCGCCGCTGTATGCGCACATCATCGGCAACCCTCCCAGCGCTGCCACCGAGGACATCACCACGATGGAGCCGCCGGCCGCATTGCCCTTCATTGCCTGCACGCCGAACTTGCAACCGAGGAAATAGCCGTCGGCGTTGACACGCATGACCTGGCGCCAGCAGTCGAGCGAGGTCTCCTCGATCGATCCCAGCGGACAGATGGCCGCATTGTTGACCAGCACGTCGAGCCGGCCGAAGCGGTCCTGCGTCGCGGCCACGGCCCTGCGCCAGTCCTCTTCACTGGCGATGTCGTGACGCACGAACAGTGCTGCATCGCCGATTTCGCGGGCCAGTGCCTGCCCTGCCTCCTCATTCACGTCGGTGAGCACCACGCGCGCACCCTCCGCCGCCAGCAGCAAGGCGTCCGCGCGCCCTACCCCGCTGGCCGCGCCGGTGACTAGCGCGACCTTGTCCTTTACCTGATGCATCGTTTCTCTCCTTGTTTGGTCCGCTTCAGGCGGCGTCAGGAATCTTGCCGGCCAGCACCGCGCGCAGGGCGGATTCGCCATACATGGCCGCCACGGTGTCATCGAGAAGCGGATTGCCGCGCAGCTCGCTGCCGCCATCGACGGCCATGCTCTGGCCAGTGACCCAGCCCGATTCCGGCCCGGCCAGGTAGCGCACCGCGCTGGCGATATCGTCCGGCTCGCCGGCGCGGCCCAGGGGCATCTGGGCGACGAACTTGTCGAGGATGGCAGGGTTGTCGAACATCGGCCCGGTCGCACCGGAGCGGGTCAGCCCAGGGCGCACCGCATTGACGCGGATGCCGCATCCGGCCAGTTCTTCGGCCGCCCCGCGCAGGAATGCTTCCAGACCGGCCTTGGCCGCGCAGTAGACCGACAGCCAGCGGCACGTCATGCGGGCCGCATTCGACGAGATGCAGACGATGGAGCCGCCATGCGGCGCCATCAGCGGCGAGGCGTGGCGCACTGCCAGGAAGGCGCTGGTGATGTTCAGTTCCAGCTCCGCCATCAGCGACGCCGAATCGTGCATCAGCATCGGGCGGAAGCCGCCGCCGCCAACCGTCGCCACGACGATATCCAGACGACGGTTCAGATCCCAGGCCTGCTGCAGCGCGGCCTGCACGTCTTCCTCGCGGCAGGCGTCGCCGACGCTGATCTCAACGGTGCCTGCGGCGACCTGCTCAAGCAGTCCGCGCCGCGCCGCTTCCAGGGCTTCGCGCCGCCGCCCCATCAGGACTACCGCGGCACCGTCGCGCAGCAGCGCCAGCGCGCTGGCCGCGCCGATGCCGCCGGCGCCGCCGGTGACCAGGGCTGTCTTGCCTTCCAGTACACGAGCTGTCGTCATCATGCCCCCCGCAGCGGCAGGTCCTGCGTCCAGTCCACCACCAGCTCGCGCGCCGCAATGCGCCACCGGCCTTGGGTGCGCGCGAAGCGGTCCTGGTAGCGGATGCCCCAGTCCAGCTTGCGCAGCACGCCGTCCTGCTCATACAGGTGGTTGGCCACGCAATAGGTTTCGCCCGTCGCGGTATCGCCATCGATCGTCACCAGTTGCTGGTGTACATGGTGTTGGGTGGCGCTGTACTGACCAAGCGCCGACATGCCCTCGGCGATCGCTTTGGCTCCGTCCAGGCGGAAGTCCGGCCCGGTCAGCCGCGCATCGGGCGTGAACAGCTCCGCGAGGCTGGGAAAATCGCGCCGGTCCACCGCCTGCGCGTAGCGGCAGGTCAGCGCGTAAATGGCTTGCTTGTGCTCCAGTTCGGACATGGCCAGGCTCACTCCTTGGTTGTGGCCGGCGTCGGCCCATCGGGCTACGCGCGGCCGGTCGTTGGGATGACAGATATCGTCGGCCTTGCCGTGGCCGAGGCCATCGTCTGCGTGGAGTAGCCGCGCAGGGTGGCGTTTAGTCCAAACGAAGGATGTTCCGGCGCGGTGCGCGCCCCAAGCTCTTACGAGCGCGGGCGGCTCTCACGTTGCCTGCAACATCACTGATACAGGAGACAGGCATGAAGCAGGCGGAACAAGCCATCGTCGCGGTCGTCACGGGTGGCTCGCGCGGGGCCGGCAAGGGCATCGCACTGGCGCTGGGCGCGGCGGGCGCCACGGTGTACGTGACCGGACGCACGGAGCAGGAAGGCAGCGCGCCGCTGCCCGGCACCATCCACGCGACGGCACGCGAGATCGATGCGCTGGGCGGGCGCGGCATCGCGGTCGCGTGCGACCATCGGGACGACGCGCAGGTGGCGCAACTGTTTGCGCGCGTGCGCGAGGAGATGGGGCACGTGGATATCCTCGTCAACAACGCTACGTTCCTGCACGACGAACTCATCATGCCGGGGCCGTTCTGGGAGAAGCCGCTGGAGATGGCGGGGATTCTCGACGTAGGGTTGCGTTCGGGCTATGTGGCCAGCTGGCATGCGGCGCCGATGATGGCGGCACGCGGGCGCGGGTTGATTGTGTTTACCTCTTCCTTCGGGGCCAATTGCTATATGCATGGGCCGGCTTACGGGGCGCAGAAGGCCGGGATCGACAAGTTCGCGCATGACATGGCGGTTGACTTGCGGCCGCATGGGGTTGCGGCGGTGTCGGTCTGGATGGGGCCGCTGCGCACGGCGCGCACGCTGCGGGTGTGGGAACAGCATCCTGATAAGTACGCGTCATTTGCGCCAGTGGCGGAGACGCCCGAGTTCACCGGGAAGGTCATCGACGCGCTGTATCGCGATCCTCTGTTGATGGAAAAATCGGGGCAGGTGCTGATCGTGGCGGAGGCGGCGATGGGGTATGGGATTGTGGATGCAGAGGGGGTGCAGCCGCCTTCGTATCGGCAGGCACTGGGCGGGCCGCCGGGGGTGCATCCGGCGATTGTGGAATAGGGAGTGGGAATTTGAGTCTTTGGCCCTTGGCATGCGCGGCTGTTTCGCCGGCGTAGCCGGCGACTTACTTTCTTGTCCAAGCGACAAGAAAGTAAGCAAAGAAGCGCGTTTACTTGTCCTAGCGGACGAATATTGATCGTAGTGTGCGAAGAATTTCGTACGGGTATTCGCTTCAGAGACTGCCCGGCTGCCTGCCGCGTGGAGCGCGTCCGTATGCAGGCTCTCCGACAATGATTGAACGAGCCCTGAACCTGTCCGTGGCCCGACACTGCCCGCGCTTTCGCATCATCGCCTACGGCTGCGCTGCGCGCGGCTCAGCTAGTCCTCATCGCTGCGATAGCAAACCCGTCGTAAACACCGTCGAGCAAATCAGCCACGCACCGCCGATGCGGACATACTCATCCACATACCGCCCCGTCAAGAAAGTCCGGGATCCGCTGTCATCATCGAGCGCCAGGTAGGCCAGGTCCCAGGTCGCCCGCGCCTTGTCGGCATCCGTCACCGTGATATCCGCCTGCCCGGCAAAATGCATCTCCCTCAGCGTAGGCCGGCACGCCATTTCCGCAAAGCACTGCACCAGCGCCTCACGGCCGGCAAAGCTGCCGATCCGGTCATAGTGGATATGCGCACGGCCCGGCACGAAGCACGCACACATGGCCTCCGTATCCTTATCGTCGCACGCGCGCAAGTAACGCAGCTTGAGCGCCCGGATCGCGTCCGCGGCTTCCAGTCGCGCAAGGCGCTCTGCGATGCTTGCAATTTCACTCATCTCAAATCCCCTCGTTGATCAACCTTCCCGCAATTGATACTTCAACACCTTGCCCGCCGCGCTCACCGGCAGCGATGTCACGAACTGCACCTCGCGCGGCACCTTGTAGTTCGCCATGTGCCTGCGCGCCCAGACGATCAGCGTCTCGGCATCCAGCCGCGCACCGTGGCGCAGCACCACGTAGGCGCGCCCGACTTCCCCCAGCCGCTCGTGCGGCATGCCGACAACCGCGACCTGGGCCACCGCGGGATGCGCCACCAGCAGCTTTTCCACTTCCGCCGGGTAGCAATTGAAGCCTCCGACGATAAACATGTCCTTGATGCGGTCCGTGATGCGCAGGTAGCCCCGCGCATCCAGCGTGCCGACGTCACCGGTATGCAGCCAGCCATCCGCATCGATGGCTTCCGCAGTGGCCTCGGGCAGCCCGAAATAGCCTTGCATTACGTTGTAGCCGCGCACCAGCACCTCGCCGGCCTCGCCGGTAGGCACCGGTTGCCCTTGCGCATCCACGCAGCGCAGTTCAACCCCCGGCATGGCGCGCCCTGAGGTGCCCGCAACCGTCTCGGCGTCATCGCCCGCGCGGGTCAGCGTGGCGAAGCCACACGACTCGGTCAGGCCGTAACCGGTGATGACCGTGTCGAACCCCAGTTCGTCGCGCATGCGCTGGATCAGCACCGGCGCAATCGCCGACGCGCCGGTCACGGCAATGCGCAACGAAGACAAATCGAACTCGCGCAAGCGCGGTGAGTTCAGCAGCGTCTGATACAGCGTCGGTGGCCCCGGCAGTACCGTGATGCGCTCGTTCTCCACGCGCGTCATGACCGCTTCTGCGTCGAATACCAGATGCGGCAGCACCGTGGCCCCGCGCGACAGCGCCGCAAGCCACCCGGCCTTGTAGCCGAAGGTATGGAAGAACGGATTGACGATCAGGTAGCGGTCACCGGCACGCACGCCCGTGATCGCGGCCCAGCCGTCGACCGCACGCAGGTTCTGCGCGTGAGCGGTCATCACGCCCTTGGGACGCCCGGTGGTGCCGGAGGTGAACATGATGTCCATCGGCGTGTCGCCGCGCACACCGGCCTCTCGCTGCGTGAAAGCGGCCATGTCCACTTCCCGCGCAAGATCGAGGAAGCCCTCCCACGCCAGTTCGCCGTCCGCCAGCGTCCTTCCCTGCCCTGGCCTCAGGATCACCAGGCGCTCCAGCGTGGCCGGCCGGTGCGGCGCCAGCATCTGCGGATAACGCTCGCCCAGGAAGTCGTCGACGCAGAACAGCAGCCGTGCGCCGCTGTCGGCGAGCACGGCCGCCGCTTCGGCGCCCTTCATGCGCGTGTTGAGCGGCACCAGCGCCGCTCCCACGCTGTGCGTGGCCAGCGCCGCAATGATCCATTCCGAGAAGTTCGGCGCCCAGACCGCGACGCGGTCGCCCCGCTGCACGCCGAGCGCCATCAGCGCGCGGCCGGCTTGTATCCGGCAGTCATCCAGCCCGGCGTAGCTCAGGCGCAGGCCGTCTTCCTGGATAGCGGTACGCTCGCCGTGGCGCTGCGCCGCGCGCCGCACCAGTTCGGGAATGGTCGCGGCAGGGTCCTCGTGGGCAACGGCGTCGGGGCCGGCCGGGGCCGCAATGGCGTCAAGGGTGTCAGAGGAAGTCATGTCAATCCGGGAACTTCAGGTGGATTTCATCGCTCGCCGCGCGCGCCTGGCAGGCCAGCGTCCAGCCCGCTTCCAGGTCGGCTCGGTCGAGCACATGGTTTTCGCCAAGCGTCACGCCGCCGTGCGTCACCTGGCACATGCAGGCACCGCACAGGCCGGCGCGGCAGGAGTTGGGCGCCGGCAGGCCGGCGCGCTGCAGGGCGTCGAGCACGGTTTCGTCCGGCGCCACGTTGAGCTGGCGGATCTCGCCGTCAAGCTGCACGGTGAGCGCCGCGCCGCGCATCGCAGGCGAAGGGGCGTCCGCAGCCATCACGGCCGGTTGCGCGGGCGCTGCTGCGGCTGGTGCATCGGGCAGGGACAGGAAGCGTTCGACGTGGAGCTTGCCGCGCGGAACGCCCAGTTCCTGCAGCGCCGCCTGCGCCGCATCCATGAATGGGCCCGGGCCGCACACAAAGCATTCGGCGAGGCTCCACGGGCGCACCAGTTCTTCCAGCTGGCGCTGCGTCGGCGGGCCCTGCACGCTGTCCAGCCAGTGGATCACACGCAGGCGGCCCGGATGGCTGCGCGCCAGCGCCGCGATGGTCTCTGCAAAAATGATCGAGCGCTCGTCGCGGTTGGCATAGACCAGCGTCACCGCGCCGCGCCCGTGGCGCAGCGCCGCCTTGGCAATCGACAGCACCGGTGTGATGCCGCTGCCGCCGGCCAGCAAGAGGAAATCCCCGTGCAGCGTCGGCGGCGTGAAGACGCCCGCAGGCGCCATCACCTCCACCGTATCGCCCGCGCCAAGGTGGTCGCAAATCCAGTTGGATACGCGCCCGCCCTGCACGCGCTTGATCGTCACGCGCAGGGCGTTATCCACCTCGGGCGTGCTCGATAGCGAATAGCAGCGCTGCAGCGGCGTGCCGTCGACCGGCACGCGTAGCGTCAGGAACTGCCCGGGGCGGTAGGCAAAGGCATCGCGCAGGCCGTCAGGCAGCGCGAATACCAGCGAATGCGCCTGGGCCGTTTCCGTGACGACTTCGGCGATCTGCAGCCGGTGGAATGGTACTGGCGCCATGATGTCCTTGTTGTTTCCTTGCGGCTCGGGGCGGCTGGGGGTAGCGTCAAGCCACGCCCATGATGGTCTGCGCGTTGTCGATGCGCAGTTCCGCGCCATTGATGAAGCGCGATTCGTCGGAGGCCAGGAACAGCACCAGGTTGGCAACATCGCGCGGATGGCACATGCGCTGCATCGGTTCGGCACCGCCGATGTCCTCGGACAGGGCCTCGGCACCGCCGGGCAGGAAGGCCGCGGTCATCGGCGTGAGGATGCCGTCCGGATGGATCGAATTGCAGCGCACCTTGTAGCCGCTCTGCTTGCAGTGGCCCGCCACGGCGCGCGTCAATGCGGCCACCGCGCCCTTGCTGGCGCTGTAGGCGCAGAACGCACCCATGCCGCCCAGCGCCGCCACCGACGACATATTGACGATGCTGCCGCCGCCCGCCTTCATCGCGGCCACGCCGTACTTGCAGCCGAGGAAGTAGCCGTCGGCGTTGATGCGCAGCACGCGCTGCCATTGCTCCAGCGTGGTGTCTTCGACCGTGCCCAGCATCAGGATGGCCGCGTTGTTCACCAGCACGTTCGGCGCGCCGAAGCGCTGTTCGGTGCGCGCCATCACCTGCTGCCAGCCGGCTTCGCTGGCGATGTCGTGCGGCACGAACAACGCGGTCTCGCCGATCTCGCGCGCCAGCGCATGGCCCGCTTCCTCGTTGAGGTCGGTCAGCACCACGCGCGCGCCTTCGCGCGCCAGCAGCAGTGCGTCTTCCTTGCCGACGCCGCTGGCGGCCCCGGTGACGATCGCGATCTTGCCTTCAGTACGTCGGCTCATGGGACATCTCCTCGTTGGTGTATGCCCGCCGCCCTGCGGCAGGCTGTTGTGTCAGGTGGCGGCCGGCATTGCGCCCCGACCAGATGCAGTCGGCAAGCGACAGGCCGCTGATGTAATGATTGGATGCGATGCCCACGGCGGTCCTGCCCACGGCGTAGAGGCCGGGAATAGGCGCGCCCGCGGCATCGAGCACGCGGCCAGTGAACTCTTCCACCGACAGCCCGCCAAGCGTGATCGCCGGACAGGGAAAAACGCGGCTGTTGGCGGAGATATCGATGGCGAGCCAGGGGCCGGATTCGAGCGAAGCGCACATCGATGCAGACTTGCCTGCCGGATCCGCGCGCTCGCCGCGCGCGGCGGCGTTATAGGTATCGATGGTGCTACGCAGCGCCGTAGCGGGCATGCCCAGCTTGCCGGCAAGGCCTTCAAGAGTAGCGGCGCGCCGCGCGCCGGTCAGCATCAGCAGCGCTGCGGGCAGGCCCTGAAAGGCCCAGAGGCGCCCGCTCAGACATTCGCGCAAGGCGGCGCGCGCCAGCGCACGGTTCAGCACCAGCCACGCGTGCCCGCCATGCCGTTCGCACATGGCGTGGCCCAGCGTGGCGCCATAGGTTTCTTCGTTGCCAATGCGCACGCCCTGCGCGTCGACCACGCAGCCGCGAGCCCAGTCGAACGGCGGATTGATGAAGCGCCACGCCGAGATGCGTTCCAGGTGTCGCGCGGCACCGCCCGCCGACTCGCCGAGCCGGATGCCGCTTCCATCGCAGCCGGTCGTGCCGAGGCGCCAGTTCTGCAGGTACTTGCCGGCGTTGCGCGCCATCATGTCGCGGTTGAAGATAAAGCCGCCTGCGGCCAGCACGACCGCGGCAGTGCGTACCGCGACCGGGCGCGCATGGCGCAATTCCAGCTGCAGCACGCGCTGGCGCAAGCGGTCGGCCACGCCCGGCATGGCGTTGTGCAGGCGCTCGGCCATGCGCGCCAGGCGGGTGTGGCGTTTCTGATGGCGGCCCGGCGGCATCTGCCAAAGTTCGACTCCGATGACAGCACCGGCCTGGTCGACGATCAGCCGCCGCGCGGCGGTCTGGCGCATCACGGTGATCTCCGGCCGGGCCTGCACGGCACCATGCAGCACGCTATACAGCGTGCGGCCGGACATGCCGGGGCCTTTCACGCGGTGCCCGCGCGGCGCGGGCGCCGCGTGTTTCGCATAGTCCGGCACGGCTTCGTTGCCGGAGTAGTAGAGGTAGTACGGTTGCGCGGGATAGGAAGTCTTGCGCGGCGGAACGGTGGCGGCAAAGCGCACGCCCACGCTTTCCAACCAGCCGATCATGTCGCGGCTGCGCTCGCAGAATGCCTGCAGCGTGGCCTCGCTCACGACTTCGCCGGTCTCTTGCCGCAGGTAGTCCGCCATGGCCCGCGGCGTATCCGCGTAGCCCGCGGCGGACTGGTAGGGCGTGCCGCCGCCGGCATAGACCACGCCCCCGCTCTTTGCGCTGGCGCCGCCGCCCTCGAAGCGTTCGGCCACGATCACGCGTGCCCCGCCCTGCGCTGCTTCCAGCGCAGCGCAAGCGCCTGCGGCACCGAAGCCGACCACGACGGCATCGCAAGTGGCCTGCCATGGGTACGCGTCAGGATCATCGAGCCGCAGCGGCGCATGGGCCGGCGTAGCGAAATCGGCGTGCATGGTCGCGTTCTCCTCGCTCAGGCAGTGCACAGCGCGCCCAGCGGCGCGGACGTGGTATAGGCGCCGTCGACATAGACCAGCGGCGACACCTCGCCGGCCAGCCGCACCTCGCGCAGCCGCCCGATGAAGATCGCGTGCGTGCCGTAGTCGAAGCGGCCGTCCTGCTCGCAGACCAGGTTGGCTTGCGCATTGCGCAGGCACGGCACGCCGAGCAGGTCGTCTTCCCACTCGCCGCTGGTAAAGCGCTCTTCGCCCTTGAGGCGGCCGCTGCAGTCCACCGCGATGTCGCGGTGGTCGGCGGCCAGCAGGTTGATGCAGAAATCCGCGCCGGCATCGAGCGGCGGATACAGCGACGAATTGCGGTTGATGCAGATCAGCAGCGAAGGCGGGTCCGCCGACAGCGAATCGACCGCGGTCACGGACATCGAATAGCGGCGCTCGCCATGGCGGCAGCTGATGACCGCCACCGAGCGCGCCATGCGGCGCATGGCCTTCAGCATGTCGTCGCGCAGCGCGGTGCTGGTTTCGGGATTGGCGCTCATAAGGCCTCCTGTACGGGTTGAGCGTGGGGCGCGGCTTCCGGCTGCGGAGCGCGCTGCGCGAGCAGGTCGGCAGCGATAAAGCCGAAGGTCATGGCGGGGCCCAGCGTCGAGCCGGCGCCGGGATAGCTGGTGCCCATAATCGAGGCACTGGTATTGCCGATGGCGAACAGCCCGGCGATGGCGCTGCCGTCTTCGCGCAGCACGCGCGCGCTGGCATCGGTGACCAGACCGCCCTTGGTGCCGATATCGCCGGCATCGAGCCGCACCGCGTAGAACGGCGCCTTGCCGATCGGCGCAAGACACGGGTTCGGCCGCACCGCCGGATCGCTGTAGTAGGTGTCGAACAGGTTGTCGCCCTTGCCGAACTCCTCGTCCACGCCGGTGGCGGCGTAGCGGTTCATGCGCGCGACGCTGTCGGCGAGTCCTTCGGCATCGACGCCGATCTGCCGTGCCAGATCCGTTAGCGTTTCAGCGCGCACCAGGATGCCGGACAGGCTGGCCGGGATGCTGCGGTCCGGCATCACCGAGCCGGGCAGGATGGGCCCGCACGGGTACTTGTGCCGGAATGTGGCGTCGAATACCATCCAGGCCGGCACGCTGCAGCCGGTGGTTTCGTGATCGCGGTACATGGCGGGCACGAACTCGGAGTACGGCGCGGCCTCGTTGACGAAGCGCCTGCCCTGGCCGTTCACCACCAGGCATCCGGGCATGGCACGCTCGATGAACATCGCGCGCTGTTTCTCCTCGCCCTGCACTTGCAACGTGGGTGCGCCCCAGACATGGGACATCAGCGCGACGCCGGCACCCGCAGCCTGTCCGGCGCGGATGGCGTCGCCGGTATTGTTCGGCGGCGTGGCGCTCCATTCGGTACGCGTCGGCTGCGGCAGGTACTGCTCGCGCATGGCCTGGTTGCGTTCGAAGCCACCGGCGGAGAGGATCACGCCGCGCAATGCGCGGATCTCGACCACGCGCCCGTCCTGCAGCGCACGCACGCCGCGCACTGCGCCGTCTTCCACGATCAGGTCCTGCAGCGCGGTATCCAGCCACAGGGGGATCGCGCGATCCATCATCGCCCGGCGCAGGCCGCCGGTGAGGCTGTTGCCGAGGGTGAGCCTGCGATCGCGCCGGGTCTTGCGGCGCCAGCCGAAGTCAAGCCAGTAACGCGCGAACTGGCGCACCGCCAGGCCGAACCAGCCTGGCGAGCGGCACAGCAGCGTATGTGCCTCGCCTGAGGTCACGGCCACGCGGCCGCCTACCAGCGTGCCCGGCGACGGCGGACGCAGCCGGTCGAACTCCTCGCCCAGCCGCGCGCCGTCGAATGGCATCGGGTCCAGCGCGCGATAGCCCGGCATCGCGCCAGACACCTTCTGGAAGTAATCCGCGTAGCGCGGCAGCGAGTAGTACTGCACGCCAGCCTTCTGCTCCAGGTACTGCAGCATGCGCGGCGCGTGCTCGAGGTAGGCGCGGATGCGCTGGGGATCGCCGTGCTCGCCGGTGCATGCAAGCACGTATTCCAGCGCCTTCGCGTAGTCGTCCTGTCCACCCGCTGGCGCGATATGGTGATTCATCGGAATCCAGATGCCACCGCCGGACACCGCCGAGGTGCCGCCGTACTGGCTGCTCTTTTCCAGCACTACCACCGACAGCCCGCGGTCGGCGGCGCGGCAGGCGGCAAGCATGCCGCCTGCGCCCGAGCCGACCACCACCACGTCAAACTCCTTTGGCTGCATGCGCGCTGTGCTCTGGGTCATTATGGCTCCCTTGCCATTGGTCCGTTGACCGGCTTCAGATGAAGAAGTCCGTATTCGCGCGGCCCATCATCACGCCGCCCAGGTTCTGGCCGAAGCGGTCCAGGTTGTTGGCGTAGTGGGCACGCGCGGCGTGCAGGTCCAGGAAGCGGCGCACCATCGGGTTCGAGCGATAGATGCCGTTGCCGCCGGCGTAGCGCAGCAGGCCATTGGCGAGCTGCGCGCAGCGCTCGGCCACTTGCGATGACTGGTAGCGGAAATGCAGGCGGCGCGGCGTCTGCACCTGGCCGCCTTCGCGTGCGACCGCGAGCAGTTCGTCGAAGTTGCGCTCCAGGATGGTGCGCATCTCGTCGACGGCCACTTGTGCGTTGGCGCAGGCCAGCTGCGCGCCGCCGTCCTCGGCCGTCTTGCTGCCGCCGTTGCTGCTGACGCGGCCATCGGCGTAGCCGATGAAGTCGTCGAGCGAGCCTTCCAGCGCGCCGATGCAAGCGGTGCACACGGCACGGACGAAGATCTGTGCGAATGGCAGGCGGTAAAGCGGTACGTCGTTGATCGCCAGGCCCGGGCTGGTGCCCATGGCGCCATCCACCGCGCGGTGGGTACGGTAGTCGGGCACGAATACGTCATCGACCACGATGTCGTGGCTGCCGGTGGCGCGCAGGCCCAGCACGTCCCAGTTGCGCACGATCTTGTAGTCGGAGCGCGGCAGCAGGAAGGTGCGGTAGTCATAGGCGCCGCCCGGCTCGGCCGGCGGCACCAGGCCGCCGAGGAAGATCCAGTCGCACAGTTCGCTGCCGCTGGAGAACTTCCAGTGGCCGGAGAAGCGGTAGCCGCCGTCGACCGGCGTGACCTTGCCGACCGGCATGTATGTCGAGGCAATCAGCGTCGATGGGTCGTTGCCCCACACTTCCTTTTGCGCGCGTTCGTCGAACAGCGCGAGCTGCCAGTTGTGCACGCCGACCACGCCGTAGACCCAGGCGGTGGACATGCAGCCCTTCGCCAGGGCCATCTGGATGCGGAAGAAGGTTTGCGGATCGAGTTCGTAGCCGCCGTAGCGGCGCGGTTGCAGCACCTTGAAGAAGCCCGCGGCCTGCATGTCCGCGATGGTCTCGGCGGGGATGCGCACTTCGGCTTCGGCTTGCGCGGCGCGGCCGGCCAGCACGGGGATCATCTGTTCGGCGCGCGCGATCAGGCTGGCGGCCAGTTGCTTGGGATCGTTGTGGTGAGGCACCGCGGGTCTCCTTGTGGTTTTGTCTTGTGGCTGGCGTTGATGTTTGCACCGGGTGGGCGGGGTGCCATCGTCTGATGGGACTAGCTGTTTTTTTTGAAAGCTGCAGCGCGTCCCGCCGCCCTCGGTTTCCTCCCCTCTCCCGCTCGCGGGAGAGGGAGCAAACAGGCGGAAGTTGAAAAGCCCGCAGCACTCCCCGCCGCCCCAGCGAAGCAGATTGCTGCGCGATCAAGCCACGCGCAGCTTGTGCCCCTGCTTGCGGAAGTGCGGAATCACGTGTTCGCCGATATTGCGGATGGTTTCGAGCTGCGCCCACTGCGGCACCGTGCCCATCTGGCAGATGAACAGGATCTCGTCGGCGCCGGCATCGATCAGGCGCTGCACGTAGCCGATGCAATCGTCCACGGTGCCGTAGGCGTGGTTTGGGTTCAGCATCATCATCGACGGATCGCTGAAGTCCACCGAGACCTTCTCGGATGCAAACTTGGTGCTGATGACGGCCTTGCCCTGTGCGTCCGTCGCGGTGACGTGCTCGTCGTCCCAGGTGGACGGATCGGGGTGCTCGCCGCCTGCGTACCAGTACGACAGCGACTCCATGAAATAGCGCTGCCCCTTGATGCCGATCTTGCGCGCGGCCAGGCCGTCCTCGAGCACGATGGTCGGGCACAGCGCCGCCAGGTGCTGGTGCGGACGGAAGCCGACCTGGTCCTCCGGCTTGCGGGTCTGCCACGCAGTGCGATAGATGTCATTCTTCTTCGCGACATCTTCCGGGCCGCCGAAGCCTAGCACCAGCGCGCCCATGCCGCGTGCGCCGGCGCGCTGCAGCGTGTCGGCATTGGTGCAGGCCAGGTACATCAGCGGATGTGGGTCCTGGCGCGGCTTTGGATGGATCGGGCGGCGCGGGATCTTGATGAACTCGCCGTCGTGCTCGATTTCGTCCTGCGTCATGATCTTCGGGATCAGGTACATCGACTCGTCGATCATCGGGTGCAGGCTGTTCAGGTCATAGCCGAAGGTGCCGGCCTCTTGCTGGGTGCCGCCCTTGCCCACGCCGAAGTGGACGCGGCCGCCGGAGAGGATATCGAGCGTTGCAACGCGCTCGGCGACCTTGACCGGATGATTCATCGCGGGCGGCAGGCAGACCACGCCGTGGCCGATGCCGATGCGTTTCGTGCGTCCGGCGACGAATGCCAGGAACGTTTCCGGCGCGCTCATGTGCGCGTAGTTGGTCAGTGCGGTGTGTTCGACCGCCCAGACCACGTCGAAGCCCATGTCTTCGGCCAGCACCACCTGTTCCATGATCTCATCGAACACCTTGTGGTCGCCGGCGCGGGAGGCATCGACGGTTTGTGCTTCATAAATCAGTGAAAAACGCATTGCAGTCCCCTTCCCTGGTATTGATGGTCCAGGACCGCCGCCGGGACGCCGCCGTGTGCCGCGCCTCGGGCCGGAAGCGGCCTGTGTGCTTGCAGTGTGGGCGGGGGACGGCGTTGCAACATCGTCTGATTGGATTATGAGCAGGACATGGCGCGTCCCTATCATTGGTCGCGGGCAACTTGCCCGTTCATCGATGGGAACAGGACACCATGCAAGCCAGACTATTGCTCTACCCCGTTGCGGACATTGACACCGCGCTGCCGTTCTTCACGGAAGGATTCGGCCTGCGCGTGAAATTCCGCGATGGTGACCGTTATTGCGCGCTCGATGCGGGCGCATTGACACTGGCCCTCGTGGCTGGCGAAGAGAAAATCGTGGATCAGCTGGCGCTGGCGTTTAAGTTGGAGGAAGGAGAGGAGATCGACGCGGCTATTGCGAGGCTGGTGGATGCGGGGGCCGGTGTGACGCTGCCTGCAGCGCAGGGGCCGCATGAAACTCGCGCGGTGCTGCAAACTCCGCAGGGTTTTTCGATCGTGGTCAGTGGAAAGGTCTGAATGAGGGGTTCATGCTTTTGGTAGTGATTGGGTTGTCGATCTTGGCAGGCGCCGCTGTTTCGCCGGCGTAGCCGGCGACTTACTCTTTTGTCCAAGCGACAAAAGAGTAAGCAGAAAAACGCGTTGACTTGTCCTAGCGGACGAATATTGATCGTAGTGTGCCGAGGGTGTTGTACGGGTATGAACTTCAGAGACTGCCTGGCTGCCTGCCGCGTGGTGCGCACCCGTATGTAGGCTCTCAGGCAATGATTGAACCAGCCCCGAACCTGTCCGTGGCCCGACACTGCCAACGCTGTCGCATCATCGCCTACGGCTGCTACGCGGCTCACTAGTCTGTTAGCTGGCGCATCACCATCGCTGGCGCACAAGAACACGGGCCATTGTCTTGGTAGCTCGGCCTGTGCGCTCAGACTACTGAGCCACGCGTAGCGCAGCCGAAGGCGATGATGCGATATGGCTGGAGAGCCCGGGCCACGGACAGGTTCAGGGCTCGTTCAATCATTGCTGGAGAGCCTGCAAACGGATGCGCACCATGCGGCAGGCTGCCAGGCAAACTCTGAAGCGAATACCCGTACGAAATTCTTCGCACGCTACGATCAATATTCGCCCGTTAGGGCAAGCAACGCGTTTTTTGGTTACTTTTTGTCGCTCGGACAAAAAGTGACTCGACGGCTACGCCGTCGAAACAGCGGCGCCTGCCAAGCACACCGCCCCCCGCCCCATCCCCTACCCCAACGAAATCACACTACTCAACAACATCCTCACAAGCGTAGCCTGCCGCGTCACCCCAGTCTTTGAAAAAATCGCCCGCAGATGCGCCCGAGCCGTGTTCTTGCTGATACCAAGTTCATCAGCCGCTTCATCAAGCGTAAGCCCATTGGCAAGCTGCAGTGCCAGCTGCGTCTCCGCCGGCGTGAAATCGAACAACTGCCGCACCACGTCATGCGACGCCTGCGAGCGCCGCTCCGGATCGCGGATAAACACCACGCACGCCGGGCGCTTGCGGTTGTCCTCCGACCACTCGCTAAGCGGAATCGTGCGGATCAGCACACCAAGCCTCGCGCTACCAGAAGGCCGCGTGATCGACATCGCTTCCATCAGCGCCGGCGTAGTGCCCACATGGCCCAGCATCGCCTGGCGCAGCAGCCGCTGGAACTTGCGATTCTCCTGCCCGTACTCCACATCGAGCCCGCCTTTGGAGATCCGGATACCATCCTTGGCCCCAAGGATCTCATCGGCCGCCGCGTTGGTCTTGATGATGGAACCAGACTCATCGAGGATCACCATCCCGACCAGCATGCGGTCGATGGCGCTCGCATAGATAGTCCGCTCCGATTCCACCACGTCGATGCGCGAGTGCAGGTCCACCGCGCGCTTCAAGTGCGGCAGCAGCGCGGTGCACAGGGCCTTGTCCGCCGCGGAGAAGTTCGGCCCGTCAATGCTGCGGCACAGCCGGAAGCGGCATTCCACACCGTCATCGGTGCGCAGGTCCGCGCCAAGGATATAGCGGATGCCAACGTCCTTCAGGAACTGCTGGTAGATCTCGCTCTGGCACCACACGCCCGGCCCGAGGTGCTCGTCGATGGTCACCACGCGGTCGGACGGCAGGCCGATGAAGGGATCGAGCGCGTAATAGTAGTTGTTGTAGGACGTCTCGCCCGCCAGCGTCGAACCCCCGTGCTCCGACGCATTGACCATCAGCCCCGGCCTGTCCGTGGCCGGCGATCTCAGGATCAGCGTGGCGTAGTTGGCGTTGAGCTGGCGGCGGATGTGCTCCAGCGCCTTGCCCCAGGGCACCTGCTCCATCGGGCCCTGATAGATGTCGCCGAGCAACGCGCTGAACTCCGACAGCGACACCGTCGTCTGCGCGAACAGGTGCGCGGCGGCCTGGTTCTGGCTAACCTCCATCAGCATTTCCTCTGTCTCCATTGTGGCGTGCGCAGCGCGCCGGGCATGCCGGGCGGCTGGCCTGCTGCGAGCTCTGTGGCCCTTTTTTGTGCCCCGATTATAGGGACGGCAAAGCGCCGCGGCTTGCCCCTTGCCTTCATGGTTTGCCCCTAGCCGAGACCGGCTTCGCATGCGGGCCGGACTAGTCCTGCGGGACAGGGCAAATGCTCACGCCACGGCGGCGCAAACACATACTCCAAACAGACTAAGGACAGACCCAGGCTTACCCACCCAAGGGCAAACCCCTAGCCGCGGCGCGGCCCTACCCAAACAGACGATGCCGCGCCGGCGCGCCAACGCTAAAAGACAAGCCATGGGCGGCGATCCGCGCCGCCGTCTTTTGACGGAGAAACCACCACCATGGCGGCAAACCCGCGGCCGCAGGCCGCAGTGATCACCGGAGCGGGCGGCGGCATCGGCCGTGCGCTGGCGCAAGCGCTGGCCGCACAGGGATATGCGCTGGCGCTGGCGGATATCGATGCCGCGGCACTCGAAGCGACGCGCGCGGCGCTTGCCGACCAGGGCGCGACCGTGATCGCCATTCCCACCGATGTGTCCGACGCGCGGCAGATCGGGCACTTGTGCGCGGAGAGTTTCCTGCGCCTGGGTCGCATCGACCTGCTCGTCAACAACGCCGGCGTGCTGGCCACCGGCCGCTGCTGGGAGCTGGCGCCGGAGGTGTTCGAGCGCGTGCTGCGCGTCAACCTTTGGAGCGTGCTCCACGCGCTGCGCTGCTTCGTGCCGCGTATGGCGGCGCAAGGCTCGGGACATATCGTCAACGTGGCCTCGATGGCCGGGCTGGCCGTCGGTCCGTGGCTGGCGCCCTACACGCTGTCCAAGCAAGGCGTGGTGGCCCTGAGCGAAGGACTGGCGCTGGAACTGCAAGCAGCGGGACTGCCGGTCAAGGTGTCGGTGGTCTGCCCCGGCCCGGTGGCCACCGGTATCGCCGGCGAGCTGAACGGCGCCGGGCCGCAGGAAGTGAACCAGATGAACGGTGCGCTGCGCAGCGGCATCGCCGCCGGCATGACGCCGGAGGAAGTCGCGCGCGTGATCCTCGATGGCGTGTCGGCCGGCAAGTTCTGGATCCTGCCGCACGAGGAAGCCGCACATGCGGCCCAGGCGCGCGCGCAAGCCATCGTCGCGGGCACGCCGCCGTCGTTCGCGTTCTGAACAAATTTCCACACAGCATTCAAGGAGACACCATGCCGCTCGACCCACAGGCCCGCGCCATGCTTGACGCCATGGCCGCCATGCCCCGCCCCGATTTCACGACGCTGAACGCCGCCGACTACCGCGCCGCGCTGGCGGCCATGCCGGGCTTCGCCCCTGGCGACGCCATCGCCGCGCAGCAAGACCTCACCGTCGAGGGCGCGGACGGGCCGCTGCCGGCGCGCCTGTACCGGCCCGACGACAGCGCGGCGCTGCCGCTGGTGGTCTATTTCCACGGCGGCGGCTTTGTCCTGTGCGGCCTCGATTCGCACGACAACATCTGCCGCAGCCTGGCGCGCCGCAGCGGTGCGCTGGTACTGTCGGTGGACTACCGGCTGGCACCCGAGGCGCGCTTTCCGGCCGCCGCCGAAGATGCTGTGGCTGCCGTGCGCTGGGCCTGCGCGCATGCGACGCAACTGGGCGCCGATCCGGAGCGGCTTGCCGTGGCCGGTGACAGCGCCGGCGGCAACCTTGCCGCCGTGGCATGCCAGCAGTTGCGTGGCAGCGCCATCGCGCCGCGCCACCAGCTATTGCTCTATCCGTACCTGGACTGCACCGACGCCGCCATCCACAGCGAAAGCTATCGCACCTGCGGCGAGGGCTATTTCCTCGGCGCGGCGGAACTGGACTGGTACCGCACCCAGTACCTGGCCCATCGCGCGGACGCGGCCGACGTGCGCGCCAGCCCGCTGCACCAGCGCGACCTGCACGGCCTGCCGCCAGCCACCATCATCACGGCGGAATTCGATCCGCTGCGCGATCAGGGCGAAGCCTATGGCGAGGCCTTGCAGCGCGCCGGCGGCAACGCCACCGTGCAGCGCTGGCCCGGCCAGTTCCATGGCTTCATGAGCATGCAAGGCGTGATCGACGCCGCCGGCGATGCGCTGGATGCCGCGGCGGCGGCGCTGCGACAGGCATTCGGCGCCAGCGAGCAGGAGGCAGCATGAACACGTCCAGCGTTCTGCCACCGATAACCGATGTGCTCGCGGCCCTCGCCGCAGGCCAGCGCGTGGTGGTCATTGAAGATGAGACCGACGAGGCCACCGGGTGCGTACTGGTCGCCGCCGAGCGCGCCACCGAAGCCGACGTCAACTTCATGGCCGCCGAGGCGCGTGGCCTGGTGTGCATGGCGATCACCGAAGCGCGCCGGCAGCGGCTGCAGCTGCCGCCGATGGCGGCCAACCAGCGCCAGCGCGAACGCTACACGGTATCGATCGAGGCGGCCACGGGCGTCAGCACGGGCATTTCCGCGGCGGACCGGGCCCTGACGCTGCGCGTGGCGGCAGCGGCCCATGCGCAGCCGCACGACCTCGTTCAGCCGGGGCACATCTTCCCCGTGGTGGCGCAGCCAGACGGCGTGCTGCGCCGCGCGGGCTTCGCCGAGGCGTGCTCCGACCTGCCGAGGCTGGCCGGGCGCGTCGCGGCCGGAGCCTATGCCATGCTGCTCGATGATGCCGGCGACCTGCTGCGCGGCCCGAACCTGCTGGCCTTTGCCGGGCGCAACGGGCTCCCGGCGGTTTCGATCAGCGGGCTGATCCACCACCGCCTGCTGACCGAAGGCGCGCTGCGCCGCACGCATTCGCGCGAACTCGACACGCCCTATGGCCGCTTCACCGTGCATGCCTACCACGACGCGCCGGTCGACGCGCTCCATCTTGCGCTGGTGCTGGGCGAGCCAAACCCGAACGAACCCGTGCTCACCCGCGTGCAGACCGTGGAAATGCAGCGCGACGTGCTGGGCTTCGCCACGCCGGCCCAGCCGGCCTGGAACCTGGAACGTTCGCTCGCGCGTATCGGCGCCGAGGGCTGCGGCGTGCTGGTGCTGCTCGATGAGCGCGAGTCGCCGCAGCAGCGGCTGGAACGGCTGGCGGCACCGCAATCGGTCGCGCCCGCACCCGCGTTCGCGCAGCGGGCACTGGGCGTCGGGGCTCAGATCCTGCGCGATGTGGGCGCACACAAGCTGCGCCTGCTCAGCCATCCGGTGCCGTACCGCGCCGTCACCGGATTCGAGCTGGCGGTTACGGAGTTTGTCCCGCCGGGTTGAGCAGGCCAGGACCGCCAAAGCAATCGGCAAAGCGGCGGGTGAAGCCGTCTACCTCGGCGTCGGCCAGGTGGTTGATGCCACCGGCCAGACGCCGGCCACCGCCGGTCTCGAAGCCGCGGCAGAAATCGGCCGCGCCGGTGGCACTGTGCGCCGGCACCCGCACGCTGACGGCAAAGCCACCGCCGGACTTCGGCGACAGCAGGCCGATCGCATCGCCCGGGCGCCCGCGCACCAGCTCGTTGGCCAGCACGCCGATGGCGCGCCGCGCCCATGGCGCGTCAGGCAGCACCAGCAGCGCGGCGCCGGGTACTTCGTGCGCCGGAGACAGGCGCCGCGCGTGCGCCATGTCTTCTTCGTACCCGTCGCACAACGCCGCATAGGCGCCGCATTGCGCCGCAAATGCGAGCGGGTCTTCGAACGGCAGCATGTGGCGCGCCAGTTCGGCGGGATCGAAATGCAGGTCCGCCAGGCACTCGCCATACGCGTTGTAGTTCAGGCAGGTGCCCAGGCGTTCCAGCACGGCGGTCTCGCGCGCATCCAGCCCCGCCTGTGCAGCGAGACCCCGGGCCACGTCAGCCAGGTTGTCGCCGAACGCAGCGGTAATCGCCCAGCGGCGGTGGCGCCCGCCGAGATAGCGGTCCACCAGGATCGAGGTGCAGACCTCCGGTCCCTCGTCGATATGGGCGCACAGGCCGGCATGCGCGGGCAGTTCGCCGGCATGGTGGTGGTCGAAGTACGCCACGCTGGCACCGGCCGCGAGCAGCCGCAGCAAGCCGTCGCGGTTCTGGTCGAGCGAGATATCGAGCGCGGTTACGGCATCGCCGGGCGCGGCGTCGATGCGTTCGAGCAGCCGGATATCGCGCTTGACGCCGGTGACGAGCGTCGCGTCGCCCGGGTTAGCCAGGCGCAGCTGCTGCAGCGCGCACAGGCCGTCGGCGTCGCCGTTGAAGGCAAAGTAGCGGGGCATGGCAATGGCTCCGGGCTGGTCAGGGCTGGTGGGTCAGGGCATGAAATCGCCGCCGTTGGCATCCAGCGAGGCTCCGGTGATCGCCCGGGCATAGTCCGACACCAGGAACAGCGCCGCGCGTGCGCAGTCGTCGTCGGTCGGCATGCGGCCCAGTGCGATCTGCGAAGCCACCGGTGCGATGATAGCGTCCTCGCTGACGCCTTGCTCGGCCGCGGCATGGCGCACGTAGCCCTGCACCGGCGCGCCCCACATCCAGCCCATGAAGACGCTGTTGGCGCGGATGCCGTGCGGGCCGAGCTCGCGCGCCAGGTACTTGACCGCCACCGCCAGCGCGCCCTTGGACGCCGCGTAGCCCGATTCCCCAGGCATCGGCTTGCGCGTGGCCTGGGTGTTGATCATCACGATGGCGCCGCCGCCCTGCGGCTTCATCAGCGCCGCCACTTCCTGTGTCAGTGTCATGGTGCCGAACACGTTGGTATCGAACACCTGGCGCCAGACGTCCAGATCCGCGGCTTCTACCGGCTCGGGGAAATTGCCGTGCTGGAAGGCGCTGTTGACGAGCGCGTCGATGCGGCCGAAGCGGCGCATGGTCTCGGCGGCAAGATGGCGCGACTGGGCACGGTCGGTGATGTCTGTCACGACCTTGAGCACTTCGCAGTCGGCGCCCAGTGCGTCGATGCGGGCCTGTGCTTCCTCCAGCTTCGCGGCGGTACGCGCGGCAATGGCCACGGCACGTGCACCTTCGCGCGCGGCTTCGACCGCTAGCTTGATGCCCAGCCCGGGGCCAATGCCGGATACGATGACGACTTTGTCTTTCAGCAGCATGTTTGTGTCTCCTCTGGTTTTTTTCAGTGGTGGGTCAGGATGTGCCGCGCGCGGTAGCCTGCGAAGTCGCGTTCCAGCTGCACCTGGCTCAGCCCGAACTGCTCCGGCGTATAGGCGTGCGCCGCGCGCTGGTTGCGCGGGTTGCTTTCCATCCATGCCCACATGCCGGCGCGCGCCGCCTCGGTCAGCGGCATGCCGGCAAAGCGGTAGACCGCCCGCGCCACGCCGAACGGATCGCTTACCGTGTCCTCGAAACGCACGTCGAGGAAGCGGTCGGCCGGCAGGCTGTCGCGCACGGCCATGGCATGTTCGGTGCCGCGCCGCATCTGTTCGCTCCACTGCTGCCCCACCTTGATGGCATCGGGTGCGTCGGCGTACAGCTTCCACAGCGTATGCGCCATGCTGGCCATCGACGGAATTGTCTGCGCGGGATCGCGATGGGTCAGCACGACCTGCGCGCCCGGGAACACCTTGAACAGGATCTCCAGCGTATGCAGGTGCTGCGGGGTCTTGAGCACCCACCGCTGCGCGGGCACCTCGCCGCGCTGCCGCTTCTGCCACTGCAGGAACTGCAGCATGGTCTTCAGGTAGGCATAGACCTCGGTGCGGTCCTGCTGCGCCAGCCAGGCGGTGTAGCCCGGCACGTTGGCGTAGGAATCCATCGCGCACAGGAAGGAATGCTCCATCAGCATGAATTCCTCGTCGGCCGCCATCGCGTCGAGCGGGTGGATGGCGAGGATGTCCGGGATAAAGCGGATCATCTGCGCGACCTCGTCGCGCGCCAGCGCGATGCGCCCGCTCGCATCGCACGCGTCCTCGCCAGGCAGCGGCGCCGGGTAGCGGGTTTCCCACCAGGCGGCGGAGCAGAAGCGGGAATCCGTGGCCAGCATGCGCTGCAGCAGCGTGGTGCCGGTGCGCGGGAGGCCGACGATCACAAGCGGGTCTTCCACGCGTTCCTGCAGGATCTCCGGATGGCGCCGGCAGTAGTCCTGGATCACCAGCCGGTTCACCAGTTGTGCCTGCAGCTTGCCCTGAAGCATCTGCAAGCCTTGCGGCGATAGTCCCGCTTCGCGCGCCAGCGAATCGGCCAATACATGCAATGCTTCGCGGTAGTTGCCGGGGCCGAAGTCAGTCAGGCCGCCTGCCTGCGCGCTGGCCTGTGCCATCAGGCGCTCCACGTCCAGCACAGCGGTGTCGTCACAAACGATCGTATTCATGCTTTCTCCCTGAGCGATTCAAGCTTGACCACACGCGTGCGCGGATGCACCGGCTGCGCCGCGCCGACCCAGCGCCAGCACATGGTGCCGTTGCCATGGCCCGCTGTCTCCAGCCAGTTGGGCAAGCCCGGATCGCGCGCGCTGAGGATGACGGTGACGCCGCCATTGGCATCCAGCCGCGCACTGTGCTTGTTGAGGCAGATGTCGTGGTAGCGGTAGTCGAGCGATTCCATCCAGTAGTTGTTGATCTGGAAGTTCCAGAACTCGCACGGCGGCACGTTGTCCACCTCGACCACCAGCGCCTCGTCGTCGGCCAGCTGCCAGCAGGAGTGGTAGTAGTAGATATTCGGATCCCCGCCTGCCGCCTGGCACACCGCCTGGTCCGCCGGCGGCAAGGCGTTGACATGGCCGCCGTAGCCCTGCGCCCAGTCGGCGAAGACGCGTGCCGTGCCCTCGACAAAGCCCGCCGCGCGCAGCAGGGCGCCGTGCAGGCGCTGCGCGCTGAGCGCGGGCGGCTTGCCGTTGGCGTCGATGCGCTCGATCCGCAGTTCGGCCGGTGTCTCGGCCTTGCGGTCCAGGAAGGTCTGGCGCACCACGAGCGCATTGGTAGCCGGCTCCATGCGCAACCAGTTGCCATCATGCGGCTGCGCACTGAGGACAATCTCGAAGCTGCCGTCCGCTGCCACTGCCAGCTTGTTGCTGTCGATGAAACCGGTCTGGATCATCTTGCCGTCGGTTTCGTAGCCGCCCTTCTGCGTGCCGAAGCTGAGGTACGCCACCGTGCCGCGCCGGCCGCGAATGCGGTAGGCCCCGCTGCCGTCCAGGCGCGCATAACGGTACAGGTTGTCCGGATTGTCGGCGCCGATCTTGACGGTTTCATGCGATGGCGAGAAGAAGCCGGGAAACGCCGGATCGGCGAACTCGACATGCATCTCCAGCGCAATGCGCAGCAAGCGGCTCAGGTAACGAAAGCCCTCGGCGCGCGTGAGCGCATCCGCAGGTGCCTCCGGGCGCAGGATCTGCTGCCCGCTGCGCTTAAGCACTTCGCAAAACTCGGCCCAGGTCTGGCCGCTCAGCAATTGGTCTTCGGCGGAGGTCGCCATCTGCGTTGCTCCCGTGGTTTGTCTGCGTTGCAACGATACCCAGTGCATGCCGATCGCCTCCTCGTCCGGGCGGACTAGTAAATGCACACCGCACCTCGCCATTTTCTAGTCCGCCCGGACGAAGTGGCGCGGGGCCTGGGCTCGATACCTTGTGTCCATGCCGAGCCGCGGCGAGATCCCCGCACGGGGCCGGCGCAACCAAGAGGAGAACCCGATGTTGACCCACCTGGAGCAACTGGAGGCGGAGAGCATCCACATCATGCGGGAGGTGGTGGCGGAGTGCGAAAACCCCGTCATGCTCTATTCCATCGGCAAGGACAGCGCGGTGATGCTGCACCTTGCGATGAAGGCCTTCCACCCGGCGCGCCCGCCGTTTCCGCTGCTGCACGTCGATACCACGTGGAAATTCCGCGAGATGATCGCGTTCCGCGACCAGACCGTCGAGCGGCTCGGCCTGGACCTGCGCGTGCATATCAACCCCGAAGGGCTGGAGCGCAATATCAGCCCGCACGAGCACGGCTCGGCCGTGCATACCGACGTGTGGAAGACGCAGGGTCTGAAGCAGGCGCTGGACCACTACGGCTTTGACGCCGCCTTCGGCGGCGCGCGCCGCGATGAGGAGAAGTCGCGCGCCAAGGAGCGGGTGTTCTCCGTGCGCACCGCGCAGCACCGCTGGGACCCGAAGATGCAGCGTCCCGAACTCTGGCGCCAGTACAACACCCGCAAGCGCAAGGGCGAGAGCCTGCGCGTGTTCCCGCTGTCGAACTGGACTGAACTCGACATCTGGCAATACATCTACCTGAACGAGATCCCGATAGTGCCGCTCTACTTCGCCAAGGAACGGCCGGTGGTCGAGCGCGACGGCACGCTGATCATGGTCGACGACGAGCGCCTGCCGTTGCGTCCCGGGGAAACCCCGCAGTTGCGCAAGGTCCGCTTCCGCACGCTGGGCTGCTATCCGCTCACTGGAGCGATCGAGAGCGAGGCCGATACGCTCGGCGGCATCATCCAGGAAATGCTGATTGCGACGACATCCGAGCGCCAGGGAAGGCTGATCGACAGCGACTCGGCCGGTTCAATGGAGAAGAAGAAGCAGGAGGGATACTTCTGATGGAAACCCTGATCGACACCACGCCGGGAATGGCATCAAACACGGCGTCCAAAGCAGCGTCAAACGCGGCACAAAGCGATATCGTCCACTACCTGCACGCCCAGCAGAACAAGAGCCTGCTGCGTTTCATCACCTGCGGCAGCGTCGACGACGGCAAGAGCACGCTGATCGGCAGGCTGCTGTATGAATCAAAGATGCTGTTCGAGGACCAACTGGCCCAGCTCGAAGCGGATTCGAAGAAGATGGGCACGCAGGGCGAGAACCTGGACTTCGCGCTGCTGGTGGACGGCCTGGCCGCCGAGCGCGAACAGGGCATCACCATCGATGTGGCGTACCGCTTCTTTGCCACGGAAAAGCGCAAGTTCATCGTGGCCGATACGCCCGGGCATGAACAATACACACGCAACATGGTCACCGGCGCGTCCACCGCCGACCTGGCGATCCTGCTGGTGGATGCGCGCCGCGGCGTGCAGACGCAGACGCGCCGCCACAGCTATCTGGTGGCAACGCTCGGCATCAAGCGCGTGGTGGTCGCGGTCAACAAGCTCGATATGGTGGACTACTCGCGCGAAGTTCATACGCGCATCGAGAAGGAATATCGCGAGTTTGCCAGGCAGATCGGCCTGACCGATATCGTCTGCATCCCGATGTCGGCACTGCGCGGCGACAACATCACCGAACCGAGCGCGAATACGCCGTGGTACCAGGGTCCGACGCTGATGGACTACCTAGAGAACGTGCAGATCGACCACGTGCCTGCGCAGGATGAATCGTTCCGGCTGCCGGTGCAGTGGGTCAACCGCCCGAACCTGGACTTCCGCGGCTTCGCCGGCACGGTCAGCGCCGGCGAGATCCGCCGCGGCGACCGCGTGCGCGCGCTGCCTTCCGGCCGCGAAAGCCGCGTGACGGGCATTGTCGGCGCCAGCGGCGCCTGCGAGCACGCCGTGCGCGGCCAGGCGGTGACGCTGACGCTGGCGGACGAAATCGACGTCAGCCGCGGCGATGTGCTGGCGTGCGCCGAAGACCCGCCCGCGGTGGCCGACCAGTTCGAAGCCACGCTGGTATGGATGAACGAGGACGCCATGCTGCCCGGGCGCCCCTACCTGCTCAAGCTCGGCACGCGCACCGTGGGCGTGACGGTGGCGCAGCCCAAGTACAAGGTCAACGTCAACACGCTCGAACAGCTGGCCGCACGCACGCTGGAGCTGAACGAGATTGGCGTGTGCAACCTGCACCTGGACCAGCCGGTGGCGTTCGACCCGTATGCACGCAACCGCGAGCTGGGCGGCTTCATCCTGATCGACCGCCTCAGCAACAACACGGTTGGCGCCGGCATGCTGCATTTTGCGCTGCGCCGCGCCCAGAACGTGCATTGGCAAGCCATCGACGTGGACCGCCACGCGCATGCCGCGCTCAAGCATCAGTCGCCGCGCATCGTCTGGTTCACAGGGCTTTCCGGTGCGGGCAAGTCCACCATTGCCAACCTGGTGGAAAAGCGCCTGCATGCGCTGGGGCACCACACCTATCTGCTCGACGGTGACAACGTGCGCCATGGGCTGAACAAGGACCTGGGCTTCTCCGAGGCGGACCGCGTCGAGAACATCCGGCGCGTGGCGGAAGTGGCAAGGCTGATGCTCGATGCTGGACTGGTGGTGCTGGTGTCGTTTATCTCGCCCTTCCGCTCCGAACGCGAGATGGCGCGCACGCTGGCTGGCGACGGCGAGTTTGTCGAAATCTTCATCGACACGCCGCTGTCCGTGGCCGAGCAACGCGACCCCAAGGGCCTGTACCGCAAGGCGCGGCGCGGCGAGCTGAAGAACTTCACCGGCATCGATTCGCCCTACGAGCCGCCCGAGCGGCCCGAACTGCGCATCGACACCACGGCCGATACGGCGGAGCAGGCAGCGGAGCGCATCGTGGCGTGGCTGAGGGAGAGACCTTAGGCTGAATGGACGATGAGGCGGCAGGGAGGGTGGGTACGATGGAGGAAGCTGCATTCTGGCAGCGAATGCTGACCGCGCCTGCGTGGAATCCATGCGCCTGCACGACCAGCTGAGTGCTCCCTCTCCCGCAAGCGGGAGAGGGGAGCAAACCGGCCGTCAACCGAAACGCCTCGACTATGCCGCCAGACCCGTTACCGGCCGCCGAACTCAGCGCCCTGCTGGCCCAGCTCTACCAGGGCCCGACTGAGGCCGTGCCCTGGGCCGGTTTCCTGGAAAGCGCACGCCAGCGCCTTGACGCGGTCTTCGTCACGCTGGTGCTGCGCCACCCGGCGACGGACCGCCCGGGCCTGATTGTCAACGCCTCCACCTACGGCCCGCACTTGCCGGGCGAGCCCTCGTACAGCGAGCAGTACTACGCGCTGTGCCCTTTCCTCGACCTCCATCCCGACCGTCTTTTCAGCGCCGACGAACTGTTCGGCGAAGCGGGCTGGCTGGCGCACCCGTTCTATACGCAGTACCTGCAGCCGCTCGGCCTGCGCTATATCCTGGCCGCCAACCTGGTCACGCCGGATGGCGTGCAATGCGCGCTGTTCATCAGCCGCGGCGATGCCGGCCAGGACTTTGGCCTGGCCGAGAAGACGCTGCTGCAGGCGCTGCTGCCGCACCTGAAGCGCGCGGTCGACCTGCATGCCGCGCTCGACATGCTGCAATCCGAGCGCGCCCTGTACGCGGACGCCGTGGACCGGCTGCTGGTCGGCACCATCATCCTCGACGAACATGGCAAGGTGATCCGCAGCAACGACGTCGCCACACGCCTGCTGCAGGCGCGCGATGGGCTCTGCCTTGCCGACAACACGCTCCATGCGCATTGCCCGCTGGAGAATCGCAGGTTCCGCAAGATACTGGAGGGCGCGGCGCAGGCCCATGCTGCCGCCACGCATCGCAGCGAGGTCACCACCCTGAACCGGCCCGGCCTGGCCACGCCGCTGAGCGTACTGGTGCGGCCGATTCCACTCAGCTACCGCGGTGAAGACAAGGCGCTGCGGCCCGCCGTCGCGGTCTTCATCCGGGATCCGGCGAGCTCGCCGCGCAACACGCACGCCAGCCTGCGCAAGCTGTATCAGCTGACGCCGACCGAAATCGAACTCGCTTTGCTGATGGTCGACGGGCTGACGCTGGATGAAGCGGCCGCGCGGCTTGGCGTGAAGAAGAATACGGTGCGGGCGCATTTGCGTGGGATCTTTGCCAAAACCGGAGCGACGCGGCAGGCGGTGTTGGTGAAGATGCTGCTTTCGAGTGTGGTGGGGATGGGGTGATCCCTCTGGCGTCGATTTCCGTCGACAACCAAGTCATCACTAAAGAAAAAGAAGGTTCTTCGCTGAATTGCGGGGATGTCGTGCTTGGCAGGCGCCGCTGTTTCGCCGGCGTAGCCGGCGACTTACTCTTTTGTCCAAGCGACAAAAGAGTAAGCAGAAAAACGCGTTTACTTGTCCTAGCGGACGAATATTGATCGTAGTGTGCCGAGGGTGTTGTACGGGTATGAACTTCAGAGACTGCCTGGCTGCCTGCCGCGTGGTGCGCACCCGTATGTAGGCTCTCAGGCAATGATTGAACCAGCCCCGAACCTGTCCGTGGCCCGACACTGCCAACGCTATCGCATCATCGCCTACGGCTGCTACGCGGCTCACTAGTCTGTTCGCTGGCTCATCACCATCACTGGCGCTCAAGAGCACGGGCCATTGTCTTGGTGGTTCAACTGGGCCTGTGCGCTCAGACTACTGAGCCGCGCGTAGCGCAGCCGAAGGCGATGATGCGATAGGGCTGGAGAGCCCGGGCCACGGACAGGTTCAGGGCTCGTTCAATCATTGTTGGAGAGCCTGCAAACGGATGCGCACCATGCGGCAGGCAGCCAGGCAAACTCTGAAGCGAATACCCGTACGAAATTCTTCGCACACTACGATCAATATTCGCCCGTTAGGGCAAGCGACGCGTTTTTTGGTTACTTTTTGTCGCTCGGACAAAAAGTGACTCGCAGGCTACGCCTGCGAAACAGCCGCGCTTGCCAAGCACCGCAACCCAATCATTGCCAGAGAGCCTACGCTGGTGAAACAGCCAAGTCTGCCAAGCACAACGCCCCCGCATTTCGCCAAACAACCAAAAAAAAACGCCGACCCCAACCACCGGCCGGCACCAAGCTCACAGCAGCTGGAGACTCGCTGAGCATGCTGTCACTGTGCCGCGTCGCTGGGTCGCCGGCGTCGTCCGCGCGGACTCGTCCGTTCGGGGTATGCGGGGGCACCGCCCTCGGCCCTAGTGTTGAGACTCCCCAAATAACCGACAGGAAGGAGACACAATGGCCAAGCCCGAAAACCTGGTGACTTCGATCACCGTAGAGATCGATGCACCGCCATCTGTGGTGTGGGAGGTACTGACGGATTTCCCCCGCTATCCGGCGTGGAACACGTTCTGCCCGGGCCTGGAAACCACCGGCCGCCTCGGCGACATGGTCCACATGCAGGTCCGCATTCCCGGCACCGACCAGATCATCCCCGTCAATGAGACCCTGATCGCCTGGGAGCCCGAACGCCTGCTGTCCTGGGAACAGCGCCCCACCGACGACAACAAGGACGCCGCGCGCCGCGACCAGTATGTCGAGGCGATCGGACAGAACCGTACCCGCTACTTCACCACCGACCTGTTCCTCGGCCTGAACGCGGAAACCATCATGCGCGAGCATGGCAGCTGGGTGAAACAGGGCTTTGATCAAGTAGCCCGGGACGTCAAGGCACGCGCCGAAGCCCTCCACATTGAGCGCCAGGCCGCCCAGCGCTGATCGCAAGCCGGACCAAAACGTACGCGCCCGTCATTGCGACGGGCGTTGGCTCAATACCAGTAACGCCGCTACGCCGCGGCTGCGCGCGCAGGCATCGTCGCAGTCATCGGGCGCCACGCGGGACAGCGCCATGCCGGCGACGGCGGCTTCATCCTGGCCGCTATTTGCATAGATGAACCCACCGCCGGCGACGAACATCCAAGCCGCGCCCGCACCGGTCACCAACGCAGCCACGCCGCCCAACAAACGAAATCCGAGCCGCTTCATCGCTGTCTCCCCATGCCCTTTCCGGGCTTCAAGGTCCATGACAGCATCGTAGGTGCCGCGGGCCCGCAGCTCTTCGTCCGAGCGGACTAAGGGGTGTCCCGAATGCGTGCGGCGTTGGCCGGCGGGAAAGATGCACCGTGTTGCATACCCGCTCCCAGATAAAGCGCCGCCAGCACCGGCGCCGCGCCCGACAAGCCCGCCGGCGTCAGCTGCATGGCGTGCGCACTCAGCAGGCCCCAAACATGCGCCACCAGCAGCCCGGCCAGCGCAGGTTCGGGCAGCAGATCCGCGAGGGTGCGCCGCAGCGTGTCGATGCCCGCCAGCACGCGGTCGCGCAGCGGGCACAGCTCGCACTCGGTGCAGCATTTGTGCTGCAACAGGGCCGCCAGCAGGCTGACATGACGTGCGATGGCATCGCCGTCGAGCAGCGCCGCCAGCGCCGGCTCCAGAGCGCCGGGCCCGGCCCGAAGCCCCGCGACCATCGGTGCCAGCCGCGCAGAAAAGTCAGCCTCCGCACACGACAGCAGCGCCCCCAGCAGCGCGGTGCGCGAGCGGAAATGGGCGTAAACCGCGCCGCGCGTCATGCCGATGGCGCGGGCCACGTCTTCAAGCGTGACGCAGTGCAGCCCGCGCTGGCGCATCAGCTGCTGCGCGCTGTCGAGAATGCGCGCGCGCGTGGCGACGGCATCGTCGCGGGTTCGCCGGACCATCGGCGGGCTCGCGGCAGCGCTTTACAGGAAATGCACGTCGTCCGGCCCCCAGTGGGCGCGCATGCTCTGGAAGCGCCCGTCGGCGGCGAACGTCATGATGTCCGTCACGTCGATGCGTGCCGGCTTGCCTTCCATCTCCACGCGGACCGAGAAGGTCAGCGCGCCCGCATTGGCGTGCGATCCACGCGGCGGCGCCACCACGTCCAGGCGCGCGCCCAGTGAAGTGGTGTGCTGATAGAAGGCCAGGATGGCAGCCTTGCCAACAATCGGCTGCGCGCCGACCGGGTCTTCCACCGTGGCATCGTCGGCGTAGAGCGCGGCAACGCCCGCGGCATCGCCGGCATTGAAGCGCTCGGCATAGGCGAGCAGCATGGCTTTCATCGCGGCGCTATCAGGCATGGCGTTCTCCTTGTCCATCAGCGTGCGGTGTAGCCGCCGTCGATCACCAGCTCGGCGCCGGTCACGTAGCGTCCGGCATCGGATACCAGGTACAGGATGCCGGCGGCGATGTCGCGCGGCTGGCCAACCTTGCCGATCGGGGTCAGGCCCCCGAGGTAGTCGAACAGCGCTTCGCCCTGCCCCGATTGCTGCGCCACGTGTTCGAGCATCGGCGTGCGGATATAGCCGGGATGGATGGAATTCGCTCGAATGCCCCTGGCCGCGTAGAGCATGGCATCGGTCTTGGCCATCATCCGCACCGCGGCCTTGGACGCATGGTACGGCGGCACATCCGGGCCGGCTGCAATGCCGTACATCGACGACACGTTGACGACGGCGCCGCCACCGGCGCGTTCCAGGTGAGCGATGGCGTGCTTGGTGCACAGGAACGTGCCGGTCACGTTCACCGCCATCACTTGCTGCCATTGCTGGAGCGTCACTTCATGCGTGGGCGAGTTCGTGCCTTCAATGCCGGCGTTGTTGACCAGGATGCCAAGCCCGCCGAAGCGCGCCGCAACCTCGCCGAGCACGCGGGCCACTTCGCTTTCGCTGGTGACATCGAGCTTCCAGAACGCGGCCTCGCCGCCCGCGCCGCAGATCGCTTCGGCAGTGGCCTTGCCATCCGCTTCCAGCACATCGAGCACGGCAACCTTGGCGCCGGCCGCCGCGAGCACGCGCGCGGTCTCGGCGCCGATGCCGCGCGCGGCACCTGTGATGGCGGCCACTTTGCCGCGCAGGTCGAACAGGCTGTACGGGAATTCCATGGTGTCTCCTATCGTATTGTTGGTGGTGTGCGGGCGCGCCAATTATGCCGCGCGCAGCTCAGCGGTGTCGGCCAGGAAGCCGAGGCATTCGCGATTGAAATAGTCCGCGTGCTCGACCATCACCCAGTGGCCGCAACGGTTGATCATGACAAAGCGGGCATCGGCGCAGCCGCTCAGGAATTTCATCGCGCCGGCGGCGGGATTGAACTGGTCCTCCGTACCCCAGAAGCCGAGCACCGGGCAGCGGATCTCGCCCAGCCGGGCCGTCAGGTTGGGCACCTTCATGGTGGCCAGCACCTCGCGCGGCTGTTCTCGGCACACCGCCATGCGCTCGTCGACCAGCGCGTCGGTGACCAGGCTGGCGTCGTGCACCAGCAGTTGAAGCAGTTGTCGCATGGTGTCGGGGTTCATGTGGCCGCCGGTGAAGAGCGACACCATGCGCTGGATGCCCTCCATCTGGAAATAGGTCTCGCGCTCTTCCACGCCGCCCGGGGCCATCATCACCAGCCGGCTGACATGCTCGGGGAAATCCAACGCGTACTGCAAGGCGATGGCGCCGCCAAGGGAATTGCCGACCAGCACGCAGCGCGGCAGCTCAAGTGCCAGCAACTGCTCGCGCAGCGCGGCGACGAAGAAATCCAGCGTGTATTCGACGTCATCCGGCTTGGACGACTGTCCATACCCAGGCAGATCGACGACCACCGCGCGGAAGCCCGCCTGCACGAATGCCGGTGCGTTATGGCGGAAGTTGCTGTGGCCGCTCGCCCCCGGCCCGCTGCCATGGATAAAGACCACCGGTTCCCCGCTGCCCGTGTCGAGGCAGTGCAGCCGCAGCCCCGCCGACGTCGTGACGAAGCGCCCGAGCGGCAGGTTGGGATGCAGGGAGGATGGCGTTTGCTGTGACGTAGCGGGCATAAGGGCGTCTCCGGTGTGGTTGCTGCGATATTGCGCAGCGCTGGCCCGCCAGGCATCGTTCATTCGGACTAAGAAGCGCACGGCCACTTCTCCTACGATGGGCGCTCCATGCATCAGGGGAACCCATGACAGGATTCGACTACTCCGGGCAGACCGTGCTGGTCACCGGCGGCCTGCGCGGCATCGGCCGCGCCATCAGCGAAGCCTTCCTGCGCGCCGGCGCGCAAGTCTTCATTTGCGGACGCACCGCGCCCACGGGCGATAGCGAGTTGCCGCACGCACAGGGCCGCACCGCCCGCTTCATCGCCGCCGACATCCGCGACAGCGAGCAGGCCGACGCCTTGCTTGCGCAAATCGCCGGGCAAAGTCCGACGCTCGATGTAGTGGTCCACAACGCCGGCGGCTCGCCCTACGCGCTGGTTGCAGATGCATCGCCGCGGCTGCTGGAATCGGTGATCCGGCTCAACCTCGTGGCGCCTTTGCAGCTCGCGCAGCGCGCCAATGCGCGCATGCAGCAGCAGGCGGCCGGCGGCACGCAGCTGTTCGTGGGCAGCGTCAGCGCGCTGCGCCCGTCGCCTGGCACGGCCGCCTATGGCGCTGCCAAGGCCGGCATCCTCAACGCGGTGCGCACGCTTGCCGTCGAATGGGCGCCGAAGGTGCGCGTGGCGGCGGTCAGCCCGGGCATGGTGCTGACAGAGACCTCGCAGCAACAGCACTACGGCGACCCCGAGGCGCTGCGCGCGATGGCCGCCACGGTGCCGCTGGGCCGGCTTGCACAGCCCGACGATATCGCCAGCGCCTGCCTTTTCCTGGCCTCGCCACAGGCTTCTTACGTCAGCGGCGCCAATCTCGTGCTCGACGGCGGCGGCGAACGTCCGGCCTTCCTCGACGCGGCGTCGCTCAATCGCGGTTGAACTGATTCCCGTAGGGAAATCGCCTAGTCCATTCTGCCGATTTGTGCATGCCCCCCGCTCTCTACGCTTGCGGCCAGATGCGCGCCATTCGAAGTGCCAGGCCATGAACCACCACCGAAACCAAGGGGAGACCACCATGCACCAATCATCCACCGGCGCAGTGAAACGCCGCAGCCCGCTACGGCCGATCGCTGCCGCGGCGGCGCTGGCGACGCTGCTCGCGCCCGCCGCCCGCGCCGGCGAGACCATCGATCTCGGCCACGACACCACGCTGGACTACAGCGTGACCGCGTCCTACGGCGCGGCGGTACGCACGGGCCACCAGAGCAACACGCTGCTGAGCCCAGCCAATATCAACGGCGACGACGGCGACCGCAACTTCAAGCGCGGCGACATGACCGCGAACCGCGTCTCGCTGCTGGGCGAGGCGCATGTCAAGCATGACGCCTTCGGTGCGCTGGTGCGCGGCAGCGTGTTCTACGACTGGGCCTACAGCGGCACCAACTCGAACAACGCGCCGTTCACCGTCAACCACAGCGGCCCGTTCAACGAGTTCACCGGTTCGGCGCGCGACTATCACGAGCAGCGCGCCCAACTGCTGGACGCCTATGTCTACGGCACCACGCCCATCGGCGATACCCAGCTGAGCTTCAAGCTGGGCAACCAGGTGGTGGCGTGGGGCGAGAGCCTGTTCTTCGCCAACATCGCCGGTGCACAGGGTCCCGCCGATGCCACCAAGGCGTTCGTGCCAGGTGCCGAGGTCAAGGACATCCTGCTGCCGGTGCCGCAGGCATCGCTCCAGTTGCAGGTCACGCCGTCGTTCAGCCTGATGGGCTATTACCAGTTCACCTACAAGGCGAACCAGCTCTCCGCACCCGGCAGCTACTTCAGCACCAGCGACCTGGTCGGCCCGGGCGCCGAGTTCATCATCGGGCCAGGCTTCCGTATCCCGCGCGGCCCCGACATCAGCCCGTCGGATTGGGGACAGTGGGGTATCGGCACGCGCTTCCGCGTGTTCGAAGACACCGAGATCGGGCTCTACCAGCTGCGCTATCACGACAAGAACCCGAGCGTCGTCACCTCGCTGTTCCCCTCGCTGCAATTCCAGCAGAAGTACTTCAGCGGCATCAACCTGACCGGGGCCAGCTTCTCCACGCAAGTGCTGGGGGCCAATATCGCCGGGGAAATCAGCTACAAGGACGGCATCCCGCTGCTGGTGGATGTGGCCGGCTCGCCCACCGCGTCGCCTGGCCGCGCGTTGCAGGGGCAGCTTTCTGCGATCTACTCGATCGGCCCGACCTTCCTCGCCAACTCGCAGTCGCTGGTCGGTGAAATCGCCTACCTGCACGTGCTCGGCGTGGATTCGGTGATGGGCTACAGCCAGCTGACCAACACGCGCAATTCGGCGGCGTTCCAGGTCGGCTGGTCGCTCACCTACAACAACGTGTTCGATGGCTGGGACATGACGGTGCCGCTTACCTATGCGCAGCAGTTCAGCGGCAGGTCGGCCGTGGCCGGCGCGTTCGGCACGCTGATGGGCTATGGCGACAAGCGCGCCAGCGTCGGCGTGACTTTCAAGTACCTGAACAACCTGGAACTCAACCTGACCTACGCCGCGTTCATCGGCGGGGCCAGCATTACCAACCGCCCGCTGGCTGACCGCGACTACGTGGCCTTCAACGCCAAGTACTCGTTCTGACGCACGCCTTGCAACGTGCCGCCGCGGCGGCACTACCCGATTCTTCCCCGCCATGAATGCCGACCTGATCGCCACGCTCAGCAACGAACTCCACCATGCACTCGTCACGCGCACGCCTGTCCCGCCCCTCAGCGGCCGCGGCCTGGCGCTGGACGTAGGCGAGGCCTATCGCATCCAGCAGGGCTTTATCGCGCACCGGCTGGCGGCCGGCGACCGCATCACCGGCAAGAAGATCGGCGTGACCAGCGAGGCCGTGCAGCGGATGCTGGACGTACACCAGCCGGACTTCGGCATCCTGCTGCAGAGCATGCACTACGCGGCTGGGCAGCCCATTCCTACCGACACGCTGATCCAGCCGCGCGCTGAAGGGGAGATTGCCTTCTTCCTGCGCCGCGACCTGCGCGGCCCCGGTGTCACGCGCGACGACGTGCTCCAGGCCACCGAATCGGTGGCGGCTTGCTTCGAGATCGTCGACTCGCGCATCCGCGACTGGCGCGTTCGCATCGAGGACACCGTGGCCGACAACGCTTCGTGCGGCGTCTATGTGCTCGGCGACGAGCGCGTCAGCCCGCAGGCGCTGGATCTCGCTTCGTGCGAAATGGTCCTGGAAAAGAACGGCGAATGCGTGGCCACCGGCCTGGGCAGCGCCGCGCTGGGCCATCCCGCCGACGCGGTGGCGTGGCTCGCCAACACGCTGGGCAGCTTCGGCATCCCGCTGTTGGCAGGCGAGACCATCCTGTCGGGTTCGTTGGCGGCCCTGATCCCCGTACAGGCCGGCGACCAGCTGTCCATGCGCGTCAGCGGAATCGGCGCCTGCAGCGCGGTGTTCTGCTGACTTTCTGATTCCCTCTACTTGCGACGCGAGACACCATGAACAAGATCCGATGCGCCCTGATCGGGCCCGGCAATATCGGCACCGACCTGCTCTACAAGCTGCGCCGCAGCGAAGTCCTGGAACCCGTGTGGATGGTTGGCGTGGATGCCACATCCGAAGGCCTCGCGCGCGCCCGCGAGCTTGGCCTGAAGACCACCAGCGAAGGCATCGACGGTTTGCTGCCGCATCTTGAAGCCGACGATATCCGCATCGCCTTCGATGCCACCTCCGCCTACGTCCATGCCGAACACTCGGCCAAGCTGACCGCGCGCGGCGTGCGCGTCATCGACCTGACGCCCGCCGCGATCGGGCCGTTCTGCGTGCCGCCCGTCAACCTTGACGCGCATATCGGCAGCAACGAGATGAACGTCAACATGGTCACGTGCGGCGGCCAGGCCACCATCCCCATGGTGTACGCCGTGTCGCGCGTGCAGTCGGTGGCGTATGGCGAGATTGTTGCCACGGTGTCGTCGCGATCGGTCGGGCCTGGCACGCGCCGCAATATCGACGAATTCACGCGCACCACCGCGGGTGCGATCGAAGCCGTGGGTGGCGCGCGCCAGGGCAAGGCCATCATCGTGATCAACCCGGCCGAGCCGCCGCTGATCATGCGCGACACCATCCACTGCCTGACCGACGATGCGCCCGACGTGGCCGCCATCACCGCGTCCGTGCACGACATGATTGCCGAAGTGCGCAAGTACGTGCCGGGCTACACGCTGAAGAACGGCCCGGTGTTCGACGGCAAGCGCGTGTCGATCTTCCTGGAGGTCGAGGGGTTGGGCGACTACCTGCCCAAGTACGCCGGCAACCTCGACATCATGACCGCCTCCGCGGCCCGCACCGCCGAGTGCATTGCCGTCGCAATGCTGGCCGGCAGCCCTGAAACCACCACCGCCTGAGGAGCCACGCCATGGGCCAACGCATCACCCTGCACGACATGACCCTGCGCGACGGCATGCACCCGAAGCGCCACCAGATCTCGCTGGAACAGATGAAGGGCATCGCCCGCGGCCTGGACGCCGCCGGCGTGCCGCTGATTGAAGTGACGCACGGCGACGGCCTGGGCGGCGCCTCGGTCAACTACGGCTTTCCCGCGCATAGCGACGAGGATTACCTGCGCGCGGTGCTGGGCGAACTGAAGCAGGCGCGCCTCTCGGCGCTGCTGCTGCCGGGCATCGGCACTGTCGACCATCTGCGCATGGCGCATGAGATCGGCGTGCATACCATCCGCGTCGCCACCCATTGCACCGAGGCCGATGTCTCCGAGCAGCATATCGGCATGGCGCGCAAGCTCGGCATGGACACCGTGGGGTTCCTGATGATGGCCCACATGGCGCCCGCCCAGACGCTGGTGCAGCAGGCGCTGCTGATGGAAAGCTACGGCGCCAACTGCCTGTACATCACCGACTCGGCCGGCCATATGCTGCCGCACGACGTCACGGAGAAGCTGACCGCGGTGCGCCAGGCGCTGAAGCCCGAGACCGAGCTGGGCTTCCATGGCCACCATAACCTCGCCATGGGCGTGGCCAATTCGCTGGCCGCGATTGCATGCGGCGCGAACCGCATCGACGCCGCGGCGGCAGGGCTGGGCGCGGGTGCCGGCAATACGCCAATGGAGGTGCTGGTGGCGGTCTGCGAGCGCATGGGCATCGAGACCGGCGTCGACGTGTTCCGCATTGCCGACGTGGCCGAGGACCTGGTGGTGCCGATCATGGACCACCCGATCCGCATCGACCGCGACGCGCTCACGCTGGGCTATGCCGGCGTGTATTCATCCTTCCTGCTGTTCGCCAAGCGCGCCGAGGCCAAGTACCGCATTCCCGCGCGCGAGATCCTGGTCGAACTGGGTCGCCAGCGTCTGGTGGGCGGACAGGAAGACATGATCGAAGACACGGCAATCACGCTGGCGCGCGCACGCGGCCTGCTGGTGTCGTAGGCGCGGCACGGCCAACTGCCCGGCGGCCATGCGGCGCCGGGCACAGACGTTCCACGTATCCGAGACGAACAAGAACAGGAGCCCCCTTCCATGCCCAGACTTTCCACGCCTCTGCTGTCCATCGCCGCGGCGGCACTGGCCGCCGCAGCCGGCCCCGCGCACGCGCTCAACGTGCTGCTGACCAATGACGACGGCTGCGCGGCGCCCGGCATCGGCGCGGTGCGCAAGGCCTTGCAGGATGCCGGACATCACGTCATTACGGTGGGCCCCGCCAGCAACCAGAGCGGCTCCGGCGCCGCGTACGCCGTGCCCGACGGCAGCACCCGGCTGGCCGTGGTACCGCTTGCCGGCCGCACCGACACCTTCTGCGTGCACCGCGTCAAGGCCAGCTATGTCGCGGGCAGCCCGCTCGATGCCATCAACCCGGACTACCGTGGCAGCGGCTCGCCCGTGGACGCCACGGCGATGGGGCTGAAGATCGTCGGGCCGGAACAGCGCTTCGTGCCCGACCTGGTGGTTTCCGGCGCCAATTTCGGCGAGAACCTGTCGGACTCCATCCCGCACTCGGGGACGGTCATGAACGCCCTGTTCGCCGCGCGGCGCGGCGTGCCGGCCATCGCTTTGAGCGTTGGCGTCGACTTCGCCGAGGCGCGAACGGGCTTCCCCGCCACGCTGGCCGCGTTCCCGAAGGCCGGCGCGTTCCTCGTGCGCG
The DNA here is from genome assembly GCF_057073745.1 of Cupriavidus sp. C2SS-8b. Taxonomy (NCBI): domain Bacteria; kingdom Pseudomonadati; phylum Pseudomonadota; class Betaproteobacteria; order Burkholderiales; family Burkholderiaceae; genus Cupriavidus; species Cupriavidus sp. C2SS-8b. The sequence goes on from NZ_CP172717.1 coordinate 1,927,071, forward strand.
TGATCGCCAGCCTCGAAGCTGGCCGCGCGCCCGGCCAGCCGCTGTTGCCGGTAGCGCAGCCGCTGAATATCAACTATCCCGTGATCGGAAGGCAGCAGCCGGCGGGCGTGCGAATGACCGTAGCGGGCACAGTGGACTCGTTCACCACGGCGTACCAGCGCAACCCGGACGGCACGGTATCGATCGGCGTCGGCGCGCCGGACAGCGAACCGAATGCCCTCGCGCACATCGCCGAAACCCCGGCGTTCCTGGCGGGGTACATCACCATCTCGCCGCTTGCAGTCGATTTCCGGCCGTCGGCCGAGGCGCGCGAGCGGTTCCGGCACACCTATCGTGGACTGGCCGGCGTGGCCCCTTAAGCCAGGACGCTATCGTTTTTCGGCGCGCATCCCTTCACATGGATGCGTGACCGACCGTTACTGCGCGAACGCGCAAGCAAGTCAGAAGCCTATTCGTCCAGATCTTTACCGACCTTCACCGCTGCCACCACGAAAACCGGATGGACTGACGCCATTGTCCCGACGAAAGGCCCTGCTGAAATTGGCGACATCGGTGAATCCGAGACGGTAGGCGATCTGAGAGATCGGGAGCTTTCCCTCCAGCAGAAGGTTTCGCGCGCGCCGATTACGCACCTGAATTGCGAGGTCGCGGAAGCTGCTTTGCTCTTTCTTCAGGTAACGGTCAAGGGTGCGCGCCGAAATCCCGAGCAGACCGGCAAGTTCGTCCAGCGTAGGCTGGCTGTCCTCCGCTTCGTTCAACATCATCACAACCCATTCGGCCCAGTTCCCCTGTTCGCTGTAACTCTGCAGCAGTGCGCGGCATCGCTCCTCCGCCATGCGGACCGCATGCACGTCGGCCATCGGAAGCGCTGCGTCCAGGCTCCAGGTGTCGGCCACCATGCGGATCTCCGGCAGCGGCGACGCGGCGAAATGCACGCGCGCGGGCGCCAGTTCGCGATAGCGGGCCACATGCGGTGGCGGCTCCATCGACAGGTAGATGTCGTAGACCGATGAAGGGTTCTGCAACAGGGTCCTGCATTGCAGGTGCGTCGAAACGGCAATCGCCTCCTGAAGCAGATTCAGCGTTCCCCTTGCCATTGGCAGCGCTGGCCGGTAGATGATTTCCGCATGATGACCGGTGCGCTGATAACTCATCCTGAACATAGGTGTCAGCAGCTTGTAATAGCGGGAACACAGGCGCAGCAGTTGGTCCAGGTTGGGGCAGGAAAGCATTGCATACCCCAGGATATCGTGCGAATTCAGCTTGAGGCGGCGCCCCCACTCGAAGCCGATGTCGCTACGTCCGGTCACGCGCAGCGCTGCTTCCAGCAAGTCATCGAACTGCTGCGTGGTGAGGCCGAAATCCGTTTCCCTGAACCGGTCAGGATCAATGTCGGCCGCGCATGCCAGCTCGCGCAGCGAGGTGCCTGCGGACTTGAGGTAATCGTCGATCAGTAAGAAATAGCGGGCCGGTACCAGGGTACGGATGGCTGCTTTCATGTTTGGGGCGCGCATGACAGCAAAAAAGTTGCCAAAGCGTGGCAATCGGTATTGTCTGGAAATGATAGACCGTTGTCTGAAAATGACAAGTACGGGGTGAATCGTCTCGCCAGAATGGGAACCTGCCAAAGCCGAATCCGCGCTGGACCAAGGCGACTATAGGAGACAGTTCATGTTGTTCGAATCGATCAATACCGGTTGCCTGGATGGCAACGACACCCCGTGGATGCCCTTTGCTCCGTACAGCAACGACGTGATGATCAAGTACTTCAAGATCGATCCGGTACGCGGAGAGACCATTACCCTGCTGAAGGCGCCCGCCGGCATGGAAATGCCACGGCACCATCACACCGGTACGGTGATCGTCTACACCGTTCAGGGGAGCTGGCGTTACAAAGAGCACGATTGGGTCGCCCATGCTGGCAGCGTCGTCTACGAGACGGCATCGACGCGGCATACGCCCCAGTCAGCGTATGCAGAAGGTCCCGACATCATTACATTCAACATTGTGGCGGGTGAACTGCTGTACCTCGACGACAAGGACAACATCATCGCGGTCGAGAACTGGAAGACCTCGATGGATCGCTACCTCAACTACTGCAGGGCCAACGACATCAAGCCCAAGGACCTGTCTACCTTCGAGGGCTGATCTTTCCATCTGCGCGCTTTATGGTTCGCGCAGTGTCGTGACCAATGAATCGTAACGCCACAAGAGAGACAGGAGGAAACATGACTGCATGGGTTCGCACGAAGGGGCTGCGGCGCTTTCTGGTTGCGCTGATTGGCACAGCCGCCATTCAGGCAAGCGCAGCCGCGGCACCGCCAAGCGCTGTCGACGTACAGAAGATCGCGACGGAGGCCTATATCTATGCCTATCCGATGGTGCTGATGGAGGTGACACGCCGCGTTTCGACCAATGTCGACGCCGCGGATCCCAAAGGCGGAATCCGGGCGCCGATGAACCAGTTCGCGCACGTGGCGGACTTTCCGGACGACAAGTTCGACACGGTGGTTCGCCCGAATGCGGACACACTGTACTCGTCGCTCTGGTTCGACGTCACGCGCGAGCCTCTGATCATCACCGTGCCGGATTCCGGTGATCGCTACTATCTGCTTCCAGCGCTCGACATGTGGACGGACGTCTTCACCTCTCCCGGTACGCGCACGACCGGGAATCGTCCGCGGCAGTTCGCCATTGTCGGACCGCGCTGGCATGGCAAGCTGCCGGCCGGCATGGCCGCCTATGTCTCGCCGACAGCCGTGGGCTGGATGATCGGGCGGACGCAGACCAATGGCGTTTCGGACTATGCATCCGTGCACAAATTCCAGGCTGGCCTGAAGGCCACGCCGCTCAGCGCCTGGGGAAACCCCCGATACGTGCCAGCCAAAAGCAGGAAGGATCCGCAGCAGGACATGAGCGCGCCGGTGGAACAGGTGGCAAGGATGGACGCCGCGAGCTACTTCAAAATGTTCGCCGAACTGATGAAGAACAACCCGCCGCATGCGAACGACTATCCGGTTCTTGACCGCATCGCGCGCATAGGGCTGGTGCCTGGGCAAGCCTTCGAGCTGAACCGTCTGGCACCGGACGTTCAGACCGCGCTCCGGGACGCTCCGGCGGCCGCGCGCAAGCAAATCGCCGAGGCGCTGCCCCGTGCCGGCTCCGTGAGCAACGGCTGGAGAACGATCGTCAATCCAATCGGCACGTACGGCACCGACTACCTGCGCAGAGCGATGGTCGCTTTTGCCGGGCTGGGGGCAAACACGATCGAGGACGCAATCTATCCAATTGCGCTGACGGATGTCGATGGCAAGCCTTTCGACAGTGCGGCGAAGTACGTGATCCATTTCGATAAGGAGCGGCTGCCGCCGGCACGTGCCTTCTGGTCCCTGACGATGTACAACGACCGCCAGTTCTTTGCCGCCAATCCGATCCACCGCTTTGCCATCGGGGATCGAGATCCGGTCAGGTACAACGCGGATGGCTCGCTGGATCTGGTGATCCAGCGCGACCCGCCCAAGGACGCCGAGTCCAACTGGTTGCCGGCGCCCGCGGCAGGCAACTTCTCGATGAATCTCCGCTTGTACCTGCCCATGCCTGAGGCGCTGGACGGTACCTGGAAGCCGCCGGTGGTCCGACGTGTAGCAGGCTGATAACTGAATGCCGGCATGCTGGGTCTTCTGGCGGCGCGTGCGCTCTTGCCATTGAACCGCACAAGTGGGGTGGGAATCGGCCATTCCGTCTATGGCAAGGGCCGCCGTTCGGCCTAAAGAGCCGTTTGCCTCGCAGCAGATGGTTTTGTCAGCCAGCGCGCGAAGGAGGTCGATCCTTGGCAATGGCGACTGTTGAGTAATCGCGAGGTGAACGACCTTGACGCAGCGGTGCAGCTCATTGACTGGTACCGCGTGCGTTGGAGGTGGAATTGTTCTTTCATGTGCTCAAGAACGGCTGTCGGGTCTAGGCTTTGCAGCGACGGGACCGAACTTACCCAGACTTGAATGCAGAGCTGTTGTTCGAACGGGATGGATCGCGCGCGGCATTCACTCTCTACAGAAGAAGCCGCCGAAGACGTCACCGCGTCTGAATGAGATTGTGCGCTTGGTCGCTATGCTCAGCGGCTTACTGGCGCGCAGAGGCGACGGCGAACCGGGGTCAAGACCATCTGGCAGGCCCGCAGCGGGTGATGGATCTCGCCGCCGGCTTCCGGTACGCCCATGAACTTGACGACTGAGATTTGTGTAATCAAATGCCTTTATCCAGTTATCGGACTTAGTAACCGGAACTGATAACGACCGCCAGCCAAATAGACACCCTTCGCCAGATGCGGCAAAGGGCTCGCTACCCATCCGGGATCCCACGGGAACTGGCGGCGAATAATCGTTACAAATGAAGTTCTGGATATACCCCATTTGGGGCTCTTCGCCCGGCACAGGACCGAATCGGCTTGGCGAAGCATTTCCTCGGAAACGGCATGGACACCCTCAAAACACGCGGGGCCAATACTGGTGCTCGCATAGCGCTGTTCGTGCTGAGGCGAGGAAATGCCAGCAAGGCTCTCTTTTCATACCTATTATCCAATCCGTCAGCGCAAGGAATCGTAGTGACAGTGAAACAGCGTTTCGTTGCGATGACCGCCGGTGCTTGTGGCGGGCCACGACTGTCCAGCAGTTTGTTCGCCCACCCTACACGTTTCGGTCGCCGATTCGGGCCGGGGCCCCCGAAGCCTGTAGTGACTTGCAGGATTCGCCCCTCGAGGCGTTGCTGCGGTTTATTTCCGGCAGAGCGTTCCCACGGTTGGTGCAGGCACCTGACGACGCCTTTGTCTCCAATCGCCCAAGTTCCTTGGGCCATGCAAGGAGGAATGTCGACTATGTCCAGTTCAGTTCGTTCCGAAAGCAGTCAGCCACAGCCTGGCGATGACCACGGCTCTACCCGCGTGCCCCTAAGCCTGACGGTCAATGGCACGCTGCATCGCCTCGATATCGACCCGCGCGAATCGCTCCTCGACGTCCTGCGTGAGCGCCTGGACCTCACGGGCACGAAGAAGGGGTGCAACCAGGGCGCGTGCGGGGCCTGCACGGTGATGGTGGACGGGCGCAGGATCAACAGTTGCCTTGCGCTTGCCGCCACCTGCAATGACGCGCACGTCAGCACGATAGAAGGCCTGTCGCCGGCCGACGGCGAATTGCATCCGCTACAGGCCGCGTTTATCGCGCACGACGGGTTTCAATGCGGATTCTGCACGGCCGGCCAGATCATGTCCGGCGTAGCCTGCATTGGCGAGGGTCATGCCACCTCGCCCGAGGAGGTGCGCTTCTGGATGAGCGGCAACATCTGCCGGTGCGGGGCTTACCCGGGAATCGTCGCGGCGGTCGCCGAGGTTGGAGGGAGGCACCTGCCATGATCCCGTTCACACTGCAGAAGGCCAACTCGGAAGCGGAAGCGCTGGCGGCCGCCGCGGGTGGGGCGCGCTTTATCGCCGGCGGCACCACGCTCGTGGACCTGATGCGCGAGCACGTGGAACAGCCCACGCGGCTGGTCGACATCAACGCGCTGCCGCTTGGCCATATCCGCGTGGAGGGCGACGAGCTGATCATCGGCGCGCTGGCGCGCATGTCCGAGGTCGCTGCGCATCCCGATGTCCGGCGCCTCCATCCGGTGATTGCCGAGTCGCTGCTCGAGGGCGCCTCGCCCCAACTACGCAACATGGCCAGCATCGGTGGCAACCTGCTCCAGCGCGTGCGTTGCCCTTACTTCCGCATGCTCGATGCCGCCTGCAACAAGCGCACCCCGGACAGCGGTTGCGCGGCCATCGACGGCCTGCATGCGGGCAATGCCATCCTGGGCGTCAGCGACCATTGCTCGGCAACACATCCGTCCGACCTTGCGGTTGCACTGGTCGCACTGGACGCGGTGGTCTTCGTACATGGCCCGAACGGGTCACGCCACTTTCCCGTCGAAGACCTTTACCGGCTGCCCGGCACCACGCCGCATCTCGAACACACCTTGGTGCCGGGCGAACTCATCGTCGAGGTCCGGGTTCCCCCGCTCGCCTATGCACGGAATGCGCGTTACCTGAAGGTGCGGGACCGGGCCTCGTATGAGTTTGCCCTGGTATCGGCCGCGGCAGCCTTCGAGGTCCGGGATGGCGCGATCCAAGCCGCACGCCTCGCCTGCGGCGGTGTCGGCACCCGGCCGTGGCGCATGCGTACTGCCGAACTCGCCCTGCAAGGCAAAGCGCCGACGCGCGAGAGCTTCGAAGCGGCCGCGCTGGCTACGATCGCAGACGCCTCACCTCTGCCCGGCAACCGATACAAGATCGCGCTGCTGCAACGGACTGTGGTCCGGGCCCTCGAACTCGCGGGAGAAGCCAGATGACGAACGCAAACCATATCGGCCAACCACATGCCCGCATCGACGGGCGCGCCAAAGTGACCGGGAGGGCGCAGTATGCCGCCGACTTCAATCAACCCGGGCAAGCCTATGCGGTCATCGTGGGCGCTTCGATCGGCTTGGGACGAGTGGTCGAGGTCAACGCGGAAGCGGCGCGCAGGCTGCCAGGGGTTTTGGCGGTACTGACCCATGAGAACGCCCCGACACTAGCGTATGCGCCCCACAAAAGCTTTATCGATCCGGCACACGGCGAACGTCTCCATGTCCTGCAGGACGATCGCATCCGCTTCTACGGCCAGCCAGTTGCCGTAGTCGTGGCACACACTCTGGACCAGGCCGAGCATGCGGCCTGCCTGCTGCAGATTCGCTATGCCGGGGAAACGCCGCTCTCCGACCCGCTCGACAAGCGTGCTGAAGCCGTGGTGCCGGAGGCAGGGCGCGAGCCAGGCCCCCATTCGGCCGACCGGGTACGCGGCGACCCCGATGGCGCGCTGGCGGCGGCCGCGGTCAGTGTCGATGCCACCTACGATGCCGCGCGCGAGAATCACCTCCCGATCGAGCCGAACGCCACCATTGCAGCCTGGGAAGGCGAACGCCTGACGCTCTGGAGCAAGAGCCAGTTCGTCGTCAACGAGCAGGCCGAGATCGCGGCGATCTTTGGCATCCAGCCCGAGAACGTCCACGTCATCTGCCCGTTTGTCGGCGGCGCTTTCGGCACCAGCCTGCGCACGTGGCCGCATGTCACGCTGGCGGCGATTGCAGCGCGCGAGGTCGGCAGGCCCGTCAAGCTGGTGCTGTCGCGCAGACAGACCTTCCATCTTGCGGGGCACCGGCCACGGACGATCCAGCGCGTGGCGCTGGCGGCGACGCCGGAGGGCAGGCTGACCGGCATCGTGCACGAAGGCACCGGTGAGACCAGCCGCTATGAGCAGTTCACCGAAGCGCTCACCGCGGTGACGCCATTCCTCTATAGCTGCCCCAATGTGCGCACGCGCTACCGGCTGGTGCCGCTGGACATCGGCACACCGACCTATATGCGGGGCCCGGGCGAAGCCACCGGCGTCTTTGCGCTGGAATGCGCGATGGACGAGCTGGCCCATGCCCTCCGGATGGATCCGCTGGAGCTGCGCCGTCGCAATGAACCCCGACTCGACGAGGGCCTGCAACTGCCCTTCTCCAGCCGCTCCATGCTTGCCTGCTACGAGCGCGGCGGCGATGCGTTCGGGTGGGCCCGCCGCACGCATGCACCCGGCTCGATGCGGGACGGCCGGCTGCGCGTCGGCTGGGGCATGGCCTGTACCACTTACCCGGTCTTCCATGGGCAGGCCAGTGCCCGCGTGCGCCTGCTTGCTGACGGCACCGCCGAAGTGGAAGCCGCTGCCAGCGACATGGGGCCTGGCACCTACACCTCGATCACGCAGATCGCCGCCGAGACACTGGGTCTGCCGATGGACAGCGTACGCTTCAGCCTTGGACGCTCGGATTTCCCGCCCACCCCGCCACACGGCGGCTCCATGACCCTCGCCTCAGTCGGTTCCGCCGTGCGCTCCGCCTGCATGGCGGCGCTGGACCTGCGCCAGGCAAGGGCAGGCGGTACCGATGGCGGCATTGAAGCCAGTGCCACGGCGGGCCCCGATGCCGACGTGCACACCCGCTTCTCCATGCATGCCTTCGGTGCAGTCTTCGTGGAAGTCGCCATCGATCCCGATGTCGGTACGATCCGCGTCCGGCGCGTGGTTGGCGCTTATGGCGCGGGTCGTATCGTGAATCCGCGCCTTGCGGCCAGCCAGTGCACGGGCGGGATGGTCGGTGGCATCGGCATGGCGCTGATGGAGCGGACCGCCCTCGATGCGCGGGATGGCCGGCCCGTAAATGCACATATGGCGGATTACCTCGTGCCCGTCAACCTGGATATCCAGGCACTCGAAGCGCATTTTGTCGACGAGGTCGATACCCATGTTAACGAACTGGGTGTGAAGGGACTGGGAGAAATCGCGCTGGTGGGCGTGGCCCCGGCCGTGGTCAACGCAGTATTTCATGCAACCGGCAAGCGCGTGCGGGAGTTGCCGATCCGCATCGAGCATCTGATCGAACATTAGCTGCGCGTTCGCGCGGGCCTGTCCTACTGTCTGGACAAGGCCCGTGCCCTCATCCCCTTCCTCGGCGTGATGCGCGCCGGTGGTTTCCATCGCACTGCGGTGGAAGCTGGCCTCATCCCGCAGGCCTCAGCATCAACTTCGAGGGCCCACGAAGCTCAAGGAATCCCAACGACGCTACAGCCGAATGATCACCGACTTCAACTGCGTATAGTGCGCAAGCGCTTCCACCCCTTGCTCGCGCCCATAGCCGCTCTGCTTGAACCCACCACATGGCGTCTGCACAATGCCGCCGCTGTACTCGTTCACAACGATCCGACCGGCTTCGAGGGCTCCGGCAACGCGGTGGACACGACCAATGTCGCGGCTCCAGATGCCGGCCGCCAGGCCATAGTCTGAATCGTTCGCGATGCGAATGGCATCCGCCTCGTCTTCAAACCTGATGACACAGAGTACGGGCCCAAAAATCTCCTCACGCGCGATCTCCATTTCGTTACTGACGCCAAGGTAGACGGTCGGCTCGATGAACCAGCCCTCCCCAACTTTCGGCGCCTGTGCCGCGCGGCCGCCAATGGCCGGGACAAGGCCGAGGCGGCGGGCCAAGTCGAAGCTCTCCTGAACCTTGTCGAACTGGGCGCGGGTCGTCATTGGCCCATAGGACGCCTCGGGGTCGGGCCCAACGCGCACACAGGCGACCGAAGCGAGCAGCTTGTCGACAAAGGCGTCGTGGATCGACGCCTGCACGAGCAGCCGCGTGCCTGCCGCGCACCACTGCCCGCCGTTCCAGGTGAAGGCGGTGGTGCATCCCTTTGCCGCGGCATCAAGGTCCGCGTCAGCGAAGACGATATTGGCAGATTTCCCGCCCAGCTCCAGCGTCAGCGGCAGCATGCGGTCAGCGGCGATCCGCCCCAATTCCCGGCCCGCGCGCGTGCTACCCGTGAACGAAATCTTGCGCACCTCGCGATGCCCTGCCATCGCCGGTCCGAGCGCCGGCCCGGTCCCGACCACGACATTCAGGACGCCAGGCGGCAGACCAGCCGCCTCAGCCAGCTTCGCAAAGGCAACCAGCGAACCAGAAGTAAATTCCGATGGCTTGGCGACAACCACGTTGCCGGTGGCAAGCGCGGGCGCGATCGCGCGCGCGGCCTGGTGCAACGGCGCGTTCCAAGGGAGGATCACGCCAATCACGCCGAACGGGTCACGTCGTGTGTAGATGTGGTAGTCCGGTCCGGCGTTGACGACTTCACCATCCATCGTATTGACGATGCCACCGTAGAACTCGAAGTACTGCGCGATCAGGGCCATCAGTTGCGGCATCTCGCGGCCCGGCTTGCCGGTCTCTTCGCTTTCGATGTGGCCCAGCGTCCCGATGCTGTCGCGCACCGAACGGCCGATCTCCACCAGGATACGGCCGCGCTCGGCAGGACGCATGGCACGCCAGTCCGGCAGCGCGCTCGTCGCCGCGGCGACAGCGGCGTCGACATCCGGCTTGCCGCTATCTGCCACCTCGCACAGCGCAATACCAGTGCGCGGATCTGTCTTTTCCATATACCGGCCGGTCGACGGCGGCACATCATTCCCGTTGATGTAGTTCAGCACCCTGTTCATATGCTTCCTCAATATAGATTCTGGCGGTTGGTGTTGTGGTCGCTTCAGCGCCGCTCATGGCTACCTCAAGCTGGCCCAATCGTGGCCCCCGCCAGCATCTCAAGCTGTTGGACGACGCAGGTCATGTCGTCGCTTCCCGCACCGTCGGCCACGGCCGCATCAAAAAACTGCTTGACGATGGCGGACGCGAACATCGGCGCGCCTACGGCTTCGGCCTCTCCGAGTGCCAGCCGCATGTCCTTGCGCATCAGATCCATGCGAAAGCCGAAGTCGAATTTGCGCGACAGGACCTTGTCGGCAAGCAGCGTCTGGACAGCAAAGCCACGCGCCGTGGCGCTTCTGGACAGGACCTGGAGGATCGCGTCCGCAGGGATGCCTGCCTTCACACCGAACAGCACGGCCTCCGCCGCTGTGACAAGCGCCGAACCGGCAATCATGTTGTTGACAAGTTTGAGCGTCTGACCCAGCCCTGGCTGTGTCCCGAGATACGTAACGTCGCCAGCGAATGCCTCGAAAGCCGGTCGCGCGATAGCGAAGGCCTCGGTATCGCCCGATACCATCACGCTGAGCGAACCCGCCTCGGCGCCCGCCACACCACGAGCCAGCGGTGCGTCCAGCGCCTGAATGCCATGCACCGCCAGCGCGGCCGCGAGCCTGCGCGCCACGGTCGGACCCGTTGTCGAATGGTCGACCAGGACTTTCACGGCGTTGGCACCCGCGACGCCGCCCTCGCCTATGGCGACCCGCTCGACGATATCGGGCGTTGGCAGGCAAACCATCACCACCTCTGCACGCTCGCCAACATCGCGGGCATTGGCGCCGCGCGCTGCCCCGATCCGGACGAGGTCATCGATTGCCTGCCCGTTGCTGTCGAATACGGTCACGGGCAGTCCGCGTCGAACCAGATGCCGCGCCATATGCCTTCCCATGGCGCCAAGCCCAATAAAACCGAAGGTCGTCATACAGTGTCTCCTTGCGCTGCAGCGCAAATTTGTGGTGTCCATGGCGCGGTGCGCGCCAACTGCGTCTGCCACGGATGTTAGGAGCGCCGCCGCGCCGCCTCAATCGACATTTCCGACCAGTTCGATTGAGTTCTACTCAAGCACGTTTCGTGCTTCACCATGCATTGGTATCCCGCCGGTCATTTGCGGAAAGCTCAAGCGTGATGGCAGGAAAAGTCGTTTGAGCCAGCCTCTCCCCCCACCTACGATGCGCGAGCGTGCCGGAGGCCCTGTGCCTGTGCACACGAACGCGCTGCCTCAGCGGCGCGATACACCCCATTAGATAAATCAAGGAGACGGCATGGAAACAACCTTGCCAGCAGACGTAGTTGATCGCCCGGCTTCCCTCACCCGCGCGCAGAAGAAGGCGATTGCAGCAGCAACACTCGGCACCGTCGTGGAGTTCGCCGATTGGGTGATCTACGCCACGTTCGCCTCGCTGTTCTCGAAGCACTTCTTCCCCGCCGACAACGAGATGGTGTCGCTGCTGTCAGCGTTCGCCGTGTTCGCTGTCGGCTTCATCATGCGCCCCGTGGGGGGCGCCGTGCTGGGCGCCTACGCCGACCGGCATGGACGCAAGAAGGGACTGACGCTTTCCGTCGCGCTGATGGCCGGCAGCACCATCGCGATCGCGGTATGCCCGGTCTATGCCACGATCGGCATGGCTGCGCCCGTCATCCTGGTTCTGGCCCGGCTGGTGCAAGGTTTTGCGGCTGGCGGGGAATTCGGCTCAGCCTCGACATATCTTGTCGAGTCGGCCGCGCCATCGCGCCGTGCCTTCGCCGGTTCCTGGCAGTACTTCGGCATCCATGCCGGCGTCCTGGTGGCTGCCCTCATCGGCTACGTACTGACACGTGCATTTGATGCACAGGATATGGCGACGATGGGCTGGCGGCTCGGCTTTGCTATTGCCGGCTTGATGGGGTTGGTGGCGCTATGGATCCGGCTATCCGTCGCCGAAACAGATGCCTTCCAACGCAAGGTCGTCCATCACGCCGCGGCGCACCCTTCGCTGCTGGTAGTCACAAGGCACTGGCGTGCTTCGCTGCGCGTAATCGGCATCGCGATGGCGGGCAACCTGACGCTCTACCTCTGGTTGGTGCTGTTTCCCACTTTCGCACATGTGCGGACAGGACTGCCCCTCCAGGATGCCTTCAGTGCAAGCATGATCTCCATCATCCTGTCGCTGGCGGCGATCCCGCTGATCGGAAAACTGGCCGACAGTGTTGGACGCAGGCCTGTCCTGCTGGCGTTCGCTGGGGGCTCGGCGTTGTTTGCTTGGCCCGGCCTGCATTTCCTGGCCAATGACTTCTGGCTAGCGACAGCGATCGTCTGCGTAGGCATGCTGCTCTCGTGCGGTTACGCGGCAACAGCCGCGGCGGTCATGGCCGAACAATTTCCCTCGGAGGTGCGGGCTACCGGCGTGGCACTACCCTATGCCATCTCGGTGACGTTGTTTGGCGGCACCTTGCCGTACATCATGACATCAATGTCGAATGCTGGTTGGGCAGACTATAGCTGGGTCTATATAGCCGCAGTGTGCACGGCAGCTTTCGTCGTGTACGCTTTCATGCCGGAGACCAAGGGGAAAGTCATCGACTAGGGCGGATGTCGCAAGCTTCGGAGCAGAAGTGCTCGCTGCATGCATCGCGCTGCACGCAGCGAGCGGCAATTAGGATTTCTCGGTTACTCGGCAGAGAAATCCGTGGACGCAGACAGTGCCCGCCAGGTTTCCAGTTCCGTGGCTACGGCCTCATTCTTCTGTGCTATGGCTTGGAGCGTATCACTGCCCAGCGGCAGACGCAGCGGCGGCGTCTTCGCGCGAACGAGTTCCACCATGGCTTTCGCTAGTTTCCTCGGATCGCCCGGCTGCTGGTGATTCAACGAAGCCGCCCTGGAGCGTACCGCGCCCGCCGTCTCCGCATAATCTTCAATGATGTTGGGAGACACCGCCAGCGATGAGGCATCGAGAAAATCGGTGCGGAAGTAGCCAGGCTCCACCACCGTAACGTTGATGCCGAGCGGCGCGAGTTCACTGTGCAGCGCCTCGCTCAAACCTTCGACGGCGAACTTGGTCGAGCAATACACGCCAAAACCCGCTGACGACCGATAGCCACCGATCGATGAGAGATTGATGACGTGACCGACCCCTCGGGCGCGCATGGAAGGCAGCACAGCGCGCGTCACATTGAGCAGACCAAAAACGTTGGTCTCGTACAGTCGGCGTGTCTCCGCATCGCTGGATTCCTCGACCGCGCCAAGCAGCCCAAAACCGGCATTGTTCACCAGGACGTCGATGCGACCGAAGCGTTCGAGCGCCGTCCGCACGGCTGTGGCAGCCTCTTGTTCGCTCGTCACGTCGAGCCGCACGGGAAGCACCGCCGGTCCTTCGCCCAGTTCCGCGACGATGGCATCGATGTTGCGGCCGGCCGCAACCACGGCATCGCCGTCTGCCAAGGCAGCTTTGGCGATAAGCGCGCCGATACCGCGTGATGCACCGGTGATCAGCCACACGCGCTTGAAGTTCTGGTCAGGGGTGAGAGGGGAATTCATGGGTTGCTCCTCGAACATTGGTGGGTAAGAGATTTGCCTGCTACGGCGACGCTGGTTGCGCGCTGCCGATGGGTCCAATGTAGGAGCAAAGCCTTCTACGCACTAGGGTGATGAATGGCGCTTTACTAAAAACCAAAAGTTGATAATAAACGCCGAATGGTGTGGCGGCTGATCAGCGCTTCCGATAGGCGGCGGCAACAAAGTCGATAAAACGCCGAACACGTACGGGGATGTGGGTGCGATGGGGGTAATACATGTACAGACCGACATTGCTGCTGTTGTGCTGCGGAAGCAGTGCAACGAGACGACCGGCATCCAGGTCATCGGAAATAAGATAGGCGGATATCTGACCAATGCCGATGCCAGCGCGGACCGCTTCGATTTCCGTTTCCACATCGTTAAATGTGGCAACAGCAGGGACATCCATATAGATGAGGTTTCCGTCGACTATCAGCTCCCACGGAACTACCCGGCCGGTAGCGGGCCTTCGAAAGCCGGTACATTGATGTCTTAGCAGATCCTCGACGGACCTGGGCTGCCCGAACTTCGCTAGGTACTCCGGTGCCGCACAAATCACCGAGATGAGGTCGCTCAATTTTCGCGCCACGAGATTTGCTCCCGGGCTGGTGCCTGCGCGAAAGCCAACATCAATTTTCGATTCAACGAGATCGGTAAACAGGTCACTTACAACGACATCGAACGTGATTGCCGGATAGTGAGAGCGAAACTCGTGGATCAGGGGCACAAGCGCGCGGACAGCCACAGAATGCGGGGCGGTTACGCGCACCATGCCGTCGTCTTCGCTCTTGCTGCTACGCACCTGCTCGAGCGCCTCGTCGAGCTGCCGCATGCCAGGATCCGCAAGTTCGAACAGCCGGGCGCCTTCGGTCGTCAGGCTCAGCTTGCGCGTCGTACGGTGAAGCAACCGCACGCCGAGATCCTCCTCAAGGGTTCGTATGGCCTTGCTGACGGCTTGTGGTGTTACGCCCGCCTCGACCGCCGCCTGTGCAAAGCTCTTTGCGCGTACCACTCCCAGGAATAATGTCAGTACACGCGCCTTGTCCATGATTTACAACTATGGGTTGTGAATGAGTAGTAATGGTAAGGCTAGTCAACCGCAATTGTCCTGCTTAATATCTGTGTCATTGCCCGAGACAGCCACATGTGGCAAAAGGGCCACTAGGATGCTGAGGTTCTTCCCATCGACGATTGAGAATTTCTCAATTCTGTCAAAAGGCTCTGTTTCATGGATCGATTACCTCCCCTCAATGCGTTGCGTGCCTTCGAAGCAGTGGCCCGACGCCTGAGCATTACCGTAGCCGCAGAAGAGTTGCACGTAACACCAGGCGCGGTTAGCCGTCAGATTCGTACACTGGAGGATGCCCTCGGCATTCCGCTGTTGGTGCGCGGGCACAGGCAGATATCACTGACCCGTGCTGGCGAGGACTACTATCGGGCCGTCACGAAATCCATGGATGGATTGCGCGAGGCCACGATGCGTATCACGCGGCGCAAAAAGCGCGCCCAGCTCAAGGTACGGGCATACACCACCTTTGCCATGCGCTGGCTGATTCCTCGACTGTCGAGCTTTCACGCGGCCAATACAGGAATCGAGGTACTGCTTACGGCGTCGCTCGAACCAGTGGATTTCCGAAAGGAAGATATCGATGGTGCGATTCGGCTTGGCGACGGCAAATGGAACGGCACCAAGGCCTATCGGCTGGTTTCCAATGTATTAGTGCCCGTATGCAGCCCTGAGTTGGCGAAGAAGGTCCGCAAACCAACAGATCTGCAGCGACAGGTCCTCCTACACTCGATTGCGCGTCCTGATGACTGGGCACACTGGCTCGCCGCCGCAGCGGCGGACCAGGCTGTCGACCCGCACAGTGGCATGACATACCAGAGCTCAGCAATGGCTTATGCCGCGGCACTGGAACGTCAGGGATTCGCCATTGCTCAGCAATTCCTTGTCGCCGACGATCTGGCAGCCGGCAGGCTGGTCGCCCCATTCCGCCAGACGGTAGACATGGGGGACTTCACGTACTACCTTCTTACTCCCGCGGACCGTGAGGAAAGCGCCAGCATGACAACGTTTCGGAAGTGGCTGCTGGCACAATTCGGTGACGCAACGCCCGCACAAGGCGCAGACCAAGCCGGTCAGTCAGAGCCGGGGGCGTCGAAACCGAAAAAACTACTAAAGGCAGCAACCGGCTCGCGGCGCGTGCAAAGGTGATTTTCCGGGGCGCTGAGGTCGGGGAATCCGAGTGACATGCCGCATACCAGAAGCTCCGTCGCCGGAATTCCCAGTTGCTGCCGAATCGGACGGTGATAGCGCGCGAACGCCTGCTGCGCGCAAGTTCCAAGCCCGTGGCCAGTCGCCGCCACCATCACCGCATGCAGAAACGCGCCGAGATCAAGCCAGGCCGCCTGCGCATGATCTCGCTCGATGGTGAAGAATAGGCCGACCGGTGCGCCGAAGAAGGAGTAGTTTCTTGCATACTGTCGCGCCATTGCAACCGTGTCGCCCTTGGCGATGCCCAACACTCCATAAAGCGCCTTACCGATTTCACGCCGCCGCTCGAGATAAGGTTCACGCCAGACCGGCGGATAGTAAACGTATTCTTCATGGTGGCCCTCGCCGCCAGAGAGGTGCAGGGCAACAAGTTCAGAGCTGAGCCGGTCACGCGTTTCGCCGGTACAAGCATAGACCCGCCATGGCTGGGTGTTCGACGCACTCGGGCTTCTCGACGCATCGGCAAGGATGGCCTCGACCGTACGCTTCGATACTGGCGTGCGAAGAAACGCGCGCGTACTTCTCCTGGCATGAAGCGCGGCAAGGATATCCAGACGTTGCATCTGGCTATCGATCACGGCGTGACCTCGTCTTCCCTCGCTGGCGTGGCTTCGCCACAGCGGATGATTCGTCGCTTACACAGCGCAGTGATTTCGCCCTCCAAATATCCAAGTTCGCGCAGGACGCTGGCGGTGTCCTGCCCACAGGCTGGCGCCGGCCGCATCGCCTGGCTATTGCTGGCGCCACTGCTAATCGGGAAGCCAGGCATGCGGATGGTACCGAGCGTGGCATGGGGAACTTCGGCAAGCATGCGGTTGGCCTCTACCTGCGGGTGCCTTACCACATCGGCATATGTTGCGACACGTGCGCATAGGATGTCGGCGGATCGCAGGACTTCCAGCCATGCATCAGTGCTTCGGGTAATAAAGACCTGCGTCAACGCCTCCACCATCGCTTCCCGGTTTGCGACGCGCAGCGGCGACGTCGCGAAGCGCGGCTCGTCGATGAGCGCGGGCAGGCCGAGCGTTTCGCAAAGCCGACGCCAGCGATCGGGCATATAGGCGGCGACCATAATCCAGCCGTCGGCGGTCCGGAATGCCTGGTTTGGCGCGGAGTACGGCGCGGCACTGCCGGCACGCACGGGAAGCTCACCATCGGCCAGGTAACTCGCGAGGGACGATTGCTGCAGGGCAAGCGCGGTGTTCAGCAGGTTGACATCGAGATAGCCGCCCCGGCCGTCGTGACTGCGCTGCGCAAGTTTGGCGAGGATGCCGACCACAGCCACATAGCCTGTCATCACGTCCACAACAGGCGCCTGCACCTTGCAGGGCTCGCTGCCCTCGACGCCTATGAGGCTCATGAGCCCCGAATCCGCCTGCACGATGCCGTCCACGCCAGCTCGGTCTGCATAGGGTCCGCCCTGGCCATAGGCGGAGATCGAGCAGTAGATGAGCGCCGGATGGTCCCGAGAGGCCTGTTCGTAGCCGAGTCCCAGCCGCTCCATCACGCCGGGACGCATGCTTTCGACAATGATATCGGCGCCAGCAACCAGGCGGCGTGCGATGGTGACGCCTTCCGGCGCTTTCAGATCGAGCGAGATGCCAAGTTTGTTGCGGTTGAACGCGTGGAATAGCGCGCTGTCGTCGCCAATCCAGCCAGGTCCGAGACCACGTCCCAGTTCTCCATCGAGCGGTTCTACCTTGATCACTTTCGCACCCATGTCGGACATCAGCATGGTGGCAGTTGGCCCCGCACCGATCTGCGTGAAATCTATCACTGTCAGGCCTTCCAAAGCACTGCGCAACATCGTCATCACTCCCTGGTTATGCGAGACCGGCTGAACGTGCCCTGAGCTGTGGCAATCCGCTCCCCCGCCTCCGTCAGCAGTTCGGCCGAAGAAAAATAGATGCGGCGCCCCGCGCGGGTCACCGAGCCAACGGCGCGCAGCCGGCCTGCGCGCGCCTTGCCGAGGTAGCTGACGGTAAGCATGAGCGTGACAGCTTGTCCGAGCGTGCCGTCTTCCTCCTGGAGGCCGGCATAGCCGCAGGCCGCGTCGAGCATCGTCGCGCTGACGCCGCCTTGCAGCGTGCCCTGGCGATTCAGGTGCCGCGGTTGAACATCCAGTTCGAACGTGCAGTGGCCGGGGCTGACGCTGGTCAACTGAATGCCAAGCGAGTCCAGAAGCGGATTGTCGCTGACGCGATTCACAGGGCCACCTTGATGTTGTTCTCGGTAATGACACGCTGCCAGCGCGCCATCTCGCGACCGATATACGTCTTGAGCTCTGCGGGCGTGGAGCCCTTGGCCTCGAAGCCTTGCTTCGCGAACTGCTCTTTCACCTCGGGGGATTTCAGCGCAGCCAGTAGCGCCCGGTTGATCTTGTCAACCACGGCTGGCGGCGTCCTGGCCGGCGCCAGCAGGCTGTACCAGAGTTCAGCGTCGTAGCCCTTCAATCCGGCTTCGGCAAATGTCGGCAGGTCTGGCATCAACTGTGTGCGGCGCTGGCCGGCAATGCCGAGTGCACGGAGCTTGCCGGCACGCACGTACTGGATGGCTGAGGCGAACGTGGCAAATGAGACTTGCACCTGTCCGCCCAACAGGTCTGTGATTGACGGACCGGTGCCTCGATAGGGAACGTGCAGCAGTTCAGTCTTATTGAGCCTTGCAAACACTTCACCTGCAAGGTGCTGTGGCGTTCCCGGGCCGGGGCTGCTGTAACTGACCTTGCCTGGGTTCGCTCTGGTGTAGTCGATGAACTCTTTCAGGGTCTTGTACGGCTGATCGGTGTTGGCTACCAGCATGATAGGCACCGACGCGATCAGCCCAACCGGTTCAAAATCGCGCTCGATCCGGAACGGCACTTTCATACCGAGGTACGGGTTCATAGTCACCTGACTCGAGGCGATGACCAGCGTATAGCCGTCAGCCGGTGCATGTGCCACGAAGTCGGCGCCGAGATTGCCACCGGCGCCAGGCTTGTTCTCGATCACGACGCTCTGCCCAAGCTGCTGGCTCATCTTTGGAGCGATCAGGCGGGCGAGGATGTCGTTGCCGCCACCGGGCGAGAACGGTACGACCAGGGTGATCGGTTTCGCCGGATAAGCGGTTTGCGCGATGGCCGGGGCGCTCGTGCCGATTGACATCATCGAAACCGCGCAGGCGAGTGCCGCGCCTGCAAAACGTGACAGCATGATCATGGTTGTCTCCAAATTCTAGGTATGCTTATGAGGTGTTTGCTGGTTTCCGCGGCGCTTGGCTAGCGACCAGCAAAGCGCGGCTGCCTTTTTTCGGCAAAAGCCTTGCGGCCTTCGATGCGGTCGGCCGTGTCTCGCAACACTCCCCAGTAAAGTTCGGTCAGTTCCTGAGCGTCCGCCTCGCCTAAATGAGCGGTTTGGCGCGACAGCTTCTTGACGGCTTGCACAGCCAATGGCGCGTTACCCGCGACCTTGTGCGCAAGCACGAGCGCTCGGTCGAGCAGTTGGTCTGGCTCCACTGTTTCCGAGACGAGCCCGAGGCGCTGGGCTTCGACGGCGCCGATCCGCTCGGCGGTCATCACCATCTGCATTGCATGAGCGGACGGAATGGCTTTAAGTAGGCGATGCAAGCCAGATACAGCAGGAATCGAGCCAACGGCAACTTCCGGTAGCCCGAACGTGGCATTGGTGGATGCCAGACGCAGGTCGCACTGCAGAGCAATTTCGAGCCCCGCGCCCAGGCAGTGACCATTGACGGCCGCGACCAGCGGCTTCCAAAAGAGCAGGCCGGATAGGTCCATCATACGGATGTAAAGGCCGAGATCGGCGGCTGCCTCCGGAGCATGGAACAGTGCCTCCGGGTAGGTGGCCGACGAAGTCTGCGTTCCCTTGAGGTCGGCCCCTGCGCAGAATGCGCGCGTACCAGTGCCGGTAAGAATGGCCACGCGAAGATCGTCGCGGTCTCGGATCTCGGCCAAGTGTTCGCGCAATTCGCGTAGGGTGGGCACATCAAGCGCGTTTAGCGCCTCGGGGCGGTCAATGGTAAGGACGGCCACGGGCCCGTCGACATTCAGGTGCACGGTCATGACGGCTCCTTACACGCTGGGGGACGATAGACTGCGGCCGCCGCAAACATAGAGCGTCTGGCCCGTTACGTACGAGGCCGCTGGGGCCAGGAAAAAGCTCACGGCATTAGCGATGTCCTCCGCCGTGCCAATGCGCTTGGCGGGAACCGACTTCTTGAGCCTGTCCTGCACATCGGGCTGGAAATTGCGGAACAGCGGGGTATCGACGATGCCTGGCGCCACGGCGTTCACAGTGATGCCCTTCGCCGCAAACTCGATCGCCAGCGACCGTGTCAGACTAACCACACCACCCTTGGCCGCCGAATAGTTGGCCTGTCCGAATCCGCCCAGCCACGCCCGGGACGAGATATTGACGATGCGGCCGTAGCCGCGCTCGACCATGCCCAGCAGTGCGGCGCGACAGCACAGGAACTGGGAGCGAAGGTTCGTGTCGATCACCAGGTCCCAGTCGTCGTCCGTCATGTTCAGGAAACGCATGTCCCGTACGGCGCCGGCATTGTTCACGAGGCCATCGATACGGCCCAAGGACGCGGCGACGTGCTCGAAAGCGGCGTTGACTGCTGCCGAGTCTGTCAGGTCGACCGTGACGCCGATTGCCTGCTTGTCCGCGCGGATAAGCCCCTCAACCGCGTCAGCCAGCGCCCCGGCGTCGCGGTCGAGCAGCGCTACTGCCATGCCCTGCTCAGCCAGATGCGTTGCAATGCCCAGGCCGATGCCGCGCGCGGCCCCGGTAACCACGGCCACTTGCCGCAGATCAGTGAAAGGCGCTCTCATCTCAGACTCCCAGCAGGTGAACCGACGAGGCCGCATGATCGACGCCCGCGATGCCACCGCCCGTGCATTGGGTTAGGCCGACGCGGGCGCCCGCTACCTGACGACTGCCGGCGCGGTCCTGCAGGTGCCACATGACCTCCACCATCTGTGCGATCCCGGTTGCTCCCAACGGATGTCCCTTCGCCAAAAGCCCGCCACTCGGGTTCACTGGCACACGACCACCGAGTTGGGTGGCGCCGGAACGGAGCAGGGACACGGCCTCACCATGTGAGGCAAGGCCCAGCGCTTCGTAATAGAGCAGTTCCGCGATGGTGAACGCGTCGTGCAACTCAACGACATTCACGTCCTGAGGGCCAAGTCCCGCTTGCTCATAGGCCTGACGGGCCGCGCGAGCGGTGATCTCGGCGTGGAGGATGTCGTCGTCGGCCTGTTCGCGCATGCCTGAGACAACCACCGAGGAAAGCACCTTGACCGGCTTTGCCTGTGTGGGGCGGCGCGTGGTCAAGACCACGGCGGCCGCGCCATCCACTTGTGACGGGCAGCACTGCAGTAGCGTCAGCGGATCCGCGATCATGCGCGAGGCCAGAACCTCTTCCACGGTAGTTTCCGTGCGCTGTTGCGCGAATGGATTCAGTGAGCCGTTGTAGCGGTTTTTGACAGCAACCGTTGCCAGGTCTTCGCGCGTGGCATCGCGCTCGTGCAGGAACCGCGTGCCGCGCATAGCGTAGACGGCAGGCAGGACCATTCCGGCCTTCGCGTAGAGATCCGTCTTGTGGTCGTTGCGTTGCAGCGGGATGGTTCCGCCGCCGAGTGCGGTCAGTTGTTCGATGCCGACCACGAGGACCGTGTCGTATTGCTGAGCCAGCAACGCATGACGAGCCAGATGCACACCGGTCGCACCACTGGCGCAGGCATTCTCGACGTTGTAGACCGGAACGCCGTGCATGTCCAGATCGCGCACGATAAGCTGACCGAGAATCATGCCGCCGAGCACGTTGGCACAGTAGACCGCCTGGATGTCGCGGATCGACACACCTGCGTCGTCGACGGCTTTCAGGATTGCCTCTTGCGCGAGCTCCGGGGCCAATACGCCCGGATGGCGGCCAAAGGGGGTCATCGCGCCCCCGGAAATGTAGATATCCTGCATGACGACCCTTTTCAATCTTGAATGGCGTGGAATACGTAGCCGAACGTTTCGTCGGGCCGCGGAACATAGCGATCGCCGATCGCTGGCTGATCCTTGCCAAGCAAACGGCCGAAGATTCGTACCGGACCTTCAAAGTCGACGTAGCCCAGCGCATACGGCGGCAGCCCAGCCTTGGGCGCGGGGTGAATCACGGTAAAGCTATAGACCGTGCCGACACCCGCGACAGATACGGTGGCATGGCGCGATGCCAGCGGCGAGTTTTCAGGCACAGCAGGGAACACCCATTCATTGGTGCACTGGTCTCGGGACGCGAGCAAGACAGGAAGGGTGTCGGAACTCCATAGCTCAGAGGACGGCGTTGACATGAATGTCTCCTTTGGGGATTAGGTATGGCGATGCCATGAGCGAATAATGGCGGACCGACACTGGGCCGACAAACGAGAAATCCGGCTCAAATGATTGAGTTTTTCTCAATCGTAAAGAGGTGACTAGCGCCTTGTATCGGTACTGCGGCAACGGACAGCGGCCGCTCTTACCGAGTCGGAAAGAGTGGCCGGTGGACACTGAATCAATAAGTCGACCGAATTCGAACCTACGGGCCGACAACGGTCAGATGCCCTCGGTGAACGAATCGGGCGTGCCGATGCGGGCACCATCGGTGTACGGGTCGTATGCGCCGACGCGCGAGCCGTCTACGAATACATCGAACTTCCGGGCGGGCGACGCCGAGACGCTTGTGCGGTCCATGCCGGCCACCACGACATCGGCAGCGTGGGCGTAGCCGCCAGGCAGCGCGGCGCCAATGGTCAACGTCATTGAGGCAATAACAACCGTGCGGGCGAATTCGGAAATCATGATCAGCTCCTTAATACTGGTAAGAGAACACTCGTTTTGCGGCTAATCGGGGATGCGTCGCCGTTGGGAGCAATGTAGGAGCGCTCGGCTCATTGCACTAGGCTGATGAATGAGGATTGAATAGCAACTTGCAGTTGTGAATAAAATGACGAAAACCAAAGGGAAAGAAGGTGTAGCCAAGTCGCATTGACAACCGGCTGTTGGTGCTAAGCCAAGCGCCGGTCGCCTAGTTGAGGACTTCGGCTCTGTCTACCATGGGCATCAAGTTGATTCCATTGGGAGCGAGACCATGAATGCCCTGATCGTTTATGCACATCCTGAGCCGAAAAGCATGAATAGCGCGCTGAGGGACGCCGCAATGCGGGCCTTGACCGACGCTGGCTGGCGGGTGGAGGTCTCTGACCTCCACGCTCAGAATTGCCGCGCTGCGGCAGGATGGGAGGACTTCACCCATCCCGCATCTCCGGATCGTCTTGGCTACGCCCATGAACAGCACTACGCGTCGGAAGGCGGTCACTACTCGGCCGACATTCTTGTTGAACAGGAGAAGGTCCGCCGAGCGGATCTGATCATCTTTCAGTTTCCGCTCTGGTGGTACGCGGTGCCGGCGATCCTGAAGGGATGGGCTGACCGGGTGCTGGCCAAGGGTTTTGCTTATGACGACCAACACATGTTCGAGTACGGCCTGCTGCGAGGCAAGCGGGCCATGTTGTCGTTCACGACCGGCGGTACGGCGGCAGAACTGATGGCGGATCGCAAACACACCGGCACCGTGGATGAGTTCATGCGACCGTTCGCTGGCGGAGTCCTGACATTTACGGGCATGCAGGTGCTTCCGCCGTTCATTTCCTACGCTCCAGCTAGCCTGGACGACAACCGGCGGCGCTCGCAGATACTACAGTACGAGCACCGGGTTTATTCAGTCGCTACACGTCTGGCTGGGGCAAGAAACCAAGGTGCCTTGATATCGGCGGAAACGGCAACAAGATCCACGAGGTCAACCCGCACTGGAGCGGCGCGCATTATCGGTTGAGAGAAACTCAACCTTGCTTGCCCAAAAAGTCGTTTGTGGACGGCTCCCCTTCATACATAGGATGAGCAAAAACACATTCGGGCTGCCTGGGAGCCTAGACAAATGGAATTACGGCGCCTTAAATACTTCGTCCGCATTGTGGACGCCGGCAGCATCACGAAGGCCGCGAACACCCTTGGCATGGGGCAGCCTGCGCTGAACCAGCAAGTCGCATGGCTTGAGAATGAGCTCAGGGTCAGGCTTCCTCACCGGAAGCCTTATGGCATTGAGACCACGGCGGCCGGTACGGAGCTATATCGCCATGCCCGCATTCTGGTCCGTTGGGTGGATTTGCTGAAGCAGGCAATAGAACGACCCAATATGGATCTCGAGGGAACGGTATCCATAGGCATGCCGCCATCGATCACCGACGCCATTGCGTTTCCAGTGCTTATGGAAGCGTGGAGCCGAAGTCCACCATGCGCACGGGCTAATCGCCAGACTAGGCGTTCAAGAACACGCGGCACTGCTCTTATCCACCCTTCGGGGCCCGGTATCGGGTCTTCATCCACCAACCACTGAGGTAATACCATGTCGACTAATACTGAACTCCGTCCGCCGCTTCCTCCTTTTACACGCGAAACCGCCATCGAAAAAGTGCGCTTGGCCGAGGATGGCTGGAACACCCGCGACGCTGCCAAAGTGTCTCTCGCGTACAGCATGGATACGCGCTGGCGCAACCGTGCTGAATTCCCAAACGGCCGCGATGAAGCCCGAGCGTTTCTTGAGCGTAAATGGTCGAAGGAGTTGGAGTACCGCCTCATCAAGGAGCTGTGGGCGTTCACAGATAACAGGATTGCCGTGCGTTACGCCTACGAATGGCGTGACGACACCGGCAACTGGTTCCGATCCTATGGCAATGAGAACTGGGAGTTCCGCGAGGACGGTCTGATGGTAAATCGCTACGCTTGCATCAATGATTTGCCAATCAAGGAAGAAGAGAGGAAGTTCCATTGGCCGCTCGGCCGCCGTCCGGATGATCATCCCGGCTTGTCGGATCTCGGCCTCTAATAGCTAGGCTGCTCGTATCGCTTCGATTGGAATCACTCGGGGAAGCAAAGGCAAAGGTGAGGCAGTTTCTGCAATGGCCTCCCGAAGCTCGCAATGAGGGCGCAACCCCGCTCCCCCAAGCCGTCGGCTTGACTTACCGCCGCGGGCCAACCGGCGCTGAGGGTCACTGATCCGAATGGATGACTGCTGCCAGCGACTTACCGGTAGGGATTGGGCCATCCGCCAGCCGAACCGCTCCAGCACGTTTGGACGCATCCGTTGCTGACGGCGCAACAAGGTCCGCCTGACCAACGGCTTGCCGACGGGGATGATTGTTAGAGCGAGAATCGCCGGGCTCCCTCACCCTCTCGCGCGCAGCGATGCCGCACCGCCCAGATCGTACCCACCAGGGTGTATTGCCCGGCCGTCCGTACAGTTGTCGTGCACCGATCGAGCACTGCATCGTCGGGGAACATCGAGAGTTCGGCACCACAACCTAAAGTCACGGTGATTTCCAGGGCTGAGCCCATCGCCATGGCTTGCTTCAATCTCGCCGCGAGGCGACGCTCGACAGCGGATTCCCCTGTCTTCGAAGCGCCGGCCTCATCTCTACAAAGATGTCTCAGCATGGCCCGAATTCGGTGAAGCAGGTCGGCAGGCGTGCATCTCATGACTGCGTGGCTGATGCCCACGCCCTCTGCCCATTCATTCGCGTCCTTGCGCGTCCCCCGCCTTGGACTGGTTGAGCGCCCTTCGCATACGTCCATCTTCACCAAGCTCTCGTCGGGGACCTGTACCGCCCGAATCAATCCCACTCTACTTCACGCAGGCGCGCTTCGACTTCGACCAGAATCCCGGAGCACGCCTCGCGCATCTCCTCTTCTCTGCCTGGCGGGATCCAGGTCGATTCGACATCAGCGATAGTGCCTCTGCACTCGCGCGCCCCCTGCACATCCGAGACATGCTGGGCGACGGCGCTTGAGATCGCCTTCGCCGCTTGCAGTCCTTTGAACATCATTAGCGCCACCGCCTCCATGGCGACGCCCCGAACAACTTCGCTGCGCAGGTCCGGTTCCGCATGCCAAGTATCGTTGCCCATGGTCGCTCTCAAAATATCCTTGACGTCTAACGCGTCTAGTCGATAAACGCGTTGGCCTGTTTGATGACCGGCGCCCATCGGGCGATCTCGTTTCGCAACTGCAGTGACAGTGCGTCGGGAGTAGCGCGGTCAGGCGTTACAGGGATCGCACCGAGCTTCAGCATCCCTTCGCGGAAGGTCGGATCATTGACTGCATCCTGCAAGGCCTTGACCAGCTTTGCGACGACCGGCTTGGGCGTGCCTTTGGGCGCATAGACGCCATGCCAGACTGTCACTTCAAACTCCGCCAGTCCCTGCTCGCGCAGGGTCGGTAGCTTTGGCAGTGCGGCCAGCCTCAAAGAGGTCGTGCTTCCGTAGGCTTTCACTCGGCCGGTGTTGATCGGTTGGAGCGTGGTCGTCACCTGATCACACAGCAGGTCGACCTGCCCGCCTTGAATATCAACCATAGCCGGCGCAGCACCCTTATACGGAATGCTCGTCATTGCGGAATGGAGTTGGCTCATGAGCATCAATCCACAGAGGTGTGACGCCGTGCCGATTCCCGCGTTGGCAAGATTGATCTTCCTCTGATTCGCCGAGATGTAAGCGCGTAGTTCGTTGAACCCGTTGGGCGCGAGAGTCGGACGCGCAACCAGTGTCATCGGAACATCGGCAACGAGCCCGATGTACTCAAAATCCTTCGTTGGGTCAAACCGAAGCGTTTTTGTCAGCGCCGGCAAGGTGGCCATGCCGACGTTATGAATCAGGAGCGTATAACCATTGGGCTCGGCACGCGCAACAACCTCCGATCCTACGATCCCTCCAGTACTTGCACGGTTCTCTACGACAACCGATTGCCCCAGGGAGCGCCCCATTGCGGCGCTCAGGTGACGAGCCACAACGTCTGTCGGACCGCCCGGCGAGAACGGCACTACCAATGTCAGTGGCCGGGACGGGAATGACTCCCCGAACGAAGCACTGCAAACCACCAACCAACCGATGAGAATTGCCATGACGTACCGCATACCCTGTCTCCTTGCGTCATACTCTTTGTGTGATGACTAATGTCCCATGATCTTCAGTCGTGGCTTCTCATGGTGACAAATTCCTCCGCGACGCTGGGGTGAAGTGCGACGGTTCGGTCGAACTCACGCTTCGTGATGCCCCGCTGTAGCGAGATCGCGCCCATCTGAATGATTTCCGCAGCATCACGCCCCAGCATATGCATACCCACGACACGGTCACTCTGCTTGTCAACGACAAGCTTCATCATGACGCGCTCAAGGCTCCTCGCCAGCGAAGCTCGCATTGGCCGGAAGTTCGTGAGGTAGACCGTGATCTCGGGAAACGTCGCACGTGCTTGCTGCTCAGTCATTCCCACGCTAGCAATCTCTGGCGTGGTGAAGACTGCTGTCGGCGTCAATCCGAAGTCGGGCGGACAAGACTGGGACGCCCCGAAGAGCGACTCGGCGAGCCACTGTCCTTGCCGTATGGCCACCGGAGTCAGGTTCAACTGCCCGATCGCATCCCCAATGGCATATACCCCCTCCACCGACGTTTCATACCGACCATTTACAACGATGGCGCCGATTTGGTTCAGCGAAAGTGCCCCCCCTGCCGTGGTGGTGTTTGGCAACCGGCCTGTCGCATTCAGGACAAGGCCACAATCGAAGCGATTGCCGGTTTGATCCGTCACGCGATATCCCTCGGATAAGGCCTCGATGGAACGAACAGAGGTTTTCAATCGAAT
Organism: Cupriavidus sp. C2SS-8b; assembly: GCF_057073745.1. Classification (NCBI taxonomy): domain Bacteria; kingdom Pseudomonadati; phylum Pseudomonadota; class Betaproteobacteria; order Burkholderiales; family Burkholderiaceae; genus Cupriavidus; species Cupriavidus sp. C2SS-8b. Next base: position 1,954,741 of record NZ_CP172717.1, read on the forward strand.
CTGGATGCCCTGCTCGATGTATGCGGCGGCGACACCGTGCTGTACATCCCCATCGAATCCCCGCAGGACCATCGTGCCCCTGTGCAGTAGCGTGACATCGCTGCCGAGCCCCTTGAGAATGCCGGCAAACTCGAGCGCAATATAGCCACCGCCAATGATCACGACACGAGCGGGCAGATGCGGCAGTTCGAAAACATCGTCCGAAGTGATGCAATGCTCCGCACCAGGCACGTCAAGAGGCGAAGGTACTGCACCGGTTGCCACCACAATCTTGTCAGCTAACACCGTTCGGCCAGATGCGAGCCGCACACGACCACTGCCCTCCACCGCTGCACTCTCATCAAAGATCGTGACCTGGTTGTTATCCAGACCTTTCCGGTACAGTTGCTCGAGCCGGCCCACTTCCCCGGCTATGCTGTCGCGAAGCACGCCCCAGTTGTGGCCTTTGGTTTCCAGGTTCCATCCAAAGCCAATCGCATCGTTTGCCTCGGCGCGGTAGCGACTTGCCATGACCAAGAGCTTCTTCGGCACACAGCCGCGAATCACGCAGGTGCCGCCTACCCGCGACTGTTCAGCGATCGCAACCCGAGCGCCGAGTGCCGCTGCCGTACGCGCTGCCCTCACGCCGCCAGAGCCCGCGCCAATAACAAATAGATCGAAGGTTTCCATGCTGTCGTCCACTGCAGTCACCGCGCAACTTCAGCTTCGTCCGTTGGTGGCACTGTCTGCGGCTCGAGCAGTCTGTCTCGCACCAGCACACCTTCGGCATACAGTTCGTCGACCTCCCAATCCTCAAGCCCCGCTAAGTCCTTCAGGACCACCTCGTTGTGTTCGCCTAGCAGGTCAGCCTTCAAAGCGGACTCATACTTCCAGGCCGAGAATCTCGCTGGCGGGCCGGGGATCTGGAATTCGCCAACGTAGGGGTCGTGCACCGTGCGCACGATGCCCCGCTCCTTAAGATGGGGATGATTCATAGCCTCCCGCAGCGTGAGAACCGGCGCACAGGGAATCCGTTGTCGCTCAAGTGCTTCCATGGCGGCATCTCTGGACGGGAATGTACAGAGCCACGCCTCCAGAATCTCTTTGAGCTGCTCGTTGTTGTCACGGCGCAGCGCAGCGGTGGCAAAGCGCGGGTCGGTCAACAGGTCATCGCGCCCCAGCGCGGAGGCAACTTGCGCCCATTGGTGCGGAAGTGTCGCCAGCGTGAGATAGGTGCCATCCCCGCATCGATAAATTCCTGTCGGGCCTCCGTCTGGATGCTGCGAGCCGGTGCGCGTTGGCTCATAGCCCTTACGGAGGCTGACGCGCGGAATGGCTACCTCATGCATATTGAAGTAGGTATCCAACAGTGAAGTCTCGATATACTGCCCTTCGCCTGTTCGCTCCCGATGCAGCAACGCGAAGCCAACTGCCATGGCTGCGGCGACTCCGGTTGATGCGTCACCGATGGCCATGGTGATCAGGGCGGGGCCACCAGCAGCCTCACCGATAAGGTCGGTCACACCAGCGTACGCCTGCGCGACATAGTCGTATCCCGGCTTGTTCGCCAGGGCGCCTTTCTGCCCCGCCAGAGAGATGGAGCACATAACAAGGCGCGGATTGATCTCCTTCAGCACGTCATATCCAAGACCGAAGCGATCCATCACGCCAGGCGAGAAGTTTTCGACAAGTACGTCAAACTGCTTGATCATTCTTAGAATCAGATCGCGTGCCTTGTTGTCTTTGAGATTTAGCGCGAGGCTTTTCTTTGAATGGTTGTGCTGAACAAAGTAGGTACTTTGGGAGCAAGGCTTATGCTCTGGCTTCTGACTACGCAAGCCGCCAACACGGGTGCGGTCGCCAAATGGGGCGAGCTCAAGCTTGATGACCTCTGCACCCATTTCCGCAAGAATGCGGGTGCATGTCGGCCCTGCAACGATCTGGGTGATGTCCAGCACGCGGAATCCGGTGAGCATTGGGGTCTTGGTTTGCGACACTGTGTTTACTCCTATCGCGTGGCGAACTGATTCTTGCCAAAGAGGTTGTCCCACCGCTCGCCGCTCGGGTTGGCACCGGTCTTGTCGACCTTCTCGGCGAGCACGGCGATACCGCGCTGAACGGCGGGACGTTCGCGTACCGCCGAGTACCAACGCTGAAGGTGGGGAAAATCGGCAAGGTCCTGGCCTTGCCATTTGTGGGCACGCAGCCACGGATAGGTGGCCATGTCAGCGATGGAGTAATCGCCCGCCAGGTATTCAGAATTAGCGAGACGACGATCGATCACCGTGTAGAGCCGACGTGCCTCGCCTGTATATCGATCAATCGCGTAGTCAATCTTCTCCGGTGCGTACTTGCGGAAATGATGGGCCTGCCCAAGCATTGGCCCCACGCCGCCCATCTGGAACATCAGCCATTGCAGAACCTCGTATCGCTTGCGGACGTCCTGCGGCATGAATTCGTATCCGCATTTCTCAGCCAGGTACATCATGATGGCCCCCGACTCGAACATCGCAACAGACTGTCCGTCAGGGCCGTCATGATCGACAATGGCCGGAATCTTGTTGTTTGGGCTGATCGCCAGGAACTCCGGCGCGAACTGTTGCCCCTTACCGATGTGCACCGGTATGACGTTGTAGGGCTCCCCCAACTCTTCAAGCAGAATGGAGACCTTGTAGCCGTTCGGCGTGCTCCAGAAGTAGAGATCAATCATCTCGGTAAAGTGGCTCGTTACTGATGGAGCCATCTTAGAAACGCCACGATCATGGCGCCAATACTGTGTCCTGCTGGGGGCATGTCAGAAACTTATGGCTACCACAGCCCGGTAGACGCGCCATACAATGAGCCATGGAATTTCGACAGCTTAAGTACTTCGTACGGATCGTCGAGCTGGGGAGCGTGTCCCGTGCGGCCGCCGATCTGTACACCGCTCAGCCGGCGCTCAGCCAGCAAATCGCCAAGCTTGAGGACGAGCTCAAGGTGAAGTTGCTGGCCCGAAGCGCCCGAGGCGTGGTTGCGACGGAGGCGGGAGAAGTCTTCTATCGCCACGCGCGGGCCATGCTGCGGCAGGCGGAGTTGATGAAGAACGACGTACAGCATGCTGGCGAGCATCCTCAGGGAACCGTGTCGGTTGGGCTTCCGACCAGCGCGGCGACAATACTTGCGCCTAGACTTCTCACCGCAGCGGCCAGGCAATACCCGGATATCCAGCTCCAGATCACAGAGAGCCTCAGCGGGCACCTCCAGGAACTGGTTGTGAACGGGCGGATTGAGATGAGTCTCTTGTTTGAGCGGATAGATGGAGCCGGTGCAGTACGCGAGACCAGGTTGGGAGCCCATCTTGAGGTCAGCCCCTTGCTGACGGAGCGCTTATTTCTTCTTTCGCCCCGACAAGAGGACGGGGCGGTACCTGAAGAGATTTCCATCGCAGAAGCGGCAAAGCGGCCACTGATCCTCCCTGGGAGATCCAACATCACGCGCCAGATTATTGACGAGGCATTCGAATCCGCGGGACAACGGCCGGCCGTGTTGGCGGAGCTCGATTCTCTCGTAACGATTCGTGCTGTCGTCGCAAGCGGTGTGGGTTCGACGATCTTGTCGCCTTCGATCCCAGGCGGCACCGAGGGACTCGCCGTCCAGCGAATTTCGGGTGTTGCGCTGCAGCGACGCCTTTCACTTTGCACATTCGACATCATGCCGCTGAGTTCCGCCGCGCGGCGGATCATGGAACTGATCCGTGAAACTGCCCTGACGCTGGTTGCCGAAGGCGCATGGCCCGGGGCCTCGAAGATCGATTAGCTATACGGAATCGCAATACCGTCACCTCAAAGTCCTATTGGCCGGTTGTACTGTCGCGTGTCTAGACTCCCCGTATGTCTAAACAGGCAAACGGCAACCCATGACCAAACGGATTCTCGACGGCGTCAAGATACTTGACCTCACCCGGTTTTTCTCCGGCCCTCAATGCACGCTGTTCCTCGCCGGGCTGGGTGCAGAAGTCATCAAGATCGACGATCCGGACGGAGGGGATCCAACCGCGTTTTCACCGCCGTTTGCCGGCCCGGAGGGCGTCTCATTCGAAAGACGCTCTCAGCAGGACATGGGCATCGCGTACTTGAAGCGGGCCCGATCGAAGAAGTCCACTACCGTCAACCTGAAGAGCGCCGAGGGCAGGGAACTCTTCATGCGAATGGTCAAGAACGCCGATGTCGTGGTAGAGAATTTCAGCGCGGGCGTCGCTGATCGCCTTGGCATTGGCTATGACGTGCTGCGCGAAGTCAATCCATCACTGGTCTACTGCTCGCTAACCGGATACGGCTCCACGGGCCCAGCAAAGAACCTGAAGGCCTATGATCTGATGGTGCAAGCGGCCGCTGGCTTGATGAGCATCACGGGTCAACCAGGCGCTGTACCCACGAAGACGGGCTCGCCGCTTTCGGATGCGATTGCCGGCCTGTTCGCCGCGTTCGGCGTCGTCGCAGCATTGAACTACCGCCAGCGCACCGGACATGGACAGTCGGTCGATGTTTCCATGACCGACTGCCTGCTGTCCTTGATCCTCGATGAGCCGCTGGACTGCTATCGCGAGCTGGGCCTCTCCTTCCAGCAGGGCAACCGGATCATGCGATTCTCTCCCTTCAACGCGTATAAGAGCGCGGACGGCTGGGTGACCATCGGCACCGCTAGCAACGATGACTGGAGCACACTGCTAGACGTCATGGGACGATCCGATCTTAAGGATGATCCCGACATCATGTCCGTCGCATGGCGCTTGTCGAACAATGCGACCGTTGACGAGATCGTTTCGAAGTGGACCTCATCGCTGCCCACTTCCGAGATCGAGCAGCAGATGCGGTCCGCCAAGATTCCGTGCAGTCCAGTACGAACGATTGATGACGTACTCGCGTGGGAACAGATTGTTGCGCGCAACATGGCCGTATCTCTGTGGAACCCGCTCGCGAAGGCGATGATGAATGTCAAAGCTGCGTCGTTCCCCTTGCGATTTGGAGGTGCAGACGTTGGCTATAGCACGCCAGCGCCGGTACCGGGCGCGCACACCGAAGAGATCCTGCGGGAAATGGCCGGCGTAGACGCGGCCGAGTTCCAGCGACTGCGGGAACGCGGAATCATATGAGTTCGACTAGGGCGGCGCCGCCAGTTTCCGCCCTTCTCCACTGTGGATGCAACGAGCGCGCCACGCGCACGGATCATGCTTATCAGTCGCTACTAGGCACGACGGCCTTGCAGCGCGGATCCGTGGGAAATGAGAGGCCGAAGGATTGGCCGGGGATTTGAAATGATGGTCTGCCGGTGCACGGCATCATTGCGATGCGTCGCAATCTTCGCGCCGAGGCGACGCTCAGCCCCAAGCGGCAGCTCAGTGGCGGGACATGGATCTTCGTGAGAACGGTCCTACGCAGGGGTGGGGGCCACTCCGCTGCGCAGGCCGTGGGCCTGTCAGAAATTTTGTGTTTAGGGCATAACATGTCGCCAAGGAGCATGTCATGCCACGTAGAAACAAGACGAGTCAGGCCGCCGATCGTGAGCTGCCGATCATTCCCGAGGATCTGATCGCCCATTTCGTAAAGGGCCCGATGACTGCCGAGGCCGTGCAGGACGCCTCAATGGCATTCAAGAAGGCCCTGATCGAGCGGGCCTTGGGCGCTGAACTCGGTCATCATCTGGGCTACCCGGCTGGCGCTGAGCGCCCAGCCGGCACAGCCAATCAACGCAATGGCAAGAGTGCTAAGACGGTTTTGACCGAGGACGGGCCGCTGCGAGTGGATATTCCGCGCGACCGCGACGGCAGCTTCGATCCGATCCTGATTCCCAAGCACGAGCGACGCTTCACCGGGTTCGACGACAAGATCGTCGCCATGTACGCCCGCGGCATGACCGTGCGCGAGATCCAGGCGTTTCTGGCCGAACAGTACGGCACCGAGGTGTCGCCAGAATTCATCAGTTCTGTAACTGATGCAGTCATGGACGAGGTCACCACCTGGCAAGCCCGCCCGCTGGAGGCGATGTACCCGGTGGTGTTCTTCGACGCGCTGCGGGTCAAGATGCGTGAGGACGGCGTGGTACGCAACAAGGCCGTCTATCTGGCCTTGGGCGTGCTGCCCGACGGCACGCGCGACATCCTGGGCCTGTGGATCGAGAGCACCGAAGGCGCCAAGTTCTGGATGAAGGTGTTCAACGACCTGAAGATCCGTGGCACGCAGGACATCCTGATTGCAGTGACCGACGGGCTCAAGGGCATGGAACAGGCCCTGAACGCGGTGTTCCCGGCCACGACGCTACAGACCTGCATCGTGCATCTGATCCGAAACAGCTTGAGCTACGCCGGTTGGAAAGAGCGCCGGACCGTGGCTGCGGCGCTTAAGCCCGTGTACACCGCGCCCACTGTTGAGGCGGCGCTGGCCGAACTGGCGGCGTTCGAGCAGAGCGAATGGGCTAAGAAATACCCCCCGATCGCCGCGTCCTGGCGTCGCGCCTGGGATCAGGTGATCCCGTTCTTTACATTCCCACCGGCGATCCGCAAGATCATCTACACGACGAACGCGATCGAGAGCATCAACGCGCAACTACGTAAGATCATCAAGACTCGGGGGCACTTCCCCAGTGACGAGGCGGCAACGAAGCTGCTATGGCTGGCCCTGCGCAACATCACCGGTAAGTGGGGCAGCTCAACGCATGACTGGAAGGCTGCCATGAACCAGTTTGCGATTCTCTATGAGGAACGCTTTACCCACCCGCATCACTGAGATAATGCTGGCTCACCGGTTAAGTCGACGGTGCGCCTTTAACTGCCCTGAACACAAAAACGCTGACAGGCCCCAGGCCGTCGGTGCAAGGTCGTCTACGCGACGCGCGCAAGCTCCTCTTCCATGAAGTCGAGACGATCCTTCCCCCAGAACATCTCGTCTCCCACATACATCATGGGTACCCCAAAGACCCCCCGCTCGACTGCGGCGTCCGTGCTTTGCGCAAGCTCAGCACCAATCTCATCGCTCGCTGCGAGCTCTTCGAACCAGGCGAAGTCGACGCCGAGTGCCTCGACGATCGTTCGCAAGCCCGCATACTCGACGATGCCGGAATCGCCGCGCTCCCAGTATGCTTCCATCACCCGCTCGACAAATTCAAACTCGAGACCCTTGCGTCGCATCGCAAGCGAGCCGCGAAGAGCCCTGCTGGACTTGATCGGGAACTGGCGGGGGATCTGAAACGGAAGATTGTATTTCTCGGCCCAGCGCATCAGATCCCGCTTGCGGTAGCGGAGCTTCGACTTCGGTTCCTTCATCAGCTCGTATTCGTTGTTCCGGAAGACATACCCTAGATTGTATGGATGCAGAACGAGTTCTGCGTTATGGCGCTCAAGGATCGGCTTGATCAGCTTGATGGCGAAGTAGGTGTTCGTGCTGCCGACATCCCAGTACAGGTCAACTCGCTTCTTATCCATTTCGACTCCAATTGAATGAATCTGTGTTGAGTCTATGGATGCGATGTTGGTCTGGCCAATATGAAATGGCGATTCGGGTATATCGGAAAACGATCGACCTTGGACGTCGCCGCTTGTAAGCGGGCCTCGTGCGACCTGCGACGCGACATAGCACTGGGCGAGGCGCAACGGCCGCACCCGGCCACTAGGCAACATCGTCTCCAGCACAATGCTCAGCATCTCCGCCGCACAGGCGAACCAAACCGCTACCGCGAGCAGGATCACCACTCCCGCATGAGGAGATGACGAGCGAGACGTTGCCTGCAGTAGGGCACGGCCTCTGTGCCAGCCCAGGAAGAACAATGCCATGGCCGCTACGGTAACCAGAATGGAAACAGTCCAGGCCAGCGGTGACCGGGTTTCTGCGGCTGAGCGGACCAACAGGGCCCCATTGACAAGCATCGTCAGGGCTGTACGGTGCCAGGCGAGCGCCGTACGTTCGGGTTGTACCCCCGGGTCGCGACTCATCGGACCTTTAGCAGGAGCCCGAGAGCCAGAACAAGCGCAACGCAAATGGCCGCGGCACTCAGCAATGGAATGCCGCTTGACGCCGGCAGTGGGCCAGAGTTCCGCATGGCAATCTCGTTGCCTTTCCAGCGGGAATATGCGCAGTATGCAATCACCGCTCCAAGAAATGACAGCAGCAGCGCAACCCCTGCCAGCAAGGCCTTTGGTTCAACACGCTCGGCGAACTGGTCGAGCAGGACACCCCCGGCAAGGATCGCAAGTGCGGTCCTGATCCAGGCAAGAAAGGTTCGTTCGTTTGCAAGCGAAAAACGGTAGTCAGGTTCGCTTCCCCGCTTCTGCCATTGCGGTCGGTTCATATTGTCTCTTCTGTCAGTCGTCTTGAGGTGTCATTCCCCGGGGGTACGCAGGCAAACCTCGCCCCGAATCACCTCCACCTCCACGGAGGACAGCCTCGAATCACGACACGGACCATCGATGCAGACGCCGTCGCTAAAGCGGAACAGAGCGGAATGATGGGCACACATCATTACCTCGGCGTCGTACGTGCAGATCGTGCCCGGCTCGAAGTCCAGCGGAATGGAGAAATGGGGGCATCGGTTGATATACGCCCAGACCTGCTGCTCGCGCCGGACCACGATGATTCCCGGTTCGCGCTCGATCACGCGAGCGCCGCCGTCGGGCACGGCGTCGAGAAGGCAAAGGACGTTGGTATCCATGACCGGATCCATGGTCTCAGCCCCCGCGCCCGGGGTTGCCCAGGCTCCAGTCCCAGGGGCGAATGTCCACGCGCTCGAAAATGCCGGCGTGCATGTACGGATCGCCGCTGACAAAGCGTTGGACGTCGTCGATATCCCCGGCCTCGATGACCAGCAGCGTGCCGTTCATGGCGGCGGCCTGCGCGTCCAGCGTCGGGCCGCCCAGTCGCACATGTACGCCGTGCTCGGCGGCGGCATTGCGCAAATAGGCACGATGGGCGGGGCGTACGCGCTCGCGGACGGCCAGCATCCCTGGCTTGTCGGTGGCGAAGATGGCGTAGTAGCGGGACATGCTGCTTATCCTTGCGCAGTCGGATCGAGGACGAAGTCGTAGCGCGCCTCGCGGAACGGGCCGTCGAAGCCAAAGCGCTGCGCCAGCGGATGGTCGGCGGGGCGCTCCTCGTAGGCCACCTGCAGCGATGCCTTGACGCCGAACACTGCGTCCGAGTCGAGGTACGGGTCGCCCTGGTTGAAGAGGTGCGTGACCAGCTTGCGATGGCCAGGCGCATCGATCATGAAGTGCAGGTGCGCCGGCCGCCATGGATGCCGCCTGGTGGCGGCCAGCATGCGGCCGACCGGGCCGTCGCTCGGGATCGGATAGCACACCGGCACGATGGTGCGGATGGCGTAGTAGCCGTCCTCGTCGGTGCGGTAGCGGCCGCGCAGGTTACCGGTGGGCTGGTCGGTGTCCTGGCCCGAGTACATGCCGTTCCCGGCGGTCTGCCAGACATCGAGCACGGCGTTGCGCAATGGCACACCGGCAGACGACAGGACGCGTCCGTGGACCAGCGCCGGGATGCCGGGCGTGACGGCCATGTTCTCGCCCGTAGCGCGCTCCGGCATGCCCGCGATGTAGAACGGGCCGAAGACCGTAGTGTCGGTGGCACCCGTGGACTGGCGATGGTTGATGGCGTCGACCAGCATCGATACGCCCAGCGTGTCCGACAGCAGGATAAATTCCTGCCGCACGATGCCGTCGCACATCTTGCCGGTATCGGTCAGGAACTGAATGGCGGCGAACCACTCTTCCTCGGTCGGCTCGACCTCGCGGACGTAGGCGTGCAGGTGACGCACCAGCCCCTGCATCAGTGCGCGCAGTCGGGGCTCGGGGGTGTCGGCGAAGCGGGCCACGACCTGCTCGGTGATGGCGGCTTCGGCGGCGGTGTGGGGGGTGGGTTCCATGGTCTTGTCCTGTTGCGCAGTACCTGCTGTGCCGGCCATCAGGTCGGGGCTTCTCCGCGCCATGCCGCGCCGAGCAGCGCCCGGATGGCGTCATGCTCGATGGGCCGCGGGTTGTAGTACGGATTGGTGCAAGCGAGCGTGGCGGCTTCGTCCAGCCCATCCTCCGGCATACCGACGGCCGACAGCGCCGTGGCGATGCCCAGTGTCCGGTTCAGCCCGAACAGCAGCGGCCCCGCGTCCTCCGCCCGCTCGCCGCCCAGCGCAAGCGCCACCCGCGCCAGCGCCTGCGGCGCTGCGGCGTAGTTGTAGTGGGCGGTGTGCGGCAGCATGGCGGCGTGCGTCTGTGCGTGCGGCAGGTTGAAGGTGCCGCCCAGCGTGTGACAGAGCTTGTGATGGATCGCCATGCCGACCGCGCTCAGGCAGACTCCGGCCAGCCACGCGCCATACAGGGCGCGGCCACGGGCGTCGATGTCGTCCGGATCTTGCACGACGGCCGGCAGCGACCCTGCCAGCGCACGGATCGATTCCTCGGCCATCAGGCTGATGATGGGATTGGCGTCCTCGGCATACAGCGCCTCCACGGCGTGCGCCATCGCGTTCATGCCGGAGGCGGCGGAAATGTCCGCCGGCAGGGTCAGCGTCAATTGCGGGTCATAGACTACCGTGCGCGGCAGCACGCGCGGGTCGCGGCCGGTCTTCTTCAGGCGGCCTTCGGTCAGGCCGTAGATCGGCGTGACTTCCGACCCGGCGTAGGTGGTCGGTACGGCGATGATCGGCTGGCCGGAAACCAGAGCGATGGCCTTGCCCAGGCCAATGGTCGAGCCACCGCCGACGGCCACGTAGCAGTCGGCCCCCAGGCGCGCGGCTTCGTCACGAGCGGCCTGCGCGACCTCGACCGGCACGTGCATCACGGCCTCGCTGTAGACGCCCGCCGAGCACTCGCCCAGCAGCGCCGCCACGCGCTCGCCCAGCGGGCGCTGCTCCGGCGTGGTGAGTACCAGCGCGCGACGCGCGCCCAGCCGCCTCACCTCATCGGGCAGCGCCGCCAGCCGGCCGGCCCCGAAGACCACGCGCGACGGCGTGGCCTGGTAGACAAAGGCATCCATCGCCCTGCCCTCCTTCAGCGCTTGAAGTGCGGCGGTATCGTTGCGTCCACATTGACCCACACCGACCGCGCTTCAGTGTAGTCATGCATGGCCTCGAAGCCCATTTCCCGACCGTAGCCGGACTGGCCCAGCCCGCCGAACGGGCTGCCGGGGTTTACCCGCTTGTAGCAGTTGATCCAGCACATGCCGGCCTGGATGCTGTTGGCCATCTTGTGGGCGCGGCTCAGGTCGCGCGTCCACAGGCCGCTGCCGAGGCCATACTCGGTGGCATTGGCAATGGCCAGCGCCTCCTCGTCGCTGCCAAAGCGCAGCACCGTGACGAAGGGACCGAACACTTCCTCCTGCGCCACGCGGTCGTGCGGCTTTGCCTCGACGATGGTCGGCTCGACGTAGTAGCCGTTCTCCAGCCCCGAGAGCACCGGCGCCCGGCCGCCGGTCAGCACCCGTCCGCCCTGCTCCAGCGCCAGGCCGGTATAGGACAGCACCTTGTCGCGATGCTGTGCCGACGTCAGCGGCCCCATCTCGGTTTCCGGATCGAGCGGATTGCCCAGACGGATCGATGCCGCCAGCGTGCTGAAGCGTTCGAGGAATTCGTCGGCAATGCGTTCATGCAGCACCAGCCGCGAACCCGCGATGCACGCCTGTCCCTGGTTGTGGAAGATCGCCCAGGCGCCGCCGTTGATGGCCGCATCCAGGTTGGCATCCTCGAAGACGATGTTGGCGCCCTTGCCGCCCAGTTCGAGCTGTACGCGTTTCAGGTTGCCCTGCGACGCCGCCACGATGCGCCGGCCCGTGGCGGTCGAACCGGTGAAGGCAATCTTGCCGACGCCCGGATGCTCGGCCAGCCGCTGGCCGGCGGTGTGGCCATAGCCCGGCACCATGTTGACCACGCCCGCGGGAAAGCCGACCTCGGCCATCAGCTCGGCAATCCGCAGCGACGACAGCGGCGTCAGCTCGGACGGCTTGATCACCACCGTGTTGCCGGCTGCGAGCGCCGGGCCCATCTTCCAGCTCGTGAACATCAGCGGGAAGTTCCACGGCACGATCTGGCCAACGACGCCGATGGGGGCGCGCTGCACATAGTTGAGGAAGCCGGTCTCCACCGGGATGACCGAGCCCTGCAACTTGTCGGCCATGCCGCCGAAGTAGCGGAAGCACGCGGCGGTGCGCGGCACGTCCAGCGCGCGGGAATCGCGGATGGGGTGGCCGGTGTCGAGCGATTCGAGCTGCGCCAGTTCCTCGGTGTTGGCTTCAATGGCGTCGGCCAGCTTCAGCAGCAGGCGCCCGCGCTCGGCGGCGGCCATGCGGGACCAGGCTGGGAACGCCCGGCTGGCGGCCTCGACGGCGAGATCCACGTCGGCCGCCTCGGCGGCGGCGATGCGGGTGATGAGACTGGCGTCGTGCGGATTCAGCACGTCGATGGTGCCGCCGGCCTGCGCGTCGACGAAACGGCCATTGATGAAGAGCTTGTTTTGCATGATGCGATGTTCCATGAGTTCAGGAAGGGCGAGGCGCGGACCGGCGGGTCAGAATTCCACCGGATACGGCTTCAGTTCCCCGCTCTCGTAGCGCTTCGGCAGGTTGGGCGTGGCGTTCTCCCACACCAGCAGCATCGAGCGCTTGGTCGAGTAGCCCTGGTGGCGGATGTCGGCCGGCATCGCGCAGATGTCGCCGGCGCGCATGGTGATGCGGGCACGTGGCGAGCCGGTGTCCTTGTCGCCGATGTCCCAGACGATCTCGTCAGACAGTTGCAGGAACCACTCGACGCGGTCGTTGCCGTGGAAGACCGGCAGGATGAACTCCTCGGTGGTCGGGCAGAACAGGCTCTGACCGCAGACCGACGTGACCGACGGGTTCCACGTCACGTCCGAGCGCGACAGGTACTTGAACAGGTTGAAGGCGTGGAGCTGGCCTTCGAAGCCAGGCTCTGCATGGATCTCGGGCTCGTCCTGCGCGACGTCGAGGAAGGCGCGATTGACGGGCAGGTCGTCGCGCAGCGGGGAATCGTCCGGCAGCCCGGGCATGCGGCGCGTGGCGATGCGCGTGCGCTCGATGGCGGCGATGTTGTCGCCGTGCTTGTGGCCAAAGGCGGTGCCGGTTTCCTCGGGGGCGGCGAACGGATCGAAGCCTTCGTTGGTCCAGTCGTGCAGGATGGCCTTGAAGGTGGCCATGATGACCGGGGTGTCGAAGGTCTCGGTGTAGTCGACGCCCGCGTCCTTCATGACGCCGTTGAAGGCGCCCGCATACACGTCGACCTTGCCGTAGTGATTGCGGGTGCCGAACACATGGTCGAAGTTGACCCAGCCGTAGAAGAAGCCCCAGGCCACGTCGCGCATCATGGCGCGCAGGAAGGCGTCGGCCGCGATGGCGTGCGTGCGGAACTGGCCGTTGACGGGCCACTGGATGGTGGCGAAGTAGGCGTCGCGCGAGAAGCGGAAGGCGCCGAGGGTGAAATCGCGGTAGCCGGTGACGGGGTCGGGGGCGCCGGAGCGGACTTTATCGGCGGCGAAGGTGGCGATCTGGGGCTTGTCGGCGACGTCGAGCATGGCCATGGTGAGTCTCCTGAATAAATTGCGAAGAAGGTGGGATCGGTGCCGGGATCGGTGTCGGGGGATCAGTGCAGGCAAATGTCCGCCCACTTCTGCACCGACAGCGCGCCGAGCTTGGACTGCACCAGCAGCACGCAAGGCCGTTGCGCCGTGAAGCGATAGGCGCAGCCAGCCGGCAGCAGGCTTTGATGACCCTTGCCCAGCACGACGTGGCCCATCCTGCGACCCACCGCCTCGGTCGGCGCCGCGCCGTCCGCGGTGGCGGGGGCCGCTTCCAGCTTGACGAAGTCCACGCGCACCTCGCCGTCCATCGAGATCACGAACTCATCGTGCGAGCAGGCGAACCACGCTGACTGCCCCTCAGCACGCGCGACCTCCATCACGTACTCCAGGTTCTTGCCGACAACCACGCGCTCGTACGGCGCCGAGTCCGAGGCCACTTCAAAAATGTTGGAGAACACGTAGTGGCGGGCATCGCCCTGGGTCACTTCGATGCCACCCTTGTTGAAACTGTCGAGAGAACCGAAAACGGTTCGCGGCACGGATGCAGTCATGCTTGTCTCCTGATTTGGGCGGCATCGCGCAGATGTCGCCAGCGAGTTGCGGTTGGGGTTGTCGGCCGGGATGGCCGGAATCAGTCCAGGTACACGCCCACGCGGCGGATCACGGTCTGCCACTTGGCGGTGTCGGCCTCCACCTGCCGGGACAATGCGGCGGGCTGGTCGGGAGCGGGTTCGAGATCGTTGGCGATCAGCCTGGCACGGACCTCCGGCAGCTTCACGATGCGGCCGATCTCGTCGTTCATGCGGCGCACGATGGCGTCGGGCGTGCCCTTCGGCACGAGCAGCAGTTCGCTGAAGTTCGCTTCGTAGCCGGTGACGCCAGCCTCGGCCATGGTCGGCACCTGCGGTGCCAGCACCGAGCGCGTGGAGCCCGATACGGCCAGTCCGACCAGCTTGCCGGCCTTGACCATCGGCGTGACCACGGGCGATGCCAGGTATCCGCACGGCACCTGGCCGGCCAGTACGTCCTGCATCGCGGGCGACGGTCCCTTGTACGGCACATGCGTCATCCTGATGCCCGCCTGCGCGACGTACATCTCCATCGCCAGATGTCCCGGCGCGCCGGCGCCACCCGAGGCATATGTCAGCCCGTCCGGCGCCGCCTTGGCCTTCTTCGCCAGATCGGAAAGCGAGCGGATACCGGCGGACGGCGCACAGACCAGCATCTGGTTGAAACGGGCCAGCGTAATCACCGGAGTCAGGTCGCCCGGCTTGAAGTTGAGCTTGCGGTAGATCGTCGGATTGACTGTCAGGATCGTGTCCGGGCCTTCCAGGAAGGTGTAGCCATCTGCGGGCGACTTGGCGACCACGTCGGCGCCGATATTGCCGCCGGCGCCCGGCCGGTTCTCCACCACCACTGGCTGCCTGAGGGACTGGCCGAGCTTGTCGGCAATCAGCCGCGATGCGATGTCTCCCGGCGAACCAGCGGGAAAAGCCACGACGATCCGGACGGGCCGGCTGGGCCAGCCGGCTTGTGCCGATGCCGGCGGCACGACTGCGAACAGACAGGCGAGTGGGCAGGCAAGGGCCAGCGCCAGGCTTTGGGGCTTCATATTGTCTCCTGATGTTTTCCGGTTTCAGGGCGGCTCTGGGGCGGCCGCTCCCGGGTACTGCCAACGGCGCTACCAGCGGCCGATATGGATGCCGACCTCGTCCTCCTTGCGCGTCCATCCAGCCATGGCGGCGTGGCTGACCGTCGGATGGATGCGACGGTTGCGCAGCCAGTCGAACAGGCGGCCCTGGAAACGCTCGCGTACCTGCGCATAGGCGGGATCGGCGCCAAGGTCGACGAACTCGTCGGGGTCGTTGCGCAAGTCGAACAACTGCGGACGCAACCCTTCGAAGTGCACGAACTTCCAGTCGTGGTCGCGCACCATCGTCATGTGGCAACCGTGCGCCGGACGGCCGACAGGCTCGCGCACGAAGTCGCGGAAGGCATAGTCATTCTCGGAGAACACCGCGTCGCGCCACTCGGTCGGCGCCTCGCCGCGCAGCAGCGGCGTGAGCGCACGGCCTTCGACGACATGGTCGGGAATGGGCAGGCCATAGGCGTCCAGAACAGTCGGCACCAGGTCGATGGCCTCCACCAGCCTCTCTTCGACATGACCGCGTGCGGCGTTCTGGCGCGGGTCGTAGATGATCAGCGGCACCTTGGCGACGCTGTCGTGGAACAGTTCCTTCTCGCCGAGGTAGTGGTCGCCAAGGTAGTCGCCATGGTCACTGGAGAAGATGATCATGGTGTCGTCGAAGCGGCCGCTGCTCTCCAGGTAGTCGAACAGCACGCCGAGCTGGTCGTCGATCTGCTTGATCAGGCCCATGTAGGTGGGAATGACCGTATCGCGCACCTCGGCACGCGAGAAATTGCGGCTCACCTCGCAGTTGCGGAAGCCCTGCAGCACGGGATGCGCGCAGTCGAGCCCGCCCTGCTGCTTGACCGGCAGCACGTCGTCCGGACCGTACATGGCGTGATAGGGGGCGGGGGCGACGTAGGGCCAGTGCGGCTTGATATACGACAGGTGCAGCATCCACGGCCGGTCGCTGCTCTGCTCGATGAAGTCGATGGCGCGGCGCGTCATGTACGGGGTTTCCGAGTCTTGCTCGCGCACCCGTGCCGGCAGCCGGGCATGGCGCATGTTCCAGCCCGACAGGATTTCCCCGCTCTCCCCGGCGGCCGAGTTGGCATGGTCGTGCCATGGGTTGGCACCGTCGTAGCCGCGCTCCCGCAGGTAGGCGGTGTACTGGTGGCTCTCGTCGGCGAAGCCCGGTGGCCAGATGCCGTCGTCCCGGTCAAAGGGTTCGAAACCGCCTTCGGACGCAAGCACGCCCTCGGTACTGCGCGGATCGATACCCAGGCGACGAAGTCCTGCGCGGTCAGCCTCGACATGCGTTTTTCCCGCTACCGCGACGCGTACGCCGTGGGGCCGCAGGAAGTCCCCAAGGGTCATCTCGCCGACCGGCATCGGCACGAAGTTCCAGACGGCGCCATGACTCGTCACGTACCGTCCGGTGTAGTAGGACATGCGCGAGGGGCCACACACCGGCCCCTGGACGAAGGCGTTGGTGAAGCGCACGCCGCGGCTCGCGAGACGGTCGATATTGGGCGTATGCAGCCGCGGATGACCGTAGCAGGAGAGGTAGTCCCAACGCAATTGATCACACATGATCCACAGGACATTGCGTACGTGTTGCGCTCTCATCTCGACGTCTCCTCTCTTGGCTTTCGTAGTGAAGCGGTCCTGCACGATTGCCGTTGCCGCCGCCATGGCCAGAACAATATTTCCTGCGAGTGGGCTTCTCAAGCGGCTTCTGCTAGAGTTTCACGCAGTGAAATCGGCGGGACACAGATCCCGTTTGGGAGACAAGGAATGTGGGATCCGAAGGTCAAGACGATCACGGCGCTGGATCGCGGGCTCGCCGTGCTCGACGTGGTGCGCACGACCGGCGGCACCAGCCTGCAGGCGCTGCATGACGAAACGGGGCTGCCAAAGGCGACCTTGCTGCGCATCCTGGTAACGCTGGAGCGCCGCGCACTGATCTGGCGGCGCATCGCCGACGGCCACTACTGCCCCGGCACCCCGCCACAGGCCGGCCGCAGGCAATCCGACGTGGCCGACCGGCTGGCACAGTTGGCCGCCCCGGAGCTGGATCGCCTTCAGGCTGAAATCCTGTGGCCCTCCGATCTCGCGATGCGGCGCGGCAATGTCATGGTGCTCTGCGAAACCAACCGGGCCGAGTCGTACTTCATGATCCGGCGCGACAGCATCGGCTTCCAGGTCAACATGCTGCGTTCGGCGGTGGGACAGGCGTATCTGGCCTTCTGCCCCGAGAAGGAGCGCGAGACGATCCTGACGACCCTGCGCCGCAGCCGTCGGGACGGAGACGCGATCGCACGCGATCCGGCCTACCTGGCGCGGTCGATCGAGCGCGCACAGCAGCGCGGCTATGGCGTTCGTGAACAAGGCTTCGGCGGCGACTACGACAAGACGCGCAAAGAGGCCGATGATCGCCTGGAGGCGCTCGCCGTGCCCATCATGGCTGAGAAGGGGCGCGTGCACGGCTGCGTCAATATTGTCTGGATCCGTGGCGTACGCACGCTGGACCAGATGGTGGCCCAATGCCTGGAGCCGCTCCAGCGCACGGCCGGCGCCATCGCCCAGAAGATGTCGGCACGCCAGTAAGGCTGCCCCGGGGCGCCCCGTCCGGTACGCCCGCCAGTTTCACCGTGTGAAACTGGCGCGGAAACCTGCGACGTTCGCTGCGCCAGCCGCTATGTTTCAACCTGTCAGGGCTGCTTTCGCGGCCACGGCGACGGGCCGGCGCCCCCATTCCTTCTTGCCGGCCACGACACAAGAACCGAGAGACAGGAGACACCATGCCGAGATGGATCGCATGGATCGTGACGGCGCTGCTGCCGGCACTTTCATTGGCGCTCCCTGCCACGGCGCGCGCCACCACCACCCTGGTCGTCAGTGCCTTTCTGCCACCCCAGCACATCTTCAATGTCGCGGTGATGAAGCCGTGGGCGCAGGACGTGGAGCGGGTGACCGAAGGCCGGGTCAGGATCGTCTACCCGCCGACCAGCGTCGGATCCCCGCAGCAGCAGTGGGACGTGGTCCGCAAGCGTATCGTCGACGGCGCCTACATCTTCAACGGCCTGATCCAGAACCGCGTCACCCTGCCCCAGCTTGCGCACCTGCCGCTCGGCTCGACCACGGCGGCCGCCATGTCGGTGGCCCTGTGGCGCACACATGAGAAGTTCTTCAGCCAGGCCGGCGAGTATCGTGACGTACACCTGCTGGCATTGGTGGTGTTTCCGGCGGGCGAACTCTACAGCCTCAAGCAGCCCATTACGTCGCGCCAGGGCATGCAGGGCATCAAGCTGTGGGCGCTGCCCGGGGTGGCGGCCAACCTGATGGACCACGCCGGTGCCGGTGTCGTGGCCACGCCGGCGGCGAAGATGAGCGAACTGGTGGCGGGCGGCACGGTCGATGGCTTCGCCGGCATTCCCGACATGGACGCCACCCGCTTCAACGTGGCGCGCTATGCGCGGTCCGAAACGATCATCCCCGGTGGCATCACCGCCCCGAGCTTTTCCTTCTTCGTCAACAAGGCGGCGTGGGATTCGATCTCCGAAGCTGACCGCTAGGTGATCAGCGCCTTGTCGGGAGAAGCGTTCGCGCGGCGCATGCGTGTCATCGACCAGGCGAACGCCCAGGCACGTGCCGACGCCGTCGCAGGCGGACTGAAGCTTGTCACGCCACCTTCCGCCTTCCTGGCCGAGCTGGGCGATCTCGCCAGGCCGATGCAGGCGCAGTGGCTCGCCGCCGCGGCCCGCCGCAACGTGGATGGCGAGGGTGCCCTTCGTTTCTATCGAGAGCAGGCGCTCAAGGAGGCCCAATGAAACTCCATGACTCCGCCGCGACCGCGACCGTCGCGGAAATGGGCTCGGCCGGCTCGGCGCCCCAGCTCGGCTGGGCAGCCCGCTGGCTGCAACGCGCACTGGGTGGCATCGTGGCCCTGGCGCTGTGCTTCATCATGATGCTGACGTTCGGCGACGTCTTCATGCGCTACTGGCTTGCCGCGCCGATCCGAGGCGCCGCCGAGATGGTGCGCTTCGCGATGGCCATCCTGATCTTCTCCGCATTCCCCCTGGTCACGCTGAGCCGCCAGCACATCACCGTGAACATCCTGCAGGACAAGCTCGGCGAGCTGGCCACATGGCTGCAGCAGGCATTCGTCCTGCTGGTGAGCATCACGGCGGTGGCGATCATGTCGCTGCAACTGGCCGCCGACGGCGCGGATCTCGCCGAGAACCAGATCACCACCACCGTGCTCGAATGGCCGCTCTCGCCGCTGAGCTATTTCATGAGCGCACTGTCGGCGGTCACGCTGCTGGTCCTGCTCCTGCTGGCCCTGCAACATCTTCGGTCGTTTCCGCTTCACCGGGAGGCATCATGACGCTCGCACTGCTAGGCTTTCTCACCGTCCTGCTGTTCGCCTTCGCGGGTGTGCCGCTCGGCTTCTCCATGCTGAGCGTGGGGGTAGGGTTCTTCGCCCTGATACGCGGCCTCGAACCGGCCCTGGCGATGGCTGGCATGACCATCGCCGACCTTGCGGCCAACGAGAACCTGTCGGTCCTGCCGATGTTCATCCTGATGGGCACGTTCATCTACAAGGCCGATCTGGCCGAAGAACTGTACGACGCGGCCAATGCATGGATCGGTCACCTGCGTGGCGGCCTGGCGCACGCGACGGTACTCGCCTGCGCGGGCTTCGCCTCCATGTCGGGCAGCTCGATCGCCACGGCCGCCAAGATGACGAAGGTGGCAATGCCGCCGATGCGCCGGCACCGCTACGCGGACAGCCTGGCCGCGGGATGCGTCAGTTCCGGCGGCACGCTCGGCGCGCTGATCCCCCCGAGCTTTCCGCTGCTGATCTACGGTGTATTGACCGACCAGGATATCGGCAAGCTCTTCATCGCAGGGATCGGGCCTGGCCTGCTGCTCGGCACACTCTTCCTGCTGTCGATCTGGTGGACGGTCCGGCGCGATCCAAGCAAGGGGCCGCCCGGAGACCGCGCGTCGTGGTCCACGCGCTTTCGCAAGGCGGGCAAGATCTGGGGCGTCCTGGTGCTGTTCCTGCTGGTGGTCGGAGGCCTGTACAGCGGCATCTTCACGGCAACCGAGGCCTCCAGCATCGGTGCAACGGGCGCGCTGGTGTTCGCCGGCATCCGCCGCAAGCTGACCTTCGCCACGCTGCTCGAATCCCTGGTGGAAGCCGGCAAGACCACGGCCATGATCTTCTCGATCGCGTTTGGCGGCATGGTCTTCGCGAACTTCATCACGCTTTCCGGCCTGACGGGAACACTGGTCGACTGGATCCAGTCGATGCACCTGCCGCTGCTCGGCGTCATCGTGGTGATCACCGGCATCTACATCGTCCTCGGCTCGCTGATGGAGGCACTGGCCATGATGCTGCTGACCATCCCCGTGTTCGCCGCGATCGTGCAGCCGCTCGGCGCGAACATGATCTGGTTCGGGATCTATGTGGCGATGATGATGGAGATTGGCATGATCCATCCGCCGGTCGGCATGAATATCTTCATGGTCAGGACCATGCTTCCGGAGCTGTCGATCAGCACCATTTTCCGGGGGACTATCCCTTTCCTGGCCGCTAATGTGATCGCGCTGGTGCTCGTTATCCTCGTGCCCGGCATCGCTCTCGGGTTAGTGGGATTGATGCGTTAATCGGTGCCGCCATTTTTTTACCAAGCCGAGGAAAGGATCCTGTAGCTGCATCGCGTTCCGAGGCATGGGGACAGGACAGGCAAATGAGAACTTCTTAGCTCCTACGTTCTCAGGAGCCGTTTTGCGAGTATTGCTTTAAGGTCTCGCCTAGTGTCGCTTATGACGTGTATGTAAATGGTGTCGTTGGCAATCTGGTAGATGATTCGGTTCACGCCGCTGATGACTTGATAGTATTTCGTCGGCTGGAAATCTATCAACTCTGGTGGGTTGCTGCCCTTCAGTGGAAAATCATCTACCTGCTTGATTGATTGTTGAATCTTGTTTCTGGTCTCAAGCCAGGTCTTGTTGCCAAACTTATTAATGATGTACCGTCGCAAGTCTTGCAAGTCGGACTTCGCAGGCCCGAGAATTACAGACTTCATTCGATCCCTTCTTCCTTGTCCATGCGCTCCAGGTCGGCAAACACTTCGTCTGTCGGGGTGAAGTTGCCCGTCTCGATGTCGTTCTGACCCATCGCCAGAATCTTCAGAAGGGCCATCGTCTGTTGCATGTCCTCATAGGATTGGGCATCCTGCACGACTACCTTTGCCTCGCCGTTCTGTGTGATCAGCATGGGCTCGCCGCTCTCGGTGATGTCCCGGATGATTTCTGCTGCGTGGCTTTTCAGGTAGCTGATGGGCTTGACCTGACTCGGTTTCATATCCGCTCCCAAGCTTGAGACTAACGGTCTGAATATAGACCTGAATTCAGTCTGCGTCCAGCGCAAGGAAGCAGGAGTGCGCTGTTAATCACGCACAGATATGCGATACGTCAGAAGCCGACAAGCCTTGCCGGTTGCGTCGGCTTTTTTAATTCAAAAGGCGAAGAGATGCCCCCCCAGAGACACGAAGGCCTGCGAGTTGGTCGGGGTGCGGCCTTTGTTAAGCCATAGCCTCTCTTTCCTGCCTACTATATTTATCGTCACAGCCCGCTTTGCGAAAGGAGAAGGTCCGTGAAACCCGTCCACATCCTCACCACCATTCCGCGATTGGCGCTTCTGGGCCTTCTGCTTCAATCGGGCCTTGCATCGGGCCAACCGTCACTGGATCAGCAACTGGCCGGCGCATGGACCTATGTCTCGGTCGACACGGTCCGCCCCGATGGCAGCCGCACGCCAATGTACGGGCCCAACCCCCAGGGTCTTGTGATCTTTGACGG
Source organism: Cupriavidus sp. C2SS-8b (assembly GCF_057073745.1). Taxonomy (NCBI): domain Bacteria; kingdom Pseudomonadati; phylum Pseudomonadota; class Betaproteobacteria; order Burkholderiales; family Burkholderiaceae; genus Cupriavidus; species Cupriavidus sp. C2SS-8b. The sequence continues at coordinate 1,976,781 of NZ_CP172717.1, forward strand.
TCATGGCCACTACGCGCTGGTGAATTCACGCAGCGACTTGCCAAAGTATGGTTCCAACGATCGAATGAAAGGCAGTGCGGACGAGTATCGCGCCATGGGACAAGGTTCCATCGCCCACTTCGGCACGTACGTCATCAACGAAGCTGACAAAACCATCACCTTTCACATCGACGCGAGCACATTCCCGAACTGGAATGGAGTTGAGCAGCGCAGGCCCTTTGTTCTCTCGGGAGATCAACTCAGGTGGACCACGCCTGCCGCCTCGGGAGGCGGTTCGGGAGAGGTCGTGCTAAAGCGGGCCAAATAAACCTAGCATCTGCAGATGAGACAACCCGAAGACGCACCCTTCGCATTCCAGACCGCCTGGAACAGCCATGACATGGAGGCCCTTGGCGCCCTGTTCCATGATGATGCAACGTTCGTGAACCGGTTCGGGCACTACGTGCGAGGCGTCGCAGCAATTGTCCAGATGCATGCGCCGATTCACGCAACCATTTACAGCGATTCCACGCTCGAGAACGCGCTGATCGACGTGGTCGCCCTCCACGATGACGCGGCAGTCGTCCACTTCTGGAGCCGACTCGCCGCTGGTGCCGCGCATCCGGCGGGCCCGCATGCCGTCGACACGCTGATTCTTGCCGTGCTGACGCAGCAGGCCGGGGCGTGGCGGATCAAGGCGCTCGAGAATGTCACCCTGACGAATCCCCGGACGGGAGAAGCTGTCTTGAGAGACCGCCGGGGTCTGTGATACGAAGCGTCGTTACACCTTCCGGACAAACTCCGACTTCAGGCTCATGGCGCCAAAGCCATCGATCTTGCAATCGATATCGTGGTCGCCGTCGACCAGCCGGATGCCCTTTACCTTGGTGCCCATCTTGATCACACCGGCCGATCCCTTCAGCTTGAGATCCTTGATGACCGTGACGGTATCGCCATCCTGCAAGACATTGCCCGCTGAATCGCGATAAACCCTGACTTCCGCTTCGGTTGCCGCCGGTGCCTGCGCCGACCATTCATGCGCGCATTCCGGGCATATATACAGACTGCCGTCCTCATAGGTGAATTCGGAATGGCATTTCGGGCAGGCGGGAAAGGTGCTCATGGGTAATTCGGGTGGTCGTGGCGAAAGCCGGGAGTATATCGCCCTGCCCGGCCCTTCCAGGTCGAGCGGATACCCGGCTAATCGCCTTGCAACTCAAACCTCCAGTTCTTCCAGCACCTGCCCCTTGGTCTCGATGCCAAGGAAGTGCACGGTAATCGCCGCCAGGAACGGCACCGCGGCCAGCGCAAGGAAGGCACTGCTGAGGTCGCCGCTGCCGATGGTGCTGGCGATCAGCCCCGGCGCGAAGATAGCCGCCAGCTTGAGCCACGCACCGCCAAGCCCGCAGCCCATCGCGCGCACGCTGGTCGGGTACAACTCCGGCGTATAGACGTAAGCCGTGATGAAGCCGCAAGCGAGAAATCCCATCGAGAACGCACAGAGGGTAGCCACGACATAGACCGACGAAGCATGGAATACACCGGCCAGCACCAGCGACAACGCGCACAGCAGGAAAGACACGTTGATCACAGGCTTGCGGCCAACCTTGTCGACAATCATCGCGCACACCAGCGAGCCGACCACACCGAGCACCGAGGCTCCCGCAGCAAGATTCAACGCAAGTTGCAGCGGTGCGTGATACACGGTCTTGTAGATGGTGGGCAGCCAGGTCGACAGCCCATACTGGATGAACCCGCAAGTTGCCCACAGCATCCACACCGCCAGCGTGCGGCCGATATAGGCCTTGCTGACCAGGTCGCGAACACGGCGGCGCGGATGGTGCGCCATGTTGTCAAAGGCGCTGGTGTCACCGGGCGGCGGCAGCGGCGTACGGGCACGCGCTTCGAACGCGCGCAGCGCGCTGTCGGCCTCGGCCATGCGGCCCTTCTCCGCCAGCCAGCGCGGCGATTCGGGAATCACGCGGCGCAGGATGAAGAACAGCACCAGCGGCACGCCGCCCAGGAAGTACATCACTTCCCAGCCGTAGTGCGGCACCAGCCAGGCGCCCACGCCGTTGGAAACCATCAGCCCGATCGGGAACACCACCTCGTACAGCAGCACGAAGCGGCCACGGCCATGCGCGCGCGTGACTTCGTTGATGTAAGTGGCCGCCACGGGCAGTTCGCCGCCAAGGCCCAGCCCCTGCACGATGCGCAGCAACGCGAAGATCTCGAACGACGGCGCGAAGCCGCACGCAATGCTCATCAGGCCGATGATGCCTGCGCTCCAGCCGATCGAGCGCAGCCGGCCGAAGCGTTCCGCCAGCGCCGGGAACACCAGCGCGCCGACGAGCTGGCCCACCGACGGCGCCGCGATCAGGAAGCCGATCTGGCCCGGCGTGAGCGACCACTTGGCGATCAGCAGCGGCAGCGTGGCGGCGATGGCGATGACATCGAAGCCGTCGAAGAACGTCGCCAGGCCGATCAGCAAACGCGCGCGGATATGCATGGCATTGCCCGGCATGCGCTCGATACGGGCGATGATGTTGCCCCGTGTGATCCCGCCTGTGTCGCCCACAGCGCTGGCGCTGCGGCTGTCGGCGATGCCGGCGGCCCCTTCGGCCGCGGTCACGATGCTGGCGCTGGCCGCCATCTGCGCGCCGGGGGACGCGGTGTCTTGTCTCTGTATCAACACGGTGCTTCTCTTCTAATGCTTTCGGGGGCAGTCAGCCCTCGCGCCACGACACGAAGGGCTTCGTTTGCGCTCGCAGGCGCACGGTGAAGCGCCAGCGAGACCCGTAGGCCCCGCCGTCGGATGCGGACCTACAGGTCCAGCACCAGCCGGCTGCCCTTGCAGCCGGACACGCAGACCATCATGGTCTTGTTGGACGCGCGTTCGCTGTTGCTGAGCACGCTGTCGCGGTGGTCGGGACAGCCTTCCAGCACGGCGGTCTCGCAAGACCCGCACACGCCTTCGCGGCAGCTGTGCTCGACATCGAGACCGGCATCGAGCAAGGCATCGAGCAGCGACTTGCCCGACGGCACCTTGACCAGCGAACCCGTGCGCGATAGCTGGACCACGTACTCGCCTTCCTGCACGGCCTCGGTCGACGGATCGGCGGCGAAGCGCTCGATATGGACGTTCGGATAGCCATGCGCCTCGCACGCGGCTTCGAACGCATTGAGCATCGGGCCAGGGCCGCAGCAGTAGAGATGCGTCTGCGCATCCTGCCCGGCCAGCATCTCCTTCAGGTCCGGCGGTGCGCCCGCTTCATCGTCGAAGTGGAAACGGACCGCGTCGCCATAGGCCGACAGCGACTCGATGAAGGCCGCCTCGGCACGCGTGCGCGCGCAGTACACCAGCGTGAACGGACGGCCCAGTTCGGCCAGCCGGCGCGCCATGCAGACGATCGGCGTGACGCCGATGCCGCCGGCCACCAGCACCGTATGCGCGGCGCTTTCATCGAGTTCGAAGTTGTTGCGCGGCGCGCCGATGGTCAGCGTCGCACCCACGCGCAGCTGCTCGTGCACAAAGCGCGAACCGCCACGGCTGTTGCGATCGAGCAGCACGCCTACGGTGTAGCGGTCACGCACTTCCGGCGCGCCGCACAGCGAGTAGCTGCGCACCAGGCCGTTGCCGAGGTGCAGGTCGATATGGGCGCCCGGACCGTATTCGGGCAACGCGGCTCCGTCGGGATCTTGCAGCTCGAGGCTGACAATGCCGCGCGCTTCATAGCGCATGGCCTGGACTCGCATCGTCAGGGTCTTGTGGGCACTCATGTCTCTTCCTTCGTATCTCTAACGTTCGCGCTCAGCGCTTCTCGGTCAGGAACTTGCCTGCCGGGCCGCCGGCGTTCTTCTGGCGGCGCGTGTTGCCGTCGATGCCGCCTTCAATCGCCCACTCGGCGAACATGGTCGGGCCGGGCTCGAACGCACGCGGTTCCCAGTGTTCGTCGAGCTGGTCTTCATCGGCGTAGTACTCGATCAGGCCGCCGGCCGGATTCTTGAAGTACCAGAAGTAGGCCGACGAGATCGGGTGGCGGCCCGGGCCGAGCTGCGTGTCCCAGCCCTTGCGCGACATGTGCATGCCGCCGCCAAAGACTTCGTGCAGGTCGCGCACGGTGAACGCCACGTGGTTGATGCCGGCCTTCGGTTCCGGCAGTTGCAGCAGGAACAGGTCGTGGTGGCCGCCCTCGGCCGCGCAGCGCAGGAAGGCGCCGCGGTCCGGGTAGCGGTCGGACGGCACGAAACCGAACTTCTCGACGTAGAAGCGCTCGGTGGCCTTCACGTCCTTGACGAAGAACACGACATGGCCCACTTCGATGGGGATGGCGCGTTCGTAGATCGGGCTGCGCTGGTTCAGGCGCGGCTTGTCGTTCCACGTGTTCATCAGCGCGCATTCGACCTGCACATCATGCTTGCGCGTGACTTGAAAGCGCACGGCGAGGCCGTTCGGATCGGTGCAGCCGATGCGTGCGCCGTTCTCCAGCGATACGAACGTCGGCTCGCTGCCGATGCGATCGCGGATGCCAGCCAGCGAAGCTTCGTTGTCCACGCCCCAGACCACTTCGCGCAGCGTCGGGCCGGCCTCGATGGCGGGCGGCAGCGTGGCGTCGTCGATGCGGCGCACCAGCACGCGGCAGCCGTTGAGCGTTTCGAAATCGAGGCCCTGCGCGTCGTCGCGCTTGATGGTCAGGCCCCAGTCGCCGAAAAAGCCGCGGCAGGCGTCAAAGTCATCCGCGCCGTAGACGATTTCGTCGATTCCCAATACCTTGATCATGGTTCTCTCCTGCGTGCCGGGCTCAGTTGGCCCACGGCAGCGGTTGTTCGTTCAGGCCCCAGTACACACTCTTCTGCTCCATGTACTGCAGGATGCCCAGCCTTCCCTTCTCGCGACCGAGGCCGCTGTCACGCCAGCCGCCGAACGGCGCGGAGATGGAAAACTGCTTGTAGGTGTTGATCCACACATTGCCGGCTTGCACGGCACGGGCCACGCGCCAGGCGCGTTTGTAGTCGCGCGTCCAGATGCCGGCCGCCAGCGCGTAGACGCTGTCGTTGGCCTGCTCGATCAGGTCGTCCTCGTCATCGAACGGGATGGCCACGAGCACCGGCCCGAAGATTTCTTCCTGGGCGATGCGGGCCTGGTTGTCCAGGCCTTCGATGATGGTCGGCGTGTAGAAGTAGCCGTTGGGCAGTCCGGCCACCTCCGGGCGCAGGCCGCCAGTGCGCAGCTGGCCGCCGTCCTGCACGCCCATGGCGACATAGGACTCGATCGAATCACGGTGGCGGTCGGTGATCAGCGGACCCATCTGGGTGCGTTCATCTGCCGGGTCGCCCACGCGCAGGTGCGCGGCACCGGCAGCCAGGCGCTCGATGAAGGGCTCGTACTGCGAGCGCGCCACGAACAGTCGCGAACCCGCGATGCACGATTCGCCCGACGAGCTGAAGATGCCGTACAGCACGCCGTTCACCGCGTGGTCCAGGTCGGCGTCATCGAACACCATGGTCGGCGACTTGCCACCCAGTTCGAGCGACACCGGCATCATCTTGTCGGCGGCGATATGCGCGATGTGCTTGCCGGTGGTGGTGCCGCCCGTGAACGACACGCGGCGCACCAGCGGATGCTTGGTGATGGCGTCGCCGATCACCGAGCCCTTGCCCGGCAGCACGCTGATCAGGCCCTTGGGCACGCCAGCTTCTTCGCAGATGCGCGCCAGTTCCAGCGCCATCAGCGGCGTCACTTCGGCGGGCTTGACCACCACGGCGTTGCCGGCGGCCAGCGCGGGCGCCATCTTCTGCGCTTCGCTGGCGATCGGCGAGTTCCACGGCGTGATCGCGGCCACCACGCCCATGGGCTCGTACACGCTCATGGTCAGGCAGTCACCGCGCTGCGGCGTGATCTGCTCTTCCAGCGTTTCGCAGGCGGCGGCGAAGAATTGGAACGTGCTCGCGGCGCTTGCGACCAGCGCGCGCGTTTCGCTGATGGGCTTGCCGTTGTCCAGGCGCTGGCACTGCGCGAGCGGCTCGGATTGCGCGCGGATCAGTTCGGCCACGCGGTACAGCACGGCGGCGCGCTCATGCGGCTTGCGGCGGGCCCAGCCGCTGGTCTCGAACGCGCGCTGCGCGCCCTGCACGGCTTCTTCGACATCCGCCAGGCTGGCGGCGTTGAGTTCGGCCACCACTTCACCGGTGGCCGGATAGCGCGTCGCGTAGCGGTCGCCGGTCCCCAGGCGCCATTCGCCTGCGATACAGATGGGGAGTACTTCTTGCGTCTTCATTGTCGTTGCCTGCTTGGTCTGTGGGGGCCGGCCGCTGCCTGCTAGATCGATACCGCGTGCGCCCGGTTGCCCAGTGCGCGCACCACGCTGAACACCGTCAGCGCCGAAGTCTTGGGATTGGCCGCGAGCGGCTTGCCGCGCATGGTCAGCTCGAAACCGCCGAACGCGCCGCGCGCTTCCACGTGGTGGACGTTCTCGACGGCGTTCGGGTCGGCCAGCAATCGCACCGAAGTCCGATCCAGCCCGAGGCCGGCCAACGATACCGTGGCCGCCACATTGGCGTTCTTCGGATACAGCCGCGCCGCGTCGCGCGCGGTGCCTTCGAAGATCACCGTGGTCTCTGTCAGCGCGTCGAGGTCGAACAGCTCGGCGGCCGGCGTGCCGGTCCAGGCGCGCGCCGGCTTGCGGCCGGTGTAGATGACCTCGTCGAGGCCGCCCACGCGGGCCGCGGCCAGCGCGTCGATCGCGCCGATCGCGCCGGACAGCAGTTGCACCTGCGTGTTGCCACGACGGGCTGCCGCTTCCAGCCGCTCGACCAGCCCCGGCTCCGACAGCGCGCCGACCGACACCACCATGCACGGGATGCCACGCTCCAGCGCCGGGATGATGTGCTCTTCGAGCGCCTGGTGGCCCGCGCACTCGACCAGCAGGTCGGGGCGCTGGCCGTCGAGGCACGTCGCCACGCGGACGTTGGGCGCCAGCGCCGACAGCGCGTCGCGGGCCTCGGCCATCTGGCCTTCCGGCACGATCACCACGTCGAACGCAACATCCGGATCCGCCTTCAGCAGTTCCAGCACGCCGCGGCCGATCGCGCCGCATCCCACCATGGACACATGCAGCATGGATATCTCCCTTCAGGCGGTCGTGGCGGGCGCGGCCATCGGCGCCTGCTTGTTCACCGGCGGGCCGGCGAACACGGTCTTGAAGCTGCCGATCGACAGCATGTCGATCTCCAGCATGAACGGACCTGCCTCGGCCGTCGCTTCCTGCAGCGCGGCGCCAACTTCGTCCAGGCTGCTGACGCGGCGATGGCGCAGCGACAGCGACTGGCACAGCTGCGCATAGTCGGGCGTATGCAGGTCGACATAGTGGCGGCGGCCGCCGTACTGCGCGTCCTGGATGTTCTTGATCACGCCATAGCCCTTGTCGTTCATCAGCACGATCACCATGTCGGCGCGCTCCTGCACGGCCGTGGCCAGTTCGCCCAAATTCAGGATGAAGCCGCCATCGCCAGCCAGCATGAAGGTCTTCTTGCCCGAAGCCGTTGCGGCCGCGCCCACCGCTGCGCCGATACCCATCGCGAGGCCCTGGCCGATACCGCCGCCCAGCGCATGCACGCCGGCACGCGAGTCGAAAATCTGCAGGTGACGGTTGCCCCAGGTGCTGTTCGACACGGTCACGTCGCGCACCCAGTTGAAGTTGCGGCCCACGGACTGCTGCAGTGCCTGCACCAGTGCCGAGTACGGGCCGAGGCCGTCGATCAGCGCGTTCACGGCGGTGTCGTGGGCGCGGCGCAGGTCACCGGCGAAGGCCGGATCGATCTGCATGCGGCCCTCCAGGCGATCGGCCAGTGCGTCCAGCGCCAGCGCGGAGTCGCCGCTGACAAAGTAGTCGCTCTGGTAGCAGCGGCCTTCGGAGGCCGGATCGGCATCGATGCGCAGCAGCGGACGCGGCAGCTTCAGTTCGTACTTCAGCGTTTCATTGCCGCGCAGGCGCGAGCCGACCACCAGCATCGCGTCGCAGCTTTGATAGAACTGCTCCACCGGCTTGTGCAGGTTGTACGCGCCGAGCGAACGCGGATCGTCTTCCGCGACAATGCCGCGGCCCTGCGTGCTGGTGACCACGCCGAAGCCGAGGTCGAGCAGGCGCTTGACCTGCTTGCTGGCGTGGCGTGCGCCGCCGCCGAGCCACAGCATCGGACGCTTGGCCCTGGCCAGGCGCTCGGCCAGTGCGTCGAGCGCGTGCGCCGAGGGCTGGTGCTGCGGCACCGGCAGCGGCTTGAGGTCGGCCGGCATGTCGATCAGCGCGGCCTGGATGTCGATGGGAATCTCCACGCTGACCGGGCCGGTCGGGGCCGTCAGCGCGGTCTGCACGGCCAGCTTGATCGTGCTGATCGCGGTGTCGGCGCTGCGCACGCGGAACGCGGCCTTCGACACGGCCTTCAGCATGGTGAGCTGGTCCGGGGCCTCGTGGATGTACGCGAGGCTCTGGTCCAGGTACGGGGTTTCGATCTGGCCGGTGATGTGCAGCATCGGCGTGCCAGCGGTCAGGGCTTCGACCATGGCGCCTGCGGCATTGCCGGCGGCGGTGCCGGTGCTGGTCAGGCACACGCCCAGGCCACCCGTGGTGCGGGCGCAGGCGTCGGCCATATTGGTGCCGCCCGCTTCGCCGCGTGCCGGCACGAAGCGGATGTTGCCGCGCTCGCCCATGGCGTCGAGGATCGGCATGTTGTGGATCGAGATCACGCCAAAGGCAGCCTTGACGCCGCACTGCTCGAGGAACGCCGTGATGGCGCAGCCGACGGTGACTTGCTGTTGTTCGTACTGTTGTTGATTAGGCATGACGGGAGTGTCCTCCGGAGATATCGATATGGCTGCCCGTGGTGTACGAAGACAACGGCGAGGCAAGGAACAGGATGGCGCGGGCTGCCTCGACAGGCAGGCCCAGGCGGCCGAGGGGAATATGTTTCTGCTGGGCCAGGCACGCGGTCCACGCGGCCCAGTCCAGGTGCTTGTCTTCTTCGGGGCGCGCATCGAAGCGGCGGCGCCACTGGCCGGATTCGACCAGCCCGATCAGGATGCCGTTGACGCGCACGCCCTTGGGCGCGAATTCGGTGGCCATCGAGCGCACCAGGTTCAGCACGCCGGCACGCGCGGCGGACGTGGCAACCATGTGCGGCTCGGGCTGCTGCGCGAGCAGCGAGTTGACGCAGACCACGGCGCCCTGCCCCGATTGTTCGAGCTGCGGCAGGAACGCGCGCGTCGGGTGAATCACGGAGAAGAACTTGAGCTGCAGCTCTTCCATCCACGCCGCATCTTCCGTGTTCGCGAAGGTCGAGACGCGGCCCTGGCCGGCGTTGTTGACCAGCATGTCGACGTTGCCGAGCGTGCCTTGCACGTTGGCGGCAAACGCTGCGACCTGTTCGGGCTTGAGCACGTCACAGGTGGCGGCATAGAGCCGGCAGCCGGGGAACGTCTCGCGCAGCTTCGCTTCGGCGCTGCGCAGGCGGCTTTCGTCGCGGCCGCAGATGGCCACGGCGGCGCCCGCTTCGAGCAGCAGTTCGACGGTCGCCAGCCCGATGCCGGAGGACCCGCCTGTGACGACGGCAACCTTGCCGTCGAGTTCAATCATGGACATTGTCCTCACTCCCGATACAGATTCACGACCTTGCCGCCTGTGCCTTTCGGCGACGGCCGGTAGTCCAGCAGGCGCGACAGCTCGCCCGCGGTTTCCCTGACTTTTTCCACCATCGAGTCCAGCTGCGCCGGATCGATGTGCGCGGCCGGGATGGTCGCGCCCAGCGCCGCCACCACCTTGCGGGTGCGGTCGCGCACCGGCGCCGCGATGGTGGAGATGCTCGATTCGAAGAAGCCCTCGTGCAGCACATAGCCGCGCTCGCGGTCGTGCTGCACCAGTTCGTACAGCGCTTCCACGCTGGCCGGCGTGCGCTCGGAGAACGCTTCGAGCCGAGGCTCCGGGTAGAGCGCGCGCAGCTCGTCGAGCGACAGGTCTTCGAGCAGCACGCGGCCCAGCACCGTGGCATGCGCGGGCAGCCGCGTGCCGACATTCACCGTGCTCGCGAACGGGCGCGGCGATACCGCCTTGGCCACGTACACGATCGAGCGGCCGTCGCGCACCACCAGGTTGGACGGATAACCGATCTCGTCGCGCAGGCGCTCCAGCAGCGGGCGGCCCAGTTCGGTCAGCTCCAGCGACGCCAGGTATTCGAAGCCCAGCCGCAGCACGGCCATGCCCAGGCGGAAGTCCCGGCCGCCCTCGGCGCGCTCGACAAAGCCGAGCATCTCGAGCGTGGTCAGCAGGCGGAACACCGTCGAGCGCGGCACCTGCAGGCGCCGCGCCAGCTCGGCCGCCGAGATCGCGCGGTCCTTGCTGTTGAACTCGCCGAGCAGGCGCAGGCCGCGCTCAAGGCCCGGGACGATGTACTTGTCCGGGAACTCGGCAGCGTTCTGCGTGGCGGCGGATTGCAGTGCGGTCATGGCCTGGGTACCTGTTGATGGCGCGGCGTGCGGGCGGGCGCGCGCATCAGCGCTTGATCTTCGACAGCGGGTGCTCGGGCGGGTACGTCGGCGTGATGGGCTTCTGGGCGCCCAGCATCACGCACATCAGCGCGTCTTCATCGCCGATGTTGATTTCCTCGCGGTACACGCCGGGCGGCACCGAGACCAGGTCGCGGTCGGTCAGGATGGTCTCGAAGCGCTCGCCGTCCTTTTCCAGGATCAGCTTGATCTTGCCGCGCATGACGAAGAACACCTCTTCCACGTCGGTGTGGATGTGCGACGGGCCTTCATGGCCGGCCGGGATGATCATGGTCGAGAACGTGAAGTGCTCCGACGGCACGGTGTTGGTGTCAGCGGCCACGCCGGTGCCACCGGTGCCGAGGTAGCGCATCTGCGCACGGCGGTACTTCGGGTCGTAGTCGGCCTGGAACTTCAGCGCGTCCCAGTCGTACTTGCGCGTGGAGAAGCGCGCCACGCGGCTTTCCATCCACTGGTCGAACGAAGCGTCTTCCGGTTGTTCCCACGAACGCTTGATGTTGGCTGGTTGAGACAGGTCGCTCATCTGGATTCCTTCGGTTTCAGTTGATCGGTGGATCAGTGGATCAGTGCATGACAAAGCCGCCATTGACCGCCAGCGTCTGGCCGGTCACGAAGCGGGCAAGATCGGACAGCGCGAACAGCACCGCGCCGCAGACATCGTCGGGCAATTGCTCGCGCTGGATGGCGCGCTGCTCGCGATACAGGTCGTGCCGGTGCTGGGGCACGTATTCGGTGGCTTCCACCAGCGTCAGGCCCGGCGCCACCGCGTTGACGGTGATCTGGTCGCGGCCCAGTTCGCGTGCCAGCGAGCGGGTCATGCCGATGATCGCGCTCTTGCTCGCCACGTAGGCCAGCAGGTTGGGCGCGCCCCACAGCGGCGTGTCGGAGGCCAGGTTGATGACCGCGCCGCGGCCGCTGGCCTTCAGCGCCGGCAGGCAGGCGGTGGTCATCAGCCAGGTGCCGCGCACGTTGACGTTCATCACGCGGTCCCAGGTGGCGATGTCGATGGCGCTGGCGTCACGGCCGCCGGAATCCGTCACGGCGGCGTTGTTGACCAGGCCGTCCAGACCGCCCAGGCCCTGGATCGCGGCGTCGGCGCAAGCCTGGATCGATGCCGGGTCGGACAGGTCGACCGGCACCGCCACCACCTTGAAGCCACGTGCGCGCAGCGCTTCGGCTTCCTGCTGCAGGCGTTCGGCCAGGATGTCGGCCATGGCGACCGTGGCACCGGCTTCGGCCAGCGACTTGACGAAGGCCAGGCCCAGTCCGCGCGCCGCGCCGGTGACCAGCACCTTGCGCCCGGCCAGCAGCTTGCTGTTCTGCGTATCAGCCATGGCTGGCCACCCCCGCGGGTTTCAGCATGGCGACCGGCTCGTCGGCGATTTCCTGGTCGGCGCGGCGCTTCAGCAGACGGCGCACACGCGTAATGCCGGCATCGTGCTGGTACAGCATTTCATGGTCGCGCGCCTGCGGCGCCATCGATTCGAGCACCACGCGATCCTGCTCGAGCACGTCCCAGTGCAGCTGCTCCAGGCGGTTGCGGTACAGGAAGCGCCAGACATCGCGCTGCCAGCCCTGCACGTGGCGGGTGCGCCAGAAGAACACCATGCAGTGGTCTTCGTCGACCGGCGTGGCCATGCCGACGATGCCGAACGGGCCGCCGGGGCCGACCTTGTCGCGGTACGGAATGGCCAGGCGCAGCCACAGCGTGCCGGTCTCGCCGAATTCGACCCAGTCGAAGTTGACGCCGCGCTGGCCGACCTTCTCGAAGATCAGGCCGTGGTCGGTTTCGCGGATCTGCATCGTGGCCGACTTCTCGCCGCAGGCCATCGAGTGCGACACGGCGTGCAGGTAGGCGCCGTGCATCGGGTCCATGACGTTGTCGATGGCGTAGCGGTAGTTGCAGTCCCAGTGCGCCACGCACAGGAAGTTGCTGTGTTCGTCGCTGACCAGCTCTTCGGGCAGGCGCAGCACGTCGGGGCTGCCCTCGCCCTCTTGCGGGGCGTGGTCGCCGAACCACAGGAAGATCGCGCCGGCCTGTTCCTGCACCGGGTAGCTGCGCACGCAGGTGCGGCCTTCCAGCGGGCAGCTGTCCACGGCCGGCACGCTCTTGACCTGGCCGTCGCCGCCGACTTCAACGCCGTGGTACCAGCAGGCGACGCGGTCGCCCAGGTTCCAGCCCATCGACAGGCGGGCGCCACGGTGCGGGCAGCGGTCTTCCAGCGCGTGGACCTGGCCGGCGTTGTCGCGCCACAGCACGATGTTCTGGCTCAGGCGGGTGATACCGATAGGGGCATGCGTCACCGCCCACGAGGCGGTGACCGGGTACCAGTAGTTGCGCAGGCCGCTGTTCAGGCGGGCTTCGGCGCGGGCTTGCTTGTTCGATTCCATCTTTGTCTCTCGGGCTCTGGGCTTGTCGGTCGGGCTGGCGGCGCTCAGGCGCCCAGCCGGCGCATTTCGGCCAGGAAGCGCTCTTCGGTCCAGGCCTGTCCGTCCAGGCACAGGAAGCTGGTGGCATTGAAGGCGCGCACGATGTCGGCGGGCGATTGCGCGCCGCCTTCGAACGCGGCTTCCAGCGCGTCGCCCAGTGCGTTCTCGTAGGCCGAAGGCGCGTCGGCGCGGGTCTGCCAGACGATGTTGGCCACCTTGCCCGGCTGCTCGATGCGGCCCTTGCCCGCGACGTTGTTCGGGGCCGGACGCTCCCAGGGGACCAGGTTGGGGTTGTACGAGAGGCTATCCATTGCGCTTTGCTCCATTTCTGCCTGCATGGGACCGGTTTCATCACACTGCGGCCTGTTTCAGGTCGCTCTGCGTTTTGTTTTACTAATGAAACACTGGTTTAGATATTGAACACAGGTACGACTATAGACAACGATTGTTCAAAAAAAGACTGGGGTTAACCCGCGAAATGCGGAAAGTGCTGCCGGGGCGTCGCCCCGGTCAGGGAAGGGGCTAGCGGACAGCCGCTGGCAGCGCGCCGCGAATAAGGCAGGCTGTGGCGGAAGCCTGGTCGATGTAGCAGGCGTGGCCGGCATCGGGCACCGGCGCGAATGGCAGACTGAAGCGCTCCGCCAGCATGCCGCAGGCCACCGGCGTAGTGACGATGTCCCGGCTGCCGCAGCCAATCTGCACGGGCACGGATGTCGGACGCTTTGCCAGGTAGGCATCGATATCGTCCCCGCACAGCATGGCCACCGCCTGGCGATAGCCATCCGGACGCAGGCGCCGCATGTTCCATCGCACCCAGGCTTGCGCGCCGTCGTCGGCGGATTCGCTCAGCAGCCGCGCGGGTCCTCGCTCGGCTAGACCTTCCACGCCCAGCGACGCGAGCGCATCCAGCCGCTGCCGCGCCACTTCGCGCGCCTTGTCTTCCTTGCCCGGCCCGCCGTAGCCCTGCGCCACGCTCAGCAGCAGCAATTGCGCGGGCAGCCCGCCATCATCCGCGCCGGCCACATAGGCCGCCGCCATCAACGCGCCTAGCGAATGGCCAACGATCAGGTCGGGGCGCACGTTCAGCGCCCGCAGCCATTCCCGCAGGCGCGCCGCATAGTCCGACGCCTTCGGCGCCGACTGCGCCAGCGGTGACGAATCGCCATAGCCCGGGGCATCCCATGCGAACACGCGCGCGTGCGCGGCCAGCAGGCTGGCGCACGGCAGCCATGAGGCCGCCCCGGAACTGATGCCGTGCAGCAGCACGATCACCGGCCCCGCGCTACCGCCGCTCCGATAGGCGACCTGCGCGCCATCACCGACCTGCGCGACGCGCTCCGCAAACCCGCTGTCTAGCGCGTCCAGCATGCCCTGGACCTCGGAGCACGAATCTTCATAGTCATTTTGTTCCATATATAAAACCAACGTTTGCAAATGAAACCTTATGACTATAGAAGCTGGTCTGCCGCATGAGGATCAGGGTTAACGACAGGTCTTTGATCCGACCAATATGGCGGAGCCGGTCCGATGCATGCGTTGCGACTGAAGTTTCGCAAGCGGTTAATGGCGGGCCCGGCCTGCAAAGGCTTGACTGGCGTGCCTTGCTGGTCCGCATGCAGTCGCTGTTGTCGGAAGCCGATCGACATCCCGGCCGTCATCCAGCCCACGCGCGACCACGCGCTCGTGTGCCGTCTTCGGCCTGGCGGTCGCGTCGCACAAAGGCCTCTTAGGGATAACCCTCCTCACTACCACGAAAAAGCCCGGCTATATTTCGTTCAACGTTTCTTAGGTTGTTTGATGTTTTATATATGAAACGTTAAAGCGGCTGAAAACGCATTTTTTAGAGATTTGCAGCATCCGGCCCCAGGACAGACGAGCCAGAACGATTAGAAGACGGAACAAGGAAGGAAACGGTAGATGAAACTTGCACGAATCGCTGCAGCAGGCCTGCTCGCAGCCTCCCCCCTGCTGGCCTCGGCGCAGTCGGTCACGCTGTATGGCGTGGTCGATACCGGCGTCGAGTATGTCAACAATGTCGGCGCCAATGGCTATGGCCTGACGCGCGTGCCCAACAACACCGCGACCGTCCCCTCGCGGTGGGGCCTGCGTGGCAGCGAGGATCTCGGCGGCGGCCTGAAGAGCCTCTTCGTGCTGGAGTCGGGCTTCGCGCCCGACACGGGCAGTAGTAACCAGGGCGGCCGCCTGTTCGGCCGCCAGGCGCTGGTGGGCCTGTCGAACCAGTATGGCCAGCTTTCGTTCGGCCGCCAGTACACCATGCTGTTCTGGGCCACGCTCGACAGCGATATCCTGGGCCCCAACGTCTACGGCTCGGGTTCGCTGGACAGCTACCTGCCCAACACGCGCGCCGATAACTCGGTCTCGTACAAGGGCACCTTCGGCGGCGTGACGGTTGGCGCGACGTACAGCTTCGGCCGTGACGCAGTCAATGCCGGCCCGAGCCCGGGCGGCACCAACTGCGCCGGCGAAAACGCGGCCGACAAGAAGGCCTGCCGCGAGTGGTCCGCCATGATCCAGTACGCGACCAACTGGTGGGGCGTGCATACCGCGTATGACTCGCAGCGCGGCGGCCCGGGCGCGTTCGCCGGCCTGACCAACAGCAACCTGACCGACGACCGCCTGTCGGTGGGCGGCTACATGATCCTGGCGCGCACCAAGCTCGGCGCCGGCTGGCTGCGCCGCGACAACGAAGGCAGCGCGACCCGCATCAGCGACCTGTACTACGCCGGCGCGTCCTACGACATCACGCCCGCGGTCAACCTGGCCGGCCAGGTCTACTACCTGAACTACCACGGCAGCGACAACAAGGCCTGGCTGTACGCGGTGCGCGGCACGTATTCGTTCAGCAAGCGCACCTCGGTGTATGCGACCGCCGGCTTTATCGACAACGGCGGCCAGCTGGCCGCGTCGGTCAGCGGCGGCTCGCCGGGCTCCAACCCGAAGCCGGGCGCCAACCAGTTCGGCACCATGCTGGGCATCAAGCACATCTTCTAAGCACCGCGTTGGCACGACACAGTCCGTGCGGCGACCGCGCTGGCCCCTGCGCCAGCACGCCGCGCGGCTGACCTGAAGCACTCACTTGCCATCGTCCGCGCGCATGCCCGATGCGCCGGACCCCAGTTTCCAGAGGTCCACCATGAAGTCTGCACGCCGCAAAGTCATTGCCACCGCCATCGCCGCCGGCACCGCCGCCCTGTTCGCCAGCGGCACCGCCCTGGCGCAGGGCGCCTATCCCAACAAGCCGGTCACCATCGTGGTCGCCTACCCGGCCGGCGGCGACGTCGACGTGCTGGCCCGCCTGTTCGCCGAGAAGCTGGCGCCGCGGCTGAAGCAATCGGTGGTGGTCGAGAACCGCACCGGCGCAGCCGGCACCATCGGCAGCGCCTACGTGTCGCGCGCCAACCCGGACGGCTACACGCTGCTGCTGGCGCCAAACACGGTTGCCATCGCGCCGCTGGTGCTGAAGCCTGGCACCGGCGCCAGCTACGACGTGCAGCGCGATTTCACGCCGATCTCGCAGATCGGCACGCAGTCGCTGTTCGTGGTGGTGAACAAGGGCACCGGCATCACCAAGGTCAGCGACCTGGTCGCGCGGGTCAAGGCAGGCAAGGTGGAAACCTATGCCACGCCGGGCAATGGCTCGCCGATGCACATCATGGGCGAGCTGTTCAACAAGTCCGCCGGCGTGAAGATCAACCAGGTGCCGTACCGCGGCCTGGCGCCGGCCATCGTCGACGTGCTCGGCGGGCAGGTGCCGGTGACCTTCGTCACCTATGGCGCGGTGGCCCAGTATGTCGGCAACGGCACCCTGGTCCCGATCGGGGTGGCCGACCAGAAGCGTTCGCCGTTCGCCCCCAATGTCCCGACGCTGGCCGAGCAGGGCTACAAGGACGTGGAGATCGGCGCCTGGCAGGCGCTGCTGGGGCCGAAGGGCATGTCGCCGGAACTCGTGCGCACGCTCAACGGGCACGTCAACGAGATCCTGAAGATGCCCGACGTGGTGGCGCGCATGGCCACCATCGCCGTCACCCCGAAGGGCGGCGAGCCTGCGGTGCTGCAGCAGTTGCTGACCGCCGACACGGCGCGCTATACGAAGATCGTCAAGGAATTCAATATCCAGGCCGACTGACACGCACCGCGATCGCGCGGAGAAAATCGAAGGGCCCGGTTCCTCGCGGAACCGGGCCCTTCTTGCTGGTACAGACCGATGGTCAGTTGACCTGCCGCCCCATGCCCTCCCAGTACGGCTCGCGCAGCTTGCGGCGCAGCAGCTTGCCCGACGGATTGCGCGGCAAGGCTTCGACGAAGTCGATGCTCTTCGGCACCTTGAATCCGGCCAGTCGCTGCCGGGTCCAGCTGATGATGCTGTCGAGGTCAGCGCCCTGCCCCGGCTTGAGCACGATGATGGCCTTGACCGCCTCGCCCCACTTCTCGTCTGGCACGCCGATCACGGCCACGTCCGCCACGATCGGGTGGCCATAGATGGCACTCTCCACCTCGGCGGGATATACGTTCTCGCCACCGCTGATGATCATGTCCTTCACGCGGTCGTGGATGTAGAGATAGCCCTCGGCGTCGAGGTAGCCGGCATCGCCGGTGCGCAGCCAGCCATCGGCATCGATCGTGCGTGCGGTTTCCTCGGGCTGCTTCCAGTAGCCTGACATATTGTGCGCAGAGCGGATCACCACCTCTCCCACTTCGCCCGGCGCCAGTTCGCGCCCTTCGTAGTCCACCACCTTGAGTTCCACGCCGGGCAGCGGCTTGCCGGCCGCACGCATGCGCGGCACCTGCTCCGTGGTGTGGTCTTCCGGCGGCAGCGCCACGATCGTGCCCGTGGTTTCGGTCATGCCGTACTGCTGCACGAAGCCGCAGCCGAAGACCTCGATGCCCTCGCGCAGCAGCGCCGCCGGAATCGGCGCCGCGCCGTACAGCAGGTACTTCAGGCGCGAATAGTCCACCGCGCGCGCACGCGGGTCGCGCAGCACGATCTGCATCGCGGCCGGCACCATGAACAGCTTGCTGATGCGCTCGCGCTCGATGAAGTCGAGCACCGCGCGCGGATCGAACTCCCGCGCCACCACGCCCTTGGCGCCGGACAGCAGGTTGCGCAGCCCCCAGCCCGAGCCGCCGATATGCGCAACAGGCATGGCTACCAGCGAGATATCGTCCGCGGTCCAGTGCGACCAGGGAATCGATTCGCGCTCGCTGACCTCGGTGCCGATGGTCAGGTTGCGGTGGGTCAGCATGGCGCCCTTGGGCCGCCCGGTCGTGCCCGAGGTATAGAGCTGCAGCACGACGTCATGGGCGTCGGGCTGGTGGTCCGGCAGCGTGGCGGGCTGCGCGTCGCGCCAGTCCGCATAGACCGGCCAGTCCTGGTTGCCGCCGGCCTCCATCGCGACCACCTGCCGCACCGTCGGCAGCGCCGGCAGCAAACCCTGCACCATCGCCGCGGATTCTGGCCCGACCAGCAGCAGCACGGCGTCGCAGTGGCCGATGATGAATTCCACCTCGGGCGGCGCCAGGCGCCAGCTTGCCGGCGTCATGATCGCGCCCATCTTGGCGGCGCCAAGCCAGGCTTCGAAGTAGTGGTCGCAATTCTTGCCGACGTAGCCGATATGGTCGCCGGCTCGCACGCCGGCGGCGAGCAGCGCCTGCGCGACGCGGCTGGTGTTGCGTTCGAAATCGGCATAGGTGGTCTGCCGGCCTTCGAACGAGTAGGCCACGGCGTCGGGCCTGAGGCCCGCAAAGTGGCGCACGGCCTGAGGCAGCGTGGCCAGATAGCTGAAATCCATCGACGTCTCCCTCTTCTCTTGTAAGAACGGCCCGGCCAGGCCGGGCCGCAGCATTCCCCTGCGGAATCGGTATGGCCGGATCAGCGCGGTGCCATGCGGATGGCGCCGTCCAGGCGCACGGACTCGCCGTTGAAATAGCCATTGCGGCACATCTCGACGGCGAGCGAGGCAAACTCTTCCGGCTGGCCCAGGCGCTTGGGGAACGGCACGGAAGCGCCCAGCGCGGCCTTGACGTTCTCGGGCGCGCCTTGCAGCAGCGGCGTATTGAAGATGCCCGGCAGGATGGTGTTGACGCGGATGCCTTCACCGGACAGATCGCGCGCGATCGGCAGCGTCATCCCGACCACGCCGGCCTTCGACGCTGAATAGGAAGCCTGGCCGATCTGGCCGTCCTGCGCCGCCACCGATGCCGTGCTGATGATCACGCCGCGATCGCCGCTGGCGGTGTGGTCCAGCGTCAGCATGCCGGCGGCCGAGCGCGCGATGCAGCGGAAGGTGCCGATCAGGTTGATCTGAACGATGCGTTCGAACGCATCGGTCGGGAAGAACTTGATCTGCGACGGGTCTTCCTTCGAGCGCGACGCGGTCTTGATTGCATTGCCGGTGCCGGCGCAATTGACCAGGATGCGTTCCTGGCCGATGGCGGCGCGCGCCTTGGCGAAGCCGGCCTCGACCTCGGCTTCCGAGGTCACGTTGACCTGGCAGAACACGCCGCCCAGTTCACGCGCCAGCGCTTCGCCCTTTTCGACATTGAGGTCGAACAGCGCCACGCGCACGCCCTGCGCCGCCAGCGCACGGGCCGTCGCCGCGCCCAGGCCCGACGCGCCGCCGGTCACGATGGCCGATACCGATGCATTGAGTTCCATTACCGTGTTCCTTCCGTCTGGTTTTTGCCAGGTCCTTGCCGCACGCGCGACAGGCCCGATAAGGGTGTCAAAAGCCGGCGCCGCGGGGGCGTCGGAGCGGGTTCGAGATTCGTGGATCGGGCCCTGACACGCATCGTCGGAAGCGACGAATGCACCGATACCCCACTTTCATGGCCTTTCGCGGCGTCGCAACACAGCCTCCGGGACCCGGCTTCGCGGACCGGGATGGGACCAATGCGCTACAGTGTCGCGCATGGAAGGCTTGACCGATCCCATGCGCCCCCATCTCCCCGACCTCCGCTGGTACCTGCGCCGACATGCCTGGCTGCTGCTCGCCGCGCTGCTGCTTTCGCCGCTGTTTCACCGGCCCGCCAGTGCAGCGCCGGCAAACCCGCTCGTTGCCGCGATCCAGCAGAGCGATGCCAGGGCCGCGCCGGCCAGCGTCCCGCTGGCCCAGTCGCTCGACCAGGTCATCGGCACCCTGCAGGACGACACGCAACGCAAGGCCCTGCTGGAACAGCTGCGGTCATTGCGCAGCGGGCTGAATGCCGCGGCGTCTGCGCCCGTCGCGCCGGCCTCGTCACCGGGCCTGATCGGCGCCGTGGCGCAGGCGCTCGATGAATTCGATACGCACCTGCGCAAGGACCACGGCCCCTGGCACTACTGGCGCTGGCGCTCGCAGTTCGCGGCCGAGGAATGGCGGGCGTCCGTGACCCACAACGGTACGCGCGCCGGGCTCGACTCGCTGCGCGAGTTCGCCGTGGTGATCGGCGGCTGGGCGCTGTGCGGATGGGTGCTGTGGGAGATCGGCCACCGCCTCCGGCTGCGGCGCAGGAAGCATGCCGATGGCCAGGTCACGCTGGTACGCAAGCCGCGCAGCGGGCTGCCCGACGTGCCGTCGTGGCTCGATGTCGGCATCTATATGTTGCGGCGCATCGGGCCGTGGGTCGCGGCATTCGGGCTCACGGTGCTGCTCGCCCACCGCAATTTCTCGCAATCGCCGGCGAGCGTGGCCGCCGTGATGGTCGCCCATGCCATCGTCGCCGGGGCCATCGCTGCCGCGGTCTGCCAGGTCATCTTCGCGCTGTTCCGCACCGCGCACCGCCGGCTCGCGGTGCACCAGCTGCTGACGCGCTCGCCGTGGCTGCTGTTCTGCACCGGCGCCCTGGCCGCACTCGGCAACAGCGCCACCGACAGCCGCATTACGATCGTGCTAGGCACCAACCTGTGCGCCTTGCTGTCGACGGCGGCCAATGTCGCCGCGGCAATCCTGATCGGCGTGTTCGCGCTGCGCTTCCGGCGCCAGGTCGGCCAGCTGATCGCGCAGCGGCCGCTCGAGTTCCGGCAGTCGCATCCGGCCCTGACGGACCTGCTGCGGCTGGCCGGCCAGGCCTGGCACTTGCCGGTTCTGGCAGTGGTGGTGGCCTCGGTGATCGGCACCGTGCTGGCCACCGGCCATGCCGACGTCTTCCTGCGCCGCACGGTGGCCTCGGTGGCGCTGCTGGTGTTCGCGCTGCTGCTGACCTTGGTTGCCGGCCGCTCGCCGAAGGCCAGCGTGCGCGCGCCACGCATCCGCGACCGGCGGCGCTCGGCCTACCTGGAACGCTTCGGGCGCTTTGCCATGGCGCTGGTGCGCGTGGTGATCTGGGTCACCGTGATCGAGCTGGGCGCGCGCATCTGGGGCACATCGGTGCTCCGCCTGGCGGAAGCGTCGCCTGCGGGCCGGCACATCGCGGAGTCCATGCTGAGCGTCACGGCCACGGTGCTGCTGGCGTGGCTGGTCTGGCTGCTGATCGACACGGCCATTACCCAGGCGCTGTCTCCGGCCTACGGGCGCGCCGCGCAGCCGAGCATGCGGGCCAAGACCATCCTGCCGCTGGTGCGCAACGCGTCGCTGGTCACGCTGCTGGTGATCGCGATGATCGTGGTCCTTGCCAACCTGGGGGTCAATGTCACGCCGCTGCTCGCGGGTGCCGGCGTGGTCGGGCTGGCGATCGGCTTCGGCGCGCAGAGCCTGGTGCAGGACCTGATCACCGGGCTGTTTATCGTGATCGAGGATTCGATCGCCATTGGCGACTCGATCGAGCTGCCCGACCATGCCGGTGTGGTCGAAGGCATGACCATCCGGACCGTCAAGCTGCGCGATGGCAAGGGCGCCCTGCATACGCTGCCATACAGCCAGATCAAGGCGGTCAAGAACCTGTCGCGCGGCTACGGCTACGCCGTGTTCAGCATCGGCATCGCCTATCAGAGCGACCTGGACCGGGCCCTTGACCTGATCCGCGCCACCGGCGCCCAGATCGCGCGCGATCCGCGCTATGCCCACAAGCTGCTGTCCGGGCTGGAGATTTTGGGCCTGGATCGCTTCGACCCCAGCGGTGGTGATGGCCCAGGTCAAGACCCGCCCGCTGATGCAGGCCGAGATCACGCGCGCGTTCAACGCGCTGCTGAAGCGGCAGTTCGATGCGAATGGCATCTGCATGGCCTCCCCGAACCTGACCATCCAGCTCGCTGGGGGGCCCGCCGGAACCGCAAGTGTCGAAGCCATCATGCCGCAACCAAAATGAGATGCATAAAGCACTACAAGTAGTTACGCTTGTCGCTTTTGCGAAACGCCCCCGCATTTTGCGCGTCGAAAATCCCTCACGAATGCCATCTCGCGCATTAACATCCTTGCGTTATGCAGGCGTCGACATATGCCGATCGGCCGGTGGTTCCCGCGTTGCGGGACCATAGCCCCCAAAGCGGGGGATAAAACCGGCACGATTGATTGGCATCATGGCCGGCACTCGGGCACGGTCATGCCTGAGGAGCATCCTGCACGCGGTGCCGGAGCCACGGCACCGTTGCCACAGGGCGCGTCAGACGCCCGGGCAGGCACTGGCACCAAGGGAACACAAAAGAGCAGCCATTAGAAAATGGCGTCAGTAAAGGCGTTTGCCACCGGGGGAAAAGAATATGGGCGAACACCCGAGTCTCGACGATGACTTTCATCGTCTGGTCGACTCTATCTACGAGTCCGCAATGGACGTGGCGGCAATGCCCGCCGCCCTGGACCTTTTTTCCCGCTACACAGCCACAGGCAGCCCGCGCTACGTGATCTGGGACAAGCTTGCCGGCCACGCCCGGCTCGGCGTGACCCCGCACGGTTGTTTCACCAATGGCGTCAACCTGCCTGAAGGCGTCGATGCGCCATCGGCAAGCGCCGGCCATCCGGCTGCCGCCGGAGCCGCGCCCGCATCCGCCGGCGCCGCACTGGCGATGGCGGACGGCGGGGCTACAGACGTGGCCGTCTCCAGTGACGGCGGCGGGCTCGAACAAGGTTTCCGGCTCATCGACACCAGCGAGATCTGCGTGCTCATGAGCGGCACCACCTCGGAGCATAGCCACCTGCATGGCAGCGTGCGCGAACGCCGCCTGGCCCATGTCATGCCGCACTGGGTCCGCGCGGCGCGCCTGCAGCAGCGCAACTTCGAACTGAGCGGGCTGGCCTCGCTGGGGCTGGCCGGGCTCGACACGCTCGATTTCGGCGTCATGGTGCTGCAGGCGGATATGCGCGTGCGCTACGCCAACAGCTGGGCCGAATCGCTGGTGCAGGCCGACAGCAACCTTGCGCTGGAACGCGGCGTGCTGCACGCGCGCGATGCCGCGCTGCAGGAGGTGCTGCAGCGGCTGCTGGACGGCGCCATGCGGGGCCGCAGCGCCGATGCCGCCGCGGGCTCATGGATGCACATCACCTCCGGCGGGCAACCGGTGCCGATCATCGTGGTGCCGCTGGTCTCGCGCCAGCCGGTGGAAGGCCCGTGGCAGCTGCCGGCGGCGATGATGCTGCTCGGCAACTCGGAATCGCGCTCGGTGCTCGATGCCGCGGTCCTGACGTCGCTGTTCGGGCTGTCGCGCAAGGAAAGCATCATTGCCATCCGGCTCGCGGCCGGCGAAACGCTCAATGAAATCGCCGAGCGGGAGTTCCTGTCGCCCCATACCGTGCGCGTGCATATCCGCGATACGCTGCGCAAGACCGGCACGCACCGGCAGTCCGAACTGGTGCGGTTGCTGCATTTGCTGCCTGGCGTGAACCTGATGCGGACGGCAGCTTGTCCGGCGGCCCGGCCTCGGGCGAGGCAGGGCAAGAACGGGTGAGTGCGCACGGCCGGCGCGTCGCTTCCGGCACGCGCCAGGAACGGCGAGGCCAGCCTCAGCCCTGCGCCTCCACCGCCTCCACCGCCGCCAGCGCCGCCGCAAGGAACCGCTGCACCTGCCGGTCCGCGTCATCGGCCCGCGCGGCCAGCGCAATGCCAATGCGCCCCGCCGGCCGCGGACTCGAGATCGGCAGGAACTTCACCCCGCGGTTCGCATAGCGTGTTGTCACGCTGGGCACCAGCGCAACCCCCAGGCCGCTTTCCACCAGGCTCACGATGGTCTGCACCTGCACCGCTTCCTGCGTGATGCGCGGCACGAAGCCGGCCTGCTGGCACAGCATCATGGCGACCGCATGCAGGTTGGGCACCGCCGCGGCCGGATGCATGATGAACGGCTCGGCGGCCAGTGCCTTCAGCGGAATGGATGCCTGGCCGGCATGCGGACTGTCCGCCGGCACCGCGGCGACGAACACATCGGTTTCCAGCGGCGTGAGGGTGTAGCCGCCGCTGCTCAGGATCGGAAACCGCACCAGCCCGGCGTCGAGTCGATGGTTTTCGAGCTGGTCCAGGATGGCCGCCGTGGTGGATTCCTGCAGCACCAGCTCGATCCCGGGGTGCGCGGCGCGGAACGCCGGAATCAGCTTCGGCAGCAACGCATAGGTGGCGGAGCCGATGAAACCAATGCGCAAGGCGCCGCGCTCGCCTTGCGCGGCCGCCATGACCGCCGCACGCGCCTGGCTGGCGTGGAACAGCGCGCGGCGCGCGTCCTGCAGTGCCGCCTCGCCTGCCTGCGTCAGCCGGACCCCGCGCGGGGTGCGCACGAACAGCGCGGTGCCGAGCTGCTCCTCCAGCTTGCGGATCGAAATCGACAGCGGCGGCTGCGCCATGTGCAGGCGCTCGGCGGCCCGATGGAAGTTGCCCGT
Source organism: Cupriavidus sp. C2SS-8b (assembly GCF_057073745.1). NCBI lineage: Bacteria > Pseudomonadati > Pseudomonadota > Betaproteobacteria > Burkholderiales > Burkholderiaceae > Cupriavidus > Cupriavidus sp. C2SS-8b. Next base: position 2,001,483 of record NZ_CP172717.1, read on the forward strand.
CTCGGCCAGGGCAACGAACTGCTGGAGCTGGCGCAGATCCATGTCGATATCCTGTGAATATCAATTTCTAAAAAAGTAATATTAGACCAGATACCCGCCGCTGATCTACGCTGTGCCCCACAGAACCAGATCCGGAGATAAATACATGCTGCCCTTGGCCGGCATCCGCGTGATCGACCTTTCCACGGTCGTGATGGGCCCTTATGCCAGCCAGTGGCTGGCCGACTTTGGCGCCGAGGTCATCAAGGTCGAACCGCCCGAGGGCGATTCCACGCGCCGCACCGGCCCCGCCGCCGAAGCCGGCATGGCCGCGATTTTCCTGGGCGTGAACCGCAGCAAGAAGAGCGTCGTGCTGGACCTGAAGCAGCCCGCGGCGCAGGCGGCGCTGGACCGCCTGCTGTCCGGCGCCGACGTGCTGATGCACAGCATGCGCCCGCAAAAGCTGGCCGCGCTGGGCCTGTCGCCGGACGACGTAAGGGCGCGCCACCCGCAACTGGTCTACGTCAGCCTGCTCGGATTCGCCGAGGATGGCCCCTACGGCGGCCGCCCGGCCTACGACGACATCATCCAGGGCCTGTCCGGCAACGCCGCGCTGATGGCGGCGCAGACTGGCAGCAGCCGCTATTTCCCGACCATCGCGGCGGACAAGACCAGCGGGCTGGTCGCGGCGCTGTCGGTGTGCGCGGCGCTGGCCGGCCGTGCGCGCGGCAATGGCAATAGCAGCGGCCACGGCGCCATGGTCGAGGTGCCGATGTTCGAATCGATGGTGGCCTTCAACCTGGTGGAGCATTTCTACGGCCGGCATTTCGAGCCGCCGCGCGGCGGCACCGGCTACCCGCGCGTGCTGGCGCCGCTGCGCCGTCCCTACCAGAGCGCCGACGGCCATGTCTGCATGATGCCGTACACCGATGTCCACTGGCGCGACTTCTTCCGCGCCGCCGGCCGCCCCGAACTGGCCGCGGATGCGCGCTTCACCGATATCTCGGCGCGCACCGCGCACATCGAAACGCTGTACGAGATCACCGGCGAGATCGTGCGCGGACATAGCACCGCGCACTGGCTGGAAGTCTGCGAAGCGCTGCAGATTCCCGTGGCCCGGGTCAACGAACTCGACGACCTGCCCGACGATCCGCACCTGCGCGCGACGGGCTTCTTCGAACCGGTCGAAGATCCTGCCATGGGCGCCTTGCGCTTTCCGGGAGCCCCGGTACGCTTTGATGGGGCACGCGCACCGATCGGCGTGCCGCCACGCCTGGGCGAGCACACCGCGCAGCTGCTTGCGCAGGCCGGGATGACGCAGCAGGACATCGACGGGCTCAGCGCCACGGGCGCCGCGTACTGCGCCCCGCAGCCGTCGGTCCGGCATGACAACGCCAAGGAGACAGCATGATGCAAAGCCACCTGCCCCGCCTGGGCCAGGGCTTCTACTGGCAGGACCTGAAGGAAGGCCAGGCCTTCCGCACCTTCCGCCGCACCGTGACCGAGACCGACCTCGTCAACTTCATCTCGGTCACCGGCATGGTCGAGGCGATCTTTATCGAGGACGGCTACGACGGCGGCGCGATCCGCGGCCGGCCGGTCCCCGGCGCGCTGACCTACACGCTGATCGAAGGCTTCATCCTGCAAACCATGATCCAGGGCACGGGCCTGGCGATGCTGGAACTCGCGCAGCAGATCCTTGCCCCGGTGGTGGTTGGCGACACGGTATGGGCCACCGTCACGGTGACCGGCATCCGGCCGACATCGCGCGGCAACCGCGCGGTGGTGGACTCGGCCATCGAGGTCTTCAACCAGCGCAACGAGAAGGTCATGACCTACACCGCGCGCCGGCTGCTGGCCGGACACCCGGACTGACACCGCTGCGCGCCCCGCTCGACTGACCCTGGGCGGCTTCCCAGCCCCACGCCCTCACGTACCTGGATATTCATGACCGCATTGCTTTCCACCTTCCAGCTCACCCACCTGCCGCCGCACGCCACGGCGTTCCGCGAGCAGGTCCGGGCCTTCCTGGCCGAACACATGCCGGCGCTGCCACCTGAAGTGCGCGCCCGCTCGTGGATGGGCTTCGACGCCGCCTTCAGCCGCGCGCTGGCCGCGCGCGGCTGGGTCGGCATCACGCTGCCGGCCGCCTGCGGCGGCGCCGGGCTGGACCCGTTTTCGCGCTTCGTGCTGGTGGAGGAACTGCTGGCCGCCGGTGCGCCCGTATCGGCGCACTGGATCGCCGACCGTCAGAGTGGCCCGCTGATCCTGCGCTACGGCACCGAGGCCCAGAAGGCAAAGTACCTGCCCGCCATCTGCCGCGGCGACGCCTTCTTCTGCATCGGCATGAGCGAACCGAACTCGGGCTCCGACCTGGCCAGCGTGGCCACGCGCGCGGTGCGGCAGCCGGATGGCAGCTGGCGCCTGAACGGGCGCAAGATCTGGACGACCAACGCCAACCACTGCCATTACATGCTGGCGCTGGTGCGCACCTCGGGCACGCCGCAGGACCGGCAGACCGGGCTGTCGCAGGTCATCGTCGATCTCTCGGCGCCCGGCGTCACCGTGCGCCCGATCCAGGACCTGACCGGCGATGCGCATTTCTCCGAAGTCAGCTTCGAGGATGTGGTGCTCGCACCGGACGCCCTGATCGGCCAGGAAGGCAGCGGCTGGGAACAGGTGAACGCCGAGCTGGCCTTCGAGCGCAGCGGCCCCGAGCGGCTGTATTCGAGCGTGGTGCTGCTCGACACCTGGCTGGCCGCGCTGCGGCGCCTGCCCGAAGCCCGGGGCGACACCGTCACCGCCGGCCGGCTGGTCGGCCACCTGGCGGTGCTGCGCGCCATGTCGCTGGCCGTGACGGCACGCCTGGCCGCGGGAGAAAGCCCGGTGGTCGAAGCCGCGCTGGTGAAGGACCTGGGCACGACCTTCGAACAATCGATCCCGGCGCTCGTCGAAGCCGCGCTGGGCGACGAACTGGCGCTGGCCGCCGATGGCGCGCTGTACCGCACGCTGGCCTACGTCACGCAGATCGCCCCGTCCTATTCGCTGCGCGGCGGCACCCGCGAAATCCTGCGCGGCATGATTGCGCGCGGCCTGGGGCTGCGCTGATGCGCCGAAGCCCCGCACGCGTCCAACACTGAATCCATCGCCATGCACAACACCTATTCCGACGCGCTCGACGACCTGCTGCGCGATCAATGCCAGCCCGCGACCGTGCGCGCCATCGAACAAGGCGCCGACCCGGCGCCGCTCTGGCAGGCGCTGCTCGACAGCGGCTTTGCCGACTGCCTGCTGCCCGAATCGGCTGGCGGGGCCGGCCTGTCCCTGTCCGACCTGGCGCCCGTTCTGTATGTGCTGGGCCGCCATGCCATGCCCTTGCCGCTTGCGCAAACGCTGTTTGCGCGAGCGCTGCTGCAAGCCCAAGGCGTGACCGTGCCCGCCGAACCGATCGCGCTGGCCAGCCTCGACGACGGCAGCCCGGCCACGCTGGTTGCCGATGCGCGCCACGCCGGCTGGTTCCTGGTGCAATCCGATACCCGCTGCGTGCTGCTGCCGGCCGCCGCTGCTGGCGCCGAGCCGACTGGCACTCACGCCGACCAGACCATGCGGCTGCCGCGTTTCGACGGCAAGGCAGAGACGGCCTTCGAACTGCCCGCCGGCACGCTGCGCACCATAGGCGCCTGCCTGCATGCCGCGCAGATGGCCGGCGCGCTGTCCCAGGTCATGGACATGACGCTGCAATACGCCAACGACCGCCTGCAGTTCGGGCGCGCAATCGGCAAGTTCCAGGCGATCCAGCACCAGATCAGCGAGATGGCCGAGCACGTCGCCGCCTCGCGCGTGGCCGCGCAGATCGCCTGCGACAGCACCGGCAGCCAGCCTGACCCGGTACGCGCCGCCATCGGCAAGCTGCGCGCCAGCGACGCGGTCACGCCGGTCGCGGCCATCGCCCACGCGGTGCATGGCGCGATCGGCATCACCGAGGAATTCGATCTGCAGCTCTACACGCGGCGCCTGCATGCGTGGCGCGTGGCGGACGGATCGGAGCGCTGGTGGGGCCGCGTGCTGGGCGAGCTGGTCTGCGCGGAGCCATCGCGCGGCGCGGTGGAGTTGGCGCGCGAGTGGTACGAGGCCGCTGCCTGAGGCCCGCCAGGAAATGAAACGGCGGCCCGGTCAGGGGCCGCCGCATTGCAGTGAAAGCGCCGTCTCAGGCCGCCAGGCTCAGCCCGCCACCCGGCACCTTCTTGTGACGGCGTTCCGGCTTGCACTCGTACTTGAGTTCGCGCCGACCGTCCTCATACGCCACTTCGAGCCGCACATTGAAGCCCCACAGGCGCGTCACATGGCGAATCACTTCGTCGAAGTTGTGCGACAGCGGCCGGCGGTCGCTCTGCTGGTGGCGCAGCGTGAGCGAGCGGTCGCCGCCCACGTCGACATTGGTGACCTGGATATTGGGCTCCATGCCGGACAGGTCGTACTGCGACGCCAGCAGCTGCCGGATCATGCGGTAGCCTTCGTCGTTATGGATGGCCGTCACGCGCAGCTTGTTTTCGCGGTCATCGTCCAGCACCGAGAACAGCTTCAGTTCGCGGATCACGCGCGGCGACAGGAACTGCAGCAGGAAGCTCTCGTCCTTGAAATTGCGCATGGCGAAGTCCAGCGTCGTGCGCCAGTCCGATCCAGCGATCTCCGGCGCCCAGCGGCGGTCTTCCTCGTCCGGGTGCTCGCACATGCGGCGCAGGTCCTGGAACATCAGGAAGCCCAGCGTGTACGGGTTCAGGCCGCTGTAATACGGGCTGTTGTATGGCGGCTGGTAAATCACGTTGGTGTGGGCCTGCAGCAGCTCCAGCATGAAGGCGTCATTGACCAGCTTTTCCTCATAGAGCTGGTGGATGATGGTGTAGTGCCAGAACGTGGCCCAGCCTTCGTTCATCACCTTGGTCTGCCGCTGCGGATAGAAGTACTGCGCGATCTTGCGCACGATGCGCACGATCTCGCGCTGCCACGGCGCCAGTCTGGGCGCATTCTTCTCGATGAAGTACAGCAGGTTCTCCTGCGGCTCGGGCGGGAACGAGGATTCCGGTTCCGCCGCATCTTCATCCGCCGCGAGCGCGTGGGGACGATGCCTGGGCAGCGTGCGCCACAGGTCATTGACCTGCATCTGCAGGTAGTTTGCGCGCTCGGTCTGACGCGCCTGCTCTTCATTGATCGACAGTTTCTTGGGCCGCTTGTAGCGGTCCACGCCATAGTTCTGCAGCGCGTGGCAGGAATCGAGCAGCATCTCCACTTCCTGCTCGCCATAGCGCTGCTCGCACTCCAGCACATAGTTCTTGGCGAACAACAGGTAGTCGATGATGGCGTCCGCATTGGTCCAGGTGCGGAACAGGTAATTGCCCTTGAAGAAGGAATTGTGCCCGTAGCAGGCATGCGCGATGGTGAGCGCCTGCATTGGCAGCGTGTTCTCCTCCATCAGGTAGGCAATGCAAGGGTTGGAGTTGATGACGATCTCATAGGCCAGGCCCATGTGGCCGCGCTGGTAGCTGCGCTCCGAGGCCAGGAAATGCTTGCCGTATGACCAGTGGCTGTACCCCACTGGCAGACCTGCCGACGCATAGGCATCCAGCATCTGCTCGGCCGTGATGATCTCGATCTGGTTGGGATAGGAGTCCAGTCCGAACTCGCCGGCAATGCGCGCGATTTCGCGGTCATACCGGTTGATCAGCTCGAAGGTCCAGTCCGAACCCGTGGAGAGATAAGCCATCTTCACCTCCGTCTGGCGCAGCCGTCCGCGCCGCGTTGCAAAGGTCCTGCCGGGCCGCTTTAACCGGCAGGCCGCGAACGAACCGCCCGTCAGGCCGCGCGCTTCTGGAACAGGTCGTGCAGCACGGGGTAGATCTCGTCCGCGCTGATGATCCGCTGCATCGCGAAGTGCTCGAACTGGCTCTTGACCGTCAGGTACTCTTCCCAGAGATTCTGCGGTTCTTCGGACGCCACTTCCACGTAGGCGAAATATTGCACCAGCGGCAGGATCGCCTCGCGCAGCAGCCGGCCACACAGTTCGGAGTCGCCGGCCCAGTTGTCGCCGTCGGACGCCTGCGCGCAGTAGATATTCCACTGGCTCGGCGGGTAACGGTCGTGGATCACCTCAACCATCAGCTTCAGCGCGCTGGACACCACCGTACCACCGGACTCGCGTGAATGGAAGAAGTCCTCCTCTTCCACTTCCTTGGCCACGGTGTGATGGCGGATGAACACAACATCGATGCGCTCGTAATTGCGCTTCAGGAACAGGTACAGCAGCATGAAGAAGCGTTTGGCGAGATCCTTCCTGCTCTCGTCCATCGACCCGGAGACGTCCATCAGGCAGAACATCACCGCCTGCGCCTGGGGCCGCTTCTTGAGCACGCGGTTGTTGTAGCGCAGGTCGAGCTTCTCGATGAATGGCACGCGGTCGATGCAGGCGCGCAGGTGCCGCATCTCCTTCATCATTTCGAGCGCGGCTTCGCTGTAGGGCCCTTCCTTCTCCAGCGCCTCGCTGTACTCCTTCTCCAGTTCGCGCAGGCGCTTCTGGTACGGGCTGGACAGCGCAATGCGCCGGCCGAGCGAGCTGCGCATGGTGCGCAGGATCGACAGGTTGGAAGGGGTGCCGTCTATGGAGAAGCCGGCCCGCACCTTGCGGACCTCGGCGATCTTGGCGAGGTGGCGCTTGGCCAGGTCCGGCAGCGCCATGTCCTCGAAGAAGAAATTCAGGAAATCCTCGCGCGACAGCGTGAAGACGAAATCATCCTCGCCCTCGCCGCTGTCGCTGGCGCGCGAGCCGGTCCCGCCGCCGCCCTGCTGCTGGCGGTCGAAGGAATCGCCCCGGACGAATTTCTTGTTGCCGGGATGAATCCATTCGCGCCGCCCGCCCGGGCCGTGGTGAAAGATCGGCTCGGAGATGTCCTTGACCGGAATGGACACCTGCCCGCTCTGCTCGATGTCCATGATCTTCCGGCCGGACACCGCCTTTGCAACCGCCTGGCGTATCTGCTCGCGGTAGCGCTTGATAAAGCGCTGCTTGTTGACGGCACTTTTGTTGCCGCCGTTCTCACGCCTGTCGATGACCGTGGCCATGTATTTGCCCTCGATGAGAGGCCTGGTTCAGGCGCCGTTAGGATGATTTTCTTACGCGCAGATACCACTCCACCAAAAGTCGGACTTGTTTCGGCGTATACCCCTTCTCCGTCATGCGGTTGACGAAATTCTCGTGCTTGTCCTGGTCTTCGCGCGAAGACTTGGCGTTGAACGAGATGACCGGCAGGAGATCCTCGGTGGTCGAGAACATGCGCTTCTCGATCACCATCCTGAGTTTCTCGTAGCTGGTCCAGACCGGATTCTTGCCACCGTTGTTGGCCCGGGCGCGCAGCACGAAATTGACGATCTCGTTGCGGAAGTCCTTCGGGTTCGAGATACCCGCGGGCTTCTCGACCTTCTCGAGCTCGTCATTCAGCGCATTGCGGTCAAGGATTTCACCGGTATTCGGATCGCGGTACTCCTGGTCCTGGATCCACAGGTCGGCGAACACCACGTAGCGGTCGAAGATGTTCTGCCCATACTCGGAATACGATTCCAGGTACGCCGTCTGGATCTCCTTGCCGATGAACTCCACATACGGCGTGGTCAGGTATTCCTTGATATAGGAGAGCAGCTTCGCTTCCTGTTCCGGCGGGAACTGTTCGCGCTCGATCTGCTGTTCGAGCACGTACAGCAAGTGGACCGGGTTGGCCGCGACCTCGGTGTTGTCGAAGTTGAAGACCTTGGACAGGACCTTGAACGCGAAGCGCGTCGACAGGCCGTTCATGCCCTCATCCACGCCGGCGTAGTCGCGATACTCCTGGTACGACTTCGCCTTCGGATCGACGTCCTTCAGGCTCTCGCCGTCATAGACGCGCATCTTCGAGAAGATGTTGGAATTCTCGGGCTCCTTGATGCGCGTGAGCACCGCGAACTGCGCCATCATCTTCAGCGTGCTGGGCGCATTCGGCGCCGCCGACAGCGAACTGCTGCGCAGCAGCTTGTCGTAGATCTTCACCTCTTCGGACACGCGCAGGCAGTACGGCACCTTGACGATATAGATCCGGTCGAGGAAAGCCTCGTTGTTCTTGTCCTGCTTGAAGGTCTGCCATTCGGCCTCGTTCGAGTGCGCGAGAATCACGCCGTCGAACGGTATCGCGCCAAAGCCTTCTGTGCCCTTGTAGTTGCCTTCCTGCGTGGCGGTCAGCATCGGGTGCAGGACCTTGATCGGCGCCTTGAACATCTCGACGAACTCGAGCAGGCCGCGGTTGGCCAGGCACAGGCCGCCGGAATACGAATAGGCGTCCGGGTCGTCCTGCGGGAAATCCTCGAGCTTGCGGATATCCACCTTGCCGACCAGCGAGGAGATGTCCTGGTTGTTTTCGTCGCCAGGCTCCGTCTTGGAAATCGCGATTTGCGACAGCACCGACGGGCGCAGCTTGACCACGCGGAACTGCGTGATGTCGCCATTGAACTCGTGCAGGCGCTTCACCGCCCACGGCGAGGGAATGGTGTTCAGGTACCGGATCGGGATGCCATAGTCCTCTTCCAGAATCTTGCCGTCTTCCTCCGGCGAGAACAGGCCGAGCGGAGATTCATGGATAGGCGAACCCTTCAGCGCATAGATGGGCACCTCCTCCATCAACGCCTTCAGCTTCTCTGCCAGCGAGGACTTGCCGCCACCGGGAGGCCCGAGCAGATACAGGATCTGCTTGCGTTCCTCGAGCCCTTGCGCGGCATGCTTGAAGAAGGCAACGATCTGCTCGATCGTGTCCTCCATGCCATAGAAGTCGCGGAAAGCCGGATAGATCCGGATCACCTTGTTGAAGAACAGCCGTGACAGGCGCGGATCGTGGTGGGTATCCACCAGCTCCGGCTGGCCGATCGCGGCGAGCATGCGCTCAGCCGCAGTCGCATAGGCGGTCGGATCCTTCTTGCAGATATCCAGGTATTCCTGGATGCTGTATTCCTCTTCCTTGCGAGCTTCGAAACGCGTGGCGTAATGGCCGAAAATGTCCATACCTCACTCCCGTCAGAGTCCCCGTCCGAGGCGAAAGCACTGCTACTCCCCTGAGGCTTCGCACCGGCTTTCGCGGTACACCACCCCGGCTTGGCGACGTGGTCATGTTGCGAAGTCTTTACTTCATCATAGTCAAATAACGGCGATGGTGGAGCTTGAGTTGACGATTCGCTTGCTTGTGCGCAACGGCATTTCCGCCCTGCAAACACCACATTTGAACCACTGCCCCTCCCCGCGCGCGACGGGCCATTGACTATGCTGTGACAAACCTTACACCTTTCCGCCCCAATCTGCACAGCAGGTTTTGTAACGATAAAACAGAAAGGCCGGCGCTTTGGCCGGCCTTTCTGTTGCGGTTTCCGCGACGTGCATCAGCACTCGCGGACTGCTGATGACAACGCTCAGAGCGTGCGGGCCACCAGTTCTTTCATGATCTCGTTCGAGCCGCCATAGATCTTGCCGACACGCGCATTGGCATACATTCGCGCGATCGGGTACTCCAGCATGTAGCCGTAGCCGCCGTGCAACTGCAGGCACTCGTCGATGATTTCGCAGTTGCGCTGCGTGCACCACCACTTGGCCATGGCCGCAGTCGCGGCGTCGAGCTTGCCCGCCATCAGCTTCACCATGCAGTCGTTGACGAAGGTCGCGGCAATGGTCGCGTTGGTCTTGCACTCGGCCAGCTTGAAGCGCGTGTTCTGCAGGTCCAGCAGCGGTTGCCCGAATACCTTGCGCTCGCGCACGTAATCGGTGGTCAGCTCGATCGCGCGCTGCATGCTCGCCACCGAGCCCAGGGCGATGATCATCCGTTCCTGCGGCAACTGCTGCATGAGCTGGTAGAAGCCCTGGCCTTCCTGAACGCCCAGCAGGTTGTCGCACGGCACCAGCACGTCGTCGAAGAACAGCTCGGCCGTGTCCTGGCCCTTCTGTCCGATCTTCTCCAGGATGCGGCCGCGGCGGAAGCCGGGCAGGTCCCGGGTTTCCACCATGATCAGCGATACCCCGCGCGAACCGGCTTCCGGATCGGTTTTGGCCACCAGGCACACCAGGTCGGCGTGATACCCGTTGGTAATGAAGGTCTTGGCGCCGCTGATGCGATAGCAGTCGCCGCTTGCCGTCTGCTCACGCACCGCGCGGGTGCGGATCGATTTCAGGTCGGAGCCGGCGCCCGGTTCCGACATGGCGATGGCCGCCACCATTTCGCCGCTGGCCATCTGCGGCAGCCATTTCTCCTTCTGCGCCTGGGTGCCGTAGTTCAGGATGTAGTGCGCCACGATGCCGCTGTGCACGTTGTTGCCCAGGCTCGTGCAGATACCACGCGCCATTTCCTGCGTAATGACGGCCTCGTGGGCGAAGTTGCCGCCACCACCGCCGAATTCCTCGGGAATGCTCGCGCAGAGCAGGCCGATCTGGCCGGCGCGGCGCCAGACGTCGCGATCGATGTAGCCCTGTTCAGCCCAGCGCGACTCGTTCGGCGCCAGCTCGCGCTCGACAAAGCGCCGCACCGTGTCCCGGAACAGGATCAGGTCTTCGGTCATCCAGGGTGCCTCGGTGGAGGTGGAGGCGGCGGCGGCGTTCAGTTCGGGAGATCCCATGATGTATATCGACTTCGAAATGCAGAGGAGGAAGAAAGGCAGCCGGTCATGCCCGCTGCCATGCCTATATAGATGGGCGTAATGCGTGTTGAAGGCGGCAAGGCATGCGGCAACGCAGCATGCCGGGCCGCCCGATATCAGTCAGGCCAGCGATAGCGCGGTACCTGCTTGGACAGGAACCGGCTGGCGGCTTCCTGGCGGTATTCCGTCGCGAAGGCAATGCCCTGTCCGTCCGCTTCCATGGCCAGCATGCTGTGCAGGTCCTGGTTCAGCGAGGCATTGAGCGCCTTCTTGGTCAGCGCCACGGCCACCGGCGATGCCTCGGTGAACGCACGGGCCATCGCACGCGCGCGCGCCTGCAGGCTGTCGGCCGGCACGATCTCCATGACGATGCCCTGCTCCTGCGCGGCCTCCGCATCGAGTTCGCGCATCGAGAACATCAGCGCCTTGGCGCGCTGGAGTCCGATCATGCGCGGCAATGTGTAGAACACACCACAGTCAGGAATCAGGCCCAGGCGCAGGAACGGCAGCGCGAAGCGCGCGCGCGGCGTGGCCAGGATGATGTCGGCGGTCAGCGCCAGGCTGAAGCCGGCGCCAAAGGCGGCCCCGTCCACCGCGGCAATCACCGGGATCTCGAGCTGGATCAGCGCCTCCAGCCACGGGTGGATGTTGTTCAGCCGCTGGCGGCCCTGCGCGGCCGTGAACTCGCCCTGCATGGAACTGATATCGCCGCCCGAGCAGAAGTCGGTGCCGGCACCGGTCAGGATCAGCGCGCGCACGCTGGTGTCCTGGCGCAACTGGTGGATCACATCCCCGATCTCCCGGCGCATGACGCCATTGAGCGCGTTCTTGCGGGCCGGGTAGTCCAGCGTGAGGGTGGCAATGCCGTCTTCCACGGCATTGCGAATCGTTTCCATTGATGACTCCTGGGAAGGCTTGCGGTTCGGCGCCCTGTGCGGCGATCAGTCCAGCTGGATATGCGCGTCGCGCACGATCTTGGCCCACTTCGGCATGTCGCCCGAGACCACGCCGGCCAGTTCCTGCGGCGCGGAACCCACCGGCTGCAGCCCCATGCCGGCCAGCTTCTGGCTGATTTCCGGCAGCTTGACGATGCGCGCGACTTCGGTCGCCAGGCGCGTGGTCACTTCCTTTGGCGTGTTGGCCGGCAGGAAGATCGCGAACCAGCCGCTCGGCTCGAAGCCATGCAAGCCCTGTTCGGCAAACGTCGGCACGTTCGGGATCGCCTTGAAGCGCTGGGTGCCGGTGATGCCCAGGATTTTGAACTTGCCACTGGTGAGGTACGGATACGCCGAAGTCACATCGACGAAGGCCGAATCCACCTGGCCGCCGAGCAGGTCGTTGACCAGCGGCGCCGCGCCCTTGTACGGGATGTGCGTCAGTTCGATGCCGGCCTGCTGGCTGAACAGTTCCCCGTGCAGGTGCGACGAGGTGCCGTTGCCGTACGAGCCATAGCTGAGCTTGCCGGCCTTGGCCAGCGCGATGAATTCACGCAGCGTATTGGCGGGCACGCGGTTGGGCACCACGAACAGGTCGGACGACTTGGCGACCAGCGAGACCGGCGTGAAATCCTTGCTCACGTCGTAAGGCGTGCGCTTGTAGAGGCTCGGCGACTGGATCAGCGCGGTGATGGCCAGCAGCACCGTGTAGCCATCGGGGGAGGCCTTGGCCACGATATCGTTGCCAAGCATGCCGCTGGCGCCCGGCTTGTTGTCGACCACGACCGCCTGGCCCCAGGCCTCGGCCAGCCGCTGGCCGATCATGCGGCCCACGGTGTCGGTGCCGCCGCCGGCCGGATACGGCACGACCAGGCGGATCGGCTTGCTCGGGTAGTTGGGCTGGGCCACTGCCTGGCCCACGCTGCCCAGCATGGCGGCGCCTGCCAGGGTGCCGGCTTGGGCCAGCCAGGTTCGTCTGCTGTTGTGCGTCATGATGCTGTCTCTCTCTAAAACTCTGTCTGGCACGCGGGCCTTACCGGCTCTGCGCATTGGCTTGTGCAGGAGCCGCCGGCCGCATGGCGTCTTCCTGCAGGGCGCGCCACTGGATCTTGCCGGTGGCCGACTTGGGCAGCGCGTCAACGAACTCGACGATGCGCGGCACCTTGTAAGCCGCCAGGCGTTCGCGACACCAGGCCATGATGCGTTCCGGCTCGGCGTCGGGCGTGCCTAGCGACTCTGGGCGCAGCGCCACCACGGCCTTGACCGTCTCGCCGCGATGGTCGTCGCGCGCCGCGATCACGCAGGCCTCGTGGATGGCCGGGTGGCCGTAGAGCAGGTTCTCCACCTCGGCCGGCCAGACCTTGAAGCCGGACGCGTTGATCATGCGCTTGAGGCGGTCGCGCATGAAGAAGTAGCCCTCTTCATCCATGAAGCCGAGGTCGCCCGTGCGCAGGAAGCGCTTGCCGTCGATCTCGATGAACGACTCTTCGTTGGCCTGCGGGTTGTTCCAGTAGCCTTGCATCACCTGGGCGCCGTGGGCGACGATCTCGCCGATCTCGCCCTGCGGCAGTTCGGCCAGCGTGTCGGGGTCCACCACGCGGGCATCCACGCCGAAGGTGGCAATGCCCAGGCATTCGCGCTTGGGCTTCTGGCGGGGGTTGGACAGCAGGAACGATGCAGTTTCGGTCATGCCGTAGGCTTCCACGTACGGCAGGCCAAAGCGCTCCTGCAGCATGTTGGCCACCGCATCGGGCATGGCGGCGCCGCCGCCGCCCAGGAACGCCAGGCTCGACAGGTCGCGCTGCTCCACGCCGGGCTGCGCGAAGAAGTCCACCAGCATGGCCGGCGGCGCGCCCCATACCGAGGCGCGATAGCGCTCGATCAGGTCGGCGGCCAGGGCGCGATCCCAGCGCGGCATCAGCACCACGGTCGCGCCCAGGTAGATCGGCGAATGCATGCAGTTCTGCATGCCGAGCAGGTGGAACATCGGCGCCACGGCCAGCACCACCGCTTCGGGCGAGCTGCTGCGCCACACCTGCGACCCCACCGCGGAAGTCATCATGGTGCCGTGGGTATGCATGCAGCCCTTGGGATTGCCGGTCGTGCCCGAGGTGTAGGCCAGCATGCAAAGCGTGTCGTAGCCGGCCTCGTGCGGGCGCGGACGCTGGGCGGCATTGCGCGCGGCATCCCATTCCACCGGCATCGCACCGCTCGGTGACGCCTGCAGCGCGGGCGCCGGCTCGCGCAGCCAGGCCGGCACCTGCAGGCCACCGTCGTCGCGCAGCATGCCTGCGTAGTGATGGACGATCACGTTGCGCAGCGCCTTGCCGTGCAGCGGCGCGACGCGGTCGTACAGCTCGCTGCCGCAGAAGGCGGCCACGGCGCCGCTGTCGCTGACCACGTGTTCGAGTTCGGCTTCCAGCCACATCGGGTTGGCCGGCACCACCACGGCCTCGGCGCGCAGGATGGCGTAGTAGGCCGCGATGTACTGCGGGCAGTTCTGGCTGAACAGCACCACCCGGTCCCCAGGCTCGATGCCGCAGGTGTGCTGCAGATAGCCGGCCATGCGCTCGACCTCGTCCAGCAGCGCGGGGAAGGAAATCGCCGTGCCGAAATACTGGATCGCGGTCTTGTCCGGATAGCGGCGCGCGGCCACTTCCAGGTTGTAGAACAGGCTGGTACGCGGCACGTGCAGCGAGGCCGGCAAGCCCGCGGGCCAGGCGGGGGAACGGTAAGGCTGGGTGGTACTGGCAGACTTCATGTCAGGCAAAGGCTCAGTCAAGACGAATGTTGTGGGTACGGATCACCTTGCCCCAGCGCGCATAGTCGTTCTGCACGGTCTGGGCAAAGGCATCGGGGGTGCTGCCAGTCAGGATCACGCCCATGTCGTTCATGCGGGTACGCACGGCGGGATCGGCCAGCACCTTGTTGACGTCGGCGGAGAACTTCTCGACGATCGCGCGCGGCGTGGCGGCCGGCAGCAGCAGGCCAAACCAGCCCAGCGAATCCATGCCGGCGATGCCGGCTTCCTTGAACGTGGGCACGTCAGGCAGTTGCGGCGCGCGCGACGGACCGGTCACGGCCAGCGCGCGCAGGCGCCCCGAAGCCGAGTGCGGCTTGGCCCCCATCACGGAGATCACCGCCGAAGGCACCTGGCCGCCGAGCAGGTCGTTCAGTTCCGGCGCCTCGCCCTTGTAGGAGACGTGGATCATGTCGAGCTTGGCGCTCTCGTTGAAAATCTCGCCGTAAAGGTGGCCGCTCGAGCCGGTGCCGTACGAGCCGTAGGAGTACTGCTTCGGCTTGGCGCGCACCAGCGCAATGAACTCCTTCAGGCTCGTGGCTGGCACGGCACTGTTGATGGCGAACACGAGGTTCGTCGTGCCCAGCTCGGACACCGCGACAAAATCCTTGATGGGATCGAACGGCGCCTTGGCATAGAGGCTCGGCGCCTGCACGAGCGTCGTAATGGTCAGCAGCGCGGTGTAGCCGTCCGGTTCGGCGCGGGCCACCACTTCGGAACCGATCATGCTGCTGGCGCCCGGGCGGTTCTCGACGACCACCGGGCGCTTCCAGGTCTTGCCCAGGCCGTCTGCAATCGCGCGCGCCAGCACGTCGGTCGCGCCGCCGGCCGGATACGGCACGACCAGGCGCACGGTTTTCGACGGAAACGCTCCTTGCGCCATCGCGTCGCCCGCGCCAAGCAGGCCGGTGACGATCCCGCCCACGGCCAGCGCTCCGGCGCCCAGACGCTGCAATGCACTACGACGATCTGCCTGCATGTGGTTGTCTCCTGTGTATTTTTTGTTGGCAGGGCCAGGGGGCTGCCCCCGTTTTTGTCGCCGGCCTTGCATCCGGCGATCCGGCCCTGTCCGCGTGCCGGTGGCGGTCCGTTCGGCGCGGACTTTTCCACAGCGAAAGAGTGCGCGATCGGGGGTGGTCCGGACAATGACCAGACGACCCAAAATGATTGGCCGAACTGCTCAGGTGGAAGGCAGGCTTTGGCAAATCCCGATTGTGCGGCGCCACCCGGCCGCGATAAGGTCTGACCCAGGCCGACATGCCGCCATTGCAAGGGGGCAAAAGTCGGGCACCGCCCCAGAACGACGAGGAGACTCATGCACATCGTTGCCACGCCCGCTCACCGGCATCCCGTGCCGGGCATGCCGCGCAGCCTCGCCGCGCCGGGTCCGGTGCTGGCCGGCGCGGGCGCCACGACAGGCGCCGTCATGGCGGCACCGGCCGCCGCGCCCGCGCCGGCCCGCCATACCATCGCCATCCACCACGTCCAGCAGATCCTGCTCGGCGCACACCGGCTCGGTTGCGACATCGAGGCCCTGCTGCGCCGCGCGGCCATCTCGCCCGCCCTGCTGGCGTCGCCCGCCGCGCGCGTCACCCAGGACCAGTACGCCGCGCTGATCCGCTCGCTGCGCCGCATCACGCGCGACGAGCTGTGGGGCCTGCTGAGCCGCCCCGTGCCGCCAGGCGTCTTCGCCCAGGCCGCCAAGGCGATGATCCATTGCACGACGCTGGAAGAGGCCATCCAGGCCGGCTTGCGCCAGTACCGGCTGCATATCGGCGACTTCACGCCCAGATTGCACCGCTCCGACGACGGCAAGACGGTCTCCGTGCGCCTGCACGCGCATGCGCCGGCATCGCCGTGCCAGGTCTTTGCCGAGTCGACGTTCGTGTTCCACGCGTATGGCCTGATCAACTGGCTGGTGGCGCGGCGCGTGCCACTGTCCCGCGTCGACCTGAGCGCGCGGCCGCCCACCGGGCAGACCGACACCGAGCGCGTCTTCAATACATCGGTCCGATACAGCCAGCCCTGCACGGCGCTGCACTTCGATGCCGCGTGGCTGCGGCTGCCGGTGATGCAGGACACCACCGGCCTGGACGAGTTCCTGCGCGAAGCCCCGCACAACCTGCTGGTGCGCTACCGCGACAACAGCTGCCTGGCAGAGCGCATCCGCCTTCACCTGCGTTCGCACCTGGACGACGAACTGCCTTCGCTGGAGCAGATGGCGCAGATGCTGCGCCTGACGCCGCAAACCCTGCGCCGCCGCCTGCGCGACGAAGGGCGCGGCTACCAGAACATCAAGGACAGCCTGCGGCGCGATGTGGCGATCGGCATGCTCGAGCGTTCCGGCCTGACGCTGCAGCAGGTAGCGCTGCGGCTCGGCTTTTCGGAGCCGAGCACCTTCCATCGCGCCTTCAAGAAGTGGACCGGCGTGGCGCCGGGCGAATACCGGCAGCGGGGGATGCAGCTTGGGGTGGGGGGATGATTGGCTTGTGGCTCTTGGCGGGCGCCGCTGTTTCGCCGGCGTAGCCGGCGAGTCCCTTTTTGTCCAAGCGACAAAAAGGAACCAAAAAGCGCGTTTCCTGCGGGCACAAGCCCAAGCTCGTGGGGACCACCTCCTTCGAAATCGCTGAACCGGGAGTGGCCCGCGCTGGATGCTCTCGAACCACGTCAGGGCCTCTGCCCCTTCCTGACTTTCCAACAAGCGACAAAAAAAGCCGGCGATGACAAGGTCATCGCCGGCTTTTGCTATCGGCCTTTTGCCGCGCGTGTTCAGACCACGCCCTGCTCCCGCAGCGCAGCAATCCGCTGCTCGGACAAGCCCAGCACCTCGCCCAGGATCCGCTCGGTATGTTCGCCAAGGCGCGGCGGCGGCGCGTCGTACTGCACCGGCGTCGCCGAAAGCCGCAGCGGGCTCTTGACGGTCGGGCAGATGGCGCCGTCCTTGCGCACCAGGTCAACCTGCAGTTCGCGATGGCGGACCTGCGGGTCTTCCAGCACCTGCGCATAGTCGTTGATCGGCCCGCACGGAATGCCCTGCGCTTCCAGTGCCTCCACCCAGTGGGCAGTGGCGCGGGTGCGCATATGGTCCTCGAGCAACGGCACCAGCACCTCGCGGTGGATGATGCGTCCGGGGCCGGTGGCAAAGCGCTCGTCGGCAGCCAGGTCAGGCCGCTCGATACCGCGGCAATACGCCTGCCACTGGCCGTCATTGCCGGCCGCGACGATCATGTAGCCGTCCGCCGTGGCGAACACGTGGTACGGCACCATGTTGGCGTGGGCATTGCCGTAGCGCGGCATGGCCTGGCCGGTGATGCGCTGGGCGATGATCGGCGTCGCGCCCACCGCCACCACGGCGTCGAGCAGCGCCATGTCGATATGCTGGCCCTCGCCAGTGCGCTCGGCATGCCGCAGCGCCGCCAGAACGGCCACGGTCGCGTACATGCCGGTCAGCATGTCCACCACCGCCACGCCGACCTTCTGCGGTCCGCCGCCAGGCAGGTCGTCGCGCTCGCCCGTCACGCTCATCAATCCGCCGATGCCCTGGAAGATGAAGTCGTAGCCAGGCTTGTGCGCGCTTGGGCCAGTCTGGCCATAGCCCGTGATCGAGCAATAGACCAGCGCCGGATTGATCGCCTTCAGGCTCTCGTAGCCGAGCCCGTAGCGCTTCAGGTCGCCGACCTTGTAGTTCTCCAGGACGATATGCGACTTGGCCGCCAGGTCCCGCACGACCGCCTGCCCTTCCGGACTGGCGATATCCAGCGTCAACGACTGCTTGCCGCGGTTGGCGCCGGCAAAGTAGGTGGCATCGCGCGACGGCTGGCCGTCAGCGTCCGGCAGCCACGGCGGGCCCCACGAGCGCGTGTCGTCGCCAACCCGGGGACGTTCCACCTTGATGACTTCGGCGCCAAGGTCCGCCAGGTTCTGCGCGCACCACGGTCCGGCCAGGATGCGCGACAGGTCGAGCACCCGGACGCCGGCCAGCGCGCCCTGCATGGCGGCCGCCATCTCAGATCGGGTCCCAGCTGATCACGTCGGGCGAGCGCTCGAGCTTGAAGAAGCTGTTGCGCATGGCCGGCATGGCGATCTCGCCGATCGATTCCGGCGTCCAGCCTTCGCTCATGTGCACCGAGCGCACCGGGCGCGGCTGGCTCATCAGGATGATTTCGTTGGCGCGCACCGCGAAGATTTGGCCGTTGACTTCGGCCGCTGCCGGGCTGGCCAGGTAGACCGCGACGGGGCCGATCTTGCCGGCTTCCATCTTCTGCAGCTTGGCCACGCGGGCCTTTTCTTCCGGCGTCTCGGCCGGGATCGAGCTGGTCATGCGGCTCCACGCGAACGGCGCGATGCAGTTCGAGCGCACGTTGAAACGCTGCATGTCGAGCGCGATCGACTTCGACAATGCGGCGATGCCGAGCTTGGCCGCGGAGTAGTTGGCCTGGCCCAGATTGCCGATCAGGCCCGAGGTCGAGGTCATGTGCACGAACGCGCCGCCTTCCTGGTCCTTGAAATAGTTGGCCGCGGCGCGGCTCACGAAGAAGGTGCCGTGCAGGTGCACGTCGATCACCGAACGCCATTCCTCCTCGTTCATCTTGAAGAACATGCGGTCGCGCAGGTTGCCGGCGTTGTTGACCACGGCGTCGATGCGGCCGAAGTTGTCGAGCGCGCACTGGACGATGGCGTTGGCGCCGTTCCAGGTCGATACGCTGTCGGTATTCGCCACGGCTTCGCCGCCGGCCGCACGGATTTCTTCCACCACGCACTGTGCGGGGCCGGCATCGCCGCCTTCGCCGGACATCGAGACCCCAAGGTCGTTGACCACGACCTTGGCGCCGGCGGCTGCCATCGCCAGCGCGATCCCGCGCCCGATACCACCACCTGCGCCCGTTACCAGCGCTACCTTGCCTGCCATCAAACCGCTCATTGCGTTGCTCCTCTGAATACTTTCCCGGTCACCGGACCGCGTTTCTGGCGACAATAACGGCTTGTCCGCGACGGCCATGCCAGGCGCGGACAATCATGTCCAGATGTTATTGCCACGCGGGATACGATAAATTGTCGGGTGAAACATTGGAATTCACGATTTGCAAAAGTGGCCTTTGGCCTGACGGAACCCCATGCATTACGATCTGACCGACCTGCGCCTTTTCCTCAACGTCGGTGAAACGGGGAACCTGACCCGCGCCGCCGAGCGCAGCTTCTTGTCCCTGCCGGCGGCCAGCACGCGTATCAAGCAGCTGGAAGAGGCGTTCCAGACCCAATTGCTGATCCGCCAGGTCAAGGGCGTCCGGCTGACCCCCGCCGGGGACGCCCTGCTGCGCCATGCGCGCGAGGTGTTTCGCGAGCTGGAGTGCCTGCACTCGGACCTGCGCCCCTATGCCAAGGGCGTCAAGGGCAGGGTTCGCCTGCTCGCCAATACGACCGCCACCAACTCCTTCCTGGCGACCGGATTGTCGCGTTTTCTAAGTGAAAACCCTGATGTGGACGTCGAGCTGGAAGAGCACTTGTCGCAGGAAATCGTCTCCGCGGTCAGTGCCGGCGCGGCGGACCTGGGCATCGTGGCGGGTGAAGTCGCCACCGAGGACCTCGATGTGATGCACCTGTGCAGCGATGAGCTGATCGTGATCGCGCCGGTCAACCATCCGCTGCCGCAGTTCAAGCGGCTGCACTTCGCCGACCTGCTCGACACCTGCCGTTTTGTCGGCCTGAACCAGTTCAGCGCGATCCAGTCGTTCCTGGACCGCATCGCCAGGGGCATGGGCAAGCGCATCAGCCTGCGCATCCAGGTCGGCAGCTTCGACGCCGTCTGCCGCATGGTCGAGGCCGGCGCCGGCATCGCCATCGTGCCCAACAGCTGCGCGCGCCGTTACGCCAGCCGCAAGGTGCTGCGCTTCATTTCGCTGGAAGACGAGTGGGCGCGCCGCGAATTGCGCCTGTGCCGCCGCCCGGGGCGAGAACTGCCGCAGTTCGCCGAAACCCTGATCCAGTACCTGGTCGACGCCGCCCGCGAGCCCGTATAGGGTTGGCAATACATGGCCGTTCCCCGCGGGATCAGGCCGCCAGCCCGGCGAGCGGCCGCAGCGAGATGACCATGACCGCGATCAGCACGGCCATGATGGCCACGCCGGACCAGCTGGTGCGGCCACAACGCGCCAGCGAGTCGTTGACCAGTTCCGGCGACCAGTGGTATTCGCGCAGCCGTTGAACCGTTGATTCCGCGTGCCAGCGGTAAAGCTGGTTGCCATAGAAGCCGAGCAGCAGCGCCATGGCATACAGCAGCGGCCGCGACAGCACGACCGGCATCCGGATCTGGAACAGCGCATGCAGC
This sequence comes from Cupriavidus sp. C2SS-8b, assembly GCF_057073745.1. Taxonomy (NCBI): domain Bacteria; kingdom Pseudomonadati; phylum Pseudomonadota; class Betaproteobacteria; order Burkholderiales; family Burkholderiaceae; genus Cupriavidus; species Cupriavidus sp. C2SS-8b. The sequence continues at coordinate 2,022,211 of NZ_CP172717.1, forward strand.
ACCGGTTCGGCGCAGAGGATGATGGCGTAGACGCCGACCTGCCAGTACATGCGGCGGTAGGCCATCCAGAACGGTCCGAAGACGAACGCGGCCCAGTTCCACGACATGCCGTTGCGCGACCCGGCGAGTTGCCAATTGTCGCGGTAGTACGCGAACCGCGGTCCCACGAACACGGCCAGCGCCGCTTCGTCGCTGATGATTGCTTTCATGCCTTGCCCCCTGACTGCAGTAGGTCCCGACGACGGACCTCTGCCAGAGCATAGGCTTGAGTTGGCGCGCCAAGCGTGCGCTGGCGCGCAGATGGAGCGATCTGGGTGGCAGTTACGGGCGCACTTCCGGGCACACCTCCGAGCGGCCTTGCCCGGCGGCACGTCGAGTGCCGCCGGGCGCGCCGTCTGCGCCCCTCTCGGACATCGTCCCGTCTCGCCGACATCGGTCGGCCCCTTGCGCCGGGCGAGGACGTGGTCCGTTTCGCTTCCCCTGCTTTTCGCGGATCGCATGTGACGCCTCATCGTCGCCAATGTGCCCGCTTGGGCATTGTGGCCGATCATCGGCGCCGGATCATCATCAATATTGGTGATGGCGTGGCGAACGCGCCTGTCCCGTGCGCGATGCGGTGCCGTCCTACAGTGCAAACGGATTCGTCCGGACACGGCGCAGTCGCCACTCCTTCTATCGTGGAAGCGTGGAGAAAAGGAAGGAGAACCAACATGCCCTATATCATTGCCTGGCTCCTCGGCGTACCGGCTCTCGTGCTGATCCTGATCTGGCTGTTCATGCACTGATGTGCTGCCCGCCGTTACTCGTGATTCTCGTGACTCGCTTGAACAGACGCCCGGTTCGCCGGGCGTCTTGCTTCTTGTGCGTGTCGCCGATGCGCCGCACCTAAGCCGCACCTAAGCCGCTCTTTCGCAAATCCGAATTTCGGGCCCATGGGCCCTCGGGAATAATGGCCCCATTCAAATCGACCGGGCCTACCCCCATGTTTGCAGATCAGGATCAAGACCAGCTTTTCCCGGAAATCCGCGAAGCCGTGCGCAGCCTTTGCGCGGGTTTCGATTCGGCCTACTGGCAGCGCGTTGAAGAACAGAACGGCTTTCCCGAGGAATTCGTCCAGGCGCTGACCCAGGCGGGCTGGCTGTCCGCCCTGATTCCCGAGGCCTACGGCGGTTCCGGCCTGTCGCTGACGGCGGCCTCGGTCATCATGGAAGAAATCAACCGCAACGGCGGCAATTCCGGCGCCTGCCACGGCCAGATGTATGTGATGGGCTGCCTGCTGCGCCATGGTTCCGACGAGCAGAAGAAGCGCTGGCTGCCGGGCATCGCCTCCGGCGAGCTGCGCATGCAGTCGATGGCCGTGACCGAGCCGACCACCGGCACCGACACCACCAAGCTCAAGACCACCGCCGTGCGCAAGGGCGACAAGTACGTCGTCAACGGTTCGAAGGTGTGGATTTCGCGCGTACAGCACTCGGACCTGATGCTGCTGCTGGCGCGCACCACGCCGCTGGACCAGGTCAAGCGCAAGTCCGAAGGGCTGTCCGTGTTCGTCGTGGACCTGCGCGAAGCCATCGGCAAGGGCCTGACGGTCCGCCCGATCCGCAACATGGTCAACCACGAGACCAACGAGCTGTTCTTCGATAACCTCGAAGTGCCGGCCGAGAACCTGATCGGCGAGGAAGGCAAGGGCCTGAAGTACATCCTCGACGGCATGAACGCCGAGCGTATCCTGATTGCCGCCGAGTGCATCGGCGACGGCTACTGGTTCGTCGAGCGCGCCAGCAACTATGCGCGCGAGCGCGTCGTGTTCGACCGCCCGATCGGCCAGAACCAGGGCATCCAGTTCCCGATCGCGCGCTCCTACGTCAATGTGGAAGCCGCCAGCCTGATGCGCTACAAGGCCGCCGCGCTGTTCGACGCCGGCAAGCCGTGCGGCAAGGAAGCCAATATGTCCAAGCTGCTCGCGGCCGACGCCTCGTGGGAAGCCGCCAACGTCTGCCTGCAGACGCACGGCGGCTTCGGCTTCGCGGCGGAGTACGACATCGAGCGCAAGTTCCGCGAGACCCGCCTGTACCAGGTCGCGCCGATCTCCACCAACCTGATCCTGTCCTACGTGGCCGAGCACGTGCTCGAACTGCCGCGTTCGTTCTGAGGCCGCGCATGACTGCATCTACGCCCAACGGCATTCGCCCGCTCGACGGCATCCGCGTGGTGTCGCTGGAACACGCGGTGGCCGCGCCGTTCGCCACGCGCCAGCTCGCGGACCTCGGGGCCCGCGTCATCAAGATCGAACGCCCCGGCGTGGGCGACTTCGCGCGCGGGTACGACAAGTCCGTGCACGGACAGGCTTCGTACTTCGTCTGGCTCAACCGAGGCAAGGAAAGCCTGACCCTGGACCTGAAGGATGAAGAGGCGCAGTCCATCCTGCACCGCCTGCTGGCCGATGCCGACGTGCTGGTGCAGAACCTTGCGCCCGGCGCCGCCGCGCGCATGGGCCTGGATTTCGACAATCTGCATGGCAAGTACGAGAAGCTGATCGTCTGCGACATCTCCGGTTATGGCGACTCCGGCCCGTATCGCGACAAGAAGGCCTATGACCTGCTGATCCAGGCAGCCGCCGGCCTCGTGGGCCTCACCGGCGGCCCGAACGAGCCGTCGCGCGCCGGCGTTTCGATCGCCGATATCTCGGCCGGCATGTACGCGTACAGCGGCATCCTTTCTGCGCTGCTGCAGCGCGGACGCACAGGCAAGGGCCTGCGTGTCCAGGTCACCATGTTCGAGGCAATGGCCGAGTGGATGAACCAGGTTCTCTATTTCGGCCACTACGGCGGCAAGCCGCCGGCGCGTGTCGGCGCCTCGCATCCGACCATCGCCCCTTATGGGATTCATCGCACCGCCAACGGCAGCGTGATCTTCAGCGTGCAGAACGAGCGCGAATTCGCCAACTTTTGCGAGATCGTGCTCGGCGACCGTGAACTCGCGCAGGACGCGCGCTTTTCCAGCAATACCGCCCGCGTCAGCAACCGCCCCGAACTCACCGCGCTCATCGAAGCACGCTTTGCGTCGCTGACGGTGGCGCAGGCCGAGGCGCTGCTGGACCAGGCGCAGATCGCCAATGCCCCGATGAACGACATCGAAGGCGTGTGGAACCATCCGCAGTTCCAGGCGCGCCAGCGCTGGCGCGAAGTCGCCACGCCGGGCGGCCCGATCGACGCGCTGCTGCCGCCGGCCAACCTGTCGGGCGTGGAGCCCGTCATGGGCGATGTGCCGGCACTGGGCGCGCACAGCCGCAGCATCCTGGCTGAACTGGGCTACGGCGATGGCGACATCGACGCCCTGGTGAGCAAGAAGACTGTCTGAGGACGTTCGCGCGACGTCCGTTCCCCCCACCTCTCCCGGCCTCGGGAGAGGATCCTGATCCCCGCGAAGCCGCAAGCGGCCGAGCCCAGCCAACTATCTCCGGAGACGGCATGAGCCAACCCGCAGACCACTCCTATCCGACCCGCCAGCTTTGCGAATTCCTGGCCCGTTTCACGCTGGCCGACGTGCCGGCACCCGTGATCGAGCGCACCAAGGACCTGTTCCTGGACTGGATCGCCTCGGCCATTGCCGGCAAGGACGCCCCCGCCGTGCGCAAGATCCAGGAATTCGCGGCGGCCATGGGCCCGTCTACGGGCGACGCCGAAGTCTTCGTCGACCGCCGCCGCACCTCGCCGTACTTTGCCGCGCTGATCAACGGCGCTTCGTCGCACGTGGTCGAGCAGGATGACGTGCACAACGGCTCGGTGCTGCACCCGGCCGCCGTGGTGTTCCCGGCCGTGGTCGCCGCCGCGCAAGCCGAAGGCAAGACCGGCGCCGAAGTGCTGCTGGCCTCCATCGCCGGTTACGAAGCCGGCATCCGCATCGGCGAATTCATGGGCCGGTCGCACTACCGGATCTTCCACACCACCGGCACGGTCGGCACGCTGGCTGCCGCCGCGGCAGTCGCCAAGCTGTACAACCTTGACGCCGAAGGCATCAACCAGGCGCTGGGTTCGGCCGGCACGCAAGCCGCCGGCCTGTGGGAATTCCTGCGCGACGCCGCCGACTCCAAGCAGTTGCACACCGCGAAGGCCGCCGCTGACGGGCTGCAGTCCGCATGGCTGGCACGCGCGGGCTTCACCGGTGCGAAGCAGATTCTCGAAGGCGCCCAGGGCATGGCCGCGGGCATGTCGAGCGACGCCAACCCGGCCTGGCTGACCGATGGCCTGGGCACGCGCTGGGCCACCGCCGAGACCTCGTTCAAGTTCTTCGCCTCGTGCCGCCACACGCATCCGGCCGCCGATGCGCTCAAGGTGCTGATGCAGCGCGAGGGCGTTGCCACCGACCAGATCGCCAGCGTCACCACGCATGTGCACCAGGGCGCCATCGATGTGCTCGGCCCCGTGGTCAACCCGACCACCATCCACCAGGCCAAGTTCTCGATGGGCACGGTGCTGGGCCTGGTTGCCGTGCATGGACACGCGGGCCTGCCCGAGTTCGAGGATTACGCGCTGCAGGACGCAAAGGTGGCTGACTTCCGCGGCAAGGTGGAGATGGAACTCGACGACGAAATCAATGCCGCCTATCCGCGCCAGTGGATCGGCCGCGTGACGGTACGCACGACCGACGGCCGCACACTGGCGGCGCGCGTCGACGTGCCCAAGGGCGACCCGGACAATACGCTGTCGCGCCCCGAACTCGAAGCCAAGGCGCTGCAGCTTGGTGCGTTCCGCCAAGGCGCGACCGAGGCCGAGATGCGCGCGATCATCGCGCGCGTGTGGGCACTGGAAAGCGCGCCTAACGTGAACGACTGGCTGCCTGCCGCGCGTTGAGGCTCCCGAACATGTCCACTGCTGTGACCTACCTGTTCGTGCCGGGCGACCGGCCCGAACGCTTCGACAAGGCCGCCGCGGCGAAGCCGGATGTGATGGTCCTCGATGTCGAGGACGCCGTGCATCCGGACGCCAAGCCGGCGGCTCGCGAGGCCATCGCGGCCTGGCTGGCTGCAGGCCCTGCCGCCAACGCCTGCGTGCGCATCAACGATAGTTCCGCTCCCGGCTTTGCCGCGGACATGGCGTGGCTGCGCGGGCTGCCCAAGGGCACGCCGCTGGCCGCCCTGATGGTGCCCAAGGCGGAAGATCCGGCCGCGCTTGCGGCAATCACGGAAGTCCTGCACGGCATTAACCCGAAGGCCGAACTGATCGCCATCATCGAGACCGCGCTGGGCCTGCATCAGGTTGATGCCGTGGCAACGGCCAGCGGTGTCGCGCGGCTGGCGTTCGGCTCGCTCGACTATGCGGTCGATTTGGGCTGCAGCCACACGCGCGACGCCCTGGCGTATGCGCGTGCGCGCATCGTGCTGGCCTCGCGCGTGGCGGGCCTGCCGCCTCCGGTCGACGGCGTCACCACGGCGCTGAAGGACGAGTCCGTACTGGCCGACGATGTCGCCTATGCGCGCGCGCTAGGCTTTGCCGGCAAGCTTTGCATCCACCCGGCGCAGCTCGGCGCGGTCCGCGCGGGCTTCCTGCCCTCGCCCGAACAGCTCGACTGGGCGCGGCGCGTGCTGGAAGCGACCGCCAGTGGCAGCCATGCCGTGCAGGTCGATGGCAAGATGGTGGATCGCCCTGTCATCGAACAGGCTCGCCGGCTGATCGCGCTGGCGCAACCGTCGGCGCTCTGAACCACAAAGGCTTTGACATGACCCAGAACTCCCAACTCGAGCACCTGCGCACCTGGATCGGACGCAGCGAATCGCGCACTGAAACGCTGGCGCCGGAACCGGTGACCGGTCTTGCCGCGACCTTTGACCTGGATCCCGAAGCCGTGGTGCGCGGGCCGCTGCCTCCGCTGTGGCACTGGCTCTATTTCCTGCCGCGCGCGCCGCAGCGCGATATCGGCGCCGACGGGCACCCCACCCTCGGCGGCTTCATGCCGCCCGTGCCGCTGCCGCGCCGCATGTGGGCCGGCAGCGAGCTGTCATTCGAGCGTCCGATTCATGTCGGCGATACGGTGACGCGCACGTCGACCATCAAGGATGTCCAGCATAAAGCCGGCCGCACCGGCGAGCTTTGGTTCGTGGCTGTCGATCACGAGCTGACCGTCAATGGCCAGGTCGCGGTGCGCGAGCGCCATGACATCGTCTACCGTGCCATGCCGGAAGTCGGCAAGCCGCAGCCACCGCGGCCGCGCCTGGAGCACACGGCGCAATGGCAGCGCACGCTGCGTGCCGATCCGGTCATGCTGTTCCGTTATTCCGCGCTGACGTTCAACGGCCACCGGATCCACTACGATCGCGACTACACGCGCGAGGTCGAGGGCTATCCGGGCCTGGTGGTGCACGGGCCTATGCAGGCCATGCTGATGCTGGACCTGGTGGCGCGCGAGCAGCCGCTGGCACGTGTGCGCCGCTTTGGCTTCCGCGGGCTGGCGCCGCTGTTCGACCAGGACATGATTACCGTTGGTGGCACGGCGGATCCGGCGCAGGCCGGCAAGCTGATCCTGTGGACCGGTGATGACGCCGGCGGTCAGGCCATGCAGGGATGGGCTGAAATCGAAGGTTGATCGCAGGATGGCGTGAGTCCTGTTCACGGGCCATGCGCCATAGCGTGAAAGAACGGCAAGTCTCCGGACTTGCCGTTTTTTTTGGGTCTTCGGCGAATTGCGGGGCGTCGTTCTTGGCAGGCGCCGCTGTTTCGCCGGCGTAGCCGGCGAGTCACTTTCTGTCCGAGCGACAGAAAGTAACCAAAGAACGCGTTTACTTGCCCTAACGGGCGAATATTGATCGTAGTGTGCTAAGGGTGTTGTACGGGTACTCGCTTCAGAGCGTGCCCGGCTGCCTGCCGCGTGGTGCGCGTCCGCCTGCAGGCTCTCCAGCAATGATTGAACCAGCCCCGAACCTGTCCGTGGCCCGACACTGCCCGCGCTATCGCATCATCGCCTTCGGCTGCTACGCGACTCAGTAGTGGGCAGGCGGGAGGACATCAACGGCGCTGATGCTGGTGCTTCCGCTTCTTCTCTTCCCTCGCTTTTCGCTTCTTGGAGAAATCAGGCGTTGCAGGGAGAACAACCGCCGTGCCCGAAACACAAAGCGCCGCCCAACGGGCGGCGCTTCAGCAGCGGTTCCGATGCGGGTCAGAACCCGCTTCCGACACTCAGTCGGCCTGGATATTCGCCGCCTTGACCACGCCGCCCCACAGCTTCAGTTCGCGCTGAATACGATCCGCCAGCGGCTTGGGCCCGGAGATGTTGAGGTCATAGCCGCCAGCAACCATGCGCTGCTTGAACGCCGGGTCATCGCCGATCGTCTTCTGTGCCTTGACGAGCTTGTCGACCACGTCGGCAGGCAGCTTCTGCGGGCCAATCAGGGCATACCAACCGGTCAGGTCATAGTCCTTGAGCCCGGACTCGATCATCGTCGGCACGTTGGGCAATGCCGGGTTGCGCGTCTTCGATGTCACCGCCAGCGCACGCACCTTGCCACCGTTGATATGGCCGATCGCGGTGCCGGTGATGTCGAACATGAACGTCACCTTGCCGCTCATCACATCGGCCATGGCCGGCGAGTTGCCCTTGTACGGCACATGCAGCATCTTGACGTGGCTCATCTGCGCGAGCAGTTCGGCCGACAGGTGGTTGGACGCGCCGACGCCGGCGGAGCCGAACGTCACGTCGTCCGGATGCTTGCGCGCATAGTCGACCAGCTCCCCGACGTTCTTCGCCGGGAAGTCCTTGTTCACGAGCAGCACATTGGTGTAGTCGGTGATCAGGCCAATGTAGGTGAAGTCCTTGAGCGGGTTGAAGTTGACCGAGCGCTGGATCAGCGGCGTCATGGTCATGGTCGGGCTGGCGACGAAGTACAGCGTGTAGCCGTCCGGCGCCGACTTGGCGGTCAGGTCCGCGGCAATGGCGCCGCTCGCGCCCGCGCGGTTGTCCACCACCACCGGCTGGTGCAGCGCGCGGCCGAGCTGGTCGGCGTAGATGCGCGCGGCCGTGTCGACGGGGCCGCCAGGCGCATAGCCCACGATCAGCTTGATCGGGCGCGACGGATACGCATCCGCCGCCCAGGCTGCACCGTGCAGCAGGGTGGCCATCATCGCGGCAACGGTCATCCAACGTTTCATCTTGTCTCCTCCAGGATCTGCTTTGTGTTCCCCGCCGGACACAGGCTGCCAGCGGGAAAAGAAAACTTCGCCAGGCATCAGCCCAGCAGCGAACGCAACGGCTGCTTCAGCAGCTTGCCGCTGGCCGTCGTCGGAATCACATCGATCACGCGCACTTCGGCCGGGCGCTTGTACGGCGCCAGGCTGTCGCGCAGGTAGGCATCGAGCTTGGCGCGGTCGGGCTCGACGCCGTCCTGCATCTCGATGAAAGCCACCACCTCCTCATTGCCATCGCTGGTGTTGCGGCCGACCACGGCCGACTGGCGCACGCCCGGGAACGCGTTGATCACGGACTCCACTTCGATCGGGTACACGTTGAAGCCCGAACGGATGATCAGGTCCTTGGAGCGGCCCGAGATGAACAGCGCGCCATCGGTATCCAGGTAACCCAGGTCGCCCGTATTGAGCCAGCCGCCGGGCAGCAGCGCCTCGGCGGTCTGCTCCGGATTGCGATAGTAGCCAAGCATCACGCCCGGGCCGCGCACGCGGATCTGTCCGCGCTCGCCGGCCGGCAGCGCATTGCCTTCGCCATCGGTGATATTGATCTCCACGCCTTCGACGATGTAGCCGGCCGAGCAATCGGCGCGCGGCGCTTCCATGCGCGTGATGAACAGCGATCCGGCATATTCGGTGATGCCATAGCCATGGTGCAGCGGCTGGCCGAAGTAGGCCTCGACGTCGCCCTTCAGGGTCGGATCCAGCGGCGCGCCGCCGGTGTAGAGATAGCGCAGGCGCGGATAGGCTTTGCGCTCGCGTTGCTGCGCCACCGCCATGATGCGCGTGAACATGGTGGGCACGCCTTGCAGGATGCTGATCCCCGGCGCATCGAGCGCCGCGAAGACCTCGTCCGCATCGAAGCGCGGGCGCACGAACAGGCTGGCGCCGCCATACAGCGTGGCCAGCAGCACCGTGGCTATGCCGAAGATGTGCGACATCGGCAGCGCGCCGTAGGCGACATCGGCCGGCCCCATGTTGCGGGACGTCGCGGAAATGCGGGCGAAGTGCGTGAGGCCTTCGTGCGGCACCATCACGCCCTTCGGCGCACCGGTGGTACCGGAGGTATAGATCAGCGTGGCCACCTTGCGCGCCTGTTCGGCGGGCACGCGGTCCGGCGTGGTCGTGGCGCGCACCACGGTCATGCCGTCGGCAAACACCGTGCAATCTGCCGCCTTGGCGTCCAGCCTGCGGCCGTGCGCGGCGGCGACATCGGAGACATGGCCCGTGAACAGGACCAGCACCGGCTGCGCATGGTCGCGGATATTGTCGATCTCGCGCGCCGACAGGCGTGCGTTGATCTGGATCGGCCACGCATGCAGCGTGCTGCAGGCGAACATCGTGACGATCATCTCGTTGCAGTTCTCGCCCACCACGATCACGCGGTCACCCTCGCCCACGCCCTGCGCGGCCAGCCAGTCCCGCGTGGTCTCGATGCGGCGCCACAGGTCGCCATAACTGATCACGTTGCCGCTCTCGTGGAGGCACGGCGCCTGCGGCGTCTGCGTGGCCCAATGGCGGGGAATGTCGTGGATGAACTCGGGGCGGAAGGAAGACATGATGCTCGCTGCTCGGTCGGGAGTAGAGGTACGGCGAATGGGCGAATGCGTCGAAGAATGCACTAGAACGCACTTGCTGCAGGCCACGAAGTTTGCGCCATGTATCCCCGCTAATCCATTTCGAATTCGCTAAGGCCGTCTTCGGCACGGCCGTCGCCCCAGCGCAACGGTTCCGCCGGTCCGAAGGTCACCTTTGCCATTGATGAAGAACCGAATCGAAAGCCCCTCATACAATCGGCCCGCACAGTGAAGGGCCGCCGCGCATACGCCATGCGGCCCGCGTACCACAGGGGACATTCAGATGGATTTGCGTTTTACCGCTGAGGAACAGGCCTTCCGCGAAGAAGTCCGGGCTTTCGTCCAGGCCAATCTGCCGGAGGATATCCGCAACAAGGTGCTGAACCACCAGCGTATCGAGAAGGACGATTACGTCCGCTGGCACCGTATCCTGAACGCGCACGGCTGGGGCGCGCCGACCTGGCCCAAGGAATGGGGCGGCACCGGCTGGAGCGCGCTGCAGCGCCTGATCTTCGAGATCGAGACCCTGCGCGCCGGCGCGCCGCGCATGCTGCCGTTCGGCCTGACCATGATCGGCCCGGTGCTGATGAAGTACGCCAGCCAGGCGCACAAGGAACGCTTCCTGCCGCGCATCCCCAATGTCGAGGACTTCTGGTGCCAGGGCTATTCCGAGCCGGGCTCCGGTTCGGACCTGGCCTCGCTCAAGACGCGCGCCGTGCGCAAGGGCGACAAGTACATCGTCAACGGCCAGAAGACGTGGACCACCATGGCCCACTTCGCCGACTGGATCTTCTGCCTGGTCCGCACCGACCCCGAGGCCAAGGCCCAGGAAGGCATCTCGATGCTGCTGATCGACATGAAGTCGCCCGGCGTGACGGTGCGTCCGATCAAGACGCTCGACGGCGGCCACGACGTCAACGAGACTTGGTTTGAAGACGTGGAAGTGCCCGTCGAAAACCTGCTCGGCGAAGAGAACAAGGCCTGGACCTACGCCAAGTACCTGCTCGGCCATGAGCGCACCGGCATCGCCGGCATCGGCCACTGCCACCGCGAACTGCGCCAGCTCAAGCACTACGCGAGCCAGACCACCGACGGCGCCGGCCGCCCGCTGATCGAGGACGTGCGCATGCGCGACAAGATCGCGCGCATCGAGATGGACATCATGGCGCTGGAAATGCTGCTGCTGCGCGTGGCCACGCAATCGGGCGGCCAGCCCGGACCCGAGGCCTCGATCGTCAAGATCCGCGGCTCGGAAATCCAGCAGGACCTGGCCATGCTGATGATGGAAGTCGCCGGCCCCAACGCGTGGCCGTACTCGCCGGACTGGCTCGAGCCCGGCACCGGGCAGCCGGGTTCGGGTCCGGACTGGGCCGCTTCGGCGTCGTCGACCTACTACGACATGCGCAAGACCTCGATCTACGGCGGCGCGACCGAAGTGCAGAAGAACATCATCTCCAAGATGATCCTGGGTTTCTGAAGGGATAGCAGACATGGACTTCACCTACAGCGAAGAGCAGCAGATGCTGGCGGACAGCCTGCGCCGCTTCATCGATACCGAATACACCTTCGACGCGCGCCGCAAGAGCTCGCGTGCCGGCGAGTCGCTGGACCGCAACCTGTGGAACAAGCTGGCCGAAATGGGCGTGCTGGGCCTGACCGTGCCGGCCGACTTCGGCGGCTTTGGCGAAGGCGCCGCGAGCCAGCTCGTGGTGCAGCGCGAACTGGGCCGCGGCCTGGTGCTGGAGCCGGTCACGCCGAGCGGCGTGATGTCGGCGGCGATCCTGTCGGCCTACGGCAGCCAGCAGCAGAAGGAAGCATGGCTGCCGGCCATCGCCGGCGGCGAGCGCATCGTCACGCTGGCCTATCTTGAGCCGACTACGCGCTACCGTCCCGAGACCGCGCGCGCCAGCGCCGAGCGCAGCGGCGCCGGCTACGTGCTGAACGGCACCAAGAGCCTGGTCTGGCACGGCGCCTCGGCCGATGCCTACCTGCTGACCGCGCGCATTGCCGGCAGCAACGAAGTTGCCCTGTTCCTGGTGCCGCGTGACAGCGCCGGCCTGACCGTCACTGGCTACCCAACCATCGACGGCCTGCGCGCCGCCGACCTGTCGCTGCAGAACGTCACCGTGGGCGCCGAAGCACTGGTGGGCCAGCCGGCCGACGGCCTGGCCGCACTGGGCCTGGGGATGGAGCACGGCGTGGCCGCGCTGTGCGCCGAAGGCGCTGGCGCGATGGAAAAGCTGATCGAGATCACCGGCGAGTACCTGGGCACGCGCCAGCAGTTCGGCAAGCCGCTGGGCGCCTTCCAGGCGCTGCAGCACCGCATGGCCGACATGCTGGTGCAGAAGGAATTGGCCCTGTCGATGGCCTATGTGGCCGTGCAGGCGATGGACGAAACCGATCCGGCCCGCCGCCGCCGCATGCTGTCCGCGGCCAAGGTCACGCTCGCACGTGCCGGCCGCTATGTCGGCCAGCAAGCGGTGCAGCTGCATGGCGGCATGGGCATGACCGACGAGCTGGCCGTGGGCGACTACTTCAAGCGCCTGACCATGCTCGACCAGCTGCTCGGCGACAGCGACTATCACCTGCAGCGTTTCGGCGAGGTGATGGAAACCGCGGCCTGAGGCCAGCGTCGCCACCTGCGGCGCTCCTGCGAATTAACAGGAGCGCCGTCTCGCGCGGCGAACGGGTACCGGACATTCCGGTGCGCGTTCGCCGCGCGGCACTTCAGGGCTGCGACAGCACGAACTCGTGGCTGCTGGTATCGACGCGCGAAACCCGATATTCGATGCGCTCGTCGTGATACGACGAGGCCACCCTCAGGATCTTCAGCAGCGAAGTGCCGGCCGGCACGCCGAGCAATGCCTCGTCGTCTTCATCCGCCAGCGCGGAACGCATGCGCTCCTCGGTGCGGATGATGTTGATGCCGAAGGCATCCTGGTAGAAGTTGTAGAGCGTGTTCGGGCGCTCGCGCAGCTGCTTTTCCGTCAGCGTCTTGAAACGCTCTTCCGGCACCGTAATGGCGTCGATCATGACGGGCTTGCCTTCGAGCGACAGCACGTTGGTAAAGCGGAACACGGCTGCGCCGACCGCCAGTCCCAGCGCGGCGGCTTCTTCCTTGTCCGCCTTGGCCCGGCGGAACCTGGCGAGCTGGACGGTGGGAAATTCGCGATGTCCGTCCTGCCGGACGATGCGGAAGAAGCGGAAAAAATGGTCTTCCTGCCGATGCGTGGCCACGAAAGTGCCGCGGCCCTGATGGCGAATCATGATGTTCTCCGCCACCAGTTCGTCAATCGCCTTGCGCAGCGTGCCGATCGACACGCCGAAGCGCTCGATCAGCTTGCGTTCGGACGGAATGACCTCGCCCGGCTTCCACTCGCCTTCCGCCAGTGCGGCGAGTATTGCCTGCTTCACATCCTTGTACAGGACACCGCCGATGGCGCTGCCTGCGTCAAATCTCGCGCCCACGTTAGGATCCCCTGAGATAAGCGTGCCGGGCGGCCCGGATGGCCGCGCCATGCAATTCCGATAAAACAACAAGGCCGGATGATATCAAGCTGCTGCCCGGCGGCGCCGCCCGCCCGCGCCTATTCGACCCGTATCTGCTTCTCCTCGATCAGCTTCGCCCAGCGCGTGACCTCGGTATTGAAGTACTCGTTGAACGGGGGATTCTGCGGCGCCGGCGTGAAGCCCGCCGCCACGATGCGCTCGCGCATGGCGTCGGTCTGCAGCAAGCGCCCGACCGAAGCGGCGACCTTCTCGACGATGGGCCGCGGCGTGCCCGCCGGCATCATCAGGCCCGTCCAGTTCTCGACGATGAGTTCCGGGAACCCAGCTTCGGCCACGGTCGGGACATCGGGCAGTTGCGGATGCCGCTCGCGCGTCGTGACCGCCAGCGCGCGCAGCTTGCCGCCCTTCACATAGGCGATGGATTCCGGGAAATTGGAAAACACCACGTCGAGCTGGCCACCGATAAGGTCCGTCATCGACGGCGCGCCGCCCTTGTACGGGACATGGGTAAAACTGGAGCGGGTCTGGCTTTCGAACAGTGCCATCGTCAGGTGCGGCGGCGTGCCGTTGCCGCTGGAGCCGGCATTGAGCCTGGCCTTCTGCGCGGCGGCGGCGAGATCCTTCATCGACTTGACCGGCGAATTCGCCGGCACCACTACCAGCATCGGCGACGACGCAATGCGCACCACCGGCACCAGGTCCTTCTGCATGCTGAACGGCAGCTTCGGGAACAGGGTCGCGTTGGAAGCATGCGTCAGCGTGACGGCCAGCCAGGTATAGCCATCGGCAGGCGACTTGGCGACCTGGTCGGCGCCGATATTGGCATTGCCGCCGGGCTTGTTGTCGACGACGATCGGCTTCTTCCACTCCTCCGCCAACTGGTGGCCAACCAGGCGCGCCATGATGTCGGTCAGCCCGCCGGCCGCGAACGGCACCACATAGCGGATCGGCTTGCTCGGGTAGTCATTGGCGGCCGGAGCCGGACTGCCCCCCTGTGCCGCTGCTGGCGAGGGCGCCAGCCACGCGAACGTCGATACTGCGGACAACGCTACAAGCGCGCGGGCAGCCAGCCTGAACGCCGGGCGAATCGAGCCTCGATGCATGGTGTGTCTCCGTTGGGGGGTCGCCGGCCCGCTTCCTGGCGGGTCCGTTGTCGATGGGGAATGACCTACGCTTTCACCTCCTCGCCGGCGAGCGACAGCAGTTCGGCAAGCTGTGCTTCCGGTACTTCAATGCCATGTTCCTGCGCTTCCGACTGCAGCGTGTAACGCCGCGCGCCAGGCAATCGCGTGCCCTCATCGCCCAGCATCGCCTGCAGCAGCGTCTCGACCCGTTCCCCATAGATGTCCGATCCGGCGAAGGCACCCGGATCGAGCACCAGGAACAGTTGCCCGATGCGCGGCCGGTTGCCTGCATCGGTGAAGAACGAATCCGCTTCCGCGCCAAACTGCGCGCCGGCGAGCGTAGTCACCAGCAGTTCCACCATCAGCGCCAGCATGGCGCCCTTAACGCCGCCGGCCGGCAGCATCGAGCCGCGCAGCGCCGCCTGCGCATCGGTGGTCGGCTGCCCATATTCGTCGAGCGCCCAGCCGAGCGGAATCGGCTTGCCCTGCTTGGCGGCGACCATGATCTTGCCGCGCGCCACCTCGGACAGCGACAGGTCAATCAGGACCGGCTCCTGGCCCGGCCGCGGAAACGCTGCCGCAATCGGATTGGTGCCGAACAGCGCTCGCTTGCCACCCCAGGCCGGCATCGCCGCCGGCGAATTGCCCATGGCGATGCCCACCATGCCCGCGCGGGCCACGGTATCGAGCGGCAACCCCGCGGCGCCGAAGTGATGGCTGTTGGTGACGGCCGCAACGCCCACGCCGGTATCGCGCGCGCGCCGCATGGCCTCGGCGATCGCCAGTTCGCAGGCGGGAAAGGCAAAGCCGCTCCCGGCATCGACCAGCGCCGCGCTGGCACGGACACTGCGCACCACTGGCACCGCCTGCCCGTCGACACGGTCATGACGCAGATGCCCGACGTACATCGGCACGCGCGACACGCCGTGCGAGGCCAGGCCCATGGCATCGGCCCGCACCAGCGCCGCAGCCGTGGCTTGCGCCTGCAAGTCGCTCGCTCCGGCCCGGCGCAAGGCGGACCGCGCCAGCGCTTCCAGCTGCCCCATCGGGACTCGGCTCATGACAGGGTCTCCAGCGTTTGCCGCACCTGCGCGGCGATCATCATCGACACGCGGGCATTGGCCTCGCGCGTGACGCCGCCGATATGCGGCGTCAGCACCAGGTTGGGCACGCCCGCCAGCACGCTGTCCGCGGGCAGCGGCTCGGCTTCAAACACGTCGAGCGCGGCGCCGCCCAGGTGTCCGTCGCGCAGCGCGCCGGCCAGCGCGGTCTCGTCCACGACACCGCCGCGCGCCGTGTTGATGAGCACCGCCCCGGGCTTCATGGCGGCAAGGCGCGGCGCGTTCATCAAGTGTCTCGTTGCGGCCACCAGCGGGACATGCAGGCTCACTGCATCGGACCGCGCCAGCAGCGCATCCAGTGCAACGCCTTCCACGCCAGTAGCGGACCAGACCGGATCGTTAGCGGACAACATCGGATCATGCGCCACCACCTGCATGCCGAACGCCTGCGCGAGCGCGGCGGCCTGCCGGCCAATGTCGCCGAAGCCGACCAGGCCCAGCGTCTTGCCCAGTGCCTCGCGCCCCTCCGACAGACGCGCACGGGGCCACTTGCCATCGGCCAACTCCAAGCTGCTGGCATAGGCGCCGCGCAGCAGCATCGCGGCCGTGGTCACCACGTACTCGGCCACCGAGCGCGCGTTGGCGCCCGAGGCCGGAATCACGCGGATGCCGCGGTCGCGGCACGCCGCGACATCGATATTGTCCAGCCCCACGCCGAGCCGCCCGACCACGCGCAGCGCGGGCGCGCGCGCCAGCAGCGCCGCGTCGACCTGGGTGCGGTTGCGCACGATTAGCGCATCGGCCCCGGGCAGCGCGTCGAGCAAGGCGCCGCGCTGGTCCACCCAGCCCGGCTCGTAGCGCACGTCGAAGCCGGGCGTGAGCGCCTGCACCGCGGCCGGGTCCATGAACTCGCTGATGCAGATGCGCTTCATCATGCGGACTCGTGGATGCGGGTCAGCACGAACTCGCGGTGGCCGAGCGCCTCGGCTGCCGTCCAGCGGCCATTGACCGTTGCCAGCATGCATTCGAGCAGCTTGTCGCCGGTCTGGTCCAGCGTCTGTTCGCGCTGCAACAGGCCCGAGCAATCGACGTCCATGTGCTCGCTCATCAGGCGCACGGTACGGGGATTCGCGCAGAGCTTGATGACGGGAACGATCGGGTTGCCAATGACATTGCCCTGCCCCGTCGGGAAAAAATGCACGACGTATCCGGCGGCCGCGCACAGCGTCACCATCTCGGCCGCGGCGGACGACGAATCCATGAACCACAGGCCCGGATGGGTCGGCTCCTCGGCCTTGTCGAGCACGCCGTCGACCGTGCATTTCTTGCCGATCTTCTGGATATTGCCGAGCGCCTTCTCTTCGATGGTGGTCAGGCCGCCGGCGATATTGCCCTTGGTCGGCTGGGACTCGGACAGGTCCGAGGTCTTCCAGCGGTCGATCATGCCCTGGTAGCGCTCGAACATGGCCATGAACTGGTGGCGCACGTCGTCATTGGCGCAGCGTGCCGCGACGATATGTTCGCCGCCGGTCAGCTCCGAGGTCTCGCCGAACACCAGCGTGGTGCCGAGCGGATGGAGCTTGTCGAACGCGTTGCCCACAGTCGGATTGGCGCCGCAGCCGGACGTGGTATCCGACTCGCCGCACTTGGTCGACACCCACAGGTCGCCGATCGGACATTCCACGCGATGCAGCGCGGTGGCGTACTGCACGAATTCCTTCGCCGCCTTCGAGGCGCGCATGATGGTGTCGTGGTCGCCGTGGCCCTCGATGCCGAAGCCGACCACCGGCTTGCCGGTCTTGGCGATGCCGTCGACCACGCGCTTGGTCCAGCCGTCCTCGATACCGATCACCACCACCGCGGCGACGTTCGGGTTGCTGCCCGCGCCGATCAGCGTGCGGAAGTGCAGGTCCAGGTCCGGCCCGAACTGCAGCCGGCCGTACGGGTGCGGAATCGCCATGGTGCCCTTGATGGCGACGGCCACGGCCTCGGCGGCGGCGTTGGAAAGGTCATCCAGCGGCAGGATGATGACGTGGTTGCGCACCCCCACGCGACCATTGTCGCGGCGGTAGCCCCAGAAGGTGGTGTTTTGGTCGATCACGGACATGGCGTGGCCCTCGGATTTGGAATGGATGGTGGTGGATTCGGGACGGCGGCGCGGTGGATTACCAGCGCTTGGTCTTGATGTTGTGGACGTGGGCGTGCTCGCCGGCCTTGATCGGGGCCACCACCTTGCCGATGTCGACGCCGTACTTGAAGACGGTGTCGTTGGGGGCCATGTCGCACAACGCCACCTTGTGGCCGATGGGAATCGGCTGGAGCGCCGTCACCGTGACGACCTTGTCCTCATCCATGATCCACGCATTCAGCCGGGTACCCGCCTGGATGCCTTCCACCACAGCCACCGCGACGGTGTCCTTGGCGTCATGCAGCACGACATGAATCATTTTGTTGTCTCCTGGTTGTGGGGTGGTTTGTGGGATTCATCTTAGGAGACGGTCTCGTCCATGTCAACTAGCTCATATATATGAGTTGGATGAATTGAGAATTTGACGAGAGGGTGACGCCGGGGTCAGGCCGGGCGGTCGCAAAGTGGCGCGCGCTGCATTCAGTCGCCAGCGAACGATCAAGAGAAGGACAGCGGAACATCCCCTCCACCGGCACCAGCGCCTTACTTGCCGGATACTGTTGCGTGACTGCAGTCCAGCTTTGCCGAACCGATCTCCGTTCTGCAAGGCCTCACGAACCCAGCCGGAAAAATACATCACAACGTGATATATTTTTAGCTATGGAAGGACGCTAGCGGCGCTGTGGCGCACGGCGTGCAGGCTGACGGCCATCAAGGGGAACGTCAATGCCATTGTTTTCACGCATCCTGCTTTGCTATGACGGATCACGCGATGGCCGGCGGGCCCTGCGCTACGGCGCCGATCTGGCGCGGCAGCTCGGCGCGGAGGCCCACTTGCTGGCGGTGCTCGAGCACGCTTACTGGATCCAGGGGTTCGACGCCATGGCCGGCGACGCGCAGATGGTCGAGGAACAATCGGCCCGGAGAATCCTGCGCGAAGGCGTCGACCAACTGCGGGCATGCGGCATCGAGACCACCGGGCATTTTGCGACCGGCATCCCGATTGACCAGATTGCCCGCATGGCCAATACCTTGCACGTCGACCTGATCGTGGTGGGGCACAGCCGCTGCGGCGTGCTCAAGCGATGGTGGGCGGGCAATGGCAATGGCCTGCTGCTGGACAAGGTCTCCTGCAGCGTGCTGGTGGCGATCGACCAGGGCGAGCTGGAGGACGGCGATGGCTGATGCCAGTCGTCTGCTGCGCGTAGAAGGACTTGCAAGCAGCGTGTCCACGCACCACAGCGGCAAGACGTTATGAATGACATGGGTGCTCGGTGAAACGAGCGCCGCATCCGATCAAGGAGGAACTGACATGCTGGTGACCCTTCATTCGACGGCGGCGCCGGATATCTCGATGCTGCGCGATCTGGCGCAATACCTGCTCGGCATCCTGGGCAAGCGCATCGGCGAGCGCGGCGTCATCGCGGCCGAGGAACTGCCCGAGGCCATCTGCAGGCTCGAAGCGGCGATCTCGGAAGACAAGGCGCTTCATGCCCCCGACGACGGCGCGGCTGGCCATGCCGACCGGGACGACCGCAAGCGCATCATGCTGTCACAACGCGCCTATCCGCTGCTCGACATGATGCGGGTCGCGCAACGGGAGCACGCCGACATCTTGTGGGGGGTGTGAGCCCCCTGCCGGGAACCCCGCGCGCTAGCGCCCCGGCTGCCTGATCTGCACGCCGGTGAGGTCCGGCGCCGCCAATTGCGGCGACGGGCTTCCCGTGACCTTGCCGAAGCGTGGATCGCCGTTGTTCCAGTCCCGCGCGGCCGCTTCGATTTCCGCCTGGTTGCGCGCAACGAAGTTCCACCACACCAGGATCTCCTCGCCGAACGGCGCGCCGCCGATCACCAGCAGGCGCACCGGCCCTGAGCATTGCACGTCGAGCTGCGCCCGCCCGGTGCCCAGGTAGAGCAGCGTATCGGCCGCCAGCGGCTCGCCTTCGATCCGCGCCTCCCCGCTCAGGACGAGCACGGCGTGCTCGAACCCCGCGTCAAGCGGCAACGATGCCTGGGCCGCCCCATCGGCCGTGAGGTCCAGCCCGGTCAGCGGGGAAAACACCTCGACCGGTGAAGTTTCGCCGAAAGCCGTCCCGACCAGCACCGTGACACGGAACCCGCCGTGCGCGGTGACCGGCAGCTCCGGATAGTTCCTGAACGCCGGCTCGCCATGGCGCCGGTCTTCGGGCAGGGCAATCCACAGCTGCGCCGCATGCAGGCCGCCGCCCTGCGGCGTGACGGAGTCCTCTGCGTGAGAGATGCCGTGCGCCGCCGTCATCAGGTTGACCTGACCCGGCCGGATGACCTGCTCGGAGCCCAGGCTGTCGCGGTGCATGACCTCGCCCTCGATCATCCACGTGAAGGTCTGCAAGCCGATATGCGGATGCGGACCCACGCGCAGGCCGTCGCCGGGCCCGAACACGATCGGGCCGGCATGGTCGAGGAAACACCAGGCGCCGACCATGCGGCGCTGGCGGCTGGGCAGTGCGCGATGGATCGCCAGTTCGCCGACCTCGGCCTTGCGCGTCGCGATGCGTTCCATCACGAGGTTGCCGGGGCACGGCGGGCAATCGCTGGACCGGGATACGCTGCGGTCCGCTGTGACATCACTCATGGCATTTCTCCTTGGTTCTTTCGGGACCACGCACTTACCCAAGTTCCTGCGTGATGTAGAGATAAAATCCGCGCGCCATTTCCGCCTCGAGCCTGCGGTCTGACAGCCGGTACGTACCGGACCGGTTGACCAGCGTATAGACCAGCGTCCCCACCATGGCTTGGTAGGCAAAGCGGATGCGCGTTTCCAACTCGGGCGAGGCGCCCTTTGGATGCAGCCGCGCCAGGCGCGGCACCACCAGCTCTACATAGTCCTGGTTCATGCGCTTGAGCGGGTCTTCGCCGGTAATGGCGCGCTCGATCAGCGACGCACGCAGCACGCCCTCGTTGCGGTACGCCCACATGCGGTTGTTGCGCGCGAGCGATTCCACCACCTCGCGCAACGTCATCTGCCCGGCATCGAACAGCGCGACACGCTGCTCCATCCCTTCGCGCAACTGCGCCACCAGCAAGGTCTGCAAGGCGCGGAAGTAACTCTCCTTGCCATCGAAGCGGCTGTAGAACGCGCCCGTGGTCACGCCGGCGTGGGCACAGATGTCCTGGATCGGCACCTGGTCCAGCGTGCGGTCGCGCAACAGGCGGCGTCCGGCTTCCAGCAACCGCTCCGTTGTCTTCTTGCCGCGCGAGTATCGCGGTACCGCAAATCCTTCCTGTCCTTCCAGGGGCGTAAGCGCTTGTTTCATCGTGGCCGGAATCTGTGTGTCCGTGTTTTCCCAGTGTTGACAAGCTTAACAGGCGTCTTTAGGCTTAAAAACATAATCTTGATTATGAATTCAAGGACGTGCCAACCAGCCCGCCATTGACGCCATCAGGGAGAACAACAAACGTGGAGACAACGCCTGTGCAGGCTGAGGACATGCTGTCCTCGGGCCTGCATTGCATCGCGCGCCGCATCGACGAGCGCGCAACGGGCATCACCGCCCTGCGCCGCCTGTCCGGCGGCGCCAACCAGGAAACCTGGTCCTTCAGCCTCGAACGCCCCGACGGTTCGGCGCCGATGATCCTGCGGCGCAGCCCGCCGCAATCGGCGCGTCCGGCCGGCAGCGGCTCGGCCAGCTTCACCGGCATGGCCACGGAAGCCGTTCTGATCGAGCGCGCTGCGCGGGCCGGCGTGCCGGTGCCGGTGGTGCGCGCCGTGCTCGATCCGGCTGACGGCATCGGGGACGGCTTCATCATGGATTTCGTGTCTGGCGAAACGCTGGGCGGACGCATCGTGCGCGATCCCGCGCTGGCCCATGCGCGTTCCAGGCTGGCCTGGCAGTGCGGGCATGCGCTGGGCGGCATCCATAACATCCCACACAAGGAACTGCCGCCGCTGCGCGAAGCCGCGGCCGCCGAGGAAGTGGCGAACTACCTGGCGCGGCACCGTGCCGGCGGCTCGGCCAAGCCGGTGTTCGAACTGGCGTTCCAGTGGCTGCAGCGGCATCTGCCGCCGCCTCCCGCGCGCAAGGTGCTGGTGCACGGCGACTTCCGCAACGGCAACCTGATGGTCGGCGAAGACGGCCTGCGCGCCGTGCTGGACTGGGAGCTGGCCCATCTTGGCGATCCGATGGAAGACCTCGGCTGGCTGTGCGTCAATTCCTGGCGCTTCGGTCACACCAGCCTGCCCGTGGGGGGCTTCGGCACGCGCGAGGACCTGTTCGCGGGTTACGAGGCCGGCGGCGGCACGGTGGATGCCGCGCGCGTGCATTTCTGGGAAGTCTTCGGCTCGCTCAAGTGGGGCATCGGCTGCGAGAGCATGGCGCAAGCCCCCGCCGGCGGCGCGCCACGCACCGTGGAGCGCGCGGCCATTGGCCGGCGCAGCTCCGAGACCGAGATCGACCTGCTGAACCTGCTGGCGCCGCGCCGGGGAGCACGCTGATGCAAGACACGCCCAACGCCGTTGACCTGCTGCAGGCGGTCACCGCCTTCCTGCGCAATGCCGCGATCCCGAAACTCTCCGGACGCGAAGCGTTCGATGCGCGCGTGGCCGCCAATGTGCTCGACATCGTCGCGCGCGAACTGCGCCTGGCCCCTGAGGCAAGCGCTGCCGAACACGAGCGCCTGCGCCAGCTGCTCGGCACCGACGGCACGCTCGAAGCGCTGAACCGGCAACTGTGCGAAGCGATCGCCGCCGGCCACATCGACCTGGACACGCCCGGCCTGACCGGGCATCTCTGGACTGTCACCCTGAACAAGCTCGCCATCGACCAGCCTGCCTACAGCAGCTATCGCGCGGCGTTGCAAGCCATGGAGCAATGAATGGATTTCCAGCTTCCCGCGGAACTCGTCGCCTACCTCGAAGAACTCGACCGCTTCATCGAAGCGGAGATCCAGCCGTTGCAGGCCGAGAACGACAACCAGCGCTTCTTCGACCACCGCCGCGAGTGGGCCCGCACTGACTTCGACAACCAGGGCCTGCCGCGGCCGGAATGGGAGGCGCTGCTGACCGAAGCCCGGCGCCGCGCCGACCGCGCGGGCCACCTGCGCTTCGCGCTGCCGACCGAGTACGGCGGCAAGGGCGGTGGCAACCTTTGGATGGCGGTGATCCGCGAACACCTGGCCGCCAAAGGACTGGGCCTGCACAACGACCTGCAGAACGAACACTCGATCGTCGGCAACAAGCCGTTCGTGCTGGTCATGCGCGACTATGGCACCGACGCGCAAAAAGCCTTCTTCATTCCGGGCATGCTCGATGAAACGGTCAAGCTCGCATTCGGCCTGACCGAGCCTGAACACGGCTCCGATGCCACGCACATGGCAACGCGCGCCGTGCCTGAGAAACGCAATGGCCAGGATGGCTGGCGCATCGACGGCGAAAAGATGTGGACCACCGGCATGCATACCGCCACGCACTGCGTGGTGTTCGCGCGCACCAGCGGCGAAGACGGCGACGCCCGCGGCATCACCGCGTTCCTGGTCCCGTCTGACACCGCGGGCGTGCGCGTGGAAGAGTACCTGTGGACCTTCAATATGCCGACCGACCATCCGCGCGTGAGCTTCACGGGGGTGTGGGTGCCGGCAGAGGCGGTACTCGCCAAGGCCGGCTCGGGCCTGTCCGTGGCGCAGCATTTCGTGCATGAGAACCGCATCCGCCAGGCCGCCGCAAGCCTGGGCGCGGCGGACTACTGCATCCGCGAAAGCGTGCGCCATGCGCGCGAGCGCAAGCCGTTCGGGCAGGAACTGGCGCGCAACCAGGGGATCCAGTTTCCGCTGGTGGAGCTGGCTACGCGTGCGCAGATGCTGCGCGCTTTTATCCGACAGACTGCATGGGAGATGGATCGCATGCCGAAGAAGGAAGTGGAGAAGCAGCTGTCGGATAAGGTCTCGATGTGCAACTTCACGGCCAACCGCCTGTGCTGCGAGGCCGCCGACCTGGCCATGCAGGTGCATGGCGGCATCGGCTACTCGCGGCACAAGCCGTTCGAGCATATCTACCGGCACCATCGCCGCTACCGCATCACGGAGGGTTCGGACGAGATCCAGATGCGTAAGGTGGCGGCTTACCTGTTCGGCTATATCAGGCGCGAACCGCACGCGTGAATGAAGGAACGGAGACTTTGATGAACGTCGCGGTAGGTCAATTGAAGACTGCGAGCTTTTCTGTTTTGTCGGCGCCGTCGGGCAGGGTCTCCGGTGATGAATGGCTTGTTGGCTCTTGGCAGACGCCGCTGTTTCGCCGGCGTAGCCGGCGACCTACTTTCTTGTCCGAGCGACAAGAAAGTAGGCAAAGAAACGCGTCGCTTGCCCTAACGGGCGAATATTGATCGTAGTGTGCTGAGGGTGTTGTACGGGTACTCGCTTCAGAGACTGCCTGACTGCCTGCCGCGTGGAGCGCGACCGTATGCAGGCTCTCCAACAATGATTGAACCAGCCCCGAAACTGTCCGTGGCCCGACACTGCCACCGTTATCGCATCATCGCCTTCGGCTGCTGCGCGGCTCAGTAGTCGGTTGGTCGGGGACATCATCGGCACGCCAGACCCCGCCAATAGAAACGGCGGTGGAACCAGTCACTCAGTTCCACCGCCGCCTCCCTTCTTCCTTCAAACCCGGATCGTCTTACACCGTTGCAGCGGTCCCCAGGATCGCCGTCGCCTGGCTGGACAGCGTGCCGCCGTTGCCATGAACCACGGCGACTTCCGCATTCTTGACCTGGCGATCACCGCATTCGCCACGGAGCTGGCGCACGGCTTCGATCGTGATGAACATGCCGTACATGCCCGGATGCACGCATGACAGACCACCACCGTTGGTGTTCACAGGCAGCCTGCCACCTGGCGCAATGCCGCCGCCGCTGACGAACTGGCCGCCCTCGCCCTTTGCGCAAAAGCCAAGGTCTTCCAGGAACAACAGCGTATTGATCGTGAACGCGTCATACAGTTCGGCCACGTCGACATCCGACGGCTTGAGGCCAGCCATGGCGAATGCGCGCTCGCCGGATTCCTTGGCCGCCGTGACGGTGACGTCCGGCATGCACGAGATCTGGCGATGCCACGTCGCGGTGGCGTTGCCGAGCACGTAGACCGGCGGCTTGGCCATGTCCTTGGCACGGTCGGCACGGACCATCACGTAGGCGCCGGCACCATCCGTCACCAGGCAGCAGTCGCGCACCGACAGCGGGTCCGACACCATGCGCGCATTGAGCACGTCGTCGATGCTGAGCGGATCGCGCATCTGCGCTTCCGGGTTGAGCTGCGCCCACTTGCGCGCGGCCACGGCCACTTCAGCCAGGTGTTCGCGCGTGGTGCCGTACTGGTGCATGTGGCGCGCGGCGGCCAGTGCATACGACGTGATCGGGCTCAACGGCTGGTACGGGTTTTCGTACGGCTGCGGATCGAGCACCGCGCGCACCTTGCCGATGCCGGCGCGACCCACGGTCGAGGTGCGCTGGTTGCTGCCGTAGCACACCAGCACCGCGTCGCACAGGCCGGCTTCAAGCGCCATCATGGCGGGCAGCATGTGCGAGACAAAGCTCGAACCGCCGATCATCGTGCTGTCGAGGAACTTCGGCTTGATGCCGAGGTACTCCGCCACCGGCATCACCCACATGGTGGCGCCGACGCTGGCGGTGGCGATGCCGTCGATGTCGCGCATCGACATGCCGGCATCCTTCACGGCTGCCTTGGCGGCTTCCACCAGGATTTCCATTTCAGTCTTGCCATGGGCTTCGCCCAGGCCGGCCTGGCCGACGCCAACGATGGCGACGCTGCCGCGCAGAGAAGACAGACTCATTTTGCTTAGCCCTCCACCGGATCGAACACGACGAGAGCAGGCTCGCCTTCTGCCTTGCCAGGCGCCACGCGCGCCTTGACACGCATGCCGATGCGCACGGAGGTCGGGGCGATGCCCTCGACCCGGCTCATCATGCGCACGCCTTCGTCCAGGTCGACCAGCACGATGTTGTAGTCGCCGCCGGCTTCGGGCTTGCGGCGAATCACGCTGGTGGAGTAGACCGTGCCGGTGCCTTTCGGATCGGCCCAGTCAAGCGCGTCACCGCCGCAGTGCGGACAGATATTGCGCGGGAAAAATACGTGCTTCTTGCAGTCCTGGCAGTGCTGGATGCGGAATTGGCCGGCCGCGAGCATTTCCGCGTAGACCTTGTCCGGACCCGCTGCCGCTCCTTGTTGGGGCATGGTGTCTCCTTCACAAATGATGCCGCCATGGGGCTTCCATGGCACAGCTGCCAGATTGCCGCACTATGCGCGGTGCAGCAATTCGCATCTGCCAAAGGCAGGATTCCCGAATGCGGAAATCCCCCCTTGCAGGCACGCCGTGCCTCAGATGACCAGCTCGAGCAGGAACGGGCCCTTGCGCTGGTTGGCCATGCGGAACAGGTCGGCGAAGGTCTCCATGTCGTGCGCGCGCGCGCCCTCCACGCCCATGCCGTTGGCCATCTGCACCCAGTTCAGGTCGGGGTTGCCGATGTCGAGCATGTCGAGCGCGGTCTTGCCCGGGTTCGCCCCGACACCGGCCAGTTCGCCGAGCAGGATCGCATACTTGCGGTTCGCCAGCAGCACGACCGTGACATCGAGCTGCTCGCGCGCCATGGTCCACAACGACTGCAACGTGTACATGCCGGAGCCATCGGCCTGCAGGGCGACGACGCGGCGGCCCGGCGCGGCCACGGCGGCGCCGGTGGCAAGCGGCAAGCCCGCGCCGATGGCGCCGCCCGTGAGCTGCAGCCAGTCATGGGGCGCTGCATTCACGGTGCCCGGATAGAAGGCCCGCCCGAAGCTGACGCTCTCCTCCACGACGATGGCCTGCTCGGGCAGCAGCGCCGTCAGCGTCTTCGCCACGGCTTCCGATGTGACCGCGCCGCGCGCAATCTCCGCCGGCGCCACGGGCTTCGATTCGGGCAACACCGCGTTCCTTGCCCCGACCTCATCCGCAAGCCGGGCCAGCGCATCCGCAAGATCTTCTTCCGGACGTGCCAGCACGTGCACGACCGCATCTTCCGGATACGGGCGCGGCGACTTGCCCGGATAGGCGAAGAACGTCACGGGCGCCTGCGCACCCACCAGGATCACGTGGCGGATGCCGGCCAGCCGGTCACGGGCCACGTCGCCGGAATAGGGAATGCGATCCACCGCCAGACGCCCGCGTCCGCGCGACACGCGCGCGTTCGACATGGGCGTGATCAGCCGGGCCTGCGTGGCCGCGGCAATGCGATGCGCATCGGCGAGCGGCGCCTCGCGCAGCGCGGCGCCCGCCACCACGATCAGGGTCGGCTGCCCGGAGCGCAGCACGCGCGCGGCGTTCTGCACGGCATCCGGCGCGACCTTCGGCACGGACAACGGCGGCAGCGGCGCGGCCACTTCGCCGCCGGCATCCCAGCACACGTCAGACGGCAGGATCAGGCTGGCGACGCCGCCCGGCGCGGCGCACGCGGCTTGCACCGCCGCCGCGGCATCGGCGCCGACCGACGCGGCGCGCGTGGCCGTGCGCGTCCACACCGAAACCGGGCGGGCCCAGCCCTCGGTGTCGGCCGTGAGCGGTGCATCGAGCGGCCTGTGATACGTGGCCTGGTCGCCAATGATGTTGACCACCGGCGTCTGCGCGCGGCGCGCGTTGTGCAGGTTGGCCAGGCCGTTGGCCAGCCCCGGCCCGCAATGCAGCAGCGTGGCGGCCGGCTTGTCGGCCATGCGCGCATAGCCGTCGGCGGCACCGGTGACGACGCCTTCGAACAGCCCCAGTACGCAGCGCATGCCGGGAATGCGGTCGAGCGCCGCCACGAAATGCATCTCGCTCGTGCCGGGGTTGGCAAAGCAGGTGTCGACGCCGCTGGCCAGCAGGGTCTTGACCAGGCTTTCAGCGCCGTTCATTGCTTGGGAGGTTTCCATGGATCGGGTTCCGTGATTCAGGACGGGTTGGCATCAGGCTGGCGCCCGGAAGCGGCCAGCAGGTCGAAATCGAGGCAAACGAATTCGGTCGGGAATTCAATGCGGGCGTAGTAGACGACCACGTCATCGACGCAGGCATAGCGGCGCAGTTCTGCGACCGGCGCGCCCACGGCAAGGTCCAGCGCGACCGCGGATTCCGCCCCGGCCGCGACGATGGTCAGGCGCTGGCGGGCCACGCTGACCTGCAGGCCGGGAAAGCGGTCCAGCACCTGCACGGAGGCGCCCTGCCGGAATGCCTCCGGCTCGCGCGCAAATACCTCGGCCTCGATGTAGACCTGGCAGATGGCAAAGGGCCGCCCTTCCACGCGATGCAGGCGACGCAGGAAATGGTATTCGGCGGCATGCCTGCCGCTGCAGGGCAGGCCCAGGTCGGCGGGCAGCGCCACGTTGCCGCCGGACTCCACCAGCGCCTCGGTATCGATGGCATCGCCGATCGCGACGGCCTCGTCCCAGCTGGTGGAGAGCGAGACACGCCGCTGTGGCCGCCGACCCGCCTTGACGAAGGTGCCGCGGCCACGCGAACGCTCAAGCAGCCCTTCCTCATCGAGCATTGAGAGGGCCTGGTGCATGGTCATGCGCGCCACACCGTACTCGCGGCACAGCGCCTCCAGCGACGGGATCTGCGCGCCAGGCCCCCATGCCCCGCTTTCGATCTGGCGGCGGAAGATGGTGGCGAGCTGCAGGTAGACCGGCTGGCGGCTACGGGAAAGAAGTTCGGTCGATGGGTTGTCCGGCATGGCTGGCAGGCTGACGTGCCCGACTCAAATGACCGTCCGTGGGACCACTTCGTCCCGGACAGCATGCCCAACTCTATAAAGGTCTATAAAACTAGACTACTAGGGTTTACCGCCATTCAGTGCACCGATCATTTCCGCACTGCCTGCTGTTTGTGGTTTTGAAGCATCATGTTTTTAACGGCTAGCAGCGGGTCATTAATGTGTCAACTCGCACATTCATATTTTGTAATCATCCGTAATACCTTGAGATAATCGCTCGCCGCTGAGGTAATAGTCGATATCCCGTTCGTCAAGCCAATGCGCTCGCGAACGGTTTTGCGGGCAACCATGAGTTTCTAATTTTTTCCTGCGTTTCTCGCTCCGCGCGGGGATTTCCCGAGTAAAAGTGGAAGAATTTTCAACATATTCGCCTGCCGAAGCCGCTGCGGCGCGGCCCGCGGTTTATTCCGGTGTTTTCCAGGCATGGTCACAAGCCTTGCAGGAACTGGGCGTCAGCCGGGTCCTCGCACTGGCGGTGCTTTGCCATGTCGTTCTCTGGACACTATTGCCCAGCCTGCTGCTGAAGAATGCGTCACTCGACATCATCGAGGCGCTGGCGTGGGGGCATGAATGGCAACTCGGGTACGAAAAAGATCCCCCGCTCTGGCCGTGGGTCACCGAAGCCCTGAGCGTGTGGCCGGGCAAGAATCTGTGGGCCTGTTATCTTGCCGCGCAAGTCTGCATCGGAACGGTATTCGTCGCTGTGTGGCAGCTGGGGCGCCGCATCACGACCCAGCGCGAAGCGCTCCTCGGCGTCCTGTTGCTGGAAGGGGTCTATTACTTCAACTTCCCGACGCCGGAGTTCAACGACATTGTCCTGCAGATGCCGTTCGGCGCCCTGTTTGGCTGGCTGTTGCATCGCGCCCTGACGGATAACCGCCTGCGCGACTGGTTCCTGTGCGGGCTCGTTGCTGGCCTGGGACTTTGGGCGCGCTATTCGATGGGGGCCTATCTCGCACCCATGGCGATGTTCGTGCTCGCACACCCGCAGGCCCGCCGTCGCCTTGCCGAACCGGGTCCGTGGGTGCTCGTATTGACCGCGCTCCTGACCTTTCTTCCGCACATGGCCTGGATCGTCGATAGCGGTTTCATCTCGATCGAGTATGTTGGCAGGCGAGCCCCGGAGGTCGGCACGGGCACCTACCTGGCCAAGCTCGTTTCATTCATCGGCGCGCAGCTGGCAGCGATCATCCCGATGCTGCTTCTTGCGCTGATGCTGTGGCGCTGGCGGGCCCGGAGCGCAACGCCGGCGACCCCGCCATCGGATGCGAACAAGTTCGACCGGGCCTATCTTGTCGCGCTGGCGCTGGGACCGACCCTCTTTTCCATCAGCCTGTCGGCCATCACGCAAAGACCGCCGCGCGTCATGTGGGCGGCGCCCCTGCTGTGCTTCGTGGGGTTGCTGATTGCCACGTCGATCCGCCCGGTGTTGACCACGGCGCGGCTGCGTACCTTTGGCCGCGCATGGATCGTGGTCCTGCTGCTTCCCGCCTTGCTGTTCGCGCTGGATCAGCTCGGCCGGCCAGCCCTTGCCGGCAAGGAAAACCGCACACATTTTCCCGGGCGGCAGCTCGGCGCCGAAGTGACCGAGCGCTGGTTCGCCGAAACGGGAAAGCCGCTCCGATATGTGATTGGCGACACCTGGTACGCCGGCAATGCGGCGTTCTATTCCGACGACCGCCCGTCTGCCCTGTTCGTGCACGGCGGCTATCGCCTCAATCCGTGGATCACTCCGGAAGACCTCAGGAAGACCGGCGCCGTCCTGGTCTGGAACGCGGAGAGCGAGGGCCCCGGCATTCCGCCGATCATCGCGGAGCAATTTCCAGGGGCCGCCTTGCAGCCGGAAGTCCCGCTCCAGGGACCGGCCGAGACTCACAAGGTCGGTATCGCGATCCTTTTCCCCAGCTAGCCTGACGAGCGAAGGACGCAACGTCCTTTGCCCGGCTGCCCAGCCACGTCCGCGCGCCTGGCCGTTGTCGTGCCAGTGCAAAAGGCACCACATCCTCGCGCCAACTCCATGCGGCAAGCGGCCAGAATGCGTTATGCCCCGACCTTCCCCGGGACAGGCGCGACTGCCGCGTTGCAGTCATTTCCGGAGTCAATCCATGTTGATGCGAGACGTGATCCCCCAAGTGCTGAACCGCGGTACTGCCATGCTGACGCAGGACCTGCTGGAGACACCCCCGCAGAAGACGTTCCACCATGCCATCGATATCTATCTCAAGGATTCCAATGCCTTCATGAACACGTACTTCGCCCGCTACTTCGAATGGCAGGGCATCTGCCGCGAACGCTGGTTCCACGAATGCATCCATGACAACCTGCTGGCCACCGGCGGCGTCTTCGTGACCAAGCGCGCGCACCAGGAGTATGTCGAGGAGACGTTCCCGTTCCAGCGCGTGGACTGCTACCTGAACACGTTCCAGGTCAAGCAGTGCTCGGCCTACCTGCTGTTCCGCTTCTGCGTCGGCGGCAAGCCGGTTTCGCTGGGGTACCAGCAGATCGTCTTTGCCGACAAGGACAAGCGGATCAGCCGCTTCCCGCACGGCATCATCGAGCGCGTCAAGGAATATGAACTGGTCCTGCCGGCGCTGGCCAGCTAAGACCCGCTAAGGGATCCGTTGCCGCCGCGGCCAGCATGGCCATGGCTGCAACGCAGGCCCGGCGCCGCCGGTTGGGGTCAGCCGGCGGCGCTGGCGCGCAGGCGCCCGTCCGCCATGGGCGTGAAGCGCGGCAGACGCAGCGTGAAGGTGGTATGCGAACCAGCCACGGACTCGCACTCGATGCGCCCGCCAAACGACTCGATCGCGCGACGGCAGAAGGCCAGGCCCAGGCCGGCGCCGGTGCCATGCGCCTTGGTGGAGAAGAACGGGTCGAAGATGCGCGGCAGTACATTGGCCGGAATGCCGGAGCCGGTGTCGCGGAAGCGCACCACGTGGAAGGGGCCTTCGGCGGAGCCGACAATATCGATATGGCCGTCGCCGCGCGCGCGGATGGCATGCAGCGCATTCTTGAGCAGGTTGAACAGGACGTACACCAGCAGCGTGTCCGAGCCCACGAAGCGCCAGGCATCGTCGATGCCGCGCACCTGCACGCAGGCGCGGTCTTCGTCCTGGAACGGATAGCGCTCGAGCGCGGCGCGCACGCAGTCGCCGATCCCGTGGGGCGCAAAGGTGCTGCGGTCCAGGCGCTCGAGCGTGACCGAGGCCAGTGCCATGTCGATGACCGTGCTGGTGCCATCCACCTCGCGCGTGATCGCGCCGACCAGGCTGGACACCCGATCGAGTTGTCCCGGGCGCATGCGGTCTTCGCACAGCCCGTGTTCCACGGCGAGCCGGTAGCCCTGCAGCACCTCGGGCCACGTCCGCGCCATCTCCTGGGCCTGCATGCGGATGGAAGCGAGCGGCGTGCGCACTTCATGGGCCACCGTGGCGGCCAGCGAATAGGGGTGCATCAGGTCGTAGCGCACCACGCTGACCGCGAGAATGCCAAGGCTCAGCGCCACGAACACCACGCCAGGCGGATAGAAGGCGTAGCCGTAGTTCGCCGCGTAGTCCACGGCGGCCAGCGAGTAGAGCATCACCGCCACGAGGCACAGGTTGTAGCGCTTGCGGCGTTCCGCGGTCGCGTTCCGGCGGGCTTCGACCAGGATCCAGGCACTGCGCAGCGCCACCAGCACCGTCTGCAGCAGATGCAGCGGATGCAGCGCCCCGGCCTTCGGGTATTCACCGAAGAAGTACGTGTAATAGCCCGCCACCACCAGGTCGCTGGACAGCAGCAGCACGGCCAGCAACAGGCTCATGCCATACGATGCAAGCAGGATCGGCCGCTCCTGGCGCCGCTCCGTCACCTCGGCGATGAAGTGGTAGTACGTGGTCGGCAGGAACAGGATGAAGAGGTAGCCAAGCCGCGCGAGCAACGTGGCCACGTCGGGGTGCTCGGCCTGGAACAGGAACACCCAGGTTCCCTGCCAGGCAAAGGTAGTCACGCACAACAGGAAGAACGACGCCGACACGCGCGTGACGCCCTTGGTCACCAGCACATAGAGGCCGTAACCGAGAAAGATGGACGAGACGAATGCGGGCAGGACGGCGTACATGCGTGGCGCGATGAGGGGGTGTTCCCGAAGCAACGTGACATGTTAAGTCGAGCATGCTTGCGGCGTGCATCATTTGATTGCATTCAGAGCTAACTTGCGCTTAACGCATCCCCTACCACCCGGGGGTTCCCAAAACGGAGCGCGGCGGCCGGACGCTCTCGCATCCGGCCGCCGCAGTGGTCAGAAGGGACGACGCCTACCAGCGTGCGTCGTTTTCCCAGGTCTTCATCTCTTCTTCGGCACGTTCCTTGGTGTAGCCATAGCGCTCCTGGATACGGCCGGCGAGCTGGTCACGCTTGCCGTTGATCTGCGTGATGTCGTCATCCGTGAGCTTGCCCCACTTTTCCTTGATCTTGCCCTTGGCCTGGTTCCAATTGCCTTCGATCTGATCCCAGTTCATGTGGTGCTCCTTGTGTTCGTCGATGTTCCGCGATGGTGGCGGCGAGTGCTGGCGTCTGTGCCGGGCGCCTTAGCGGCCGTACTTGGCCTTCACATCGGCCACGCACTTGTCCTTGCTGTCGCCGGTCATGGCGTCGCAACGCTCCTTGTCAGCCTTGTAAGCGGCATCTGTGGTGTCCTTGCGGGCATCGCGGCGAGCCTCGGCGACGTCGGTGCGCGTACCGGTGACGGCGGCCTTTTCTACTTTGGCTTCACCCAGGGCCTTTTCGTGGGCAGTCTTGGCGTCCTTCTTGCACACGTCCTTGTCGTTGCCGGACTTGTCATCGCACATTTCCTTGGCCACGTCATAGTCGCGGTCGGCCTTGGTCTTCAGGGCCTTGACGCGTGCCTTTTCCGTGCCGTCGCGCCTGGCCTCGGCATCGGCCTTGGCCACGTCATGGTCGCGCTTGGCCTCGGCCTTGCACACGTCCTTGGCGTTGCCGCTCATGCCGTCGCACTTGCCCTTGGCTGCCTTGTAATTGTCGTCGGCCTGCTTGACGGCCGTGTCGTAGTCGGCCTTTGACCCGGCTGGATGGGTCTGGGCCAGGACATAGCCTGCCGGGACGGCAAGCATCATCGAACACACTGCAGCTGACAGCCATTTCTTCATCATGTCGGGCTCCTTCCACGTGAATGATTGGCGGGATTGCCGTCGCAGCTGACAGCCGTTTACCTCCGGCCACCTGCTGCATGTGTTCAGCGTAGGTTTTGGGCCGGGGGTCCTGCAGAAGTGCAGTTCCGAAAGGGACGTCAGAGGATTCCGACAGGAGAACGGCCGCGCGGGGGAGTGGCAGGCAATTGCAGGCGCTCGGGACAGGGACTTCGGCGGCGCGGCATGGCATTGCCATGCCCTGTAAGCAGAAAGCCCGTCCTGGGGGGACGGGCTTTCTGACATCAGGAGGACAGCGAATCGGTCAGCCGGTTGTTCGGCTCCTCGTCTTCCTCGTCCGGCCAGTTGCGGCCGACCATCCACTCGTACAGCGTAGGCAGCACGATCAGCGTCAGCATGGTGGCGGTGATCAGGCCGCCGATGATGACAATGGCGAGCGGGCGCTGGGTTTCCGAGCCGATGGCGCGCGAGATCGCCATCGGGAACAGGCCCAGCATGGCCAGCAGCGCCGTCATCAGCACCGTGCGCAGCCGGTCCATGGAACCGGTCAGCACGGCCTGGCGCACCGGCATGCCTTCGTCGCGCAGCTGGTTGAAGTACGTCACCATCACCACGCCGTTCAGCACGGCCTGCCCGAACAGGGCGATGAAACCGATCGCCGCCGACACCGACAGCGGAATGCCGGTCAGGAACAGCGCGAACACGCCGCCGATCAGCGCGAAAGGGATGTTCGAGATGATCAGCGTGGCGCTCTTGAACGACTTGAACGCATTGAACAGCAGCAGGAAGATCACCAGCACCGACAGCGGCACCACGATCGACAGCCGTGCCATGGCGCGCTCCTGGTTCTCGAACTCGCCCGACCAGCTGATCTTGACGTCGTCCGCCTTCACGTTCTTCGCCACCAGCGCCTGCATGTCCTTCACCACGCTGCCCATGTCGCGGTCGTGGATGAAGATGCCGATCGAGGTCGTGCGCTGGCCATTTTCGCGGCTGATGTTCATCGCGCCCGAAGCGGCCCGGAAGGTCACCAGTTGCGACAGCGGCACCTGCGCGCCATCGGCGGTCTGCATGAAGATGTTCGGCAGGTTCGGCAGCTCGCGCTCGGACGGCTTCAGGCGCACGGCGACGCTGAAGTGCTTTTCACCCTCCCACAACTCCGTGGCAGCCTTGCCGGCCAGCGCGGTTTCCATCAGGTCCTGCACATCGGCCACGTTGATGCCATAGCGCGCGGCCTGGGCGCGGTCGAACTCGAGCACGTACTGCGGCAGCTCGCCGTCACGGTCGATAAAGGCGCGCATCACGCCCTTGACCGACTGCACGTTGGCCAGGATCTGGTCGGCGACCTGCTTGTTGTGCACAAGGCTGTCGCTCTGCACCTTGATGACGATCTGGCCCTTGATCTGCGAGATCGACTCCAGGATGTTGTCGCGCACCGGCTGCGAGAAGTTGGGCTCGATGCCGGGCAGCTGGCGCAGGTTGTGGTTGATCTCCTCGATGATCTTGCGCTTGTCGTAGCCGGCGCGCCATTGCTTGTCGTTCTTCAGGTCGACCAGGATTTCGACGGTGTTGATCAGCTTCGGATCGGTGCCGTCGTCGGGACGGCCCACCTTGGAAATCGCGGTGTTGACTTCCGGCGTCTTGCGGATCACGTTGCGCAGCTTCTGCGCCTGGTCGCGGGCCTCGTCGATCGAGACCGAGGCCGGCAGGTCGAAGCTGACCCACATCGAGCCTTCGTCGAGTTCGGGCAGGAATTCGCTGCCCAGGAACTTGCCCACGCCCACGGTCGCCACCAGCAGGCCCAGCGCCACGCCGATCACCATCTTCTTGTGGTCGAGCGCCCACGCGAGCATCGGTTCGTACAGCCGCTTGCAGTGGCGCACCACGAAGTTGTCGTCGTGCGCGATGTTCTTCTTCAGCAGCAGGTGGCACAGCAGCGGCACCAGCGTCAGCGAGATGATCAGCGAGCCGATCAGCGCGCCCGTCACGGTATAGGCCATCGGCGCGAAGATCTTCCCTTCGTGCCGCTGCAGCGTGAAGATGGGGATGTGCGCGGCGATGATGATCACCATCGAGAACACGGTCGGCCGGCCCACTTCCGTGGTGGCCTGCAGGATTGCGTAGAGCCGCGCCTTGCTGTCCTGGATCTGCTGTTCCTTGAGCTCGCCGAGGCGCTTGAAGATGTTCTCGACCACGATCACCGCGCCGTCGACGATGATACCGAAGTCCATCGCGCCCAATGACAGCAGGTTGGCCGGAATGCCGACCCAGGTCAGCCCGATGAAGGTCGACAGCAGCGCCAGCGGAATCACCAGCGCCACGATGGCGGCCGCGCGCACGTTGGCCAGGAACAGGTAGAGCACCGCCATCACCAGCAGCGCGCCCTCCACTAGGTTGCCGAACACTGTGTGCAGCGTCTTGTCGATCAGCGTGGAGCGATCGTAGTACGGCACGATCTTCACGCCCTTGGGCAGGATCTGGTCGTCGAGCAGCTCGATCTTCTTCTTGAGCGCGTCGAGCACCAGCGACGGGTTCTCGCCCTTGCGCATCACCACGATGCCCGAGACGATGTCGTTCTCGTCGTCCTGGCCCATCAGGCCTTGCGGCGGCGCCGAGCCGATCTTCACGTCGGCAATGTCCTTGACCAGGATCGGCGTGCCGTTGTTCTCGGCCACCACCACGTTGGCGATGTCCGCCGAGGTCCGGAAGCTGCCCAGCGAGCGCAGCAGGAACTGCTGGCGCCCGTGCGCCACCGCCCCGCCGCCGGCGTTGGAGTTGGCGCGCTGCAGCGCGGTGAACAGCTGCGACAGCGAGATCTTGGCGTCGCGCATGCGCGCCAGGTTCGGGTTCACCTCATACTGCTTGATGGTGCCGCCGATGGTGACGAGGTCGGCCACGCCGGGCACCTGGCGCAGGTTCTTCTCGACCACCCAGTCCTGCAGCGTGCGCAACTCCTGTGGCGTATAGCCCTTGCCGGTCAGGCGGAAACGGTAGATCTCGCCGATCGCCGTGGACAGCGGCGCCAGGTCCGGATGCACGCCGTCGGGCAGGTCCACGCCGCGCAGGCGCTCCAGGATCTGCTGGCGCGCGGTCACGTCGGTGGCCTTGTCGTTGAAGGTCACCATCATGAACGACAGGCCGAACTGCGTGTGCGAGAACACGCGCACCGAGTTGGGCGTGCCCGCCATGGCGGTTTCGATCGGGATGGTCACCTGGCGCTCCACTTCTTCCGCGGCGCGGCCGGGGTAGAGCGTGATGATGTTGACCTGGATGTCGGATACATCCGGGAATGCCTCGATCGGCAGGTTCTTGAACGCGGCCAGGCCGCCGCCCACGAAGATCAGCAGGCCCAGCCAGACGAACAGCTTCTGGTGCAGGGCAAAATTGACGATACGCGAAATCATCTGGCGGCCGTCCTTATTGCTTGGCCGCAGCGCGCGCCTTGTTGACGGCGGTGGCGTCGCGCAGGATGTCCTGCAGGTACAGGTTGCCCTCGGTCACCACGGTCTCGCCGTCCTTGATGCCATCGACCACTTCGGTAACGCCGGGCAACGACACGCCCAGCTTCACCGGTCGGCGCACAAAGGTGTTGGGCGCCGTGCGCACGAACACATAGTTGTGGTTGTCGGCCAGGAACACAGCCTTGGACGGCACGGCGATGCCCTGGAACGAAGCGGCCTGCAGCCGCGCCGTCACGAACATCTCGGCCTTGAGCCGGCGGTCGGCGTTGGGCACGGCCAGGCGCACCTTGATGCTGCGCGAAGTCGGGTCGACATAGTCGGCGATCTTCACCACGGTGCCGGGGAAGGTTTCGCCCGGATAGGCGGCGGAGAGCAGCTGCACGGTTACGCCGGGCTTGAACAGGCCGAGGTCGGCCTCGCCGGCATCGACCTGTGCCCACAGCGTGGTCGGGTCGGTCACCAGGAACAGCGGCGCGGCAGGCGGCTGGTCAGGGCGCAGTTCCATGCCGGGATTGATGTTGCGTTCCACCACCAGGCCGTCGATCGGACTGCGCAGGGAGAAGCGGTTGGCGCCGTCATTGGCCGCGCCGCCGTACTGCCGCAAAGCGGCTTGTGTGCGCTGCAGGTCGGCGGCCGAACGCGCGGCGTCGGCCTGGGCCTGCTCCAGATCCTTCTGGGCGATCACGCCGGCTTCATACAGTTCGCGCTGGCGCGACAGTGCCTTGGCCGCAACCGAATTGTCGGCGGCGGCCTTGCGCGCATCGGCCTGTGCCACGCCGAAGTCCGACGAGGTCAGGTTGGCCAGCGGCTGGCCGGCCTTTACCGTGGTACCCGGCTGCACCAGGATTTCCGTTACGCGGCCGGCAAACGGCGTGGACACGCGCACGGTCTTGTCCTCGTTCCACCCCAGGCGGCCCGGCAGGGTCAGCATGCGCTGGCCGCCGGTGCGGGCGGCTTCGCCGGAGATGCCGGGCAACACCTTCACGCTGGCCGGGAACTGGACGGTCTCGCCAGTCACCTTGGGCTCGTCATCGGCCTTGGGCGCTTCGGCCTT
The DNA here is from genome assembly GCF_057073745.1 of Cupriavidus sp. C2SS-8b. Lineage (NCBI taxonomy): Bacteria > Pseudomonadati > Pseudomonadota > Betaproteobacteria > Burkholderiales > Burkholderiaceae > Cupriavidus > Cupriavidus sp. C2SS-8b. The sequence continues at coordinate 2,060,216 of NZ_CP172717.1, forward strand.
GCCGCACGCGGCCAGCGCAAGCGCGCACAGGGACAAGGCGGCCACGCGCGCGGGCATGCCGGCACGGGAAACGCGAAACACTTCGGACAGCAGATTAGGGACGCGGCGCATCGGTACGGACCTGGGAATTCGGGATGGAGCTGACGGGAGTAGTAGTGGACTGCAACGCCGCGCGGTAGGCCGACAAGGCCTTGGCGTAGTCGCCCTGTGCATTGGTGGCGTCGAGCCGGGTCTGGCGCAGCGCGCGGCGCGCATCGAGCAGGTCGAGCACGCCGGTTGCGCCCTTGGTATAGGCAAACTCGGCGCCTCCCGCGACCGATTCGGCCGCGGGCACGACCGATTCACGCATCTGCCTGAGCGACAGGCGCGAGGCTTCGAGCTGGTTGCGCAAGCGCTCGACCTCGTTCTGGGCCTCGAGCAGCACGCGGTTGCGGTCGTCGAGTGCAGCGTAGTAGTCGACCTCGGCGCGGCGCGCTTCGCCGCCGTTGCTATGGCGCACGAACAGCGGAATCGAGACAAAGACGCCGTAGCTATTGCCGCTGCCGTTCATATTGGCCTCGGAAGTCGGCCAGTGCTCGTACTGCGCGCCCACGGTCACGTCGGGCACGCGGCCGGCGCGGGCCAGGTCGCGCGCCGACGCGGCGGCGGCCAGCCGGGCCTCGGCCGCGGTCACGTCCGGGCGGCGCTGCGCGATATCGGGATCGACGGGCGGCGTCGGCTCGTCGAGCGATGGCCAGTCCGGCACCAGGCGGTTGTCGGCCAGCGTGCCCGGCACGCCCATGGCCTGCGCCAGCTGTGCCTTGTCGCGCATATGGTCGGCCATGGCCTGCCGCATATCGTTCTGCGCGCGCAGGTTGTCGAGCTGGAGCTTGGTCACGTCGGCGCGCGAGACGTCGCCGGCTTTCAGGCGGGTCTCATTGGCCTGTTGCGTGCGGGTATAGAGCGCCACGGTCTCGGTCAGCACCTGGACACGTTCCTGGCTGACCACGGCATCGTAGAACGCCTGCTCTACTGCGCCGGTCTGCTGCGCGACCACGGCCTGCACGGCCTCGCCGGCCGCCACGCTCGCCTTTTGCGCGGCATCCTTGCGCAGGTTGCCCTTGTTGGCGGTTTCAACCAGCTGGTCGATGCGGAAGGTCGAGTCGACGGTCTTGCTGCGGAGGTTGCCCGAGCCGACACCGGCGTGCGGGTTGATATTCTGCACGCCCACGCTCAGCACGGGATTCGGCCGCTGCGACGCAATCTGGATGTCCGCCTGGCTCGCTTCCTCGCCGCGGCGCGCCGCAATGATGTCGCGATTGCAGCGCAATGCGTCCTGGCGCGCCTGGGCCAGCGTCAGGCTGGCCTTGGGCGGTGGCGGCATGCAGGGCCCGTCGGGCGGAAGCGGCTGGCTGGCAGCCCGGGCCAGCGGGGCCGTCAGGCCGGCCACGGCTGCCAGGATGGCGGCGGCAGCAGCTCTTGAAGCAGGAAAAGGCACGATTCGGTCTGGCTCGTTCGACAACAGTCAAAGGTAAACGACCGTGCCCGCCAATTGGTGCACCGAACTGACGATATTTCGCCACCTGGCGCGTCCCGGCAGCGTGTTTTTCCGCCGTCTCCGGTACCGCACACGATCCCAGCCCGCATTCAACCCGAATCGGATTACAAAGCGCTTTCATCCTGACAAAAAAAGCGCTAACTGCGGCGAAAACACCAAATGAAGGGAAAACCCCACTACCCCGAAATGCGAAATGCACCACTTGGGTGCATTTCATTCCAGTGGTGCCTCAGCCCTTGACCCGCTCGTCCAGGCCGAGGCTCCTGCCGATGATTTCCTTCATGATTTCGCTGCTGCCGGCATAGATCCGCGAGATGCGCGCGTCGGTGTACATGCGGCAGATGCGGTACTCCTCCATGTAGCCGGCGCCGCCATGGAATTGCACGCCCTCGTCCACGACGCGGCCTTGCAACTCGGAGGTCAGCAATTTGGCCGACGCCGCGGTCTCGACGGTCAGCGTTCCGGCATTGTGCTGCAGCACGCACTGGTCGACAAAGGTCTGCAGGGCGTCGAGCTGGGCACGCAGCGTCGCCAGCCGGAAGCGCGAATCCTGGAACGTGCCGATGGCCCGGCCAAACGCCTTGCGCTCCTTCACGTAGTCCAGCGTGATGTCGAACGCCACCTGCGCCGACGCCATATAGCCACAGGCGCCGATCAGCCGCTCCTCGGCCAGGTGGCGTGTCAGGTAGCGGAAGCCCTGGCCGGGCTCGCCCAGCACGTTGGCCTTCGGCACCTTGACGTTGTCGAAGAAGAGTTCGGAGGTGTCCTGCGAATGCAGGCCCATCTTGCGCAGCTTGCGCCCGCGCTCGAAGCCGGGCATGTCGCGCTCGACGATGAACAGGCCCAGCCCGTGGCTGCGTTCCGGGTCGGTACGCGCCACCACCACCACGTAGTCGGCAAGCTGGCCGTTCGAGATATAGGTCTTGGCGCCATTGAGCAGCCAGTGGTCGCCCTTGTCCTCCGCACGGGTACGGATACCTGCGAGGTCCGAACCCGTCTGCGGCTCGGTCATGGCAATGGCGAAGATCTTTTCGCCGCGAGCCGCGGCCGGCAGGAAGCGCTGGCGCTGCTCCTCGTTGCCGATGCGCCCGACGTAAGGTGCCACCAGCCGGGAATGCAGCGTCCCGAAGAAACCCGTATCGCCGTGGCGCGCGTTCTCTTCGATCAGGATCTGCTCGTAACGGAAATCCTCCACGCCGGCGCCGCCGTATTGCTCGTCCGCCCACATCAGCAGATAGCCCTGTTCGCCGGCCTTGCGGAACACGTCGCGGTCCACGCAGCCCTGCTCGCGCCAGCGCTCGCCGTGCGGACCGACTTCGCGCTGGTAGAAACGGCGCGCGGACTCGCGGAAGCTCTCGTGTTCGGCGTCGAAGATGAGGCGTTGCATGGGGTTGTCTCCTTTCTCGATGTTCTGCTGACGGAATCGAACCAGTGTCGGCCTTGCGGCCGGCGTCAGGTTCGTCGGAAAGGATGATTTTTCGCGCGCCGGGGCGCGGGCGCGGACCGATGCCGAAGACCGCTAGGCTTGCGCGGCCACCTTGCGCGGGCGGCCGCCCAACCGGCCATTGCGCCTGGCGGCAGCCGCCTTTTCGGCGCTGGCACTGGCGCCGCCGCGCCGGCCCATATCCGCCGCCATCCACCGCCGCGAGCCAAGGAATCCCTCGAGCAAGGCTGGCAGGTACAGGTCGGCATCGAGCCGCGGGAAATGGATGCCCAGGCCGGAAGGACTGATCTGCGCATCGGCGAGATCGGCGGGCCGCGCATGCTCCAGACCCTGCACCGCCGCGGGTGGAAAGGCCAGTTCCAGGCCCGAGGACAGGCCAATCACCACGCGCCCCACGCGCCGGTCATAACGCACGGAGAGTACCGCCGGATTCGCGGCCTTTTGTTCAGCGCCGCGTGCGTTCGCTGCGGCGATCTCAGCATCAGTAAGGACCATGGATGATTCTCCATTCCGTGCACAAGTCAGTCAGTCGGGCGCTCAATCCCGCGATGATCCGCATCAGGTCTCGGGCGCCAAAGTCGTAGTTCTCTCGCAGCTCCGGCGGGCCGGACGGGCAATGCAAGCGGAACACGGCCTCGCATCCTTTTCCAATGACGTGGGCATGCGCGGGCCGATGATCGTTCGGATAGATGACCACGCGCAGATCGAAAAGCAAAAAGACAGTCGGCATTCGATTGTAGCAAACCTAAACAGGTTGGGTTATTGAATCGATGCCCGATCGTATGGCGATGCGCCTGATGCCGCCATGAGACAACGGCGCATTCAATGCAACATTATTGATATGAACGAGAGATAACTTTCATTAATCAATCCGCGCGCCGGCGCCGATACTGAATGCATACAAAACATCGACTGGGGAGCGGGAAATGGAAGTTGCTTTGTGGATTGCCGGGGCACTCGCCCTGATGGCGCTAGGCGCGACCGTGACCTACCTGATCGGGATGGCCGTGCCGGAACCGGTATTCGAACGCGCCCAGCAGCATGGCCGCTACGCCGGGCTTGGCGCCGCGAAAGACGGGCGCCGGGGCGGCGGCCGGCGTATCCGCAAGATGCGCCGGCTGCGCATCCTGCCCGCCGCACACCCAGCTCTTCGCCTGGCGCCGGTGCGCGCCTGAGCGCTTCCGGCCGCTTTCAAGACAGAGGAAAATCCCAGCGCTGCGACCAGTCCGATTCTTCACGCACGATATCGTGAAGAATCCGGACCGCGTCATCCAGGGCCTGGTGTCCCGCTGATTCGGCGTGGACCAGGAACACCGGATACGAGAATTCCGACGCGTCCTCCACGCGTTCCAGCAACCCGTTGTCCAGGTAGCTCTGCACGACCCGCGTCCGGAAGTACCCGCTGCCGCCGACTTGCAGGATGTACTGCAGCGCCAGCGGACCGAGGTTGAAGTACAGCGACGATCTCGCGTAGCCGGGCAGCGCACTGTCGTGCTGCCGGCGGAATTCCGGCCCCCAGTCGACATACACATAGGATCCGGCGCGCTGCGTGGATCGGATCAGGATCAGCTTTTCCTCCATCAGCTGTTCCACGTGCATGCCGGCGGCGTACTCGGGCTGGTAGACCAGCGCGGCGTCCAGCGTGCCCGACTGCAGCTTGCGCTGCAGTTCCGTGCCATCGCCCACTTCGGCGCGCACCGCATGGTCGGGCATCAGCTCGCGCAGGCGCGTGGCCCACAGCAGCACCAGCGGATTGCCCAGGCTGATCTCCGCGCCGAACGTCAGCATGCTGCCCAGCCCCGCGGGCAGCGGCAGGTCACGGCACGCCGCTTCCCACGTCTGCACGAGCTGGCTGGCATAACCCAGGAAGCGCTGGCCATCGGCGGTCAGCCTGGCACCGGCCTTGTTGCGGTCGAACAGCCTGCTGTTGAGTTGCGATTCCAGGCTCTTGATGCGCGCCGTGACAGCGGTCTGCGTCACATGCAGCTTGTCGGCGGCCGCAAGCAGGCTGCCGGTCCTGACCACCTGGAGGAAAGTGCGGGCAAGTTCGATATCCATGCGAAGCGAAGCGGGCCGGGCAGTTGGAAGGGAGTGCGCCGCACCGCGGCGTGGGGCTGCTGACAAAGTAAGAATACCGAGGGTTGTCTCCTCTCTCCCATTTATGGGAGAGGGGCGCAAACAGGTTGACATCTCGACTTTGTCAGCAATCTGGCGCCGCACCGCGGCGTGGCCAACCTTACCATGCTCCCGGCGCGCCGCGCGCGCCGCTTACCTCGTTGGCACGGCAGGCGCAGGCGCAGGCGCAGGCATGACCGCCGGCATAGCGCGGGCCTGGCCGATCGGCAATGGCGATGGCGCTACGGGCGTCTCGGCCCGCGTCATGGCGGCGCGCGCCGGACGCACCGGCGCCATGCCTTCGACCGGAGGCAAGGCCTGTCCGTTGTCGTAGCCAGTGGCCACGGACTCCAGGTACCCCTGCGGAAACTTCTGTTCCGGCGTGACGGCCGATGGCGTGGGCAACGTGCCCTGTGCCAGCGCCACGCTGTTGGCGCAAAGCCCCAGCACGCGCAGCAGGATCATGGCGCGCCTTGCGCGGCGCAGTACGGTACGGGCGCCCGGCGGCTCGCCTCGGGCTTCGGAAGGGGTCGGCATCACGGTTCTCCAGGGGGGAGCCATCGCTCCGGTTGGGACATCGAGCACGGGGACCGCGCTCGACGCTCAATCCGCAATGACCATGCCACGCACCGGAACACCCGCGCGGCTTGCATTGCGCCACTTGCCCGAGCCGAAAGAAGGAACGGCGCCAACAGGCGCCGTTTGCGGTGTTGGCCTGCGGCCAACAATCGGTATGGGATCGCGCTAAGGGCTACGCACGGGCCTGCACCGGCTTGACCGCCCAGGCCAGTACCGCCGGCATGGGCACGACAAAGTCATTGCCTTTCATGTAGGTGGCCACCGTGCCGCGCAGCACGGCGCGGATCTCGTCGCGCGCCTTGGGGCTTTGCGCGCGCAACGTGGCCGCGGCGCGCACCGTGCCTTGCGCCAGCGCGTCAAAGAGCTGGTCCGGCGTGGAGAAGCGCCACTGCTGCGGCACCTGGCGGCACGCCGCGCCCGTAAAGCCGGCGGCCTGCAAGGCACCGATGCATTGCGACGGATCGCTGAACTGGAAGAAGTTGGGACCGGCCGGCAGGCCCACGTCCATCGAACCATAGGCCCGGATCGCGGCGTACACCGCGCCGAAGCCGATGGCGCGCTCCGGCGTGTCCCACACCGTGAAGCCGATGCGCCCGCCGGGACGCAGCACGCGAAAGGCTTCGCGCAGGGCCTGGTCGGGATCGGTCAGGTGGCACATGCCGAAGCCGTTGACCACGGCGTCGAAGCTGCCGCTGTCGAACGGCAGGTCCTGGGCATCGGCCTGCTCGAAATGCAGGCCCGGATGGGTCTGGCGCGCCAGCTCCACCTGGGCGGCCGAGAAATCAATGCCGACCGTGTCGGCGCCGCGACGCGATGCCGCCGCAGCGACGTAGCCGGCGCCGCTGGCCACGTCCAGCACGCGCTGGCCGCCGGCGACGTGGGCACTGTCCAGCAAGGCATCGACCGATTGCGTGGTGACGACCGTGAGCTGCTCGTGGTAGCGGCTGACCACGCCGGGATCTTCCCAGCCGGCCAGCTCGAAATCACGGAAACTCTCCCCCGTGTGATCCATTGCACCCTCCCTTGGCGAAAAGTCGCTGCGGGGCGCTGGACTGCCGCCCGTTCTGGCGACGCGTGCCCTCCGGGCGCGTCATCGCCAGACAAGCGAAGTATAGTCACCACGGGCGCGCTGGCCAGTCAGGGCTTGCAAGCCATCCTGCGCGGATGGCCACAGCGGCGGCGATGGCGCTTCCGAAAGGCGCGTCAGCGCGCTCCACTCACGCGCCACACGGTGTTGCCGACATCGTCTGCAACCAGCAGGCCGCCGCGCTTGTCGATGGCGACACCGACCGGGCGGCCCTGCGCATCGCCGCTCGCGTCGAGGAAGCCGCTCAGCACGTCGAACGGCGCGCCATTGGGACGGCCGTTGTCGAACGGCACGAAGATCACCTTGTAGCCGGCGAGCGGCTTGCGGTTCCACGAGCCGTGCTGGCTCACGAACATGCCGTGCTGGAACCGCGCCGGCAGGCTGTTGCCGGTCGCCGCGGTCATGCCGAGCGACGCCGTGTGCGCGCCGACCGCGTAGTCCGGCACGATGGCCTTGGCGACCATGTCCGGCGCCGCGGGCTTGACGCGCGTATCGACATGCTGGCCGTAGTAGCTGTAGGGCCAGCCATAGAAGCCACCGTCGCGGACCGAGGTGATGTAGTCCGGCACCAGGTCGCTGCCGATCTCGTCGCGCTCATTGACCGAGGTCCAGAGCGCGCCGGTTGCCGGCTCCCACGCCATGCCACTGGGATTGCGCAGGCCGCTCGCGAACACGCGGTGCTGCCCGCTCGCGCGGTCGACTTCCCAGATGGCCGCGCGTCCCGCTTCCTTGTCGATGCCGTTCTCGCCCGCGTTGCTGTTCGAACCCACGGTCACATACAGCTTGCTGCCGTCCGGGCTGGCAATAATGTTCTTGGTCCAGTGGTGGTTGATCGGACCGTCGGGCAGGTCCACCAGCTTCTGCCCGGGCGCCGTGATGCTGGTCTGCCCCGGCTGGTACGGAAAGCGCAGCACGGCATCGGTATCGGCCACGTAGAAGTCGTTGCCCACCAGCACCATGCCGTAGGGCGAGTGCAGGTCCTTCAGGAACACCGTGCGCACGTCGGCCACGCCATCGCCGTCGGTGTCGCGCAGCAGCGTGATGCGGTTGGCGCTGGGCGTGCCCGCGCCCGCGCGTGCCTGCACCTTCTTCATGATCCAGCCGCGAATGCCCTTGTAGTCGTCGGGCTTGGGCGGTGCGTTGGTTTCGGCGACCAGCACGTCGCCGTTGGGCAGCACGTAGACCCAGCGCGGGTGGTCGAGCTTGCCGGCGAAGGCCACCACGGACAGGCCTTCGGCGGCCGTCGGCTTGGCGCCATCGGCCCAGCCTTTCGCTGGTGCGATATGAATGGTCGGAATGGCGGTCTTGTCCGGCGCCGGCAATTGCGGCGTGGGACCGAAGCCGGCTTCCGAAGGCAGCTTCGCCGATTCACCGCAGCCGGCCAGGCCCATGGCAAGCGCCAGCGCCGCAATGGCGCCCGCACGTGAATGCAAGACGGGGTGGCGTGGCTGCGGCATGGTGGCACCTCCGGACAAAGCAGGCCTTGCCTTGACTATAGGTGCGCACCGGGACCATCTCTGTCAGTGCGGGCGAAGCGCGCTGTAGGAGATTGCCCGACACGCGCGCGGCCGCAGCGCGTGCATCGGCTGCGCCATCAACCGCGATGCGGCGTATCGAGTCCCTTGATCACGGCCGGGCGGGCCACGAAGGCTTCGAGCGCGCGCGTTACGTGCGGAAAATCAGCGATGCCGACCAGGTCGCCGGCCTCGTAGAAGCCGAGCAGGTTGCGCACCCACGGAAAGGTGGCGATGTCGGCAATGGTGTAGTCCTGGCCCATGATCCACGGCCGGTCGGCCAGCCGCTCGTTCAGCACGTTGAGCAATCGGCGGCTTTCGGCCACGTAGCGGTCGCGCGGGCGCTTGTCCTCGTAATCCTTGCCGGCAAAGCGGTTGAAGAAGCCTACCTGGCCGAACATCGGGCCGATGCCTCCCATCTGGAACATCACCCACTGGATGGTCTCGTAACGGCCGGCGGCATCGGCGGGCATGAGCTTGCCGGACTTGTCGGCCAGGTACAGCAGGATGGCGCCCGATTCCCACAACGGCAACGGCTTGCCGCCCGGCCCGTCGGGATCGATGATGGCCGGGATCTTGTTGTTGGGATTGAGCGAAAGAAACTCCGGCGACAACTGGTCGTTGTGGTCGAAGCGCACCAGGTGCGGCTCGTAGGGCAGCCCGGTTTCCTCCAGCATGGTCGACACTTTCACGCCGTTCGGCGTGGGCAGCGAATAGAGCTGGATGCGGTCAGGATGCTGCGCTGGCCATTTGCGGGTAACAGGAAATGCGGACAGATCGGACACGGGGGCTCCTGGCGATGGGCGCGCCGCATGGCGGCCGCGCCTAAAGTCCGATGATAAACCGCCCCTGCCGCCCCTGCAGGCGGCGCGGCGATCAGAAGCCCGCCACCACCTGGAAATGCACGCGCTGGTGCCGGCCCAGTTCCGGTCGGTTGTTGAAGCCATAGCCATAGCCATAGGCCAGCCGCGGCCTGGATCGAGCCAGGCCCGGCACCAGCATGCAACGTTGCCCCGCTGACCGCGCGCAAGCATCGCGAGAACCTGATGCGAAAACTCGATGTGCACAACACCGCGGAACTGACGGCGTATGCGGTGCGGCATGGCGTGCTGGCAGGATAGCCGCAACGATCAGCGCGAAGCGTCAGAGGAAAACAGGGGGAAGGAAACAGGAATCCGGCAGAAGGCCGAAAAGAGTGCGAAGCGAGAAGGGAGTGCGAAGCGAGAAGGCGGAAAAACGGAGTGGTGCCCATGGGCAGGATCGAACTGCCGACCTCTCCCTTACCAAGGGAGTGCTCTACCACTGAGCCACATGGGCGACGTCCGGTGCTGGGCACTGGAGCGGGAGACGAGTCTCGAACTCGCGACCTCAACCTTGGCAAGGTTGCGCTCTACCAACTGAGCTACTCCCGCGTTGCTTGGCTCCCCGACCTGGGCTCGAACCAGGGACCTACGGATTAACAGTCCGGCGCTCTACCGACTGAGCTATCGGGGAACAACGCTTCCTCGTTGAGAGGAGGCCGGATTGTACAACGGCTGACAGGCAGGGTGTCAAGGGTTAATCGGGATTTTTTTAATCTCCTGATGCACTAAGGGCTACACTCTGCCACTACGCACACGGAGTCCAATCATGTCGAGCCTGCGCACGCTTTATCCTCCGATCGAACCCTATGCCACCGGCACGCTCGACGTCGGCGACGGCCATGTCATCTACTACGAGCGCGTCGGCACGCCGGGGGCCAAGCCCGCTGTGTTCCTGCACGGTGGTCCCGGGGGCGGCATCAGCGCCGACCATCGCCGGCTGTTCGACCCCGCCCGCTATGATGTCCTGCTGTTCGACCAGCGCGGATGCGGCCGCTCCACGCCGCACGCGGGACTCGAAGCGAATACCACATGGCATCTCGTCGACGATATCGAGCGCCTGCGCGAACTCGCGGGCGTCGGGCGCTGGCTCGTGTTCGGCGGGTCCTGGGGTTCCACGTTGGCGCTCGCCTACGCGCAGAGGCATCCGCAACATGTGAGCGAGCTGGTGCTGCGCGGCGTCTATACCGTGTCGCAGGCCGAGCTGGACTGGTACTACCAGTTTGGCGTGTCGGAGATGTTCCCCGAGAAATGGGCGCGCTTCCAGGCCCCGGTCCCCGCAGCGGAGCGCGGCAATATGATGGCGGCCTATCGCAGGCTGCTGACCGGCGACGATCAGGAAATGCAACTGGAAGCGGCACGCGCGTGGAGCGTCTGGGAAGGCGAGACCATCACGCTGCTGCCCGATGCCGGCAACAGCACCAAGCATGACGACGCGCATTTCGCGCTGGCCTTCGCGCGGCTCGAGAACCACTACTTCACGCACCGCGCGTGGCTGGACGATGGCCAGTTGCTGCGCGACGCGCACCGCCTGGCGGGCATCCCCGGCGTGATCGTGCATGGGCGCTACGACATGCCCTGCCCCGCGCGCTATGCCTTTGCCCTGCATCAGGCCTGGCCAGACGCCGACTTCCACCTGATCGAAGGCGCCGGGCATGCGTGGACCGAGCCCGGCATCCTGGACCAGTTGCTGCGCGCCACGGACCGCTTTGCGCAGCCGTGACGCGCGGCGCGGTCAAGCCAATTCCCGGCCTCTCAAACCGGAGACGCGTCAGTCCCGGTCGGGCGCGCCCGGCGGAAACAGCTTGCGGTAAGGCCGCGCTTCGTCCACTGCGCGGGCAAAGGCCGGGCGTGCCAGCAAGCGGCTGCGGTAGGCGCGCACATTGGCCAGCGCGGGGTCGATCGGATGCACCCAGTCGGCATAGAACAGTGATGGCGCCGCGGCGCAATCGGCCAGACTGAACGCGCCGGCCGCTGCCCATTCGCGTCCATCGAGTGCCTTGTCCAGCCACGTATAGGCGGAGTCGAGCAGCTTCTTCGCATCGGCCACCGTCACGGCACTGCGCTGCTCCGGCGCGCGGATGTAATCGAGCACGATGCGCTGCATCGGCGTCATGACGTAGTGGTCGAAGAAGCGGTCCATCATGCGGACGTCGAGCGCGGCGTCCGGGTCCTGCGGAATCCAGCGCACGGGGCCGCGATGATGGTTGTCGAGATATTCGATGATGATGCTCGACTCCATCACGCTGCGCCCGCCATCGACCAGCAAGGGCATGCGCCGCAGCGGCCAGAGCCTGGCGTGCTCGGCCAGGGCGTCGGCATGGTCCGGCGACAGCATGCGCCATTCGAACGGAATGTCGTTCTCGTACAGCGCGATCAGGACCTTCTGGCAGTACGAGGAAAACGGGTGCGCGTACAGCTGCATGGTTGCCTCCGGGGGTGAAAGTTGCGCCAGCTTACTCCATCGCAACGCGCGAACAGGCACGCGCTCCGGCGCTCAGAACACCCCGAGCGCAAGACCGGCCGCGAGGCCGGCGCCCATCTCGGCGCAGCGCTCCAGCGCGTCGGCGTCGATCGCCTTGGGCGCGAGGATGCGCTCGGGCGTCTGTGCATGCGTGCAGACGATCAAACCCGGCGCCACGCTTTTCAGGCGCCAGCCGGTCGCGATGCGGTCTAGCTGGCGCAAGGCATTCTGTCCGTCGCTGCCCGCGCAGATCATCGCCGCGTAAGGACGGCCGTTGATGCGGTCGAGCGCAGCGTAGTAGCAGCGGTCGAAGAAATCCTTCATCAGGCCGGACATCGCGGCCAGGTTCTCGGGCGTCGCGAACAGGTAGCCGTCGGCGGCCAGCACATCGTCCGGTCCTGCATCGGTGGCTCGCCGCAGGACGACCGTGACGCCCGCCTGCTGGCTCGCGGCATCCGCGGCGGCCCGGGCCATCTGTCCGGTGCCGCCGGTCATGGTGTGGTAGACGATCAGCAGGGTCTTCATTCGGGCACGCTCAGGCTTGCAACATTCCGGGGCGACTGTAGCACGCGCGTGCGCGCTGCCTGTCGTCGTTCAGCGCCCGTCGAAGCGCCTCGCCAGGCCCTTGGTGCGAAATGCGTCGACCACGAACTCGATGAACACGCGCGTGCGGGGCGGTAGCAGCGTGCGGCTCGGGTAGTAGAGCGAGATCGGCCCGTTGTCGGCATACCAGCCGGGCAGCAGCCGCATCAGCGCGCCGCTTTCCAGACGCGGCGCGGCGTGCGGCATGGGCAGCAGCGCAATGCCCAGCCCGTGCATTGCCGCGTGGGCCATGGCCTCCGGATCATCGAAGATCAGCCGCGCGCGGTGACCGGCCGGGGCCTGTTCGCCGAGCTGGTTGCGCAAGGTCCATGCGCGCAGCCGCCCGGTGGCGCCCGAGCGCCGCACGATGCCATCGAACCCGGCCAGGTCGGACGGATGCCGCGGCAGCGCGCGCCCCTTCATGTACGCCGGCGATGCCACCGCCACCACGTGGGTATTCGCCAGTTCACGCGCGACCACGCCCTCGGTCAGTTCGATGCCGCCGCCAATGGCGGCATCGAAGCCGTCGCGGATCAGGTCGGTCGGCCGGTTCTCGAAGTGCCAGTCCGGCACGATGGCGGGATACAGCGCCAGGAACTCGCCCAGCAACGGCACCAGGTACTCGCGCCCGAACGCTAGCGCCATGCTGACCTTGAGCACGCCCGCCGGCTTGCCGGCGTCCTCGGCCGCGCCGGCAAACGCATCGCGCAGCGCCGCGTAGGGGTCGGACACCTGCGTGAAGAACTGCTCGCCGCCCGTGGTCAGCGTCAGCCGCCGCGTGCTGCGGTGGAACAGGCGCAGCCCGAGGTGGCGCTCCAGCCGCGCCACATTCTTGCTGACCGCGGCCGGCGTGAGCCCGAGCCGGCGGGCCGCAGCCGAAAAACTGCCGGTCTCCGCACTCTGGACAAATGATTCAAGCAGGTTGAGGGCTTCCATGCCAACCAGCTTATACCAGCGGTTGAAAAACATGATCCCCATTCACGCCTACCGGTAAGGGAATGCGCTGCCCATACTTCGCTGCACCAACCCCTTCATCGTTTCAGGAGCGAACATCATGAGCACCCCACTTTCCGGCAAGGTTGCATTCGTTACCGGCGGCGCACGCGGCATTGGCGCTGCAGTCGTGCGCCGCCTGGCACGCGAAGGCGCGGCCGTGGCCTTCACCTACCAAAGCTCGGGCGCTGGCGCGCAAGCGCTGGCCGAATCGGTCCAGGCTGCCGGCGGACGCGCAAAGGCCTTTCACGCGGATGCAGCGGACGCGGCCTCGCTGGCGCGCGCGATCGACGATGCGGCAAGCCACTTCGGCAAGATCGATATCCTGGTCAACAACGCCGGCGTGCTGCTGCTGGGGCCGGTCGAAGGCTTCTCGCTGGAGGACTTCGACAAGACCCTCGCCGTGAACGTGCGCGCGGTGTTCGTGGCGGCCAGGGCAGCCCTGCCCCACATGGGCGAAGGCGGCCGGATCATCAATATCGGGAGTACCAATGCGGACCGGATGCCGTTCGCCGGTGGCAGCGCGTATGCCATGAGCAAGGCCGCGCTGAAGGGCCTGGTGCAAGGCATGGCGCGTGATCTTGGTCCCCGGGGCATCACCGTGAACAACGTGCAGCCCGGCCCGACCAATACCGACATGAACCCCGAGCACACCGACTTCGCCGGCGCGCTGCATGGCCTGATGGCATTGCAGCGTCACGCCGATCCGGACGAGATCGCGGGCATGGTGGCTTACGTTGCCAGCCCGGAAGCAGGCTTCGTCACGGGTGCGAGCCTGAATATCGACGGCGGCTTCAGCGCCTGAGGGCGCCGGTACGGGACAGCGCAACGGGCCTTGCGGCCGGGACACCGTCCGCATAAGGAAGCGCGCAGATATTCGTTAGCGCAAAGGCGCGATCGGGTTACGGTTGCATGCTGAACGGGCTGGCTCCAGCCCCATGATCCTCAAGGCACGCAAGACCGATGACTGCATCCCGACGACAATTCCTGCGCTACGGCGCGGCGGCTACGGCCGCCATCGCCACCGACACCCTGCGCATTGCGGCATTCCCGGGCGCCGGCTCGGCTCGCGCCCAGGGCCGCCCTTTGCTGAAGGCAGGCGACCAGAAAGGCGGCCTGCGCGCGCTGCTCGAATCCGCCGATGCGCTGCGCGGGCTGTCCTACGAGATCCAGTGGACCGAGTTCCCTGCCGCCGCGCCGCTGGCGGAAGCGCTCAATGCGGGCGCGGTCGACTGCGGCCCGATCGGCGATGCGCCGGCGATCTTCGCGCTGGCCGCCGGCACGCGCATCCGCCTGATCGGCGCCAACCGCTCCGACCCGTATGGCACGGCCATCCTGGTGCGCCCCGATTCCCCGCTCAAAAGCGCGGCGGACCTGAAGGGCAAGAGCATTGGCACCAACCGCGGCTCGATCGGCCATTTTGTCGCGCTCAAGGCGCTGGAATCCGCCGGGCTGCGGCCGGAAGACGCCAACATCCGCTTCCTGCCGCCAGCCGATGCCAAGCTGGCATTGACCAGCGGCTCCGTCGACGCGTGGTCCACCTGGGAACCCTATACCGCCATGGCGGAAACCAGCGGGCATGCGCGCGTGCTGGTGAGCGGGCGCGGGCTCTGGTCGGGCCTGAGCTACCTGGCTGCCACCGACACCGCGCTGGCGGCCCGGCGCGCCGTGCTGGCCGATTTCCTGCAGCGCGTGGTGCGCGCGCAGGCCTGGTCCTACCAGCATGTGCCCGAATTCTCGGCGACGCTTGCGCGCATCATCGGCATTTCGCCGGAGGCCGCGCGCCTGCAGTTCGAACGCCGGCACACGCGGTGGCAGAAGATCGACGACGCGCTGATTGCCGAGCAGCAGCGCACCGCCGATTTCTACCTGAAGGCCGGCCTGCTCAGGCAGCGGCTCGACGCGCGCACGACCTTCGATACGGGCTTCGCCGTCGCCTGAGGTCAGTAGCCGTAGCTCACCGGCGCCTCATAGTAGCCGCGGGCTTGCGGGGCGCACGGCACGTAGCCGCCGACGTCGCCGCGATAGCAATAGCCCGGGGGCACGGCCGGCGCGGCATAGCGGGCCGGCGGCGCATAAGCGACCGGTGCCGGCGCGTAGGCGACGGGTGCGGGTGCATAAGTGACTGGCGCGGCCACGACCGGCGCGGAGGCAACCGCCGCGCCGAATGCCAGGCCGACCAGCGCGCCAACGGCCAGCGCCACGCCGGCCTGCGAGCCGCCGCCGCCATGGCGATAACGGTCATGCGCCGACGCCGGTCCGGCGGCCAGCAAGGCCAGTGACACGGCGGCAGCGGAAGCGATACGGATTGCGGGGCGCATGGTTGACTCCTGTTTCGGGGTACTGATGTCGTGATGTCATCATGCACAAGAAACCCGCGCTCAGGTGTTTCGGCGGGGGCCTCCAGTTGTTAGCGTTGTAACGCGCGCTTCCCCTCGTAACGGACAATTACACGATTCCCGCTTCCGCACCGGCCATATGGGCCCGTGTGATCTGAACGCTTTCGTATAATCTCGGCTCGGCGTTCCGGATCTCCAGCCAGCCGGCCGCCCTGCTCCAGCCGGCTTGCCGCGCGCCAGACAGCCCGACGGCAACCATGCGGCGTCGCTCTGCTGCGCCGGTCAATTTCGTGGAAGCGGCTTGCCCATCATGTGGCATCGCTTCCTGTGTTCATCTTCCGCGCCCCCGGACCCTTCCGCATCCTCAGGCATTCGTTCCCCGCCATTTCGCCATCATTTCGGCGTGCAGGGATTTGCGCGAGCCTTCGCAGAGACTTCCGGGCGGCCACGTCCCAACGTGAATCCGCCAATGCGCAGACTATCCTGGCTCGCCCTGAGCCTTGTGCTGACAGCACTGTTCCACCTGATGCCGGCCGCCATGGCCGCCGAGCCGGCCTCCGCGCCCGAAGCGGACCAGCCGCCGGCCCTGACGCACGCCGAAGCCATGGCCGAACTCAAGCGGCTGCAGACCGCGCAGGACCGCATCAAGCAGTCTGCTTCGAGCGTCAACGGCAATACGCGGCTCGGCGATATGGACGAGTCGCTGCACCAGCTTGCCGCCGACGTCGACAAGCTCACGGCCACGCTGACACCGCAGCGCGCGCAGCTGCAGGCCCAGCTCGACGTGCTGGGGCCGCCGCCCGCGCCCGGCACCACGCCCGAGACGACCGCGGTGGCTAGGCAGCGCGCCGAGCTGAATGCGCGCAAGGTCCAGCTCGACAACGCGCTCAAGCAGGCGAACGAGGGCAAGGAGAATATCGAGAACCTGAACGCCCAGCTCGCCAAGCTGCAGCGCGGCCGCATGAAGGACCAGCTTGCGTTGCGCTCGGAAAGCATCCTGAACCCCGAGTTCTGGGCGCCGCTGCTCAAGCCGTCCGACGACGACAGCGCGCGCATGGCGGCGTTCCGCGACGAGGTCGTGCCGCTGCTGCAGACCGCCTGGGAGCCGGAGCACCGCGCGGCCACCGCCTTGCTGCTGGTGCTGGCGCTCGCCATCTGGACGCTGGGCCGGCGCCTGACCGAACGCGCCGCCGCGTGGTTCTGCCTGAACTGCCTGCCCGAAAGCCGGTTGCGGCGCAGCGCGCTGGCGCTGGCCACGGCACTCACCACCGTGGCCACGACGGCGCTGGCGGTGCAGTGCGTCTATATCGCTTTCACGCAACATTACGAGCCGCCGTCGGACCTGCAGGACCTGCTCAACGCGCTGGCCCGGCTGATGTTGACCAGCGCGCTCATCGCGGGGCTCGGCCGCGCGCTGCTGTGCACGCGCCACCCGTCGTGGCGGCTGCCGGCGCTGGCGGACCCGGTCGCGCTGGCGCTCAAGCCGTTCCCGCGCGCGCTGGCCGGGCTGTTGCTGGTGGCGGGCACGCTCGAGCTGCTGAACCATATCGCCGACACCAGCGTGCCGTTCACGCTGCTGGGCCGCGGGCTGGTGTCACTGGTGGTGGTGTTCACGATCGGCGCCGCGCTGCTGCGCGCCAACCGCGTGCGCAGCGGCCTGGCCGCCGCCGGCGAGCGCGCCGAGGCGCGCGCCACGCTGGCGGGCATGATCCACGCCGGCGTCACGCTCGCGGTCATTGTCGCGCTGGTCGCGCTGCTGGCGGGCTACGTCAGCTTTGCCCGCTTCGTGACCTACGAGCTGGTGTGGTTCGATATCGTGCTGTGCACGCTGTACCTGCTCACGCAGCTCACGCGCGATACCTTCGAAAGCCTGCTCTCGCCGCAGCACGCCAGCGGACGCGTGATCCGGCAATTGTTCGGCGTGGACGACAGCCGCCTGGAACAGACCTCGACGCTGCTGTCGGGCCTGGGCACGAGCGTGCTGACGATCATTGCCGTCATCGCGCTGCTGACCGGCGGCTTCGGCACCACGCCGGCCGAGTTGCTCGACAGCCTGCTAACCGTGCTCGGCGGCGACAAGCTGCGCAGCTACAACATCATGCCCGAGCGCATCGTCAATGCGGTGATCGCGCTGTCGGTCGGCATCTGGCTGCTGCGCTCGGTGCGGCGCTGGCTCGATGCGGAACTGCTGCCGCGCATGGTCATGGAGCCGGGCCTGCGCGCGTCGCTGGTCACGCTGTTCAGCAACGTCGGCTACGTGCTCATCGTGCTGCTGACGCTGTCGCTGCTCGGCGTGAAGTGGGAAAACCTGGCGTGGATCGTCAGCGCGCTGTCGGTTGGGATCGGCTTCGGCCTGCAGGAGATCGTCAAGAACTTTGTATCGGGCCTGATCCTGCTGACCGAGCGCCCGGTGAAGGTCGGCGACATGGTCAGCATCGCCGGCGTGGAAGGCGACATCCGCCGCATCAACGTGCGCGCCACCGAGATCCAGCTTGGCGACCGCTCCACCGTGATCGTGCCCAATTCGCAGCTGATCTCGCAGAACGTGCGCAACGTGACCATGAGCCACAGCACGCAGGGCGTGGCCACGCTGCAGCTGACCTTCCCGCTGAACATCGACCCGGAAGCGGTGCGCGATTTGCTGCTGGATGCCTACCTGGACAACGAAACCATCCTGGACCACCCCGTGCCATCGGTCACGTTCAGCCAGCTTGCGCCCAACGGCATTACGCTGAGCGTGACCGGCTACGTGTCGAACCCGCGTATTGCGGGCGGCACCAAGAGCGACCTGCTGTTCGAGATCCTCAAGCGGCTGCGCGCCGCGGGCATTCCGCTGACCATGCCGCAGACGCTGCGCGTGGAGAACCTGCCGGGGATGACGGCGGAGGCGCTGTTGTCGACGCCGTAGCGCCACGCGGATGGCTAGCGATAGGTCTGCAGGTAGGCCAGCAGATCGTCGATCTGCTGGTCATTGCCCATGCCCCAGAAGCGCATGCGCGTGCCCGGCACGACCTTGCCTGGAGACTTGACGAAGGCGCGCAGGGTATCGGCCGTCCACACCACGCCGGATGCAGTCATGGCCGGAGAATAGCGATAGTCCGCGGTACTGCCGGCGCGCCGGCCGACGACGCCATTGAGTTGCGGGCCGAAGCCGCCGCGTGCGGAGGGGCCTACGCTGTGGCAGGACGCGCAGCGGGTGGAGAACACTTCCTTGCCGGCCTGGACGTCAACGGCGAAGACGGGATGGGAAAGGACAACAAAGGTCAGCGCCAGGACAAGGCGCGGTACGGCGTGATGCATGGGTCATGCTTGGAAAACACCCTCGCGGGCAGCCCGGCATGATAGCGCAGCGCGAGCCACCGGACTCGGCGGCGCCGTGAGCCAGGACGCGAATCGGCGCACGGCATGTGCGGCCCTCAAGTCATGCCCGGTTCCGGACGACAACCATGAGGCGGGATTCCCGCATCCGTTCAATCCTTTTCAGGAACCGACCAACATGAGTATCTCCCTCGTCAGCGCGCTCGGCGCGGCGGATCCGGGCACAGATCCGGTGTCGCTGCTGATGCTGCGCAAATCGCTGGATCTGCAGGCCCAGAGCGTGACCGGCCTGCTGCAGGCTGCCACCGGTGCGGCCCCGGTGGCCAGCAACCCGCCCCACCTTGGCCAGAATATCGACGTGACGGCCTGAGCAGGGCCCGCTGCGGCCTTGCGCGTGCAATGCCGCCAGCATGCAGACGCCTCGCTTCGTGCGGGGCGTTTTGCCGATGTGGCAAGTGCATGCGTTCGGCTTTCGCTCAGCGCGCCTCCACCGCTGCCCGCATCGCGCGATGCATCGCCGCACGCAGTGCATCGGCCTGGATCGGCTTGTGCAGCACCGGGAAGCCGCTGTCGTGCAGCCTGCGCAGGCGGTCTGGCGCGGTGTCGCCGGTGACGATCAGCGCGGGAACGTCATGGCCAAGGAAGTCGCGCAACAGGCCGACCGCCTCGATGCCGGTGATGCCGTCGGCCAGGCGGTAATCCGCCAGGATGAGCTGCACCGGCAAATGGCCGCCGGTGTGCTGCAAGGCCGCACGGACAGCCTCGACGGTGCGGCCGCCATGGACGGTGTGCCCCCACAGCTGCAGCAGCTCGGTGAGCGCGTTCAGCACCTGGGGGTCGTCATCGACGAGCATCACGGAAAGCGCGCCGGACAGGTCTGGCTCCGGTGATACCCGTTGCGCAGCGTGCTGCGGAGGCACCACGGCATGCGGTACCCGTACAGAAAAGGTACTGCCCCGCCCCGGCACCGACTGCAGGCGTAACGGGTGCCCCAGCAATCCGGCCAGCCGCCGCACGATCGCCAGGCCCAGGCCTAGTCCTTTGGCGCCCGACGGCTGGTTTGCGGGGGCCGCGTCGCCGGCGACCTGCACGTATTCGTCGAACACGCGCTGCTGCAGGGCCGCATCGATGCCGGGACCGGTATCGATGACCTGGATTTCCATGCCGTCCTGGCGGCGCCGCGCCCCCAGCAAGATGCACGCCCCGGGGGCGTGGCGCAGCGCGTTGGCCAGCTGATTGTCGAGGATGCGCTTGAGCAGGTCGGGATCGGAGTCGATCCACGCGCGTGCCGGCACCGACGGAGTGGCGTGGGTCATGGGGCGTGGCAAGGCGGGAAAGCAGGGACTGGCGTCGCCGGCCGTTCACCGCGATCCACCTCGGCACCGCCAGCGTGGCGTGTTATATCACTTTCGGCTTTGCCGGTCATGACGTGCTGTCTGGCGGCGACCGCTCGATACGGACCACCATGGAAAAAGCCCCGACTCTGCACGCAGAGGCGGGGCTTGTCGGTGGCCGGGACACCGCATCGATTCATCCCGATGCGCGGTCACCGGCGCGGCCGAACCTTACAGGCTCACGCCATCGGCCACTTCCTTGAAGTCCTCGATCTGGTCGAAGTTCATGTACTTGTAGATCTTGTCGCCATTCTGGTTGATGACGCCAATATCGGCCATGTACTCTTCCTTCGACGGGATCTTGCCCAGACGCGAGCAGATCGCGGCCAACTCTGCCGAGCCCAGGTACACGTTGGTGTTCTTGCCCAGGCGGTTCGGGAAGTTGCGGGTCGAGGTCGACATCACCGTCGCGCCTTCGCGCACCTGTGCCTGGTTACCCATGCACAGCGAGCAGCCCGGCATTTCGGTACGCGCGCCAGCCGTGCCGAACACGCCGTAGTGGCCTTCCTCGGTCAGCTGCTTCTGGTCCATCTTGGTCGGCGGGGCCACCCACAGCTTGACCGGGATGTCGCGCTTGCCTTCCAGCAGCTTGGACGCTGCACGGAAGTGGCCAATGTTGGTCATGCACGAACCGATGAACACTTCGTCGATCTTGGCGCCGGCAACTTCCGACAGCGTCTTCACGTCGTCCGGGTCGTTCGGGCAGGCCACGATCGGCTCGTGCACGTCGGCCAGGTCGATCTCGATCACGGCGGCGTATTCCGCGTCGGCATCCGGAGCCAGCAGTTCCGGCTTGGCCAGCCAGCCCTGCATGGCTTCGATGCGGCGCTGCAGGCTGCGCGGATCCTGGTAGCCCTGGGCGATCATCCACTTCAGCAGCGTGATGTTGCTGTTGATGTATTCGATGATCGGCTCCTTGTTCAGGCGCACCGTGCAACCGGCGGCCGAACGCTCGGCGGAGGCATCCGACAGTTCGAACGCTTGCTCGACCTTCAGGTCGGGCAGGCCTTCGATTTCCAGCACGCGGCCCGAGAAGATGTTCTGCTTGCCTTGCTTGGCCACGGTCAGCAGGCCTTGCTTGATGGCGTACAGCGGAATCGCGTTGACCAGGTCACGCAGGGTCACGCCAGGCTGCATCTTGCCCTTGAAGCGGACCAGCACCGATTCCGGCATGTCCAGCGGCATCACGCCGGTGGCGGCGGCAAAGGCGACCAGGCCCGAACCGGCCGGGAAGCTGATGCCGATGGGGAAGCGGGTGTGCGAGTCGCCGCCAGTGCCGACGGTGTCGGGCAGCAGCATGCGGTTCAGCCACGAGTGGATCACGCCATCGCCCGGGCGCAGCGAGATGCCGCCGCGGGTGCTGATGAATTCCGGCAGCGTGTGGTGGGTCTTGACGTCGACCGGCTTCGGATAGGCGGCGGTGTGGCAGAACGACTGCATCACCAGGTCGGCCGAGAAGCCCAGGCAAGCCAGGTCCTTCAGCTCGTCGCGCGTCATCGGGCCGGTGGTGTCCTGCGAGCCCACCGAAGTCATCTTCGGCTCGCAGTACGTGCCCGGGCGAATGCCCTTGCCTTCCGGCAGGCCGCACGCGCGGCCGACCATCTTCTGCGCCAGCGTGAAGCCCTTGCCGGTGTCGGCCGGGTTCTGCGGCAGGCGGAACAGCGTCGACGGGGCCAGGCCCAGCGCTTCACGCGCCTTGGCGGTCAGGCCACGACCAACGATCAGCGGAATGCGGCCGCCGGCGCGCACTTCGTCGAACAGCACATCGGACTTGACCTTGAACTCGGCGATCACTTCGCCGTTCTTCAGTGCCTTGCCTTCGTAGGGGCGCAGTTCGACCACGTCGCCCATTTCCATCTTCGACACGTCCAGCTCGATCGGCAGCGCGCCGGCGTCTTCCATGGTGTTGTAGAAGATCGGGGCAATCTTGCTGCCCAGGCACACGCCACCGAAGCGCTTGTTCGGGATGAAGGGGATGTCTTCACCGGTGAACCACAGCACCGAGTTGGTGGCCGACTTGCGCGAAGAACCGGTACCAACCACGTCGCCCACGTAGGCGACCAGGTGGCCCTTCTCTGCCAGCGACTGGATGAACTTGACCGGGCCGCGCTTGCCGTCTTCTTCCGGCTGGAACGCCGCGCCTTCGCGCTTGTTCTTCAGCATGGCCAGCGCGTGCAGCGGGATGTCCGGACGCGTGGTGGCATCCGGAGCCGGCGACAGGTCGTCGGTATTGGTTTCGCCCGGCACCTTGAACACGGTGATGGTCAGGCTTTGCGGGACTTCCGGGCGGCTCGTGAACCACTCGGCGTCGGCCCAGCTTTGCAGCACGGCCTTGGCGTTGGCGTTGCCCTTGTCCGCCTTTTCCTTCACGTCATGGAAGGCGTCGAACATCAGCAGGGTCTTCTTCAGCGCATCGGCGGCGACGGTGCCGACTTCGGCGTCGTCCAGCAGCGCGATCAGCGGCGAGATGTTGTAGCCGCCCAGCATCGTGCCCAGCAGCTCGGTCGCCTTGGCGCGGCTGATCAGGGCGCACTGTTCCTTGCCCAGCGCGACGGCGGCCAGGTACGAGGCCTTGACCTTGGCGGCGTCATCCACGCCGGCCGGCACGCGGTTCGTAATCAGGTCAACCAGGGTCTGCTCTTCACCGGCGGGCGGGTTCTTCAGCAGTTCGATCAGCTCGGCCGTCTGCTTGGCGGTCAGGGGCAGCGGGGGGATGCCGAGCGCAGCGCGTTCGGCGACATGGGCGCGATAGTTTTCAAGCATGGGAACCTGCTGAGTAATTGGTTGTAGAAATTCTGTGACGTCGCGATTGTAGTCTGAAGCATCGGCTCGGTCAAATGTCTTATATCTTATATAAGAGTGAAAATACAAAAATCCTTCTACAACAATGAGTTACGAATGAATGATCTGCACAGGCCTGCATGAGCGACTACCCGACTAGTGTAGTAGGGATTGACGATCGCGCCAGTGCGGCGACGCTGGCGGCCGGGCCCGGCGACAAGTGCCAAGGCTGCCTGCCTGCGGCGGCAACTCAAGTTCGGCAACCAATACGCGTTAACCAAGCAGCAGGCGCGCTTCGCACGCCCGCTGGCGCAGCCATGCCTGCTCCCTTTCCGCTCAAACGGCCAAGCTGAAAGGGATTCCCCCTTTTTTTCGGCCCTTTGCTGGCCTGCGATTCCGCAAGAATGGCAGGCATTCCGATACAGGCTTCTCATGGCGAACACGGCTTCTCCTTCCCAGATTGGCGGCAACGCAAGCAAGCGCGGCCGCATGCTGCTGATTGGCGGCGGCGTGCTGGTCCTGGTTCTGGGCGCCGGAGGCTTCGTGCTGGGCAGCATCCTGGGCAACCGGCAACCGGCGGCAGCCGCCGCGCCGGCCGCGCCCGTGATTCCGCCGCCCATCTTCGTGCCGCTGGACGCCTTCACCGTCAACCTCAAGGGCGAAGACGGCGACCGCTTCCTGCATACCGGCCTGTCGCTGAAGGTGGCCGATGCCGACACGCAGGCGCGCATGACGCAGTACCTGCCCGAAGCCCGCAGCCGCATCCTGCTGCTGCTGTCCGCACGGCAGCCGGCAGAGCTCTCGACCGTGGAAGGCAAGCGCAAGCTGGCCGACGACATCCGCAATGCGATCAGCCAGCCGTTCGCGGCCGGACTGCCGCCGCAGCGCGTGCTGGACGTGTTGTTCACCTCGTTCGTGGTGCAGTAAGCGCTTGCCCTGCCCCCACCGCCAACCCGATATGAGACTGCCATCCGGATTCCAGCACAGCCACGCACGCGCCCGCCTGCAAGCAGGCCGCCATGCAGGCTGAGGCAGACATGGACCGTTCGATTTACACCGCAGCATAAGGGGCAGGAAACCAGATGGCCTATGACAAGTTCCTCTCGCAGGACGAGGTAGACGAGCTGCTCAAGGGCGTTTCCGGCGAAGCCGACACGCCCAAGGCCAGCGAGCCCGTCGTCGCCGACGAAGGCGGGGTTCGGCCGTACAACCTGGCCACGCAGGAACGCGTCATCCGCGGACGCCTGCACACGCTCGAAATCATCAACGAGCGCTTTGCGCGCTCGCTGCGCACGGCGCTGTTCAACTTCATCCGCCGCGGCGCGGACATTACCGTGGGCAGCGTGCGCATCGAGAAGTTCGGCGATTTCGCGCGCAACCTGCCGATGCCGACCAACCTGAACCTGGTCCACATGAAGCCGCTGCGCGGCACGGCCCTGTTCGTGTACGACCCCAACCTGGTATTCCTGGTGGTCGACAACCTGTTCGGCGGCGACGGCCGCTTCCACACCCGCGTGGAAGGCCGGGACTTCACCCAGACCGAACAACGCATCATCCAGCGCATGCTGGAGATGAC
Source organism: Cupriavidus sp. C2SS-8b (assembly GCF_057073745.1). Taxonomy (NCBI): domain Bacteria; kingdom Pseudomonadati; phylum Pseudomonadota; class Betaproteobacteria; order Burkholderiales; family Burkholderiaceae; genus Cupriavidus; species Cupriavidus sp. C2SS-8b. Next base: position 2,084,799 of record NZ_CP172717.1, read on the forward strand.
GCTGAGCAGCTACGGCAATGCCTGGCGCACCGTGTATCCGATCGAGACCGAATATGTCCGCTCGGAAATGCACACCAAGTTTGCGAACGTCGCCACGGCCAACGAGGCCGTGATCACCACCGCCTTCCACATCGAACTCGGTGCCGTGGGCGGGCAGCTGCACGTCTGCCTGCCTTACGCCATGATCGAGCCGCTCAAGGACCTGCTGATGAATCCGCTGCAGGACGAGAAGGAGGTCGACAAGAGCTGGCTTGCGCAGTTGTCAACGCAACTGCGCGCCGCCGATGTGGAAGTCGTGGCCGAGTTCACCCACGTGCAGAGCACCGTGGCAGATGTCCTGGCGCTGCGCGCCGGCGACGTGCTGCCGATCGACCTGCCGGAGCACGTGTTCGGCAAGGTGAACGGCGTGCCCGTCATGCAATGCGGCTTCGGCACGATGAATGGCCAGTACGCGCTGCGGGTAGAGCGAATGATCAATCACCAAGACAGCGATTCCAACAAGGAAACCGATCATGACTGACGGCATCGAGGACAAGCCGGTCGATCCGATGGACGACTGGGCCAGCGCCCTGGCTGAACAGACCAGTGCCACTGCGGCCGAAGCCCCGGTAGCGGCTGCCACCCCGGCCGCCGCCACCGTCTTCCAGCCGCTGGCCAAGGAAGCGCCAAGCGGCTTCCACAACGATATCGAGATGATCCTCGATATCCCGGTGCAGCTCACGGTGGAGCTTGGCCGCACCAAGGTGCCCATCAAGAACCTGCTGCAGCTTGCACAGGGATCGGTGGTCGAACTGGACGGGCTGGCTGGCGAGCCGATGGACGTGCTGGTCAACGGCTACCTGATCGCGCAGGGCGAGGTGGTGGTGGTGAACGACAAGTTCGGCATCCGCCTGACGGACATCATCACGCCGTCCGAACGCATCCGCAAGCTCAACAAATGAACGCCGTCGCCCGCCTGCGGCGTGCCGTCCTGCCGCTTGCGGCGATCGGCGTGCCTGGCCTGGCAAGCGCCGCCGAAGGCGGTGCCCCCGCCATCAGCGGCGCCGGCAGCCTCGCGCAGGCCGGGCTCGGCCTGTTCGGCGTCATCGCGCTGATCCTCGGGCTGGCCTGGGCGGCGCGCCGCGCGGGCCTGGTTCGCCACGGACCGCAGGGCATGATGAAGGTGATCGGCAGCACCATGCTCGGCGCACGCCAGCGGCTGGTGCTGGTCGAGGTCGGCGACACGTGGCTCGTGCTCGGCGTGAGCGCGGGCGAGATCCGCACGTTGCACAGCATGCCGGCAGGACAGGCTACACCATCGGCCCCCTCCGGGCCCGGCGGCCAGATTTCCGGCGGCAGCTTTGCCGAAAAGCTGCTGCGGTCGATGCAGGAAAACTTCAAGCCATGAACACCCAGCGCGCCGCCACGTCGCGGCGCAATTCGTATTCTCAGCATTTTCACGCACTGGCCACGGGCGGCGCGCTGCTGCTTGCCGCGCTGGCGCTCGCCGCCATACCGGCCCCCGTGCTCGCCCAGGCGCTGCCCGGCGTGACCAGCAAGCCCGGTCCCGGCGGCGGCCAGATCTGGTCGCTGTCGATCCAGACCCTGGTCCTGCTGACTTCGCTGAGCTTCCTGCCGGCGGCCATGCTGATGATGACGGGCTTCACGCGCATCATCATCGTGCTGGGGCTGCTGCGCAACGCGCTCGGCACCGCCTCGTCGCCGCCCAACCAGGTGCTGGTGGGCCTGTCGCTGTTCCTGACCTTCTTCGTGATGGGCCCGGTGCTGGACCGCGTCTACAACGACGCCTACAAGCCGCTGTCCGAGAACAAGATCAGCCTGGAAACCGCGATCGCCAAGGCAGCCGAACCGCTCAAAGGCTTCATGCTCAAGCAAACCCGCGAGAAGGACCTGGCCATGTTCGCGCAGATGGCCAAGGCGCCGGAAATGCAGGGTCCCGAAGAGGTGCCCATGAGCATCCTGGTGCCGGCGTTCGTCACCAGCGAACTCAAGACCGCGTTCCAGATCGGTTTCACCATCTTCATCCCGTTCCTGATCATCGACCTGGTGGTTGCCAGCGTGCTGATGGCAATGGGCATGATGATGGTGCCGCCGGCCACCATCTCGCTGCCATTCAAGCTGATGCTGTTCGTGCTGGTGGACGGCTGGCAACTGCTGCTGGGCTCGCTGGCACAGAGCTTCATGAACTGACCCCGCACTGACTGACCGACTGACCCCTGGCCATGACTCCGGAAACCGTAATGACCATCGCGACCCACGCGATGAAGATGACGCTGATGCTGGCGGCTCCGCCGCTGTTGGTGGCCCTTGCCGCCGGGCTGGTGGTGAGCCTGTTCCAGGCCGCCACGCAGATCAACGAAATGACCCTGACCTTCATCCCGAAGCTGGTGGCGCTGTTCGCCACGCTGGTCCTGGCCGGCCCGTGGATGATCAACACCATGGTCGACTACATGCGCGAAGTTCTCCAGGGCATTCCTGCCCTGGCGCACTGACCCCGCAGCCGCCCTCGCCCTTCTGTCCATCCCTGCCGCCACCAGCGTCCTGCCGTGATCGAAGTTACCAACGCGCAGCTCTATGGCTGGATCGCGGCCTTCCTTTGGCCGCTGTTCCGGCTGCTCGCGCTGATCGGCACGGCGCCGCTGTTCGGGGAGTCCACCATTCCCGGCCGCGTCAAGATCGGGCTGGCCGCCCTCATCGCGATGGCGGTCTCGCCGACGCTGCCCAATCTGCCGGTCGTGCCGGTCTATTCGTGGGAAGGCCTGATCATCATCCTCAACGAGGTCGGCATCGGGCTGGCCACGGGCTTCACCATGCGGCTGGTGTTTGCCGTGGTGCAGGTGGCCGGTGAAATCATCGGGCTGCAGATGGGCCTGGGCTTCGCGTCGTTCTTCGATCGCGCCGCGGGCGGGCAGACCATGGTGCTGTCGCGCTTCCTGAACATCATCGCCATGCTGCTGTTCCTGGCGCTGGACGGGCACCTGCTGATGCTGGGAACGCTGGTCGACAGCTTCCAGGGATTGCCCATCGGCGCCACGCCGCTGGCAGCCGAAGGCTGGCACGCCGTGGCGCGCGCCGGCGGCATGGTGTTTTCCTCCGGCCTGCTGCTGGCGCTACCGATGATTGCCGCGCTGCTGACCCTGAACCTGGCCATGGGCATTCTCAACCGCGCCTCGCCGCAGTTGTCGATCTTCGCGGTGGGCTTTCCGGTCACGCTTTCCGGCGGCCTGCTGGTGCTGTCGCTGGTGATGCCGCAGATGGGCAGCTACATGCAGCACATGATCGAGTCCGGGCTGGCGGCGATCAGCACGGTGCTGTCGCAGTTCGCACGCTAGCGCGATCCATCCGTTCAGCGCCTGCTGTCGAATGCCCTGGCGCCGCTGGCCACGAGGCGCTCGAGGAGCGGAGCCGGTTGCCAATGCGCCCCGTGCTCGTCTCGCAAGACAAGGATTCGCGCCAGGACCTTCTCCAGGCCCAGCGTCTCGGCGTAGAACATCGGACCACCGCGCCACGCCGGGAACCCATAGCCATGCACGTACACGACGTCGATATCCGACGCCCGCCGCGCGATGCCTTCCTCGAGAATATGGGCGCCCTCATTGATCAGGGCGAGCATGCAGCGCTCGACGATTTCTTCGTCGGAAACCGCGCGCCTGACGATGCCCGCCTCGCGGGCACAGTCTGCGATGAGCGCGTCGATAAGCGGATCCGGAATCGGCGTCCGGCTGCCCGGCTCGTAGCGATAGTAGCCGCCATGGGTCTTCTGCCCGAAGCGGCCCAACTCGCAGATGCGGTCCGCCACCCGGGAATAGCGCAGATGCGCGGGACGGGTCGGCGCCAGCCGCTTCCGCGTTGCCCAGTTGATATCCATGCCGGCAAGGTCGGCCATGGTCATCGGGCCCATCGCCATGCCGAAATTCGTCAGCGCGCGGTCGACTTGCTGCGGTGACGCGCCTTCTTCCAGCAGGAATCCGGCCTCGCGCCAGTACGGGGTCAGCATCCGGTTGCCGACGAACCCTTCGCATACGCCAACCAGGACCGGAATCTTGTGGATGCGCTGGGCCATGGCCAGGCAGGTGGCGATGACGTCCGCACTGGTTGCCCTGCCGCGCACCACCTCCAGGAGTTTCATCACATTCGCCGGGCTGAAGAAGTGCAGGCCAATCACGTCACCCGGACGCTGCGTGGATGCCGCAATGGCATCCACGTCCAGCCTTGAGGTGTTCGTGGCGAGGATCGCCGACGGCTTGCAGACCTGGTCCAGGCGCTGGAAGATCTCCTTCTTCACCGCCATGTCCTCGAAAACCGCTTCCACGACCAGGTCCGCCTCGGCAACGGCATCGAATGCCAGCGTCGTGGTGATGCGCGCCATGCGCGCGTCGATCTGTGCCGAAGTCAGCTTGCCTTTCGACGCCGTGACGTCGTAGTTGTGTCGGATCAGGGCCATGCCCCGGTCGATGGCAGCCTGCTCGCGCTCGATCAGGGTGACCGGGATGCCGGCATTGACCAGGGACATCGTGATGCCCACCCCCATCGTTCCTGCGCCGAGTACGGCAACCCGATCGAGCGGGCGCAGCGCGGCGCCGTTTCCTTCGGCAAACTTCGGCGCCTCCCTTTCCGCAAAGAAAAGATGGCGCAGGGACTTCGAATCCGATCCCGCGACCAGTTCCTCGAATCGTGCGCGTTCGAACGCAAGCCCGTCGTTGAACGGCAACTGCGTGGCGGCCTTCACACACAGAATGGCCGCCTTCTGCGCCGTTGCATTACGCGCCTTCCGGCTGACCGCTGCAAGCCTGGCGTCAAGATCGACGGTGGATCCATTGACATCACGCGCGGCAAGGTCAGGATGCGCATTCGACCCTTCCACAGCGCTGCGACAGAAATCAATCGCCAGCGCTACGACCTCGCGGGCGTCTTGCACCGGCCCGCTTCCTTCAGTGGCCGCGTCGGCCAGCCCGATCTCCACCGCCACCTTGCCGTTGACCGAAGCGCCACCCTGGATCATGTCCAGTGCCCGCTCCGCGCCAACAAGTCTCGGCAGCCGCTGCGTGCCTCCGCCGCCGGGAACCAGGCCGATATTGACCTCCGGCAGCCCGAGACGCGCGTCGTGAGCCACCACGCGATAGTGGCAGCCCAACGCCAGTTCCAGTCCGCCACCCAGCGCTACACCGTGAATGGCGGCCACCACGGGCTTTCGCGAGGTCTCGATGAGCTGCTGGATATCCCTGGACAGGGGCCATGCCGTCGCCGCCGGGGTGTTGAATTGCCGGATATCCGCACCGCCACAGAAGCGCTTGCCGGATCCTGCCACCACCACGCCGGCAATGCGGTCGTCCTCCAGGGCCCTGGTCAGCCCGGCATGGATGCCGGCCCGGGCGGTATCGCCAAGGCCGTTGACCGGCGGGTTGTCGAGCCACAGCACGGCCATGTCGGCATGCGTTTCATAACTTACGGTGGGGGACAGACGGACGGATGCAGAAGCTGGTGACATCTCAATACTCGGAAATGGTGCGCCGCCGACCGGCGCAGGAACGCCGGCCGCGAGGCAAATGCAATAGTGGAGTTGTGCCGCGGGGACGCCTATTGATCTACCGACAGAATCGCGGTCGCCTGGCTCGACAGCACGCCGCCATTGCCATGCACCAGCGCCGTCTGCGCGCCCGTGACCTGGCGCGCTGCGGCTTCCCTGCGCAATTGCGTGACGGCTTCGATGACCAGGAAGATGCTGTACATCCCGGGATGCACGCAGGACAGGCCGCCGCCGTTGGTGTTCATGGGGAAGTCGCCGCCTGGTTCGATACGGCCGCCCGAAATGAAAGCTCCGCCCTCGCCCTTGGCGCAGAAGCCAAGGTCCTCCAGGAAAAGAATGGGATTGATCGTGAAGGCGTCATACAGCTCGACGACGTCGATGTCCTTTGGCGTCAACCCCGCCTGCAAGAACGCCTTCGCCCCGGAGTCGATGGCCGGCGTGCGGGTGAGGTCGTCCATGCAGGAGATCTGGCGGTGCCAATGGGCATGGCCAACCCCCAGCACATAGATGGGCTTGGCGTGAAGTGCCCTGGCCCTGTCGGCGCGCGTCACGACAAACGCGCCGGCGCCATCCGTGACCAGGCAGCAGTCGCGCACCGTCAGCGGGTCCGAGACCAGCTTGGCGTTGATAACGTCATCCACGGTCAGCGGATCGCGCGCAAAGGCATCGGGGTTGAGCTGCGCCCATTTGCGCGCCGCCACGGCGACCTCAGCGAGTTGCGTGCGCGTGGTGCCGTACTCATGCATGTGCCGGGCCGCGGCAAGCGCATAGCTGGTAACGGGATTGAATGGCTTGTAGGGATGCTCGTACGGTTGCGGATCGAGCTCCGCGCGCATGGCATTGACCCGCGAACTGCTCGGGATGCTGCGCGGATTGCTGCCATAGCAAATCAGCACGTTCTCGCATTCGCCGGCTTCGATGGCCATCGCCGCAATGCGGATATCGGCGATGAAGGACGAGCCGCCGAACATGGTGCTGTCGGAGAATCGCGGGCGAATGCCGAGATACTCGGACATGCGCATGACCCACCACGGCGAAGTCAGGCTCGACGTGATGATGCCGTCGATATCGGTCATGCGCAGCCCGCTGGCTGCCACGGCGGCCCTGGCCGCCTGGGCGATGATCTCCTGTTCGGTACGCCCGCCTGCGTGTCCGAGGCCTGCCAGCGCGGTCCCGAGAATGGCCACGCCGCCGCGGTCGGTTGCTTTGATCATTGCGCGTCTCCAACGGGGCTGAACACGAGGAGAGCCCCCTCGCCGTTCTGTTCGATCCGCGCCTTGACCCTTGCGCCGATCTTCACGGCGTCGGCATCGAGTCCGACTACGCGGCTCATCAGGCGCGGCCCCTCGTCGAGATCCACCAGGCAAACGTTGTGACGGGTCTCTTTGCCGCGCACCACCGTGGTCGAGTAGACCCGGCCGTGGCCGGAGGGCGCCGTCCATTGCAGTGCGTCCGATCCGCAGAATGGACACACGACACGCGGATAGAAGTGATACCTGTCGCATTCCCGGCAGCGGGGAATCTCGAACACGCCTTCCGCCAGCCGACGGAAATAGTAGTGGTCGGCACCTTGCTCTTTACTGTCAGCCATTACGTTCTCACTGCTCGATCTGTACACCAGTCACCTTCACGGTGTTCTGCCACTTGGCAACCTCGGCTTCGACGTATTTGCGGAATTCCGCGGGGTTCAACCCTCCAGCCGCTTCTGCGTTCTGCCGCTTGAGCTTTTCCACCATGTCAGGCGACGCCATGATGCGATTCACTTCAGCATTGAGCCTGGCGACGATCGACTGCGGCGTTCCGGCGGGTGCATAAAGACCCAGCCAGGTGTAAGCGTCAAAGTTCTTGTAGCCTGCCTCGGCAATGGTCGGTACGTTGGGGAACAGCTTGCTTCGCTCCAGACCGGTCACGGCGATGGCGCGGAGTTTTCCCGCTGCAATGAATGCGGAGACGCTCATCGAATCCTGGAAAACCACGGGGATCTGGCCCGCCACCACGGCGTTCGTCGACGGGGAAGCGCCCTTGTACGGAACATGCACCATCGGTGCGCCAGTCATATGACGGAACAGCTCGCCAGCCAGGTGGGTCGAACCACCCGCGCCTGCTGAGCCGTAAGGCACGCTTCCCTGGGCCTTCGCCCATTTCACGAACTCGGGCACCGTATGGACAGGAACGGAAGGGTTCACCACCAACATATTCGGTGCCTTGGCGACCAGCGCGATGGGCTCGAAGTCCGCCACCGGACGATACCGGACCGACCTCTGCACAGCAGGCCCGATGACATGGCCGGTGGCGCTGAGCAGAAGCGTGTAGCCATCGGCCGGCTTGCGGGCCACGTATTCGGTCGCAATCTGGCCTGCGGCACCGGGCCGGTTCTCGACGACAAAGCTCTGCTTGAACGACTGGCTGAGTTCTGCGGCAAGCAGGCGCCCGACGATGTCCGTCATGCCGCCGGGCGCAAAGGCGACCACGATCGTGACGGGCTTGCCGGGATAGGCTTCGGCGTGGGCTGGCACGGCGATCGTGCCGCCCAGCGCGACAGAGGCGCCAAGCGTTGCGAGAAACCGGCGGCGGGTGATGCCTTGGTCCATAAGTGTCTCCTGCGTCCGTGTTTGCCGCCGGGTTCGCGGGTGGACCCGGGGTTCTAGTCATCGACGCCAGTATATTTTTGGGCTGCAGGGACACCTATCCGAAAGTTTCGAAGCGTGCTTTCGCGGTTTTTCAACGCCAGTTTCGGCGTCAGGGCTCGAGTTCGGACATCCCCCGGGGCCTCGACAACGGCATGCGGCTCGCATGGTGCATCCTTCTGCCCCGTCGACCCGCCGCTATTCCGGCTTGATGTTCGCCTGCTTCATACGGTCTCCCCAGCTCTGCTGCTGCGCGCGGACGAATTGCTCCTGCGCGTCCAGGCCGTTGGGCGACACCTCCATCCCCATGCCCATGAAGCGCGCGCGGATCTCCGGCCGGGCCAGCGCCTTGTTCACGGCGGCGTTGAGCCGTTGGGCGATATCCTTCGGGATGCCCGCCGGCCCCGCGAGACCCACCCAGAACACCAGGTCATAGGATTTAAAGCCCGACTCCGCAAACGTCGGGACGTGCTTCCACTCCGGAAGACGATGATCCGTGCTGACCGCGAGCGCACGGATCTTCCCGCCACGCATCAGCGTTGTGGCGACCGAGAGATCCCCGATCACGTAGTCGAGCTGCCCTCCCGCGAGATCGGTCAGCGCCGGCGGCTGGCTCTTGTACGAGATGCCGGTGGCCCGGATGCCCGCCACGCTGTTGAATGCCTCCGCGGCGACCTGGCCGCCCGGGGAACCGTAGCCGTAGTTCAGCTTGCCGCCCTTGCCCTTCTCTACCAGTTGCGCGACCGTCTGGATGTCACTATCGCTGCGGACCAGAAGCAGCGCCGGCATCGTCGTGAGTCTGGCGATATGGGTGAAATCCCGATTCGCGTCATACGGAAGGTTCTTGATCAGCCCGGGGTTGATCGAGTTGATGGAACTGCTGGCGATCGTCAGCGTATAGCCATCCGGCGGTGACTTGAGTGCGTACTCGGTGCCGATAACACCTTGCGCGCCGGGACGGTTCTCCACGATGACGGTGGCGCCCAGGTCTTTGCGCAGTTCTTCCGCCAGGATTCGCGCACTGGTGTCCGTTGCGCTGCCCGTGGAGAACGCCGCCACGATCTTGATTGGCTTGTTGCCGGGATACGCATCCGCGGCAGCTGCAGCCGAAGCCACGAGCAAGCTCGTGCCAAACACCAATGCCTGATAGAAACGTTTCACTTCTGTCTCCTGATGTTGAGCGCGTCATTGGCGCATCGTTATTTCCAAAGGGACGTTACGCGACCCTCCTTCACTGCAACGTTGCCGAGCGCCGGCGGGCCGTTGCGCACGGCGGCCGGCGTATCGGCAAGCTTGATCGGAATGCCCGGACCGAGGTAATCATCCTGGCGCACCACCATCCGGCGGTGGAGCGTGTGCGGGGCCTCTGCCACGTCGGCAATGGTGAGAATCGGCGCTGCCGGAACGTTCTGGGCCAGCAGCGCCTTGCCGAACGATTCGCCATCAACCTTGGAGAATGCTGCCGATAGCTCCGCCGTCAGCGCGTCCCGGTTCACCACGCGCTGGCGGTTGGTGGCAAATCTCGGGTCTGCCGACAGGTGCTCCACAGCCAGGGCGCGGCATAGCCTGGCGAACAGCCGGTCATTGGCAACCGCGACGAACAGCGGGCACGTGCTCGTCTGGAACACGTCGTACGGAACAATGTTCGCGTGGCTGTTCCCGGTCGGCTTGGGATTCACGCCGGACGCGAGATGGTTCGTCAGGAACGGGTGCGCAACCGACACCGCGCTGTCGTAGAGACTCACATCGGCAAGCTGCCCGCGGCCGGTCTGATGACGGGCGTTGAGCGCAAGCAGGACCGCCATGGCGGCGTTCATGCCGGTGGTGAGATCGACAACCGGAACGCCAAGCCGAACCGGACTGCCGCCGGCCTCGCCATTGACGCTGATGAGCCCCGTCATCGCCTGGACGGCGGCATCGTAGCCAGGCAGCTGTCCGAGCGGCCCGTCGTCGCCAAAGCCCGTGATCCGGCAATGGATGAGCCGCGGGAATCGACGGGTGATGGAGGCCGGATCGTCGACCCCCCAACTCTTCAGCGTACTCGCCTTGAAATTCTCAACGAGGACATCGGCAGTCTCCAGAAGCTGCCAGAAGACCTGGCGATCCGCCTCGGCGTTCAGGTCGAGGACCACGCTGCGCTTGTTGCGATTGACGGCGCGAAAGTAGGCCGAGGTCCCGTCCACGAACGGCGGGCCGAAGCCCCTGCATTCGTCTCCGTCCGGCGCTTCGATCTTGATGACGTCCGCGCCATGGTCTCCCAGAATCTGCCCGCAGAACGGCCCCGCCAGCACGCGCGATGCGTCGACCACCCGCAGGCCGGCCAGCGCGCCGAGACCGGCGCCGGTGTTGTTCGCCTGGGCCATGTCAGTCTCCTTCGACCGACCACTCGAAGACATAGCCTTCGTCGCCCTTGCGCGCATTGGTCTTCAGCAACAGGCGATGGTTATGGGCCGCGAGCGCGCCCTCAAGGAGGCCGGCCCACGCATTGGCCACGCACGGGTGCGCATCGGCTACCGGATCCATCAGCGTCCAGCCGCGTTGATAGACCTGCGTGCCGAGGCCGCCGATCTCGCAGGCGTCATCCTGCGCCGTCGCCAGGCCCTGCATGAACCTGGCAAAGCTTGCGGCGGTCTTGTCCATTGGGGTGCCAAGCTGCGCGGCAATGTCGTGGTAGAACTGCATGCCGATCATCCTGGCAGTCAGGTTCAGCATCCGTTCGGCCTCGTGCGGCCCCCACAGGTTCACGGCAACCGGCAACGCCTTACGCACGTATTCCATTGCGTAGTTTCGCTTCGCCTTGTCGAGCCTCGCTTGCGGCCAGGTATCGGTTGGGAGTGTCGGGGCCGCGACCGCGTCGAAATCGGGCGCTTCTTCATGGCGGGCGAAACGCAGCCGCTCATGCGGCTCCAGCTCGTGGTCATACTCGTAGTAGTAGCCCTCCAGGCCGGACTGTCCGTCGACCGCCTGCTTGGTGCAGACGAAGCCGAGTCGGCGGTTGCCAAGCGTCACCCCGTTCTGGGCATGCCAGCCTGCAAGCATCGCCCGTGAGACCTCCGAGGGGATGCCGCACAGCGCCGTCCCCGACCAGATCCAGCGCGGCGCGTTGTAGCGGATCCACGCCTTCCGGTCGTTCTCGTACATGTACTGCACCGCGACGCCGCCAATGTGGTTGGACAGATAGTGATACTGCGCAGCCGCAACCGCTGGTGGCAACTGGTCGATGCCGAGCTTGCGCAGACCTGGCAGGAAGCGCTCCTGACGCTGCCGGCAGAAGATCTCGTAGGCCAGTTCGGCCGCCGCGGGCGTACCCCGGCGCGTCACCGTCGAGAGCACGATGCCGGTGAAGAAGGCGTGATAAAGCTCCGCAACGGCGCGCCATCCGGCTGCTTGCGAAACCGGGGACGAGTTTGAATTTTCCTGGATGGCTGACATGAGAATGACTGGCTTGGATTTGATAAAGGAATCGCGCTGATCTGCCGGCTTCACCTGGCTTCCTGGATCTCCGCCAAGGCAGCCTTCTTTACTGCGCGGGCGAGAACGATCCGTTGGATTTCAGAGGTGCCTTCGTAGATCTCCACAATGCGTTGATCGCGATAGCATCGTTCGACCACATTTGGCTTCACATAGCCACGGCCACCGAGAATCTGCACGGCGTCGTCCACCACCGTGTGCGACACCTCGCTGGCGTAGAGCTTCGCCATGGCGCCCAGCGTGCCAATGTCCTTGCCATCGTCATAGGCGCGCGCGGCTTCATACGTGAACATTCGCGCAGCGGACAGCGTCATCGCCGAGTCCGCAAGCTTGAACCCCACGCCCTGATGATCGATCAGCGTCTGGCCGAACGTCTTCCGGTTCACCGCATAGCGGCGAGCCTCCCGGTACGCGCACAACGCAATGCCGTTCGCTTGCGCGGCAACCACGACGCGGCCCACCGTCAACGTTGCGAGCGCAAGCTTGAGGCCATCCCCCTCTGCACCGACGATGCTGTCGGCGGGCACCCGGACATCGAGCTTGAGGTTGGTCGTGGTGGTCCCACGAATGCCCATCTTGTCCTCGAAGAAGTCAACGACGAGGCCTTCGGTGTCGCGCGGCACAATGAATGCCGAAATCGCCTTGCGAGACTCGGCGCCGCCGGTGCGGGCGAACAAGATGAAGTGCGTGGAATGGCCGCCGTTGCCCAGCCAGCATTTCTCGCCGCGGATTCGCCAGCCGTCTCCTTCGCGCACGGCAGTCGCCTGGATCGCGGACGGATCGGAGCCGGCCTCCCGCTCGCTCAGGGCGAAGTTCACGGCATCGCCGCGCTCGGCCAGGCCGCCGAGCAGTTTCTTTTTCTGGGCTTCGCTGCCACCAATCAGGATGGGAAAGGCGCCAAGCGCCAGTGCGGCCAGGATGGCCGATGTCGAGGCGCAACCTTCGGCCACGGCTTCGACCACGGCAACAACCGAGGTCAGGCTTGCGCCCTCCCCTCCAAGTTCTTTCGGGACAAACATCCCGGAGATCTTTGCATCGAGCAGCCTGGGCAGATGCTCGACCGGATAGCGCTGGTCGCGATCAATCTCTGCCGCCAGCGGGGCGAAGGCTTGTGCAGTCAGCGCTCGCGCTGTCTGCTGCCACGTTGCTTCCGCCTCTCCCAGTGCCGGATTCCATAACTCCTTCATTTCATGCTCTCCAGTCAACATCGCTTGATCCTTGGTATTGAGGCGATACGACGCGGCACCGCCTGCATCCTCAGCATGGATGCGTAGTGCTATTTCAACTGGATTCTTTGATAGCTTCCAGATAGCATCGCGTAATGTTTGTTCTGGATTTGAGATTAAATCGTGATCGACGTCCGGCAGTTGCAGTGCTTCCTTGCGGTGGCGGAAGAACTCCACTTTGCGAAGGCGGCGGACCGGCTGGGCATGGCCCAGTCAGGCTTGAGCACGCAAATCCAGCGTCTTGAGCAGGATCTGGGCGTCACGCTGCTCAACCGAAACAAGCGGAAGCCGGTTTCACTGACCGATGCGGGGCGCTTGTTCCAGGCCGAAGCCGTTGCCGCGCTGCGGCATATCGAACGGGCAGATCAGGTGGGACGGCTGGCCGCGCGCGGGCTTGCCGGGGTCATACGGATTGGCTACGTGACTGCCGGCGTCACCAGCGGCCTGCTTTCCCGGCTGCTGACGGAGTTCCGGAAATCTCACGAGATGGTCCGCGTGGAAGTCGTGCCGATGGACACGCCAAGTCAGCTGGAAGCGCTCAGTGACGGGCGGATCGATGTGGGAATCGTGCGGCCGCGGCGGCTCAATCCACCTGACGTGGTCGCGAAGATCATGCAAACGGAGCGTCTGGTGACAGCGATGGCCGACGATCACCCTCTTGCCCGGCGCGCGACCGTATCAGCCCGCACCCTTGCCGACGAGGCGTTTATCGTGCCGCAGTTCGCGGACGAAGAAGGCTTCGGCTTTGCACTTTCTGCCCTGGGCGAAGCCGGCGGCTTCGCGCCTCGCCTGGAGTACCGCGTGCAGGACTTCATTTCCGCGATCAGTCTGGCTGCGGCTGGCTATGGCGTGGCGATTGTTCCAGAGTCGATGCGAAGCTTTTCGCATCCGGGAACTTGCTACAAGCCGATCGGGGATTTCCGGTTGTCGGTGCATCTTGCGATGGCGTACCGACGACGGGAGATTTCGCCAGCTGTGCGGGCTTTCGTGCGGCTCGGAATGGAAACTGGAGGGAATGGCAAGCGCTGACACCGCAGTCGATGACGCCACGTAGTCGCACGCGTTGGATTCGGTTTGTTCGCGTGTTGCGTCGATCGGTCCAGGCGTCCACACCCCAGGCTACAGGTGGTGACTGAGTGGGAGAACAGTCGAGATTTTGCGTGCTCTCGCGTATCAGCTGAACAACAGCGCTGCATAGTTGCGGGCGCTGTGCAGGACATGCAGCACGTCGATGCGCTCGGGGGGATCGCCAACCACACGGTAAAAGATTTGGTAGTTGCCGTGGACGCGGTGGCGGATGCCGCGATCGGCATAGCGCGGCACCAGCGGAAACGCCAGCGGCATCTCAGCGAGGCTCAGGCACCGTTCGCGCAGTTCCTGCACAAAGGACAACGCCCGGCGCGGGTTATCGCGCGCGATGTAGTCGGCGATGGCCTCGAGTTCGGCCTCGGCCAGCGGCGTGAGACGGACAATCATGCCGGCCCGCCACCCGCCATCGCCCGATACTTCGCCTCCAGGCGGTCGAACACATCTTTCGCATTGCCGCCCTGGCCGTCGTCGGCCTCGGCCAAGCTTCGCGCGATGGCCACATCCAGCGCCGCCAGTTGCGCTTCGCGGTCCTGGATCAAACGCACGCCTTCGCGTAGCACTTCGCTCTTGGAGCCATAGCGGCCCGAGCCAACCAACTCGGCCACGTAGCGCTCGAGTTGCTGTCCGAGATCGGCACTGATCATGGTTCACTCCTGGAGGAAATATGGGAGCCAGCGCGGGGCCGACCCGATGTCGCGATTATACGCATCTTGATAACAGTTATGAAATTGTGTGCCAGGTTACATTGCCGGCAATCCCCTCGTGCTTCGCACGCGCGGGGGAACCATTGCCGCGCACTGAGCCAGTGCAAGAAACAGTTAGACCGTGCCCGTGGCATCGTTGCCTTGTTGTTCCAGCCACTCCAAAAACGCCCGCAGATGCAGCGGCTTGTCGGCATCGCGCGCGACAAGCGAATAGTAGGTATCGCCCGGCGCGCGGATGCCATGGAACGGCGTAGCGATACGACCGGCGGCAAGATCGGTGTCCAGCGTCGGAAAGGTGCCGATGGCAAAGCCCAGGCTGTCGACCACGGCCTGCAGCGTCACGAAGAAGTGGTCGAAACGCAAGGTCCGGACTGGCCGCAGCGACGCATGCCCGGCCTGCTGCAGCCAGGCCTCCCAGCCTCCCGGCCGCGTTTCCGTATAGAGGAACACCCCTTCCACGAGATCCTCGACATCGCGCAGCGACATCCGCGCCACCAGCGCGGGGCTGGCGATGACAGTCTGGAAGTCGGACAGGATCGGGGTCACGTCGAACTGCGCGCCGGGCTCGAAGGTCCGGCGGATGGCGACGTCGAAGGCGCCGCTCATCGAGCCTTCATTGCTGAAGGCCGTCGACACCCGCACGTCAACATCCGGCTGCAGTTGCCGGAACCCGTCGAGCCGCGGGATCAGCCAGCGCATCGCAAACGTGGCCGGCGCATTGACGCGCACCACCTTGCGCGTGGCGATGCGGCCGTAGCGCTCCGAAGCCGCGCTGATATGGTCGAACGCTTCGCTGATCTCCCTGGCAAATGCCTGGGCATGCACGGTCGGCACCATGCGCTGGCCCTGGCGGATGAACAGCGGCTGGCCCAGCCACTGTTCCAGGATCTCGACCTGCCGGCTGACCGCGCCATGCGTGAGATTGAGCTCGCGCGCGGCCGCTGAATAGCTTCCCGCGCGGGAGGCGACTTCAAAGATCCGCAGGGCGTTCAACGGCGGTAATTTGTGCGGCATGGTCAGCTTTTCTGGATGGAACGAACGAGGCGCGGCCAGGCTTGTCGCCATGGATGGGGTTAATTGTGAGATTTCCTCTCACATCCTGCAAGATAATCTCGATTGTGCGAGTTTATCTCTTACCTTAGCATCGGTTTCAACCCATCCACAACGGAAGCCGAAACCACCATGCCCACAACCATCCAGGCCAATGGCCACCGCTACCAGCTGCCTGCCCGGCCCACTGTCATCGTCTGCATCGACGGCTGCGAGCAGGAGTACATCAACCTCGCCGTGCAGGCCGGCGTGGCCCCCTTCTTCGAAAGCCTGCGCAAGCGTGGCACGGTGCTGACCGGCGATTGCGTGGTGCCGTCCTTCACCAACCCGAACAACCTGTCCATCGTGACCGGCGTGCCGCCGTCGGCGCACGGGATCTGCGGCAATTTCTTCTACGACACGGAGTCGGGCGAGGAAGTCCTGATGAACGACGCGCGCTACCTGCGTGCGCCGACCGTGCTGGCGGCCGCCGCGCAGGCCGGCGCATCCGTGGCCGTGGTGACGGCAAAGGACAAGCTGCGCGCGCTGCTCGGTCACGAACTCAAGGGCATCTGCTTCTCGGCCGAGAAAGCCGACCAGGCCACGCTCGAAGAGAACGGCATCGAAGACGTGCTGGCCAAAGTCGGCATGCCGCTGCCGTCGGTGTACAGCGCGGACCTGTCGGAGTTCGTGTTCGCCGCCGGCGCGGTGCTGCTCGAAACCGTCCGCCCGGACCTGATGTACTTGTCCACGACCGACTACATCCAGCACAAGCATGCGCCCGGCACGGCCCAGGCCAACGCGTTCTACGCGATGATCGACAGCTACCTCCAGCGCATGGATGCGCAAGGGGCCATCATCGGCGTGACCGCCGACCACGGCATGAACGCCAAGACCGACTCGCTGGGCAAGCCGAACATCCTGTTCCTGCAGGAAGTGCTGGACCAGCGCTTTGGCGAAGGCGCCACGCGTGTCCTGCTGCCGATCACGGATCCTTATGTCGCCCACCACGGCGCGCTCGGCTCGTACGCAACGGTCTACGTGCCCGCGGGACAGGACCTGGGTGCCGTGCGCCATGCGATCGAGGCGCTGCCGGGGATCGAACTGGTGCTGGACAAGCAGGCCGCCGCGGAACGTTTCGAGCTGCCGCCGGACCGCATTGGCGACCTGGTGGTCGTCAGCGAACGCCTGACCGTGCTGGGCACCACGCCGGCACGCCATGACCTGAGCGGACTCGACGCGCCGCTGCGCTCGCATGGCGGCCTGTCTGAGCAGCAGGTGCCGCTGCTGTTCAACCGCAAGGTGAACACCGAGGCTGGCGTGCGCCTGCGCAACTTCGACATCCTGCGCCTGGCGCTGAACCACGCCGACTGAGCACTGCGACGAGCAAGGCCGCCCGCTCCAGCAGATGCTGCAAGGGAGCTCAGGCGGCCTCCGTTGACTGGCGACGGCGAGGGGGGCGCTCCTCTCGCTGATGTCCGGCGCCGCCTTGCCGATGGGGGGGCGCCGCGTGGAGCGCGCTCGGCCTAGAGAAGGCCAGACACGCCAGAGACTATCTGAACGCAACCGAATACGGCTACCACGCTGGCCGATATGCGCGAGAAGCCGCGCATCACCGAGGCAGACAACGCTTTTCGTAACGTGGCCGCCGCGGTGCTCAGGCAAAGCCACCAGACGGCAGAGCCGACAAATACCCCACCGACCATCCGCGTTACGCCAGCCCAGGCCGGGCCGTCGTGCGAGCCTGATAGTGGCCCGAGCGCGGCAAAGATCCCGATAAACGACAGAACGGTCATGGGGCTGGACAGCGTAAGGGCAAACGTCGTCAGGAAATCGCGAGCAACAGTGGAATGCGGCGCTCCTTGCGACAGTTCCGGGGCAGCGGGCGATTCCTTGCACATGCCCCAGGCCAGCCAGACGAGAAACGCGCCACCGCCGATTTTGAGCGCCACGCTCAGCATCGGGAGGGCCAGAGCCACGCCGGCGATACCGAGCGCGCCCAGCAACCCGTAGATGCCATCCGCGCATGCTGCGCCGACGCCCGTTGCAAAGCCGGAGCGAAAGCCACGCGCGAAACTGCGCTGGATGCATAACATCCCGATGGGGCCTACCGGCGCGGCAATGCAAAAACCGATCACCAGGGATTTAATGAACAACATGACCGTCGACGAGTTAGTGAATGCAGATGTGGCATCGTAGGTCGTCTGGGGTGATGCACGAAGACGGATTTTAAGGAACAATTGCGTTTTGGCCTTAAATCCTACGGAATCATGGACGAACTGGATTGGAAGCTGCTTGCCCTGCTACAGCACAACGGACGCATGAGCTATACCGAGCTGGGTCGTCAGATCCACCTCTCGGTGCCGGCGGTCACGGAGCGCGTCAAACGCCTGGAAGAAACGGGGGTGATCGAAGGCTACTCCGCTACGATCAATCCGGTAGCGGCTGGCTACGCGGTGAGCGCGCTGATTGGCATTACCGTGCCGCAACCTGCAAAAGCCAAGTTCCTGAAGTTGCTCGAGTCCATCCCCGAAGTGCTGGAGTGTCATCACGTCACAGGTGCGGATTCCTATGTCCTCAGGTTGGTCGCGGTAAGTTTGGCCGATCTTGAACGGCTGATTGAACGGATCAACCTGTACGGTGAAACTCGCACGTCAATCGTGATGTCGACACCGATTGCCGCTCGCGCTCTGCGACAGCCGCCGTCCAGGAAGCACAGTTAAGCGACGGAGCGGAATGGTAGAGGGGGAAAGGGACGCACCGGCATCTGCACTGTTGATGTCCTCCCGCCTGCCGACTACTGAGCCGCGCAGCAGCCGAAGGCGATGATGCGATAGCGCGCCCACGGGCGGGCCACGGACAGGTTCAGGGCTGGTTCAATCATTGCTGGAGAGCCTGCAGGCGGACGCGCACCATGCGGCAGGCAGCGGGGCAGACTCTGAAGCGAGTACCCGTACGAAATTCGTCGCACGCTACGATCAATATTCGCCCGTTAGGGCAAGCAAACGCGTTTTTTGGTTACTTTTTGTCGCTCGGACAAAAAGTGACTCGCAGGCTACGCCTGCGAAACAGCCGCGCCTGCCAAGAACGACAACCCCGCAATTCGCCGAGGAACCTGAAGAAAAGTCCGCCACACACATACACTTCCTGGCGGCCATTGTCGTGGAGCGGACAGACGACTCACTGCGTAACGCCGAGCTGCTCAAGAATCGCAGGATTCTCCAGCGTAGAAGTATCCTGCGTGATCTCCTCCCCCTTCGCCAGCGAACGCAGCAGGCGCCGCATGATCTTGCCCGAGCGCGTCTTCGGCAGGTTATCGCCGAAGCGGATGTCCTTGGGCTTGGCGATCGGGCCAATCTCCTTGGCCACCCAGTTGCGCAGCTCCGTAGCGATCTGCTGCGCCTCGGCATCGCCCGGACGCGAACGCTTGAGCACTACGAACGCGCAGATGGCCTCGCCCGTGGTGTCGTCCGGGCGGCCCACCACGGCGGCTTCGGCGACGATCGGGTTGGCCACCAGCGCCGACTCGATTTCCATCGTGCCCATGCGATGGCCCGACACGTTCAGCACATCATCGATACGGCCCATGATGGTGAAGTAGCCGGTGTCCTTGTCGCGGATCGAGCCATCGCCCGCAAGGTACAGCGTGCCGCCCAGCTCTTCGGGGAAGTAGCTCTTCTTGAAGCGTTCCGGATCTCCCCAGATGGTGCGGATCATCGCCGGCCACGGGCGCTTGACCACCAGGATGCCGCCGGCGCCATTCGGCACATCCTGTCCGGTCTCGTCGACGATGGCCGCCATGATGCCCGGCAGCGGCAGCGTGCACGAACCCGGCACCAGCGGTGTCGCGCCCGGCAGCGGCGTGATCATGTGGCCGCCGGTCTCGGTCTGCCAGAAGGTGTCGACGATCGGGCAGCGCTCGTTGCCGATGTTCTTGTAGTACCACATCCACGCCTCGGGATTGATTGGCTCGCCGACCGTGCCGAGCAAGCGCAGGCTCGACAGGTCGTACTGCTTCGGGTGGATCTTCTCGTCAGCCTCGGCGGCCTTGATCAGCGAGCGGATCGCTGTCGGCGCGGTGTAGAAGATACTGACCTTGTGGCGCGCGATCATGTCCCAGAAGCGGCCGGCGTTCGGATAGGTCGGCACGCCTTCGAAGATGATTTGCGTCGCGCCCGCGGCCAGCGGGCCATAGGCGATGTACGTGTGCCCCGTGACCCAGCCGATGTCCGCGGTACACCAGAAAAGATCGTCGGGCTTGATGTCGAAGGTCCACTGCATCGTCATCAGCGCCCACAGCAGGTAGCCGCCGGTGCTGTGCTGCACGCCCTTGGGCTTGCCGGTCGAGCCCGAGGTGTAGAGCACGAACAACGGGTGCTCGGCGCTCACGGGCACGGCTTCGCAGGTGTCGGGCTGGCCTGCCGAGACATCTTCCATCGAGCGGTCGCGGCCTTCGACCCAGTTGACCTTGCCGCCGGTGCGGCGATAGACGATCACGTCCTTCACCGCTTCGCAGCCGCCGAGCGCGAGAGCGTCATCGGCAATCGCCTTGAGCGGCAGCGCCTTGCCGCCGCGCATCTGCTCGTCGGCGGTAATCAGCGCCACGGCGCCCACGTCCACCAGCCGCTCCTGCAGCGACTTGGCCGAGAAGCCGCCGAACACGACCGAATGTGTGGCACCGAGGCGCGCGCAGGCCTGCATCGCCACCACGCCTTCGACCGACATCGGCATGTAGATCACCACGCGGTCGTTCTTCTTGATCCCGAGCTTTTTCAGGCCATTGGCAAAGCGGCAGACCTGCGCGTGCAGGTCCTGGTAGGAGACGCGCGTCACGGTGCCATCGTCGGCCTCGAACACGATTGCCGTCTTTTCGGCGTTGCCATTCTCCAGATTGCGGTCCAGGCAGTTGTACGACGCGTTGAGTTCGCCGTCCTCGAACCACTTGTAGAACGGGGCATTGCTCTCATCGAGCACCTTGGTGAACGGCTTGTTCCAGTGCAGCAGGTCGCGCGCGCGGCTGGCCCAGAAGCCTTCATAGTCGCGCTCCGCTTCGGCGCAGAGCGCGCGGTAGGCGTCCATGCCCGAGATCGTGGCATTGGCGCAGGCGTGGCGGGATGGCGGAAACATCCGCCCTTCATGCACAACGGATTGAATTCTCATCATGAAAGCTCGGCAATAGCGATGCGGCGCGGGACAGCGCCGCCAGAAAACAAAACAGCCGCCTGCGCAGACGGCCAAATCCGGGACGGAGGCACGGGAGACCCTCCTGCTCCCAGCTACCGGAGACACCAGCAGAAACTACGCGCCGGCCCGGCGGCGCAGGGACGAACTGCACCGCCTTGACCGGCGCACAGGCCACCTACGCTCACCAGGGCAGCGAGTACGTCTTGGTGTTGGTAAAGCTCTTCATCGCCTCCAGCACGCCTTCCTTGTAGCCCAGGCCAGAGTCCTTGATCCCTCCGAAAGGCGTCAGCTCCAGCCGGTAACCCGGCACCTCGCGCACATTGACGCTGCCTACCTTCAGCTCTCGCACGAAGCGCGTGATGTAGTCGAGCCGGTTGGTGCAAACCGACGATGACAGCCCGTAAGCAGTGCCGTTCGAAATGCGGATCGCCTCTTCAATGTCCTTGAAGCGGATCACCGGCGACACCGGCCCGAAGGTCTCCTGCCTGGCCACCGTCATGTCGGGATCGACGTGGTCGAGCACCGTCGGCGAGTACAGCGCACCGCGGCGGATATTGCCGTAGCGCAGCTTCGCACCGGCGGCGATCGCCTCGTTGACCACCGTTTCGAACTGGATCGCCGCAGCCTCGTCGATCACGGTGCCCATGTCCACCTTCGGGTCCATGGGATCGCCGTAGTTGAGCGCTTCGGTCTTCGCCACCAGCAGGTCGACAAAGCGGTCCGCCACCGACTCGTGCACCAGCATGCGCTTGATCGCCGTGCAGCGCTGGCCCGAGTTCTTGTACGAACCGCTCGCGGCCAGCGTGGCCGCCTCTTCCACGTCGGCGTCTTCCATCACGATGATGGGATCATTGCCGCCCAGCTCGAGCACCTGGCGCTTGTAGGTCGCGGTGGCGGCGATGTACTTGCCGATCGGCACGCCGCCGGTGAAGGTCACCAGGTCCACGTCGGGGTGCGTCAGCATCTCGTCGGCGATCTCGCGCGGATCGCCGGTGATGACCGACAGCATCTGCGGCGGCAGCCCGGCCTCATACAAAATATCGGCCAGCAGGTAGGCCGCCAGCGGCGTCTTCTCGCTGGGCTTGAGCACCATGCGGTTGTTGGTGGCCACCGACGGCGCGACTTTGTGGATCACCTGGTTGAGCGGATGGTTGAACGGCGTGATGGCGGTGATCACGCCAAGCAGCGGCTCGCGCAGCGTATAGACCTTGCGGCTCTTGCCGTGGTGAGTCAGGTCGCACGAAAACACCTGGCCATCGTCGACCAGCGCCTGGTTGGCGGCAAACAGCAGCACGTCGGAGGCGCGGCCCACTTCATAGAGCGAGTCCTTGCGGCACAGGCCCGATTCCAGCGTGATGGTGCGCGAGATCTCGTCGAGGCGCGAGGCGATGATCTCGCCCGCGCGCATCAGGATCTTGTAGCGCTCGTAGCGCGTCAGCGTCGGCTGGTAATCCCGTGCAATGCGGTAGGCGCGGCGCACGTCGTCGAGCGTTGCTTTCGGCACGGTGGCGATGACTTCGCCCGTGTACGGGTACGTCACCTCGATCACGTCTTCGCGGTAGATCTTCTCGCCGGCGATGCGCAACGCTTCGTGGCGGATTTCGGGGATGGCTTGCAGTGCAGTCATGATCTTCCCTTGCGGGTCTCGAACAGTGTATGAAAGATGATGAAGCCGCCGCAGGCGGGCCGGCGCCATGCCGGCCCTGCCTGCTCAGCGGCGGATGAAGGCCGCGATGACGGCGCTGATCATGCAGCTCGTTGCCACGATCGGGAATACCAGCGACGTATTGCCCGAGTGATCCAGCATGCGGCCGATCAGGGGCTCGCCGAGGCCGGCGAGCAGGTAGGAGAAGAAGTTCAGGATGCCGGTGGCAGTACCCGCCCGCTTGGCGCCGACCAGGTCCGGACACAGCGCCCAGAACGACGAGGCCGGGCCGTAGACGAAGAAGCCGGCGAGGAACAGCGCGACAATGGCGCCCATGCCGGTGGGCAGCTTGTACATGACCATCGACGCGATCGCGCCCAGCACCATGTAGAGCATGATCGCCTTGCTGCGGCTCGAACCGAACAGGCGGTCCGAAATCCAGCCGTTGGAGAGCGCCCCCAGGGCCATGCCCACGGGCAGCGCCACCGAGATCCACGCCGGATCGATCAGCGTGTCGGCATGCTTCCAGTCCTTGCCCAGGAAGTGCACCGGCACCCAAACGATCAGGCCATAGCGCGCCGCGTTCTGGAAGCCGATCGACAGGCCCGCGATCAGCAGGCGCGGGTTGCGCAGCACGGCCTTGTAGCGCGACCACGAGCTTTCCGCTGCATCGGTTTCGGCATGCGCGCCTTTGGCGGCGCCCCCGGCATCTGCAACACCCGTGTCAGGGGACTTGTAGCCGAGTTCCTCCGGCCGCTCCCGCACGATCAGGTAGAAGGTGATGCCGCCAACCAGCATCAGCAGCACCGGCAGCCGGAAAATCCAGCGCCAGTCGAGGTGCAGGATGTTGACCACCAGGATCGACGTGACAAACGAGAGCACCGACGCGCAGCCCGCGGCGAACACATAGAAACCGTAGACCTTGCCGCGTTCCTCTGCGCCCCACCAGTTCGAAAGCAGCCGGCTGCCAGGCGCCCAGCCGAGCGCCTGGAAATAGCCGTTGATGCCCCATGGAATGGCCAGCGTCTTGAAGCCCACGGCAAAGCTGACCACCCAGTTGGCGGCGCACGACAGGATCGCACCGGCGGTCATGACGCGGCGGCCGCCGAACTTGTCGCCCAGGTTGCCGTTGATCGCCTGCCCGACCGCATAGCACCACAGCAGGCAGGTCGATGCCCAGCCGAGTACCTCCTTGGAAAGCCCGAACTCCTTCTGGATGCCGGGAATGGCGAAGCCGAAGGTCTGCCGCCCGGTGTAGAAGAAGAAATAGCAGAACATCGCGGCCAGCAGCATGCGCCACTGTGCCCGCCGGAACGATTGCTCGGCCGGGGCGACGAAGCCCCCTACCTGGATGCGATCGGCAGTTTCCATTTTTGTCTCCTCTTGTATTGTCGTCCCGTCTGGCGGGATCGTGTTGGCCTGCGATACCGATACCGTCGGCCGGGATCGTGCCGCTAGGCCGGAACAGCGCCGATGAAGTTCTTGCCACGGGCACCGTCGAGCGCCCGCGCGATCATGTCGCCGGCCTCGTCATCGGACACGCCGTAGTCGGCGAACTCGGTCTTGACGCCCAGCCCCCGCAGGAACTCGCGCAGGCGCTGCTGTGCCGCGGGCAGCGATGGGCCGAACAGTTCCTGCAGCGTGCGGTCGCGCTCCGGACAGCAGGCCCAGGCCTTTTCGAGCACCAGCGGCAGCGTGAACGAGCAGGCGATGCCATGCGGCAGGCCGTGGCGCAGCGTCATTTCGTAGGAGATGGAGTGGGCGAGCGCCGTCTTGGTGTTGGAGAACGCCAGGCCCGCCTTGAGCGCCGCAAGCGCCATGCGATCGCGCAGCACGATGTCGCCGGGGTTGCGCACCAGCCGCGGCAGCGTATCGAAGATGTCTTTCGCCGCCGACACGGCGAAGGTGTCCGAGACCGGATTGGCATTGACGTTCCAGACCGATTCCAGCGCGTGCGACAGCGCGTCGAGGCCCGTCGAGACCGTGGTGCCCAGCGGCACGGACAGCATCAGCTCGGCATCGACGATGGCGGCTTCCGGCCACGTCTGGTCGAGATGCAGGGAGTACTTCTTCTGGTTGGCCGCGTCCCAGATGGTCGCCCACGGCGTCACTTCGCTGCCCGTTCCGGCAGTGGTCGGCACCGCGATCAGCGGCTTGACCTGCTCCGGCGTGAACGCCATGCCGGCGGCCAGCAGGCCGATCAGCGAATCGAAGCGGCCGGATTTCGTGCCGACCATCAACGCCTTGGCCGTATCGATGGCGCTGCCGCCACCGACCGCGACAATGGCGTCGCACGCGTCCGCCTGTTCCCAGAAGTGGTTGTAGAGGCCCGACAGCTGGGCGACGTCGGGGTTGGGCTGCACGTTGTCGATGACGCCGACCAGGGAAGCACCAAGCAATCCTTCAAGCCGCGCGACCAGGCCCAGCGCGCGCGCTTCGGGAAAGGTCACGACGACGGCCCGACGGCCGCGCAGCAGCGCGGGCAATCGGTCCAGGCTGCCCGGTCCGCACTGGATCGATACAGGGTTGTGGTACGCGTGAATCATGGGGTCTCCTTGCTTGTCGTTCTGGTCTGGTCTGACCGGGACCGGCTGTGCCGCATCCCGCGTTGACAGAAGTTTGGGAGACCCCCTGGGTACCGTCCAATCGCTTATTTGTGGTCAGGGCGCGCCAAAACCGATGGATCGCGCAGGCCGCGCCGGGCACAGGGCAAACCCTGCCTGCGCAAGCGTGGCGATCCGTGGGAGACTCTGCGGCCAAACGTCCCCACAAAGCCGCGAGCCGCGCCATGTTCCACCAGTACTACAAGTCCATCCGGTGCTTTCATGCCGTCGCGAAGACGGGCGGGTTCACTGCCGCGGCGCAATACCTGCATATCGGCCAGCCGACTGTCACGGACCAGGTGAAGGCGCTGGAAACGCGCTTCGGGGTGGAACTGGTGGTGCGCGCGGGCCGCTTCACGCGGCTCACGCCGGCAGGCGAGCGGCTCTATGCGATTACCAAGGGACTGTTCGGGCAGGAGGAAGAGGCCATCCAGTTCCTGCAAAGCGCGCACAAGCTGAAGACCGGGCTGGTGCGCGTCGGCGCGGTGTCGCCGCCCATTGCACTGGAGCTGGCGCGCGTGTTCAGGGACGCCCACCCGACGCTGGAGCTGACCATCACGATCGGCTCGGAAGCGTCCGTGCTGCGCGGCCTGCAGGATTTCGACATCGACGTGGGCATCCTGGCGGAGCCCGATCCGGTCGAAGGCCTGCATATCGCGCCATACCGCAGCGAGCGCATCGTGGCGGTCGTGCCGCAGGGGCATGCACTGGCGGACCGGCCGGCGGTCTCGATGCAGGAACTGTCGCGCGACCCGATCATCCTGCGCGAGCCGGGGTCAAAGACCCGGCATCGCGTGGAGCGCGCGTTCGAGCGCAGCGGCACCGTG
The DNA here is from genome assembly GCF_057073745.1 of Cupriavidus sp. C2SS-8b. NCBI lineage: Bacteria > Pseudomonadati > Pseudomonadota > Betaproteobacteria > Burkholderiales > Burkholderiaceae > Cupriavidus > Cupriavidus sp. C2SS-8b. The sequence continues at coordinate 2,110,731 of NZ_CP172717.1, forward strand.
CCCCACTGCACCATGGAGATCAACAGCCGCGAAGCGACCTTGCACGCGGTCGCGAACGGCATGGGCACGAGCTTCGTCACGGAGATCGAATGCATTCCGCTGCCGGGGCTGCGCGCAGTGCGGGTCGACGAGCCATCGCTGACCATCGACTACGCGCTTTGCTGCCTGGAGGTGCGCAAGGACCGTCCGTTGATTGCCGCGCTGTTCGGCACGGCATTGCGTTAGCGGGAACCGCAATGCCGTGGGTCGCATGGCGTGCTGCGGGTCAGGCCATGACGGCGCGCTGCCGCGCCTGCGCCGCCTGCGCCGCCTGCGCCGCGATACCCGCCGGCTCATGCCTGGCGTGCGACTCTCCCGGCAGCTTGAAGAACGACACCAGCTCGATAAGTTCGCGGCCCTGATCTTCGAGCGAGCGCGACGCGGATGCCGCCTCGCTGACGAGCGAGGCATTGTGCTGGGTCACCTGGTCGATCTGCACCACCGCCTGGTTCACCTGCTCGATGCCGCGCCCCTGTTCCGACGACGCCGTGGCGATCTCTTCGACGATGGCCGTGACCTGCGCCACGGCCTGCGTGACCGACGCCATGGTCTGGCCCGCCTCGCCGGCCAGTTCCGCGCCGCTCGCGACCTGCTTGCCGGAGGTCTCGATCAGTTCCTTGATCTCCTTGGCTGCGCCGGACGAGCGCTGCGCCAGCGCGCGCACTTCGCTGGCCACGACGGCAAAGCCGCGGCCCTGCTCGCCCGCGCGCGCTGCTTCCACGGCGGCATTGAGCGCCAGGATATTGGTCTGGAACGCAATGCTCTCGATGATGCCCGTGATCTCGGCGATCTTGGTGGAGCTGGCGCTGATGCCCTGCATGGTCTGCACCACGCGGCCCACGGTGCTGCTGCCCTGCTGCGCCACGTTGGCGGCATTGCGCGCCAGCTCGGTGGCCTGGCGTGCGTTCTCGGTGTTCTGGCGGACGGCTTCGGTCAGTTCTTCCATGCTGGCCGCGGTTTGCTCCAGCGAAGCGGCCTGCTCTTCGGTGCGGCTGCTCAGGTCGGCATTGCCTTGCGCGATCTCGCGCGTGGCGCCGGCAATGCTGGCGCTGCCCGAGCGCACGCGCGTGACGGTCTCGGTGAGCCGTTCGTTCATGTCGCGCAGCGCCGCGAGCAGGCGGCCGGTCTCGTTGTCGCTCGTGACGTCGATGCGCGCGCCGAGGTCGCCGCTGGCGACGGTACGGGCCACGTCCACCGCCTGGCCAATCGGGCCGGTGATGGCGCGCGTAAGCAGCAAGCCGCCTGTCCACGCCAGCGCCACCGCCGCCAGCGCGATCACGATCAGCAGGTTGCGGCGCTCGACATAGTCGGCCGCAAGCTTGGCCTCCATATCGCGCTGGCGGCGATGCGTGAGGTCGTCATAGGCATCGACGGCATGCATCAGCGAAGCGAGCAGCGGCCGGCATTGCGTGTTGATGCGGACGATGGCTTCCTCGGTACTCTTCTGCGCGGCCAGCGTGACGATGGCCGTGGCAACCGGACCGTACTGGGCTTCGATGCGAACTACGTCCGCCACGCGCTGGCGCGCTTCGTCGCTGGCCCCCTTGTCCTGCACCATCTGGTTCAGGCGGGCCAGGCGGCTCTGCACGTCGTCATGCGCGTGCAGGGCTTCGGCCTTTTCCTTGTCGATCTCTGCCGAGGCCGTCGCGAGGACCATGTTGCGCGCGGCAATGGCACGGCGATCGACCGCGGCACGTATCTCGGCAGCCAGCTCCGAGCGCGCATTGAGACCTTTCAGGTACTGGGTGAAACCGTCGGTGGCCTCTCCTAGCGCATGAAGCGAGTATCCGGATACCACCAGCACGATGCAGGCCAAGGTGCCAAAGCCGGCCAGCAGCCGGGTCTTGATCGAAAGATCCCTGAAATTCACGAATACCCCTCCCCTTTTTGTCCGTCGGACGCTGCGATTGAGTCATGCCGATCCTGCTCGCACGATGGCCAACCGCCAGCGTGCGACGCCTTTCACCCGTTCGCGTTGCCGGTCACCCGCGATGACGATCGCGGGCTCCGGCGGAGGGCTTTTGCGATGCCGCCTGGAGAGGCGGGGCGCGGTGGGCCTGGTTCATTTGACTTCGTGTTATGCCGGCGGCTAACGGTCGGGATGTGGGGAAGGTTTAGGCCCTTCTTTGGAGGGGGAAGGTTTACCCGTTTTTGAGGTGGGGCGGGATGAGGCGCATGGGATGCTTCGGACGGGAGCGTGCTTGACATGCGCTGCTGTTTCGCAGGCGTAGCCTGCGAGTCAATTTTTGTCCGAGCGACAAAAAGTAACCAAAAAACGCGTTTGCTTGCCCTAAACGGGCGAATATTGATCGTAGTGTGCGGAGAATTTCGTACGGGTATGGGCTTCAGAGAATGCACCGCTGCCTGCCGCATGGAGCGCGTCCGCCTGCAGGCTCTCCGGCAATGATTGAACCAGCCCTGAACCTGTCCGTGGCCCGCCAGTGGGCGCGCTATCGCATCATCGCCTTCGGCTGCTGCGCGGCTCACCAGTCGCGCGTTGCGAAGACTTCTACCTTGCGGCTAGCCACCACCGACCACCGCCACACACTCAACTTCGACGCGGGCTCCCAACGCGAGCCCGCTCGCGCCCAGCGCGCTGCGGACGGGATAAGGGGCTTCAAAAAATTCCTTGTAGACGTCGTTGAATGCCTGCCACTCTCCGATGTCCGCCAGCATGATGGTGCACTTGGCCACATCGCGCATCGTTGCACCATGCGCTTCCAGCGTCGTGCGGATGTTCATCAACGCCTGTTTCGCTTCTTCGCGGATGCCGCCAGGAACCAGCCGCGTACTGCCAGGGACGATGCCCATCTGGCCAGACAGGTAAAGCATGTTCCCGACGCGGACGGCTTCGGAAAATGGCAGGCCCGCGGGCAGAACCTTGCCGGAATTCAGGAATTCCATGTCGCGCCTCCATGGTGGATGTGCGGCACGCCGCAGCATCGGTGTGAGCATCCAATGTAGGCGCCAGAACCCGGTCCCTCAAGGCGCGGTATCGACGGCGTCCGGCACCTCGCGATCGGCGGCGCGCCGCAGGCAGTCCAGCATGGCCGCGACGGCCGAGCGCTTGATCGAGTCCTCGCGCCAATACATCGACACCGAACCAAATCCCGCCAGCCGCAGCGGCACGATGCGCAACGCGCCAAGCGCTTCCAGCCGGCGCGCCGTGCGATGCGACGCCAGCCCAATCATGTCGCTGTTGTTCAGCAACGTGAGATTGAGCACGGTGGAGTTCGACTCGACGCTGTCCGCCGGCAACGGCCGCCCCGCACTAGCGAGTGCGGCTTCCAGCGCGTTGCGGATCGGCGTGCCGCGCGGCCATACCACCCAGCGGTAACCCTGCAGCGCCTCCCACGTCACGGCGTCCTGCGTGGCCAAAGGATGGCGCGGGCGCGCAACGAAATGGATCGGCTCCAGGTAGAGCGATTCGCCAACCGTCTGCGCATCCTGCAGCTCGGGCGCGGAGCGGCCGACCACGATATCCAGCTCGCTGTGCGCAAGCTGGTTCATCAGCCGGTCCATGGTGGTCTCCACCACCCGCACCTGCGCGCGCGGCATGCGCTGCAGCAGGCGCAGCACGGCCAACGGCACCGTATCGGCCGCCGAAGCCCCCGACGTGCCCACCACCACCAGGCCGCTACCACCTTCGCGCATCGCCGCCAGGTCGTCGCGCGCGGTGTCGAGCTGCGCGGCAATGCGGCGCGCGTGCTCGATCAGCGACTCGCCATACGGCGTCGGCTGCAGCCCACGCGCCTGGCGCTCGAACAACGGCAGGCCGATGTCGTCCTCCAGGTCCTTGAGCCACTTGGAAAGCCCCGGCTGGGTGGTGTTGAGCAGCGCGGCCGACTGGCTCATGTTGCCAGTCTCGGCCAGGCTGAGAAGCATCTGCAGGTTGCGCAGGCGCAGGCGCTGGGTCCAGTCCATGTCTGATCTTCGGGTGCAGCTATACGATGAAACGTATAGATAAGAGGAATTTTTCATTTCAAATCTTATATCGCCGGACGTATAACTCCAAACACCAGCCCGGCGACACGGTCGGGAACCATAAAAAGCCACGGAGACAGCATGTCCGACCATTCGCCTGATCCCGCTCGCGCCGCCTACTACGCGGACATCGGCCGCAGCCATATGACGCCGCTGTGGGAATCGCTGCACAGCCTGGTGCCGCCGCAACCGCGCCCGCAAATCGTCCCGGCCCTGTGGAAGTACGACGCGCTGCGCCCGCTGGTCATGCAGGCCGGCGAGCTCATTAGCGCCGAAGAGGCCGTGCGCCGCGTGCTGATCCTGGAGAACCCGGGCCTGCCGGGCAAGTCGAGCATCACGTCGACGCTTTACGCCGGCCTGCAGTTGATCCTGCCGGGCGAGATTGCGCCAAGCCACCGGCATACGCAGTCCGCGCTGCGCTTCATCGTCGAAGGCAAGGGTGCCTGGACCGCCGTGAACGGCGAGCGCACCACCATGCACCCGGGCGATTTCATCATCACGCCATCCTGGACCTGGCACGACCACGGCAACCCGAGCCTCGAAGACGGCGGCGAGCCCGTGGTGTGGCTCGACGGCCTCGACATTCCGCTGGTGCAGCAGTTCGACGCTGGCTTTGCCGAGAACTACCCCGAGTCCCAGCAGCCTGTCACGCGCGCCGAAGGCGACAGCTTTGCGCGCTTCGGCCAGAACATGGTGCCGGTGCGCCACAAGGTCACCGACCCGACGTCGCCGGTCTTCAGCTACCCGTACGACCGTTCGCGCGAAGCGCTCGACAAGCTCTACCGCAATGGCGAACTCGATGCATGGGACGGCGTGAAGCTGCGCTACGTCAACCCGGCCACGGGCGGCTGGCCGATGCCGACCATCGCCACTTTCATGCAGTACCTGCCCGCCGGCTTCCAGGGCAAGACCTACCGCAGCACCGACGCCACGGTCTACAGCGTGGTGGAAGGCCGCGGCACGGTTCGCATCGGCGATGCACAGTTCCAGTTCGAGCCGCGCGATGTCTTCGTGGCGCCGTCGTGGGCACCGGTGCAGCTTGGCGCGATGGAAGACGCCGTGCTGTTCAGCTATTCCGACCGCCCCGTGCTGTCGGCGCTGAACCTGCTGCGCGAAGCGCGCACCTGACACCTCAACCACCGTCATTCCCGCGCAGGCGGGAATCCAGCGTCTTTGAAAGTCACTAGGTCCCCGCCTTCGCGGGGACGACATGCGGTCATCGACACGATCTGTGAGCCACTGAAGCGAGCCTCGCAGCCCCAACTCAACCGTTTTGTCCTGAAGGTTCCCACCATGTCCTACGTCTTCACGCCCCCCGCCACCGTTGCCATTCCCGTTGCCGGCACCGACGACCAGTTCGCCGTGCGCCGCGTCTACTGCGTCGGCCGCAACTATGCCGCCCATGCGCGCGAAATGGGCTTCGATCCCGACCGCGAGCCGCCGTTCTTCTTCTGCAAGCCGGCTGATGCCATCGTGCCCGTGGCCGACGGCCAGACGCTGGAACTGCCCTACCCCGCGCAGACGCAGAACTACCACTACGAAGCCGAACTGGTAGCCGTGATCGGCAAGGCCGGCGCCGATATTCCGGTGGAACAGGCGCTGGAGCACGTGTGGGGCTACGCCGTGGGCCTGGACATGACGCGCCGCGACCTGCAGATGAAGATGCGCGAGATGGGCCGCCCGTGGGAAATCGGCAAGGCCTTCGATGCGTCCGCGCCGGTCGCGCCAATCCACCGCGCCGCCGATATCGGCCACCCGCAGCAGGCCGCCCTCTGGCTGACCGTCAACGGCGAGGACAAGCAGCGCAGCAATGTCACGCACCTGATCTGGTCGGTGGCGGAAACGGTGGCCTACCTGTCGCAGTTCTTCCGCCTGGAACCGGGCGACGTGATCTTCACCGGCACCCCGGAAGGCGTGGGCGCGGTCAAGACCGGCGACACCATGGTGACCGGCGTCGAAGGCCTCGGCGAACTCAAGGTCCGCGTGGTCTGAATCCGGGACACAGCAAGCAGCGAACCATCATGCAGCTCTATAGTTTCTTCAACAGCTCCACGTCCTACCGCGTGCGCATTGCGCTGGCGCTCAAGGGCCTGCCGTTCGAGACCCTGCCGGTCAACATCCGCACCGGCCAGCACCGCGAGGCGGAGTACGTGCAGGGCATCAACCCGTCCGCATCGGTGCCTGCACTGGTGGACGGCGACTTCACGCTCGGCCAGTCGCTCGCGATCATGGACTACCTCGATGCGCACTACCCGGAGCCGCGCCTGCTGCCGCAGGACGCCGAGCCGCGCGCGCGCGTGCTGGAACTCGCCAGCCTCATCGCCTGCGACATCCATCCGGTCAACAACCTGCGCGTGCTGCGCTACCTGCAGGACGTGCTGAAGGTGACGCCGGAACAAAAGGACGCTTGGTACCGCCACTGGATCGACGAAGGCATGGCCGGCGTGGAACGACTGCTCGCACGGTACGGCACGGGCCCGTGGTGCTTCGGCGACAGCCCGACGCTGGCCGACGTCACGCTGGTGCCGCAGGTGGCCAACGCCTTGCGCATGGGCTGCGACCTGTCGGCCTATCCGCGCGCGATGGCCGTCTACGCACACGCCAGTGCGCACCCCGCTTTCGCCAAGGCGGCACCGAAGCATCAACCGGACTACACCGCCTGATTGACTGACCCAGGCCAGGAGACAAGCATGAACACAGCACAAGACACGGGTCGCAAGGTCCTGATCATCGGCGGCGGCATCGGCGGCCTGGCTGCGGCGCTCGCGCTCGCGCGCAAGGGCATCCGCATCGAACTGCTGGAACAGGCCGAGCAGATCGGCGAGATCGGCGCGGGCATCCAGCTCGCGGCCAACGCGTTCGCGGCCATGGACGCGCTGGGCGTGGGCGAGGCCGCGCGCGGCCGCGCGGTCTTCACCGACTACCTGAGCCTACGCGACGCGATCGACACGCACGAGATCGCCCGCGTCGATGTCGGCACGCCCTATCGCAAGCACTTCGGCAACCCGTATGCGGTGATCCATCGCGCCGACATCCACCTGTCGATCCTTGAAGCCGTGCAGGATCACCCGCTGATCAGCTTCCGCACCGCCACGCGCGTGGAGAAGCTTGAGCAGGACGAGCGCGGCGTCACCGTCATCGACCAGCGCGGCGAGCGCCACCATGCCGATGCCGTGGTCGGCTGCGACGGCGTCAAGTCCGCCATCCGCGAAGCGCTGATCGGCGACGCGCCGCGCGTGACCGGCCACGTGGTGTACCGCGCCGTGGTCGAGGTCGACAACATGCCGAAGGACCTGCAGGTCAATGCGCCCGTGGTATGGGCCGGGCCGAACTGCCACCTGGTGCACTATCCGCTGCGCGGCGGCCAGCAGTACAACCTGGTCGTGACCTTCCACAGTCGCGAGCAGGAAACCTGGGGCGTGCGCGAAGGCAGCAAGGAAGAAGTGCTGTCGTACTTCGACGGCATCCATGCGCTGCCGCACCAGATGCTCGATCGCCCGACGTCATGGAAGCGCTGGGCCACCGCCGACCGCGACCCCGTGGCGCGCTGGAGCTTCGGCCGCGCCACCATCCTCGGCGATGCCGCGCACCCGATGACGCAATACGTCGCGCAGGGCGCATGCCAGGCGCTGGAAGATGCCGTCACCCTGGGCGCCGCGGTGGAAGCCGCGGGCAATGACTTCGAAGCCGCGTTCAAGCTGTACGAAGAGGCCCGCATCCCGCGCACCGCGCGCGTGCTGTATGCCGCGCGCGACATGGGCCGCGTGTACCACGCCAAGGGCGTCGACCGCATGGTGCGCAACACGCTATGGACCGGCCGCACGCAGGCGCAGTACTACGACGCGCTGCAGTGGCTGCATGGATGGCGTGCGGAACGCTGCCTGAGCGCGACGCCTTGGCTCTGAAGATTCAACGGCCCTGAAGTTCCAACTGCCAGTTGTTAGCTCCCCTCTCCCGCAAGCGGGAGAGGGGAGAAAACCACCGGTCAATTCTTAAGCGCATCAATGCAGTGACTGACGATGGCACTGGCGGCCCGCGCCGCCGGTAGCCATCGTTCGCCCCAAACCAGGCAACGAGGAGGAGACAACCCATGCCTGCCAGCCAGACCATCAATATTTCCGCGTTCATCGACCGCCAGCCGCTCTCGCCGTACCAGGTCATGATCGTGGTGCTGTGCTTCCTGATCGTCGCCATCGACGGCTTCGACACCGCCGCGATCGGCTTCATCGCGCCGGCGATCCGCGCCGAATGGCAGCTGACGCCCGCGCACCTGGCGCCGCTGTTCGGCGCCGGGCTCGGCGGCCTGATGGCCGGCGCCTTCCTGTTCGGCCCGCTGGCCGACCGCTTCGGCCGCAAGAGCGTGCTGGTGTTCTCGGTGCTGTTCTTCGGCGTGGCCAGCCTGGCCTCGGCTTGGTCAAGTGACCTGTGGGTACTGGTCGCGCTGCGCTTCCTGACCGGCCTGGGACTGGGCGGCGCCATGCCCAACACCATCACGCTGACGTCGGAGTTCTGTCCGGAGAAGCGCCGCTCGTTCCTGGTCACCACCATGTTCTGCGGCTTCACGCTCGGCTCGGCGCTGGGCGGGCTGGCCTCGGCCGGGCTGATCGAAGCCTACGGCTGGCGCTCCGTGCTGGTGATCGGCGGCGTGATGCCGCTGGTGCTCTCCGTGCTGCTGGCGCTGCTGCTTCCCGAATCCGTGCGCTACCTCGTGATGGCCGGCCGCGCGCCCGAGCGCATTGCCGCCACGCTGCAGCGCATTGCCCCGCAGGCTGACCTGCGCGGCGCCACGTTCACCGTAGCCGAAGCCCGCAGCACCAGCTCGCCGGTGCGCCACCTGTTCAAGCCGGAACTGGTGCGCGGCACGCTGCTGTTCTGGCTGACCTTCTTCATGAGCCTGCTGGTGATCTACCTGCTGTCGAGCTGGTTGCCGACGCTGCTGCGCAGCACCGGCCTGTCGCTGCGCACCGCGGCGCTGGTCACCACCATGTTCCAGGTCGGCGGCACGCTCGGCGCCATCATGCTGGGCTGGCTGATGGACCGCTTCAATCCGCACTATGTGCTGGCCATCAGCTACGCGCTGGCCGGCGTGTTCATCGCCGCCATCGGCAGCCTGGCCGATGCGCCGGCACTGGCGGGCGTGGCCGTGTTCTTCGCGGGTTTCTGCGTATCGGGTTCGCAGGTCGGCGCCAACGCGCTGTCGGCCGGCTTCTACCCGACCGACTGCCGCGCCACGGGCGTGAGCTGGGCCAACGGCGTAGGCCGGCTCGGCTCGGTGGTGGGCTCGGTAGGCGGTGCCACCATGCTGTCGATGGGGCTGGGCATGCCGACGCTGTTCGCCCTGATCGGCGTGCCCGCGCTGCTGGCTGGCGGCACCATGCTCACGCTCGGGCTGGCGCGGCGCGCCCATGCCCGGCAGGCGCTCGCGGCAAGCTGAAACACGCAGCCGTCAGCGCGCCCGCAAGGCATCGACAATGTTCATGCGGGACGCGCGCAGCGCCGGCAGGAAGCCCCCGACCAGGCCCATCGCCATCGAGAACCCCAGCGTCTTCGCGACGATGCCCGGGGTGAGGATAAAGCGGAACGACAGGTCCGCGAAGGTCTGGAAGTTGGTCGTGGAGAACGACGCGAACTGCATCAGCGCCGCGCAGCAGAGCCCGGCCACGCCGCCGGCAAACCCCAGCAGCAGGGCCTCGATCAGGAACGCGGCGAGCACGTTGGTGCGCTGGAAGCCCAGCGCGCGCAGCGTGCCGATCTCCGCCACGCGGTTGGCCACCGACGCATACATGGTGATCATCGCGCCGATCATTGCCGCGATCGAGAAGATCGTGGACAGCGTCAGGCCCAGGATGTTGATGAACGTCGACAGCGCCTTGGACTGGTCGCTGTAGAAGCTCTGCTCGCTCTTGGCCTCCGCGGTCAGGCGCGGGTCGACGTCGATGTCGGCGCGCAGGCGCGCCAACGCGTCGGGCCGCGTCAGCCGCACCACCATCGACGAATAGCTGGCGCGCCGGAACGACTGCATGAGCTGGTCGGCATCGCCCCAGATCTCCGAATCGAAGCCGCTGCCGCCGGCATCGAACACGCCGACGATGGTCCAGTCGCGCTGGGCGAAGCGCAGCCGCCCGCCCAGCTGCGCGCCTGTGAAGCCGCCGGCCACGCTGCTGCCGACGATGATCTCCGACGAGCCCGGCCGGAACGCGCGCCCGGCCACCAGCCGGATCTGCGGCCGCAAGACCAGTCCCTTGGGCGACACCCCGCGGATCACCACATTGGACGGGGTGTCCGATCCGCGCTTGGTCAGCGAGATCAGCACCACCGCCTCCTTCGAGGCCATCGGCCGTCCGCTGTCGTCCATGGCCACCGACGGGTGCATCTCCATGATGCTGGCCTGGTCGCGGCTGATGGCGCTCTGCACTTCGGTCTCCGCGCCTTTGCGGATCATGACCACGTTGTCCGGCTCGCCGGTGGTGACGAGCGTGCGCTTGAGCCCGGCGTCGAGCATCAGCATGGTGGCGAACACGAACACCACCAGCGCCAGGCCGCCGGCCGTCAGCGCCGTGGTCAGGCGCCGGGCCCACAGGTTGCGCGCGATGTAGCTGAGCGGGATCGCCATGCGCGCGCCTAGCCGATGGCCCGCAGGCCTTCCACGATGCGCACGCGCGCGGCCTGCACGGCCGGCACCACGGCGGCGGCGAGCGCCACCACCAGCGCGCAGGCGGCCTGCATCCACATGGTCTCGTGCGACACGGAAAACACCGGGAAAACGCCGCCGACCGCCTGCTTGAACACGGCGGCCATCGGCGGCGTGGCCAGCATGCCGACGCCGCCGCCGACCAGGCAGATGAACATCGATTCGCCGAACATCAGCAGCGCCAGGAAGCCCGGCCCGAAGCCGAGCGCCTTGAGCGTGGCGTACTCCGTGGTGCGCTCGCGCGCGCTCATGGCCATGGCATTGGCCATCACGGCCATGATGATCAGGATCACCACGTACGACACCACGCGGATGGCCGCGATGATCTGGTTCGACATGGCGACGAAGCCGAGCTGGAACGCCTGCTCGGTCTCGGTCAGGGTCTCGGCCAGCGAGTTGCGGAACACCGCGTCCACGTTGCGCGAGATCGCGGCGGCGTTGTCCGGATTGTCGATGCCGACGATATACACGCCGACCTGGTCGGCCTGCCGCGGCGTGCGCTTGCGCACGGTTTCGTTCAGGTACTCCCAGTGGAACACCATGTGGCGCGTGATGGTGCTTTCATCGCGCCCTTCCATGATGCCGCGCACGACGAACTCCCACGTGCCCGGATAGATCGTGCCCTTGATCGGCAGCACGTCGCCGACCTTGAAGCCGTACAGGTCCGCGAGCTGCCGCCCGATCAGGCAGCCCTTGCGGTCGCGCTGGTAGTCGGCGAGCTGCTGCGCCGTGACGCGGAACTCGGGGTACAGCTCGAGGTAGTTGTCCGACACGGCGAACTGCGCGAAGAAGTTCTTGGGGTCGCGGTAGACGCCGCCGAACCAGTTGGAGCGCGCCACCAGCGTGACGCCATCCACGCCGCGGATGCGGCTCTCATAGCTGAGCGGCAGCGGGAACACCAGCGAGATCGCGTTGCGAGTCACCAGCCGGCCGCTGGACGCCGCGGCGGCGCCCGCATACCAGGCATCGACCACGGTCTGCAGGAGTCCGTAGGCCAGCACCGCGACCACCAGACCGGTCACGGTCAGCGCGGTGCGCAGCTTGTGGCGCAGCGCGTTGCGGGCGATCAGCTTGAGCACGAACATGGCGCGCGCGGTCAGTGCCGGTCAGGCGCTGTTGCCATGGTTCAGTTCCCCCTTTTCCAGGTGCACCATCGAGCGGGCCGCGTTGGCGGCGTGGGCATCGTGCGTGACCATGATGATGGTCTTGCCGGCTTCGCGGTTGAGCCGCTGCAGCATGGCCAGGATGTCCGCGGCGGCGTTGCGGTCTAGGTCGCCGGTCGGTTCGTCGGCCACGATCAGCACAGGGTCGGTGATCAGCGCGCGGGCGATGGCCACGCGCTGCTGCTGCCCGCCGGACAGTTCCGACGGATAGTGGTCCATGCGGTCGGCCAGGTTCACCATGCCGAGGACCATGTCCACGCGCGCGCGCCGCTCGGCACGCGACAGGCGCGTCAGCATCAGTGGCAACTCGACGTTTTCGAACGCGGTGAGCACCGGCATCAGGTTGTAGAACTGGAAGATAAAGCCGACGTTGGCCGCGCGCCACGCCGCGAGTTCCGATTCGGCCAGGCGCGTGATGTCCTGCCCGGCCACGAGCAGTTCGCCGCTGTCCGGTCGGTCGATGCCCGCGATCAGGTTCAGCAGCGTGCTCTTGCCGGAGCCGGACGGTCCCATCAGCGCGATGAAATCGCCCTCGGCGATATCGAGGGTGATGTCGGTCAGGACCGGCACGGTCTGCATGCCGCGCCGGTATGACTTGGCGACATGGCGGATGCGGACGAGCGGGGCGGTCTCCACGTTACTTCTTCCCTGCCGTCACGCGGGCGCCGTCGCGCAGCTTGTCGCCGGGCGAGCGCACCACCGTAGCGCCGGCGGCCACGCCGCTGACGGCCACCAGTTCGCCGATGGGTTCGCCGGTCGTCACCGAGGTCTCATGCGCCTTGCCGTCGCGCACCACGAACACCACCTTGCGTCCGTCGCGCGTGGCGATGGCGGCAAGCTGCACGGCTACCACGGGCTTGCGGTCCTGACTTGCCAGCGGTTTGGACAGGAACGCGATCTTGGCGCTCATATCGGGCAGCACGCGCGGGTCGCGATCGACAAAGCGGACCTTGACCAGCACGGTTGCTTTGGAGCGGTCGACCGTCGGCACGATGCGTGAAACTTGCCCTGCGAAGCGCACGTCGGGCAGCGCATCGAGTTGCAGCAAGCAGGGCTGGTCCGCGCGGATCTTCGCGATATTGGATTCGGCGACATCGGCTTCGACTTCCAGGGTGTCCATGTCGGCAATGGTCACCACGGCGCCCTTGGTGTCGGATGCCGACGAGAACGGGGTGATGTTGTCGCCGACGTTGGCATGCTTGATCAGCACCACGCCGTCGAACGGTGCGCGGATGATGGTCTGGTCGACGGCTACCTGAGCGGCCTGGGCATTGGCCTGTGCGGAGACGATGGCTGCGCGCGAATTCGCCACCGATGCCTGGGCTTTCCTGAAACGCGCGAGATCGGCGTCGTACTGCTGGGCGGAGATGGCCTTCGGACCGAGTAGTTGTTCGGAGCGGCGCAGGTTGACTTCGGCATCGCGAAGTTCGGCTTGTTGCAGGTCGAGGTTGGCTTGCGCCACCTTCACCTGCGCGGTGGCCTGGGCGAGCGTGGCGCCGACATCGCGGCTTTCGATACGGGCGATGATCTCGTCCTTCTTCACGTGCGAACCCTCCAGCACGCCCAGCCATTCGAGCCGGCCTTGCGCTTTTGACGCCACGGCGGCCTTGCGCTGGGGGACGACGTAGCCGGTGGCATTTAGAAGGGTGTAGTTCTGGGAGGGATAGGCGGTGGAAACCGTCACGGTTTCAACTGCCGTTGGGCCGGCCAGTTTGTAGGCCACGGCGGCCGCGATTGCAATTAGAACAGCGCCGACGATGATGGGCAGCCACCGGCGCCTGCGCGGCGGGGCGGCGCGCGGGCCGCGGTCGATTTTCAGCCGGGAGAGATCGGGGTCGGGCAAGCGGTCGTCCTCCTGAAGGGAGGTTGCCAGTATAGCGCCGGGGGCACTTTGGGATTGGGATGCGGGATGGTCGGGGTGGTCTCAGTTGGGGGAGAGCATTGCAAGCGGTTCTGGAAAATCGGGGCTGCGGAGGTAAAGGCTACATGCGGGTGGGGTTGTGGTTATGACTGGGTCGTCGCTCTTGACACGCGCGGCTGTTTCGCAGGCGTAGCCTGCGAGTCACTTTTTGTCCGAGCGACAAAAAGTAACCAAAAAAACGCGTCGCTTGCCCTAACGGGCGAATATTGATCGTAGTGTGCGGAGAATTTCGTACGGGTACTCGCTTCAGAGTCTGCCCCGCTGCCTGCCGCATGGTGCGCGTCCGTATGCAGGCTCTCCCACAATGATTGAACGAGCCCTGAACCTGTCCGTGGCCCGACACTGCCCGCGATATCGCATCATCGCCTACGGCTGCTGCGCGGCTCAGTAAAAGCCAAAAAAAGCGGGTAACGGAAGCACCGTCGCCAGCGCCGCTGATGCCCCTGACTAACCGACTAGTGAGCTGCGTAGCAGCCGAAGGCGATGATGCGATGACGGTGGAAGCAGGGGCCACGGACAGGTTCAGGGCTCGTTCAATCATTGCCCGAGAGCCTGCTTGCGGACGCGCACCATGCGGCAGGCAGCCGGGCACGCTCTGAAGCTCATACCCGTACAACACCCTCAGCACACTACGATCAATATTCGCCCGTTAGGGCAAGTAAACGCGCTTTTTGGTTACTTTTTGTCGCTCGGACAAAAAGTGACTCGCCGGCTACGCCGGCGAAACAGCGGCGCCTGCCAAGCACGACACCCCCAGTCCTTGCCAAAGACACCCCCAAATCCTTGGCATCCCCCTTGCAACAAACAATCCGTTTTGCCACCAAGAAAAACGCCATGGCGCAAACCTTCACGCGCTCGGAGCTGCTTGTCCTCAAGCTGCTGGCCCTCGGCGCGGTAGTGCTTGTCGCCGCAGCCCTCGGGATGGCCCGCTGGTCCATGGCGCCGCAGATCGAAATGCAGGAACCCGTCGCGCAGCCCATCCCCTTCAGCCACAAGCATCACGTTTCCGATGACGGCATCGATTGCCGCTACTGCCACGCGTCGGTGGAAACGTCGGCCTTCGCGGGCATGCCCGCCACGAGCGTATGTCTGACCTGCCACAGCGTGCTGTTCCGCGACGCGCCGATGCTCGCGCCGCTGCACGACAGCCTCCGGCAAAACCGCCCGCTGGCCTGGACCCGCGTGCATGACCTGCCCGACTTCGTCTATTTCGACCACAGCATCCACATCGCCAAGGGCGTTGCCTGCCAGGAATGCCACGGACGCGTGGACCAGATGCCGCTGACGCGCCGCGTCGCACCGCTCGACATGCAGTGGTGCCTTGCCTGCCACCGCGACCCCATCCGCCATCTGCATGCCCCCACCGATATCGTCACGATGCGTGACCGCGCCCCGCTTTCCGCCGATGACATCGCCATGCTGCAGAAGATGTATCACCTGCAGGACACGCGACGACTCACCGATTGTTCCACCTGTCATCGATGAAGCCCGCCCCCGTGATTCCGATCGTCCCCGTGCAGGAACCGGCCGATGCGCCGCGCAGCCCCTCGCGCCGACACTTCCTGCGCACGACGATGGCGGCTTCCGCCGCGCTGGCCGGCGCGGCATGCAGCGGCCCGCCAGCCGAAACCATCGTCCCCTACGTGCAAATGCCCGAAGGCATCGTGCCCGGCAGGCCGCTCTTCTATGCCACCGCGCTCACGCGCCACGGCTACGGCAGCGGTGTGCTCGTCGAAACCAATATGGGCCGCCCGACCAAGATCGAGGGCAACCCGCGCCACCCCGCCAGCCTCGGCGCCACGCATCCGTTCGACCAGGCCGCCGTGCTGCAGCTCTGGGACCCCGACCGCAGCCAGGCACCGTATCGCGGCACCGCGCTGACGAGCTGGGCCGCGTTCGACGCGGGGCTGGCCACACAGCGCGTCCAGTGGCGCGACAACGGCGGGAAAGGTCTGCGCCTGCTGACCGGCAACGTGGGCTCCCCAACACTGGCCGCGCAGATTGCACGATGGCTCGAGCGCTATCCGAAGGCCGGCTGGCACGTGCATGACCCGCTCCATGGCGACGATGCGGCAGTCCGCCTGGCGTTCGGCGACAACATCGACCTGGTGATCGATCCCGCTCCCGCCACGACCATCGTGACACTGGATGCCGACCTGATCGGCCACGGCCCGTCCGCCGTGCGCGTCGCGCACGACCTGATGGCGGACCGCCGCGGCGTGGCGCCCCCGCTGGCCCGCCGACTCTACGCGATCGAGTCGTCGCCGACACTGACCGGCGAAATCGCCGACAACCGGCTGGCGCTGCCGCCGCATGAGATCGAGCGGCTGGCCTGGTCGCTCGCGCGCAGGCTCGGTGTCGGCGTTGCGGCGGACACACCCGAGCCCGCGTCCGGACCCGCGCGGCGCTGGCTCGCCGTGCTGGCCCCGCGTCTCGAAGACGCGCCACCGGGCAGCTCGCTGGTGGTGGCCGGCGACAACCTGTCCGCCCCGACACGGGCGCTGGTCTGGCGGCTCAACGCCCGGCTCGGCAATCTCGGCAAATCGGTGCGCACGATCACCGGCACGCCAAGGCGGCCGCCAGGCGACGCGCATTCGATCGGCGCACTGACCGACGCCATGCGGGCCGGCGCGGTCTCCGCGCTGCTCGTGATCGACGCCAATCCCGCCTATGACGCGCCCTGCGATACCGGCTTCAACGCGGCACTCGCACACGTACCGTGGTCGGCGCACATGGGCCTCTATCGCGATGAAACCGCGCGGCTGACCACCTGGCATGCGCCCATGGCCCATGACCTGGAGCGCTGGAGCGACGTGCGCGCCTGGGACGGCACCGCGTCGATCGTCCAGCCCGTGATTGAGCCGCTCAATGACGGCCGCTCCGCGCACGAGCTGCTGTCGGCCACCATCGACGCACGCCAGTCGGGCTACGACCTCGTACGCGCGTTCTGGCGCACGCACCAATCCACCGACTTCGAAGCCTTCTGGGAGCAGGCATTGCGGACCGGCGTCATCCCCGGCACGGCAGCACCCGCCGCGACGGCAGACATGCGCCAGCCCATCGCCCCGCCGCCATTCCACGCGCCCGTACTCGTTGCGCGCTTCATGCCCGATCCCGCCACCGATGCCGGCGAGCTGGCCAATAACGCGTGGCTGCAGGAACTGCCGCGCGCGCTGACGCGGCACACCTGGGAGAACGCCGCGCTGATGGGGCCGCTCACGGCACGCGCGCGGCACCTGTCCACCGGCGACGTGGTCGCGATCCATCGCGTGGATGGACAAGGCCACCCGATCGAGGCGCCGGTATGGGTGATGCCCCGCCACGCAGAAGGCGTCATGACGCTGCCGCTTGGCTACGGCCGTCGCCATGCCGGACGCGTCGGCAACGGGGTAGGCTTTGACGCGTATGCGCTGTGTACGGTTCACGGTCCGCACGAGATCGCCGTCGAAGCGACCGGACAGCGCCATGTATTCGCGCTGGTCCAGACGCAAACCTCGATGGCGGGGCGCGAGGTCGCCCCGCTCGCCACCGTGGACGCCTATCGCCGCGATCCCCGCTTCGCCCAGGCCACGCCGGCCGCGCCATCGCTCTATCCGCGCTGGCCGTATCCGACCGAACGCTGGGGCATGACCGTGGACCTCAACGCCTGCATCGGCTGCAATGGCTGCACCATCGCCTGCCAGGCCGAAAACAACATACCCGTCGTCGGCAAGGACCAGGTCATGCGCGGCCGCGTCATGCACTGGATCCGCGTCGACCGCTACGACGATGCGCACGACACTACCGGCCACGCGGCGCGCAGCGTGTTCCAACCTGTCCCGTGCATGCATTGCGAGGACGCGCCGTGCGAGCTGGTCTGCCCCGTCGGCGCCACGGTGCACGACAGCGCCGGGCTCAATGTGCAGGTCTACAACCGCTGCGTCGGCACGCGCTTCTGCTCGAACAACTGCCCGTACAAGGTGCGGCGCTTCAACTTCCTGCAATACAGCAACCAGGGCGACGACCGGCCCCCGCCGGCCTACAACCCCGAGGTCACCGTGCGCCGCCGCGGCGTGATGGAGAAATGCACGTATTGCTTGCAGCGCATCACGCGCGCGCGGCTCGAGGCCGAGAAGCTCGGCCAGCCGCTGCGCGACGGTGACGTGGTGACCGCGTGCCAGGCCGCCTGCCCGACCCGGGCGATCGCGTTCGGCAACCTCAATGATCCCGACAGCGTGGTCAGCCAGCTCAAGCGCGGGCCGCGCAACTTCGACCTGCTGGCCGAGCTGAACACCCGGCCGCGCACCAGCTATGCGGCGCTGGTGATCAATCCCGACGATGCGCTGGCCTGACCATGACAGACCGATCCGTCGCGTCCCCCTCCGACCCGCCGCCTGTTTCAAAGGACATCGGCGTGCTGCGGCCGGGCTGGGGCTATGCCAGCGTGTCCGACAAGATCGCCGGCCTGGTGCTGGAGCGGCCGGTGCGGTGGCCCTGGCTCAGCGCGTTCCTGCTGACCTTTGCTGGCATGGCCGTCTTCATCGGCGGGACAGCGTGGCTGTTCGTGAAAGGCGTGGGCATCTGGGGCGTCGATATTCCGGTGGCATGGGGCTTTGCCATCGGCAACTTCGTCTGGTGGATCGGGATCGGCCATGCGGGGACGTTCATCTCGGCGTTCCTGCTGCTGCTCCGGCAGCAGTGGCGCACCTCGGTGAACCGCTTCGCCGAAGCCATGACGCTGTTTGCCGCCGCCATCGCCGGACTGTTCCCGATCCTGCACCTGGGCCGGCCCTGGTTCTTCTACTGGCTGGTGCCCTACCCCGACGTCATGAACGTCTGGCCGCAATGGCGCAGCCCGCTGGTGTGGGACCTGTTCGCGATCGGCACCTACCTGATCGTCTCGCTGCTGTTCTGGTATGTCGGCCTGATCCCGGACCTGGCCACGCTGCGCGACCGCGCGTGCCTGCGCGGCCGGCGCCGCACGGCCCAGGCCTATGCCGTGCTGGCCTTGGGCTGGCGCGGCGACGCACGCCACTGGGCGCGCTACGAAAGCGCCTACCTGCTGCTGGCCGGACTGGCGACGCCGCTGGTGATCGCCGTGCATTCGATCGTGTCGCTCGACTTCGCCATCGGCAACACCCCGGGCTACCACTCGACGATCTTTCCGCCGTACTTCGTCGCCGGCGCGCTGTTCTCGGGCTTCGCCATGGTGCTGACCATCGCCATTCCGCTGCGGCGCATGTACGGGCTGGAGGATTTCATCACCACGCGGCACCTGGCCAATGCGGCCAAGATCATGCTGACCGTGAGCCTGATCGTCGCCTATGGCTACGCCAGCGAGATCTTCACGGCGTTCTACAGCGGCGACCGCTACGAGATGTTCCTGTTCGAGAACCGCTGGACCGGCCCGTATGCGCCGGTCTACTGGGCGATGATGACCTGCAATGTGCTCGCGCCGCAGTGCCTGTGGTGGCGCCGCGTGCGGCACAGCCCGCTCGCGCTGTTCGTGCTGAGCCTGGTCATCAACACGGGCATGTGGATGGAGCGGTTCCTGATCGTGGTATCGAGCCTGCACCGCGATTTCCTGCCGTCGTCGTGGGGCATGTTCTATCCGACCTGGTGGGACTGGATCATGCTGGCGGGCTCCATCGCGATGTTCGCCTGGCTGTTCCTGGTCTTTATCCGCTGCCTGCCGGTGATCTCGATCGCCGAGATGCGCGAGCTGGTCCTTGCCAGCGCAAAGGAGCGGCCATGACCCCAATGAACCCAATGAACCATTACGGCGTGCTGGCCGAATACCGCACCGGCGCCGCCCTGCTCGCCGCGGCGCAACGCGCGCGCGCGGCCGGCTTCACGCACCTGGAAGCGTTCACGCCGTATCCGGTCGAGGGGCTGGCGCAAGCGATCGGCATGGCGACCGACCGCATGCCGCTGATCTGCCTGCTCGGCGGGCTGGGCGGCGGGCTTGGCGGGTTCCTGCTGCAGTGGTATGCCGCGGTGATCGATTACCCGGTCAATATCGGTGGCCGCCCGGCCGGAAGCTGGCAGATGTTCGTGCCCGTGACGTTCTCGCTGACGATACTGGGCGCGGCGCTGGCCACGGTGATCGGCATGCTGGTGGCGAACCGGCTGCCACGGCTGCGGCATCCGCTGTTCGACGCGCCCGATTTCGAACAGGCGTCGCGGTACCGCTTCTTCCTTTGCATCCGTCCGGAAGCTGCGCAGGCCACGGCGGCCCGCGAGCTGCTGGCCGCGACCGCGCCGCTGCGCGTGAGCGAGGTGCCCCAATGATGCCGCTGCGCCTGCTCCGCTACGTCGCCGCCACGTGCATGCTGGCCGCGCTCGGCGCGTGCGAACGCGCCCGCCAGGACATGTACGACCAGCCCAAGTACAAGCCGTTCGCCCGCAGCGACCGCTTTGCCGATGGCACTTCCGCGCGCCCGCGTCCCGACCATTCGGTACCGGTGCCCGGCGGCCCCTTCGCCGCCATGTCGAGCGGCAGGGACCAGGACTGGCCCGGCGCGGAACATCGCGCGCCCCTCACGCTGCAGCAGTTGCAGCGCGGACGCTCGCGCTACGAGATCCATTGCGCGCCTTGCCATAGCCCGACCGGCGACGGTGACGGCATGGTGGTCCGGCGCGGCTTCCCGCATCCGCCGTCGTTCCACAGCGACGCGCTGCGCAGCGCCACCGACGCGCGGCTGTACGACGCGATCACCCATGGCAGCGGCCCGATGGCGCCCTATGCCGCGCAGTTGCCGCCGGCAGACCGCCGCGCCGTGGTGGCATACATCCGCGCCCTGCAGTTGAGCCAGCATGCGTCCGCCGCGCGCCTGACGGCCGACGACCTGCGGCACCTGGACAACGGAGTGCGACCATGAGCACGCACGTCGTCGCGACGATCCTGGCCCTGTACCTGTGCGCATGGTGGTGCTGCATCGGCATCGTGCTGGGCGGGCTGGCCATGGTCTGGATCCACAACCTCAGCGGCGGCGCCTGGGGCGAGGCGCTGCGCGCGCCGCTGCTGGACCTGGCGCGCCATACCTGGCTGCTGGCGCTGCTGTTCGTGCCCGTGCTGGCCGGCACGACCATCCTGTATCCCTGGGCCGCCGACGCCGCGCTGGGCGTCCGGCGCTGGCCGCATGAAATCGCCGCCGGCGACGCCACCTTCAAGTCGATGTGGCTGACACCGCTGGGCTTCGTGCTGCGCGGCGTGGCCGTGCTCGCGATCTGGATCGTGCTGGCGGCAATGAGCCGCTCCGCGCGCTGGACGCGCTCGGCACGGTTCGCCGCGGTGGCGCTGATCGTCTATGGCATCACGGTGAGCATCGCGGCGGTCGACTGGATCATGTCGCTGATGCCGCTCTGGTATTCGAGCGTCTTCGGCCTGCTGCTGGCCACCGGGCAAGCCTGCGCCGGCCTGGCCTTCGGCACCTGGCTGGCCGCGCGGCACGGCGCCGCGCCGCAGGTGCTTCAGGATCTGGGCAACCTTCTGCTGACAGCCGTCATCACCTGGGCCTACCTGGCGTTCACGCAGTACCTGATCATCTGGGCGGAGGATCTCCCCCATGAGACCGCCTGGTACCTGGTGCGCCGCCATGGCTTGTGGCCGGTGCTGGCGTGGGCGCTGGCGCTCGGCCATTTCGTGCTGCCGATGCTGGCGCTGCTGTCGCGGCGCCTGAAGCGCTCGCCCGCGATGCTGGCCACGGTGGCGGCATCGCTGCTCGTCATGCATGCGTTGAACGCATTCTGGCTGGTATTGCCCTCGACCGGCGCCGGAGGCCAGACATGAGCCGCGTCCGCCAGGCCCGCCATGTGAGCCTGCGTGCCGTGCTGACCGGCGCGGCGGTCCTGCTCGTCTCGATTGCGCTTGCGCTCCTGCTGGGCGGCATCTACGAACGTCACCTGAATCCCGTGGGCCGGCTCAACACGCCCGCGCCAACCACGCCGGAGGCCACGCTGCCGCTATCGCAGAGCGCGCCGCAATCCGAACGCGAGCGCTACGACGCGGAGAAGCAAAGCGTGCTGAACGGCTGGGGCTGGGTCGATCAGCGCGCGGGCATCGCACGTATCCCCGTGGAGCGGGCCATGGCACTGATGGCCGCGCCCGCACCGGAGCCGGCGCCATGACACGCCCGTGGCTCGGCATGCTCCCGGCCGCCTGCCTCGCGCTGTGCGCGCAGGCCGGCCCGCTCGCGCTTCCTGCTCCGCCCGACATGGCGTTCGCGCCCGTCCCGGGCCGGCAGGTGCCGCTCGACCTCGTCTTCCGCGACGACGACGGCGCACCGGCGCGCCTGCGCGACCTGTCCGCGGATCGGCCAGTGATTCTGGTACCCGGCTACTACCATTGCGCCAACCTGTGCAGCACCGTCATGGATGGCGTGCTCGAATCGCTGGCGCAGGCCCGCCTGCCGCGCGGCGCGTGGCGCGTGGTCGCGTTCAGCATCGACAGCGGCGAAACCGCGTCTGTCGCGGCCGCGAAGAAGCAGAGCTATGGCGCGCTGGTCGCGGCGTCCGGCGGCAACCTGCATATGCTGACCGGCGACGCCGCGGCGATCGGCGCGCTGATGCAGGCCATCGGCCTGCGCGCGTCGCGGGTCGCCGGGTCAGGCGAGATCGCGCATCCGGCCGGCTTCGTCGTGCTGACGACGGACGGCCGCATTGTCCAGGCCTTCAGTGGCGTGCGGTTCGATGCCCCGGCGCTGCGCCACGCCATCGAGCAGGCACGGGCCGGCAAGGTTGGCTCCCTCACCCAGCAATGGCTGATGCGCTGCGTCCACTTCGACCCGCGCACCGGACGCTACACGGTGACGATCCTCGATGGCATCCGCGCACTGTTCCTGGGCGCGTTCGCCACGCTGGCCGGCTGGTGGCTGTGGCACAGGCTGTGGCACAAACGGCGGCGCCCATCATGAACAGCAGCTTCCACCTGCTGCCCGAGAGCGCGTCGCTGGCGGCCGGGCGCTATGACACCCTGATGCTGTCGCTGACCGCGCTGCTGGCCGTGGTCGCGCTGGCGGTGCTGGTGCTGATCGCCGGGTCCGTGATCCGCTACCACGAGCGCCGTCCGGCGGACCGCAGCCATCCGCCGCTGTCGAACAAGCCGCTGGAGATTGCCTGGACCGCGATCCCGCTGCTGATCTTCCTGGGCATCTTCGCCTGGGGCGCGCATGACTACACCCTGCTCGCGCGCGAGAGCGCGGGCGCGCTGCCCGTCACCGTCGTGGCGCGCCAGTGGATGTGGAAGCTGGAGCACGCCAACGGCAAGCGCGAGATCAATGAACTGCACGTCCCGCTGGGCCAGGCCGTGCAGCTGACGATGACTTCGCAGGACGTGATCCACAGCTTCTATGTGCCGGCATTCCGCATCAAGCAGGACGTGGTGCCGGGCCGCTACACCACGCTGCGCTTCACCGCCACGCGCGCGGGCGTGTACCGGCTGTTCTGCGCCGAATACTGCGGCACCGACCATGCCGCCATGCAGGGACGCATCGTGGTGATGCCGCCCGCCGAGTTCGCGCGCTGGCTCGATACGGACGTGGGCCCGGAAACCACGGCGGCGCGGGGCCGTGCGCTGTTCCAGCGCCTGGGCTGCGCCGCCTGCCATGACGCCGGCGCGACGGTGCAGGCGCCGCGCCTGGACCACCTGATGGGCAGCACGGTCACGCTGCAGGACGGCCGCACGGTGGTTGCCGACGCGGCCTATGTGCGCGACGCGATGCTGACCCCGCGCAAGGACATCGTCGCCGGCTATGCGCCCATCATGCCGACCTACCAGGGCCAGATCGACGAGGAAGACATTGTCGCCATCATCGAATACCTGCGCACCACAGGAGCCGCCAATGGAAGCCCAGGTCGCTGAACGCGCCAGCACCGTGGCCGAACCCGATTACCTGGGCGACGGCTTCTCGCTCGGGTCCTGGCTCGGCTCGACGGACCACAAGCGCATTGCATGGCTGTACATGGCGTCGATCACGCTGTTCTTTTTCATCGGCGGCGCCGCCGCCACGCTGATCCGGCTGAACCTGGTCACGCCGGAGGGGCACCTGATGCAGGCCGACACCTACAACCGCCTGTTCACCGCGCATGGCGTGATCATGGTCTGGCTGTTCCTGATCCCGTCGATTCCATCGGTGCTGGGCAATTTCCTGGTGCCGCTGATGATCGGCGCGCGCGACATGGCGTTTCCGCGCCTGAACCTGGCGAGCTGGTACCTGTACGTGGCTGGCGGCCTGCTGACGCTGGGCGCGATGATCGCCGGCGGCGTCGATACCGGCTGGACCTTCTACACGCCGTACTCGACCATGTTCTCGAACAGCCATGTGGTGATGACGCTGGCCGGCGTGTTCGTCACCGGCTTCTCGTCGATCCTGACCGGGCTCAATATCATCGTCACCGTGCATACGCTGCGCGCGCCCGGCATGACCTGGCTGCGCCTGCCGCTGTTCGTGTGGGCGGCCTACGGCACCAGCCTGATCCTGGTGCTGGCCACGCCGGTGCTGGCCATGACGCTGTGCCTGGTGGCGCTGGAGCGGCTAGCGCATATCGGCATCTTCGACCCGGCGCTGGGCGGTGACCCGCTGCTTTTCCAGCACCTGTTCTGGTTCTACTCGCACCCCGCCGTGTACATCATGATCCTGCCCGCGATGGGCGTGGCCAGCGAGATCATCCCGTGTTTCGCGCGGCGCCCCGTGTTCGGCTACCGCGCCATGGTGTGGGCGATCGTCGGCATCGCCAGCCTCGGGTTCATGGTATGGGGCCACCACATGTTCGTGAGCGGCCAGTCGTACCAGGCCAGCGTGACGTTCTCGCTGCTGAGCTTCCTGGTGGCCATTCCTTCGGCCATCAAGGTCTTCAACTGGACCGCCACGCTCTACAAGGGCAGCATCCGCCTGTCCGCGCCGATGCTGTATGCGCTCGGCTTTGTCGGTCTCTTCACGATCGGCGGCCTCACGGGGCTGGTCCTGGCCGCACTGGCGCTCGACGTCCACCTGACCGACACCTACTTCGTGATCGCGCATTTCCACTACATCATGGTCGGGGGCTCGGTCATGGCCTATCTTGGCGGCCTGCATTTCTGGTGGCCCAAGATGACGGGCCGCCGCTATCCCGAGACCTGGGCACGCGTCGCGGCGGTGGTCATTTTCTTCGGCTTCAACCTGACCTTCTTCCCGCAGTTCCTGCTCGGCTTCGAGGGCATGCCACGCCGCTACCACGCCTATCCGCCCGAGTTCCAGGTGCTCAATATCCTGTCGTCCGCGGGGGGGTCGATCCTGGCGATCGGCTACCTGATGCCGCTGGTCTACCTGATCCATTCGCTGTTCCGCGCCGAGCGGGCGCCGGCCAACCCATGGCAGGCCACGGGGCTCGAATGGCAGACCACGTCGCCGCCGCCGACGCGCAACTTCACGCAGGTGCCGAAGGTGCAGTGCGACGCCTATCTCTACGATCCGGTCTCGGGCAAGGAGACGCCGCAATGAGGGCCCCGCCGTTCCAGTTCGACAGCACCGGCCAGCAGGCGGTGGCGGCGCGGCTCGGCATGTGGATCTTCCTGGGCACCGAGCTGATGTTCTTCGGCCCGCTCTTCGTCGGCTACTACTTCGTCCGCTCGACCGACCCGGCCTCGCTCGCGCTGGCCGCGCGGCACACCGAGCTGCTGCTCGGCACGCTGAATACGTTCGTCCTGATGACCAGCAGCCTCGCCATGGCGATGGCGGTATCGGCCGCGCGGGACGGTCGCCAGCGTGCCGCCGTGCGCTGCCTGTGGGCCACCGCGGCACTCGGACTAGCCTTCCTGGTCATCAAGGCGTGGGAGTATGCGAAGGACATCGCCGCCGGCTTTGTCCCGGCCAATGCCTCCGGTGCTGGCGGGCCGACCGGGCAGATGTTCCGCCTGCTCTACTACGCCATGACGGGCCTGCACGCCATCCACCTGTGCATCGGCATCGGCCTGGTGGTGACGTTCGCGCTGGCGATGCAGCAGCGCCGGCCTCTGGCGGCCGACCCAGCTCATTCGGGGCGCGTGGAGATCGTGGGCCTGTACTGGCACTTTGTCGACATGGTCTGGCTATTCCTGTTCCCTTTGCTCTACCTGCCGGGAAGGAGCGGTCCATGAAGTCCGCCAGCCATCGCACGATGCAACCCGAAACGCGCCATCAGCTCGTTGTCTGGGCGAGCCTGATGGGGCTTCTGGCCATTACCGTCGGCACGGCCTTCCTTCGCCTCGGCCCGTGGAACCTCGTGATCAACCTCGGCATCGCGGCGATCAAGGCCATGCTGGTCGCCGTCTTCTTCATGCACCTGGCCCGCGCCAGCGTGCTGCTGCGGATTGCCTGCGCGGTGCCGGTGGCGATCCTCGCGATCCTCTTCGTGCTGGCGCATGGCGACTACGCGAGCCGCGCCAAGGTGCCCGCGGCGTGGCAGCTGCCGCCGCGCGCCTCCAGCGGACGCTAGGACGCTAGGGCCCTTCCGCCGCGTGTGGCCCGACCAGGTCGTTGCAAAGACGCCAGAGCACGGCCGTGGGCAATTCGTCGCCGGCCGGCCGCCATCCGGCCAGGGCATCGTCCTGGATGCAGACTGTGTTCCACCACGTGGTGAGTTCCGCCTGGCTCCATGCGCGGCGCGCGTCGACGGGGACGTCCGCCAGCATCTGCCTGACACGTTGCCGGAATTCGGTATCGCTGAGCATGTGCATTCTCCTGCTTCGTCATCGGCCCGCTAGCGGCTGCGCACGAGCCAGGCCACGGCCAGCGCGGTCATGACGATCGCGGCGATCACCACGAGCACGAAGGCCACCAGCACCCAGCGATGGGTATCGAGCCACCACTGGACGCTGCTGCGCGCGGCACGATCGGAAAACCTGCCGTGCGCGCCATGGTCGCCGCTGACAGGCTGGTACAGATTGTCGGGCCGGTTGCGTGGCAGCGGCTGGTCAGTATGCTGCGCATCGAAGCCGTGCCAGGCCAGCAGGCGATCGAGCAGGCCCGGGATCAGCCGCGTGCCGATAATGGCCTGCACCGCGGGCCAGCCCACCCACGATTCGCGGCGATGATGCAGCGCCGCCCAGACGATGGCGTCGGCCGCCAGCTCCGGCTGGAAGATTGGCGGCACGGGCTGTGGCTGGCGGTCCATGCAAGTGCGGCCCCAGTCGAACTGCGGCGTATTGAAGGCCGACAGGTGCACCATGGTCAGGTGGATGTGGCTGCCGTCGTGGATCAGTTCCGAACGCAGCGAATCGGTAAAGCCGCGCAGCGCGCTCTTCGCGCCGCAGTACGGCGCCTGTAGCGGGATCGAGCGATAGGCCAGTGCCGAGCCCACCTGGACGATCACGCCGCGGTCGCGCGTCTTCATGCGCCCCAGCGCGGCCAGCGTGCCCCACACGGCGCCCAGGTACGTCACTTGGGTCGCCCGGACAAAGTCGACCGGGGCAATCCGGTCGGCGCGGCAGAAGATGGTGGCCATCGCGCAGTTGATCCAGACATCGATCGGCCCGAGTTCGGCTTCGATTCTCGCCGCGGCACGCTCGACGGCATCATGGTCCGCCACGTCCACGACGATCGGCAGCGCCACGCCGCCGCTGCGCTCGACCTCCGCTGCCGCCGCCTGCAGCCCGTCCTGGCCACGCGCGAGCAGGCCCACGCGCCACGCGAGACGGCCGAACGCGCGCGCCGTGGCGCGGCCGATCCCGGCCGAGGCGCCGGTGATGACCACGCAACGGGCGGGAGAAAGGCGCTTTCCGGGCGTCGCGAACTGGCTGCGCATCGGTGAATTACTTCCTCAGGCAATACCGCCACCGCACGCAAGATATATCCCACCGTGATGCGTTGCGCCGGATGCCTTGCGCTGCATGCGCGGTCCGCTTGTTCGCCACATCGCGCCAACAGCGCTTGCAATCCTTACCGGAATGCGCACTTTCTACGCGGCGCGCGCCGGGACATCGCTGCGGCGGATGCGCTGCGCGGAGCACGCGTGGGGACGGCCGGGAACCGGCATGCGTGATGCATGGCTGTGTCACAGACGACGGAGGCAAACCATGGCAATGACCGTTTCTGACTTCGTGCTCAAGCGCCTGCGCGAATGGGGCGTGCGGCGCGTATTCGGCTATCCCGGCGATGGCATCAACGGCCTGATGGGCGCGTTCGGCCGTGCCGACAACGAGCCCGAATTCGTGCAGGCGCGCCACGAGGAACTGGCCGCCTTCATGGCCTGCGCCCATGCGAAGTTCACCGGCGAGGCCGGCGTCTGCCTGGCCACATCGGGCCCCGGCGCGATCCACCTGCTCAACGGCCTGTATGACGCGCGCATGGACCACCAGCCAGTAGTGGCGATCGTCGGCCAGCAGAAGCGCGCGGCACTGGGCGGGGACTACCAGCAGGAAGTCGACCTGACCACGCTGATGAAGGACGTGGCGCGCGACTTCGTGGAAATGGCGAGCGATCCCGCGCAGATGCGCCACCTGGTGGACCGCGCCATGCGCATCGCCATCGAGCGGCGCACGGTCACGTGCATCATCATCCCGAACGACGTGCAGGAACTGGCGGCGGTGCCGGTGCCGCCGCGCGAGCACGGCACCGTGCATACCGGCATCGGCTACACGGCGCGCGCGAAGGTGCCGCAGGAACCGGACCTGCGCCGGGCCGCCGAGGTGCTCAACGCGGGCAGCAAGGTGGCGATGCTGGTGGGCGCCGGCGCGTTGCAGGCCACCGATGAAGTCATCGAGGTGGCGCGGCGGCTCGGTGCCGGCGTGGCCAAGGCCCTGCTGGGCAAGGCCGCCGTACCCGACGACCTGCCCTTCGTCACGGGCAGCATCGGCCTGCTCGGCACCAAGCCAAGCTGGGAACTCATGAACGGCTGCGACACCTTGCTGATGGTGGGCTCCGCCTTTCCGTACTCCGAGTTCCTGCCCGCGGAGGGCAAGGCACGCGGGGTCCAGATCGATATCGACGGGCGCATGCTGAACCTGCGCTACCCGATGGAAATCTGCCTGGAGGGCGACAGCGCCGCCACGTTGCGCGCACTGCTGCCGCTGCTCAAGCAGCAGCCGCTCGCATGGCAGCAGGAGGTCGAGCACAACGTGGCCGAGTGGTGGCAGGTGCTGGCACAGCGCGCGGCCGCCGAGGCGGAGCCCATCAACCCGCAGCGCGTCTTCACGGAACTGTCCGAGCGGCTGCCCGACGGCTGCATCCTGACCTGCGACTCGGGCTCCGCGGCCAACTGGTATGCGCGCGACCTCAAGATACGGCGCGGCATGATGGCATCGCTCAGCGGCGGGCTCGCGACCATGGGCCCTGCCGTGCCGTATGCGATTGCCGCCAGGTATGCGCACCCGGACCGGCCCGTGATCGCGATGGCCGGCGATGGGGCCATGCAGATGAACGGCATCAACGGGCTGATCACGATCTCGCGCGACTGGAAGCGCTGGTCGGGCGGGTCGCTGACTATCATCGTGCTGAACAACGGCGACCTGAACCAGGTCACGTGGGAGCAGCGCGTCATGGAAGGCGACCCGAAGTTTGCCGCGTCGCAGGACCTGCCGCCGTTCGGCTATGCCGCGTTCGCGCAGCTGCTCGGCCTGCAGGGCATTCGCGTCGACCGGCCCGAGTCGATCGGCCCGGCCCTGGACCAGGCACTGGCCGCCACCGTGCCCACGGTGCTCGAAATGGTCACGGACCCCAATGTGCCACCGCTGCCACCGCATATTTCGGTGAAAGAGGCGCGTGCCTATCTATCCGCCATGCTGCATGGCGACGCCGATGCGGGCGGCACCTTGCGCGCCACCTTCCGGCAGGTGTGGGAATCGCTGACGGCGCCGTCGAAGCGGCACGCCGAGAAGGACTCCACGCCGTGACGCACGCCCGCCCCGCGCCGATACGGTCCGTCGAAGCCCGGGCCTATCGGATTCCGCTACCCGCCGCGGAATCCGACGGCACGCTGGAGTGGGACCACACCACGCTGGTGGTCGTGCATGCCACGGCCGGCGGCGTCCGCGGTTGCGGGTATGGGTACTCCGACCAGGCGGTCATACCGATCATTGCGCAGATCCTCGTGCCGCGCGTGCTCGGCACCGATGCGATGGCCACGAACGCCAGCTGGCGCGCGATGACCGGGGCGGTGCGCAATCTCGGTGTTTCGGGCCTGTGCGCGCAGGCGATCTCCGCCGTCGACATCGCGCTGTGGGACCTGAAGGCGCGGCTGCTCGACGTGTCGCTGATGCAGCTGCTCGGCGCGGCGCGCACGTCGATTCCCGGCTATGCGAGCGGCGGCTTCACGAGCCTGACGCCCGCGCAACTGCGCGAGACCGGGCGCGCCTGGCGCGATGCCGGCTTTACGCGCGTCAAGATCAAGGTGGGACGCCACCCGGCCGACGATCCGTCGCGCGTCGCCACGATGCGCGACGCGGTCGGGCCGGACGTCGAAGTGTTCGTCGATGCCAATGGCGCCTACACGGTCGCGCAGGCGCTGCACATGGCGGACCGGTTTGCACAGTCCGATATCTCGTGGTTCGAGGAACCCGTGTCCTCCGACGATATCTCGGGCCTGCGCGAAGTGCGCGAGCACACGCCCCCTGGGGTGGCTGTAGCGGCCGGCGAGTATGGCTTTACCGGCGACGATTTCCGGCGGCTGCTGGAACCGCGCTGCGTCGATGTCCTGCAGGCCGACGCGACGCGCTGCGGCATCACGGGCTGGCTGCGCGCGGTGAATCTTTGCGAAGCCTTTCACGTCCCGCTTTCCAGCCATTGCGCCCCGGCCCTGCACGCGAGCCTGTGCTGCGCGGCTTCGGCGGCCATCCACGTCGAAGTGTTCGAGGATCATGCGCAGATCGAACAACGGTACTTCGACGGCATCCCCGCACTGCGCGACGGCAGTCTCCATCCGCATGCCGACCGGCCCGGGCTCGGGCTGCACTTCAAGGAAGGGGATGCACGATGCCACCTGGCCTGTTAGAGACCGGCCCCGGCGAAACCTTCGCCGCGCTGGAGCAAGACCTTCGCGATACCGTCGACGCCGAAGTGCGCTTCGACGCGGGCAGCCGCGCGCTCTATGCGACCGATGCATCGAACTACCGGCAGGTGCCTGTCGGCGTGGTGCTACCGCGCAGTGTGCAGGCCGTCATCGATACCGTGGCCCTGTGCCGGCGGCACGGCGCGCCCGTGCTGTCGCGCGGCGGCGGCACCAGCCTGTGCGGGCAGACCTGCAACGTCGCGGTGGTGCTCGACTTCTCGAAGTACCTGAACCGCATCCTTGCCATCGATCCGCAGGAGAAGACCGCGCGCGTGCAGCCGGGCGTGGTGCTGGACCGCCTGCGCGATGCCGCCGAACGCCATCACCTGACGTTCGCGCCGGACCCCGCCACGCATACGCACAATACGCTCGGCGGCATGATCGGCAACAACTCGTGCGGGCCGCATTCGGTCATGGGCGGCGAAACCATCCGCAACGTGATCGAACTCGACATCCTGACCTACGACGGCACCCGGCTGACCGTCGGCGCGACCACGCCGCAGGCGTGGGACGCGCTGGCCGCACGGACCGACCGCGTGGGCGAGATCTACCGGCACCTGCGCACGCTGCGCGATGACTTCCAGGACGAGATCCGCGAACACATGCCGCGGATTCCGCGACGCGTCTCGGGCTACAGCCTGGAAGCGCTGCTGCCCGAGTACGGCGGCAATATCGCCCACGCGCTGGTCGGTACCGAAGGCACCTGCGTGGTCGTGCTGGAGGCCAAGCTGCGGCTGATGGACAGCCCGCGCGCGCGCACGCTGATCGCGCTCGGCTATCCGGACGTGTATCACGCCGCCGACCACGTGTTGGACGTCATGGACGCCGGCCCGATTGCAGTGGAAGGCATGGACGACCGGCTGATCGGCGACATGAAGGCGCTGCACATGCACCCCGACGATGTGGCGCTGCTGCCGGAAGGCAACGGCTGGCTGCTGGCGGAATTCGGCGGCGACGACAAGGCGCAGGCCGACGGCCGCGCGCAAAAGCTGATGGATGCCCTGAAGGCCGGCGGCGACCCGCCTTCGATGAAGCTGTTCGACGACCCCGGCGAAGAGCAACTGATCTGGCGCGTGCGGGAATCCGGCCTCGGCGCCACCGCGCACGTGCCGAACCAAAAGATTACCTGGGAAGGCTGGGAAGACTCGGCCGTGCCGCCGCGGCACCTGGCCGAGTATCTGCGCCGCCTGCGCGAGCTGTTCGACCAATACGGCTATGCCTGCGCGCTGTACGGCCACTTCGGCCAGGGGTGCGTGCATACGCGCATCGACTTCGACCTGGAAACGGCGCAAGGCATCGAGACCTGGCGGCGCTTCCTGGATGATGCGGCGCACCTCGTCGTGAGCCTGGGCGGCTCGATCTCCGGCGAGCATGGCGACGGGCAGTCGAAAGCCGACCTGCTGCCGATCATGTACAGCGAACGGCTTATGCGCGCCTTCGGCAGGTTCAAGCAGATCTGGGACCCGCTCAATCGCATGAACCCCGGCAAGATCGTCAATCCATTTCATGTCGACCAGAACTTGCGGATCGGGACGGACTACAACCCGCCTGAGCAGCCCGTCTATTTCCACTACACGACGGACGGCGGCAGCTTCCCGCGGGCAATGCTGCGTTGCGTCGGCGTGGGCGAGTGCCGCAAGAACAAGGGCGTGATGTGCCCGAGCTATATGGCGACGGGCGAGGAAAAGCACTCGACGCGCGGACGTGCCCGCATGCTGTTCGAGATGCTGAAGGGCGAGGTGGTGCAGGACGGCTGGCGTTCGGAGGCCGTGCATGATGCACTCGACCTCTGCCTGTCCTGCAAGGGCTGCAAGGGCGAATGTCCCGTGAACGTCGACATGGCGATCTACCGTGCCGAATTCATGGCGCATTACTACGAACGCCGGCACCGGCCGCGTGAAGCCTTTGCCTTCGGCCTGGTCGACCGGTGGGCGCGGATGGGGCTTCATGCCCCGGGCCTCGCCAACCTGCTCACGCATGCGCCGCTGTTCTCGCAGGCGGCGCACAAGCTGGCCAACGTGGCGAGCGAACGCGAGATTCCGCGCGTGGCGAACCAGTCGTTCCGCGACTGGTTCGCCACGCGGCCGCGCCCGGCTCCGTACGGGCGCCGCGTGATCCTGTGGCCGGACACCTTCACCAACGCCTTTGAGCCGGCGATCGCGCGCGACGCCGTCGCCGTGCTGGAAGCCACGGGACACGATGTGCATATCCCGCGCGAGCCGGTGTGCTGCGGCCGGCCGCTCTACGAGTACGGCATGCTGGACCGGGCCCGTGCCTATCTGCGCGGCGTGCTGGACATGCTGGCCGACGATATCCGCCGCGGTACGCCGGTGGTGGTGCTGGAACCCGCCTGCCTGTCCGTGTTCCACGAGGAAATGCGCGAGCTGCTCGGCGGCGACGAACAAGCCATGCGCCTGCGCCGGCAGGCGTTCCTGCTGCCCGACTTCCTGTGCCAGCAGGATTCCCTGCGCGGCCTGCGTACGCTGTCAGGCAGCGCGCTCGTCCACCTGCATTGCCATCATCGCTCGCTCTGGAAGGGCGACGGGGAAGAACAGGTACTGCGCGCGCTCGGCGTCGCCCATACCGTGCTGGATTCGGGTTGCTGCGGCATGGCTGGGTCGTTCGGATTCCTGCCGGAAAAACAGGCGGTATCGGATGCTTGCGCCCAGCGGACCCTGATCCCGCGCATCCTGGCGAAAGACGCCCAGACGATGGTCGTGGCTGACGGCTTCAGTTGCCGCCTGCAGATCCGGCACCACGCGGGCGCGCAGGCGCTTCATATCGCCCAGATGCTGGCGCGGGCACTGGAGTTGACATGAAGCCTGTCGTTCATCACTTCCATTCTCATCCGCCACTGCACGGAAGGCGGTATTACCTTGCGCTTGCAGGGGCCTTGTTCGCCGTAGGCGGTATTTACGCAGCACTTTTCGTCGCTCTTTAGAGGGGGCTTTCGCCCGACGAGCATGAGTTGTGTTGCAGCCTGCTTATTTCAGCATTTAATTATGTTGCGTCGCGATACTGTCCATTTCGAACACTACAATTAAGACAATCAGACGCCGCTTGGTTGCTGCCAGTCGCTTGGTCCAACCAGCATCCAAACCCGCCGGAAGCGGGTTTTTCTTCGCGTAGTCCTCGCGATACCGCAGGTGGAGGAACCGCCATGCCTCAACTATTCACTCGGAAAAAGATGGAGTTAGATGAAGAACACGAAGAAATGATTGAAGATCGCAGCGTGCTGGCGCGCGCGGCGCGCACTATCGCAGCCAGCAGGCAGCTACTGGAGCGTCTTGGTGCGCTCGGCCCGGTGCAGCCATCGGATCAGCACGCAGCCCGTTTGCGGCGGACGTCGTCCCAGCCCGTGCCCGATATCAAGCGGCCCGGGGCCCAGCGGCATGGCGAAGAATCCACGCCCGACAAGGAAGCCCAGCCTCGGTGCCCATCTGTCGGACATCCTCCGATACCGGGCCTCTCCGTCAAGAGCTATCACAAGAAAAGAGAGCAGCATCTGCATGGAGCGCATCATGCACGCAAGACCGGCGGCGCGGAACATCGAAGAGGACCTCAGGGAGCTTGATGAGACGGCGCGCTCCATCGAACGTCTTGGAGCGCGCATTCAAGCGCAGGAGAGACGGATTGCTGCGCTCAGGCGGGATGGCATAGAAACCGGGAGCGCGGAAGAAATTCGCGCCAGGCTATGCGATAGCCTCAAGGACATGGTCATGCATCGTGCGCTGATTTTGCATGCAATGACCTTTGGCAACTAAGGGAAAAGCAGGCCGCCTTTTGCGCTCTGCGATAGCGGCGGGCCGTAATTCTGCCGCCCCCGGCGCGCGGCGATCCCTACCTCTCAAGCGCTGATTTCCCGGGCGTTCAACGAAACTCCCCGGCCTCCGTCCTTCCTTGCTTCAAAACAATGCTTGACCAATCCAATTCTTTGGCCATAATTGCAAACGTTTGCTGCAAACGTTTGCAAGGAGAAGAACAATGGAGACTCAGCAAGGCACCGCGCCGCTTCGGCTGATTGAAGACGAGCATTCCGTCACCCAGATCGTCCAGGCCGCCATGGCGCAGACGAACAGTCCGCGCTTGCGCCTGATGATGGGCTTGCTGGTGCAGCACCTGCACGATTTCCTGCGCGAGGTCCGTCCCACCGACGAGGAATTCGAGCAGGCGCTGGAATTCATTGCCGCACTCGGGCACGCCACCAATGCGACCAACAATGAAGTGGTGCTGGCCGCCGACGTGCTGGGCCTGTCGACGCTGGTGACGGTGATGAACAACAGCACCCGGGACGGCCGCACGCCGGGCGCGCTGCTGGGCCCGTTCTATCGCGCCAACGCCCCGCGCTATGGCTGCGGCGACTGCGTGGTGCAGGACGACGCGCCGGGCCTGCCGCTGTTCGTGCGCGGCACCGTGCGCGGCACCGATGGCGCGCCGCTGTCCGGCGCGCTGGTGGAGATCTGGCAGGCATCGCCGATCGGTCTGTATGACAACCAGGACCCGCGCCAGCCCGACCGCAACCTGCGTGGCTGCTTCCACACCGATGCGCAGGGCGCCTACCACTTCCGCACCGTGCGGCCCGCCGGCTATCCGGTGCCGACCCATGGACCGATCGGCACGCTGCTGGACGCCCAGCAGCGCCATCCGTACCGCCCCGCGCATATCCACTTCATCGTGGCGGCGCCGGGCTATCGCACGCTGGTAACGCAGGTGTTCGTGGACGAGGCGCACGCGCTGGAATCGGATGTGACCTTCGGCGTGCACCGGCAACTCGTCGGCCATCTCGAACGGGTCGATCACGGTCACAGCCCGTGGGGCGACCTGCCCGCGCCGTTCTACACGCTCGATTTCGATTTCACGCTCGAACCCGGCGAACAGACTTTCCCGAAGCCGCCGATCGACTGACCCACCGCCTCCCTTTCCACGCAGCCCGACTGAATACCATGAGCCTTTCATCCCTCTCCGGCAAGGTTGCCGTGATCCTCGGAGGCACCGGCGGCATCGGCCTTGCCACCGGCCATGCGCTGGCCCAGCTTGGCGCCAGCGTGGTCCTGACCGGGCGCCTGCGCGACAGCGCGGACAGCGCGGCCGCGTCGCTGCCGGCCGGCAATCACCTGGGCGCCGTGGCCGAGATCGGCGACACCGCGTCGCTGAACGCGCTGGCCGGCGAAGTCAGCCACCACTACGGCCGGATCGACATCCTGGTCAACACCGCCGGCTTCACGCGGGCCATTCCGCACGCGGACCTCGACGCGCTCGACGATGCCCTGATCGACGAACTGTTCGCGATCAACTGGCGCGGCCAGTTCGCGGCCATCCGCGCATTCGCGCCGCACCTGCGCGCCCATGGCGACGGGCTGGTGGTCAACGTCGGCTCCATCGCGGGCCGCACGGGCCAGGGCAGCAACGTGGCCTACTGCGCGGCCAAGGCCGGGCTGGATGTCATGGCCGTGTCGCTGGGCCGCGCGCTGGCGCCGGCCATCCGCGTGCTGAACGTCTCGCCCGGCGTGGTCGACACGGGCTTCGTGCCCGGCCGCGACGACACCTTCAACGAGCGCGCCGCCAAAACCACGCCGCTGCGCCGTATCGGCCAGGCCCAGGACGTGGCCGACGCCATCGTCGCCTGCGCCACGTCGCTGCGCTTTGCCACGGGCACGACCATCGTCGTCGACGGCGGACGACAGCTGGGCTGATTGCTTTTTCGCTTTCCACACTATCGCCAACGCAACCATGCACGCACGCAAGACCCTCATCACCTGCGCGGTAACCGGCAATATCGTCACGCCCGAGCAGTACCCCAACCTGCCCGTGACGCCGGAGCAGATCGCCAACGCCGCGCTGGAAGCCGCTGAAGCCGGCGCCGCGGCCGCACACATCCACGTGCGCGATCCGGAGACCGGGCGTCCCTCGATGTCGCTCGACTACTACGCCGATGTCATCGACCGCATCCGCAAGCGTCATCGCACGCTGATCATCAACCTGACCACCGGTCCCGGCGGACGCTTCGTGCCCAGCGAGGACGAGCCGCGCATGGCGGCGCCGGGCACCACGCTGCTGCACCCGGCGAAGCGCGTCGAGCACATCGCGGCGCTGCGCCCCGACGTGTGTTCGCTGGACCTGAACACCATGAACTCGGGCGGCGACGTGGTCATCAACACGCCGGCCAATGTCCGCAAGATGGCCGCCGTGATCCGCTCGGCCGGCGTCATGCCCGAGCTGGAGATCTTCGATTCGGGCGATCTCAACATGGCGCTGGACTTCATCCGCGAAGGCGTGCTCGACGGCCCCGGGCTGTGGACCTTCGTGCTCGGCGTGAAGTACGGCTTCGCGCCGACGCCGGAAACCCTCTTCTACGCGCGCAACATGCTGCCGCCCGGGGCGCACTGGTCGGCCTTCGGCATCGGCCGCGCCGAGTTCCCCATCGTGGCGCAGGCCTGGCTCGCGGGCGGGCATGTCCGGGTCGGGCTGGAAGACAACATCTACCTGGAAAAAGGCGTGCTGGCCCCGAGCAACGCCGCACTGGTGGCCAAGGCGAGCGACATCGTCCGCTCGCTCGGCGGCGAGATTGCCTCGCCACAGGAAGCGCGCCGCGTGCTCGGCCTGCGCGAAGCCTGAACCAACACCGCACAAGACAAGACACTGAAAAGGAAGAGACCATGAACACCATTCGCGTCAGCGAGAAAGCCGCTGGCATCGACAGCCTGCAACTGGAACTGGTAGGCGCGCCGCGCCCTGAAGCCGTGGACGGCCAGTGCGTGATTGAAGTGGCCAGCGCGGGCGTCAATCCCAGCGACGTCAAGGCCACGCTCGGCCTGATGCCGCACGCGATCTGGCCGCGCACGCCGGGGCGCGACTATGCAGGCACGGTGGTTGCCGGCCCGAACGGCATGGTCGGCCTGCAGGTATGGGGCAGTGGCGGCGAGCTGGGCATCCGCCGCGACGGCACGCATGGCAGATACCTGAGCGTGGCCACGCAGTCGGTACGCGAAAAGCCGGCCACGCTGTCGCTGCTCGAAGCCGGCGCGGTCGGCGTGCCGTTCATCACCGCCTATGAAGGCCTGCGCCGCGCCGGCATGCCGAAGCCCGGCAGCACCGTGCTGGTGTGCGGCGGCAACGGCAAGGTTGGCCAGGCGACCATCCAGATCGCCACTGCGCTGGGCGCGCGCGTGTTCGCCGTGGAGCGCACCGCGGAGCGCTATCGCGGCCACGCCAGCGGCCCGGTGCGCATGATCGACGCAAGCAGCGAATCCATCGCCGCGGTGGTGCGCGACGAAACCGGCGGGCATGGCGCCGACATTGTCTACAACACGGTCGGCAGCCCGTACTTCGAGCAGGCCAACCAGGCCATGGCGATCGGCGCCGCGCAGATCTTCATCTCCACCATCGAGCGCCCCGTGCCGTTCGATATCTTCACGTTTTACCGTGGCCAGCACACCTATGTGGGCGTCGACACGCTGGCGCTGGACAGCAGTGCGTGCGCGGGCATCCTCGACCAGCTTGCGCCGATGTTCACCTCCGGCGCGTTGAAGCCGTTCCCGGTGCTGCCCGAGTACACCTACGCGCTGGCGGACGCCGCCGACGCCTATCGCGCCGTGCTGCAAGGCGCGACCGAACGCGTGGTGCTCAAGCCATGAACACGACCCGCTTCGCGCAGGCGCCGGCGTACTTTCCGCCGAACCACGACGGCATGCATTGCCTGCGCCTGCAGGGGCATGAAGCAGGGCCGTCCGAGTCGCTGTGGCTCGGCGTGTCGGTGCTGCTGCCGGGCGGGCACACCAGCATGGATGCATCCGCCGTCGAGAAGCACTACGTCGTGCTCGAAGGCGAGGTCTGCGTGCGCACGCCTGACGAGACCGTCACGCTGCAGCAGTTCGACTCGGTGCGGCTTGCGCCGGGCGAAGCGCGGCAAGTATCCAATCCGGGTAACCGCCCGGCGATGCTGCTGCTGGCGATGCCTTACCCGAAAGCGTGAGCCGGCAGCTAAAACGAGCAGCAAGCAGTACGTAGCACGTAACACCCGGCGCCACGGCATGGCGCCGTCCCCGCGCATTGCGGGGACTCTCTTCCATAACAAACATCAAAGGTAGGGGAGACAAACCCATGAAACGCGTTCCCATGCGAAGCGCGGCCCTGGCCGTGGCCGCATGCTGCCTGGCCGGCACGGCCCAGGCGCAGTCATCGGTCACGATCTATGGCCGCATCAACACCGCGCTGGAGTATTCCAACGCCACCACCGCCACGGACGGCACGCACCTGGGCGGCACCGGACGGCTGACCAACAACCGCTCGGTATTCGGGCTGCGTGGCGAGGAAGACCTGGGCGGAACGCTCAAGGCGATCTGGCAGATCGAGAGCAACTTCTCGCTCGATACGGGCCAGGGCCAGATTGCCGGGCGCAATGACCGCATCGGGCTGCAGGGCAAGGCCGGCACCTTCTTCATGGGCCACTGGCAGACGCCGTACACCGAGGCGACGTCCGGCTACGACCCCTACTACCCGACCACCGCCGGCTACATGGCGCTGATCGGCAACGGGTCCACGTCGAGCTCCGACAACGTGCAGGACACCAGCTCGTTCGATCGCCGGCAGAAGAACATCATCGTCTACAAGACGCCATCGCTGGCAGGCTTCAGTGGCGCCGCGGCGTGGGGCATCAACGAGGAAAAGCTGACCGTGCCGCGCAATCCCGGCCTGTACTCGTTCTCGGCCGCGTATGACAACGGCCCGCTCAATGTGGTGCTGGCCTATGAGATCCACCAGAACTACCAGGTCCAGGGCCGCAACGACGACGCCATGAAGGCGGGCGTGTCGTACCGGTTCCCCAGCACCACGGTCGCGCTGCTGTACGAGCGCCTGCACTACCGCACCGCCACCGGCGACCTGACGCGCAACGGCTACTACGCTTCGCTCGTGCAGAAGCTGGGCCCGGGCAGCGTAAGGGCAGGCTTCGCGCTGGCCAGCAACGGCGCCGGCAGCGCCACCGAGACCGTCGGCTTCTTCCGCAGCGGCGCGGAGACGGGCGCCATGCAGTTCACGGTCGGCTACGACTATCCGCTGTCCAAACGTACCGCGCTGTATGCCTACTACAGCCGCATCCAGAACAAGAAGAACGCGATCTATGACTTCGCCATCAATGAACTCGGCGTGAGCGCCGGCGCGAGCCCGCAGACCTTTGCGCTCGGCATGCGCCACTTCTTCTGAATCCCCGGTTGCAAGGAGACCTACGATGTACCGCCCCCTTCGTCGCAAAGCCCTGCTCACCCTGACCGCCGCGGTTGCCCTGGCCGCCCTGCCCGCCATGGCGCAACCGCAATACCCGTCCAAGCCGATCCGTCTCGTGGTGCCTTTCTCGGCCGGCAGCGCCACCGACATCCTGGCCCGCATCATCGGCGCCAGGATGGGACAGGATTCCAGCTACCAGATCATCGTCGACAACCGCCCCGGCGCCGGCGGCACGCTCGGCGCCACCGGCGTCGCCAAGGCCGCGCCGGACGGCTACACGCTGATCCTGGTGTCGGTCGGGCACGCCATCAACGCCACGCTGTACCCGAAGCTGGCCTACGACACCGTCAAGGACTTCGCGCCGGTGTCGCTGGTGGCGAGCGTGCCCAATGTGCTGGTGGTGAACGCCGCCAGCCAGTACAACTCCGTGCGCGACGTCGTTGCCGCGGCCAGGGCCAAGCCCGGTGCCATGAACTTCGATTCAGCCGGCTCGGGCAGCTCCACGCATCTGAGCGGCGAGCTGTTCAAGATGCAGGCCGGCATCGACGTGGTCCACATCCCGTACAAGGGCACGGGCGAAGCGCTCACCGACGTGATGGCGGGGCGCGGCGACATGATGTTCGCGCCGTCGGTCTCGGCCATGCCGTTCGTGCGCCAGGGCAAGCTCAAGGCCCTGGCCGTGACCACGGCGAAGCGGGCCGCCTCGCTGCCCGACATTCCAACCGTGGCGGAAGCCGGCCTGCCGGGATATACCTTCGATTCGTGGTTCGGCATCCTGGCTCCCGCCGGCACGCCAAAGGAGATCGTCAACGCGCTCAATGCCGAGATCGGCAAGGCATTGGCCGCGCCCGATGTCAGGGAAAAGCTTGCGGTGCAGGGCGCCGAGCCCAGGCCCTCCACGCCGCAGGAGTTCTCCGCGTATATCCAGACGGAAATTGCCAGGCTCGCGCCCGTCGTGAAGCAGTCGGGCGTGAAGGGCGGCCAGTAAGTGAGAAGTGCGGGCGGCGGTGTCCGCCGGCCCGGGCGGGTGCCTTAGAATGGCGTACTTCCCACCCGCCAGGCGCCCAAGCCGCCGCACCGCTTTCCGCCGACATGTCCGAGCGCAAACGCCTGACCCTCAAAGACCTCGCCGCCGAGATCAACGTGCATTACTCGACGGTATCGCGCGTGATGAACCCGGCCACGCGGCATCTCGTGGCGGAAGACGTGGCGGCACGCGTGCTGGCGCTGGCCGACGAGCGCGGCTTCCGTCCGAACCGCATCGCGGCCGGGTTGCGCACGCAGCGTTCGGGACTGGTCGGCGTGGTGCTGCCCGATATCGCCAACCCGGTGTTTCCGCCGATCCTGGCGGGCATTGAAGCGGTGTTGTGCCAGCAAGGCTATGTGCCGATCGTGGTCAACGCCGGCACCGACAAGGCGCGCCAGCGCTTCGTCATCGACCAGCTGCTCGGGCGCCAGGTCGAAGGGCTGGTGCTGGCCACGGCCGAGCGCGACGACCCCGTGCTGGAATACTGCGTGGCGCAGCGCATTCCCGTAGTCATGGTGAACCGCGGCGAGGACACCGGCCGTGCGTCATGCGTGGTCAGCGACAGCCTGCTGGCCATGCGCCTGACGGTGGATCACCTGGTCGGGCTCGGGCACCGCCGCATCGGCCACATCGCGGGACCGTCGACGCTGTCGACCGGCTTCCTGCGCCGCGAGGGCTTTGTCCGCGCCGTGCGCCGCCACCGCCTGGGAACCGGCCAATGGCAGGTCATCGAAGCCGCGAGCTACTCGCGCGAAGCGGGCCGCGAAGCCTGCGAACGGCTGCTGGACGAATTCCCGGGCATGACGGCCATTGCCGCCGGCAATGACCTGATCGCCATGGGCTGCTACGACTGCCTGCGCGCCCGCGGCTTGCGCTGCCCCGACGACCTCTCGGTGATCGGCCACAACGACATGCCGTTCGTCGACGCGCTAACGCCGCCGCTAACCACGGTGCGCATTGCCGTCCATGAAATGGGCGAGCAAGCGGCAAGGCTGCTGCTCGGCAAGCTCAGCCAGCCTGATGCCAAGGCGGTCACGGTCGAGCTGACGCCGGAGCTGATCGTGCGGGGGTCGACGGGGGCGCCGAGGGCATAGCGCGCTACCGCTACCCGCGATTCGGGTCTGGCACTGTGTCGGCGCGATTTGCCCATTCGCGGTGTTGCTCAATCGAGCGCAGAAGGCGCACAGCATTGGCGGGCGAACTGAGCAAGTGCATCGTTTCCATACAGCTGTCGTACTGAGCCTGCGACATGATGACGGCGTTGCGCGCGTCGCTGCACTGGATCAGCACAGAGTCATCGCTTTCGATGGCTTGTTCTATGACCGCCTTCAGGTCATTTTGAGCATCAGAGAAATGAACGGTGCGCATGGGCTTCTTCCGCCTGGTTTGTTCAGCCGATTGTACAAGTCTGCCATGCGCCGAAACCCGGTGTTTCTGGCACCCCCGGGAGATCAACACTGCGCCGACGACCGCTTGCGCAGCAGATACAAGGTTGCCACGCCAGCCGGGCCGGTGCAGGCGCTGCTGCCGCCCGCTACGCTGTCGCGCGCGCCGGCTTGCATGGGCAGCGGGTCAGCAGGCGGACGGTCAATCCCACCATCCCGCCGCAAGAAAACCACGCGGAATCGAAGTCCTTCTATAGTTTCCTTTGCTTCGGGAACCTAGTCTACGACCCGAAGATCCGCAGCATTCAGCAACCGGTCTCCATCGACGCCGCGCCGATCCCATCGGCGCGGCGCGATATTAGACCCGGCGTGGCGGCATCGCCGCCTGCCACCTTCCCGACTGAAGCCAATCTCCCGGACAGTTCGCCTGGCCGAGAGCCGGTGCTTGCCGCGGATCGGAGTTCTTCGATCAAACCGAGGCAACACTATGAGATTGACTACCTCTTCGCTGGCTGCGGCAGCCATGGCCGCCGCCATCCTGGCCGGATGCTCCACGACCTCCAGCCACCCCACTGACCAGGGCACATCGAGCCAGGTCGTATTCCCCGACAAGGCCAGCGCCTGGCCCGCGCAAGGCACCTTCGCGAACCTCGACAACCTGCGCCAGCTGCGGCCCGGCATGACCAAGGACCAGCACTACGCGCTGATCGGCCGTCCGCACTTCAACGAGGGCATGCTCGATGTGCGGGAGTGGGATTACCTCTTCAATTTCCGCACCGGCAAGCCGGCACCGGACGATGTCGCGCAATGCCAGATGAAGGTGCTGTTCGACAAGGACATGCTGTCCCGCTCTTACTACTGGGCGCCCGAATCGTGCGCGGCGTTCCTGAAGTATCCGGACGCGCCCGCACCGGCAACCACCGTTGTGATGCCTGCCGTCACCGGGCGGACCACCACGCTGGGCGCCGACGCCCTGTTCGCCTTCAACGGCGCGGGTCCGGCCGACCTGCTGCCGGAAGGCCGTCGCCTGGTCAATGCGCTGGGCCGCGAACTGGCCACAATGAAATCGCTCCGCCATGTCGACGTGTATGCCTACACCGATCGCCTCGGCACGGCCGCCTATAACCAGCGCCTGTCGCAACGGCGCGCGGAGACCGTGAAAAACCTGCTGGTCGCGCAGGGCGTGGACAGCCGCGTGGTCACGGCACAGGGCCGTGGCAAGGCGGACCCGGTCAGCCATTGCGGCGCCATGCCGCGCAGCAAGCTGATTGCATGCCTGGCACCGGACCGCCGCGTAGAGATCCGCTCCGCCGGCGTGAAGTAGCACGGCAGGCCGGCGTGACCACCACCGGCTGAACCCTTCCTTTCACGAAGCCATTTTCGAACATGCCGCGCAGGCGGCAGGGGCGCGCTCACGCCCGTGTTCCGTGAGTCGTCCCGGACAAGGCGGCTGGCATCGAATGCATGCCGCGCCTTCTCAAGGAATCAGGAATCTCATCATGAACAAGACATATCGCAGCGTTTTCAACGCATCAACGGGTACATGGGTCGCCGCGCCCGAGACCGCCAAGGGGCGCATGAAGTCAACCCGCCGCGTGCTGGCGTGCGCGGCGCTCTGCGTGACGGCGACCGCCGCAATGCCTGGCGCCTACGCCTTTACCCCTATCGGCGACAACGCATCGGCCGCCAGCTCGGACCTGGTGATTGGCGACAATGCAAAGGGCATCACCAAACCCACCTACTTCTGGATCGTTCCGGATTCGGACCCTGCGGGAAACCCGATCCCCAGCGTTGGCGCGACGATCGTCGGCAACTACGCCAATGCGAACGAGCACTCCGGCGTGACCCTGTTTGGCGACCATGCCCACGCGACCGGCAACGGCGCGGTGGCACTCGGCCCCAATGCAGTGGCCGGCACCGTCGCGACGGCTGTCGGCAATGATTCGATGGCAACGGGCAGCTGGAGCCTCGCCTTCGGCGGCCGCGCATATGCCTCGGGCTACACATCGATGGCACTGGGAGGCTTGTCAACGGCCTCGGGCACATACTCGAATGCCGTCGGGGTATTTGCGAACGCGTCCGGCGATTACGCATTCGCAGGAGGCTTGGCTACCGCATCGGGCACCAGCAGCATTGCGCTGGGCGCCTACAGCAACGCAAGCGGCGACGCTTCGGTCGCGCTTGGCAATGGCGCGCGTACGGGCGCGGAAAGCGCCATCGCGCTGGGCAAGCAGGCCCAGGCGCTCGGCAACCAGTCCATCAGCATCGGCACCGGCAACGTCGTGACCGGCAACAGCTCCGGCGCGATCGGCGACCCCAACAATATCAGCGGCGCCGGCAGCTATGCGCTGGGCAATGACAACACCATCGATGCCGACAACGCCTTCGTCGTCGGCAACAACGTGTCGGTACCGGCCGGCCTGAACGGCGCC
This sequence comes from Cupriavidus sp. C2SS-8b, assembly GCF_057073745.1. Lineage (NCBI taxonomy): Bacteria > Pseudomonadati > Pseudomonadota > Betaproteobacteria > Burkholderiales > Burkholderiaceae > Cupriavidus > Cupriavidus sp. C2SS-8b. Next base: position 2,155,575 of record NZ_CP172717.1, read on the forward strand.
GTCGTGCTGGGCAACAACTCGACGGTGTCCGCCGCCACCCCCACGGCGGGCATGACCGTGAATGGGGTTGCGCACACCTTTGCCGGCGCGGCACCGGCGGCGGGCGATGTGCTGAGCGTAGGCTCCGCTGCGGCACCGCGGCAGATCCAGAACGTCGCGGCCGGCCAGGTCAGCACCGCAAGCACCGACGCCGTCAACGGCTCCCAACTGTATGCCGTGACACAGGAACTGGACAAGCCCATCAGCTTCAGCGGCAACAGCGGCGCCAGCGTCGACCGGCACCTCGGCGATAGGCTGGCTATCACCGGTACCGCCACGACGACCGGAAGCTACTCGGGCGCTAACCTGAAAACCGTCACCGACCCGGCGGGCTCGATCAGCCTGCAGATGGCCGACGCGCCGAAGTTCGGCAATGTCACCATCAACGATGGGGGCAGCGGCAAGATCACCGGCGTCACCGCCGGCACGGCAGCCACCGATGCCGTCAATGTCAGCCAGCTCCAGGCTGCCACGGCCGATGCCGTCATGTATGACGACAGCACGCACAACAGCATCACGCTGGCCGGCGACACCTACAACTCGGTGACCAAGACCGGCGGCACGAAGATCGTCAACGTCGCGCGCGGCGTGGATGACAGCGACGCCGTGAACATGTCGCAGCTCAACGAGACCAACGCCATCATCAACAACTTTGCCGGCGACCAGTCCGATACGTACATCGACCACAACGGACGCGGCATCCGCTATGTGCGCACCAACGACAGCGGCCTGCCGCTGGACGATGCGCATGCCCTGGGCATCGGCTCGTCGGCGCTGGGCTACAACGCCGTGGCGCTGGGCGGCAATGCGCTGGCGCTTGGCCGCAATGCCGTGGCGACCAGCGACAACGACGTCGCGCTCGGCGCGGGCGCCGTCACGCAGGCGGCGGTTGCGACGACAGGTACGACCATTGCCGGCAAGGACTACACCTTCGCGGGCATTGCCCCGACCAGCACCGTCAGCGTTGGCGACATCAACGCCGAGCGCACCGTCACCAATGTGGCCGCCGGCCGCATCAGCGCCACCAGCACCGATGCCATCAACGGCTCGCAGCTCTACGCCACCAACCAGGCCATCGAGGACCTGGACCAGGGCGCGGTGAAGTACGACCGGTTTGCGGATGGCACCGTGAACTACAACAGCGTGACGATGGGCGGCAGCACGTACAACTCGGTCACCAGGACTGGTGGCACGAAGATCACCAACGTGGCGCGTGGCGTGGCGGACAGCGATGCGGTGAACGTGTCCCAGCTGAATGAAGTCAAGGCTGACGTGACCAGCATCACCAACACGGTCGAGAACTTCGCCGGCGACCAGTCGACCACGTACACGGAAGAGAATGGCCGCGGCATTCGCTACGTCCGCACCAACGACACGGGCCTGCCGCAAGCCGACGCCCACGCCCGGGGACAGGCCTCGACCGCCGTTGGCTACAACGCGCAGGCGAACGGCGACAGCGCCGTGGCCATGGGCCGCGACAGCAATGCGGCCGCGGCGGATGCGGTGGCGATCGGCCACAATAGCGTCGCCGCCAATGCGGGCGATGTGGCACTCGGAGCGGGCTCCGTCACCACTGCCGCGGTAGCCACCACGGGCGTGACGATCGCCGGCAAGGACTACGCCTTCGCGGGCACCGCGCCGACGAGCACGGTCAGCGTCGGCGACGTCGGCGCGGAACGCACCATCACCAACGTGGCGGCCGGGCGCATCAGTGCGGACAGTACCGATGCCGTCAACGGCTCCCAACTGGCCGCGACCAACGCGGCCATCGACCAGATCTCTTCGAACATCTCGAACCTCGACCAGGGCGCGGTCAAGTACGACACCAATGCCGATGGCACCGTGAACTACAACAGCGTGACGATGGGGGGCGACACGTACAACTCGGTGACAAAGACTGGGGGCACAAGGATCACCAACGTGGCGCGCGGCGTCAACGACAGCGACGTCGTGAACATGTCGCAGCTCAACGAAACCAATGCGGTCATCAACAACTTCGCCGGCGACCAGTCGAGCGAGTACACCGAGCAGAACGGGCGCGGCATTCGGTACGTCCGCACCAACGACACGGGCCTGACGCAGGCCGACGCGTATGCCCAGGGACAGGGGTCGACTGCGGTGGGCTATGACGCGAAGGCAACCGGCGACAGCGCGCTCGCGCTTGGGCGCAATGCCGTGGCGTCGGATGCCAATAGCGTGGCACTCGGCGCGGGATCGGTCACGGCGGCGGCAGTGGCTACGGCCAGCGGCGTGGTGGGTGGCACCACTTACCAGTTCGCCGGAGGCAGCGCGACGAGCACGGTCAGCGTGGGATCGGCTGGCAACGAGCGCACCGTGAGCAATGTCGCGGCCGGGCGCCTCAGCGCCGAGAGTACCGACGCGGTCAACGGTTCGCAGTTGTATGCGACCAACCATAAGGTGGATGAGAACACGCAGGACATTGCCAACCTGAACCAGCAGGTTGGTGGGAATACGCAGTCCATCACTAACCTGAACAACCGGGTTGATGGCGTGCAGCGTGATGCCAACGCCGGCACCGCGTCTGCCATGGCGCTGGCGGGACTGCCGCAGGCGGTGTTGCCGGGCAAGGGCATGGTTGCCCTGGCGGGCAGCACCTACAGCGGCCAGTCAGCGCTCGCGCTCGGGGTGTCTAAGCTGACGGATTCCGGGAAGTGGGTATTCAAGGGTGGGGTGACGACCAACTCGCGGAGGAATGTGGGGGCGACGGTTGGAGCGGGATTCCACTGGTAAGCGATTTTTAGTGAAGTGCTTCTCCTGAAGGGAAGGCGGCAAGGTTCGCTGGTTATGACTGGGTCGTCGCTCTTGGCAAGCACTGCTGTTTCGCCGGCGTAGCCGGCGACCTACTTCTTGTCCAAGCGACAAGAAGTAGGCAAGAAGCGCGTTTACTTGCCCTAACGGGCGAATATTGATCGTAGTGTGCGAAGAATTTCGTACGGGTATTCGCTTCAGAGTCTGCCCCGCTGCCTGCCGCATGGTGCGCGTCCGTATGTAGGCTCTCCCACAATGATTGAACCAGCCCTGAACCTGTCCGTGGCCCGACACTGCCCGCGATATCGCATCATCGCCTACGGCTGCTGCGCGGCTCAGTAAAAACCAAAAAAAGCGGGTAACGGAAGCACCGTCGCCAGCGCCGCTGATGCCCCTGACTAACCGACTAGTGAGTTGCGTAGCAGCCGAAGGCGATGATGCGATGAGGGTGGAAGCAGGGGCCACGGACAGGTTCAGGGCTGGTTCAATCATTGCCCGAGAGCCTGCATGCGGACGCGCACCATGCGGCAGGCAGCCGGGCACGCTCTGAAGCTCATACCCGTACAACACCCTCAGCACGCTACGATCAATATTCGCCCGTTAGGGCAAGTAAACGCGTTTTTTGGTTACTTCTTGTCGCTTGGACAAAAAGTGACTCGCAGGCTACGCCTGCGAAACAGCCGCGTCTGCCAAGAACGACAACTCAGTCATTGCCAGAGAGCCCGTGCCGGCGACGCCGGCGAAACAGCAGCGCATGTCAAGAACGCCGACGCGTTCATCCCCCAAACCCTAAGCCTTCAACCCATGCTCCTGCGCATAATCAAACAACTCCGCATCATTAGGCAGCCCCAACTTCCGCATAGCATTGGTTTTTTGCGTACTAACCGTATTGACACTACGATGAAGGTACCGCGCCACCTGGGTCGTCGTCATGCCTTTGACGTACATCCGCACCACTTCCATTTCACGCGGGCTCAGGCAGCGGCTGGACTGTCTCTGCAGCATCTCGTTCTCCCAGCACACCATATCCTCACGCACGGACGTGCTCAGCAGCCTGCGGCGCTTGTATGCCGCCACGATCACGGCCGGTAGTTCCGACAAGTCATCTCGCTTGTTGACGATGCCCAGCACGCCGACATCCTGCATGCTGACCATCAGCCCCGGGTTCTCCAGCATGGTCAGGACCACGACCCGGACGTGCGGAAAGCGCGTACGCAGCGTAGTCAGCATCGCCAGGCCATCAGGCGAGTCTCCGCAAGGCATGGAGAAGTCGGTCACCAGCACATCGCACGGTACGGTACGCAACAGATCGAACAGCGCCCTCGGGTTCGAGGCATCCGCCACGACCCGGATACCCGTGGCCGCGGCCAGCGTCTGCCGTACGCCGAAGATGATCAGCGGATGATCGTCCGCCAGTATTACCCTGATCGCCATCGCTATTCCCCATCTCCAGATACAACGCCGCCCCCCCGGTTGCCGCCGCCGGGACAGGCAGCGCGCGCACCCTCGCAATCGCGGCAATGCACCGGCCCGCGCGCGGGCCCGATGGCGCCGTCGTCCATGCCCAGCGCTTCGATCAGGTGGGCGATGGCCGCCAGCACCGGCACGCTGGCGGCCCGCACCTGGCCGACGTCACCGGCCTGCACGGCACGCCGAAAGCGGTCCATGATCTCGTCGAGGTGCGGCTGGCCGAACACCGCCAGCGCGCCCCGCATGCGATGGCACCACGGCCTTAACGCCTTGATCGCTCCCCGGGCCAGGCAATCGGCCAGCGTCTCACGATCGCTCGTGAGCGCCGCGACGCAAGCCTGCAACCCGGCATCGCCGCCGCCCGGATGCAGCACCTCCAGCAGGTCTTCGCGCCGCACCAGCGTGGCATCGAAGCGCAGGCTGCCCGTGTCGCCGGCATCCTGCCGAGCGGCGCCGATCGGCGCGCGCGCACCGCCGCGCGCGTTCATCGCGCCCGACAGGCCTTCCTGCAGCGAGGCCAGCGTGACCGGCTTCAGCACGCACGCATTCATGCCCGCGTCGAATCCGCGCTGGTGCTCCTCCGGCACCGTGGTCGCGGTAATGCCCACCACGGGCAGCCCGCGCAGCGCGGCATCCTGGCTGCTACGGATGGCCCGCGTCAGCGCAAAGCCGTCCATCACCGGCAGGTGCAGGTCCGTCAGCACCAGGTCGAACGCGCCGGCCTCCAATGCCCGCAGCGCGGCCTCGCCGTTATCCACCACGGTCGGCAGGTGGCCGAGCAGCTCGAGTTGCTGCCGGATGACTTCCTGGTTGATGCAATGGTCCTCGGCCACGAGGATCCGCCAGCGCTTTCGGGTACCGGATACGGCTGTCCCATGCGTGGGGCCGGCATCGCCAGCGACAGCCGGCGCGGCCGCCTGGCGTTCCAGCGCGCGCTCCACCGCGCCGAGGAACGCGGCCCAACGCAGCGGATTCACGCTCAGCCGCACACTGTCCTGCTCATCGGCGCGGAAGCCGAGCGGCTTCCACTTCGTCGTCACCAGCACCAGGCGCGGATCGGCGCTGTCCGCCAGCACCGGGCCGCGGTCGGCATCGGCCAGCACGATCGCGGCCTGCCCTGCGTCGACGTGCCCCGCCAGAGGGACCATGCCCGCGGTCCGGACATGGGCCAACAGCGCCTGGGCGATGTCAGGGTCGCGCACACGGACGGCCACCTTGCGCTCCCGCAGACATGGTAGGTCGTAGCGCTGGCACAGGATCGTGCACGGCACGCGCAGTACCGCCGTGGTGCCGGCGCCCTCCTCGCTTTCCAGCGCCAGGCTGCCGCCCATCATGGCCGCCAGGTTGCGCGAGATGGCCAGCCCGAGCCCGGTGCCGCCAAAGCGGCGCGTAGAGCTGCGCTCGGCCTGCACGAACGGCGTGAAAAGCCGCTGCATGTCGGCTTTTGCCATGCCGATGCCGGTATCGCGCACCTCGACCAGCACAGCAGCGACGTCATCCACGCAGGTCTCGACCACGACGCGCAGCGCGACGCTGCCGCGATCGGTGAACTTGATGGCGTTGCCCAGCAGATTGAACAGGATCTGGCGCAGCCGGATGCCGTCGGCGCGTACCGTGGCCGGGACTTCCGGACCGACGTAGAGGCGCATCTGCAGGCCCTTCTTCTGCGCCTGCGGCATCAGCAGCGATGCGACGCTGTCCACAAGGTCACGCAAGTCCAGCGGCGCCGGCACGATCGCCAGGCGGCCGGCTTCGATCTTGGCGTAGTCCAGGATATCGTCGAGGATCTGCGCGAGGGCCTGGCCGGATTCCTGTGCCAGGGCGAGCAGGCGTTGCTGCTCGGGCGCGAGCCCCGAGTTCTGCAGCAACTCCACCAGCCCCAGGATGCCGTTCATCGGCGTGCGGATCTCGTGGCTCATCATGGCGAGGAATCCTTCCTTGGCGCGCAGGGCGGACTCGGCCGCGTCCTTGGCCTCATGCAGCGCGTCGGCCTGGCGATGCTGTTCGGTGACGTCGAGGATTACGCCATTCCACACCGTGAAGGTCCCCTCGCGCCGGGGCGTGGCGCGGGCCTGGATCCACAGCAGTTCCGTGCCCCGCTTCAGGCGTCCCGCAATATCCAGAGGCTGGCCGGTGCGGGCACTTTCCAGGATCGCGGCACGCAGGCGCGGATGGTCCTCCGGGCAGACCCCCGATTGCGCCGGGGAGCCGGCGCCGAGCGCGCGGGCGGTATCGATGCCCAGCCCCGCGCCATCGCCGGCGGCATACGTGACGTCCCAGTCGCTGTCCAGGTCGCCGGTTCGCAAGCGGCTCTGGAACACGGTCACGGGCAGGCTGTCGACCACGTCCTGCAGGCGGCGCTCGAACGCTTGCGCGCGCTCGCGCGATTCATCGATGTCCGTCACGTCGAAATGCACGGTCACGATGCCGCCCGGCGTGCCATCCGGGTTGCGGAACGGCAAGGCCCAGAAGTTCACGCGCCGCAACTGGCCGGCCGCGTTCTGCATGTGCAGATGCATCTGGCGTGACGCCATGGTCCGCATGGCCTCATCCTGCAGGGCCAGGAGCTCGCCGCTCATCCGGTCGCGCAAATGCCCGACCTCCAGCGCATGCCTGCCCACGGCATCGGCTTTCACCACGCCGAAGAAGCGCTCGAATGCCGGATTGAGTTCCATGTAGCGCAGGTCCGGCCCTTTGGCCGCCACGGGCTCGGGCAGGCTCGCCAGCAAGGCTTCTTTGAGCGCGAGTTCATGGCCGAGCTTGGCTTCCGCCTTCACGCGCTGCGCGACCAGCCGGCGCGTGCGCACATAGCCGATCGCCAGGACCAGGCTGAGCCCAAGCGCGGGCAACAGCAGCGGCCATGCGTCACGGAGCAGGCGCCATGTGGCACGCTCCGCGGCGAGGTCGCGGCCTGCCATGCCGCCTCCCACGTCGACGACCTGTGCCGCTTCGGCCAGCAGGAACATGCACAACGCGCCGGCCGACAACGCTTGACCGAGATGCAGCCCCAGGCGGTTTCCCTCTGTTTCCATGACTTCCTTACGGGTGGCAAGAATTCGCGGGCGACGCAAGCCGGCGCGGTACGCGCGTACCGCGCGCATGGCAGCGTCACGATTTGGCCGGGCAATCCCGTCCCGGCCGGCGGCGTGGCATCAGGACGTGGCGGGCTTGCGCGCTGGCTTGTGCTGATGCGAATTCCGCGCGCGCCGCGCGCGTCTTCTACCCGGTGCGAGATGGGACATCGCTGTTGTCGCGGATCCTGGCAATTGCGTGGAAAAGTCTAGGCTTGGCACATCGCCACCGGATATAGAAGGAATTCGATTCTTCAGACATTTCTGATGCAGTCCGGACGCGTATCGGTGCGGCCTGCGCCATGGACTACCAGTCGCGCGAAAGGGGAAAAAACCTGCGCGGCCCAACGACATCGATGCGATGACATGGAAACAGGATCGCCTCGCGATAGGTTGTCGTTGCAGTCGAACCATGCCGGCGAAGAAATGGGAAGCGAGCGTCGAATCAGTCCGGTGATGGATCGTCGACGTAAAGTGGGGAAAAGCCGGCAGCCATTCTAGGACTGCGGCTTGGGGATGCCTTGCGGTGTGTCAGTAATCTGTGCGGGGTTGGGAGGGGATTGAAAGGTATTGCGGAAGGGAAGCCGGCGCCTCACCCGTTCAGGTGAGGCTTGCCAGCAGAAATCCCTGTGCGGACTCGCCCTCGCGCGAACGGCGGCGCCGGTAGGTCCCGTCCGCTTCCATTTCCCAGGCCTCGCGCTTGTCGCGCAGATAGGGCTTCAGGCCTTCGGCGATCACCCGCTTCCTGAGGCGCGCGTCCAGCACCGGAAAGCAGACTTCGATGCGCCGGAACAGGTTGCTGTCCATCCAGTCGGCACTGGAGAGCATGACGTCTTCGGCCTTGTCGTTGTGGAAGTAGAAGATCCGGGAGTGTTCGAGGAAGCGGCCGATCACGGAGCGCACGCTGATGTTTTCCGAGAGACCCGGCACGCCCGGCCGCAACGCACAGGCGCCGCGCACGATCAGGTCGACGTGCACACCATCGCGCGAGGCATCGTAGAGCGCCTGGATCAGCCCCGGCTCCAGCAGCGCATTCATCTTCGCGATGATCCAGCCCTTGCGCCCGGCGCGCGCATGTTCGGCCTCGCGCCGGATGGCCTGCAGCAGGGACTTGTGCAGGGTGAACGGCGACTGCCAGACATGGGCGGGCTTGCTGATCTGCCCGAGCCCGGTCAGCTGGCCAAAGACATTGGCCACGTCCTGCGTAATCTCCGGATGGCAGGTCATCAAGCCGAAATCGGTGTAGAAGCGCGTGGTCTGGCTGTGGTAGTTGCCCGTCCCGAGATGCGCATAGTGCCGCAAGCGCCCGCTTTCGCGCCTGACCACCAGCACCATCTTGGCATGCGCCTTGTAGCCCACCACGCCGTAGACCACATGCGCGCCTGCTTCTTCGAGCTGCGCGGCCCAGCCGATATTGGCCTCTTCGTCAAAGCGCGCCAGCAGCTCCACGACTGCGGTGACTTCCTTGCCCTTGCGCGCCGCATCGGTCAGCGCGGACAACAGCACCGAATCCTGGCCCGCGCGATAGACGGTCTGGCGGATCGCCACGACATCCGGGTCCTGCGCGGCCTGCCGGACAAAATCCACCACCGGCGCAAACGACTGGAACGGGTGATGCAACAGGATGTCGCCTTCGCGGATGGCGCGGAACATGTCGGCTTGCGGCTGCAGTCCCTTTGGCAAGCCCGGACGAAAAGGGGGGTACTTGAGATCGGGACGGTCGACCGCTTCGGGCACCTGCAGCATCCGCACCAGGTTGACCGGCCCATTGACCGAGAACACCTCCTTGGCCGACAGGCCGAACTGCTGCTGCAGGAACAAGATCACCGGCGGCGAGCAGTTGTCCGCGACTTCCAGCCGCAAGGCATCGCCGAAATGGCGCTGCGGCAGCTCCCCCTGCAGCGCTTCGCGCAGGTTCTTGATTTCCTCCTCGTCCACGAACAGCTCGCTGTTGCGCGTCACGCGGAACTGGTAGCAGCCGCGCACCGTCATGCCGCTGAACAACTCCCCGACATGCGCGTGCAGGATCGAGGACAGGAACACAAAGCCATGCCGGCATCCGGCCACTTCAGGCGGCAGCGCTATAACCCGCGGCAATGCACGCGGCGCCTGCACGATGGCGTTGCCCGAGCGGCGGCCGAACGCGTCCTTGCCGTCGAGTTCCACCGCGAAATTCAGGCTCTTGTTCAGCACGCGCGGAAACGGATGCGCGGGGTCCAGCCCGATCGGCGTCAGCACGGGCATCAGTTCATTGAAGAAATACGCGCGAATCCATTCCGCCTGCGCCGCGTTCCAGGTCGGCCGCCGCAGGAAGCAGACCTGCTCCGCCGCGAGCGCGGGAATCAGGACATCATTGAGCATCTGGTACTGCAGCGCGACCAGTTCGCGCACCCGGGCGTTCACCAGGTCGTAGACCGTCTGCGGGGACAGGCCATCAGGGCCGCTGACCGGCGACTGGACCAGGCATTGTTCCTTCAGGCCCGCCACGCGGATCTCGTAGAACTCGTCCAGGTTGCTGCTGAAGATGCACAGGAAGCGCAGGCGTTCGAGCAGCGGCGTGTCGGGGTCGGCGGCCTGCATCAGCACGCGCCGGTTGAATTCGAGCTGACTCAGCTCGCGGTTGACGTACAGGGCGTTGCCGTTTTGCCACGCGTCAGGGGCGGGGGGGACGTCGATATTGGCTGCCTGCGGTAGCGCGCTCAGTGAAGGGATCGGGTCGTCTTCCATTTGGGCGGCGGGGGCGTGGGCCAATAGGGACTGGATTGGATTCTAGTTCACGGGGGATTGGGGGATTGGGATTTGATGACGTTCTTGGGCGTGGCAGGCGCCGCTGTTTCGCCGGCGTAGCCGTCGAGTCACTTTTTGTCCGAGCGACAAAAAGTAACCAAAAAACGCGTTTACTTGCCCTCACGGGCGAATATTGATCGTAGTGTGCTGAGGGTGTTGTACGGGTACTCGCTTCAGAGTCTGCCCGGCTGCCTGCCGCGTGGTGCGCGTCCGTATACAGGCTCTCCAACAATGATTGAACCAGCCCCGAACCTGTCCGTGGCCCGACACTGCGAGCGATTTCGCATCATCGCCTTCGGCTGCGCTGCGCGCGGCTCAGTACCGCGTGGCCACCGCGCAAAGCGCCCGCCGCACAGGCGGCGGACGCTTTGCATCACGCCGCCAGGCGTGCGCCCGCGCGATACTGCGCAAGCAGTGCCTCGCGCTTTGCGGCCGCTGCATGCATATTGCCTTCCTTCACGTGGCCGAAGCCACGGATGTCGTCGGGCAACGTTGCCAGGGCAATCGCGGTATCGAGCCGGTCATGGCTCAACGACTGCGCGAACTCGCCGACCATCGCCATGTAGTCGGCAACCAGTTGCCGCTCCGCGCGGCGCTCGGCGGTCTTGCCGAACACATCGAGCGCGGTGCCGCGCAAACCCTTCAGGCGGGCCAGCAAGCGGAACACCGACATGGTGCGCGGGCCAAAGCGACGCTTGAGCAGGCGGCCCTTTTCGTCGGTCTTCGACGTCAGGGGCGGCGCGAGCCAGAAGTTGAGCTGGTAGTCGCGGCCGGGCTCGCCTTCGAACTGCGCGCGCAGCTTGTCGAGGAAGGCGGGATCGGTGTAGAGACGCGCGACTTCGTACTCGTCCTTGTAGGCCATCAGCTTGGCAAGATTGCGCGCCACGGCCTCGGTCAGCGCCAGCTTGCGGCCGGCGCCCAGCTTCTGCTCGGCCGCGCGGATGCGCTCGACCGCATCGCGGTAACGGCCCGCATAGGCGGCGTTCTGGTAGTCGGTCAGCATCGCTTCGCGCTTGCGGATCAGGTTGTCGAGCGTCTGCGGCATGGCAACCACCTGCTCGCGCGGCGCGGTCGGCAGCATGGCACGCACCGCTGCCTCGCCGTGATGCGCGAGATAGCGGCCCCATTCGAACGCGAGGCGGTTCTTTTCCACCGACACGCCGTTGAGTTCGATCGCACGCAGCAGGCTGTCGCGCAGCAGCGGCACCCAGCCTTTCTGCCACGCAAAGCCCAGCAGCAGCGGGTTGGAGTAGATGGCATCCGCCAGCAGCGTGACCGCCCAGGCGCTGGCATCGACAAACGCGCACGCATCGCCGGCGCTGGCGCGCAGGTCCTGCTCCGCGTTGGCGCCCGGGAACTTCCACTTCGGGTTCTTGATGAAATCGGCGGTCGGCGTGTTGGCGCTGTTGACGACGGCCGCAGTCACGCCGTGGCGGACCTTGGACAGCACGTCCGCCGATGCGGAGACGATAGCATCGCCGCCGATCACGAGCCTCGCGTCGCCGGTGGCAATGCGCGTCGCATGCAGCGCGGCCGGGCTCGGGGCGATCTGCACGTGGCTGATCACCGCGCCGCCCTTCTGCGCCAGGCCCGCCATGTCGAGCACGGTCACGCCCTTGCGTTCGAGATGCGCGGCCATGCCGAGCAGCCCGCCGATGGTAACCACGCCAGTGCCGCCCACGCCGGTCACCAGCACGCCATAGGGCCGCTCCAGCGCCGGCAGCACGGGCAGCGGCAGCGCGTCGAAATCCGCGCCCGTGCCCTTGCCGCCCGCGGCAGCCGGCTTGCGCACCTGCGCGCCCTCGGCAGTGACAAAGCTCGGGCAGAAGCCGTTGACGCACGAGAAGTCCTTGTTGCAGGACGACTGGTTGATCTTGCGCTTGGTGCCCAGCTCGGTTTCCAGCGGTTCCACCGACAGGCAGTTCGACTTGACCGAGCAATCGCCGCAGCCTTCGCAGACCGCGTCGTTGATGAACGCGCGGCGAGCCGGGTCCGGATAGGTGCCGCGCTTGCGGCGGCGGCGCTTTTCCGTGGCGCAGGTCTGGTCGTAGATCAGGATGGTGACGCCCTCGGTAGCGCGCAGGTCCAGCTGGACCTGGTCGAGCTGGTCGCGGTGGAATACCGTCACGCCGGCCGGCAGCATGCCGCCATTGCCGTATTTCTCGGGTTCGTCGGTGACGACCACGAGCTTCTTCGCGCCTTCAGCCAGGACCTGGTGGGCGATCTGCGGCACCGTCAGCACGCCGTCGATCGGTTGCCCGCCGGTCATCGCCACCGCGTCGTTGAACAGGATCTTGTAGGTGATATTGGCGCTCGCGGCAATCGACGCGCGAATGGCAAGCAGGCCCGAGTGGAAGTACGTGCCGTCGCCAAGGTTGGCGAACACGTGCTTGTCGTTCGTGAAGTGCATCTGTCCCGTCCACGCCACGCCTTCCCCGCCCATCTGGCTGAAGGTGTCGGTGTTGCGGTCCATCCACAGCGTCATGTAGTGGCAGCCGATGCCGGCCAGCGCGCGCGAGCCTTCGGGCACGCGCGTGGAGGTGTTATGCGGGCAGCCCGAGCAGAACCACGGCTTGCGCTCGACGGCGAGCCGCGGCTGCGCGGCCTCGCGCTCCTTGGCCTCGATCAGCGCCACGCGCGCCGCAATGCGCGCGCGCACCTCTTCGGGCAAATCGAAGCGCTCCAGGCGCCGGGCGATGGCCTTGGCGATCAGCGCCGGCGACAGTTCATAGTGCGCGGGCAGCAGCCAGTTGCCGCGCGGCACCGACCACTCGCCGCCGTCATTGCCGCGCTGGTCGAACTTGCCATAGACCTTGGGCCGCACGTCATCGCGCCAGTTGTACAGCTCCTCCTTGAGCGCGTACTCCATGATCTGGCGCTTCTCTTCGACCACCAGGATCTCGTCCAGCCCGGTCGCGAACTCGCGCGCGCCGTGCGCCTCCAGCGGCCACACGCAGCCGACCTTGTAGACGCGGATGCCGATGCGCTGGCAGGTGTCGTCGTCCAGCCCAAGGTCGACCAGCGCCTGGCGCACGTCCAGGTAAGCCTTGCCCGCGGTCATGATGCCGAAGCGCGCGTTGGGCGAATCGAGCACGACGCGGTTAAGCTTGTTGGCGCGCACATAGGCCAGCGCGGCATACCACTTGTGGTCGAGCAGGCGGGCTTCCTGCTGCAACGGCGTATCCGGCCAGCGGATATTGAGGCCGCCCTCCGGCATCGTGACATCATCGGGCAGGACGACCTGCACGCGGTCCGGATCGATATCGACCGAGGCCGTGCTTTCCACCACGTCGGTCACGCACTTCATCGACACCCACAGGCCCGAGTAGCGGCTCATGGCCCAGCCATGCAGCCCGTAGTCCAGGTATTCCTGCACGTTGGACGGATACAGCACCGGAATGCCCGCGGACAGCAGCACGTGCTCCGACTGGTGGGCCACCGTGGAAGACTTGGCCGCATGGTCGTCGCCGGCCAGCAGCAGCACGCCGCCGTGGCGCGACGAGCCGGCCGAGTTGGCGTGCTTGAGCACATCCATGGAACGGTCGACGCCCGGTCCCTTGCCGTACCACATCGAGAACACGCCGTCGCGCGTGGCGCCGGGGAACAGGTTGACCTGCTGGCTGCCCCACACGGCCGTGGCGGCGAGGTCTTCGTTGACGCCGGGCTGGAACACCACGTCGCTGGCGGCCAGGTGCGCCTTGGCCTTCCACAGCGCCTGGTCGACGGCGCCCAGCGGCGAACCGCGGTAGCCCGAGATGAAGCCCGCCGTATTGAGGCCGGCGGCGCGGTCGCGCGCCTTCTGCAGCATGGGCAGGCGCACCAGCGCCTGGGTGCCGCTCAGGTAGACGCGGCCTTTTTCCAGGGTGTATTTGTCGTCCAGGCTGGCGTTGGCCAGGGCCTCACGCAGGGCTTGTGGCAGCGGGGCATTCATGGGTGTCTCTCTCCGGGGATGTCGAAGTTATTCGTGGCAGTGTAGGAAGCGCCATCGCTATCGTAAAATCATGAAATCCGAGAGCTGATATCCGACAAACGAATACCGGAGCAATGACCATGGCAAAGGCACGCGAGACGCCGGAACGGCTGGCCAAGGAAATCACCTTGCGGCAGTTCCGCTACTTTGTCGCGGCGGCCGAAACAGGCCAGTTTTCGATGGCCGCGACCGCCGAGCATGTGTCGCAATCGGCGATTACCAACGCCGTGCTGACGCTGGAGCAGCGGCTGGCGGTGCGTCTGTTCGACCGCCTGCCGCACGGCGTGGCGCTGACCGCCGAGGGCCACCTGTTCCACCAGCATGCGCGGCAGATCCTCGATTCAGTCGAGGATGCCCTGCGCGAGCCCCGTTTTCAGGTGTATGGGCTCAAGGGCAGCGTGCGGCTGGCGGCGTCCTATACGGTGCTGGGCTACTTCCTGCCGGGCCTGCTGGCGCGCTTTCGCACGAACTACCCCGACATCGACCTGGACCTGCAGGACATGGACCGGCCCGAGATCGAGCGGGCCGTGCTGTCGGGGGATATCGAGCTTGGCATCGGACTGCTGTCCAACCTGGAGCGGCCGCAGCGCTTTGCCCGTCACACGCTGATCCGTTCGCGGCGCCAGCTCTGGACGTCGGCCACGCACCCGCTACTGGCCATCGAGCGCCCGTCCTTGCGCGATATCGCGGCCTACCCTTACATCCTCATCACTGTGGACGAGGCCGAGGCCTCCACGCTGCGGTACTGGCGCGGCCGCAAGCTGGCGCCCAATATCGCGTTCCGCACCAGTTCGATGGAGGGGCTGCGCGGGCTGGTCGCGCATGGCTTTGGCGTCACGGTGCTGTCCGACATGGTGTATCGCCCATGGTCGCTGGAAGGCCGGCAGATCGCCGCGCGGCCCATCGCCGACGCGGTGCCGGACATGGAGGTCGGCATGCTGTGGCAGCCCGGCCGCAAGCTCGAAAAGCCCGCCGATGCGCTGCGGGAGTTCCTGATCCACGCGTGCGGCAGCTGAGCGGCCGGCGGCGTGCCGCCTCCTCCCTTTGGCTGGGGCTCAACCTTTCGACGCAACCCGCACGCGGGGCTCCGAGACCCGTTTCATCGGGCGAATGGAGACACCTTTACGCCATGTGAAACGGGGTCTAAGCCCTTCAGCCAATGTTCGTCGTCGTACAGAACGCGCCTAATGTGCCCACGGGCCGGCACCAGACCGGCAGGGACCCATCGGAACTTTGCAACATGGAAACGGGGAGCGCGGGATGGACACTTCGAACAGGACAGGTGGCAACAACCTACTGTTGCGTCAGCTTCCGGAATCGGAATGGGCGGCACTCAAGCCTTATCTCGAAGCCGTGGCGCTGCGTGGCGGGCAATTGCTGTGCGATGCCGGACAGCGCGTGCGGCACGTCTACTTCCCGAAAGAGGGCGTGGTCTCGCTGCTGTCGCTCCATGCGGACGGCTCCAGCGTGGAACTGGCCGCGGTCGGCAACGAAGGCCTGATCGGCCTGCCCGCGCTGACCGGCGCGGAATCCATGCCGCAGCGCTGCGAAGTCAGCCACCCGGGCACAAGCTGGCGCATTGCCGCCGGCGACCTGCGCGAGCTGTATCCGCGGCTCCCGCAGATGCAACGGCTGGTCATGCGGTACATGCAGCTGCTGCTGACGCAAGTCGGCCAGACCGCGGCATGCATCTGCCACCGGACGCTGATGGAACAGCTGTGCCGCTGGATCCTGCAGACGCTGGACCGGCTCCAGAGCAACGAGCTGCGCATCACGCAGCAGCGCATCGCCGAGATGCTCGGCGTGCGCCGCGAAGGCGTCACGGAAGCCATGGGCAAGCTGCAGAATCTGCGGCTGATCGAGCACACGCGCGGCCGCATCATCGTGATCGACCGGAACGGGCTGGAATCGCTTTCCGGCGAGGCTTATACGATCGTCTCGAAGGAAGTGCGGCGACTGGTCGGCGATGCCCGGGAGATGGCGCGCTGACTGGCATGCCGGGCAGGCGACGCTGTCGCGAGCGCCGCCTGCGGTAGCTACCGCACCGGCCCGGGTATCGCCCGGACCAGGGTGGCAGTTCAGTTCGACACGATATCTTGCGACAACACCTCGTGGGCCCACGTCACCGCTTCACGTGCCGGCGCCTGGCCGGTCGACTCGACGCGTTGCGCCAGCTTGAGCACCCGGTCCCGGATGCCGGCCACTTCGTCGCGCAGGACGGAATCATCGACACCGCCGAGGTACTCCCGCGCACAGCTGACGATGCCGCCGGCATTGATGAGGAAATCGGGCGCATAGAAAATGCCGCGCTGATGGAGGGTATCCCCTTCGGCCAGTGAGGCGAGCTGGTTGTTTGCGCCGCCGGCGATGACCTGGAAGCGGCAGCTTTCGGCCACGGCCGGGGTGATGACGGCACCAAGCGCACAAGGCGCGAAAACATCGACGTCCGCGCCCGTAATGGCCTCCGGCGCTACGACGCGTGCGCCGAATTGCTGTTGCGCCTGCGTGGTCCGCCCCGCATCGATATCGGCCACGGTCAGGGTCGCGCCCGCTTCATGGAGACGCCGGCAGAGATCCCAGCCTACCGACCCCAGACCCTGCACGGCCACCGACAATCCGGCGAGCGACTTGCGGTCCAGGCGGTACTGCGCCGCCGCCTGAATGCCCACAAACACGCCGTATGCCGTCCACGGCGAGGGGTTGCCACCGAATCCGCCGTCGCGCGGCAGGCCGCTGACGTAGCGCGTCTCGGCCTGGACCGCGCGCATGTCGTCCACCGTCGTGCCCACATCCTCGGCCGAGATATAGCTGCCTCGCAGCGATTCCACCATGCGCCCGAAAGCGCGGAAAAGCTGCTGGCGATCCGTCTGCGCCGGCGAGCGTAGGATCACGGCCTTGCCGCCGCCGAACGGCAGCCCGGCAAGCGCGTTCTTGTAGGCCATGCCTTGCGACAAGCGCAGCGCATCGGACAGCGCCTCGGCCTCGGTGGGATAGGTCCAGTACCGGCAGCCGCCGAAGGCGGGGCCCAGTCTGGTGCTGTGGATGGCGATGATGGCCTGCAGGCCGGATTCCGGATCGGTCGCGAGCGTCACGCGCTCGTGGGACAGGCCTTCGCCGGTGCCGAACAGGCGCACGGCGGCGGCCGCGTGGGTACGGTCGTTCAATCTCTTCTCCATGACGTAGGGAATGCAAGGCTGTAGCCCTGCCTTCCTTGGTACACCGCCTGGATTGCAGTGCGGTGCGGCTTTGGATGGGGCGGGTAGCCCCATCGCGAATGGTGGTGTCCGCGTCGCTTCTTGCGGGCAGCCCTTGCTAGCGGGTGGCGCCGTGCAGCACCGCATTGCGGCGCGCGTACAGGAAATAGACCGCAAGACCAATCCCGAGCCAGGTGAGGAAGGCGATCCAGGTCAGCGCCTGCAGGTGGGCCATCAGGAACAGGCAGAAGCCAACCGATAGCAGCGGCACCACCGGCACGCCGGGGCAGCGGAAGGCGCGCGGCAGTTCGGGACGCGTGCGGCGCAGCACCAGCACCGCGATCGAAATCAGCGTGAAGGCGGAGAGCGTGCCGATATTGATCAGCTCGGCCAGCACATTGAGCGGCACGAATGCGGCGATCAACGCGAACACGATGCCGACGGTCCAGGTGGCAAAGAACGGCGTGGCATGTACGCGATGCACCGACGACAGCCGCGCGGGCAGCAGGCCGTCGCGCGACATGGCGAAGATGACGCGAGTCTGGCCAAAGGTCATGACCAGGATCACCGTGGTCATGCCGAGAATGGCGCCCAGGTCGACAAAGCCGGCCACCCAGTTCTGTCCGGCGAATTGCAGTGCCAGCGACACGGGATGGTCCACGCCCGCGAATTTGGCGAAGGGCACGATGCCAGTCATGATCGCCGCCACCACCACGTACAGCACGGTGCAGACCGCCAGCGAGCCGATGATGCCGATGGGCAGGTCGCGGCGCGGGTTGCGGACTTCCTCGGCGGCCGAGGTCACGGCGTCGAAGCCGATGAAGGCAAAGAACACCAGCGCTGCCGCATTGAACACGCCGCTCATGCCGAACGGCGCAAATGGCTGCCAGTTCACCGGCTTCACGTGCCACACGCCCACGGCGATGAACAGCAGCACCACGCTGATCTTGATCGCCACCATCACGTTATTCAGCCGCGTCGATTCCTTCACGCCGTACGACACCACCCAGGTGATCGCCAGCATGATCAGCATCGCCGGCAGGTTGACCATGGTCTCGACACCGGGCACCGCGCCTGGCGCCGCCGTGAGTGCCACCGGCAGCTTCAGGCCGAAGCCGGCGACGAGCGACTGAAAATAGCCAGACCAGCCCACCGATACCGCAGAGGTGGCCAGGCCGTATTCGAGCAGAAGGTCCCAGCCGATCATCCAGGCGATGATCTCGCCGAGCGTGGCATAGCTGTAGGTATAGATCGATCCCGACACCGGGATGGCGGAAGCAAACTCGGCATAGCAAAGCGCGGCGAAGCCGCAGGCCATGGCCGCGATGACGAAAGACACCGTCAGCGCCGGGCCGGCGGTCAGCGCGCCGGTGCCGGTCAGCACGAAGATCCCGGTGCCGATGATGGCGCCGATGCCCATCATCACGAGATCGATCGGCCCGAGTACCTTCTTCAGGCCGCCAACGTGGCTGTCCGCCAGCATGGCGTCAATGTTCTTGGTTCGAAACAAGCTCATACAGGTGTCTCCTCTATGTGCTGCCGTGGCGATCGCACGGGCCCGCGCCGGAGTTGGCGGCGGGTCATGCGGGCGCGATGGCATCGGGGCAGCGTGCTGCCGGGTAGGCGGCACGGCTTGCCGGCACGCTGGTCGCGCGCCGGCCCCGGTATTTGTTGGAATTACCCGGTGGCGCCGCCTATTGCAGCAAAGGCGGTCGCAGCACCAGAGGGCCGCTCACGACGACGCGGACGTTGTCGAGCGTGCGGGGAAGGTAGAGGCTGGCCACGGCCAGGGCTTCGCGCAACGTGGCGAAAGTGAGGGATTCACGCTGTCTGTCTCCGTATGCTTCTTTTGTTCGGAGCAGTGTAGAAAGCGCCCACGCCATCGTAAAATCAAGAAATCCAACACCTGATATCTTGAAAACAGATAGCGGAAGGATGGGCGAGCGCCGACGCATCAGGCATCAAACGAGGCCACTGAGAAGTGGACATTGAGAGAGGGGGGAAGATTGCAGGTCAGGATGATCTGGCAGGGCAGGCTGGCCGCATCGACCCAAACGAGTTCACGGCAATTTTGCGGAAGGCCGGGTTCGGCCAGTAACGGACACTGACCTCATAAGATTCAGTGTCCGCTCTGGCATTGTCTGCGGTCGTTGCCGAGCGTGCCCCGCTCAGAAGCGATGTCGTAGACCGACGCCACCTCCCACCTTGCTTCCCTTTACCCCCATGAAACCCGGCAATGCATAGTTGCCTTTAATCCGATTGAAGTCCACTTCGGCATAGACGTCGGTCCGCTTGGACAAGCTGTAGTCCGCAACGCCCGTGACCATGATGCGGCTGCCGCCCGGATCCTTCTGATGATCGTAGTGCGAAGCGACCGACAGAGTCAGCGCCGAGGAGGCCTGGACCGCAAAGCCGCCGGTAAATACATCGTTGCGCTGTGCGCTCACATCGAACCGGTTGTTGAGGTACCCGAAGGTCAACTTGACAATGCCAAGCTGGTAGCCGCCGCCCAGTCCCCACACCTTCCGTGCTTCCGGCATAGTGAGTGCGTTTGCCTGTTGCCAGAACGCCCCGACATCCATCGGTCCCCTCGTATAGCCCAGGGAAAGGCCATAGCTTGAACTGCGCTTGGCCTGCCCCGCGACCTCACCGAAGGTATAGTGGGCGCCTGCAGTGAACGCGCCCCATTGGCCGAAGTACTTGGCCATGTTGTCCTGACGCGGCCCCGTGTAGCTGTTGATGATGGTGACAGCGTCGAGGTTCGGATGGCCATTCGGCTGGAACCGACCGGATGCATCGTAGCCGGTCGTGAACTGGCGCCCGAAGGTAAAGCGGCCGATGGTGGCGTGGTTCAGTCCAACCCAGGCTTGACGGCCAAACAGACGGCCCTGGTTGTTCGTACTCTGTTGTCCGTAGTTCGCCGTGCCGGTTGCCTGGGCCGAGACACCAGTGCTGGGGTCGAAGCCGCTCTCCAGGTTAAAGATGGCCTGCAGGCCGCCGCCCAAGTCCTCCGCTCCCCGCATGCCCCATCGCGATCCGTTGAAGTAACCGTCGGTCAGCTCAGCCAGATTCTTGTCCCCGGCATTATTGTTGGAATAGCGAATCGTCGTGTCGATGACCCCGTACAACGTCACGTTTGAAGCCGTCTGCGCCTGGGACTGTGTGGCCGATGCCATCAGCGCGATGCCCAGAAAGACCTTTCCCTTCATTCGACCTTCTCCTCCGTTTTTTTATAGGCTCGAAATGCACTGGCGCGGCGAATCCAGCCAAGCCATATAGAAGCGCGCCGCGAGAATCCTGCGGACGAACGCTCTCCCTACCGATCCGCTGGCATATATGTGTGTGGCCCTGTAGAGCCAGCTTCGAATCGATCGGCCGCAGCCCCGGACCAGCCAGGGCACACGTCAGGGACGCTCAGGCAGACGCCACGGCCCAATAAGTGCGGGCGTTGGTGAATTCGCGGATGCCCGCGGCGGCAAGCTCGCGGCCGTAGCCCGACTTCTTCGTGCCGCCAAATGGCACGCGCGCATCGGAAGCCGTGATCGCATTGATGAATGCCGCGCCGCTGGTGACGCCCTTGGCGACGGCCAGCGCGCGCTGGGTCGATCCGGCCCACACGCTCACCGACAGGCCGAACGAGGTGGCATTGGCCAAGCGGACAGCATCAGCGTCGTCCCTGGCCACGGCGATGGCAGCCAACGGGCCGAACGTCTCTTCGTCGAAGGCAGCCATGCCGGGCTGGGCGTTGCCAAGTACCGTAGGCGCGTAGAAGTTGCCTGGCCCGGCCACAGCCTGGCCACCCGCCAGCAGCACTGCTCCGGCTTCGACCGACCGGCGCACCTGCTGGTCCAGCGCGTCGCGCAGATCGGGGCGAGCCAGCGGCCCCATCTGCGTAGCGGCCTCGTTCGGATCGCCGACGACGAGTGCCTGCGTGGCCTGTACAAATCGCTCGGTGAATGTCTTGGCAATACCCTCCGAGACGATAAAGCGCTTGGCGCAGACACAGCTCTGTCCGGCGTTGTGGAAACGCGCCTTGACGGCTGCGGCCACGGCCTTGTCGAGGTCGGCGTCGTCCAGCACGATGAATGCATCGGAACCGCCCAGTTCCAGCACCGACTTCTTCGACGCCCGGCCCGCGGCCGCGCCGACGGCGGCACCAGCGCGGTTGGACCCCGTCAGTGTCACGGCCGCGATGCGGTCGTCCTGGATCAGGCCATCGATCACCTGCGGAACCTTCGGTTCGGCGACGACCAGCGTGGTAACGAGATGCTTCGGTAGCCCGGCGTCAAGGAAGAGCTTCTCCAGCGCCAACGCACAACCCGTGACGTTGGGCGAATGCTTGAGCAGTACCCCGTTTCCGGCCGTGATCGCCGGAATAGCGAAACGCATGACCTGCCACACTGGGAAGTTCCACGGCATCACGGCCAGCACCAGGCCGATCGGCTCGTAGCTGACCCACGCGTCCACCCCGTCGATGCCGGCCTTCTCATCGGCGAGGATGCGCGCCGCGTTGTCCGCATAGTAGAGGGCGGTAACTGCGGATTTCTCCATTTCGCCGGCCGCCTCGGGTAGCACCTTGCCCATCTCCGCTGCGATCAATTCCGCAAACGGTTTGGCCTGGCGACGCAGTTCTTCCGCCAAGCGGCACACCGCCGCAACACGATCCGCCAACGGTTGCTTGCCCCATGCCTTCGCGGCGGCATGGCCGGCGCTAACAGAAGCTTCAATCTGCTCTGCGGTCCAGCCTTCGTAGGTCTTCAGCACGGCACCCGTGCTGGGGTTGTAGGTCGTAATGGTTTGGGTCATGGCTATCCTTCGGAAGACCAGTCAATGAACGATATTGGGTAGGTGTCTAGTCCTTGCGCACGAGCAAGGTGAGCGATGCGGTCAGCGACGCCGAAACCATCAGGATGGCCGCCATCGCCCAGATGCCCGGGGAGAACTGGCCGGTCGACTCCTTCAGGTATCCCATCAGATAGGGGCCGGCGAATCCGCCCAGCGTGCCGATCGAGTTAATGAACGCCAGGCCGCCGGCCGCTGCCACGCCGGTCAGGAAGCGGGTCGGAATCGTCCAGAAGATCGCCCGAGCCGAGCTGACGGCCACGACTGCGATGCTGAGCCCGGCCAGTTCCCACGCAAAGGACTCAACGACCGTGGACAAAGCCAGCCCGATGGCGCCGAGCACGCAAGCCAGGGCCAGATTCAGGATCGTCTTGCCGCTGCGGTCCACGATGCGCGCCCAGATCAGCATGCCAACCACCGCCGCGATGTACGGGATGGTCGAGAGCAATCCCACGGCCATCGTGCTGTAGCCACGGCCTTTCAGGATCAACGGCAGCCAGATGCCGATGCCATACGAACCCAGCACGAAGCCGAACTGGATGGCCGCCAGCAGCAGGACGCGGCCATCCTTCAAGGCGCCGAACAGCGCCTTCTTGGGCTTCTGACGCGGCTCTTCATCGAGCATCTGCAGCAGTTCGCTGCGCTCTTCCTCGGTCAGCCAATGTGCATCCTTCGGATGGTCACGTAGCACCATCAGCACGGCGATGCCGATGAACACTGCAGGCAGCCCCTGCACAATGAACATCCACTGCCAGCCGTGCATGCCGAGCAGACCTTCAAGCTGCAGAAGAAGGCCCGACATGGGACCGCCAATCACCGACGACAGCGGCACGCCCAGCATGAAGAACGCCAGCACCCGTACGCGGTACTGCGCAGGGAACCAGCAAGCCAGGAAGAACGTCACGCCGGGAAAGAATCCCGCTTCCGCCACGCCCAGTAGCAGGCGCAGGACATAGAAGCTCGTGGGGCCCTGCACCAGCGCCGTGGCGGTGGCCGCGATGCCCCACGTGATCATGATGCGCGCCAGCCAGCGGCGTGCACCGTACTTGTAGAGTGCAAGATTGCTAGGAATCTCGCACAAGCAATAGCTTGCGAACAAGATGCCGGCGCCCCACCCGAACTGCGCCGGCGTGAGACCGATGTCCTGGTTCATCGTCAACGCCGCAAATCCCACGCTCGTGCGGTCGATGTAGTTGAAGATGAAAGCCAGCGTCAGCAGCGGCAGCAAACGCCACGCGTTCTTGTTCATCGCTCTGCGCCGCACTTCCTGCTTTGCGGCTTCGGGCGACGCGCCGACATCGATCGGCATTGGGTGGGAATACATAACGATCCTTCTGTTCAAGACAAAGACCTGCCCCTGGCGGCCTGCATGTCCGCCATGGTGCAGCGCCTCGGGGCAATCGCTCCGGCGCGGCAGAGGGTTGAGGAATCGGCTAGTCGGCCGTGACGTTCGCAGTTTTCACGACGGCCGACCATCTGGCCGATTCGGCGCGCATGAAGCGGGCAAGATCATCGGGAGAACCACCCGCGGGTTCCGCGCCAAGCTGCGCCAGACGCTGCTTTGTCGCGGACTCCCTGAGGATTTCATTGACCTGCGTATTAAGGAACTGGATCGCCTGCTTCGGCGTACCGGCCGGCGCAAGCAAGCCGTACCAGGCCGGCGCGTCGAAGCCATTCAGGCCGGCCTCGGCAAAAGTTGGCACCTCGGGCAGCTCGGGCAAGCGATGCGCGCCCGTGACGGCAATGGCACGCAGCTTGCCGCCTTTGAGCTGGGGCAGCGCGGATGCCGCGGTATCGAACATCATCTGTACCTGTCCGCCGATCAGGTCAGTAACGGCCGGGCCGCTGCCTTTGTAGGGCACGTGGATCATCTCGGCGTTGATCATGCTGCGGAACAGCTCACCGGCCAGATGCACGGACGTGCCCTTGCCACCCGATGCAAAATTAACCTTGCCGGGATTGGCCTTGATGTATCGGATCACACCCTTGAGGTCCTTCTCCGGAAAATCCCTGGTCACGACCAGCACCGTCGGAGACGTTGCGATTTGCACCACTGGCACGAAGTCCTTTTCCGCGTCGTAGCGCAGCTTCTTGTAGACGAAGGGATTGATCGACAGCGCCACCTGGCCGAAGAGCAATGTCTGGCCATCCGGCGTCGCGCGGGCTGCCGCCTCATTGCCAATATTGGTGCCGGCACCGGGACGGTTGTCGATGATGAACTGCGCCTTCGTCTTTTCGGACAGGCGCGCGGCGATATAGCGCGATACGTTGTCGCTGCCGCCCCCCGGTGCGAACGGCACGATGATGCTGACCGGCTTCGTCGGGTAGTTGCTGTTGGCGCTGGCACTGCCGAGGAACGACACACTGGCGAGCGTCACCGCCAGCAAAGACTTGAATGCTTGCATGCTGTCTCCGGATGTTCTTCTTGGTGTAGGCAGGCGCGGCGGCGGTCTTGCGGCACCGCGCCTCTCTCCAGGCTGGAATCAGCCCTTGGCGATGCTTTCGGCAACGGCCTTGCCGAACGCGGCGCAGCCCATCGTGCCACCCAGGTCCGCCGTGCGCGTGGCGGGATTCGCCAGCACCTTGTCCACCGCGGCATCGATCGCTTGCGCAGCGGCCACGAAATTCGGCTTGTCACGGTGTTCGCCGAGCCACTGCACGAGCATGGCCACCGACAGGATCATCGACGTCGGATTGGCCTTGTCCTGGCCTTGGATATCCGGCGCAGAACCATGCTGGGCCTGCGCACAGCACAGCGAATCGCCCGCCATGACGGAGCCGCCGAGGCCAAGGCTGCCCGACAGTTCGCTGGCCAGGTCCGAGAGGATATCGCCATAGAAATTCGTGGCCACGATCACGTCGAAGCGCGACGGGTCACGTACCAGGTAGGCCGTCGATGCGTCGACCAGCAGGTCGTCGAACTTCACCTCGGGGAATTCCGCGGCCACCTTGCGGACTTCCCGCAGAAAGAGGCCGTCGGTCATGTGGAAGCTGTTGGCCTTGTGGATCGCCGTCACATGCTTCTTGCGCTTCATCGCCAGTTCGAACGAACGGCGTGCGATGCGCTCCGAGCAATGGGCCGTGATCTTGCGGACCGAGATCGCCATGTCCTTCGACGGCATCATCTCGCCCCAGCCTTCATACATATTGCGGTCGGGATAAAAGCCCTCGGTCGCCTCACGCATGATGACGAGGTCCATGTCTTTCGCGCCCTTGCCCAGGAAATCGCGCGAACGCGACGGACGCACGTTGGCGTACAGGTCCAGGTCGCAGCGGAATGCCGCCGAGATGTTGCGGCCGCCCTTGTCCGGTGTCGGATAGTCCGCGTGGGATTGGGTGCCCAAGATGACGCCGTCGTACGAGATAGCTTTGTCGAGCACCTCCTGGCGCAGTGTGGTGCCGTACTTTTCGAGGCTGGTGAAGCCCACATCTTCATAGTCGAACTGCAAGCCCAGATCAAAGGCCTGATCGGCCTGCTTCAGGACGTCGATCGAGGCAGCAACGATTTCGGGGCCAATGCCGTCGCCCGGGAGAACAAGAATACGCATGATGGAAACTCTCAGTTAAGCCTTGGGGGTCTGGTGCTCCGCCGATACGGGGCGCGTTTCGCCGCTGTCGACCAATGTGCGTGTGGCGTCGATCGTGGCGTAGATCCACAAAATCTTCATCGGCGCCGTCTTCGACAAGTTGCGGAAGCGGTGCGGCACGTTGGGTGGAATGAACGTCGTGTCCAGCGGCTTGAGCCGGTATTCGAGCCCGTCGATATCGAGCATCGCCTCGCCTTCCACCAGCACCACGCTTTCCTGGCAGTTATGGCTGTGGAACGGGATCTCGACGCCGGCGGCAAACGACGTGTAGCCGGTAATGAAGCTGTCCGAGCCAATGGACTTGCCGACCAACGGGGTCGTGCTGGCGCCACCGCCACGGTCATAGTTGGGCAGTTGGTCGGGCTTGAGCAGCACGGCGCCCGATGGTGTCTTGATCGTCATGATGAAACTCCGGGGGAGGATTGCTGAATCGTGGATGCGGGGTCAGGCCGCTGCATGGCCAAAGCCATAAAGCCGGGCCGGGTTGTCGACGAGAATGCTTTGCAGCAGCACGGGTGTGTTTGCCCAGCCAGCAAGCTGGTTCAGTGCGCGCCCGGCATCCTCCTTGCGGAAAGGCTCGATCTGGTCGAGGTTGCCGGTACGGTTGCCCGAACTTCCGGTATGCGGCCAGTCCGACGCCCACACCAGCCGGTCCGAACGCGCCTCGATCAAGGCCCGTGCAAATTCGGTGACATCGTCGAAGTCTGGCGCGCTACGCGATGCACGATACGGGGCCGACAGCTTGACGTAGGCATTGCCGTGCTTCACCAGTTCGACCACATTTGCGAACGCTGCCTTCTGCTCGTCCTTCTTGTGGGTCTTGATGCCAGCAAAGTGGTCGAGCACCACCGGCACCTTGAGCGCGGCGATATCCGCCGCCAGTTCGGCAATCACGTCGACATCCGCATAGACCTGCACCGCCCAACCCAAAGGGCCAACCAACTGCTCCGCGCGCTTCAGTTGAGTCAGGGCAAAGTCGTGGTTGCGTTGGCCGCTGACTTCCAGGTTCAGGCGGATACCACGCACTCCCCGGGCATGCATGGCCTGCAGCGCTGCGGGTGTGGTCGCCTCCAGATCGATCACGGCTACACCGCGCGCCCGCTCGCCGAGCCGACCCAGTGCATCGAGCAATGCAGCATTGTCAAAACCGTAGACGCTCGGCTGCACCAGCACGATGCGATCGATGCCGATGTGCTGCTCGAACGCGATCAAATCCTCCACGCGTGCCGGGCCGGGCGTGTACGAACGCTTGGCGGCGAACGGAAAGCGCGCGCCATCGAAAACGTGGACATGGCAATCACAGCCTCCAGCGGGCGGCTTGAAAGCCGGGACGCTGACGTGGCGAACGAGATCCGGGTTCACGGGGATTCCTTGTTTGATCACACCAGTTGTATCGGCTGCCTTGGCTTCAAAGAGGGTAAGTCCGCCAATGGCCGCAAGGCCAGCCTGAAGCACTTGTCTGCGATGCACTGTTGTCTCCTGTTGTTTTCGGCCGCGCCGCCGCTCGGTGACGCAATGGATGGCATTTTATAATTTCAAAGAACCATGTAAAGGGTTTTTTGAACAAACAAAGAACCAAACGGCATCCATGCGCCCGGCAACCATTGCGGCACAAGGCTTTGCAGGATTTCATTATGGTTTACCCGACGCTGGCTTTAGAAGCCCGTGTAGTGTGAGGTGTCAAAGACGTTGCCTGATCAAGGCTGCGCATTGGCACTTTGGGACGCCAAACGACCTACCAATGATGTGATAGCATTTGCCAACCGGTTTGGAACGTTTCCCATGGCCCGCCAACTCGCCGCCGTCCTCGCGGCAAATATTCACCAGTACATTTCCGCCGCCGGCATGGCGCCAGGCACCCGCCTGCCGGAGCGCACGCTGGCAGAGCAGTTCCGGGTATCGCGGTCGCCGGTACGCGAGGCGTTGCGCCGTCTCGCGACACAGTCTGTGGTCGTCGCCCACCCAGAGGGCGGGTATGCCGTAGCCGAAGGGGGCCCCGCCGTTGCAGCCAACGGCAATGAGCCTGATGCCGCACAAGGCGACGATAGCGAGGCGATTTATTTCAGGATTGCGGAGGAACGGCTCAATGGCGAACTGCCCGCCCGTTTCACCGAGAACGAATTCATGCGCAGGTATGGCATCACCCGCGCTCAGTTGGGCGCGATCCTGCGCCGCATGACGCAGGAGGGTTGGGTCGAACGATTGCCCGGCCACGGATGGATGTTTTTGCCGGTGCTGACTTCGGCGGAAACGTACAAGCAGGGCTACCGGTACCGCTTGCTCATCGAAGCCGCCGGCATTCTGGAGCCCTCCTTCGTGCTCGACCGGGACGCGCTATTGCGCTGCCGTGCCGAACAGGAAGCGCTGGCCAACGGCGGAGTCCACACAGCAACGGCAGCAGCATTGTTCGACGCCAACAGCCGCCTGCATGAGACGATCGCAGCCTGCTCAGGCAATGCCTTCATTCTCGAAGGCTTGCGCAGGCTGGACCGTTTGCGCCGACTGATGGAGTATCGCAAGGCCGTGGACCGCGACCAGGCCGAACGCCGCTGTCGCGAGCATCTGACGCTGATCGACATGCTGCTGGCCGGCCAACAGGAAGCGGCGGCGGATTTCATGCGCTTGCACCTGCGCAACGCGGTGCGCGAAAAATCCGATAGCTAGTGACAGCGATGGATTGGCGGGTTGCCAGCCATCGTGACGTCGGCCGCATAGTTTCGGGTCTCCTGGCAGATGTTACTTAGGGACAAACGAGGTTAGATAGCCAGACTGGATCTCGACCGCGATTGGCGCTGCGATAAAGCTCCGTCGCTCCAATCGATGTCCGCTTTAGCGACCGAATGAGCCATAGGCTTTCTTTGATCGTACGGCCGAGATGGGTCAATCAGAGACGGTGGCAAACCTTCGCCGCGGATGTGATTTGTCCGTTGGAACCCGAGGAGCGACGGGCGATTTATCTGGGGTTAAAGAAATTCCTGATGGAGCAGGGATAAAGTATCCCCTGCCCCACATCCGACTATGCCGCCGCTGCGGCTTCGATCGCATCGCCAACTTCACTGACTCGGTCTGCCAGCAGAGCCAGCGTAAGCGTCCAGTTCTTCCGCCTTGAATCGATCCACGGGATCCTGCATCGTCCCCACGATGGAGGATCGTGGGGACGATGGATCGAGTGTCGACAACTATCGAGCGGCCGCGCCGCAGAGAGTACGGCGCCGAGTTCAAGGCGACGGTACTGGAGCAAGCTCGCCAGCCTGGGGCATCGGTGGCCGGCGTGGCGCTCAGCCATGGGCTGCACCCGAACATGGTGCACAGATGGGTCAGAGAGGAACGTGAACGCCAGATGCGGGCAACGCAGCGCGAGAGCCGTGCGTTTATTCCACTGCATGTTCAGCCTTTGACACCAACCATGCAGCCGGCCGAGGCGGTCCCATGCGAGACGCCAGCTCCGGCAGCTCCCGACGCCATCCGCATCGAGATCCAGCGCCCAGGCGGCACGCTGGTTGTGCACTGGCCTCTGTCAGCGGCACAGCAATGTGCCCAACTGCTTCGGGACTGGCTGCGATGATCCGCATCGACGCGCTGTGGTTGGCCGTCGAGCCCATCGACATGCGTGCCGGCACCGAGCGGCTGCTGGCGCGCGTGGTACAGGTCTTCGGCGCAGCCCAGTCTCATCACGCCTACCTGTTTGCGAACGCCCGCCACACCCGCGTCAAGCTATTGATACATGACGGCTTTGGCGTGTGGTGCGCCGCTCGCCGCCTCAACCAGGGACGATTTGTCTGGCCTGCGGTACAGGCCGGCGCCACCGGCGCACAACTGACGCAGGCGCAGTTCGACGCCCTGGTCCTCGGCCTACCTTGGCAGCGCCTGGAGGACCTGCGCGCCATTACGCGGATATGAGGATGATCACGGCGCGTTGACAGCATAAATCCGGATGGTGGTAGTGCCCGGTGGCTGGCACGATGGTTCCATGCTGAACCTGCGCCAACTACAAGACCAAGGCCTTCAGGACCTCGCGCCCGAGGACGTGCTGGCATTGGCGCAGCAGATGCTCGCACACATTCAGCAGCAGGAACGCGAGATCAAGCTCAAGGACGTCAAGATCGAGAAGATCACCTTCGAGCTGGCGCGACTCAAGGCCTGGAAGTTCGGGGCCAAGACCGAGGCGATGAGCGCTGAGCAGCGCCGGCTGTTCGAGGAGTCCTTGGCCGAGGACGAGGCCAGTCTGCAAGCGCAGTTACAGCAGGCCAAGGGCGAGCCCTCTGTTGAAGACAACACCAGGTCCACGCGCAAGCCCCGTCGCCAGCCACTGCCGGCCCACCTGCGCCGAGTCGAGCATCACCACGAACCCGAGGATACTCACTGCCCAACACCGGGCTGTGGACGGACCATGGTACGCGTGGGTGAGGACGTCAGCGAGAAGCTGGATATCGTGCCGGCGGAGTTCTTCGTGCACCGCCACATCTATGGCAAGTGGGCCTGCCGCTGCTGCCAACGCCTGGTACAGGAACCCGTCGAACCCCAGATCATCGACGGTGGGCTGCCTGCAGCCGGGCTGGTGGCGCACACGCTGATCAGCCGCTTCGTCGACCATCTGCCTTACTACCGGCAGGAGACGATCAACGCCCGTTCGGGCGTACACACGCCGCGCTCAACACTGGCTGCCTGGTCCGGACGTGCTGGTGCGGCGCTCGAACCGCTCTATGAAGCGCACAAGCGCTTCGTACTTGCAGCAAGGGTGCTGCACGCCGACGAGACGCCGGTGGCATTGCTTGACCCGGGAGCCGGCAAGACCAAGCGAGCGTACGTCTGGGCCTACTCGCGCGGCGCCTTCGATCCACTGCCTGGCGTGATCTACGACTTCTGTATTGGCCGAGGCGCGCAGTACCCGATTGCCTTCCTGGGAGGTGCCAGCGAAGACCGCAACGAGCGATGTTGGCAAGGTACCTTGGTGCGCGACGAATACGCTGCCTATGACAGCGTGTTGCAAGCCAGCCCCGGTCGCGTAGCGGCGGGATGTCTTGCTCATGCCCGACGTCGGTACGACGAACTGCTGCGGAACCAGGGCAACAGCACGGTCGCCCCAGAGGCGCTGCGTCGCATCGCGCAGATCTACCGTCTTGAGCGCGAGCTCGCCACGCTGAGCAGCGAGCAACGTCAGGCCAGGAGGCACAGCGACGCCAAGCCGCTGTGGGAGCAACTGCATGCCTGGCTGCAACTGGAGCGGTCACGTGTGCCTGACGGCAGCATCACAGCCAAGGCGCTCGACTACAGCCTCAAGAACTGGCCGACGCTGACGCACCACCTCCTCGATGGAGAGGTCAGTGTGGACAACAACAGCCTAGAAAATCTGATCCGCCCCTGGGCCCTAGGAAGGCGCTCGTGGTTGTTCGCTGGCAGCGAACTGGCCGGTCAGCGCGCCGCGGTCGTGATGAGCCTGGTGCAATCAGCCAGGCTGCAAGGGCACGATCCATGGGCCTACATCACCGATGTGCTGACCCGCCTGCCCACCCATCTGAACAGCCGCATCGACGAGCTGCTTCCCCACAACTGGCGTCCCGCACGCTGAGCGCGTCTGCTCTCTCACAACCGCTCCCAACCGGCAAGGTGGGACGGCGAGACGCTTACGAGCCAGCGCGGCCTGGCACAGGCCTCTCAGTGCATCGGCCGTGGTTGGACGCAGCGCCACGATCCCGTCATCCTGGGCATTGCAGTCGCTCTGAGTAAGCAGAGCCAGGACACTCACTGCGCCACATGCGACTGAGTGGGCCTGATCCAGCAGGGTGAGCAATAACAGTTGTCGGGGAATGGACAATGAATCCGTCCGAGCTGCGCGCAGGGTTTCGGGACTGAAGTACGAGATTGGGTCGTCGAGCGGCGGGGGGATGAAGGAATCGGAATCGATGGCAGATTGATACGCACTGTCGATCCGGTCGTGGATGGAATCGGGCATTGCTGACCTCAGTAAGGTATGAGCAAAGGACCACCACTCTTTGTCATATGAGGTGGCAGGCCTGACGGCGGGGGTGAGAAAACCGGACATTACGGAAACCGGCCCAGCACGAAGCTGGCCCCGCCCGGCCCGCCGTAAAGCAGTTGCGTGCATCGGGAGGATGACTGACCGCTTGCGCCATCAGTCGCCGTAATGTGAACCGGGTTCTCACACCCGGCCCCTGATGTATCAGGAGCCCGACCAGTCTAGGGAACCCTGCCGTTCACACTCAAGTTCGCGATTGTGAAAGATTGATGCGGGAGGTCAATCGCAGAATGCTTTTACTGGCCATGCGTGCATGGCGACGCATTCGCTCGCGGGCCGTTGAGCCGGTACGGCTCAGCCAACTCGATTCAATGCGCCTCGGCCTGGACCCAATCCAGAAACGCGTCCTGCGCGGCGCTACGGGGCCGCTGCGCGTCCACGCAGGTGAAATAGCCGCGCCCGGTATCCACGGGCAACTCGAAAGGCTTCACCAGCTCGCCGGCTTGCAGTTCGCGCTCGACCAGGCAAGGCTGCGTCAGCGCGATTCCCAATCCCGCCTTGGCCGCAAAGATCAGGTTGATGCTCAGGTCGTAGCCAGGGCCCAGCTTGGGCGTGGCCCTGAGTCCCGCCGCCTTGGCCCACAACGCCCAGTTCTCCGGAAAGTTCGTATGGTGCAGCAGCACCTCCTTCAGCAAATCACCCGGTCGTTTCAAGCGCGGCAGTAGCGATGGCGCGCACACGGGAACGATCTCGCGGCCGAGCAGGTATTGCACTTGCATCCTGGCCGGCCAACGCCGCTTGGGTCGCTTCACTTCAATCCAGATGTCGACGTCGTCGCGGCTGAAGTCCTCGTCATGACGAAACTGGCGCATCTCGACATCCACGTCCGGATGCGCCGCCCTGAAGCGCGCGAGGCGCGGAAGAAGCCATTGTGTACCTAGCGTAGGAATCACGCTGAGCCGTAGTTTCCCGTCAGCGCGCGGCCCCTGCAGCCGAGTCGCTGCCACTTCCAGTGCCAGGACATGGCGCTCGGTCAATTTGCGCAACTGGCGGCCTTGTTCGGTCAGTGCCACGCCCTGCGACGACCGTTCGAACAACTGGCAATCGCCCAGGTGCTGCTCCAGGCGTTGTACGGCTCTGCTGACGGCAGCCTGGGTCACGCACAGTTCCTCGGCCGCCAGCCGGAAGCTGCGCAGGCGGCTCACCGCCAGAAAGGCATGCAGTTCCACCAGCGAGGGAGAGCGAATCTTCATACCCTTGATTACATTTTGTTATCGTTATCGACCGTTTTGTCGTTTGCCTGCCGGCTGGCGACTGCTTAACCTTCGTGACACACCCTAACTCGCACGCCGGCAATGACCATCAATCGTCGCACCTTTCTCAAAGCAACCGCCCTCGGTAGCCTGGCCGGCCTGGAGCTGCCCGCCTTCGCTGGTGACAAGTATCCTAGCCGCCCGATCTCCCTGGTTGTGCCATTCACGCCCGGAGGTTCGGTCGACGTGTCCGGTCGCCTGATCGCCGAGAGGTTGGGCAAGGCACTTGGCCAACCTGTCGTGGTCGACAACCGGCCCGGCGCCGGCGGCGCCATCGGCTCGACCTATGTATCGAAAGCACAGCCGGACGGCTACACGCTCATTGTCACCTCGCAGAGCACGCATGTCGTGAATCCCGCGATGAACCCCAGACTGCCTTATGACGCAGTGAAGGGCTTCTCGAATATCACGCTGATCAGCCGGCTGTCAAACGTGCTGCTGTGCAATGCATCGCTGCCGATCCGCAACTTTGCCGACCTGGTCAAGTACGCACGGGCCCATCCCACCGCGCTGAACTATGCCAGTGCCGGGGCGGGGTCGGTGTCGCACGTCAGCATGGAACTTCTCAAGAACCAGGCTGGCATTCCCATGACGCATGTGCCCTATCGCGGCGCCGGCGCGGCGCTGACGGACCTGCTGGGCGGACAGGTGCAGTTGACCTGGAATAACCTGTCCTCGAACCTCGACCACATCCTCCAGGGCAAGCTGCGTGCGTTGGCCGTGGCGGCGCCCGCGCGCGTGCCGCAACTGCCGGATGTGCCGACCTTTGCCGAACTCAAGCTGCCTGACCTGAACGAGACGTCATGGAACGGCCTTGCCGCCCCGGCCGGCACACCGCATGCGATTGTCCAGCAACTCTACCTGGCGGTTCGCAAGATTCTCGCGGATCCTTCAACTCGCCCGACCTGGATCGCGAAGGGCATGATCGTGCCGGAAGACATTACGCCGGAAGCCTATACCAGGGAAACGGAGCAGCGCATCAAGTTCTACCAGCGCATCGCCAAAGACAATCGCATTACGCTGGACTGACGATGGCCATCAAACCCAAGGCTGGTACAGGGCTTTCCGACCTGCTTCCGCTACACGACGAACTGACTGCGCTGCGGCGGCACATCCACCGGCATCCGGAACTGGCTTTTGAGGAGCACGACACTGCCGAACTGGTCGCCGCAAAGCTGCGGGAATGGGGATACCAGGTGACCCCTGGCATCGGAAAGACGGGTCTGGTTGCCCAGTTGCGCGTCGGAAACGGTGACAAGCGTCTTGGCCTGCGTGCCGACATGGAT
The DNA here is from genome assembly GCF_057073745.1 of Cupriavidus sp. C2SS-8b. NCBI lineage: Bacteria > Pseudomonadati > Pseudomonadota > Betaproteobacteria > Burkholderiales > Burkholderiaceae > Cupriavidus > Cupriavidus sp. C2SS-8b. The sequence goes on from NZ_CP172717.1 coordinate 2,189,880, forward strand.
GCACTTCCCATCCAGGAAGACACCGGGCTTCCCTATGCCAGCAGCCGGCCCGGCCTCATGCATGCCTGCGGGCACGACGGCCACACGGCCATGCTGCTTGGCGCGGCAAAGCACCTTGCGGCCACGCGGAACTTCTCCGGCACGCTGAACCTGATTTTCCAGCCAGCGGAGGAGCGTGGGTTCGACAGCGGCGCCAAGGCCATGGTGGCGGATGGCTTGTTCGAGCGCTTTCCTTGCGACATGGTATTTGCCATGCACAACCATCCCGGTGTACCCCAAGGCCGGTTCCTGATGCGGCAGGGGCCATTTCTCGCCGCAGGCGACCGGGTGTTTATCAAGGTCGTCGGCCTGGGCGGCCATGCCGCGCGCCCCCATCTGGCGGTCGATCCGCTTGTTGCGGCGGCTGCCATCGTGATGGCGCTGCAGACTGTCGTCTCGCGCAATGTTCCTCCCGGCGAGTCGGCAGTGCTCACGGTTGGCCGGCTGCGAGCCGGGGACGCACTGAACGTCATTCCGGCGGATGCCGAAATCGGCATCAGTGTGCGTTCGTTCAGTCCGGAGGTGCGCGCACTGCTGAAGGACCGCATCACCACGCTGGTCCGCCTGACCGCCGAGTCGTATGGCGCGAAGGCGGAGATCCGCTATGTGGAGGGCTATCCGGTCGTCGACAATGCCGCCGATGCGGTTGCCTTGGCGGCGGACGTTGCGGTGGAACTGGCCGGCCAGGAGAATGTGGACCGCGACTATCCGAAGATGATGGGTAGTGAAGATTTCGCCTACATGCTGCAGGAATGCCCGGGCGCGCTGGTGCGTATCGGCAACGGCCCATCCGACGGCGGACGCGGTTTGCATAATCCGCGCTACGACTTCGATGACCGGAACCTGGCGTTGGGGGCGGCGTTCTGGTGTCGTCTGACGGAGACATTCCTCATCTGAGCAGGACCCATGACGTCTGCCAAGACAACCACGTTGGAACGCGCGCAATGATCATGCAACGGAAGAGGCCACGACCGGTCCAGTTCGAGATCACGGTACCTCGAGCGGGTGGTAACTCAAGCCGATTCCGGTCGGAATCCCACATCCGGTCGGAAGCATGATTTTTCAACTTGACGCATGCCGCGAAATAATAATGCCTGCGGTTTGGGTGAATGCCGCCGCCAGCTCGATGTCGATCTCCGACGGTTCCCGTGGCTGTTCGAAGTACATCGCCAGTGAACCCACCAGGTTGCCTGCGGAAGTCTCCACGGGGAAGGACCAGCAACCGCGGTAGTGGAACTGGTCTGCCAACCATGTCCATGGTTGCCACCGGGGTTCGTCAAGGACATCCCGCGTAATGACGGGGGTACCCGTGGCAACGGCGAGCCCGCATGCCAGCGATTCCGGCGAAATTAGGAATCCGTCCACGCATTTCGCGTAGTCAGCCGGCATACCGGCTACATGGTGCAACGTATCACCCCGGGCGATGTAGAACGCGCACCGTCGATGGTCTTCCGCCTGGTCCAGCAGACTCTGGATGAGAATGCCAAGCGAGCATTCCAGCGAGTCGCCGTTCATGGCTGACTGGAATGCTTCCTTTTGTGCGGAGAGCCAGATCTTGCTGCGTTGGAGGCCGTGTTCGGCGCGGGTTCGGTCCGTTACATCGGCGAACGTGATAGCTACGCCGAGTGTGACGCCCTCGGATGAGCGATGGGGATAGATGCGCCTCAGAAGCCAGCGATCCTGGCCTCGTCCGACGATGGCATCGCTTTGGATTCCTGTTGCCAGAACGGTCCGAATATCGGAAATGAAGCGGTCATCGCGAAACGACCGGCGCAGGTCAGAAACGCTTCGGCCAATATCGTTCGGCATGAGCGGTATGGCCTCGGAGATAGCCGGCGTGAACCAGCGCACCTTCAGGTCCCGATCCAGAAAAACCGTCATGACAGCGCCTGAAGACAGCACATCGCTTTGCATCCTGATTTCGGCGACTCTCTCCTTCAGATCGGAATTCGCGTCGTTGAGATCCTGGTTGCTGGCGTTCAGATCCGCGTTTGCGGCCTTCAGCTCTTCGTTAAGCGCTTGCAGTTCTTCACGCGAGGCCTCCAGCTCTTCGCGGGAAATGCGCAGGTCCTCTTCCCAATCCATCCTTTGACCATCGATATCGCACGGTTCCTTGCTGGCCGCGAGCGCATCCACATCATTGCCGACCGCATCTTCGGTATTGAACGAGACCAGCAATCGGTTCGGCTTTCCGTCGGTTGAGGGTTCCAGGGGAGTCGCGCTGACCCTGACGGAGGCAATCTTGCCTGCCATCTCGAACATACCCAGGAACGCCTGCGGTTTTGCGGATGCCAACGCCCGTTGGACCGCGATTCTGAGCTCCGCTGCGCAGGCACCGCTGACAAGCCGCAGAAGATTCAGGGTCGGCTCCCCGGCGGGAAACTTTAAAATGCCCGCCGTATCTCCATACAGACGTAAAAGATTGCATTGTTCGTCAATCAGTACCGCCGGAAGATGGGACGACTCCGCCGCCGTACGAACCGTTGACCGTGCAATGCTGGCGTTGCTTGGCGCCACGCTGCGTCTGGTCTCTCCAACGTCGTCCACTTTCCTGTGGATATTCCACCTTCTCGAGACCGGCACGAAGCCAACGCTATCCAGCGGATACGCTTCGCTCGCCCCGACGAAGAGGCCGCCTCCGATACGTAAAGCGCTGTTGAGTGTGCGCAGCACGTCCTTGCTGGTGGCAGGTTCCAGATAAATCAACAGGTTGCGGCAGGTCACGACATCGACCCCGGCGATAGGCGGGTCCGATATCACATCCTGGACGGCAAACACCATGCGTTCGCGCACGAAACGTTTGATGCGATAGCGACCATCTGCAGCATAGAAGTAGCGAGAGACCCGACCGGCGTCCATTTTGGCGAAGGACTCAGCCCTGAAGCGGCCGTGGCTAGCCATGGCGACCGCTTCCGGCGCCGCGTCGGTCGCGAAGATCTGGTAATCGACAGCGCGTCCGCTTTCCTGCACGATTTCGTCCAGCAGTATCGCCAACGAGTAAGCCTCTTCGCCAGTCGAGCAAGCTGTTGTCCAGAGTCTCAGCGGCGTACCGTCGTTCTCTTTCACCAGCGGCTCGAGCATGTCATGCTTCAAAGCGCTCCAGGCTTCAGCGTCACGAAAGAACTCCGTGACATGAATGGGCAAGCCCCGGACCAATGCCTCAAGCTCGATGGGGTCGTCCTCGACGAGCCAGGCGTAGTCCTCAAAGGAATAGACGAGCCGCACGTCCATTCGTTGCTGGATACGCCATAGCAATGGCGACGGCCGATAGCCGCTGAGATCAAAACCAACTTCGCGGCGAATCAGTGACAGGATCCGATCGAGCGTTCTGGCAACCGTGGATTCCCAGAGTTCCGAGGCAGCCGGTCTTGTGTATCCCTCCTCAAAGCACGCACGCAACTGCCCCGCTATCGAAGTGACGGGCAACACATGATCGTGAATGCCGCGCTGGATCACTGCCATGGGCATGGCGTCATGCTGCGCAGTCAAGGGGTCCTGGACGATGACGATGCCGCCGGCCTGCCGCAGACTTACCGCGCCCGCAGTACCATCCATGCCCATGCCAGAAAGTATCACCGCAACCGCCCGCGGGCTGCCCGGCGCCGCGACGCTTTCAAGGAATGCGTCGATCATATCGATGCCCGGGCGGCGAGCGCCGCCTTGTGCCGGCCGTGTGCGGAAAACTCCCTCTTCCAGCGTCAGGATGCTGTCAGGTGACGGGATATAGATGTAACCAGGCAAGGGACGCGCATCATCCCGCGCTTCGATCACGGGAATGCGTGTCCATTTGCGCAGCACATCCGCCAGTCGATTGGTATGAGCGGGCGGCAAGTGCTGCAACACGACCAGCGCATAAGGCGGTGTGCCCGTAAGGGAGCCAAACAGGGTCTGTAGCGCACCGATGCCGCCCGCCGATGCGCCGACCGCTACGATCGGCACATTGCTGTCAGGCGTGTGAACAGCGACAGCGTGGCTCATTGCAGTTTACCTCCCCTTGCCGCTAAGGAATACGCAACTCCGCCATGCCTTACCCGATACTTGAGGCGCGAACGTTTGAGAGCGCCCATTCGCATGGCCGAGCCATCACGTCCAATAGCCTGCCATCTTTATAATAAGCAACAGAGCGTTGTCGCGAAACTTGAGAAGCGCGAGGGTCCGTTCCGGCAGCGCGATCCGACTGCTGAATGCGCTGCAAGTCTCCCTTGGCTTACTTGATAGCCACGCCCTTGTTCGGGTTGATCAGGTACTTCTCACCCGTCGCACGCTTGTTGTAGACGGCGATCACGTCCAGGTCCAGTACCTCGGCCAGCGAGATCTCTTTCGAGTAGTGGCTGGCAAAGGTCGTCTTCAGTTCCGCCACGACGCGTTGCTTCAGCGCGTTGGCGCGCTCGCGCCCGATCTTCTGCAGGAACGGAAACAGCAGCCAGCCGCCCATGCCCCACGCCATGCCGAAGTTGCGGCTGAATTCGGTCGGGCTGGTGTCCAGGCCGCCGTAGAGGTAGACCTGCTTGTGGGTGGTCGAGCCATAGCGGCTGTATTCGCGGGCCGTTTTGTTCAGGGCCGCTTCCATGCACGTGAGGATCTGGCCGCCGAGTTTGCCGCCGCCCGTGGCGTCGAACGCGATCGTTGCGCCAGTGGCGACCAATGCCTCGGTAAGGTCCTGCATGAACGTCGGCGACGCGGTGTTGCAGACGTGGACCGCACCTTGTGCCTTGAGCAGGTCCGCCTGCTCTGGCTTGCGCACGATGTTCACCAGCTTGATGCCATCCTTGATACAGATCTGATTGAGCATCTGGCCGAGGTTGGAGGCCGCTGCGGTGTGCACCAGGGCGCTATGTCCTTCGTGCCGCATGGTCTCGACCATGCCCAGTGCCGTGAGCGGGTTGACGAATGACGACGCGCCGTCGGCAGGTGTGGCGCCTTCAGGCAGGACCAGGCACTGATCCGCGGGAATGCAGCGGTACTGCGAGTACATCGCGCCGCCGATGGCAGCCACGGTCTTGCCCAGCAAAGCTTGCGCCCCAGGGGACGAGCCGGCCTCGACGACCACTCCCGCGCCTTCATTGCCAACCGGCATGGACGCATCGAGGCGGCCCGCCATGCTGCGCATCGCGCCTTCCGGAACGCGCGCGGTGATGACGGGGCGCTCGGCCGTGCCGCCGGCCCTGGCCGTGCTCATGTCCGCCGCGCCGAACAACAGGCCGAGGTCCGACGGGTTGAGAGGAGAGGCTTCAATGCGGATGAGTACTTCATCCGGACCGGGACGCGGCATGTCGATGCTGTCCAGCGACAACTCGAGTTCACCGCTGCTCTTGATTTTCGAACGAAGTTGAAGTGCGGTGCGCATGCGATGTCTCCTTGGCCTGTCGGTTTGCGGTTTGCGGTGAGCGGCGCGGCAGCGGGGGGCTGTTTTCGCCAGCAGTCAGCAATGTAGCAAGTTCCTGCGAATTGCGTAGGGGCCGGAAATTCAGGTCATGCGTCGGCCGACAGGCCGTCATGCATCACATTGATTGCAGGAGGACGGGTTCTTCCGCGCGGGCCTGTCGTGAAATGCAAAGCGGCCGCCATGTGCAGGGAAGCGATTTTCCGGCTCGCTCTGTACCGTGCTCATTGCCAAGTGCGTGTTCTCTTTTTCAGAACATAAATGCGGATCCTGTGCCATTGAACGGCCTACACCCTCCAACCATACTGCCCCGGACGAACACCACTGACTGGAGCATTCACGATGCAGCAATCGAAAGCAGGATTCCTTGTGGCGGCCTTTGCCGAATTCTTTCCAGGTGCCACGGACATCGGTTCGTATGTGGGCGGGAGGCTGATCCCGGGTACCGGCGACGAGATCCAGTTGTTCGACCCCGCGACCGGAGAGCAGAGCGTCAGCTATCGCGACGCAGGTGCCGACGTGGCCGCGCTGGCCTGCGCTGCCGCGCGCGAGGCGCAGAAAACCTGGTGGGGCATGACTCACGCCGCACGTGGGCGCACGCTGTTCGCGGTGGCCGCGAAAATTCGGGAGCACGGCGAAGCCCTGGCCCGCCTTGAATCGATCTCGACCGGCAAGCCGATCCGCGACAGCCTACGCGAGGCCGAGATGGTGGCAGAGATGTTCGAGTTCTACGCGGGCTGGGCTGACAAGTTCCACGGCGACGTCATCGCCGTGCCGACCACCCACCTCAACTACACGCGCCGCGAGCCTTACGGGACCATCCTCCATGTCACGCCGTGGAATATCCCCATCCTGGCGTTCGGCTGGCAAGTCGCGCCGACCATCGCCGTAGGCAATGCAGTGCTGCTCAAGCCGTCGGAGCTGACGCCGTTCACGTCGCTGGCGGTTGCCTCGCTGGCTGAACAGGCCGGCCTGCCCGCCGGCTTGGTCAATGTGCTGGCCGGCTACGGCCACACGACGGCGCAGGCAGCCATTGCGAACAGCATCGTGCGCAAGGTCGTCTTCGTCGGCTCGCCCGCAACGGGCGCAAAGATCGCCGAATCCGCTGCGCGGCACCTGATACCGTGCCTCCTTGAACTCGGCGGCAAGTCCGCAAATATCGTCTTCGACGACGCAAACCTCGACATGGCCGCAATTGGCGCCCAGGCAGCCGTCTACTCGGGCACGGGCCAGAGTTGCACCGCCGGATCGCGCTTGCTCGTGCAGCGCCGAATCTACGACGAACTGGTCGACAAGGTGGCGCACGGCGCGCGCCAACTGCGCATCGGGCATCCGCTCGAATCGTCGACGGAGATCGGGCCGATCAGCAACCGCGGCCAGTACGAGCACATCAAGCGGATGATCGTTGCGGGCGTCGCAGAAGGCGCCCAGCTCGCGGCCGGCACCACGGATTTCGAGCCGGGCGGCTATTACGTCAAGCCGACGCTGTTCGCCGGCGTCTCGAACTCCATGCAAGTCGCCCGCACCGAGATCTTCGGACCCGTGATCGCCGCGATTCCGTTCGACACGGAGGAGGAAGCAATCGCGATCGCCAATGACAGCGAATTCGGCCTGGCCGGTGCAGTGTGGACCACCGACGTTGCCCGCGCGCACCGTGTGGCGGGCCAGGTGGACGCCGGCACATTCTGGATCAACGGGTACCGCTCGGTGCATGTTGCTTCCCCATTTGGCGGCTACAAGAACAGCGGCTACGGGCGCACGAGCGGCGTCGAGGCGCTTTACGAATACACGCAAACCAAGAGCGTGTGGGTCCAGACCGCCGCCACGCCGACGACACGGGTGGGCCGTTCGTGACTTGACCGCGAAACGGACAGGAGCCGAATCGCGCCAAGCGATTCGTTGTGCCCGCGACGCCCGCAGACTCGATCAGCGCAGCTACCGGCGTCGCGATTCACTTCATGTCGGCTATCAGGAGTTCAAGAAATGCGTCTGATGTCTAAGCTTCGCAGCGTTGCCTGCGTCCTGGCGATGCTCTCCGGCACGGGTATCGCCCATGCGCAGGAATTTGCCGGCCGCGTGGTCAATGTGATTGTCAATTTCCCGGTGGGCGGCCCCACCGACCTGGAGGGGCGCGTCTTTGCGCAACATCTGCCGCGCTTTCTGAAAGGCACCAGCGCTGTCGTCGTTCGCAATGTATCGGGCGCCGGCGGCATGATCGGCGTCAACCAACTCGGCGAGGTCTCCGAGACGAACAAGCTCAACATCGGCTTCTTTACCTGGGACCCGATGCAGCAGATCCTGCATCATCCGAACTTGCGGGTCCAATTCAACGACTTCAAGTTCATTGCCGGCATGGAGCAGACCAACCTGCTTTACATTCGGCGTGACACCGCCCCGGGCATCGCCAAGCCTGCCGACATTGCCCACGTCAATCCGTTTCGTGCCGCCGTACTTTCGAATGGTTCGGACTGGTCGGCGTTGCGCCAGAGTCTGGCCCTTGACCTGCTAGGCGCCAAATACCGGACCATCACCGGCTACAAGGGGACGCGCGAGGCTGAAGTCGCGATGCTCCAGGGCGACATCCAGTTGGTCAGTAATTCCTTGCCCGGCTACAACTCCTTTGCCAAGAACAGTTTGGTGGGCAGGGGTCTCGCGATTCCACTCTTCCAGTTCCAGCGCGGCGATGGCAACCGCAGTCCCAACCTGCCCGATGTGCCCACCTTCCTGGAGCTCTATCGGGAAATCCACGGCGCCAATGCAAACCCTGCTGGTACGAAGTGGGAAGCGCTGCAGTTCCTGAACAGGATCTCGCGCATGGCGCGGGTGATCTTCATGCCGCCCAATGCCCCCGATGCTGCCGTCGCTGAACTGCGCAGCGCCGTGGAAAGGATGGCGAAGGATCCGCAATTCATGGCGCAGTACGAAAAGGCGGCGCTGGCGCCGGCACATTTCGTCCTTGGTGCCGACGGAGAGCGCGTCATTGTGGAACTGAAAAGCTCGCCGCCGGGGATGGAGACCTTCTTCAACCAGTACATCCAGTCGAATGCATCGCGCTGAGCGCTGCCCGTGCGGCATGCGCGCACGCAGCGGCGCTAAAAGGAAATAGGTATGAACGGAGACGAAATGATGAATTTTGCGTTACCGGAAGAACTGCGCATGCTGAAGGATTCGCTGCGCCGCTTTGTGGATCAGGAGCTTATTCCGGCCGAACTCACGGCGCGCAAGGACGACAAGCTGATTCCCGAACTGCGTGCCCGCGTCGAGGCGTTCGGGAAAGAGCTGGGGCTTGACAAGTTCGACGTGCCCGTCGAATACGGCGGACTGGGCTTCGGCCTGCTCGCCAAAACCGTCGTGTGGTCCGAACTCGCCCGCACGGTGGCCTTGCCGGTACGGGCGATCAATCCGTTCGGCGCGACGGTGTACCCCGTGCTCTATGAACTCGACGCTGCGCAAAAGGAGCGCTTTCTCTTGCCGACACTGCGCGGCGAATTGAAATGGTGCTTCGCCCAGACCGAGCCCGATGCGGGTTCTGACCCCGGCGGCATGAAGACCACCGCCGTGCGCGACGGTGATCATTACGTGATCAACGGCTTCAAGCGCTTCATCACCGGCGCGGCTGATGCGGATTATGCGCAGCTGATGGCCGCGACCGACCGCACCAAGGGCTCGCACGGGGGGATCTCCGCCTTCATCGTCGACATGAAAGCTCCCGGGGTCAAACTGCTGCGCGCACAGAAGATGCTGGTCGACGACACGCCTTGGGAAATCGCCTTCGACGATGTCAGAGTGCCGGTCGAAAATCGCATCGGCGCCGAAGGCGAAGGCTTCAAGCACGCACAGAAAGTGCTCACCGTACTCCGCGTGCGTCACGGCGCCAGGGCCTGCGGGGTGATGGAGCGCTGTCTCGAGCTGGCCGCGGGCTACGCGAACGAGCGGGTGACCTTCGGCAAGCCGCTTGCTGAACGGCAAGGCGTGCAATGGTCGATTGCCGATTCCTACCTGGAGTGGCATCAGCTCGAACTGATGGTCAGGCACGCAGCCTGGAAGCACGATCGCGGCGAGGACATTCGTACGGAGGCTTACATGGTGAAGAACTTCGGTGACAGCAAGTCCTTTGAAGCCGCCGATCGATGCATGCAACTCCACGGCGGTATCGGACTCTCGACCGAATTGCCGATCGAGAAATTCTGGCGTGACCAGCGCAGCATGTTGATCACCGATGGACCGACCGACGTTCTCAAGATCGCCATTGCGCGGCATGCATTGAATGTGTTCGGCTGATGGCACTGGTCCGCCATGGCGCATTGCCGATCCAGGCAATGCATCGCGCCCGAATCTGTTTCTTTCTGGAGAACCTATGAATCCAAGCCGCATCCACGAACTCCTTGAGCCGTGGCTCGCGAGTGAGCCCGACCGCGAATTCATCCATCTGCCCGATCGCACTGTGACCTATGCCGAGGTCGGCGCGATGGCCAGCGCCCTGGAGGCGGAACTGCTCGACCTGGGCGTGCGCCCCGGCGATCGGGTGGTAATCGTGACGGAAAACTGCACCGAGCATATCGCCTTGCTGCTCGCCTGCAGTCGCGTCGGCGCCTGGTCCTGCGGCGTCAATGCACGAATGGCCGCCGGCGAAGTCGACGCCTTTGCGCAATTGGTCGATGCGCGGCTGGTCTACTTCACCACGGGGGTCTCGGCGGTGGCAATGACCCATGCCCGGCGCCACCAGGCCCGGTCATCGACACTCGACGGACTCATGCACAGCGACGTGAACCTTGAGGCGGTCGCCGAACAAGGCAGCGAAGCCGAACGCGTCGCGGCAATCATCTCCACCTCCGGCACCACCGGAAGGCCCAAGGGCGTCATGGTGACGCACGCAGCCGTGCTTCATGCCGCGCGCGTCTCCTGCCAATCCCGCGGCCTCGGGCGCGACGATCGCTTGTGCCTGTTCGTGCCGATGACCCATATCTTCGGCCTCGCCGCCGTGCTGGCCTCGTCGCTCCATTCGGGCGCAACCTTGGTCTTGCGGCAGACGTTCTCGGCCGCCGACGTGCTCGACGCACTCGCCCATCATCGGGTCAGCCAACTGCAAGGTCCGCCGGCGCTGTATTCACGCCTCCTTGCCCACCTCGAGAGCCATGGCATTGCCCGACCGTCAGCGCCGCATCTGCGCTACCTCTACACGGGGAGCAGTCCGCTCGATGTCGCGCTGAAGGAGCGCGTGGAGGCTTGTTTCGGCCTGCCGCTGCATCACGGCTATGCGAGTTCGGAAGCCCCCGTCGGCTGCGCCACCGTAAGCAACGTTCGGCGCCAGGACACCGCCGCGGGCTATCTCCTGGAAGGCATGTCCCTACGCATCGTGGACCCCGACCATCGCGATGTCGCGGCGGGAGAGACCGGGGAGATCTGGCTCGCCGGGCCGTATCTGACGCCTGGTTACTTTCGCGATCCCGAGGCGACGCGGCAGGCGTTCCGTCCCGGCGGCTGGTATGCCACCGGTGACCTTGGGCGGCTAGGCGAGGACGGCGCGCTGTTCATCGCCGGCCGACTGAAGGAGCTCATCATCCGCTCCGGCTTCAATGTGTATCCGGCAGAAGTAGAAGCTGTGCTCAATCAGCATCCCAGCGTGCAGCGCTCGGCGGTCGTCGGGCAGCGAGAGCCTGATGGCAACGAGAAGGTGATCGCTTTCCTCGAGCTCCGCGACGGCGTGGGCTTTGATGAACAAGTCCTGCGCGGCTACCTGCGCGAGCAACTGGCCCCCTACAAGCAACCGGCACTGTTTCGCGTGTTGCCCGCCTTGCCGATGACCGACACCGGCAAGTTGCTCAAACGAAATCTGCTTGCCCACCTCGATGCAGTGGCGCAGGCATGACCGGGCTGTTGCCCTCGTTAAATCAACGAAACAAGGAAGGAGAAAGAGATGAGTAACGAAGTAGTAAGTTATGAACTCGATGGCGACGTTGCCCTGATCGGTCTCAACCGCCCGGCCAAGCGCAATGCCTTCAACGACGAACTGCATAAGCAGTTGCACACGGCCGTGATGCGCGCGGGTGAAGAAGCCAGGTGTGGCGTTCTGTTTGGTCATGGGGAGTGCTTCAGCGGCGGGCTGGATCTCGCCTACGCCGCGGCGATGTGGGAAAGCGGCAAGGATCACAAACTGCCCTATCCCCGCAATTACGACACCGAGCTGATCGCCCGGGGCAGGATACCGTTCGTCTCTGCCTTGCATGGCGCCACCATCGGTGGTGGCTTCGAGGCCGCGGCCAGCACCCATATTCGGGTCGCCGACGAAACGGCGTTCTTCGCCCTGCCCGAGGGCCAACGTGGCATCTTCGTCGGCGGCGCCGGCTCGGTGCGGATCAGCCGGCTGATCGGAACCGCCCTCATGACGGATTTGATGTTGACGGGACGCGTGCTGAACGCCGAGGAAGCGCTGCGCTTCAACGCGGTGCAGTATGTGGTGCCCAAGGGACAGGCGCTGGAGAAGGCAGTCGCATTGGCCCGGCGCATCTGCGCCAACGCGCCGCTGACCAATTTCGCCATCACCAATGCCTTGCCGCGCATCGCGGATATGTCTTACGACGATGGCATCTTCGTCGAGCGGCTGGTCAGTGAATACACCCTCAGCCCCGAAACGACCGCCCGCCTGAGCGAGTTCCTGAACAAGAAGGCCGTGCCCATCAAGGCGCCGGGTGGCGGAGGGACGCTGTGAACGGCCTGCGCGATTCGGCGATCGTCGCTTTTGCCGAAACCAAGGTCATGGAAAAAAGCGATCGCGACGTCTGGGAGCTTGATGCCGAGGTCCTCGAAGCTTTGCTCGACCGCAGCGGCTTCGAGAAGGGGGAGATCGACGGCCTGGTCATGGCCGGCTTCGGGCTGACAGCGGCCGGTGAGAGCTTCTGGGCACAGGTCACGGCCGACCAGCTCGGCCTGGAGCTCGACTACTGCGACCAGGTGCATATCGGCGGTTGTTCAGCCACCGGCGCCGTCGCACGTGCCGCGGCGGCGATCGATGCCGGCCTGTGCACCACGGCCTTGCTGCTGTTCGCCGATACGGGCGTGGCGGAAAACAACCGCGGTGACCGAAGCTTCCGCCGCGAGTGGGCCGATCCGTACGGTGTCTTCGGCCCCCCCGACGCTTTCGGCTTGCTGACGCGGCGCTACGAGCATCAGTATGGACTTGACTACGAGATGCTGGGCAAGCTCGCGGTCACGCAGCGTAATCACGCCGTGCTGAACGAGAACGCCTGCGAGAAGCTGCGCAAGCCGATCACGATCGATGACTATCTCAACTCGCGCATGATTGCCGACCCGATACGTCTGCTCGATTGCGTCATGCGCTGCGACGCCGCCTCCGGCCTGCTGATGACCAGCAGGCGACGCGCCAGGGAAAAGGGCATCGACAAGTTCGTCATACCGATCGGCTACGGGGAGCGGACCAACTTCCAGGGCGGAGAGAGCTTCGTCGATGTTACCCGCAGTGGCCACGAAGTTTGCGGCACACGCGCCCTCGCCCAGGCCGGACTCGCGCCCAAGGATGTTGCATCGTTTCATCCCTACGACGATTTCATCATCGCGATCATGCTGCAGCTCGAGGCGTTCGGCTTTTGTGGGCGTGGCCAGGGCGTGCAGTTCATCCGCGAAATGAACTTTGCCTTCGATGGGGACCTACCCTTGAATACCGGCGGCGGCCAGATCTCGGCGGGGCAAGCGGCATGCTGTTCGCACAACCTGATCGAGGCAGTGAGGCAGTTGATGGGCGAAGGCGGCGCGCGTCAGGTCAGGAATACCGCCAATGCGCTGGTGAGTGGCATCGGCTGGATCAATTACTCGCGCAACTGGGGCACGAGCAGCGCCCTGGTCCTGGCTCCCAACGCATGAGCCCTACACAAGGCGGACCATGGAAACAGCTATTCCCGAACTTCTCAATGATACGTTTGCTGTCAAGCGCGCGATCAAGCCATCCAGCTTCACGCAACCCTTCTGGGCGGCGACACGCGAGAAGAAGCTGGTCATCCAGTATTGCCAGGCGACCGGCAAGTATCAGCATTACCCGCGCCCAACCAGCATCTTCACCGGCCGCAAGACCGACATCGAATGGCGCGAGGTCTCCGGCCGCGGCGAAATTTTTTCATGGACCGTGGTGCGGCGCGGCGCCGCGGCTTTTCGTGGACACGAGCCCTATGTGGTCGCGTCGGTGACCCTCGATGTCGGCGTCAATGTGATTGCCAACCTGGTCCATTGTTCGCTGCATGAGGTTTGCATCGGCATGAAGGTCGTGCCCTGCTGGCTGCCGATAGACGATGGCATGCACCTGCTGATGTTTCAACCGGAGCGGTAGAGGAAAAACCACCGCATGACAGCCCCCTACACCGAAAGCCGTATTGCTTACCTGTATGAAGCGGTGCGCTGCGGCACAGTGCGCGCGGCGGCCGACTTCCTCGACATCGCGCCCTCTGCCGTGAGTCGGCAGATCGCACTGCTCGAGGAGGAACTCGCCACGCCGCTCATCGAGCGCAACAAGCGAGGAGTCAAGCCAACCGACGCTGGCGCGCTGTTGCTCGAGTACTTCTCACAACAGCGCGCCCACCAGGCCGACCTCGTTTCCAAGATCCAGGAATTGCGCGGGCTGCGCCGCGGCAAGGTCACCGTCGTCATGGGTGAAGGCTTCGCGTCGACGATGGTCGGCGGTCCGATACGGCAGTTCCGCGAAAGCCACCCGGAAATTTCGCTCACAGTGGACCTGTGCAGCACCAACGAAGTGGTGCGTCGCGTGGCCGAGGACGAGGCCGACATCGGGCTGGCATTCAACCCGTCGCCCGACCCCAAGGTCGTCAGCCGCTCCGAATCGCGTCAACCGATGCACGCGATCGTTGCGCCGGATTTCCCGCTCGCCGGCAAGTCCGGATCGGTCACGCTACAGGACTTGCTTCCTTATCCGCTGGCATTGACGCATCCGGAGCACGGCACGCGGCGGCTGGTGGAGGCGGCGATGCTGCTCGATCGAGTCCGGCTGACGCCAGCGTTGACAACGAGTTCGGTCACCTTGCTCAAGCTGTTTATCACCAATAATCTCGGCTTCACGTTTCTGGCGCGGATCGCGGTTGCCCCTGAACTGGAAGCTGGCCAACTGATGGCAATCCCGGTCGAGAACCGGTTGCTGCAAAGTCCGGAGGCCCAACTGATCACGCGCGTGGGCCGCCAGCTTTCGCCTGCGGCGAACCGGTTGCTGCAACGACTGGCGGCGCAGATCCATCAGTACGACGCGGGGGTATGACCTGCGTCCACATCTTTGGGCGCGCATACGGGCCTGCGGGTGTTGCTCCTTAATCCTTCGATGAAGGCCAGTGTCGGGTCGCAGTCGGCCAGTAACTGCCATCCGCCCCTCCCGGCCTGAGTGGCCGAACATCGGCAAACTTAGGTCTTGCCTGGAAGAGAAACCAAAGGCGTGACCGTTCGACCGCAAAAAACGGCCATCCTCCGTCGAAGAACGGCCAAAGCTCCTGTCACGGAGCACCATTTTCAGCTCACACGCGATTAGCCAGCGCAACGGCGTTCACTTCCAGATCAGCCCCATAGTGAAGTTGCTGACATGGCACGACGGTTCTGGCCGGGGCTGGCCCGTCGCCAAGGATATGGACATACAGTTCATTTACGCGCGGCCAGTTGCCAATGTCGGCAATGAAGATGTGCACGCTGACCAGTTGCTGCAAGGAGCTTCCCGACGCCAGCAACACGTTCTTCAGATTCTCGAACACCTGCATGACCTGAGCATCCAGGCCTGGCGGAATCCTCAGGTCGTCGCCGGGCAGAACCGGTAGCTGGCCCGAGACGAACACGAATCCGTTCGCCTTCACAGCCTGCGAGTAGTGGCCGCGAGGCAGTGGCGCACGCGAGTCATTGACGTATTCCAGCATGATTCTCAATCTCCGTGATGGGCTTGCTGCCATAGGCGACCAAATTCCGTCGGGCGCTTCTCCGTAAAGGCATCCAAACCTTCTTGCCATTCGGCCCGCGGCACATCGGTTACGGAGCTGATGACACGCTCCCAGTCATAGGCCGAATGCGCATGCAAGTGGCGCTTCGCTGCGCGCAGTGCTCCCGGCGGGGCATTGGCTACGATGCGTTTTGCAAGCTCGACCGCCTGATCCGCTGCCCTGCCACTGCCCGCCAGTTCATTGACGATCCCGCACTGCAATGCTTCGGCGGCAGGCAAACGCTTCCCAGTCAGCACGAGGTGAAGCGCCTGCCGCGTACCGACGATCGCGGGAAGTAGCGCCAGGCCGGTGTTGGGAATGACGCCCCGCGAGACTTCTGGCAGCGCAAACCACGCGTTCTCCTCCGCAACCACGAGATCGCTGGCGAGGGTCAACTCGAAACCTCCGCCCACCGCGGGCCCCTGCACTGCCGCCACGACAATGCGGTCATCCTGCACGAGCTTCCGAAACAGCAAGGCTGGATCGCTCTTCGGATCAGCACGCTCCATCCAGCCATCACGAAGATCGTCGATGTTGGCACCGGCACAGAAGGTCGATCCATGCGCGGCGATGACAAGCGCACGGGCGCCAAGGGTCCGGCTCAGGTCAATGGCGTCGATCATCTCGCTAACCATGCGGCGCGACAGTGCGTTGCGGCGCGACACGTCGTTCAGCGTGATGAGTCCTATGCCGTCGCGGAGTGCCAGGTCCAAGGTCTGAAAGTCTTTCACATCGTCTCTCCAGTAGATGATCGGCCAGTGTCGCCACACGTTCCCGGTACGGGCGGGGCCAGATGCTGACGAAGACGCGGAGGCAGGGGCGTCGGGCGGCTCTGATTCGAATCCATCAGCACGCATGTTGCGCTGGCACGCGCACACAGCTTTTCGCCTGCATACAGCGCTTGCGTCAGCTCGAACGACGTATTGCCCGTGCTGACGGGCATGGTGCGTACTTCGATCTCCCCCGGGTAGAAGATCTCGGCGATGAAGTCGATCGCGAGATGCGCCACCACGACGTGCCTGTCCTGCATGGAGTCGCGCAATCCGCCCTCTGTAAAGATGGCCATTCGCGCCTCTTCCAGCAGCGTTGCAACGGCTGCATTGTTGATGTGCCGGAATTGGTCGGTATCCGCGTTGCGAAGCATAAGGCGGCTGGAAAACCGCCCAGGCAGACCCTCTATGTCACACGCCTTTTTCATCACTTCAGCACCTCCTCTTCGATAGCTTGGTATATTTCGAAAACGTTTTCGAAGCAAGGTAGCACGCAGGCGTCGAGAGCGCAAGTCAACGCTTGCGCACGGTGCTGGTTTAGGGCATCAACGTGCTCTCGGAGGCCCGTCCGAAGAACGCAGTATCAATTCGGGGGCCCAGACTTCCTGCAAGGTCCGGGGGTCGGCACCCTCCAGGCGCGCGAGCAGCATCTCGACCATACGCCGGCCGACACGGTGGGTTTCCGCCGAAAACGTGGTCAGCGCGGGTGTGATCAACCTGCCCACGGGATGGTCGTCTCCGCCAATCACTCCTATGTCTTGGCCAGCCACCTTGCCCGCTTCGGCGATGGCTCGCATGGCTCCCACAGCCACCATGTCATGCCCGCAGACAAACGCCGTAGGCGGATTTGGCAGCGCCAGGAGCTGACGCGCCGCTCGCAGGCCGCCCTCTTCGGTCATGGACTCTTCCACACACAATGCCGGATCAATCTCGATGCCGGCAGCGCGTAGCGCTTGCTCATAGCCAAGCCGCTCGTAGTAGCTGAACATCAGGAATTCGGGCGAGTGGATAAGGGCAATGCGCCTGTGGCCCAGCGCGATAAAGCGCGCGCCCCCGTCGCGGCCGACCACCGTATGGTCGATATCCACAAACGGAAAGTCCCGCGAACTGTCGCTGCGCCCGTAGGCGACAAACGGCACGTCCTTCTCGAGCAGGTATTCGATGCGCTCGTCCTGGCGACGTGTACGGCCGAAGAGCAGCGCATCCACACGCTGCCGTTCGACCAGACGCCTGAAGACATCGATCTCGGTCTCCACGGTTCGCCCCGAAGCGATGATGACCTGGAAGTTCGTGCCGTCCAGCGCCTCGTCAATGCCTGCAAGCATGTTCAGGAAGAACGGATGCGCGAACTGCGTCTGCGGCGCAGAGATGACAAAGCCAATTGTGTCCGATGACTGCCGGCGCAGGCGCCGCCCGGCGGGATCGGGGCTGAATCCCAGCTCGGCCGCAGCCTTCAACACCCGCTCGCGCGTGTCGCGGCTCACATCCGCGCGCCCGTTAATGGCCTTGGAGACGGTGCTCACCGACAGTTTCAGATGAGCGGCAAATTCCTTGATGTCCAATTGCATTCCCCAGGGTGCTATGCGCGACATTATCGCTCACAGATGCGCCTCCGCCTAAACCCGTTCCGAAACCGTTTTCCCCTCGACTCGCCGCCTCGCTCTTGACTTGACTTCGACTTCCCCCTACTCTCATCGAAAACGTTTTCGAATGACATTCGAATTTCCCTGTAATTCCAGCGAGGAGCAACTCATGCATCACTCAAATCAAGACACCGAACTGTCGATGATCCGCGAGACAGCCCACCGGTTCGTACGCCAGCGGCTGGTGCCGCTCGAACAGCAGATCGAGACCGACGACGACGTCGATACCGCGCTGCTGGCACGCCTGCGCGCCGAAGTGGCCGAACTCGGCCTCTACGGATTCAACCTCCCGGAATCCGCCGGGGGACCGGGCCTTTCCGCGGCGGCCAAGGTGGCGATTCTGGAAGAACTGACCTACACCTCCGTACCGCTGAGCGAGGTCTTCGGGCACCTTCCGCTGCAACTGACGCAAGTCGATGCCGCGCAACGCGAAACGTTACTGCCCGACGTCCTCGCAGGCAGGAAGACCATCACCTATGCGTTGACGGAGCCAAATTCCGGCTCCGACCTTGGCGGGTTGAAGACCCGGGCCACCAAGGTGCCCGGCGGATGGCAGCTCAACGGCAGCAAGCATTTCATCTCGCATGCGGAAACGGCCGACTACATCATCATCCTGGCCGTTACGGATCCGGCGGCATCGCTCAAGGACCGCTTCGGTACTTTCATCGTGCGCCAGGGCAATCCCGGGGTGGTCGGCATGACGCGGTACAAGAAGATGGGCTGGCGCGGCTACCACCTGAACGGCTTTACGCTCGAAGACTGCTTCGTGCCCGACGCCGATGTGCTTGGCGCGCCAAACGCAGGCTTCCTTGGCATGATGAGTTCGATTAATCAGGACCGGCTGCTGTCGGCCAGCCGCTCGCTGGGCCTGGCATCGCGCGCGCAGGCCATGGCGTGCGAGTACGCCAATGAACGCAAGGCTTTCGGCAGCCCGATCGGCCAGCACCAGGGCATACAGTTCATGATCGCCGACAACGATGTCGATATCGAAGCCGCACGCCTGTTGATTGGCCGTGCGGCCGAGCTGGTCGATGCGAGCGACCCCAACGCGCGTATCGCCGCATCGCGCGCCAAGCTGTTTGCAAGCGAGATGGGCTGCCGCGTCAGTGACCGCGTGCTGCAGATCTTTGGGGGGATGGGCTATATGTGCGAGCTTCCGGTCGAGCGCTTCTATCGCGATGCGCGAGCGTTCCGCATTGGCGAGGGCACGTCCGAAATGCAGCGCCTGCAGATCGCGCGTGCCGCGCTTGCGCAGTGAGGAACGTCGCCATGCCTCAGCATATCCTCGACGGCCACGCACCCCAGCTTGCGGCATTCCATCAGGGTGAAAATTGCGTCAGCCGGCACGAACTCAAGGTTGCATCGCAACGCGCGGCCAGCTTTCTCCAGGAGATGGGCCTGCGCCGAGGCGACACCCTGGCAGTCTGGCTGCCCGATGGCGCCGTCTGGCTGCAATTGCTGTTCGGCGCCGCGCAGCTGGGCGTGCTCGTGGTTCCGGTCAGTACGCGCCTGCGCACAGCCGAAGCCCTGCACGTCGTCAATACCGCACAGGCACGAATGCTGGTGGTGCCAACACGGTTCCTCGATTTCGACTATATCGAAGCGGCGTCGGCCATCCAGCAGTCCGTCAGCGCCGTGAAACATGTGGTCGACGTACCGTACAGCGACCAATTCATGTGGCAGACCTTCGCGCCTCTCGAAGCGGTCGACGGAGCCGGAACCGACCCTTGGTGCACTTTCAGCACCTCGGGTACCACGGGCAAGCCGAAGCTCGCCATACACACGCAATCCGGTATCGTGACCCACGCCTTCAACGTAGCGAAGGCCACGGATATGCGCCCCGGCGACGCCACGCTCTGCGCGTTGCCGCTGTATGGAGTCATGGGATTCACCGTTGCCCTGGCATCGCTTGCGGCCGGCGCTGCCTGCGTGTTCCTGCCGGTATTCAAGCCGCAGGCTGCTGCCGATGCCATCGCCCGGCACCATGTCACGCACTTCTACGGTTCGGATGCCATGCTCGACATGGTCCTCAACGTGCCGGCCTGCAACCTCAGCCGATGGCGTCGTGGCGGCTTCGCCGAATTCGCCGGCCTCGGGGGCAACATCATCCGCAAGGCCTGGGATGGATGGCGGGTGCCGCTCACGGCGCTCTATGGCATGTCGGAGTGTTTCGCCCTGGCTGCGATACGCAGCGCCGAAGCGAATGCCGAAGAAAGGCGCATGGCGGGCGGATGCCCTGTTTCGCCGGACATTGCGTTTCGCATTGCCGACCCGGCCACTGGCGAACAGGTCGCCGAAGGCGAACAAGGTGAACTTCAACTGCGGGGCTACAACATCACGGCTGGGTACCTGAACAATCCCACGGCCACGGCCGAGGCATTCACCGCCGATGGCTGGCTGCGTACCGGCGATCTGGCGCGCGCCGACGCAAACGCGTTCCAGTACCTCTCGCGGCTCAAGGACACGCTGCGCCTGCGCGGCTACCTTGTCGACCCCGCCGAGATCGAGGAATTCCTGGTGACGCATCCTGCGGTGGCTGCGGCGCAGGTGGTGGGGGTGCATCAGGAAGGCGAAGGCGACGTAGCCGTGGCCTTTATCCGCGCAGGCGACGGCCACGCCAGCGAAGCCGAGTTGCTCGACTTCTGCAAGCGTGGCATCGCCGGCTTCAAGATGCCCCGGCGCATCGTCGCGCTGGAAAGCTTCCCGCAAGTCGACGGCCCGAACGGCGTCAAGATCCTCAAGCACGTGCTGCGCGATCTCGCCAAGGACTACCTTCAGACCCAACCAACCCAGCAGGACTCCAAGAGGAAGACATCATGAAACAGAAGGAAATCCGCTCCGACATCGCCTGGGCCACGCCGAAACGCGTGGTCATCCACGGCCTCGATCTTTGCGAGGACATCGTGGGCAAACTCGATTTCGGGCAGATGGCGTTTCTCCAGATTTTCGGTCGACTGCCCGAAAACAACGAATTGCGCATGTTCAACGCCATGATGGTGATTCTGGTCGAGCACGGCATCACACCGTCCTCCCTCGCCACCCGCATGACGTACTGCGGCGCGCCCGAGTCGGTTCAGGCCGCCGTCGCGGCAGGCCTGCTCGGGCTCGGCTCGGTGTTCGTGGGGTCACTCGACAATGCCGCCCGGTTGCTGCAGGAATCGCTGCCCGACGGCAACGACGAAGGCATCGACATCGACGCGCTTGCCGGCAACATCGTCGCAGGCTATCGCAGCCGCAAGGAAATCATTCCGGGCATCGGCCATCCGTTCCACAAGCCGATCGACCCCCGCACGCCAGCGCTTTTCAAGGTAGCCAGCGAGACCGGATTCGACGGCCCTTACATCCGCCTGATGCAGGCACTGGGCAGCGAAGCCGAGCGGCAAGCCAACCGTGCCCTGCCCGTCAACGTTACCGGCGCCATGGCCGCCGTGGCATCCGAGATGGGAATTTCATGGAAGATCTGCCGGGGCCTGGCGGTTGCGGCCCGCTCGGTGGGCCTGGTCGGCCATATCCTGGAGGAGATGCGCCAGCCGATGGCCGAAACACTGTACCTGCGGATCGAGCACGAAGCCGGTGCTCACCTGCGGCCGGCGGACGAAAGCTGAGCGCCAACGCCCGCTTCGAGCTCGCCAAGGCAGGAGGTATCCGTATGCACAAGGACCCTCGCCCCCACGCAGGAGACGCGCTATCCACCAGCGAACTGCTGCATCGGATACGCGCCTGCGTGAAGGACGTCACCGCGCAGGCGCGTCGCGAAGGCGATCTGGAGCAGGCGGTCCAGCAGCGTCTCGACCGTCTGCTCCGTAATGCAATTGCCTCGCAATCGTTGTCCGAGATCGCCGTCGCACTGGGAAGCGCCGCGGAACTGCGCATATTTCCCGAAGTTTCGGTGCTGGAAGGATGCACCGAGGCGCTGCGCACATCGCGCATCTCGGTACTGCGGGCCTTGGTTTGGACCGTCCGCCATCGCCATACCCGGCACCTGGCACAGTTAAGGCGCGAACGCTGACCGCTGCCACCAGGGCGGACGGCCGGCCCAGCCCGCTTTGTCTCGCCCCGATAAAAGGCTCACCGTCCTGAAACGGTGAGCCTTTTCTTTTCCGCCTGGCGGATTGCGATCAGTAGGGTCGATAGAGCTCTAAGCGCTTGCCGCCGTGCATGTAGTCGGCCCGATATCCTGCGCGCAGGACCGGATCTGCAAGAAACGTATCGAACTTGCCATCGCGCAGGTATTCCCGCCGGATATGGACACCCACGACCTGACCGAAAACGACCCAGTGGTCGGTGGATACGCCGTTTAGGTCCTTCAACTCCGTGACGCAGAGCAACCGGCATTCCATCGCGGCAGGCGATGCCGCCACGTGAGGCACCGAGATCGCGCGCCCCGGCGCCGACTCGATGCCCGCCAGTCGGAATTCGTCCACGCCATGTGCCACCGGTTCAGACGTAGCATTCATCGGCTCGGCCAGTTCCCGGCTCACGAAATTCCAGGCGAACTCGCGCGTGGCCTCGATGTTTCGCACGCTGTCCTTGTAGCCCTCGCTTGAAAATGCGATGACATGGGGATTCGAACAAACGGCCGAACAGAAGCTGTAGGGCGCGAGATTGGCATTCCCCGCACTGTCGACACTCGATATCCAGCCGATGATGCGTGGCGCCACAATGGCCTTGAACGGATCGTGCGGCAGGCCGTGGCCGGCCTCAGGGCGAAAGAAGTAGACGTCGTCTTCCATGGGCATTTCTGTGTTGCAAGTGTTGAAACGGCGCATGTCTCGAGGTTCCGGAGACGTGCGCCGCAGTAAATGAGTGTCGGTCTTTTGGTCCCAGCCTGCTAGTCGAGTTGCGCGCCCGAAGCCTTCACCTTTTCAGCCGCGAGCGCGCGGTCCTTGACCAGCGCCTTGGCAAACTCCTGGGGCGAGTCGAGCACCGGGTCAAGCGCATATTTTTCCAAGTTCTCGGTCCGGAATTGCTCTGTCATGACCACCTTCTTGACGTCCGCATAGATCTTCTGCCGCAATGGCTCGGGTGTGTTTCCAGGCGCCAGCAGGCTGAACGGAAAGCTCGCATCGAACTTCGGGAAGCCAGCCTCGGCAAACGTCGGCACGCTGGGCAGGATCGAGGCACGGTGTTTTCCGCTGATGGCGAGGGCCTTGACCTTGCCGCTCTGCGCAAAGGGCCCCACCACCGATCCTGCGCCGATGGTCACCTGAATCGTGCCGGCCATGACATCCTGGAGCGCTGGGGCCAGCCCCTTGTACGGCACATGGACCATCTCTATGCCGTTTTCCTTTGCAAACCAGGCCAGAGACAGGTGGGTGCCATTACCGATGCCGGCGGAGCCGTAGCTGATCTGGCCCGGGTGCGCCTTTGCATAGGCCACGAAACTGCGCAGGTCTGTCACGGGTAGCGAGTTCGACACGGCAACCGCCATGTTGGCCATGGCCACGCGCGTGATCGGCGCCAGCTCCTTGACGGGATCGTAAGGCAGCTTCCTGAACACGTAGGGATTCAACGTCGCAGCCGCATCGGTGGCCAGCAACAGCGTGTAGCCGTCGCCCGGGGCCTTGGCCACTGCCGCCGCACCAATCACCTCGTTGCCGCCAGGCCTATTGTCGACGATCACCGGCTGGCCCCAAACCGTGGACAGTTGCGCGGACAATGCGCGCGCCAGGTTGTCCACGGGGCCGCCTGCCGCATACGGCACAACCAGGCGCACCGGTTTGGTCGGCCACGCCGACTGCGCGCCCGCGCTTCCGGCCAGGCACATCGCAACGGCACATACCAGTTTCATACCTCTCATCGCCTTCCCCTTCTCGTTTTCGAAAACGTTTTCGATTGATTGATGTTACAGTAGGCCGTTATCTTGAGAAGGTCAACATAAAGGCAACTCTGATAAGGGAAAATACGGACTCCCACTTACGATAACGTTTTCGATACAGTCCTGACTCCGATTGCCGAATCAAGGAGACTGCCGTGCTATTGCCCTTTCGATTGCTTGCCTGCGGGCTCATATTGGCGGCGACAGCCGCCCCACACATGGCGCGCGCTGAGCAGGTTCCGCAGACGCGCGTAAGGGTGGCTTCCGTCGTGTCGGCCGCATGGCTGCCCTTGTGGATCGCCAAGGACACAGGCCTGTTCGAGGCACATGGACTCGATGTCGAGATTACGACCGTTCAGAACGTTTCGACAGTGCTGGGCGCGCTCGGCCGCCAGTTCGACGTATCGGGCTGCACGCCCATCGACATCATCAAGGCGCGGCTGCGCAAGCTCGACGTCGTGGGAATCGCGGGCAACACGCAGGAACTGTCGCAAAACCCGCAAATGCGCCTGGTCGCCAATGCCAACGGCCCTGTGCGCAGCATTGCCGACCTGAAGGGCCAGGTCGTGGCCACGCCTTCGCTCAACGGCGTAATCCACGTTGCCACCTTGAACGCGCTGCGCCAGCACGGCGTGGATCCCAGGGACGTCGCGTTTCAGGAGATGGCTTTCGCCAACATGGGCGACCAACTGGCCACAGGCCGTGTTGCCGCCGCAGAGATCGTCGAGCCGTTTGCGTCCGCGCCGATGAAGGTCCCCGTCAAAAGCCTGGGCAATCCGATGCTGTCGGTCGGCGATCCCGTGATTCTCACCTGCTGGATGGCAGACGGCCGATGGGCGAGGAGCCACCGCGACGCCGTCAGCGCGTGGCGTGCCGCGCTCGATGACGCAATTGCGTACATCGGCAAGGAAGACAAGGCCGCCCGCGCCGTACTAATGAAATGGACACGGCTGCCCGAGGCGGTGGCCGGCAAGGTTCGCCTGCCCGCCTACACGACGCGAATCAGCGACAGCGATATCGACACCTGGACCAAGGCCTCCGCCTCGGTGGGCGCAATCCGCCAGATCCCTAGCGCCGCCGGCTCCACCCTTTCCTACACCCAGCCATGAACACATCCGTATTTCACTGTGCAGCCGCAGAAATCCGGCTTGCCGCCGCCACCGGTGACAAGGTGGTACTGCAAGGCATCGACCTGGAGATCAGTCAGCAGGAGTTCCTGTGCATGGTAGGCGGGTCCGGCACGGGGAAGACCACGCTGCTGCGTGCGCTGGGCGGTTTCTGCGCGCCCACCGGAGGTGCCATCCTTTACCAAGGCAAGCCGTTCGCGGGCCCGCCGGAAGGCGTCGTCACCGTTTTCCAGGACTATGGCAATGCGCTGTTGCCGTGGCGCACCGTACGGGGCAACGTGGCGCTTGGCATCGAGACCACGCTGTCCGGCGCGGAGCGTGAGACACGCATCGACACCGCGCTCAAGCTTGTCGGCCTGAAACACGTGGAGCACGAGTACCCTGCGAAGCTCTCTGGCGGCATGCAGCAACGCTTGCAGATTGCCCGCGCCCTTGCGCTCGAGCCCAAAGTCCTCCTAATGGACGAGCCCTTTGGCGCGCTCGATGCCATGACCAAGTCAAAGTTGCAGGACGAATTGCGCAACATACAGGCCAGCACGGGTGCCACCATCGTCTTCATCACCCACGATGTGGACGAGGCCATCTACCTGGCCGACCGCGTGGTGCTGCTTGCCGGCTCGCCCGGACGGATCGCCTCCGAGATCCGCCCCGACCTTCCCGCCACGCGCAACCAGATCGCCACCAAGGAAATGCCCG
Source organism: Cupriavidus sp. C2SS-8b (assembly GCF_057073745.1). Lineage (NCBI taxonomy): Bacteria > Pseudomonadati > Pseudomonadota > Betaproteobacteria > Burkholderiales > Burkholderiaceae > Cupriavidus > Cupriavidus sp. C2SS-8b. The sequence continues at coordinate 2,215,330 of NZ_CP172717.1, forward strand.
CTTACCTGCACGCACGGCACACCTTGCTGGAACGCCTGCATGGAGCTGCCCGATGACACCCCCGCTAACCCGATCGTTTGCATGGCTATTGCCGCTAGCGCTGGTTGCGACCTGGCAATTGGCCGCCCTGGCGCATCCGGGGGTCAACCTCCTGCCAACCCCCGTGCAGATCGTGCGCGGCCTGGGCGATGCCGTTGCCGACGGCCGACAGCCGGCCGATGCCGCCCACACCTTTGGGGCCGCGCTGGCGAGCTGGGCCGTGTGCCTGCTGGTCGGCATACCACTTGGCGTCGCACTCGGCTACAGCCCTGCGCTGCGCACCGCGCTGTCACTGTCGATCGAACTGCTCAGGCCCTTGCCAGCCATCGCGCTCATTCCCCTGGCCGTGCTGGTATTCGGCTTTTCGTGGAAGACGGAAATCACGGTGACGGTATTCGCCAGCATCTGGCCGCTGATCCTGAACAGCCGCGCCGGCATCGAACGCCTGCACCCGAGGATCTTCGAGGTGGCGGCCACCCTGCATCTCGGCCGATGGCACGCATGGCGTTGCGTGGTCACGCCGGCGGCATTCCGGCACATCGTCGTCGGCGCCAGGCTCAGCTTCAGCCTGTGCCTCGTCGTCAGTGTCGTGGCGGAAATGGTCGGCAACCCGGCTGGCCTCGGATGGGGTCTGGTCAGCGCGCAGGAAGCCATGCGTGCCAGCGAGACCTTCGCCTATCTGGCGGCAATCGGCCTGCTTGGCGTGTGCGCCAACCAGGCCCTTGACCTGGCCATCCGGCGCCTGCTGCCAGGCCTGGCACAAATATCCTGAAGGAGCCATCCTATGAACAAGCCGTATCAATCGTTAGCGGGTCTGGCCGTGCCGGCGGCGCTCCTGTGTGCGTGGGCAGCGCTTGGCGATCCGGATTCACTGGTCGCGCCGCCGCCACAAGCGTGGCTGGCACAGGGCGCCGCGATGATGGCAACTGGCGAACTGACATCGGCCGTGCTGGCCACGCTGACGACCGTGCTGCTGTCGGTGCTGGTGGCCGGTGTAACCGGCACCGCCATCGGCGCGACACTCGGCGTACGGCGAGCCGCCTCGGACACCCTGGCACCCACGCTTGAGTTTCTGCGATCTATTCCACCCCCGACCGTCGTGCCCGTCGCGATGCTGCTGGTGGGGAGCAGCGCAGGCATGGCCGTATCGGTCGTGGCGCTCGCGACCCTCTGGCCGGTGCTGCTCAATGTCCAGCAAGCGACGCGGACCATGCATCCCACACTCGTCAACACCGGTCGTACCCTGCGGCTTTCACGCTGGAGCCGGTTGAGAAACATCTACGCGCCATCCCTCATGCCGGCCGTGATGGCCGGACTGCGCGTTGCGGTGCCGTTGGCGATCATCGTCACCATGCTTGTGGAGATGCTGGCCACGCAACCAGGCATCGGGTGCACGCTGCTGTCCGCCCAACGCGACTTCGACGCTCCAGCCGTGTTCGCGGTGCTGTTCGTCGTTGCGGTGATCGGCGTCGCGATGAACGTGCTGCTCGCGTGGATCGAGCGCGGCGTCCTCAAACCCATTCCACGCGGGCCGCGCTGAGCGGCCCCTTCAACCTCAACATTGCATTCTGCGGAACCCAAGCCATGCCCATCGACTTCCACGTCATCGACAACACCATCGCCCATATCGCCATCAACCGTCCCGATCGCCACAACGCGCTGGACGTTGCACACGACCAGGCGTTAGCGAACGCCTGGCAGCGCTATAACGAAGATCCCAGGCTACGGGTAGCCATCCTGTCCGGCACGGGTGGACGCGCCTTCTGCACCGGCGCGGATATCGGCGACTACCTGCCGTACCGGCGCGAGATCGCAGCCAGCGAGATGCCCACATCGGTCATTAGTTTCGGTGGAATGACCGGGGCGCACGACATCGTCAAGCCGACGATTGCCGCCATCGACGGTTATTGCGTGGCGGGAGGCCTTGAACTGGCGCTGGCCTGCGATATCCGCATCGGCACGCCAAACGCCCGCTTCGGATTGCCTGAGGTACGCTTGGGAATCCTGCCCGGTGGCGGCGGCACCCAACGGCTGACCAAAGTTGCCGGACTGGGCGTGGCCATGCGGATGATCCTGACTGGCGACACCTTTGACGCGAACTTCGCCCTGAACTACGGGCTGGTCACGGAACTCGTGCCAGCCGATTCACTGGAACAGGCGACGCTGGCGATTGCGCGCCAGATTGCAGCCAATGGCCCGCTTGCTGTCGTCGCAGCGCGCCGCGCGGTGCTCGCTGGCTACGACACAGGGCTGGAAGACTCGCTGCATGAAGAAGCCGCGCTTCAGCGGCAACTGCTGATGACGCGCGACTCGCACGAGGGTATCGCGGCCTTTTCCGAGCGCCGCGAGGCCGTTTATACCGGTTGCTGAAGCGGCAGCGTCAGGGGTTCAGCGGAGAACGGCTGGCCCCCTCGATCGGCGCAAGCCACGGGCATCGTGATGCGGATGTGGCAAGGTACAACAGTTACGGATTGACACACCGGATAGTTCCGGATGACCGCCGAGATTTCCTTTCTCAATCAGGCATTTAGCAGCCGCGCAGCAGCTCCGAATTGCGGCGGCCGAGACCCCTTGGCTGCGGGAATTCCTCCTGAACTCTTTTTGACCGAAAACTCCAACAGTTCCGGATGGCGGGGGCGGCAAGGTTAGCCTAACGGGCTTATGTCAGAGCAGTCCCCTCGTTCTTGAAGGGGTCCCCGTTGGCCTGATCGTGGATAGGGCAACTGCCCGTGCACTCGGTTGTGTTCAGCGTCGGGCCGTAGTCGGGCCAGAAGCCGCCATTTGACAATGCCGCCCGTCCGACATTCAATCGGCGGCTCTACCCTGCAATCGGTCATTGAGCTCCGAAAGGCGAGCGGTTCATGATGGGCCGATCCAAGCCACGGTTTACAATCGCAGCGATGTCCACGTTACAGTCAGCGTGCAAACGCGGTTCACGGGCAGCCGGAGACAATCCGAACAGCCAGCTTCCCGACGAACGCTGACACGGCGCCCGGGGGCGGAAGCAATTTATCGCGAGAATGCCATGTAATAGGTATCGCCCAAACAAAGAATGAGGGGCTGTGCACCCCTTATTCGTTTCTTGCATCAAGCTTGCATCCGCAATAATCTTTACGGATGCAAGCTTGAGTGCTGCTGCGCTAGCCAGATAGGGCGGAGCGGTTACGCCTCGTGCCCATGCCAACTACTGAGCCTGGTCTTTGAAGTACAAGCTGGCGTTAGGGGCGGCCTTTGTTACGCCATTGACAGTTGCGGAATACGCATTTGCGGTGCTTGCGCCGTTAGCCGTCGAGCCGGCAACTACCCCATAACAGCCATTGGTCGCGGCTGTGGCCAGTGTGACTTTCGCTTCGGTACCCCTCAGATCCGCGCCGCCTAGCGGTACCGTAACTGTCTCAGGCGACCAGGAAATGTCCTGAGGATTGATCGACACACTCCTCTTCGTTCCATTCGCCAATTCGACACTGATGACAAGCGGAGCATCCATGATCGGACCGGCTTGATTATAAGGGCCCTTGTCATCAGTGCGCTGGAACACCGGAATTTGCAGCGAGCCACTGCTGTCTGCGGAGATAGTCCATTTCTGCTCGATCATGGCGTTGTTGCGAATGCGGCAATCTGGCTGGTACTTCGCCGGCGCATCGACCGCATGACTTGCCGTATCTGCCAATGGCACCGAAACGCTGGCCGCGCAGTTCAAGTGCTTGACTCGATGCTGCCCATCAAACTCTATGGGGAACCAATAGGTACTCGAAATCGATTGGCTATTGTCGCCATGTATGACCTTGCCGTTTGAGGTCAAGTTCGTTGGGCCAGTTCGATAGCCCCAGACAGCGCCGAGTACGACCGGGCCGTCAGCCGATGGCAGCATGTTGGCACCCTTGCTCTGGCCGGTGCATCCATCGGCCGAGATCTCCGTACCGGCGGTAAGCGCGGCCCCCGTGTCGCCGGTCTCATTGCTCCACGGTCCAAGCGCAGCAGGCGCACTGACATACTGAATCGGTACCTGGCAGTTCCCGCAAGTGGGACCGCCAGAGATGTACCAATGACCGTCGTGCTCGAAGAAGCCTACCGCCTCGAAGTCCACGGCATGCATGAGTCTGACTTGCGTCTCGGGCGTTCCGACCGTGCCGGTCATGTCTTTGTTAAGCCGTTGCACCCACACATCCCACAAAGGACGTTTGCCACTGGGCGAACTAGCATCGTATTGCCCCGAAAACATATCAGTTAAGATATACGCCGCCCCGTCAGGACCGACCGCGATATCGAAGTCGTGAGCGAGATAGTCGCCACTCGCCACTTTAGCAACACCCCACGGACCCACGGGAGTGTCGCCAATTGCATAGTAGAGGCCGCCAGTGCGTGACAGGTTTTCACCAGCCTTGAACCAAAGGACATACTTCTGGAGACCGGGGCTCCAGTGCACTTGTGGTTTGCTTGGCCTGCCACTATTTACAGTTGGCTGGTAGAGGGACTCACGCTTCCAATTTGTCAGGTCCGCGGATGAATAGGCCGTAAGGCCGCAGTCACCCCCATAGTCTCCGGCAGGATACGAAGGCGGTGTGCCTCCGCCAGAGAAGAAAACCAGGGCTCCGCACGCCCACTTCTCTCCGTACATGTAGTACTTGCCATCGAAGTAGGAGATCGTCGCCGCATGTTCCTCTATGCCATTGCCGGCAAGATCAAGATGCAATGCTGGGGCACCGTATCTTAGCGGGGAAAGCGAATTTGGAGGCAGGCCGTCATCACCGGTCAGTGGGTCAGGCACGACGAAGTTGTGGATCGTGGCGAATGCGGTCTTCACATTTCCCTGATCCCCTCCCCCGCAACCAGCCAACCCGGCAATTACTATGAAAATCGCCAGCAGGCTGTTTAATAGGCCACATCTATTTTGAATTTTCACTTGATCATCTCGAATTTTTCGTCTGTCGCAACGCGCCAGATCGGAATTCACAATCAGCGTGCCGAGTCTCAGCGCGCCGCGACTACCTGCTGGTCAATGATTCCAAAAGGGCCGCACCGCCCGTCCTCGAAGCAAGCTTCCATGCGAACCCGATCCCGAAAGCGCATGAATGGTGTCGAAGGAGAACCGTTTTCAATCATTTCGATGACGCGTCGCTCGGCGATGCAAGCTGACCCTGCTGAGCGAGACACATTGGAAACGGTCCCGGACCCGATGATGGTGCCTGCACTAAGCCGACGGGTTCTGGCCGCGTGGGCGACAAGTTGCCCAAAGCAGAAATTCATCTCACCGCCATGTGGCTCCCCAAGAAGCTCTCCGTTCCAGGAAACGTGCAACCTCATGTGGACCCTGCCATCGCGCCAGGCATCCCCGAGTTCATCGGGCGTTACGGCCACAGGCGCGAAACTGGTGGAAGGCTTTGCCTGAAGAAACCCAAAGCCCGACTTCATCTCGCGTGGCCCGAGTGACCTGAGACTCCAATCGTTAACCTGAACGATGAGGCGCACGGCTTTCAGCGCCTCGTCAGGCAGGGCCGACATCCTGACCGGACCAACGATGACGCCAAATTCGCCTTCGAAATCGATACCGTCCGCTTCGGAAGGCAAAGGAACATCTTCGGCCGGCCCGAGAAAATCATCGCTCGCGCCCTGGTACATCACGGGAATCATTTCAAAATCAGGGATGGGGGGAGTATTGAATGCGCTCTCCATTAGTCTGCCGTGATTGAGGAAGGCCGATGCATCGCACCATTGCGGACTGCGCGGCAGCGGCGCCGCACAATTTCGCGGATCGAACGCCATCGCCTGCACCACGCGCCCTCCATTCAACTCGTCGGAAATAGACTGCAGTTCGGGGGCGACATCCTCCCAGCGCTCCAATGCGTCGAGCAGGGAAGTGGCCACGCCCGGCACGGCAAGTGCCGACGTCAGATCACGTGAAACGAGCACGAGCTGCCCATCACGCGTGTCATTCTTCAATGTGGCGAATCTCATATTCAGTTTCTCAGAAGCGATGGCGAAGGCCGACCGTGATCGCGCGTGCGGATCTCCCAGTGGGGAGCGGAGTAGCTTGCACCGACGGGGCTGCCAGGTTCGGCCGGCCGTTGAAGCCTCCATCGTCATCGGTGATTCGCCCGATACGCGTGTAGATTGCTGTCCGCTTGGAAAAGCGATACGTCGCGCCAAGATTGAGCCAGGTATTCGAGCCTTTGGCTTTCGTGGCCCCGGTTGAGTACACCATCCCGTTGTCGTTTGCCCAGCCAAATTGGCCGACGAGTTCCAGGGCAGGCATTACTTTCCAGACTGCTCCCAGCATCCAGACATTGGTCACGGGGGTTCGTCCGTTTGACAGGTCGTTACGTTGCTGCCAGAACATGCCGCCGATATCGACCTTCGAGAACTTGTAAATCCCCCCCGCGGCGATCAGCTTTTGATTGGCTTCACCGCCTGCATTCAGGGATTGACTTCGGCTCTGATAGGCAATCCCTCCGCCGAACGACTCGCCTTCGTATTCAATCATCGCCCCATAGCCGTTTCGGGTAATGCCGGGTCCGACAATCTGCGGGCCCGCAGCCGGAAGAACCGCCGCACGCTCCCCTAACGCAAGCGTCCCTTGCGCGGAGAAGCCATGCCAACTCGGACTGATGTACTTGATCATGTTGTCTTGCGACGTCTGATCGAAGTTGGATTGCTGCGCCGCCAGCGCCGGCGAATATGGCGACAGGTGATCCAAGTCGTATCGCCCCAGCTCGATCTGCATCAGCGCGTAATCGCGGCCGAGGCGGAGTTCACCCAGCGAGTTCGAGTTCAGGCCGACATATGCGGCTCGCCCGAACAGGCGCGTCGAAGGAATCTGGCTGCCGGTATCCAACGCGAGCCCTTGCTCCAGCCGGAACACTGCACTCAAACCACTTCCCAGATCTTCCTTACCCAAGAAGCCGATCCGCGACGGTACGTGCGCGATCGGCAGCATTTGTGTCAGGCTGCCTTGATTCGTGACGCTCGAATATTGGATCCCCTCGTCGAGAATCCCGTAGATGGTCACTGCCGACTCGGCCGATGCAGGCAGTGCATAGGCAGCAGAAAGGAACACCACCGATGTGATGACCTCTTTCATAATATTTGTCTCCCGTTTTATAGTTGATGGGTGCAAGACGCCGCGGCCGCGCTGCGGCCGGGCTAGCCAGCGATCGCCGGCAAAAAATGTTCACAGCATCAGGGGATCGCGCTATTGCGGCGCATTCAGGATTGCCACCGCGCGCGTCCAGCCCGCGGAGGCACCGCGAATCTTGTGCGGAAAGCAGCTTACGATGAAGCCGCTGGGCGGAAGCGCCTCAAGGTTATGGAGTTTCTCGAGGTGGCAATACCCAATGTCGCGGCCGGCCTTGTGCCCTTCCCAGATGAGAGCCTTGTTGCCAGTCTCGGCGATCTTCCTGGCTGTATAGGAAAACGGTGCGTCCCAACTCCAGGCATCCGTTCCGGTCAGCCGGACACCGTGCTCGAGCAGATACATCGTCGCTTCGTATCCCATGCCGCAACCCGCCTGGAGATAGTCGCTCTGGCCATAGCGCGAGCCGGCACGTGTATTGACGAGTACGATGTCCAGGGGCTGGAGAACATATCCAATGCGCTGCAACTCCGCCTCGACATCCGCCGCGGTCGCAACGTAGCCGTCGGGAAAGTGACGGAAATCGAGTTTGACAGCCGATTGAAAACACCATTCCAGCGGCACTTCATCGATCGTCATCGACGCGCGTTTTTTGCCGAGTTTGGCATCCATTGTCGAATGGAAATGGTATGGCGCGTCCAGATGCGTACCATTATGAGTCGTGAGCGTTACCCATTCCGCGGCGGCGGCCTCACCGTCCGGGAAGTCCTCCGGCACCGTACCTGGAAGCATTGCCATGAACTCGTGTACGGTCTCAGCGTGCTTCTGATAGGTGATTTTTGGCGCCAGCGGCGGGGGATCCGATAGCACGTCGTTCTCAAGATAAATGGAAAGGTCAATAAACCAGTGCTTTGTTTTCGCAATCATGATCTCTCTCTGCGTCAGGCGATGTGCACAAAGGAGGCATCGCGTTGTCGAATGCGTGCGAAGCAAAAGATGGCGATGACATCGATAACCACCGCTGCAATTCCCACGCTGCCGTATCCGGCATGCTTGATCAGTGTCCCCCCCAAAATCGGACCAATGGCTGCTCCCACCATGAGCATTGCTGGAGTAGCCGCCAACACCCGTCCGGTCCTATCGAGACTGGCAACGAGCCCGAATGCGAAGGTGTGGGTGAAGATCATCGTCGCCGCGAAGAAAATCGTGCCTGCGGCAAATGGGGCGAACGTGGAGCTTTGCGAGATTGCCAGTGCCAGCACGGCCTGAACCCCCGGACCGATGCTAACCACGGTTCTGCGCGAGATGCGATGCTCAAGGACCGCTGCAGCCGCCGCGGGAAACAGATTGACTACCCCGAGTGCGATCAGCACGCCGGTCACCGCAGCCAGACCGAAGCCCCGATCCGTTCCGATGCGTTCGACGAAGCTGAAAACCATCGCCTGCACGAGCGCAATACTGCCGATGCCCGCCACGCAGAACCAAACCGAGGAATCGATCGCGGCACGCGCTGCGTCCCCACCAGGCGCAGCCTTGGTCGAACATTGCGGGGATGGAAATAGCGCCAGACACACGACCGCGGCAAGGGCCATGATCCCGCCAAACAGCATGAACAGGGACGCCCCGCCCGTTGCCGCGACAAGATGCGGGACGCCTCCAAGGAAGGCGATGGCGAAAAGGCCGAGTGCCGTGCCGACGATCGCGAACAGGCGATGAGGATTGGTGCTGCGTGCAATTGTGCCGTGCGTGAAAGTCAGGCCGCAGGAAGCCGATGCCCCCGCGAGCACGTGGAACACCGCCATGACCGCGTAGGAATTGGTCAGGGCGACGCAGCCGAAAGCCAGCGCCGCAATGCCATATCCGAGGCAGGCCGCCGTCCTGCCCTTGATTCGGTGCAGTCTGGGCGCAAAAAACAGGCTGCTTGCAACGGCTCCGGACAGGAACAGGGTAGCAAGGCCGCCAGCCTGTTGCGCGTCGAAGTGGAAGGAGTCGATCAACGTCCCGACCCAGACTGGCAGTGCCACGAGATCGATCATGCCGGCGCAGTGCGCGACCATCAGGGCAAAGCGCCCTGGCCAGCGTTCGGTGCTCGTCATCTTGTGCGTCTCCTATCAAATAATTGTGTTCTGTCGAGGCAACCGGCTAGATCGTCGCTGCAAGAGCCATCATTGAGTCGCGCATGATCCGCGCATGCTCTTCCTTATCGCCTCCGTTGATCTCGATCTCTCCGAGTCGCGCGGAGTTCCGGACCACCATGCTGCATCTGTCCCAACGGCGGTTCTGAAACGCCTGCAGCGCCTCGCCCAGTTCCTGCTGCCGGCCTAATTCCTCGGCGAGCACAACTGCGTCCTCGATGCCGATGCAGGCTCCAGAAGCCAGATGCGGCGTGGTTGCGTGGATGGCATCTCCAATCAGGACCACGCGGCCGGCATACCATGGCTGGGGCATGAGCAATCCTTCAAGCGGCCGATAGATGATCTGGGCATCGGCGGACTGCAAATGACCGCGCATCTGCTGAATAATGGGCGCCGTGAAATCGGCAATGAGTTCCGACATGAGGCGGGGAAAATCGGCGGGATCAATGTGCTCATTGTTCCGACGATTTTCCGTAATAAACATGTACATCTTTGTGGTCGACACCGGATTGATGCCCGGCTTGACCTTGCCGCCGACCCACATCATTGCGGTCTTGACTTCCGGCGGACGCGGAAGAACCGCACGCCATACGCCCTGACCACTGTATTGCGGTTTCGGTGCATTCGGAAAAAGTCGCTCCCGGGTATTAGAGTAGAGACCGTCCGCGCCAATGATCAAGTCGTAGCGCTCCCGTTTCCCATCGGTGAACCGGACTTCGACGCCTTCGGCGCCCTCCTCGATCGAAGTGAACGTGCACCCGAGCGTGACCCTGGCACCCGAAGCCCTCGTTGCGTCCGCAAGAATGCGGGCCAGCGTCGGTCGCATGATCGCTCCGCCGCCTGGTATGTCCGGTCCGGCGATGCGGGGGGTTGGAAGCGTGGCGATTGGCGTACCGTCGGAACGATACAGTTCCATTCCGTCTGACGCACTGCCCTCCCGCAGGAATTCTTCGAGAACGCCCAAGGTACGGAACGCGCGAAGCGTTGCGCCCCCGAGGCTGATACCTGCCCCATAGGAACGCCATCCGCCATCGATCTCCACGAGATCGACGGACATGCCCAGCTTGCGCAACTGGATTGCCGCGGACATGCCGGAGAAGCCGCCGCCGATAATAAGGATGTGCTTAGCACGCGAGGTCATGATCTCGTATTCTTTAAGTCCAGATTTGCGAGGCAGATCTCGCCATCATCGGATTGAATGAGCGCCAGCGGCGTAAGACCTTGGCCCATGCAGGGGCCGGATACGCAAACGCCAGTGGCGATAGAAAACCGGGCACCGTGGGCGCTGCAGACGATGTGTCCCCCATCCGCATCAAGGTATTTGTCCTTCCGCCAGGCGAGAGGTGTCCCGGGCCAGTGAGGGCAGGAGTTCACATAGGCATGCAGGCCCCCACGCCGAACAACGAAGACCGTATCCCGGCCCGTTCCACCGGGATCAAACCCGCGGGAGCCGCCTTCCTGCCACCGGTCCAGCTCCCCGGTATGAAACAGGCGTATGCCTGGCTGTTCGGACGGCACGGTCGATTCCGCCTATGGCTTGGAAGGCGGTCCGCCAGGGGCCCATTTTTGCCGGTGCTGAAACAGGAAAATCTGGGACGCATCGGCACTCATTGGCGCCTCTCGTGCAGTCCACGCTTCATCATGAAGATCCATGTCGGCGTCGTACTCGACGTGACATCCGAGCGGGCTGTTGAAGTACCAGAACCAGTTCGAGCCGAACTTGTGGCGCCCCGGGCCCCAGAAGGACTGATATCCCTTTTCCGCAAAGCGCGTGCCTGCCAGCAGGACTTCCGTTGGGCCGCCCATGTGGAACGTGAAATGCTCCACGCCTTTCATATGCGGAGGCGTCTGGATCATGAAGATGGTGTGATGGTCTTCAGTGCCTGCGGGTCGCATGAAGGGACCAACACCCGTGAACCGATCCGTCGTCACGAAACCGAGGCGCTCGTAGAAGGCTTCGGCGCGCGCTGCGTCAGGGACGAAATAGACTACATGGGACAGCGTCCTGGGTAACGCCGGCTCATTCTGCGAGGCGCCAATTACATTGATACCTCGGCGAACGGCCGCGCCAGGAGCGTTCGATAACTCCGCCGCCATGTTTAACGGCTTGCGCACAGTGAGCTGGAAGCCGAGAACGAATCCCATGTCGTCGACAGCCTCGATCGAACCATCGAGAAGTCGGCGAACCTCGCGGTCGCGCTGCAATTCGGCTGCGATGGCGTCAAGCGTCGCGGTGTCGGCGACGCCGTAGATTGTTTTCCTCAGCAGGCTGCCGGTAGGCAAGGCCGGCGGGAGGTCAGGCTCATCCGAGCGCTTAAGAATGATGCCTGTGCCGTCGAGCGCCGCAAATCGACCGTCGCCTTGGTCAAAGAGGCCATAGTCGACTAGATACTGCGCGCACCCTTCAAGGTCGTCTACACCGAAGATCAGCGCGTCCGGTCCAATGATTTTCATATTGATACTCCACTTAGGCTACGTGGCCGCCGAGCGTCTCGGCGACCCAGTCGGCAATGTATTGGCCAGCGTTGATACTGTTATCGAAGCTCGAGTGCTGTACCCCACCCTCGCGCTCTGTAAAAATTTTCAGTTCGCGCTTGGGACTGTTGATGAGTTGCTCGTAGGTGCGTTGTGCCCACTTGAGCGGGATTTGCGAGTCCTTCTCGCCGTGCGTCACGAGGAAGGGCACCTTGATGCGGTCAAGAATGCCGTCGAGGTGAACGTCCTCGGCGATCTTCATGAAGTCGTCAATGTCCTTCGCGCCCCACACCCAGCGTACGTGCGCCCAGTAATGCGGAACGGGAAAGCTGCCCTCCTTTTCCAGGCGCCGCTTCTGGACGTCGCGCCAGTCGTGATTGGCCCCCCAGACCACCCCGCATGCGAAGCGCGGCTCGAATGCAACGGCCCGCGGACAGTAGTACCCGCCAAGCGAAACACCCTCCATGCCGATGCGCTTCGGGTCAACGTCTTCGCGCGCCTCCAGCCAGTCAACCACGCGGCTTGCCCAGTGTTCACTGTCAAAGCGTGCCGTCATGCCTTGCAGGCGCAGGGCCTCGCCGGTGCCCGGCTGGTCAATGATCAGGGACGCGACACCACGTTTGGCGAGCCACGCGGGCAGCCCTACGCGGTACTTCATTTCCTTCGTGGAATCCAGGCCATTGACCTGCAAGAGGATCGGCGCACGGCCGACGACGCCCTCGGCACGAACATAGAGCGCCGACAGATGTCCGCCTTCGTATGGAATCTCGATCCGCTCGCAGTTTTCTCTGGAAAGGCCGATGCCTCGACCGAAAACCGCAAGAAAGCGCTGATACAGTTCCAGACGGCCCGGAGCGTTATGGGCCTGGAGTCGCTCGCAAGTCAGGTAGTAGATAGCAGCACGGTTATACTTTTCGCCGGCGGAAAGCACGCGACCCGCCGACTCGTCTTCCTCGGCAAGGCCGCAAAGCTTGTCGGCCATCCTTTCCCACGTCTCGCGGAATGCCTGGGTGCCGGCTGCGTCGGGTTGACGCGCTGCGTCCTGCAATGGCGCGCACATCTCCTCGATCTCACCGATGCGGGCACCCATCTCGATCGCGAGGTCGATGGACAAGTTCCATACGTAGTTGGTCGGGAAGTAGCGAAACACGTTTAAAACTCCATCAGATCGCGGGCCAGAACTACCGGGCCCTTGTAGAACTTCGACACGCCGTCCGTATAGGCGGTATCCGGATCGGTATCGCGGCCGGGGACGACATGGGTGAGAACGACCTTCTTCACATGGCCTGCTTGCGCCAGCCGCCCGATGTCCTCAGGAACGGTGTGATCCTCGGCCATATGCCGCATAAGACTTTCAAGCAGCCCAGGAGGAGACTTTCCCGGTTGCGAGCTCATGAATTTCTTCAGGCTGTCCTCAATCAGGGGAAGGCTGATTACTTCATGCACGAGGATGTCGGCATCCTTGGCAAACTCGGTCATGTTCGCGCACTTACCGGTGTCGCCGCTAAACACGATCACGCGATCTGGCGTCTGGAAGCGAAATGCCCATGATTTGTCCTGGTCTAATGCCGCAGGCGAGCCCGATTCAAAGTGAAAGTGGCAATTTTCGATGGCCGTTACCTTGATCAGGTCATCCTGATACACGAGCCCGGCGCCACGGATGTCACTCGCTTTGAAGAGGGACTCGGGTGCCTGGGAAATCTTCGCGTCGGACATACGAATGCGCGCATTTGGCTCGAAATACCTGAGATACCCCTGGAGCATTGACTCAGTGCCGGCCGGTCCATACACATGCACTGCTTTCCGACGTCCGGTACTCCACTGCAGGCCCATTAGCGTGCCCCAGTCGGCATTGTGGTCGTCATGGTTATGGGTGATGAAGATCTGGTCGATGCGGCGATAGTCGATCCCCGCAAGTCTGAGTTGCTGCACCACGCCATTTCCCGCATCCACCAGATAGACGCGCCCCTGTAAAAGCACGGCATTTGCGGGCTGGGCGCGGTGTCCTGCCGGGAGAGGACCGCCTTGCGTGCCAAGCGTGATCAGGCGAGTGCCGGAAGAAAGTTGTGGAGCCGGGGCCACCTGCGCACCAGCGGTTACGCACCACGCAGCACCAACAATTCCGAGCAGATTGAGAAGGCGTCCAGCGCGCCATCCATTGCTCGCTGTTGTCCGGCTTGTGTGTGCGGACGCGGTTGCCAAAGGCAAAAGAGCGCGGAGCGCTCGGACCGGGAACATGTAGTCTCCTAACTTCGTTTTGATCTGGTGCAAAGCTTATACTTGCACCACCCACCCGAAAAATCGTTTCAATGGATGCGACAATTCGATTCCGTGGAATCATTTAAGGTAAACCCTTATGCGCTTCAATCGTCTGGATTTGAACTTGTTGGTTGCGCTGGATGCTCTGCTTGTGGAGCGCAGCATCACTCGGGCTGCCGAGCGCTTGCATATGAGTCCCTCCGCGATGAGCAGCGCACTGGGTCGCCTGCGTGACTACTTCGATGACGAGCTTCTGGTGCAAGTCGGACGCAAAATGGAACCTACTCCCCGCGCCGAGGGGCTGCACACAGCAGTACGAGACGTACTGCTGCGGGTCGACAGTACGATTGCAATGCAGCCGGATTTCATTCCGAGTGAGACGACTCGAATCTTCCGGATCTTTGCATCTGATTACACTCAAGCCGTTCTTATGCCAAAAATTCTGTCCATCGCGACAGAACAACGCTCAAGGGCGCAATTTGATCTCCTTCCGCATGTTTCCAATCCTCAACGAGCACTTGAGCGTGGTGAGGCGGACTTGTTGATTATTCCGCGGGGACTGGTGTCGGCAGACCACCCTGTGGAGGTTCTGTATGAGGAGCGCTTCGTTTCGGCGGTCTGGAGCAAGAGTGCGTTAGCACAAGGAGAATTGACGATCGCTCGGTACTTGAATGCTGGGCACGTGGTGGTGCAGCCGCCGGGGCCGGATCGCGACACATCTTTTGAAGCAGGCTCGGTCAAGCGACTCGACTACTCGCGCAACGTCGCAGTGACAACGTTCAGTTTTTCTCTCATGCCGGCGCTGGTAGTAGGCACGGAGTTTGTGGCAACGGTCCATGAGAGACTGGCGAACGGGGCCTGTCAGCGTTTTTGTGTTCAGGGCAGTTAAAGGCGCACCGTCGACTTAACCGGTGAGCCAGCATTATCTCAGTGATGCGGGTGGGTAAAGCGTTCCTCATAGAGAATCGCAAACTGGTTCATGGCAGCCTTCCAGTCATGCGTTGAGCTGCCCCACTTACCGGTGATGTTGCGCAGGGCCAGCCATAGCAGCTTCGTTGCCGCCTCGTCACTGGGGAAGTGCCCCCGAGTCTTGATGATCTTACGTAGTTGCGCGTTGATGCTCTCGATCGCGTTCGTCGTGTAGATGATCTTGCGGATCGCCGGTGGGAATGTAAAGAACGGGATCACCTGATCCCAGGCGCGACGCCAGGACGCGGCGATCGGGGGGTATTTCTTAGCCCATTCGCTCTGCTCGAACGCCGCCAGTTCGGCCAGCGCCGCCTCAACAGTGGGCGCGGTGTACACGGGCTTAAGCGCCGCAGCCACGGTCCGGCGCTCTTTCCAACCGGCGTAGCTCAAGCTGTTTCGGATCAGATGCACGATGCAGGTCTGTAGCGTCGTGGCCGGGAACACCGCGTTCAGGGCCTGTTCCATGCCCTTGAGCCCGTCGGTCACTGCAATCAGGATGTCCTGCGTGCCACGGATCTTCAGGTCGTTGAACACCTTCATCCAGAACTTGGCGCCTTCGGTGCTCTCGATCCACAGGCCCAGGATGTCGCGCGTGCCGTCGGGCAGCACGCCCAAGGCCAGATACCTTCGTTGCCAGCGTCAGGGTTCACCGCCCAAAGCTGATGACATTTGGATTCGATATGGATGTTCTGATTCAGCAACTTATCAATGGGCTGGTGCTGGGCAGCATATATGCGCTCATCGCCCTCGGCTATACGATGGTCTATGGGATTCTCGGCATCATCAACTTCGCCCATGGCGACGTACTAATGATTGGTGCGCTGACAGCCCTATCTGCCATCACTGGCCTGAAGGCGCTTGTTCCAAGTCTCCCTGATTGGCTGACGCTTGTCCTAGCCACACTGATTTCCATGCCAATCTGCGCTCTTCTCGCCAGTGTCATCGAGCGCGTCGCATATCGACCATTACGAAATGCGCCTCGCTTGGCTCCGCTTATTACCGCTATTGGCGTTTCAATCATTCTCCAGACTGTGGGCATGCTGATTTGGTCGCGGAACCCGCTAACCTTTCCTCAGCTCCTTCCGTCTGAGCCCATTTCCGTCGCCTCGACCGGTGCCACCATCACAGGCAAGGAACTAGTCATTATTGGCTTGGCAGTAATGGTAATGGCCGGTCTGCTTACTCTGGTGAATCGTACGAAACTCGGTCGTGCAATGCGTGCTACGGCTGAGAATCCTCGCGTCGCCGGTCTTATGGGTGTAAATCCGAATTTCGTCATCACGGCGACTTTCATGATTGGCGCAACTTTGGCAGCCCTGGCTGGAATCATGATGGCCACAAACTACGGCAATGCCCACTTCTATATGGGATTCATTCCAGGACTAAAAGCCTTCACAGCTGCAGTGCTTGGCGGAATCGGGAACCTGGCCGGCGCAATGGTAGGGGGAATGCTTTTGGGCCTTATTGAAGCCCTGGGAGCCGGATACATCGGTGACCTGACGAACGGGGTCTTCGGCTCCAACTACCAAGACGTCTTCGCCTTCATCGTCCTGATTGTCGTCCTCGTCCTCCGCCCGGCCGGCATCATGGGTGAACGTGTCGCTGACCGCGCCTGAGCCAAAGGAAGCTATGAATACTCAAACTCCCTCTGCCGCACTGCCGGCACCCTCGCAAGTACCAACCAAGACCTCCTCCGCCTTGCTTGCGCTACTTGCGCTTGCGGTCGTCGCGCCATTCCTTATACAAATGGCTGGTGGAACCTATTGGGTACGCGTCTTGGACTTTGCGCTGCTCTATATCATGCTAGCGCTGGGCCTAAACATCGTTGTAGGCTTCGCCGGTCTGCTGGACCTTGGCTATATTGCCTTTTATGCTGTAGGCGCCTACAGCATGGCTTTGCTCGGGTCTCCTCACCTGGCAAGCCAGTTCGAGTGGATTGCCCAGTTGTTCCCGGATGGCATGCACATTTCGATGTGGGTGGTGTTGCCAGCCGCCATCCTCGTAGCGGCTACCTTTGGAGCACTTCTAGGCGCCCCAACGCTGAAATTGCGCGGTGACTACCTTGCTATCGTTACGCTGGGCTTCGGCGAGATCATCCGCATCTTCATGAATAACCTAGACCGTCCAGTGAATATCACCAATGGTCCCAAGGGAATCACCGCCGTAGACCCCATTCGCATCTTCGGCTTCGACTTCTCAACGTCACACGAGATCTTCGGCTACAAGCTCACGTCAGTCTTCCTGTATTACTACCTCCTCGTGATCCTGGTAATGGTAGTCATCTTCATCTGCGTGCGCCTTCAAAACTCCCGTATCGGACGCGCGTGGGTCGCAATCCGCGAGGACGAGATTGCGGCCAAGGCGATGGGCATTAATACGAGAAACATGAAGCTCCTAGCCTTCGCGATGGGCGCCTCTTTTGGTGGGGCGTCCGGAGCGGTGTTCAGCGCATTCCAAGGATTCGTGTCTCCAGAGTCGTTCAGCCTCTGGGAATCGATTTACATCCTCGCCATAGTGGTCCTTGGCGGTATGGGCCACATCCCAGGCGTCATTCTTGGTGCAGTATTGTTGGTAGGCTTTCAGGAACTGTTGCGCGTCGTTGCAGAGCCCATCCAAACGGGCCTGTTTGGCCACGTCGTCATCGAAGCGGAGGTGCTTCGCCAACTGATGTTTGGTCTCGCTTTGGTCATTGTGATGCTTTATCGCCCGGCGGGTCTCTGGCCGTCGCCGAGAAAGGAAGACCGCCCCGTGCTGCGTCGTGCAGACAGTGTTGGCCGTTTCTGATTAGGAAATTCGACATGAGCAATTCCGAGTACCTTCTCTCAGTTAAGGGAGCTAACAAGCGTTTCGGCGGGCTACAGGCCCTGTCGGATGTCGGCTTAAAGATCAGAGCCGGGGAAATCTACGGCCTTATTGGTCCGAACGGTGCAGGCAAGACGACGTTCTTCAACGTCATCACTGGCCTCTACGCTCCCGATTCCGGAGAGTTCAAGCTAGGAGGCGATGCCTATCAGCCAACTGCGGTACACCAGGTGGCAAGAACGGGCATTGCCCGGACGTTCCAGAACATCCGTCTGTTCGGGGACATGACCGCGTTAGAGAACGTAATGGTCGGACGGCACGTTCGCACTAAAGCTGGCGTGCTCGGGGCCATCCTTCGACCGCGTTCAGTTCGGTACGAAGAACTGGCTATTGAGGAATTGGCCCATCATCTTCTCGACTACGTTGGCATCGGAAAGTATGCCAACTTTACTTCGCGCAATCTTTCGTATGGCCATCAGCGTCGTCTAGAAATTGCCCGTGCTCTTGCCACGGACCCCAAGCTCCTTGCCTTGGACGAACCGGCAGCGGGGATGAACGCAACCGAGAAAATTGAGTTGCGCGGATTGCTGGAGAAAATTCGCGATGACGGGAAAACGATTCTTCTCATTGAGCACGACGTCAAGATGATGATGGGCCTTTGCAGTCGAATTTCGGTATTGGACTACGGACGAGTGATTGCTCAAGGGCTTCCCCAGGAAGTAAAGAGCAATCCAGCAGTAATCGAAGCTTACCTCGGTGCGGCGGCGCATTGAGAAGGAACACGCAAATGAAACCAATCATTTTGAAGATATCGGCGTTGAAGGTCGCCTACGGCGGTATCCAGGCCGTCAAGGGCGTTGATCTCGAGATTCGGGATGGCGAGTTGGTGACGCTCATTGGCGCAAATGGTGCGGGCAAGACTACAACGATGAAGGCGATCACAGGCCTGCAATCGTGGGCCGGCGGCGATATCCAGTACCTTGGCAAATCGATCAGAGGCGTGCCGGGCTTCACGTTGCTCAAGCAGGGCCTTGTCATGGTCCCTGAAGGCCGCGGAGTCTTCTCGCGCATGACAATCGTCGAGAACCTGCAGATGGGTGCATATACCCGAGACGACCACATCGGGATTAGAGATGACATCGAGCGGATGTTCGAGACGTTTCCACGGTTGAAGGAGCGAGCCAATCAGTTGGCCGGAACCATGTCCGGTGGCGAGCAACAGATGCTGGCTATGGCTCGAGCCTTGATGAGCAGGCCTAAGCTTCTCCTGCTCGATGAGCCCTCGATGGGTCTCTCTCCCATCATGGTCGAGAAGATCTTTGACGTCATCCGCCAAGTTTCGGCGCAGGGCGTGCCTGTTCTTCTCGTTGAGCAGAATGCACGCCTGGCGCTGCAGGCCGCCCACCGGGGGTATGTGATGGAATCCGGGCTCATCACGATAAATGGAAATGCGCAGAAAATGCTGGACGACCCTAAGGTACGCGCTGCGTATCTCGGAGAGTGATAGTTCAACGCAACCTCGAGCTTGGCAGTATGGCACTATTTCAATCGGGAAGCCGGATGGGCGTGGTGTCTAATAGCAGACAACCGACTGCTTCCGACATACTGCATCACATCAGAGCATCGGTTAAGAGGATTCGGCGTGACGTTGCTATGGCGCGGGAAGCCAACGAGCTAATGCTCGAGAATCGCCTAGCGAATCTTCTAAGACATGCACTCTTTTCCGGGTCTCAATTCGATATTGCTGTCGCTTTAGGCAGCGCCGCGGAAATGAGGATGTTTCCGGACGAGGAGGCACTAGAACGATGCACAGCCTCCTTACAAACTGCTGATGTCCGCGCTTTGCGCAGCGTCGTCTGGGTTGTCAGACATCGATGCTTGAATGCCGGCACACGCGGGCATCGGTTTGCCGTCCCGGCGTGCTGAGGAATACAGGCACGCCGGGACGCCCGCTTCGGCGAATACTGCCTATCCGACCGTGACTCTCCAACGACTGTCCTAAAATGTCGTGATCAGGTGCATTAATTTGCATTGAAAAATGCTGAGTCAACGATTAATTTTATGCGTTTTTGTTAAAAGACGCATGCGATATTTTACTACTGAAGTTCTCGCCTCTACCGAACAAATTGGACAACTCAGTCGACCTTGGATCCGTTTCAGACCATCCCCTGCGCGCCGCGCTGGTCGCAGAATTGCATGCACGTCCGTTCCTGCGCGTGAATGGAAGCGCCTCGGTGACGCACTACGCCATCTACGCTGACAACCATGCGGGGATCCATGAACGACTATTGCACGCATTGTGTATTGAGACAAGCATCAACACGCCAGTCGATGGGGTCCGGCACTACACCACGGCATCAGCCTTCGGCTGGCACCTGAAGTGGGAACGCCATACCGAGTTTTCCACCTTCACATTCGTTGCCTCCCGCACCGATTTCGACTACTTCAACGATCTCGCCATCAATGGCATTCCAGCCCGATGGCTCAACATGATGTCGGGGCTTCGATTCCACGCCTTGCGCATGGAGTTGATATCGGGAGGAGCAGTTGACTCCGCGTGCGACGATCTGCGCAAATGGATGGTCGGCCCTATCCTCGTCGGCAGCGATGTGCTCGGTGGCGGGAAGATCTTCAGCGACTGGCGCATCGGATCCGACGGCTACATGCGTTTCCTTGCGATCGACCAGGATTTTCGCGAAGAACAGGGCGGCAGGCTGCTGCAGCGCGTGTGCGAGATCGAAACCTATCGCATGATGGCGCTGCTCGCCTTCCCGGTAGCGCGGCGATTGGGTAACGATCTCGACGAGATTCAAGCATCGCTGCAGGATCTCATGCATGGCATGAACTCCCGCGATGCGGGAGACGACGACGCCGCCTTGCTTGTGAGGCTGACCGAGCTGGCCGCCCGCGTGGAATCGTTTTCCGGACACGGTGGACGTTTCAGTGCATCGCGGGCATACGAGCGGCTCGTCCTGGCGCGAATCCAGGAGTTGCGGGAACAGCGAATCGAGGGGATGCCAATGGTCACGGAGTTCATGGAGCGACGCTTTACTCCAGCCATGGAGACGTGCAAAAGCATCTGGACGCGGCATGAAGAGATCGCGGCGCGGGTGGCACGCGCGGTCGACTTGTTACGAACCCGCGTCAATCTTGCCCAGGAGCGGGACGTCACGCGACTACTTGCCGGGCTGGACCGTACCTCGAAAAACCAGTTGCACTTGCAGCATGCCGTCGAGGGACTGTCAGTAGCGGCGATCTCCTACTACGTTCTCTCTCTCGCCGCGGCCGCGTTAAAAGCCCTGCACGTCCTGAAACTCCCATTCGACCCGGAACTCGTCGAGGGTCTATTGATTGCTCCGGTGATCCTCGCCGTCGTCATGATTGTCAAACGCAACCGGCCCCGGCCATCGCACCACGAGCCTCGGCCGGTCGGTGCCTATCGGTCGCCCTCTTCCGAACTTTCTGAGACCTCGTCTTCAAAGGAAATGAAATGATCGCCACCGTAAATTCCGATTCCATTTTTTTTCCTCCGATCACCGGCAGACACCGGGCAATTTGCACTGGGCGACCGGCACAAGGCGGGGACACCGCGCTGTTGTCGCAGCCTTTGAAGAAGCCCACAGAGGTGTTGATGGATTCCATTGATCGGCCAGATGTCGCCGCAGTCGCGGTGCTTGGATACAACTGACATTGCATGGCAGTGTGGCCGTCCTTCCCGTGACAAGCGGTGCTACCGGGACGGCCGTTTCGGTCAGGTCGTCCTGGGCTGCTTGCCTTCCGCAACGAATTCTGCAGCGACATTGCCGAACAGCTCTTCGTGCTCATGACTATGGGCGATGATCGAGCTGTGCGCGTTACCTATGTCGCAGTTCAACTCGTGTATGACAGAGATGCCTGTGGCGACCGATTCCGCTACCCCCAATGAGAGCCAATGCTGACCTCGTTCTGAGCGTTCCGGGTCTCACCGCTCGGATGGGTCGGACGCAGGCAATCATCTCCGTTGGTGAGCCACGGCAAATACCCGCTCGGAAAAGTGCCGGACCCACATAAACGAGTTCAGGCCGGACGCCGCCCCGCCCCACCGGTCACGTAGTTTCGGTGCATACGCCGCCCCAAGCGCATTGGCACTGAGAAGCTGACGGTGTAGCGGCCGAGCCGGCGACCTTCGAGCCAGAGAACCCATCATCCTGGCGTGTGGTCTTGTCATGTCAGAGTGCAGCCGGAATAATGAAGGCGATTTTCCAATGGCGCCTTACCTCACGATATGACGAAAGCCCGAGTCTCAGGCTCACGGCAGCGGCCATGGGACCTGAGTTATCCGAAGCCGACTACGTCAACCAGGCGCTGGAGCAATTCAACGCCTTTAGCCTGATCCAGGGCCCTACATTGCTGAATCGTTAGTCTGGCAGGACGTCAGGTGCTACTACGTTCACGCCCGCGACTACATCGCCACCGCCGCCGCCCTCCAGCTATGCGTAGCAGGGACGCAAAATTGTTGTTACGGCATTTGCGGTCGTGCCAACATCTCTCGGATTCCCGCCCCCAGGCCATTAAGCGTCATTCGTACGATCTGTAACCGCGAAGTTCAGGCGGTCGCTGCGCACGGGAAGCCTGCTGGTAACTTTGTGCGTGCCCGAAGGACGCTTCGGGTCGCTATGTAAACCTCTACATAGCGACCCCTATGCTCAGGTCATAACTATGCGCAGATGGCGTGCAATCATTGGTGCTGGAGCCACCATGGTGGGGACCTGCCGCGACAATGCCTGCGCATAGTTATAACGTTCGTCTGAGCCGCCTGCCCGCATCCCACGCCCATGATCGATGCTTCGTGTGTCGGCAGGCTTCAATCACGCAACGGCCGTCGTCCTTTTCCTCGGTTTGGAATCACCATAACGCTGACGCGGTCGTGGTGTTCTGCTGGCCGGGCGCGAGGTAATGCCCTGGTTCGGCACGTCAGCCCGCGGCCGCCATCGTAGCCTCTCAAGTGACGACACCCCGTCGATCCGCAGCGGAAACTATGCGCAGGTGTGCAATGATCAACCATCCAAGAACCCGCGCCGCCGGCGGACTCGACTATACGCTTCACCGCGACCTACACATAGTTGCGACATGGACATAGGGGTCGTGTACCTTCCTTCGCCGCGACTGCAATGCTAAATCACGCCACACGTCCTCCGTCTCCGTTCAGACTCCAGCCATCAACTAAGCGCGAGGCGCGCAGACGCATTTCAAGCCAGACGTGCAGCAGGGTCGAGAACTTATTGCAGCCAATCTCAAGTTGACACCTCGACGCCACGCCCCGTCGACTCCGACCCTCCGAATTGCGCAATCTCACGAACAAGCTGCATGACTGTGCGGCACGCTAACGTGAGTTCGCCGTGGCGCGACATGGCCAACGCAATATGGCGAGTGATTTCTGGATCGATGATCTTCGATGCCTGCAAGCGGCAATCTCGGCCGGCATTCGAAATCGCATACGGCCCCAGCAGCGCATACATGCCCCCGTCGGCGACGATATGGGTCTGCAGGCTTAGCGAATCGGCCTCCACTGCGACATTCAGCGCAACACCATGCTCCAGTGCCAATTGATCCAATCGGTCGCGCCAGCTATTGGGTCGGCAGAACATTACCAAGGGAAGATTGTGCAGCGCGGAAAACTGTACGGTGGGGTTGGCGGTCACGCTGTCCCCCTCGGCGCCCACAAGGTAGGTCGCAGTTTCGACCAGGTACACGTCGCCGTGCTTTGGCATCGGACTATGGCGGAACAGAATAGCCAGATCGACGTGTCCCGCTTCCAGCCAGTTCTCCAGTTGTGCGCCTTGCCCCTCGCGCACACTGAGTTGCACCAGGGGGTAGCGCTCCTTCAAGCGGTAATACAGCGTACTGACCAGTGGATGCGCCATGGAAGGCAGGATGCCGATACGAACCGTGCCGATCGGCTTGCCTGAGGTCGAGTGGATGTCGTTGAGCAGTTGGTCCGTGCCTGCCACCCACGCCCGGACCTTGGGCGCCACGCGCTCGCCGAATTCGGTAAGCACCACCCCACGACCCGTGCGCTGGAACAGACGCCCCCCGCACTCCTGCTCAAGTTCATTAAGTTGACGGCTGACGTGAGGCTGGCTCGTGCCATAGGACTGAGCCACCTTGCTCAGACTGCCCAAGTCGGCAGCCGCCAGGAACAGTTTCCATGCGGAGTAGTCCATCGCTTGCCTTGGCTTCCACGCTATACGGAATCAGTATATCTGAAATATCCAACATGACACTTCCGGCATGACATGGCGACTCCTAGACTGCCTCACATGCCCGCCACCGTTATGGAGACACCAACGGCGGCAGGCTCTCCGGGCAAAGCATCCGGCACCCGGTGAACCCCATACTCATACAGGAAGTGACATGAAAGACATCGACCTCCGCGGCCTCAATCCTGCCCCCGTTACGCCCTTCACCCGCGACGGCGCGGTGGACTACGCCGCCTGCAAGAAGCTGGGCGCTTGGCTCGGCAGCATCGATGGCGTGAAGAGCCTGACCGTGCTCGGCCACGCAGGCGAAGGCACCTTTCTGACGCAGGCGGAGCAGATGAAGGTCATCGAAACCTTCGTCGAGGCAGTCAATGGCGCCATTCCCATCATCGCCGGCATCACGTTGGAAGGGACCGAGGTAGCCGCCGAGGAAGCCAAGCGCGCGGTCCAGGCGGGCGCGTCCGCCGGCCTGCTCTACCCCTCGCACGGCTGGCTGCGCTTTGGCTACCAGAAGGGCGCGCCTCAGGACAAGTACCGCCAAGTGTTTGAGACCAGTGGGCTGCCGCTGATCCTGTTCCAGTACCCCGATGCAACCAAGTGCACCTACGATCTGGAAACCCAGCTCGACATCGCGGCGCAGCCCGGCGTGTTCGCAATGAAGAACGGCGTGCGCAACATGCGCCGCTGGGACACCGAGATCCCCGTGATTCGTCGCGAGCGCCCTGATTTGCAGATTCTGAGCTGTCACGACGAATACCTGCTGCACACCATGTTTGACGTGGATGGTCTGCTGGTGGGCTACGGCAACATCGCACCGGAACTGCTGGTCGAGCTGATCAAGGCCGGCAAGGCACGGGACTACAAGGCCGCCCGCGCCATCCACGATCGCCTGCTGCCGGTCACGAAGAACGTCTACCACCGCGGCTCGCACATGGAAGGCACTGTGGCGCTCAAGCACGCCCTGGTGGCACGTGGCATCCTGGAACACGCCACCGTGCGCTCGCCGCTGCTGCCACTCGCCCCGGGTGCTGACATTGAGATCGCCAACGCGATGCGCGCCGCCGGCATCGTAGGCTGAACGATGGCAGGCGCAGCCACAAGGCTGTGCCCGCCGGGTCTCGAGCCCGGGAATTGGCCTCTCCCGTTATGCCGCAGCCAGCATGCAAGGCGGCACAAACGGGCGGAACGCAAGGCATCAGGCTGACTGGACCTTCTGGAGGGCCCGCACTCAACGGGTTTCCAGCAGCTCCGGTAGCAAGAAGGCCATGCCGACAGTGGAAGCCGACGACATAAGAAAAAGATGGCCGGTGCTCGCACACCACGAGCCAGTCAACTTGGAGACAGCATGGACACCACTACGGTTGCACCCATGTACAACAGTGGCAGAAGCGATACAACAAGCAGTGCGCCATTTGATCCGCGGCAGCGGGCGGCGCAACTGCTCTTTCGCATCGAGAACGTTCCCTTTAGCAGATGGCACACCAAGGCCCGCATTGTCATGGGCAGTGCCACCCTGTTCGACGCCTTCGATGCGCTTTCACTGGCGTTCGTCATGCCGGTCCTGGTGGGGCTCTGGCATCTGTCGCCGCGAGATATCGGGATCCTGATTGCGGCCGGATACCTTGGGCAGGTCATCGGTGCACTATGCTTCGGATGGCTCGCCGAGCGCATTGGCCGGGTACCAAGCGCCACTGTGACGGTCGGCCTGATGTCGGTCATGAGCGTAGCGTGCGCCTTGACGGGAAACTTCCAGATGCTGTTCATGTGCCGTTTCATCCAGGGCATTGGCGTCGGCGGCGAGGTACCGGTTGCAGCCACCTATATCAACGAGCTGTCGCAGGCCCATGGGCGTGGGCGCTTTTTCATCCTCTATGAACTGATCTTCCCGATCGGCCTGATGCTGGCCGCCCAGGTCGGCGCGTTCCTGGTCCCCCGCTTTGGCTGGGAGTACATGTTCCTGGTGGGTGGGATTCCCGGCTTGCTCGTAGCGCTGCTGATCATGCGGTTGCCGGAATCACCGCGATGGCTGATCGGCAAAGGCCGCTTCGACGACGCGGAGCGCGTGATAGGCGAAATCGAAGCGAGCACCCCCAAGCGAAACCTTGATCCGCAGCACAATGCCGCAGAGATGGCTCGGCGTATCTCGGAACTGTACGAAGGGCTCCAATCGCAGAAAAAGGGCACCTGGAAGGAGCTGTTCTCGCCGTTTTATCGTGGCCGTACGGTGGTGGTATGGCTGCTGTGGGCGAGTTCCTATTTCGTTGCGAATGGCATCAACAACTGGTTGCCGAGCCTGTACAAGACGGTCTATCACCTGCCACTGCAGGAATCGCTGCACATGGCCTCCCTCTCCAACGTACTCAGCACCTGTGCCGTTCTTGTCTGTGCGCTGTCGGTGGATCGCGTGGGTCGTCGGCGCTGGGCCATGGGGTGTTTCATTGTCAGTGGCATCCTACTCGCCGTCCTTGGAGCCTCCGGGGCCACCAGTCCCTGGTCGGTCATGCTGCTGGCTTCCTCAGCCTATGCGGTCATGGGTTCGGCAACGGTGCTGCTGTACCTGTACACGCCGGAAATCTATCCCACGCGTATCCGTGCGATCGGAACCGGCCTGGCAACGTCATGGCTACGAGCTGCCTCCGCCACCGCACCCGCTGTTGTCGGCATGGTGCTGACGGGACAGGGTATTGCCACCGTCTTCCTGATGTTTGCGGGTGTCTGCGTAGTCGGCCTTGTCGCGGCAACCCGAATGACCGAGACCACCAACCGACCACTGGAAGAGATTTCACCCTGACTGGCTGACATGCCAACGCAGCGGTGCAGACCGCTGCGGTCAGACGCTTCGCGGCAACCATCGGACTCAGCCTCTCTGCTAGCCAACCACACGAATGGTATCGAGCGCTCCGCGCGGAGAGGCGGCCGCTCGTCTGCCCTTCGCAACTTTGTAACCACTCGCAATAACAAGGAGACACCCATGAGGAGTTGCGTGAAATGGTGCGCGGGCCTTTTGTGCGCTGCGCCGCTGTTCGCTTCGGCACAAACGGTAACGCTTTACGGCGTTGTCGACACTGGCGTCGAGTATGTGAACAATATCGGTGCCAGCAAGGACAGTGTCGTGCGGATGCCAAACCTCACTGCGTCCGTGCCTTCGCGCTGGGGGATGCGCGGGACGGAAGATCTTGGGGGAGGCCTGAAATCTATCTTCGTCGTGGAATCCGGCTTTGGCGCTGACTCCGGATCGTCGAACCAGGGAGGACGCTTGTTCGGTCGCCAGGCCTTTGTCGGGCTGAGTAATCGCTGGGGACAACTCTCCTTCGGCCGTCAGTGGACGATGACCTTCTGGTCGACGCTGGACTCCGACGTACTGGGGCCGAACATCTACGGCGCCAACGCGTTGGACAGTTATCGGCCCAATGCCCGTGCCGACAACGCCATCGCGTACAAGGGAACGTTCGGCGGATTGACTGTCGGCGCGACTTACAGCCTTGGGCGCGACACAGTCAATGCTGGCCAGAACCCCGCGGGAACCAACTGCGCCGGGGAAAATCCTGCCGACAGCAAGGCCTGCCGGGAATGGTCAGTGATGCTGCGGTATGACGCGAGCTGGTGGGGCTTGGCGACTGCGTATGATTCCCTGCGCGGAGGCCCCGGTGCTGCAGGCGGGCTGGTAAACAGCGGCCTCAAGGATGACCGCCTGCACTTTGGCGGCTACATGGTCCTGTCCAAGGCAAAGCTCGGCATCGGTGGTACCTTCCGGAACAATGAGGGCAGCACCACGTCCCACAGCCAGTTGTACTATGCGGGCCTGGCCTACGACATCACACCCGCCTTCAATCTCGCGGGGCAGATCTACTATCTGGGATTCAACCATAGTGCCAACAAGGCATGGCTCGCGGCCCTGCGCGGTACCTACGCCTTCTCCAAGCGGACCTCCGCCTATCTCACGACTGGCTTCATTGATAACCGCGGCCAACTGGCCTTGTCAGTAAGTAGTGGCAGCGCCGTCGCAACCAGTGCGCCGGCACCGGGTGGCAACCAGTTTGGTGCGATGAT
Source organism: Cupriavidus sp. C2SS-8b (assembly GCF_057073745.1). Lineage (NCBI taxonomy): Bacteria > Pseudomonadati > Pseudomonadota > Betaproteobacteria > Burkholderiales > Burkholderiaceae > Cupriavidus > Cupriavidus sp. C2SS-8b. The sequence goes on from NZ_CP172717.1 coordinate 2,243,367, forward strand.
CGGCATAAAGCATGTCTTCTGAGTCGGCGCCATACCTGTTTATCGCAAGGGCTCTGGCCAACTCAGCAGAGGCAAAATCCATTCTCTGGACGCTCGCCCGTCGAGGCAGAGGGGCAAGCATGCAAATCAATATCAGGAGACAACAATGAAAGGTATCTTGAGAGCGCTACTGGCCACAAGCTTTGGTCTTGTCGCCACGTTGGCTTTCAGCCAGACCTACCCCAACAAGCCCGTCAGAATCGTTGTTCCGTATCCCGCGGGTGGAACCGTGGACGCTGTCACGCGGGTTGTTGCACAACGCCTGAGCGAAAGCCTTGGCCAGCAATTCATTGTCGATAACCGACCTGGAGCCAGCGGAACGCTGGGTAGCAAGCTGGTGGCGAGCTCCGCTCCGGACGGATATACCTTGCTGGTGCAGGCATCGACCTTCGTGGCCACCCCGATGCTGATGAGCGCAAAGACCTATGACATCGAAAAGGACTTCACAGCGATCACGCAACTGGGTAGCGTCCCGATGCTGGTGACAGCGCATCCCGGTGTTCCTGCAAAGGACCTCAAGGAGTTCATGACCGCCATCCGCAAGGCGCCCGGGAAGTACACATTTGGAACCTCAGCAGTCGGCTCGGCTAGCCACCTTGCCGAAGAAGCGATCAAGCACGACGGCAAGCTCCAGTTCGAGATCATTCCCTACAAGGGTACGGCTCCGGCGTTGACAGAAGTCATGGGCGGACACATCGATGCCATGGTGGATGCCTTGCCATCGACGTTGCCCCATGTGAAGAGTGGAAAGCTGAAGCCGCTTGCCGTCACCAGTGCGAAGCGCATTGCCGCGTTGCCGGACGTTCCGACGGTTGCGGAGTCGGGATTGACCGGCTTCGAGATGGTTTCCTGGTATGGCTTGTGGGGGCCCGCGAGAATGCCCGCCGAACTGACTCAACGTATTCGGAATGAAGTCGCGAAGGCGTTGGCTTCGGAAAAGGCGGTCAAGGTATTGGGCGAGTATGGATTCAGCGCCACGGCGTCCCAGACGGCGGACTTCACCGCATACATCAGGCAGGAGAAGGCCAGATTCAGCACCCTGATCAGGGAGGCAAATATCAAGCTCGACTGAGCGGCATTTGGAGGGCCACGAATGAGCACATATACCGCACGCGACCGGGGCAGCGCAGTGGAACACATCCATGGTCGCGCTGCCGGCACGCTTGAGTTGGACTACGAGACCGCATGGCAGGATGCGATTGAACTTGAGCAACTCGGCCGTCAATACGGTGTCGACGTCCAGTATCGCGCTGTCGAACATGTCTCCGTGGCTTCCGCCGAAGCATTGGTACGCGGCCTGCGCATGGCGAAGGCCACATTCCGGCAGCGCCACCTCTACTGCAGGTTCGACTTGACCGCGCTGTCTGACGATACGCTGCAACATCTTGAGGATCTTGCCATCGAACACGGCGACTATCTCATGCCCGGTAACCTCTTTACAGAGGCAACGCTGACCTGGATGTGAGCGGCCGGATTCACCCGCGGGTCCAGCGCCGCCGGAGGACTGCTCCTTTGGGCGGGATCGGTGACTGCAATACGACTGCTAACCTCCTGACGCACCGGATAGTTCCGGATGAGCACCGGGATTTCCGTTCTCAATCAGGCATTTAGCCTTACTTTCCGCAGGTCGCCGATTGAATTTCCGCGTAATTTCCCGGGCGCCCGGTAGTTCAGGGGTTGCGGGGAGTTTCGGCGTCTATCAGGCGTTCGGTTTCGTCCTCCCACGCCTGCATCAGCTTCTTCGCTTGCCGATAGTTGGCGATTGCATGCCGCAACACGGCGGCTTGCTCGGGTGAGACCGTGCGATGGACAAGCTTGCCGCCTTTCATGTGCCCCCATTCATAGTACGGGCCATGGCGTGCGTTGGAATCCTGGGCGCAGCGGCAGCCCGGCTTGCCGCAGACCTTCATGCGTTCCAGTAGCGTCCCAGAACACAGATAGTCGATCGCATTGAGCGTCTCCCGGATGCGCTCGATCCGCTCGTGGGCTTGCTTGATGATGGTTTCGGGGCGGCGTGGCATAAACTTGACTTTTAAACTTCTGTCGCTAAGCTTAGCGACAGAATGAAAGGCACGCAAGAACCTTCTCCGCACCAGGCTCGCTTCATCCTTCACAGCGAGCGCTTGGGACCTTTACCCCTCATCAATCACTTCATTCAACGCATCGGCCTGGAGGACGTGCTCGATCGACACGTCCCCTCGGACGCACGCTGTGCGGTTTCTCACGCCAGAGCCCTGGGGGTCCTGCTGCGCTCGATCATCGTCGAACGCGAGCCGATTTACCGCCAGCACGACACCGTGCACGGCTTCGCCAGTGGGATGTTCGGCATCCGTGCCGAGGAGATGGCTCACCTCGGCGATGATCGGCTCGGACGCGCACTGGATCGACTGTTTGACGCCGACCGGGCGGGCTTGTTGACCGAGGTGGCGTTGGCGGTCGGGGAGCGTTTCGGCGTGAACTTCGACGAGTGCCATAACGACAGCACTTCAATCCGCTTCTGCGGCAGCTATCGTGGCGCCTCAGGCCGCAAGATTCGCGGGCGAACCGCACCGGTGATCACCTATGGCCACTCGAAGGACCATCGCCCCGATCTGAAGCAGTTGCTGTTCATCCTCACCATGACCGCCGACGGCAACGTTCCCATCGCGTTTCGCTGTACCGACGGCAACGCGAGCGACTCGCGCACCCACATCGAGACCTGGAATACGCTGCGAGCCGTGGCAGGGCGCAGCGATTTTCTCTATGTAGCCGATTCGAAACTGTGTTCGCGAAAAATACGGACTACATTGATCGTGCAGGCGGGCGCTTCGTTACCGTGATGCCCCGCAATCGGTTGGAAGACAGCGAGTTCCGCCACTGGATCCAGACCAACACTCCCGATTGGACCTGTGTGTGCGACCGGCCCAATCGGCGCTATAGCGAGGGGCCGCGCGACTGCTGGTATGCCTATCGGGCGCCGTTACCGTCTGCCGAAGGCTGGCCGGTCGTGTGGGTCTGGAGCGCGCCGGCGGCGCAGAAACATCGCCGCGGCCACTGAAGCGCTCCAGCAGTTACGCACACGGCTCGCCGGCGCAAAGACGAGACTGCGGGGCGCCGCCGAGATCGATCTGCAGCTCAAGGTGATTCTCGAGAAGCACCACGTCGGCCGCTACCTGAAGGTCCGCCGCACCGTGCGCGAAGAGCATCAGTACAAGCAGACGCAGCGGGGTCGCCCCGGACCCGAGACCGCTTACCGCAAGATCACCAAGCGGCGATTTGACGTCGAGTGGATCACGGACGATGAGGCCATCGCCTATGACCATAAAAGCGATGGCATGTACCCGCTGATGACCAACGATCGCAGCCTGTCACCGGCCCAGGTACTGGAAGCCCACAAGGGCCAGCCCATGATCGAAAAGCGCTTCGAACAGGTCAAGACCGTGCATGAGATCGCGCCCGTGTTCCTGAAGGACGAGGGCAGAATCGAGGCGCTCTTCACCCTGTACTTCTTCTTTCTGACCGAAAACTCCAACAGTTCCGGATGGCGGTGGCGGCAAGGCTACCCTAACGGGTTTGTGTCAGAGCAGGCTCCTCCTTCTATGAGCAGTGGATTGTCAAGTTCCTTTAATCCAGATCGGGCTCACAACAGCGAGGTCTGAAGCACCCCAGGTTTATGCGCGCGTCAGACGTGACGTCTGACAACCTTCTATCCACCGGCGCTTGGCCGGCCTCATCCTGCATGCGCATGACACCGGAATCAATCCCCCCAGGAACATGCCCCATCTAAATACATCGGTTGCATCAGCAACCCAGGAGGAGCACGGGCATGTTCACCTCAGACCGTTTCTGCTTGCGAAGTTGACTGACCGACCGTTACCTCCTTCCTGCAAGCTCTTTTAGGGGCCTTACGCCGACTTCAGGCGTGCGCCTTCGGGAATCTCACCGTCTTTCAGATAACGCCACAGTGCAATGGCGAGTCGCCGTGCGACCGCAACGATCGCGATTCGCCGGGCCCGCCGGTTTGGTCCAGTGCTCTGGGTGCGCGCCTTGAACCAGCGCGTGAGTACGCTATCGGGCTGGTGGCGCAGCCAGCACCATGCCATCTCGACCAGTAACGCACGCACGCGTTGCCCTGTTTGCTGATGCCCTGGTCGACCTGGCTCTCGCCGCTGTCGTAGGGCTGGGCCACCAGCCCCGTACAGGCACCCACCTGGCGCCGGTTGCTGAACTCCCTCCAGAACAGTTCCATCGCGAGGCGCGACGCGCCAACTTCCCCAATTCCTTTCAGGCGCGCCAGGTCATCGCGTCGCTGGCGCGCGGGTGCGGGCAGGCTTGCCTGTCGCGTCTTCTCCAGTACCGCGAGTTGCTGCTGCGCCAGCGCCAGCCGTTCGCACTCGCGCAGCAGCCGCTCGCGCATTTCGGGCGGCAACGGCGCGCCGTCGTGACACTTCACCTCGTCACGGGCAAGCCGACCGGCGAAGTGTCTGGGATCCACTTCATCCCAGCAGCCGAATGTGGTCAGCAGTTTGCGCATGCGGTCGCGGTGCTGCAGCACTTCCTTCTGCAGTTGTCCGCGATCGCGCATCAGGTGTCGCGACGCTTCGTCCTGCGGCGATGGCACGTGAACTACGCGCATGCGATCGCGCTCGCCGCGAAGCCATGCGCGCAGGTTGATCACCAGCTTGATGACATCGAGCCGATCCGTCTTCGCTCGCCGCTTGTGGCGTTCGACCGGAATGCTGGCCGGATCGTCATCCAGACGGCCACCTTCATCGGCCATTGCAGCCGTCCGATCCAGCCAAGGCCAATGACTGAGAAGAGATGCTTTTTCGATTCACACAAACAAATTACCGATGAACCCCAACAAGCCTCGCGCTAGTTTCAGGGAGGAGGAAGGTCGCTGATCGACCCTTAGCTTAATCGGGTTGAGCTTTCCGGCAAATGGCTTCGCAACGCGCTTCATATTCGAGGTAGCAGAGGAGGCCGTCAGTTGCGTGGCGCCCTGCATAATGGACACTTGGGCGCACAGTGGAACTTGATTTTGTTCATTGCTTAGAGGTGCACAAACCTGCGCAACAACTCAAGCAACAGAGCAGTGCTTACTGCACGCTGGCTGACGTAACGAGGAGTTACCGCTGGCGAGGCAAAACCACACAAGAAAAGTACGAAGTACACTCATGAGCTGGAAGCCTTTGAAGCGGCCAGAAGCCCGCCCGCTACTACTTCTCCCAAAAGACATCAACCGGCGTCCTGTCTTGATGCCGGAGATAGCTTACTGGCAGCACCTGCGTGAGCTCCAGCGCCGCAGCGTCGAAGACCTCCTTTTTCCATACTCCGCTAAATCCCAGAATGATTCGGCGAGCCCCCAACAGCGCTCTGAGGTTTAGGCTCACTCGCTTGTGAGGCGCAGCGCGCGGGCTTAGGGAGAGATAGCCTGGGTCCTTTTCCAGCGAAAGTGCGGCCTTCAGTTCCGGGGCGTCCGCGAACAACGATGCGGTGTGGCCGTCCTCGCCCATGCCAAGCACCACAATATCCGGCTGTCGGTAGTTTCGATTGAGTTTGGCAACTACGGCGGAGGTATCGATATCGTCGGCTTCCCAACAATACGGTGGCACGGGCGGAAGAAATTCCGCTTTCGCCGCCGCGTTGCGCAGCAGGGTGTCACAGACCAGGCGCGCGTTGCTGGCCTCATGATTGAGCGGCACCATGCGCTCGTCCACAAGGATCACTTCCACCCGGTCCCAGCCGAGTCGCTGTTGCTGCAAGGCAGTGAAGACGGGTACTGGAGAGTGGTCCCCGGACACAGCCAGACAGGCGTGTCCCTTGACAGCCAAGGTCCGCTCGAGTTCGCACGCAATGGCCCCCGCAAGTGCGGTGACGTGGTCATTGCCGCCGTTGATTTCGATCTCGCGCATCCATCATCTCCGTGTCACAACTGGCGTTAGCGCTACCGTGTGCTCATCCCACGATTTCAACCACCGCAGCGAGTGCGGCGGTAGAGGCAACATACGGCTGGCAACGTGGCGCCATGTTCGCGCCGATCGAATACGTGTTGTCGCGTGCCAGAGCCATGGGATGAATTGGGTATTGGGGCTAAGGGACCCAGAGTCGGCACCTCGATCGAGACCTCGACACGACATCGTCAAGGCGCGCTGCCGGATGTGATCACTTGGCTTCGTCATTCACCCTGCCTCCTCTGGGCGAATGAAGTACTGAGAGGCCAACCGTCCCGCCTCGCGCAGACCACCGTCGGTAAACTCGACCGTCTTTGCGTGACTAACTGGATCGCCAATCATGCCTTTCTTGTGTAATCGGCTCAATGCATCCCAGTTCAGGCTTTTCCACGCGCGGCTCGGACTCTGTTGATTCAGCCAGAGGAGCGCGAGCACCATTTCATCGACGGTATGGGTATCCAGCATGTTCATAAGGAATAAGGATCCGCTTGCGAGTAGCCGAACAATGCTTGGCTGCAAATGTCACTTCCACATGGCTCGCGCTGCGGCTTGCCGAAGCATCGCACCCCGTCCCAGGTCATTTGCGGAAGCCGGAACATCTTCGGTGACTGAGGTACTCGCAGTCGCGTTCTCTAGCTTCTTCATGAATGCATCGCAAGTGACGATCGCCGCAGCATCGAAGTCCTCCAATTTGAGTTGGAGTTCGAGTTCCCGCGTAGTGTAGAGAGGATCGACGTTCTCACCAGCGAAGGATCGCGGCGAGCGGATTGTAGCAACCAACACCGATACCCTCCGGCACACTGGCAGGAAATCCATTTAGCTAGGGCTTCGACGTACCACGGCCTCCATTACTCGGGTCGAAAGGATACTTCGGCAAGCAGACACACTAGAACTTATGACGAATCCCGAGCGCGACACCAAGCATCCCGTTTTTGTCCCGACCAAGGTAGTAGCCATTGGCGAAGCTTACTGCGGATGTATCGAAATTCAGCCCGGAATTCTTCGCAAATGCAGTAGTCAGGTACACGTCCGTCCGCTTGGATAAGTTGTAGTCAGCGACGAACGAAACTTGCCAAGGATTGCTAACATTCACACCGGCGAGGTTCTTGACATCATCATAGAAGTAAGCCAGCTTAAGTCGAAGAGCAGTTCCTACATCGTAGTTCGCGCCAATCCAGTACATATCGTCACGCACTACGGTGGTGCCGCTGCCTGTCTTGTTGAGCCCCCAGCGGTAGCCAGCCATAAACTTGGCAGGGCCGACGGTATAACTCAGTGCAGCACCGGCCTTCCTGAAGTCTCCGAAAGGCGCGCCCTGCGCAAGGGTGGGGTTGAACTGATTGAACGCGATCGCCGCACCAAAGTTCCCACCCAAGTACGTGACCGCTGCGCCGTACCCGCTATCGCGACGGAACTGCCCCGGCACCTCGCCTGCGCCAGCCACGCCATTTCCGAATGACCAGTCAGCAATCGCCGTGACTGGGCCAAAGATTCCGGTGTACTTGACCACATTGTCCGAGCGGAAGTCGAGCCCCAGTTCCGCCGCGATCGGCTCATATTGAGTGGAAAAACCGGTTGGGGAGAAGTTGCTGAAGGCGTCAAAAATCGCCGTGTACTGGCGCCCAAATGTCAGCCGACCAATGCTGGCGCTCTCCAGCCCGACGAAGCTCTGACGCCCGAACAACCGGCCGCTATTCTGCAACTTGCCATCGTCAGCGCCAAATCCACTCTCCAGAACGAAAACCGCTTTCAGTCCCCCGCCGAGGTCCTCCGTACCGCGCAAGCCCCAGCGAGACCCGGACAACCCACCGGACGTAAGTCCTAACCTGGTCTTTCCGTTACTGGGGAAACCTGGTTGCCCCGGTGCAATGCTCGACAAGTTGCTGACGTACTCTATGTTCTCGTCTACCACCCCGTATAGGATGACGCTGTTCTGGGCAAGCGCAGCTTTCGATACCAATGCAGCAAGAATCCAGAAATATAACTTCTTATTTTTCACGCTAATGTCTCCTCCACTTTTCGTCAAATTTCTGTTGTGTTGACGGTTAATAATTTTTTGGTAAAAGGCCTCCTTTGAGGCCGACACGCGTGCGGCCTCTCGTGTAGTGGTACTCGGGTAGATTGAATCAGGCGGCCTTTCTGCTCGCCTCAGAGCCGCTTAGGGTGCAGGCGCGCAGAGCGTCTGCCGCGCAGGGGGGCGCGTGACTCGAAGTACAGCAGTAAGGAGGGCTGCGGCAAGTAAAGATCCGCTCATTACGAACAGCCCGCCCTTTGCCGCGCCATTAACGTGGCTGGCAACACCAACCAGGTACGGGCCGACGAAGCCGCCCATGTTGCCAATTGCTGTGATGACCGCAACCGAGATTGCTAGCGTCGGCTTTGAAAACAAGTCATTAAGCATGGCAAAGAAGGGAGGCTTGTTAGCAAAAATTCCAACCAAGGCCACCGTTATCGCGAGCAGGGCGGCCATTGGACTCGTCGAGGTTCCGGCCAGTAGCAGGCCAACGCCTCCGGCTGCAAGTGCAACGACAGTGAACCACTTACGCTCGCGTTTGATGTCAGACAGCCGTGCCCAGATCAGAACCCCCACTGTAGTTACTGCGTAAGGAAGACCTGACAAGAAGCCAACCGTCGTCAGCGAAAAGTCCCTGGAGAGCTCCCTCACAATCTGTGGCAGCCAGAATCCAATGCCGAGTGCGCCCATCTGCGATAGGAAGTAAATGAGCGACAGGAACAGGACAACTGGATTCAGGAGTACCTGCAACGGACTCAGGTCCCGGACCTTCGGACGAGCGAGCCGCTCGCGTTCAAACTCATGATCCAGCCATTTCTTCTCGGACGGACTAAGCCATGACACCACGGCCGGGCTATCGGGCAGAAGCCAGTAACAGGCAATGCCAGCGAATATCGCAGGCACGGCTTCGACAAACAACATCCATCTCCAGCCCGACAGCCCTAGCGAGGTAAAGGCTCCCATGAGCGCCGTGCTGGCCGGAGCGCCGGCTAAGTAGGTCACCGGCATCGCAACAAGGAATGCTCCCATAGCAAATGCACGGTCTTTTTCAAGAACCCACAGGGAGAAGTAATAGACCATTCCTGGGATGAATCCCGCCTCCGCCACCCCGAGAAGGAATCTCAGCAGATAGAGTTGCGTCGCAGATTGCACAAACGCCGTCAGTGCAGCAATGATTCCCCACGTGACGATGATCCGCGCAATCCATACCCTCGGGCCGTAGCGCATCAGCGCTAGGTTACTTGGCACTTCAAACAGGACGTTGCCAACAAAGAACAGTCCGGCAGCGAAGCCGAATCCCTCGCTGGTGAGACCGAGTTCATGGTTCATCTGCAGCGCAGCGTATCCAAGGTTAACTCGGTCTAGGAAAGCCATGGCGTACAGCAAGAAGGCGAACGGCAGCGTCCGGACAATAATCTTCCGAACCGTTCGCTTCGCCTCCTGTGGGTTCAGTATCTCGTTGGTCATACCAGGTCATTCCCAAGGAATTGCCGAGGTACGCGAACTCGCAGACTATGCGGCCCGTGTCTCTCCGTACGGCGTCCGTCCGCAATGACGCAACCCGCAGGCGGCTCATCGCCGGTCAGCACGGCTGCGACGCAGCGTGCTGCCATCAAGTTCATGCGCGCAAGCGCTTCGCTTGTGGACGCGCCTGCGTGCGGCAAGACGATGACATTCGGCAGGTTTGCCAACGCGTAAGTTACTGCTTCGTAACCAGGATCTGACTCACTCACGAACACGTCGAGCCCTGCGCCTGCAAGCCGGCCAGACTGTAGCGCGGCGAGCAGATCACGATCCTCTACCAGCCCACCACGAGCGGTGTTGATCAAAAAGGCAGTGGGCTTCATATGCTCGATGGTCTCCCGACGCATGAGAAACCGTGTCCGGTCTGTCAGAGGCGCGTGCAAGGTGACATAGTCAGACTCGGCGAGAAGGGTCTCTAGTTCCACGAACCTTAGGTCCTCGGATACTTCATGCGCCTGGGGAACCGATGGACTATGCACAAGGACGTTGACCTCGAAACCCTTGAGACGACGTGCGACCGCCTGGCCGATGCGACCGAAGCCGACAATCCCGACTGTCTTCCGATAGAGGTCCGAACCAAGCGGAATGCTCCATACTCCCCGTCTCAGGCCGTCCCCGCACTCACGAAAGCGGCGCCCCAGACCCAGCATCAGCCCGATGGTCAGATCCGCGACGGTGGCGTCGTTGGTGCCAGCGGCAATGGTTGCCACGCGGCCCAATTCTTGCACCGACTGTGTATCAATCCGCTCGTACCCCACACCGCGGCGCGCGACCACACGCAAGTCGGGGAGCGCGGCCAGCAGTTCCCGGGGGACGTGGGCGTGGCCGACGATCCATCCTGATGCTCCACAGAGCCACTGTAGCAACGTCTCGTGGGGGACATCGCCATCAGCCCGCCCAGCCGGTAGTTCCGCAATCACGACGTCGCAGCCACGTTCCCTCAAGTAGGCAATGGCCGCTTCATCGAAATGGCGTTGGGTGACAAGAATCTTACTTCTCATGGCGAGACTGCTACCTTGGCAGCACGGTTGGTTGAGGTGGCAGCTAGCGGAGACATCCCGATGTCGGCAACTAAGTTGAAACTCGAGTCCACCGTGACCGTACAGTCCGGGCCGACACTGAATGACGACTCGCGCTCTTCGAACACTGCAGGACCGTTGATCACTGCACCAGGTCGGAGCGCATAGCGGTCGTAGACGGTCGCCGTCACATCGCCGAACTCGGCAAAGTAGATGTTGCGCTTTCCACGCACGGCAGCCGTCTCCACCAGCGAATAGGCCAGGTTAATCGTGGAGCCAGGCATCCGAGCCGAGAGACGCAAGTTGACCACTTCGACTGGGACGTCGCCAATGACACGTCCAAACTGCGATGCATAGGTGGTCGCAAATGCCTCACCGACCATCGGCTCGTGAGTCGGGTTGAGTTCGCCGGTCGGCAGCGTCACTTCAACCTCGAATCCTTGCCCGAGATAGCGCATATCCGCTGAACGAGTGAGTTCGATCTCCAACTCACCCCCGCCCGCTTTGCGCAGGAGCTCCACAGCGCGTGCCTCCATTTCCGCGTAGAGGCAGGCAACACGAATCCAGTCGACCTTCTTTAAGGGCGCGATGTAACCTCGAACATCATTGACTGTAGGAGCCGTGATCAAGAAGCCAAAGGCGGAGATCACGCCAGCTCCCATCGGAATAATGACCCGACGAACCTTCAACAGCTTCGCGAGAGCATAGGCGTGAACTGGACCGGCTCCACCGAAGGCGACCATTGAATAGGCGCGCGGATCCTTGCCCTTTTCTGCCATGTGAACGCGAGTCGCAGCCGCCATCGTCTCTGTCACCACGGCCTGAATACCAATGGCAACCGGCCGAACTTCCATATTGAGCGGCTCGGCCAAGCGCGACAGCATTGCTGTTTCGACACGGCTGACCGACAACTCCATCTCTCCTCCCAAGAAAGCTTGTGGGTCGAGATAGCCGACAAGAAGATCCGAGTCCGTCACGGTCGGCTCGCTTCCTCCACGACCGTAGCTAACTGGTCCCGGCATCGATCCTGCGCTACGTGGCCCAACCTTGAGCAGTCCAATCTCATCGACCGACGCGATGGAGCACCCGCCGACACTGATTTCGATCATGTCGACAACGGTAAGCTTGAGCGGCAACCCGGAGCCGGGCTTGAACTTGTCCAGGCGACCCGCTTCGAACTCGTGCTTGATATGCGGTTGACCGTCCTCTACCAAGCACATCTTCGCAGTTGTACCACCCATGTCGAACGAGATGACCCGGCTCTCCGCTGTTTCGCGCGAAATGTATGCCGCGGCCATCGCGCCTGCGGCGGGACCTGACTCTAGGAGGCGAACCGGGAAAGCCTTAGCTTCGTCGATCGTTGTAATGCCTCCACTGGAGAGCATGATGTAAAGCTGCCCATCAAAGCCGATGCGGCCAAGATCTTGCTCGAGGCTGTCGAGATAAGCATGGACACGCGGCTGAACATAGGCATTGACACAGGCAGTATTGATCCGCTCATACTCGCGAATCTCCGGCGCCACATTTGCCGACAGCGTAACCAGCAAATCTGGATACATCTCCCCTACAATCTCGCGGGCACGGAGCTCGTGGACGGGATTAACGTAGGAGTGCAGGAATCCAATTGCCAACGCCTCGATCTTCTGAACCTCCACGAGTTCGCGTATGGCGCCCCGAAGAACTTCCTCGCCCAAGGGTTGGTGCACGCTGCCATCAGCCCGGATTCGACCAGGTATGCCTAAGCGCAGCGGCCGCGGGACAATAGCCGGTGCAGGGCGGGCATAAAGGTCATCGACGTCAAAGCGAATCTCACGACCCATTTCGAGAATGTCCCGAAAGCCATCCGTCGTGAGCAAGCCGACCCTGGAACCCGTTCGTTCGAGCACTGTGTTGGTAATCAACGTGGTGCCGTGAACGATGCTGTGAATCTGTCCCGGCGAAGTACCAGTTTCAGACATCAGCCGTTCGATTCCTTCGAGAATCGCCAGGCTGGGCGCCTCCGGTGTAGTAAGACGCTTCCCAGTCCACGTAAGGCCCCTCGCCTCGTCGTGCAATACGAAATCCGTGAAGGTGCCGCCGATGTCAACGCCAATTCGAGTTGTCTTGTTCATGCTGCTCATTCCACCTCAGTCCTCATCCCGAGCCCAAAGCCGTAGTCTTCCAAAGCGCGCTCTGGAGTGACAAATCCATTCGCGATATCTGCCGCGATTGCTTCGACATTTCGCTCGCCTGGCGAGCCGAATCCACCACCGCCTGCGAAAGACAACGTGACCCGACCGCCCGACGCGAGGGAGTTCACAGATTTCAGCGAGGCCTTGGTACCGTCTTCGAACCGAACTCGCGAAAGCTCTCCTGGATGTCCGCCCATTACGCCCAGCGCCGGATTCCTCTCTCGGTCTCCCAGCAGCACCACTCGCAACGGCGCCCCTGTGATGTTCTGCACCTCGATGTCCTGCCCCAGTCCGCCGCGATGGCGACCCGCGCCTCCTGAGTCGGTGCGATACTCCTTCTTGTTAAAGAGGAGCGGAGCGGTGACTTCCAACGCCTCGATGCTCCCTCCGCCCGAGTTCGACGGGAATGCCGTGGTCGACAGTCCATCAGCTAGTGCAGAGGCTCCCATTCCAGCGCTGGCGAATAGAATCAAGGAGAACGGCATCTTGTCCGATCCGCGACCTGCGAACTGCACTCGCAAGGCGGGCGAGCCTCCGCTGTCGGCAAGCACCCGGTCTGGCAGCACCTCAGCAAGCGCCTGGTAGACTGCGCAACTCAAAAGATGACCCGTAAGATGTCGAGCCATCACCGGTGCGGGAAACTTCGCATTGAGGATTGAGCCTTCCTCGGCAATCACCTTGATGGGCACATACGACCCGTGGTTACGACGTGTCTGTGGATCGAGCAGTATCTTGATCGGGTAGATCGTATAGGCCGTGGTGTAGTTGATTGTGCAGTTGATGCTGTGCTGGACCTGCGGTGAGCTACCCGTGTAGTCGACAGTTAGCGAGTCGCCGGCCACTGTGATGGCACACGCGATTACTGTCTCCTGTCCTTCCACGCCGTCGGCGTGCAACTCCGAGCGATAGACGCCATCGGGAATCGCCTTGATGGCTTGGCGCATTACGCCCTCTGCCTTGTTCTGCACGGCTGCCGAAAGCGCAACAAAGTCAGCGTTACCGGTGTCGCTGAGGAACTCGAGCGCACGACGCCGACACACTTCGTGTGCAGCAACTTGTGCGTTCAAATCGCCTAGCACCTGTTCAGGCAACCTGACATTGCTGAGGAAGAGGTTCAGCATGTCATCGTTGCGCTCGCCGGCCCGGCACATGCGAATCGGGGGGATCAGCACCCCCTCCGAGATCAAGTCGGTGACGCCCATGTTGGCCGTCCCTCCGATGTCGGGCACATGCGCTGCCGTGGCGCAGAACCCCACCAGCAGGTCGTCCCTGAAGATCGGTGTCACCATGGCGACATCCGGCAAGTGGCCAGTGGCGATCCATGGATTGTTGGTAATGACGCAATCACCTGGCTGCCAACTTTCGACCGGGTATTTCGCCAGGACACTCCGCGTCATGGCGCCCATAATCGCGGCAAATGCGGGAATGCCCGCGCGGCATTCCGCAATCGTCTCGCCGAGAGAGCTCAGAAGGACCACACAGTAGTCATTCGATTCTCGAATAATGGTCGAGAAAGCGGTACGCACAAGCGTAGTCGCAGCTTCGTCGGCGATGGCCACCAGCCTGCTCCACCAGATCTCCAACGTGATGGCGTCAATAGCACTCTTTTCCACTTCGTCTCCTTGTTACTTGTTCTAGCCGCTCTACTATCCAAGCTCTATTTCGAGTAATCGTGCATATTGCTGGCCGCAGTGCATGTCTCGTTCCTCGATACCGCCTTGCGGACTCTGCCGTGGATACGAGATCTTCAGAACGAAGAGATCCGGAACGGGGAAATGCTTCACCAATGCTGGTTCAACACCATAAGCCGCTCCGATTGCGGCAGCTCCGATCGCGCTGCTTTCGTGATAGGTGGAGAAGCTGTCATAGCCATCGAAGCTAATATCTATCGTGACCCAATATGGACCAGCGTTCTTCGAGCGCACGTTCCTTGTTACATCGCGAAGCTTAGGCATGTTTTTTCGCCTCCAGGTTCGACGCAGCATCAGACAGGTCTAACCAGTCGATGCGCACCAGTTCGAGTGGATGTTCGACTTCCACCACATGGTTCAGGCGGAATTCGTATACGGGACCGCGCTCAACTTCCGCAGGCGAGAACGGGAAGCCATAGCTAGGCAGTTCGGTGCCGGACTTCGCGGGAAAATGAAAGAAGATGGGATTGCAGGCCTTTGTGATGTGCGTAGCCATTTCCTGAGTACTTGCCGTTGCCACGAACATCATCCCGATCTCCATCGGCAATTGGCCGCCGCCAGGTTTCGGCTGCCCTGAGACGCCGTTCCAACCATACATACGTAGGGAGAGGTGGTAGTCACCTGCAGCACTTCCGATGACCCTGCCGACCCGCTCATGCAGTTTGGCGAGGAGCCGGTCATGGAAGCGGTCGGGGTCGGCCAGTACCGCGGGGTCAAGGATGCCCACCAACATCATGGTCTGGAACTTGCCAGTTGAAGCGCCTTCGAGTTTCATGGTGTAGGGCATCGGCTCCCACTTTGCCCCCGATACCTGTACTGTGCGGTCGTCGGCCGATGCATACCGCGCTTCGCAGACGTCGAGATGTCCGCCCGGCTCGACCAACCTGAATGGATTGCTGTTTTCGTACAGCATGTGCGCGGAGACGCTGTTTGGGGTGCAACGGTTGTTGGGCGAGAGCGCTTCCACCCGGAAGCCGTCGGCATCGATGCAAAGCAAAACGCCAGATCCAGCCGTCGGATCCGCCGAGCAAAGTGCGCCGCATTCGCCAATCTTGCCCGCATGCCAGGCGAGGCCTGGGGGCGTCCCATGCATTAATGGGAGCGCGGCAAGCACAGCCGGGTCAGATGTCCTTCCACCCACGACAATATCCGCGCCCTCCCTCAGTGCGGCAATGTACGGCTCCGGCCCCATTACAGCGACGATGTGATCGCAGGATTCGATGAGTGCGTCATCGATCTCCGGAGAGGGGGACAATGGGCGAATCTTGCCTTCCGCATGCTTGCGCTTTAAAGCCTCCTTGCTTTGTTCAGAATAAAGCAGGGCAATGCGCGGCCTTGTTCCAAGCTTCTGAGCGACTTCGACAACAATGTCGCGGGTCCAATTCACGCCGGAATCGCCGCCGGCTTGGCCAGACGTTCCGATCAGCAATGGGATTTTCCGCTCGGCCTGCGCGGCCATGAGGACCGTCAGGTCTGCGATTACGGCTTCGCGTGTGTTCTTGGAGATGCCCAGTGCGAGATAGGCCGCACCA
Source organism: Cupriavidus sp. C2SS-8b (assembly GCF_057073745.1). Classification (NCBI taxonomy): domain Bacteria; kingdom Pseudomonadati; phylum Pseudomonadota; class Betaproteobacteria; order Burkholderiales; family Burkholderiaceae; genus Cupriavidus; species Cupriavidus sp. C2SS-8b. The sequence goes on from NZ_CP172717.1 coordinate 2,259,290, forward strand.
CTGTCGGTGGAGCCCGCATCAGTGGCAATTACGTCGGCTCCCTGATCGATTCCGTATCGGATTTCTTCGGGGCGCACGCCGACGCCCAGCGAGCCACAAGGGACCAGTACTTTGACGCTGCGGGAAGCAGTCATGGAAGTTGTCATCTCTGCGTTGATGTGAAGAAGCTCACATCATTGTGATGACACCTTCTACAGTGCTGAAGCGACTTTTTTGGATGGTTGCCTTCGTCAACGGCGATGGCCGCTTACCGAACCGGAGGGCGTTCAGCGCTGCCTGCCCTGGAGGCCACAAGATGCTTTAGCAATTGTCGCGCTGCCGGAGAAAGCAGAGCGGCGTCTCGCGCGCACACGATGAATTCCTGAGTGGCCCACGATTCAGTCAGCGCGAGGATGCGCAGGTTGTAAATTGCGCGGAATCGCTCGATAGCCTCCACGGGCAAGATGCTGAGCGCTAGCCCCGAGCTCACCACGCGCAGCGCTGCGTCAAAGCTGGAGACGAAAAATCGCATTCTCACCTCCCGCGCCAGATCGGTGGCAAAGCGATCCTCGATGATGCGCATCGCCGCATTCTGCGGCAAACCGACATGCTCGTATGCGAGCGTCTCCTCAAACTTGACACTGCTTTTGGATGCAAGCGGATGATGTTCGCCGACGACGACTGCATAGTGATCGGTGCCGGCGGGGTAGACGTCAAGCCCTGCAACTGTGAGCTTGCGGCAGATCCCGATATCTGCCAAGCCGCTTTCAATGCCGTGCACTACGTCCTCAGTCACGCGTTCGTCCAAACTAACTCGAACGTGAGGGTAGGCAGTGAGAAACGACGTCAAATCCTCTGTTAGGAACTCAACTATCGAGGTTGAGACGGCCAAAATTCGAACATGGCCGCGAACGCCGTCGCCGTACTCGCCAACCTCATAGCGCATGCGCTGAAGCTCGTCCAGGATGCGCCGTGCATGAATGGTAAGTGCCTCACCCGCCGCGGTTGGCCTGACACCGCGTTGACCCCGATGTAGCAGCGCGGTGCCAAGCGATTCCTCAAGGTCAGAAATGCGCTTACTCAGCGCGGATGGCGAGATGGCCTCTCGCACAGCAGCAGTCGCGATGCTTCCGGTTTCACAGACAGCGATGAACAGTCGTAGCGATTGTGGGTCCTCAAGCCTCATTGAATATCTCAGTGTCCTTGCGAGTGCAGTACAGGTCAGACGTTACTGCATGTGAGCGGGGGAAGTCAGAATCGCCATAGACGGCTATTGGAGATATATCCCGATAGTACAGGAAGGCTCCGCCAGGCCCAAGCGCAGTTCGTAGCGCGCTTTAGGCATCGAAAAGATCGAAGGCCGGCATCGAAAAATAAGGTTTGTACCCGACTTGTGGTCTCGCCATACTCGTGACTCCCACGAGACACCCAAATATCTGGTCATGACGAGAGAAGACCACAATGTCGCTCGCCGCGACGTCCTGCGGACTATTGCATTAATCCCGTTGCTGGGGCTGGATATCGCCAATCGGGAAGCTGTGGCCAGCCCCACTCCAGTTCGGCTGATTTTGCCGGTGAGCCCCGCCTCGAGCCTGGATATTGGCGCCCGAGCAGTCCAGCCTGAGTTGGCAAAGGCGCTCGGTAGTTCTGTGGTCGTGGATAACTTGCCGGGCGCAGGTGGTTTGCTCGGCACGTTGGCGCTGATAAAAGCCCCTCCGGATGGCACGACTCTCGCCATGATCTCCGTCAACCACGTAATCTTTCCTAGCCTTTACAAGGCGGCGACGTTCGATCCAGTCCGCGATATCACGCCCATCGCGATCATCGGTGCTGCGCCGCTCGTCGTCGTGGCAAATCCTAGGCTTCGTGCGAAGAATGCGCATGAGCTTGTCGCCTTGATGAAGGAGCGCCCTGGGAAATTGAACTTTGGGTCGTCGGGCAACGGTACCCAGTTGCATCTCGCTGGTGAATTGTTCCTGAAGGAAGTTGGGGCCAAAGCCAACCACATCCCTTACAAGGGGGTTGGTCCTATGATCTCCGACCTAGTTGGCGGGCAAATCGACTGGTGCGTCAGTGCACTGCCGTCCGTCCAGCAATACATAACTGACAGGACGCTGCGGGGCATCGGCGTGGCCAGTCTAAAGCGGGTGCCCACCTCGCCCGATCTACCGACATTTGCTGAGCAGGGCATTCTCAATTTTCAAATCGAAGGCTGGAGCGCGATGATCGCACCCAAGGGGCTGCCTCCAACCCAAGCAGATCGAATTCACAGTGCGATCGTTCAGGCGTACGGTGCGCCGGCTGTCAAGGAGACCATGTCCAAGCTCGGTTCAATCATTCGTATCAGTTCGCGGGAAGAAGCCGTCCGTTTCCTGAGCAGTGAACGGCGGAGATACTCGGAACTGGTAAAGGAAACTGGCCTCCAAATGGACTGAGCGCCGGAATCGGAGGTCGGCTGCTAGTCTTCGCACGGCCCCGGTGGCTGCGCGAGCATGGTCGCAACAGGTTCCTGCTTACCGCTCCGCCGCTGCGGTTGCCAGGAGCGGCTGGCTCGCCGGTCACACCAGTGGCAACAGTCTAAACCTCTGAGCACACCCGCAGGTTTGTTCTTTGCAATGGATCTGCGGGGTCTGGCACCGACCGAAATCGCGAAACGCGTTGAGAAACAGCATAGCTTTCCTCCTCAGGTATAGAAACTTCGCTTCATCTGTCTCGCCGTGCCTGTGTAGCCCAGCGGCCAAGAAGGGGCCTGGCATGCCTTCCAGGAGACCCCATGCGCGCCGGCCGATTCGGCATTGCACGGCGCGGCATGACATCGGCCCGGTCTCGCGAAATCTACCCCCACTTGTCATCGAAATCCAAATGCCCAACAGACACTGGATCCAGTCCTACGGTTCAATCCCCGTCGACATCAACGCCGATCGCTATCCCTCCGTTAACGCGTTGCTGGAAGCTGCCATGAGCCAATTCGCGAACAGGCCAGCCTTTCATGCATTCGGACAATCGCTGACCTATGCGGATGTCGATCGCCAATCCTCCGCGCTGGCGGCGTATCTGCAGAAGATGGCGGGAGTGAGGAAGGGCGACCGTGTTGCCGTTATGCTGCCTAACCTCCCGGCATTCCCAATTGCCTTCGTTGGCGTCACGAAGGCCGGCGGCGTCCAGGTCAACGTCAACCCGCAGTACACTGCCCGGGAACTCGAACATCAGCTCAATGACGCCGGCGTCGAAACGATCCTTGTCTACGACGGCGCCACACCTACCCTCACGGAGGTGATCAGCAACACGCGAATCAGGACGGTCATCACGGTCAGCCCCGGCGACGGCAGTGGCGCCGCGATCCCGGGCCCGGCAGTCGACGAGTCATTGCAAGGTGCAACGAAGTTGCCGGAAGCCATTGCACGCGGCGAGGCACTCGGGTTCGACCCGGTGAGTGTGAGCGGTGATGACTTGCTCCTTCTGCAATACACCGGTGGTACGACCGGCCTCTCCAAGGGGGCCGAGCTTACACATCGAAACCTCATAGCCAATATCGAGCAGTTCAAGGCCTTTATGCCCGACATGCTTGTGCCGGGCGACGAGGTCATCGTCACCGCGATCCCGCTCTACCATATCTTTGCGCTGGCGTTGAATTTCCTCACCGGGTTCTCCGTCGGCGCCGAGAACTGGCTTGTGCCAAATCCCCGGGACCTGGGCACGCTGATCGATGTGCTGAGAGCCGCCCGACCAACGATCTTCGTTGGCGTCAACACATTGTATGCAGGACTGGCTGCTCACCCACGCTTGTCTGAAGTCGACTGGTCGCGGCTGAAGCTATCCGCTGGTGGCGGGGCAGCGGTAATCAAAGTCGTCTCGGAGCAATGGGAATCGGTGACGGGCAGCTTTATTCGCGAAGGCTATGGCTTGTCAGAAACATCGCCGGTCTTGTCGTTCAACCCGCAGTTCACCACCTACTTCACCGGCACCACTGGACTGCCCGTGCCATCAACCGATGTCAAGCTACTCGACAGCCAGGACAGGGAGGTAAGCATCGGAATTGCCGGGGAGATCTGCGTCAAGGGGCCGCAAGTGATGCGCGGCTACTGGAACAAGCCGGAGGCCAATGCAACGGCGTTCACCTCGGACGGCTACTTCCGCACCGGCGACGTCGGCATCTTCGACGCAGGAGGGTCGCTGAGAATTGTCGATCGCAAGAAGGACATGATCATCGTCTCTGGCTTCAACGTCTACCCCAATGAAGTGGAAGCAGTTGCCAGCAGCTTTCCTGGCGTGGCCGAATGCGCCTGTGTCGGCGTGCCGGATGAACGAACCGGCGAATCGGTCAAGCTATACGTTAGCAAAGCACCAGGCATCGAGGTGACCGAGAATGCCCTACTCGCCCACTGCAGAGCCGTAATGGCAGCCTACAAGGTGCCCAGGATCATCCGCTTCGTCGATGCGCTGCCGAAGTCCAATGTTGGCAAGATCCTTCGGCGCGAACTTCGGAACTACGACGCATCCGATACACTCGAGTGAGCATTCCGAGGCATGCGGATGCCGCCGTCTCCTGACTCATCGAATTGCATCGGTGTGGCTAAGGTTTCACCAATGACCGCAGTAGCTTGAGGGGTCATTCGACAGTGTTGCCACTCATACGCTTGGATGTCGACTAGGCGACAGAATTCGGTCGTTCACCTCCGCTGGGATTTGTCGTCTCGGCGGGGCGACCGAAGCCGGTCGACCGCGATGTGATGCAGAAGCGTGGTGAACCACTCCTTCTTCCGCTGCCGTGCGGCTCCGAAGTACAAACGGTCCGATTCCTGTTGCTCGCTTATCCGGTTCTATGTCCGGCACGCATTGGACTGCCCCGTCCTTCGCTCCACCCACTCCGCAGTCGGTCCCCAGTATTATTCGCTGGTTTCTTCACTAACACGGCGAAGACTGATTTCTCCTGTCTGTTCATCATCGGCCACGACTCCGCGAATTCCCGATGCTGCCCCGTCGATGATGCCCCTGGCCAGCCGAGATATCTCCTTGTTCCCGCGCAAACACTGTCGGTGCGTGCAATGGTCTTAGACCACGCCCGGTCGTCGAGAAGCTTGCGTTCACCACTCCTTATATTGCCTTCAGCGATCTGAACCGCGTCAGTTCCGTGGACTACTCATCTATCGCGGCTCAATGACTAGTCCTCACGTTCCACTATAGACGCTACGCCGACCACATCGCGGTGGCCTGCGCACGTCTCGGGCTCGGGACCGATGTGGTTCGCTATTCCTTCATCGTAGTGGACTTGCACCACCTACTCCTTGCCGGTCTCCCGGGGCACTCAGAAATTATGGCGCAGGCCCAGCGTGCCGCCGTACTTGTTCCCTGTCGCGCCCTGCGACTTGATTAGCGTGTAGGCTCCGGTAATGCGGTTGTGATCCACTTCTAGATACGCCGTCGTGCGCTTCGAGAAGCGGTAGTCGACCACGCTATACACCGCCGTGCGCCCGCCGGTCTTGTCATGCTGCCAGTCGCGGAAGCCGCCGATCCCAATGCGCCATGGCGAGTTCGGGTTGTACGTCAGTCCGGCAATCAGCACGTCGTTGCGCGTGTCCTGGGTGCGGTAACGCACGCCAAGATAGCCCAGCGAAGCCTTGAACAGGCCCATCGTATAGGCCCCGCCGAGACCATAGACATTGCGCGTCTCCTTGCCGTCAGCACTATTGAGGCTCACTGCCGTGGCCGCCGCGCTGAGATTGCCCGCCGCATAGCTCACTGCCAGACCCCCGCCCGAGTTCGCGCGCGAATCACCCGATGTTTCGCCAAACGCGTAGTCACCCGACACGCGGAAATTGCGGAGCCTTAGTTCGTATTTGACAGAGTTATCCTGCCGGTTGCCTGTGTAGTTGGAAACGATGACCAGGGTATCGAGGTTCGGGTTGCCGAACGCCTGGGCCACGGCCATCGCCTGGTAGCCGACTGAATACTGGCGGCCGAACGAGAGCGCGCCGAGATTCGTATCGATCCCGACAAGCGCCTGTCGGCCGAACAGCCGGCCCTGCCCGTTCGTGGACTGCTGCGTGTAGCCGCCGCTCGCACTGGACTGCAGCGACGTGGCGGTGCCCATGTCGATGCCGCTTTCGAGTTCGAAGAACGCTGTACTGCCGCCGCCAAGCTTTTCCTCTCCCTTGATACCAACACGCGAGCCAAAAACCGGCCCCTCAGACAGCTCGAACTTGCCGTTTCCGGCGGGGTTGGCATTGGTGGAATACCGCACGCCGGCATCGAGAATACCCCAGAGGGTAACGTTGGACTGGGCATTTGCCGAAGCGCTGATGCATGCCAGCGCCATCGGCGCCAGCAATAGCCTCGGACTAAGCGAACGCGTACTCATGGTGAACGTCTCCTCTTCTGGTTTTGATGTCCGGTGGCATGCCATTGCAAAATCGATGGCAAAACGCCGCCCACGCGCCGGGCTCGCGGCGTGAAGGAGGTACGACTGGATTGGGTGCTGCAGGCGGGTGACTTGGCGGAACTTACGACTGGGCCGGCGCCACGGATGCGCCCTCGATTGCATGCCGCCTGAGCGCGGCGGCCACGAAGCCGCTGGCCTTCATCTCCTCGACAAACTGGCGCAGCAGTTCCACCGTGGCAGCGCTACGTGCCTTTGGCAGGCCCATTGCCTGCTGGATCACCATGAAACGGCCAGGCAAGAGCCGCAGGCCCGGCACGCGCTTTGCGTCAGCCTCGAGCTGCTGGCGCACGCCGGCGGCGACGTCGAGGTTCTCCTCAAGGAACGTGTCCACCACGGCTGGCGAGGTTGGGGCCCGCACAATCTCGGCCTGCTTGAGTTCGCGCGAGAGATACAGGTCGTAGGCACTCCCCTTGCCCACGGTGACCCGGCAGCCGGCCCGGTCTACCTCGGCGTTGTCGCGCAGGGGCGATGTGTCACGGACCAGATAGGCGCCCTCGATCAGCACATACGGCGCCGTGAATGAAATGCCCGCACCACGGACCGGATCCACTGCGAAGAAGCCGAAATCGGCCTGCTCGCTGGTCACGGCTTCGACGGATTTTCCGGCCGAATCGATGACGACCAGGTGGGCGTCCACGCCGACTCGGCGTGCAAATTCACGCGCGAGGTCGACTGAGACGCCGAACGGCTGACCGTCCGCGCCTAGGTTGGCCAGAATCGGATTGCCGACATTGATGGAGGCGCGTAGCACGCCCGTGGGTGCCAGCTCGGCAACGTGCTGAGGATCGATGGCAATCATGAGTTCGAGACTCCTGTCCGAAAGGGTTGCTGTGACGCGTGCGACGCCGCGCTCGTAAGGTCGAATTGGGTGGACTGCGCGAGGCTCTCGGAGAACCAGGCGGCAATCGCCGCAGCGCGCTTGCCGATGTATTCCGGTTGCCCGTTCTGATCCAGCCGCATGGTGAGGTCGTGCCCCGGAATCAGCAGCGTGCCGGGCACTTCGCGCCACCAGCGCCAGATGGTCCGCAGCGATCGCTCGCTGTTAGCATGGTTTTCGCTCGCATCCACATGGCCCGACAGCAGCTCGGCACGGTTCTTCGCTGCATCTCCGGTGAAGAGCACGGGAACCTCATTGGCGGACAGGTAGAACAACAGATGACCGGGCGTGTGGCCAGGTGCGGCGATGGCCTGCAATCCCGGCAGGAACTCGATGTCAGGCTGAACTCGCCGTACCTGCTCGCCCGTCTCGAGCGCGTGCACATAGAGTTCGGGCAGCGGATTGAAGCCCGGCGGCTGCGCGGCTGCCCAGCGCAACTCGTCGGCGCCGATCCACACGGTGGCGTTCGGGAACAGAATGTAGTTCACCGCATGGTCATAATGCGCGTGGGTCAGCACCACGTCCGTGATTTCCGACGGCTTGACGCCATGCGCCTCCAACTGGTTCGCCAGCGGCTTGCGCACGCCGAAGGCACCGACGTCCACCAGAATCTTGCGGTCATGGCCACGCAGAAGCGTCACGGTGCTCCAGCCGAGGCCGCCATGGCAGATGGCACGGCCGGGGAAACCTTGAATCAGTACGTCTACCTGGTACATGGATTACTCCGGTTTGACGTTGGCGTCCTTGATCAGCTTGGCGTACATCGCCGAATCCGACCGAATCAGTTTGGCGAACTCCGCCGGCGTGTTGCCGACCAGTTCATTTCCGCCCTCGGTGCCCAGGCGGCGGATCACATCGGGCTGCCTGAGCGCCTGCACCACGGCCTGATGCAGTCGCTCGATGATCGCGGGATCGGTCTTGGCCGGCACGAACAGGCCCTGGAACTGCGTGATATCGAAGCCCTTGTAGCCGAGCTCATTCATGGTCGGCAACTGCGGCAGCCCGCTCGCGCGCTTCATGCCGGAGACCGCGAATGCACGCAGCTTGCCGGCCGCGATCTGCGGCGCGGCCGTCACCACGGTATCGAACGTGAACGACAACTGGCCGCCGAGCAGGTCCGCCAGGGCCGGAGCGCTGCCCTTGTACGGCACATGGGTGAGTGTGGCGCCGGTCACCGTGCCGAGTAGTTCGCCGGCCAGATGACCGCCGCCGCCGATGCCGGTGGAGCCATAGCTGAGCTTGCCCGGGTTGGCCCTGGCGCGTTGAACCAGGTCCGGCACGCTGCGGATCGGCGAATTGCTGGCCACCACCAATGCATATTGATAGCTCGTGATCTGGCTCACCGGTGCCAGATCCTTGATAGGGTCATAAGGCACCTTCGGGTAGAGCGACGGATTCACCACGATCGGCCCGCTGGCCACCAGCAGCAATGTGTAGCCATCGGGCGCGGACTTGGCGACGAAGTCGGTGCCGATGCTGCCGTTGGCTCCGCCGCGGTTCTCGACGACGATCGGTACACCCAGTGTCTCGGTCATCTTGTGGCCGATGATGCGCGCCGTAATGTCGGCGGCGCCTCCGGCAGCATAAGGCACGACCATGCGGATCGGCCTGGCCGGCCATGGTTGAGCCATGGCGGTGCCGCCTGCGATACTCAGTAGCAGTGTCATGACTACAGTCTTGAAGCGCATGCGAGTCTCCCGGTTCTGCTTATGGATAGTATGGGCGCCGAGGAGGCTCAGGCCGGGACCTTGGCGGCGTGCTGCTGCAGCAATGCCACCGTGGCCGCGTCCAGCGCAATGCCCTGCGCGCGCTGCTGCGCCAGCTTGCCGAGTTCGATCTCGCCTGGCACGACCACCGGCTTGCCGCTCTCGGTGGGCGCACTGCCGTGCAGGATCGCTGCGAAGTCTTTCATGCGGCTGGCCAGCCATTGAGCCGAGCCGAGGCGCCGCGTATCGATCAGGATGAAGAAGTGGCCGAGGTTTTGCGGCTCATCGGGGGCATCGACCCACGACTTCACATGGGTGAGATACGCGGCATCGGACAGCAGCCCCGCGAACAGGTCGACAAGCAGCGCCAGGCCGTAGCCCTTGTGACCGCCGATCGGCAGCAGGAAGCCTTCAAGCGCGGCGTGCGGATCAGTAGTCCTGCGCCCTTGTGCGTCGGTCGCCCAGGTATCCGGAATCGCCTCACCAGCCTTCAGCGCATTGCGGATCTTGGCGCGCGCCACGACGCTCATTGCCATGTCCAGCAGGAAGTGACGACCATCGTGTCCAGGCACGCCGAACCCGAGCGGGCTGTTGCCGAGGCGCGCATCGCTGCCACCCCAAGGGGCGATCGTGGTGGTAGCGTTGCTGCCGATCATGCTGGCGAAGCCGGCCTCCGCCGCGATATGGCTGTACGGCGAAATCGGGCCGAAGTGGTTGCTGCCACGCACAAGCGCCATGCCGATGCCACATTCACGCGCGACTTCCATCGCTGCGCGCAAGCCCCGCATGCCGGCCAGCGGGCCTACCGCGTTGGCCCCATCGACCTTGACCAGGGCCGGTGCCACCTGCTCGGTGATGATTTCTACCTTGGTGGCAATGCCGCCGACCTGGAGCCGCTCGCCATACGATTCGATGCGCGAGAGGCCGTGCGTGTTGAGCCCGAACAGGTCGGCCATGACGAGTACGTTGACCACCTCGTCGGCATCGGCGGCGGGCAGGCCCAGACCCTGGAAAGCCTGGCTGCCAAGTTGACGGAGTTCTGCCTCGGGCAGGATGACGCGATTTGCTTGCATGAGTAGCTCGGTATAGAGACGACGGAAAATCAGTTGGCTTTCAGATGCGCGTTGCGCACAACGGCACCCCAGCGCTGCTGCTCGGTATGGATAAAGCGCGCAAACGCCTGCGTGCCCTCGCCCACGGGCGTGCTCGCATCCTCCTTGAGCCGCTGTCGCACCGCGGGGGCCGCGAGCGCCTTTACCGCTTCAGCATGCAGGCGTGCGACCACGGAGGCGGGCGTGCGGGCCGGCACCAGCAGGCCGAACCATTGCGAGCTTTCGAAACCGGGGTAGCCCTGTTCGGCCACCGTAGGCACATTGGGAATCGCGGGCAGACGCTGCGCCGCGCCCACCGCGAGGATGCGCAGCTTGCCGGCTTTCACATGCGGCAAGAAACCCGGCAGGCCGGCCGAGGCCGCATCGATGTTGCCGGCAAGCAGATCGGTCATCTGCGCGCCGGTGCCCTTGTATGGCACATGCATGAGGTCCACGTGCGCGGTAACCTTGAGCATTTCGAAAGCGAGATTGCCGGCGCTGCCATTGCCGGCCGAGCCATAAGTCATTGCACCGGGCCTGGCTTGCGCCTTGGCAAGGAATGCGGACAGGTTGGCCGCGTGCACGCTCGGGCCTACCGCAAACACCATCGGGACCTTGGCCAGCAGCGTCACGGGCACGAAGTCCTTCTCGGGGTCGTAAGGCAGCTTCGCCATCATGGCCGGATTGACGGTCAGGGTGCCAACGTGCCCGAGCACCATCGTGTAACCGTCCGGTTCAGCGCGCGCGGCATCCTGCATCGCGATCACGCCCTGCCCGCCCCCCTTGTTGTCGACCACGACCTGCTGACCGAGTCCCTTCGACATCTCCGCTGCGATTACGCGTGCAATCACATCGGAGCTGCCCCCCGGCCCGTAGGGCACGATCAGGCGAATCGGCCGCGTGGGAGTCCAACTCTGCGCTGCTGCCGGCATTCCCGCGCACGTGGCGAAAGCGCACAACGTCAGCAGCAACTTGCGGCCCCAGTGTTTGGCCGGGGTGCTATCGGAAGGTCGTTGCATGTCGATCCTCTATTGGGATGGGGCGCAGCCTGTCTGAGGGCACGATTACCCTGTCTCCGTGCTGCGCTTTTTTCGATGGGCAATGATCTCCGGCGACCCATTACACTGTAAAGTGCAAATATTCGATGAATTCTTGCGCCTGACACATGAATTTCGATCTGGCCGATCTGCGGGCCTTTCTGGCGGTAGCCGACCTCGGCAGCTTCCGCGCCGCCTCGGAAGCAATGTTTCTGTCCCAGTCCGCGCTATCGCGGCGCGTGGACAAGCTTGAGGAGGCACTGGGCGTCGAACTGTTTACGCGTACGACGCGCAAGGTTGAATTGACCACCGTGGGCCGGACCTTCGTGCATAAAGCGCGCAACGTGCTGAATGAACTTGAGGAAGCGATGCTGGGCATACGCGACGTGGCCGAGCGGCTGTCAGGCGAGGTCACGCTCGCGTGCGTGCCGTCGGCAGTCGGCTATTTCCTGCCTGCGGTGGTGGAGGCCTATCACGCGCGCTATCCGGGCATCCGGTTGCGCGTCATGGACGAGTCATCGGCCGATGTGCTGCTGGCTGTGACGCGCGGCGATGCCGACTTCGGCCTGACCTACATCGGCACCCAGGAGGCCGATATCGAATTTTTGCCGCTGATCGAGGAACCGTTCGTCGTGGCATGCCAGATCGGTCATCCGTTGGCAGCGCGCAAGCGCGTGACCTGGGACGACCTCAGCCAGTACGACTACATCACGCTCGCGCAGGGCAGCGGCAACCGCTTCCTGATCGATCAGGCACTGGCGCGCGTCGCTACGCGGCCACGCTCGTACTGCGAGGTCCATCATGTGCCTGCGCTAGTGAGCCTGGTGCAGGCCGGGCTTGGCATCGGCGTGGTGCCGCGCATGGCGCTGCCGCCCGACAACAAGCGTGGTCTGGCAGCAATTCCGCTGGAGTCGCCGCGCATCACGCGCACGCTTGGACTGATCGCGCGGCGCGGCCGGCCGTTGCCGCCGGCGGCGCGGCTGCTTTACGACATGCTTGTCGCGGCACGAGTGGCCCGCTAGCAGTAGAACTGCGCTGCTCGTGGAGCTTGTAGTATTTCGATTTGGAAAGGCTACAGGGATGCACAGGGAACAGCGCAAGCCACAGGTTGATTCGTTCAAGTATGGGGCGGCGGAAAGCTCCTCGAACGGGAGAGGTTGCTCTGGATAGTTCCGGATGAGCGCCTAGATCTCCGTTCTCGTTCTCCATCAGGCATTTGGCCGCCGTGCGGCAGTTCCTTATTGCGGCGGCTCAGCCCCTTTAGCTGCGGGAACTGCCCGTACTCATTCTGGCCGAAAGGTGCAACAGCTCTGGATGGTTGGAAGCGGCATAGTCGCCCCCTAGCGGGCTCTATCAGAGCATGCACTCTTCCTTGTAGAAGTCCTCGGGTTGTGATCAGCGTCGGGCGGTAGTCGGCCACCATAATGCAGGGCGTCATGCAGGAGGCTACTCCTACTGACGGCCTCCTCTGCTATGAAATGCGCTGCGAATCCTCCCGCGACTACCTCCCCCAATAGACATCAACCGGCACCCTATTTTGATGCAAGAGATAGCTTACTGGCAGCACCGGCGTGAGCTCCAGTGCCGCAGCGTCGAAGACCTCTTTTTTCCATACTCCGCTAAATCCCAGAATGATTCGGCAAGCCCCCAACAGCGCACTGAGGTTTAGGCTCACTCGCTTGTGAGGCGCAGCGCGCGGGCTTAGGGAGAGATAGCCTGGATCCTTCTCCAGCGAAAGCGCAGCCTTTAGTTCGGGGGCGTCTGCGAACAACGATGCGGTGTGGCCGTCCTCGCCCAAGCCAAGGACCACAATATCCGGCTGTCGGTAGTTTCGATTGAGTTTGGCAACTACGGCGGAGGTATCGATATCGTCGGCTTCCCAACAATACAGCGGCACTGGCGGCAGAAATTCCGCTTTTGCCGCCGCGTTGCGCAGCAGGATGTCACAGACCAAGCGCGCGTTGCTGTCCTCATGATTGAGCGGCACCATGCGCTCATCCACAAGGATCACCTCCACGCGGTCCCAGCCGAGTCGCTGTTGCTGCAAGGCAGCGAAGACGGGTACTGAAGAGTGGTCCCCGGACACAGCCAGACAGGCATGTCCCTTGACATCCAAGGTTCGCTCGAGTTCGCACGCAATGGCTCCCACAAACGCGGTGACGTGGTCATCTCCGCCGTTGATTTCGATCTCGCGCATCCATCATCTCCTTGTCACAATTGGCGCGAGCGCTACTGTGTGCTTATCCCATGATTTCAACCACCGCAGCGGGGGCGGCGGTAGAGGCAACATACGGCCGGAAAACTGACGCCATCCACGTAAAGCTGTATCGGCACCGTCAACCCCCACGTGTTCCAGCCAGTCTTTGAGAAATGTTCCGGCCCTCCAAAGGACGAAGAATCGCTGCCGGCAAAGCATAGTCCTCCGAGAACCCACCCAACGAGATCCTGAAAGTCATGACCACAAGGTGACATCAAATGGAAGGCGATCGATGCGAGCAGAGACCAACGCCGCAGTAAAAGCGGCTGACGTCATGTCGGGCGCTGTCTATTCGAAAGGCCGGAATCGCAAGCGAGTTAGCTCAAGCCAACCTAGAATTTGTGGCGTATACCGACTGCCGCCCCCAACATGCTCTGCTTATCCGCCCCAAGCGGGTAGCCATTCGCATAGAAGACAGCCGAGTTATCGAACTCGAGACCGGAATTCTTCACATACCCCAGTGTCAGGTAGACGTCGGTTCGCTTGGAAAAACTGTAGTCGGCAATGAAAGCCAGTTGCCAGGGGTTCTTGGCGTTGACACCGTTGAGGTTCTTGAGGTCGTCGTAGTAGTACGCGAGAGTCAGGCCGAGCGCATTGAGCTGATAGTTCGCGCCGACCCAATACATGTTGTCGCGCGCCAGCGTCGCATTCTTGCCATCCTTGTTCAGACCCCATCGAAATCCGCTCACCAGTTTCAGATTGGTCCACGTGTAGCTGACCGCGGCACCCGCTCGCTTAAAGCTTCCGGGCGGGGCACCGGCGGCGAGCGTCGGATTGAATTGATCGAACGTCACTGCCAGCCCGAGACCCTGATCAAGGTAGGTCATCCCCAGGCCATAGCCACTGTCTCGTCGGAACTGCCCCGGCGTCTCGCCGCTGCCGGCAACGCCGTTACCAAACGACCAGTGGGCAACGGCGGTCACTGGACCGAACTTGCCGGTGTACTTAACCGTGTTGTCGGACCGAAGGTCGAGTCCGACCATGGCTGCAATTGGTTCATACTGACTCGAGTACGCAGTTGGCGAGAAGTTCGAGAACGTATCGAATGTCGCCGAATATTGCCGCCCTAGTGTCAGCCGCCCAACATCACGCCGGTCAATGCCGACGAACGCCTGGCGGCCAAACAAGCGGCCGGACTGACCGGACTTACCTGTATCGATATCTACCCCGCTTTCGAGCGCGAATACCGCCTTGAGACCATCACCGAGATCCTCGACTCCCCGCATCCCCCAGCGGGAGCCTGAAATGCCGCCGGAGTTCAAGGCGAATCGACTCGCGCCAGGCCCTGGAAATCCGCTCTGCGTCGAACTGATCTTTGACAGGTTGCTGACGTATTCAATGTTGGCATCCATGACGCCATACAACGTTATGCCGCTCTGCGCCAAAACTGTCCCGCTGGCCAATGTAATGAACGCCGCCAGTGCGACCTTTCCCTTTTTCATTCCTTGTCTCCTCGTTGTTAAATTATTTTTCTTGTCGACATTTGTCCTTGGCATTCAGCGCCAGTACTCATGTCGACTGGTTTGTTCACGGTTGCCCTGAGATCTCTTCAAAGCTCCTATCGCGCGTTCGCGGCCCGAACAACCCGATACTGAGCAGCGCAACGAGCATGCAGACGCTGATCGTTAGGAAAACCGTCGGGACACCGCCGCTGGTCAATGCAAAGGCAACGATGTATCCGCTGACCGCTGCCGATAGTCTCGTAAATGAGTACACGAAACCGACAGCGCGAGCCCGTATGGACGTGGGAAAAATTTCACTTTGATAGGCGTGACTGTGGTAGCTCAAGGCCGCATTTGCGAATGTCAATCCGATACCTGTGCTGATCCAGACAATGGGGGAAGTGGAATGAGCAAAGATCAGCCCCAAGGGAATAGAAACCAAGCCGATAGCGACAATCTGGTGTTTGCGCTCGAATCGGTCTGCCGACAACGCGATCAGAATTGGGCCCAACGGCGCTGCAAGACTAACGCCGAAGGTATAGAACAAGCTGTGCTTCAGTGGTACACCCTGCGCCTCCAGCAAGGTTGGGATCCAATTACTGAATCCGTAGTAGGCGATGTTCTGGAAGACGAAGTAGGCGATCATCATCAACATCGCATTCCTGACATAGCGCGGCGCAACTCTGTGTTGCGGGCGGGGCTCAGTCGCTGCTGGCGAAACCGGCGCGGGACGGCTTCTGTCCCACCCTCGTCCGTCGAAGGCATCGAGCACCGCGTGTGCCTCCTCCGAACGCCCTTGCGATGCAAGCCAGCGCGGGGACTCCGGCAAGTTTCGACGGAGTATCCAGAATGCAGCCGCGCCGATCGCTGGAAGGAACGTCAACCACCTCCACCCATCGACGCCAAGTACAGAATGCGGAATCAAGAGCGCTGCGAGCAGCGCCGCGACCGGGATCGCGGAATATTCGATGGACTTGACCATACCGAACGCCTTCCCGCGCAGGCGCTTCGGCATGATTTCCACGACAAAGCAGTCAATCGCAACCGACTCAGCGCCGAGTCCGACACCAGCCAGGAACCGCCATAAGCAGACCCAGACTGCGTCGTCTTGCAGTCCCATGACGAACGTGGCAAGAGCGTAGAAGACCAGTGCGTAGGCGAACACTGCTTTGCGACCGAGCCGATCTCCGAGTCCAGCAAATCCAATGACGCCGAGATACAGGCCGAGGAAGGTGGCAGAGATGAAGGTTGCCTGATCAGAAAATCCGAACAAGCCAGCGTTGCCGGTCCTAAAAATCCCCGCCGCCACAAGACCCGGTGAGATGGGGGCCGCCAAGGCAAGGTCGTAAATTTCGAAGAAGCCGCCCACAGCGATCAGGGCGAGCCAGCCCCACAGGCGCTTCGACCCCTCCAGTGCATCAATGCGCGCGCCGATCTGCGCTACTGCGGCGGCAGTCTTGGAATCGTCACGCGCGGGCGCGCGGCTGTCCCTGGCTCTTGCGGCCATCAACATTTTGTTCACGGTGTCTCCTCTTTGGTGGATCGGTCAGGCGATCCGGACGCTCAGCAGCGGAATGAACTGCTGCCCTCCGTGCAGATCGGATGCTCCCAGCGCACCTTGCGTCGTTGGATGCCGGATGCTGAACTTGAATGCCCGAGCGCTGTCGCATTCGAAGAAGCGGACCTTTTCGGGCGCAGTCTGATATAGGCGCGAGAACATCTCCACGTTGAGCGCGCCAGAGCGCTTCACGAGTTGATAGCTCTCGTCATCGCTGAACAGAATGTCAAAGGTCAGAACAAACGGGCCAGCGTTCTTGCTACGGACCATCGCTGCGATATCAGAGAGTTGCATCGTTTTTCTCCTGGATACGAGTAATGACGGTCCGAAACATTGACACTGGCGAGTCCGGCAGGACGACGTGGTTCATGTTGAAGGCATACACGGGACCCCGTTCAATGTGCGCCGGGTTATGCAGACAAGCGAAACCCGTGATGGATCCCTTCCACTTGGTCGTGGGCTGGTGCAGCAGTGGTTGCCGAACCAATTGCACTAGGGCGGTAGCTGTCTGCTGGTCGGCCGCGGTTGCTTCGACGACGAGCCCGACCTCGTGTGGCACTCGCGCGCGGTCGGGCTCGAGCGTCCCCATCACGCCGTCACGGCCGTACGCGTGATAGTCGATTCGGGCCCCCATCCCTTCCAATGACTTTCCGAATACCCGTTCGACGGAAAGCCGAACACGCTCCTTCACCTTGCCGAGCCAATCGTCGAACTCGCCCAGGATGAAGGGATCGCGGATGCCGCCAACCATGATGCTTTGATATCCGACTAGTTCGGCGCCTTCGAGCTTGATGGTGAACTGGTCGGCTGGACGGAACGTGCTTCCACTTAATCGCACGCTTGTCTCGTCAATCTGCTCGTAGACGGTCTTACTGATATCCAGTACGCCGGAAGCCTCGGTAAAGCAAAACGGATCGGCGTTCTCATAGAGACTGTGCGCGGCGACGGATTGCGTCGTGCAACGCAAGCCAGGGCCGACCGGCTGGATCACCACTTCGTCCGGCCGAACATAGCCGACGATCATCCCGTGCGCGGGCTTTTCACAAACCGAGGGCCCGCATTCGACGACTTTGCCCGCGTGCCAGGCCAATCCAGGCGGAAGGCCCATCTGAATCGGCATTGCCGCATAGAGCGCCGGATCGCTGCAGCGCCCAGCCACGACAAGATCGACGTCGGCGGCGAGCGCCGCCTGCAGCGGTTCGATGCCCATCATGCCGACAACCCGCACGCTGCGCTGGATCGTCGATTCGTCGAAATGGGGCGCAGGGTCCAGCGGGCAGATTTGCCCTTGCCTGAGCTTCTGCAGCAAGAAGTCCTTTGACTGCTCCGAGCGAATCTCCGCGACCTTGAGCTGCAGGCCCTCGGAGGCCGCGACTTCGCGCACGATCTCCATGAACCAGTCAACATGCACGTCCGCGCCGCCAGTTCCCACCGAGCCAATTAGCAACGGAACCTTGGCGGGCACGGTATTTCGCAACAGCGTGGTGAGGTCTCGCAGGATGGCCTCACGTGGAAAGGCGCAGACGCCCTCCCCCAACGCAAACGGACCGGCGTCCGTTGTGCCGGCATCGGCCGCAACGAAATGTGGCTTGCACGCCATCGCTTTGCGCAAACTATCTTCTGGGACGCCGATGCCGAGCATCCCGCTCGCGGCAATGAATCTGCATTCCATCATGTTGTCTCCATCCGGACGGAGAATCGTCCGATTGAGACAAGTGTCGATGTATGTAGCGACTCCAGTCAATCTCGATGATAATCATCGATATATTGACTCCGATTCAACACGATCATGGCTCGCACAACTCCCGTATCGCTGGGCTCCAGCGATGGCCTCTACATGACGGCCGAGGAAGCGGCAAGCGCGCTGAATGTCAGCGTGTCGACGCTTTACACCTACGTCAGCCGAAAGAACATCCGTGCGCACAAGACGCGCGGGAGCCGGGTCAGTCGCTACTTGCGCTCGGATATTGAACAAATCAAATCGGGGATTGCGCCTGCTTCTGCACGCGACACTGCACCGGGTCTCACGGGTTCCTCAGCCATCACCTTGATGACTGAGGCAGGCTCCTTCTATCGCGGCGTAAGCGCCATTGATCTAGCAGAGAAGGCCACCCTGGAGGAGGTTGCCCGGCTCCTGTGGGATGCCGGTGACTTTGATCCCTTTGATGGACCTGCGACGGGGCTTCCCGCGCACAGTGATGCATTGCTCAAGGCCTGTACGAGCTACGGTGCGCTAGACCGCGCCATCATGCTGCTTCCCGCCGTGGAAGGAGCCAATCCTCGCGCGCATGACCTCGGTAAGCATGGATTTCTTCGCTCCGGGGCAGACGTCTTGCGCTGGTTCGCTGCCTGGATGCTGGGACAGTCCACTCCGGCCGCGCTGCCGCTGCATCGCTACATCGGTGCAATAACCAAATGCGGGCCGAAGCTTGAGGATGCGGCACGCAGGGTTCTCGTACTTTCGGCCGACCAGGCGCTGCATCCAGCAACCTATGTCGCTCGCGCGGCTGCGAGCACTGGCGCGACGCCTTATCGCTGCGTCATTGCAGGACTTTCCGCCGTCACAGGCCGACGTTTGCCGACTGTTCGCGTCGGGGCGTTTTCCCGTTTCTTGACCGAAATAGACCATGCGTCAGATGCAACCGAGCCGGTCAGGACTCGCGTACGGGAGAGCGAAGACATTCCAGGCTTCGGCTACTCGCCATTCGATGCTCCAGACCCTCGCGCGGCGGCGCTGTGGGCCTCATTGCAATCCCTGTTGGACACCGACCGAGACTTTGCACGCTTCAAGTCCGCCATAGACCTCGCCGCTGATCTGACTGGCAAGCAACCTGATTTCGCCCTACTTGCGGCTTATGTGAACCGCCAAATCGGCGCCGATCCGGACGCGAATCTGGTACGACTAGGGCGCATCGCGGGATGGGTGGCGCATGCATGGGAACAGCAAAACGAGTTGCCGCTCGTACGCTGGAAGGTCAATTACAACGGAGTTTTACCGGTCTAAACAATATATCGACAATAACAATCGATATTGACAAATAAACTCCTTGACTTGTATGGTTGAACCGTAGCTTGAGTTCAAGGAGTCCGCATGGGCAAGCGATGGATACGTCGGCCGGAAGGGTCTAACTGGGGCGATTTCGGTGACACAGATCAGATTGGCAGGTTGAATCTCCTGACGCCAGCAAAGGTCAGGCAGGGTCTTGCGGAGGCGCGGGAAGGCATTGCGTTCTGCTTGAGCCTACCGCTCGACTACCCCGGAGGCAATGTCGCCAATCCCCGACGACACCCGCCCCGGTTGTTCGCGGCGATGCATGGTGGCCAGTGCTTTCACAACCACTCTCGACATGTGCCGGGAGCGGCGCGGCAGTCGGTAGTCTGCGACGATGCCGTGCTTCTCTCCACCCAATACTCAACGCAATGGGACAGCCTTGCGCACGTCGGCGCTGAGTTTGATGCGGACGGCGACGGTGTCAACGAGGTCGTCTACTACAACGGATGGCGTGGCGGCGAACACATCGTGACGCCACCGCCCCGAGAGGACGTCGAGGAATGGGCGCGCTATGAAGGCGTGAGCGCAGGACCACTGGGCATCGACGCGATGGCCGCGACTTGCGTGCAAGGGCGTGGCGTGATGGTCGACTTGTTCAATCATTTTGGCCGCGAACACCGCCGCGTGGGCTATGACGAACTCATGCGAATTCTCGATGACGACGGAGTGGAAGTCGAAACCGGAGACATGCTGTGTCTATGCACGGGTTTCGACGAACTGCTGCTCGAGATGAACCGAGCACCAGACCCATGGCGACTGCATAACAGTTGCGCGGGACTCGATGGATCCGACTCCCGACTGCTGCAATGGATCACGGACTCCGGCGTCGCGGCCCTCATTTCGGACAATCGCGCTGTTGAGATTCTGCCACCACCACCGGGCGCTACGAGCACCATCCACGAACATTGCCTGTTCAAGCTGGGAGTGCCGCTCGGAGAGCAATGGTTGCTCTCGCCCCTAAATCGGTGGCTTCGCGAGCATGGTCGCAACAGGTTCCTGCTTACCGCTCCACCGCTGCGATTGCCAGGAGCGGCTGGCTCGCCGGTCACACCAGTGGCAACAGTCTAAACACATGAGCACGCCCGCAGGTTTGTTCTTTATGACAGGTCTGCGGGGGCAGGCACCGATCGAATGCTGGTTTCTTCGAATCGTGCCGAATTAAATGTGAGCGTTGTCGCAGACACGTAATGTGTCCATCGCAACACGCGTTGAGAAACAGCAGAGCTGCCCCAGGGTATGAAAACTCCCCGCTCCATCTTCCTCGCCGTGCCTGTGTAGCCCAGCGGCCAAGTAGAGACTTGGCATGCTGTCCACGAGACCCCCTGCGCGTCGAACAATTCGGCATTGCACAGCGCGGCATGACATCGGCCCGGTCTCGCGAAACCTTCCCCCACTTGTCATCGAAATCCAAATGCCCAACAGACACTGGATCCAGTCCTACGGTTCAATCCCCGTCGACATCAACGCCGATCGCTATCCCTCCGTTAACGCGTTGCTGGAAGCTGCCATGAGCCAATTCGCGAACAGGCCAGCCTTTCATGCATTCGGACAATCGCTGACCTATGCGGATGTCGATCGCCAATCCTCCGCGCTGGCGGCGTATCTGCAGAAGATGGCGGGAGTGAGGAAGGGCGACCGTGTTGCCGTTATGCTGCCTAACCTCCCGGCATTCCCAATTGCCTTCGTTGGCGTCACGAAGGCCGGCGGCGTCCAGGTCAACGTCAACCCGCAGTACACTGCCCGGGAACTCGAACATCAGCTCAATGACGCCGGCGTCGAAACGATCCTTGTCTACGACGGCGCCACACCTACCCTCACGGAGGTGATCAGCAACACGCGAATCAGGACGGTCATCACGGTCAGCCCCGGCGACGGCAGTGGCGCCGCGATCCCGGGCCCGGCAGTCGACGAGTCATTGCAAGGTGCAACGAAGTTGCCGGAAGCCATTGCACGCGGCGAGGCACTCGGGTTCGACCCGGTGAGTGTGAGCGGTGATGACTTGCTCCTTCTGCAATACACCGGTGGTACGACCGGCCTCTCCAAGGGGGCCGAGCTTACACATCGAAACCTCATAGCCAATATCGAGCAGTTCAAGGCCTTTATGCCCGACATGCTTGTGCCGGGCGACGAGGTCATCGTCACCGCGATCCCGCTCTACCATATCTTTGCGCTGGCGTTGAATTTCCTCACCGGGTTCTCCGTCGGCGCCGAGAACTGGCTTGTGCCAAATCCCCGGGACCTGGGCACGCTGATCGATGTGCTGAGAGCCGCCCGACCAACGATCTTCGTTGGCGTCAACACATTGTATGCAGGACTGGCTGCTCACCCACGCTTGTCTGAAGTCGACTGGTCGCGGCTGAAGCTATCCGCTGGTGGCGGGGCAGCGGTAATCAAAGTCGTCTCGGAGCAATGGGAATCGGTGACGGGCAGCTTTATTCGCGAAGGCTATGGCTTGTCAGAAACATCGCCGGTCTTGTCGTTCAACCCGCCGTTCACCACCTACTTCACCGGCACCACTGGACTGCCCGTGCCATCAACCGATGTCAAGCTACTCGACAGCCAGGACAGGGAGGTAAGCATCGGAATTGCCGGGGAGATCTGCGTCAAGGGGCCGCAAGTGATGCGCGGCTACTGGAACAAGCCGGAGGCCAATGCAACGGCGTTCACCTCGGACGGCTACTTCCGCACCGGCGACGTCGGCATCTTCGATGCAGGAGGGTCGCTGAGGATTGTCGACCGTAAGAAGGACATGATTATCGTCTCTGGCTTCAATGTGTACCCCAATGAAGTCGAAGCAGTTGCCAGCAGCTTTCCCGGCGTAGCCGAATGCGCCTGCGTCGGCGTCCCTGATGAACGGACTGGCGAAGCGGTCAAGCTGTATGTCACCATAGCACCAGGCGTCGAGGTAACCGAGGGTGCCTTACTCGCCCACTGCAGTGCAGGTATGGCAGCCTACAAGGTGCCCAGGATCATCCGCTTCGTCGATGCGCTACCGAGCTCCAATGTTGGCAAGATCCTTCGGCGCGAACTTCGGAACTACGACGCATCCGATGCACTCGTGTGAGCATTCCGAGGTATGCGGATGCCGCCGTCTCCTGACTCATCGAATTGCATCGATGTGGTTAAGGATTCACCAATGACCGCAGTAGCTTGCAAACGGCCGTAACCGTTGCTGGAATCCAATGACCGGGAGGGGTCGACTACGGCCCGCTGCAGAGCGTTATGAGCCCGCAGGCAACCAACAGGTTTCGATGGCTGGAGCCGAAAAGTTGCCCCGAAAGCACTGCGCGTCTCAGAGCAGGCCCTCCTTCTTAAAGAAGTCCTCATTATCCCGGTCGAGTGGATTGGACGACTGGCCGACGGCCTCTGTGCCTTCTGCATGGACGCCTGGCGGCTGGATGTTGTAAGACGCAGCTTCGGCCTTGCCGGCTTCTTGATCACGCTTCAGCGCTGCAGCATCCTTTGCAGCATTGACCGTCGACCCAACCGCACAGGCGAGCGGATTGCCGCGACGCTGCTCGGCTTCAACATGCTGTTGATGCTCCTGATTGGACATCTGCGCACGAAGGCTAGGAGTCTTCTTCGCCATCTTGACCTTCCTGTATTGGTCATCAAACTCATAGACGTCCATCTTCGTCCACGACGCGGTGCCGTACTTGCGCGCGTCCTCCGGCACCATCTCTAGGCGCTCTTTGACACCGTCTGGCCGCCTCCACATAAGTACGCGCTGAAATCCGGTCAGCGGCTTGAGCCACACTGAACGACTCTTGGTCTTGCCGGGAGACTTCGCACCCTCATTAAAGTAGTCAACCAGCCCTCTTGAGGTCCACCTGGCGCCGCGAAAATGCACGATCCCCTTACGACACGCTCGCTGCACCCAATCCAGGAACCGGTCATTCACCTCCTCTTCGCTGTAAGTTCTCGCGGCGTCCCCAAATCGCATCCGTTGCGAGTACCGATGGAGTTCAGCAGGGTAGATGTCAACATCAGCCCTCCGCATCTCCTCCGTGCGGAGGTCGGAGACGTCGTGGCAGAGGTTGTGATAATTGAACGCCCTGAGGATGTACCGTTCAAGGTCGTCGAGCGGCATCGCCTTACCTTTTCTCTGGTACAGCCGCCGCATTTCCTTTGCGAGTGCGTTGGTGTCCCGAGTCACGCCGAGGTTGTCTTCGGCCATCATGCGGATAAGCGCGGCATTCAGTGACTCGATTCTCCCTTTTTTCTGGCCTTGTGAAGGGGGAGCAAGCTCTCGAATTAAGCCCATCTTATCCACGGCGGTGGCAACAACCGACTCCGATGCGCCAGCCCCGTTATCGACATACACCGTGTCGATGTTCCCGTGGAGAAGTCCCTTTAGGACTCCCAAGCCAAGGGCACTGGCTCGTCGTTGCTTTGGTAGGAAAACGGAAGCGATACATCGTCTAAAGCTCTCGCCGTTTTCAGCTTTCAAGGCAAAGTCCCACCCCAGAACGGCGCCTGTGAGGCGGGAAACTGCGAAGACGACCGTGATGGTAGTTTTGACAATCTTCCCCTTCACCTTGACGGCAACACCCACCTTCGGTATCCAGCCATCGATGTCGACGATGTCAATGACACCAAACGTCATATCGCTCGATTGGCCGGGCATGGCCCCATCGTACTGAGCGCTGATGACCACACCGTTCCGCAGGGACTTCAGATTGTCGCGAATGATGATTCCTGGAGCATGGTGCATGAACATCCGGAAGGTCGGAATGCCCCACTTCGACCGCTTTGAGTAAAAGAGCCGCTTGATGAGGCGCCACGTCTGCCTAAAGGTCTGTCTACCACGAGCCCAGAACTCTTTCAGCCCCCTGGCGAACTTCTTGATGTCAAGCGACCCCACCGGAGCCCGACGTTTGAACGTCTTTTTCCCATTGAGAAACGCCTCAGCCTTGCCAAGTCTCTCGTCAAAGGACAGCGGTCCTGGCTTGCTCCTGTTCCGGCCTGCTCGTAGCACTCCTGGAGCGCCCCTTAGTGACGTGAGCCTAAGCAGAGCGGTACTCCCACCGCCATAGTGAAAGTACTTCCGGACCAGCTCCAGAAGATAAGTCTTGTATGTCACCCCGCGCCCCAAAGCCGCAAGCACTTCGGTAACTCTCCGGTTAAGGGCGTCACAATCGAAGATAACTTCGTCGTTGATGGCGAAGTCCTTCGGGTCGCCGCTTCCGACCTTGTCGACCATCAATATCGCGTACAGCAGCGCATTGCGATGCTGCAATCCGACTAGCGCTGACGGGGGGACCTCCGCAACTGGGCAATCCATGAATGCAGGCCTGATCGTATCCGGAATAACGAATACTTCCTGAGACTGACCGAAACACATAAGTCTCTCCAGCTTCCGACTTCCGTCCGGGGCCTTTCCAGCCCAGACCTTCTGTGCATAGAGGGTCTTGGTGAAAGGGTCCCACGCGATTGCCCGTCGCATGGCTTCGGCTTCACAGCTCCCGACGGCTAGCGTCGGGCAATTGAAGACATTGAACCGACGCAATCCTGCAGGCCATTCCGAGGCTCCAACTTCGGCGAGCCATAGCAATTGTGATTCCGTCGCTTTGGGCGGCAGGATGTCGCTCTGCCGCACCAGGTCTCCAGGCATTACATGATTGGCTTCCATAGCCGTCTCCTGCCGACCGCTAACGGAGCAGATGAAGATCCTTGTCTGGCCTGAGCGGCTTTGTATGGTCAATCCTGAGCATGCCAAAACTAACCGCGATGGCAAACAGCTGATGCGCTCTATCCGCTGAGATGCCGAGTTGCTTCGCTACGCGACTCATTACAGACGTCATGCGACCCTCCGTTGATCGGGTCATCAAGTAGCAGGCGAATAGCTTCGCCTCGTCGTACAGGCTCACCACATCCTGATCACGAATCGTTCGAAACATGACCTGGCAATTGGAAAGCTCATATCCTTGATACGGATTGCTGAGCATGAGTTGCCAAGTCCATCCGAGTTCCTCCAGCGCTTCTTGCTCGCGCTTCAGGCGTCTTTTATCTTTGTCGCCAAATGTCTCCTTGCTCGCCGATTTCACGGAGATCCCGTGATAATGCAGATGCGCCTCCGGTGGAAGCAGCAACGTGACGACAATATCGATCGTCATTTGCTCCGTCTTGTACAGACGTCGACCGCTTTTGACGGCGCGCTCAAATGCTCCCGGTTTCAGGATAGGATACTGGTCGCGGGTATCGAGAACATACGGATTGAAGGCCAGCGCAATCAACGGATAGAATTCCGTTTGAGCGAGGGACTCGTACCTTCGCTTAAACTTCATGCCTCTGTGCGTTGCACGCGTACTGATCAGCCTCTGTGTTCGCGCCTTCTTGGCAGCCTTGTAACCTTCGCCATGAAGCTGGCCGTTCACGTCCCACGGTGGCAGGATAATGTTCGGCGGCGTCACGAAAGGAGCCTTAGTCACCGCGAAGATGTCCATGGCATCCTCCTATCTACGAATGAGGTAATGCTCGCGTATGTCGATGACATACGGATTGACCGCCAGAACGGTCCCCAATGTCGCTCCGCCGGAGCAAGGGCATCGTAGCTGCGCTCAGAGCATCAGTCTGCTCGTTTCCTTTCAACTTAGCCTTTCTCGCCCCCTCGGCTTGTCGCACGCCCTGAGTACCTTCACCTAGGATCCGCACGCTTGAACCCTAGGGGGGGCGACATGATGTCAGTCAGCACTAAGACTGTGACAGCCTCCGGTTCCTTAACCGCCACTTCGTGAAGGCAGCATTGTCGCTGAGCCGCCTCACTTCTTTGTCAGCGAGGCAATCGACTCGGTCCTCCTCGCCCACCGGAATCTGCCTCAGGAATCCCCTTGCAACTTTCACTTTCAGGAGGCGTCGCCGATAGTCTTCGCTTGTCTCTTCGTACTTGAGCAGTGCCTCCTTTGTTTGGGGAAGCATCCCGCTGTCGAGCAGCCCCGCAAATGAGTTAATGGATGGGAATCCCTGCCGCAACTTCCAGGAGGAGAGCCGCCCTGAGAATCCGTTTGAGCGAAGTGCTGCGGGTCTACGTGCGATGTAGGCAGCCAGCGCTGTGTCGTGCCTGGCTACTTGTCCTGCTCTGTCGTGCACAGTGGCCGGCTCAATTCCAAGCTCTTTGAGACGAGCAAGAGTCAGTACCATTCTCTCCAGCCAGTTCAATCGTGCCATTAGTTCTGCATGCGTACTCCGCGGATACGTCTGCTTGATCTTTTTGTATTTGACGCCAAACTCACTCGCTCGCGCCACAACCTCCGCAAACTTTCTCTGCTTGTATGTCTCCCTATATGTCTTCCTGTATGCCTTCTTCTTACAATCGGCCCCCTCCTCCGGTCGAACGACCAATAGACTCGCGTCCTCGGAAGTCATTCTCTTCGAACGGAGAGCGTCGATTGCGTTTCGCCAACCACCAAATAGCGACATCAGAAGAAGTACGATTTCAATGGAATTCCTAGGAATGACACCATGCTTAATTCCTGCTAACTTCTTGCAGATTCCGGCATTAAGACCTGCTCTGTCCAACTTCACGGAATACGGCGTTTCTGTCGCGAAGTCATCCCACACTCTCCGATGAGTTACTCCGTCACCAATGATTCCCAGAATCTTCATCTGATTCTGAATCAGACGCCGTACTGTCTCAAATTTGAGTTCCGGCAAAACTGATGCATCAAGCATTGCAGCCCATGCAGAAGCGAACTCAATCTCCACCTCTTCCTGCGCTGAGTTCGCTGGTCTTATTGCCGGCACACGCTGATGGCCACACAGACACTCCAGACTTGGGCTGGATGTCATGAGGTAAGACCGCTTCGAGGATCCGCAGACTTCGCAATTGATCAGCAGCGGCTCCTGGTGTCGCCAACAGTACGTGACTTCGTTCAGAATGAATTGGATACGCCAGAACGCGTCTCCATTCGGTGTAACATCTTCTGCCAGACAGCTTTTGCACAGTGCAGGCCTCCATGCACTGTGATTTGGCATAGATCGGTGCCTCAATCCGCATAACGTAGCCGCCGCTTTGATTCTGCTATGGAGGTGATGTTGAATCAACTGTTCCTTAGCTTCGTCAGGGAGGATTCTTCCTAACGCTGGAACCAGAGTGTTATGGTCCAACATGGATAGTGCTGCTTCTTCGGAAAGCCCCAGGAAGAGACAGGCTCTGAGGATGTCATTCGGAAGCGCCCAACTCATTTCACGCCAGTAACGTTTTGGCCACCCGAAGTCATCCCGTTCCTCGAAAGCCGGTGCTATTGCGTAGCGCTGCGATCTGAAGTAGGTTGCAATTACCTCTCCTGGAAGTATGTCTCGGTACATAATTCTTAAAGCCATGTTGGCCTCCCGCGCTGCTACTTGAACTTCTCTGCATTTAGAGACGTACGCACAGTCTCCCAGCGGAGCTTCGCTACCTTGGAGACAGATGCCACGGAAATCAACTCATTGCGCTCGCGAAGCCGTGCAACGGCCCATTCGATACGTTCCTTGACGAATGCCTGTCGCGAATCAATGTGCTTCCGCATCCAGCTTTCGCCCGAAGCGGTTTGCTTTGCGTTAGCGAATATGGCCTCCCTCAGTCCGAGCCCCATGCGCATCCGATAGGCCGACCGAGAGGCAGGTAGCCCCGTCCGCGTGCAAGTGCTGCGTGGCGTTGATGCAGCCAGAACGCCGATCATCGTTTCCGAGTACCCCTCGTGGGCACGTTTGCGCAGGGGAACAATACGTTCGGGGAGGTGAGCATCAAGCCAACGCCCGTCGTTCGTGCGCATCCATGTGTACAGCCTCCACCTCCGCCTCCGAAGCATCGTCCTGGTTGCCGCGGGATGTTCCTCAAGCATCGTAAGCCACTCAGTCCGCCTTGCTTTTCTGAGGCTACTTGTCACTTGCTCCGACTGGGTGCATGGATTTCCTCGTGCAGCCGTCGATCGCGGCGCCGCGCAACCGTTGGAATCTTCAAGGAACCAGCGCATCAGAATCGCTAGCGCCGGTTGAACACCGGCCTGGTCAGGACGACGTATCCCGTGGCAAATTCGTCTTGCGACCACCGGGCTCTGAGCAAGTTCGGTAAGGCGACAGTCCTCAAAACCCGCCGAGAACTTCTTGGCGAAGTCTTCACTGATTTGTTCTGCAGCAAGCCTGTTCGAGGAATTGATGTACTTGCGCTCCACTAGCAACGCGCGCAATGGCTGTAGTGCATCCCCGTCAATGTCAGAGATGGCTGCCAGCCACGACTTTTCTGAGAATACGACGCTGTTTTCCCTACGCACGCCGTCAGCTCGGGTCCGACATCGCGACTCATACGTTGAGCAGGGGTAGGCGAGGACAAGCGGGACCAGGTGTTTTGGGCAATAGGTCACATACGGTAAGCATTCATGGCAATGCGAGATCTCTCGGCCGACAGTTGCAAGAGCCTCCTTTGTGCACTCCGGACACCTGAGTCCATACCGGTGCGTGGACTCCAAAAGTCCGGGAGCGTGTACCGTCGCGATGCATCCGGTGCCATGTATAAGTTGGCTTTCGACCCTCGCTGCGCGTGCCTGCGACAGACTGCTCTTCGCATAGTTCAGGAGGGAGTGCGCGCCCAACACCTGTTGTTCGCTTCCGTATATGCGCTGCGTCAGTTCACAAAAGCGAGCAACCCGGCATGGCACCGTATAGATGAGAGGGGCACATCGTACGAAGGCAATGGCCACAGCTCTTTGAATAGCTGCATCCCCTGTCGATGTGGCTGCGCTGCACAGCAGGTCGAACGCCGTCTCGCCGTCAGCAGCAGGAAAGAAGGTAGGGATCATGTTGCCCCCGATGGTTTACGACGCTTCCAGAGTTTCCTGAGATGGCAAAGGTATAGAGAGTTCAAGCGGCAGTATCGTCTTCATCATGAACTCGTACGGAAGCCAGTCCCCATGCCGAAGCATGCTTGCGCTAGTGAACTCTCCCTTTCCGTGCATTTGCACGATCGCTTTCAGATGCGGGATGTACAAAGACAATGATGGGACTGCTATCGTGCAGAAGTAAGTTTGCTCTAGTACAGTCAATCGTTTGCTTCGCATGTCTTCAGACACTGCGCGGCACGCACACACGGCTACGCCTGGGTGGCCCAAGGTCATGGCCCATAGAACTTCATATAGCCAAAGAGGCGGACGCTTTGCCTTGGCAAACGGAAAGCACAGCGCGAAGATGGCGTTGACCACCGCCTTCCATGACGTTGAGCCACACGCGAAAGGGCGGATATACCGCGGGCCCGTGGTGCACAGGCAGCCAATCGCGCCACTCTGGCTAGCGAGCCCCGTGAGCGCGCCCGGCGTGACGAAGCACACCACCGGAATCCCAGTCGTCCATGTGAACCGTCCAAGAGCGCTCCAAATCTTCATGGCGCGCTCGGACGTCGCTTCGCGAGTGTTGATTTTTTCCACGATGAGCAAGCCAAGGTTGGTCACGACTCCGTGGGCGCACAGTGCTGCTTCGATATGAAGTTCGCTAGCGCAACAGCGCGAGTTCCATTCGAGCTTGGCGTAGGGACCCAGAGCCGCGTTGATGGCGCAGAACATGTTGTAAAGGAATGCCTTGAGGCGCCCGTCCAATGGCCACGCAACCCGTAGGGTCCGAATCCGAATGAACTGTGAAGCCAAGCCACCGCTCTTGATGAGGAATTGTTCGAAGGGCGTTGAAGGCTCCCATTTTGTGCCTCTCCCGACGTACGCTTCAATGGCGTCGGCGAGCCTGGTCCGACCGCATTGTGCGGGAGCGCAAACTATGTAGCCCCTCGGGATATCATGCCTCGATTTCTGACTCTTCTTTGGAACCGAAAGGATTCTCAGTGGCCTGCTATCTGGGTCGGCCGGGTTTCGCGGTCGTTCCCTCAGGAACAGATTCGCATCAAATGCCCGCATTCGGTACTCTGGGTCATGTGGGCTTCTTGATTCGTACGAGGCCCAGACCAACTCCATCAGATCGGCTAGAATCCTTGCGTGAACATCGGTAGGTATCAGAAGCCGCGCAGCCAGTTCACTGTCCTTCGGTGACTGTTGGCCATTCATTGCTTGCCCGGGCTTGCCGAGCGACAGCAAGGCTTTCCTTGCCTCATCGACCGTCGGAATCTTTGGAAGACCCTTCAGAAACGGGTTTTCTGTTCCAACCACTATCACAGAGGCGGGGGCTTGGGGTACGTTGGAGTTTGTAGAAGTGGCCATAGTGAGCGACTCCAAACTGCTCTTGCGAGTGGCGAGTTCAGACACGCGCGACTACCCCTCAGCCGCGAAGGGTGATTCGATTCACTGGTTAGTCGCGCCGTACGAAGCGACATCGACACGTCAGGGCCAGTGCCCGCGCAGCCGCACGTGTGAACAGAGACAACGGAGCTTACCGCCGGAAGGCCGATCATCGGACCCGACGGCGGTCCCAACACCATGTTACGCAACGAGGGGAAGTCCGCGCGGCGTCACCGAGCAGTGAACTCTGAAGTCTTCCAATTAGTCTTTCGATTCATTGGTTTTGTTCCTCCTACGTTTTATGGCGTCTTTTTCTTTTATTTTAAATAGAAAAGTGTCGAAATCGGCGTCCACGATGCAAAGTTGAAGTTTTACTAAATTGCTCTATAGTAAAAAATTAATTTTCTTTTACTAGTCTAGGCACGTAGATTCGTGCCATGCAAATAGACGGCTCGCGTCAGCTTGGTTCACTGCCCCGGAGGGGCGCACGTTTCTGTGAACCGTACAATCCCCCCTCAGTAGCGACGAAAGCCGCTCTTTGGCACCCGCCACAGCCAGACCATGCCATTCGTCTACGATGCACGAGCAATCTGCTAACGCTGCCGTGGCCTGACCGAAGTCACAATCGAGAAGGACCGGATGTTCTGGCCTCCTCCGCCTGAGGTCTTCGTCAAGCCAGCCTCTCCGCGGTCCGGTCATCGTCAAGCGAGCACGTGGACCTTTAATGCTTCTCCACGTTGCGCCAATGACTTTGGTCCGCACCGACTCAGGAAGCATCTCGATGGCCGCGTGGTATCCCAACAGTGGCACCCACCAGTTGTGCAGCACGATTGCCGCGTCAGGATATGCATCGATCACCGACTCCAGAATGCAGTTGTTCTCAAAGAGCGTGTGCCCGCTTGCACGCAAACGCGGCAATCGTTGTCCATAGAATGAGACTAGGTTCGGATGCAGTACACCTTCGAAGCCCAGATAGAGAGTTGCGCAATTGCCCATGGCGACTCCTCTTTCAAAAAACCATCTTTACTCGCAGGGCGCACAGTAAGGCTTTGGAACGTCTACAATGGTTTGACATAGACAGCCCATCATGTCGGATGCCCATGCGCATGGTTATTCAATTGCGCTCGCTGTCTAGGTTTCACGCACCTTACTATTCGACTTCATTCAAAAGGAAGTCAAAAATTGACCCATACGAGTACGCCATGGTCTCGACTGGCCGCACGGACTGCTCGCGCGATTCTTGCGCGCAAAGACGTATCAGTTGATGAATTCACCAATAGAATTTCCGCTATGGGTGTGCCAGAGACGTTCCGAGGTGCTGAGAGCAAGTTCCAACGCGGGACATATAGCCTCGCTTACTTCCTCTTGCTCCTACACGCAGCAAACTCTGAGTTCCCTAGGCATTGGGCGAAATTTATCGACTCGGATGAGTCATGGGAAGCCGCTGCTAGCCATGTATTTCTCCATGAACTAAGGCGCCAAGACCTTAGCATCGAAGAGCTGTGCTGCCGGCTTGAGACAGTCGGCGTCCATGCTCGCCCTGAGAAACTCGCCGCTCAGATCGCAAGTGGTGGATTCCCGTTCACGCTGGTGCTGCAAACGGCCTCGGTGGCGCCAATTCCGGAGTTCATCCGGTTCGTAGACCAGAGCGACCTTGCTGAGGCAGCCGGCATTTCCAGCGCGATGAACAAAAAGCAGAGCAACCGATGATTCGAGTGCTCCTCAGTTGACCAACATTGTGATGGCGAGATAAGACGTTTGTCCCATGCCAGCGAGACAGAATGTCACTGAAGGGAATGCGAGGTCGGGAGGAGTTCTATTTGGTGACCTCAGTAGGTGCGTTGTGTTACGCACCTACAATGTACTTCGTCACAGCAAAAAATCAAGCGGATTCTTCATAGAATTCTGAGATGTGTCGGCTCGCCGCGGTGTAAAGGGAATCCAGATAGAGTGACCCAGCATTGAGGCGATTGGCAAGCACATGCGTGACGTCCTCCGTCGCTAAAAGACTCTCGTCAAACACTGCCAAGAGTGAGACCAGATCCGCCGCGCTAGAAGCTGCTCCTGGTTCGCCTAGCATCAGATACCTCGAGCGGTTGCTGGCGACGGCGACTTGCAGGGTTACGTCGATTCGAATGATCGGCGGAGTTGCCCAGATCTCCTTTCGCTGACCGATGCGGCCTGTCAAGTGAAGTGTCCCGCGGTAGGTGCGAAGCAGTCGCCAATCTCGGATGGTTGTGCACCCCTCGCAAGACGAGGTTACTCTGCCCTCGCCGGCGAGCGCGAGGCGTCTTGCTGGCCTATTCGCGCTCAAAACGGGCCGGCATTTGTGGAGTACATGACTGTCCATACCAACTCCTTTGAGTTACTCAGCAAGAATGCTGAGGACGTACCTTCCAGTGATCGGCTCCGCTGCCGCAATGTCGTTCTATTAGTGGGGCAACATGTTGGCAGCTGGCGCGGCGTCGGTCGGGATAGTCAGAGCGAGGAAGTTCCCGGCTGCTGGGTTTCCGATGCCGGATCGTCTTGCCGCGCTTCGTAATCCGGGCCTGTCAGCGTTTTTGTGTTCAGGGCAGTTAAAGGCGCACCGTCGACTTAACCGGTGAGCCAGCATTATCTCAGTGATGCGGGTGGGTAAAGCGTTCCTCATAGAGAATCGCAAACTGGTTCATGGCAGCCTTCCAGTCATGCGTTGAGCTGCCCCACTTACCGGTGATGTTGCGCAGGGCCAGCCATAGCAGCTTCGTTGCCGCCTCGTCACTGGGGAAGTGCCCCCGAGTCTTGATGATCTTACGTAGTTGCGCGTTGATGCTCTCGATCGCGTTCGTCGTGTAGATGATCTTGCGGATCGCCGGTGGGAATGTAAAGAACGGGATCACCTGATCCCAGGCGCGACGCCAGGACGCGGCGATCGGGGGGTATTTCTTAGCCCATTCGCTCTGCTCGAACGCCGCCAGTTCGGCCAGCGCCGCCTCAACAGTGGGCGCGGTGTACACGGGCTTAAGCGCCGCAGCCACGGTCCGGCGCTCTTTCCAACCGGCGTAGCTCAAGCTGTTTCGGATCAGATGCACGATGCAGGTCTGTAGCGTCGTGGCCGGGAACACCGCGTTCAGGGCCTGTTCCATGCCCTTGAGCCCGTCGGTCACTGCAATCAGGATGTCCTGCGTGCCACGGATCTTCAGGTCGTTGAACACCTTCATCCAGAACTTGGCGCCTTCGGTGCTCTCGATCCACAGGCCCAGGATGTCGCGCGTGCCGTCGGGCAGCACGCCCAAGGCCAGATAGACGGCCTTGTTGCGTACCACGCCGTCCTCACGCATCTTGACCCGCAGCGCGTCGAAGAACACCACCGGGTACATCGCCTCCAGCGGGCGGGCTTGCCAGGTGGTGACCTCGTCCATGACTGCATCAGTTACAGAACTGATGAATTCTGGCGACACCTCGGTGCCGTACTGTTCGGCCAGAAACGCCTGGATCTCGCGCACGGTCATGCCGCGGGCGTACATGGCGACGATCTTGTCGTCGAACCCGGTGAAGCGTCGCTCGTGCTTGGGAATCAGGATCGGATCGAAGCTGCCGTCGCGGTCGCGCGGAATATCCACTCGCAGCGGCCCGTCCTCGGTCAAAACCGTCTTAGCACTCTTGCCATTGCGTTGATTGGCTGTGCCGGCTGGGCGCTCAGCGCCAGCCGGGTAGCCCAGATGATGACCGAGTTCAGCGCCCAAGGCCCGCTCGATCAGGGCCTTCTTGAATGCCATTGAGGCGTCCTGCACGGCCTCGGCAGTCATCGGGCCCTTTACGAAATGGGCGATCAGATCCTCGGGAATGATCGGCAGCTCACGATCGGCGGCCTGACTCGTCTTGTTTCTACGTGGCATGACATGCTCCTTGGCGACATGTTATGCCCTAAACACAAAATTTCTGACAGGCCCCGTAATCCGGGCTGACATTCTTTTCGGATTTCACCTCATTGACCATCTTCCATAATGACCATGTGTGCATTGCAGCGTCATCCCGGCCTGAGGGACCCTGTAGGACGTATCTCCGACCACTTTGCGTGGTGCCCGTTCTCGACTCTCTATCGAATGTCACGATTGCCGAGCTGACTCTTCCGCTCGCGCGCTCAATGTTCTGCCCAACAAAGTGGTGTTCGCCGCGTTCTGTCTCAAAAACACGCCACTTACGAAGAACTATCTCCGGCTCCAGCTCTACGGGCGGGACGCTCCAGATTGGCATTACCAACTCCTTGCCGCTTACTTGCCAGAAGAGCAATCGCTTATCCGAAGACACGCGGACTACCGACGTCCACACACGAAGTTGGGCGCCAAGCGTACGCGTGTTCAGAACGAACAAATTTGTCCTGGTATTGGATGCTGGCGAAACGGATTGAGTGGAAGGCAGTGGTCCCAGATGTCTAGTTCTATTTCTTGAGGGCCACCAGGGAGCAACCATATGGTCGCTCGCCTTCAGTGTAGCCACTTCATTTGGCGTTTCAAGGCATGAATTTCTCGCGGAAGGCGTCTCGCGGAACGCTCGGTGTCTAGCCGAGCGATGGGCACTAAGGTGTCTCTGTAGGGGCCGCTAGTCATTGGCGGGCGACAGCATGCGGGAAACCACTGGCCGCCACATCCTAAGAACATTGCCGAGGGACTATTGCTCTTGTCGTTACACGCCGAACTCGCGCGACAGGTTCCAATTCAAGCCTCGCGGCGCCGTATGCAAAGGCCAGTTCCAAGGCGGTCCACACAACATTGCATCTCGCCCATTCAGGCCATTCCTGCGGAAATCATCACAGCAGGCCATCGCACAGGCTGTCGCCGAAATGACCCGCTCGGACCGGGACATGCTCTCTCAAGACATCCGCGGCACGAATCGTGCCGGTTCCCTGCGCCCAATAGTCGCCGCCAAGACATGTCGTACACGCCACATCTGAGCATCTTCCATTATGAGGACGGTTCGCTATACTACCCACTGTATATTTATACAGTGGTCACCGGATTCAAACCATGCTCCCTGAACCTGCGAATTGCCCGTTGTGCGGCGCGGCTGCGGAACGGATACGGTCGTCCCCGCTACGCGGGTTCAGGTTCACCTGCCCGGCGTGCGGCTCGTTCGGCATCGAGTCCGCTGCGCTGGCGAGCTTGGTCTTCCCCGCGTCGACGCACCAAGACGTCGCTCCGTTGCGCGCGTATGGACATCTCCAGCGCGATAGGCTCGGCGTCCGTGTTGGCCCTGGCCGGGTTTAGTGCAATCGCGTTGGGGAGATTCATCGGATAGCAGTCGCTACAGGCGCTGGCTGACCGAAGTAGCGGGATGGAGGAATAGCATCGTGGGTAATAGCCAACTGGCTTCAAAGTGCCATCTTCGAGGGGACAGCCTCAACGAGCCGCCATCGCTTGGAGCAAACGGCATCCTCGCACGCATCCCTGGGCAGTATGTTTCGGCCGTCTTGAGTCTGCTGCCACGTGCATCGACGCAGCAGCTCCATCAAGAGGTCGAAATGGACGCGGGACCGGCAGGGAGAGTTCGCTCCTTCGCGAAGCTGATGCGAGCCCGACACCACCGACACTCGCACTATTTTTGGTCGGTGTACCGAGCGGAGCCGGTGAACGTCGATAATCCGCTCTGAGTTGTCCCGCGCTTGGTCGAAGTGGCCTGAACCTGAGTTAGGCTAGAGGTTGCTGGACGTCAGGACTATGCAGTGGTCGCTTGGCACGCTTCGACTCCTGGCCGCAGCATCTCTGATGCGTTGCCATCCATGCATGAACGCGCCGAGAATTTCTCGACCCCTATCCTCAGCGGATAGGCCTGCAAGCGCAGGACCGAAATGGTCCTCCAAGGCTTCACTGCTAACCGCAAAGATTTGGTTGTACCCACCAATTTGATACTGGAACTGGACGCCAATGTCGTCATCGATGCTGACCACTTCAACTGCAACGGGGTAGACCATGGCCTCCTCCGAACGTATATCAATGGCGGTAGAATACCCTTGATGCTGTAGCTAGTGATGCCTCTGTTCAATGCTAACGTGAGCGAATCCTAACGATGCTCAGTCTCAACACCTCCAACTCGCCTCTCGTTGAACATCTCTCAGATGCGCAACTACTACGGGAGCGCGCGGCCGCAATTCTCTGGGTAAAATCTCAGATGGCCAAGCATGGCATCGCCATCGACGACCTGATTGCCGCTGACTGCTTTGCTGCAATCACGCCGAGTGACAACCGCCAGAAGGCCCATGTCGTTCGCTACAGAGACGCGGAAGGTCATAGCTGGGACGGCCGCGGCAGCCGCCCCGAATGGCTTCAGCGCGCAGTGAACGCCGGCCAATCGGTGGACCATTTCAAGGTTGCGTGAGGTTCGCGAGAATGCTGCGACTCAGCATCGACCAACTGTAGCAATATCGTGATTGTGCCGTGGAAAGTCCTAACGCGGAATCCACCCGCTGGCAAGGACGCTCATCTGCTTCCCTGTGCAACTAGCAATTGACGCAATGCGGAACTCCACTGCACCTGCCCGCATCGCGGCGCAGTTGACCGTCATACTTCACGGCAAACCCGGCGTTCAGGCGAGAACCAGCTGGCTTCATGGGCGCCCCCGGTGCCACACCGACTTAGGCGGCACGTGGAAGCCTAACCCTGCATCCCTTCCGGTAGTTGTGACAACCCCAAAAAGACCCGCCGTCGCCCTGACGGACCACCATCTTTACGCCGCAGGCTACACAGGTTGGAGTCTGGTAGTCACCTTCAAACGCCCGCGCCAACAATTCATCTCGCTTTTCAGCATCCAAGGCGTTAATACGTTCAACAATGCCCGCACCGTCCAGCAACTGAATGCCTGCTTCTTTGGCGTAGTCCTGGACCGGCTGGCCGATGAAACCTGCCAGCGACCAGAAGATGCCCCGCCTAACCCTCTTTGAATGCATGACGCCGCCAAGCGCCCGGACCGGTTCCACCTTGACCGGTGCACGCCACGCCTTGCACTGGACCAATGCAATGGGATCAGACTTCCCCTTCATGTACAGGGTCGCATCGACTCCACCATCAGCCCCTTGCGGCACCGTATCGACAGTGAAGCCCATAGCTTCGTAGTACCACACGCACAGCATCTCAAACCGCTTCCATTCAAGTTGTTTGAGTGCATCGACGGACCATTCCATCTCTGCCAATGGATCAACCTCTGCCTCTGCTGCTTCCTCCGTCTCCGGGACATCCTGACCCGACTGATCAGCGGTTGTGCCAAGCAATTCGTGTGCAGCGAACGTGGGCACCACGAACACCGCCAGCATTGATCCGAGACTGGTCTTAGCGGCGTCAGTCAAATCATCGCGGTTGACTTCCCGCTCTTGCCACACAACTGTTCGCGCCAGTGGCATGCCCGCTTCCATCAGATCAGTCTGGCTTTCGCACCCACCAGTTACCTTGCCTACCAGGTAAGTGCGGTTGGCTGGCGAGTATGTGACAATCAAGTCGTCCACACTGACTTCATTCATGAAGCGCCACACCTGCGACGCAACTGAAACCGCCACCTTTTCTTTCGTTTCCGGCGCTATGGTTAGGTGCAGTTTGGCCAGTTCCTTCTTCGTCATACCCGCCTTGGCATGGTGAGCAAGCTGCGTCCATCCGATAGCGGCGATCCCGCTATTGCGAAAATCCTCGTAGAGACGGCCGCCATCGGCCCGGATCATCCACATCTTGCTCATAAAATCTCCCTTA
This sequence comes from Cupriavidus sp. C2SS-8b, assembly GCF_057073745.1. Lineage (NCBI taxonomy): Bacteria > Pseudomonadati > Pseudomonadota > Betaproteobacteria > Burkholderiales > Burkholderiaceae > Cupriavidus > Cupriavidus sp. C2SS-8b. Next base: position 2,297,635 of record NZ_CP172717.1, read on the forward strand.
GCCCAATTTGAACGTAGTCCGGCCACATACATGACCGTTTATCAGTGCCCCAATAATACAAAAGCCGCCTTGAGTCGGCGGCTTTCGTGGTGGTGCATCGAGCAATCAGTACAGCAGTTGGCCGCCAGCCATCTGTTCAAAGTGGTGGACCGATTCTAAGCAGAGAGCCCCGCCTACCGAGATCGGAGAGCAACCTGCCTGCGCGGAAAATTTGAGTCATCTGAAGGCGCGGTTCCAATGACCGAGTTGGCGGAGGAGCAGCCGCCTATTAAGCACCGAAAGGACAGAGACTCCTTTGCCACCGCAAGGCTTTTGGCTCCGATTAACGTCGCTTCAGTACGCCTCCGAGTCGCGAAGAACCGCCAATTTCCAAGGAGCGGATAGCAAGCTGGACGCTCACCCTGCTCCTCGAGGAAGAGGTCGCCTGTGGGTTGTCCGGCGGGCGCTTGACTGTTTGCCAGGCGTTTCGATAGACTTCCGCTCCCGAGGTGAGCACGCAACGACACTGTTCACCCAGTCCATTCACGCCGGGGTGACCTTGATCGCAAGAGGTTCACGCCAACTGGACGGCCCAGGATCACCTGGGTATCCCGGCTAGATAGTGCCTCGGTACGGATTTTCTGCAGTGCTGATCGACCGTCAGCACCGCAGAGAGTCTTTACCGATGGCAATCTGACGCGGTGGCGGCCGCAATCTGAAGCCATCGATTTCTTCCCAATCTAGGAGATTCACGATGGCTTCGTTGCATTCTGACGCCGGCATTCCTGCCAACCACTGGCACCAGGCCACCCTCGACACGCTGATCGCACAGGATGATCCCCGTGCTTGGCGGGGGTACAGCACCGAAGCGTGGGCCCGGTCCTGGGGAAACCACGCGCTGGCCGCCCGTTGCGCGGCGCACCCCGAGCTACGCTGCAAACTCAGCCGCGACGAGACGTGGATGGCCTGCCATAACGAAACAATCGACCCCGATCTTCGCGCCTACACGGCTCTGGCATACGGCGGCGCCAACATGGGGCCCGGCAGGGAGAACAACTGGAGGGTGGCCGAATCCATGCCGAACCTGCTGCCGCTGCTGGCCGAGCTGCCCACGCTTACGCGGGCAGAAGCCTATGAGCGCTTTCGCCAACTGCGCCGACGGCGCTTGCTGCGCGGCATCGGGCCGTCGTTCTTCACCAAGATCATGTACTTCTTCGGCTGCAAGGGCGCCTACATCCTGGACCAGTGGCTCGCCAAATCGATCCTGGCCCTGCGCGCGCAGAACTGGCGCGCTGGCGCCGACGGGGAGCCGGTCTTCGAGCTGATCGATGGCAACGGCATCCGCCTGTCCTTCGGTAAGGGCGAAGGCATCCGGGACTCCGTGAGCGGGCTCGACTACGACTTCTTCTGCCGCGAGCTGGAGGCGCTGACCGAGAAGCTGTGGCTGCCCGACGGTGCCGAGGTCGAGCGCTGGGTCTTTGCCACGCCGCAGTCTGACTGGCGCCTGTTCCTCGACACGCTGGACTGGACCTCTCCGGGCACCCACAAGAAGCGGCGCGACGCCGCGGCGCGGTACCTCGCGTCGCGCCGGGCCCTGTCCGCCGAAGTCGCAGCTATGTCGTTCCAGATCACTGCGCATGGCTTGTCGCGCTGATCCCAAGGCTTCGACACCTCGATGCATTCATCATGCGCTCTATGTCAGAATGGCGCGAAACGCGCCATACCGATTTGCGCCTGCTGAAATGAACAATAATCTGGCGGCTGGTTACGGCAAGAAGCAGAAGACACAGGCGGTCAGAAACGGCCCGTGTGGCAAGTGGGTTCTGCCGTCAAATGAACAGGGAGGAGAGAGAATTGGCCTACATCGTTGTCTGTATTGCCACCGCTTGGGGCAGCGCGCATGGTGGCATCAACGTGGTCAACACGGGGTTGGCGCGAGGCGCCGCCAACATTCTTCCCAAGGGCGGCCGGTGCATTTGCGTCGTTGAGGAGGCGTTGAAGACAGCCACTCCCTTGAAGGTCGAGGTCATCAGTCCTAGGACCTTTGAGGCCGACGTGGTTCTGGAGGCCGTTCTCAAAGAGGTTCTGAAGACGCCGCTGCCCGATATTGAAGGGCTGCTAGTCATCGGGCATGACCTGAAGACGGGTCAATTGGCCATCGACTGCGCCAAGGATCTGCAGATTCGGCTGGGCCGCGACACGTCGGTGAAGTCGGCAGTGATCAGTCACATGGACTACGCCGAATACTCGCGACGCAAGGGCCAGTCGTTGCCTAGCGTCTTCGAGAAGTCGCGCAGGCAGCACGCCGTTGTCTCTGCCGCCGACTTTGCCTTTGCCATCGGGCCACTGCTGGCCGATGGATTTCAGAAGGCGCGTCGCGATCGTAAGGACCGGGTCTTTGCACTGACACCTGGGAGTTCAACCATCAGGGCACAAGCCGAAGGCGATGGAGCGCTTAGTTTCTATATGAGCGGCAGACTAGGCCTCGAGGACGACCCAATCAAGAACGGGGTGCTGGCAGTTCGCGCTGTGAAAGCTGCCTATGTCGCGGAAAGGTCGAGTGCAACCCCTGGGCGCTGGGCGCTGCGTGGGCACTTCAATGTGTGTGGTGTCGATCCCGAGAAGGACGGCGAACTCATCGACGTGTTGAAAAGGGACGTCCGGGAGGACGCCGCTTTTGAACTGGAACCGATACCATTCACGAACCGGCAGGAAGATCTGCATGACTACGTCATCAACGCTGACGTGGCGCTGATGCCGTCATGGCACGAAGGCTTCGGGCTGGCTGGATGGGAGGCGCTTTGTGCAGGCGTTCCATTGGTCTGCTCTACTCAATCCGGCCTAGCTGTCCTGGTCGGTCAGCTTCGGGATCGGTTCCCAGACTCGGATTTTTCTGGGGTGCTTCCCGTCGTCATGGCAGGCGGATCACCGGCCGGGCACCCCTCCGAGCAGGACACGAATGCGCTGCGCGATGCAGTTCAAAAGATGGTGCACGAGTACCCGGCCCGCAAGAAGGCCGCGATGGAACTTGCGCCACTCATCAGGCAGTTGTTCACCTGGGAAGGCTGTGCTGCCGAGCTCCTGGCCAATGCCAAGTGGCCATGGGCGAACCCGCGAGACTGGTTTCAGCGTCAGTTGGCCGCGCAGCGAGCGGTCGATAGTCGAGACGGGGCCGCTGGCGCCGAAATGATATTGACCGCGCTGGAAGCGTGCCAATCCGGGCATGTCGAGCGCGACTGGGGCCAGGTTTGTTCCGCGATGAACTTCTTCAGCGATGTCGGCGCCACTGCGACCATGAAGGATCGGCGGGAATTCAAAACGGCATTGGAGACGATAGGGAAGGCGATCTCTGAGGCATTGGCCGGTCATGTCAAAGCAGGCGGACTGCCGATTCTCGACACGGTGTTCCTCGATCTGTGTTGGAGATTCCTGGCCGCCGCCACCAAGCTGTCGAAGAACTTCGGCGACTTCAAAGCACTCCTGCCTGACGTGATGCGCGACCGCATATTCGTGGATGGGTTCCTGCGCAAGGAACTGCTCTTTTACTTGTCGCGCTATTCGGCCGACTTTGACGGTCGGTTCGATGACCAGGCCAGAGATTTCCTTGAACCCCTGGTCAAGTATCTCCCGCACGATCGTGCGTTGCGCATTCGTGTGGCTCGCCTTTGCGTGGCCAATCCCAACCTCAAACGCGTGATCGACACGGAAACGCTCCCAGACTTCGCCGAGGAATCAGCGCGATGTGCGAGGGCCATGGCAAGGCCGTTTGACATCGGTGAACTGCTTCAGCGTGAGGCCGACATTGCACCTACAGCGCTGGCGCTGTTCAGCTTGAAACCCGACGCCGCGCGACAGTCGATGGAACAGCCGATCGGGTTTTTCAACCGGCTGGACCCGAAGAATGATGTGACCAAGACCTGGCGTGGCGACAAGCGGCTCGCGGCGGGGATGATCACAGTATCCATCTCGAGTGCGCATGTATTCCATGTGCTGGAGGCGATGGCCAACGATGAAGAAGAGGCCATCCGATGGGCCGCGCTTGACCTCGCCTTTTCTCCTGTGCTGCGCGTCCGTTTGGCGTCGTCGGATGCGTTTTCAGGCTCTGGCCGCACACTATGTGCCGAGCTTGGCAAGATTGTTGATATTGCCGTCTCGTTCGATGGCGGGCATCCCTGGCTGACTCGGGAGTTCTTGCACCACTACCGCGAGGAGCACAGTTCGAAGGATCCGTGGCCAGCTCAGCTGGCAAAGTTCACGTTGACGGACTTCCCCAAGTCGAGGGAGCTATTTGGGCCCAGCGTGGGGCATGAAGGCGGCCCATTGGGCCGCCAGATGCATCCCGAAGTCATTGACGCACGCGAACGCGCAGCTGAGTTCGTCAAGCGAGTGCTGTTGGTCCTGCCACCAATCTCCGTCCAAACCGATGCAGGTAGGGCAGCATCGAAAACCAGCACACCTCCTCTTGGCCTCGGGCTGTTGGCAACCCACATTTCGAATCTTGGGCATGACGTCCACCTGGTCGACTGCCACCGGTTCCCGCACTTGGCCACCGATGTATTCAATCGAGCCAAGACGTTCAACCTGATCGGTTTCAACACGGTTATCAGCACGGTTCGGTCTACTCGGCAGATGCTCAGCCGGATCCGCAACGCGACTGGACGACCTGTTCTGGTGGTCGGCGGGCCTGCGGCCAACCTTGACGGCTGGCAGTTCTCGGCCATAGATGAGGGCGACCGAGACAACTGGGATTTCGCGATCTCCGATGACGCCGTTGGCAACCTCGAGCTGTTGGTGGAGGCGCTCAAGACGCCGACCCCCTGGCCGCTGAGCAATGGGTTGGTTGCGAACCCGCACAGCAGCTTCGTCGCCCTGCGCGACGTTGAGGCACTGTCCGTGGCCGCCATTGCGGGCGTGGACAAGCCGGTCAGGGACTTGGGCTGGATGAAGATCCAACTGGACCGGAGGCTGTACGCTGGTCCTGAGGGGCAGTACGAGCCAGGCAGGACACGGGATGTGAAGGGTCGCGTTCACGAGGCCCATGTGGTGATGTCCAAGGGCTGCGACTGGAACTGCAGCTTCTGCACCGAGCGACGAAGTCTGAGCAAAGGCGAGCGTCGGCGCGAGGTCGACTCCATCTTGGAGGAAATACGCCAGCTCGCGGCTTCGCATCCCAATCTGCGAATTCAGTTCATCGATGACAACCTGCTCCCTCAGATCGCATCGCCGGAAAACGCAGGGAGCGTCCGAGTGAAAGAAGGAGTTGCCTGGGCCGAGCGGTTCCTGAATGGACTTGCAACAATCCGACGCGAGCGGAGCGGCAGCCTGACTTGGCGCGGCATCTTTAGGCTTGAGGACTTCGACGCGTACGAAGCGCAGGGCGAGAGGGGTGGGTTTGTCAACCTTCTCTCTGCGGCGGGCTGCAACATGTTGGCGTTCGGCGTGGAGTCGGGCAATGCAGCGCGACGGCACAGCATCAAGGCAGGTGGTCGTAAGTTCACGAATCAGGTGATCAGGAATCTGTTCAGGAGACTTCGCGACGAAGGAATCTTTACCAAGGCCTACTTCATCATTGGTGGCCACAAGGAAAACGCACGCCTGGCAAGGGAGACAATTTCGTTTGCGGTATCGTCGGGCGCAACGCTGGCCTACTTCGCGCTCTACAAGGACTTTGTCCGAGCACAGAAGCAACTGAGCCGCGATCGCGGGTTGCGTGATCCAGTGACGGAGAGCCTACTTGACTACGAGCAGATGCTGTCGGGATGGGACGACGCGTTCACGACGCGCAAGCACATTGTGGCGGCCTCGGTCGCAGCGAGCCTTTCCGAGCCGGTAGACGCGGTTGAACGGCGCACCTATCAGCAGCTCGCACGCCTGGGTTTTCGATTTGAGGATCTCGTGAAGTACAACGACTATCACGCCAAGGAGGGACCCGCCGGCGAGGTGTTGAATGAGGTTACGTGGAACAAGCCCGACCAGTACTTCGCGATGGTGGAGAAGGCGTACCGGACCTTTTATTTGCGACGAGATTTCGTGTCGGACTTCAAGCAACTCGTCGCCGCGGGCTACTAGATCTGATCAGTCGCGACAATGTTGAGCACCCCCTATCGAGAGCAGTCAACTACGCCTGTGAATTGCTCGCCAGAAAGCTGCCCTTAAGAATGCATGGCGTCCTGTGGCTTCGTCCTGCAAAGAACCCGCAGCGAGCAAACCTACAGGCTGGCTGAGGAGCGTCCCGCGATGGTTGCAGCGGGCGCAACTAAGCCAGTATGGGACTACTGAAGAACTGAGGCTATGAAACGAAGATTTGGCGTGAACGCCACAGCCGCCGCATCTGAAACGTTCATCAACAACCACGCAAATGTCTACCTCGGCCAAACCATTGAATGGTCCACGCTGCTGGAGTCCCAGCGGGTCCTGTTGGTCGCAGAGGCGGGGGCAGGCAAAACGCATGAATGCGAAACGCAGGCCGAGGACCTCTTCAAGAGCGGTGAGGCCGCCTTCTTCCTGCGGCTCGAAACGGTGGCCGCCCGCGGTATTCGATCGGCGCTCAATGGCGAGCAGTTCAAGAAGCGATTCGACGACTGGCGGGCCTCTTCGTCCCAGATCGGTTACTTCTTCTTCGACTCTATTGACGAGCTGCAGTTGGTGCACGGGGACTTTCGCAATGCGCTCAAGCGCGTGCACGAGGATCTGGAAGGGGCGCTGGGTCGGGCAACGGTTGTCGTGACGTCGCGCCCCGTCGACATTGACCGGCGGGCCTTCGCGGACGTGCTGCCGGTGCCGAAGGTCGCGATCGATGAAGCGCACGGCGAAGCGTTCGTCCGGACAGCGCTTGAAGGGCCGACCGACGCCGACAAGGATCGATCCCCGTCTTTCCGGGAAGTGACGCTGCTGCCGTTCTCCGACGAGGAGATCGCCGAGTTTGCACGAGGCCAAGGCGTTAAGAACCCCGAGAAGCTGCTTGAGGAGATTCGTGCCCGGCACGCGGAGGACTTCGCGCGCCGCCCCCAGGACCTGATTGAGCTGTGCGACAGCTGGCGGGATCACGGCAAGATCCGCTCGCACTATGAGCAGCTGAAGTGTCATATCGAGGCGAGGCTACGCGCGCGCCGCAAGCGGAAGGAGCCGGCTGACCTGACGCTGGACCAGGCGCGCACCGGCGTCCAGAGGTTGGCGCTCGCGGCCATCCTCAGTCGTCGCCTCACGATTCGGCACAGCGCCGGCGCTGATGTTGAAGGCTCGGGCGACGCGCCGCTGGTTCCAGATGAGCTGCTCTCAGACTTCACGTCCAGCGAGATCGAGACGCTGCTGCAGCGGCCTATATTCGCGGAGGGCGGCTATGGTCGGGTCCGCTTTCATCACCGGTCCGTGCTGGAGTTCTTGGCCTCCGCCGAGATAGATCACCTGGTCGGCTCCGGCGCGCTTGCTGTTTCGGCAGCCAAGCGGATGCTGTTCAGCCTCTCTGATACCCAGGTGTTGCTGCCGAAGCCGTCCATGCGGCCCGTGGCTGCCTGGCTCGCCATGATGCGTCCGGAGTTTTTTGACACGGTGTTGAAGGTCGAACCGAGCACCCTTTTGCTGTACGGTGATCCCGAGTCACTCAGTGAGGATCAGTGCGCCCAAGCGCTGCGGGCGTACGTCCAGCGGCACGGCGCGGGGAAATGGCGGGGCCTGGAGATTCCAAGCCTTCAGCTCGAACGGCTTGCCCGGCAGCCGCTGCACCAGGTCATCCTGGAGGCTTGGTCGGCCGGCATCGAGAACCCCGAGGTCCGCCAGATCCTCTTGCAGCTGATCGCCGTAGGTCGATACAAGCAGTGCTCCGATCTGGCGATGTCGGTCGCCGAGAAAGAGGCTGGCGAGGACCGGGAGCGATTTGAGTCCTTGAAAGCGCTGGTTGAGCTGGACGACTACCGCATCGATGCTTTAGTTGAAGCCGTGGCGTCATCCCAGCCCGGTTGGGGCCATCGCATTGGCCGGTGGGTCGCTCAGAATTTCTATCCGAAGAACGTGACGGACGATCAGCTCGTTCGGCTGCTGGCCTCCATCCCGCGCGCGTCGAGGCGGGACGACTTCTTCCCCAGCGGCATGGCGGCCATGCTTGAGCGCGTTTCTGTCAGTCGCGAGAGGCTGGAATCATTGCTGCCCGGGGTGCTTGCGCTGACCCGCAGCTCGGTCGTCGTGGACAAGGCTGAGGACAGCCTCAACGATCGCAAGGGGCGGCTGCAAGTGTCCTACATCCTGCGCGGCCTGAGCGCGCGCCTCCTGCGGGATGGAAGTCGAGCGCCCGACCTGATCGACGCGGCGGTACTGGGCTTCAGGGCCGCCGGCTATTCGTCGTTGGACAACGATCGCAACCGCAAACTGGCGGAGTTGTTAGGCGAGTTGCCGGCGCAGAAGCGCCGGGCCGTCTTCGAAGCCGACCTGGCGTGCGTCGCCCGCCTTGAGCCGCGACGATCACCCCAGGCTGTGCTTGCTCGCCTGATGTTTCAGGGGCCACTGCAGTACAGCATGGAAAAGGACGGACCCTGGGTGCTTCGCGATCTAGCCAATGTCGCCACCGACAAGGCGCGACGGTCGCTGCTGCTCCGCATGACAACCTACTTCGCGCGGACCGACGTGTCGCCAGAGATGGAGGCAGTACGCGAAGCCGTGAAGGATTCACCCGCACTCACGGCAGAACTGAATGAGCTCATCAAGGGAAGTGTGCCGACGCGTCAAGTGCTTGAGGCACAAGAGCAAGAGCGTAAGCGCGCTGAACTTCATGCCCTCAAGCAGGCCGACTACCGGGTTGAATGGACCGCCTTCTGGAAGGAGCTAGCCGAACGGCCGGCGCTGGCGCTGGCACCCGGCCGTGTCAACGGCACGCTTTGGAATCTGTCGAGGGTGTTGAGCAAGCGTTCGCGCGGCGACAGGGTGCGCTGGGATCGCGAATTCCTTGAGAAATGCTTCACAGGCCCGGTAACTGAAACCATACGCAGAAGCTTGCTGGCGTACTGGCGGAACATGAAGCCCACGCTCCCGTCCGAGCGCAAGGAGAAGAACACCTATCTTGTGGTCTGGACGTATGGGCTGATGGGGCTGTACGCCGAAGCAGAGGATCCCCGTTGGACACGCTCTGTCAGCGCCGTCGAGGCCGAGTTGGCCGTTCGGTACGCGCTGGTGGAACTGAATGGCCTGCCTGATTGGCTCGCGGCGCTGGCGGATGCCCACCCTCAGGTCGTCGAACTAGTGCTTGGCGGCGAAATTGAAAGTGAGCTCAAGGGGAAGGGCGGCGACGGCGGCTGGCACTCGGTGTTGCTGCAGAGCTTGCGATACGGCCGCATCGAGATCGCCCGGGTGTTGGAACGCCGCTTGGTCCTGTGGCTTCGCGGCCCTGGCAAGAAGCTGATGCACGGCCGTCACAATCCGGTGGCGGAAGCAAAGCTGGATCAAGTTGTGCGTGTGCTGCTGGTCCATGGCATCTCGGAGACGAAGCGCTGGCTTATGGAGCTGGCCACGCGCGAGGTCATTGCGGCGAAGCAAGGGCCGTTTTTGTTCTTCTGGCTGCCTGTGCTGATGCGACTGAATCCACTGCGGGGCGCCGCCCTGCTTTTTCGCGCGCTTAGCGTCCTGCCAGTCGAACGCAGGGGCGTTGCCGTGACAGCCATCGGCAGTCTGTTTAGCGAGCGGGGTGTCGAAGGAGGGCCCAAATGGAGCGCGGCGCTGGCGCCGGAGACGTTGCTGCGCCTGAATCAAGAGATCAACCGACATGTCGTTCCGGCAGTAGATGAACAGCATGAGGATGCCTACTCACCGGGTCCCCGAGACAACGCCGAGACCGGGCGACGGCAGGTGTTCGACGCGCTGATCCAGGCAACTGGTGCGCAGGCGTATCGGGCGAAGCTGGCAATGTCCACCGATCCACTGTTTGCCCACACCAAAGACCGCATCGCTGCGTTGGCACACGAGCGCCTGGCGGAAGAGACCGATGCCAGTGTGATCTCAATGGAGGAGCTCGCGCGACTCTTCCAGGGCAATGAACTCGCGCCGATGACCACCACCGACATGGCGCACCTGCTCAATGACAGGCTGGATGATCTGCAGGACCTGATGGGCATCGACGCAAGTCCCAAAGCCGCCTGGGCGAAGGTGACCGATGAGAACACGCTCCGCCCCGCCATTGCGCACGAGCTCGACATGATGTCAAAGGGGGCCTACACCATCGACCAGGAAGGCGTCACCGTGGATGGCAAGGAGACAGACATTCGATTCCGTGCGCTGTCGCGGTATCAGGCAACAATCGAGCTGAAGATTGGCGAGAAGCCTAGAACCGGGAAGGAATTGCGGGATACGATCGAGACGCAGTTGGTCAGGAAGTACATGTATGCCCGCAACGCGAAGGCCGGCTGCTTGTTGGTAACCGTGGCCAACCCGGCAAAACGGTGGTACCACCCGGACACCGGTGAGCCCATGGACCGGCACCAGCTTCAAGCGATGCTGACCGATGCAGCGCAGCTTGCGCAGCAACGGCTTGGCGGCGAAGCGCGGGTCATGGCGCGCGTGCTGGACCTAACGCCCCGGCTGCCGAAAGAATCTCGTGAAGCAAAAGCCTCGAAGCAGATGGCCAAGAATAAGGCAGCCGCGAAAACGGCCAAAGGCAACAATGCGGCCGCCAAGACGACTCGGGCGCGGAAGTCCGGAATGTGACCAGGTAGCTTAGCGGGCACTGTCGCGACCACCCCAAGCATCTAGCCTCGGCTTGCGCTGGACCTCACAAAGGCAGCGAACAGGTCTAGATTTGAGATGTGAAGCGGAAAAAGTCTGCTTGAATTCCCGCAAAATCGCAGTGCAACAAAGCCGCAAGGTGCAAGACACAATAGTTACGGATATGCCTTGTCAGCGTTGGCTTTGCGGACGAAAAAATGCGCGCAATCCGGAACTAACTAGGTATGAAAATCCGTAACTGTTGTACCCTGCCAGATGCGATGACGACGCGCCAACCATATGTCGCTACATCATCAACCCCCGGCAAAGCACCGACGCCCCACTGGCCGCCAGGAACAGCATCAGCACGCGCCGCACCACGTCGGCAGGGAATCGCTTGCGCAGCCGTGACCCCACAGCCAGCCCCGCCAGGCTGAACGGCACAGCGAACGCCGCGCTGCGCAGCAGGTCAGCCTGCTGCAGCAGTCCGCTGCTGGCAAACGCAACCAGGCGCATGCCCGCACTGACCAGGATCACCGCCGCGATCGTGGCGCGGAACTCGTCGAGGTGCGGCAGTCGCCTGGACAGGTACATGGTGTAGATCGGCCCGCCCGTCCCGAACAACGCGCTGAACACACCGCCAACGATACCCGCCGGCGCCGACCATGCCGTGCCGGCGGCCTGCGCGCTGGCCGCAGCAGGACGAAACAACGCGCGGCCCGTCATGCCCAGCACGAATACGCCAAGGCCGACCAGCAGCCAGCGCGACTCGACCCTGGCCAGCACCGTGGTGCCAAGCGCCACCCCGGCGACCATGGACGGCACCAGCCGCAGCAGCTCGGAGCGCGCAATGGACTTGCGGTTGCGCAAGCCGACCATGGTGGTCGTGACAAGGTCCAGCAGCAACAGCATGGGCACCACGAACTGCAGCGGAATGAACTGGACCAGCACGGGCACCGCCACCATCGCCGCGCCAAAGCCGGTCAGCCCGAATACCGTGTAGGCGGCGGCAATGGTCGCCCCCAGGATCGCGTAATGCTCGCTACCCATGCTGTCAGCCCGTTCTTGTTGTCGTCGTCACGCTACTGCACCTTGATGCCTACACTGCGGGCCAGCGACTGGTACGTCGCAAAGCTTTCCGATACATACCTTGAGGTCTCTTCGGGCGTCAGGACGCGCGGGATGCCCCCATATGTCGCGTTGGCGGAAATCCAGCGCGCATCGCCCGCCGCCGCCTTCAGTACGCCGGCCCACTTCCCGACGATGTCCGGCGACAGCTTCGGCGGGCCGTACAGCGCGCTCCAGCCAATCACCGCTTCCAGCTTCGGGAAGCCAGCCTCGCGCACGGTCGGCACCTCCGGAAGCTGCTTGAGCCGCTCCGGCGTGGTGGTCACCAGCGCGCGCAGCTTGCCGCCCGAAAGCTGCCCCGACACGGAGCTCAGGTTGGGGCAGCTGAAATCGACCTCCTTCGAGATCACGGCGAGCGCCGCCTCGCTGCCGCCCTTGTAGTTCACGCTGACGGCATCGGCCGGCTTGAGATTCAGGCTTTGCAGCAGCAACTGCGGCGCAAGGTTCAGCACGGTGGCCGGGCCCGATGCGCTGTAGTTCAGCTTGCCGGGATGCGCCTGCAGTTCGGCCGCCAGATCCGCGATGGTCTTGTACTTCGATTCCGGATGTACGACGCAGACCACCGGGTTCAGTTCAAGCAGGCCGATAAACGTGAAGTCGTTCCACTTGTACTGAAGCCCCGAATCCTGGATGGCGGGAAGCAGCACCTGCGAGCCAACCCTGGCCAGCAGCAGCGTATAGCCATCCGGCGCCGCGTCCTTCGCCGCCTGCGAGCCGATGGCACCGTTGGCGCCAGGCCGGTTCATCACCACGACCGGCTGCCCGAGCATGGTGGAGGCCGTGACCGACAGGTTGCGCGCGGACTGGTCCGCATCACCGCCTGCGCTGAACGGCACGACGATCGTGACCGGCCGGCTCGGGTACTGCTGCGTGGGCTGCGCAGTGGCAGGCAGCGCCGTGACAGCACTGGCCATTGCCATGCCGGGCATGGCAAACCGCATGAGCCTGCGAAACATTGGATCCATGACGCTTGTCTCCGCTTCCGGACAGCGGCGGCTCAGGCGCCACCGTCCAGCCGACTGTGGGTACGCTCTGTATCGGACAGCCACGCTCAGTTGGCCGAGATCTTCCGTCTTGCCACCAGCACCTTCCAGCGGCCCGATTCCTGCGCGATCTCCTCGACCAGGCGGCCATTCGGCGACAGTGTCTTCGTCATGCCCTGTGCGGCAAGGTAGCGCTGCATGCTGGGCTCCGAGACGGCACGTTCGAGATCGGCATACATCTTTGCGGTCAGGTCTTTCGAGGTGCCCGCGGGCGCCATCAGCGCGAACCAGCCATAGAAGCTGAAGCCCGGCAGTCCGGCTTCGGCCACCGTCGGCACGTCGGGCAGCAGCGGCGAGCGCTCCTTGCCCGTCACGGCCAGCGCGCGCAGGCGATTGCCCTTGAGCAGCGGCGAGATGCCATTGATATTGCCCACGGTCATGTCGATCACGCCGGCCATCAGGTCCGCATAGGCCGGGCCATCCCCCTTGTACGGCACGTGCACGACCTCCATGCCCGCAGCCTCGGCAAATGCCTCGCTCGCGATATGGACCTGGCTGCCGTTGCCCGCCGAGCCAAAGGTGAGCTTGCCGGGATTGGCTTTCGCATAGCTGATGAGTTCCGCCACAGTCTTGGCCGGGACCTTGGTATTGACCGTGACGACCATCGGGCCGCTGGCCACCTTGCTGATCATCTCGAAGCTCTGCGTGGAATACGGCAGCTTGTGGTAGATGTACGGATTCACCGTGAACATGCTGCCCGAAGCCAGCAGCAGCGTGTAGCCGTCGGCTGCCGACTTGGCGACGACTTCCGCGCCGACGGCACCGCCGGCGCCGGGACGGTTGTCCACAACCACGGGCTGCTTCCATTGCTTGCCCAGCTCCAGCGCCAAAGCACGCGCCAGCAGGTCCGTGGCGCCGCCCGATGCAAACGGCACGACCAGTCGGACCGGCTTGTTCGGCCATTCCTCCGCATGTGCCGGCGTCATGTACAGCGGTGCGATGGCAAAGGCGAACATGGCTACCGCCGTTGAGCCCGCGTGCCGCCTGGCGCCCGCGCCGCCACGCAACTCCTCGAGAATGGGATTCGCGCGCAAGCGATGCAGCCATTGCCGTGCGTGTCCCTGCCAATGCCTGAGTGCGCTTCCAATGCCAAGTCGTGTCATCGCTGTCTCCTTTGTGGTGCCGCTGTCCGTCGCGGCTATCGTGTGCAACGCATTGTCTTCAATCGAGGCTAATAAAGAATTTCCTTAAACAAAAACCTGATGTTTTGGTGATGATCACCAGTTAAACTGGTTAATAAAATTAAATTTCAGAAAGCAAATATCCATCCCGCATTTAAATTCAATGCAGTTCTTTATCGATCCGGCCGGACGCTATTCTTCTTCGACTGTCCGCCTTGATGCAGGACGACCGTCGTCGCTAGCGCTTGCGGACCAGCCTGGGCCGGCCGTCGTCGGGCGCGCTGGCCGGCTCGGTGACGGCCGTCAGCGCATCCAGCAACAACCGGGACAGGTGCGCGCGCGGGTTGTCGCGCGGGACCAGGATGCCGAGCCGGCGCATCAGCGGCGGCGATCCGAACGGAATGGTACGGATCGACGCCGGGAATTCATTCTCCACGCCGCGCGCGGGCACCACCGAGGAGCCAAGGCCGTTCGCAACCATGCAGATGACACCTTCCAGCGTGTCGATCTCCATGGTCGACCGCACCGCAATCTGCCGGCGCACCATTTCTTCCTGGACCAGGAATCCCACGCGCGCCGTGCGATTGAAGCGCACATACGGCGTCGTTTCGAGCACGCCCTTGTCCGAATCGCCACGCGTCGTGACATGCGTGATGACCACGAACTCTTCATTGAAGAACGGCGTGAACTCCAGGTCCAGGCGCGGCACTTCGGGCTCGGTGACTACCGCGACATCGAGCTGGCGTCGTTGCACGGCGCGCTCCAGGTCATGCGTTAGCCCCGTGGTCAGGTGGATGTCGAGACGATGCCCCTGCTGCTGCAGCCGCTTGAGCGCCAGCGGCAGCAGGCCGGACACACAGGTGTGCACCGAGCCTAGCTTGAGCACGCCGCCCGCCGCTTCGCGCTTGAGCGCCGCGCTCATGCTTTCCCAGTGGGTCAGCAGGTCGCGCGCCCGGTTGGTGAAGGCGAGCCCGGCATCCGTGAGGATCGGCGGCCTGCGGCTGCGGTCGAAGATGGTCATGCCCAGTTCTTCTTCCAGCGCGCGCATCTGCATGCTCACGGCGGACAGCGACAGGCCGATCGCGTTGCCGGCTTCGGCGAAGCTGCCGCGATCCGCGATGGCGACCAGGGTGTAGAGCGTCTTGACGTCCATATTCGACTCGATATCAGGGGGTTCGGTGCGCCGTCATTGTGCCGCACGGACGCACGCCACGTACCCTAAAGCCCCAGCAGGCGGCGCGCGTTGCCGCCCATGACCTTCTCCATGTTCTCCGCACGAATTGGCAGCGTTTCGAACCACTGCTTGTAGTCGCGCACCGGGCAGAACGGGAACGAGCTTGCGTACAGCATCCGGTCGGCCAGGAAGGTATCGGCCGCCTTCACGTACTCTTCCCAGCCCGGCATCCTGGAGAAATACATATCCGGCGACAGGTACAGGTTGGGTCTTCGGAATGCGATGTGGAGGATCTCCGTGACCCACGGCCAGCCGCCATGGACCACCACGACCTTGAGCCTCGGGAAATCGGTGAGTACGCGGTCCGTGCGTATCGGGTCCGAGTAGCTCAGGTCCGGGCCCGCGGTGCCGCCCACCATCAGGATCACCGGCACGTCCAGGTCTTCGCAATGCGCGTAGATCGGGTACAGGCGGCGGTCGTCGGCGTACATCGGGATCGGGTACGAGCCCGGCTCGATGTTGATGGCCTTGAAGCCGCCGGCGACGGCATTCGAAATGGTCTTGCAGGCGGCCACGCGATCGGTCGGATCGATGGACGCCGCGCCGATGAAACGCCCGGGGTAATCGCGCACGATGCGCGCCACGTCGTCGTTCGATACGCTGCCGAGCGTGCCGGCAAGGCGCCCCACGACAACGCCCTTGTCAACACCAGCCGCATCCATCTCCTGCATCAGCAGGCCCATCGACTGCTGCTGCGCGGCTGGTGAAGGCTCGAAGCCGACCGTGCGCGTGAAGCCGTCGCGGCGCTCGCCGGCCGAATACATCAGGGTGTTCAGGAAGCCGCCGAGTGGCGGCCGCAGTCGGAAATCGATGATCATGTCCGTTCCTTGCCGGTTCGCTGCAGTGTGTTGTGAGTGCGGGGCTACATCACTTCATTCTTGCGGTCGTCGGTCTCGCCGTAGCGATGCAGCGCAGGCGGCTTGAGCCCGGCGTAGAGCTTCTCGATACCGGCGTTGATGACTTCGGCGTGCTGCGCAAAGAGCGAGTTGCCGTCCAGGTCGCTCTCGACGATGAACGGGCCGAAGTTCTCGACCTCGAACATCCACATGGCCTGCGCGATGCCAAGCTCGTCGAGCCAGAACACATCGCGCACGCGCTTGATGCCGCGGCCCAGCAGCGCGCCCGTGCCGTATCCGACCGTCGTCAGGTAGACCGCGCCGCCGGGCGCCAGCACGCGCTTGTAGTCGTCGGCGGGCATGCCGCCCTTGCCGATGAAGATGCGGCAGCCGGTCTGCTCCATCCACTTCGGAATCCACTTCGAGAAGCGGAAGCTCGCGGTGGCGGTCACCGCGCCGACGTTGTAGCCGCCATGGCCATCGGGCGCCGCAGCCGGCGAGCAGTGGAAGTTGACGTTGCTGAGTCCGCGCAGCTCGACCGGTGGCTCAAGGCCCTCGTCGAGCACCTTCTTGTAGACGCCCTCTCGGGCGGTGTAGATCACGCCATTCAGGTAGACCGCCGCGCCCAGTTCCAGGCGGGCAATGTCTTCCGTGGTGGCAGGCAGGTTGATATGGAAGACCTTCAGGTCATCGTCTTGCGGGCTTACCATTCGACTGTCTCCCTGCGCAGGTAAGGGGTGAACCACTGCGGGTCGGTGCGGTACTCGATCTCGCCGCCCGCGTGGATGCGTGCGGTGGCGCGCCGCGACGACAGGCAGAACGTATGCAGGCTGATCGGCATGCCGCCCGTGTGGGTATGGCCGACCTCGATGTGGCAATCGACCACCATCGATGAGCCGACAAAGCCCATCGCGCCCATGCCGATGGAGTTTCCGAGCTTCATCAGTTCCAGCTCAAGTTCGGCGATCTTCGGATCGGGGTTGCGATCGCCCACTACGCGCAGGCAGGCCGCCTGCTTGCCGAGCTGCATGCACGTATCCTTGGAGCCGCCCAACCCGATGCCGACGATGGCCGGCTGGCACGCCAGGCCGCGCTTGCCGAACGCGATCAGCGTATCGAGCACGAAGCGCTTGATGCCGTCGATGCCGTCACCGGGGAACAGCATGCGGTAGTCGGTGCCGAACAGGCCGCCCTTGTGCACCGTGGTGATCTCGACCCAGTCGGCATCCGGCTCGAACGACCATTCGATCTCCGGCGCGTTGATGCCGACGTTGTTGTTGTTGTCGGTGCGCCAGAGCGGATGCACCCGGTTCGGGCGCAGCGGCACGGCCAGCGTGGCGTCGGCGGTCGCCTTGCGCAGCGCCCGCTCGACCGCGACAAAGCCGCGCTGGACCGCTGCTTCATTGCCGACCTTCACGTAGTAGCGCGGCAGCCCGGTGTCCGCGCACATCGGGCGACGGTCCTCGTCGGCGGCTTCCCAGTTGTCCTGCATCGCGTGGATGACGAAGCGCGGCAGCTTGCCGGTCTCGGTCTTCTGCAGGGCCTGGATGCCTTGCTTGTAGTCCTTGGGGATCTCGATCGCGGCGCGTTTCATGATCTCGAACGCGGCTTCCTCGACCCGATCGATGGAAATGGTCATCGTAGCGGTCCTCTATGCGGCAACTTTCGGGGGTTGGCCAGCTTCGCCAGTGATCAGCGACGTGCCGGGCCGGACAATATCGAACTTGACAGGGACCATCTCCAGGCGAAGATCGTCGCCATCGGCGCTCACGCGGGTGTAGCGGCTGCTGTGCAGGTCCCCCGCCTCGGGGAAGTCTTCGCGGAAATGCGCGCCGCGGCTGTTCTCGCGTGCCAGCGCGGAAACCGTGATGACGCGCGACATGTCCACCAGGCTTTGCAGGTTCAGCCAGTCATGCCAGGTCACGTTGTAGCGCCGGTCGCCGTCGGGCACGCCAATGGCCATCAACGCGCGCTGGTGCGACGCGACCGATTCCAGTCCGCGCTGCATCGCGGCCTCATGGCGCAGCACGCCGACGTCGTCCCACATGGTCTGCGCGAGCGCGTCGCGTAGCTCGTGGATCGCGCCCGCCGGCTTCGAGAACGGATACTCGGCGCGCGCGATGCCATCGGCGATCACGCGGCGGTCCGGCTCCTTCCATTGCTTCACGCCCGGGACATAGGCCGCCATGGCATCGCCCGCGATGCCGCCGAAGACCGTCGAGTTCGCCACCCCGTTGCCGCCGAGGCGGTTCGCGCCATGGACGCCGCCGCAGTCCTCGCCAGCGGCGAACAGCCCTGGCGATGCGGTGCTGCAATCCACATTGAATTCGACACCGCCCATCAAGTAGTGAGCGGTAGGCACAACCTCGACCCTGCCGCCCGCGAGATCGAAACCGCAGTCGCTGCAGCGGTTGACCATGCCCGGGAAGGTCTTCGCCACCTTCTCCGGCCCGAGGTGGCTCATCTGGATATAGACGCCGCCCATCGGGCCGGTGCGGCCGGCGCGCATCTCTGCGTAGATGCCGCGGCTGACCACGTCGCGCGTCGCGCGTTCGCCACGTGCGTCGTAGTTCGTCATGAAGCGGTCGCCGTCGCCATTGAGCAACCAGCCGCCCGCGCCGCGCAGGCCTTCTTCGAGCACCGTCCCCGTCATGCGCGTATCGGGGCCGCCGAGCAGGCCGGTCGGATGGAACTGCACCATCTCCATGTCGCGCAGGCTCAGGCCGTAGCGCATCGCCATGGCCAGGCCATCGCAGGTCTTGTCGCCCGACGGCGTGTGATAGCGATACATCGTCGGACCGGCACCGGTGGCCAGCAGAACAGCCTTGGCCTGCACGAAGCGATAGGTGCCGCGACGCATGTCGATGAACAGCACGCCCGCGATGCCGGAGCCGTCCGCAGCGGGGATCAGCTCGATCGCGCGGTGCTCTTCCATCTCTTCCACATCGAGCGCGCGCACCTGCTCCATCAGCCGGTTGATGATCTCGATGCCGGTCAGGTCGGCCTTGTGCACGGTGCGGTCAAAGCTCTGCCCCGCGAAGGCCTTCTGGTGCAGCGTGCCGTCGGGGTTGCGGTCGAAGAAGCAGCCGATCTCGTTTTCAAGTTCGCGCACGCGCTCGACCGCGCCTTCCACGAGACGCCAGGCCAGGTCCTGCCGTGGCAGCCACTTGCCGCCCTCGATCGTGTCCATGAAATGGCGTTCGACCGAATCGCCGGAGGACAGCGCCACGTTGTAGCCGCCCTGCACCATGCGCGTACAGCCGCATTTGCCGAGCAGCCCCTTGACCGCCACCGACACCTTCAGCGCGGGGTTGGCCTTCTTGGCGTGCAGCGCCGCGAACAGGCCCGCACCGCCAGTCCCGAGGATCAGGATATCCGTCTTGTGGTTCTCGATTTGCATTCAGATTACCCCCAGGGCAAAGACCACGCCGACCAGCAGCGACAGCGCGCCGCCCCAGCCGATCCACGACAGCCGTGCGTCGCGCGTGGAGCTCCACGGCAACAGTTCCAGCGCCAGCAGCCGCAGGCCGAAGCACATATGAATGGACAGCAGCAGCACCAGCCCCCATTCCCCGAACTTCACCGCGCCCATGTCGGCGAACTTCAGGAACGCGTCCATGCGGGCACGCTGGTCCAGCGCCAGGCCGAGCACATAGAAATGCGCGGGAAGAAAGAGGCCCAGCGCCAGCCCCGAGAGCCGATGGCCCAGGAACGCCCAGTACGCGCGATGATTGCGTGGCGACTTCATGACCAGAACCCTCCGACCGCCGCCACCGCGCGCAGTCCCATGGCCAACAGCAGCAGGCCAAACAGCAGGCACGCCACCGATGCGCCGTTACGGCTCAGCCGCGCCCATTCGATCAGGATGTTGCGCAGGCCGATCGGCACATGGACCGCCACGCTGAGCACGAACAGCGAATAGAACGGAATCCAGATCCAGCTGCCCTGCGTGCGCGACAGGATCTCGGCCGCCGTCAGGCCGCCGCGCACCGCATAGAGGATGACACCCAGGTGCACCAGCACGAACGGCGCCATGATCATGGCCGTGAGACGCTGCAAGGCGAACAGACGCTGCTCCATGATCAGCCTCCCTTCAGGAACTGCAGCAGTGCGTTCTTCTTCAGGCCCGCGATGCTCCCCGTCGGGCTCAGGCTGACCGGGCAGTGCGTCATGCAATTGCCTTGCGTGTGACAGGCATTGCAGCCGCTGCCGGAGGTGGCCTTGCGCAGCACGTCCTTGGGGTCGGCGTGGCGCTCGTCGTTGAACAGCGTCCAGGCGCGGTTCAGCGCGGCCGGCCCGAGGTATTCCTTGTCCCACGACACCACATCGCAGGCCGCATAGCAGACCCCGCAGTTGATGCATTCGATCGCGGCGTCGGCCATCTTGCGCTTGCGGCTGGCCGGCGAGACGGCGGCCGGCGGATCGTCGCGCGTGGCCGTGCCGACGAAGGTATTGCCGGCCTTCTTCCACTTGTCGAAGAACTCCGACATATCGACCACGAGATCCTTGATGCGCGGCATATTGCGCAACGGCTCGATCACGATCACGCCATCCTCTTCCACGCGGCTCACGTGCGTGCGGCAGGTCCAGCGCGGACGGCCGTTGACGGTCATCGCGCAGGAGCCGCATACGCCGACGCGGCACGCGAAGCGGTAGGACAGCGTCGGGTCGAGGCGGCGCTGCACCTCGGTGACCACATCGAGTACGGTCTGGTTTTCACGCCATGGCACCTCGTAGGTGGTGAAGCTGCCCTCTTCGGTGCCGCGTGCAATGCGTACCGTGAGCATGCGCTGCGCGGCCTTGGTCGCCTCCATCACTGTCTCCCCCTTCGTGTCGTTCAATGCGCCGATGCGCCAGCCTGGTTGCGCGCGAACACCGGCGCGGGCTCGCCTTCCATGCGGACGTTGATGCATGCGGGCTTGCCGCTGTCGAGCGCTGCCTGCAATGCAGGCGCCAGCGCATCGATGCGTTCGACGAACGCCCCGAACCCGCCCAGCCCGGCCACCGCCGCGTCGTAGCGTGCCGCGGCGCTCAGCCCGCAGCCGATCAGTCGGTCTTCGCCGTAGGTGCGTTGCTGGATGACGTGTTCCGCGTTCCAGCGCAGGTCGTTGCCGATCACGGCAATGACGCCGGCCTGTTCGCGCACCGCGGTGTCGAATTCGGAAAGATGGAAGCCCGCGGTGCCATCGCCCATCAGCAGGACAACCGTGGCCTCGGGCCGGGCGATCTTCGCGGCGATGGCATAGCAGATGCCGCCGCCGATCGCGCCGGACACGCCGTTGATGATTCGCGTCGGCGCGGTGCAGAACGCCTGTGCCCACTGGCCGAACTCACCGCCATCGCAGACCAGGATCGGTTCGGGTACACCGTTGAGGAACTGATTGACGGTTTCGCACAAGGCGCGTGGATGGATATCCGCTTCCGATCCGGCCGGCGCCTGCCCGCGTTCCCGCCGCGCTGCGTCAACACGCTCCATCCACGCAAGGCGATCCTGCCCGGGCGGTCGCGATGCTTGCTCCAGCCGCTCAAGTGCGACGGACACATCCGCCACGCAGCGCGCGGCAAGGCGGTCGCCGAGCAGCCTTTCCGCGCGGCGCAGCATATCCACGTCGGGATCGATCGCCACAACTCGGGCCGTCTTGCCAAAGACGTTCTCGCGGCCAAATCCCACCGTGAAGTCGAGGCGCTTGCCGAGCAGGATGATCAGGTCGGATTCCGAGACGACCTCGGCAATCGCGCCCAGCGACGGATCACGCAATCCGCGCGGGCTTTCCATCGGCATGATCGGCGCGTTCAAGGCCTGGCTATGTGCGGGCAGCGCCCGGCGATTGCGGTCCCGGCACAGCGTCGGTCCCGCAAGAATCAGCGGCCGGC
The DNA here is from genome assembly GCF_057073745.1 of Cupriavidus sp. C2SS-8b. Lineage (NCBI taxonomy): Bacteria > Pseudomonadati > Pseudomonadota > Betaproteobacteria > Burkholderiales > Burkholderiaceae > Cupriavidus > Cupriavidus sp. C2SS-8b. Next base: position 2,319,533 of record NZ_CP172717.1, read on the forward strand.
GTGCCTGGCCCAGCAACTGCGCGATGGTCTCGATGGTGCTCGCGGCCGGCTCCACCGGTTTGGCATCGAGCATCTGCGGCGGCAGCGCATCGAGGCCGGATTCGCGCGTCATCAGGTCGAACGGCAATGCCAGGTGAACCGGGCCGCGACGATCGGCCATTGCGGTCGACACGGCGGTGTCCAGCGTGGAGACGAGCGAGCGGGCATCGGTCACGCGCTTTGACCATTTGGTCAGCGGCGCCGTCATGGCCGCCTGGTCCAGTTCCTGGAACGCACCCATGCCGTCTTCGGCCACGGACGAGTCGCCCGACAACACCAGCACGGCGCTCTCGGCCTGCGACGCGGAGAACAGCGGCGCAATACCGTTGGCGATACCCGGCGCGGCAGTCAGCAGCGCTACGCCGAGTTCGCCCGTGACCTGCGACCACGCATCGGCCATGAATACCGCTGCGGCTTCATGGCGGACGTGGACGATGCGGATGCCGGCATCGATGCACGCGTCGTAGAGCGGCATGATCTGGTTGCCGGACAGACTGAAAAGGGTGGTGACACCGCGGCGTGCAAGCGCCTGGATGACGAGTTCCGAACCGAGCATTTGTCTCCGTACCCGACCGTTCTATTCCGGCCGTGGTCTTCTGTGGTTGGGTTGAATAAAGTTTAAGTAATCGATATTCCTGAAGCAATTGGATATAAGTTGATATTTTTTGAAGTTAAGATCGCAATGTGACTTTTGGATATCTCATTGCGATCGACCTCAGACCTGTGCCGGCGGGCGGAACGCAAAGCCTTGCGAGAACGACTCCCTCAGGTACTCGACCAGCACCTGCGAAACGCGCGACGCGTGTGCGGAGTACGGCCGGATGGCGTAGAGCCAGTCACCAAACGCTCCGGTCGCGCGCCACTGCGGCAGCAGTTCGACCAGCCTGCCGCTTTCCAGCGCGGACTGGGCGCTGAAGTCCGGCAGCAGCGCGATACCGAGGCCTTCAATGGCGGCATCCCGCAACGCCTCGCTGTTGTTGACCGCGAGCGGACCGGCGACGGGGACCGTGACCGGATCGGCATGCCCCGCGCTCGCGTCCGGCGATTCGGGCACAAAGGTCCATGTGGCGGTGCCTTGCCGGCGCGGATAGTGCAGGCAGGCGTGATCGGCCAGTGCCTGCGGCAATTCGGGCGCGCTTCGGGTCCTGAGATACGAACGGCTGGCCACCAGCACCGTGCGCGTCGCGGCCAGCGTCCAGGCGACATGGGTTTCGGGAGGCGTGGAGGTATGCCGCACGGCAATGTCGAAGCCTTCCTGCGCGAGCGGGCGCAGGCGATCGGACATGTCCAGCTCGACCTGGATCTGCGGATAGCGGCGCAGGAATCCGGGCAGCAAGGGCACCAGCTGCTGCCTGGAAAACGCCACCGGCGCGGTGACGCGCAGGAAGCCGCGCGGGGCGCCGGCCAGGTCACGGACATTGGCGTAGCCCGCGGCGATCTGCTCGAAGGCGCCGCGCATCGAATCGACCAGTTGCCGGCCGGCATCGGTCAGCGTGGCGCTGCGCGTGGTGCGCTGCACGAGCATGATGCCGGCTGCCTTTTCGAGGTCGGCGATGTGCTGGCTCATCGACGCCTTGCTGACGCCTAGCCGCGCGGCGGCCTTGCTGAAGCTGCCCTGCTGCTGCAGTACGACCAGCCAGTGCAGGTGCTCCCAGAGTTCCTCTACGTTGGCTTTTGTCATCCAGAGACTCCTTTCGCATCACTTGAGACGCCTATAGTTCGTGTCTATAGCATGCCAGTATCTAAAAATCCTGAACAGTGAATTCGCCTGCGGGTGGCTAGCCGCGACTCGCGCGCCTTCCTACACTCGCCTCATTCCCAGACACGGCGGCCTTGCAGGCTCGCCAGACCGCACAGGAGATTTCCATGACCGCGCCTTACAACGACTCCGCAGACGTGATCCACTTTGTTTCCGGCGAACGCTTCGCGGGTTCGGGCACGCGCTCGCAGGCCGTGTTCAATCCGGCTACCGGTGCGGTGGCGCGGCAGGTCCGGCTTGGCACGGTCGAGGACGTCGATGCCGCGGTCGCCAGCTCGCTGGCGGCATTCCCCAGGTGGGCCGACACGCCGCCGATCCGGCGCGCGCGCGTCATGCTGAAGTTCCTGGAGCTGATGAACCAGCACAAGGACGAGCTGGCCGCCATCATCACGGCCGAGCACGGCAAGGTATTGAGCGACGCCGCCGGCGAAGTCAGCCGCGGCATCGACATCATCGAATTCGCCTGCGGGATTCCGCAGCTGCTCAAGGGCGATTTCACGGACCAGGTCTCGACCGGCATGGACAACTGGACGCTGCGCCAGCCATTGGGTGTGGTGGCCGGCATCACGCCGTTCAACTTCCCTTGCATGGTGCCGTGCTGGATGTTCCCGGTGGCGATCGCGGCCGGCAACTGCTTCATCCTGAAGCCGAGCGAGCGCGATCCTTCGGCATCGCTGTTCATGGCCGCGCTGCTCAAGCAGGCGGGCCTGCCCGATGGCGTGTTCAACGTCGTGCAGGGCGACAAGACCGTGGTTGACGCCCTGCTCCATCACGCCGACGTGAAGGCGGTTAGCTTCGTCGGCTCCACGCCGATCGCCAACTACATCTACGAGACCGGCGCGCGGCTGGGCAAGCGCGTGCAGGCGCTGGGCGGCGCCAAGAACCACATGGTGGTGATGCCGGACGCGGATATCGACCAGGCCGTGGATGGGCTTATCGGTGCGGCCTACGGCTCTGCCGGCGAGCGTTGCATGGCGATCTCGGTCGCGGTGCTGGTTGGCGACGTGGCCGACAAGATCCTGCCGAAGCTGGAAGCCCGTGCGCGGGAGCTGGTGATCCGCAACGGCATGGATGCGGCGGCCGAGATGGGGCCGGTGGTCACTGGGCAGGCGCTGGAACGCATCGAGAACTACATCGCTCTTGGCGTGGAAGAAGGCGCGAAGCTGGTGGTCGATGGCCGCAACTACAAGGTGCCGGGGCACGAGCAAGGCTTCTTTACCGGTGGCACGCTGTTCGACAACGTCACGCCTGACATGCGCATCTACAAGGAGGAGATCTTCGGGCCGGTGCTGTCATGCGTGCGGGTGGATGATTTTGCGCAGGCTGCGAAGCTGGTTAATGACCATGAGTTTGGCAACGGCGTGGCTTGCTACACGCGTGATGGCCAGGTTGCGCGCGAGTTCGCGCGCAGGATCGAGGTCGGGATGGTTGGCATCAACGTGCCGATTCCGGTGCCGATGGCGTGGCACGGCTTCGGCGGCTGGAAGCGCTCGCTGTTCGGCGACATGCATGCGTATGGGGAGGAAGGCGTGCGGTTTTATACGCGGCAGAAGAGTGTCATGCAGCGGTGGCCGGATGATATGGCGCGGGGGGCGGAGTTTGCGATGCCTACGGCGAAGTAAGGGATTTTTGCGGGCCTGGCTGGCGATGACTGGGTTGTCGCGCTTGGCATGCGCCGCTGTTTCGCCGGCGTAGCCGGCGGGGTTCTGGGGTTATGACTGGGTTGTCGCCCTTGGCAGGCGCCGCCGGCGAAACAGCGGCGCAGGGCCTGTCAGCGTTTTTGTGTTCAGGGCAGTTAAAGGCGCACCGTCGACTTAACCGGTGAGCCAGCATTATCTCAGTGATGCGGGTGGGTAAAGCGTTCCTCATAGAGAATCGCAAACTGGTTCATGGCAGCCTTCCAGTCATGCGTTGAGCTGCCCCACTTACCGGTGATGTTGCGCAGGGCCAGCCATAGCAGCTTCGTTGCCGCCTCGTCACTGGGGAAGTGCCCCCGAGTCTTGATGATCTTACGTAGTTGCGCGTTGATGCTCTCGATCGCGTTCGTCGTGTAGATGATCTTGCGGATCGCCGGTGGGAATGTAAAGAACGGGATCACCTGATCCCAGGCGCGACGCCAGGACGCGGCGATCGGGGGGTATTTCTTAGCCCATTCGCTCTGCTCGAACGCCGCCAGTTCGGCCAGCGCCGCCTCAACAGTGGGCGCGGTGTACACGGGCTTAAGCGCCGCAGCCACGGTCCGGCGCTCTTTCCAACCGGCGTAGCTCAAGCTGTTTCGGATCAGATGCACGATGCAGGTCTGTAGCGTCGTGGCCGGGAACACCGCGTTCAGGGCCTGTTCCATGCCCTTGAGCCCGTCGGTCACTGCAATCAGGATGTCCTGCGTGCCACGGATCTTCAGGTCGTTGAACACCTTCATCCAGAACTTGGCGCCTTCGGTGCTCTCGATCCACAGGCCCAGGATGTCGCGCGTGCCGTCGGGCAGCACGCCCAAGGCCAGATAGACGGCCTTGTTGCGTACCACGCCGTCCTCACGCATCTTGACCCGCAGCGCGTCGAAGAACACCACCGGGTACATCGCCTCCAGCGGGCGGGCTTGCCAGGTGGTGACCTCGTCCATGACTGCATCAGTTACAGAACTGATGAATTCTGGCGACACCTCGGTGCCGTACTGTTCGGCCAGAAACGCCTGGATCTCGCGCACGGTCATGCCGCGGGCGTACATGGCGACGATCTTGTCGTCGAACCCGGTGAAGCGTCGCTCGTGCTTGGGAATCAGGATCGGATCGAAGCTGCCGTCGCGGTCGCGCGGAATATCCACTCGCAGCGGCCCGTCCTCGGTCAAAACCGTCTTAGCACTCTTGCCATTGCGTTGATTGGCTGTGCCGGCTGGGCGCTCAGCGCCAGCCGGGTAGCCCAGATGATGACCGAGTTCAGCGCCCAAGGCCCGCTCGATCAGGGCCTTCTTGAATGCCATTGAGGCGTCCTGCACGGCCTCGGCAGTCATCGGGCCCTTTACGAAATGGGCGATCAGATCCTCGGGAATGATCGGCAGCTCACGATCGGCGGCCTGACTCGTCTTGTTTCTACGTGGCATGACATGCTCCTTGGCGACATGTTATGCCCTAAACACAAAATTTCTGACAGGCCCGCGGCGCATGCCAAGAGCGACGCCCTGGTCATCACCGATTATTTCCCCCCTCCCCCAACCTAAACTCCCCCACCGCCTCCGCCAACGTATGAGCCTGCTCATTCAACAGCGATGACGCCGCAGTCGCCTGCTCCACCAACGCCGCGTTCTGCTGCGTTGCCTGTTCCATCTCCTCCACAGCCTGGTTGATCTGGCTGATCCCGGTGGCCTGATCCCCCATGGACGCACTGATCTCCCCAATCAGCGAAGTAACGCGACGAATGCCATCGTCGATTTCCTTCATCGCCTCCCCCGCCGCCTGCACGCGTTGCGCGCCCGACTGAACGCTGAGATCGGAAGCCTCGATCAACGCCTTGATCTCTTTCGCAGCCGTCGCGCAGCGATGAGAAAGCCCACGCACTTCATTCGCCACCACCGCAAAGCCCTTCCCATGCTCGCCGGCGCGCGCCGCTTCCACCGACGCATTCAGCGCCAGGATATTGGTCTGGAACGCGATGCCATCAATCACCCCGATGATCTCCACGATCTTCGCGGAAGACTGCGCGATGTCCGCCATCGTCGCCACCACATCCGACACCACCGTACCGCCCCGCGCAGCGGCCTCGCTCGCGGATGAGGCAAGACGCGTGGCCTGCACCGTCGCTTCGGCGGATCGCCTCACGGAACCCGTCAGCTCGGACAGCGAAGCGACCGTTTCCTCCAGATTGCTGGCCGCCATTTCGGTCCGGCGCGAAAGGTCCTGATTGCCGGCTTCGATCTCGCGGGTCGCAATCTTCACGGACTCGCTGCCATGGCGAATCCGCAACAACACGCCCCCGAGTTTCTCGACAAAGGTATTGAATGAGACCGCAATCTGCGTCACCTCGTCACGCCCTGCGGCAGGCAGCCGTTGCGTCAAATCACCATCACCCGATCCGATCTCGTTCATCGCATCCCGAACGCCCGACAGCCGGCTGAATGCCCGCGCGGTAAGCACGCCGCTCAGCAACGCTGCGACGGCCGCCAACAGCACGATGGCAATGGCCGACGCCTTGACCACGCTGTTCAGCGCTGCCGTGGCCTCTGCCTTGTCCAGCGCCACCACCAGTTGCCAGTTGGTGCCATGAATCGGCTTGGCGCGCAGCAGCTTGGCCGTGCCATCCAGCTCGACCTCTAGCGGCGTGGTCTCCGTCGCCAGCGACGCCAGCGTCTGCGGCGTCAGCGCCGGCGACAACTCAAGCGCCGGCTTGCGGATGTACTTGTCCTGCGGGTGCGCCAGGATAGTTCCGTCCTTGTCCACCACAAAGCCCAGGCTCTCCGGAGTCGGATGCACCGCGGCAACGACGGCGCGAACGCCATCCAGCGACACAACCGCCGACACCACGCCGTCCAATGCACCGCTACGCACGATCGGCGCGGCAAACGAGACGAAGGGCTTGCCGCTCGCGGCATCGGCGTAGGGCGTGGAGACAATCGGCTTCCCCGCCGCCACGGTTTCCTTGTACCAGGGACGCGCGGTCGGATCGAAGCCTTCCGGCATGCGATCCTTGCTGGCCACGAAGGACTTGTCCTTCCAGCCCGCGGTGGTAATCGGGAATGCGCCGGCCTTCTGCAACTGGCGGACGATGCCTTGCGGATCGCCCGGGGCAATCTGTTCGGCCGCGGCGCTCACCATCGTGGCCTTGGCCGCCACCCACTCATCGAGCGCCAGGCCATGGCCGGTCGCGATGGCGTCGAGATTCTGCTGAATCGTTTCGAGATTGCTGTTGCGGACGATGACATAGGTCACGCCAGCCGTCAGTGCCAGGGCCGTCACGACGATGCCAGTGGAGATGGCCTGAATCTTTGAGCGAATGGATGAGAGCATACGAAGATAAGGAGCGCTAAGAATCACGCGGATCGGCGTTGGCGCAAAAAAAAGCCCGGAAGAACCGGGCTCATTGCGCAATCTGCCGACCGCTCAGAACTTGTGGCGAACGCCAACTACGGCGCCAAACTGGTTCTTGCCTGGCACCACCTGTTCGCTTGACGATGCACCCAGCACATCGTTGAATCCGTTCACGCCTAGCCCCGAACGCGGATTGCTGTTCACCGCGTAAGCCATGGTCGCGTACACGTCGGTGCGCTTCGATAGGAGATAGTCGGCCGTCGCAACGAATTGCCACGGGTTGCCGACGTGCGCGTTGGCGAGGTTCTGGTAGTACGCCGCGCCGGTCAGCGAGAAGGTCGGTGTCAGCTGATAACCCAGTCCAGCCCACGCGAGGTTGGCATAGGTATTCGCCGCACCCGCAGTGCCAGGCAGCGAAGCGCCATTGAACGAGCGCGCGTAACGGTAGCCGGCATAGAGCTTGGCCGGGCCAAATGCATAGTTGCCGGCAATCGCCGCGCGGCGGATCAACTGGTTGCTGGACAGGGCGGCGGCGGACGACTGGTTGGTCTGGTCGTACACGACACCGACCGACAACGGGCCAGCGGCGTAAGTTGCCAGCACCGAATACTCCCGGCCGTTGGTGAAGTTGCCCGGAACTTCCGCGTTGTTGTAGTTGAAGCTGTACAGGCCGGTCACCGTCAGGCCACCGAAGTTGCCAACATACTTGGCCGAGTTGTCCGCACGCTGGCCAAGCATGAACGGGTCTTGTGCGCCGATGGCGAAGCGGCCTGCGTTGCCCATCGGATCGAATGCGCCGGAGAAATCCCAGAACGGCGACGTGTGGCGTCCCAGGGTCAGTTGGCCCCAGCGGCTTTGCAAGCCGACATATGCGGCGCGGCCAAACAGCCGGCCGCCCTGGGCCATCTTGCCGTCATCCATATTGAAACCGCTCTCCAGCGTATAGATGCCCTTCAGCCCGCCGCCCAGATCCTCTACGCCGCGCAAGCCCCAGCGCGAACCCGACTGGTTGCCCGATTGCATGGCCACCAGGCTGGAACTGTTCTTGGCCGCATTCGGGACGCTGTTCAGATACTCGATACCGACGTCAACCACGCCGTAAAGCGTCACGCTGGATTGGGCATAAGCGCCAGCCGATGCAAGCAGACCAGCCGAAATGGCGATGAGTTTGAGCTTCATGTTTTCCTTGTTTGGGGATTCCTGCCAATGCGCTGACAAGCGCCGTCCGCGACGGGCGGCGCCTCCTTGTTGTTCATGCGGGAATTGCTGTGTTCCGGTTCCTGCTGTCCTGCCGTGTTGACGTCAGACCGGAATCTTTTTCTCGTAGTCGATGCTGGTGGATGCGAACAGCAGGCCGACACCGCAGGCGGCAAAGAACATCAGCGCCAGGAAGTACGAGCCCGTGGCCTGCACGATCAGGCCGACGATGATCGGCACGCTGATGCCGGCGATATTGCCGCCCAGGTTCATCACGCCGCCGAGAAAGCCCACCTTGTTGCGCGTGCCCAGCATCGACGGCACCGACCAGAACAGGCCGCACCAGCGCAGGAAGAACAGGGTCGAGGACAGCAGCACGACCACCAGCACCGGATCAGTGACATAGGCCACCGAGAAGATCGACACCGTGGCCACCACGGCGGCGATCCCGAACAGCGTGCGCATCACGACGTTGGGACGTCCGCCGGCCTCCTTCCACTTGTCGGCGATCCAGCCGCCGATCAGTTCGCCGACAAAGCCCGCGAAGAAGATGATGAAGCTCGCGCCGCCCATGGTCTTCAGGTCGAAGCCGCGGGCCTTGCTCAGGTAGGTCGGCATCCAGGTCAGCAGGCCGTAGAACACGGCGTTGAAGCACATCCAGCTGATCGCCATGCACCACACCGAGCGGTACTTGAAGAAGTCCAGCGAACGGCCGCTCAGGTTGGCCGGCTCCTCGCTGTGCTCCAGGGCAAGCGCGTCCTCGATATGACGGGCCTCCTGTTCATTGACGCCGCTGTGCTCGCGCGGCGAATTGCGGATGTACCACCACGCCACGAAGCCGGCCAGCACCGTGCCCACGCCCGCCACCACAAACGACAGGCGCCACGATCCCAGTTCGCTGATCAGCCCGGCGATGATGAGCGAGCCGAGCGCCGCGCCCAGCGGTGCGCCGCCATCCAGCAGCGTGGCGCCGCGGCCGCGTTCGTTCTTCGTCATCCAGATCGCATTGAGCTTGCCGCCGGCCGGATAGATCGGCGCTTCGGCGGCGCCCAGCCCGAGGCGGGTCAGCATCAGCGAAGTGGCGTTGGTGCAGGCCGCCGCGATGGCCTGGAAGAAGCCCCAGAATACGGTGGCGCAGGCAATCACGATGCGCGGCTTGTACTTGTCGGCCAGCATGCCGCCCGGCACCTGCATGAAGGCGTAGGTCCAGAAGAAGGAGCTGAGGATCAGCCCCTGCATCGCCGGACTCAGGTCGAACTCCTTGGCAATCAGCGGCATGGCCACCGACAGCGAGGCACGGTCGATGTAGTTGATGGCCACCAGCAGCAGCATCATCAGGAAGATTTTCCAGCGCACGCTGCTGCGCGGAATCGCCATCGTCGTGGCTGGGCTCGTGGATTGCATGACGGTTGTCTCCTTGTCCTTGTGTCCTTCGATTGAGGCGTTTTGATTAAGGTGTCGCGCAACCGGGCGGAGTATAAGATACGTAATCTGTAATTACAATCAACGTAAGTACATGATTTGTATGTAGTGTTCATAGGGTAAATCACTATATTGGTCGTTCTGCAGCAGCCAGCGGAGGATTCCGCGCCGCTAGTCGGGAACACGCGGATTGCATATTTCCGAAGGCGCTGGATCACTGTATATTCATACAGCCCCGCAATCCTCGCCGTCCCGCGCCTTGTCCGTCACGCCAACCGATCCGCCCCGCTATACCGTCGCCGTCCGCACGCTGTGCGAATTCACGGCCAAGGCGGGCGACCTCGACCTGCGCTTTACGCCCTCGCCTACCGGGCAGGAAGGCGTGGCGGGCCATGGGGTCGTTACCAGCCGCCGCGGGTCCGGCTATGAGTCCGAAGTCACGCTGTCGGGCCAGTTCGAAGGCCTGCGCGTGCGCGGGCGCGCCGATGGCTACGATCCCGTGGCCAACCGCGTCGAAGAAATCAAGACAGTTCGCGGCGACAAGATCGAGATCCCGCAGAACCACCAGGCCTTGCACTGGGCGCAGGCGAAAATCTACGGCTGGCTGTTGTGCGAGTCGCGCAACCTTGCGCAGATCGACGTGGCGCTGGTGTATTTCGATATCCAGAGCCAGCGCGAGCGCGTGCTGAAGGAACGCTGCGACGCCACGGCGCTGCGCGCGTTTTTCGAGGGCAGCTGCCGCCGCTTCATGCAATGGGCCGAACGGGAAATCGCGCATCGCAGCGATCGCGATGCCGGGCTGCAGGCACTGGCCTTTCCTCATGGCACGTTCCGCGACGGGCAGCGCCTGCTGGCCGAATCGGTCTACAAGGCCAACGCCAGTGCGCGCACGTTGCTGGCACAGGCACCGACCGGCATCGGCAAATCGATCGGCACGGTGTTTCCCGCGCTGAAGGCCATGCCCACGCAGCGTCTCGACAAGATCTTCTTCCTGTCCGCGCGCTCGACGGGCCGCGCCGTGGCGCTGCAGGCCACCGCGCAATTGCGCCGCCAGCCCGGCGATGCGCCGCTGCGTGTGCTGGAACTGATGGCGCGCGACAAGGCGTGCGAGCATCCCGACCTGGCCTGCCATGGAGATTCTTGCCCGCTGGCGAAGGGCTTCTACGACCGCCTGCCCGCCGCGCGCGACGCTGCCAGCCATGCGGCGCTGCTCGACGGCCAAAGCGTGCGGGAGATCGCCCGCGCGCACGAGGTCTGCCCGTATTACCTCGCGCAGGAGATGATCCGCTGGAGCGATCTGGTAGTGGCCGACTACAACTACTACTTCGATCGCAGCGCGATGCTGTATGCGCTGGCCGCGATGAACGAATGGCGCGTCAGCGTGCTGGTGGACGAAGCGCACAACCTGGTCGAACGCGGCCGCGCCATGTACACGGTCACGCTCGACCATGCCGTCTTCCGCGGCGTGCGGCTGTCGGCCCCTGGCACGCTGAAGCGCGAGATGAACCGGGTCAACCGGCAATGGAGCGCACTCGCCAAATCCAGCGAGGCCACCTACGAAACGCGCGATGAAGAGCCCGCCGCGTTCATCGAGGCACTCGCTCAGCTATGCACTGCCATCATTGACGACATGAGCGCGCAGCCGCAGCGGCACGATGCCGCACTGGAGCGCTTCTATTTCGACGCGATGCATTTCCTGCGCCTGTCCGAACAACTGACGGAATACGGCGGCAAGCATTCGCTGTTTGATATCACGCGCACGCCGCGCCAGCGTGGCGGCATGGATGCCGCGCTATGCGTGCGCAACCTGTTGCCCGCGCCGTACCTCGCCCCGCGATTCGCGGGCGCGCATTCGACCACGCTGTTCTCGGCCACGCTGCAGCCGGCCGACTACTACCGCAACCTGCTTGGCGTGCCGGGCAGTGCGGTGTGGGTCGAAGTGCCATCGCCATTCCAGGCGGAGCAGCTCGACGTGCATGTCGCGCGCCATATCTCTACGCGCTATAGCCACCGGCAGCGTTCGCTCCCGGCCATCGTCGCACTGATGGCCGACCAGTTCGCGCAGCGCCCCGGCAACTACCTGGCGTTCTTCAGCAGCCATGACTACCTCCGGCAGGCCGCCGCCATGCTGGCCGAGCATCATCCCGATATCCCGAGCTGGTCTCAGGCACGCGGCATGACCGAGGCCGGGCAGGCGGCATTCCTGGAGGCATTTGCGCCCGGCGGTCAGGGCATTGGCTTCGCGGTGCTGGGCGGCGTGTTCTCGGAAGGCGTCGATCTTCCCGGCGACCGGCTGATTGGCGCATTCGTGGCCACGCTGGGCCTGCCGCAGGTGAACCCTGTCAACGAACAACTGCGCGAGCGGATGGAAGCCGCCTTCGGCCAGGGCTATGGCTATGACTACGCCTACCTGTATCCGGGACTGCGCAAGGTCATCCAGGCAGCCGGCCGCGTGATCCGCACCCGGCAGGACCGCGGCGTGGTGTGGCTGATCGATGACCGGTATTCGCGTGCGGAGGTGCAGGAGATGTTGCCGTCGTGGTGGGAGGTGCCGGCACGCAAGCCGCAACGGCTTCCGGAAAGCCCGTCAACCGGATGACCGCCGCGCAGCGCCCATCCGACGTCCCGCTCTACGGCATATGTGGCGCAGGCCGCGGACGCGGCGAAGGATAAGGAGGTTTCTGCCCGCCACCAGGCACCTCGATGTACGGTGCAACGACGAGCGGATACTGCGCCTCCGGTGCGATGTTCTGCTGCGGCCCCGCTGCGCCGCGTGGCGAAAGCGGTGCGGTCTGAAGCTCGGTGCCGCCGCGCTTGCCGTCGCTGATGCCACTGTGGGTATCCAGCACCAGAGGCCGGCTATCCGGGGGCGGGGCGGCGAACGCTGCCGATGAAGCCGCGGCCAGCAGCATCGCCGTCGCTGCGGCGCTCAGCGCGCGGATCATGGGTGAATGCATGGAGGCTCCTGTTGATCGAATCGAAGCTGGCGGCCACCGGAGCCATGGGTCTGGGGGCGCGCGTTTCGCAAACGCATTTCGCCTCCGCAGTATAAGCCGCCGTGAAAGGCGGCCGCCAGCGCACACGGACTGGCGGCCCCGCCCTGCTCCGGTCCGTCAGTACGGCGGGTTGACCACCATGTACTGCGACCCCTGCGGTGCGTACCACGTGGCACCGCATTGCTGGTACACCATGCCGCCATAGTTCACCGGCACGCAGCCCGGCGGCACGGTCCGGACCATCGAGCCAATCGCCGCAGCCGTGACCGCCACGGTAGCCGTCACGGCCGCCGCCGCTGCCACCGGATGGTCCCAACCGCCGCCGCAGCATCCGTTGTTGTCGACGTTCACGTTGACGTTGCGGTTGGAGTTGACGTTGACGTTGCGATTGGCATTGACGTTATTGACGTTGTTCACGCTGCTGCTGCGAACATTGTTGGTGCGCACGTCGGCGCGCTGGTTGTTGACCTGGCGCGCACCCTGCGCCTCGCCGCCAGCGCGTCCACCGCCGGCATGCGCGCCGCCGCCCAAGCCGCCACCGCCGTGGCCGCCGCCGCCCGGCCGTGCCTGCGCCGGAAGTGTCCAGCCAGCCGTCGCCAGCCCCAGGACCGCCAGGCCCACCACGAATCGCTTGCAGGATAGGTATGTCATGGCATCGCTCCTTTACCTGGCCTTGACCGGAACGAATTCGGCCACCTTGGCATCCTTCGGCGGCTTGAACGCGAAGACGTCGTTGCCGAACTTCGGACTCAGCCTCCACTTGTAGAGCGTGACCGACTGGGGCCGTGCCTCGTCGGCGCGGTTGGTGATGACCAGCTTGCGCGGCAGCGGGCGGGCGCCGGTGGCGATCCAGATCTGCCAGTCGATCTCTCCCTGCCGGAACACGTAGTGGTCGCAGACCTCGCCGCCGACAATGTCCTGCCCGGCGTTCATCGCCGATTGCATATTGTCCATCGGCGCGGCATCGGTGCCCCACAGGAACAGGTCGGTCGAGGGGATTTCGAGGGCGAAGCGCTCGCGCAGGCGCTGGGCAAGAACGCCCAGGTTGTCATCGAACCTGGCCTGCGAGTAGTACTTCTGCGCAGGCGTGTAGAGCGTCACGGTCTTCCCGTCATAGATCAGCTCGCGACGCCCGTTGACGGTGCGCATATCGGCACGGAGCTTGTTCGGGCGCTGCACGTCGAGATCCGCCGTCGCAGTGTGCTGAAGCTTCTGACCATCCGCCAGCACGCGTTCGCCTGACAGTTCGATCATCACTTCGAACTGCTTCAGCGTTTGCAGGTACGCCCCCATGCTTTTCAGGGCCTGGATGGCCGCCGGGTCGACGGCCTTGGCATCGACAGGCGCGGCGCTTGCCGGCGTCTGCGCCGGAGCGGTGGTGGCCTGTGCCGGCGGACTCGCCGGTGGATTGGAAGACTGCGGCGGCGTGCTGCTGCACGCCGCGAGCGTGACAACAAGCAAGCTCAGAGCTTTGATGCGTGCCATGAAGTTCTCCGTTGAACGGCCCTTGGTCTTACCGGACACCAATGCGCGATACCCGCCTCAGTTCGGGTGATGCGCGCGATCAAGCGCTGCATGAAAGGCCAGCTCGCGGGGCTTGAAAGCCCCGCCCGAATGCCCGTCTTGTGGCACAGCCGCAGCCACAGTGGATGCCATTCTCCACGACGCCAACGCCAGGCGAAGTGAAACTTTTGCGCGCAGGCGTTTATTCGATTCGATGTCACCGACGCGATAGGCGGCACAAGGCGCCGCTGCGGCACGGCTGCCCCGATGACGCGAAGTAGCGAATAGCTCTCACGCCACCGCCTATATGACCCGATCGATACTCGGGCAGCCTTTCAGCGCGGCGCTCCTTTCACTTTTTATCTCAATATATGATAACAGATCTTACATGTTGATATTTCAGAAACCGAGGAGTAATCTTGCCCCGCAGCGCAGGAGCATTCCCGGCCCGGATCGGCGATGTCTTGGCCTGCGACTCACAGCACTTCAAAAAAATGGGGTTCGCCGCCATGGCGGCCCCGAGGACGGAGGCTCCATTGGCAAATCGGAAACTGAAGGCCGCGATCATCGGATCGGGCAATATCGGCACGGACTTGATGATCAAGATCCTGCGCCACGGGAAACACCTGGAAATGGGCGCCATGGTCGGCATCGACCCCGCGTCGGACGGCCTGGCGCGCGCCGCCCGCATGGGCGTGGCCACCACGCATGAGGGCGTGGAAGGCCTGCTGAACCTTCCCGTCTTCCAGGACATCGACGTGGTGTTCGACGCCACGAGCGCGGGCGCCCATATCAGGAACGACGCGCGGCTGCGCGAGGTGAAGCCGGACATCCGCATGATCGACCTGACGCCAGCGGCCATCGGCCCGTACTGCGTGCCCGTGGTCAACCTGGAATCGCGTCTCGACGCGCGTAACGTGAACATGGTCACCTGCGGCGGCCAGGCCACCATTCCGATGGTCGCCGCGGTGTCGCGCGTGGCGAAGGTGCACTACGCGGAGATCGTCGCATCGATCAGCAGCAAGTCGGCCGGCCCCGGCACGCGCGCCAACATCGACGAGTTCACCGAGACCACGTCGAAGGCGATCGAGGTCATCGGCGGCGCGACCAAGGGCAAGGCCATCATCGTGCTGAACCCGGCGGAACCGCCGCTGATCATGCGCGACACCGTGTACGTGCTCAGCGATGCCGCCAACCAGACAGAAGTCGAAGCATCGATCAACGACATGGCCGCCGCCGTGCAGGCCTATGTGCCGGGCTACCGGCTCAAGCAGCGCGTGCAGTTCGACGTGATCCCCGCCGATGCGCCGCTGAACATCCCGGGCCTGGGCCGCTTCAGCGGCCTCAAGACCTCGGTGTTCCTGGAGGTGGAAGGCGCGGCGCACTACCTGCCTGCCTACGCCGGCAATCTCGACATCATGACCTCCGCCGCGCTCGCCACCGCCGAACGCATGGCGCAATGCGCACTGAACGCCTGAGGAAACGCGCCATGACTTTCAATCCCGGCAAGAAACTCTATATCTCCGACGTGACGCTGCGCGATGGCAGCCACGCCATCCGCCACCAGTACTCGATCCAGAACGTCAAGGACATCGCCCGCGCGCTGGACCAGGCCCGCGTCGATTCGATCGAAGTGGCACACGGCGACGGCCTGCAGGGCTCCAGCTTCAACTACGGCTTCGGCGCCCACACCGATCTCGAATGGATCGAAGCGGTCGCGGGCGAGATCGAACACGCGAAGATCGCCACGCTGCTGCTGCCCGGCATCGGCACCATCCACGATCTCGACAATGCCTTCAAGGCCGGCGCGCGCATCGTGCGCGTGGCCACGCATTGCACCGAAGCCGATGTGTCGCGCCAGCACATCGAACGCGCACGCGAACTCGGCATGGACACCGTGGGCTTCCTGATGATGAGCCACATGACCACGCCGGAAAACCTCGCGGCCGAGGCGAAGAAGATGGAATCGTATGGCGCCACCACCATCTACGTGGTGGACTCGGGCGGCGCGCTGGGCATGCAGGACGTGCGCGACCGCTTCCGCGCGCTGAAGGCGGTGCTCGACCCGAGCACGCATACGGGCATCCACGCCCACCACAACCTGTCGCTCGGCGTGGCCAACTCGATCGTCGCCGTGGAAGAAGGCTGCGACCGCATCGACGCATCGCTGGCCGGCATGGGCGCCGGCGCCGGCAACGCGCCGCTGGAAGTGTTTATCGCCGCCATCGAACGCCTGGGCTGGGAACATGGCACGGACCTGTACAAGCTGATGGACGCCGCCGACGACATCGTGCGGCCGCTGCAGGACCGCCCGGTCCGCGTCGACCGCGAAACGCTGGCGCTCGGCTATGCCGGGGTCTATTCCAGCTTCCTGCGCCACTCCGAAATCGCCGCGAACAAATACGGCCTGAAGGCCGTGGACATCCTGGTCGAACTGGGCAAGCGCCGCATGGTCGGCGGCCAGGAAGACATGATCGTCGACGTCGCGCTGGATCTGCTCAAGAACCGCTAAGGCAGTGCTGCCCGGGCATCGTGTGATGCCCGGGCAGCAACAGCGTGGCGCCGCTGGTGGGTCACCCACCGGCGGCGTTACACTTCGTGCCATGTCAAGAACGCCAAACCCCACTCGAACCCTGGCCAGCCAGACGCTTTTCCGCGGACTGGATGTGGTCGACGCCGTTGCCGACGGCTGCCAGTCCGTGCAGGAAATCGCCGACCGTACCGGTGTGGCGTTCAGCACCACCCACCGGCTGGCCTCAGCACTGGTACAAGCCCGCTACCTGCAATTCGAACCGCGCCGTGGCTACCGCCTGGGCGCACGGCTGCTGGAGCTTGGCTTCGCCGCCTACCGTGATTCCGATATCGCCCGCAGTGCGCGGCAGAACATCGAGCAACTCGCGGACGAGACGCGCGATACCGTCCACCTGGCCATGCTCGATGGCGACGAAATCATCTATCTCGACAAGATCGATGCCCAGCGTCCCATCGGCGTCAATTCGCGCATCGGGGGACGCAAGCCGGTTTGCTGCACGGGCGTGGGCAAGGCGCTGATCCTCGACGAGAGCGAGGCGTCGTGGCGCACCCGCTACCAGTACGATGCCGAGCGCGGCAACATCCACTTGCCGCTGGACACCTGGCTGGCCGGCATGCGCACCTACGCGCAAGGCGGCTATGCGTTCGACCTCGAAGAAAATGCGCCTGGCATCCGCTGCGTCGCGGTACCGATCCGCGATGCCAGCGGCAAGACCGTGGCAGCCGTCAGCGTTACCGGCACGACCGATTCCACCGACGAGCCACGCCTGCGCGCGCTGATTCCCACGGTGCGCGGCGCGGCACAAGCGATCAGCGCGAAGCTCGGCGGCACGCTCGGGTAAAGTCCGCGCGCCGACACCTTGCCAGGCTATGGAATGCGGCGCATCGCATCGAGCATGGAATACCCCTGACGCGTCAAGCGAGGGTGGACATTGCCGTTGCCGTGGCCCTGCTCCAGCGTCACCAGTTTGTGGAGCAGCAGTCCATCCAGTTGTTCCGGTTCGAGATCGTCAATGTCTTGTGCATCGCCTAGCAGAAGCAGCGCGGCGATTTCATGCGGACTGAGCATGTCAGATACTATGAAGGGCCGCGGAGGCAACTCCTGGAGTAAAACGAAGATTCGCACTCTCGTTTCTCTAAAGGAGCACGCAAATGGACACGCCTGACACAGCCCTTCATGGGCAGAGTACGCCGATCACCGGCTGGCTGTACATGGCTTTTGAACTGGGCGAGAAGAGCTGGAAGCTGTCGCTGGGCGACGGCGGGCATGGACCGAGCCGGCATACGCTTGTGGCTGGCGACCTGAATGCAGTCCTGCAAGTGATTGCCAAGGCCAAAGCACGCTTTGGACTAGCGCCGCAAGCCCCGGTGCGTAGTTGCTACGAAGCTGGCCGCGACGGCTTCTGGCTGCACCGTTGGTTAACGGAAAAAGGTATCGGTAACCTGGTCGTGGATTCGGCCAGTATTGAAGTCAACCGCCGTGCGCGGCGGGCCAAGACCGACCGGCTCGACAGCGACAAGCTGCTCTCGATGTTGATGCGTTACTACGTCGGCGAGCGGCGCGTATGGGCAGTCGCGCGGATCCCAACCGAAGAGCAGGAAGACGAGCGGCGTTTGCATCGCGAACTCGGTCGACTCAAACAGGAACGCACCGCCCATAGCAACCGGATTCGTTCACTGCTGGTATTGCACAACCTGCGGGTCGCTCGGATCGGGGACCGATCCTGGAACCACTGGTGGAACGATCATGGTTCGCAACTACCCGCTGGTTTAGCTGCTGAGATCGAGCGTGAAGTCGCGCGACTGGCGTTGGTCGTCGCGCAGATCAAGAACATCGAAACCCAGCAGCACCAGGCAGTGAAGAGCGGCGAGCAGCCCGCCATCGCGCTGCTCGCGCGACTCAGCGGGATCGGCGTGGGCAGTGCCTGGCTCCTAAACAAGGAACTGTTTGGCTGGCGGCGATTTCACAACCGGCGCGAAATCGCCGGCTGCCTGGGATTGGCACCGACGCCTTACAGTAGTGGCGAAAGTCACGTCGAGCAAGGCATCAGCAAGGCGGGCAACAAACGCTCGAGATGGCTCATGATCGAACTGGCATGGAACTGGTTACGCTACCAGCCAACTAGTCAGCTCACGCAGTGGTTCAATGAGCGCTTCGCGCCAGGCAGCAAGCGCATGCGGCGCGTTGGCATTGTCGCACTTGCCCGTCGATTGGCAATTGCCCTGTGGCGCTACCTCGAGTACGGGGAGATTCCCCCCGGCGCAAGCCTCAAACCATAGTGGAGGTGATTCCGATCCAAGCATCGAGAGCGACGCGGTACGATTGTAGGTCAGCGCGCCCGTAAAGGAGCCGGGCTACCCCCGCGGGTAGCCGTCCTTTCAGATGGGGCGCGCAGGTAACAGGGGTAATCCCAGCGCTTTGCGCATATGGTATGTGGTGCCCGGCTTCCACGCCGGCACGGATAGAAGGTAGTCCGGCAATGGCCGGTATTTAGCACCCCGACCTCCCACTTTCGCCCGCCGCGTCAGTCCGCGAAACGAAAAATAATGGCTTGCAAGGAAAAGACGGTATCGAGCCGCCTATATGAAATCCCGATACTGAAGGGGGTTGACATCCTTGCCCTCATAGAAGGCTCCTTTGTCGGGTGCGAAAAAAGGAACAACGACTGCTGCCCCGTGGAGGTAGCTCCACGGAGGACGGTTGAAAGGCACTGCGTGAACCCGGTGCAAGGACGCGCTGAGTCTTCTGCGCACACCGAGCATGTACCCTAAACCGTCTTGCCGGCGGATTCAAGGGATGGATGTGCTGCGCTGCAGCGGAGCGCAGGCGAGTCCGGGGCCGGCATGTGGCGCTAGCTACCCTGCCGCATCACGGCCTGGATGCCAGGGTAGATCTCGAAGTGCCATCGCGGGCCACTGAACAGATCGTAGTGACCGCACCGCGGCGCCGTGACGTGCCGCTTGTCGCGTGCCGCAATGCCCCGGCACAATTCGTGCGCCGCCCGGGTCTGCCCGCAACCGGAAATGGCGTCGTGGTCGCCTTCTATGGTGAGCAGCGTAGTCGCGCGGATGTCTTGCGGACGCACAAGCTCGCCCCGCACGAACCAATTGCCGCGCGCCAGGCGAAATTGCTGGAACACGATCTCGATGGTATCCAGATAGAACTCGGCCGCCATGTCGAGCACTGCGAGGTAGGCCTCGCAAACGCGCCGGAGCGCTTCGGCACGCTTGTAATTACCCAGCGCAAGTTCCGAATAATAGTGCCAGTGCGATGCCGGCAAGAGACCCGGCTGCGCCGCCATCAAGCCGGCAAGCTGAAGGAAATTCGGGTACACCTTGCGGCCGGCACCCGCGTAGCGGTCGGGCACGGTATAGATCAGATTCCGTTGGAACCACACCAGAGGGTGGTCCGCGGCCAGTCTCCCGACCGCGGTCGGGCTGTGACGCGCATCGATCGGCCCGCCGATCAGGATCAGGCTCCTTGGCGTGGGCTCGTCCGCGCTGGCCAACAGCGAAACCGCCGCCAGGGCCGGCACGGTGGCCTGGCAGATGGCAATCACGTGCAGCGCTTGTGCCGCGCCGATCCGGCGGATGAACGCCTGAAGTTCGGTGACGTAGTCATCCAGGTGAAACGGTCCCTCCGCCAGTGGAACGCAGCACGCATCGATCCAGTCCGTCACATAGACGATATGTTCGGGCAACAAGCTTTCGACGACCTCGCGCACAATGACGGCGTGATGCCCGGCAAGCGGCGCACAGACCAGCACGGCCGGTCGTGGCGGCTCCGCGGCCCCTGGTGCGGCCGTAGCCGTGGCGAAGCGCAAGAGGCGGCAAAACGCCCGCTTCACGACGACTTGCTCGACGACCGGGATGACGCAGCCGTTGTGCTCAACGGCGGCAATGCTGAACCCGGGCTTGTCGTTGCCTTGTCCGAGCCGGTACAGCATCTCGTAACCAGCGGCAAAGGCGGGAGCGCCTGGTAACCGCGACAGGAAGTTACCGTGATCGGAAAGCGCGCTTGCCGCGTTCGCTGCCCACGCAGCAAATGGCGCGAACATTGCGCGCTGATACTCCATGAACCGGTAGAGCATGGAGGCCTCCAGGAAAGTGGATGGCCGGCGGCCACGACCCAGGCTGCAGGCTTCATCGGCCCGGATGGCTTCGCCGACGCGATGTCGAGGCGGAGGTACGCGGAGCTGGCCCGCGCCGGCGCACCTGTATCCGAGTTCCACTATAGGGCGGGCAACTACCGCTGCGGCGCGGAAGATGCAATTCGCTTTGGAAACTCAAACACCCAACCGCCGCTTCGAAAACCTGCTGCGCCGTTCTCCGGAATCAATGCTCGTCTGATGCACTGAAACGCCGCCGATAGTCACCGGGGCTGGTTCCAAGCCGGGCGCGGAAGTGATTGCGCAAGGTCGCCGCGGCGCCGAAGCCGACTTGCACGGCAATATCGTCCAGCGATAAGGCCGTCTCTTCGAGCAACACCCGTGCCCGGCTGATCCGTTCGATGAGCAGCCACTCACCCGGCGGCATGGCCATCATATTGACGAAGTGGCGCTGGAAGGTGCGGGCGCTCATTGCCGTCTGCTCGGCCATCCTGGCAATCGGCCAGTCCTCTCCCAAGGTGGCGCGAACCCCGTCCAGCAGGGGCGCCAGCGACGCACTGCTGCGCTTCGACACCGGCTCCGCAATGTATTGCGCCTGCCCGCCTTCACGGTGAGGGGGCATGACCAGCCGCCGCGCGACCTGGTTGGCCGCGCGCGGGCCAAAGTCCCGGCGAATCAGGTGCAGGCACAGGTCGATGCCCGCCGCACTGCCTGCCGAAGTCAGGACATCGCCGGCATCGACGTAGAGCACGTCCGCCTCCACGCGTACTTCCGGATACCGCTGCGCGAGGGCCGCCGCATGACGCCAGTGCGTCGTCGCGCGCTTGCCATCGAGCAATCCCGCTGCGGCCAGCACAAACGCACCGGTGCAGATCGACATGACGCGCGCCCCGCGCTTGTTCGCCTTGCGCAAGGCTTGGCAAAGCGCCTCCGGCACATCGGCTTCGATCCCCCGCCACCCGGGGATGATAATGGTCTTCGCCTTCGACAGCAGTTCCAGACCGCTGTCGGCCTGCACCTGGATGCCGCCCGCCCCGCGCAACGTCCCCGCATCGGCCGAGCAGGTCGCGAAGCGATACCACGCGTCGCCCATTTCCGGCCTGGGCAGACCAAAGACTTCAACGGCGCAGCCGTATTCAAACAGGCTCAGGCCGTCGTAGACGACGACGGCGACCAGACCGCCACTGGCACCGGATTGCGATGGATTCTTTGGCACGAGAGATCGATTGAAACAGTTGTCGGGATCACCTGGTGGACGAAACCCGAGTCATGTTTCGCGCGATTCGCCCCCTGCGTGATTTTGGCATGATCCGGACGTTAATTGTCGTTCGTGCCACTAGTGGGTTGCCCGGCCCGACCCTATCCTTTGTCCCGTGGTTCACGGGCCGGCAAGCAAACGGAACGGCGACCACCACCCACTTCAACCCATAGAGAGAGACAACGTGAAAGACAAGCTACTGATGCTCCGCCCGGGCTTCTATCAAGGCACGGAAGGCCCCTTCTACTGCGGCGACGCGATTGCTGTCGAAGGCCTGCTCAGCTTCTTCCCGCAACTGCGCAACGAGATCGATGTCGAGTACATCGACGCCCCGCGGCCGCGCCAGGCGATCGTCGAACTGATCGGCGAAGCCAACCAGTCCGCCCCGGTGCTGGTGCTCGGCGCCGGGCGCGCGCCGGTCGACAACGGCGTGGAGGTCCGCTTGGCCGGCCAGACCCAGTTCATCGACTCCCCCGACCACATCCGCCGCTACCTGTCGTCGCAATATGGCGTAGCGCGCCCGGCAGGCTGAGCGCGGATTCGCGAAGCCGTTGCCCAAGGGAGAGGCATTTTGCGCTTCATTCCGGATATCAGGAACTCCGTTGTCATTAACCCGATGTACGGAGAAAAATATTCCACGAACGCGCTTCACCTCTCAGTCTTTTGAAAGTTTTTTCCCCTGACGGATCACTACGATTTCCCTCACGGCCTGGACGACATAGCGAGTTGATCGCGCGACGTCGCCGGGGCCGGCGAGGGCTCCGTCAGCGGTCAGGAACGTCGTTTCACAGACCTGTCGGGCACTGATGCTGCCCTTCGACAAGACCTATAACCACATTGGAGACAAGGCATGAAGCTGCTGCAATCGCTGTTGCAGGGGGCGCTGATCGCGACCGTCCTCGGTTTCACCGCACCCGCCGTACAGGCTGAAGACCTGCTCGACACCGTCAAGGCCAGCGGCGTCCTGAAGGTCGGCATGGAGGGCACGTATCCGCCGTTCGGCTATCGCAACGCCCAGGGCCAACTCGATGGCTTCGACGTCGCGGTGGCCCGGGCGGTGGCAGAGAAGATGGGCCTCAAGGCCCAGTTTGTCACCACCGAATGGAGCGGCATCATCGCGGGCCTGCAGGCCGGCAAGTTCGACGTGATCGTCAACCAGGTCAGCATGACGCCGGCGCGCAAGCAGGCGCTCGATTTCACGCAGCCCTACGTCTATTCCGCGGTCCAGGTGCTTCAGCGCAGCAACGACAAACGCGAGTTCGCGTCGCTGGAAACTCTGAAGGGCAAATCCGTCGGCGTCACGCTGGGCAGCAACTATGCCGACCTGGCGAAGACAGTGCCCGGCATCCAGGTGCAGACCTATCCCGGCACCTCGGAAAACCTGCGGGATCTCGCGGCCGGCCGTATCGATGCCGCGCTCAATGACCGCCTGATGCTGCCGTACCTGATCAAGAACGCCAACCTGCCGCTGCGTACCGGCGCGCTGCTGGCCGGAACGAAGCTCGAAATGGGCATTCCGTTCCGCAAGGGCAACCCGAAGTTCGCCAAGGCAATCGACGACGCGCTGAATGCGCTGCAGCAGGACGGCACCTTGCGCAAACTGTCCGTCCAGTGGCTTGGCACCGACGCCAGCCAACCCCTCGCACAGTAATCGCGGCCACGCCTGACGACACGCCCGTCCAATCCGGAACGGGCGTGCCTGGCCACCGCAATGGATCGCATCATGAACCCTATTGACCTGATTATTCATGCCTCGCCGGTGCTCCTGCAAGGCGCCGCGATCACCGTGAAGTTTGCCCTGGCCTCGATGATCTTCGGCCTGCTGGTCGGGATCGTCGTCGCCATCATGGGCATCAGCGCCAACCCCGTCCTCAGCGGCATCGCGCGCGCCTATGTCAGCGTCATGCGCGGCACGCCGCTGCTGGTGCAGATGTTCGTCGTCTACTACGGCCTGCCCGATCTCGGCATCTCCCTGGACCCGACCAGCGCGGGCATCCTGACCCTCACCGCCAATGCCGGCGCCTACCTGTCGGAGAGCATGCGCGGCGCGATCCTGGGAATCAGCCGCGGGCAATGGAGCGCGGCACACAGCCTCGGGTTGAGCCACCTCCAGACGCTGCGCTACATCGTCTGCCCGCAGGCCTTGCGCCTGGCTGTGCCGAGCCTCGGCAACACACTCATCAGCCTGATCAAGGACACCTCGCTGGTGTCGGTCATCACCGTCACCGAGCTGCTGAGATCGTCGCAGGAAATCATTGCCTCCACGTTCCAGCCGCTGCCCTTGTACCTGTCGGTGGCCGCCATCTACTGGCTGCTCAGCACCGGCTTGTCATGGGTGCAAAGGCGCATCGAGGCACGGCTGACCCTGCGGGTGACGCGCTGATCAGCGCTACCCAGCAAAGCCCCACAACAACACTCTGCAAGCAGGAGACAAGACATGATTGCCCTCGAAGGCGTATCGAAATGGTACGGACAATTCAAGGTGCTGGATGGATGCAGCACGCGCGTGGAGAAGGGCGAGGTCGTGGTGATCTGCGGCCCGTCGGGTTCGGGGAAATCCACGCTGATCAAGACGGTCAACGGGCTTGAAGCGTTCCAGCAGGGTCGCATCAGCGTGGACGGCGTCAGCGTCGGCGATCCGAAGATCAACCTCGCGCAGCTGTGCTCGCGGGTCGGCATGGTGTTCCAGCATTTCGAGCTGTTCCCGCACCTGAGCATTCTCGACAACCTGTCGCTGGCGCAGGTCAAGGTGCTCAAGCGCGGCAAGGACGAGGCCCGCGAGAAGGGCTTGCGACTGCTCGACCGCGTCGGCCTGAAAACCCATGCCGCCAAATTTCCCGCGCAGCTTTCCGGTGGACAGCAGCAGCGCGTCGCCATTGCACGCGCCTTGTCGATGGACCCGGTCGCCATGCTGTTCGATGAACCGACGTCGGCGCTCGATCCGGAAATGATCAACGAGGTGCTCGACGTCATGACCGGACTGGCGCGCGAAGGCATGACGATGATCTGTGTCACTCATGAGATGGGGTTCGCGAAGAAGGTGGCCAACCGCGTGATCTTCATGGATAGCGGCGCCATCGTTGAAGACACCGGCAAGGAGGCCTTCTTCGGCGATCCGAAATCGGCCCGTGCAAAGGAATTCCTGGCGAAGATCCTGCACTGATGCGGGCGCGCGTTTATCTCCTCAAAGAACAAACCCCATGAAAATCTCGGATCGCCTTGCGTCATTCTCCCGCCTCGACCTGGTTGGCGCGGTGACGCCCCTGCAGAAGCTTGGCCGCTTGTCCGCCATGTTCGGCCGCGATGTCTATATCAAGCGCGATGACACCACGCCGCTTGCCTTTGGCGGCAACAAGCTGCGCAAGCTTGAATTCCTGGCCGCCGATGCGTTGCGACAGGGTGCCGATACGCTGGTGACAGCGGGCGCGATCCAGTCGAACCATGTCCGGCAGACAGCCGCTGTCGCGGCCCGTCTGGGACTGCGCTGCCACGCGTTGCTGGAGAACCCCACCTGCACCACCGACGTCGATTACCTGCACAGCGGCAACCGCCTGCTGCTCGACCTGTTCGACGCGCGCAGCGAGCCGGTGGCCTCTCTCGACAACGCCGATGCGCAACTGCAGGCACTGGCCGAACGGCTGCGTGGCGATGGGTACAAGCCTTACGTCGTGCCGATCGGCGGCTCCAATCCGCTCGGCGCGTTGGGTTATGTGCAGGCGGGCCTGGAACTGGCACAGCAAGCGAAGGCAATGGACGTTTCATTCTCGGCCGTCGTACTGGCGTCCGGCAGTGCCGGCACGCATGGCGGGCTCGCGTTTGCACTGGCCCATGCCATGCCGCATACGCAGGTTGTCGGTGTCACCGTCTCGCGGACTGTCGAAGCCCAGGCGCCCAAGGTCGCGGGGCTGATCGACGGCACCGCGGATTTGCTCGACATCGAAGTGCCCACCGAAATGCGGCTCCAATTGTGGGACGAGTACTTCCTGCCGCGCTATGGCGAGCCCAACACAGGCACGCTCGACGCGATCCGGCTACTGGGCCGCATGGAGGGCGTGCTGCTCGACCCGGTCTACACGGGCAAAGCGATGGCCGGTTTGCTCGACGGCGTGGTGCGCAAGCGCTTCGACGGCGACGGTCCGGTGCTGTTCCTGCATACCGGCGGCGCACCGGCGCTGTTCGCCTATCGCGACGCGCTCCAGGCCGCTGCCCTCCAGCCCTCTGCCGGCTGACCAGACATCCCGGCGGCATCCGCGGGCGCGGTTGCCGCATCGAACATCCATGGAGATCCTATGAAGGAAAGCACCCAACTCGTTTGTGCCGGCCGCCATCCGGAACGCTTCGGCGGCGTCGTCAATACCCCGATCTTCCGGGCCTCGACCATCCTCGCGGGTTCGATGGCCGAATGGGAAGAGATGAAGCGCGCGCGCGCAGCGGAAGAGCCTGGCGCCACGACCTATGGCCGCTATGGCACGCCCACGACGCATGCGTTCGAAGAAGCCATTGCCGAGCTTGAAGGCGGCTATCGATCGCTGGTCTTTCCTTCCGGCCTTGCCGCGGTCACGACCGCGCTGACCGCGCTGCTGTCTTCGGGCGACCACGTCCTGGTGAGCGACAGCGCCTATTCGCCGACACGCGCGTTCCTGGAGCGCGTCATGGCGCGCTTCGGCGTCGAAGTCGAGACCTATGATCCGGTCGACGGCAAGCCGATCGAGTCGCTGTTCCGGCCCAATACGCGCGTCGTCTATGTGGAATCGCCGGGCTCCGAGACGCTCGACATCCAGGACATTCCCGCCATCTCCGCCGCGGCGCACCGGCACGGCGCCTATGTCGTCATGGATAACACCTGGGGGACGCCGCTATTCTTCAAGCCGTTCGCGCACGGTGTCGACGTATCGATCCAGGCCGCCACGAAATACATCGTGGGCCATTCCGACGCCATGCTCGGCGTGGTGACCTGCAATCGGGACACCTGGCCGCTGGTCAAGCAGACGACGTACGACCTGGGGCAGACGGCGGGCCCCGATGATACCTATCTGGCCCTGCGCGGCCTGCGCACCATGGCCGTCAGGTTGCAGCGCCACTGGCAATCCGGCCTGCAGGTCGCGCAATGGCTGGAGCGGCAACCGCAGGTCGAGGCGGTGTTGCATCCGGCCTTGCCCTCCCACCCCGGACACGCGCTATGGAAGCGCGACTTTACCGGCGCCTGCGGACTCTTCTCGATGGTGCTGCGCACGCAATCGCAGACATCGCTCGCGGCCTTTATCGACGCACTCGAGCATTTCGGACTGGGTGTTTCCTGGGGCGGCTATGAAAGCCTTGCGATCCCGTTCACGCCGGGCAAGGGATGCACGGGTTCGCGGTGGCCCTACCAGGGACAGGCCGTGCGCGTGCATGTGGGACTGGAAGATCCGCAGGACCTGATCGACGATCTGCAGCGCGGTCTGCTGGCGCTCTGCGCGCATGAGTCCCAAACGGAAAATGAGGAAGCTGGCTCCGAGCCGGCCTGCGCGACCTGATTACTTGCGCATGCGCAGCAGGTCGGTGTAGGAAACCAGCTTGCGCTTCTCCTGCGAGAGCGTCTTTCGTTTTGACGCCGGGCGCGCGGGCTGGCCGCGCTCGAACTTGGCCGCGGCCCGCTCGTCCTCGCGCGCGTGGGTCCGCTCGGTTTTGGCTTCCGCCTTCAGGCGTTCCGTTTCCAGCCGCGCGGCAACGCGTTCCTCGCGCGCGATATCGCGCGCGGCCGACAGGATTTCGGCCTTCAGCAGGTCGCGCCTTTGCTTGGCAGCGGCACGGGCCGCCTGCAATTGCGCCTTGCGCTGGCGCAGCCACTCCTGCCGGCTGACCGGCGCGGGCCTGGCCTCCGGCGGCACGCTCAGGCGCAATGCCCTGCTGTTTTCCACTCTCTCGGCCCACAGCTTGCGCCGCAGGTCCTGCTTTGCATCACTCACGCTGCGTCATTCTCCAAACAGCAAACAGCAAATAAGTGCCGCCCATGCATCACCATGATTCCATGAGCTTGTCCGGCCAACCTTACCATAGGGCCTTATCTCGCGCCCGGGCGGCGGCGGCGGACCTGGGACACATTCGCCGGCACGGAACGGTCCCCAGCCGCTTCCTCAATCAACCAGTCCCTAAAGGCTGCGAGCCGCGGAAGACTGGAACACTCGCCGCGGTACACGACGAAATAGGCGAGGGGCGATACAAAGCGGATTTCGGGAAACAGCCGTACCAGACGCCCGCTTGCGAGATCCTCGCGCGCCATCACGCTGCGCGCGAGCGCGATGCCCTGTCCTTCCGCAGCGGCCTGCAGGACAGCCGCGGAATTATTGATCTGCATGCCGCGCGTGGTGATGGCGTCCTGGATGCCCGCCTTGCGCAGCCAGCCATCCCACGAAGGAAAGCCGGCGTGCCCCTCCATCGACAGGTCATGGATCAGCACCTCTCCCGCGAGATCATCCGGCCGGCTAACGCCGCGCTGGCGCAGCAGCTTAGGAGAGCACACCGGATAGACCTCCTCATCCATGAGCCTTTCCGCCATCAGGCCCGGCCATATCCCCGTGCCATAGCGCACGCCGATATCGATACCCTGCGCCACGAAATCCACCGGCTTGAGGCTGGTCTCCAGGCGCACGTCCGTGTCGGGCCATGCGCTCTGGAACCGGTCGATGCGCGGCAACAACCACTTGGCGGCAAAGGCGGGACTGACGGTCACCGTCAGCACGCCGCTGGTCGCGCCCGCTTTCAACCGCTCCAGGCCAAGCATGAGCCTGTCAAAGCCCGCGCGGATATCGGGCAACGCACGTTCCGCCGCTTCGGTGGCAATCAGCCGGATTCTTCCGCTGGAAACCCGCTGGAACAGCGGCACGCCGAGCAAATCCTCCAGCGTGCGCACGAGCTGTCCCACCGCGGCCGGCGTGACATGAAGCTCGGCCGCCGCCGCTGAGAAGCTCTGGTGTCGGGCGCTGGCTTCGAAGGCGCGCAGCGCGTTCAGGTGTACGGGCGACTTCATCACTAAAGATTTTCTTTCAGACAAAAGGAGTTTATCTCGTTTGTCAGGGGCAGAGAGATGTTCAAGAATTCCGCTGAATTCCGCATTGTCGGCCAGTGCAACGCCGAGGCGTCCGGTGGGCAGGAAGATCAATAACAGATTTTCTTTTTATCCGCGCGCGCCCCTATTCGAAGGATTTCCCATGCTCGTGAACGCGGATTTCACGCAACGCGCCATCGTCGCGCCGCATCAGTATCAGTGGGTAGGCTCGCCACAAGGGGGCATCGAGCGCGTGATGCTGGACAGGCTTGGCGGCGAAGACGCGCGGGCCACGAGTATCGTGCGATACGCGCCGGATTCCTGTTTCCCACGCCACCTGCACCCGCAGGGCGAGGAAATCCTGGTGCTGTCCGGCACCTTCTCGGAAGGCGACCAGCACTATCCGGCCGGCTGGTACCTGCGCAATCCTCCAGGGTCCTCGCATCAGCCGTCGAGCGCCGGAGGCGCCATCATTTTCGTGAAGCTGCAGCAGATGGCACCGCGGGACCGCCAGGTGGTACGCATCGACACGCGCGATCCGCGCCATTGGCAAACCCATGCGGACGGCGAAGTGTGCCACCTGTGCGCGAACGACGTGGAACGCGTCTGGCTTCAACGCTTGCCGCCTGGCGGCAGGTTCCGTGTCGAGGGCGATGTCGAACTGCTGATGCTCGACGGCGAAGCGCACTGCGACGGCCATCGCTATCCGCGTGGTACCTGGATGCGATTCCCCGCTGGCGATCCGGCGCGAATCGTCGCAGGGACACACGGTGCGACCCTCTACGTCAAGCGGGCCGAGCTGGTCCCGGCGAGCGCGGAGGCAATCCATGCATAGCGCACGATTCGTCATTGTTGGCGGCGGACTGAGCGGCCTGTATGCGGCCGCACTGCTTGAACAGCAAGGCATGAACGACTACCTGCTGATCGAGGCGCGGGACACGCTCGGGGGCCGCATCCTGTCGTTGCAGGCATCAGAGAACACAGTGCGATCGTCCGGCACTGCATCCGGCACGGTCGATCGCGTGGATCTTGGACCGACCTGGTTCTGGCCAGCGTATCACCGTCAGCTCGATAGCCTGATCCATGCCCTGCGGCTGGAAAGATTCGCCCAACATGACGCTGGCGAGATGATCGCGGAGCGCACCGCCACTGCGGCGCCCCTGCGAATCCGCGGGTTTCCGGAGGCTCCAACGGCGATGCGGCTGAAAGGCGGCATGGGGGCATTGATTGAGGCCTTGCTCGCGCGCGTCGATGCGTCACGCATCATCACCGGGCAGACGGTGCGACGCATTCACATTGCGGACCACAGCATCGAAGTGGAAAGTTGCGATGCGTCCGGCGGCATCACAAACATGCGCGCCGCGCACGTACTGCTGGCCCTTCCGCCGCGCCTGGCGAGCGAAACCATCGATTTCTCGCCCGCGTTGCCGCCGCAACTTATCCAGCAATGGCGTGCCACCCCTACCTGGATGGCCGCCCATGCCAAGTACGTAGCCGTCTACGACACTCCATTCTGGCGAACCGACGGCCTGTCCGGCGAAGCACGAAGCGCGGTCGGCCCCTTGTCCGAAATCCACGATGCGACCATGCCCGGCGGAAGCGCCGCGCTGTTCGGATTCTTCGGCATTCCCGCGCGCACGCGCAGCAACGTCACGCAGAGCGACCTGCGCGCTCTTTGCCGGGCCCAGCTTGCCCGTCTGTTCGGGCCGCAGGCGGCCGCCCCGCAACGTGACTTCATCAAGGATTGGGCGATCGATCCATTGACTGCCACGACCGCCGACCTGGAATCCGGCCTGGGCCACCATGCCGTGGCGCCTGCCCGCGCCGCCCTGGCGTATCCATGGAAGGGCCGCATGACCGGAATCGCCAGCGAGTGGTCCCCGAACTTCCCCGGTTACGTTGCGGGCGCTATCGATGCCGCAAGGCTTGGCATTGCATCCTTGCAAGACCTCGGGCGCAACGTATCCATACCCCTCGAACCATGACCATCAAACAAACCTACCGCGCCATGCAGGTCAGCCGCCCCGGCCAACTTGAACTGGTGGAACGCAACACCCCCATGCCGGGCCCCGCAGAGGTGCTGATCGAAGTGGAAGCCTGTGGCATGTGCGGCGCCGATATTGGCGACATCGAGCAGGCCGATCCGTCCCTGACACCGCCACGCGTGCCGGGACATGAAATCGTCGGGCGCATTGCGGCGCTTGGCAGTGGTGTGCCGGGCATCTGGAAGATCGGCGAGCGCGTCGGTGTGGGTCGTCTCGGCGGCCATTGCAACGCGTGCGCGCAATGCTGGCGCGGCGAGTTCCAGCTATGCCGCAACCAGTCCTTCGTCGGCGCGAATTGCGACGGCGGATATGCAGAAATGGTGCTGGCCCGCGCGACGGGCCTGGTTTCCATCCCGGAAGCGCTCGGTTCGGAGGAAGCGGCGCCGATCCTCTGCGCGGGCATCGCGACGTTCAACGCGCTACGGCGTTCCGGCGCGCAGCCCGGTGATGCGGTGGCGATCCTCGGCATTGGCGGCCTTGGGCACATGGCGCTGCAGTATGCGAGAAAGATGGGCTTCAGGGTCATCGCCATCGGACGTGGTGCTGATATCGCCGAGGATGTGGCCGGGCTCGGCGCGCATCTTTACCTGGACACCGATGAAGCCGACGCCGCCGCCGAACTGCAGCGCATCGGTGGCGTGCAGGCCATCGTGACCACGATCGGCCATGCCGCCACGATCTCCGGCTTGTTTCCCGCACTCACGCCGCAGGGACGCATGGTCGTTCTGGGTGCGGGCAAGGAAGCGTTGTCCATCGCCCCAAGACACCTGGTTGGCGGAGAGCGCCGGGTACATGGGTCGTTGACGGGCACGCCTTTCGAATGCGAACGCTCGCTCGATTTCAGCGTTCTGGTCGACGCCCGTCCCCGCTTCCAGACCATGCCGCTGGAACGCGCGCCTGAAGCGTACCGGCTCCTGAAAGAAGGCGCCGTCAAATTCCGGATGGTACTGACCATGACGCCTCCCGCTCTCTGACCCGACTCCCCTACGCCCCATGTATTCGAACTCGTCCGTCGCCCGGCTCGCCATCGCGCAAGCGCTTGCAGGTGCCAATTCCACCGTGGTCTATGCCACGGGCGCCATCATCGGCAACATGCTGTCGCCGCGTCCGGAACTTGCCACGCTGCCGATCTCGCTGTTCGTAGTCGGCATGGCGCTGTCGACGCTGCCGGTTGGCGTGCTGGCACGCCGCTTTGGCAGGCCCGCCGCGTTTCTGGCGGGCAATGTCTGCGGCGTCCTCATCGGACTGCTGGCGGCCGTCGCCCTTGTGGCGCAGTCCTTCACGCTGTATTGCGTTTCGATGCTGTTCGGCGGTGCCTATGCCGCGGTGGTGCTGACCTTCCGCTTCGCGGCTGCGGAGTGTGTGAGCCACCAAGAGAAGCCACGAGCGCTATCGCTGGTGCTTGCCGGTGGTGTCGCGGCCGGGGTTCTCGGTCCTCAACTCGTTTCCGCCACCATGAACCTCTGGCCGCCCTATGCCTATGCGGTGACCTATCTGGCTTCCGCCGCGGTTGCAGCGCTATCCGCATGGGTGCTGCGAGGCGTTCGGTTCCACGCTGTGCCTGCCGGACCGCGCCACAACGCGGGCCGGCCGATTCGTGAAATCCTTCGCCAGCCGACGCTGAGGGTGGCCATGCTGTGCGGCGTGGTCAGCTACATGATGATGAACTTCATGATGACCTCCGCGCCCCTGGCCATGGAGTTGTGCGGGATTCCACGTCTCTATTCGAACTACGGCATCGAGATGCACGTGATCGCGATGTATGCGCCGAGCTTCTTCACGGGGCGCCTGATCGCCCGCTTCGGCGAATCCGCGGTCATTCTTGCAGGACTGGTGTTGACCGCCCTGGCAGCCGTGGTCGGCATGCACGGCATGTCGGTCAGCCACTTCTGGATAGCGCTGGTCCTGCTTGGCGCCGGCTGGAACTTCGGCTTCCTCGGCGCATCGGCGATGGTGCTGACCTGCCATACGGCCGCGGAAGGCACCCGCGTGCAGTCGATCAACGACTTCGTCGTGTTTGGTGCGATGGTCGTGGGCTCGTTCGTTTCCGGCAGCCTGCTCGCCGTGTTCGGCTGGGGCACCGTGACGGCACTGATCCTGCCGCCGGTCATCGTTTCGGCAATCGCGCTGCTCTGGCTGCAACGGGCCATGCCCGCGCCATTACGACAGCATTGACGCCGAAGCGAAGCCACAGGCGCCGTTCATCGGCTCAAACCCGGTGTGCGCCCCGCGTTTGCCCGTCGACGCCCATGTCGCGCGCGATCTCACACAGCGACTCACATGGCAGGATATCCGCGCCAACGCTGCCAGCGACGAAGAAGCCTACCGGGTACGCGAGGCCCTTGAGGCAATCGGCAAGGCGCTGGTCCTTGACCGGTGTCAGTCCCGTCCGGGCGCTACCCCGACGTAGCGTCCACGTGGACGGATGACCTGTCCGACAGTCAACTGCTCCAGGCTGTGCGCAAGCAGCCCCACGCTGCGCGCTGTCGCAAACATGCCGAATGCCGCATCCTCCGGCAGTCCGTAGTGCGTCACCAATGCCGCCAGGGCCACGTCAATGTTCGGCTGAAGACCGGTCAGCCGCGTTGCTTTCTCGATGAAGCGCGCGATCACACGCGGAGGCTCGAACAAATTCAGAAGCGCCTTCGCGCGCGGATCGCCCTCCGGATAAAGGTGATGGCCGAATCCGGCGAGCGGCAGGCCGGTCGACAGGTGATGGGCAATGACCTCGTCCTCGCCTTGCCGCTCCAGCTCGCTGAACAGTGCCTTCACCCGTCCCGATGCATCGCCGTGCAACGGTCCTGACAACGTCGTCAGGCCGGACAGCAGGCAAGCCGGCAGCGAGGCGCCGGTAGATGCCGCGATGCGCGCCGCAAACGCCGAACTCGTCAGCTCGTGGTCGGCCAGCAGAACCATCGCGGTCCGCAGCAGTTCGGCCACCGGCGCCGGCTGTCCCCAACCCTGCGCGAACCGCAGGTGCAATGGCTGTTGCCCCGGCTGCGCGCCAAAGGCGTTGGCGATTTGCCCGACCAGGCTCTGGCATTCGCCATGCAGCACGCGCGTCATGCGGCCGTGCGTGGAATGGCCCGTGGCAGCCAGTTCCGCGAGGGTCTTGAACGCAGCCACACGTCCGGGCCGGGCGACGCGTGCCGACGATGAGAAGTCCGCAATCCGGTCCGCATCCCACAGCAGGTGCGCCGCCTCTTCCACGGTGGCCGATGCCGCCAGCGCCACCGCATCCTCACCGCGGTAATACAGCCTTTCGCGCACGAACGTGGAAATGGCCGTCGGGATGCTGGGCTCCGAGCCGAACAGCGTGTTGGTGGCCAAGGTCTCGTGCTTGCGGCCGGCCTGCTTGCGTTTGGCGAGCGTTGCCACGTCTTCGGCGCGGTACAGGCTGCGGCGCGTATCGGCCGGATCGGACATGACCTCGATCTTGCCGCGGCTGACATAGGCATACACGGTCTGCGGCCGAACCCCGAGGCGTGTGCAGGCCTCGTCCATCGATATCCATGAACTCATCAATCACTCGCTGAAAACGGATTTATGTTGATTTTATATATCAATATTGCGCGATCAATCAACTATTGCCTACGATATTCCTACTTCTTCCAAGCCTCACGACACCGACCATGAAGCCGCAGATCCTGCAACTGAATCCAATCTTGATTCCCGCCGCCAATGAGGCGCTTGCCGCGCGCTACGCAGTCCATAAGTACTTCGAAATCCCGGATCAGGCCACGTGGCTGCGAGAGCAAGGCTCCTCCATCGAGGCAGTGATCACGGGAGGCCACACCGGAATCTCCCGCGCGATGCTGGAGCAGCTGCCGGCGCTGAAGGTCGTGGCCGTCAACGGCGTGGGCACCGATGCGGTGGACCTGGCCTATTGCCGCGAGCGTGGCCTGCCCGTCACCGCCACGCTCGGCGCGCTGACCGAGGATGTGGCCGATCTGGCCATCGGCCTGCTGATCGCGGCCTGCCGCAACCTCTGCGCGGGCGACCGCTTTGTTCGCGACGGCCAGTGGGAACTGCATCCATCGCCGTCCGCGATTCCGCTGGCGCGCCGCTTCAGCGGCATGCGCGTCGGCATCGTCGGCATGGGTCGCGTGGGCCGTGCCGTCGCCACGCGCGCGGCTGCGTTCGGTTGCCCGATCCGCTATACGGACCTGCGCGCCATGGACGACGTGCCCCACGCATACGTCGCCGACCTGCTTGAACTGGCGCGCGAAAGCGATGCGCTGGTGCTGTGCGCGGCCGCCGACAAGGCCGAGGGGCTCATCGATGCAGGCGTGCTCGATGCACTTGGCCCGCAGGGCTACCTGGTCAACGTGGCACGCGGTCGGCTCGTCAACGAGACCGACCTCGCGCAGGCCATCGAAGCGGGCCGCATCGCGGGCGCCGGGCTCGACGTCTTCGTCGATGAACCGCGCGTGCCATTGACGCTTCGCCAATCGGAACGCACCACGCTGCAAGCCCACCGCGCAAGTGCCACGTGGGAGACGCGCGGCGCCATGGCGCAGATGGTGCTGGACAGCGTGGCGCAAGCGCTGGCTGGCGAGCGTCCGGCCATGAGCCTGACCACCTGAGTCAAGCTGAGTCAACATCTTCGGAACCGGAACGCCATGATGGATTTCGTTGTGCCGCCGCTGCCGCCACGCACGCTGCCCGTCGCGGACAGCACCGCGCATTTCCCGGTCGCACGGGTCTTCTGCATCGGGCGCAACTACCGTTGGACGCCGGACGAAGCTGCACCGCGCGACATGCCTGCGTGGTTTATGAAGCCGGCAACCGCCGTCGAAGCGGCGGGCGACGCCTTGCCCCATCCGCCAGCCACCGACGAGTTTTGCCATGAGGTGGAGCTGGTCGCGGCGATCGGCCGCGGTGGACGCGACATCGATCCGGACGATGCCTGCGCGCATATCTGGGGCTATGCGGTCGGTCTCGACATGACGCGCCGCGACCTGCAACAGCAGGCCAAGCAGACCGGTGGCCCGTGGGAGCCCGCGAAGGCCTTCGACCACTCCGCACCATGCAGCCCCATCGTGCCGGCATCGCGCTGCGGCCACCCGAGCGCAGGCGCCATCCGCCTGTCGGTCAACGGGGCCGAGCGCCAGCGTGCCGATCTGTCGGGACTGCTCTGGCGAGTGCCCGAGCTGGTGGCCATGCTTTCCCGCTCCGTCACGCTGATGCCTGGCGACCTGATCTTCACCGGCACGCCGGCAGGCGTCGGGCCGTTGCAGCGCGGTGATGTGATCGATGCTGGCGTCGACGGCATCGGCGATATCAGGCTGACCATCAGCGGATAACCACAACACAAACTCTGCACTGCCTTCCGACATCGCAGTATTCATTGTTCATTGGAGCTCATCTTGACCGCATCCCGAAAGATCGCCCTGGTCACCGGTGCCGGCAGCGGCGTAGGCCGCCGCACCGCGCTCGCGCTGCTGGAAGACGGCTGGACCGTCGTGCTGGCCGGCCGGCGTGCCGAGCCGCTGCAGGCGCTGGCGGCCGAAGCCGCAGCACGCGGCCAGGCCGCGATGGCCGTCCCCGCGGACGTGACCGACCCTGCGAGCGTGCAGGCGCTGTTCGACACGATCGAGCGCGAGTTCGGCCGGCTGGACCTGCTGTTCAACAACGCCGGCGTCAACGCACCCGCTGTGCCGATGGACGAGCTGCCGCTGGAGAAATGGTTCGCCGTGATCAACACCAACGTCACGGGCGTGTTCCTGTGCGCGCGCGCGGCATTCGCGCTGATGCGGCGCCAGTCGCCGCAGGGCGGCCGCATCATCAACAATGGCTCGATTTCCGCGCATACGCCGCGGCCGTTCACCGCGCCCTATACGGCCAGCAAGCACGCTGTCACGGGCCTGACCAAGGCGCTGGCGCTCGATGGCCGCGCCTTCAACATCGCCGCTGGCCAGGTCGATATCGGCAATGCGCTGACCGAGTTGTCCGAGCGCATGACGCGCGGCGTGCTCCAGGCCAATGGCACGGTCGCGCCCGAACCAATGATGGACGCGAGCCACGTGGCCAATGCCGTGTGCCACATGGCATCGCTGCCGCTGGACACCAATGTCCTGAACATGACCGTCATGGCCAGCGCCATGCCGTTCGTCGGCCGCGGCTGACATCCCCGCCCACATTCCCACGGGCCTCGCATCCGTGGGAGCCACCAGAGTTGACTGAAGTTGACCAGCATCCAGACGGAGACACCCCATGCGATTCACCCCAAGCAGATTCAGCACCCTGATCGGCACGATGGCCGGTTGTGCCGCCATCATGATGGCGCCCGGCGTGGCCGGTGCCCAAGGCAACTATCCAACGCGACCCGTCACCATCATCGTCCCCGCGCCGGCCGGCGGCGGCATTGACCTGATCGCCCGCGTCGTCGGCGAGAAGCTGTCGGTAAAGTTCGGCCAACCGTTCATCGTCGAGAACCGCCCCGGCGCCTCCAACAACCTGGGCACCGCGGTCCTGGCCAATGCCAAGCCCGATGGCTACACCATCGGCATCGTCGGCGGCAGCCATAACATCAACAAGTTCCTGTTCAAGAATCTCGGCTGGGACCCTGAGAAGAGCTTCGAGCCGATCGTCTACACGCACGAGATCCCGCTGGTGTTCGCCGCTTACCCCAAACTGCCGGCGAAGACGGTGCCCGAGCTGGTGAGCTGGATGAAGGCCAACCCGGCCGAAGCGAAGGTGGCCACGTCGGGCCGCGGCAGCGCGCAGGAAATGGCCGCCGAGATGTTCCGCATGGTCAGTGGTGCGCCGGTGCTGCTGGTGCCTTACAAGGGCTCGTCCGCGGCGCATCCCGACCTGATCGCTGGCCGCACGGTGCTTTACATCGACACCATCAGCGCAATCCAGGAGCAGGTGAAATCGGGCAATGTGCGCGCGCTTGCCGTGTCAACGCGCAAGCGTTCCAAGGCGTTGCCCAATGTCCCCACCGCCGAGGAACAAGGGCTCAAGGGCTATGACGCCAACACCAACGGCGGCTTCCTCGCGCCGGCGGGCACGCCCAGGGAGATCGTGGCCAGGCTGAACACAGAGATCAACGCGGCACTGAAGCTGCCGGAGGTGCGGGCCAAGCTGGAAACCGCGGGCATCGACGTGCAAGGCGGCACGCCGCAGGAGTATGCGGCGTTGATCAAATCGGACCTCGCGAAGTGGGGCAAGGTGGTCAAGGAAGCGGGAATTCAGCCGGAGTAATGGCGTTTGATTCCAGCGTGGCGACACGCTTGGCCGTTCGGCGCAAGGACGGCCGTCGTGTCGCTCAGGCAGCAGGCAGCCGCATGGAGATATGCGGATACGCGGCTT
This sequence comes from Cupriavidus sp. C2SS-8b, assembly GCF_057073745.1. Classification (NCBI taxonomy): domain Bacteria; kingdom Pseudomonadati; phylum Pseudomonadota; class Betaproteobacteria; order Burkholderiales; family Burkholderiaceae; genus Cupriavidus; species Cupriavidus sp. C2SS-8b. The sequence continues at coordinate 2,357,755 of NZ_CP172717.1, forward strand.
TCAATCGGTGGGCGATATCGGCCGCGGCCACGCAGGGTCTGCCCGCCGTGCCACGCGGCTGCAAAGCCCAATGACGGACGCCACGCGCCGCCAGCGTACCGACGAGATCGTCCAGTTCGTCTTCGCTGAACAGCGCCGGATCCCACGTGGTGCGGCATTCGTAGTCCACGCCGCTCGCGACGACAAGATCCAGCGACGCCATCACGCGGGAGCCGCCGCCGGGCGTGCCTGTGATCGCGTCGTAGCAATGTGCAGGCCCCTTGATATCGAGGCCAATCCAGTCCATCAGCGGCAGCACTGACGCGAGCCGCTCCGGGTACATGCCTGCGGTGTGCAGAGCCGCCTGGAAACCCATGGCGCGGACTTCGCGCACGGCATCGGTCAGCGATGCCTGCAGCGTGGGCTCGCCGCCGGAGAACACGACGCCGTCCAGCAGGCCACGCCGGTTCGCCAGGAAATCCATCACCTGATTCCATGGCAGCAGGTCGGTCCCGCGCGCAGGAATCAGGTGGGCGTTATGACAGTAGCCGCAGCGCCACGGGCAACCCTGACAGAACACCACCGCGGCAAGCCGGCCGGGAAAGTCGATGCTGGTCAGTGGCGTCAGGCCGCCGATGCGCAGGCTACCCATGGCATCAGGCCGCGCAGCGCTGCTCGGCAAAGAAGCGGCGCTCGGCGTGCTCTCCCTTCTTGCCGGTGTTGAAGCTGGCGACGGGACGGTGATAACCCATCACGCGCGTCCAGACTTCGCAGCGCTGGCGTTCATGGTCCTCGAGTTCTACGGTGGCTTCCAGGCGTTGCGGTTGGCTGATCATGGTGGTTCTCCTTGCTGGGGTTGGGAAATTCATGCGGCTTGCTGCAGGCGTTTGCGGGCGAGAACATCCTCGTCGCACTTCGGGCAATAGACGTGCTCGCCGGCCAGGTAGCCATGCGTCGGGCAGATTGAAAACGTGGGCGTGACCGTGATGTACGGCAGGCGGAAATTTTCAAGCGCCCGGCGTACCAGGCGCTTGCAAGCCTCGCCGCTGGACAGGCGCTCGCCCATGTAGAGATGCAGCACGGTACCGCCGGTGTATTTGGCTTGCAGCGCTTCCTGCTGCGCCAGGGCTTCGAAGGGATCATCGGTGAAGCCGGCCGGCAGCTGCGAGGAATTGGTGTAGTAAGGCTGCTCCGCCGTACCGGCCTGCAGAATGCCGGGCCAGCGTTTACGGTCCTCCCGCGCGAAGCGATAGGTAGTGCCCTCGGCCGGCGTGGCCTCCAGGTTATACATATGGCCGGTCGCTTCCTGGTATTCGACAATGCGCGCGCGCACATGGTCGAGCACGCGCAGCGCGAAGCCGCGACCCCAGTCCGTGGTGATGTCGTGGATATCGTCGGTGAAGTTGCGGATCATCTCGTTGAGGCCATTCACCCCGAGCGTCGAGAAGTGATTGCGCAGCGTGCCGAGGTAACGCCGGGTGTACGGGAACAGGCCCTGGTCCATCAGCTTCTGGATCAGCTCGCGCTTGGCTTCGAGCGAATCGCGGCCGATATCGAGCAGGTTATCGAGCCGCTGCAACAGGCCGGCTTCGTCGCCTGCATTCAGATAGCCCAGCCGCGCGCAGTTGATGGTGACCACGCCCAGCGAGCCAGTCTGCTCCGCGCTGCCGAACAGGCCGTTGCCGCGTTTGAGCAGTTCGCGCAGATCGAGCTGGAGCCGGCAGCACATGGACCGAACCATGTTCGGCTTGAGCTCGGAGTTCACGAAGTTCTGGAAATACGGCAATCCGTACTTGGCCGTCATGTCGAACAGCTGCGCGGCATTCTGGCTTTCCCAGGGGAAGTCCGGCGTGATGTTGTAGGTGGGAATCGGGAAGGTGAAGACGCGGCCAAGGGCATCGCCTTCGGTCATGACTTCGATATAGGCGCGATTGATCACGTCCATCTCGGCCTGCAGGTCGCCATAGCGGAACGGCATTTCCTCGCCGCCGATCACCGGCACCTGTTCACGCAGGTCTTCTGGGCAGGTCCAGTCGAACGTGAGGTTGGTGAACGGAGTCTGCGTGCCCCAGCGCGACGGCACGTTGAGGTTGTAGATCAGTTCCTGCATGTGTTGCCGGACCTCGGCGTAGGACATGCTGTCCTTGCGCACGAAGGGGGCCATGTAGGTATCGAACGACGAGAACGCCTGCGCCCCCGCCCACTCGTTCTGCATGGTGCCAAGGAAGTTCACGATCTGGCCGACCGCGCTCGACATGTGCCGCGGCGGTGCGGCCTCTACCTTGCCGGGCACGCCATTCAGTCCCTCATGCAACAGCGTGCGCAGGGACCAGCCGGCACAGTAGCCGGACAGCATGTCGAGATCGTGGATGTGAAGGTCGCCCTCGCGATGGGCCGTTCCGGCTGCGGGAGCGTAGACATGTGACAGCCAGTAATTGGCGGTAACTTTGCCCGCAACGTTGAGGATCAGCCCTCCCAGCGAGTAGCCCTGGTTGGCATTGGCGTTGACGCGCCAGTCCTCTCGGTTCAGGTACTCGTTGACGGACGATTCCACGTCAACCAGGGTCCTGTGTGAATTCGATCCCATTGCGCCCCTCAAGCACTAAATGTAGGGGCGTATTATTCACCGGACACTATATCTAGGCTTGCTCAGGATCAAACGGATCGACTTCTTCAGTCGGACGGCGGCCAATCATCCTTGCCGTCAGCGGCCGGCAACCGGTTATCTAGACGTGCAAAGCAAAAACCCCTCGCAGCACATGCTGTCGAGGGGTTTTGCATTGTAAGAGCCTGGCGATGACCTACTTTCACACGGGTAATCCGCACTATCATCGGCGCGGAGTCGTTTCACGGACCTGTTCGGGATGGGAAGGGGTGGTTCCAACTCGCTATGGTCACCAGGCATAAGGGGTTGTGGCGCTGGGCAGTTCGTCCAACGCCACCAATTCGGGATGTAGTCTTTGTAGTCTTGGGTTGTGCTGTATCAGCCGGCACAAGGCGATCGACCCACCAGGCTAAAACACACTGGTTATAGGATCAAGCCTTACGGGCAATTAGTACTGGTTAGCTTAACGCATTACTGCGCTTCCACACCCAGCCTATCAACGTCCTGGTCTCGAACGACCCTTCAAGGCGGTCAAGCCGCCAGGGAATCCTCATCTTCAGGCGAGTTTCCCGCTTAGATGCTTTCAGCGGTTATCTCTTCCGTACATAGCTACCCTGCGATGCCTCTGGCGAGACAACAGGTACACCAGCGGTACGTCCACTCCGGTCCTCTCGTACTAGGAGCAGCCCCCGTCAAGATTCCAACGCCCACGGCAGATAGGGACCAAACTGTCTCACGACGTTTTAAACCCAGCTCACGTACCTCTTTAAATGGCGAACAGCCATACCCTTGGGACCGGCTACAGCCCCAGGATGAGATGAGCCGACATCGAGGTGCCAAACACCGCCGTCGATATGAACTCTTGGGCGGTATCAGCCTGTTATCCCCAGAGTACCTTTTATCCGTTGAGCGATGGCCCTTCCATTCAGAACCACCGGATCACTATGTCCTGCTTTCGCACCTGCTCGACTTGTCGGTCTCGCAGTTAAGCACGCTTTTGCCATTGCACTTTAGGTACGATGTCCGACCGTACCAAGCGTACCTTCGAACTCCTCCGTTACACTTTGGGAGGAGACCGCCCCAGTCAAACTGCCTACCATGCACTGTCCCCGACCCGGATTCACGGGCCAAGGTTAGAACCTCAAACAAACCAGGGTGGTATTTCAAGGACGGCTCCACGTAGACTAGCGTCCACGCTTCAAAGCCTCCCACCTATCCTACACAGATCGGTTCAAAGTCCAATGCAAAGCTACAGTAAAGGTTCATGGGGTCTTTCCGTCTAGCCGCGGGGAGATTGCATCATCACAAACACTTCAACTTCGCTGAGTCTCGGGAGGAGACAGTGTGGCCATCGTTACGCCATTCGTGCAGGTCGGAACTTACCCGACAAGGAATTTCGCTACCTTAGGACCGTTATAGTTACGGCCGCCGTTTACCGGGACTTCAATCAAGAGCTTGCACCCCATCATTTAATCTTCCGGCACCGGGCAGGCGTCACACCCTATACGTCCACTTTCGTGTTTGCAGAGTGCTGTGTTTTTATTAAACAGTCGCAGCCACCATTTTATTGCAACCCCTTCACCCTTCTGGCGCAGGCCAGTCAAGCTACCAGGGCGTACCTTATCCCGAAGTTACGGTACCAATTTGCCGAGTTCCTTCTCCCGAGTTCTCTCAAGCGCCTTAGAATACTCATCTCGCCCACCTGTGTCGGTTTGCGGTACGGTCTCGTATGACTGAAGCTTAGAGGCTTTTCTTGGAACCACTTCCAATTGCTTCGCAGCACTAGGCCGCTCGCCCCACATCCTTGAATCCCGCGCCCGGATTTGCCTAAGCGCCTTCTCCAATGCAGGGACCGGGACTTCCAACACCCGGACAACCTTCCGCGATCCGTCCCCCCATCGCATCATACGACGGTGCAGGAATATTAACCTGCTTCCCATCAGCTACGCATCTCTGCCTCGCCTTAGGGGCCGACTCACCCTACGCCGATGAACGTTGCGTAGGAAACCTTGGGCTTACGGCGAGGGGGCCTTTCACCCCCTTTATCGCTACTCATGTCAGCATTCGCACTTCCGATACCTCCAGCATCCTTTACAAGACACCTTCACAGGCTTACGGAACGCTCTCCTACCACGCACATTGCTGTGCGTCCGCAGCTTCGGTATATAGCTTAGCCCCGTTACATCTTCCGCGCAGGACGACTCGATCAGTGAGCTATTACGCTTTCTTTAAAGGGTGGCTGCTTCTAAGCCAACCTCCTGACTGTTTTAGCCTTCCCACTTCGTTTCCCACTTAGCTATATTTGGGGACCTTAGCTGGCGGTCTGGGTTGTTTCCCTCTTGACACCGGACGTTAGCACCCGATGTCTGTCTCCCGTGATTGCACTCTTCGGTATTCGGAGTTTGCTATGGCGGGGTAATCAGCAATAGACCCCCCAACCATGACAGTGCTCTACCCCCGAAGGTGAGACACGAGGCACTACCTAAATAGTTTTCGGAGAGAACCAGCTATTTCCAGATTTGTTTAGCCTTTCACCCCTATCCACAGCTCATCCCCTAACTTTTCAACGTTAGTGGGTTCGGTCCTCCAGTACGTGTTACCGCACCTTCAACCTGGCCATGGATAGATCATCTGGTTTCGGGTCTACACCCAGCGACTGAACGCCCTGTTCGGACTCGCTTTCGCTACGCCTGCCCTAATCGGTTAAGCTTGCCACTGAATGTAAGTCGCTGACCCATTATACAAAAGGTACGCCGTCACCCGTTTCCAGGCTCCGACTGTTTGTATGCATGCGGTTTCAGGATCTATTTCACTCCCCTCCCGGGGTTCTTTTCGCCTTTCCCTCACGGTACTGGTTCACTATCGGTCGATCACGAGTATTTAGCCTTGGAGGATGGTCCCCCCATCTTCAGACAGGATTTCACGTGTCCCGCCCTACTTCTCGTACACCTAGTTCCACAACGCTGTTTTCGCATACAGGGCTATCACCTGCTATGGCCGGGCTTTCCATCCCGTTCTGCTAACAACACTGCTAAAGAGTACAAGGCTCTTCCCATTTCGTTCGCCACTACTCTGGGAATCTCGGTTGATTTCTGTTCCTGCAGCTACTTAGATGTTTCAGTTCGCCGCGTTCGCTTCCCTTGCCTATGTATTCAGCAAGGGATGACCCATGCGGGCCGGGTTTCCCCATTCGGACATCTCCGGATCAAAGCTTGTTTGCCAGCTCCCCGAAGCTTTTCGCAGGCTACCGCGTCCTTCATCGCCTGTGATCGCCAAGGCATCCACCACATGCACTTGTTCGCTTGACCCTATAACGAGTGTGTCTCAGTGAGACCATTCGCTACAGGTGAGTTCTCGCATTTGTGCCGTATTCCAAGTCATCTTTCGATCACTTAAATACATTTTGGTTGATACAATCACAACCCGGTATCGCGTTTTGTACTACAGCGTCTCATCAACGCTCGCGCGACACCTTTACTACATCCCATATTGTTAAAGAACAGCCGATGCGCAGGATAGACCCGCGCTCGCTTGGCAAATGCCAAATGCAAGCGCTTGGATTTAAGCGCTTGCATTTGGCTTCAGCCCAGGCTGAAACAACAAACAAACCGATAAGTGTGAACGCTCGACGTTAGATGCACGCTCTGGAAAGGAGGTGATCCAGCCGCACCTTCCGATACGGCTACCTTGTTACGACTTCACCCCAGTCATGAACCCTGCCGTGGTAATCGCCCTCCTTGCGGTTAGGCTAACTACTTCTGGCAAAACCCACTCCCATGGTGTGACGGGCGGTGTGTACAAGACCCGGGAACGTATTCACCGCGGCATGCTGATCCGCGATTACTAGCGATTCCAGCTTCACGTAGTCGAGTTGCAGACTACGATCCGGACTACGATGCGTTTTCTGGGATTAGCTCCCCCTCGCGGGTTGGCAACCCTCTGTACGCACCATTGTATGACGTGTGAAGCCCTACCCATAAGGGCCATGAGGACTTGACGTCATCCCCACCTTCCTCCGGTTTGTCACCGGCAGTCTCTCTAGAGTGCCCTTTCGTAGCAACTAGAGACAAGGGTTGCGCTCGTTGCGGGACTTAACCCAACATCTCACGACACGAGCTGACGACAGCCATGCAGCACCTGTGTCCACTTTCCCTTTCGGGCACCTGATGCATCTCTGCTTCGTTAGTGGCATGTCAAGGGTAGGTAAGGTTTTTCGCGTTGCATCGAATTAATCCACATCATCCACCGCTTGTGCGGGTCCCCGTCAATTCCTTTGAGTTTTAATCTTGCGACCGTACTCCCCAGGCGGTCAACTTCACGCGTTAGCTACGTTACTGAAGAAATGAATCCCCAACAACTAGTTGACATCGTTTAGGGCGTGGACTACCAGGGTATCTAATCCTGTTTGCTCCCCACGCTTTCGTGCATGAGCGTCAGTGACGTCCCAGGGGGCTGCCTTCGCCATCGGTATTCCTCCACATCTCTACGCATTTCACTGCTACACGTGGAATTCTACCCCCCTCTGACATACTCTAGCCTGACAGTCACAAGCGCCATTCCCAAGTTAAGCTCGGGGATTTCACGCCTGTCTTATCAAACCGCCTGCGCACGCTTTACGCCCAGTAATTCCGATTAACGCTCGCACCCTACGTATTACCGCGGCTGCTGGCACGTAGTTAGCCGGTGCTTATTCTTCCGGTACCGTCATCCGCCCCAGGTATTAACCAGGACGTTTTCTTTCCGGACAAAAGTGCTTTACAACCCGAAGGCCTTCTTCACACACGCGGCATTGCTGGATCAGGGTTGCCCCCATTGTCCAAAATTCCCCACTGCTGCCTCCCGTAGGAGTCTGGGCCGTGTCTCAGTCCCAGTGTGGCTGATCGTCCTCTCAGACCAGCTACTGATCGTCGCCTTGGTAGGCCTTTACCCCACCAACTAGCTAATCAGACATCGGCCGCTCCTGTCGCGCGAGGCCGTTACCGGTCCCCCGCTTTCACCCTCAGGTCGTATGCGGTATTAGCTAATCTTTCGACTAGTTATCCCCCACGACAGGGCACGTTCCGATGTATTACTCACCCGTTCGCCACTCGCCGCCAGGCCGAAGCCCGCGCTGCCGTTCGACTTGCATGTGTAAGGCATGCCGCCAGCGTTCAATCTGAGCCAGGATCAAACTCTTCAGTTCAATCTCTGTGTGGGTCCGAAGACCCTCGCTCTTTCGAGCGGTCGCTCACTCTCAGAAAACTGACTGACCAGATCCGAAGACCCAGTCACGTTTTGCTGTGCGAGCACTGTATAACTTTTGAGCTAAAAGACCGAAGTCTTTCGCATCCGCTATCAAGCGCCCACACTTATCGGTTGTTTGGTTGTTAAAGAACTGCGCAAACGGCTTTGCCGTTTTGCGTCGCTGCGTTTGCGTCAGCAGCGAAGAAGCGAGACTATAAAGAACATTCAGCGATTATGCAACTACTTCTGAAAAATTCTTTATTCCGGACGGCGTACTCATTTGAGTTTCTGCCAGAAAATCGCTCCCGCTTGCGGTGCTCTGCGAGCGGGGAGCGAATAATAATGCGGACATGGCCAAGTTGCAAGTCTTTGACGAAAGAAACTTCAAGCGCCCCTTTAAGCACCCCGAGGCGCTGCTCGCACCGGAATGCATGCAAAGAGCAGTAGACGCCGCCCCCGGTGTGACGAGCGACCGTTCTCTTATTCTCTTGCGATGGTGGATCAGCGTCCACGTCTTGGAGCGGACCGCGACGGGTGGATGATGTCGCTGTGTGTCTCGCCGGAAACGGCCATGGGCGTCGCGATTGCCTTGCACGAGGATGGCGACACCATTGCGATCGACACTCTCAACCGCTTGATCGAGCTTGCTATCTCGTCCTAGCAGTTGGTCCATCGCACAGCACGGCGATGGACCAACGGGAACCCAAGCCTTACAAATATTTAAACAAATTCATACCCTGAATTTGCATAAACGACTGCTGCGCACCTTGCAGCGCAGTCTGGCGCTGATAGTACTCGGTTATCGCCGCAGCGTAGTCCAGGTCCTGAACGCTGGACAACGTGTCTGAATACGACTGGCCCCGGTTGGTGCCGATGATGTTCAGCGCATCCAGCTCCTGCATGCGCGAACCCACCGAGGCGCGAACGGTCAGCACATTGTCCAGCGAGTTCGAGAACTGGCGGAGGCCGGTGGCGAGGGTGTTCGACAGGTTGGCCGAGTCTGCGTCGGTTGCCGTCGGCTTGCCCAGGGCGTCGATCACCGATTTCAGGTTGGCGAACATGTCGGTGCTGCCCTGGCTGGCCGGGTCCATGGAAATGGTGTCGCCATTCTTGGGCGTCCCCTTGACCGTGAAGGTAATGCCAGCCGCGGAAATCTGACCGGGGTCGGTGTAATTCATCGGCGTGCCAGCCACCGCGGCGCCGGAAGGATCCTTGATGGTGTACTGCATCGTGCCGCTGCTATCGTCGAACGTCAGCGTGAGCGCAGTGCCGTAGAGCGGATTGGTCGGATCGGTCGTGGATACCTGGCCATAGGTCGCGGTGCCGGTGTTCGCGCTGTTGCCCTGGAGCACGTAGCCGGCCGAGCTTTGCACGCTCTGGAAGACTTCACGGCCATTGCTGCCGGCCGGCATCTGGCGAGACACGTCGACCTGGAGCTGCTGCTGCTCGGTATTGCCGACGTACTGGACGCCACCGCCGCCTTGCACGAACGGCGCCGAGCCGGATTTTGTACCGCCGAACAGGTACTGGCCATTGCCGTCGTCGGCATTGGCCAGGCCGAGCAACTGGTCATACTGGCCCTGGAGTGCCGTGGCCAGCGAGGCGCGGTCCACGTCGCTCATCGTACCGTTGCCGGCCTGCACCAGCAGCGTCTGGATGTTCTGCGTGACCGTGGTCACGGTCGAAAGCGTGTTTTCTTCCGTGCCCAGCGCGATATTGGCCTGCGTGCGCGAGGTGGCGTACTGGCTGTTGACCGCGCTGGCCTGCGAAATGGTCAGCGCGCGCGTGGCGGCAACCGGATCGTCGGAGGGCGTGAGTACCTTGCGGCCAGTGCCGAGCTGCTGCTGGATGTGCAGCAGCGACGACTGCTGCATGTTCATCGAGGCCAGGCCTTGCTGGTAAAGCGTGGAGCTTGCGACGCGCATTGTCTGTTCCTTCTCGAATTCTTGATCTGGTCCGCTTACCGGCCAATGCCGATGATGGTGTCGAACAGCGTGCTGGCCGTCTGGATCACGCGGGCGTTGGCCTGGTAGAGCTGCTGGAACTTGAGCATGGAAACCGTTTCTTCATCCATGTTCACGCCCGACACCGATTGCTGGGCCGTGCGAATCTGGGTCGTGATGCTGCCCTGCGATGTCGAGGCAATCTGCACGGACTTCGCGCGCGTGCCGACGTCATTGACGAGCTGGGCATAGGCGTCGTTGAAGCTCGACACGCCGCCGATGGTTTTGGCGTTCTGCAGCTTGGCCAAAGCTAATGCATTGCCATTGTTGGACACCGCACCGGTGGTCGCCGACAGCGACAGCGTAAACTGGTCGCCCGCGCTCGGCGCCCCGCCAAAGCTGAAGGTCAGGCCACCGATGGTGTACTCAGTGTTCGCGCCATTGACGACGGTACTGCTCGGGGTGATGACATTGTTTTTCTCGTCCACGAACGTATAGCCGGCAGCACCGTATGTCGCGGTGATCTTGGCGGCCGGGGGGGTGAAGGGCGAGGACACTGCGGCCAGCGAGGCCGTGCCGGTGCCGGTATTCGTCACCACAGCATCCACCCGCGCCGGGGAGGCCGCTGCGATCTTGGCAGGGTCACTGATGGCCATGTCGAAGGCGCTGGCCGCATGGCGGGTCGGCTGGATCGAGAACGAGTCGTTTTGAGCCATACCCGAACTGACCTGCACGCTGAAGCCGTCCGCACCGATGGTGAGCGGCAACGTAGCACTGGCAGGTTGCGTGGCCACCACCGTCTTATCCGACAGCCGGGTCAGTGTGTAATTGGCGCCGTCGAACTGCAGGGTGTAGTCGCTTGTGGTGAGCGCCGAGGCACTGGTGATCGTGGTCTGTGCCTGGGCACTGCCGGTATTGTTCGAATTGGGCTGCGTAGTCGCCGTACCCAGCGTGAACATGTCGTTGCCGACGGCACCGTTCAGATCCATGCCGAGCTTGTGCTGGTCATTGAACGACTGGCCAAGCGCCAGTGACAGGCGGCCGATCGCGTTCTGTGCCGAGTCCAGCGTCTCGGTGCGGAACTGCAGCAGACCGCCCAGTGACCCGCCGGTGATGGAACCCGCTTCGCTCTCATATACCGTGCCGTTGGGCAGCGTAAGGCCCACCACCGTCCGGCTCGAATCGGCCGCCGAGGGAATGGCCTTCAATGCGTAGGAATCATTACCCATCACCAGCGGCTGGCCGTTGCCGACGAACACGTTGTAGGTGCCGCCGTCCTGCACCACCACCTTGGCGCCGACCAGCTTGGTCAGCTCGGCCACGGCCTGGTCGCGCTGATCCAGCAGATCGTTGGGCGGCTGGCCGCCGGAGGCTGCCTTGAGCTTGGTGATCTCGCCGTTAAGGTTGGCGATCTGCCTGGTATAGGAATTGATCTGATCGACAGCAGTGCCGACCTGTGTGTTCACGCCCGACTGCAGTTGATCGAAATAATTGCTGGCCGCGCGCATCTGGCCCACGAGCGCCTGGCCCGCCGACAACATACCCTGGCGTGCCGCCGGGTCAGCGGGGGTGTCCGCCACCGCCTGCACGGCGGCGAAGTATTTCTGCATCAGCGGCGCCAAGCCACCCTTCTGGTCTGCCAGCAGATTGTCGATCTGGCTGATCTGGTCGGCATAGGTCGACAGCGACGAACTCGCCGACTGCGCGCCGCGCAGCTGGCCGGTCAGGAACTCGTCATAGACGCGTATCACCGTGGTGGTATTCGAACCCTGGCCGAAGAATCCCTGGCTGGTGTACTGGCCGCCCGACGATGCCACGATGGTGTTCTGCCGCGTGTAGCCATCAGTGGCCGCGTTGGCAAAGTTGTGGCCGGTCGTCGTCAGCGCGTTCTGCGCAGTATTCAGACCGGAAAGACCAATGTTGAAGAGAGACATGTTGCGCTGACCCCGGATGCTGTTGGTTGCCTCCGGCACATCGGCGCGGAGGCAGGGAATGTGCTAGTTATCGGCAATCGCGGCGGCAGTCTTTAGGGCCATCCGGATGCCAGGGAAGGCTGGGCGAATGTCTATGCCGAAACCTTCTTCATGATCTGCACCAGCTTGTGCCCGTAGGCCGGATCCGTGGCGTATCCCGCCCGCTGCAGCCCATGCGCGGCTTCGTCGGCCGAGCCCGCCGATACCACCGCCGAGTAGCGCGGATTATTGGTCAGCAGGCGCGCGTAGTCGGCGCAGGCCTCGTCATACGAGCCATAGGCGCGGAAGCGCGCACGCACCTTCTGCGGCTGGCCGTCGACATACTCGGTCGTCGTGACTTCGGCCACGCGGCCCTTCCAGTTTGCGCCGGCCTTGATGCCAAACACGTTGAAGGTCGTGCTGCCGTCCGGGTGCGCGATCTCGCGCCGGCCCCAGCCGGATTCCAGCGCAGCCTGTCCGACGATCAGCCGCGCCGGCACGCCGCTTGCGCGCGATGCCGCCTCCGCCGGGCCGGACATGCGCGAGACAAAAGCCGTGACATGGGCCGGCGCATCGTCGGGCAACGGCCCGAGAGTGCTTTCTCCCTGCCCCTGGCCCTGCCCGCCATAGTCCTGCGAGCGGTATTGACGCAGGCCCGCCATCGGGTTCCAGCTCGTGCCCGGCACCACGGTGCCGATGGCAGGCACATCGCCATCGGACGTGGCGGCTGCGCTGGCGCCGCGGCTGTCCAGCAGTTGGGCCATCTCGGCGTCGGCCGCGGCCGTGCCCTTGGCACCTGGCGCGGAGGTAGCGCCGATCACGCCCTGGGGATCCTGCGCGCCGGTAGCCCGCGCCAGCTGACGCACCATCACCTCCGCCAGGCCGATGCCGCGTGACGACATCTGCTGCGCGAGCTGCTGGTCGAGCATCGACATGTAAAGCTTGCCTTGCTCGCTGTCGAACACACCTTCCTGCGGCGTGGCATCGCGCATGCTCTTGAGGACCATCTGCGTGAACACGGCCTCGAACTGCCTGGCCGCGGCACGCAGCGTGCCCGGGTCGGAACTGTTGCGTGCGCTCTGCTTGAGCCCCTCGAAGCCCTGCGTGTCCAGCGCGAAGCGCTGCGACAGGTTCGCCTGCGCTGCAATGCCGCTGTCCATCAGATGATCTCCAGTTCGGCGCGCAGCGCTCCGGCGGCACGCATGGCCTCCAGGATGGTCTGCAGGTCCGCGGGGGTCGCGCCCAGCGCGTTCAGGCCCTTGACCACGGCCGCCAGCGATGCACCGGCCTTCACCATCTGCAGCGATCCGCCCTGCTGCTTCATGTCGATCTGCGACACCGGCGCCACCACGGTCTGCCCACCGCTGAACGGCGCGGGTTGGCTGATGACCGGCTGCGTATTGATCACCACCGAAAGATTGCCGTGCGCCACCGCGCAGTCATCCACGGTCACAGCCTGGTTCATCACGATGGAACCCGTGCGGGCGTTCAGGATCACCTTGGCCGCGGCCTTCGCCGGCGTGACGTCGATGCTCTCGATGCGGGCCAGGAAGCCTACGCGTGCCGCGGGCGACGCCGGTGCGCGCACCTGTACGACACGCCCGTCCAGCGCGGCGGCAACGCCGCCGCCCATGGAGCGGTTGATGGCCTCCACCACGCGCTCGGCCGTGCCGAAATCCGTGTCCTTCAGCTCCAGGTTGATGATGCCGCCGTCAGGCTGGAACGCCGCTACCGCGCGCTCGACAATGGCGCCATTGGCAATGCGGCCCACTGCCAGCTGGTTGACCTGTACCTTGCTGCCGTTGGCCGAGGCCCCGGCACCGCCGACCAGCATATTGCCCTGCGCGATGGCATAGACCTGTCCGTCCGCGCCCTTGAGCGGCGTCATCAGCAACGTACCGCCGCGCAGGCTCTTGGCATTGCCCATCGACGACACCACGATGTCGAGCTGGCTGCCCGGCTGCGCAAACGCCGGCAGCGTGGCCGTCACGATCACCGCCGCCACGTTCTTGAGCTGCATGTTCTTGCCCGCCGGCAACGTGATGCCGAGCTGCGAGAGCATATTGGTCAGGCTCTGCGTGGTGAACGGCGTCTGCATGGTCTGGTCGCCGGTATTGTCCAGGCCGACCACCAGGCCGTAGCCCACCAGCGGGTTATCGCGCACGCCCTGGAACGTCGCCAGGTTCTTCAGGCGCTCCGCATGGGCAAAGTTCGCGGCAAAGCCGAACGCCACCACCACGGTCAGCGCGGTGATACTGGCCTTGAGCAGGCTTGACATAAAACGGGCAAGCATCGGAGCGGACATGGACGGATCAGAACGGAGAGACATTGAGGAAGAAGCGCTGCAGCCAGCCCATGTTCTGTGCTTCGTCGATGTAGCCCTTGGCGGTGTACTCGATGCGCGCATCGGCCACCTGGGTAGACAGCACACCGTTGTCGCCGGTGATGGTGCGGGGATTGACCACGCCCGAGAAGCGGATAAATTCCGCACCCTGGTTGATGGCCAGTTGCTTTTCGCCTGACACCACCAGATTGCCGTTCGCCAGCACCTCCAGCACGGTCACGGTGATGGTGCCGTTGAAGGTGTTGGCCGCGCTGGCGCCACCGCTGGCCTTGAGCCCGTTGGCGCCATTGATGCTGGCGTTCGAGCTGCTGCTGAACAAGCCTGCCAGTGCCTTGGGCACGGCGTCGAAGGCCAGCGAGGTGTTGCCGGTACGGCTGGCATTGGTGCCCGAGTTCTTGGTGGCGTTGACGTTCTCGGTAATGACGATCGTCAGGATGTCGCCGACGTTGCGCGGACGGCGGTCCTCGAACAGCGGATTGCCGGCGTAAGAGGAGGCAAAGATCGAACCGGTGGCCGGCCCCATGGGGCGCGGTTCGGCGCGCGCGGTGGTCGGCAACTGTACAAGCGGCTCGCGCGGCATCAGCGCGCAGCCGCCGCTGGCCAGCAATGCCAGGCCGGCCAGGCAATACAGAACGCGCGCGCCCAGGCGGGAAAGCATGTTGGCCATCATCGCTCCGTCAGCTCATCTGGGTCAGGCGCTGCAGCATCTGGTCCGATGTCTGCACCGCCTTGCTGTTGATCTCGTAGGCGCGCTGGGTCTGGATCATGCTGACCAGCTCTTCCACGACGTTGACGTTGGAGGCTTCCACGTAGTTCTGCTGCAGCACGCCCGCGCCGTTCAGGCCCGGTACGGTGGTGTTGGGCGCGCCCGAGGCATCGGTCTGCACGTACAGGTTCTCGCCCATGCTTTCCAGGCCGGTCGGATTCATGAAAGTGGCGAGCTGGAGCTGGCCGACCTGCACGTTGTTGCTCGATCCGGGCTGAGTCACCGAGACCGTGCCGTCGCGGGCAATGGTCATCGACGTGGCGTTCGCCGGCACGGTAATGGCCGGCTGGATCACGAAGCCGCTCGAAGTCACCATCTGTCCGTTCTGGTCGACCTGGAACGAGCCGTCGCGCGTGTAGGCCGTGGTGCCATCGGGCATCGCCACCTGGAAGAAGCCCTGGCCGATGATGGCCACGTCCTTCGCATTGCCGGTCTGCTGCGGATTGCCCTGGGTGTGGATGCGTTCCGTGGCCACCGGACGGACGCCGGTGCCGAGTTGCAGGCCCGAAGGCAGCGTGGTCTGGTCCGACGACAGCGCGCCGGGCTGACGGATGTTCTGGTACATCAGGTCCTCGAACACCGCGCGGCCACGCTTGAAGCCGTTGGTC
This sequence comes from Cupriavidus sp. C2SS-8b, assembly GCF_057073745.1. Classification (NCBI taxonomy): domain Bacteria; kingdom Pseudomonadati; phylum Pseudomonadota; class Betaproteobacteria; order Burkholderiales; family Burkholderiaceae; genus Cupriavidus; species Cupriavidus sp. C2SS-8b. Next base: position 2,373,175 of record NZ_CP172717.1, read on the forward strand.
GAGACGTTGGCGAGGTTGTTCGAGATCACGTCCATCTGCGTCTGCTGCGCATCGAGGCCGGTCTTGGCAATCCAGAGAGAGCGGATCATGTGGTTCCTTGGTGTCCTGCGTCGCGCCGCTGGCAGCGGCGCGTCATGTGTTCACGGGTTGGCGGCGCGGCCGCTTCAGTTGGTCGAGAGCAGCTGGTTGGCGCGCTGGTCGTTGGTGTCTGCGCCGGTGATCATCTTCATCTGCATCTCGAAGCGGCGCGCATTGGCAATCATGTCGACCATGGCTTCGGTCGGGTTGACGTTGCTGCCTTCCAGCGCGCCCGACACCACGCGCACGGTCGGATCGGCCTCCAGCGGCTGCGCGCCGGGACGCAGGCGGAACAATCCGTCATCGCCGCGCGCAATCGCCTCTGCCGGCGGGTTCACCACACGCAGCTTGCCGACTTGCGCCAGGCCGGCGGACGCCTCGCCAGGACCCCGCGCGGTGATGGTGCCGTCGCTGCCGATGGTGACTTGCGAACCCGGCGGCACCGACAGCGGGCCGCCGTCGCCCATCACCGGCAGGCCGTTGCTGGTCTGCACCTGCCCGTCCTGCGCGACCTGCAGCGAGCCCGCGCGGGTATAGGCTTCGCTGCCGTCGCGCGCCTGCACCACCAGCCAGCCGTTGCCCTGCAGGGCAACGTCGAGCGGCCGGCCGGTGTAGGTCAGCGGGCCGGCGCGCATGTCGGCGCCCGGCGTCGAGGTCAGCGTGAAGGCGCGCGTAGGCGACTCCTGCCCCACCACCGGCACCGCGCGATACATATTGATCTGCGCGCGGAAGGCCGGCGTCGAGACATTGGCCAGATTGTTCGACACGGCGGCTTGCTGGTCGAGAATCTGCTTGGCGCCCGACAGGGCGGTGTAGATCATGCGGTCCATAGGTCCTGCCTGGCTGCGTCCGTGGGGTGGGTCCCGTGCATGATCAGATGTTCATCAGGGTCTGCATGACCTGGTCCTGCGCCTTGATGGTCTGGGCGTTGGCCTGGTAGTTGCGCTGCGCGACGATCAGGTTGACCAGTTCGCTCGACAGGTTCACGTTGGAACTCTCGACGGCGTTGGACTTGAGCTGCCCGAGCGCGCCGCCCGGGGCATTGAGCAACGCCGTGCCCGAATTGTTGGTGGCGGTCCAGACATTGTCACCGGCAGCTTGCAGGCCTTCCGGGTTGCCGAAACCGGCCAGCACCACCTGCCCCAGCGACTTGGTCTGCTGGTTCGAGTAGCTCGCGAGAATCGTGCCGTCGTTCTGGATCTGATAGCCCAGCAAGGTGCCGCTGGCGTAGCCGTCCTGGGTGATTCCCTTGGGGTCGTTATCACCCTTGTATTGCGTCGAACCGGTCAGGTCGATTTTGGCTGTCAGCGTCGTCGCACCGTTGTTCAGCGTGGCGGCCGGGATGGTGATCGGATTAGCCAGTGCCGGGCCGCCGGCGACCGGGATCATATTGCCGCTGGCATCGAATGACACGGTATTGGTGGCCACCTCGTTGCCGGACGTGTCGCGCACCGACATCGTCCACGGCGAGGTCGGCGGCGGGCCGGCAACTACCGGCTGCTTCACGAAATATGCGGTCAGTTGCTGCGGATTGCCCAGCGAATCGTATACCTGCAGCGTCGTGGCGTAGTTAAAGCTGGACGCGGGAGGAACTGTGCCGCTGGCCGGGAATGTGGCCGGCGTGATCACGGTCGCGCCCGAGTCCAGGTTGAGCTGGATGGCCACGTTCTTGGTGTCCTTGGGCGCCATCTGCGCATTGGGCACCACCAGCGGTTGCGGCTGGACGCCGGCACCGGCGGTCACGCCAGGCGGATAGCCGGTCAGCATCAGCCCTTGTCCATTGGTCAGGTGGCCATCGGCGGTGCTCAGGAACTGGCCGTTGCGCGAGTAGTACACCTGGCCCGCGGCATCCTGCAGTCGGAAGAAGCCATTGCCGTTCGTGATTGCCACGTCGAGCGAACGTCCGGTTGATGTGATATTGCCCTGTTCGAACGACTGCACCACCTTGCTCACGCGTGTGCCGAGGCCCACCTGCGCGCCGGCGAAGACGTCGGCGAACTGCACGCTCGACTGCTTGAAGCCAACCGTGTTGGCGTTGGCGATGTTGTTGCCGATCACATCGAGATTCTGCGCGGCGGCGTCAATGCCGCTTAAGCCCTGACCGAAACCCATGGTTGCTCCTTTTTTCCGGTTTTCCGATGAATGGCCGGCGGTAGCCGGCCGCCCACGCGATTAGAGAATGCGGCGGACGTCGTCCACGCCCGCGGTCTGGCCATTGCCGATATCGACCTGCACGCCAGCCGTATCGCCGCTGATGCTCTGGACCTTGCCGTAGATCAGCGCCACCGGCTGCACCGAGGCACCGTTGGCCGTGGCATTGACCTTGAAGGTGTAGTCGCCGTCGGCCACAGCGTTGCCGGCGTCGTTCCTGCCATCCCAGGCAATGTCGTGCACGCCGGCGGTCTGGCCCTTCATGTCGATGGTGCGCACCACGTTGCCGTCCTTGTCGAGCACGTTGACGGTCACGGCATCGGCGGTGGAAGGCAGGTCGACGCCGAGCTTGCCGGCCACGCCGTCCGCGACCGATACGTGGGAACCCGGCACCATCACCGTGCGGCCGATCAGCGACGCGGAGTCCATGGCGCGGCTGGCGCTGACCTGGCCGAGCAGCTGGTTCAGCGTCGTGTTCATGGTCTGCATGCTGCTCACGGTGGAAATCTGCGCCAGCTGCGAGGTGAGCTGCGAGTTGTCCATCGGATTGAGCGGATCCTGGTTGTTCATCTGCGTCACGAGCATCGTGAGGAAGTTGTTCTGCAGGTCCGCCGCGCTCGCGCTGCCGCTCTTGAGCGCATCGTTGATGCCCGAAGTGCTGCTGGTGCCGCCGGTGCTGTTGACCGAAGAGGTAGTCGTCATGTCGCGTTGAAGATTCCGTTGTGGTTACTGGCCGATGGTCAGCGTCTTGAGCATCATGTTCTTGGCGCTGTTCAGCACCTCTACGTTCGCCTGGTAGGAACGCGAGGCCGAGATCATGTTGACCATCTCCTCCACCGGGTTGACGTTGGGCATCACCACATAGCCCTCTGCGTTGGCCATCGGGTGCGTGGGGTTGTGCACCAGGCGCGGCGGGGACGGGTCTTCCATCACGCCCTGCACCTGTACGCCGCCCACATCGCTCTGGCCGGGCGTGGGCGCCATGCCGAAGATGACCTGCTTGGCGCGGTAGGCTTGCCCGTCGGGGCTGACCACGCTGTCGGCATTGGCCAGGTTGGACGCGGTCACGTTCATGCGCTGCGACTGCGCCGCCATGGCCGAGCCCGCGACGTCGAAGATGTTCATTGCTGGCATGCGTCTCTCCGGCGCTTACTGCTGGATTGCAGCCAGCATGGTCTTGATCTTGGAACTCACCACGGTCAGGTTGGACTCGAAGTGCACCGAGTTGTCGGCGAAAGCCACGCGCTCGGTATCCATTTCGACCGTGTTGCCGTCGACGCTCGACTGCAGCGGAATGCGGTAGGCCAGGTCGGCGTCATCGCGGGTCGGCGCCTGCGCCGGCAAGTGGCGCACGGACGTGGTCGACAGCGACACGCCCTCGGGACGGTGGCCGCGCTCGATGGTCTGCGCCAGCGTGCTCGAGAAATCGAAATCGCGGGCCTTGTAGCCCGGCGTATCCGCGTGCGCGATGTTGGAGGCAATCACCGACTGCCGCTGGGTCCGCAGGCTCAGCGCTTCCTGCTGGAAGCGAAATGCCGCGTCGAGTCTGTCAATCATGTATGCATCTCCGTTTGGAGCAACCTTCAGGCAAACGACGAAGGGCGACCTTCTTCAGGGATCGCATCTTAGGTTCACCCCTGTCACGCCAATCGGATGAATAAGGACGGGAAATCCGTGCAATTCGGAGGGCTTGCCCGGCACCGCCTCCCTACAATGGGACCCGTTTCCTTGCGTGCGGCTGCGGGATGGCTGGATCTTTCCCGTGGTGGCCACATCGTCCTTGCTGGGATGAAGACATGAAGAAGATTGATCGCGCCGCCATGCGTGCGGCGCTGGGCCTGGTGGCGGGAGGCGTCCTGTCGGTCATGGCCGGCGCGCCCATGGCCGCACCGGCACAAGCCGCCCCGGTCGCCGCGCAGGCGCCTAATCCGTTTCCGGAAGACCCGGTGCGCGCATCGGTCGAGCAGTTCCTGCTGCGCCAGACCGCCGGCTTGCCGGGCAAGGCCAGCGTCCAGGTGCAGCCCCCGTCAGGCGGCCGCGCGCCCGAGTGCGTGTCGCCCGATCCGTTCCTGCCGCCGGGCGCTTCCCCCTGGGGCCGCATCTCGGTAGGCGTGCGCTGCGGCGGCGAGCGGCCGTGGATCCGCTATATGCAGGCGCGCGTGTCGGTCCTGTCCGATTACTACGTCGCCACGCGCGCGCTCGGCCCCGGCGAGCCGGTGACGCCGGCCGACCTTGAGGTGCGCCAGGGCGACCTTTCCACGCTGCCCAGGGCCGTGATCACCGACCCGGCGCAGGTCGTGGGCGCGGTCACCGCGAACCGCATCGCGGCGGGCTCGCCAATGCGCAGCGACCTGCTGAAGAAATCGATTGCCGTGAAGTCCGGGCAGACCGTCACCGTCGCGGTAGAAGGTGAAGCGTTCCAGATCAGCAGCGAAGGCAAGGTCCTCGCCGATGCGGCCATTGGCAATACCGTGCAGATCCGCCTGCGCAACGGCCAGGTCGTCAGCGGCCTGGTGCGCAGCGGCGACACCGTCGTGCTGCAATAAACCACTGAAAATGCATCATGGGACACTGGGATGCAGGGCTGGCCGGCGTGCGACAATGCGGGCCAATCCTGCCGTCGGGGCGAGAATTTCCTAAAGATTTCGCCGCGGCGTCCGTAATGACAAGGGAACCCAGCAAGGAACGCCCGTGAAGATCAACCATTCCACTACGTCCAGGCCGGCCGACGCCCCGGCTGCGGACAGCCCTGTGCGGCCTGCGGCCGCGCAGAGTGCTCCCGCCGCCCCTGCGAGCGGCGTGAGCGTGAGCCCGCTGGCCGCGCAGGTCCGTGAAATCGGCAGCCGCCTGGCCAACGAATCCGACGACGACATCGACACCGCCAAGGTCGAAGAGATCCGCCAGGCTATCGCCGAAGGCCGGATCAAGATCGATCCGGGCAAGATCGCCGATGGCCTGATTGCCACCTTGCGCGAACTGGGCCAGGGCGACATCCACTGATAACAGCCAGCCATGAGCCAGCCCCTGATCCAGAGCCTGCAGAAAGAAGCCGAAGCCGTCACGGCGTTCGGCCAACTGCTCACCGAAGAGCGCGAAGCCCTCAAGGACGGGGATTTCCAGTCCCTGAGCGGGCTGCTCACGCGCAAGGTGGAGCTGGGTCAGGCGCTTTCGCGCCAGGTTGCCGCACGCGAAGCCCAGATGGCCGCGCTCGGCCTGCGCGCCGGCCCGCAGGGCCAGTTGCTCGGCCGCAATATCGACCCGGCCGTGGGCGATGCCTGGCGCAAGCTCATTTTCGCCGCGCGCGGCGCACGAGACAAAAACCAGATCAATGGCGCGATCGTCTCCGCGCACCTGGACCACACACGCGAAGCCATCAACGTGCTGCGCCAGCACAGCGGCGGCGATTCCGGCCTGTACGGCAAGAACGGCAAGGCCGCCGCCGGCGTCGGCGGCGTTAGCCTGGCCAGCGGCTGATGCCGGCGGCGTTCAATCGTCGCAATACTGCCCGAGCACGCTAAGACCCCGCTGAGGGTCCCTGACGAACGGATTCGATCGGTCCCACGCATAACCGGCCAGCACGGCGGAAATCATGCGACGGATATCGGGCGTGGCATTGGGATGAAAGACGAGTTTCTGGAAACTCCCGGCATACCAGGCGTCGACAAACGTACGGAAGCAATCCACACCTGACTTCAGGATGCGCGCATAGTCGGCCTCCCAGTCCACCGTCTCGCCCGCGAATTCGCGCACGATGCATCCCGCCGCCAGGCTTGCCGACTTGAACGCGATCGTCACACCCGACGAGAAGACGGGATCGAGGAATTCGCCCGCGTTGCCGAGCAACGCGTAGCCATTGCCCCACAGCGATTTCACGTTTGCCGCATAGCCCGCGATATGGCGTGCAGGGGTATCCCAGACCGCATTGGCCAGCAGGCCCGACAGCGCCGGATCCTCGTTCACCAGTGCCTGCAGCCGCTGCGTGTCGCTGCCCGCATAGCCGTCAAGGAATGCCTTCTCGGCGACCACGCCCAGTGAACAGCGGCCGTTCGAAAACGGAATGGTCCAGTACCAGACATCCACATGCCGCGGATGAATGCCGACGCGAATCTTGTTGCGGTCGAAGGTGCCCGGCATCACGCGGTCTTCGACATGCGTGAAGATGGCGCTGCGCACCGGAAAGCCGGATGGCGTTTCGAGCTGCAGCAGCCGCGGCAGGATGCGCCCGAAGCCGGAGGCATCGAGCAGGAAGCGGCTGGTGACTCGGTAGTTGTTGCCATCGGGATCGCGCACGGTCACGACCGGCTGCGCCCCCGATACGTCCACATCGGTCACCTGGTGCCGGAAGCGGACTTCCGCGCCCTGCTTCGCCGCCTCGCGGATCAGCACATGATCGAAATCGGCCCGCTGTACCTGGTAGGTAGTTCCCCAGCCGGACGAGAATTTGTCGCGAAAATCGAAATCGACATAACGGTCGCCACGCGCAAACGCCGCGCCGTTCTTGTACTGGAAGCCGGCTTCCACCACGGCCTGCAGCATGCCGGCCGCCTCGATGTATTCCATGCTCTGCGGCAGCAGGCTCTCGCCAATGGAAAAGCGCGGGAAGGTCTCCTTCTCGAGCACCATCACGCCAATACCCTGACGACGCAGCAGCCCGGCCGCCACGGCGCCCGCGGGCCCCGCGCCGATGATCAGCACGTCTGCAACTTGATCTTCCATTTGATCCTCCAACGCATCCAGCCCGCACGCAGCGCATGGCCGACTGAAGCTAGTGACGAGGCGGCCCCTCTCCGCAGGAAATCGCGTCCTGCAGGATCCGACGGCATCGCTACGGAAGGGATTGGCTACAAGGGGCCGCGAACACTGCCACGAGACAGTATGGCCACATGCTACCGAATGAACGGAAACGTGGAAACAGGACAGCGCGCGGGTGCCAGGCGGCGATACCGATGTGGGCTTGAGCGTCACACCGGTGCTGGCACGCTGTCCGTCAACGGAACCCTACGATGACCTGGTTGCTCCTGCCCTGCAGCACAGGCGCCACCGCACCCTGCCCGGGCAGCCTGAAGGCAAACACAAAGCCCTGCGTCGCGTCGTCGCCATCGAAGGCGTCGGTCCTGCCTTCCGACTGCGGCAGCATCACGCAACGCTGGGCATTGCAGAGGTAAGCCTGCAGGTCCACCGGCGGTGTCGCGACAAAGCTGTAGTGCCAGCGCACCGAGGTGACGATGCCTTCGGATTGCGGCAGGTTGCCGCTTGGCAGGATCGGAGGAGAAACGGTGCGCTGGCCGCGGCCATACAGCGCCGGTCCGTTGACAGATGCGCTCCAGGTATGCCGCGTGCCGGCCTCGGGCGCGGCCCATGCAGCGGTGGCGATCGCCGCCAGCACGGCCGCCATGGCTTGCAGGACAACCCGTCCGATGCCTGACCGGCCGCGCATCAGAGCATGCCGCGCAATTGATTGCGCAGGCGCGTGATGGCCTGCCCGCGGATCTGGCAGACGCGCGATTCGGTCACCTCGAGCACCGCGCCGATCTCGCGCAGGTTGAGTTCCTGGTCATAGCACAGCGACAGCACGAGCTTTTCGCGCTCGGGCAGCCGGTCGATGGCGCGGATCAGCGCTTCGCGCATGCCGTTTTCCATCAGCTGCGTGAGCGGATTGCCGTCTTCGCTGACGCCAAGATGGCGGTCGAGAAAGTCTTCTTCGCCCGAGCGCTCGAAGTCTTCGTAGTGAAGGAGCTGGCAGCCATAGACCTCGTTGAGCAAGACATGGTAGTCGTCCAGCGGCATTTCCAGTTCCTGCGCGACTTCCGAGTCGAGCGGTGCGCGGCCGAGCTTCTGTTCCAGGCCGCGCTGCGTGCGTTCGATGCGGCGCGTGAACTGGCGCAGGCTGCGCGACTGCCAGTCGTTGGCCCGTACCTCGTCGAGCATGGCGCCGCGGATACGCTGGCTGGCGTAGGTCTCGAAACGCGCGCCATGCGTGTCCTCATAGCGCTTGGCCGCGTCGAGCAGGCCGATCATGCCGGCCTGGATCAGGTCATCGATCTGCACGCTGGCCGGCAGCTTTGCGGCCAGTTGCAGCGCGATGCGGCGCACCAGCTGCGCGTGGGTCTTGACCACGGCGGCCTGTTCGAGCTTTCCCTGGATCGTGTACATGGTGGAATTCTCGTGAATGCTTGCTTGCAAAGCCTGCCCGCATGGCGGGCCGGCGGGTCAGGGTCGGGGTCGTTTTCCGTTGAGAACGGTCATGCGTTCAGGCTGCCACGGCGGATGGCGCGGCCGTGACAGGCTCTGCGCGCAACGGCCATGCGCCCATGCCACTGGCGGCCCGGCGCAATGCAATCGTGGCTGGCGCAGCCGGGTAGGCTTCCACCACACAGCGCCCGAGCTGCACGCTGCGCGTCACCAGCGGGTCGGCGGGCAGCCAGCCAGCGCTGCCGATCTCGACGCCAAGGTATTGTCGCGCGGTGCGCGCCAGGTTTCCGGCAATGGCCTGCACCGCGGCGTCGGCGGGCGCCATGTTGACCACCAGCTGGAAATGCCGGTAGGCGTACAGATGATGCAGGCGCTTGATGCAGGCATAGGCCGCGGTGATCGAGGCCAGCTCCGGGCGCATCACCACCAGCACGTTGTGCACGGCGCCGGCCAGCGCGGACAGCGCACCGTCCGCGTCCGTCACGGCATCGATCAGCACGCTGCGAAAGCCTGACAGCGAATCGGGCCATTGCGCGACGTTCAACTGGGGCGTACCAGCCGGCAATACCGCGACAGCGCCCGCCGGACGCGCGCCGAGCGCTGCCTCCAGCGTCAAGCGGCCTGCCCGTACGTCGGCAAACGAGCCGGCAGGTTCCGCGCCGGTCAGTCTTACGGCACGGCCGGCCGGGTCCTCATCGACGAGCAGCACGCGTTCGCCTTGCATCGACAAGGCATGCGCCAGGCCAGATGCAATGGTGGTTCCCCCCGCTCCCGGTTCGCTGGCCACCACGGCGATGCGGCGCGTGACGCGCGGCGCCAGCATGCGTCGCAGGCTCTCGGCCTGGTCCACCGCCAGCGTGCTCACGACGTGACTCCCGGAGCCATGAGTTCGGGCAGTCCGGACATCGGACCGGCGGGCGCCGCCACAGCAGGTTGCGCGGCACCGATGGCAGCGGCGGTGTCGTCGCTTTCGAGGAGATCAACGGTATCAGGCGTGCCATCCGACTGGCGGCCCGGATAGCTTTCCAGCACGTCCAGCAAGGCCAGCAGGCGGCCCATGCCTTCATTCAGCACCGGCCCGGCCACCGCGTCACTGCCCGGCTGGCGCGTCCCGCTGCGGCCCGCCAGGCGAGCCAGGAAGGCCGGCGCCGTAACCGTCGGCGAATGTTCCAGGCGCAGCGCGGTCACGCCCAGCTGGAGCGCGGCCAGGCCGCCGCCGGCGGCGCTGGCGCCCTCGCCGTCTTGCGCGAAATGGTCCAGCGCATGGCGCAGCGTGCGGAACTGGACTTCGGCGTTGTCCGCCCACAGCGACCAGCGCGCGGCCTGCGCGGCGTGGCCCGACAGTTGCGGATCGCACAGCAGATAGCGAGTATCGAGCAGCTCGCCCGAGGCGTAGTCGACCGTCCTTGCGATCACGAGATGGGCGTCGATGCCGCCTTCCGGCGCGCCGCGGCCGCGAACGGGGCCCTCGGGCACGCGTACCTCGGTCGTTGCCAGCCACTGTACGGCATCGCGGCCGCGCACCGGGACTTCGCCCACGGCGTGGAAGGTCAGCGTTTCGGCCAGGGCGTCCAGCTTCCACGCGGTGCCACCGCAGATCACGCGCGCGGTCTTGCGCGCGGCGGCCACCCAGCGTTCGCCGGATTGCTGCCAGCGCGTCAGCGTGGCAGCCGCGGGCAGCGCATCGACCAGATGGACGACAGGCCGGGCCGCACCGAGCGTGGCGCGCAGCGTGGCGGCTTCGGCCTCGGCCTCGCCCATGGCCTGGCCAGCACGGCCAGCCGGGGTGACCGTGGCGGCCAGCGGCATGCCGATGCGATCGCCAAGCCATAGCGTATGCAGCATCGACTGCGGCGCGCGGCGGCCAGGGACGGGCACCTGCAGCGTGGCCGCCAGCGACAGCACGAACTGGTCGCATTCGCGGTGCACGTCGCGGCAGACAGCCTCGCGCACCTGCTGCGCCATCGGCCGCAGCGTGGGCGCGTCGGCAGCGCGCTGCTGCCAGAGCTGGCGAGCCAGTTCAAAGCCATGCTGCGCGGCATTGAGTTCGCTTACGCACTGGCCCAGCGCATCCGCGCTGTCGGTCAGCGAACGCAGCACGTCATCGGCACCGCCCTGGCGGGCCGGTGCGTCGTCCAGGCTGCCGGCCTGCCTGCGCGCCGCGTCGGCATCGGCAAACACCGAACCGCGGCGCGGCGTCAGGAAGGCGCGCTCGACCATCGTGGCGCCATTGGCGAGTTCGAGGTGCTCCGGCACGCGTTGTCCGGTCGACACGTAGAACACCGGCAGGCGGTGACGGATCACCACGTCCAGCACGGAGCCCACGTGCGTGGCTTCATCCACTTTGCTGATGATGCAGCCGTCGACACCGCCGCCTTCGGGCACGGCGTCATGGCGGTAGGCATGCACCACTTCATTGAGGGTGTCGCCATGGCTGGCGCCGTTAAGCAGCAGCACGCGCTGTACCGGCGCCTGCACGCCCGCGAGCATGGCGATCTGCTCGGACAGGTTGCGGTCGCGCTGGCTCATGCCGACGGTATCGATGATCACCAGGTGCTTGTCCTTCATCGCCGCCAGCGCGAAGCGCAGGTCGGCGGCATCTTTCACCGCATGCACGGGCACGCCCAGGATGTCGCCGTAGATGCGCAGCTGCTCGTGCGCGCCGATACGGAAGCTGTCGGTGGTCAGCAGCGCCAGGCGCTCGGGGCCGTGGCGCAGCACGTAGCGCGCCGCGAGCTTGGCGGTGGTGGTGGTCTTGCCCACGCCGGTGGGCCCGATCAGCGCCAGCACGCCGCCCTGGTCGAACAAGGCATCTTCGTTGCCGAGCACCGGCACCTTGCTGGCCAACTCGGCGCGGATCCACGTCATGGCCGCCGGTCGGTCGCAGCCTACCGGCAGCCTGGCCAGCAGCGTGCGCGCGAGCTGCGCCGAGAAGCCGGCCCCGACCATCCAGCCAAACAGCGATTCGCGCAGCGGATCGCCCGCGGCCACCGCGCTCGTGGCGGCCGCCGGAGCCAGCCCCGCCAGCTGGCGTTCGAGCAGCGCGCGCATGGACTGCAGCTCGCCGCGCAGGTCGCCGATGGCGGCCGGCTCGGGCGCTGCCACGACTGGCTCCGGCGCAACGTAGACTTGCGCGCCGGCCGAGGTGGCGCTGAGATCGGCATCGCGCATGGCGACGATCTCGACGCCGCCGTCGATGGTGCGGTTGGACAGCACCACGGCGTCGGGGCCCATGGCTTCGCGCACCTTGCGCATGGCTTCACGGCCGTTGGCCGCGACGAATTTCGCTACGCTCATCTTGCGTTCCTCACGCACCGATCATTGCGGTAATACGGATATTGCGGTTGTCCGGCACTTCGGCATGGGACAACACCCTCAGCTGCGGCATGGTGCGCCGCAGGAAGCGCGCCATCAGGGGGCGCAACTGCGACGGCACCAGCAGCACCGGATCCAGCCCCATCTGCTCCTGCCGGACGACGGCACCCTGGGTCTGCTGCAGCAGCGCATCGGCCAGTCCTGGCTCGATGCCGCCGCCATTGGTGAGCGCCTGCGACAGCACGCGTTCGAGGCCGGCATCGAGGCCGATCACCTGCAGGTCCGCGCCATTGGGGAACAGCTGCTGCGTAATGGCCCGGCCCAGCGACTGGCGCACCAGCGCAGTCAACTCGTTCGGGTCGCTGATCTTCGGGGCGTGCTCGGCGATCACGTCGAGGATGGTCCGCATGTCGCGGATGGGCACGCCTTCGTCGAGCAGGTTCTGCAGGATCTTCTGCAGCGCCGTGAGCGAGATCGCCTTGGGCACCAGGTCCTCGGTGAGCTTCGGCGCTTCCTTGGCGATGCGATCGAGCAGCAACTGCACTTCCTGGCGGCCCAGCAACTCGGCGGCATGCATGTGGATCAGGTGGTTCAGGTGCGTGGCGACCACGGTGCCGGCGTCCACCACGGTGTAGCCGTAGGCCTGCGCCTGCTCCTTCATGCCGGCGTCGATCCAGACAGCGGGCAGGCCAAAGGCGGGATCCTTCGTCGCCGCGCCGGGCAGCGTGCCGCTGACCTGCCCCGGGTTGATCGCCATCCACTGGCCCGGCATGGCTTCGCCACGTCCGATCTCGACGCCCTTGAGCGTAATGCGGTAGGCGTTAGGCTTGAGTTCGAGGTTGTCCCGGATATGCACGACCGGCACCAGGAAGCCGATCTCCTGCGCCACTTTCTTGCGGATGCTCTTGATGCGGCCAAGCAGTTCGCCATCCTGTGCGCGGTCCACCAGCGTGATCAGGCGATAGCCGACTTCCATGCCAAGCGGGTCGACCAGCGTGACGTCGTCCCAGCTTGCTTCGGTCGATTCCTGTGCCGCGGCCGGCGCGCGCTCTTCGCGCTGCCGGGTCTGTTCCGTGGTGACCGCCCGGCGCGCCAGATGGCGTCCCAGCCAGGCCATGCCGCCGGCCAGCAGCAGGAAGGCGATATGCGGCATGCCGGGGATGATGCCCATCATGCCGATAATGCCGGCCGTCAGGTACAGCACGCGCGGGTTCGTAAAGAGCTGGCCGGTGAGCTGCTCGCCCACGTCCTGTTCGTTCGACACGCGCGACACGATCACGCCGGCGGCCGTCGAGATCACCAATGCCGGGATCTGCGCGACCAGGCCGTCGCCAATGGTCAGCAGCGTGTAGTTGTGCACGGCGGTGCCGAAGTCCAGGTCATGCTGGACCATGCCCACTACCATGCCGGCGGCGACGTTGATAAACATGATCAGCAGGCCGGCCACGGCATCGCCGCGCACGAACTTGCTGGCGCCGTCCATGGCGCCGTAGAAGTCCGACTCCTGCGCGACTTCGGCGCGGCGCTTCTTGGCCTGCTCTTCGTTGATCAGGCCGGCGTTCAGGTCGGCGTCGATCGACATCTGCTTGCCGGGCATGGAATCCAGCATGAAGCGCGCGCCCACCTCGGCAATCCGCCCCGCGCCCTTGGTGATGACCATGAAGTTGATCACCACCAGGATCGCGAACACCACGATGCCGACCGCGAAGTTGCCACCGACCAGGAAGTGGCCGAACGCCTCGATGACCTTGCCGGCGGCGTCCGGACCGGTATGGCCCTCCAGCAGCACAACGCGCGTCGACGCCACGTTGAGCGACAGGCGCAGCAGCGTCGTGAACAGCAGCACCGCCGGAAACGCCGCGAAATCGAGCGGCTTCTGCGTGTACATGCTGACCATCAGCACCATGATCGCCAGCGCGATATTGAACGTGAACAACAGGTCCAGCACGAACGCGGGCAGCGGCAGGATCATCATCCCGAGGATCATGACGATCAGCAGCGGCCCGGTCATCGCCTTCAGCTGGCCGGCATTGCGCAGGCCAGGCAGGTTCAGCAGGGAGTTCAAAGCGTTCATGCGCGGCTTTCCGGAACGGCAAGTTCATCCGGCACCATGAGGTCGACGGGCGCGGACGGCTGCGGGCCCTGCGAGTAGTGCCAGTGTTTCAGTTGATAGACCCAGGCCAGGACCTCGGCGACGGCGGCATAGAGGCCGGCCGGGATTTCGCGGTTCAGTTCCACGTGGCGGTGCAGCGCGCGCGCCAGCGGCGGCGCGGACATCAGCGGAATGCGGTGCTCGGCCGCCAGGGCGCGGATGCGCGCGGCGACCTCGTCGGTACCCTTGGCCACCACGCGCGGCGCACCCATGCGGCCTTCCTCATAGCGCAGCGCCACGGCAAAGTGCGTGGGGTTGGTCACCACCACGTCGGCCTTGGGCACTTCCGCCATCATCCGGCGCCGTGCCATGGCACGCTGCTGCTGGCGGATGCGGCCCTTGATATGCGGGTCGCCTTCGCTTTCCTTGAATTCCTGCTTGACCTCTTCCTTGGTCATGCGCAGCTTCTTGAAGTGCTCGTAGAACTGCCATGGCACGTCGATGGCGGCCACGACCAGCAGCGACAGCACCACCGCCAGGCAGCAATGCAGGACCATGTCCAGCATGTGCAGCAAGGCCTCCTGGACCGGCGCGTTCATCAGCGCGATGGCGTCGGGCAGGCGGTGCCAGACGACCCAGGCGCCGACACTGCCGACCAGCAAGGACTTCGCGATGGTTTTGAACAGTTCCGCCAGCGAATGCGCGGAGAACATCCGGCCCAGTCCCGAGAGCGGCGACATGCGGCCAAAGTTCGGCGCCAGGACCTTGGTGGAGAAGGTCCAGCCTCCGGTCAGCAACGGCGCGGCCAGTGCTGCCACGCCGAACAGCAGCAGCAACGGCAGGAAGGCAAGCAGGCTTTCCCAGATCACGCTGGCGAAGGCCGTCAGCATGCGCGAGGGATCGAACGCCGTGGCAGGCTCGAAGCGCAGCGACTGCCGCATGACGGTATCCAGCGCGCGGCCCAGCACGCCACCGAACGTCCACAGGCCGGCCACGCCGGTGGTCAGCATGATCAATGTGGCGAGCTCGCGCGAGCGAACGACCTGCCCCTCCTCGCGCGCCTTTTCCAGGCGCCGGGGTGAGGCGGGTTCGGTCTTCTCGAGATCGCTTTCTTCGGACATCCACGCTCCGTGCGAAGCGGCAGGCCGCTATTCGTCAGCGGGGATTATCGAAGCGGGGTGGGATTCCCATTCGCGCGAAAAGGCGGGTGAATTGGGTGCTGTTTGGGAAATGAGGGACCGTCTGGGTTAACGGCGGACGGGTCGGGAGTCTTTAGCGGATATGCTGACGAAGCCGCCGGCATGCGGTGCGCTGAAGGCGCCTTGGCCCGCTCACTGAACGCCAACCCGGAAGGGTTGGCGTTATTCTTTTCTGCGGCGCGATTGCTCGAGGGGTTGTTCTGTTGAAAGCGAACGAAAAGGCCTCCCAGACTTCTTAACATCCGTGTGAGGTCGAGGTACTAGTCGCGCAGCGACGCAATAGGCACTGATGTCGATGGATTCGGGCTGCCGGGCCACGGCAAGAGCTACGGTACTATGGTGCGTTGGTCCCATGAAAAGACCGATGCCGGCTATCGCCGAACATCTCTGGGGTCGTTCAACTTGCCATCATGGAGTCTGGCATGGTCGCCATCAAATTTGACGATCTTTCCATGGCTTTCGACTTCGTTAGCTCTGGAGCGCCGTACGAGAACAACGCGTATGTCTCGATCGATACGGGCAAATTCTATTGGACTTCAAATGTCAACGACGTCGTTGAGGAAGAGATTCCTGACGACCTCGAGACGTCGGACCGCTACCTTGAGATACCGCATCAGACAGAACTCGGTCTGGGAAAATATCTCGCGCTTGAGTTTGTTGAAGACAAGATTCCTGAGTGCTACGAACAGGTGAAAGGAGACTTCAGACGGAAAGGGGCTTATGCTCGTTTCAAGGGGTTGCTGGAGCGCAAAGGCATTCTGGAGCTGTGGTATGCATTTGAAGCCGAGGCTGTTGAAAGAGCGCTGAGGCAATGGTGTGTTGAGAATGGGTTGGAGGTTGTGGAGTCGCAGCGCTAGTTGGGCATGGTTACTTGCGCCGTCACGACATAGGGTTAGGTGCACGAGCATCCCAGCGGCGAATCAAGTAACAGGCCCGCCGAAGGCGTGCGCCCGGTCATCGCTCATTGGCATGAGCGGCGCCTTTAGCACAAAGAGGTTTCAGTATAAACTCTCCATACGCCAGTTTTATACTGAAACGCCATGGATCCCTGGATCGACCTGGATGAGGATGCACTGCGACAGTTCGTCGATGCGAAAGCCGTGTTCGAAGCGTGGGAATCAGCTCGAGCCAAGGCCGCAGAAGTCCGTGGCGGCATGCTGTGGAGAACCGCGAAAGGCCGCGAGTACCTGATACGAACTGGCGTCGACAACAAGCAGAAAAGCTTGGGGGTGCGTTCCGAGAAGACCGAGGAGATGTATTCCCGATTCGTCACGCGTAAGGAAGCCGCCGAAACGAGGTTGAAGACTCTCACCGACGAGCTTGACCGGCATCGTCGCCTGAACCGGGCGGTCCGCGTCGGACGCGCGCCAGACATCCTCGTCGCCATCTTGCAGGTAATGGCACGGCTCAATATCGCCGAGCATTTCATCGTCATCGGGACACACGCCCTATACGCATATGAAGCGGCGGCCGGGGTTCGCTTGCAAGAACGCGCGCTCGCAACGCGCGACGTCGACCTCCTTTGGGATACGCGCAAGCGCCTGCAGTTTGCTTCCCGAATGAAGAACTTGGAGCTCTCGATGCTGGATGTGCTACGAAAGGTAGATAGCACGTTTGAGATTCGGGACGATCAACTCTTTACGGCAGTGAACGCAAAAGGGTTCGAGGTGGACATCCTGCGTCGTGAGGCGGCAGACCTTGATCCCCACCCGCTTCAACTAACCGACGATGAAGACGATCTCTGGGCTGTCCAAGCGCGACGCGCGAATGTCTTGCTAGGAGCCACACCTTTTTCGACACCAATCGTTTCCGTGACCGGACGAATGGCTCGCATGACAACAATCAGTCCAATGGCGTTTGTCGAGTTCAAGCGTTGGATGGCATCGTCCGCCGATCGTGATCCACTCAAGGTATCGCGCGACAGACTACAGGCGTCAATCGTCGAAGAACTCTCCAATCGCTTCCAGCTAGGAGGTTAGGAAGCGGCTCGGCGGGCTGTCGCGCCACCTTCACGACGAACGGAAAAAAAAATGTTTGCTCCCTCTCCCGCAAGCGGGAGAGGGCTGGAACCGCGCGCCCCTTTTTTACGCCTCAGAACCCCAGGCTGGCCAGCAGGTCGTCCACCTGGGACTGGTCGGACACCACATCCGCCTTGCCCTCGGGATTGACTTGCGGACCGTTGAGCAGCGTGGCGGCCTGGACCTCCGTGCGGCGCTCCGTCGGCACGTTCTCGATCAGCACCTGGAGCAACTCATGCTCGAGCGTGCGGATCATGTCCATCATCTTCTTGATGACCTGGCCGGTCAGGTCCTGGAAGTCCTGCGCCATCATGATGTCCAGCAGATGGCTGCCGGTGGCGCGGGCCTGCTTCGGCACCTCGGCCAGGAAGGCGCGCGTGTCGAGCACCAGCGCGCGGGCATCGCCGAGCTCGACCGGCGTTTCGAACCAGGCGTCCCAGCGCTTGTCCAGGCCTTCGGCCTGCTGCTCGATGGCGGACTGGATCGGCTGGGCCAGCTCCACGGCATTGAGCGTGCGCTCGGCCGCCTGCTCGGTCATGACCGCAATGTAGTTCAGGCGGTCGCGTGCATCGGGAATGGCCTGGGCGGCGCGCTCGATTTCCTTGTCAAGGCCGAGCTCGCGCATGTTGTCGCGCAGCATCCGCGTCAGGTTGCCGATGCGCAGGATCAGTTGTTCGGCGGAATCGTTCGGAATAGTCGGGGTCATGGGACGCTCCGTCGGCTTCAGCCGCCCAGCTTCTCGAAGATCTTGGTGATCTTCTCGTCCAGCGTCGCGGCGGTGAACGGCTTGACCACGTAGCCGTTGGCGCCGGCCTGGGCCGCGGCAATGATGTTCTCCTTCTTGGCTTCGGCCGTCACCATCAGCACCGGCGTCTTGCCGATGGCGGCGTCGGCGCGGATCGCCTGCAGCATGCTCAGGCCGTCCATATTGGGCATGTTCCAGTCGGAGATCACGAACTGGAAGCTGCCGTCCCTGGCCTTCTCCAGCCCGGCGGCGCCGTCTTCGGCTTCCTCGACGTTATTGAAGCCCAGCTCCTTGAGCAGGTTGCGAATGATCCGACGCATGGTCGGGAAGTCGTCGACCACGAGGATCCTGATGCTCTTGTCCACTTTTAAGGCTCCGGTAGATGCAGTTGTGGAATGTCGTTCGTTTGTCGGGTCCGGACCAGTCGGAAACAGTCCGGCTCCGTTATCTCAGACCCGTTGCGCGCGGGTCCCGTAAGTGGCCAGCCGCGCCATCACGCGCTGGGTCATCGCGTGCAAAGGCACGACTTCATGCACGCCGCCGGCGGCGATCGCCTCCTTCGGCATGCCAAACACGATACAGGTGCTTTCATCCTGCGCCAGGTTGTAGGCACCGGCTTCGCGCATCCGCATCATGCCCTTGGCGCCATCCTTGCCCATGCCGGTCAGGATCACGCCAATCACGTTCTTGCCGCCGTGTTCGGCGGCCGAATCAAACAGCACGTCCACGGAGGGGCGATGGCGGTTGACCGGCGCTTCCTGCGACAGGTGAGCCACGTAGTTGGCCCCGCTGCGTGCCAGGCGCAGGTGCGAATCTCCGGGCGCAATGTAGGCGTAGCCGGGCAGCACGCGTTCGCCGTGCACGGCTTCCTTGACCGTGATGCGGCACAGGCCCTCCAGGCGCTGCGCGAACGAACGCGTAAAGCCTGCCGGCATATGCTGCACGATCAGCACGGCAGGGCTGTCCGGGGGCAGTGGCATCAGGAATTCCTTGATCGCCTCCGTGCCGCCGGTCGAGGCACCCAGGATGATCAGCTTCTCGGTCGACAGCAGCGGGCTGCGCAGGATCGGCGCGGCGGCGGCCGTGCCGGTTTCCGGCACATGGGCCTGGCGCACGCGTGCGCGCGACGCGGCGCGGATCTTGTCCGCGATGGTGTCGGTGTAGTCCATCAGGCCGTCGCGGATGCCCAGCTTCGGCTTGGTGACGAAGTCCACCGCGCCCAGCTCCAGCGCGCGCATGGTGATCTCGGAACCGCGCTCGGTCAGCGACGACACCATCAGCACCGGCATCGGGCGCAGCCGCATCAGCCGCTCCAGGAAGTCCAGGCCGTCCATGCGCGGCATTTCGACGTCGAGCGTGAGCACGTCGGGATTCAGGCGCTTGATCATGTCACGCGCCACGAGCGGGTCCGGCGCAGTCCCGACCACTTCCATGTCGGGCTGGCTGTTGATGATTTCCGTCATCAGGCTGCGGATCAGCGCGGAGTCATCCACGCACAGCACCTTGATCTTGGCAGCAGTCATAGTCGTTCTGCGTTCTGTTCGTTCAGGAAGGCACGCGCGTCGCCGGCGCGCGCCCAAAGAGCTCTCCGCCTCGCGCCGGCGCCGTGCCGGACGTCGCGATGGCGCGCGCCAGCGCGCGCTCGTCGCGTTCGACCGAGACCTGGTCGTCCTGGCGCGTCAGGCGGCGCACCAATGCCAGGCCGGTGACCGGGAAATAGCTCACGCGCCTTGCATGCGGGCCGCGCAGGTCCTGCGCGGCCACGCGGATTTCTTCGGTCTTCAGGTAGCGCAACACGAAATCCGCGTTGCGGTCGCCAATGTTCAGCGTGGTCATGTTGGCAAGCACCGCGCCGCCGCCGAAGACCTTGGCCTCCAGGCGCTCGCGCCGCGCGCCCATCTTGAGCAGCTCGTTGATCAGCACTTCCAGCGCGTAGCAGCCATAGCGCATCGACGCGGACAGCATGCGGTCTGCAGTACCGCCTTCGTCATCGGGCAGCATGAAATGGTTCATGCCGCCCACGCCGGCCTTTTCGTCGCGAATGCACGCGGCGACGCAGGAGCCGAGCACGGTGGTCAGCACCACATCCTCGCCGGTCACGTAGTACTCGTTCGGCAGCAGCTTGATCGCCTGGCGATCGAACTCGCGATCGAAGTACTTGCGCGTGGCAATGGCTTCGGGAAGGTGGGGCGTACGCATCAGAGCCTTCCTGCGCGGGCGGCGTCCGTCGCCAGTTCGTACACGGTCTGGCCGCGCAGCTGGAACGCGCGCGTGACGTAGGAGAAGTTCTCCGAATGGCCGGCGAACAGCAGGCCGCCCGGCTTGAGCAACGGCGCGAAGCGCTCCAGGATGCGGCCCTGCGTCGGCTTGTCGAAGTAGATCATCACGTTACGGCAGAAGATCACATCGAAGCGTTCGCGGATGCCCCAGTCGGGCGCAAGCAGGTTGAGCGGCTCGAACGTGATGGCGGATGCCACCTCGGGCTTGACCTTGACCGAGCCCGCGCGCTGGCCGGTGCCTTTCAGGAAGAAGCGCTTGAGCCGCTCTGGCGAGAGGCGCGCGACCTGCTCTTCCGAATACACGCCGGCGCGCGCCTTGGCCAGTACCTGCGTGTCGATATCGGTGGCCAGCACCGTCGCCGCGCGATCGCCGAGCGCCTCGGCCAGCGTCATGGCGATCGAGTACGGCTCTTCCCCCGTCGATGCCGCGCAGCACCAGACGCTGTACGGCCTGCCGGTCTTCTTGGCATGCTCGGCCAGCAAGGGGAAGTGATGCGCCTCGCGGAAGAACGATGTCAGGTTGGTGGTGAGCGAGTTGGTGAAATACTCCCACTCCGGCGATGCGTCGTCGGCATCCAGGATGGCGAGGTAGCTGGCGAAGTCTGCCAGCTGCAGCGCCCGCAGGCGCCGCGCCAGGCGCGAGTACACCATTTCGCGCTTGTGGCTGCCCAGCGAAATGCCCGCACGCCGGTGAATCAGCGCGCGGATTTTCTCGAAATCGCGCTCCGTCAGCAGGAAATCGCGCGACTCGTCGCGCCGCAAGGCGGCTGCCGCCGCGGTGGCGGCTGGCGCGCCTTGGGCAAAGCTGGCGGCGGTACGGTTGGGCGTCATGGGTTCGCGTGGCAAGGCTTGGTAACGCTGGGGGCTGCGGATGGTTGCGCCAGAGGCGCCGCTTACGCAGCCTCGGCTTCGATCAGTTCCATATCCGGGCTGGTGATCAGGCGCTCGATGTCGATCAGCACCAGCATGCGGCCCTCGACCGTGGCCAGGCCCGTCAGGTGCTCGGTGGACACCGACACGCCGAACTCCGGGGCCGGCTTGATGGCGTCGCCGGTCAGCGTCAGCACGTCGGACACGCCATCGACGACGATGCCCACCACGCGGCCCGCCACGTTCAGGATGATCACCACGGTCTGGTGGTCGTAGCGCACGTTGCCCAGGCGGAACTTCAGCCGCAGGTCGACGATGGGCACGATCACGCCGCGCAGGTTGGTCACGCCCTTCATGAAGTCCGGTGCGCTGGCAATGCGCGTCACGGTTTCATAGCTGCGGATCTCCTGCACCTTGAGGATGTCGATCCCGTACTCTTCCGTCCCCAGCGTGAACACCAGGAACTCCTGGCCAGAAGCCTCGCTTCCGGGGGTATCGATCTGTCCGATGCCGGCCATGATGTCTAGTTCTCCTTTGATTGGACGATTACTGGGCCAGCGCGGGTTCCTGCCGGCGCACGCCGGTGCGCTGCAGCGCCCCGACATCGACGATCAGCGCCACGCTGCCGTCGCCCAGGATGGTGGCGGCGGAAATGCACGGCACCTTGCGGTAGTTCGTTTCCAGGTTTTTCAGCACGACCTGGTGCTGGCCGATGAGCTGGTCCACCAGCAGGGCGAAGCGCTTGCCTTCGGCTTGCAGGATCACGGCGATCCCTTGCGTCGGCTCTTGCAGCGCGTCGGCCACGTTGAAGACGCGGTGCATCTCCAGCAGCGGCAGGTACTCGCCACGCACATGCATGACGCGGTCAGAGTTGGCCGCGGTATGGATGTCCTCGGACTTCGGCTGCAGCGATTCCATCACGCAATTCAGCGGCAGGATGAAGGTTTCCTCGCCGACCCTGACCGACATGCCGTCAAGGATCGCCAGCGTCAGCGGCAGCACGATGCGGATGGTGGTGCCCAGGCCCGGACGGCAGCTGATTTCCACGTGGCCGCCCATCTCCTGGATGTTGCGCTTGACCACGTCCATCCCCACGCCGCGGCCCGACACGTCGGTCACCACTTCGGCCGTCGAGAAGCCCGGCGCGAAGATCAGTTGCCAGACTTCCTCGTCGCTGATGTTCTCGGACACGGGCAGGCCGTTCTGGATCGCCTTGGCCAGGATGCGTTCGCGGTTCAGGCCACCGCCGTCGTCACTGACCTCGATCACGATGTTGCCGCCATGATGCTGCGCGGACAGGATGAGTTGGCCGGTAGGGTCCTTGCCCGCGGCCACGCGCTTGTCCGGTGTCTCGATGCCATGGTCCAGGCTGTTGCGCACCAGGTGGGTCAGCGGGTCGATGATGCGTTCGATCAGGCTCTTGTCGAGCTCGGTCGCCTTGCCGAACGTGACCAAGTCGATCTGCTTGCCGAGCTTGCCAGCCAGGTCGCGCACCAGGCGCGGGAAACGCGAGAACACATAGTCCATCGGCATCATGCGGATGGACATCACCGACTCCTGCAGGTCGCGCGCATTGCGCTCAAGCTGGCCCATGCCGGAGAACAGGCGGTCGAACAGCACCGGGTCGAGCGAGGACGCCGTCTGCGCCAGCATCGACTGGGTAATGACCAGTTCGCCCACCAGGTTGATGATCTGGTCGACCTTTTCGGTCGGCACGCGGATCGAACCGGATTCCTGGCTGTGCGCAGCGGCGGCCGCCGGCCTGGCCTTTTCCTTGGCCGCCGGTGCAGCCGGCGCGGCGGCTGCCGGTGCCGAAACGGGTGTGGGTGCGGGTGCGGCGGCAGGCGCTGCGACGGGCTCCGCGGCCGGGGCGGCCGTGGCGGAAGCTCCGGCGACCTCGACCACGATCTGGTCGGTATCGATCACGAAGCAACAGACCGCGATGATGTCGTCGGCGTCGCACTGGCTGTTCAGCCAGATCACCAGTTCGCCGTTTTC
Source organism: Cupriavidus sp. C2SS-8b (assembly GCF_057073745.1). Lineage (NCBI taxonomy): Bacteria > Pseudomonadati > Pseudomonadota > Betaproteobacteria > Burkholderiales > Burkholderiaceae > Cupriavidus > Cupriavidus sp. C2SS-8b. The sequence goes on from NZ_CP172717.1 coordinate 2,396,112, forward strand.
TTCCTGCTGGCCGGTGATCTCGCCCAGGTTGGCAAGCTCTTCGCGCAGCAGGGCCTGATCGGAGGCGGACACCTTGATCAGCCGGACCTTCAGGCCACCGCCAACGGCCGCGGCGGCGGGGGCTGCGGCTGCAGCGGGCGCCGGCGCGGCTGCCGGCGCAGGTGCGGCCGTGCCGTTCGCCTCCTGGGCCAGCTGCTGCAGCACGGCGCAAATGCGCGCCAGCGTTTGCGGATCGGGTTCGGTGCCGTTTCGGTAGGCGTTGAGCTGATCTTGCAACACGTCCTTGGTTTCCAGAAAGGTGTCGATGATGGTCCTGGACAACGCCAGTTCCTGGCGGCGCGTACGGTCCAGCAGGTTCTCGAAGATATGCGTGGTTTCGGTCAGTGCCGCGAACCCGAAGGTCGCCGCGCCGCCCTTGATGGAGTGCGCGGCACGGAAGATCGCGTTGAGGTCTTCCGGGTCGGGCGACTCGATGTCCAGGCCAAGCAGCAGCTGCTCCATTTCAACGAGCAGCTCTTCCGCTTCTTCAAAGAAGGTCTGGTAAAACTGTGTGATATCGATATCGACAGACATTGGCGTCCTGACTCACTAAGTTACTGCGCTAAGCGCTGCCGCCGTGCATGGCGGCAACGCATCATTCCGTCTTTGCCTTGGGCGCCGCCGGGGCGGACGCGGCCAGCCCTTGCTGCATCGCGCCGGCCGCCTTGCCGGCCTGGGCCTGCACCGTGACCTCCGCCGCGCTGGCGTTCTCCGCCTCGAACCTGGCCTGGGCCTTGTGGTTCAGCACCACGATGCTGATGCGCCGGTTCACCGGGGCGAGCAGGTCGCCCTTGTCCAGCGGCATGGTGGCCGCCAGTCCCAGCACGCGCAGCACTTTGCCTTCCTGCATGCCACCGGCGATCAGCTCGCGCCGCGAGGCATTGGCGCGGTCGCTGGACAGTTCCCAGTTGCTGTACGTGCGCTCGCCGTTGGAATAATTGGCGGCATCCGTGTGGCCGGACAGGCTGACCTTGTTGGGCAGTTCGTTGAGGACCGGGCCGATCTCGCGCAGGATCGCGCGCATATACGGCTCCACCTCCGCGCGGCCGGTCCGGAACATCGGGCGGTTCTGCGTATCGAGGATCTGGATGCGCAGGCCTTCGCTGGTGATGTCGAGCAGCAGCTGCGGGCGGAATTGCCTGAGCATCGGGTTGTTCTCGATGATCTCTTCGAGCCGGCTCTTGAGCGCTCGCAGGCGCTGCGCTTCCTGGTATTCGTTGCGGCGCTGTTCCGCGGACGGGTCATTGTCATGCGCACGCGCGACTTCGCCGTCCTTGCGCATCACGTCCAGGCCGCCGCCGGGAATCACGCTGGGCGACTGGCTGCTTTTTTCGCCGCCGACAATGGCGACTTTCAGCGGCATGCGGAAATACTCGGCAACGCCTTCGAGGGTTTTCTTGTTGGCGCTGGACAGCAGCCACAGCACCAGGAAGAGCGCCATCATCGCCGTCATGAAGTCGGCGTAGGCAATCTTCCAGCTGTGGTTGCCATGTGGCTTGGCGTGCGACTTCGCCCTGCGGACGATGATCGGACGCATATCGTTTGCGCTGCTCATGACGGTGTCTCGGCAGGATCAGCTCAGGCTCTTGACTTCGCGGACGTGGTCGTCCAGCTCGAGGAACGACGGCCGCACCGTGGAGTACAGCACCTTGCGTCCGAACTCCACGGCCACCAGCGGTGCGTAGCCATTGAGCGAAGCCAGCAGGACGACCTTGATGCACTCGTAGACCTTGACGTTCTCCGACACCTGCAGCTCGATGCGCGCCGCCAGCGGCGAAACAAAGCCGTAGGCCAGCAGGATGCCCAGGAACGTACCGACCATGGCGTGGGCGATCAGCGCGCCGAGCTCGGCCGGCGGCAGGTCGGCCGAAGCCAGCGCATGCACCACGCCCATCACTGCGGCCACGATGCCGAACGCGGGCAGCGCATCGCCGACGCGCGACAGCGCATGCGCGGGAATCTCGGCCTCGTGGCGGAAGGTTTCGATCTCGTGGTCCATCAGGGCCTCGATCTCGAACGCATTCATGTTGCCGTTGACCATCATGCGCAGGTAGTCGGTCAGGAACTCCATCACGACGGGGTCGGACAGGATGCGCGGATACTGGCTGAACACGCTGCTCGCAGCCGGGTCGGCAATTTCCTTCTCGAGGAACAGGATGCCTTCGCGGCGTGCCTTGGACAGCAGCACGTACAGCAGCGACATGACGTCCAGGTACAGTTCCTTCTTGTACTTGGAGCTCTTGAACAGGCCCGGCAGCGCCTTGAGCGTCGCCTTGAGGGCCTTGGTGGTATTGGTGGCGATGAAGGCACCGGCGGCAGCGCCACCGATGATCACAAGCTCCGCCGGTTGATATAGCGCGCCCATGTGGCCGCCGGTCATGGCATAACCGCCAAGCACCGCCGCTACCACGACGATATAGCCAAGAACTACTAGCACGATCGGATCCCCGTCAAAAAAGCGCGTCTATCACGCACGATTGCCCGTTGCACAGGGCGGACTGGGACATCCGGTCCGCCAGTGCTGCGCAGCTTGCCAGCCTGGCGGACCTCAACCAGGATCAGGCTTCGGTCTGCAAGGCGGCGGCGTTCTTCGAGGGCTGCTTCTTCACCTTCCCGGCACGCGATGGCGGACGGCACAGGCTGCACACGAAGTTCGCGTGCGGCTCATAGGCGTGCGTGACGAACTTTCCGCCGCAACACGTGCAACCGGAAAGCTGCAGCATATTGCTCTCGAAGAACCGTACTAACGTCCAGGCACGGGTGAAACTTAAGACAATTTCGCCGCCGAGCAGCGAAACATGCTCGAGATACAGACGGTATGCAGCCACCACCGCACGGATACCCACGGTCTCGCCTTCCTGCACCATGAACTGGTACGCGGAGAAGAACACCGACGAGTGGATATTCGGCAGCCAGGTGGTGAACCAGTCCGTCGAGAACGGGAGCATGCCCTTGGGCGGTGAAACGCCCCGCAGCTCCTTGTAGAGGCGGATCAGCCGGTCGCGCGAGAGCGTGGTCTCGGCCTCGAGCACCTGCAGGCGCGCACCCAGGCCGATCAGTTCGATGGCGAGCTGGGTCTGGTTGGCATCCTGGAGTACGCTCTTGCGGCTGGGAACCGACGCGGAGGCAATGCTGCGCGTGGAAGGCGCCTGCAGGAGCGCGGTCAATTGAGCGACTCCACAGGCTGACGGGCAAGCAGGATTGCAGCGTGCATCTGCTGCATATCGTGGCTCTTGGCCGTATGGGTGAGGGTGGACAGAAGCGCGTGGTCGTCAAAGCGGAACCTGCACAGCACCATGTTCGATGCCGCGAGCTTCACGAGTTGCGCCGACGTCAGCTTGGCGAGGATGTCAGCAATTTCCTTGCTGACACCAAGCCTGAACATGGCTTCTACCTGGTTTTCTCGCACCAAGCGTTGTGCGAGCAGCAGATAGGCGAGGTTAACCTCCCTGATCTCCTGGAGAACTTCACTGCTTTCCAATTTTTCCCCGCTACCAAAAACCCGCCTTGCGCTTGTCCGGCGCTTACCGGCGGCCCCAGTAGAGGGCTGTCGGCGACCAGATCGTTTACATGCGTCTCAGACGGGTACTACGTACGACAATAGGAACTTCAGCCCGGCTTCCCTTACTCTCCGCACTGAATCGTTACAAGTGTTACAGAGTGTAAGTGAAACTGTCACGTTTATATCGGCATTCTGCCCGCCATGCCAATCCCTACTTACGCAGGGGGAACCCTAATGTCGCACGAAAGATACATGGCTGACCAAATTTTGTAACAAAACCGGCCTGAAACGTTTGATGTAACGCAAAGCTGCAACGACTAAGTCATTGCATCCGCTGATTCGGCGGCGTTTACCGGGATTCCACTATTGACGAACCCGAATGTGACGAACTGAACAGTCGCCGCAACCACGCGGCCAGCCGGGCGAACACATCATCGGGCGCTTCCTGGAACAGATGCGGCCGCGCCCGCGCGGCCTGTTCGAGTACGCGGTTGGCTTCTTCGGCCTGGACCGATCCGTACTGCAGCGCCAGCGTCAGCGTGGCCCGCAATTCTCCGACTCGCGAACGCCCCAGGGTCTCGTTTTCCTCGGTCTGCAACGCATACATCAGGTCATAGGCGCGCTGCCGCAGGCTTTCCGCCAGCACCCATGCCGGCGCACGCATGCGCTCCTCCAGCACCCGGACATCCTCTGCCGAAGCAGCAACCTGGGAGGCAAGCGCTTCGGTGAACGCGGCATCGGCGCCGCACTCGGCCAGCACCTGGGCCGCCCACTCGCGCGCATGCTCGAAGCGCTGTTGCGGCGTCCAGTCCGACTGCACGGCCAGGCCAAAGCCGAATCGCCGCGCATCGCGCATCAGCGACGAGAGGGCATTGGGCAACTGCTTGTCGAACACCTTGCGCGCCCAGCCATATTCGCCGCTGGCCAGCAGCCGCATGACCGCGCGTTCCGTCAGCGGACCGTCGTGCTGGAGCAGCCGGGCCCGCAGGAAGTCATTGAACTCAGGCGGCAGGAAGTCCTTGTCGAAGTTCGTCGACAGGGCGACGAAATCGACGAACTCGCGGCGCAGCCTGGCCACGTCATCTGGCGACAAGGCCAGGGTGATATTGGTATTCATGGCATCGAAGGCAAAGGCGGCCGGCAACCCGTTGCAACGTTTGCCGGCCGCCGGGGCTCAGAACGCGCTCCAGTCCCCGTTGTCCGCCGTGGCGGGCACGGCCGCCCGCGGGGCCGCGCGGACGGTCGTGGCCGGCTGGGTCACCGGTTCACTGGCGGCATCGGCTGCCGCGGATACCGCCGGAGCAACGTCCTGCGCCGCCTTGCCGGCCCGCGCGGTCTTGCGCGCGGCTTGCGGCCTGGCCTTGCCGGACGGCCGCACGGCGGTCCGGACCGAAGCGGCCGGCTCGAAGCGGGCCGGCGCAGGCGTGCCATCCGCACCCAGGCGGAATGTGCCAACTGCCGTCTGCAGGCGACCCGCCTGGTCCTGGAGCGAACCAGCGGCGGCCGCCGCCTGTTCCACCAGCGCCGCGTTCTGCTGCGTCACCTCGTCCATCTGCGCCACGGCCTGGTTCACCTGCTCGATGCCCGAACTCTGTTCGGCCGACGCCGCGCTGATCTCGCCCATGATGTCGGTCACACGCTTCACCGCCTGCACGATCTCGTTCATCGTCGTGCCCGCCTGGCCCACCAGCGCCGTGCCGTTGTCCACGCGCGCCACGGTGTCGCCGATCAGGCCCTTGATTTCCTTCGCCGCGTTCGCGCTGCGCTGCGCCAGGCTGCGCACCTCGCCCGCCACCACCGCGAAGCCGCGGCCCTGCTCGCCGGCACGCGCCGCTTCCACGGCCGCATTCAGCGCCAGGATGTTGGTCTGGAACGCAATGCCTTCGATCACGCCGATGATGTCGACGATCTTGCGCGACGCATCGTTGATCTCTTCCATCGTGTTGACCACGCGACCGACCACTTCGCCGCCGCGCACCGCGGTTTCCGACGCGTTCGCCGCCAGCCCGCTCGCCTGCCGCGCGTTGTCCGCGTTCTGGCGCACCGTGCTGGTCAGCTCCTCCATGCTCGATGCCGTTTCTTCCAACGACGCGGCCTGCTGCTCCGTGCGCTGCGACAGGTCGTTGTTGCCCGCGGCGATTTCGCGCGAGGCCGTGCCGATGGATTCCGCCGATTCCTTGAAGTCGCGCACCATGCCCGAGAGCTGCTGCTGCATCTGCTTCATCGCGTGGACCAGGCTGTCGCGGTCGCCAGCGCGCGTCGTCACCTCGGCCGAGAAATCCCCTTCGGCAATGCGCGAGGCAATGGCCACGGCATAGGCGGGCTCGCCGCCGAGCTGGCGCGACAGCGCGCGCGCCAGCAATGCGCCGAGCAGCACGGACAGCGCCAGTCCACCAAGCACCAGCCCGAGCATCCACAGGCGGGTGCCGGTGTACACGCTGCGCGCTTCCTCCATGTTGTTGCGCGCGCGGTCATCGCGACGCTTGACCATCTTCGCCATGACCTCTTCGAGCGCGTGGCTGTCCTTGAGCAGGTCGGCGCTTTCGCTGAAGACGGTGCTTTCGAACTGCGAGGTATCGAGCGGCTGCTTGCTGACCAGCTCCGTATATTTGCCCATGCGTTCGCGGAACGCCGGCGTGAGGGTCCGGTACTGCTTGACCAGCGCCTGGCCCTCCGGTTGCTCGAACGTGTCGGCCACCTGCTTGATGCGCTCCTCCATGGTCGCGAGCGACTTGGCGATCTGCTCTTTCTCGATGCTGCGCTCGCCCATGGTCGACGCCGACAGCAGCGCGATCTGCGCGCGGCTGGCATAGACCAGGTTGATATTGGCATCCTGCACGGCTTTCAGCGCCTGTAAGTCGTTGTTGTAGATCTTGCCCGTCCAGTCGGCCATGCGCCCCATGTTGACGACGCCCAGCAGCCCCATGAAAGCGCCGATCACGGCGACCACCAGGAACCCGCCAACCAGCCTGGTCGTGACCCGCAGTTGATTGAACCAATGCATAGAAACTCCCCCCTTAAACGAATGATCTTGTACGCCCCGGGCTCCAGTCTCAGGTCTGCGCCAGGGACATTGGCTGCGCCATGTCGGCGCGGCGCGGCCGTTGCGGACGCACCTCTGCCTGCATGCTGACGCGGAATGTCGCCACCGCGTCGCGCAGGCGCCCGGCCTGCTCTTCGAGCGCACCTGCCGCGGCCGCTGCCTGTTCCACCAGTGCCGCGTTCTGCTGCGTCACCTCGTCCATCTGCGCCACGGCCTGGTTCACCTGCTCGATGCCCGAACTCTGTTCGGCCGACGCCGCGCTGATCTCGCCCATGATGTCGGTCACGCGCTTCACCGCCTGCACGATCTCGTTCATCGTCGTGCCCGCCCGGCCCACCAGCGCCGTGCCGTTGTCCACGCGCGCCACGGTGTCGCCGATCAGGCCCTTGATTTCCTTCGCCGCGTTCGCGCTGCGCTGCGCCAGGCTGCGCACCTCGCCCGCCACCACCGCGAAGCCGCGGCCCTGCTCGCCGGCCCGCGCCGCTTCCACGGCCGCATTCAGCGCCAGGATGTTGGTCTGGAACGCAATGCCTTCGATCACGCCGATGATGTCGACGATCTTGCGCGACGCATCGTTGATCTCTTCCATCGTGTTGACCACGCGACCGACCACCTCCCCGCCGCGCACCGCGGTTTCCGACGCGTTCGCCGCCAGCCCGCTCGCCTGCCGCGCGTTGTCCGCGTTCTGGCGCACCGTGCTGGTCAGCTCCTCCATGCTCGATGCCGTTTCTTCCAACGACGCGGCCTGCTGCTCCGTGCGCTGCGACAGGTCGTTATTGCCCGCGGCCACCTGGCGTGTTGCCGACGAAATGCTGGCCATCCCTTCCTGGATCTCATGCACGACAGACAGCAGGCTGCGCTGCATGGTCTGCATGGCCTGCGCAAGCGCGCCCACTTCATCGCGCGCGCGGTGTTCGAAGCTGGTGGTGAGATCGCCCGCGCCCATGCGCAGCGCAAAGTCGAGCATCTGGCTCACCGGACGATGCACGCGCGACAGCAGCATCGTGCCGGTGACAAAGGCGGTGGCCACGGCCAGCGCAAAGCCGCCCCACAACCACGGGCGCACGGCGCCGATGGCGGCACCGCCAAAGGCTTCGGCGCCCAGCAGCGCGGCCAGGAACCACACCAGCCCGCCGGCTTGCGACCACAGGATGCGCCGGCGCAGGTTCAGGCGCGTGGCGCGACCGAAGACGCCGGCCAGGCCGGTGCGTACCACCTCGCCTTCCCGAATGGCCAGGCCATTCGCGCGCCCCTCGCGAAAGCGCGCATAGGCAGCGCTGGCGGCTTCGATCTGCTCGCGCGTCGCCATCGAACGCACCGAGGTGTAGCCTGCCAGCCGGCCATCGACATGGGTCGGCGTGACCGTAGCGCTGACCCAGTAGTAGTCGCCATTCTTGCGGCGGTTCTTGACCACGCCCACCCACGAACGGCCGGCCTGGATGTTCTGCCACAGGTCGGCGAACGCTTCCGGGGGCATATCGGGATGTCGCACGAGGTTGTGCGCCGCGCCCAGCAGTTCCTGCGCGCTGAAGCCGCTGGCCTCGATGAACGTGCGGTTGGCAAAGGTGATGCGGCCCTTCAGGTCCGTGCGCGAAATCAGGTAGTCGTCAGGAGAAAGCGCGTATTCGTTTTGCGTGACGGGTTGGTTGTTTCGCATGTATGACATTAACGGCTGGCTTCGGGACTGCGGCTACGACGGCGGCACAACTCAAAGCGGTTTGGGGGCGACGGCACGTGGTACGTGCCGGTGATACTGGCCGGGCCAGGCGGGATTGGATCCCGTGGCCGGGCAACCGGGGCCTTTGGCGGGCTCAGGACAGCACTTCGAGCGCGGCGAGCTCGTCGGTGTTGAGGAGCTTTTCGATGTTCACCAGGATCAGCATGCGCGAGTCGACCGAGCCGAGGCCGCGGATATAGTCGGTGGCAAGCTCGCTGGTGAAATGCGGCGTGGCCCGGATCTGGTCGGGCGCCAGCGTCAGCACATCCGACACGCCATCGACGACGATGCCGGTGGTGCGGTCGCTCAGGTCGACGATGATCACGACGGTGTACTGGTCGTAGCTGACCTTTTCCTGGCGGAACTTGATGCGCAGGTCGATGATCGGGACGATCTTGCCGCGCAGGTTGATCACGCCCTTGATGTAGTCCGGCGCATTGGCAATCTGCGTCACGGACTCGTAGCCGCGGATCTCCTGGACCTTCAGGATGTCAACGCCGTATTCCTCTCGGCCGAGCGTGAAGGTCAGGAATTCCTCGCCGGCGCCTTCCACCTTGTCGATATGCTTCATGGTTGCTTGCCCCCCGGTTGGCTGCTGTGACTCGTGCCCGCCGACAGCATGCAGGCGGCAGCGGCACGGGGACTTTCACTTTGTCCCCCGTTATTTACGGCAGCGCGGCGAGTGTCTGAAGGGCGACTCGCGACAAACCACCCCCTTCGTTAGAGGGGGATGGCCATTCAGCCAGCCAATGCGGCCACGGCGGCCATCAGCTGATCGGGATCGAACGGCTTGGGCAAGAAGCCCGAAGCCCCCGCCTCGCGCGCCTGTTCGCGGATACGCTCGTCGGCTTCCGTGGTCAGCATCAGGATGGGAATGCCCGCATAGCGTTCGGTGGCGCGCAGGTGGCGGATCAGCGTCAATCCGTCCATGCCCGGCATGACCTGGTCGGTCAGCAGCATGTCGAAGCCGGTCTCCATGGCCAGTGCGCGCGCCTGGTCGCCGTCGGCGGCCTCGGTCACCGCATAGCCGCCGGCCCGCAGGCACGCGGCAATCATGCGGCGCAGGGACGGCGAATCATCGACGACGAGGATGCTGGGGACGGACATGGGAGGCATTGGTGCTCCGAAAGCGCATGGCGGCTGGATCCGACCAGGGGCATGGCGCTGCCGGCGGCGGACAAGCCGGCGCGGACTGCGCGGATCGCCATCTGGGCGCCGGCAGCCTGCCGAAGTGATTATCGGCAGGCCAGTGCAGGGGCTTGAGGGGGACGGCAGGGGGACGGCGGCGTCCCGCACAGACGGCAGTGCGGCGCAGCGTCTCAGCGCACCGGCTGCACTTCCCTGGCGGAGGCCTTTTGCTCGAGCGCTTCGGCGAAGCGCGCCGCGTCCAGCGGCAGCGACAGCAGGAAGCCCTGCACTTCATCGCAGCCCATCGCGTTGAGGATCTCGAGCTGCGACAGCGATTCGACGCCTTCGGCCACCACCTTCATGCGCAGCTCGTGGGCAAGCGCCACCATGGAGCCGACAATGGCCTGGCCCTGCGCGTCGGCATCGAGGCCGCCGATCAGCGTCCGGTCGATCTTCAGCGTGCCCACGCGCAGCCGCTTCAGGTAGCCGAGACTGGAATAGCCGCTGCCGAAGTCGTCGAGCGCCACCTGGATGCCGAGCGATTGCAGCTCGGCCAGCGTTTCGAGCGACTTGCCGATGTCCTTCATGGCCGCGGTCTCGGTGATTTCGAGCGTGATGGCCGAGGGCGGGATGTCGTGCTGGTGAATCTGCTCGAGCAGGTATTGCGGGAAATTGCGGCTGGCAAAGCGCAAACCCGATACGTTGATGGCCACCGGCACCAGCGGGAGCCCGGCGTCCTGCCACTGGCGCACATGCCGGCACACGCTCGAGATGACCCAGTCGTCGAGCTTGTCGATCTGGCTCGACTGCTCGGCCACCGCAATGAACTCGGCCGGACTGACCTGGCCGAGTGCCGGGTGGCGCCAGCGGCAAAGCGCCTCGGCACCGACCAGCAGGCGCCGCCGCGCGTCGAACTTCGGCTGGAACTGCAGCGACAGCGCGTCGTCCTGGATCGCGGTCCAGAGATCGCGCCGGATCACGCGCGTGCGGCGGGCGCGCTCGCCGGCCGCGCTGTTGAACAGGCGCACCTGGTTGGAGCCGCTTTCGCGGGCCTCGGTCAGGCTCACGCGGGCCGCCTGCATCAGGGACTCGGACGTCTGCGCATCGCGCGGATAGACGGCGATGCCGATGTTCACGCCGATCTGCATCTGCAGGCCGCGCGCGGCCACGAACTCGGCCAGCGAGCCAAGGACGCGCGAGCCCAACTCCTGGGCGCGGCCATGGTGGACCATTTCAGGCACGCCGACCGCGAATTCGTCGCGTGCCAGCCTGGCCAGGAAATCGTGGGGCTCCAGCGCGGCCTGTGCGAGCGCGCCGGCGTCCTGCGCCAGGATGTCGTCGGCGCGCACTTCGAAGACTTCGTCGACTTCGCGGAAGTCCGCCACGTGGATGAGCAGGACGGCACAGCTGCCTTCGGACAGGCGCGCCTGCGCGACCGCCTGGTCCAGCCAGCGGCCGAAGGCGATGCGGTCCGGCATGGCGGTGGCCACGCTGTACTCGGCCACGGTGCCCTGGCCACGTGCGCCGGGGCGAACGACAAGGCGTCCGGGTATGCGGCCGCTGCGCCGGATCTGCCGCGACTCGGCCACGCGCAGCGCGCCCGGCGCGTCGTCCGGCAGGTCATCGGCAACGCCCCCGCCATGGTGCCTGGGCCCGGCCATCCAGCCGCGCGACTGCGCTTGATGGAACGCGAACATCAACAGGCACAGCGCGGTCAGCCCACCCGCCAGCCAGGCCGGATGCGGCAACCCCGCGGCATCGATGCAGGCGCGGGCGGTCATGGAACCCGTGCCGCAGAATCTCCCAAGCCGCGTGCCGGCTACGGCCACCAGCCCCGCACCAGCCAGCGCAGAGGCAATGGCCGCGCCACGCCAGAGCCGGACGCCCTGCCTGAGCCAGCCGGACAGCGTCTTGCCTGCCGACGTCGCCATCGCCGCGACGGCAAAGGCGCCCGCCAATTGCGCGGTCTCGTTGGCCGCCGGCACGCCGCCGGAGCCGACCACCACCACGAAGGGCAAACCCACCGTCAGCTGCGACAACAACGTGGCAGACCAGGACAGCGCGCGCATCGGGCCGCCGCCGGCCGCTGGCCGTGCCTGGCGGCCGCCGAGAACGGCGGCCACGCCGAGCAGGGCGGCCAACAGCAAAAGGGCGGTACTCAAGGCGATCATGCGATTGCGCTGTGATAAGAAGAATGCGCGGACGTTGGGACGATGCGGAACAAACCCGGAATCATGGCAGTTTGCGGTCGCGATGTGAACAGGGCAAGACCTCAGCCATGCTAGAAAGCGCTCCAGTCATCGTCCGATCCACGCGATACGGCAACAGCAGGGGTTACCCGGGCCGGCCGTGCCACCGCGGCCGCCGCACGCGGCGTGGCTGCGGCTGCCGGCAGAACGCGCGCGACGGGCTGCGAGACTGTACCCGTTGCGCTGCCCAGATTGAAGACCGACACCACGTTTTTCAGCTTGCGGGCCTGTTCATCCAGCGAACCGGCCGCCGCGGCCGCTTCCTCCACCAGCGCGGCATTCTGCTGCGTGACCTGATCCATCTGGTTGACGGCCTGGTTCACCTGCTCGATGCCGCTGGTCTGCTCCTGCGAGGCGGCGCCGATCTCGTTCATGATGTCAGTGACCCGGCGCACGGCCTGCACGATCTCGCCCATGGTCTGGCCCGCCTCGGCCACCAGGCGCGTCCCGTTTTCGACGCGCTGCCCGGATTCGCTGATCAGCGCCTCGATCTCCTTGGCCGCGGACGCCGAGCGCTGCGCCAGGCTGCGCACCTCGCCGGCCACCACCGCAAAGCCGCGGCCCTGCTCCCCTGCGCGCGCCGCTTCGACCGCGGCATTGAGCGCGAGGATGTTGGTCTGGAAGGCAATGCCTTCGATCACGCTGATGATCTCGACCACCTTGCGCGAGGCGCCGTTGATCTCGTTCATGGTATCGACCACGCGGCCCACCACATCGCCGCCCTTGAGGGCGATCTGCGAAGCCTCGCCGGCCAGCACCCCGGCCTGACGGGCATTGTCGGCGTTCTGGCGCACCACCGTGGTCAGTTCCTCCATGCTTGCCGCAGTTTGCTCGAGCGACGACGCCTGCTCCTCGGTGCGCTGGGACAGGTCCAGGTTGCCGCTGGAAATCTGCTCGGTGGCCGAAGCCATGGAATCCGCGCCCACGCGTACGTCGGACACGATCTTGTGCAGGCTGTCCTGCATGGCGGCCAGCGCCTGCATCATGCGGCCGACCTCATTGCGGGACACCGCGGTGATGCGCGAGGTCAGGTCACCGCGCGCGATCCGCTCCATCACCTTCAGCGCTTCTTCCACCGGGCGGACGATGGCGCGGTTCAGCGTGGCCGTGCACAAGCCAGCCAGCACGAGGCCGACGGCGATCAGCGCGACCGACAGCATGCGGGTGCGCGCGAAGCGCGTCTGCGAGTCTTCGAAACTGGCCTGGCCGGTCGTCATCTGGAATTTTTGCAGGGTCTCGTGCGCCGTAGTCATGGTGCGCTGCAGTTGGGGCATGACCTTGCTGGCCAGGCGCACTGCCTCTTCCTGGTTGCCGGCCAGGGCCGCCTGCTGCAGCGGTTCGATCCCCTTTGCCATGAAGTCGGCGCGCTTGCGCTCGAGGTCGGCGGCGAGCGCCTTTTCCTGCTCGTCTTGCGGCAGGCTCATATACCGCTTCCATGCGGCGTCCCCGGCCTCGACAAACACCTTCGAGCGGTCGACGCTGATTTTCGGATCATCCAGCTCGCCCTGCATTACGCTGCGGTCGAGCGCCAGGCGCATGCGCGTCGTGGCCAGCATGGCGTCGCTGAGCGCCACCGTCGAAGCCAGCTGGTTCGAGTAGGTTTCCTTCAGCGCGTCATTGCTTTGCGAGATGCCGTGCAGCCCCACGCCGCCCATAAGGATCAGCAGCAGTGACAGCGCGGCCATGGCGCCCCTGAGCAGGGTCTTGATCTGAATATTGTTTTCGAATGACATGATGAATGCGACGGTAGCCAATCCACGGGACACACCCCTGGTCCCGGTACGGCGGACCGCCTCCTCCGACGCCCCGCCCTGCCCCGGATAACGGCCTGCCCATTCGGTTCTTGAGTCAGCGCCGGCATTTGCAGTGCAGCATAAAAAATGTCGGATATACGCCACGCAACCCGTCGCTGGAGCCATCGAGCACGTGGAAAAATGGCATTTCCGCCAGTTCTTCGGAGCCGGTTATCAATTATGTGTTTTTTCATATCGGCAAAGATCGCAGGCACAGCCGGCAGCGTTGCGATCCAAAACAAATGATCGATTTGCCAGTTGACTGCGCTGCATCCAGGCCATTCGCTCGGTCGCCACGGTGCATAACCGCGGCGTGACACGGTGCGATCGCAAAAGTTCAGGGCAATATCGATAGAGAATCTTCTTAATTTGCGGTTCCATTGCGGATGAGAGATTTGCAGCGGCGCGTTAGCCCGATATAATGCCTTTCGACATTCCGCACTCACCCGATACACGAGGATCAAATGGCGACTTATCAGGAAATCGTTCAGAAAATCAACGAACTGCAAAAGCAGGCCGAAGAAATCAAGGCACGTGAGCAGGCTGCAGTGATTGCCGATATTCGCGAAAAAATCGACCAATATGGGTTGACGGCGGAAGATCTCGGTTTTGGCGTGAAGGCCGCAGCCGGCAAGAAGGTCGCCAACCGCAAGGTGCCGGTGCGTTATCGCGACAGCGCCGGCAACACCTGGACGGGCCGCGGCAAGCGCCCGGGTTGGTTGACCCAGGCCCTGGCAGCCGGCAAATCGGTGGAAGATTTCCTGATCCGCTGATGCAATCGCTGTAGTCGCAACAAAAACGCCACGGAGATCCGTGGCGTTTTTACTTGCGGCGTCAGCCGCTTATCCGACGCTTATCCGACGCTTATCCGATCCTCGCGGCCACGCAGAAACGGGTACGCGCCAGGGTCTCAGGCTTCAAAGCCGTTCGGATTGGTGGACTGCCAGCGCCACGAGTCCTCGCACATGCGGTCAAGGTCATGGCGCGCCTGCCAGCCCAGCAACTGGTGCGCCAGCGTCGGATCGGCATAGCACGATGCAATATCGCCCGGCCGGCGCGCCACGATCTCGTGGGGCACCGGGCGCCCGCTGGCCCGCTCGTAGGCGGCCGCCACCTCGAGCACGCTGTAGCCACGGCCCGTTCCCAGGTTGACCGTCATGCTCTGTCCGCGATCCCGCAGGCAGACCAGTGCGGCCAGGTGTCCATCCGCAAGATCGCAGACGTGGATGTAATCGCGTACGCCGGTGCCATCCGGCGTCGGGTAGTCGCCGCCGAATACCATCAGTTTTTCCCGACGGCCGCCAGCCACCTGGGCGACATAGGGCATCAGGTTATTCGGGATGCCGCGCGGGTCTTCGCCGATCAGGCCGCTTTCATGCGCCCCGACCGGGTTGAAATACCGGAGGTAGGCAATGCGCCACGCCGGATCTGATTTTTCCAGATCGCGCAGGATTTGCTCGCCCATCAGCTTGGTCTGTCCATACGGATTGGTTGCTGAAAGCGGAAAATCCTCGAGAATCGGAACCGTATGCGGATTGCCATACACCGTGGCCGACGAACTGAACACCAGTTGCTTTACGCCCGCGTCACGCATGGCGGCACACAGGGTAACCAGGCCGTCCAGGTTGTTGCTGTAATACTCGAGCGGCTGGCTGACCGATTCACCCACCGCCTTGAGCGCCGCGAAATGGATGGCGCCGGCAATGCGATGCTCGGCGAACAGGCGATCCAGCAAGGCGCGGTCGCGGACATCGCCTTCGACAAAATTTGGTGTCTGTCCGGTAATGGTTGCGATCCGGTCCACCACCACCCGGCTGCTATTGCACAGATTATCGAGGCCGATCACCTGGTAGCCGGCATTGAGCAATGCCACCCAGGTATGGGAAGCGATATAGCCGGTGGCGCCGGTAAGAAGCAAAGTCTGGGACATTGGAAATCAGTAACTCACGAAAAAGGATGGGCGAACATCGGCCATGACATGCCGCCACGGGCCCGGTGCCGGAGGCGACGCTTACGCCGGAGCATCGGCTATTATCGCCCACCCGCACAAAGGCCGGCCTCCCGGCAATGCCGGGTTTAGTCGTCGGCGCCGTCGCCCGCATGCAAGCCAGCCCGGGCAACCCATGCCTCATGGGCGGCACGCAGCCGCCAGCCGGACTCGAAATCGCGCATGCCGAGCCATTGCGACACCGTGGCCGGCGATGCGCCCGCCTCGAAATGCATGGCGCCGCAGGTATTGCGCAGCGTCTGCGGCGATGCCCGTTCGCTGCGCGCCGACAGCACGCCGGCCTGGTCGAGCAGCAGCTCCACGCGTCGATACACGGAGGCGGCATGCATGGGCCGCCCGCTCGGCATGGCCGGGAACACCAGTTCGCCCAGCGTGCCCGACGCCTCGCGCAGCGAAAGCCATGCGCTCAATGGCCGGTGGGCAAAGGCAAACAGCGGCGCTTCGTAGGTACGGCCACTCTCGGGCTTGGCCATGCGCAGCACCACGCGTCCGGCGTGGCCGCTGTCGATGGCCCGGGTCCGCAATCCGCGCAATTCCCCCACCTTCAACCCTGCGCCCAGCAGCACCGCCACCATCGCGGCGTCGCGCGCGCGCTTCCACGCCGTGGGCGAAGCGTCGGCCCCATCCGCTGCGGTCTCCCCGGCCGGCCCGAGCACGCGCGCGATCAACAGGTCGCGCTCGCCGGGCAGCAGGAAGGCGGTCGGATCGTTCTCGCCCTCGGCCAGATGCGCGCGCACCGCCTGGCTGGCCGGGTTGTGCAGTCCTTCGTCAAGATGGGAGAGATGGTTATAGATCCGCTCGATCAGCCGGGTATATCGATAGCGATGGGACTTGTGGAGATCCTGTTCATCCAGGAATTCGCCAATCTGGCCGGCCGACCACGATAGCGGCGCCAGCCCGCGTTCGGCCGACCAGCGCAGCAGTTTTCCCCACATGGCGCGATAGACCACGCTGGTGCCGTGACGGAAGCCGTTGCGCGCCAGCCAGCCATCGAAGGCACGCTCGGGATGGCTGCGCCAACTGGCCAGGTCGGCATCGAACAGGGCTGCCTGCGGTCCGTCCGCGCTGGGCTGGCTGCGCTGAGTGGTCACTGACTCTCCGGCAAAAGGTAACGGCAATGCGCATATTGTAGACAAGGCGTCACTGGCCTGGCGCCCGCAGCGGGCGTCATGCAGCCCGAGCTTGCGAGCGCGTCTTCGGCATGCTACCTTTCGTTCATTCATGCAACTGGTTGCATAGTGAAAATTGCCCGGCAGCTTTGACCACGAAGAACGAGGAGACCACCATCCATGAATGCCGCTGCGCTGATTCCGAACGCCCGTGCCACGCTTGCCGCCTGGCACGAGATGCTTGCCACGCATGACTTCGAACGGCTCGGCGACATCATGGCCGACGACGTGGTGTTCCGCTCGCCCGTGGCCCACACGCCGTATCCGGGCCGCGCCGCCATCGTGCTGGTGCTGACGACCGTGAACCAGGTCTTCCAGGACTTCCGCTATCACCGCAGCTTCGTCAGCGACGACGGACACAGCGTGGTGCTCGAGTTCAGCGCCGACGTGGACGGCAAGCAGTTGAAGGGCATCGACATGATCCGCTTCGACGCCGCCGGCAAGATCGCCGAGTTCGAAGTCATGATCCGCCCGCTGAGCGGCCTGCAGGCACTCGGCGCCGCCATGGGCGCACGCCTGTCCAGCCAGAAGCAAGTACTTACCGGGGCGGCCTGAAGCCACCCCGCCCGATTCCACCGAGGAGCTTTTCGCATGTCCCTTCCCGCCCAGTTGAAGAACCGGCTTTCGCTGCCGGTCGTGTGCTCGCCGCTGTTCATCATCTCCAACCCCGACCTCGTCATTGCCCAGTGCAAGGCCGGCGTGGTCGGATCGTTCCCCGCGCTCAATGCGCGGCCGGCGCCGAAGCTGGAAGAGTGGCTGGACCGCATCACGACGGAACTGGCGGAACACGACGCCAGGCACCCGGACCGCCCGGCCGCGCCGTTCGCCGTCAACCAGATCGTGCACAAGTCCAACGACCGGCTCGAGCATGATCTGGAAATGTGCGTGCGCTACAAGGTGCCCATCGTGATCACGTCGCTGGGCGCGCGCACCGAGGTCAACGAGGCGGTGCATTCGTACGGCGGCATCGTGCTGCACGATGTCATCAACAACGCCTTTGCGCGCAAGGCGATCGAAAAGGGTGCCGACGGGCTGGTGGCCGTGGCGGCAGGCGCGGGCGGCCATGCCGGCACGCTGTCGCCGTTCGCGCTGCTGCATGAAATCCGCGAGTGGTTCGACGGCCCGCTGCTGCTGTCGGGCGCGATTTCGAGCGGCGACGCCATCCTGGCCGCGCAGGCCGCGGGCGCGGACCTGGCCTACATCGGCTCGGCCTTCATCGCCACGCAGGAAGCCAACGCACAGGACGGCTACAAGCAGATGATCGTGGACAGCAGCGCGAATGACATCGTCTACTCGAACCTGTTCACCGGCGTGCATGGCAACTACCTGCGCGGCAGCATCGAGCGCGCGGGCCTGGACCCTGCGGCCCTGCCGCAATCGGATCCGTCGAAGATGAATTTCGGCTCGGCCAGCGCAAAGGCGTGGAAGGATATCTGGGGTGCCGGCCAGGGTGTGGGCGCCATCAAGCGCGTGGTGCCGGCCGCCGAACTGGTGCGCCGCTTTGCCGAAGAGTATGCGCTCGCCCGCCGCCGCCTCGGCCTGCCCGATGCCGCCGGCGCGCCGCAGGCACGGGCCGCGGACATCGCCTGACGCAGCGGAAACGGGACGGGAAAGAAAAGGGCTCAGTCCTGGCGATCGCCCGCAGGCGTCGCCAGCAGGGGCATCAGATCGTTGCCCCAGGCCACCCAGTCCTGTTCGAAACGAATGCCCCGGCGCAGCAATGCCAGGCGCAGTTGCTGCGCACGGTCCCGGCGGGCGTCGGCAAAGTCCCGGCGCTCGATGGCCTGGTAGGTCTCCAGCCGGGCCTGGTGCAGCGCGATCAGCCGGCGCATTTCATCGGCCAGGCCCAGTGGGCCGATCGCCGCATCCGCGCGCAGCTTGACCAGGATCTCCTCGCGCTGGTCCAGGCCCGCGCCGGGCTCCAGCACCCACCGCACCAGTTCGTCGCGCCCGGCTGGCAGCACGTGGTACACCTTCTTGCGGCTTTTCTTCTCTTCGCCATTGGGCGCGGCGTTGCCGTCGGCGTCATTGCCCGGATCGGTTTCCTCTGCGGCAATCCAGCCGTGATCGGCCATGCGTCCAAGTTCGCGATAGATCTGCTGGTGCGTGGCGTGCCAGAAATAGCCGATGGAACGATCGAACCGGCGCGCCAGGTCATAACCGGACGACGGTTTCTCGATCAGGGAAATCAACAGGGCGTGCTGTGTCGACATTCGGCTGGAAGGGGAGCCAGGCTGGCGATTGAAGGCCGGAAAGCATGCGACCGCAAGCTTCTCGGGACCGCGCTATGGTAGCGCAAGGCTTTACGCGATAGCCGCGGGCGCCGCTCCGGCTGATGCGTCGGCGAGACGACATTTCCGGTGAACCGACAAAACCGACAATTTTGAAAACACATGCGTCTCTGAATTAAAAAATGCTGAATGGCATTTTTGGGGAGCATGGCATACATTGCAAACAATACGATCTGTCTGCGCGAGACGGGCATCGCCCCCACCCTGCTCGCGCTTTATCACCGGAGCCAATGGAAATGAGAGGACACGATCTTGCAGAAGACCGTGACGTCGCCTGGGAGGCTGATGCCGGGCAGGACCCGGCGAGCGAAATCGCGGTGCTGCCGGTCCGCGCACCGGTCTACTACCGGCTGCCGGATACGCCCGACGGCCACCACATCAAGGAATACGCGAGCGGCCTGCGCCAGCTCGTGCGCTTCGTGGGCGTCGAAGAGCAGGTGGTGAAGTACTGCCTGGGATAGTCAAGCCTCCTCCGGGATAACCTGCCGGTTGTCTCCTCCGGCCCGCCATTGGGCACGGATTGAACCCGCCGATACTTGCGGGTTTTCTTTTGCCTTCCCGCCTGAGTCGGCACGCAGGTTCAGCGGCACCAAGGCAAAGAGCCGGCCCAGGGGCCGGCTCTCTTCAAGGCAAAGCTATCGCCAGGATCAGTCCACGGTCGCGCCCGAGGCCTTCACCACCTTCGCCCACTTGGCGGTCTCGCTCTTCATGAACGCAGCCAGCTGGGCCGGCTTTTCCGGATACGGCTCGGCGCCCTGGTCGGCCATCTGCTTCTTGACTTCCGGCATGGCCAGGATCTTCACCACTTCGGCGTTCAGGCGGTCGACGATGGCTTGCGGCGTGCCGGCGGTCGCGTACAGCGCGAACCACGACGTCGCTTCATAGCCGGGCACGCCCGATTCCGCCACGGTCGGCACGTTGGGCAGCGCCGGCGAGCGCTTGGCCGAAGTCACGGCGATGGCGCGCAGCTTGCCGGCCTTCACGTGCGGATACGACGACGGCATGTTGTCGAACATCAGGCCGATCTGGTTGCCCAGCAGGTCGTTCACGGCAGGCGCGCTGCCCTTGTACGGGATGTGCTGGATGTGCAGGCCCGTCATCGAGTTGAACAGCTCGCCCGACAGGTGCATCGACGAGCCGCTGCCCGACGAACCGTAGGACAGCTTGTCCGGGTTGGCCTTCACGTAGGCAACCAGTTCCTTGATGTTGTGCACCGGCACCTTCGGGTTCACCACCACCAGGTTCGGCACCATCGCCACGCGGGTGATCGGTGCGAAATCCTTGACCGGGTCATACGGCAGCTTGGAATACAGCGACTGGTTGATGGCGTGGGTGCCGATGGTGCCCATGAACAGCGTATAGCCATCGCCCGGCGCCTTGGCGGCCAGCGATGCGCCGATATTGCCGCCCGCGCCCGGACGGTTGTCGATCACCACGGGCTGGCCGAGCACCTTGCCCAGTTGCAGGCCGACGATGCGGGCCAGGATGTCGGTGGTGCCACCGGCCGAGAACGGCACGATCATCGTGATCGGCTTGGTCGGGTAGCCACCTTGCGCATGCGCCGCGCCGGCAAAGCCGGCAATGGTGGTGGCCAGCGCAACGCCTGCGGCCAGCAGGCGGCGGCGGGTCGTGGAAGTCTGGGAATCGAGTCTCATCGGTTTACTCCGGTTGTCCTTGTTGCCCCCGCGCGCATCGTGTCTGTCGCGGGCGAATGCTGGATAGCGTGATTGCTGCCCTGGAAGAAGACAGCGCGGTGACGCTGTCTTCGTGCCGGCTGTGACCGCAAGGATCACATCCTGATATGACGCTTTATTAACGTCTGTTCTTGTGAATGCCTGAAGTCCGCGCGATCAGACCGGTGCCACGCCAAGCGTGGTTCCGCCGCAGACATAGAGCACCTGGCCCGTGACAAAGCCGTTGTCGGGCGAGAGGAAGAACAGCGCGGCGCGCGCCACGTCTTCCGGCGTACCCATGCGCTTCACGGCGATGCTCGCCAGGATGCGGCGAGTCTGTTCGCTGCCTTCTGGATTGCTCTTGCGGAACAACTCCGTGGCGATCGGGCCCGGCGCCACCGCATTCACGGTGATGCCGTCGCCGCCAAGCTCCATCGCCAGCGTGCGCGTCATGCCGATCAGCCCGGCCTTGGTGGCCGAGTACACCACGCGCTCGGGCTTGCCCAGCGCCGCGCGCGACGCCATGTTGACCACGCGGCCAAACCCGGCGGCGCGCATGGCCGGCAGGCAGGCCTGCGTGAGCAGCATCGCTGCCTGCAGGTGCAGGCCAACGACATAGTCGAGGTCGGCCACAGTGGCCGTGTCGGCGGTGCCGGGGCGCGTCGCGCCCGCATTGTTCACCAGCCGCGTGACGGCGAACTGCGAGGTGACCTGCTGCGCCACGGCGCATGTCGCCTCGGCATTGGTCAGGTCAGCCTGGAAAAACGTCATGTTGGGATGGGACCAGCCCGGCTCGGTGTAGTCGATATTGACTACGCGGGTGGTGCCGTCTGCCAGCAGCATTTCGCTGATGGCGCGCCCGATACCGGAACTGGCGCCGGTGACGATCGTGGCGTTGGGGAGAGACATCTTCAACTCACTCAATAAAGACCGCTGTCCTGCTCCCTCTCCCGCTTGCGGGAGAGGGTTGGGGAGAGGGCAGGTGCTGCCACAAAGAGTCGGGCTATCGTGCTTGCCACACGCCTGCCCTCTCCCCCGGCCCCTCTCCAGCAAGCCGGAGAGGGGAGCAAACCCATCAAACGCGTTCGATCACCATGGCGATGCCCTGGCCCACGCCGATGCACATGGTGCACAGCGCGAAGCGGCCGCCGGTGCGGTGCAGCTGGTACATCGCGGTGGTCACCAGGCGCGCGCCGCTCATGCCGAGCGGGTGGCCCAGCGCGATTGCGCCGCCATTCGGGTTGACGCGCTTGTCGTCGTCGGCGATGCCCAGTTCACGCAGCACGGCCAGGCCTTGCGCGGCGAACGCTTCGTTCAGTTCGATCACGTCGATCTGGTCCAGCGTCATGCCCAGTTGCTTCATCAGCTTCTGCGTGGCCGGTGCCGGGCCGATGCCCATCACGCGCGGCGCCACGCCGGCGGTTGCCATGCCGACGATGCGCGCACGCGGCGTCAGGCCATGTTGCTTGATGCCGGCTTCGCTCGCCAGCAGGATCGCGCAGGCGCCGTCGTTCACGCCCGAGGCATTGCCGGCGGTGATGGTGCCGTCCGCGCGCACGATCGGGCGCAGCTTGGCCAGCGCTTCCATGCTGGTGGCGCGCGGGTGCTCGTCACGGTCGACGACGATCGCATCGCCCTTCTTCTGCGCGATGCTGACCGGCGTGATTTCCTGCGCCAGCGTGCCGTCGGCCTGGGCGCGCGAGGCGCGCTCCTGGCTGCGCAGCGCCATCAGGTCCTGGTCTTCGCGGCCGATCTTGTAGTCGGTGGCCACGTTCTCGGCCGTCTCGGGCATCGAATCGACGCCATAGGCCGCGCGCATCGCCGGGTTGACGAAACGCCAGCCGATGGTGGTGTCGAAAATCTGCGCATCGCGCGAGAACGCGCTGGTGGCCTTGCCCATCACGAACGGGGCGCGGCTCATGCTTTCCACGCCGCCGGCGATCATCAGCGTGGCTTCGCCAGCCTTGATGGCGCGCGCGGCCGTACCGGTGGCGTCCATGCCCGAGCCGCACAGGCGGTTCAGCGTCGCGCCCGGCACGTCCTGCGGCAGGCCGGCCAGCAGCGCCGACATGCGCGCCACGTTGCGGTTGTCTTCGCCGGCCTGGTTGGCGTTGCCGTAGATCACGTCATCGATGGCGGACCAGTCCAGGTTCGGGTTGCGCGCCATCAGCGCCTTCAGGGGCACCGCACCCAGGTCGTCCGCACGCACGGCGGACAGGCTGCCGCCGTAGCGGCCGATGGGGGTACGGATGGCGTCGCAGATAAAGGCTTCGTTCATGTCTCTCTCTCGGTCTTGATGTCAGGATGTCAGGGGTCAGCCCTGGATCAGGGTCACGCCGGTCAGGCGCTGCAGCTCGTCGAAGCCCAGCCCCTCCACCAGGTCGCGCGCAACCAGCCCGTCGGCGGTCACGTCGATGGTGGCCAGATCAGTGTAGATGCGCGTCACGCAGCCGATGCCGGTCAGCGGATAGGTGCACAGCGGCACGATCTTGCTTTCGCCCTGCTTGGTCAGGTGCTCCATCATCACGAACACCTGCTTGGCGCCGATGGCCAGGTCCATCGCGCCGCCCACGGCGGGGATGGCGCCCGGTGCGCCGGTGTGCCAGTTGGCAAGGTCGCCCTTCTCGGAGACCTGGAACGCGCCCAGCACGCAGAAGTCGAGGTGGCCGCCGCGCATCATGGCGAACGAATCGGCATGGTGGAAGTACGAGCCGCCGGCCTTGATCGTCACGGGCTGCTTGCCGGCATTGATCAGGTCGCCGTCTTCCTCGCCCGGTGCGGGCGCGGAGCCCATGCCGAGCAGGCCGTTTTCACTGTGCAGCAGGATTTCCTTGTCGGCCGGCAGGTGGTTGCCCACCAGCGTGGGCAGGCCGATGCCGAGATTCACCACGGCACCTTCGGGGATGTCCTTGGCCACACGGGCGGCCATCTGGTCGCGGGTCAGTTTTTGCATGTTCGCTCTCCTTCTCGCTCAGACCTTCACCACGCGCTTGACGAACAGGCCCGGCGTCACGATGTGCTCCGGGTCCAGTTCGCCCAGCTCCACCAGGTGGCTCACCTGGACGATGGGGCACTTGGCAGCCATGGCCATGATCGGGCCGAAGTTGCGAGCGGTCTTGCGGTAGGTCAGGTTGCCCCAGCGGTCGGCCTTGTCGGCCTTGATCAGGGCGAAGTCGGCCTGGATGGGCTTTTCGAACACATAGCCCTGGCCGTCGATGATGCGGGTTTCCTTGCCTTCGGCCAGCGGCGTGCCGTAGGCCGTGCGCGTGAAGAAGCCGCCGATGCCGGCACCGGCGGCGCGGATGCGCTCGGCCAGGTTGCCCTGCGGCACCAGTTCCAGTTCGATCTCGCCGGCGTGGTACAGCGAATCGAACACATAGGAGTCCGCCTGGCGCGGGAACGAGCAGATGATCTTGCGCACGCGCTTGGTCTTGAGCAGCGCGGCCAGGCCGGTGTCGCCGTTGCCGGCGTTGTTGTTGACGATGGTAAGGTCGCGCGCGCCCTGCGCAATCAGCGCGTCGATCAGTTCCGCCGGCATGCCAGCCATGCCGAAGCCGCCGATCAGGATCGTGGCGCCGTCGTGGATGCCGGCCATCGCCGCTTCCACCGAGTCAAATATCTTGTTGATCACTTGCGTTCCAGTCCGGGATGAGGGTCTGGCAGGTGCCGGGACCGGCCGCAAGGCGCGGCACGCAAAAACTGTCTCCGGGCGATCCCTGCCGGACGGGCGTCTGGCGCAAGCACCGGATGACGGCGCGCTAGCCATGACGGGTTCCAACAGAAATAAGCGTTTGAATTTGTTCTTATTACGAACTTGAATTCGCACTCTGAACAGAGTACACCCCGCGCCAAACACGGGTCAAGGCAACGGCAAAGAGCTTGTCCGGTAATCGGCCGCGCATGCAACCAGCTTGCCCCGCTGTACTGCCGCCACTGTTCGCGTCCCCTGTGTAGGACTGAGCCGACGCCACAATCGGCCCGGTAGCGATACGGCCGCGGCCCGCGCCTGCCTATGCTTGGATCAAGACCAGCCACAAGACGACCGCCCACCGGACCACCCGGCACGCCACGGCAAGTCTGCACCAGAAACAGTCCGGCACGACGTGGCCGGACCAGAACAGAAAGAGGAGTCGGAAATCATGGCACGCGCCTTCGCCAGCCCCAAGCCTTCCGGGACAAGCAAGCATCAGGCCGCACTCGACCGGATCCTGCGTACCACGCGGCAGGACTGGATGCTGGATATTCTGCCTTCCGAGCCCGCCCGGCAAGCACCCCCAGCCCGCCCGCGCTTGCCGCTGCCGCGCCTGGCCGCCCGGGCCTTCGAGGCGCAAATCATGGCCATCCGCTGCCAGAAGGTGTTCGCGGCCTGAACGCTGAACAACCCCTCAAAAGCGCCGCGCTCAGGGCAGTTGCAGCACCGCCCGGCTACCCGCGGTGCCAGGCCGGACTTCGAGCCGCACGTCGATGCGTTCGCGCAGTTCCGCGACATGCGAGATGATCCCCACCAGCCTTCCCGCCTGCTGCAAGTCCAGCAGCGTGCGGATGGCAAAGTCCAGGCTTTCCGGATCGAGCGTGCCAAACCCCTCGTCGACGAACAGCGTGTCTAGCTGGATGCCGCCCGAGCGCGACTGGACCACATCGGCCAGCCCGAGCGCCAGCGACAGCGAGGCCAGGAACCCTTCGCCGCCTGACAGCGTATTGGCCGGCCGCGCCGCGCCGGTGTCGTAGTCGAACACCTCCAGGTCGAGCCCGCCGGCCGAGCGCTGGTCGGCCTGCTCGCGCACGCGCTGCAAGGTATAGCGGCCACGGCTCATGGCCAGCAGGCGCACGGAGGCGGCCTCCAGCACTTCGTCGAGCAGCGTGGCCAGCACGAAACGCTGGAACGTCATGCGGCGCGGGTTGTTCCCGTTGGCGACTTCCGCGAGCCGTCCGAGGATGGCGTAGCGCGCTTCGATCTCGCTGTTGGCCGCGGCCAGGGCATCGAGCTGCCTTTGGCATTGCAGCAGGTTGTCGCGCATGCGCGCACGGTCGGCCTGCTGCCGGACGATGCCTTCCACCGCAGCGGCGGCGGTCAACGCGGCCATGCGCACGCCATCCAGGTCCGGCACCGACAACCCCTCGGCCGCCGCGATGGCGCGCGACAGGCCATGCGCGGACACCGCAAGGGCTTCATCGTAGAGGCGCACCGCATCGTCCAGCGCTTCGATCGCCGCGGCGTCCAGCCGGGCCGAGCCAAAGGCCGCCATGTCGGCAAAGCCCGACGCGGCCAGCATGGCGTGCGCCGCGGTTCGCGCTTCCAGCAGGCGCTCGCCCGCGCGGGCCAGCACGGCCTGTGCCGACTGGCTGGCGGCTTCGGCCCGCGCCAGCGCGGCCCCGGCTTGCTTGTCGGCCGCTTGCGCCGCCTCCAGCGCACCGCCGAGCGCGGTGAACTGGGCGCGGGCATGCTGCAGGGCGGCTTCGATCGCTTCGGGATCGCGCGCGTCTTCGGGCAGTTGTGCGCACTCCGCACGCCACTCCCCCTGCAGCTGCGCGAGTGACCAGGCCGTGGAATCCACCGTGGCGCACGTCTTGCGGTGGGCATCGTCCGCCGCCGAAAGCACCGCCCGCCGTTCTTCGATGACCGCCGGCATCCGGGCCAGCCGGTCAGACGATGCCTGCGCGGCAGCGAGCTCCCGCTCGAGCGTGGCGGTCTGCACGGTCAGTTCCTGTGCCGTGGCCTCCACCGCCTGCAGCGCGGCGTCGCCGAGATCCGCCGCGACTTCGGCGAGTTGCACGGCCAACCGTTCCACTTCGCCCTGTGCGGTGTGCCGCGCGGTGACGGCGCGCACGGCGGCATCATCGGCCTCGCGCGAGGCGCCACGCGCCTGCTCGAGCGCATCGTCCGAAACCAGTTCCGCGGTGTGCTGCGCCAGCGCCGGATGATCGGTGCCGCCGCAGACCGGACACGCCTCGCCGGTCGCCAGCACGGCGGCAAGGCGCGCGGCCTGGCCAGCGCGCCAGGCGGACTCTGTCGCGGTCAGGGCCGTTCGCAGCGTGTCACGGTGCGTGATGGCACGGGCAGCCGCCGCGTCGCAGCGCGCCAGTGCCTCGCGCGCCTTCGCCGCGGCTTGTCCGGTCTGCCGGTAGCGGGCCATCTGCTTCACCCGCGCCTGGGCTGCTTGCAGCTGCAGGCCGAGGGTCTGCAACTGTGCGGCCAGCACCTGTGCCTGGCGCTGGTCGGCTTCGGCAGTGGCCAGTTCCACCTGCCTCTGCGCCAGCGCTTGTGCGGCCCGGTCACGCGCGGCAAGCGCATCGGCCTGCTGCCGCGCGGCGGCCTCCAGCGACTGGCGCAGGTTGCCAAGCTGGCGCGCGCGGGGAAGCAGCGCCTCGAACGCCATCACGCGGCGTTGGGCAGCTTCGCGCACGTCGCCGCGCCCAAGCTCGACCTGCAGCCGCTCAGACGCTTGCGCCGCCAACCGTTGCTGCTGCCGCAGCGCGCTGGCCGCCTGCTCTCCCGCTGCCTGTGCGGCCTGCTGGTCGCGTGCCGTCGTTTCCAGGTGCTGGATGGCAGGCCACGCCTGGGTGGCACGTCGCGCCTCGTGCAGCCGCAGGCGTTGTTCGTCGGTCGCCGCCTTGCGCGCCAGCAAGGCCTCATGGGCGGCGTGCGCGTCGGCACGTT
The DNA here is from genome assembly GCF_057073745.1 of Cupriavidus sp. C2SS-8b. Classification (NCBI taxonomy): domain Bacteria; kingdom Pseudomonadati; phylum Pseudomonadota; class Betaproteobacteria; order Burkholderiales; family Burkholderiaceae; genus Cupriavidus; species Cupriavidus sp. C2SS-8b. The sequence goes on from NZ_CP172717.1 coordinate 2,423,382, forward strand.
CGCGCAGCCGTGCCGCTACCTGCTCCGCGCCTTGCAAGGCCGTTTGCGCGGTGGCGTGGCCGACGCGTGCGGATTGCTCCTGTTGCTGCAGGTCTTGCAATGCCTGCTCGAGCTGCGCGATCTCCACGGCCAGCGCATCGGTCGACTCCATATCGAACTGGCGCAGCAGCGCCTGGCGCTGGTCGACGATGCGCTCGGCATCGCGCCGGATGCCGGCCGCCTCGCTTTTCAGCAGTTCTTCCACGCGCCGGTACAGCTCGGTGCGGAACAAGCGCTCCAGGATGCCTTGCCGCGCCTGCGAACTCGCCGTCAGCAATTCGCGGAAGCGTCCCTGCGGCAGCACGATGACCTGGCGGAACTGCGCGCTGTCGAACCCCAGCAACTCGCGGAGGGCATCGCTGACCTTGGCTGGCTGCCCGGCCTTGCTGACCCAGCCCTCGCCCTCCCAGGCATCTAGCTGTGCCTTGGCGGTCTCGGTGACCATGCCTTCGCCGCGCTGCTTCGGCCGCTCTTGCGCCGGCGAACGCACGACGCGGTAGCGCTGCGCGCCAAGACCGAATTCGAGCACGACTTCCGTGCGCAGCCCGGGCGCGGCATTGGCGCTGCGCATGGCCTGCGCGGAGCGCTCGCCGCCCGAGGTGTCGCCATACAGCGCAAAGCAGATCGCGTCGAGCAACGTGGTCTTGCCGGCACCGGTCGGGCCGTGGATCAGGAAGAAGGCCTGCTCGCCCAGCTGCGTGAAATCGATCGCCTCAGTGCCGGAAAACGGTCCGAAGGCCTGCATCGTCAGGTGCAATGGCCTCATGCCGACTCCCTCTGCGCGGCGGCCATGCCGGCCAGCACCTGCTCCAGCGCGGCGCGCTGGCCATCATCGAGTTCGGCATCGGCCACTTCGCGGAAGAAGCTGGCAAAAAGCTCGCCGGTACTTTGTTCGCGCAACCGCCGCGCGGCATCGCCAGCGGCTCCGGCACGGGACAGTACGGTGCGCTCGACCGCGAGCGCGTTGGGATAGACCTGGCGCAGCTTTGCCATCGGGTCCAGCAGCGCGCCAGTCTCGGTCAGGCGCGCATAGACGTAGTCATCGCGCCGCGCGTCATCGGCGCCAGCAGCAATCAGTGCCGCCAGCTCGCCTTCCACGATGCGCAGGTCGCGCAGCGGCCGCAGCGGCCTGGGCGTGATCTGTACGCTGCCGTCGGGCCCAAGCTCGATCATCGACACCGACTTTTCATGGCTGCACTCCGACAGCGAATACTTCAGCAGCGAGCCCGCATAGTGCACCCGCCCGTCGATCGTCTGGGGCCGGTGCAGGTGGCCCAATGCCACCAGGTCGAAGCCGTCGAACGCCTGCGCCGCCACCGCGCCGCTGCCGCCCACCGACAAGGGCCGCTCCGACTCGCTGACCGCGCCGCCGACGACGAAGGCGTGACCCACCACCACCGAGCGCATGCCGGGCGGATGGTTTGCACGGATGGCGTCCAATTGCGCGCACAACGCCGCTTCATGCGTGGGCAGTTCGGCGCCCAGCGCGTCACGCACGACGGCGGGTTCGGCATAGGGCAGCGCATAAATGCGCACCTCGCCGTGCGCGTCGTGCAACGCCACGCTGGCGGGCGTGGCGGACGTGCAGCCGGCCACGTGCAGGCCTTGCGACTGCATCAGCCTGGCGCCGAATTCCAGCCGCTGCGCGCTGTCATGGTTGCCAGCGATCAGCACCACGGGCACGCCCGCATCCAGGACGATCCGCGCCAGGACGTCGTCCAGCAGCGCGACCGCTTCTGGCGGCGGCACGGCCCGGTCGTACACGTCGCCGGCGATCAGCACAGCGTCGGGGCGCTCGGCGCGCACCAGCTCGACAAACTGGTCGAGGATATGGGCCTGGTCTTCGATCAGGCTGCGGGCATGGAAGAGCCGGCCGAGATGCCAGTCGGCGGTGTGCAGGAAGCGCAATGTGGATACCTGGTCTGCGGGGTGAGGGTGGCGTGTCCGCCACGGCGGCACGCAGTACAGCCGGCATCATAACTGCGCGGACCGCCCACCGGTCTTGCTTGCCGTGTCAGGCCCCTGGCGCTCCGGTGAACACCGTCAGCACGCCCGTGTAGCCGTACAGGTGGTCGCGCGCGATCTCGCCGTTGGCGAAGAACCCGGCCAGTGGCAATTCGCCGAGCGCGCGGCGCACCAGCTGCAGCTCGGCGCTGGGGCCGCCGAAATGCGGGCCGCCACGTCCGGAGCAACTGATATAAAGACCGCCCAGCACCCGCCCGACCGTGCCGCTCTCGATCTCGGCGCGGATCTCCGTGGCGATGCGCATCAGGTCGGTGCGCGCCGCCCCCGGGTTCTGGGTGCAGAATGCGAGCCGCATGCCGGGCTCGGCCACGTCTGCCAGCGCCAGTACGCGATGCTGCACGTCCAGTCCCATCAGATGCCGCACCATGGTCTCGGCGCCGAACCTGCCCGGCAGCCGGGGCGCGTCGTCCGCCCCGGCGCTCAGGCCGGCCAGTGTTCCCGACAAGGCCTGGGCCATCTCCTGCGGGGGCGCGTCGCGCCCGAGCCCGAGATCCTTCAGGACGCAGTCGAGCGCCGGTTCGTCGTCCAGCGTGAACAGCAGGTTGCGGTCCACGCGTGTCACGGTGCGCGCGGGCCCGATCGGCTGGCATCCCTGCGTCACGCGCGAGATCAGGCCGACCCGCGGGCCGAACAAGACCCCCGACAAGCCGCCCGAGTAGATGCCGTCGGCCATCTGCAGCGTCCGGTTGCGTGCCGACGACAAGCCGCCGAACAGATAGCCGGTGGCGATGCGTTCGCTCAGTTCGCGCAGCAGGTCCTGCAGGTCGGGCGTCGAGGCTTCCGCATGCACCAGCGCGGCATAGGGGATGAAGCCGGATGAGGCGGCCGGCAACGGCTTGCGGCCCGAAAACAGCTGGAAGGCATCACGCGGCAGCGGCGCCGCCATCAACACCATGGCGGGCTCGTCGATGTACTCGACGCCGCAGGCGCAGACACCGACCGCGGAGGTTCCGACCCAGGCGACGCCAGGCCACTCGCGCTGCAGCGCATCGAGAATGCGCTCGGCCGCCGGGGCGTAGTAATCGCTCAGGTAGCACCAGCCCAGCGTCAGCGCGACGGCATTGCCGTGCTGCGCCTGCTGCACGGCAAGCTGGGCTTCCAGTTGCGAGCGGCAGTCGCTCAGCGCTTCCTGCCAGCGGGCATGGGCGGCGTGGGCATGTACGAAGGCCGCGTCATCCATGATGGATCCTCCATTGGCGCCCGCGCCGGCAGTCCAGCGACTCAAATTGGACCCTTCCGTACGGACTCCGTTCTTTCCCGCGGCACTGGCAAGGTCACTCCGTGCTGTGTCGACCGCGTGCGCCGGCCAGCAGCGCCTGCACGATGCGTTCGTGCTGCGCCAGCGCCGCTTGCAGGGAACGGGCCCCGTAGCTGCGGTTCTCCGCAGCGTCCGCCATGCCGGCCACGCGCGTGATGAATAGCGGCGTGTCCACCGGCGCGGCTTCGGACACCCCGCGAAAGCGGGTCGTCACCGTACTGCCGCTGGCGTCCAGCACGGTACGGCGGAATACGGGATCGTTCTCCTCCATCCAGCGCGACCATTCACTGCGGCCATCAACCTGCCGCGGTTCATTGCGTTCATCGAGGATGTAGAAGCGGTCCCACGCGTCGGGAGACCTGTCACGCGCCTTCATCGTGGGCACGCGCCCGCCGGTTCGCGCACGACACGGACCAGGCGCAGGGAAACACGGCAACGAACGGATCGGCGAATCGCACTTCGACGTCAAGGGGATCCGCCTGTCCGCGCGCGCTCAGCTCACGCGGAAGCCGATCTTCAGCGTCACCTGGAAATGCGCGACCTTGCCGTCCGCGATATGGCCGCGAGTTTCGACGACCTCGAACCAATCGATATGCTTGATGGTCTCGCTGGCCTTGGTGATGGCATTGCGGATGGCAGCGTCGCAGCCGTCGGCCGACGAACCGACGATCTCGACGAGCTTGTAGGTATGGTCGCTCATAGCCCCTTCTCCTTGGCCGGCTGGCACCCGGCGCGGTTCCATCCATCATAGGCACGCCCACGGCGAAAACCCAGTAGACGCATGCGGCGAAAAGGACTGTTACACACGGGCCGCTTGTCCCGTGTGAAGCGTGCTGCTACGCTGCGGGCCCGCATTGCCGCGCGGCGTGGCATGCGGGGCCTCCGTCCCCGAACCGAATAGCAACGTGAACCATCGATTCAAGCGCGCGGCCCTGTCCGCCCTGCTGCTCGCCGCCTGCGCAACCGGCCTGGCCCAGGCCCGCTCCACTTCGGCACTCGACAGCATCACCGACTCCCTCAGCAATACTTTCAACGAGGCCATCGCGAAACTGCCGGCCGCGCCGGGCCAGAACGCAAGGCCGGACGCTTCGGCACGGCCCGTCAACGCCCGGCCGTTTGCCTCGGGCAGCGGCTACACCCTGTGCTTCGTGCCGGACGGCGTAAGCTGCCAGGACCTGCTCGTCAACGCCATCCGCGGCACGCGCCAGCGGCTGCTGATCCAGGCCTACTCCTTCACCAGCAAGCCGATCGCAGAGGCCGTGGCGCAGGCGCACAAGCGCGGCGTGGACGTGCGCGTGATCCTCGACAAGAGCCAGGTAAGCGAGCGCTATACCAGCGCCACGTTCCTCAAGCACGCGGGCATCCCGGTCGTGATCGACACCAAGCCCGCCATCGCCCACAACAAGGTCATGGTGTTCGACGACCAGGCCGTGTTCACCGGCTCGTTCAACTTCACCAAGTCGGCCCAGGAACGCAACGCCGAGAACGGCATGCTGATCCGCGGCGACGCGGCCGTGGTCAAGGCCTATACCGACAACTGGAAAGCGCGCTACCAGCAGTCGTCGGCGTACTGACGCGGCCGCGGCATGAATCGGCGAGCGGTGGCAAACTTGCGGTTTTGCCACCCCTCAATCCAACTGGAACCCGCCATCATGCCAGCCATTCCCAACAGCAAGTGGATTCGCGTCGACGCCGACACGGGCAGCTTCGACGCCTACCTGAGCCTCCCGCCCGCGGGCGTGCAGCCTGACGGCCCTGCCATCGTGCTGCTGCAGGAGATCTTCGGCGTCAACGAACATATCCGCGGCGTGGCGGACCAGTATGCGGCCGACGGCTACACCGTACTCGCCCCCGACGTGTTCTGGCGCGATGCCCCGCGCGTCGAACTCGGCTATGCCGGCGACGACATGAAGCGTGGCATGGCGTTGCGCAAGTCGGTGGACGTCGAAGCCACCGTGCGCGACATCGCCGCGACCGTACGCGCGCTGCGCGCCCACACCGGTGCCGGCAGCAAGGTGGCTGCGGTGGGTTATTGCTTTGGCGGCCTGCTGGCCTATCTGAGCGCGGCGCGCGGCCTGGTCAATGCCGCCGTGCCGTACTACGGCGGCGGCATCCAGAACAACCTGCAGGAAGCCAGCACGCTGAACGTGCCGGTGCAGTTCCACTATGGCGCGCTCGACGCGCATATCACGCCCGATGACGTCGCCAACGTGCGCGCCGCAGTGGCCGGCAAGCGCGGCACCGAGGTCTTTGTCTACGAAGGCGCCGACCACGGCTTCAACTGCTGGGCGCGCGCGAGCTACCACCAGCACAGCGCGGCCCTGGCACACGGCCGCGCACTGGCCTTCCTGGCCCAGTCGCTGTAAGCGGCCCGGCCCCTCGCCCGAGGGGCCGGCCTTGCCATGGGCGCACCGCAACCGTATGCTGCGCTGCTGAGCTTCAAGACTTGCTGGATCCAAACCAAACGACGGAGACCACCATGCAGTCAGAGCAGCAGCGCGCCCTGCGCAACACCATTCCCGATGCCGTGGCCCGTGCCGTGCGGCGCCACCCCACCAAGACCGCCATCCGCTTCGGCGCGCGCAGCTGGACCTACCAGCAGCTCGACGCCGCCGCCGCACGCGTGGCGGGCGCGCTGGCGCAGTGGGGCCTGCGGCCCGGCGATCGCGTCGCGGCCTTCGGCAAGAACTCCGACGCCTACGTACTGCTGTGGCTGGCCTGCCTGCGTTCCGGCCTGATCCATGTGCCGGTCAATTTTTCGATGACGCGTGCCGAGGCGGAGTACATCGTCACGCAGTCGGGCGCGAGCGCGATCTTCGCCGATCCGTCGCTCGCCGAGCGCGTGCAAGGGTTGCCTTGCCGCGTGAGCGGCACGCTGCATGGCGGCGGCGAGCGCGACATCCTGCTGGCGGCCTCGCACGGCCCGGTCGCACCGGTGCTGTCCGATCTCGCCGAGGAAATGCCGGCGCAGATCCTGTACACCTCCGGGACCACGTCGGCCCCCAAGGGCGCCGTGCTCACGCATCGTGCGCTGCTGGCCGAGTACGTGAGCACCATCGCGGCCTGCGACGTGCGGGCCGGCGACTATTCGCTGGCGGCGCTGCCGCTCTACCATTCGGCGCAGATGCATGTGTTCCTGATGCCGCTGCTGCTGTGCGGCGGCACCACGCTGATCGCCGACAGCCCCGAGGCGGGCTTTTGCCTGCGCACCATCCATGAAGAAGGGATCACCAGCTTCTTTGCGCCGCCCACGGTGTGGATCGCCTTGCTGCGCCACGTCGACTTCGAGCCTGCGCGCCTGGGTACGCTGACCAAGGCGTACTACGGCGCGTCGATCATGCCGGTGCCGGTGCTGCTGGAACTGCAGGGGAAGCTGCCCGCGCTGCGCTTCTACAACTGCTATGGGCAGAGCGAGATCGGTCCGCTCGCCACGGTGCTCGGCCCGGACGAGCATGCCGCGCGGCCAGCTTCGGCTGGGCGGCCGGTCCTCAATGTGGAGACGCGTATCGTCGATGAGAAGATGAACGACGTCGCGCCCGGTACGCTCGGCGAGATCGTGCACCGCTCGCCGCAACTGCTGACTGAATATTGGGACAAGCCTGAGCAGACTACCGAGGCCTTTGTTGGCGGCTGGTTCCATTCGGGGGACCTCGGCTATATGGATGAAGCGGGCTATCTGTATGTCGTGGACCGCATCAAGGATGTGATCAACTCGGGCGGCGTGCTGGTGTCGAGCCGGGAAGTCGAGGAATGCCTGTACACCCACCCCGCTGTTGCCGAAGTTGCGGTGTTCGCGCTGGCTCATCCCAAATGGGTGGAAGCCGTGACCGCGTGCGTTGTGCTCAAACGCGATGCCACGGCCAGCGAGGAAGCGCTGGTGGCCCATGCGCGCAATGCGCTGGCACCGTTCAAGGTGCCCAAGCGGGTGGTGTTCGTGGCGGACCTGCCGCGCAATACGGCGGGGAAGTTGCTCAAGCGGAAGTTGAGGGAGGACTATGTGGGGTTGTTTGGGGAGGGGGGTTAAATCTGGTTCATCGCCGAATTGCGGGGGCGTTGTTCTTGGCAGATGCGGCTGTTTCGCCGGCGTAGCCGGCGACTTACTTTCTTGTCCAAGCGACAAGAAAGTAAGCAAAGAAACGCGTCGCTTGCCCTAACGGGCGAATATTGATCGTAGTGTGCTGAGAGTGTTGTACGGGTACTCGCTTCAGAGACTGCCCGGCTGCCTGCCGCGTGGTGCGCGTCCGTCTGCAGGCTCTCGGACAATGATTGAACCAGCCCCGAAACTGTCCGTGGCCCGACACTGCTAGCGCTAGAGCCTGTCAGATTTTTAGTGTGACGAGGTCATGAGACGATTACGGAAACGTCCTATGACCGACACAACAGTGACCAAGAAGAGCAAGAGCCCGAAGGCACCCAAGCTGTTCCCTGATGAACTGATCGATCAACTGCTGGCGCAGGTCCAGAACAAAGATGCCGAGTCGATCCTCGGCGAATCAGGCCTGGCTGGGCAGTTGAAGAAGCAATTGGCCGAGCGAATGTTGGCGGCCGAACTGACTCATCACCTGGAGAGCGAGGCGGAGCAAGGCAAAGCCGGCAACCACCGCAACGGCAAGAGCCCCAAGACAGTCATTACGCCCAACGGCGAGCTGACGCTCGATATCCCGCGCGATCGGCAGGCAACGTTCGAGCCGCAGTTGGTTGGCAAGTATCAACGCCGGCTTCCAGGCTTCGACGACCACGTCATCAGCATGTATGCGCGCGGCATGAGCGTGCGCGAGATTCAGGGCCATCTGCTGGAGCTATACGGGCTCCAGGTGTCGCCCGATCTGATTTCCACGGTCACGGATGAGGTGCTGGCCGACGTCGAGCAATGGCAGCAACGGCCGCTCGAGGCCATGTATCCGATCGTGTACTTTGACGCGCTCCGGCTGAAGATTCGCGACGAAGGCACGGTCAAGAACAAGGCGGTCTATCTGGCGCTGGGCATTCGGGCCGACGGCCGCAAGGAAGTACTGGGCCTGTGGATCGAGCAAACCGAGGGCGCCAAGTTCTGGCTGAAGGTCTTCAACGAATTGAAGAACCGCGGTTTGAACGACATCCTAATCGCAGTGGTCGATGGCTTGCGCGGCTTTCCCGAGGCGATCGAAGCGGTCTATCCGGATGCCCAGATCCAGACCTGCATTGTGCATCTCATCCGCAATTCGCTGAGTCTGGCGAGTTGGAAGGATCGCAAGCCGCTCGCTGCGGCGCTCAAGCCGATCTATCAGGCCGCCACGGCCGATGCGGCAGCAGCGGCGCTGGAGGCTTTCTCCCAAGGCGAATGGGGTCGTAAATTCCCTACCGTCGCGGCCATGTGGCAACGCCAGTGGGAGCAAGTGATTCCCTTCTTTGCCTATCCACCGGAAGTACGCAGAATCATATATACGACCAACGCCATTGAAAGCATGCACATGCAGTTGCGCAAGATCGTCAAGAATCGAGGCCACTTCCCCAGCGACGAAGCGGCCAGCAAGCTGTTGTTTCTGGCCTTGCGCAACATCGAAAAGGATTGGAAGATGCCGCCTATCACCTGGCGGCAGGCAGTCAATCAGTTCGCCATTCTGTTTGGCGAGCGATTCACCAACGCCATCGGCTGAGATTTCTTACAACGACCTCAGCACACGAAATTCCTGACACGTCCCTATCGCATCATCGCCTTCGGCTGCTGCGCGGCTCAGTAGTCGGCAGGCGGGACATCCCAGTCCCTAACCCACCATCAATATGGCACCGCCACGCCGTTCTCCACCTTCACCCTGTCCCCGTTGCGAAGCTGGTAAGGATTGGCCTGCGTCACCGTCAGGTACCCATTGTCATTGGTCCTGACCCGCACCCGATAGGCCGGCGGCACGGCGCTACCACGCTTTTCCACTTCGTTGCCGGCCAGGGCGCCAACGACCGCGCCGCCGATGGTGGCCACGGTGTTGCCGCGCCCGCCGCCAACCTGGTGCCCCAGCAGCCCGCCCACGACGCCCCCGACCACCGCGCCGGCGCCGCTCGTGGACGCTGCCTGCCCCTGCACGACTTCAATCGACTCCACCCAGCCATAACGCACGCCATACTGTTCGGCGCCGTTGTTGCCATAGCCATTGTCGGCCGGATAGCCCTGCTGGTAGCCCGGTTGCGGATAGCCCTGCTGCTGCGGGTAGCCTGCCTGCGGATAGCCCTGTTGCGGGTAAGACGTCTGCGGATAAGAACCCTGCGGGTAGGACGCTTGTGGATAGCCCGCCTGTGTGGCGGCGCTGCTGCCGTAGGAACCATAGCCTCCCGAATAACCACCATAGGGCGCGGTCACGCAACCGGCCAGCGCGCCGGCACCGAGCACCGCAAGCACAACCGAACGAAAGGGGATGGACATGGAAACGACTCCTGCGAATTCGCGTGTTGGGAATGCGCGCGAGTCTAGGGCCAGCAGCGCCCGGCGGGTGTCACCACGAATTGTGATTGGTAACTGGCTGTAACCGCACGGCCAACCGTCGCAGCGCACCGGCTTCAGTCGCGCTCGGCTTCGTCGTCGTTGAATGCGGTAATGCGCGCCACGCGGAAGGTACCGCGCAACGATTCCAGTTCGGTCCGGTGCTGCACGGCCAGCCGGTTCAGGCAGCGCTCGCCTTTCGCGAGCAGATGCACCTCGACCACGCGACGGTCTTCGCTATTGAGCTTGCGCTTGACCAGGCCGGCAGCCTCGCAGCGGTTCACCAGCGCCACCACGCCATGCTGCTTGGCCTGCAGCCGCTCGGCCAGTTCGCCGATCGACGCCCAGTCCTTGCCGGCGCTGCCGCGGATATGGAGCATCAGCAGGTACTGCTGCACGGTCACGCCTTCATCGCGGGCCGCGTCTTCCGAGAAGCGGAGAAAGCGCCGGAGCTGGTAGCGGAAGTCGGAAAGCGCCTCGAAGTCCGGCTTGTTGAGCGGCGACGGTTTCGCGGAGGCGGACTTGCTGGGCATAGGTGGGTAAGACGGCGGGTAAGACGGAATAGCCGCGCGTCCGCGCACGGGACGGCTGGCGGCAAAAATCGGATCGACGCAATTATAGGGGCAAGTCCGGGCGTGTCCCGCCACAACGCCTGATGCGAAGCCGCGCCGTCAGGGCATCCGGCTATGGCAGAATCTGTGCGGTTGCAGACACCTTTACCTCCGCCACGGAAATCTGACCGATGTTCACGGAAATCGCCCTCTTCCTGCTCGATACCGTCTTTACCCTGTTCGGCATGGCCCTGCTGCTGCGCGTGTGGATGCAGTTCACGCGCATGCCCACGCGCAACCCGGTCTCGCAAGGTGTCTTTCAGGTCACTGACTGGCTGGTGCGGCCGTTGCGCCGGGTCATTCCCGGACTGGGCGGCATCGACTGGGCCACGGTCATCAGCGCCTGGCTTACCGCGCTGGCGTTCCTGCTCCTCGTAGCCACGCTGACCGGCGGCGAGCTGCTCGCCTTCCTGCCAATGCTGCTGCTGGCCGCGCTGCTCTATGTGCTCAAGTGGGGCATCAGCCTGGTGATGTGGGTGACGCTGCTGATGGCGATCCTGTCGTGGGTGAACCCGCATTCGCCCGTGACGCCGGCCATCAACCACCTCACCGCGCCGCTGCTGCGCCCGATCCAGCGCGTCATGCCGCGCCTGGGCGGGTTCGACATGTCGCCACTGGTGCTGTTCCTGGTCGCGCAGATCCTGCTGATGATCATCGCCCGGCTGAGCGTGGGCGTGTTCGGCATGCGCTACTGAGCCAGTCCGCCAATATGGGGTCTTCATGAAGGCGTCCTCATGACGCCGTGATGACATTGTTCAGACAGCAGGACAGTGTGTCGAGGATTGACCCTTTTTCCCCGGTCTTCGAGGTCCTACATTACAGGTCAACGTGGCGGACGCCACAAACCCTGACAAAGAAGGACACGATCATGAAGACCCTCGCACAACGCCGCAACCTTGCCACCTCGCTTCTTTGCGCGCTCGGCCTGACGCTGGCCGCAGCTGCCGGCGCCCACGCCGCCGAGCCGGTTTCGGACCTGGCCCGCCTGGATGGCGGCGTCGCCCGCGTGGGCAACGTCGACCCGTTCCTGGACGGCGCCAACAACGGCAAGCGCGACCCGTACACCGACGGGGCCAAGCTGGGCAAGGTGGATCCGTTCACCGATGGCGCCAACCTCGGCAAGCGCGACCCGTACACGGACGGTGCCCGCGCCGTCAATGAAGCCCGCAGCGCCTTCACCGACGGCGCCTGAGCCCCCTTGCTGAACAGATAGTCCCCCGCATCTCCGCCCGGTCAGAAGACCGGGCCGGCCATGGCATCCTGGCCCAGTTCGGGCTCCAGCATCGACTCGATCGCCTCCATGAACGCCCGCACCTTGCGCGGCTGCAGACGCCGGTCTGGCAGCAGCGCAAACGCCCTCAGCGGCGGCAGCGGGAATTCGGGCAGCACGCGCACCAGCCTGCCCTGCGCCATTTCCGCCTCGCAGTAATTCACCGACAACTTGGCAATGCCCAGTCCCGCCAGCGCGCCCTGCAGCCGCAGTTCCGCGTTGAAGGTCTGCATGCGCGGCCGGATCGGCACGGTGAAGCACTCGTCATCGCGCTGGAATTCCCAGACGGTATCGCCCGGCGTGGTCAGCGTCGGCAGATTGGCCAGGTCCTCGGGCCGCATCAGGGGCGGCAGGCTGGCCGCCAGGGCCGGCGCCGCAAAGAGCCCGCGCTCCACGTGGTAGATGCGGCGCGCCACCGTGCCGGAATCCGGCAGGTCGGCGTCGACGATCACGAACGCCACGTCAAACCCGTCGCGGATCGGATCGACCAGGCCTTGCGTGATTTCGACCGAAACGTCCAGCGCCGGATGGGCCGCCAGCGTGCGGCAGATGATGCCGCCCAGCTGCTGGGCGCCGAATTCGTAAGGCGTGGCAATGCGCAGCACGCCCTGCACGCGCTCTTCGCGCGCGAGCGTTTCCTGGCGGATTTCTCGCAGGCGCGCGAACAGCGGCGCCACGTCGCGATAGACCGCGCTGCCGGCATCGGTCAGCCGCATGCGGCGCGTGGTGCGCTCCAGCAGCTTGGCGCCAATGGCGGTCTCCAGGCGCGCCACGGCCGCCGAGACGCGCGATTTCGGGCAATCGAGCTGTTCCGCCGCTGCCGTAAATGTGCCCTGCTCGACTACGCAGCAGAACGCCTCCCAATCATTCCACTGGATTGTTTCATTCACCGGACAAAGTTTCCCTGACAAGCTGTAGTTCCAGACGGAAGGCAACATTATGCTTTAGCGATGCAACAAACGTCCGTCTCCGCAGTATCTGGCGCCCCTGACGCCAAAGGCCAGGTCACCATGGCTGCCGCCGCCCCCCAACGCCCTCGCATGCAGATCGCCAGCCACCCGGAAATGGGCCACTGGCGGCTGTCGCTGTTCGGGCTGACGCTCGGGCTGGTCACCGGCATCGACTTCTCTTCCACGCTCATGATGGGCGTCGCCAGCCAGCACATCCAGGGCGGCGTGGGCGCCGCGCCCGAAGATTACCTGTACGCCGTCTCGGCCTATGCCGCCACGGCGGTGCTGATGAACATGGTGCTCGACCAGATTGCGCGCCGGACCACCTACAAGCGCTTCACCATCGCCTCTCTGCTGGTGTTCGTCCTCGGCTCGCTGCTGTGCGCCGAAGCCGCCAGCCCGAGCGGACTGATTGCCGGCAAGGCCGTGCAAGGACTCGGCGCGGGCGGTCTGTTCGCGGCGTCACGCATCCTGGTGCAACTGGTGTCCACGCCGGCCGAGCGCGCGCCGCTGATGCTGCGTTTTGGCGGCGGCGCGTTTGCCATGCTGGCCATCACGCCCTGGCTGACCAGCATCTTCCTGGACGATATCGGCTGGCGCGCGGTGTTCCTGTTCCAGGCCGGGATCTCGCTGCCGGTGCTGCTGTCGGTCATCGCCACCTATCCGACGCGCGCTCCGCGCGATCCGCATCCACCGGTGTCCACGCTGGACTGGCCGGCCGCCATCGCCGCGGCGCTGGGCGCGCTGGTGTTCCTGCACACGCTGCAGGAAATGCGCTACACCCGCTTCTTCAGCTCGCCGCAGATGCCGCTGGCCGCGCTGCTTGGCGTGGGCCTGTTCGCGTTCAGCGGCTGGCGGCTGTACCGGCATCCGGACCCATGGATCGACTTCTCGCGCCTGGCCGGACGCCAGTACCTGTATGGGCTGGGGTTCTACGCGCTGTACTACCTGCTGTCGTCGGCCTGGGCGTTCCTGCTGCCGACGCTGACGCAAAGCGGCCTGGGCCTGACCTTCCGCTCCACCTGCATGCTGCTCTCGACCAGCGGCACCGTCTCCGCCATCGGCGCGGTGATCATCACGCTGGGCATGGCGCTGGTCTTCCGCAAGCGCCGCGTGATCGCCATCGGCTTCATCATCTATGCGTGCGCGGCCATGCTGCTGTCCTACCAGCTGATGCCGGGCGCGCCGGACTATGCGCTGGTCCCGGTGGTGCTGCTCGAAGGCCTGACACCGGTGTTGCTGATGGTCCAGGTGGCGTCGATGACGTATCTCGACCTCCCGGTCGAGGATTTCTCGCACGCGTACCAGTTCAAGAACGTCTGCAAGCAGATCGCCTCGGCCAGCGGCACGGGCCTGGCCAGCGTCTTCATGCAGGACGGCCTGGCCGCGCATCGGACGCACCTGGTCGAGCACGTCACGCGCTTCACCCCCGCGCTGCAGACGCCGGACGCGCTGTCCCCGTCCAGCCTGGCGAAAATCTCGCTTGAAATCGACCGGCAGGCCACGCTGCTGGCCGGCATGGACATGCTGCACGGCTTTGCGGCGCTGTGCGTGGTGATGGCCGTTTTCGTCCTGCTGCAGAAGAGCTTCCGCTGACCGGGCTCACGGGATAACGGTCAGGAGACAGCATGGCGGCGGCGCTCCGGATGGGGCGCCGCCCGCGCGTGCATCGGCCTGCACTGGCGAAATCGCCGTATTTCCTCTACCCTTTCGGCCTTTGCGTGCCCATCCGGCGACCTGCCGGTGCCTGACAGATGGCCAGTCCCGCCGACCCCCGACCTACCGCGGAAAGCGCCGCCACCTCCGCCACCACGCCCGAAAAGCCCAGCGACAGCTATGTGCAGTCCTTTGCACGTGGGCTGTCCGTGATCCGCGCCTTCAACGCCGAACACCCGGCACAGACGCTGACGGAAATCGCCCAGGCCAGCGGCCTGACGCGCGCCGGCGCGCGCCGCATCCTGCTGACACTGGTAGGTCTTGGCTATGTGCAGGCGGAAGGCCGGCTGTTCCGCCTGACGCCCAGGATCCTGGATCTCGGCTTCGCCTACCTGACCTCGATGCCGTTCTGGAACCTGGCCGAGCCGATCATGGAGACGCTCTCGCAGCAGGTCCATGAAAGCTGCTCGATCTCCGTGCTCGACGGCACCGAGATCGTCTACGTGCTGCGCGTGCCTGCCCGCAAGATCATGACCATCAACCTGTCGATCGGCAGCCGGTTGCCGGCCTATTGCACGTCCATGGGACGCGTGCTGCTGGCCGGCCTGTCCGATGACGAACTGGACCGCGTGCTGCGCAATACCGAACTGCGCGCGCACACGAGCCGCACCGTCACCGATCCTGCCGCGCTCAAGGCCGTTGTCGCCGATATCGGCGCGCGTGGCTGGGCACTGAACGACCAGGAGCTCGAAGAGGGCCTGGTGTCGCTGGCCGCGCCCATCCGCAACCGTGCCGGCCACACCATTGCCGCGCTCAATATCAGCGGGCAGGCCAACCGCACCAGCGCCGCGGAAATGCTCGAGCGCTTCCTGCCTCCGCTGCTGGAAGCGGCCGGCAAGATCTCGGGACTGGTCGGCCTGCGCACCTGAGCGGCACAGGCTCGCCCCGAAATCGCCCCGAAATCTCCCCGAAAGCCGGCGCTACAGTTCGACGCTGCCGAACTCCGCCGAGCGCGTGCCCTCTATCGGGCGATTGCTCGCGCCAAAGTAGGCGAACGCCACCGACAGCTTCACCGCATTCGAGCTGTTGCGCCCCGCGGCATGGAACAGCCGGCTGTCAAAGAACAGCACGTCACCGCGATGCAGCGCCAGCGACGCGGCGCCCTGCAGCAAGGGCTCGCTGGCCGGATGCGCTTCGATCAGGAACTCGGCCGGGTCAAGCTGGCCCGGCTCGAGCCGCGCCTTGTGCGAGCCCGGGATGACGCGCAGGACGCCGTTGCGCTCGTCCTCGTCGCCCAGCGCCAGCCACACTGTCACCAGCTCCGGGCTGATGAACGACCAGTAGCGGGTATCGCGGTGCCAGCCGGTCTGGCTGCCGTAGTGCGGATGCTTGGTCATCACGCAGTTATGGTGCGCCAGCGTGATGCGCGCCGGTTCGCCGAGCAGGGACTGCACCACGGCCACCAGGCGCGGGTCGGTAGCCCAGTCGCGAAACACCTGGTCGCGGCCGTAGGCCTGCCGCAGGCGCCTGACCGTGCCGCCGCCGGTGGCATCGCGATGGGCCGGCGCCCCCGGATAGCCCAGGTCGGCCTCGAACTCCACGGGCGGAATGGCCGCGTTCAGGTGGGTACGCGTCACCGCCTCCAGCGCCGCGCACGCGTGCTCGGGAGCAAAGCCGCGCAGGACGACGAAGCCATCCTGGTGGAATGCCTCGGCCAGGCGCTGCAGCGCGGCGGGATCGGGTTCGTTGGAAGTGGCAGACGGGAAGGGGGAAGCGTCCAGCGGGGAGGTCATTGCGGCAGGGGGAAATTCAGGCCAGGACACGGCCGACACGTTGATGATGCCAGAACCGGGCGGACCTCGCCCGGCCTGGCGGGCGCGTGCAACCCGGCAAATGCTGTCTTCGTGCGGAAACAGACTGTGCCGTGCAAGCCGCACGCCGCTACAATGCGCGAATTCCCAGTCTTCCAGCCGAGGCCAACGTGACTGCTCGCCCGCGGATCGTCGCTACGCTCGCCGAAGCCCAGGCCCGGCTTGGCCGCATCGTGCTGGGCAAGCCGCGCCAGATCCGCCTGGCGCTGGCGTGCATGCTGGCGCGCGGCCACCTGCTGCTGGAAGACCTGCCCGGCGTGGGCAAGACCACGCTGGCGCACGCGCTGGCCCGCACGCTCGGGCTCCAGTACCAGCGCGTCCAGTTCACGAGCGACCTGCTGCCCGCCGACCTGATCGGCGTTTCGGTGTTCGTGCGCGACTCGGCAGATTTCCGCTTCCATCGCGGGCCGGTTTTCGCGCAGGTGGTGCTGGCCGACGAAATCAACCGGGCCCCGCCCAAGACGCAGAGCGCGCTGCTCGAAGCCATGGCCGAAGGCCAGGTCACGCATGACGGCGCCACGCACGCACTGCCGTCGCCGTTTTTCGTGATCGCCACGCAGAATCCGCTCGAACAGCTCGGCACGCACGCACTGCCCGAATCCCAGCTGGACCGCTTCACCATGCGGCTGTCGCTGGGCTACCCCGACGCCGCGTTCGAACGCGTGCTGTACCTGGGCGGCTCCACGCCGCCGCAGGTCGAGCCGGTCATGGACGCGGCGCAGGTACTGGCCTTCCAGGACGCCGCGGCACAGGTCTACGCCAGCCCCGCGCTGGTCGACTACGTGCTGGCGCTGGTGCAGGCCACGCGCACCAGCAGCGCGTTCGCGGCCGGGTTGTCGCCGCGCGCGGGGCTGGCATTGCTGGCCTGTGCGCGGGCGTGGGCCTTGCTCGACCAACGTGAAATGGTGCTGCCCGAAGACGTGCAGGCAGTCTTTAGCGCTGTGGCCGCACACCGCCTGGAGCCCGCCGGCGCGCGGACCGGCACGGACAGCGTGGCCGCGTTGCTGGCCGGCGTGCCCATCCCCTGACGGCCATGCCGCGCGACCGGTCCGCGGCCACCCGCCATGCCGCGTTGCCGCTGCCCGGCGCCGCGCCATACCGGCGGCGCTGGTTCCGGCTTCCGCGAGTCGCCGAGCAACGCGAGGTGCGGCTGGACCGCAGGCGCCTCTATATCCTGCCCACGCGCGGCGGCCTCGGCTTCGCCGTCCTGCTGCTGGCCATGCTGGTGACCTCGCTGAACTACAACATCAGCCTGGGCTTCGGGCTTACCTTCCTGCTGGCGGGCATCGGCATGGCATGCATGTGGACGGCGTATCGGAACCTGCTCGACCTCTGCGTAACGGCCGAACCCGGTGTGCCCGCCAGGGATGCCTTCGCCGGCCAGGACGCGGCATTCGCGCTGCGGCTGTCCAATACCGACACTCAGGCCCGCATCGGCATTGAAGGCCGCATCGCCGCCATGCCTGCGGCTGCGCCGTCCAGCGTCACGCTGGATCCGACCAGCGACGGCACGCTGACACTGCTGGTGCCGGCTACGCGACGCGGCTGGCTGCGCGTGCCCCGCGTCACGGTGTCCAGCCGCTTTCCGTTCGGGCTGTTCCGGGTCTGGGGATATGCGGACCTGGGCCTGTCGGTGCTGGTCTTTCCGGCGCCAGAGCCGGCCGCCCCGCCGCTGCCCCCGATGGCCGCGCTGGACGCGGGTGAAGACGGCAACACCAACGGCCATGCCACCGACGAAGGCATCGACCAGTTGCGCAAGTACCTCAGCGGCGATCCGCTGCATCGCATTGCCTGGAAGCACAGCGCGCGCACCGGCCGCTGGATGAGTCGCGCCGGCGAGCCGCCCGCGCGGCCGATGCGCTGGCTGGACTGGCACGCCCTGCCCGCTGGCATGCCGGCCGAGGCCCGGCTGTCGCGGCTGTGTGCGTGGCTGCTGGCGGCCGGCGACGAGGCGGAAGTCGGCCTGCGCCTGCCGGGCGTGGAGATCCGGCCCGCCCACGGCGCGGTTCATCGCCGCGCCTGCCTGGAGGCGCTGGCGCTGTGGCGCGCGCCGGGCCATGGAGGGGCTGCATGAGCACGTCGGCACGCCCGCTCGCGCACCAGGATCACGGCATCCTGCTCGGACAGCTCGCGCTGGTACTCGCGCCGCAGGCGCGCATGCTGCCGGTGTCGATCAGCCTGCTGCTGCTCGCGCTGCTGGGCTGGCGCTGGCTGCTGTGGCGCAGGCGTGCGCCGCTGCCCTCGCGGGCGATCCTTGCCGTGGCGGCCGTGCTGGTTCTTGGCATCGCCGCCGCGCTGATCTGGCAGGATGGCGGCGCCACCGTGCGCGACCTCGCCGTCGCCATGCTGGGCGCCTTTGTCGTGCTCAAGCTGCTGGAGTGCCACAGCCTGGCGGACGCGACCCTGGTCACGCAGCTGTCGTTCTACCTGCTGCTGACGCTCTACCTTTCCGACCAGCCGTTCTGGCTGGCCCTGTACAGCGTGGCGATCGGTGCATGGGTGCTGCGCAACTGGCTATTGCTGCACCATCCGGAGGCGCGAGGCCGGCTGGCCATCTGGCCGCTGCTCGGCCGCATGGCGTTGATCGGCCTGCCGTGGGCGCTCGTGCTGTTCGTCCTGTTCCCGCGCCTGGAACGTCCGTTGTGGCAACTACCGCCATCGGCGCCGATGGCCCGGACCGGCATCAGCGACGTGATGCGTCCGGGCAGCGTCGGGCAGCTCGTACGCTCGACGGAGATCGCCTTGCGCGCGGAGATCGATGGCGATGCGCCGCCGTCGGGGGCGCTCTACTGGCGCGCCCTGGTGCTGTGGCAGTTCGACGGCGCAAGCTGGCTGCCGATGCCGCAACGCCAGCAGTCCACGACGCACGCGGAGCCTTCGCCACCGGTCGGCGCACGGCAAGCCGGCAACGTCGACTACACCGTCACGCTCGAGCCCAGCCAGCAGCGCTGGCTGTTCACGCTGGACCGCGGCGTGGCGGTGTCATCGAACGTCAATGCGCGGGTCTCCGCGGATGGCGAGTATTTCCTGGCTACGCCGGTGGACCAGCGCATCCGCTACCGGGCACGCTCCGCGCTGATGTCCGCGCCCGAACCCCTGTCGGCGCGCACCCGGTCACTGGCCCTGAGGCTGCCGCCGGGCAACCCGCGCGCACGCGAGCTGGCCGCGCGCTGGGCCGGCAGCTACGCCGAGCCGGCACAGCGCGTGCAGGCCGCGTTGCGCCTGTTCGCCTCGGCGCCGTTCGGCTATACGCTGCGGCCACCGCCGCTCGGCACGGAACAGGTCGACAGCTTCTTGTTCGACACGCATCGCGGCTTCTGCGAACACTACGCGAGCAGCTTCGTCTTCCTGATGCGCGCGGCGGGGGTGCCGGCACGCGTGGTGGCCGGCTACCTGGGCGGCGAGTACAACCCGATCGGACGCCACTACATCGTGCGGCAGGCCGACGCCCACGCCTGGGCCGAGGTCTGGCTGGACGGACGCGGCTGGGTACGCGTGGACCCGACCAGCGCGGTGGCCCCCAGCCGTGTCGAACAGGGGCTCGATGCCGCCCTGGGCGGGCAGGAATCCGGGGTCTGGTCGCCGGGCCAGGAAGCCGGCTGGCTGCGCAACTTGCGCTGGGCCTACGACGGGCTGACCTACTCATGGCAGCGCTGGATCCTGCAGTACGATCGCAGCCAGCAGGAGCGGCTCTTCGGAGAATGGCTGCCTGGCATCAGCGTGGCACAAGGGCTCGCCTGCGGGCTGGCCGCCCTGAGCTTGCTGGCACTGGTGCCACTGTGGCTGCGCCGCCGCCGGCTCGACCCGGTCGAAGCGAGCTATGCGCAGGTCTGCCGCATGCTGGCGCGGCATGGTTGCGAGCGCGGCGCGGCAGAGGGTCCGCAGGCATTCGCCCAACGCGCGGCGGCCCGGCTGCCGCACGCGGCGTCGGCCATTCATGCCTTCATCGGCACCTACATCGGCCTGCGGTATGGCGCCATACCAGAAGCACGGCGGACGGCGGAAATCGCAAAGCTGCGCAAGGGCGCGCGCCACGTGTCGACCAGCCTTCGCATGCGGCATGGCCAGAACACGGTGACTGGCGAGATTGGTCCCATCTGATATAATTTCATCCGTAACTATTTCAGATGAAAGCACTCGCGCAGCCAAGCCGCGATTGTGTGCCCTCTCCGCCATGTCCTTCGAGCAACGTATCGAGCGCTTCAGCGCCGCCCATCCGGACGCACCCCACGACCTGATCCTGGCGTCCCGCCTGCTGCTTCGCACCGCGCGCCTGCTGCGCGACCACATCAACCGGACGCTGGCCCCGTTCGACCTGGACATGAGCCAGTACCTGGTGCTCAGCATGCTGGCCGTCGACGAAGGGCAACCGAGCATGCCGTCCGAGCTTGGCGCAACGATCGACGCCACGCGCACGCAGATGACCCGGCTGCTCGACGGCCTGGAAGTGCGCGGCCTGGTTCGTCGCCAGGCTTCCGCGCAGGATCGCCGCGCGCTCGAGCTGACGCTCACACCGGCCGGCCGGCGGCTCCTGGAGCGAGCGCTACCGCTGGTCCACGCGGCTTATGGCGAGGCCTGGGCACCGGTGGGCGAAAGCAGCGTGGCCGCAAGCACGCGCGTACTGAACCGGCTGCATCAGAGCCTGCAGGCGCTGCAGCCATGAGTGCGGGACCCCGCTGGCAACCGCTCTGGCAGCTGCGCCTGAGCTTGCGCTGGCTGCGGTGGCTCAGCCACCGGCAGCGCCAGACCCTGCTGATGATGCTGCTGGCCCTGGCCACCGGCGTGGAGTTCCTCGAGAACATCATGTTCGTGTTCGCATCGAGCCACATCATGGGCGGTGTCGACGCGGATCCTCGCAGCTTCGCGCTGGCGCAAGCCGCCTACGCCGTGGGCAGCATGCTCATGATCCTCAAGCAGCAATGGTTGTCGCGCCGCTTCGGCTACCGCTACTACGTGACCGGCGCGCTGCTGATCTTCATGGCGGGCACGCTCGCCGCGGCCACCAGCCACTCGCTCACGCAACTCGCAGGCGCGCGCTTCGTGCAGGGATTCGGCGGCGGCGCGCTGTTCACGAGTTGCCGCATCCTGGTCGCCGTCCTGTTTGGCCCGGCTGACCGGCCGCGCGCGAGCCGCATCTTCATGACGGGCATCTTCGTGGCGAGCGCCCTCGGGCCTGCGTTCGCGGCTGAACTGGTCGATCGCGGCGTGTGGCAAGACGTGTTCTACGGCGCGCTGCCGTTTGCCGCGCTTGCCACCCTGGGCGCCTGGGTGTTGCTGCCGGACGCGGAACCGCGCCGCCCCGCCCCGAGCCCCGCGCTCGGCCCGCTGCTGCTGTTCGGCGCAGCGGTGGTCACGCTGCAGGCCGCCATGACCGAGGCCCGCTTCGACGTCTTTTCCCATCCGATACGGCTCGCGCTGATCGCCGCTGCCGGCCTGGGCTTGCTCGCTGTCTTCCTATGGCATCAGTGGCACCATGAGGCGCCGGTGCTGCACCTGCGGGCACTGCGCAACCCGGTCTACCTGGCCGGGATCGGGATGTACTTCGTGTACTACATGATCAACAACCTCAGCGCCTACGTGTTTCCGATCTACGCGGAGCAAGCGCTGCGGATTCCGCTCGCCACGACCGGATGGCTCAACACGTTTGCCGCGCTGGTGAGCCTGACTGGGGTCATGGTCTACCTGCGGTACGCACCACGCATGACGCGCAAGAAGCCGCTGATGGTGACAGGCTTGCTGCTGATGGCCGCCACCGCGTGGTGGTTCTCGCGCATGCCGCCGGATGCCGGACCGCCCGCGCTGGCCTGGGGCCTGGTCGGCAAGGGACTGTTCGGCGTGCTGGTCATCATCCCGATCGCAGGTCTGACATTCCGCTCACTGAGCGGCGAAGAGTTTGCGCACGGCTACCGCAGCAAGAACCTGATGCGGCAGATTGCCAGTTCCTTTGCCTCGGCCATTGGCGCGGTGTTGCTGCAAAACCGGCAGTTCGCCGTGCATGACAGCCTGGTGCACGCGTTGGGGCAACGGACCGCGGAAGCTCAGCTCTGGATACAGTCGGTACAGGCCGCACTGGTGTCTCGAGGCCTGGATGAAGCGCAGGCTCGCCATGGCGCGTTGGCTCAGCTTGGCGGGATGGTGGAACAACAGTCCCGTCTGATTGCTTGCGAGGATCTCTACCGCCTGATTGCGGTGCTGGCGCTGACCGCTGCGGTGTACATGCTGCTGCAGCGCCGCCTGGACTAAGGCGCTACGTGGGGCGGTGCCATCGACGTGGCGACCCGAGGAAACTCAGAACTCAGAACTCAGAACAGCGAAAGCTGGCGCATGCCAAAGCCGATCGTCTCTTCCACGCGCGCACGCGCATGGACCAGCGATCCTTCAGCGCCGGAATAGTTGCCCGCCGCCCAGTGATAGACCACCGGCACGTCGCCGCGGTCGGACAGGCGAACCTCGCCCAGCTTCTCGCCGCGCTCGTTGCGGTAAAAATGCGAACGGTAACCGCGCTCCCAGTGCGGGGGCGCTTCCTTCTTGCGCCGCCGGGGGCTCGGCGCAGATTGAGCGGTGGGCGCAAGGCGCCGCGCTCTCTCGGGACCCGGTGTAATGGCTCGGGTGAAATCCAACTGCATAGACTTCCTTGTTCTGTCTAATGCGCAGGAACCAAGGTCGGCGGGCCGTGCCGCCGCATGCTTCGTGCATCGCAGTCGAGATCATACCTGCTGCCGCGCTTTCTGTAAGCCCTTCCTTGCGCCGAAACCCGCTTCCGGCAAGGCTTCGCGGGTGGTATACCCGGTTCGTATACGGTCCGTATACCGCCCGTAAACGTCGCCGTATACCTCCGGTATACGGCGACCGAAAGACCCGGAAGCCTTATCGGTAAACGCTTGCGCGGATGTCAGCCAAGGTCGAGCGGAATGAAGATACGTGCTTCGTCGCGTTGAACCAGCAGTGCCACCTGCTTGCCGGACTTGGCCACCAGCGCGCGCAACTGGTCGGCCGAACCGATCGGCGTACCGTTTAGCGACAGGATCACGTCGCCGGGCTGGATTCCCACGCGCGCGGCGGGACCGGCAACGTCTTCCACCACGAGGCCGCCCTCGATCCCGCTTTGGCGCTTCTCCGCAGGCGTCAACGGACGCACGGCCAGCCCGAGCCGGCCGCCCGCCTGATTGTCGCCGCCCTTCTGCGCGACGGACTCCTCCTTGGCAGCTCCCACCTTCACTGACAGCGTCATGGGCTGGCCCTTGCGGATAATCTTCAGCGACGTGTCGGTGCCCGGCTTGATATCCGCGACGTGTTCGGGCAGGTCTCCCGAATGGTCGATGACCTCATTGTCGAGTTGCACGATCACGTCGCCAGGCTTGAGGCCGGCCTTGGCCGCCGGGCTGTCCGGCTCGACCGAATTGACCAGCGCACCGGAAGGCTTGGGCAGGCCGAAGGACTGCGCCAGGGCCTGGTTGACTTCCTGCACCGAGATGCCAAGCCGGCCACGCGTAACCTTGCCATGCGCCACCAGTTGCTGCTCGACCTTCGTTGCCACGTTGATCGGAATGGCGAACGAGAGCCCCTGGTAGCCGCCGGTCTGGCTATAGATCTGCGAGTTGATGCCGATCACCTCGCCACGCTGGTTGAACAGCGGGCCGCCCGAGTTGCCCGGGTTCACGGCAACGTCGGTCTGGATGAACGGGACGTAGGTATCGTCAGGCAGCGAACGCGATTTCGCGCTGACAATGCCCGCGGTCACGGTGTTCTCGAATCCATAGGGCGAGCCGATGGCCAGCACGGGCTCTCCAACCCTTACGCGCGACGGATCGCCCAGACGGACCACCGGCAGGTCCTTGGCATCGATGCGGATCACCGCCACGTCGGTCTGCGGGTCGGTGCCCAGCACCTTGGCTTTGAACTCGCGACGATCGGTCAGTTTCACGGTGACCTCCTGCGCGCCGTCAACGACGTGCGCATTGGTCAGGATCAGGCCGTCAGGGCTGACGATAAAGCCCGAGCCCAGGCCCTTTACCAGTTGCTGGCCGCTTTGCGGACCCTGGAACTGCGGGCCGAACCGCTTGAAAAACTGGAACAGCGGATCGTCAGGATCCATTCCGGACGGCGCCTGCATGGCCGTGCGCTGCGCGCGCGCGGTCACGCTGATGTTGACGACGGCGGGTCCGTACTGATCGACAATGCCGGAAAAATCGATCGGCGAGGCCACCGCGACGGGCTGCCCCGGCGCGGCCACCGTGGCAGGCGCGGACGCGGCGTACCCCGGTGTGATGACTTCCTTCTGCAGGTAAGCATAGCCACCACCGATCGCGGCAAGCGCGGCAAAACCAATGGCGGTACGTGCAATGGTCTGGCGAATCATGGAATCTCCTTTCGCAGCAATACGCGGGCGCCGGTGCGGGTAAGCGAGGTGGCGCGACGGTTGGATACTAACCAGCGAGACTTAAGACACCCTTAAAGCGACGGCCGCCCCATGCGTCACTTTTCGTAAATTTCAAATTTATCTTGCACACAATCTAATTGTGTCTAATATATCGACATGGATAACACGATCAACGAACGCAAGGAAGACTGGCTGCTGCTCGACCGGCAGCTATGTTTTGCTCTCTACTCGACATCGCTTGCGATGACCAAGGTATACAAGCCGATGCTGGATGAGCTCGGACTCACTTATCCGCAATATCTGGTCATGCTCGTGCTGTGGGAGCACGAGCGGCAGACGGTATCTGAACTCGGGAACCGCCTGGCGCTGGACTCCGGCACGCTGACGCCGCTGTTGAAACGACTGGAAGGCGCTGGGCTGGTGAGTCGCAGGCGGGATGCCGACGATGAGCGCCGCGTGCTGGTGGCATTGACGGATGCAGGCCGCAAGCTGCGACAGTCCGCGGTCAGCATCCCGGAAAAATTGCTATGCGCAACGCAGTGTCCGATCACTGAAATTCAGGCACTAACGCAGCGCCTGCATGCATTACGGTCGACGCTGGAACATGCGCGACTGATCCCTGAGCAGCCGCCTGAAGGTCAGAGCGGTGGCTCACTTGCCCTGATGGGTCACACTATCCTGGAGCTTCCATGAAACTCGAAAAAGTCCTGTACACCGCCCATGCCACCGCCACCGGAGGCCGCGACGGCCGCGCGGTGACGTCCGACGGCCAGCTCGATGCCAAGCTGGCTCTGCCAAAGGAAATGGGCGGCAAGGGCGACGGCCTGAATCCGGAGCAACTGTTCGCGGCCGGCTATTCGGCCTGTTTTATCGGCGCCATGCGTCATGTGGCTGCCCAGCAGAAGATCGTGCTGCCGGCGGATACGTCGATCGAGGGCTCGGTCGGCATCGGTCCAATCCCTCAGGGTTTTGGCATCCAGGCTGAACTGAAGATCTCCGTTCCGGGCTTCGAGCGCGAAGCCGTGGAAAAGCTGGTCGAGGAGGCGCACCAGGTTTGCCCGTACTCGAACGCGACGCGCGGCAATATTGAAGTGACGTTGACGGTAGTCTGACCGGTCAGAACTAGCAAATAAAAGGTTCTTCGCCGATCTGCGTGACCGTATAGAAACAAAAAGGGCCAACGCGCCCACCACTGTTATCTTGGAGTTGCGACACAACAAGAATCAGGAAGGTGGAGGTTGGCCCTGCGCGATTGTATGGCCCAGCTCGGCTGCTGGGAAGGCTATCGCCTGCGCGATAGCTGGGAAGAGACCCGTAATGGGCAACGTATTTGCCTCATCCGGCTGGAACCTAAGGGGCGCCGGAGGCGGTGCTGCGATGGCTGTGGTCGAGGCGTTAGCAGTATCCACGATCGGGTAGAGCGACGCGTGCGGGATCTGCCTATGTTCGAGACTCCGGTGGAGTTGGTCGTGCCGCGACTTCGTCTAGCTTGCCGGCAATGTGGCCCGAAGCTGGAACGCCTGGACTGGCTCGCACCCTATGCGCGGGTGACAACGCGGCTAGCCGCCAGCGTAGCGCGACTGTGCAAGGTCATGTCGTTGCGCCATGTCGCTGCCTTCTATCAATTGGCCTGGACTACGGTCAAGCGCATCGACCTGCGTCATCTGGAACGGGAACTGGGGCCGGTCGACCTGAAAGGCGTCACCGTGATCGCGATGGACGAGTTTGCTATCCAGAAGGGCCATCGCTATGCCACGGTCATCGTTGAGCCGTCGAGCAAGCGGGTACTCTGGGTTGGGCGCGGACGCTCGCGAGAGGAAATCCGACCCTTCTTCGAGCTACTTGGCCCCGAAGGCTGCGCCAAGATTCGCGCCGCAGTGATGGACATGAATACCGCCTACGACCTTGAAGTGCAGATGCATTGCCCGCACGCACAGGTCGTCTATGACCTGTTCCATGTGGTGGCCAAGTACGGCCGTGAAGTCATCGATCGCGTTAGGGTGGATGAGGCCAATCGGCTACGCGGCGACAAGGCGGCCCGTAAGGTGGTGAAGTCTTCTCGCTGGTTGCTGTTGCGCAACCGCGAGAACGTTACCCGTGAGGCCGATCAGATCCGGCTTGATGAAATACTGGCGGCCAACCAAGCGCTGATGACCGTCTACGTGCTCAAGGACGATCTCAAGACACTTTGGACATACCGGCATCCCGGCTACGCCCGGCGCTTCTGGCAAGGGTGGTACGAGCGCGCCATGGCCAGCGGCATCGCACCTCTTTGCCTGTTCGCCAAACGCCTCAAGCCTTACCTGCCAGGCATCCTGGCTCATAGCCGCTGGCCGTTGGGAACCAATCTGGTGGAGGGCATCAATAACCGGATCAAGGTCATCAAACGGATGGCCTATGGCTTCCGTGATGACCATTACTTCTTCCTGAAGATCCGGGCGGCCTTCCCCGGAAATCGGTGAAGAACCAAATAAAAAGGCGTACGCCATTGCGGCGTACGCCTTTTTTGTTTCAGGAGCCATGCTGCTCCAGCGTCGCGCAAAATGCCATCTTTTCGGCCGGACTCATGCGCTTCGTCGCCAATTCCGCTTTCAACGCTTCGGATTTCGATGGAAATGAAATCTGTCCCAGTATCCGTAACGGTTTGCGCGAACGCGTGTATTTCGCGCCTTTGCCGGCCTGATGCTGCGCGAAGCGGCGCGCCACGTCCGTGGTAATGCCGGTGTAGATCGAGCCGCCCGTGCATTCAAGCAGATAGAGGTACCACGGGCGCTCAATCGCCATGAGATTCTGATTCGAAAAACACGATCATGCGATATTAATCCGGTTCGCCATGCGCGAACGCAGCCACCAAAGCAAAAACCCCTCGCAGCACACGCTGTCGAGGGGTTTTGCATTGTAAGAGCCTGGCGATGACCTACTTTCACACGGGTAATCCGCACTATCATCGGCGCGGAGTCGTTTCACGGACCTGTTCGGGATGGGAAGGGGTGGTTCCAACTCGCTATGGTCACCAGGCATAAGGGGTTGTGGCGCTGGGCAGTTCGTCCAACGCCACCAATTCGGGATGTAGTCTTTGTAGTCTTGGGTTGTGCTGTATCAGCCGGCACAAGGCGATCGACCCACCAGGCTAAAACACACTGGTTATAGGATCAAGCCTTACGGGCAATTAGTACTGGTTAGCTTAACGCATTACTGCGCTTCCACACCCAGCCTATCAACGTCCTGGTCTCGAACGACCCTTCAAGGCGGTCAAGCCGCCAGGGAATCCTCATCTTCAGGCGAGTTTCCCGCTTAGATGCTTTCAGCGGTTATCTCTTCCGTACATAGCTACCCTGCGATGCCTCTGGCGAGACAACAGGTACACCAGCGGTACGTCCACTCCGGTCCTCTCGTACTAGGAGCAGCCCCCGTCAAGATTCCAACGCCCACGGCAGATAGGGACCAAACTGTCTCACGACGTTTTAAACCCAGCTCACGTACCTCTTTAAATGGCGAACAGCCATACCCTTGGGACCGGCTACAGCCCCAGGATGAGATGAGCCGACATCGAGGTGCCAAACACCGCCGTCGATATGAACTCTTGGGCGGTATCAGCCTGTTATCCCCAGAGTACCTTTTATCCGTTGAGCGATGGCCCTTCCATTCAGAACCACCGGATCACTATGTCCTGCTTTCGCACCTGCTCGACTTGTCGGTCTCGCAGTTAAGCACGCTTTTGCCATTGCACTTTAGGTACGATGTCCGACCGTACCAAGCGTACCTTCGAACTCCTCCGTTACACTTTGGGAGGAGACCGCCCCAGTCAAACTGCCTACCATGCACTGTCCCCGACCCGGATTCACGGGCCAAGGTTAGAACCTCAAACAAACCAGGGTGGTATTTCAAGGACGGCTCCACGTAGACTAGCGTCCACGCTTCAAAGCCTCCCACCTATCCTACACAGATCGGTTCAAAGTCCAATGCAAAGCTACAGTAAAGGTTCATGGGGTCTTTCCGTCTAGCCGCGGGGAGATTGCATCATCACAAACACTTCAACTTCGCTGAGTCTCGGGAGGAGACAGTGTGGCCATCGTTACGCCATTCGTGCAGGTCGGAACTTACCCGACAAGGAATTTCGCTACCTTAGGACCGTTATAGTTACGGCCGCCGTTTACCGGGACTTCAATCAAGAGCTTGCACCCCATCATTTAATCTTCCGGCACCGGGCAGGCGTCACACCCTATACGTCCACTTTCGTGTTTGCAGAGTGCTGTGTTTTTATTAAACAGTCGCAGCCACCATTTTATTGCAACCCCTTCACCCTTCTGGCGCAGGCCAGTCAAGCTACCAGGGCGTACCTTATCCCGAAGTTACGGTACCAATTTGCCGAGTTCCTTCTCCCGAGTTCTCTCAAGCGCCTTAGAATACTCATCTCGCCCACCTGTGTCGGTTTGCGGTACGGTCTCGTATGACTGAAGCTTAGAGGCTTTTCTTGGAACCACTTCCAATTGCTTCGCAGCACTAGGCCGCTCGCCCCACATCCTTGAATCCCGCGCCCGGATTTGCCTAAGCGCCTTCTCCAATGCAGGGACCGGGACTTCCAACACCCGGACAACCTTCCGCGATCCGTCCCCCCATCGCATCATACGACGGTGCAGGAATATTAACCTGCTTCCCATCAGCTACGCATCTCTGCCTCGCCTTAGGGGCCGACTCACCCTACGCCGATGAACGTTGCGTAGGAAACCTTGGGCTTACGGCGAGGGGGCCTTTCACCCCCTTTATCGCTACTCATGTCAGCATTCGCACTTCCGATACCTCCAGCATCCTTTACAAGACACCTTCACAGGCTTACGGAACGCTCTCCTACCACGCACATTGCTGTGCGTCCGCAGCTTCGGTATATAGCTTAGCCCCGTTACATCTTCCGCGCAGGACGACTCGATCAGTGAGCTATTACGCTTTCTTTAAAGGGTGGCTGCTTCTAAGCCAACCTCCTGACTGTTTTAGCCTTCCCACTTCGTTTCCCACTTAGCTATATTTGGGGACCTTAGCTGGCGGTCTGGGTTGTTTCCCTCTTGACACCGGACGTTAGCACCCGATGTCTGTCTCCCGTGATTGCACTCTTCGGTATTCGGAGTTTGCTATGGCGGGGTAATCAGCAATAGACCCCCCAACCATGACAGTGCTCTACCCCCGAAGGTGAGACACGAGGCACTACCTAAATAGTTTTCGGAGAGAACCAGCTATTTCCAGATTTGTTTAGCCTTTCACCCCTATCCACAGCTCATCCCCTAACTTTTCAACGTTAGTGGGTTCGGTCCTCCAGTACGTGTTACCGCACCTTCAACCTGGCCATGGATAGATCATCTGGTTTCGGGTCTACACCCAGCGACTGAACGCCCTGTTCGGACTCGCTTTCGCTACGCCTGCCCTAATCGGTTAAGCTTGCCACTGAATGTAAGTCGCTGACCCATTATACAAAAGGTACGCCGTCACCCGTTTCCAGGCTCCGACTGTTTGTATGCATGCGGTTTCAGGATCTATTTCACTCCCCTCCCGGGGTTCTTTTCGCCTTTCCCTCACGGTACTGGTTCACTATCGGTCGATCACGAGTATTTAGCCTTGGAGGATGGTCCCCCCATCTTCAGACAGGATTTCACGTGTCCCGCCCTACTTCTCGTACACCTAGTTCCACAACGCTGTTTTCGCATACAGGGCTATCACCTGCTATGGCCGGGCTTTCCATCCCGTTCTGCTAACAACACTGCTAAAGAGTACAAGGCTCTTCCCATTTCGTTCGCCACTACTCTGGGAATCTCGGTTGATTTCTGTTCCTGCAGCTACTTAGATGTTTCAGTTCGCCGCGTTCGCTTCCCTTGCCTATGTATTCAGCAAGGGATGACCCATGCGGGCCGGGTTTCCCCATTCGGACATCTCCGGATCAAAGCTTGTTTGCCAGCTCCCCGAAGCTTTTCGCAGGCTACCGCGTCCTTCATCGCCTGTGATCGCCAAGGCATCCACCACATGCACTTGTTCGCTTGACCCTATAACGAGTGTGTCTCAGCGACACTATCGCTACAGGTGAGTTCTCGCATTTGTGCCGTATTCCAAGTCATCTTTCGATCACTTAAATACATTTTGGTTGATACAATCACAACCCGGTATCGCGTTTGTACTGCAGCGTCTCATCAACGCTCGCGCGACACCTTTACTACATCCCATATTGTTAAAGAACAGCCGATGCGCAGGATAGACCCGCGCTCGCTTGGCAATGCCAAAGGGAAGCACTCAATCAAATGCTTTCCTTTGACAACCAATTCCAGGTTTCCGCAACTCACTCGTCAGAGCGATGGTGGAGGATGACGGGATCGAACCGACGACCCCCTGCTTGCAAAGCAGGTGCTCTCCCAGCTGAGCTAATCCCCCCTCGGATAACTTGGTGGGTCTGGTAGGACTTGAACCTACGACCCCCGCCTTATCAAGACGGTGCTCTAACCACCTGAGCTACAGACCCTTGGCTGTAACAGCAAACAAACCGATAAGTGTGGACACTGGACACGCAGAACGCGCGCCTCTGGAAAGGAGGTGATCCAGCCGCACCTTCCGATACGGCTACCTTGTTACGACTTCACCCCAGTCATGAACCCTGCCGTGGTAATCGCCCTCCTTGCGGTTAGGCTAACTACTTCTGGCAAAACCCACTCCCATGGTGTGACGGGCGGTGTGTACAAGACCCGGGAACGTATTCACCGCGGCATGCTGATCCGCGATTACTAGCGATTCCAGCTTCACGTAGTCGAGTTGCAGACTACGATCCGGACTACGATGCGTTTTCTGGGATTAGCTCCCCCTCGCGGGTTGGCAACCCTCTGTACGCACCATTGTATGACGTGTGAAGCCCTACCCATAAGGGCCATGAGGACTTGACGTCATCCCCACCTTCCTCCGGTTTGTCACCGGCAGTCTCTCTAGAGTGCCCTTTCGTAGCAACTAGAGACAAGGGTTGCGCTCGTTGCGGGACTTAACCCAACATCTCACGACACGAGCTGACGACAGCCATGCAGCACCTGTGTCCACTTTCCCTTTCGGGCACCTGATGCATCTCTGCTTCGTTAGTGGCATGTCAAGGGTAGGTAAGGTTTTTCGCGTTGCATCGAATTAATCCACATCATCCACCGCTTGTGCGGGTCCCCGTCAATTCCTTTGAGTTTTAATCTTGCGACCGTACTCCCCAGGCGGTCAACTTCACGCGTTAGCTACGTTACTGAAGAAATGAATCCCCAACAACTAGTTGACATCGTTTAGGGCGTGGACTACCAGGGTATCTAATCCTGTTTGCTCCCCACGCTTTCGTGCATGAGCGTCAGTGACGTCCCAGGGGGCTGCCTTCGCCATCGGTATTCCTCCACATCTCTACGCATTTCACTGCTACACGTGGAATTCTACCCCCCTCTGACATACTCTAGCCTGACAGTCACAAGCGCCATTCCCAAGTTAAGCTCGGGGATTTCACGCCTGTCTTATCAAACCGCCTGCGCACGCTTTACGCCCAGTAATTCCGATTAACGCTCGCACCCTACGTATTACCGCGGCTGCTGGCACGTAGTTAGCCGGTGCTTATTCTTCCGGTACCGTCATCCGCCCCAGGTATTAACCAGGACGTTTTCTTTCCGGACAAAAGTGCTTTACAACCCGAAGGCCTTCTTCACACACGCGGCATTGCTGGATCAGGGTTGCCCCCATTGTCCAAAATTCCCCACTGCTGCCTCCCGTAGGAGTCTGGGCCGTGTCTCAGTCCCAGTGTGGCTGATCGTCCTCTCAGACCAGCTACTGATCGTCGCCTTGGTAGGCCTTTACCCCACCAACTAGCTAATCAGACATCGGCCGCTCCTGTCGCGCGAGGCCGTTACCGGTCCCCCGCTTTCACCCTCAGGTCGTATGCGGTATTAGCTAATCTTTCGACTAGTTATCCCCCACGACAGGGCACGTTCCGATGTATTACTCACCCGTTCGCCACTCGCCGCCAGGCCGAAGCCCGCGCTGCCGTTCGACTTGCATGTGTAAGGCATGCCGCCAGCGTTCAATCTGAGCCAGGATCAAACTCTTCAGTTCAATCTCTGTGTGGGTCCGAAGACCCTCGCTCTTTCGAGCGGTCGCTCACTCTCAGAAAACTGACTGACCAGATCCGAAGACCCAGTCACGTTTTGCTGTGCGAGCACTGTATAACTTGTGAAGCTCCGAAGTCCGAAGACCTCGTGCGTCCGCTACCCAGCGCCCACACTTATCGGTTGTTTGGTTGTTAAAGAACTTCGCTGCCGGCTTTGCCGTTCAGCGCGCTGCGTTGTCTGCAGCAGAGAAACGAGATTATGTAGCACTTTCTTCGTTTCGTCAACCAGGTCAGCAATCTTTTTTGCTCCGGTTCGTCGCGCCAACTTCGCGCCGCCGAACCACCCGATCAACCCCACAACCCTTGCTGCGTCTGCTTTGCAGCGCCGCGTTGTGTTGCGAGGGGGCGAATAGTACGGGGGTGCGCCGGCTTTGGCAAGCGATTCAGCGAAATAATTCGAGAAGGTCGAAAAGTAACGCTTTAGACACTAGTGCGGTCCTGCCGCCGATGACTGTATAGAATCGTTACTCCCGGGCCGAACTCCGGCCCCTATAAGGACAAGGACGTTCGATGACTATCCAAGCGACGTGGCAGCCGAGCCAGGGCAATACGCTCTGCAACCTGAGCAATGGCGAGGCGAACTGGCAAGCCGACCTGGACCACTCCGCCGGCGGCAACCCACAGTATCCGAACCCGCATGACCTGCTGGATTCGGCGCTCGCGGCGTGCACGGTGCTTACGCTCCAGCTCTATGCCAAGCGCAAGGGCTATGCCGTGGCCTCCATCCAGGCCTCCGTGACCCACGAGGAGAGCAATGGCCGCTATGCGATGAAGCGCGAGGTGCATGTCGCCGGCGACCTTGACGCCAAGATCCTCGAAGACTTGCTACGCGTGGCCAACAAGTGCCCGGTGCACAAGTCATTGTCGGCCGAGATTGTCATCGACACCACGCTATCGAGCTGATCGCGTCATCGTCTTGACCCACACCATGGGTACGGTAGCGGCAGACGAGCCATCCGGCAGACCGGCGCCAGCGCCTGTTGGCCGAATGCACCGCCTTTGTTCGCTGCCCCACCAAGCTCATGGTGCCAAGCGCTGAAGACGCCACTCGCTATTTTGTAGGCAGCCAGCTGCGCGTCTTACCATGAATAAAAAAGAAAAAGGCAGCACCTTTATCGCTGTGGAGCGGGGGCATCTTGACGAATTACATCGAAGAATATTGCGCCCAGATCCGGCGCACGGGCGCTGCTGGCGTGATCGCCAAGCCCATTCTGGTCGGCGAGGACGGCACGTACACGATGACGTACGTGCCGCACGAGCATCACAACTCCGGCGCCCGCCTGGTGCTGGTCAGTACGACGCCCGGGCACGCCCATGTGCGGCTCGCGGCGACGGTGACGGAGGAGTTGCTGCAGGCCCGCACGCCTGCCCGCGTGATCCAGCGCGAGAACAAGCGCCGCGTCGAACTGGGCGGCCAGCTGGTCCGGCCTAACCTGATCCGCATGCTCGATCATTTCCGCGCGCCGGAACTGGTCGGACTGCCGCACGCTGCGGCGCTGTGGAATGAAGGCTTCGAGCAGTTCCAGCCGCTGGCCCTGCTGCCGTTCGCCACCACGCGCCGCGGGCTTGCCTTCGACGGCACGCTGGAAGACCTGCTCGCAACACCGATGCTGAGCGCCGCGTTCGACACCCACTTCCTCGGCGCGATCCGGCAGATGCGCCCCGACGCCTTGTACATTGCGCTGGGCCGTACCGCGTGGGCCGGGCTGCGCCATGCGGCGAGCCGGCGCCTGCTGGCCCGGCATCAGTTGCTGGGGATGATGCCGGTCCCCGCGCGCGCTGGAAACATGGTGCGCTACTTCCTGCGCGAGATTCCCGCGCGCGACCTCTCGCCAAACGATCCTGTCCGCCACCGCGTCGACTGGCTCGACGCCGCCCACGCGGAACTGATGGCGAATGTCCAGAAGCGGCGCGCCGCCACCGTTCCCCCCACGGGCCCAAATTACCTGATCGCATGATCGGGACGCGAGCCAGGACACTGTCCCTACCAAAGAGGGGTCTCGATGCGCGCCATTGCGCCGATAAAGCCTCATGAGGAAACTGACCTCCTCGCATTCCCGATTAGCGGCCCCTGTGCGGGCCGCGATTTTTTTCAAGCTGCGCGCAGCGCTGCGCCAGTTCCTGGCGGCCAGTCCTGTCAGCGCGATGCCAGCGGCCGCCGCGCCTCGCTCCCACTCGCACCCGATCCGGCATTGCCTGGCGCAACGGAAAGTGCGCCATCTCACTACAATTCAGCAATGCCCAGCAACCGGAGCGATACCGCCATGCCTATCCCGTCCAACTGGCGCGCACACAGGCAGACGGGATCGCTGCTGCGCGCCCTGCTGTGTAGTGCCACCTTGCTCGCAACCCCGGCGCTGCCAGCACAGGACGACCAGCCCGGCATCGCGTTCTCCGCCCTGCGTCCCGGCGCGCCGGTGCCGGCCGACTGGAAGAACCTGCCAGTCGTCCACGGCAAGGCCGAGACTCGCTACAGCCTGGTGAAGGATGGCGCCACCACTGTCCTGCAGGCCGACGCCAGCGCTGCGGCCTCGGCGCTGATGCACAAGGGCAATATCGACCTGCGCCGCACGCCGGTCGTCGCCTGGCGCTGGAAAGCGCAAGCCCCCATTGAAGGCGCCAATAACAATGAGGGCAGCAAGGAAGACGCTCCCGCGCGGCTGGTGTTCTTCTTCGAGGGCGACAAGGAGAAGCTGGCGTTCGGCGACCGCGCCAGCATCGAGTTGGCCAAGCGCTTCGGCGGCGAAGACCTGCCCTACGCGACGCTGATGTATATCTGGTCGACCTCGGCGGCGCCCGGCAGCATCATCCCCAATCCGCACACGGACCGCGTGCAGATGATCGTGGTCTCCGGCCGTCCTGGCGACGCAGGTCAGTGGCAGAGCCTGCGCCGCAATATCGCGCAGGACTACGAACGGGCGTTCCACGAATCGCCCGGCAAGATCTCCGGCTATGGGCTGCTGACCGATACCGACAATACCGGCGCGACAACGCGTGCCTGGTACGGCGATCTGCGCTTCCTCCCTGCGCGCTAGGCACTAGGCGTGCGGCGGCGGCGTGGTGGCCGCGCTGGCCTTGAGCGCCTCGATGACCTGCGCCATCAACGTTGTTCCGTCCGTTGCGGCGCTGCCGATGGCCTGCTGCACACTGACCACCTTGTCGGCGTCGTAGTGCCGGCCGGTGCCCGCCTCGGCCTCGAAATCATTGGCACGCCGCGTGATCGCGACCGGATCCGCGCTGACGAGCAGCACCGCATGCGCCAGCACCAGGTGGCGCTGGCCATCCGGCGCCTGCACGGCCGCGGGCGCGCGGCGCCAGTACTGGGCCGTTCCGGCGATCTTGCGCGCTTGACCCGGCGGCCCCCACGCAAGGTTGAAGCGGCCGTCGCAGAAGGAACCGTCCACCGCCTGCCAGTGGGTCTCGACGTCAAGCCCGCGCAGCGCCTGCCCGACGACCTCGCACAGGTGCAGGTACACCGCCTCGCTCAGCGCGCCGGGCGGTCCGTCCACGCGGTACGCGAGGCTCAGGTTCAGGATGCCCGGACCCTGCGGCACCAGCCCGCCGCCCGACATGCGCAACCAGACCGGGCAGCCGCGCCGCGCGAAGCTGGCGCGCGCCGCTTCGAATCGCTCGTATCGCAGGTAACTGCGCGGCACCACCAGCGAGTCCGGTGCTTCCCACAACTGGGCAACCGGATCCCCTTGCGTAGCAAGATCGAGAAGCGCCAGTTCGGCCTGCAGCGGATCGTCTTCGGCGGGATCGGTTTCGATGAACGCAAATGGCATGGAATTCGTCCTGGCAGTGGCCTGTCACACGATAGCAGGCCGCGCGAGACAAGGCGCGGCGCGGACGGTACTGCAATCTGCCCGCGCCACTTGCCTCAGCCAGCCAGGTGCTTGCGCAGCAGCGCGTTGAAGTCGCTGGCCTTCTCCATCTGGCTCATGTGCCCGGCATCGTCGAACACCTTCACCGTGGCGCCGGCCGGCGCATTCTGCGCGTGCGCGCTGGGGATGATGCGATCCTGCGCGCCCCACACCACCAGCGTGCGCGTACCCGTATCTGCCAGCCGCTGACCAGGCAGTTCCCGCTGGCGGCCCCCGGCGAACAGGCTCGCGCCGAGCGCGGACAGCGATTCCTGCACGCCGTCGAGCCGCTTGTAGCGCAGCAGGTCGTCCAGCATCTGCCGGCTGACCAGCTCCGGGTTGGCGAACAGCAGCTCGACCACGGGCTTGAGTTCGCGCCGCGACTGCGCGCTGACAAAGCCCTCGGTATAACCGTTGTTGATCTCGTCGCCCAGGCCCGCCGGCGACACCAGCGCCACCGAGCGCACGCGCCGCGGCGCATCCACGGCGAGCTGCGCGGCAATGCCGCCGCCCATGGAGTGGCCCACCACGTGTGCCGAATCGATGCCCACCGTGTCGAGGAAGCGCGCTACAAAGCCGGCCATCTCCGCCAGCGTCGTGCCCGCGAGCCGCGGCGACGTCTGTCCGTGACCGGGCAGGTCAAGCGCCACCACGGTGTACGCGTCGGCGAGGGCGTCGAGGTTGAACAGCCAGTTGTCCAGGTCACCGCCAAATCCATGGAGGAAGAGCACCGCCTGCTCCGCGTTGCCCTTGCGGGCATAGCGGACGTGGATGCCGTCGACGTCGGCATACTGGTACGCGGGTCCGGCCTCCTCCTCGTCGCCGTCGTCCGCCGGCGTTTCATAAGCCGCAATGTAGGCATCGATTTCCGCATCGCTCACCTCCGCTGACGCCAGCACGCCAAGCAAAGCCTTGACCGGCAGCACCTCGCCCACGCCGGCCACCTTGCGGCGCAGGGTGCCGGCGTCGGGCGCCTCGACGGCGTTGGCGATCTTGTCGGTTTCCACATCGAGGATCGGCATGCCCACCGAGATCTCGGCGCCTTCGTCGACGAGCCAGGCATTGATGGTGCCTTCCTTCATCGACAGGCCCCACTTGGGCATCACGATCGGGGTAATTGGTGCGGCCATCAGTGCTTGCCTCCCTTCATGGTCTTGCGCACCGCTGCGACTACGTGCGCGGCGCTGGGGA
The DNA here is from genome assembly GCF_057073745.1 of Cupriavidus sp. C2SS-8b. Taxonomy (NCBI): domain Bacteria; kingdom Pseudomonadati; phylum Pseudomonadota; class Betaproteobacteria; order Burkholderiales; family Burkholderiaceae; genus Cupriavidus; species Cupriavidus sp. C2SS-8b. The sequence continues at coordinate 2,461,099 of NZ_CP172717.1, forward strand.
TATACAGGTCTTCCAGCGTCGGCGAGAACGGCACCGGCGTGTGCGGCGGGCAGACCATCTCGATGCCGGCCTTGAGCGCGCCGAACGCCTGCTGCGCCACCTGCGCCGAAATATCGGTTGCGATATTGCAGCGCGGGCTCGCCTCATCCACGACGACGAGGCGGCCGGTGTTCTCGACCGATTCGAGTACCGTATCCATGTCCAGCGGCGACAGCGTGCGCAGGTCGATCACTTCCGCTTCCACGCCTTCCTTTGCCAGCGTCGCCGCCGCGTCCAGCGCGCGATGCACCATCAGCCCGTACGCAACGATGGTCACGTCCTTGCCGTCGCGCGCGATATTGGCCTCGCCGAACGGGATCGTGTAAGCGCCTTCGGGCACGTCGCCCTCCAGCCCGTACAGGTTCTTGTGCTCGCAGAAGATCACCGGGTCGTTGTCGCGGATGGCCTGGATCAGCAAGCCCTTGGTGTCATATGGCGTGGACGGACACACGACCTTCAGGCCCGGGATATGCGTGAACAGCGGCGTCAGCATCTGGCTGTGCTGCGCGGCCGCGCGGAAGCCTGCGCCGACCATCGCGCGGATCACCACCGGCGTCTCGGCCTTGCCGCCGAACATGTAGCGGAACTTCGCGGCCTGGTTGAAGATCTGGTCGAAGCACACGCCCATGAAGTCGATGAACATCAGCTCCGCGATGGGCCGCATGCCGCAGGCCGCCGCGCCGATCGCCGCGCCCACATAGGCCGATTCCGACAGCGGCGTATCGAGCAGCCGGTCGCCATGCTTGGCATACAGGCCCTTGGTTACGCCGAGCACGCCGCCCCAGGCGTCCTTTTCGCCGTCCGCGCCGGCGCCGCCGACAATGTCTTCGCCCAGCATGATCACACTGGGGTCACGCGTCATTTCCTGGTCGATCGCCTCGTTGATCGCCAGCTTGATGCTCAGTTTGCGAGCCATGTTCTGTCTCCTGATGATGGAATAGCTGTGTCGGGTTGGCGATTCAGTAGCTCACATAGACATCGGTCAACAGATCTTCCGGCCCAGGCAGCGGCGCGGCCTTGGCTTCCTGCACCGCGTGCTCGATCAGCGCGGCGACTTCGCGATCGATCGCCTCGAACTCCTCGCGCGAGATCACGCCGCCCTGCGTCACCGTGCGCGTGAACAGCTTCAGGCAATCGCGATTGGCGCGGATATCGTCAAGTTCGCCGGCCGCGCGATAGGTCTGCGCATCGCCTTCGAAGTGGCCGTAGAAGCGAACCATCTTGCATTCGAGCAGCGCCGGGCCGCCGCCTTCGCGCGCGCGGCGGATGACTTCTCCGGCGGCCTCGTGCACGGCGAAGAAGTCGGTACCGTCCACAGTCACGCCGGGAATACCGAAGCCGGCCGCGCGATCCACATAGCTGTCCACTGCGGTGCCGTAGTCGCGCGAGGTCGACTCCGCATAGCCGTTGTTCTCGATCACGAAGATCACCGGCAGGTTCCACACGGCGGCCAGGTTCAGGCTTTCGAGGAAGGTGCCCTGGTTCGAGGCGCCGTCGCCGCAGAAGGTAATGCCGACCTCGCCCTTGCCGCGGAACTTGGCGGCCAGCGCGGCGCCGCAGACCAGTGGCGCGCCCGCGCCCAGGATGCCGTTGGCGCCCATCATGCCCTTGGACAGATCGGCGATATGCATCGAGCCGCCCTTGCCGTTGCACGAACCGCCCTTCTTGCCGTAGATCTCCTTCATCATCGCCACCGGGTCGACGCCCTTGGCAATGCAGTGGCCGTGGCCGCGGTGCGTGCTGGCGATGCGGTCGCCATCATGGAGGTGATGGAGGATGCCGACACCGGCGGCTTCCTCGCCCGCGTAAAGGTGCACAAAGCCCGGAATGTCCCCGCGGCCGAAGTCCACGTGCAGGCGTTCCTCGAAATCGCGGATGGTGCGCATCTTGCGATACACCGTCAGCAGGGTCTCCCTGTCGAGCCCGCTGGGGCCGGTTTGCATGGCACTGGCGCTCATGGTTGTCTCCTTGGGTTGGGGTGGTACGGCTTGCTCAATACGTGATTGCTGGTTGCGTGAGGGATACGCTGCGCATCAGCCGCTCGCGCGCGGCATAGCGCATGCACGCGGCCACGTCGATGCTGCGGAACGCGTGTTCGTGCAGGGTGATGCTGACTTCGTCGCAGGGCCCGAAGGCCAGTTCGCGCTCGCCGTCGAGCGCGACGATGCCGGACCGCTGGCGCACGCGATGCGGCCGCGCATGTTCGAGGTACTGCCAGCCCGCCACGTCGACGGGGCACAGCAGGCCCGGGGCGATCGGTGCGCGCAGCACGAACTCGCCTTGCCCCGGCACGGCCAGCTCGATCGCGAGGCCGCCCGGCTCGCGCCGGCCCAGCGGCTCCAGCAGCCCGGCGATGGCGGACAGGCCAATGGCCTGCGGATCGGCGAACGCCACATACACGGCCGCCAGCGTGTCGGCCTTCCACAGCGCCCGCGCGCCGATGAAGTGTTCGTGGGCAATCACCGCGTCGACAAGCGCGATATCGCGCCGGAAGCCGCCGTCGGCATCGCGGATCACGATATCGAGCCGCTTGTTCGATGCGAGCGCCTGCGAGGCCGGCACCTGTCCCATCGCATACAAACCCGCCGCCAGCCCGGTGATGGTCGGCTCGCGCATTTCCGGAAACGCGTTGTTGGTGCCGGTGGACAGGCCCGCGATCGGCACGCCGCCGCATTCGCGCACCACCGCACGGTGCGTGCCGTCGCCGCCGAGCACGATGATCACGGCCACGCCGGCATCGGCCATGTGGCGCGCCGCATTCAGCGTATCGTCGACGCGCGCCGTGACCGGCATGTCGATGTACTCGACCGCCGGCAGCCCGGCGTCCGGCCCCTGGTGGCGGCTCAGGTGGCGGCTCAGGTGGCGGCTCAGGTGGCGCGCGAGCATGACGCGCAAGCCTTCGCGATCCGGCATCATCATCACGCGCTCGATGCCGCAGGCCGACAGCGCGGCCAGCAGCCGCAGCACGATGTTGACGCGATCGGCCAGCTGCAGGCTGTTGGCATTGGCAATCACGCGGCGGATATCGCGCGCCGACACCGGGTTGGCGATGATGCCTACCAGCGGCGCACCGTCGGACCGTGCTTGCATGGCCTGTCTCCTGTCTGTTGTCGTTGTGCTGACAGGCAGATTGCAATGGCTATGCCAGCATGCGCGGCGCGCTGTAGCGACCCAGGGGACCAGGAAAATTGCGGGATAACCCGCAGGAAACGCGGGTCAGGCCGCCGCGCGGGCCGTGCCGGCGGCGTTCATGGCGTGACAGGTGTCACAGCGCAGGTGTACAGCGCTGGACAGCTGTATCGTTGGCAGCTTTATGGCCGTGATGGCCGTGATGGCCGTTACGACTGGGGCGGGTCGCCGTCGCGGCGGTTGGGAGACTGGATGCCGTAGCGCTCCATGCGGCGGTACAGCGTCATGCGGCTCACGCCGATCTGCCGCGCCACGGCGCTCAGGTTCCAGCCTGACGCACGCAGGTACTGCATCAGCAGCATGGCTTCGGGCGGCAGTTCCGGCGCGTCATCCGGCTGCGGGGGCAGCACCGGCACGGCGGACACTCGCATCGGCGCGCCCAGGCCATCGGGCAGGTCATGGGCATCGATATACCCGCCGGCGCAGACGGCACGCGCGTACTCCAGCACGTTGCGCAACTCGCGCAGGTTGCCGGGCCAGCGGTGGTGGCAGAGCTGATCGCGCGCCTGCGGCGACAACGTGATGCCGCGCTGGCCGCCTTCATCGAGCATCTTCTGCACGAGCCATTCGAAGTCGGTGCGATCGCGCAATGGCGGCAGCGCGAAGCGCGCACCGTTGAGCCGGTAGAACAGGTCCTCGCGGAAACGTCCCTGCGCCACCAGGTCTTCCAGCCGGTGATGGGTCGCCGAAATCACGCGCAGGCGGACCGGCACCGGACGCGCCGCGCCGATCGGCAGCACCTCGCCCTCGGCCAGCACGCGCAACAGCCGCGACTGCAGCTCGCGCGGCATGTCGCCGATCTCGTCGAGGAACAGCGTGCCGCCGTCCGCTTCCTGGATCAGCCCGCGCTTGCCGCGCGGCCCGGCGCCCGAGAAGCTGTTGGGCAGGTGGCCAAACAGCTCGCTCTCGATCAGCGTTTCCGGAATGGCGGCGCAGTTCACCGCCACGAACGGCTGTCCGCGGCGCGCGCTGGCCAGGTGCAGCGCCTTGGCAAAGTACTCCTTGCCGCTGCCGGTTTCGCCGTTGATGAGCAGGTTGATCGGGGAATCCACCAGCCGCGCCGCACGCTGCAGTTGCTGCTGCAGCGCCGGATCACCGCCGCACAATGCCGCCAGCGGCTCCGGCAGCGGCGCGGGCCGCTCCTGCGTGCCACTAGCCTGCCAGCGCAAGGCGGGCGGCATCACGCTCAGGTACAGCAGGCCACCGCTGCGGTTCAGCGCCACCAGGCGCTGCTCGCTCGGACGCGAGTAGACATAGCGGCCCAGGTCTTCGAGCCGCGCGTTGAACAGCGTCTCGAACGACTGGCCCAGCACCGTGCCGGTGGCCAGTTCCCCTTCCAGCATGCGCCGCGCGCGGTGGTTGTGTCCGACAATGCGGCCGCTGTCATCCAGTGCGAGCAGGTACTCCGGGTTGACGTCGACGAACTCGGGGGCGACGTTCAGCTTGAGGATCCAGTCGCGGTGATGCGCGCGCAGGAAATTCGCGTTCTCGATATGGGCCGCGTAGATGCGCACCAGCTGCAGCGCCAGCCCCTGGCTGTCCTTGGCATTTGGCGACGTCAGCGCGGAGATGTCCAGGATCGCGTGCAGGTTGCCGTGCGTATCGAACAGCGGCGCTGCGGTGCAGGTCAGCGGAATGTGGGTGGCGTCGAAATGATCGGCCTGGTGCACGGTCAGGGCTTCGCCCGTGAACAAGGCCGTGCCGACGGCGCACGTGCCCGCGCCGCACTCGCTCCATTCCGCGCCCAGGTACAGGCCGGCATGGCGCAGGTCGGTATCGGTGCGCGCATCGCCGATGTAGTCGACGGTCACGCCCTGCGCATCGGTCAGCAGCACCACGTAGCCGAGGCCCGCGACCTGGGCGTACAGGCTCTCGAGCCCATGGCGCGCGATGCGCGCGAAATCGTCGATGCGTTGCTGGTGTTCGCGCAGCCGCGTCTGCGGCACGATGCGGGCTTCCTGCATGCGCGACGGGTCCAGCCCGTACTGGTGCACGCAGCGCCGCCACGAATTCTCGATCACGGCATCGTGCGTGGGCCGCTCCGCGGGCAGCGCGGGTGGCGGCAGGTAGGTGGTGGCGTGGACTACCGTCTCGATGTGCTCGCGTTGCCGCAGGTCCATCGCTGTCTCCTTGTCGTCTCCGCGGCGTGCGCCGCGGAGGGCACATTGGCGGACTGGCGAACCGGTCGCGTCGTGGCGCGACTCTGTACTGGCTGCTTACTGTATCCGACGCGGTCGGGACGGTGCAAACCGATGTCATCGCCGCCGCAGCCATGTGCGCCAGGCGGCATTCCAGTACGGTGGGGACAGGACATTGCCCGGGCCTTCGAAGTAATGCCGTTCAGCTAACCACCGTCGTTCCCGCGCAGGCGGGAATGACAGTGGTTTCCCCTTCAGGCCGCCGGCGTCAGCGCACGCGCCGTGTCGGCGGCAATCTCGAACGAGCGCAGGCGCGCGGCGTGGTGGAAGATCTGGCCGGTCAGCATCAGTTCGTCCGGCCGCAGGTCATCGACAAAGCGCTGCATGCCGGCGCGCACGGTTTCCGGACTCCCCACCACCGAGCACGCGAGCGAACGGCGGATATGGTCGGCCTCGCTCTCGTTCCACAGCGCCTCGATATCGTCCACGGGCGCGCGCAACTGCCCCGGCGTGCCGCGCACGAGCGCCAGGAACTGCTGCTGCAAGGAGCTGAACAGGCGCCGGGCCTCGGCGTCGGTCTGCGCCGCGAACACATTGAGGCCAAGCATCACGTAGGGCCGCTCCAGCTGCGCGGAAGGCCGGAAGGTCCGCCGGTACAGGTCGACGGCCTGGCGCATGAAGCCCGGCGCGAAATGCGAGGCAAATGCGAACGGCAGGCCCATTGCCGCCGACAATTGCGCGCTGAACAGGCTGGAGCCAAGCAGCCACAGCGGCACCTTCAGGCCCGCGCCGGGCACCGCGCGCAGGCGCTGGCCCGGGCGCACGTCATCGAAATAGGCCTGCAGTTCTTCCACATCCTGCGGGAACGAGTCGGCCGTGTCCTGCGACAGCTGCCGGCGCAGCGCGCGCGCCGTTGCCTGGTCGGTGCCGGGCGCGCGGCCCAGGCCAAGGTCGATGCGGCCCGGGAACAGCGAGGCCAGCGTGCCGAACTGCTCGGCCACCACCAGCGGCGAGTGGTTGGGCAGCATGACGCCGCCCGAGCCCACGCGGATGGTGCGCGTGCCATTGGCCACGTAGCCGATCAGCACGGCGGTGGCAGCGCTGGCGATGCCGGGCATATTGTGGTGCTCGGCCAGCCAGAAGCGGCGGTAGCCCAGGCGCTCGGCGTGCTGTGCCAGGTCGAGCGCGTTGCGCATGGCCTGGCCGGCATCGCTGCCTTGTGCGATGGGGGCCAGGTCGAGAACGGAATAGGGAATCGGGGTCGTCATGGAAGCTGCCTTGGCGCGTCGGCACCGATGCGCGGGGGAATCGAAAACGTCCGCTATCTTAGTAAGCCCCCGGCAATCGCGCTGGCGGCCGTCACGCGGCCTTACCGGCGGCGTGGTTATCGGCGCGAGGCTTTTCGGCGGAAGGATTGAGCGCAGCGCCGCTTGTCCCGTACCATGCTGCCCCATGCGAAGCAAAATATCGGTATGACACTCAAGACTTTGGACGGCGCCCTGGCCTTGCTGACCCACTTCACCGTGCGGCAGCCCACCTGGGGGGTGCGCGAACTCGCCAAGCACAGCGGCGTGCACTACGCAGTGGTGCATCGCGTGCTGGCTACTTTCGCGGCCAACGGCTTCCTGGTGCAGGACGCGGCCACCGGCAAGTACTCGCTCGGCCTGCGCCTGTTCGAGCTGGGCCAGGTCGTGCGCAAGAGCTTCTCGCCTGACGAGATCGTGCGCCCGGTACTGGAAAAATTGGCCGCGCAAAGTGGCGAAACGGTCTTCCTGTCGTGGCTCGACGGCCATGAGGGCCTGTGCGTGGGGCTGGTGCAGAGTCAGCACCAGTTGCGCTTCTCGATCGAACTGGGCGAGCGCTTTCCGCTTTATGCGGGCGCGCACGCCAAGGCCATGCTCGCCTTCCAGGACGACGCGTTCCGCGACGAGGTCTACCGCCAGGGCATGGAGAAGATGGGGCCGCATACCACGCTGGACCGCGACACGATCGAAGCCCAGCTTGACGAGGTGCGCCAGCACGGCTGGGCGCATACCCGAGAGGAAGCCGCCGCGAGCGTGGCCGGGCTGGCGCTGCCGCTGTGGTCGCGCGACCGCAGCGCGGTGATCGGCTCGGTGGCGATTGCCGGTCCGCAGCAGCGGCTCGGCGACGATGCGGTGCCGCGCCTGCTGGAGGCCCTGCGCGATGCCAGCAGCCGGCTCGAAGATGTGATCGGCTTCGTGCGCTGATCCGGGTTTCCGCATTCAGCCCGCCATTAGCGCCTGCCCCACCGCGCCGCCAAAGACGCGCGCGCCGATGGCGTGGCCCAGCGCGCGATAGCTTTCCCACTGCGCCTCGTCGAAGAACTGGTCGGAGGTGGCCTCCTGTGGAAAGGCCGGACGGTCCGCGCCGTACTGCTGCACATCGGCCGGCGCCCAGTCCGCCAGCCGCGGCTTGAGCAGGACGATGCGGCAGACCGGATCACGCCGCTCTACAGCCGGGCCCGCGCGGTACACATTCAGCAGCACCGCGCATTTGCCCGCCGCCGCGCCATTGGTCTGCGTACCAAAATCTTCCGGCACGCCGAACACCGTGCTCAGCACCGGGTGTGTAGTGGCAGCTTCGATATCCACCACGATTTCCAGGCCATGGTCGATCCGCGCGAGCCGGATCAGGTTGGCCAGGTCGCCGAAGCGGTAGTCGGGATCGCCGCCGGCATCGCACAGCACGACCAGTGACACATCGCGGCCCGGGCGCAACAGCTCGTACACGCCGGTGTTGTCGAAGTGCCCGCCGTCCGACAGGTACTGCCAGCCGCGATGCATGCCGTGGAAGCGCGCGGCGAGCTCGCAAGCGAGGCAATACTGCGTGCGGAACAACGCGCTGAAGCGCGCCAGCACCGGGTGCGTGGCACGCTCGGGCAGGCGCTGCGCAGCCGGCACGTGGCCCGCATGGCGCGGACCGTCATGCAGGTAAGACGGCCACCAGGTACCGAGCCGCAGATTCGCCAAACCCATCAGCAGCGACGTGCCGAGCGTCGTGGCCCGCCCGATGCCGGTCGCCAGCGTCGCGCCGGAAATCGCGATCCAGTCGCCCACGGTGCGGGAATCGGCCACGCGGGCCGTTCCCGGATGCGACAGGTCCGGACAACAAGGACGCCCGTCGACAAGAAAGCGCGCATAACTATCGGATGGCAGCGTCTGCGCCGCCCCGGGCTGGACTACGCTGGGGCCAGGGCCGACGCACAGCGGCTTGCCTTTGCGGTCGCGCTGCACCAGTTGCTCGGCCGGATCGACGGTCTGGTTCAGCGTGACGTTGATCAGGTGCAGCGGCGCCAGCACGCGCGGATCGTAGTACGTGTTCAGGCTGAGCTGGTCGCCGGGCACGGGCTCGGCCACGCTGAAGCGCTCGCGCCCTTGCCTGTTCGCCGGATGCGGGACGAAGCGCTCGCCGTTCGATGCGCCAAGGTAGGCGCGCGTGAGCCGCGCCGCATAGAACGGCTGCAGCGTCGACAGGTTCAGGAAGCCGGTGAAGCGCCCCGCCACGACCGCAAGCAACAGCGCCACCAGCACCAATACGACGAGCACCGGGCCGGTATAGGCATTGCCGAACACGAGCCAGTCCACTGGCTCCCGGCCGTTCCAGCGCACGACCAGCACCAGCCACGACCACAGCACGTACACCAGCAGCGCCAGCAGCGCGGCCAGCGCCCCGGCCATCAGCGATACGGGCAGGTGCGCCTGCAGCGCGCGCCAAGGCGTATCGGCACTGTCCCGCTTGCCTTCGTCGCGCAGGCTGGCGCTGTAGCGTACCAGCCAGACCAGCGCGGCAAGCACGCCGGCTGGAACGCCCGCGCGCCATGCCGATGCGGTCATGGAGGCATAGAGGAAGGTCGTGCGCGCGATGGTGTCGGCCATCCCTAGCGCCAGCAGCCACAGCGTCAGCGTCACCGCGCCGCGCAAGGCGCGCGTGGCGCGCACGCGATAGTCCGATACCGCGCGCGGCGCCGGGACAAGCAGGGCCAGACAGCACAGCACGGCCAGCATTGTCAGCGCGCCAGCCGCCGCCAGGATGCAGGCCAGCACCAGTCCCGGGCCCAGCCACACGACCCACCGCGCCGCCAGCAGCAGCAGGATGGCCACCAGCGTCGCGACGATCGGGCCGGGGCTGAAGAAGCGGGCCGCCGACTGCGGGTCGCTGGCACGCGGATACACCATCCAGTAGGCCAGCCCGGGCGGCACGGCCAGCAACAGCGCCGTGCCCACCGGCAACCACAGCAAGGTGCTCCACCAGACCATGCATTCGCCCTGGTTGAACGCCTGGCGCGCGTCATGAAGCAAGTCCATCTCGTAGCGGCCGAGGCTGTACGACATGCCCGTGACCATGTACTGGCCCAGCGCCAGCAAGGCCAGCACGAGCAGCAGCGCGCTGCCGATCACGTAATGCATCGCCAGCCAGTTGCGCAGGACCAGCACGGCGGCGTAGAGGTTGTCGCCGGCGCCGGTCGGCGACAGGTAGCGGCCGTTCTCGCGCAGCCACGCCACGGCGCCGCGGCCCGGGTCGGCTGCATAGGACACCGATGTGCGGATGCGCCCGGGCGGCTCGCATTGCAGCGTGTGGTACGCGTCGGCCGCCGCTTGTACCGGGTTCGTGCCGCGCCGCAGGCGGCCCGGCACGAACAGGCTGGTGAAGAAGGCACCGAGGAAGCCGCCGCCGCTGACCGTGGACAGGTAGTCGAACTGGGGCAGCAGCGAGGCCGGCGGAGCGGGCGCCCCTGGCTGCGCGCCATCAGTTTCAGCCGTCGGCCGCAACGGCGTGCCCGCCAGAGCCTGTAGCACACCGAGGCAGAACGTGGCGCTGCGAATGCCACCGCCGGACAGCGCGAGGGCCCAGTTGCGCATGTCCGCGCCGGGGCGCGCCGGAATGCCAAGCTGCCGGCGCCTTTGCGCGATCCGGACGGCTTCGTCGCTGAATCCGTGGTCTTCTGCAGGCATGAACGCCTCCGTGGCGAAGGATCCGTGCCAAGTATAGGACGCTCTCCAGCCACTCCCTCACATGAGACGCCAACGTCTCGTGCCCGACCGTATCCCGTCGTATGCGCGTTAACCCTGATTGTTGGAGAGGGTCACCGAGGCCTAGCATTTCTCTGTATCAGAGACGTTGTCTCTGTATAAGAGACACAAGGCAACGGAAATGCTCAAGACCCTCGACGGCGCACTGGCGCTGTTGACCCACTTCAACGCGCGCCAGCCAAGCTGGGGCGTTCGCGAACTGGCGCGCGAAAGCGGCGTGCATCACGCCGTGGTCCATCGCATGCTCGCCACCTTCGCCGCCAACGGCTTCCTGGTGCAGGACGCCATGGGCCGCTATGGCCTGGGTCTGCGCTGGTTCGAACTGGGCCAGGTCATGCGCAAGACGTTTTCGCCGGCCGAGGTCGTGCAGCCCGCGCTCGAAGCGCTGGTGCGCCAGAGCGGCGAGACCGTGTTCCTGTCGTGGCTGGACGGTGACGAAGGCCTGTGCACGGACATCGCGCAGAGCCAGCACCAGCTCCGCTTTTCGATCGAGGTGGGCCAGCGCTTCGCGCTCGATGCGGGCGCCCATGCCAAGGCCATCCTGGCCTTCCAGCCGGAAGCACTGCGGCAGCGCGTGGCACAACGCGCGGGCCTGGCCGATGAAGAACTCGAAGCGCGTCTGGTTCGAGTCCGTGCCGAAGGCTGGTCCTACACCTGCGAGGAATCCGCGGCGACCGTGGCCGGACTGGCGGTGCCCTTGTACAGCCGCGACACGCGCGCCGTGATCGGCTCGCTCGCGATTGCCGGGCCGCTGCAACGGCTCGATGAACACGCCTTGCCGCGCCTGCTCGATGCGCTGCGGGCCGCACGCGACACCATCGGGCCGGTGACAGGGTTCCTGCGCTGACCACACACCACAAACAGCGGGCGGCCAGCGGAACTGGCGGGGCGCGCAAAACGAGACAACACTAGGGAGGAACGGTAGACATGACGCCTATGCAAACAGAACTGAACGCGCCGGGGGTGGCGCAACCAGCGACAAGAACGCGCTTCATGGAGCCGCTCCTGCTGCTGGTTTCCGTCGTGCTGTCCGTGTTCGGCGCGATGATCGGCATGCAGCTGATCGTGTCGCTGGGCATCTCCGCCAATACCTCGATCATCGGCGCGCTGATCGCCATCGTGTTCTCGCGCATCCCGCTTGAAATCACGCGCCGTTTCCGCGTGCTCGAACGCCAGAACCTGGTGCAGACCGCGATCTCGTCGGCCACGTTCGGCGCGGCCAATTCGCTGATGATCCCGATCGGCGTGCCGTATGCGATGGGCATGCCGGAACTGGCCTCGCCGATGCTGATTGGCGCGGTGATCGCCATGTTCGTCGACGGCGCCATGCTGTACTTCCTGTTCGGCAGCAAGATTTTCCCGGCCACGGGCACGTGGCCCGCGGGCATTGCCACCGCCGAAGCCATCTGGGCCGGCGATCGCGGCGGCCGCAAGGCGGCGTTCCTGGGGCTGGGCATTGCCGTGGGCGTCGGCGGCGCATGGCTCGGGGTGCCGATGTCCGCGTTCGGCGCAGCGTTCCTCGGCAACCTGGCGGCGCTGACCATGTTCGGCATCGGCCTGCTGGTGCGCGGCTACTCGGTGGCAGTGACCGGCGTGGATATTGCCAAGGCCTACATCCCGCACGGCCTCATGATCGGCGCCGGCATCGTCGCGCTGTTCCAGGTGGCGGTGGAGATCCGCCGCGCGCGCCACGCGCCGGCTGCCGACGCGCGCACCGTCGAAGTGCCGGCCTCGCGCGCCAGCCGCATCCTGTCCGGCGGCTTCCTGATCTACCTGGCCATCGCGCTGCTGATCTCGGTGCTGGCCGGCCACGTGTCCGACATGTCGCTCGGCATGCTCGTCGTCTTCGTGCTCTACGCCGCGTTCGCCGCCTATGTGCACGAGCTGATCGTCGGCATCGCCGCGATGCATTCGGGCTGGTTCCCGGCCTTCGCGGTGGCGCTGATCACGCTGACCATCGGCATCCTGATCGGCTTCCCGCCGACGGCGCTGGCAGTGCTGGTGGGCTTCTCGGCCGCCACTGGTCCGGCCTTCGCCGACATGGGCTATGACCTCAAGACCGGCTACCTGCTGCGCGGCGAAGGCCGCGACATGGAAGCCGAACTGGCCGGCCGCAAGCAGCAGTTCCTGGCCGCGATGATCGGCTTCGCCGTGGCCGCGGTGGTGGTGCTGGTGTTCCACGGCAGCTTCTTCGCACAGAACCTGATCCCGCCCGTCGACCGCGTCTACGCGGCGTCGATCAAGGCCGGCTCGTCGGCGGAAATCGCGCGCAACCTGGTGATCTGGGCGATCCCTGGCGCGCTGCTGCAGCTGATTGGCGGCTCCAAGCGCCAGCTCGGCATCCTGCTCTCGACCGGCATGCTGATCGCCTCGCCGCTGGCCGGCTGGGCAGTGTTGGCCGGCCTGCTGATCCGCTTCATCGTGCAGCGCCTGCGCGGCGACAAACACGTTGCCGAGATGAGCGCCTTTGCCGGCGGCGTGATCGCGGGCGATGCGCTGTTCAGCTTCATCGGCTCGGTCACCAAGCTGCGCAAGTAACACACTCCTCCCGCATTCGCATTACCTGAGACGTTCCATGGATATCCAAGCGATCCGTGCCGGCACCCCGCTGACGGCCTCCACCATCTACCTCGACACGGCAGCGGCATCGCTGCCGCCCGATGCGGTGCTCGACACCGTGCGCAGCTACCTGCTCGATACCGGCCACGTCGGCATCTACCTGCCGGCGTTCCGCAAGGAGACCTATGCGCGCGTGGACGCGGTGCGCGGCAAGCTCGCGTCGCTGCTGAACGCGGCGGCCGACGAGATCGCCTTCACCAAGAACGCGACCGAAAGCATCTCGCTGATCGCGCGCGGCATTGCCTGGCAGGCCGGCGACGAAGTGCTGGTGGCCGACACCGAGATGCTCAGCAACCTGCTGCCGTGGCGCCGCCTTGAGCAAACCTACGGCATCGTGGTGAAGATGGTGGCGGCCAATGCCGAAGGCCTGCTGTCGCCGGAGGCCTTTGATGCGGCCATCACGCCGCGCACGCGCCTGCTGACGTTCTCGCACCTGCCCAACTCGACGGGCGCGGTGCAGCCCGCCGCGCAGATCTGCGCCGTGGCGCGCCGCCACGGCGTGCTGTCGCTGGTCAATGCCGCGCAGAGCGTGGGCATGCTGCGCTCGGACGTGGCCGAACTCGATTGCGATGTCCTGGCCGGCTGCGGCCGCAAGGCGCTGCGCGCGACCGAGGGCTCGGGCTTCCTGTATGTGCGCCGCGCGCTGATCGAGCAGATCGAGCCGGCGCTGGCCGGCTGGTGGAACGGCGCCTATGACCGCGCAACCGGCGCGCTGTCGTTCGTGGCCGGCGCCCGCCGCTTCGAGGCGGGCTGCCCGATCGTGCCGGCGATCCTGGGCATGGGCACGGCCATCGACTACGCCATGCAGATCGGCATCGACGCCATCGAGGCACGCGTGCGTGACCTGACCGAATACGCGGTGGCGAAGTTCTCGTCGATCCCCGGCTTCGAGCTGTACGGCCCGGCCAACGTGGCCGACCGCATCGGCATCGTGCCGTTCAACGTGCGTGGCGTGGACCCGGCCACCATCGTCGCCGCGCTCGAAGCGCAGCAATGCATCATCGAAGCCGGCAACTTCATGGCGGACGCGATCCTCGCGCGCTATGGCGTGTCGACCATGGCGCGCGTGTCGCTGCACTACTTCAACACCCACGAGGAAATCGACCGCGTGGCCGCGCTGATCCGCGCCGCCGTGGCCTGAGCCCCCGAACCGAATCCCTGAAGGAAACCCAGACATGACCCAACGCATCCTCCTGATGAGCAGCTCGCGCAAGGACAACCTCGGCTATCTCGAGCACGCCGGCGAGCAGATCCACACGCTGCTGCGCAAGGAACCGCGCAAGGTGCTGTTCGTGCCGTTCGCGGGCGTGACGTTCAGCTTCGACACCTATGAAGGCATGGTCAAGCCGGTGTTCGAACGGCTGGGCTACGCGCTGGAGTCGATCCACCACAGCGCCGATCCGCTGCGCGCCGTGAACGAGGCCCAGGCCATCGCCGTGGGCGGCGGCAACACCTTTGCGCTGCTCAAGCGCATGTATGACGCCGGCATCGTCGACGCGATCCGCGCGAAGGTGCGCGCCGGCACGCCGTACGTGGGCTGGAGCGCGGGCAGCAACGTGGCCTGCCCGACCATCCGCACCACCAACGACATGCCGATCGTGCAGCCGCCGTCGCTGCGCGCGCTCGGGCTGGTGCCGTTCCAGATCAACCCGCACTTCATCAGCGGCAAGCCGGCCGGCCATAACGGCGAAAGCCGTGAAGAGCGCCTGGCCGAGTTCCTGAATATCAATGCGCCAGAGCAGGTGTTCGCGTTGCCGGAGGGTTCGGCGCTGTACAGCGACGGCACCCATGGGACGGTGCTGGGCGAGCGCCATGCGCTGTGTTTCCCGGCCGAAGGCAAGGTCGAGACCATTCGTGAAGGCGAGACCTTTGCGCTGTCGCGCATCAAGGGTCCGGCGGGAATGCAGGACTGGCCGGGCTTTGCGATCTGAGACCGTGCAGGCGTCGGAATGAACCACGGTATTGCTCCCCTCTCCCACCCCGTGGGAGAGGGGAGCAAACCGGCAGGCTATGTAGGCAGCCCCCCTAGTACAACAAATCAAACCCCACACCGGCGCGGCGATCCGCCCGGTGCGAGCACCCTATTACCCTCTGGAGGAGAAACCACAATGAGCCACCCCGTCCGCCGCGCCGCCCGCGCGGCCCTGCCGCTGCTGCTGAGCCTGCCTGCCGCCGCCATGGCGCAACAGTCCGGTCTGACGCTGTACGGCGTCATCGACAGCGGCCTGACGTACCAGACACACTCCAACCCTGCCGGCGATGCCGTGCTCGGCCTGCAGCAGGGCGGCGAGGGCTTCCTGTCGGGCAGCCGCTTCGGCCTGCGCGGCAACGAAGACCTGGGCGATGGGGTCAAGGCCGGCTTCGTGCTGGAGAACGGCTTCCTAACCGATACCGGCAAGCTGGACCAGCAGGGGCAGCTGTTCGGCCGCCAGGCCTATGTGAAGATCGGCAACCGCTGGGGCGAACTGGCCATGGGCCGGCAGTACACCACGGCCAACACCATGCTGTACTACGTCGACCCGCTCGGTGTCGGCGCGGCGCCGTCCAATTCGTGGATGGTCTACCTGACCGGCCAGCGCTACGACAACGCGCTCAGCTACACCGGCAACTTCGGCCCGGTCTCGGTGATCGCCGAATATGCGCTCGGTGAAACGGCAGGCAAAGGTTCGGCAAGCTCGTCGGTATCGCTGGGCCTCAAGTACGCGGCCGGCCCGATCACGGCGATCGGCGACTTCCAGCAAACCCGCGATATCCAGAGCCGTGCGGCCCGCATCTACATGGCAGGCCTGAAGGCATCCGTCGGCCGCGGCAACCTCTTTGCCAACTATATCTACAGCGACCGCGACGGCGGCTTCGATTCGTCGCGCGGCGGCACCGACACGGCCACCATCACGAGCATGTCGACCGCGCCGACGCCGACCAACCGCGCGGCCATCAATTCGGTCTTCAACGGCAGCCGCCGCGACGACTTCTTCACCGTCGGCGCCAACTACGCCATCACCGGCAACGTGACGCTGACGGGCAGCGTGATGCACAACCGCACGCGCGCCGACAACTTCAGCGGCAACCGCACCACCGCCTACGCAGTCGCGGACTACGCGTTCAGCAAGCGCACCGACGCCTACCTGGCCGTGGCCTACGACTGGGTGCGCGGCGACTGGTCCGGCCTGTTCGGCAACAACACCACCAACTGGACCGGCGACAGCGGCCGCCGTCTCGACGGCAACGACAACCAGACCACCGTCATGGTCGGCCTGCGCCACCAGTTCTGATTGATATTCCACGCCGCGCACGCACGCTTGCGCGGCCACCCTCGCCTTTCACTTGGAGAAAAACCATGGCCCTGCAGCAGACGCTGGTCATTCATGAAGCCCTGGACAGCCCGAACGCCAACGGTGCTGTGGTCCGGGAACTGTTCGCGTCCTACGCCGAAGCCGGCGTGACGGTCGAAGTGACCACGGTGCACAACGCACCGCCAGAAAACACCGCCAACACCAGCGACTTCATCACCATCGTGATTCCTGGCACCAACGGCAAGCGCGGCGGCGGCAAAGCGCCCACGCTGGGCGTGATCGGCCGCAATGGCGCCATCGGCGCGCGGCCCGAGCTGGTCGGCCTTGTGTCCGACGCGGATGGCCCGATCGGCTGCCTGGCCGTGGCGCTCAAGCTCGCGCAGATGAAGTCGCGCGGCGATCACGTGGCCGGCGACGTCATCGTCACGACGCACCTGTCGACCAATGTGTCGATGCAGCCACACGACCCGGTGCCGTTCATGAGCATGCCGGTGTCGTCGGACACCATGAACGACCACCAGGTGCTGCCGGAGATGGACGCCATCCTGTCGATCGACGCGTCCAAGGGCAACAGCATCATCAAGCATCGCGGCTTCGCGATTTCCCCGACGGCCATGCAGGGTTACATCCTGCGCGTGAGCCCGGACCTGGTTGCGACCATGGAATCGACCACCGGCTGCCCCGCCGTCACGTTCCCGATCTCGCAACAGGACATCACGCCGTACCACAACGGCCTGTACCACTTCAACAGCATCATGCAGCCGCACGTGGCCACACATGCGCCGGTGGTGGGTGTGGCGGTGACAGCACAATCAGTCGTATCGGGCAGCGCCACGTCGGCCAACCACGAGATCGACATTGCCGAGGCCGTGCGCTTCTGCGTGGAAGTGGGCAAGCGCTTTGGCGCGGGCAAGTGCCAGTTCTTCAACGCCACCGAGTGGGAAAAGATCCGCGCGGTCTACCCGGACCTGACGGTGTTCCAGACTGCCGGCAAGCGCTGAGACTTCCGCCCGGTCATCCCCGGGCAAGGCGGATCAGCCGGCTGCCGCGTCGTTGGCCGCTTCCGCGGCCTGCGGCGGCGCCTCGGTGCCGCCGTGCAGGCGCTTCCACTCGTCGAAGCCGCCCGCCAGGGCAAAGGTCTGTGGATGGCCCGCGGCGCGGAGCCGCTCGGCCAGGATGGCCGCCGAAATCTCGTGCGGACAGGCGCAGTAGACGACGATGTCGCGCGATGCCAGCTGGTCGCGCAGCGCATCGAGCGATCCGTGCATGTCCACGACCATGGCACCCGGGATGCGCTCGATCGGCGCGGGGCCATGGGCGCGGACGTCGAGCACCAGCGGCAGCGTGCCGGCGCGGCGGCGGGCCTCGAGTTCATCGACGGTCATGCGCGGCACCCGCCGCGTCCGGCGCAACAGCCGGAAACGCCACCAGATGCGCCAGGCCAGGAACAGCGCGAAGGCGCCCACGCAGACCAGCACCGCCAGGTGCCCGTACTCGCTGAAGGCAGCCAGAATGACATCGACAAAGTCACTGAACACCACCCCGACCAGCAGCGCCGCGCCGGCCCAGACCAGCGCGCCGACGGCGTCATAGAACAGGAATACCGGCAGCGGCGTGGCCGTCATGCCGGCCATGGCCGTGGAGAGCGCGCCGGCACCGGGCAGCAGCTTGGCGAAGACCAGCGAACGCGGCCCCACGCGCAGGTAAAGCGACTGGGTCTGGCGGATGCAGGTGTCGGGCGACATCGACACCTTGCAGATGGTGCGCAGCATGGGCTGGCCCAGCCGGCGGCCGGCAAAATACCAGGCGGTATCCGCGATGAGGCAAGCCGCGATCACGGTCGCCAGCACCGCGCCGATCGACGGGCCGGTCTCCTGCACGCCCAGTGCGCCGGCCACGAACAGCATCGGATACGCCGGAATCGGCAGGCCCGCCTGTTCCGCCAGCACGTTGAGGAACACCAGCATCAGCCCATGGTTTTCCAGCATGGTCTGCAACTCGCCCACAGCCGTCCCCCCGCCTTGGTCTTTCATTTGGATAGACCGACAGTTTGCCAGCGCTGCAGCCAGCCTGCACGTGCGCCGACTGCATGGGACCTTCAAATTCCTTGAGCCTGGGCCCCCCGCGGCCGGCCTTACTGGATCAGCTTGCAACGCCGGGCAAAATCCACCAGTTCCACCAGCGAGCCGATCTGCAGCTTGGCCATGATACGGGCCTTGTAGCTGCTGACGGTCTTGTTGCTGATAAACAGTTCGCGGCTGATGTCCTTGTACGTCATGCCGCGCGCCAGCATCTTCAGCACCCCGAGTTCCTTGTCGGAAAGGCGCCGCAGGTTTTCCTCGTCGCCGCACAACGCCGGCCCGTGGGCGCCGCGCCGTGGCAGTGCCGGAAAAACCGTATAGCCAGCCAGCACGGATTCCACCGCGCGCAGGATTTCCTGGATGTCCTGCGTCTTGCTGACAAAGCCCTGCGCGCCCGCCTGCCACGCGCGCGACACGAACACGGCCGGATCGAGCGCGGTCACGACAAGGACGCGCACCGCCGGATGCATATCGCGCACGCGGGCAGCCACATCGAGGCCGCCGATGCGTGGAATGTCGAGGTCGAGCATCACCAGGTCGGGCTTGTGCTGGCGCACCGCTTCGATCGCGCACTGGCCATTGTCGGCTTCGAGAATATGCTCCACGCCGAGCAGTTGGGAAAGCTGCGATCTCATCACCAGCCGCCACGCGGGATGATCATCAACGATCAGGACGCTAGCCATGCTTGCCTGTCTGTCACTCTGTATAGGAATCGGTCAGGAAGGCGCCCGGGCGCCGGAAGACTGTCACCCGCAGGAGGTAGACGCGGGACACGAAGGGGCAAGTATAGGCAGGCGCTCAGGCGCTGAAATGCGGTGGAACCGCAATGCAGATGAATCTGCATCTGACGAAGCAATTTCTTTGCTCTTATAGGCCGCCAGGACGCCGGATTCACCGGCCTGCCGCACGCGGACGACGGACGGCGCGCAGCGCGCCCCGATGGCCGCCCCTTCCGCGCGCAGGGACAAACGGGGTTGCGCGGCAGGTGCTACTCTACTTAACTGAGGTCATCCCGGAGAGATCGCCGTGTCCCGCAAAACCCCCATCGAGCGCTACCGCAATATCGGCATCAGTGCCCATATCGACGCCGGCAAGACGACGACGACGGAGCGCATCCTGTTCTATACCGGCGTCAACCACAAGCTGGGGGAAGTGCACGACGGCGCCGCGACGATGGACTGGATGGAGCAGGAGCAGGAGCGCGGCATCACCATCACGTCGGCGGCGACCACGGCGTTCTGGAAGGGCATGGCCGGCAACTACCCTGAGCACCGCATCAACATCATCGACACGCCGGGGCACGTCGACTTCACCATCGAAGTCGAGCGCTCCATGCGCGTGCTCGATGGCGCCTGCATGGTCTATGACGCGGTCGGCGGCGTGCAGCCGCAGTCCGAGACGGTCTGGCGCCAGGCCAACAAGTACAACGTGCCGCGCATCGCGTTCGTCAACAAGATGGACCGCGTCGGCGCGGACTTCTTCCGCGTGCAGACCCAGATCGCCGACCGGCTCAAGGGCCGCGCCGTGCCGATCCAGATTCCGGTCGGCGCCGAGGACCATTTCCAGGGCGTGGTCGACCTGGTCAAGATGAAGGCCGTGGTCTGGGACGACGAGAGCCAGGGTGTGCGCTTCGAGTACCGGGACATCCCGGCCGAGCTGCTGCCCATCGCGCAGGAATGGCGCGACAAGATGATCGAAGCCGCGGCCGAGGCCGACGAGACGCTGCTCGAGCAATACCTGTCCGGCGAACCGCTGACCGAGGCGCAGATCAAGCAGGGCTTGCGCAAGCGCACCATCGCCAACGAGATCGTGCCGATGCTGTGCGGCAGCGCGTTCAAGAACAAGGGCGTGCAGAGCATGCTGGACGCGGTGATCGACTACCTGCCCTCGCCCGCCGACGTGCCCGCCATCCTGGGCCATACCGAGGACGACCGCGAGGCCGAGCGCCATCCGAGCGACGACGAGCCGTTCTCGGCGCTGGCGTTCAAGATCATGACGGATCCGTTTGTCGGCCAGCTGATCTTCTTCCGCGTGTATTCGGGCGTGGTCCATTCCGGCGACACGGTTTACAACCCGGTCAAGTCCAAGCGCGAGCGGCTGGGGCGCATCCTGCAGATGCACGCCAACGTGCGCCAGGAGATCAAGGAAGTGCGTGCCGGCGATATCGCCGCGGCGGTGGGGCTGAAGGAAGCCACCACTGGCGACACGCTGTGCGACCCGAACAAGGTCATCATCCTGGAACGCATGAGCTTCCCGGAACCCGTGATCTCGCAGGCGGTGGAGCCGAAGACCAAGGCGGACCAGGAGAAGATGGGCGTCGCCCTGAACCGGCTGGCGCAGGAGGATCCGTCGTTCCGCGTGACGACCGACGAGGAATCCGGGCAGACCATTATTTCCGGCATGGGCGAGCTGCACCTGGAGATCCTGGTCGACCGGATGCGGCGCGAGTTCGGCGTGGAAGCATCGGTGGGCAAGCCGCAGGTGGCCTATCGCGAGACCATCCGGCAGGCGGCGAAGGATGTCGAGGGCAAGTTCATCAAGCAGTCAGGCGGACGCGGCCAGTACGGCCACGTGGTGCTCAACATCGAGCCGATGCCGCACGGCGGCGGCTACGAGTTCGTCGACGCCATCAAGGGCGGCGTGGTGCCGCGCGAATTTATCCCGGCGGTGGACAAGGGCATTCGTGAAACGCTGACCGCCGGCGTGCTGGCGGGGTATCCGATTGTCGATGTGAAAGCTACGCTGGTATTCGGTTCGTACCACGACGTGGATTCGAACGAGAATGCGTTCCGCATGGCCGGCTCGATGGCGTTCCGCGAGGGCATGAAGCGGGCCAAGCCGATCCTGCTTGAGCCGATGATGTCGGTGGAAGTGGAAACGCCGGAGGAATTCACCGGCAATGTAATGGGCGATCTCTCGTCACGGCGCGGCATGGTGCACGGGATGGAAGAGATCGCGGGCGGCGGGGGCAAGGTGGTGCGCGCCGAGGTGCCGCTGGCGACGATGTTCGGCTACTCCACGTCGCTGCGCTCGCTCACGCAGGGCCGCGCGACATTTACGATGGAGTTCAAGCACTACGCCGAAGCGCCGGCTAGTGTGGCGGAGGCGGTGATTAATGCGAAGAGGGTGGCATAGAGGGCATTTCGCGCCACGCCAGGGACAGAGGCCGCGATTGCATCGCGGCCTTTTTTGACTGCCGAGCGGCCATATCCATCTACTCGATCGCCACCTTCCCTTCCTTCACCAGCTTCGCGAACTTCACCGTCTCATCATTGATGCGCTTGGCAAACTCATCCGCCGTGCCCACCATGGGCTCCGCGCCCGCGGCCAGCATGCGCTGCTGAAAATCCTGCGATTTCACGATCTTCACGATCTCGGCGCTGAGCCTGGCCAGGATCGGCTTCGGCGTCGCCGCGGGCGCCAGCACGCCGAACCACGTGCCGATATCAAAGCCCTTCAGCCCCGACTCTTCAAGCGTCGGCACATCGGGCAGCACGCTGGATCGCTTCGCCGTCGTCACGGCCAGGGCCCTGAGCTTGCCGGCCTTGATATGCGGCAGCACCGTGGTCAGCGTATCGAACGACATCGTCACCTGCCCGCCCAGCAAATCTGTCGTCAGCGGACCGCTGCCCTTGTAAGGCACATGCAGCAACGACGCGCCGGTCTCCGCCTGGAACTGCGTGCCGATCAGGTGCTGCGCCGTGCCGTTGCCGTTCGAGCCATACGCGAACTCCGTCGGCGACTTCTTCGCCAGTGCAACCAGTTCCGCGACGTTCTTCGCCGGCGTCTTCGCGGCGTTGATGACGAGCACGTTCGGCACCATCGCCACCGTGGCCACCGGAGCCAGATCCTTCTGGAAGCTGTAGGGCAGCTTCTTGTAGACGCTCGTTGCAATGGTGTGGTGCACCGCGCCCATCAGCAGCGTGTAGCCGTCCGGCTTCGCCTTGGCCACATAGTCCGCGCCAACCGTCGCGCCGGCGCCGGGCCGGTTTTCGACGATGACAGGCTGCCCGAGGTTCTTCGATAACTGGTCGCCGATCGCGCGTGCCAGCACATCGGTCGTGCCGCCGGACGGGAACGGCACCACCAGGCTGATCGGCCGCGCGGGCCATTCCTGCGATAGCGCGGCCGAAGAAGCGGCGAAGCCGACCGCCAGCACGGAAAGGCGAACGATGTTCCGCAAAGCAAGGGGTGTGCGCATTGGCTGTCTCCTGTTGGGATGGTTATGGTTTGCGTGTGGGTAAGTCTTTGTTGCGGGATCGGCGATGGTGGTGTCTTCCGTCTCGCCGATTCATTGCACCTGTGCGATGCGCAGCAAGTTGGTGGTCCCGGCAACCGTGAATGGAAGCCCTGCCGAGATGACGATCGATTCGCCACGCTCGCCGAAGCGTTCCTCCAGCACGGTGCGGCTGGCCAGCTCCGTCATCTCCAGCACGTCCACCACTTCGTGGCACAGCACGGCATGCACGCCCCACGCCAGCGCCAGCCGCCGGGCGGTGGCCACGCGCGGCGTCATGCCGAGGATTGGCACTTCGGGACGCTCGCGCGCCATGCGCAGGGCCGAGTAGCCCGAGCTGGTGTAGGCAACGGTCGCCGGCACCTTGAGCAGGCCTGCGACATGGCGGATCGCGTAGCCGATGGCATCCGCGGCCTCGGCGCGCGGCGGGGTATGCGACGCCTGGATGGCGTCGTGGTAAAGCGGGTCCGATTCCGTGCGCGTGATGATGCTGTCCATCATCGTCACGGCTTCCACCGGGTAGCGGCCGGAAGCCGACTCGGCCGACAGCATCACGGCATCGGCGCCGTCGTAGACCGCGGTCGCCACGTCCGAAGCCTCCGCGCGCGTCGGCACGGGCGACGCAACCATCGATTCGAGCATCTGCGTGGCCACGATCACCGGCTTGCCAGCCTTGCGGCAGGCGCGCACGATCTGCTTCTGCAACGATGGCACCAGTTCCGCGGGCATCTCCACGCCCAGGTCGCCACGCGCGACCATCACGGCGTCCGCTTCGGCGACGATGGCCTCCAGGCTCTGGATCGCCGCGGGTTTTTCGAGCTTGGCAACGATGCCGGCGCGGCCCTGCACGATCTGCTTGATCTCCTGGATGTCCTCGGCGCGCTGCACGAACGACAGCGCGATCCAGTCGACACCGAGCGTGAGGCCGAAGTCCAGGTCGCGGCGATCTTTCTCGGTCATCGCCGAGAGCGGCAGCACCACGCCTGGCACATTCACCCCCTTGCGATCCGACAGCGCGCCGCCGTTGATCACCGTCGTCTGCGCGAAGTCGGCGCCGCACTGCTCCACGCGCAGGCGAATCTTGCCGTCGTCGAGCAGCAGTTCGGTGCCTTCGCCCAGCGCGGCGAAAATCTCCGGGTGCGGCAGGCTGACGCGAGTTTGCGAACCCGGCACGGCAGCGTCGAGGTCTAGGCGGAACGGCGCCCGCGCGGCCAGTTGCACGGGGCTGTCGGCAAACGTGCCGATGCGCAGCTTGGGACCTTGCAAGTCCAGCAGCACGCCAATCGGGCGGCCCCGCTCGCGCTCGATGGCGCGGATGCTGTCCAGGCGCTGCTTGTGGTCGTCATGGCTGCCGTGGCTGAAATTGAGCCGGAACACATCGGCGCCAGCTTCGAACAGCGCATCGATGCTCTCGGGTGTCGAACTTGCCGGCCCCAGTGTTGCCACGATCTTGGCGTTGCGAAGGCGTCTCATGCTTTACTCCTGTCAGCGCGCGATCAGGATCGCGCGGAAATCGTTCACGTTGGTCATGGTGGGGCCCGTGACGACGGCGTCGCCAAGGGCCTCGAAGAAGCCGTGCCCGTCGTTGGCGGCCAGCGCATCCTGCGGGCGGATGCCGAGCCGCCACGCGCGCTGCAGCGTGTCGGGCGTGACGATGGCGCCGGCGATTTCTTCCTGTCCGTCCACGCCATCGGTGTCGCCGGCGAGCGCATAGACACCCGCCTTGCCGCGCAGCGTGAGTGCGAGCGACAGCAGGTATTCGACGTTGCGTCCGCCGCGCCCCTTGCCGCGCACCGTCACGGTGGTCTCCCCGCCCGAGAGCAGCACGCACGGCGCCGCGAACGGCTGGCCATGGTTGGCGACTTCGAGCGCGATGCCGCCGAGCACCTTGCCGACCTCGCGCGCCTCCCCCTCGATCGCATCGCCGAGCACGAACACGGGCAAGCCCGCGTTCCGCGCGACTTGCGCCGCCGCTTGCAAGGCAAGCCGTGGCGTGGCGATCAATGCGGTTTGCATGCGCGGCAGGCGCGGGTCGCCAGACTTGATGGTTTCGGCCGCGTCGGAGGCCAGCGCGTCGAGCACATGGCGCGGCACGTCGATGCCATAGCGTCGGACGATGTCGATGGCGTCGTCACGCGTGGTGGGGTCGGCCACTGTCGGGCCGGAGGCGATATCGATCGGGTCGTCGCCGGGCACGTCCGACAGCAGCAGGTTGCAGACGCGCGCCGGGTGGCACGCTGCCGCCAGCCGACCGCCCTTGATCGCGGAGAGGTGGCGGCGCACGCAATTCATCTCCGTAATCGTGGCGCCGCAGGCCAGCAGCGCGCGATTGATCGCCTGCTTGTCTTCCAGCGACACGCCGGCCAGCGGCAACGGCAGCAGCGAAGAACCACCACCCGACACCAGGCAGATCACAAGGTCGTCTTCCGTCAGGCCCGACACCATCTCGAGCATCCGGCGCGCTGCGTGAAAGCCGTTCGCATCCGGCACCGGGTGCGCCGCTTCGACGATCTCGATGCGCTCGCACGGCACCGCGTAACCGTAGCGCGTCACCACGAGACCTTCGACGGGCCACGGCCATGCGGCCTCGAAGGCGTGGGCCATGGCCGCCGAGGCCTTCCCCGCGCCGATTACCACCGTGCGGCCGCGTGGCCGTTCGGGCAGGTGGGCGGCGAGGGTCAGCGAAGGCTGCGCGGCGTCGATGGCGGCGCGGAACATGTGCTGGAGCAGCGAACGGGCCTGCAGGGCATCCATGGTCGGTTCCGTCATTTCAGTGCTGGAGGCCAGCGTGCCGATCGGCCACAGGAATCATGCGGGTGCCGATCGCCGCCGCTTCCGGCTGCTGGCCCTCGCCCGGCTCCTCGTCGACGACCTTGCCATCCAGCGCATCCTGCAGGCGCTGCTGATCGACTGCGCCGACCCAGCGTGCAATCGCGAGCGTGCCGACCGCATTGCCGATCGTGTTGGTGATGGCGCGCGCCTCCGACATGAACCGGTCCACGCCAAGCAGCAGCACCATGCCGGCCACGGGAATCTTGCCGAGCGAGGCCAGCGTCGCCGCCAGCGTGATGAAGCCCGATCCGGTCACGCCCGCCGAGCCTTTCGACGTCAGCAGCAGCACACCGAGCACGACGATCTGGTCCATCAGCGTCAGCGGCGTGTTGGTGGCCTGCGCGATGAAGATCGCGGCCATCGTGTAGTAGATGCACTGGCCGTCCGGGTTGAACGTCAGGCCGGACGGCACCACCAGGCCGACGACCGGCTTGGACACGCCGGCGTTCTCCAGCTTGCGCATCAGCTGCGGCACCACCGATTCCGACGAGCTGGTGCCGAGCACCGTGAACAGTTCGTCGCGGATGTACTTTAGGAATTTCCACAGGCTGAAGCCGGAGACCCGTGCCACGCCGCCGAGCACGATCACGACGAACAGGAAGCAGGTGAGGTACATCGTGCCCATCAGCTTGCCCAGCGATACCACCGAGCCCAGGCCATACTTGCCTACGGTAAAGGCCATGGCGCCGAACGCGGCGATGGGGGCGAGGCGCATGATCATCCCCACGATCGTGAAGATGCCGTGCGTGAAGGACTCCAGGAAGTCGACCACCGGTTTGGCGCGCGCACCGATATGCGACAGCGCAATGCCGAACAGGGTGGCGAACACCAGGATCTGCAGGATGTCGTTGCGCGCCAGTGCGTCGATCACGCTCGACGGCACCAGGTTCATCAGGAACTCGACGAAGGTGTGCGGCGTCTCGGCGGCGTGCGTGTAGCTGGCGATGGCCTTGGCGTCAAGGTGCGAGGCATCGACATTCATGCCGGCGCCGGGCTGGACCACGTTCACGACGATCAGGCCGAGCGCCAGGGCGAAGGTGGACAGCAGTTCGAAATAGAGCAGCGCCCGTACACCGACGCGGCCCAGCTCCTTCATGTTTTCCATGCGGGCGATGCCCAGCACCACGGTGGCGAAGATGATCGGTGCGAACACCATCTTGATCAGCTTGATGAACACATCACCAAGCGGCTTCAGGCTGCTGCCGATATCGGGCGCCCACACGCCGAGCAAGACGCCAGCGGTCACGCCGATCAATACCTGGACATACAGCTTTCCTAGTAGCCGTTGAATCATTTGCTGTCTCCTGCGGGTTCTGCGAAATGCGCCTGCGGGCGCCGCTCTTGGGGGCGTTGGTTTGCGTCCGCAGGGCCAGGCGTGCCTGGCATTGCCCGGCGAGCGCCGGGCGGGGGTACGGCTCAGGCCGCCTTGGCCTGCTGGTTCGCGGCAAGGAAGTCGCAGACGGCCTTGGTCACGTCCACCGTGCGGGCCTTGCCGCCGAGGTCGCCGGTATGCAGAGCAGGGTTCGCGGTAACGGCTTCGATGGCGGCCATCAGACGCTGTGCGGCGGCTTGCTCGCCGAGGTGCTCCAGCAGCATCACGACCGACCAGAAGGTGCCAACCGGATTGGCCAGGCCCTTGCCCATGATGTCGAACGCCGAGCCGTGGATCGGCTCGAACATGGACGGGTAGCGGCGCTCCGGGTCGATATTGCCGGTCGGCGCGATGCCCAGGCTGCCCGCGAGGGCGGCGGCCAGGTCGCTCAGGATATCGGCGTGCAAGTTGGTGGCGACGATGGTGTCGAGCGTCTTCGGACGGTTGACCATGCGCGCGGTGGCGGCATCGACAAGTTCCTTGTCCCACGTAACGTCCGGGAAATCCTTCGCGACCTGCATGGCGACTTCGTCCCACATCACCATGGCGTGGCGCTGGGCGTTGGACTTGGTAATGACCGTCAGCAGCTTGCGCGGGCGCGATTGCGCCAGCTTGAACGCGAAGCGCAGGATGCGTTCCACGCCGACGCGGGTCATCATCGATACGTCGGTCGCGGCTTCGATCGGATGGCCCTGGTGGACGCGGCCGCCCACGCCCGAGTATTCGCCTTCGGAGTTCTCGCGCACGATGACCCAGTCGAGGTCCTCTGGCGCGCAGCGCTTGAGGGGGCCATCAATGCCGGGCAGGATGCGCGTTGGGCGCACGTTGGCGTACTGGTCGAAGCCCTGGCAGATCTTCAGGCGCAGGCCCCACAGCGTGATGTGGTCGGGGATCTGGTTATCGCCGGCCGAGCCGAACAGGATCGCGTCCTTGTCGCGCAGCGCGTCGAGGCCGTTCGCCGGCATCATCACGCCATGCTGGCGGTAGTAGTCGCCGCCCCAGGCGAAGTCCTCGAACTCGAAGCGAAAGCCCGCGCCCGCGGCGGCCAGCGCTTCCATCACCTCGCGCCCGGCCGGCACCACTTCCTTGCCAATGCCGTCGCCCGGAATCGTTGCGATCTTGTACGTCTTCATCCTTCGTCTCCTGTCGGGATCACCGCTGAATTGCGTGAGGGGATTCTGGCCGGTAGACGAGGTTTTGGATCGGCGCTAGAGTTAAACCATTATTAACCTGAGGTTAACAGCGACATGGCCACCACGAGCGGTATCCAGCCGTCGGAACTGGGCTTCTTCGCCGCGGTGGCGACGGCTGGCAGCCTGAGCGCCGCCGCGCGCGACCTGGGCATCACCACGGCGGCGGTCAGCAAGCGGCTGGCGCAGATGGAATCGCGCATCGGCATGCCGCTGGTGACGCGGACGACGCGGCGCATGAGCCTGACGCCGGAGGGCGAAGTGTTCCTGGAGCATGCGCGGCGGATCCTGGGCGAGATCGACGACTTGCAGCAGCTGCTCACCAGCGCCAGGGGCCGGCCCAGCGGGCTGCTGCGCGTCAATGCCACACTCGGCTTCGGCCGCATGCACGTGGCGCCGGTGATCTCGGAATACAGCCGCAAGTACCCGGACGTCGACGTGCAGCTGCAGCTCTCGGCCGATCCGCCGCCGCTGACCGAAGACGCCTTCGATGTCTGTGTGCGTTTTGGCGAGCCGCCCGATGCCCGCATCGTTGCCAGGCTGCTGGCGCCCAACCGCCGCCTGCTGTGCGCGTCGCCGAAGTACCTGCGCGAGCGTGGCGTGCCGCAGACGCCTTCGGACCTGCTGCGCCATAACTGCATCGGCATCCGCCAGGGCAGCGACGCCTATGGCGTATGGCGCCTGACGCCAGTGAAGGGCGGCAAAGTGCGCACGGAGTCGATCCACGTGCGCGGCAACGTCACGACGAACGATGGCGAGATCGCCGTGCACTGGGCGCTGGAAGGCCACGGCATCGTCATGCGCGCGGAGTGGGATATCGAGCGCTACCTGCGCAGTGGCCGGCTGGTGCAGGTGTTGCCGCAGTATGCGACGCCGGAGGCGAATATCTATGCCGTGTACCAGCAGCGCCACCAGTTGTCGTCGCGCATTCGGCTTTTCGTGGAGTTCCTGGCGCTGAAATTCAGCGCGTTCGGCAAGTAGGCCAGACGGCCGGCTTTGCCCCGCGGGCTGGCGCACTGCGTACAATGCGGGGCTCGACTCCTGGGATGATGTCCGTGAAGAAAACCGATCTCGAAAAGAACAAGGGCCTGAAGATCAACAACAACATGAAGCAGGCAGGCGCCAACCGCGCCGGCGCGTTGCCGAAGACCAAGGGCCAGCAGAACGCCGGCAAGACCGGCCTGCTTGGCAAGCTGCTCGGCAAGGCGCTGCCGCCTGAGAAGGCGAAGGACTGAAGTGCAGATTCCGGCTCCCGCGCGCCGAGGTGCCGCGCCGGGCCGACCCTAAGCTGGCCTGGCGCCGCGCGCGGCCTGGGCCAGCGCCAGTGCGAGCCTGGCGCCGACTTCGGCGTTGTGTTTTACCAGCGCGATATTGGTCGCCAGGCTGCGACCGCCTGTGAGCGCCTTGATGCGTGCCAGCAGGAACGGCGTCACCGCCTTGCCGGTGATGCCTTGCACCCGGGCTTCATCGAGCGCCTGCTGCGTCAGCGCATCGATGTCCGCTGAGGGCATCGCTGCCGACTCCGGCACTGGCGTGCTCAGCAGCACGCCGCCCGCGAGGCCCAGATCCCATTTGGTGCGGACGAAACGCGCCTGTTCAGCGGGATCATCCAATCTGTAATCCGCACGAAACCCGCTGTCGCGCGTGTAGAACGCCGCGAAATTATCTTGCTCGCAACTGAGCACCGGCACGCCATGGGTTTCGAGATATTCGAGCGTGAGCCCGATATCGAGGATCGACTTGGCGCCGGCGCATACCACTGCGACGGAAGTCTGCGCCAGTTCCTGCAGGTCGGCGGAGATATCGAAGGTCTCTCGCGCGCCGCGGTGCACGCCGCCAATGCCGCCGGTGACGAAGACCTCGATGCCGGCCAGGGCCGCGCAAATCATCGTGCCGGCCACCGTGGTGGCGCCAAGTTCGCCGCTAGCCAGCACGGCCGGCAGGTCGCGGCGGCTTACCTTGTGTGCCTGGCCCGAGTGGCCGAGCCGTTCGAGTTCTTCGTCTGAGAGTCCGATGCGGATGCGCCCGTCGATCAGGGCGATGGTCGCGGGCTCGGCGCCGAGGTCGCGGATCACCCTCTCCACCTCTCGCGCCGTGCGAACGTTCTCCGGGTAAGGCATGCCGTGCGCGATGATGGTTGATTCCAGTGCGACCAAAGGGCGGCCGGCGGCGCGGGCTGCGGCTACGGGTTCGCTGAAGGATAGCCAGGATTGGGCGAGGGTGGAATCCATGCTGGTGTGCTCCGTGGTCGAACGCCGATCTTGTCAAACGCACCCGATAATTTTTGCGCTCGTTCATTAACACGTCGATTCTTGAGAAGAAATAGGGAAATTTCTAACCCGCATCGAATTTTGTCATAGATCGACAAATGGTTTGAATACGGATCCCAAGGGGTTCCCGGCGTAAGGGAAAGCGCTTACCGTGCGGCCCACAGGACGATGCATCGGCGATGCATCGTTACTGCCGCAGGTTTGATTGCGCTGACAACGGAGCCCGGGGAATGGCGGATCTGATGGAAGGACTCAAGACTAACGGCAGCACGCTGCTCAGGGGACTTACCGGGCGGCAGGCGTATTTCCTGCAAGTGCCCGGCACGGCAAGTGCTGCGGCGCTGTCCGTGGTTTCCTTCGAGGCGGTGGAGCGGATGGGTGAACCCTACACCCTCACTATCCAGCTCATGCACCCGCTTGAATTGGACCGTGCCGACTATCTGGGCAAGGCAGCCACCTTCCTGATCGACGCGGGCGACGACACGGAGCCGCGCAAGTTCGCTGGCTGCGTCACGCGGTTTAGCAAAACCAGGCAGACACACGACTTCTGCGGATACGAAATCGTGGTCGAGCCGCTTGTTGCGCGGCTGCAACTGACGCGTGCCAGCCGGATTTACCAGCACCAGACAGCTCCGCAGATCATTGAAACGATCTTGCGCCGTCACGACCTGCAAGGCCACCAGTTTGACTTCAGGCTGCGTCGGAAATACCCCGAACACAAGTTCCGCTTTCAGCATCAATTGTCGGATTGGTCATACATCCGCTTGCTGATGGAACAGGAGGGCTTGTACTGCTATTTCACGCCCGGGAAATTCGGCGAGATGGTGGTGTTCGGAGACGATATCGACCACTACATCTACCAGCCCGAACTGCGGGTGCCCTACCGGGAGACAGCCGGGCTGGAGTCCGGACAGGAAACGGTGTTTTCGCTGCAGACCCATGCGAAGACGGTACCGGAATCGATCCGGGTCGCCGACTTCAATCCTGATCTCGCGTGGGAGCGCCTTACCGGCGAAGCCAATGTCGCGCCGAAGGAGACGACGACCTACGGCCAGTCTTATGTCTATGGCACGCACCACCTGGACTTCGACGGAGGCAAGTGGGAGGCGCAATTGCGACACGAGGCGAAATTTGCCGAGCAGTTGATCTTCGCTGGCGAGAGCAATGTGCTGGCGTTGCGGCCGGCGCGCATTCTGCGCATGGACATGGCGCTGCCTGATGCGCCGAACGGGCAGGTGATCACCGAAGTCGTTCACAGCGGGGCGCGCGATGCGGCCTACCGCAATGCTTTCAAGTCCATCCCGTCGGACCGGCGTTACCGTTTGCCGATGGACGAAGACAACTGGCCGAAGATCCAAGGCACGCTGAGTGCGCGCGTTACCTCGCCCGGCCGGTACAAGTATGCCTACCTGACGCAGCAAGGGCACTACACGGTCCGCTTCGATGTGGATTTCGACGAATGGCCAAACGGCGGCGAGAGCGTGCCGCTTGCGCTGGCCAAGCCGTTTGCCGGGGCGTTGCAGACGGGCTTCCACTTCCCGCTGCTCGATGGCACTTACGTGGATGTGGCCTTTCGCGATGGCAATCCCAATAAGCCGTATATCGCAAGCGTGCAGCACAACAGCCAGCATGAGAACCTGATCACGAATCAGGACGGGTGGCTGTCGCGCAATGTGATTCGAACGCAGAGCAATAACAAGCTGCGGTTTGAGGATAGGAAGGGGCAGGAAGGGATCAAGCTGTCCACCGAGTACGGCGGCAAGACGCAACTCAATCTAGGCTACCTCGTTGATCACCAGGGGAAGAAGCGGGGGGACGGGTTCGAACTGAGAACCTCGGGCTGGGGAGCGATCCGGAGCGGCAAGGGGCTGTTTGTTTCGGTCGACGATCAGCCCAATGCCGGCGGGAAGCAGCTTGATATGGATGCGGCGCAGGGCCTGCTCCAGCAGGCCCTGCAGCAAAGCGAAGCGTTGGCTGCGGCCGCCGGCGCTGCGCAAGCCGTTGCAGCCGATTACGACAGGCAGAAGGCGCTGTTCGAAGACACGTTGAAGGAACTCAAGAAGGCTGGAATCCTTGTTAGCGCACCGGCCGGCATAGCACTGGCATCGGGTGCCGACTTGCAGCTGAGCGCTTCAGGAAACCTGATCGCCACAACTGGCGGCAGCGCCGATCTCAGCATACTTAAGCGCATTACTGTCGCGGCGGGCGAACTGGTATCCATCTTTGCGCAGAAGGCGGGCATCAAATTGTTCGCAGCAAGAGGGAAGATCGAGATCGAGGCGCAGAGCGATGAGGTCCGGCTGCTGGCAGACAAGAACATGACGATCTCCAGCGCGAACGGACGTGTCGTTATCGAGGCCAAGGATGAACTGCTGCTCAAGTGTGGTGGCTCCTATCTTCGCATGTCGTCGACCGGAATCGAAGATGGCACGCGAGGAGAGCGAACGATCAGGTCGGTCGCGTTCAGCCGCCAGGGTCCGAGTTCCCTGGCGCAGGAAATGAATACATGGAAGCATGCGAACTTCCATGACGCTTACGTGATTCGCAATCCTTCCACAGGAGAGCCGCTTGCCAACGCGCGCGTTGAAATCCTGCGTGGCGATGGCACCAAACTCAAGATGATGACGGATCCGGCTGGCAGGGTGCCGCTCCAGAAGAGCTTGTTTGTCGAGCCGCTGCGAATCCGACTGATGGATTGATCTGCCCAACCGAGTTTGAGCAATACCATGGCCGAAGCGAACCCCGTGTTAATCCCCAGCGTCGTCGACAACGATGGCGATCAGTACAGTTCAGCCACGCTGACACCAGCAGAGGATCAGCGCGAGAAGATTATTCTCGCCAAGCCTTACGTGATTCCTATCCTTTTCTTGCCCGGGATCATGGGAACCAATCTGAGGAAGAAGGAAGGAAAGAACGTCGTCTGGCGGCCTCCCAATACCGACCTTCGGGGTGCCGCGGATCTGATCGGGCAGTTGTTCAACTATCTATTCAAAAATACGAAAGAGCGTGCCGGTGATCTGGCAACAGAGACCGTAGAAATCGATCCCAGCGGTCCAATCGATGCCGGGCAGAGCGGGCTCCCGAAGAACGTGTTGGTGGCTCGCGGTTGGGGGGCATTGATGCGCTCCTCCTACCATCCGTTCATGGCTCAATTGCAATATCTTCTGAATTCGCTGGCGGAGTATGACTTCACCCGTTGCGAGGCGGACTTGAAGAACTGGGCAGCGGACTTCGGGCATGACGCACCTGCCGATTGGGGAGCTGAAGGTGGCGAGGCACTGACTCGCGACGAAATCCTCCACGCCGCCAACTACCAGTTCGACGTTTGGGCAGGCGGCTACAACTGGCTGCAAAGCAACCGCGACTCCGGTGCGGCCATCAAGGATCTGATCGAGAACAAGATTCTGCCGTACTACAACGAAGGGAGGACGGTAGTCGTCGAGGACACACCGGATGGCAAGGGGAACAATCAGTGCAGCATCCGACGTAAGAAGCCGGGGCGCGTGATGGCTGATAAGGTCATCGTCGTTACCCATTCGATGGGTGGACTGGTGAGCCGCGCGCTCACGGAAATCCACCAATGCGACAAAGTGCTTGGTGTCTCGCACGGTGTACAACCCGCTACTGGTGCGCCGGCCACGTACAAGCGCATGCGCGCGGGCTTCGAGGGGGTAGAGCAATTGTTTCTCGGTCGGAACGCTGCGGATGTGGTTGCCATTCTGTCGCAAGCACCAGGGGGATTGGAATTGTTGCCCACGGCGGACTACAACGATGGCAAGCCGTGGCTCAGATTGCGGGACAAGAGGACCGGTGTGGATATCATGCCGCCGTTGCCGAGCAATGGTGATCCCTATAGCGAGATTTATCTTTCACCGGCGTGGTATGGGCTGGTGCCGGATAGCAATTTGGGGCTGATGAATACAGATGGTAAGAAAGCAGTAGCACAGTCAGAGAAGGTCAATAAGTTGGAGAGGGAGACGCCTCGTGAAGCCTTGAGTCAGACAATTGCTAAGGTGAGAGAGTTTCACGAGGGCATCGAGAAGCGATACAAGGTACCCACCTATGCTCACTATGGCGCGCAAGGTTTGCGCAAGGCCGACAACGACAATGGCGGCCTGTTCGGGACAAGCATGATGGCGAGCAAGGATCGGTTCACGTGGGGAGCGGTGGCTTGGGAAGGTGTAGGTATTGGCGCGCTGGAGCCGAGCGATATCAGCATCGTCAGCGACGATGGCAATGGGAAGTTGAGGACGTCAGGTGGGTTCAGCCTGACGATCGGTGAACCTGATTGCCCCGGAGACGGCACCGTACCGGTTCCCTCTGGCGCAGCGCCTGGCATGGCCGGAATCGCATTGAGCTTTGCGCATGGACAGGAAAATCCAGGAAGACGGAATGCGAACTACTGTTACGACCATCAGGAGAGCTATGGCGACAAGTATCAGCGTTCACTCTATGCCACGATGTTCGCCATCATAAAAATCACCCAGCAAGCCCAATGGCACAAAAAGGAGTCAGTGTGAAAGAAGGAACGAGAACCCGCGCCATTGGCAGGCATCTGGTGGATGTCCCAGATAGTGCAAGGCTGATCGAAAGCTATAAGTACAACAAGGTGCCGATTGAACTGCTACCGGCAGTCCAGACGGACCAACAGTTCAACGAATTAGTAGCTCGAAGGGAGCAGGAGCTTCGAGCAATGCGAAGGAAGTCGGGCGGTAGCTTGTTCGTCGAGCATGTGCCCCACGCCAATGGATCGGTGACACTTGTCTCCTCGTTGGACTTGAGCATCGAGTACTACCACTTCGACTCCTACTTTCGAGCTGGGTCCAGAACATTGCAGTACTCGGGAGACGTGTCGCCGAGCCGCAAGGCGTCGGCACTATCCGCGTGTGAAGATTTGGCACTGAAATGGCGAGAGATTCCATCTGGAGGAATACCGACGAGCCTTGGTTACGTGGCCAACGACACGATTCTGGCAGATGTGGACATGAACCGGGAAAGCTGGGAGATGGTGATTCAACTGGCAGGTAAGCCCGATGTGTCATTCAGGATTACAGCTTATACGCAGTATCAAGTCGAGCCAGGTCTGCGACAGCGGGCCGGCGGCATCCTGGCCGGATTGCTAGGCGCGGTGGCCGGTGTTGCCCAGTTGCGCAATCGTCCGCGTTCGGTTGGTCCAATCGAGGCTGATGAGATCCTGGTGGCTGGCACGCAGGACGGCAAGCGAACCTATGGTTTCAAGTGGGAGGCGCCGGGCAAGGCCGATTCGCTGGCCGAGCCCAACCTGAATGTATCGCTGCAAGTCGGCGAAAGCGCCTACCTCACCAACAAGGAATCGTTCGCCAGCGACGAGGAAGCGCTGGAGTTGTGGGATGCCGTGGTGGGTTCCATGCGTCTGCGTCCGGGGGCCGTATGAGCAAGTTCACTCGCCGCCGCATGCTTTTGGCCATGTCAGCCGCGCCGGTATCGATGCTGGCTTCGGGGTACTCGTCGGCCTCAGCGCGCAACCTCTCCGTGGGGGAAGCCATGCGCTATCTGTGTGAGGATGTCTTCCCATCCGCTCACCAGAAGCGTCACGAATCCAGCGATGGTGTTGTTGCACGCTGGCGCCACGCCGAGTGCGACCTTGCCATGCGTCCCGTCGCTTCGTCGCGCATGGAATGATCGGAGCGACGCATGGCGGTTGATTTCGCGCGTCTGCCGACAGAAGAGCCGGAGATCACCAATCAGCCGTCTCGGTTGATATGGGTAATAGCATTCTTGGTCATGGTGCTAGGTGGCATTTTTGCGGTCCTCTTGCTATGGCCAAAGCAGTTGCCGACCCACACATGGCGATTCTGGGCAACCATTACCCTCTTCCCCATTGGTGTGCCGGTCTGGCTAGTGCTGCGCAGGTATGGCCATCACGAAGGCCGCAAGCTTGATGTTGTGATGCACAACGAAGCGATTCGCCAGTACAACGAACACGTCTTTGCTGTAGCGGCTCGTCCGTTGGCAGTGCTCGCTGCAGCGCATCGAATCTCGTCGGACCGGAATGTAAACGCGGTGTCCGGCATACAGGCTGGTACGGTCAAGCTCAGCAGTCAGAAGTCCATCGCGAACGAAGGCGATCCAGTGAGGGCTCGCTGGTTGGAAGTGCCAGGCGTACACCTTGTGGCCGGCGGGATAGAAAAAGATGAAGAGCGTCATCGGACCGTGACGCAATGGCTGTATTCAGAGTTGCTTGGCGAACTTGCAGAACAAATTCGGGCGGTGCCCCTGCACATCAATCTAAGCGTTCGCCTGTGGGTCTGCAGTGGCTTGGGCAGGCAGGACTATGTGGCCCTCTGGCGGAAAGCCTGGCAAGACCATCGGCTTCGAACGATGGAAATTGTCGAAGAGCCTGATCCCGCCGGTCTTTATGTTGTTGATGGCTGGCTCGACGAAATTGTCGCCCAAGATGGACGTGAGGCGAGGTTGATTGTGGTCATTCAGCTGCATCCGGTACTGAGCGACACGCCGCCCCCGGGCACCGCTGAAGCCGGTGTAGCAGTACTGCTTATGCCGGATGAAGCAGCCAGCAGGCTGGCTTTGTTACGTGAGGCCAACCTCCATCGTCCGGTACGCGGTTCGTTGGTCCAGTCGAACGACACCCTGGCACATGCCCTTAAATGGGGCGATACCAGGGCGTCGGACATAAAGGGGGCCTGGCAGACCGGCGTCGATGCCGTAAAGGCCGGGATGCTGCGCAGTGCGGCCATGCCGATGGGGCTGGAAACGCAGCCTTTGGATCTCGATCAGACCGTAGGGCATGCTGGGGCAGCGGCACCTTGGCTGGCAATCGCGTGCGCTGCCGGATCGCTGTCCGACGATTTCCAAAATCAGATCATTCTTGTCGGCGGCCGGGACTGCGTGGATGTCGCTGTGATTCGGCAGTGATTGCAAGAGACGAGATCAAAGCCGGAAGATCGTGCACAAGGAGCGAATCTTGCTAAGGCGTTACGACATCATGAAGGGGGATTTCACCACGTTGGGTGGAGTCGTTGCTGGCGGAGATAGTGGCGACGTGCTGGGCGGTCGTGAGCAGGCCTATGAAAACGACCCGGTTTGGTGCCCGGTCTGCAAGACAATGGGGCGGATCGTTTGCGTCGGCCCGCGCTTGGCGATGACGGGACCTGACGGGCGACAAGCGGCTTTAAGCGACGACCTTTGTGTCTGTCGCTGTATGCCGAGCCCGCTACTGATACCGTCACAGCACTCGTCGTATATGGATATATGAGTTCTCGGGGATGGTTCGCCTCCATGACGGCCAATCCAAGTTAGCTCGATACACGAGCAGAGAGTTGCTTTTCAAACAATGAAGAAGCTGCGGATCGATCTGGTCTCGATACTCGTACTTGCCCTACTGGTCGCCGGTGCCATATGGCTATGGGGCGATTCCATAGGCATCAAGACGCCTGAAGCGCGAAGCCATTGGCTATTGGCGGTAGCACTTGGTGCGCTGGTGGCAGCCATTCTCGCGTCATTTGATCGCCTGATCCGCTGGGAGGATGCACTCGCTTCGTTGAAGCGGTGGCTGGCACTCCGCGCATCTGCGATGACTGGCACAACTCAGGCGAGTATTGTTGCTGTAGATGGTCGGCCGAGTACGGCATTGAAGCCTCTGGAACATCTTCATCAGACCTTGAGGCAGCAGTATGGATTTCGCTGGCGCTACAGCCGAACCTGGTTACTTCTGACCGGCGAGGATCATGTCATCGCCAAGTTCCTTCCTGGTCTCGCCGAACAGGGCTGGCTGGGCCTGCCAGATATGGTGCTGCTGTGGTGCAAGAGCGGCCAGGACGGTCAGCCGGATAACGATTGGCTTCTGCAGCTCTACAAGCTACGCCGCCGTCGCCCGGTCGATGCGGTGGTCCTCACCACCGATGGCGAGACCAATCTGCCCGCGCAACGCGGCGGCACCGTTCCCTATGGGATCCGCCTGGCCCGCATCGCCGAAATCTTGCACTGGTCCGCCCCGGTCTACCTGCTCGATGTCGCGCAGACCGACGTAGCAGCCAACGGCAATACGCCGGTAATCGGCTGCGAGCTGCCGCGTCAAGCGAACGCCGACGCCATCGCGCAGGCA
This sequence comes from Cupriavidus sp. C2SS-8b, assembly GCF_057073745.1. NCBI lineage: Bacteria > Pseudomonadati > Pseudomonadota > Betaproteobacteria > Burkholderiales > Burkholderiaceae > Cupriavidus > Cupriavidus sp. C2SS-8b. Next base: position 2,499,514 of record NZ_CP172717.1, read on the forward strand.
CTTGAGTCCCTTCGCGATCAACTGTCGGATCGCAGCATCGAACAACTGATTCACAACAAGCGCGACCGCTATATGGGCGAGCTTTCCGTACGGCTTGACACCCGTGCCAAGGCGCTCGCCGACTGGATCGGCGGCATAGTGAACAACCAGCGCGGGCGCATTGCGCTAAACGGCATCGTATTCGCGCCATATCCCAGCCCTGCTGCGGCCGATGCGAACGGCGAAGCAGGTGCCGAGCTGCCCCTCTGGCAATACCTGGGCGAATCCGCCCGCCGCCAGCCGGGCCGGCGCATCGGCTGGCACCCCGTCACAATGTTCTCCACCATTGCGTTGGCCGCGATCGGTCTGTGGAGCGTCGGCATCCTGATGTCCGCGTTACTGAACGGGCGCGACATACGTGCCGCCCGGCAGACCGTGACCGACATTCAATCAGCCCCCAACGCCGCCGCGCGCCTGCATGCGCTGCTTGCCCTGCAGCAGCAAATCGAGCGCTACGAGACCCGCACCGAGCATCACGCGCCGCTTGCGACTCGCTTCGGCCTGAACCGCGATCCGGCGGTGCTCGACGCTTTGTGGAATCCGTACGCACAGGCCAGCCGTCGGTTGCTCATCGCGCCCATCCAGCAGGACCTGGAAGCATCATTGGTGGATCTCGCGCAAATGCGGACCGACTCGCTGGACGAGCAAACCAGCCGCTGGGCGCTCGGGGGCCACCAGAAGCTCAAGACGTATTTGATGCTCGCCAACCCCGAGCGCGCCGACGCTGCTTTCCTTGCCCCGCAATTGGCGCAGCACTGGTCCACCGACGCGCGCATCACGCCAGGCGAGCAGCAGGATCTCGCCGAACGCCTGCTGAAGTTCTACGCGCAGCACCTGAAGGCCAACCCGGCGTGGCGCATCGAGCCCCGGCCCGAGCTGGTGTCCGGCGCGCGCCAGACCTTGCTGGCGGTGATCGGGGAGCGCAATGCCGAGGACACGGTCTACCAGGGCATCATCAAATCCTTCGACGATAACGGCCGCAGCAAATACCCCGACCAGAACCTGGTATCTCTCACATCAGGCACTGATCCCCGCGGGCTGATGCGCACGGCGGCGATCGTGCCGGGCGTCTTCACCCGCCAGGCCTACGAGGGATATGTCGCTCCCGCGATCGAGACGGCTGCAAAGCGGACAGAGATCGCCAGCGACTGGGTGCTGACCGACGGCAATTCCCAGACGCAACCGACAACAGGCCGCTCCGCCGAAGCGCTGCAGGCGGCTCTGACCGAACAATACTTCGCCGACTACGCAGACCGCTGGCAGGGTTTCATGAACAGCTTGCAATGGGAGCCCGCGCCCACGCTGCCAGCCGCGATCGACCAGCTCAAACTGATGGCCGATACCCGCCAGTCGCCAGTGATCGCATTGATGAAATCGCTCGAGTACCAGGGCGGCGCGGGTGCCCGCAAGGATTCCCTGTCCGACACGCTCGTGGCCAAGGCGCAGGATCTGCTCGGCAAGAAGGCTGCTGGTCCCGAGGCGATCAAGCCCGATACGGCGGGCCCGCTCGGCGCCGCGTTCGGCCCGGTGCTGCGGCTGGTGGGACAGGGCCAGAGCGTCAACGCTAATCCCGGCAGCAATGGGGACCTGAGCCTGCAACGCTTCCTCGACCGCGCCACGGTGCTGCGCCTGCGGCTGCAGCAGGTCAGCAACAGCGCGGATGCCGATGCGCATGCCCGGCAGATGGCGCAGGCGCTGTTCCAGGGCAAGGGCTCGGAGTTGGCCGATACCCAGGCCTATGCGCAGTTGATGGCGGCGAGCCTCGGCAGCCAATGGGCAGGCATGGGTGAGGCGCTGTTCGTGCGGCCCATCGCCCAGGCAACGCAGACGGTGCTGCAACCCGCGCAAGCGAGCCTGAACGACGCGTGGCGGCAGGGCATCGCGATGACGTGGGGCCGTGCGTTCGCCGGACGCTATCCATTTGCGGACACAGCGAATGATGCATCGCTGCCAGAGTTGGCGCGCTTCCTGCGCCCGCAGACCGGGCTGATCGCAGCGTTCCTTGGCACGCAACTGGCCGGTGTGCTGGAGTTGCAAGGCGATCAATGGGTGCCGGCGGCGACCGGCGGCCAGACACTGGCTTTCGATCCGGCCTTTCTAAAGGCGATCAACACCCTGCAGCGCATCGCCGCCCACATGCTGGCGCAAGGAGAGCCGCAGTACCGATTCGAGCTCAAGCCAATCCCCACGCCGGGCCTGACGGACACGCTGCTGACGCTCGATGGCCAGAAGCTGCACTACTACAACCAGCGCGAGACCTGGCAGATGGTGGCGTGGCCTGCAAACAATACCCAGGATCTGGGCACCCGCCTGCAATGGCAGACCGAGAAGGCCGGTACCAACAAGAGCTATGAGTTCGGCGGCCGCTGGGGCTTGGTGCGTATGCTGGAGCGGGCGCGGGTCGAGCCGCTGGACAGCGCAACCTACCAGTTGACCTGGCAGGGGATGCCGGATACACACGTGGACACCAAGGCGGCGAAGACCGACAGCAACGATCGTCCGGACGAAGGGCGCGAGCAAGACCGCTACGATCCCGACAGCCTGACGGCCCGGGCCGCAAAACTGCCGCCGCCGGCCGAAGTGGTCTATCCCCTGAGTTACCAGATGCGCACCGAAGTCGGCCAGGGGCCGCTGGAGATGCTGGCGCTGCGCGGCTTCGTATTGCCGTCGCGCATCTTCGTGGGCCGTGAGCCGCAGGCGCGCGCTAACTTGGCCTCGCGCCAGTAGAGGCAGCGTACTGCAACACGCTGATGGCGGACGGGACATCGCCCAAGCAATGTCCCGCCTTGCAGCCCTACACCTCCCTGGTCATCCCCTTCAAATCAATCCACTCCGCAAACTGTTCCTCCGTCACGTGTCCAGACGCGATCGCCGCCTCGCGCAGCGACAGATTGCGCTTGACCGCCAGCTTCGCGATCTCGGCGGCCTTGTCATAGCCAATATGCGGATTGAGCGCGGTCACCGGCATCAGCGACCGTTCAAGCAGTTCGGCAATGCGCTCCCGGTCAGCTTCCACCCCTTCGACCATATGCTCGGCGAAGCTCGACGCCGCATCGGCCAGCAACGTTACCGATTGCAGCAGGCTATAGACGATCACCGGCTTGTACGCATTGAGTTCAAGTGTGCCCAGCGCATTGGCCAGCGTGACGGTGGTGTGGTTGCCGATCACCCGGCAGCACACCATCGCCAGAGCCTCGGCCTGTGTCGGATTGACCTTGCCCGGCATGATCGACGACCCCGGCTCGTTGGCCGGCAGTTGCAACTCGGCAAACCCCGCGCGCGGGCCCGAGCCGAGCAGCATGAAATCTCGCGCGATCTTCAGGAACGACGATGCGGTGGTGTTGAGCGCGCCGGACAGGTCGGCCAGCGCATCGTGCGCGGCCTGCAGGGCATAGCGGTTCGGCGCGGGCTCGAACGGCAGGCCGGTGTAGTCGGCCAGCGCGCGCGCGAACGCGGCGGCGAATCCCGGTGGCGCGTTCAGGCCGGTGCCGACCGCCGTGCCACCCTGCGCGACCGGCATCGCGCGCAGCATGGCCTGCTGCAGCCGCGACTGCGCGTCGGCCACCTGCGTCATATAGCCGGAGAACTCCTGGCCGAGCGTCAGCGGCACGGCATCCTGCAAGTGCGTGCGGCCCACCTTGACGATATCGGCGAACGCATCGACCTTGCGCGCGAAGGTCTGCTGCAGCAGCTCCAGCGCGGGCAGCAGCTTCTGCTGGATCGCACGCGTGGCGGCGATATGCATGGCCGTCGGAAAGCTGTCGTTGGACGACTGGCTCGCGTTGACGTGGTCGTTCGGGTGCACCGGCTTCTTGCTGCCCACCTGGCCGCCGAGCAGCTGGATGGCGCGGTTGGAGATGACCTCGTTGAGGTTCATATTGGTCTGGGTGCCCGAACCCGTTTGCCAGACCGACAGCGGGAATTCATCGGGCCAGCGGCCTTCGATCACTTCGCCAGCGGCCTGTTCGATGGCGCCGGCCAGTTCCTGCGGCAGTACGTCCAGCTCGCGGTTGGCGCGCGCGGCGCACAGCTTGAGGATGGCGAACGCTTCAATCAGCGCCGGCGGCATCTTTTCATTGCCGATGCGGAAATTCTGGCGCGAGCGTTCGGTCTGCGCGCCCCACAGGTGGTCGGCGGGTACCGGCACATCGCCGAGACTGTCCTTTTCGATGCGGGTGGCGGAGGAAGACGGTGCGGACATTGACAAGCTCCTGGCAACGGGGAGAGGGAGAAGATTGCTGTGGCGCGGCATGACCGCCCAAGGCTGTCTTTCAGAATAGTGCTTGATTGTGTCCTGCAGCGCCGTCAGCGATGCCGGCGCATTGTCCCGCGCCGGCGCGAGCGGATGCCGAAGCGGACGCCGGCCGTGGCAGGCGTCGAGTGATGTGGCCGGCATCCTCGATGGCGCCGGCCGTGGGTCCATGGACGGCTAGGCCGTCATCTTCAGGCAGGCCTCCATGCACGCCGCGCACGCGCGCGCGCACTCCTGGCAGTGTTCGGCATCGTGGCGCTCGCATTCCTCCTTGCACCACTTGCAGACTTCGGCACAGTCCTCGCAGACCAGCGGCGCGAATTCGCTGTTGCGCAGCATGTACGACGCGGCAAGCTGCGCAATGCCGGCACAGTCCATGTCCAGCGCGATGCAGCGCGCCATCTTGCGCACGTCAGGCTCTTCCAGGCACGCCGCGGCGCACTTGAGCGCGGCGGCGGCGCAGGCATTGCAGGCGGCAATGCAGTCGGCGTAGCGGCGGGCGTTTTCCTGCACGGTGGGTCGGATCATGTGAGCGTCCTCCTTTGGGGGTCGGTGACGGCAACAGGCAGAAACCCGCGGTGACTGAAACGGCAGTCGCGGGCAACCGTTATCCACAATAGCAGGCGCCGACGCGTCCTGCCGGGACGGGTTTGCTGCACAGCAGTGATCTACAATGCCGCCTGCGCCGCACGCCGATCGCGGCAATGGCCATGGCAGCGGCACCAGCCGCCCCAAGCCATGCTCTAATCGGAAACACGGCATTCACATGTGGCAGGAAAGGAAGGACATCATGGGCGAGGCAAAACGGCGGGGTACCCCCGAGCAGCGGGCGGAAGAGGCGCGTGCGAAGAAGGAGGCCTTGCGCCCTGCGCAACTGGTCTGCGGCCACTGCAAGACAGCATTTCAGGAATTCGACGAGCTGGACGTGCCCGGCCTGCCCGGCATCGATGCCGTCTTTGGCGGGCAGTGCCCGTCCTGCGGCAACGATGTGGTGGTCTTCAAGGGCGAGTCCAACGCCGTGGCCGAGGCCATGATCGCCTGGCAGAAGATGCTCGGCGCCGACGCGCAGCTGGGCTACCAGTCCAGCGACGGCCGTCATGTGTCGTATGAGCCTGGCAGCGACGGCGGCGAAGAGCCCGGTAGCCCGGGTGGCCCCTCGCGCGGCACGGTTCACTGAGCGCTGTCGGCGGTCACAAGTTCCGGCGGGCCGATCTCGTACCGGCCCCGTCCGGCGCTCTTGGCGCGGTACAGCAGCACGTCAGCCAGGCGCAGCAGCTCGCTGTCCTGTATCGGGCCGCCGTCGTACAACGCCACGCCGATGCTGACGTCGACATCGGCGAACATGCCCTCGAACTCAAAGCGCTGCCCTACCGCGCACAGGATGGCGGTGGCCACGCTGCGGGCCGCGGCCGCGCTGCCGACGCATTCGAGGATGACCGCGAATTCGTCGCCGCCGACGCGCGCCACCGCGTCCTGCTTGCGCACGCAGCCGAGCACGCGCTTGGCAAAAGCCTGCAGCAGCAGGTCGCCCGCCGCATGCCCGTGGATGTCGTTGACCGCCTTGAAGCGGTCCATGTCCAGGAACAGCAACGCCATCATCCCGCCGGTTTCGCGGCAGTCCGCCATGGCGTGCTGCAGCCGGCTTTCGAACGCGCTGCGGTTCAATAGCTGGGTCAGGTGGTCGGTGCTGGAAATATGCGACAGGCGCAGGGTTTCCAGCTTGCGCGGCGTGATGTCCTGCACGTGGATATGCACGCCGACCACTTCGCTGCCATCCGCGCTCCATTCGGGGCGGTAGCTGGTTTCCATGCAGTGGTATTCGGGATCGCTGTCCTCGGATTCGAAGGTCACCACGGCACCCGCCAGCGCGCGCTGCAGGAACGGCTGGGCCCTGGCATAGCGCGTTTCGCCCAGCACTTCGCGCACGGTCTTGCCGCGCAGTTCGTCCAGCGTCATGCCGAAGGTGTGTTCATAGGCGATGTTGTTGAACACATAGCGCTCCTCCGTATCGACAAAGGCCAGCAGCGACGGCAGCGTGTCGGTCACGGCGCGCAGGCGCCGCTCGCTGCGGTCCAGTTCGTGGCGGCGGTCGCGCACGTCGCGCATCAGGCGGGTGAACGCGCGCGCCAGGTCGCCGATCTCGTCGCGATGCTGCCGCTCGGGCAGCCGTTCGAAGGCGGACAGGTCGGAGGTGCTGTCCCGGACCACCTCATGCAGCCGCGTCAGCGGCGCCAGCAGGTAGCGCACGGCCAGCCAGATGGACGCGGCCGCCAGCAGCAGCGCCAGCCCCGCCAGCAGCAGCAGGCGCTCCTGCATGCGGTGCAGCGGCGTGTAGGCCTCGCGCGCCGGGAGCAGCGCCACGAGTTCCCAGCCCGTGGTCGACATCAGGTAGCGCGAGACCACCGGGCGCGTGGGCGTCAGGAATTCGAACAGCGCGGCGCGGTCCTCCTGGCCGCAGGTATCGCCAATGGCGCGGGCGGGCTGGCGCGCCTGCGCCGGATCGGGATGCTGCACGTAGACCGGGCGGCTGCCTGCCGACACCAGGCAATAGAAGCCCGTGGTCCCGAGCCGGTTGTGCAGGACTTCCGCGAGAAAGTTGGAGCTCGACAGGTCGAGCCAGCCACCCACCAGGCCGGTAAACTGCCCTTGCGCCGACAGGACCGGCACCGCCACGATCACGCCGAGGCGGTCGTTGGTGCGCGCCCGGATCGGCGGGCTGACCACCGGCGCACGCGTGCGTGCCGCTTCGCGGAAATAGCCGCGGTCGCCGACTTCGGCGAGCATGCCGCCGTCGCCCAGCGCGGTGCCGCGCGCGTCGGCCACCATCAGGCCGTTGAACGCGCCGGGAACGGGAATGGCGCGCCGGACCTGCGCCAGTGCCTGGATCAGCGCGGCGTGCGACTGCGCGCCGCGCGCCGTGGCGAGCAGGCCGCCAAGCTGCCCGGCCTGCTGCTTCAGCAGCATGATGCGGTCTTGCATGGCGGTGTCGAGCTGGTCGGCGGACAGCTTGACGATCGAGTCCTGCTCGTCCTGGAGCACGTCATGCAGGTCGCGGTGGACCGCGTACAGCGAAGTGAGCACGATGCCCGTGCCGAACACCGCGGCCAAAACCGTGGTGATCAACGCGATACGCGCTTTCAGCGTGGGCAAGAAGACGGGCATGCGGGGGCGATGTTCGGAATTCGGCTTGCTGCGGGCCGTGTCCGCGCAAGCGGGGGCGCAATGGAACGCAAGCGGCACAACCCTACCATACCCGGCGGCGTCACGGCAGGTGGGCAATGTGTGTGGGGTGACATTGCCCGCCTGCCGGGCTGTCCCGTTGGGAGAGCGGGGACGGTGCGGTGCGGGACTGTGCGCGTGCGACGTGCCAAGGTATAGTGCCGCGATGCCTGCAAGGGCGCGGGCGTATGCCGCGCGGCAATCTACAAATCCCGTCCGCCATGAAACTGCGTTTGCCCTCGTCCGCCGTGCCCGTGTTGCTCGCGCTGCTGGTTGCCGCGGGCGGCACGCTGCTGACGGCGGCGGCCTGGCGGCAGGCGGCGCAACCCGAGCAGCGGCTGGCGCAGCAGCGCTTCGACGCGCTGCTGGCCGATGCCACGGTCGCGCTGCGCACGCGGCTGCAGGAGAACGACCAGTTGCTGCGTGGCGTGGCGGCGCTGATGACTGCCCACCCGGCCACGTCGCGCGCCCAGTGGCGCAACTACCTGTACGCGGCGCAGTTCGACGAGCTGCCGCCCGGCACGCAATCCGTCGGCTATGCCCCGGTGGTCCCGGGCGATGGCGCGGCCCGCCTGGCCGCCGCCGCCCGCCGCGACGGCCTGCCCGATTTCAGCATTACGCCGCCGGGGCTGCGCGATCTCTACGTGCCTGTCTTCTATATCGAGCCGCTGGCCGGGCGCAACGCCCGGATGCTCGGCTTCGACCTGCTGTCCGACCCGTCGCGCCGCGCCGCGCTGGAAGCCGCCCGCGACAGCGGCGAGCCGCGCGCGACCGGCGGGCTGGAGCTGCAGCGCGAGGCCGAGTCGCCGACGCACCAGCTTGGCGCGCTGGTGGCCCTGCCGGTGTATGGCGGCGGCGAAGCGTTCAGCAATGCCGAGGATCGGCGCGCCGCAGTCATCGGCTATGTCTATACGTCGCTGCGGCTGGGCGACCTGATGCGCAGCGTGACGGGACGCGCCGCGAGCGAGCTGGTGCTGGCACTCCATGAAGGTCCCGTCAGCGCGCGCGGCCGGCTCTTGTCCGGCGATCTCACCGACGGCGAGCGCCGTGACGACGGACACCTTCCCATGCTCGCCGCCGAACGCCAGTTCGACTACGGCGGGCGGACCTGGACCTTGCGCGCGGCGTCGCGCCCGGCATTCGAAGCGGCCCAGGGCACCGAGCGCGCCCGCATGGTGGCGGCCGCCGGCACGCTGGCCACGCTGCTGGTGACGCTGCTGACCTTTGCGCTGGCACGCCAGCGCCAGGCCGCCCGGCAGGACGCCATGGCGGCCGACAACCGCCGCGAGGCCGACCACGCCATGCTGCAGGCCTGCATGGCGCTTGCCGCGGACGGCTTCCTGGTGACCGATGCCGAGGGCAAGGTAACCAGCGCGAGCGCGCGCGCGGCACAGCTCTTCGGCACCAGTGCCGAGGATTTGCAGGGCCGCGCGCTGGCCAGGCTGGTGCCCGGGGTGGCCGGCATTGCGATGGCATCGGTCGCGCGGTCCGGACCGGCGTCGGCCCAGCGCGAGCTGGAAGGCGTGCGCGCGGATGGCAGCCGCTTCCCGCTGCGGGCCGGCATGGCGCGACTGCCGGGCATCGGTGCCGGCGGGCCCGCCCGCACGCTCTGGATCCTGACCGACCTGGACGAGTTGTGGCAGGCGCGCCAGCAGGCTGCCGTGCAGGCCGGCCGCTATGCGAGCCTGGCCGACCACGCGCCCATGTCCGTCATCACCTTCGATGAAGACGGGTGCATCACCGGCATCAATTGCGCGGGCCAGCACATGCTCTGGTATCCCGACCCGGGGATGGCCGCCGGCATGCGCTACGCCGACCTGCATGTGGCCGATGAACTGGCCGAACGCGCGCGCGAACTGACGCGCGAGCTCGGCGAAGCCGTCGCGCCGGGGCTGCCCGCGCTGGTGGCGAAGGCGCGCCTGGGGCTGGTCGACGAGCGCGAATGGACGTGGGTGCGCAAGGGCGGCTCGCGCCTGCCGGTGCAGGTGACGTTGTGCACGTTGCCGGCCGAAGACGGCCAGCCGCGCGCGTACCAGGCCATTGCCTGCGACCTGACCGAACGCCACCGCGTGGACGAGTACATCCGCCACCTGGCGATGCATGACGCGCTGACCGGCCTGCCCAACCGCGTCGGGCTGACCGAGCGCGGCGAAGTGCTGCTGCTGCACGCGCGGCGCCACGGCGAGCGCGTGGGCCTGCTGCTGCTCGATCTCGATCATTTCAAGCACATCAACGACTCGCTGGGCCATCCGGTCGGCGACGACGTGCTGCGTACCATTGCCGACCGCCTCAAGGCTGCCGTACGCCACGGCGACCTGGTCGCGCGCATGGGCGGCGACGAGTTCGCCGTGGTGCTGAGCGGGCTGCGCCAGGACAGCGAAGCCGAGCTGGCCGCCTCCAAGATCCTGGCGCGGGTGTCCGAAGCGCTCGATATCGACGGCCAGCGGCTGCGCGTGACGCCGTCGCTGGGCATCGCGATGTTCCCGACCGACGGCGAATCGCTGACCGACCTGCTCAAGTCGGCCGATGCCGCCCTGTACGCCGCCAAGCAGGGCGGCCGCGCGCAGCAGCGCCGCTTTGCCAGCGAGATGGGCGAAGCGGCCCTTGCACGCCTCACCATCGAGGGGCTGCTGCGCCGGGCGCTCGACGAGCACGAGTTCAACCTGCGCTACCAGCCCATCGTCGATACCAGCACGCTGGCCGTGACCGGCGTGGAAGCGCTGATCGCCTGGCAGACGCCGGAGCGCGGCACGATGTCGCCGGCCGAGTTCATCCCCATCGCCGAGCAATGCGGCCTGATCGGCGCGCTTGGCGAATGGACGCTGGCCACGGCCTGCCGCGACATCCAGGCGCTGCGCGTGGCGCTGGGCCGCGATATGGAGGTGGCCGTGAACATCTCGCCGCTGCAGTTGCGCCAGGCCGGGTTTCCCGACGTGGTCGCGCGCTGCCTGCAGCAGACCGGACTGCCGCCGGCGAGCCTCGCCATCGAGGTGACCGAGGGGATCCTGGTCGACGGCGCCGAGACCACCATCGACGCCTTCCACCGCCTGCGCGAGCTGGGCGTGCAGATCTCGATCGACGATTTCGGCACCGGCTATTCGGGCCTGCACTACCTGACGCGGCTGCCGATCAACCGGGTCAAGATCGACAAATCCTTCGTCGACGACGTCGCCACCCCGGGGCATGACCAGGTCGTGGCGGCGGCAATCATCGCGCTCGGCCACCAGCTGCACCTCAAGGTCGTGGCCGAGGGGGTGGAAACCATGGCGCAGTTCGGATTCCTGCGCGAGCGCGGCTGCGATGCCCTGCAGGGCTACCTGTTCTGCCGCGCGGTCGGACCCGAGACGCTGCGCGAGGTGCTCGACAGCGGCTTCGAACGCATGATGCCGGCCGATGCCTGGCGCGAATCGGACGCCGAAACTGACACCGAACCCAAAAATCAGCCGATAGGCCCATCGGAATAGTTTGCTGGGAGCGGGCCGGTCAACTGCATTTTTTGGATCTTCGGAGAATTGCGGGGCGGCGTGCTTGGCGGGCGCCGCTGTTTCGCAGGCGTAGCCTGCGAGTCACTTTTTGTCCGAGCGACAAAAAGTAACCAAAAAACGCGTCGCTTGTCCTAACGGACGAATATTGATCGTAGTGTGCGAAGAATTTCGTACGGGTATTCGCTTCAGAGTCTGCCCCGCTGCCTGCCGCGTGGTGCGCAACCGACTGCAGGCTTTCCGACAATGATTGAACCAGCCCCGAACCTGTCCGTGGCCCGACACTGCCAGCGTTATCGCATCATCGCCTACGGCTGCGGCGCGGCTCACAAGTCGGTGAGTTGGGGGCATCACCGGCGCTGGTGCCGGTGCTTCCTTCCCTTCGGTTTTCACCGAGCGCGCCCTGTGCAGCCGGGCTTTGGATGGAATACCCATTCGTCGCGCAGAAATGGGTACGCTACGCTCACGCGAACTCGCCACCCTGCGTGGGAAGTGCGCAAAGGGACTCAGGCGTGGTTCGGAGCCGTGGTTTCCGCATCCGGCGCGTGCAGGCGACGGTACAGGTCGTCGATGCGCTCACGGCTGGACCGCAATTCTTCACGGCCCTGCTCGGTGAGCAGATAGACGCGGCCGATGCCGTCGCGCAATACGCTCTGCAGGTAGCCTTCCATCTGCAACGCGCGCAACAGCGGCCTCACGCTGCCGATATCGACCTGGAAGCCATATTCCATCAACATTTCTGCGAGCATGGCCACGGTCGCTGGGACTTCCATGGCGAACTGCAGGACGTAAACACGGGCGAGCAAGCCCAGGAACTGTCGTTTCATGTCGCAGGCAACGCGGAACGGTGAAGGCCGGTTGACGCAAGTTATGCAATGTGGAGCATGCGCGACCGGCGGGATCGCCGTGGCAACTTGCAAACATGCCGGCAAATGCCAAGCTTGCGCCTGGTTGCGGCAAAAAAGAAGCCGCCAGGTTCCTGGCGGCTTGTCGGGAATGCGTCGGAGGGGTCAATTAACTCTGGCGCAGACCAGATTTTAGTTTGATCGAAGTGCCATTGTCACGCGCCTGTCGCATATCCCCCTCTATGGAGGGGTGCCGCTGAAAGCTCCTTGCAAGGTCACGTCGCAGGGGTGCTAACGGATCGGCCGATTTCCTCGCAAAAATGGAAGGAACTGCCGCCTTTCATGATGATTTGTGCGTATTTTGCGAGATGCACCGGTTTCGCCGCCCCAAATGAACGGGTCCGAAAACGGCTTGCGACTGAACCGGGCGTGGGCGTTTAATTCGCCATGCCGATGTCCAGACGCAGAACCATGAAACCCGCCGATCTTGTCCGCCTGCTCTCGCTGGCCGCTCTCTGGGGCGCCAGCTTCCTGTTTATCCGTATCGGGGCGCCCGTGCTCGGGCCCTTGACAGCTGCCTTCGTGCGGGTGCTGATTGGCGCGGTCACGCTCGCCGCCTGCCTGCCCTTGCTCGGCTTGCGCTGGGACATGCGCGGCAAATGGCCGGCCGTGCTCACGGTGGGCGTGGTGAATTCCGGTATTCCGTTCGCCATGTATGCCATTGCCGCGCTCTGGCTGCCGGCGGGATACTCCGCCGTGTTCAATGCCATGACGCCGCTGATGGGTGTGCTGATCGGCACCCTGTTTTTCGCCGAGCGCCTGACGCGCGCCAAGGCGGCCGGCGTGATGCTGGGCATTGCGGGCGTGGCCGTGCTCACGCGTACCGGGCCCGTGGCGTTTTCGGTGGACGTGCTGCTTGGCGCGCTGGCGTGCCTGGTGGCGACGGCTTGCTACGGGCTGGCCGGCTTCCTGACGCGGCGCTGGATCACCGAACGCGGCGGGCTGGACAGCCGCCTGGTCGCCGCCGGCAGCCTGGTCGGGGCTACGCTGTTCCTGCTCCCGTTCAGCCTTGGCTCGCTGGCGCAGCACAATACGCTGCCCGATGCCGGCGCCGGGGTGTGGGGCGCCATGCTCGGGCTCGGCGTGGTCTGCACCGCGCTGGCCTATATCCTCTATTACCGGTTGATTGCCGATCTGGGCCCGGTGCGCTCGCTGACGGTCACATTCCTGATTCCGCCGTTCGGCATTGTCTGGGGCGCGCTGTTCCTCAATGAGTCGCTGTCCTGGGCGCACCTCGCCGGTGGCGCGCTGATCGGCGGCGCTGTGTGGATGGTGCTGCGCCCGGCACGCCCGCTACCGCAACCCGAGCCCGCGCGCGGCTGAGAGCAGGGATTCAGGTGCTGGCGACGACGTTGTAGCGCTCGCGCACCAGCATCACCACGCGCCGCGCCTGGCGCAGGTTGCGCACGGCATCGGCTTCGGTGCGCTCGGGAAAATCCACTTCGGCGCTCCAGTTGCAGCCGGTATGGTCCGGCCGGTGCACGCAAAGCGCGCGCAGCTGGCAGTCCTGGCAGCCCGGCTCCTGGCGCAGGCAGACGTTGATCAGGCGCTTCAGTTCGGACAGAGGCTTGGGCAGTCGCTCCATGATCAGCTCCGCTAGTCGCGCCCCGCCGGTCAGCCGGCTGGCGTTTCCGCCCGGCATTCGGGGCAGATGCCATACAGGACCAGCATGTGCTCGCGCAGCGCGAAGTCGTTATCCGCCGCGACCTGGCGCTGGCGCTGCTCGATCCTCTCGTCCCGGAATTCCTCGACGCGTCCGCAGCTCACGCAGATCAGGTGATCGTGGTGACCACCTTCGTTGAGCTCGAACACCGCGTGGTCCGACTCGAAGCTGTGGCGCAGCAGGATCTCGGCCTGCACCAGCTGGTTGAGCACGCGGTACACGGTCGAGAGCCCGGCGTCATCGTCCTGCGCGAGCAGGATGCGGTAGACATCCTCGGCGCTCAGGTGGCGCCGCTCGCAGGTACGGAACACCTCCAGGACGCGCATGCGGGGCGACGTCGCCTTGAGGCCGGCGCGCTTGAGGTGGGCAGGATCGGACATCACGGTTGGCATGGCATGCGGCTGCGGTCGCCGTCCGTGGACGGCGTCGGGGAAACTGCTGAAATGGCGGGAAGACGTCCGGAGCGCCCTTGCGGTGCGTCCCGGACGTGGCGCCGTGCTGTACGGCGCGCGGAATAAAAAGGCGGCCTGGCTTGTCGACGGATGACGCGGTCGGGAAAGCGGGGTCTGGTTGCTTTCCCGACCATTCGGCGACTGGCTACTGCCAAACGCTCCGCGTTACGGAGCGGTCCCCACAAAAGTCGGTAACAGGATGCCGCCTGCTGGCGACGATCCGGAAATTCTTTCCGGCAGTCCGGCTGGTTCGCCGCGTATCGCGACGATGGCGACGGTGGCGACGGTGGCGACGGTGCCAGGCTGACCGGCTTGTCTGGTTTGCGTTGCCGCTGCGTCAGACAGTGATGCCATGGTAAATGGGAATCGATCTCATTACAAGACCTATTTTGAAGTTTTTGGTCCGGTGCGAGGCCGGCCTGCAGCGTGGTATCTGCTTCGAGCGGGGAGTCGTCACCTCCCCTCCCGCCATCAATCGCTGGCCGTGAAGCCCGACGCCTCCACCACGGGCTTCCACTGCGCACGCTGGTCGCGGATCATCTTGCGCAGCGTGGCGCCGGATTGACCGTTCACCTCCATGCCCAAGGCCGCCATCTTTTCGCGGACATCCGTCGACCGGGTCGCGTCAAGCAAGGCCTTTTCGAGCTGCGCTACAGTCGCCGGCGGCGTGCCCGCCGGGACGAACGCCGAGTACCAGCCCGACGCCAATTCAAAGCCCGGTGCGCCGGCTTCGGCAAGCGTCGGCACATCGGGCAGCAACGACGTTCGCTTCGTGCCGGTGACGCCAAGGAAGCGAATCTTGCCGGCGCGGTACAACTCCATCTGGCCGCCAACGGCATCGATACCAAGCGGCAGCGTCCCGCCGATCTCATCGGTCAGCATCATCACCGCGCCGCGATAAGCGGTCGGCAACAGCGGCACGCCGATTTCCTTGCTCAGCGTCAGCACGCCGAAGTGGATGGTGCCGCCAAGCGTGACCAGCCCGACACCGCCCTTGGCCGGCTGGCGCTTCACCCACGCCAGGTATTCCTGCATGGTGCGATAGGGCTGGCCCGCCCCGGTCGATGCCACCAGCGGCACGTCTGCCAGATAGGCGACGGGCACGAGATCCTTGTCGGGATCGTAAGGCAGTTGCTTGTAGGTCAGCGGAAAGATGGTGAACGGCGGCGCGGGCGAGATCAGGATGGTCTTGCCATCCGGGTGCGCGCGCCGGACTGTGTCGAGTGCCAGCCGCGCCGAAGCGCCCGGGCGGTTCTCGACCAGCACCGGCGTGTTCAGCGATACGCGCAACTTCTCCGCCAGCGTGCGCGCGAAGATATCGAGCGCGCCGCCGGCCGCGAAGCCGACCACGATGCGCGTGGGGGTTTCGCTGCCCGCGGCCGCGGCAGCACTGGATACGGCGCTGACGCCGAGGGCCACGCTCAAAACAGCCGCGAGGCGCTTCAGGACGATTCGGAACGGCATATTGACTCCTTTGCTCAGGCGGCCTGCAGCGTGGTATCCGCTTCAAGCGGATAGATCGGGCGCCGCAAATTGCGGAACGGGAACAAGCTGTAGTCTGAGCTGCAGACGCCGGGGCCCGCCACCAGCACGATGTCCTTCGCAATCGGCTCGAAGCCCGCGCGGAAATGCTGGCGCGACTTGATCAGCACGTACTTGCGGCGCGACAGGTCGATGCCCGCGTGCGTGAACACGCCCGTATCGAACGGCTCCTGCGGCTTCTCGCAGACCACCACGAGCGTGCCGTTCACGTCCAGCACGACGGTGCGGCCCAGGCTCAGCTTCATGCCCGTGAACATCGGCCCGGTCACCTGGTAGTTGCCGTCGGTGATGCACTGGACCCGCCCCGTCAGCGTCAGCGGGCGGCCCTTCAGCCCCAGCGCCGGCATATCGGTCTTGCCGCCGACCTCGAGCGTCACAGTGCTGCCGACGCCCCCATCGATCAGCTGCGCGACCGCGACCGGGTCCCAGAACGGCCCGGCCACCACGCCCTCCAGTCCTTGCCGCAGCACTTCGGCCAGCACCGTCATCTCGTCGGTTGGGCCACCGGCGCCGCAGTTGTCGCCGTGGTCGACCAGGATCACCGGCCCTGCCTCGGCAGTGCGCGCCCGCGCGATCGAGGCCTCCATCGGCTCGATTGGAAACACGAAATCGGCGCGGCGTTCCCAGGCCATGCCGCACAGGTCGTCGAGCAGCCGGCGGCCTGCCTCGGCGCGGTCGGCATCGGCGACGATCACGACCGTCAGCCCGGTATGCGCAATGTCGGCCAGCGGGAAACCGCCGAACACCGATGCGTTCAGCACTTCGCCATCGCACTCGGCGGCCATGGCGCGGTCCATGATGTCCTTCATCGGCTGTTCGCGCGGGGTCTGGCGCAGCATGTGCGTGAGCATCGGCAGCGTGCGCCACAGCATCACCGGGCGGGCCTCGCCGCGCAGCGCGGCCATCAGCGTGCGCGCGGCGCGGGCGCCGGTCTCGTAGACATCGACGTGCGGATAAGTGCAGTAGCCCGCGATGACGGTGGCGTTGTCGATCAGCGCCGCGCTGAAGTTCGCGTGGAAGTCGAGCGACACGGCAATCGGCACATCGGGCGCCACGGCACGGATGCGCGCCAGCAGTTCGCCTTCGGCATCGGGATAGCCCTCCGCCACCATCGCGCCGTGCAGGTCGAGCATGACCGCATCGCAGCCTTCACGCACCGCCGCGACAATGGTTGCCGCCATCGACTCGAACGCGTCGGCCGTGACCACGCCGCTGGGCACCGCGTTGGCCATCAGCGGCATCACGAACGTGTCGCCCTGGCGCTCGACCAGATCGATGAACGCTGCCGCGGCGCTGTTGGTGCCACGGCAGGCGCGCGCGGCTTCCTCGCCGTGCAACGGGCCATCAGTGCTGCCGCGATTGAACGCGTGCAGCGGCGTCGGGATCGGCGAGAAGGTATTGGTTTCATGCCGCATCAGGGCAATGACAAAACGCATGGTATGGACTCCTGTGCGGGGCGTGCCGCGAGAATCAGTTGGCTTCGAGATCGACGTTGCGCGCGATCGCGCCATAGCGCAGCGTCTCCGCGTGCAGGAAGCGGCGGCTTTCCGCCGGGGGCGCCAGCACGGACTCATACGCAAGCGTCTGCAGCCGCGCCTGGAAGTCAGGCTCCTGGACGCTGGCCTTCACTTCCTTGTAGAGACGGTCGATGGTCTCGGGCGGCGTGCCCGCCTTGACGACGAGCGACAGGTTCGCACCGATCAGCAGTCCTTCCTTGCTGTCGGCCTTCTGCAACGCCAGGTTCGGGAACTGCGCCACGGGCTTGCCCTGCAGCGCGGCCAGCGGCCTGGCCTTGCCGTCGCTGACATAGTTGACCGAGGAGCCGATCACATCGACATGCGCATAGGTCTGGCCCCCGATCAGGTCCGCCATGGCCGGCGGCGAGCCACGGTAAGGCACGATGGTGAAGTCCAGCCCGTTGCGGCGCTTCCAGTCCGCCAGCGCGAGATGCGCGGCGCCGCCGACGGTATTGATGCTGATCGACACCTTGCCCGGGTTCTGGCGGATATACGCCGTCAGCTCGGCCAGGTTGGTCTCCTTGCGATCGGTGCGCGTGATGATCCAGTGCGGCACCGTATTCAGAACGGTAACCGGCGTGAAATCGGTGTCCGGGCGGTAACGCAGGCCCTTGATCGTGTGCGGATTGATATTGAGCGTGCCGTCGCTCGCGAGCAGCAGCGTGTTGCCGTCGGCCTTTTCCTTGAGCACGGACAGCGCGCCCGGCACCGTGGCGCCGCCGGCGATGTTCTCCACCACCACGGGCTGGCCGAGCCGCGTTTCGAGCTTGCGTGCCAGCGTGCGGCCGACGATGTCGTAGGAACCACCGGCCGGGAACGGCACCACCAGGCGCAAGGGCCGGTCGGGCCACGCTGCGCCGGCGGCGGCACCGGCATACGTCATCGCCACCAGGGCCGTGCCGGCGAAAGCACTGCGAAGCACGGCGGCAAGTCGGGTCGTACGGATCATCAGTCTCCTTCCGAGGTCTGGATGCCTCGTCTTGAATGTTTCGGACCCGGCCGACTATAGGGGAACTCCACTTTCACAAAAAGCGAATTAAAATGTCTCCAAGTTGAGAAAATGGTTAACTTCACAGCAAGCCGCGATATGCCGTCCATGCCTTCCGCCGATCCGCTCGAATCCGCCGGCTTCCCGCTTGCTCGCCTGAAGCTGCGCCACCTGCGCGTCATCGTGGCATTGGGCGAGATGCAGACCGCGGCGGCAGTCGCCGCGCGCTTCCATGTCAGTCCGGCCGCCGTGTCGAAAACGCTCGCGGAGATCGAGGACATCGTCGGCATGGCACTGTTCGCGCGCGGGCGCCGCGGGCTGGAACTGACGGAACCGGGCCGCGAGATGGCGGCCCATGCGCAGGTGCTGCTGGCGCAGCTCGAACGCCTGGCGGAGTCCATGCACGCGGTACGCGCGGGCAACCAGGGCGAACTGCGGCTGGCGTTCCGGACCATGTCGGTGCAGCCGTTCCTGGCGCAGGCCATGAGCGACTTCTACCGCGACAACCCGCGTGTAGAGATCAGCGTGATCGAAGGCGGGATCGGCGAACTGGCCGAGCAATTGCTGCACGGCTCGCTGGACCTGCTGTTCGCGTACGGCGATCCGCGCCTGTCGCAGCCCGCGCTGCGCAGCACGCCCGTCGTGCCCGCGCAGAAGGTGGTCGTCGTTGCCAGCCCGGACCATCCGCTGCTGGCGCGCCGCAAGCTGACGGCGCAGGCCTTGTCCGAGCAGCAATGGTGCATCCCGGCCACAGGGTCGCGCATGCTTCATTTGCTGCAGGTGGCCTTCCACGCGCTTGGCGCACCCGCGCCGTCACGCGGCATCCGCACCAGCGATGTCGCGGCCACGGCCAGCCTGATGCAGACCGGGCACTACCTGTCGGTATTTCCGGAGCGCATCGCGGCGCAACTGACATCGGCCAAGGTGGCGCGGGTGCTGCGCTTCGAGCTCGATGCCCGCGTCGAGCCGGTGGTGGCCGTCTGGAATGGCGAGATCACGTCACGCACGGCCGCGCAGCGCTTTCGCGAATTCGTGCTGCAGCGGGCCACGCAGGATGCCGTGAGCGATGCGAAGCCACTGCTGGCGGCTCGCGCGGTCGCGGCGGCGGGACTGGTGCCGCGCCACCGCAAAGAATGAGCGGGGTACCGCGCAGCACCATTCCGCGAACCGTCCGCGGGCAGCGGCGCGCGAAGCCGTCAGTGTGCTATCGCACCAATGGGCCTCCGCGGCCCGGCGCCGCAACCCGGTTCCCTCCCTGCCCAGACGCGTTGATGCGGCGCACCGCACACACCGCCCGCGCCCCATCGCCTACAGTACTTGCTATCTGCCGGCGCATGCAGCGCCTTCCCGCCAGGAGAGCCGCCGTGGCACAACAACAAGACCGTCGCCGTTTCCTGGGCGCCGCGCTAAGTGGCCTGCTGGCCCCCGCCCTGCCCGCCTGTGGCGGCAATGACGATACCGACCCGCCGCCGCAGCCCGGCCCTGTCCCCGACGCGCAGATCACGCAGGCGATCGCACAGGTCGATACGCTGGCCGCCAACCTGATGGCCAGTTCCGGCGTGCCCGGCATGGCCGTCGCCGTGGTGCGCGGCAACCAGACCGTCTACGCCAGGGGCTTCGGCCGCCGGGTGGTGAGCGACCCCGCGCCGGTCGACGCCGATACCGTGTTCCAGCTGGCCTCGGTGTCCAAGCCGATCGGCGCCACCGTGGTGGCACGGCAGGTCGGGCGCGGCAGCATCCGCTGGGACACGCCCGTCATCCAGCAGCTGCCGTGGTTCGCGCTGTCGGAGGCCGACACCACGCAAGCCGTCACCGTTGGCGATTTCTATGCGCATCGATCCGGGCTGCCCGACCATGCCGGCGACCGGCTCGAAGACATGGGCTACGATCGCCGCGAGGTGCTCACGCGCCTGCGCTTCTTGCCGCTGAACCCGCTGCGCGCGGCCTACGCGTACACCAACTTCGGCATGACCGCCGCGGCAGAAGCCGTGGCGACCGCGGCCGGCGTCGACTGGGCCACGCTGTCGGAACAGGCCATCTACCAGCCGCTGGGCATGACCCGCACCAGTTCGCGCTATGCCGACTTTGCCGCGCGCGACAACCGGGCGCTGGGGCACGTGAAAGTCAACGACAGCTGGGTGCAGGGCCTGGGCACCATGCCGGATGCGCAATCGCCCGCGGGCGGGGTCAGTTCCTCGGTCAACGACATGGCGAAATGGCTG
This sequence comes from Cupriavidus sp. C2SS-8b, assembly GCF_057073745.1. Classification (NCBI taxonomy): domain Bacteria; kingdom Pseudomonadati; phylum Pseudomonadota; class Betaproteobacteria; order Burkholderiales; family Burkholderiaceae; genus Cupriavidus; species Cupriavidus sp. C2SS-8b. The sequence goes on from NZ_CP172717.1 coordinate 2,519,795, forward strand.
GCCATGCTGCTGGCCAGCGGCGACTATGCCGGCCAGCACATCGTCGATGCCGCAGCCCTGGCGCCCGCACTGGCCCAGCAGATGCAAAGCAGCCCGCCCGTCAACGGCCGCCCGGCGGGCTACTACGGCTACGGCTTCAACATCGGCACGACGGAGCTGGGCCTGACCTCCTACAGCCATTCGGGCGCCTTCGCGGTGGGTGCGGCGACCAGCTTCACCGCGCTGCCGGCGCTGAAGCTGGCCATCGTCACGCTGACCAACGGGTACCCGATCGGCATCCCCGAAACGCTGAACGCGCAGTTCCTCGATTTGGTCCAGTTCGGCGCCTTCCGCCGCGACTGGGGCAAGATCTTCGGTGATGGCCTGGCATCGCTGCTGCGGCCCGAAGGCCGGCTGCTGGGACAGCCGCCGCCCGCCAACCCCTTGCCGGCGCGCGCGCAGTCGGCCTACACCGGCACCTATCGCAACGACTACTACGGGCCGCTGCAGGTCGCCGAGCAAGGCGGCACGCTGGTGATGACGCTCGGTGCCAGGCCGCTGGTGTTGCCGCTGACACACTGGGACGGCGATGTCTTCACCTTCACGCTCCACAACGAGAACGCGACCCCGGGCACGATCTCGCGCGCGGCCTTTGCCAGCGACCAGGTGTGGCTGGAGTATTACGACCACGAGGGGCTCGGCAGCTTTATCCGCTGAGTGGCGTCGCCTTCCGGGCTTCTATTCGCAGTGTTCGCGCGCCAGCGACTCGCGCGTATAGCCATGCCGCACGCGCAGCTGATGCTCGACCGCATCGGCCTGGTCCAGGCACGCGAACATGACGTCGTCCCTGGCGCGCTGCGACACGCCTTTGAGCCGCGGGGCCTCGTAGGCGATGCGGCGCGCGCGGCAGCGCAGGAACAGCAGCGTCTCGGTGCTGGCGGACGCCAGTTGCTCCTTGTCGATGCGCCTGCATTCGACCAGGTCCTGGGCCCACGATGGCTCGCTCGTCACGAGCAGCATCAGGCACAGCCATCTGCGCAAGGAAGGGGACATCGGCATGGAATCGGGGACGCTCAGGCTCATCATTGTCCACCGGCGCGCGTGTTTCAAGCGGCCCGGCATGCTGCGGCAGCGTCGCACCCGCGAGACAGTGTGTCCAGGAAACGGGACAATCGGCCGCCAGCCCCGTCGCCACGTAACGAATGTTGCAGCGCAATAGACTTCTGCACCATGTCGGGGTGTGCAGCGGTCCCTGATCCGGGTAACCGCCACGGCCGCAAGAACTCCATGGTGATCTCGGTGCTGATGATGTGCTTCGGCTCGCTGCTGATTGCCGGCCTGCCGACTTATGCCAGCATCGGCAACTGGGCGCCGGCGCTGCTGCTGCTCGCGCGCCTGATCCAGGGCTTGTCGGTTGGCGGCGAATACGGCACCACGGCCACTTATATGAGCGAGGTGGCGCTGCGCGGACGGCGCGGGTTCTTCTCGTCGTTCCAGTACGTCACGCTGATCGGCGGCCAGTTGCTGGCGGTGCTGGTGGTGGTGATCCTGCAGCAGCTGCTCGATGAAGCGGAACTCAAGGCCTGGGGCTGGCGCATTCCGTTCGTGGTCGGCGCGATCACCGCGGTAGTGGCGCTGTTCCTGCGCCGCACGCTGCACGAGACCTCGTCTGCGGCCACGCGCGGCAGCAAGGAAGCCGGCAGCGTCGCGGAGATCTTCCGCAACCACAAGGCCGCCTTCTTCACCGTGCTGGGCTACACCGCCGGCGGCTCGCTGATCTTCTACACCTTCACCACGTATATGCAGAAGTACCTGGTCAACACGGCCGGCATGTCGATCAAGACGGCCAGCTACGTGATGACCGGCTGCCTGTTCCTGTACATGTGCATGCAGCCCGTGTTCGGCGCGTTGTCGGACCGCATCGGCCGCCGCAGCAACATGCTGCTGTTCGGCGCGCTCGGCGCGCTGGCCACGGTGCCGATCCTGACTGCGCTGCGTACTGTGTCGAGCCCGGAACTGGCGTTCGTGCTGATCGCCGTGGCGCTGGCCATCGTCAGCTTCTATACGTCGATCAGCGGTATCGTGAAGGCGGAAATGTTCCCGGCCGAAGTGCGGGCGCTTGGCGTTGGCCTGGCCTATGCGATTGCCAACGCAGCGTTTGGCGGCACGGCCGAATACGTGGCGCTGGGGCTCAAATCCGTCGGCCACGAGACCGCGTTCTACTGGTATGTCACCGCGATGATGGTGGTCGCCTTCCTGGTCAGCCTGCGCCTGCCGCGCCAGGCCAGGTACCTCCATCACGAGCACTGAACGCCGTGCCGGCGGCAGGTGTCGCCGGCTGCGCGTGGCACACTACGGGGCGGATGCTGCCGCCGGCAGCCTGCACCCCGAACCGCCTTCTTCCCCCATCCATGGATCTCAACGCCCTGCGCCTGTTCGTCGACATCGTCGATGCCGGCAACCTCAGCGCCGCCGCGCGCAAGCTCAAGATGACGCGGGCCAATGTCAGCTACCACCTGAAGGCGCTGGAAGAAGAGCTGGGCGTCCAGTTGCTGCGGCGGACCACGCGCCACGTGGAACCCACGCCCGTGGGTGCCGGGCTCTATGAGCACGGCCGCAATATCCTGGGCGAGGTCGCAGCGGCCAATGCGCTCATCAGCAATATGGGCAAGAGCATGCAGGGCCATGTGCGGCTGTCGGTGCCGACCGGCCTCGGCCACACCATGCTGTCGCCATTGCTGGTGCAGTTCAAGCAGCGCTATCCCGACATCCTGCTCGACGTGGTGTTCGACAACCGCGTGCATAACCTGGTGTCGGAAGACGTCGACGTGGCCTTGCGCATCATCTCCACGCCGCCCGATTCAGTGGTGGCGACGGAGATCGGCGAAGTCGACTGGGTGGTCTGCGGCGCACCGGCCTACCTGGCGGCGCACCCGGCGCCGAAGGTATTGGCGGAGTTGGGCGGGCACGCGGTGGTATGCGCGTCGCCGGTCGGTCAGAAGCTCAAGGTATCGGGTACGCCTCCGCATGGCGGCGCCGCGCGCGAGCAGGTCGTGCTGGAGCCCACGCTCAGTTCCGACAACTTCGCGTTCCTGAAGGAAGGGGTGATGGCCGGGCTGGGCATCGGGCTGTTCCCGATCTACGCCATTGGCGACGAACTGGCCAGCGGCGCGCTCACCTCGCTGCTGGACGGCTATCGCATCAGCGTGTTCGGCAGCCGGCTCTATATGCTGACCATGCCCAACCGCTACCAGACGCTGGCCACGCGCTGCCTGCTGACCTTCCTGAAAGCCGAACTCCAGGCCGTGTGGCCGCGGCTGCACGATAGCGCAGCGGCACGCCAGGGCTGACCCCACCGTCTATAGTAGGTACACAAGGAAAACCCTTGTCCCCGCCGGTTGCCCGGGAGCGACCGGCCTTCGCATCCAGAGGAGCAATCATGGCCCTGGCAAGCACGCTGGCGAGCTGCATGAGCAGCAAGAATACGCAGTACGACATCGTCCACCATCCCTACACCCTCAGCAGCATGGCCACTGCCGAGGCTGCGCACGTACCCGGAGACCGCCTGGCCAAGACCCTGCTGCTGGAAGACGAGAACGGCTATGTCGCCGCCGTGATCCCGTCGAACCATCACCTGCACATGGCTGCGCTGTGCGAGCAGACAGGCCGCAAGCTGGTGCTGGCGCATGAAGATGAAATTCGTGAGGTCTTCAAGGACTGCGACCTCGGCGCGATCCCGCCCGTGGCCATGGCGTATGGCATGCAGACCTATGTCGACGACAGCCTGATGAAACACCCCGACGTGTATTTCGAGGCGGGCGACCACCAGGAGCTGGTGCACATGAGCATGGATCAGTTTTCGAACCTGATGTCGGATGCCGAACCGGGGCACTTCTCGCGGCGCATGATGTAGATGGGTTCTCGCGACGACACAACGGCCGGCAATGCGCCGGCCGTTTTTTGTTTGATTCTTCGCTGAATTACGGGACGTCGTGCTTGGTGCTGCTCGGCAGAGTTCACTGGTTATGACGGGGACGTCGCTCTTGGCAGACGTGGCCGTTTCGCAGGCGTAGCCTGCGAGTCACTTTTTGTCCGAGCGACAAAAAGTAACCAAAAAACGCGTTGGCTTGTCCTAACGGACGAATATTGATCGTAGTGTGCGGAGAATTTCGTACGGGTACTCGCTTCAGAGTATGCCCCGCTGCCTGCCGCATGGTGCGCGTCCGCCTGCAGGCTCTCCAGCAATGATTGAACCAGCCCCGAACCTGTCCGTGGCCCGACACTACCAGCGTTATCGCATCATCGCCTTCGGCTGCTACGCGGCTCACAAGTCGGCAGGTGGGACGACATCAACGGCGCAGTTGCTGGTGCTTCCCTTTCCCCTCTGCCATTCCCCTTTGGTTTTCACCGTGCGCGCAGCGCGACTGGCTTTTTGCCACGCCAGCCAAGAACGACACCCCGCAATTCGCCGAAGAACCCTTTACTTTGCACTGCAGTCAAGCGTGTACCGAGCCACCACCGTGTTCCCGTCCCGCAGCGTCAGCCCCACTTCACAATTGCCGCCCGGCACCGGCGTCACTGCCATGGAAGACAGCTGACTGGGCTGGTTCTGCTGCACGTGCACCGTGCCGCTCTGCGCGACGGACGACGAGCTTCCCTGCCCGCTGCTGCGCAACCGGATGTCGTACTGCAGATCCGCCTCGCGCGCCGCGCTGACATAGGCGGCGATCATCGTCACCCCATTGGCGGCATGCGATTCCAGCCAGGCCTGCAGGTGGATATCGGCTTGCATATCGTTCTCCGAGTCATGACGTTGCGGCCGCGTCGCCCGGCAGCGCCGGTGCGCTGTCATCCTTGAGCGCCACGCCGGAACAACCAAGCGCGGCCGCGCCGCGCAGCAGGAATACCAGCCGCTCGGCCGCCTGCGCGTAGGGCAAGCCTTCGGGGCGCACGTTGGAGATGCAGTTGCGCTCCGCGTCCGTGCGGCCGACGCGCGGCGCATAGGTCAGGTAGAGGCCCAGGCTGTCGGGCGAACTGAGCCCCGGCCGTTCGCCGATCAGCATCACGACCTGGCGCGCGCCGGTCAGCTCGCCCACTTCATCGCCCAGCGCCACGCGCGCTTGTTCGGCGATCACGACCGGCGCCACGGTCCAGTCCTGCGGCAGCCGTTCGCGCACGGCACGCAGCAGCGGCACCGCGTGACCCTGCGCAGCCAGCGCGGACAGGCCATCGGCAATGACGAAGACCACATCGGGCACCGGCTCGGCATGCGCCTTCGCCAGCCGCGCACGGCTGGCCTCATCGAGCCTGCGGCCCAGGTCGGGGCGGCGCAGGTAATGCGCGCGATCGGGCGCGGCGCTGTGGACCGGCACGCTGGCAAACCCGGCCTGCGCGAGCGCGGCTTCGACGGCCGCACGATCCAGCGGCAAGTGCACCGCATCGCGTGCCTGCGCATGCGCCAGACCGAAGGCCAGCACGGTGTCGGTCGTCTGGCTGTGCCCGGCGCGGCCGAGCGCAATGCGCGCACGCGTGAACTGGCGCAACTGCTGCCAGGGATTGTGCTGCGTGACGGTGGACGGTGGTTGGGTCATGGCGTCGGCTACAGCGAATGCGCCAGTTCAAGCAGCGGCTGCCGGTCCGCGGGCTCGAGCAGGCGTCCGCTGGCATCGGCGATGCCCATGCGCTGCAGCCAGGCCTCGAACTCCGGCGCGGGCCCCAGGCCCAGGACCTCGCGCAGGTACAGCGCGTCGTGGAACGACGTGCTCTGGTAGTTCAGCATGATGTCGTCGGCCCCCGGCACGCCCATGATGAAGTTGATGCCCGCCACGCCGAACAGCGTCAGCAGCGTGTCCATGTCGTCCTGGTCGGCCTCGGCATGGTTGGTGTAGCAGACGTCGCAGCCCATCGGCACGCCCAGCAGCTTGCCGCAGAAATGGTCTTCGAGCCCGGCACGGATGATCTGCTTGCCGTCATACAGGTACTCGGGGCCGATGAAGCCCACCACCGTATTGACCAGCAGCGGCGAGAACCGCCGCGCCACCGCATAGGCGCGCGCTTCCATGGTCTGCTGGTCCACGCCATGGTGCGCGTTGGCCGACAGCGCGCTGCCCTGCCCGGTCTCGAAGTACATCACGTTGTTGCCGACCGTGCCGCGCGCCAGCGACTGCGCGGCATCATGCGCCTCGGCCAGCAGCGACAGGCTGATGCCGAACGCAGCGTTGGCGCGCTCGCTGCCCGCCACCGATTGGAACACCAGGTCCACCGGCGCGCCCTGCTCCATGGCGCGCAGGGTGTGGGTGACATGCGTTAGCACGCAGGACTGCGTGGGGATATCGAAGCGGCAGCGCAGGTCATCGATCATGCGCAGCAGCGACACGATCGCACCGAGGTTGTCCGATGCCGGATTGACGCCGATGGTCGCATCGCCGCAGCCATACATCAGCCCGTCGATGATCGACGCCGCAATGCCCTTGGGATCGTCGGTCGGATGGTTCGGCTGCAGCCGCACGGACAGGCGGCCCGGCAAGCCGACCGTGCTGCGAAAGCGCGTGACCACGCGACACTTGCGCGCGACCGCGACAAGATCCTGGTTGCGCATGAGCTTGCTGACCGCCGCGGCCATCTCGGGCGTGATGCCACGCGCCACGCGTGCGAGCGTGGCGTTGTCGGTCTCGTGCAGCAATAGCCAGTTGCGGAAGTCGCCCACCGTGAGGGATGCAATCTCGGCGAAAGCGCCGGCATCGTGGCTGTCGAGGATCAGGCGGGTCACCTCGTCGTCCTCATACGGGACCAGCGCTTCGGACAAGAAGTGCGACAACGGCACGGCGGCAAGTGCCATGCGCGCCGCCATGCGCTCTTCCTCGCTCGCGGCGGCAATGCCGGCCAGGCAGTCGCCGGACCGGGGAGGGCTGGCCTTGGCCAGCAAGGTACGCAGGTCGGCGAAGACGTGGCGGTGCTGGCCAACCGTGTGGACAAAGGCCATGGGCGCGGGCTCCCCGGAGCGATGGCGTGTGCCGGTATGGCTACTATAGTCGTTCGGATTTGCAAGCAACCGGCTGCGTGTCCGGAATGCCGCGATATTGCACAGCGGGTGCAGCGCCGACACGTGCCTTCCCGGGCATCCCGCTTTCCGGTGTCGTCCTCCTCCTATAGCGTTGTCGGCCCGACACCGACAGCGACCCTGCGGTTCGATACCTAGTATCCAGATGCCACCCATGCGGTAACAGCATAAGGAGAAGCGCCATGGACCGCCGCCAGTTCCTCAAGTGGGGAAGCTTCATGACCGTTTCCGTAGCCGCCGGCGGACTCGCCGCATGCGGCGGCGGCGGCGACTCGGAGCCACAGCCCTCCGACATGGGAAATCCCGAGAACTTCAACTTCCTGCACGGCGTCGCTTCGGGCGACCCGAAGCCTGACAGCGTCGTGGTCTGGACGCGTGTGGACGGCAGCAACGGCCAGCGGCCGGTGCAGGTGCGGCTCCAGGTGTCGGCGCAGCAGGACTTCGGCACGCTGCTCGTCAACCAGCTGCTTCCCGCGCTGCCCGACTGGGACTACACCTTGCGCAACAAGGTCACTGGTCTCTCGCCGTCGACGCAGTACTACTACCGCTTCATGCTCGGCGACCGAGCCAGCACGGTCGGCCGCACGCGTACCGCCGCGCCCGCCGGCACGCCGCTGTCGCAACTGCGCTTTGCCTTCATCTGCTGCCAGGACTGGAACGTCAACCACTGGGCCGGCATGGAAGAACTTGCGCAGCAGGACCTGGACTTCGTCGTCCACGTGGGCGACTACATCTACGAGGCCGTGCCCGGCGGTTCGCGCAACGGCAACGTCGAGGACCGGCATGGCGTCCTGCAACTGCCGAACGGCACCGCGCTGCCGGACGGCTCGGTGTATGCCACCACGCTCGCCGATTATCGATACCTGTACCGCAACTATCGCAGCGACACGCGTTTGCAGACGCTGCACGCAGCCTTCCCGGTGATCGCCATCTGGGACGACCACGAGTTCTCCGACAACTGCTGGCAGGACCGCCAGACCTACAGCGCCACCGACGACGCGACACCGCGCACCGCGCGGCGGCGCAGTGCCAACCAGGCGTGGTTCGAGTTTCTGCCGGCCGATGTCACGATCGACCTGAACAATCCTTCGTTCCAGAACATCCAGATCTACCGGTCGTTCACGTTCGGCAACCTGGCCACGCTGTTGATGACCGACGAGCGCCTCTACCGTGCCGACCACATCATTCCGGAGACGTCGACCGGGGGCGCGATCGGCAGCCGGCAGTTTGTGCGAGCCGACACGCTGGCCGCCGCCGAGGCCGACAAGATCGCGGCTGCGGGCAATGCGCTGACGCCGGTGAGCATGCTGGGCGACACCCAGCGCGCCTGGTGGCAGGACCATGTCGGCGGCGCCAACACCACGTGGAAGCTGTGGGGCAACGAACTGGCCATGCTGCGCATGCAGGTGGACATCCCGCAAGCGCTCGCCGACCTGATCGCAAAGGAACTCGCGCAGCTCAACAGCTTGCTGGCACCTGTGGTGGCCGACGCGGCCGCCGCGCTGGCCAGCGACCTGCGTGGCGCCAGGGCGGCTGGCACGCTGGCGGGACTGGCGTACACCGCGTTGCGCAACGTGGCGTCGCGCGTGGGCATCAGCAGCGCCACCTTCGACTCGACCATCAAGCCATTCATCGACAAGCGCCTGCCGCCGATCGAACTGCTTGACCGACTCATCCTCAATGCCGACCAGTGGGACGGCTACAACGCCGAGCGCAAGAACCTGATGGCGTTCCTGAAGACCCACGGCGTGCGCAACGTGGTCACGCTGAGCGGCGATATCCATGCGTTCTTCGCCGGACAGGTGATGGACGACTACGATGCCGCGAGCCCGACATCTGTCATGGTCGACCTCGTCACGGCCGGGGTATCGAGCAACACGCTGCTGAGCCGGCTGCGCGCGCTGGTCGACAACGACCAGGCCTTCGCGGCGCTGCACGACCTGATCTACACCAACGCGGGCGGCGCGGTGGTGAACACCCTCGATGCCACGCTGCGCACCTTCAACCCGTGGCTGCGGCACGTCCGGACCAATGCCGAAGGCTATGCGCTGGTGACGCTCACCCCTGCGAAGCTCAGTTGCGCCTTCCATGTGATGAAGCCGCTGGAGGGCACCACAGCGCCAGCCCAACCGGCCACGGCCAGCGTGCAGGTGATCGAAGTGGCCTCGGGGGCTACGGACGTCACGCTCGTGTAGTCCGGTTTGCGGATGACCGTGCGCGCGTCGGGGCACTGATCGCGGATTGGCCAGCGGACGTGCGCGAGCACGCGTGGGCGCTGGCCTTCGCTGCAGCATAGCGGGCGCGTTCAGCGCGTTCTTGCCTCCGCGGCGCGCGCGATGCGGCCGCTACGGCTGGCTTCGATCAGCAGGGTCACCATCAGCATGACCAGTGTCATCGCGAACACGGCATAGCCGACATTGCCGCCCTCGATCGCGAAGAGATCCGGCGAGTAGGTTGGGCTGGTGCAGATCATGGTGCCGGCCGACATACCCGTATAGTGCATGCCGCAAACCGCGAGGCCGATCACGATGGCGGCGCCGAATTGCAGCGGCCCGCTCTTTACCGTAGTCGCCAGCCACAGGCCGATCACAGAGACCACGACCGCGATCAGGACGGACAGTCCGACGATGAAGGGATTCCAGTCGAACAGCGTATTCGAGTGGATCGCCGCCATGCCGGTGTAGTGCATGGCAACGACCCCGAGGCCGGTCAGCACGCCGCCCTTGATGGCATTGCCGCTGCGGTTGCCTTGTGGGCGCGAGGCGATGACAAGGCCTGCGCCGACCGGCACCATCACTGCCACCAGCGACAGCAGGGTCAGCAACATGTCGAATTCGCGATGGGTTGGCGTGTGGTAGGCGACCATACCGATAAAGTGCATCGACCAAACGGCGCCGCCGCCGATGCTGGCCGCGGCGCATAGCAGGCGGTCGATATCGACGCGCCCGTCACGCCCGCGCATGCGTCGTGACCATCGCAGCCCGACGTAGGCGCCGCACACCGAGATCAGGAAAGACAGCCCCACCAGGAGCAGGTCATACTGGAACGGCACGATGGTGCCCGGCAATGCCTGGAATCCGGCAAACATATCCCACCTCCCCAGAAACCCACGGCGGCGCCGTTCACACTGCCTTCGTACCGGCTGCCGTCGGATGGCTGAAATTGCGGCGCTTGTTTTTTGTTCTTGCCCAAGCGCGTGCACGTGGCCGCTTTTATGAATGCGGGGTCAGTATGCTGGCTGGCATGGGCGTTGCCCATAACTCATTGAAGGTAAATGGTTCGTTGGTGAAGGGAGATATGGGGGGATGATGGCATTTCCTTATACGGAAGTCACGACTCTTCCCGTAGTGCTTGAATGGTGAGCGCGGCGTCCATGGTTCGCTGCATGCCGATCCAGATCGTCTTAGCGCCGGGCTCGCCATCGCTCTTCCGCCCAAGGAAGCCACCCAGGGAAGCAACCAACCGAATCATCTGATTGAGTGTGACCGGTGTCTTCGGGCGAGCTTTCTTGGAGAGCACGTATGCTCCCCGAATCTCGTCGGCATCAAAGAACAGCGACGCATCAAGATCCGGGCAGGTTCTGCCCAACCGCATCAGGCGGGCAATGCGCCACGCCACCACCATATACAGCGCCAAGGCCCGCTCTACACGATCCATGTGCGATAGCTGTAGCGCTTCGACCTTGCAGCCGGTCTTCAGGACATGGAAGAACATCTCCACTTCCCATCGGGCTCGGTACCAGTCGACGAGCTCGATGACAGCATCGGCGTCCTGCGCTTCTCGGTTCGTCAACAGCCGCCAAACCACTGGCTTGATGCCTGCGGGCGCTCCTATCTCCCTGGCCTCTACACAGGTAAGCGCAGGGCCATCCAGACCGGGCAGCCTCATACGTTTTGCGCGTAGTTCCTGTCTGACCTCGCGCGCTTTCTGGCCTGCACGCCCTGGCAAGATAAAGGTGATTTCCCCGAGTACCGGGCTTGCGTCGACGCTACCCCACAACTTGCCGCCCTCAGCAAGGTTGCGGTTGTGTTGACTGCGGATCAGCCAGTCGGCCGGTTGGCCAAGTTCCTGGGCGCGCGCCAGCAACTCGGCGATGTCCCCCTCGCGATCCGTCACATACACCAGCCGTGTCTGGGGCAGCATCGCGGCTTGCTCCGCCACCCGTTCGTACCCCTCAATCCAGCGTACGCTTTCCTTGATCCCGCCGCGGTTCCCGTCGGCGTCCTTTGGCTCGCGAGCCCACATCCAGGCATCGATCACCCCCAGAGGTTCACGGTCAGGCGTCACCGCGTAGGTCGGATGCAAATACATGCCCCGCTGGGCTTCGTAGCTCAACGGACCCAGCCCGTTCATCTCCTGGCCATTGAAGTTCAGCTCGGTCGTATCAGCGATACACAGCACCACCGGGAACTGTGCGACTCTGGCCGCCGTGCGTTCCCAATGCGGCTGCATCACGTCCCGCCAATCGATCTGCTCATTGCTGAGAAAGCGATACGCCGCAATGGTTTGCGACCAGTCATCGCATGCGCCGGGAATGCTGGCCGTAGGCAGGGCCGCAAACCGTTTGAGCAACTCCTTGGCCCGTCGATCCCGCCGCGGATCACCAAGATCCAGACTCTCAAATTCCTCGTCCACCCATGCCCCCGACTCGTTGCTCATTGCTGCACGAAAATCCGAGAGTAAACGCGAGTCTGTCGAAGTTAACAACCCCTTACCTTGAAATTGCCGCGGCCTCAGGCTCCATGCCACAGCGTGGAGGCGGTCCTACTTCTGTATAACGAGATGGGATGATGGGGGGTGTTGTGCTTGGCGGGCGCTGACGTTTCGCCGGCGTAGCCGAGAAGCACCAGCATCGGCGCCGTTGATGCCCCCGACTCACCGACTAGTGAGCCGCGCAGCAGCCGAAGGCGATGATGCGATAACGCTGGCAGTGTCGGGCCACGGACAGGTTCGGGGCTGGTTCAATCATTGTCGGAGAGCCTGCATACGGACGCGCTCCACGCGGCAGGCAGCGGGGCAGGCTCTGAAGCGAATACCCGTACGAAATTCTTCGCACACTATGATCAATATTCGTCCGTTAGGACAAGCAAACGCGTTTTTTGGTTACTTTTTGTCGCTCGGACAAAAAGTGACTCGCAGGCTACGCCTGCGAAACAGCGGCGCCTGCCAAGCACGAACACCGGGTCAAAACCCATCTCTTCCCAAAATCGCCCCCCGCACATTCTTCACATGCGCCGCCCCGGCCACCTCGGCCGCATCAGGATCCCCGGAAAGCACCGCCGTAGCGATACGCCGATAGTCATCCAGCCGCATGCGTGGCAGCGAAGCGAGCCGGTGCTGCGCGTGCACGATCGGCATGTGGATGGTTGGAAACAGCCGCCGCAGTTCGCGGTTATCGCCCATCTCCAGCAGCGTGCGGTAAAAGTGCCGCCGGTTACCGGAAAAGGCCTCCATGTCATGAGCCTTTTCCGCCGCGACCAGTCCCTGTACCGAAGCCCGCAAGGCCTGCACAAGCGACCGATTCGCACAGCCGCGCGTGGCCGCGCGCGCTAGCAGACCCGTCATGCGTTCCGCGACATCCAGCACGTCCAGGGTTTCCTGCAGACTCAACCGCCGGATGATCGCACCCCGATGACGCGGGAGGTCGACAATACCCTCAGCCGCCAACCGCTGCAGCGCCTCCCGCACCGAATTGCGGCCGACGCCGAATTGCGCCACCAGGTCGGTTTCCACCAGCCGCTGGCCAGGCGCGAAGCCTCCCAGCTCCAGACCATTCACGATGCCGAAGAACACAGTGTCGGAAGCGCTGCGGCCCGCCGGGCCGGACACAACGGGCGTATCGCTGGACATATCAGGGGAAGAGAAAGTCATTCTTGGCACGGGCGCGATTCTAATGGATTGGCCGGTCGTCCCGATCCAAAGCCGTTGACATAGGATGAAATCATCCTACAATCCGATCCTATTATGCAAACAAACGGAGACCTTGATGGGAGAGACGTTGCTCGGCCTTGCCGGCAAACGAGCGCTGGTTACCGGGGCATCTAGCGGCCTGGGGGCGCACTTTGCGCAGCGGCTGGCCGCCCATGGCGCGGAAGTGGTGCTGGCCGCACGGCGCATCGACGCGCTGCAATCGGTCGCGAAGCAGGTGGAACAGTACGGCCGCGCGCAGTGCGTGGCGCTGGATGTGACCAGTGCCGCATCGCGCGCGGCGCTGGTGGAAAACGCCGGCCCCATCGACATCCTCGTCAACAACGCCGGCCTGGTTCGCGAGGGCCCTGCCCTCACCCATGCCGAGGCAGACTGGGATAACGTGATGGACACCAATCTCAAGGGCATGTTCTTCCTGGCGCAGGCCCTGGGCCCCGGCATGCGCGCACGCGGTGGCGGCAGCGTCATCAACGTGGCGTCGATCCTCGGGCTGCGGCAGGCAGGCGGCGTGGTGTCCTATGCTGTGTCCAAGGCCGGCGTCGTGCAACTGACCAAGACCCTCGCGCTGGAATGGGCGCGCCACGGCATTCGCGTAAACGCCATCGCCCCCGGCTACATCGACACCGAACTCAACCGCGACTTCTGGCAGACCGATGCCGGCAAGGCGCTGATCCAGCGCATTCCGCAACGCCGCCTGGGACAGCTCGAAGATCTGGACGGCCCGCTGCTGCTGCTCGCCTCCGATGCCTCGCGTTATATGACGGGCGCCGTGCTGGCCGTCGACGGCGGCCACCTGGTCAATACCCTCTGAGGGAAACGCAACCATGTTCACACCCTGCCCTACCGAACGCAGCGAGCAGATCGCTGACCGCGTCGAGCGCTTCGTGCGCGATGTCGTGGCCCCATACGAACAAGATCCGCGCTGCACCGCGCACGGCCCCACCGCCGAACTGGTCGAGGAGCTGCGCGCGAAGGCGCGCGCGGCCGGCGTCATGACGCCGCACATCCTTGCCGATGGCAGCCACCTGGACCAGCGCGAAACCGCCGCCGTGCTCAAGCGCTCGGGCCTGTCGCCGCTCGGCCCGGTCGCCGTCAATACCATGGCGCCTGACGAAGGCAATATGTTCCTGCTCGGCAAGGTGGCATCCGCCGCGCAGAAGGCACGCTTTCTTGAGCCGCTCGTGCGCGGCGACGCGCGCTCCGCATTCTTCATGACCGAGCCCGCCGAAGACGGCGGCGCGGGGTCGGACCCGTCGATGCTGACCACCACCGCCGTTCGCGACGGCGACGACTGGGTCATCAACGGCCGCAAGAAGTTCATCACCGGCGCCGAGGGCGCGAAGGTCGGCATCGTGATGGCGCGTACCGGCGACGGCGAACGCGCGCAGGCCACCATGTTCCTGGTCGACCTGCCCCACCCCGCCATCCGCACCGAGCGCGTGATCGACACCATCGACAGCTCGATGCCGGGCGGCCATGCGCTGGTCGTGATCGACAACCTGCGCGTGCCGGCCGACCAGGTGCTGGGCGAAGCCAACGAAGGCTTCCGCTATGCACAGGTACGGTTGTCGCCGGCGCGCCTGTCGCATTGCATGCGCTGGTTCGGTACGGTCGCGCGCGCGGACGAGATCGCACGCGCCTACGCCACCACGCGCAAGGCCTTCGGCAAGCTGCTGATCGACCATGAGGGCGTTGGCTTCATGCTGGCGGAAAACCTGATCGACCTGCAGCAGGCGGCGCTGATGATCGACTGGTGCGCCGGCGTGCTCGATACAGGGTCGGCCGGCACCACCGAAAGCTCGATGGCCAAGGTGGCCGTGTCCGAAGCGCTGTTCCGCGTCGCGGACCGCTGCGTGCAGATCCTGGGCGGCAACGGCGTGTCGCGCGACACCATCGTCGAACAGGCGTTCCGCGAATTGCGCGCGTTCCGGATCTACGACGGCCCGACCGAAGTCCACAAGTGGTCGCTCGCGAAGAAGATCAAGCGCGACACGCTGGGGGCGTCGAAGCATGGCTGACCGGACCCTCGGCTAGGGGCCGCGCCATGACGTCGCGCCCCTCCCCCGTGCAGCGCGCGCTTGCGGTACTGCGCGCGCTATCCGACCCCGAAGTGCGCCGCATGAGCGACGTGGCGCGCGCCACCGGCCTCGACCCCGCCACCACGTCGCGCCTGCTCGACATGCTGGTGCAGGAAGGCTTCGCCACGCGCGATGACAAGCGGCGCTATGGCATCGGCCCCGAGGTGTTCCAGCTCGCTGACGTGGGCCAGCGCCGCGTAGATCTGCGCCAGCTGGCGCACCCGGCACTGCAGCGGCTTCAGGAGACGTTCGAAGACACCGCGGTGCTGACGGAAGCCAGCCGGGGCGAGGCGGTCTGTTCGGATCTCGTCACCGGCACCTTCCCAATTCATGCGAACTACGTGACGGTCGGCACGCGCCGTCCACTCGGTGTCGGCGCAGGCAGCCTGGCGGTGCTGGCGTGGCTGCCGCCGGCCGAGCGCGCGCGGCGTCTCCAGCAGACCGCGCGCAAGCTCGAAAGCTATCCCAGGCTCGACGCGCCATCGATCGCCGCCGAGGCCGACGCGGCACGCGCGCGCGGCTATGTGCTGTTCCTGGACTGGGTCGTGGACGGCATGGGCGGCATCGCCGTGCCGATCCTCGACTACGAAGGGCGGCCCATCGGCGCGCTCAGCGTGGCGGCGCTGAGCGGCCGCATCCGCAGCCGCGAAGCCGCCATGGCACGCCAGCTGCGGCAGGAAGCGCGCCGCATCACCGGCGCGTGGACACGCGTCGTGGTGCCCGCTGGCGCTCAGCGTGGACCGCGCAGCAGCGATGCCAGCGTGTCCGGAATCTCCACCTCGAAGCGCAGCACGGCACTGGCCAGCGCCTTACCATAGTTATCGATAGCCAGGCTGCGCGATACGCCGCCGCCCAGCGCCCCTTCGGCAACGAAGTTGAGCACCTGCAGGCCGTCCACGTCGTGGCGCGTGACCGGTCCGGTGATCAGCGTGCCATAGTGCGCCTTGAAGGCGTCCGCCGTGAGCTGCTCCTTGATATGCGGATAGAACTCCGGCGCATAGGCAATGACGGCCGTGTTCGAAGTATTGCCCTTGTCGCCGGAACGGCTGTGGGCGAGGCGGCGCAGCGGTACGCGCATGATGACGTCTCCCGGTTCGGTTTGGACCATCAGAGGAACTGGACCTGCGACCGCACCAGCGCGCGCGGCACCAGTGCCGACCACACGCCGATGATCTCGCGCGTGCGGTCCTGGTGGGGCACGCGCTTGCCGGTCGAGGCCAGTCCGCACACGGCCATGCTGTCGATCTCGCGGCCCACCTTGGCCGCTTCTTCACGCGTGCGCGTGCGAGCCGCCACGCGCACCGCGATCTCGTTGGGCTCGCAGGCCGGCTCGGGGGAAGCCGCGCCATGCACGGCATTCACGCCGAGGAAATCGATGCGAAGTTCATCGGCTTGCAACGCCGCCATGGCGAAGCGTTCTTCAAGGATGCGTTTGGCGAGCTTAGCTTTCTCCAGGCAGCCCGGGCCGGCATAGAAGAACATGTCCTCGCCGATATGGCCTTCCGTGCAGCCCAGCGAGACCTTGAGCGTATCGGTGCGCGGCAGTCCGCTCACGCCGCTGATGCGCACGCGGTCCGGGCCAAGCTGCTCCAGCACGGCGGTCGAGAAGTCGACGATCACATCCGGCGTGATATAGCGACGCGGATCGTGGACTTCATAGAACATCTGCTCCTTGACGGTCTGTAGGTCGATGCGGCCGCCGCTGTCCGGCACTTTCGAGATCACCGCGCTGCCGTCGGCTTCCACCTCGGCGATCGGGAACGCCAGGTTCCACGGCTCGGGCACGTCCTTGTAGCCCGGGTCGCCAAAGTAGCCGCCCGTCACCTGCGCCCCGCATTCGAGCAGGTGGCCGATGGCGCTGCCGCGCGCCAGCCGCGCGACATCGTCAACCTGCCAGCCGAATTCGTGGATCATCGGCGCCAGGAACAGCGACGGATCGGCGACGCGGCCCGTGATCACGATCTGGGCCCCGGCACGCAGCGCTTCGACGATCGGGCCCACGCCCTCGTAGGGCTCCGCGCTGATCAGCGTTTCACGCAGCGTCGACACGTGCTCGCCGCTTTCCAGCAAGGCGAGATCGAGTTCGCAGATGCTGCCGGTGAGATCGGTCGTGGTCACGGCGGCGATCTTCACGTCCGGCAGCCCGAGTTCCCGGCACAGCGCGGCCACGCGCCGTGCAGCACCGAGCGGATTGATCCAGCCCTGGTTGCTGATGATGCGCGTGCCGTTCGCGATGCAATGGGGCAGCACGGCGCGCATGCGTTCGTCGAGATAGCTGTCGTAGCCGCCGAACGACGGATCGCGCCGCTTGCGCACCTGCGCGGCCGATACGGTCGCCTCGGCCATGGTCTCGAAGCAGAGGTAGTCGAGCTGGCCAAGCCGCGCGGAGCGTTCCGCGGGTTCCACGCGGTCGCCCCACCAGCCCGATCCGGAACCGATGCGAAGCGTTGTCTTCTGGGTCATGACGTCAAGGGTTGGAGTTGCCAGGGGGATGCAATGCAGATGCGCCGGTCATTGCGCCTTGATGCCGGCGGTCTTGATGACGCGCGACCACTTCTCGGTATCGGCCTTCAGCTGCGCGGCAAACGCGGCGGAGCCTTCGCCGCCCGGCTCCGCGCCGAGCTGCTCGATGCGCTTGCGCACGTCGGGCATCGCCAGCACCTTGTCGACGGCCTGCTGGAGCTGGCGCACGCGCTCCGGCGGCGTGCCGGCCGGTGCCAGCAAGCCGAACCACGAGTTCACTTCGTAGCCGGGCAGTCCCGATTCGCGCACGGTCGGCACGGCAGGCAGCACCGATGCCCGCTTCACGCTGGTCACGGCAAGCGCCTTCACCTTGCCCGCCTGGATCTGCGCGAGCGCGGAGGGCAGGTTGTCGAACATCAGGTTGACCTGTCCCGCGAGCAGGTCCGTCATCGCGGGCGCCGCGCCTTTGTAGGGCACGTGCTGCATGGTGATGCCCGCCATCGAGTTCAGCAGCTCGCCGGAGAGATGGGGAGAGCCGCCGGTGCTCGTCGAGGCGTAGTTGATCTTTCCCGGCTCCTTCTTCGCGAGCGCAATCAGCTCGCTCACGGAGCCGGCCTGCAGCGTGCTGTTCACGAGCAGCACGTTCGGAGAATTGGCCACCAGGGTCACGGGCGTGAAATCGTGCGCGCTGTCATAGGGCATGCGCGCGTAGATGAACTGGTTGGTGACTTGCGTGCCCAGCGTTCCCATCAGCAGCGTATAGCCATCCGGCGTGCTGCGCGCGACGGCTTCGGCCCCGATATTGCCGCCGGCACCGGGCCGGTTGTCGACGACGACCGATTGCCCCAGCACCTCGCCCGATTTCTGCGCCACCAGCCGCGCGAGGATGTCGGTGGTACCGCCCGGCGTGAACGGCACCACGAGCCGGATCGGCTTGGTCGGGAACGCTTCGGCGGCGCTTGCCGGCGCGGCAAGCATGGCGCAGAGCAGCGGCAGGGCCGCCAGCATGGGCTGACGCGGAAATGCAGTCATCGGCTGTCTCCTGGGCGCGATGTGCGCTGGAAGGGGTTTCATCGAGGGAAACTCTGGCGCCCATGGTAGGAAGCCGCCGGAAATGGCGTCAATCAAACGCATGGAATTTTCATTGGGTGAAAAGTTCGGGCCTCTCCGCGCCACAAGAGTGTGAGACAGTGGAGGCACCCCACCCGGCATCCGTCACATCCGGCAGGCCCGTGATTGGCGACACATGCCTTTGTTCGACGTTTCAAGGAGACTCGGAATGATCAGCAAGAACACGGTCTGTCTTTGGTTTGACGGCGGCGCCCTTGAAGCCGCCAACTTCTACGCCAAGACCTTTCCTGACAGCGCGGTCCACGCCGTGCACCGCGCGCCGGGCGACTATCCCGATGGCAGGGCGGGCGATGTCCTGACCGTCGAATTCACCGTGGCCGGCATTCCCTGCATCGGCCTGAACGGCGGTCCGCACTTCAAGCACTCCGAAGCCTTCTCGTTCCAGATCGCCACGGACGACCAGGCCGAAACCGACCGCCTGTGGAATGCCATCGTCGGCAATGGCGGCCAGGAAAGCGACTGCGGCTGGTGCAAGGACCGCTGGGGGCTGTCCTGGCAGATCACCCCGCGCGCGCTCACCGCGGCCTATACCGACCCGGACCGCGCCGCAGCCAAGCGCGCCTTCGACGCGATGATGACCATGCGCAAGATCGACATCGCCGCCATCGAAGCCGCCCGGGCGGGCCTGTAGTCCGCTCTGCCTGGCGCCTCGCATCGCCAGCCCATCGCACCGTGCATGGCTGCGGCCGTCCTGACGGTGGCGCCCGGGCTGGCGTCGACGACTTAAGCGGTTTCTTCTGCCGGCTGAAACTTTTCGACGCATCGCTTCAGCTGCGGCGACTGTCCATAGAATGGCTTACCCATAGCGGGCGTCGATCCGTTCCTGCTTCCCCTGGCATGCGCCGATCATGAGGCATCGCGCTCAGCGGGGCCGGCGCCATCCGCTTGCACGTCTCCTTGTGGATGCTTATGAGCCAGCTCCTGCGACACCCGGCCGTCCTCTTTGTCCTGTTGCTGGTCCTGCTTGCCTCGGCCACGGCGATCGGGTCGCTGGTGCTGCGCCGCATGCGGCCGATCGCCGACGATCACCGCGAGGACTTCACCATCGTCCAGGGCGCCACGCTGACGCTGCTCGCCCTGCTGATCGGCTTTACCCTGTCGATGGCGGTAGGACGTTACGACCAGCGCAAGAACCTGGAAGAAGAGGAGGCCAACGCGATCGGCACGGAATACCTGCGGGCCGACCTGATGGACACGGAAGGCGGCGACAAGGCCCGGACGCTGCTGGTCCGCTATCTGGAACAGCGCATTCGCTACTACGGCGCGCATGGCGGGCAGGGCCTGGAGGCGATCGGCGCCGCCACGGCGCAGCTTGAGGACGAGATGTGGCAGGTCGTGCGCGACGCCGCGCGGAAGACGCCAACCCCGATCACCGCGCTGGCCGTCAGCGGCATGAACGACGTCATCAACGCGCAGGGGTATGCGGAAGCCGCATGGCGAAACCGCATTCCGGTGGCGGCGTGGGGGCTGATGGTCGCCATCGCGGTGTTCAGCAGCGTGATGCAGGGCTACGGCGCGCGGACCTCGCGCGCGCGGATCGGACTGCTGCTGATCATGCCGCTGACGGTAGCGCTTTCGCTCGCGCTGATCGCGGATATCGACAGCCCGCGCGGCGGACTGATCCGCGTGGCGCCACAGAACCTGCTTAGCCTGCAGGGCTCCCTGAGGGCTCCCTGAGGGTCAATGAGCCGCTGACCGCAGGCGCGACGCCTCTGGCCTTACGCGAGTTCGAGCCGGTTTCCGCCCAGCGATTTCGCGCGATACAAGGCCTGGTCGGCCGCGGCGAGCCCGTCGACCAGCGCCGGCACTTCGCCTTCGAACTGCGCCAGGCCGATGCTGACCGTTGCCGCCACGCCGGGACTGTCGGCGTGGCTGGTCGTCGCCTCGGCAAAGCGCCTGGCGACGGCCTCGCCCAGTGCCCTGGCGCGGCGGGCATCGTCGCCGGACAGCAGCGCGGCGAATTCTTCGCCGCCGATCCGGGCCAGGATCGCGTCGGGTCCGACCACGGTTCGCGCGGTTTCGGCGAAGGACTTCAGCACCTTGTCACCAGTCTGGTGGCCGTAGAGATCGTTGATGGCCTTGAACTGGTCAAGGTCGAACGCAAGCACGGACACCGCGCCGCGCCCCGCCCCGGCATCGATGACGCGCGCGCCCTCTTCAAAGAACCACCGGCGATTGCCGAGACGGGTCAGGTAGTCGGTCTGGGATTCACGCAGGAGCTGGCCGTGCGCTTCCTCGCGGATCAGCTTGAGCAGCGCCATCGGCAGGATCACCGAGTACAGGACGCCCTCGTAGATCGTGGCCTTGCTCGCGATCGCCTGGATCGCCGGCCCGTACCCGGCGACCAGCCAGGGCAGCACGAACGCGCGGCCGGCATAGAGCACGGCATGGACGCCGGCCACCGCCACGACGATCATCCGCGCAGGCAGCCGCTTCATCGCCTCGCAGCGCAGCATCTCCCAGGCGGTCATGGCGCTGATGAGCGCGATCGGTAATGCACAGACGTAGTTCCACACGACGTCCTGCCAGCGCGATCCCGCAACCGCCCAGACCAGCGCCATCAAGACGAGCAGGCCAGCCGGCGCGGCACGATACCGCCGGCCGCGCAACGATGCCACGCCGCCCATGACCAGCAGGTAGCCGCTGAGGATGATGAGATTGCTGAGGGCCGCGCCCAGCGCGCCCGGCAGTTCCCGCCGGCACAGCACGGCGGCGCAGCCCATCGCGAGCGTTGCAAACCCTGCCGCCAGGATCCGCAACGACCTGCTGCGCCGGGGATTGGCACGATGCTCCCAGAGCGTCATGCCGGCACTGGCGAGCAGCGTTCCGATCGCCAGGAGGTAAAGGGTAAGAAGGTCGACGTGCATCCGAAGTGTTGAGACATTGCGCCGATACATGGCGGCGGAGGCAGATTTTACGTGGGAAATCGGACAGGTTTAATGGCGCTGGGCTGGCGATTGGAGGGGGCAGGCAGGGGGCAATTAGGGGTCATGCGGGAAAAGGAAGGTTCTTCGGCGAATTGCGGGCGTCGTT
The DNA here is from genome assembly GCF_057073745.1 of Cupriavidus sp. C2SS-8b. NCBI lineage: Bacteria > Pseudomonadati > Pseudomonadota > Betaproteobacteria > Burkholderiales > Burkholderiaceae > Cupriavidus > Cupriavidus sp. C2SS-8b. Next base: position 2,541,467 of record NZ_CP172717.1, read on the forward strand.
CTTGACATACGCGGCTGTTTCGCCGGCGTAGCCGGCGACCTACTTTCTTGTCCGAGCGACAAGAAAGTAGGCAAAGAAACGCGTCGCTTGCCCTAACGGGCGAATATTGATCGTAGTGTGCTGAGGGTGTTGTACGGGGATTCGCTTCAGAGCGTGCCCGGCTGCCTGCCGCATGGTGCGCGTCCGTATGCAGGCTCTCCGACAATGATTGAACCAGCCCCGAACCTGTCCGTGGCCCGACACTGCGCGCGTTATCGCATCATCGCCTTCGGCTGCTGCGCGGCTCACTAGTCGGTGAGTCGGGGGCATCAACGGCGCCGATGCTGGTGCTAGCCCAAACCAGAGAACCCCATGTGGTGCGCAATCCGGAGAAGTTGCGGCGCCTGCATTCGCCTGGGTGGGGCGGCGCCTGCGTGATAGAGTCGATCGTCGCTCATTCATCGCGAAGCCCTATGCCGCCTATCGTTCCCGCAAAAACGGCGCTGCTGGTCATGCATTATCAGACCGACATCCTCACGCTGTTCCCATCGGTCGCCCCCGCGCTGCTGGCCAATACGCGCAAACTGTGCGACGCCGCGCGGGCCAGCGGTGTCAGCATCTATTTCGCGAAGATCCACTTCAGTCCGGGCTATCCGGAAATCAGTCCGATAAACCGGAACGGGCAAGGGATCAAGCGGCTCGGTCTTTTCGTCGACGATCAGGTCTCGCCGGAGCTCCGACGGCAGGCCACGGAACCAGTCATCATCGCACATCGTGCCAGCGTGTTCTTTGGTACCGACCTGCAGTTGCGGTTGTCCGCCCAGGGTATCGATACCTTGCTCATGGTGGGGATTGCGTCGACCGGCGTGGTGCTGTCATCGGTGGCTTACGCGAGCGATGCGGACTTCCGCCTGGTTACGGTCAAGGACTGCTGCTACGACCCCGACCCGGTCGTGCACGATCATCTCTTTTCCACGGCGTTCGATTCGCGCACCACGGTGCTGTCGCTCACTGACGCGTTGTCGTGGCTTGGCCAGCCTGCGACCGGCTCGGCATAAGTTGCATTCGCGTTGGCATTTGACGCCATATGGCGAGAACGCCTCGCCGAGGGTGGAAGTTCAGTCTCTTGCCCAGCGCTGACGTGTGCACCGCCTATTCTTTTATCGTTGTCTGATTGAGCCGCGCGAGACTGGCTTGCGGGCTCAACACCCAGGCGGCAACCGGAGCCGCAACATGCAGGCAGACCCCGGACGTAATGATCGTGATGGTTCTGAACGCAGCAACCAAACCCTGCTGTATTTCGGCTGGATGACCCTGTTCATCTACCTGGCAACGCCGGCCGGCGCGCTGGTGGATATCCAGACGACATACATACTCAAGAACGCGTTGCACGCGACGGCGACGCAGATCTCGGTATTCCGGCTGCTGACCGGCATCCCCGTCTACCTGGCCTTCGCCTTTGGCCTGGCGCGCGACCAATGGAACCCGATGGGACTGCGCGATCGCGGCTTCTTCCTGCTGTTCGCGCCGGTCACCGCGGCGGCATGCCTGTGGATGGCATTCTCGGGCTTCTCATACGCGGGGCTGCTCGTCGGGATGCTGCTGGCGATGACGTCGTCCCGCTTTGTCGCCGCGGCCTATCAGGGGCTGATCGCGCTGGTGGGCCAGGAGAAGCTGATGTCCGGACGCCTGAGCGCACTCTGGAACGTGATCGGCTCGGTGCCGGTCGTGGCGGGAGCCTTTGCTTCGGGCTATGTGTCCGATCATCTTGCCCCGGCGGACGCCTTCTTCCTGGTCGCCGCGTTCAACCTGCTGATTGCGGTGCTGGCACGATGGAAACCCGCGTCGGTGTTCAGGCATCTCTACGACAAGCCGCTGGCCAGAAGTACGGATTTCGTTGGCAATGTCCGGCGGCTGGCCAGTCATAAGGCAGTCTATCCGGCGGTGCTTATCTGCTTCCTGTGGAACTTTGCGCCAGGCTCCGCCACGCCGCTGCAGTTCCACCTGGCCAATACGCTGCATGCCTCGGATTCGATCTATTCCTACTACAACGGCATCTTCGCCGCCGCCTTCGTGCCGACCTTCCTGCTCTATGGCTTCCTGTGCAAGCGCGTATCGCTGCGCAAGCTGCTGTGGTGGGGAACGATCATCGCGGTGCCGCAGATGATTCCGCTGGCATTCATCCACTCGGCCGATCTCGCCCTGGTCCTGGCGGCCCCGATCGGGCTGATGGGCGGCATCGCCACGGCGGCCTATTTCGATCTCGCGATCCGGTCCTGTCCGCCAGGCCTGCAAGGCACCCTGATGATGCTGGTCGATGGCGTGCTCGCGCTCTCGGCGCGCGCCGGCGATCTGCTGGGCTCATGGATCTACAACAGCGACGCCACGCACGGATTCACCTACTGCGTGATGGCAACCACCGTGGTGTATGCGCTGATCCTGCCGCTGATTCCGCTGGCGCCTCAGGCATTGATTGCGACCCGGGATGGCGAATCCAACCCCGGGATCGGGGACCGCGTGGCTCGGCGAGATTCGGAGAACGCCGCGTAGAGATAACGCCGCGAAATCGCCCTTTCGGATCCGCAACAGCGTTGTGCTCTTCACCTCCGAACTGCGGCGCGCCGATGCTACGCGCAGCAAGGTGGCCGTCGTCTCCGATTTGCAAAGATACGTTGGCATCGCCTATGCTGTTCCTGCAACAGGTGCAAATCTGTGCGAGAGTCAAAATACCCACAAAAAGCAAGAAGGGGAAAGTCCCCAACAGCGGACGGCGCCATGAAAAGAGCATTGTCCGCCGAGATCGTCTTTACCGAGGTTCAGGGGTGAATCGGTCCCAAACGGGGTGATTGAAGGCTCGTGGGCGGGTAACACCGCTGTCAAACGCATGGCTGATAATTTCCTGTTCAGTAGGCCTTTCACATTTCTTGCCTGTCCGGGCATATCGGAAGTCCGGGCCGGCATCGAGGCGCTGGAGACCCTCCCCGGGCACCTCTTCTGGCTCGAGAACGAGGACCTTATCCGGCGGGTTCACGTGCCGGATTTCCTGGCGCAAAGCCGCGCCGCCCTGGAAGCCGTGTTGCCGGGCGGAGCAGCGCTGATCGATGTGCACGCGGACGACATCCGGCGCAGCACCAGCCTGCTGCCGGCGCTGCAGCGCCTGAGCCCGGAGGCGGCCGCCGCCGCCCACTCCTACTGCTATTGGCGCTACTCCGCGGACGTGCTCGGGCGATCGCAGGGCATTCCGCGCAGTGCCATCGAACGCCAGTTCGACCGCGCGGTGGCCCCGCGCGACGGCGCGCACAAGCTGCAATGGCTCTGTCCATGCTGCGACGGACAGGCGCAGTATCAGGTCGATGGCCTGCTCGCCATGCAGCGGCCGGCGCGGCAGGGCGGATTCTCTGTCGAATGCGCGCACTGCGGACATCAGGAACGGCTGTACGCCGGCTTCCTGCATGCGGGCCGCCTGGAATGCCGCTGCAAGCTATGCGTGAGCGTGGTCCAGACGCTGGCCGGGCAACTGGCCAGGCCGGCGCGCAAGCTGTCGGCGAACCTCGAAGCCTATGCATGGAAGCAAGCGGTCGATACCGCGGCGGAAATCCGCGAACTCAAGGACGCGTCCGCGCAGCGGCTGGCACGCGGCGACAGGCCATCGGAGAACGCGACGGCCTTTGCCGAGGCCATCCTGTCGAATGCGGATCGCCCCATCCCCGAAATTCTTGGCCAGCTCGATCCCACGCTCGAAGGCAGGCTCGACAAGAATCCAAGGACATGGGCCCTGCTGTGCGAGCTGCTGCATGAAGGCGTGCTGGCCAGCGAATGCGCGCTCTATGACCAGGACGGGTACCAGCGCGCGGCGCTCGAGCTCTCCCTACTGGAAGACGATCAGGCCGCCGCAGGAGACACGGTGCTGGACCATATCGACGTCTTGCTGAAGGGTTACGAGCCATCGGATCGCGACGCCTTCGTGCGTTGGCTGACCGCGCTGAAGCGGTTGCGCCTTTGCACCGCCAGGTTCAATGCCGCCGCGGACGTCTGCTGGAAAAGCGACCTGGAGCACTACCGCGTCCATACGGCCAGGCGGCTCGAGAGCCATGGCGCGTCGAACGCCCATGCGACCTTCCCGCAAATGGCCGTGCCGCGCTTGCGACGCCCTGAACGGCCGGTGTATCTCGATGCCGAACTGGAGGCCGTGCAGCTACTGAGGTCCCTCGGCTATATCGTTCTCAGTCCGGAAGATATTCGCTCGCAACAGGACCACGTGGAAGATCTTTTCTGAACCGTGCCGCGCCGCGCGGGCCTGCGCCGGCGCAGGCCGTGTGGCCTCACATGAAGCCCGGATTGCGCGGGACATAGCGCGTCCAGTCGCCGCAGTCGTGCGTAGCCATCAGCACCATTGGCAGCGCGAATCGCATCCCCAGCCCGGTCGCAATCGCCAGGGCATCGCTCGTCCCCGGCACGAATACGGAGATCTGCCTGGCGTCTCCGGCGATGGCCATCGCCAGCGCGGTACGGAATGCGCCGGGCATCGCAGGCGCGTGCATGACCGCCATCGGGCCGATGTGGCCCGTGGCGGAAACGTAGGCATAGCCGACGCGCTCGCCTCCATCCTCGAAGAAGACACCAGCCATTTGGGGAACGCCAAGCAGGTACCTGTGGTGTTTTTCCCGCGAAACGCCCAGGACCGCGATGTCGATCTGCCGCAGCGTTTCAAGATCGAGGGCGGTGGCCTGGATCGGCGTCGCGCGAAGCACGGGTTCGTGCGCATGGCGCGCCATGGCATCCCGCTCCGCGCTGCACAAATGAATCGGCACGCGCGGAAGCAAACCGTAACGCACATACAGCGCCTGGGACACGACATTGAAGGCGAAGGTAATCAGGCTTCTTTCGGTCGCACCGGCCTGGCTTGCCTGCTCCAGGGTGCGCTCCAGCAATGCATTGCCGATGCCCCGCCCCTGCTGGCCGGGCGCAACGAACAGTTCCGCCAGGAACCACAGCCGGCCGCAGACCCAGCTCAGGGCAAAGCCGACCATCTCGCCCGCCTCCTCGGCCACCCACACGCCGCGCGGGTCGTCGCGAAGGCAGAACGCCTGGAACTCCGGAGACCGCGTCGTGGCGATCGGCCCGAACCCGTGGCGCACGGTCAGGTCGTTGATGCTGTGGGTGACCAGTGCTTCGGCGCGCGCCAGTTCGTCAGCGCGTGCAAGTCGGAAAACAAGCGGCATGGGCACCTCCGGCATGACAACCATTGGAGGTATAGCAGACGACAAGGGCAGGACCAAGCGCCCGTCCTTCGCTTCATCTATAACCGATACAATGCGTGCAAAAATGGATGAAATGTATAGATATGGCAAAACCGAAGTTCACGGTCGAGCAGCAGGCGATGCTGGAACAGGTGAAGCAGATTGCTGCGGGACTGGGAGAAACGCTGGCGCCGTTCACCGAAGTGGTGGTTCACGACCTGCGTTCTCCCCGGCACGCGATTCTTGCGATCCATAACAACCTGTCCGGCCGCCATGTGGGGGATCCCGCCACGGAGCTTGGCCTGGCCCGGATTGCCGATGACAACTATCCGCAGGTCCTGGCGAACTACGCCAACCAGTTTTCCGACGGCAGGCGCGCCAAGAGCACATCCATCGGCATCAAGGATTCGACGGGCCATTACTTTGCCGCCCTTTGCCTGAACGTCGACGTGACGATGTTTCGTGGCATCGCCAGCTTGCTTGAACAGTTTTCCGGGACGAAGGGCGAGGCGGCCAGGGAATCGCTGGACCCGGCCAGCGCCGATGCGATACGCGAGCGCATCGACAGATTCGCGGTCAACCTGGCCACGACGCCGCAAGCGCTGCGCACCGGGCAACGCAAGGCACTCATGCAGAAGCTCAGGGAAGAGGGCTATCTGGACCTGCGGCGATCCATGGACACCATCGCCCAGCATCTTGGTGTATCGCGGGCGACGGTCTACAACGATGCGAAATAAAGGGCGGAGGCCGTTCACAGGCCTCCGCCACCGGTCAAAAGACCCTATCGCAATCCGAAGAAGCTCAGGATGGCGAGGATGATCACTACCGCTCCGACAAGCCAGACTATGTTCATGAGAACCTCCTCGCTATGCATAGCACATGCGTTTCACACGGATGTACCCGGTATGTCGCAAAATCCATGCCGAGGCGATGTGAGCTTTGGCGATCCGGTCTGAGCGGCCTGGCATCGCGCGCGTTGGCGTAAGAGGCGTGGAGGCAGCACGAGGGCGCACCTGCAAGTTTTGCCTCGCACCCGGTGCAATTGTTTCCATATCCGAGCGCCGATCCCATCGGGATTCGACGCTGGCAAGCTGGCAGTCAGGAGCCCGTCGTGCGACGTTGACGATAGACGGTCACGCCGTTCTCTTCGCGGGCGGCCAGCGCATTGCGCGCGCCGCAGATCGGGCAGCGGAACAGTGGGCCCTGGCCCTCGTTGGCGACGACCACTTCGGTGGACTCCCAGCGGGCTCCGCAGGACTGGTTCTGGCAGGTGTAGTAGATGGGCTTTTTCATTTGCGCGGATCGTAGCACGAGATGGCAAGCCCGGTCGCTGATCAGTCCCGGAAATGCGGCTGCGCGCGGCTATAGCAGGTCCATCTGGAGGTGCTGTCGCGCGACGCTTTCGCAAAGCATCGCTACCTCCTTGTCCACGGCATAGAGAAACAGCAACTCCTTCTCGGAGCAACGACGCGTCCTCTGCCAGATCTTCGCTTTCACCCGATCATCCCCGTCCACATCATTCGAAGTGGCCCCGGCCTCGCTGATGAATGCACGGATATCGCGCGCGAGATGCCGCGCTCTTGCGGCCGCGTGTTGACCGCCCAGTGCATAGGCGGCGGACTGTATGCTTCTTAGAACGCTCACTGTCAATGTCTTCCTCCGTCGGGATGGTTCGCGATCCGCGTCCGTGGGTTCGCTCCAGGCCAATATAGGGTCTTCGCAGCCGGCCTGATTTGCATTGCGCACCGCCGAGTTTGCATTTGCTGCCAAGTGGAGAATGCGCGGCCGGACACGACGCTCTGCCCGCATGAGCAGGACAGCAGGCATTTTTTCCCCGCCAACGCCGTACCAAGTGCGCTACCGCACCCGCGCTTTAGCGCGAACTTGGGTACCTCGCCGACTATCGACTAGCTTGGAACCTCGGGCCGTTTCGAAGGGGAATCAGAATGAAGAGGGTCATCGTGCGCCGGGCCGCCATCGTGGTCGTCGGCTTCGCCATGAGCCTTGGTGCTGTCACCGGTGCATGGGCCTCCGACATCGCATGCAAGTCGCGGGGCGGGGGATCTTCGATTCACTGCGAAGACCCGTATGGCGCGGGAATGCGATGCAAGCTGGCCGACGACGACTCACGACCTCCCCCCACACATCAGGGGCACCTGATCTGCCAGTCCTCCGCGCTCTCGGCACGCTACGAGCGCCTCTACGCCGAGCAGCAGAGGATGCTGCACAAGGGCACCATCCAGGACGCGGACATTGCGGCATGGCGCGTGCGGCGTGATGCCTGCGAATCGGCACGCTGCCTGGAAAGCCTGTTTGCGAAATTCTGGAGGGACCGGGAGGCCATGCGTCATGCGCCGGTCCGGCCAGCCGTCCCGCCCGCCGCGATTGCGGCAACGCGAGACCCCGTGGTTCACGAGCCGACATCGAACGCTGCGCCGGCACAGCCAGCGCAAGCGGAAGCGGCACCGCCTGAGCCACCTGTCATGCAAGCCAGACCAGAACCTGCCAACCCGACGCAGATGACCGCCGCCGCCACCGAACCGCCGGCTGTCCCCGCCGTCGCGCAAGACATCGACAGCAGCCCGGGGAAACGTAATCCGGCGGCGATGGCCATGGAGAGCCTGATTTCCGGGCTTGCCATCCTGGGCATGGGCGCAGGATTCCTGTGGACCCGCCGTGCCGCGCGCGCACAGGGCGGGCCGCGATCCCACATCCCGGCGGCCATGACCGTTGCCTATGGCTTGCTGCTGGTGAATGCGCTGCTGCTGCCGTTCACGCTGGGCTTGAAGTAAGCGTGCAACGGGAACGGCTTGCCTGCCGTGAGCGGGACGCGCCCGTCAATCGGCCTCGCGTGTCCATTCACCCGCGCAGCACGCGATAGCTGGACTGCACCAGCCCAGAGGGAAAGTGGCGGCTCGATTCGAGCGCCAGGCTTACGTCGCGCGGCAAGCCGCCGAACAACGGCCTGCCTGCCCCGATCAACACCGGCACGGTGGTGACGACAAGGTCGGTAATCAGTCCGTCGCGCAGGAACGACTGCACCAACTGGCCGCCATCCACGTACACACGACGCACGCCCTCGGCCTCCAGCTGCGCCATGGCCTGCGCCGGCGTGCAATCGGAGAAACGCACCTTTCCCCGCAGCGTCCCCGGCACTGGCGTGCCTGCCAGTTGCCGCGACAGCACGAGCACGGGCCGTTCATAAGCCCAATCGCCCATCGTCAGGATTTTTTCGTAGCAGCCCCGGCCCATGACGATCGCGTCCTTGTCGGCAATGAAGCGCGTATAGCCGTGGTCCTCGGCGGGATCATCGCGCTCCAGCAGCCAGCCGATATCCCCGTCGGGCCGGGCGATAAAGCCGTCAAGACTCGTGGCAATAAAGACGTGTCCCGTGATCATTTCATCCATGTGGGAATTCCCCTCGACGTCCAAGAATGTAGAGGTGCTGCCCCAAGCGCATGGTCGCGCTCGCGGCCCGCTAGCGCGACTCCCGCGCCGATTCTTGCGAAGCCCTGCGCCGGCCTCTGCCACGGAACACCGACGCCCATGCGAACGGCCTCGGGTCCGCCAGCATGCTCATCGCCCGCGCATAGTCGAGCGTCAGCCCCGGCGTCCATGCCATCGTTGCGGCGCGCTTGCGCAGGTGTGCCGCCACCCACAGCTCCGGTGTCAGCAGCAGGCGAAATAGTGGCCACCACCCAGTGAGCCGCGCCCAGACGCGCGTTGCGGCGCCCTCCAGCGCGGCATCGAGGGCGCGCGCCACCGTGCTCGAACAGTTGCGATGCGTGAGGTTGTAGGTGGTGTCCTGACGGTACGCATCCCAGAACGCGCGCAGGCGGCGCGCATCGTAGTTGCGGATGCGGACCTGCACGGTCGAGGGGCACCATGCCTGCGACTCGGTCGGATAGTCCGGCTGGAACTTGCCGGGCACATCGTTCTCGCGCGTGGCGCGCAGCAGCCGCGCGAAATCGTCGGGCGAGCGGTCGATCTCGACCGCGGGATAGAGGCTGATGTAGATGCCCTCGGGCGATTCCATCGCGGCGTGGCCGGTGGAGATCACGCCATCGCGATCCACCGCCGCGATATAGCGATCGATGATCGGCTGCCGGCGCGCCTCGGACTTTGCGGTGCCGACCGGCGTCCAGACATGCACGGTCAGCGCACGCTCGCCGTTCGCGGGCGGGCCATCCCAGGTCGTCAACCGGCGCGCGCCGGCGTCCGGTGCAGCGCCGGCGGATTCCGCATGGTCCGTGGCGCCCGGGTTGCCTGCCAGCCGCCGCACGCGCGCGCCGAGCAACAGCATGTTCCAGCCACCGAAGATCAGGCCGAGTCCCAGGCAGTACGGCACGGTGCCGACGTAATGCGTCGGGTAGGGCTGGATAAAGAAGATCCCCAGCGCGATCTCGGCCATGCCGCCCGCCATGGCAATCCGCCAGGTACGAAAACGCACTACACGCGCGGACACCACCTGCAGCAGGCCATCGGCCAGGAACAGCACGCCGAAGATCAGCGACAGGATCATGTGGCCATGCTGATGGCCGGCCAGCACGAGAACGGCGGCCAAGCTGAACGCCGTGCCTTTCACGTAGCGCAGCGTGCGCTGGCCGCCCATCCCCGTCGACGCCACCGCCAGCGTGGCCAGGCCTTCGAGCAGCAGCAGCCAGGCAAACGGCGCGATCGGGAAATCCAGTTTGCCGTCGAGGGCATCGATGAACAGCACGGTGCCAACCACCATGCTGACGGCACCGGCCCACGCCAGCGCTTTCCAGCGCGAGCGCAGGTAATCCACCCCCAACAACAACATCAGCAAGCGAACCATTGACCGTCTCCAGGCTGCAACCCATTGTTTTCTTCGGATTTTACCGGTCGTTGGCGGCATCATCGACCGCGGCCCGACGAAGGTGCCGGACCGGCCCGAACCAGGTCGCATGCGCGGCCCGCAAGAACCAGACATTGGCATACATGAATTCATCACGACATGATGTATTTGCCGAGACCCGCACATCGCCCTGGAAATTCGTCGGGGATAACCCCAAGCCAAAGCCAAATACATCACAACATGATGTATTGTCTCGCTCTCCCGACACCCTGGCGGCCGTTGAATGACAGCGGACGTGCGGGGTACGGGCATATAACGGGGGACAATCAATGCAGATACGCAGACAAACGGACTTCCTGTCCGGACTGATGTTCATCGCCGTCGGGCTGGGCTTTTCTTTCGTCGCCCGCGGCTACACGATGGGAACGGCGGCCCGCATGGGGCCTGGCTATTTTCCGTTCTGGCTCGGGATCGTGCTGGCGTTGCTGGGCGCGGTCGTGGCGATCGGCTCGACATCGGCCAAGGGCGAGGCGGACCGCATGGCGCGATGGGACATCAAGACGCTCTTGTGGGTGCTTGGCTCGGTGGTGCTGTTCGGCCTCATCCTCAAGCCACTGGGCATGGTGCTTTCCGTGCTGGTGCTGGTGCTCGTTTCATCGATGGCCAGTCACGAATTCACGTGGAAAGGCGCGGTGCTGAACGCCGTCGTGCTGGTGGTCATCAGCACGCTGGCGTTCGTGTACGGCATCAACCTGCAGATGCCGGTATGGCCGGCGTTCCTCGCCAACTAAGGGAGACGACATGGAATTGTTGAGCCATCTGGCGCTGGGCTTTTCGACAGCGCTTTCCCTGCAGAACCTGGCCTATGCCTTCCTGGGTTGCGTGCTCGGGACGCTGATCGGTGTGCTGCCGGGGCTGGGCCCCCTCGCCACCATCGCCATGTTGTTGCCCGTGACCTATTCGCTGCCGCCGGTGGCTGCGTTGATCATGCTGGCGGGCATCTACTACGGCGCGCAGTATGGCGGGTCGACCACGGCAATCCTGGTCAACCTGCCCGGCGAATCGTCATCGGTCTGCACCACGCTGGACGGCTACCAGATGGCGCGGCGCGGCCGCGCCGGGGTCGCGCTGGCGACCGCCGGGCTGGGTTCGTTTTTCGCGGGCAGCGTGGCCACGCTGATTCTGGCGGCCTTCGCCACGCCGTTGTCCGAACTCGCTTTCAAGTTTGGTCCCGCCGAGTACTTCTCGCTGATGGTGCTTGGCCTGATCGGCGCCGTGGTGCTGGCTTCGGGCTCGCTGGTCAAGGCCGTGGCGATGATCGTGCTGGGCCTGCTTCTTGGGCTGGTGGGCACCGACGTCAATTCGGGCGCGGCGCGCTTCTCGTTCGACGTGCCGGAGCTGACCGACGGCATCAGCATCACCGCGCTTGCCATGGGCCTGTTTGGCTTTGCGGAGATCATCGCGAACCTGGAGCAGAAGGAGACGCGCGAGACGTTCACCGACAAGGTAGCCGGCCTGTTCCCCACGCGCGAGGATTTCCGCCGCATGATTCCCGCCGTGCTGCGCGGAACCATGCTCGGGTCGGCGCTCGGCATCCTGCCTGGCGGCGGCGCATCGCTGGCATCGTTTGCCGCCTATTCGCTCGAGAAGAAGACGTCAAAGTACGCGCATGAATTCGGCAAGGGCGCGATCGAAGGCGTAGCGGGGCCCGAGTCCGCCAACAATGCGGCCGCGCAGACGTCGTTCATTCCGCTGCTGACGCTGGGCATTCCGCCAAACGCCGTGATGGCGCTGATGGTTGGGGCCATGACGATCCACAACATCCAGCCGGGGCCGCAGGTCATGACGAGCAACCCCGCGCTGTTCTGGGGTCTGATTGCCTCGATGTGGATCGGCAACCTGATGCTGGTGGTGCTTAACCTGCCGCTGATCGGCATCTGGGTGAAGCTGCTGACCGTGCCGTACCGCTTCCTGTACCCGGCCATCCTGGTGTTCTGCAGTATTGGCGTGTACTCGGTCAACAACACGGTCTTCGACGTGTTCGTTGCTGCATCGTGCGGTCTGGTGGGCTACCTGTTCCTGAAGCTTCGCTGCGAACCTGCGCCGCTGCTGCTCGGCTTCGTGCTCGGGCCGATGATGGAGGAAAACTTCCGCCGGACGCTGCTGCTGTCGCGCGGTGATTTCTCGGTGTTCGTCTCGCGGCCGCTGTCGCTGGGGCTGCTGGTTGCCGCGGCTGCACTGGTTGCCGTGGTGGCGCTGCCGTCGATCAAGGCGAAGCGCGAGGAGGCGTTCCAGGAGGAGTGAGTATCCGCGATACAGTGGAACAGGATTCTTCCTGTGCGAGCCCCCGCGATGTCGCTGGGGCTCGCACACCAGGACCGGAAACCCTCATTCATCGGGTATCAATTTTTCGCCGGCCTCCCTCGTTCAGATGGGCGCGGCGGCCTGCAACCCTATGCCGGAGGCGTCGATTGCAAGAGTTCCTCGACGCCGGGTTCCTTTTTTGTCCGGCTCTGACTGGTTTTTCCAGCGCAACTGTCTGGCGCGGCTGAACTTGGCGTGACGCCCTGACTACGGAGATGTGCCGCGACCGTCTCGCACCATTCGAGCAACTGGTGCTTGTCAAGCTCCGCCACCACGTCTTCCCCGAACAGGTTCGAAAGGTCGAGCGTGACCCCTGAAAATTCGGCGCCATCGTCCCGAATGGTCAGGACGCCATCGCCGTCGTGGTCGTACATCTCAATGCTTGTGGAAGACATAGCCCTCACCTCCTGAGTCTTCGCGGCCGTCCCTTGATGCGTAACCGTCATGTCAGGTACTCCGCCTTGCGCGTCCATTGGCTGGCGCCTCTATGCTAGGAGATCGGCTTCCGTGCCATCAAGCGATAAAACGTGGGCAGGCGCGCGCCTTTCCAGTGACTTGCATGGTTGTCCGTCAAGTGACTGGCTTCGAGGTGCTTGCCTAGTCTCAATCCAGCCCTGAAAATCGACCTCCAGCGCTACCGTCGGCAGCTCGTGCATCCGGCACGTGCAAATGCCGCCGGGGCAACCCCTACGCCGGAGAGTCAGATGGATCACCAACCCCCGCCGCCCACCCCTCGCCTGCTTCCGGCGGCGTGGTTCACCGTGGTCGGCGCGTCTTACCTGCTCACCGCCCTGGCGCTGTGGACGGTGCTCCAGGCCAACCTCGTCGCGGCCCTGCTTTCCGGCCTGCTGCTGTACTCGCTGGTCGACGTGCTGGCCCCGCGCCTGAAGCGCCTGAACCAGCGGCACGACGCGCTGGCGGTGGCCATCCTGTCCATCGTGATCCTGCTGGCGCTGTCGCTCGGGGTCTGGGCTCTGGTGCGCTTTGTCAGCGGCGAAGGCACGCTGGACACCCTGATGAACCACATCGCCGACATCATCGACCAGTCGCGCGGCCAGTTGCCCGACTGGGTCAGCGGCGCGCTGCCGAGCACCGTCGAGGAGCTCGCCAACACCATGATCCACTGGCTGCGCGAACACGCGCAGATGGCGCAGAAGCTCGGGGCCGAGGTCCTGCGCACGCTGCTGCATATCATCATCGGCATGGTCATCGGCGCCATGGTGGCACTCTACCGCGCGGTGTCGCGCCCCAACCGCCGGCCGCTGGCGACGGCGCTGGTCGCGCGCGCGCGGGCGCTGCAGCAGGCGTTTGCGCAGTTCATCTTCGCGCAGATCCAGATCTCGATCATCAATACGTTGCTGACGGCCATCTACCTGCTGGTGGTGCTGCATTTGTTCGATGTGCACCTGCCGTTGTCGAAGACGCTGGTGGTCATTACCTTCGTGGCCGGGCTGCTGCCGGTGCTGGGCAACCTGATTTCGAATACGGCCATCGTGGTGGCTTCGCTGTCGGTATCGCTGCCGATCGCGGTGGCGTCGCTGTTCTTCCTGGTGGTGATCCACAAGCTCGAGTATTTCCTGAACGCGCGCATCATCGGCGCGCGCATCCAGGCGGCCGCGTGGGAGTTGCTGATCGTGATGCTGCTCATGGAAACGCTGTACGGCATTCCGGGCGTGATTGCGGGGCCGATCTTCTACGCCTACCTGAAGCGCGAGCTGACCCTTGCCGGGCTGGTGTGAGGCGTGGCGGGGACGTGCGGTCCCGCACCCGGTGGTAGCACTGAAACTAGTCCACGCTCTTGTCCGCCCCGCCTCCGCTTTCCACCCACGTCCGCACAAAATCGATATGCGTCTGCATGGCGGTGCGCGCCTCTTCCGGGCGGCGCGCGCAGATGGCATCGCACACCGTGCGGTGCTGCAGCAGCAGCAGCGCGGACATGGCCTCGCCCTCTTCGCGCAGGCCGGTGCCGCTGATGGTGATGTGTTCGCGCAGCATGCTGATGACGCTGGTATGCAGGTGCAGGAACATGGTGTTGTGCGACGCCTGCGCAATGGCGTCGTGCAGACGCGTGTCAGCGTCCGCCTCGGCCTGCTTGTCGTCCACCAGGCGTGCGCGTTCGAGTTCCGCCATCAGGCCGCGGATGCGTTCGCGGTCTTCATCGTCGCCGCGCAGCGCGGCGAAGTAGGCGGTGGCGCCTTCGAGCACGCGGCGGAATTCCAGGATGTCGTCGCGCAGCGCCGGATGGTCGGCCACGAGCTGGCCCCACGGCGAGGCGATGCCTGAGCGCAGCTGGTCGGTCACGTAGACGCCCGCGCCGCGCCGGCTTTGCAGCAGCCCGCGCGCGGCCAGGCGCTGGATCGCCTCGCGCACGGTGTTGCGCGCCACGTCGTATTGCTCGGCCAGTACGCGCTCGGCCGGCAGCCGTGCGCCCGCGGGCCAGCTGCCGTCGAGCAACGCCGTCTCCATGCGCCGCATTACCGCTTCGACGCGTCCGCGCCCGCCTCCGTGCGTCCCCGTTGCCATCGCTCTTTCCCTTCCTGACGTTGCCCGACCGCCCGCGCTGGCCGATGTGATCCCGGCGCAAAGTGGTCCAACCAATTTGTACTGTAGCGCGGAAGCGGGAATTATGCCCCCGAACGTGCGATGCCAGCGCGTATGGAGCGAGACATGAAGGACAGGCAATACCCCACCGCTGCCCCCACGCAGGTCTACCTGTTTGCGACCTGCCTGGTCGACTTGTTCGTGCCACAGGCCGGCCTCGACGCCGTGCGGCTGCTGGAGCGCGAAGGGCTGACCGTACATTTTCCGCGCGCGCAGAGCTGCTGCGGGCAACCGGCCTACAGCAGCGGCAATCCCGACCAGGCCCGCGACGTCGCGCGCGCGCAGCTGGACCTGTTCAGCGAGCCGTGGCCGGTCATCGTCCCATCCGGCTCCTGCGCCGGCATGATGCGGCACCACTGGCCGCAGCTGTTTGCCGATGACCCCATCGCCGGGCCCAAGGCCCGCGCGCTGGCCGAGCGCATCTACGAACTCACCGAATTCCTGCTGCACGTGCTCAAGGTCGACTTCGGCCACGCGCTGCCGGGCGGTCAGGCCGAGCGAATCGTGCTGCATACCTCGTGCGGCGCCCGTCGAGAAATGGGTACGCGCGCCCATGGCGTGGCAGTGGTCGATGCCCTGCCCGGCGTGACGCGCGTGGAACATGAACGCGAATCCGAGTGCTGCGGCTTTGGCGGCACGTTCTCGCTCAAGCATCCGGATATCTCCGGCGCGATGGTGCGCGACAAGGTCGCCTCCGCCTGCGCCACGGGCTGCAACCGGCTGGTGTCCGCCGATTGCGGCTGCCTGCTCAATATCGGCCACACCGCCACGCATGACGGCGCGCCGCTGGAGGTCGAGCACCTGGCCAGCTTCTTGTGGCGCCGCACCGGAGGGGCAGCATGACCGCACTCACCGCACGCGAACGCATGCTGGGCCGGCTGCGTGCCGCCGCGCCGGCAACTAGTGCCACCACCACCGCGCAGATCGATGGCCGCATCGACGCGCACTACGCCGCATGCGCACCCATTGCAGATGGATTCGAGGCACGCGTTGCATCGATGCAGGCTGCACTGGAAGCCTCGCACGCCGAGGTCTGGTGCGTGACCGCTGCGGCCTGGCCCGCGCTGCTCGCGGACAAGCTCGCGCAGGCCGGTGTGCGGCGCCTGCTGCTGGACCCATCGCAAACCGCCGGCGCAGCGCTGAAGCAAGCCTTGCCGCCGCAGGTCGAAGCCATCGGCTATGACCGCCCGATCGAGCAATGGAAAGCCGAGCTGTTCGACAGCGTCGATGCCGGCTTCACGGTCGCGCGCTCCGGCATTGCCGCCACCGGCACGCTGATCCTGGCGCCCGATGCGGGCTCGCCGCGCACGGTGTCGCTGGTGCCGCCGCTGCATGTGGCGCTGGTGCATGCCTCCACGCTGCATGCCGACCTGCACACGGCCGCGCGCACCGAACGCTGGCGCGATGGCATGCCCACGAACCTCGTCATGGTGTCGGGCCCGTCCAAGACGTCCGATATCCAGCAAACCCTGGCCTATGGCGCGCATGGTCCGCGCCGGATGTGGGTCGTCATCGTCGATGACATCGACGCAGGGAGCCAGGCATGAGCGAAAGCACGCTGCACTTCGTCCCGTCACAGGACTTCAAGACGCGCGCCCGCGAGGCGCTGGACGACCCCAAGCTGCGCAAGAGCTTTCGCGGCGCGATGGATTTTTTGCAGGGTAAGCGCCTGGCGCAGTTCCCGGATGCCGATGAGCTGGAGCACCTGCGCGACCTGGGCGAGGCGATCCGCCAGCACGCGCTGGCCAACTTGCCCGACCTGCTGGTGCAGCTTGAAAGCAACCTGACCGCTGCCGGCGTGCAGGTGCACTGGGCCGAGACCGCCGACGAGGCCAACGCGATCATCCATCGCATTGCCCAAGCGAAGCAGGCAAAGCGCGTGATCAAGGGCAAGTCGATGGCCAGCGAGGAAATCGAGCTGAACCATTACCTGGCCGAGCGCGGCGTGGACTGCATCGAGTCGGACATGGGCGAGTACATCGTCCAGCTGGCCGGCGAAAAGCCCTCGCACATCGTCATGCCGGCGATCCACAAGACCAAGGGCGATATCGCCACGCTGTTCGAGCAGCACATCCCCGACACGCCTTATACGGAAGACGTGGACGCGCTGATCCAGACCGGTCGCCGTGCCTTGCGCCAGGCGTTTGTCGAGGCGGATATCGGCCTGTCCGGCGTGAACTTCGCGGCGGCGGATACGGGCACGCTGTGGCTGGTGGAGAACGAGGGCAACGGGCGCCTGTCGACCACGGTGCCGGACGTGCATATCGCCATCATGGGCATGGAGAAGGTGGTGGCGCGGCTAGAACACATCGTGCCGCTGTCGAGCCTGCTGACGCGTTCGGCTACGGGGCAGGCCATCACGACCTACTTCAATCTGATCTCGGGCCCGCGCCGCGAAGGGGAGCGCGATGGCCCACGCGAAGTACACCTGGTGCTGCTCGACAACGGGCGCACGCAGGCCTATGCCGACGAGCAGCTGCGCGCGACGCTGCAGTGCATTCGCTGTGGCGCCTGCATGAACCATTGCCCGGTCTATACGCGCATTGGCGGCCATGCGTATGGCACGACGTATCCGGGGCCGATCGGCAAGATCATCTCGCCGCATCTGCTGGGACTGGAAGCGACTGCGGACCTGCCCACGGCATCGAGCCTGTGCGGCGCATGCGGAGAGGTCTGCCCGGTGCGCATCCCGATTCCGCAACTGCTGGTGCGCCTGCGCACGGAAGCGAATCGCAACCCCGAGGAACAGGTGGCGCATCCGCTGCGTGGACAGGGCGCCAAGTTCAGCCGCGGCGAACACCTGATCTGGCGCTTCTGGAGCGGGGCGTTCTCGCATCCGAAGGCTTATCGCATGTTCCGTTGGGCGGCTACGCGCTTGCGTGCGCTGACGCCGGCGAAGCAGATGGGGTGGACGCAGCACCGGACGCCACTGACGCCTGCGGCGCGGAGTCTGTCGGATTTGCTGAAAGACAAGGGGCAGCCGGAGTAGGGACTGCTGCAGGCCTGCAACGAGGCCGACTGTGTGCCCCCTCTCCCGCTTGCGGGAGAGGGTTGGGGAGAGGGCCTGCGCGTCCACGAAGCGATGCGCTATCGCATAGCAACGGCCTGCCCTCTCCCCCAGCCCCTCTCCCGCTAGCGGGAGAGCGGAGCAAACCAGCGATGCGTCGGCGCGCACGCGTTTGCCCACAACAACAAAGATCGACCGAAACACCAATGAAGTAGGAGACCGAGCATGCAACCCTGGACCCAAATCTATACACCGCTGGGCAGCCTATGGCTGTCCTCCCTGGCGGCGGCCATTCCCATCCTGTTCTTCTTCGTGGCCCTGGCGCTGTTTCGCCTGAAGGGCCATGTGGCCGCGGCGGTGACGCTGCTGCTTTCGCTCGGCGTGGCGATCATCGCCTATGGCATGCCGGCGCAGCAGGCGCTGGCGGCGGCGGGCTTCGGCTTTGCCTACGGCCTGTGGCCGATTGCGTGGATCATCGTGACCGCGGTGTTCCTCTACAAGATCGTGGTCAAGACCGGACAGTTCGACGTGATCCGCGCGTCCGTGCTGTCGATCACCGACGACCAGCGCCTGCAGATGCTGCTGATCGGCTTTGCCTTCGGCGCGTTCCTGGAAGGCGCGGCCGGCTTCGGCGCACCGGTGGCCATCACCGCCGCGCTGCTGGTGGGCCTTGGCTTCAATCCGCTCTATGCGGCGGGCCTCTGCCTGATCGCCAATACCGCGCCGGTGGCCTTCGGCGCAATGGGCATTCCCATCATCGTGGCCGGGCAGGTGACGGGCATCGACGCGATGCACATCGGCGCGATGGCGGGCCGCCAGCTGCCGCTGCTGTCGCTGATGGTGCCGTTCTGGCTGGTGTTCATGATGGACGGCGCCAAGGGCGTGCGCGAAACGTGGCCGGCCGCGCTGGTGACCGGTGCCAGCTTTGCCGTGACGCAGTACTTCACGTCGAACCATATCGGGCCCGAGCTGCCGGACATTACCTCGGCGCTGGTGAGCCTGGTATCGCTGGCGGCGTTCCTGAAGGTGTGGAAGCCGCGCAGCGCTTCGCAGCGCGCGGGCGGCAATGCGGGTGGCAACGGGGGTGGCAATATCCGCGGCGGCACCATGGCGATGTCGGCGTTTGGTGGCGGCGGCTTCAGCAACGGCGTGCAGAACGGCGGCAACCGCAAGTCCCCGTACACCGCTGCGCAGACGATCCGCGCGTGGGCGCCGTTCGGCATCCTGACGGCCATCGTCACGGTGTGGAGCCTGCAGCCGTTCAAGGCGCTGTTCGCCGGCAATGGCGCGCTGGCCGGCACGGTGCTGAAGTTCAAGGTACCGGGGCTGGACCAGCTGGTGGTCAAGGCCGCGCCGATCGTGGCATCGCCCAAGCCGTATGAAGCCGTGCTCAAGCTCGACCTGCTGTCGGCCGTGGGCACCGCCATCCTGCTGACCGCGCTGATCTCGGCCGTGCTGCTGCGCATGAAGCCGCGCGAGCTGGTGTCGACCTTCGGAGAAACGGTGGTGGAACTGGGCCGCCCGATCCTGTCGATCGGCCTGGTGCTGGCATTTGCGTTCGTGGCCAATTACTCGGGCATGTCCTCGACGCTTGCGCTGCTGCTCGCGGGCACCGGCGCAGCGTTCCCGTTCTTCTCGCCGTTCCTGGGCTGGCTCGGCGTGTTCCTGACGGGCTCGGACACGTCGTCGAACGCGTTGTTCTGCTCGCTGCAGAACACCACGGCGCACCAGATCGGCGTGTCGGACACGCTGCTGGTAGCCGCCAACACCACGGGCGGCGTGACGGCCAAGATGATCTCGCCGCAATCGATCGCGGTGGCGTGCGCGGCGACGGGGCTGGTGGGCAAGGAGTCGGAACTGTTCCGCTTCACGGTCAAGCACAGCCTGCTGTTCGCGGTGATCATCGGCATCATCACGGTGGTGCAGGCATATGTGCTGCCCGGAATGATCCCGGGTTAAGCTCCTCCGGGGCTACAGGCGGGTTTCGTCGCATCCGACGATGCCTGCCCGCAACGTCGCCTCTTAGCATGATCTGATCCGCCCGCCGCCAAGAGCGGGCGCCTTATCCTCAAAGGAGACAGATCATGGCTTTCACCCCATTTGACCTTACCGGCAAGGTGGCGCTCGTCACCGGCGGCAATGGCGGCATCGGCCTCGGCATGGCCGAGGGCCTGGCCCAGGCAGGTGCCGATGTCGCGATCTGGGGCACCAACGCGCAGAAGAATGCCGCCGCTGCCGAGCGGCTGGCGCAGTATGGGCGCAAGGTCCATACGGCACTCTGCGATGTCAGCAACGAATCTTCCGTCGCCGCGGCCATGGATGGCACGCTGGCCGCGCTGGGTCGTCTCGACGGCTGTTTCGCCAATGCGGGCGTTTCAGCGCGTGGCACACGCTTCGAAGAAATGGGTACGGAAGACTGGCATCGCGTGTTGCGGGTCAACCTTGACGGCGCGTTTTTTACGCTGCGCGCGGCGGCGCGGCAGTTGCTCGCGCAGGGGAATGGGGGCGTGCTGGTTGGCACGGCCTCTGTTGCTGCCATCGAGGGCGCGGCGCGCAACGAACACTACGCGGCGACCAAGGGCGGGCTGATTTCCATGATGCGCGGGCTTTCGGTGGAATACGCGCGGCATGGCATTCGGGCGCATTCCGTGCTGCCGGGATGGATCAAGACTGAAATGACCAGCAATGCGCAGGCCAATGCGACGTTCCAGGAAATGGTCGGCAAACGCGTGCCGATGCGGCGCTGGGGCGAGGGCTCTGACTTCGCGGGGATTGCGGTGTATTTGATGAGTTCAGCGTCGGGGTATCACACAGGGGATACGTTCGTCATCGACGGCGGGTATACGTTGTTCTGAGAGGCTATCGCGCGAGCCAGGTCGCCAATGACAACTCGCGTGGCGAAAAATGCCATGACAGCTGTGGCGGCGAGCCGACCGGATCGCTGCTATTTGCTACTTCAAGAGTGTCCTGGCGATGCGCATCTGCTTGTTTTCGAAGGCAGGCGCGAAGTCTTCCACCAAGGCGCGCGCGCCACCGGCGCCGGAAGCAGCGCATCCTTTTTAGCGCTCACATATGAGCGAAATTCCCACTTTAAACCTCATATGTGAGCGGTAAACTATTGTGAGATGGGAACCCGCGTCACATCGCTTTGGCGGCTGGCCCGACAGGGTCAAACACTATCGGGGCTCTTCTCGCTGTCCAAGAATCGATCCCCTTCCGTCAGCGGCGCAAACCGATACGTCGCAGGTGTCCGGCTCAGCTTCACGGGCGCTCCCAAGCCGCGATAGCCGCCTTCCATCTCCACCACCATCTCGCGATGCACGGTATGCGGATGCTGCAAGGCATCCGGCACCGACAACACCGGCGCGCACGGCACGCCGGCAGCGACAAGGGTATCGGCCAGCACCTTGCCGTCCCTCTCGCGCATCTGCGCTTCCAGCTCGGCCTTCAGGGCGACGCGATTCACCGAACGCGCACCGGCCGTGGCATAGCGCTCGTCATCCGCCAACGCAGGCACTTGCAGGAACTCGCACAGGATGCGGAACTGCCGGTCATTGCCCACGGCGAGGAAGATCGGATCCGTGCCCGTGGCGACCGTGTCATACGGATAGATATTCGGATGAGCATTGCCGGTCCGCACCGGCGTCTTGCCATTCATGAACCAGTTCGCCGCATGCGGATGCAGCAGCGACAGGCCAGAGTCATACAGCGCCGCTTCGACGAACTGCCCGCGCCCGCTGCGCTCGCGTTCCTGCAGCGCCAGCAGCACGCCTAGCGCGGCATTCATGCCCGTCACCATGTCGACCACCGGCAGCCCGACGCGCAAGGCATCGCCATCGGCCTCGCCGTTGATGCTCATGAGGCCAGCCATGGCCTGCACCGCGGCGTCATAGCCAGGGAGACCCCCGAGCGGACCATCCGCGCCAAAGCCCGAGACCCGGCAATGCACGAGCCGCGGGAAGCGCGCCGACAACGTGTCAAAGCCAAGCCCCCATTTCTCCATGGTGCCGGTCTTGAAGTTTTCCACCAGCACGTCCGCGTCTTCGAGCAGCGCGAGCAGCACGCTGCGGTCCGTATCGGCCGTGAGATCCAGCTTCATCACGCGCTTGTTGCGGTTCAGGCCGAAGTAGTACGACGCCACGCCGTCCTTGAACGGGGGGCCCCAGGTACGCGTGTCGTCGCCCTGCGGCGGTTCGATCTTCAGCACGTCGGCGCCGTGGTCACCGAGGATCTGCCCGCAATACGGGCCGCCCAGGATGCGCGACAGGTCCACCACGCGGATGCCGGCCAGCGCGCCCGTCTTGGATTGCGTCATGACATCGCTCCCGGTCAGTCGAGTTGCGCGCCGGACTTCTGCACGACCGTGTGCCACTTGCTGACCTCGGACTTGACGAAACTGCCGAGCTGCTCGGGCGTGGTGGACGGTGCGAACTCCAGGCCTTGCGCCAGCAGCGTCTTGCGTACCTCGGGCTTCTGCAGCGCCTCGGCGAAAGCGTGGTTCAGCTTGGCGATCACCGGCGCGGGCGTGCCGGCCGGGGCGACGACGCCGAAGAACACGGATACGTCGAAACCGGCCACGCCCTGCTCGGCGACCGTCGGCACGTCAGGCAGCGCCTGCGAGCGCGCCTTGGTGGTCACGCCCAGCGCGCGCACCTTGCCGCTCTTGATGAACGGCAGCGCGGTCAGCACGTCGGTGAAGGTCATGCTGACCTGGCCGCCCAGGAGGTCATTGAGCGCAGGGCCGGTGCCCTTGTAGGGCACGTGCTGGAAGTCGGTGCCGGCCAGGTTGTTGAACAGCACGCCGGCCAGGTGCGACGACGCACCGTTGCCCGACGAGGCATAGCTGAGCTTGCCCGGATGCGCCTTGCCATAGGCAATCAGCTCGCTGACGTTCTTGGCCGGCACGCTCGGGTTGACCACCAGCACGTTCGGCAGCTGGCCGATCTGGATCACGGGCGCGAAGCTCTTGACCGGGTCGTAGTTGATCTTGCGATAGAGGCTCACGTTGATGGCCAGCGGCGCCGAGGTGCCGAACATCAGCGTGTAGCCGTCGGGCTCGGCGCGCGCCACGGCTTCGGCGCCGATATTGCCGCCGGCGCCCGCGCGGTTCTCGACCACCACGGTCTGGCCCAGGCTGGTCTTGAGGGCCGCGGCCAGCGTGCGCGCCATGGCATCGGTGGGACCGCCCGGCGGGTAGGTCACGACCATCATGATCGGCTTGGAAGGGTAGTCCTTCTGCGCGAAGGCGGGGGTGGCGCTGACGCAGAGCGTGCAGGCGGCGATGGCCGCGATACGGTGCCAGAGTTGCATGGCTTGTCTCCTGGTATGGGTCGTCTCGCATTGCCCTCGGGGATGTCGGGCGATGCGATGGACGGCACCGTTTTGCGGTGCCGCCGGGGGCTGGGTACTTCGGAAATTCAGAAAATGGTCAGAACACGTTGACCTCGTCCACCGCGCCGGCGGCGCGCACGACGCCATCAACCGGCGGCGCGACGGTTTCGGCCAGCCATTCCGGCTCGGCCTGCGCGGACAGCGGGTCTTGCGGCAGCACGCGGTGGCGCAGCACCAGTTGCGCCAGCCGCATGCGGCGCACCGAACCGATCTGGCCGGCTTCCCAGGCCATCGCTACGGCCGTGGTCACGTGATAGAGGGCGGAGGCCGCCTGGCGGGCCAGCAGGTCGCCCTCGGCGCCGGCTTCGGCCGCGCTCGCGGCAAAGGCGGCGGCGCGCTCGATGGCGGATTCAAAGGTGGCGCGGGCGGTGGCATGCAGCGGCGTGTCGGCCAGCAGGCCGGCCAGGTGCGCACGCAGCGCCGGCAAGGAGCCTTCGCGGCGGATAGCGCGCAGGACGTCCAGCGCGACGATATTGCTGGTGCCTTCCCAGATCGAGCCGAGGTGGGCGTCGCGCACCAGGCGCGGGTCGCTCCATTCCTCGATATAGCCGCAGCCGCCGCGGATCTCCATGGCATCGCCGGTCACCTTGCGGGCGTCACGGCAGGCGCGGAACTTGGTCAGCGGCGTCAGGATGCGCATGAGCGGGTAAGCGTCCGCTTCGCCGGCATCGGCGCGGCGCAGCGCTTCGGCGGTCTGGAACACCATGGTGCGCGCCTGCTCGGTCGGCAGCGTCAGCTTGAGCAGCTGGCGGCGCATCAGCGGCATGTCTTCCAGGCGCTTGCCGAAGGCCTTGCGCTCGCGGGCGATAAACAGGCCCTCGGTCAGCGCGCGGCGCATCAGGCCGGCGGCGCGCACGCCGTTGGACAGGCGCGAGTTGTTGATCATGTCCGCCATCTGCACGAAGCCGCGGCCCAGTTCGCCGACCAGGTACGCGCTGGCGCCTTCCAGGCGGATCTCGCCGCTGGCCATCGAGCGCGTGCCGAGCTTGTCCTTGAGGCGGATGATGCGGTAGCGGTTGTCGCTGCCATCGGCCAGCTTGCGCGGCAGCAGGAACAGCGACACGCCCTTGTGGCCGGGCACGGCGTTGCCGGCCTCGTCCTCGACACGCGCCAGCACCATGGCCAGCCCGGCGTCGGGGTTGGAGCAGAACCACTTGTCGCCAATCAGGCGCCAGCCGCCTTCGGCCTCCGGGTCGCGCACGGCTCGCGTGGCGGTGGCGGCCACGTCGGAGCCGGCGCCTTGCTCGGTCATGAACATCGCGCCCTGGAACAGGTCTTCAAACACCTGCGTGGTCAGGTTGGGCATAAAGCGCTCGACCAGCGCCGGATCGCCGAACTTGCGCAGCGTGCGCGTGAGCGAGTCCGTCATCGACAGCGGGCAGCACAGGCCGAACTCGGCCTGTACCAGCATATACGTGAGTGCGTACTTAGCCGCCGGCGGCATCGGCTTGTCCCAGCCGAACACACCGGCGCGATGCGACACCGCGGCCAGGCCGAACTCGGAGAACGCCACGCGCTCCAGTTCCACGTAGGCGGGATGCTTGTGCACCAGCTGCTGGTCGATGCCGCTGCGGGTGCGGTGCGTTAGCGTGGGCGGGTTCTGGTCGGCGAGCATGGCCAGCTCGTCCAGCACTCCACCGGCCAGTTCGCCCATGCGCTCCAGGTGGGGCTGCAGCACGTTCAGCAGGTCCGCCGGCAGGTACAGCGGCAGCAGCGCGCGCAGTTCCGGGTCGGCGGTATAGAGACTGCCGCCCTGGCGGTCGGGCACCGGGTGTTCGGCCTGCGGGGCCACCGATTGGGCGTGGGCTTGGGGTGCGGCCGGGGGTGCGGTATAGCGCACAGCACTGGTCATGAAGGTCTCCTGGGATTGGCCTGGCCCGCCTTCCGCCCTGCTGGCTTGCCGGCGCGCGGACCTGTGTGCACCCATTATTGGATTCCCATGGATTCGCGTCTAATTCTAAAATTGGCTCGATCAATATGTTTTTTATATCGCCATGGAATTCCGACACCTGCGCTACTTCCTGGTCCTCGCCGAGGAGCTGCACTTCGGCCGCGCGGCGAAGCGCCTGTCCATCTCGCAGCCGCCGCTGTCGCTCAATATCCAGCAGCTGGAGGCCTCGGTCGGCGCAAAGCTGTTCGAGCGCGACAGCCGGGGCGTGCGGCTGACGGCGGCCGGGCGGGCCTTCCGCGAATCGGCCACCGCACTGCTGGCGCAGGCCGAAGCGGCCCGCGTGCTGGCGCGCGACATCGAGGCTGGCGCGGTCGGGCGGCTGCGCGTGGGCTTTGTCGGGTCGATGCTGTACCGGGGCCTGCCGCAGTACCTGCGCGACTTCCAGGCGAGCTTCCCGGGCATCCAGGTGGCGCTGACCGAGCTCAACTCGCAGGAACAGATCGACGCCCTGCTGCACAACGAACTCGACGCCGGCTTCGTCCACACGGGGCGCCTGCCGGACGAGTTGAGCGCGGTGCTGGTCCACCGCGAGCCCTTTGTCTGCTGCCTGCCGCAGGACCATGCGCTGGCGGCGCAGGCCGACGTGGCACTGGCCGACCTGCGCGCAGAACCCTTCGTGCTGTTCTCGCGCAAGGCTTCGCCCGACTATTACAGCCGGATCTTCGAAATGTGCGCGGCATGCGGCTTCTATCCGCAGATCCGGCACGAGGTGCGCCACTGGCTGTCGGTGGTGTCGCTGGTGTCGCAGGGGATGGGCGTGGCCGTCGTGCCGGCCGCCCTGGCAAGATCCGGCATGGCCGGGGCAGCGTTCCGGCCGCTCGCGGATGCGGCGGGGGTGCCGTCGGAGGTCTACTGCGCATGGAAGGCTGCGCCTGACCATCCGGCCCGGGATCATTTCGTGGCGATGGTGCGGACGGCCACGGCCGGGCTGACCTGAACGGATCCGAATCCACAAAGAAAAAGCCACCGGTCCAGAGACAGGTGGCTGTGAAGTACGCGTGGAACGGGGTGTTCAGCGTGATTGCAGCTTACATGCCGGACTTTGTCGCACCAATAACACAAATGTAGTAATCGAAGCCGCCTCCGCCGTTCGGAACATGACGCCAGAGCCCCGTGATTTCTCGGGCGCCCCATTCCCCCGCCCGCGCGCCGCGCGGAAGCCTCCCGCCGTGTCGATTTCAGTCCCACCCTTTGCCACTACGCGGCATTCTGTGCTATCCACTCGCCTTGCCTGTCGCGCCTTGCGCCGACATGATGCTCCAATTGAGATACAATGAAAACGATTTTCATTTACGTACCCTGGCGGGATCGCGCCGTCCGCGCGGCGGTCGGCCGCGCCTTCGGACTGGAAGCATGATGCAGTTGTCTGAACTTCCACGGCGCACGCCCGCCGTAGTGCAATCGGTGGCCGACGCCACGCCCGGTGACCCGGTGGCGCGCCGCCTGCGCGAACTCGGCTTTGTCCCTGGCGAGGTGGTGCAAGTGATCGCATTCGGCCCTTTCGGCATGGATCCACTCGTGGCGCAGGTCGGCTTCACGCGCTTCGCGCTGCGCCGTTCCGAGGCCGCACGCATCGGCGTCGAAGTCGTCAGCGCCACCGTTACCAGCATTGCTGCGGCCAGCGAGGCCGCCGGCCAGCCTGATACCAAGGCGGCTCAACGCTCCGCCTGAGCTTCTTCCCGACTATGTCTGCAGCTCCCTCTTCTTCCGGCTTGCCTTCTGCATTGCGCATTGCACTGGTGGGCAATCCCAACTGCGGCAAGACCGCGTTGTTCAACCGCCTGACCGGCAGCCGCCAGAAGGTGGCGAACTATGCCGGCGTGACGGTGGAACGCAAGGAAGGCTTCTTCGTTTCGCCGGCTGGCAGGCAGATCCGCATCCTGGACCTGCCGGGCGCGTACAGCCTGCACGCGGCCAGCCTCGACGAGGCCATCACACGCGACATCTGCATGGGCAAGCGCCCGGGCGAGCCGAAGCCCGACCTGCTGGTCTCGGTCGTCGACGCCACCAACCTGCGCCTGCACCTGCGCTTCGTGCTGGAGCTGCGCCGGCTGGGCCTGCCCATGGTGGTGGTGCTCAATATGAGCGATGCGGCGGCGCGGCGCGGCATCCATATCGACCGCGACAAGCTCGCGGCCACGCTCGGCGTACCCGTCGTGGAGACCGTGGCGATCAAGCGCGAAGGCGCCGCGGCGCTGCTCGGCGTGCTCGATGGCACGCTGCCGCCCGCGCCGCCGGCGCTGCCGCCGGCCGATGACCTCGACGTGCATGCCGAGGTCAACCGGCTGCTGCAGGCCGCGGTGTCGATGCCCGCGCGCACCGCCGCGCTGGACGACCAGCTTGACCGCATCGTGCTGCATCCGGTGCTGGGCCTGCTGCTGCTGGCCGTGCTGCTGTTCCTGATGTTCCAGGCCGTGTTCTCGTGGGCCGCGCCGCTGATGGACGGCCTCGAAGGCGGGGTGCACTGGATCGGCGAGATGATCGGCGCACAACTGCCCGACGGCATGCTCAAAAGCCTGCTGGTGGACGGCCTGATCGCTGGCCTGGGCAGTGTGATCGTGTTCCTGCCGCAGATCCTGATCCTGTTCCTGTTCATCCTGACGCTCGAAGAGTCCGGCTACCTGCCGCGCGCGGCCTTCCTGCTGGACCGGCTGATGATGGGCGCCGGGCTGTCGGGCCGCTCCTTCATTCCGCTGTTGTCGAGCTTCGCTTGCGCGATCCCCGGCATCATGGCCACGCGGACCATCCAGGACCCGCGCGACCGGCTCACCACCATCCTGGTGGCGCCGCTGATGACGTGCTCGGCGCGCTTGCCCGTCTATGCGCTGCTGATCGGCGCATTCATCCCGCAACGCACGGTGATGGGGCTGTTCAACCTGCAGGGGCTGGTGCTGTTCGCGCTGTACGTGGCGGGCATCGTCAGCGCGCTGGCGGTGGCCTACGCGCTCAAGTATTTCCGCCGCGACCGCACCGACCATCCGCTGCTGATGGAACTGCCGTCGTACCGCATTCCGAACCCGCGCGACGTGGCGCTGGGGCTGTGGGAGCGTGCCCGTATCTTCCTGGCGCGCGTCGGCAAGGTGATCCTGGCGCTGACCGTGCTGCTGTGGTTCCTGGCCACGTTCCCGGCACCGCCGGCGGGCGCGACGGGGCCGGCCATCGACTACAGCTTCGCGGGCATGATCGGCAAGGCGCTCGAGCATGTATTCGCGCCGGTGGGCTTCAACTGGCAGATCTGCATTGCGCTGGTGCCGGGGCTGGCGGCGCGCGAGGTGGCCGTGGGCGCGCTGGCAACGGTCTACGCGCTGTCCGGCAGCGATGACGCCGTGACGGCGCAGCTGGCCCCGATGATCGCGCAGCAGTGGTCGCTGGCCACCGCGCTTGCCCTGCTGGCCTGGTACGTGTTCGCGCCGCAGTGCATCTCCACGCTGGCGGTGATCCGCCGCGAGACCAACTCGTGGAAGGTGATGGCGGCGTCGGCCGCCTACCTGGCCGGCCTGGGCTACCTGGCCGCGTTCATCACCTACCGCGTCGCCCTGCTGTTCAGCTGACGCCATGAGCCTCTACCACGCCGTCGAATCCCTGCTGGTCCCGCTGATCGTGCTGGCCTGCGCGGTGTCAGTGGCGGCCCGCTACGCGCCGCGCACGCGCGAACGCCTGAAGGCCGGACTGGCCGCGCGCCTCGGCGGCCCGGCGGCCACCGGCTGGCGCGCACGGCTGGTGCGCCGGCTGGCCCCGCAGGCCGCGGCCGGCTGCGCCAGCGGCTGCGACGACGGCGGCTGCAACACCTGCGCCTCCAATTCCGCGAGCCCCCGGGGCATGCCGGACAAACCCGCCGAACAAGTCATTCAGCTGGTACGCAAGCGCTGATTCGGGCGCTCTGGCGCGCGTTTCTCTCCTTCGGATCGCTACGCAGAAACGGGTACGCTCGCACCCTTTTGCCGCCTTCGCGACCACTCTCCCGCCTTTCGTGACATGCCCTATGGGGCCCATATCGCACGCCTGTCGAGGCGATGGATCCTTTGCGCCCATGCACGCAGAAACGGGTACGCTTGCGGCGCCGCGCAGGGCAACTTCGCTCGA
Source organism: Cupriavidus sp. C2SS-8b (assembly GCF_057073745.1). Lineage (NCBI taxonomy): Bacteria > Pseudomonadati > Pseudomonadota > Betaproteobacteria > Burkholderiales > Burkholderiaceae > Cupriavidus > Cupriavidus sp. C2SS-8b. The sequence goes on from NZ_CP172717.1 coordinate 2,570,902, forward strand.
TCTTCTGTTCCGCAAGCACGCAAAAGCGCACGCGCGATGCCATTGGAAATGCGCCGCGATGATAGTCTCGCGAGCACGCAGAAACGGGTACGCTCGACCACCCTGCGCATCGAATAGCCGGGCCGGAAAAGCAGAACGCCCTCCTGCGGAGGGCGCTCGGGACCGCGGGACAACACGCCCGCGTTGAGGGCTACTTGACGGTACCGACCAGCTTCACCGTCATGAGCTTGCCGTCCGCAACGTTGGTGCAGCTGACGGTCAGCGTGAAGTCGCCGGTGGCCGTCGGTGACACGTTGCGCTGGTTATCACCGCTACCCGGCGACAGCGTGACCGGTCCGTTGGCGACCCAGGTCCAGCCCGTGCAGGCCGTCGAAGGCTGGTCATTGCCGAAGTTCTTCAGGCCCACGGTGACCGGGATGGGGATGCCGATCATCGTCAGCGTCAGCGGTTGCTGGACGTCAGGCATCAGCGCCCACTCGGGGTTCTCCACAACGCTAAGGCTAGCCGTTGGCTTCGCCGCCAGCTTGGTGCTGACCGCGGTGACCGTGAGCGTGCCCTGCACCGGACCGGCGCCCTTGGCCAGGCTGGTGCTGACCGTCACGTCATGCGTACCCGCGGCTTCCGCGGCGGACAGGCTCGACGATGTCGGCACATAGGTCCAGGCCCCGTCGAAGTCCGCGGTCACATCCTGGTCGTCGTTGCGCAGCACGCGGGCGGTGAAGCTGGCCGGATAGGTGCTGAGCACCTGCAGCGCATTGACCGGGTCGCCGTTGTGCGTAGTGACCACGCGGTACGTCGCCGTGCCATTCTTCTGCACCGTGACGAAGATCACGCCGCCGAGCGGGCGGCCATCCGGCGCCGTCACCGACACCGACACGTTGGCCGTGGCGGCAGCGGTGGTGGAACTGTTGCTGGCCTTCAGCGTTGCACTGTTCAGCGCCGGCGTGACCTGTACCGCGGTGCCGCTGCTGGTCCACGCCCAGCCGCTTCCGTTCGCCGACACGTCGTTGCCGTTGTTGTCGACCAGCGATACCTTGACCGGCAGCGTCTGCCCATCGGTCATCGACAATGAGGTATTCGGGACCGACAGGCTATAGGTCGTGGCCGAGGCCGGCACCACGGTGATGGTCGCCGACTGCGCCGGCAGTTGCACGGTGGAGTTGTCGGCGGCCTTGACCGTGGCCACTACCTGCACGGTGGTCGTACCGGGATTGACGCCGGTCACCACCGCGCCGCCGACCGTAGCCGTGCTGCCCACGACCGAGGCCACGGCGTTGTCGGCCGAGGTCCAGGCGAAGCTGGTGGACGCGGTCACGTCGTTGCCGCTGTTGTCGACGGCCACCGCGCTGAGGGTCAGCGTGCGGCCGACGCCGACTTCGGCCGAGGTCACGTTCAGTTTTGCCGTATAGCTGACGGCGGGCGTCGCCGTGGGCGTGGTGCTGCTGCCCGAGCTTCCGCCTCCGCCCCCGCACGCCGCGACGAGAAGTGTCGCCGCCGCGCACACGAGCCCGCCAAGCCAGGTCCTTGCCGTCATGATTCCTCCCCGTTTGCCGTTTGCTTTTTCCCGCGCTACCAGACTAGGCGCAATGGCTGCGCCGCTGTACCGGCCAGACGATTGAGCGCCGGCGTACATAATCGACAAGGCCTAATCCTTTCGCCGAGCCCGCGCTAGCCGCGACGCGCACGGTGCGATGGATGGCTACGCGCGGGACAGACATCCCATCCCTTTGGCTCAGAGGACATTCCCGCATGCGACGCACTGCGACGATCCGTGACGCGCGGTCTCGATCGTGACAATCGGTTGGGAACAGATCGGAAGGAAGGTGCGGCAGCGCAGGACAGGCAAAGAAAACCGGTGTGCCCCGCCCCCACGGGACACACCCGGAAAGACGTCCTTGCGGACGCCCACGACATGCCTGGAACCGGCCGCGACTGCGGCCATGACGCAAAGGTTAAGGCGAGCCCCGCGGCCGCGCCACGAATAAATCCGCATGTATTTAGAAGCCGTGCTGTGTGCCGCGGGGCCGCGCTGTGGCGCCATCGCTACGACCCTACTTCCGATAGGGTCTCCCTTGTCTTCGGTCAATGTCCTGTCCCGGCTGCTCGGCCAAACTGGCTCCCGATTTCTTACCAGACCAAAGCAAAAAGCCATGAACAAGATCTCTCTCCGGACCCGGGTCGCTCGCACCACCAGCACCGCCATCGCCGCACTTGCCATGTTCGGCGCCGTTTCCGCGCCCGCCTTCGCCGCCGATGGCGAAACCCAGGGCAACTGGATGGTTCGCCTGCGCGCGACTTACCTGGACATGGCCGACAAGTCGGATGCCATTCCGGCACTGGGCGTACCGTCGGACGCGATCACGGTCAACAACAAGTGGATCCCCGAACTCGACGTCACCTACTTCTTCACACGCAACATCGCCGCTGAACTGGTGCTGACCGTGCCGCAGAAGCAGGACGTCTACCTGAATGGCAACAAGATCGGCACCTTCAAGCACCTGCCGCCCACGCTGCTGGTGCAGTACCACTTCCTGCCGGAAGGCACCTTCCGTCCGTACGTCGGCGCGGGCCTGAACTTCACGCGCATCTGGGGCACCGACATCGCCAACAATACGCTGCAGCTGGACAACTGGAGCGTGGCACCGGCCCTGCAGATCGGCATGGACTACAAGCTGACCAAGAACTGGTTCCTGAATGCCGACGTCAAGAAGGTCTGGCTGGCCAGCAACGTGAAGGCCGGCGGCGTCAATGTCTCCAAGGTCAACCTGGATCCGTGGCTGTTCAGCATGGGTGTGGGTTACCGGTTCTGATCCGGGGTTTGCCCCAAGGAAAAAAGGCCAGCGCTTCAGGCGCTGGCTTTTTTTTTTGGTTCTTCGGCGAATTGCGGGGACGTCGTGCTTGACAGGCGCTGCTGTTTCGCCGGCGTAGCCGGCGACTCACTTTCTTGTCCAAGCGACAAGAAAGTAAGCAAAGAAACGCGTCGCTTGCCCTAACGGGCGAATATTGATCGTAGTGTGCTGAGGGTGTTGTACGGGTACTCGCTTCAGAGTCTGCCCGGCTGCCTGCCGCGTGGTGCGCGTCCGTATGCAGGCTCTCCAACAATGATTGAACCAGCCCCGAACCTGTCCGTGGCCCGACACTGCGAGCGATATCGCATCATCGCCTTCGGCTGCTGCGCGGCTCAGTAGTTGGCAGGCGGGACGACATCAACGGCGCAGAGGCCGGTGCTTCCCTTTCCCCTCTGCCATTCCCCTTCGGTTTTCACCGAGTGCGCGCAGCGCAGCCGTAGGCGTCCTACCGATGGCGGGGTTAGGAGGAGCCACCAAGTAATCCGGGTTCGCTCATCTGAGGTGTCTATCCTGATCATCTACGCGGCAGGCAGTGTGGCTATGCCCTGTACCGTCTTTACCCATCGGGCCGTTCGTCGACCACGTAAACGCGCTTCTTGGTGACTTCTTGTCGCTTGGACAAGAAGATACTCGCCGGCTACGCCGGCGAAACAGCGGCGCCAGCCAAGCACGCCGTCCCCGCAATCTAAGAACTTTTTTGGGTTCACCGGCCGCCAATTCAGCGAAACGCCGGCTCGTCAAAGCTCCGCAACTTGCGCGAATGCAGCTGTTCAACGCCGTTCTCGCGCAAAATGCGCACCGCTTCCAGGCCGATGGTCATATGCTGGCTGACCCGCTGGCGATAGAACGCATTGGCCATGCCGCGCAGCTTGAGCTCGCCGTGCAACGGCTTGTCCGACACGCACAGCAAGGTGCCATAGGGCACGCGCAGGCGGAAGCCGTTGGCCGCCACAGTCGCGCTTTCCATGTCGATGGCGATCGCGCGCGACTGGTTGAAGCGCGCATACAGCGCCTTCGATTTCAGCTCCCAGTTGCGGTCGTCGGTGGACACCACCGTACCCGTGCGCATGCGCGTCTTCATCTCGCCGCCCGACAGCCCGGTAATGCGCGCCACCGCTTCCTGCAGCGCCACCTGGATCTCCGCGATCGGCGGCACCGGCACCCACGGCGGCAGGTCATGGTCGAGCACGTGGTCGTCACGCACATAGGCGTGGGCGAGCACGTAATCGCCAAGCTGCTGCGAGCGCCGCAGGCCGCCGCAATGGCCCACCATCATCCAGCAGTGCGGACGCAGCACGGCCAGGTGGTCGGTCATGGTCTTGGCATTTGACGGGCCCACGCCGATGTTGACCAGCGTCACGCCGAGCTTGTCGTCGCGCACCAGGTGATAGGCCGGCATCTGCGGCAGCGCACGCGGGCGGTCGGCGTCGTCGGGCTCGGCCGCGCCAAGCTCCTGCACCACGTCGCCGGGCTCGACAAAGCGCGCGTACCCGCCGCCGTCGCTGCTGGCCATCAGCGAGCGGCCGAGCGCGATAAATTCGTCGACGTAGCGCTGGTAGTTGGTGAACAGCACGAAGCGCTGGAAATGCTGGGGCGCGGTGCCGGTGTAGTGGTACAGGCGCTGCAAGGCCAGGTCCACGCGCTCGGCCGGGAACAGCGACAGCGGCCACGCTTCGCCGGGCACCGGCTCGAACGTGCCATTGGCAATGGCATCGTCGATGCGGCTCAGCTCCGGCAGCACGAACGACACTTCGAGTTCGCGCGCCTGGGTGTAGCTGATGTCGGTGGTGGAAGCTTCGATCACGAACGGCAGCGGAATCGGCCTGCGGCTCAGGCCCACCACCACGGGCACGCGGTGGTAGCGCATCAGCCGTTCGATCTGGTCGCGGTAGTAATCGGCGAGCAGGTCCGGGCGCGTCACCGTGGTGCCATAGACCCCGGGATAGGCCACCGTGCCCCATGATGGCCGGCTGTCGGTCACCATGGTTTCGATGTTCACGGAGATGCCCAGGTACGGGTAGCACGCGTGGGCCGCCGAGGGCAGCGGCTTGCCCGTGGCGAACGCATCGAAGCGCGCGCGCACCGCGCTCACCGAAGCGTTGTAGATCTCGCGGATCCGGGCCAGCGCCGCGTCGGCGTCGGAGAACTCAGCCAACTGATCGGCCGGGTGGGCAGAAGAGAAGATGGGGGCGTTCATGCCAGCCATCATACCGCGCGGCAGCGCCAGCGGCGCGGCCACCGCGTGCGTGCGGTGGCAAATTGACGTGCCTGCCCCCGCTCGCTACACTCCGCCAATTGCGCGGCCGGGCTTCCCGTGCCGTACTCGACTCGCGGCGCCCCTGGCAGGGGGCTGCGATGGGCCGTACATGCGTTTGCTAGGGGAGCCGCCGATGGAAATCCGTAATCTGTTGCCTGGAGAGGTCGAAGCCGCCAGGCAGCTACTGATCGCCAACGGCTGGAACAACCGCGTAGGCAGCGCCGAACGCTTCGCCCGCCTGGTCGCAAATTCGCAGCATGTGGCCGTGGCCGTCGACAAGGGTGAAATCGTCGGCTTCGCGCGCGCGCTTTGCGATGACGTCTCCGATGGCTTCCTGTCGATGGTCGTCGTCGCACCCAGCCATCGCCGCCAGGGCATCGGCCGGGCGCTGGTGCGCCAGGTCATGGGCAACGATCCCGACATCATCTGGGTCCTGCGCGCCGCGCGCTCGTCCGAAGCGGCGTTCTTCGGCCAGCTCGGCTTCACGCCGTCAATGGTAGCGATGGAACGCCGCCGGCCCTGAGCCTGTCGCCGCCATTGGCGGCAACCAGCCTACTGCACGCCCATCTTCCTGCGCATCTCCTCCACGCTGCCGATCTGGCGGAACAGCGGCCCGCCGGGCGCGAACTTGTCCGCGCTGGCCAGCGGCCCCACCACCACCGGTTCAAACCCCGCATCACGCACGAGCTGCTCCGCCACGCGCAGCGCGGCCGGGTCATCGCCGGCAATCGGCACCGCGATGCGTTCGCCCTCGCGATGGTGTTCCCTGGCGAAGTTGGCCGCGCCCATGAAGTTGAACGCGCGCACCACGCGCGCACCCGCGAGGTACTTGCTCGTGGTGATGCCGATGCCGTTGCGCTGCGCCTCCTCGGCCATGGCGCCGTCCTTGGGGACGATGGCATTGGTCGCGTCCAGAACGATCTTGCCCCGCCAGGCGCCGGGGTTCTCCTGGCCGAGTTCGGGCAGCGCCTTGTAAGGGGTCGCCAGGAACAGCACGTCCGAGAATGCAATGGCGTCGGCGACCGTGCCCGCGCGCGCCAGCGGGCCCAGCGCATCGACCAGCGCCTTCAGCGACTCGGGATGGCGCGAGGAGAACAACACCGGATGGCCCGATTTCACCCACAGGCCGCCGACGGTCCCGCCTATCCGCCCCGACCCGATCACGCCGATCCTGACCGGCTGCCCGCCACCGCTTCCACCGCTTCCAACGCTGCCCACGCCGCCTTGCGCGCAGGCGCCCAGGCCGAGCATGGCGAGGGCAGCGGCGCCAAGCAGGCGGCGGCGGTCGTGATCGACATCGGTTGCGGTGATCGGCATGGGCGGTTCCTCCTGTTCGCGAGACGGGACGCAAGACGCGGCCCGCGCGCAACCCCGGGCCCACCTGAAAACTCTAGGCAAAAAACAGCGGGCCCACCGCCGCGCAACTTGGCAGTCCCTGCCCGCTGAACTAGATTAGGTAGCATTTGCGCCACTCGCAGTCACTTACGTCCAGCCCGCAGCAATTTGCCCGCGCGACGCAGCGCGACAGGGAGCCCATGGCCCGCAGCCGTTGCCGCACTCGTTGCCGCACTCGTCCGCTCCGGCTCGTGCCCTGCCTGGGCGCCCTGGCGCTGCCCGTGTCATGGTCTGTGGCAGCGCAGCAAGAGACGAACGAAACAGCCGCCGACCAGGTCCACAACCTGCGCGAAGTCACGGTCGTCGCGCCGACCCCGCTGCCGGGCTTCACGATCGAGCGGCAGGCCTTTGCCGGCAATGCACAGACCGCGACCGACGGCGACCTGGAACGGGTCAAGGCCCCGAACCTGTCGGCCTTCCTGGCCGAAACCATGACCGGCGTGGTAGTCAACGACGGGCAGGGCAATCCGTTCGCGCAGGACATCCTCTATCGCGGCTACCGGCTGTCCCCCACGCTCGGGTCCGCGCAAGGGCTGTCGCTGTACCTGGACGGCGTGCGCCAGAACGCGGCGCTGGGCGATGTCATCCACTGGGCCGCGATCCCGGAGGCCGCACTCGCCACCATTACGCTGGTGCCGGGCAGCAATCCGCTCTACGGGCTCAATACGCTGGGCGGCGCGCTGGCGCTGCAGACCAAGTCCGGCGAGACCCACCCGGGCGTGGAGACCGACCTGAGCCTGGGCAGCTACGGCCGTGCGCGCCTCGATGTCAGCGCCGGCCAGAGGCTTGGCGATGGCTGGCACGCCTACGTTGCCGGCACGGGCTGGCGCGAGGACGGCTGGCGCGACCGCTCGGACAGCGACCTGGGCAACTTGTTCTTGAAGCTCGGCCGCTCCACCAGCGGCACGCAATGGAACGTGAGCGTGCTGGGCAGCGACAGCCGGCTGAGCGGCAATGGCCTGATGCCGGACAGCCTCTATGCCGCCGACCGCCGCGCGATCTACACCGCGCCCGACGTGACGCGGTCGCGGTCGCTGCAGATGGCCCTCAACGGCGCGCACCAGTTCAACGCGCAGGACCAGCTGCAGCTGACCCTCTACATGCGGCAGACCCGCACCCGCGCCAACAGCGGCGATATCAGCGACGGCTACCTCGACACCGCGCTCGGCTGCCAGGGCCAGGGCGGCAGCGCTGAATGCGAGGCCGACGATGCGCCTGCCAATGCCGTGCACAACAGCGCCACGGTGCGCGAGACCAGCTACGGCGCGTCGATGCAATGGTCGCATGACGGCGAGACCCACCGCTTCGCGCTGGGCGCCGCGCTCGACCTGAACCGTTCGCGCTACACGCAGACCACGCAGCAGGCCAGCTTCGACGATGCCCGCAATACGGTTGCCGATGCCGGCGCGCCGGTACTGACGCAGGCCGCGCTGGACGGACGCGACAGCACCGTGGGCCTGTTTGCCACCGACACCATGCGTTTGCTCGAAGGCACCTTCCTGACGCTGGCCGCACGCTGGAACCAGGGCCGCCGCCATACGCTGCTCAGCCTCCCCACGCAGTCCGACGAGCGTTTCACCTATTCACGGATCAACCCTTCCCTGGGCCTGACGCACCGGCTGCTCGACCGGCTGGTTCTGTTCGGCTCGGCCTCGCAGGGCACGCGCATGCCGACGGCCATCGAGCTCGGCTGCGCCGATCCCGCCAACGCCTGCCAGCTGCCCACGGGGCTGCAGGCCGACCCGTTCCTGCGCCAGGTGGTCACGCGCACGCTGGAGTTCGGCGGGCGCTGGCAGCCTGCCGACGCCAGCGAGATCACGCTGGCGCTGTACCGCAGCGACAATCGCGACGACATCGTGTTCCAGCGTTCCCCGGTCAGCCCGCTGGGGTACTTCTCCAACTTTCCGAAGACGCGCAACCAGGGCGTGGAACTGGGCGTGCGCCAGCGCCTCGGCCGCCTGACGCTGCGCGCGGGCTACAGCTATACGCAGGCCACCTACCAGGCCCAGGGAACGCTGCAGACGCCGTTTGCGGCGCCGGTGGCAGTGCAGCCCGGCACGCGCATGGCGGGCATCCCGCTGCATAGTTTCAAGCTTGGCGCCGATTGGCGCGCCACCGCGGCGCTGAGCGTGGGCGGCGACCTGCTGGTGTCGTCGTCGCGGCCGGTGGCCGGCAACGAGGATGGCGCGCTTAGCGCGCAGAACCCGGGCCTGTCCGCTACCGGCGGCTACCTGCTGCTGAACCTGCGCGCGAGCTGGCAGTTCCTGCCGCGCTGGCAGGTTTACGGCCGCATCGACAATGTGTTCGACCGGCGCTACGCCACCTATGGCCAGGCCGGCTATAACCTGTTCCCGGGCGGAGCGCTGCTGCAGCCGGGCGCCGCGGTGCCGGTGGAGCGCTTTGTCGCGCCCGGTGCGCCGCGGCTGTTCCTGGTCGGCGTGCGCTACGAGTGGGACGGGCGATGAACCGCGTCGTCACACCCCGATATCACCCATTTCCCGCCAAGGAGCCGTCATGACCTCACCCTCGACATTCCGGTGTGCCGCCGCGCTGCTGGGGCTTGCCGCCGCGCTGGCCGGGACGGGCCAGGCCCGCGCGGCGCTGGCCTTTGTCTCGACCGAAGGGGCCGGCATCGCCGTGATCGACCTCGACCGCATGGAACGGCTGCCGGGTCCGGCCATCGCGGGCAAGGGGCCGCGCGGGCTGGGACTGACCCCGGACGGCAAGTACCTGCTGACGGCCAACAAGGACACCGGCGATATGTCGGTGATCGACGTCGCGGCCGGCAAGGAAGTGAGGCGCGTGCCGATCGGCCAGAACCCGGAGTTCGTGCGCGTGGCCGGCGACCAGGCCTTCGTCACCTTCGAGCCCGGCGAGCGCGCCGGGCCACCGGGAAAGCCTGGCGCACCGACGCCGCCCGCGCAAGCGGGCAAGAAGGACGACGACTCGACGCTGCCAGCCGAAATCGCCGTCGTCGACCTGCGGACCTGGCGCGTGGCGCGCACCATCCGCAGCGGCCTGGAAACAGAGGGCATCGAGTTCTCGCGCGACGGGCGGCTGATGCTGGTCACCAATGAGGGCGACGATACGGTCACCGTCTACGACAAGGCGAGCGGCCGGCAGCTGCAGCGGCTGTCCATGCCCGCGGGCTCCCGTCCGCGCGGCATCCGCGCGAGCCCGGACGGCAGCCGCTATGTGGTGACGCTGGAATCGGCCAACGCGTTCCTGGTGCTGGCCGCCGACGACTACCGCGTGCTGCGCACAGTGCCAACGCGCACCGGGCCCTATGGCATCACGTTCGATCGCAGCGGCGCCCGCGTGTTCGTGGCGGCCTCGCGCGCGGACACGCTGCAGGTGTTCGATGGACAAAGCTATGCGCCGCTGGCCGATATTGCCGTAGGCAAGCGCTGCTGGCATTTCAGTTTCACGCCCGACGACGCCCGCCTGCTGGTCGCGTGCGGGCGCTCCAATGCCGTGCAGGTGTTCGACGCGCGCACCTACCAGCCGGTGCAGCAAATCGACGGCCTGCCGCTCGCATGGGGCGTGGTGACCTATCCGAAAAGCATCGGTTCGATCGACGCCCCCTGACAGACAAGCTACTGGCGCGCGGCCATGACGGCCGCCGCTGCCTTCGCGCCGGCCTGCTCGGCAATCGCGCGTGCGGTCAGCCCGCGGTCGTCTTGCAGCGCCGCATCGGCACCGCGCGACAGCAGCAGCTGCACGACCTCACCTTTGTCATAGCCGGCCGCCCACATCAGTGCCGTGAGCCCATGCTGGTAGCGCGCGTTGACATCCACGCCGGCATCGAGCAACTGCTTCACCACGCCAGCCTGGCCCTGCCCGGCAGCGTAGACCATCGCGGTCTTGCTGATGCGGTCCGCCGCGTTGAGATCGGCATGGCGTTCCAGCAGCATCGCGGTGATGTCCTGGTAGCCGCCGAACGCCGCCGCCATCAGCGGCGTGACACCCTGCAGGTTCGGCTGGCTGACATTGGCGCCATGATCGACCAGCGTGCGCGCCATGCCGGTCAGCCCGCGCTTGGCCGCGGTGATCAGCGCGGTGTCGCCGATGCGGTTGCGCGAATCGACCGCGGCGCCTTGCTGCAGCGCGCCGCGCACGCCGGCCTCGTCGCCCGCGCGGGCCGACGCCAGCAGGCGGGCATTCAGACTGACGTCATCCTGGGCCCGGACTGGCGCTTGCAGGCACATTGCCCCGAGCAGGCACAGCCCCAACCTGGAAACTCTCTGCACTGCGCGGTTCATCCTGCGACTCCTTCAGGCTGTGGCCGGTGCGGCTACCGCTAAGAGTTTGGTGTGCGCAAAGCACAAATTCAAGCGCAGCGTGGAATGCTGCAATGCACGGAGAATGCGCGACTTGCGCCCGCGCCGCATAAGGCCGCGCGTATTGGTTGTCTTGTGCACATTCTTGCCTATACTGCCCTCACCTCGGACCACTTCGTTGCGCGGCCGGGCCAATCTGTGCGCCGCGCCGATGTCCTTGCGCGCGCCGTGCACCGGCGCACGAAACAGGCGCGCCCGGGCTACAAGATCGAAAAAAGGAGCGTCCCATGCTCTCTGTCCGTCGTCTCTCCCGGCATGCCCTTCCTCTGCTGCTCATGACCCTTGCCTGCGCCGCCTACGGCGCCGAGGAGATACAGGGCGGCGCGACCACCGCGGGGTCGCCGATGTCCGGCGCTCTGCGTCCTGTCACCCAGGCACAGCTCGATGGCGCACTGACCAACAGCAACGACTGGCTGCACTCGAACGGCTCCTACGGCCAGACGCGCTACTACGCCGGCAGCCAGATCAACACGAAGAACGTCGCCAAGCTGCGGCCCGCGTTCGTGTTCCAGACTGCCGTGATGGAGTCGATGGAAACCGCGCCCATCGTCGTCAACGGCGTGATGTTCCTGACCACGTCATATAACCACGTCTACGCCGTCGACGCGGTGACCGGCAAGGAGTTCTGGCACTACAAGCACAAGATGGGTCCGGTCACGACGTTCTGCTGCGGCCCCAACAACCGCGGCGTGGCGATCAGCGGCGACCGTCTCTACATGGGCACGCTCGATGCCAAGCTGGTGGCGCTGGACGCGAAGACCGGCAAGCTGCTGTGGGAAACGCAAATCGCCGATCCTGAACTGGGCTATTCGGAAACCATGGCGCCGGTGGTGGTCGACGACAAGATCCTGATCGGCACCAATGGCGGCGAATACGGCATCCGCGGCTTCGTCAAGGCGTTCGGTGCCAACGACGGCAAGCTCCTGTGGACCTTCTACACGATTCCCGACAAGGGCCATGAAGGCGTCTGGGCCACCAAGGACGCCACCGGCCGCGACATGAAGCGCGACATCGCCGCCGAGAAGAAGATGCTGGCCGACAAGGGCGGCGACTTCTACAAGACCCTCGGCGGCGGCGTGTGGATGGCGCCGGCGGTCGACCGCGCCAACAAGCTCGTGATCTTCGTCGTGGGCAACCCGTCGCCTGACTTGTACGGCGCGATCCGCCCCGGCGACAACCTCTACACCGATTCGCTCGTCGCCGTCGACTTGAACACCGGCGCCTACAAGTGGCACTCGCAATATATCGCCCATGACGTCTGGGACCTCGACGCGGTCAGCCCGCCGATCCTGGTCGACGTGCGCGACGAGAAGGGCGCCATGGTTCCCGGCGTGATCCACGGCGGCAAGACCGGCCACGTCTACGTGCATGATCGCCGCGACGGACGCCTGATCCGCTTCTCCGACGCCATGGTGCCGCAGGAAAACATGTGGACGCTGCCGACGCCTGCCGGCGCGCGCATGCTGCCCGGCGCCAACGGCGGCGTGGAATGGTCGCCGATGGCCTTCAACCCGAAGCTGCGCCTGGCCTATGCGGCCAACCTGCACCAGCCGATGACGTACCAGGTGGAAGACGCGCCGTACCCGGGCGGCAAGCTCTGGCTGGGCGGCGCCTTCAAGACGATCCCGAGCGAGCAGCAGTGGGGCAAGCTGTCGGCCGTCAATATCGACACGGGCAAGGTGAAGTGGGACTTCAAGACCGAGCAGCCGCTGATCGGTGGCGTGCTGGCCACCGCGGGCGGCCTGGTGTTCAACGGCGAAGGCAATGGCCTGTTCCGCGCCTTTGACGCCGCCACCGGCAAGAAGCTGTGGGAGTTCCAGTGCGGCGCGGGCGTCAATGCGCCGGCGGTGTCCTACATGGTCGGCGGCAAGCAGTACATCGCCGTGGCCGCGGGCGGCAATACGCAGCTCGACTTCAAGCGCGGCAACAGCATCTTTGTCTTTGCCGTGCAGTAAGCCCTACGCCGGCAACGTTCATGACAGACCTGAACCCACCGCGCCGCAGCCGCCCCTCGGGGCGGCTGCTGGCGCTTGGCTTGCTGCTGTGCGCCGGCGGCGCGAGCGGCCTGGCACGCGCGGACGCCGCCGCGGGACAGGCCAAGGCGCAGGTGTGCGTGGCCTGCCACGGGCCGCAAGGCAACTCGACCAACCCGGCCTACCCAGTGCTGGCCGGCCAGACCGCACGCTACCTCACCCTGCAGTTGCGCGACTTCAAGGAAGGCCGCCGCAGCGATCCGGTCATGTCGCCGATGGCCGCGCCGCTCTCGCGCCAGGACATGCAGGACCTGGCCGACTACTTCGCCGAGCAGAAGCCGATGCCCTCCACCTACAAGGTGGACGCCGCGCGCGTGGAGGCCGGCCGCAAGAAGTCCGAGGAAGTGCTGTGCACCATGTGCCACCTTGGCGGATTCGCCGGCCAGAACGAGATCCCGCGCGTGGCCGGGCAGCAGTACGCGTATATCGTGAAGCAGCTCGAAGACTTCCGCGCCAAGAAGCGCACCAACGACGCCGGCAACATGACCAGCGTCTCGCGCAACCTGAGCGACGACGATATCCGCAACCTTGCGAACTACGTCACCAACCTGAACTAGGGCGCCGCCAGGCGCTCAGGCCGGCTCGGCCTCGCTGTCGGCAATCTGGTATTTGCGCATCTTTTCCCACAGCACCTTGCGGCTGATGCCCAGGCTGGCGGCGGTGTCCTGGCGGCGCCAGCCATTGGCGTCGAGCGCGGCCAGGATGCGGCGGCGTTCCTCCCCGTCGGCGCGCCAGTCGGCCTGGCGGTCGCTGCCGTCGAAGGCGCCGGGGTGCAGCATGGAGAAGAACGGGCGGATGCGGTCCGGGTCCCAGTCGCCCGCCTGGCGCGCGGCAATGCCCACGCGCTCGGCCAGGTTGCGCAGCTCGCGCACGTTGCCGGCGAAGAACGCGGTGCCGACCGCGCCCTTGAGCCAGTCCGGCATCGGCGGCAAGGCGTCGAAGGCGGCGGGCCCCAGCATGTGGCGCAGGAAGGACGTCAGCAGCGCAACCTTGTCGGCCATGCCGCGCTCTTCCAGGCTGGGGATCCGCATCTCGATCACTGCCAGGCGGAAAAACAGGTCGGCGCGAAACCGGCCCTGCCGCACGGCATCGCGCAAGTCCTTGTTGGTCGCTGCCACCAGCCGGAAATCAAGCTTCACGTTCATGGTCGAACCGAGCCGGGTCACCACGTTCTCTTCCAGCACGCGCAGCAGCTTGACCTGCTGGAACAGCGGCAGGTCGCCGATCTCGTCGAGGAACAGCGTGCCGCCATTGGCCTGCTCGAAAAAGCCCCGGTGCGCGAACGATGCGCCGGTGAACGCCCCCTTGGCATGGCCGAAGAACTGCGATTCGAACAGCCCGTCCGGAATGGCACCGCAGTTCACCGGCACGAACGGGCCCTTGCCGTAGGTCTGGTTGCGCTCATGGAAGAGCTGCGCGATGCGCTCCTTGCCGGCCCCGGTCTCGCCGTACAGCAACACGTTGCTGCTGAAGTCGGCAAAGGTGTCGACATGCGAGAGCAGTTGCTGCATGGCCGGTGAGCCGGCCACCAGGTCGGCGTGCGGCGCCCCCGCATCCTGCGCGGCCATCAATTGCGGCAACAATCGTCCGATCTGGTTGCGCAGGTCCGCGCCGGTGAAGTCGTCGGCCAGGATGTGCGCATACTCGGGCGGGAAGCGCCCGGGATCGGCCTCGCGGCCCGGCACCGCCACCCAGATCACCGGCATGCCATGCGCGGCTTCCCAGTCGAGTGCGGTAAAGCGCGCCGCGCCGATCACCGAGACGCTGATCACCGCCACGCACGGCTTGGTGCGCGCCGCGGTCGGCATGGCTTCGAGCGCTCCCGCGCGGATCACGTCCACGCCAAGCGGCGACAGGAAGCGCGTCACGCGGTCGGCAATCTCGTACTTGCCTTCCCAGACGTAGACTTCGAGGTTTTCGTAGGCCCAGCGGTCACTATTCATTGGATTCTGCTATCAGATCAGGCGATGGGTCGCGGTCAAGGCTCAGTACACCAGTTCGGCATTGTTGCAATCAATGTTGTGCAGCCAGAGATCGGCGGTGCCGAGTTGCAGGCCCAAGGAGCCCAACAAGGGAACAAGGACGCTGTCCAGGGCGGTGCCGAGCAGCGCCAGGACTGGCGTCACGATGCTCAGGTCGACGCCCAGGTACGGCGAGCCGAGCAGCCTTGCCTCGAGCTGCAATTTCAGCAAATTCTGCAGCACGCCGCCGACGGGGTCGCCACTGCCAATTTGCGCATGCCCGCCCGGCGCCAGCGTGACGTCCGTACCGGCGCCGACGGCCTGCTGCGGGTTGTCATAGGCCCAGACGTCAAGTAACGGGAACAGGACCAGACTTACCGTACCAATTTTGACGGCCCCGCCCGCGCACCCCGTTCCCGCTGCATTGGCAAGGCAGGCATTCACCAGCGAAGGCGTGACATGCAGCGTGGCGCGCCGGTCCGCCGGCGCGGCCGCGCACTGCAGGCTGGTGAGCGATGCGTCCGCGCGTGCCGCTTCAACATAGAGCGGCACGTTGAGATTGACGATGCCGGTGTTGACACTCGCGCCCAGTGCCAGCCCTACCTGCGACGTATGCGCGGTGGTCTGCCAGGTCGCCGGGCTGTCGCTGACTTTGCGCGCCGGACCGACCGCCATCACCGGCGGCTGGATCACGCGCAGCTTTACGCTCAGGCCGCCAAGACCCGCCGGCAGCGTACCCGTGACCGGCACCGTCAGCGCGGCATTGCCATTGGCGAGTTGCGCCCCGGCCAGCAGCAGGTTCGCCACGTTCAGCCCGACCTCCGCCGCCGACGATGCCGCGGGGGCCAGCACACCGAGATCGATCAGCTGCGCGAGCGTCATGTTGGCCGATGCCCCGCTGAGCCCGAGCTGGGTGGGCGGGCTGCCGAGGGCCGTGGTCAGCAGCGCATCCTTGCCCGCAGCGCCCAGTACCAGCGCATCGAACTGCTGCAAGGTGAGCCGGGTGTTCAGGAGCTCCGCCACCGTGCCCACGCCGAGCTTGAGCCGGAGCTGGTCCAGCGTCACGCTGGCATCGAGCAGGCCCTGCCAGTCGGCCGCCGAGAAGTTGACCGAGTTGCCCAGCAGCAGGCCCAGCAGGCTGTTGGCCGAGTTGAACGCCAGCAGCCCGCTGCCCAGCGAAAACGCCGCCACCGGCGGGCTGCCGCTGGCAATGGCTTCCGCATGCAGCTGGCGCGACTTGCCGCCGGGGAACACGAACAGGATCGGCACGGTCTGCGTGGCTTGCACGCGCACGGCATTGGGCGAGAGCCTGGTCGCGTCGTAGGCCGCGTTGAAATGCCGTGCCGTATCGGCGCCGCTGGTGTACGCCGGGTCCCACACGCCGAGGCAGGCCGTCATGGCGTCCGCACCGCCCGCGGCGACGTTGGCGCAGCCCATGGCAATGCCCGATGGATAGCCATTCTGGCTGCCGATGTTCTGCACAGTACTGAGTACGCCCGCGCCCTGCGCGGCGGCATCGGTCGCCAGCTTGAGCTGTTGCGCGCCGGAAAGCGCGGCCAGGTCGACCATGTTCTGCAACTGGCGCTGGCGGAAGAACACATGCCCGACATCGATCGACACCAGCGCGGCGAACACCAGCGTGACGGTAAGGATCACCGCCACGGTGCTGACCGCGCCGCGTTGGCGCGCGGAAGGTCGTCTCCGGCCCGACGTCATCGGCCGATGGGCTGTCCGGCCGATCCGGCCCGCACCGTGGTGGCATCGGCCTGCCCGGTGTAGAACTGCGGCAAGGCGAAGCGGAAGCTGTCGAGGTAGCGCTGGTAGCCCAGCGCCGCCTGTTCGCCCGTCATGGGCACCAGCGCGCCGGCCTGCGTGCCCTCCCGCTGGATCGCCAGGATGGCGCGGGTGCCCGCGCCCACTTCGCCAGCGACCGGGCGGCCAGCGGAAGGATCGGGCAGACCGGGCAGACCGGGAACTCCGGACTGCGGAAGTTGCGGCGCGTCCTGCGCGGCCGCGGGCAGTGCCTGCAGGGCCGCCCCCGCGGCCAGCGCCGCCAAGCAAGTGCGGAGTGTCATGGGATGGCTCCTTCCTGGGTGGCAACGGTGATGGGCCGGGCAATCGACACCACGGTGGTGGTGGTGGTGGTCGCGCTGGCATTGGCCACCGGCGCTCGCGTGGGTGCCGGCCGTTGCGGATTACGGTCGCGCGCCGCAGCCGCGCGCGCCACGCGATCGGCCTCCTTGCGGATGGCGCTGCGCGTGGCTTCGGGCAGCGCGGCGCGCTGCATGATGGCCGTCGCCTGGCTGCGCTTGCCGTCGGCCATCAGCCAGACCGCGGCATTGCTGATGGCGCGCGGATTGCGCGCATCGAGTTCAAGCGACTGCATGACCGGCACTCGTGCTTCCTGCAGCGCGCCCACCCGCATCAGCGCAAAGCCCAGGTCGCCGGCGATCTGCGGATTGACCGGGTCGAGCGCGGCCGCTTCGCGCAGTTCCAGGACCGCGCGGGCAAAGTCGCCCTGGCGCGCGGCAACCAGGCCCAGGCCATGGCGGGCATGCGCGGCCTGCGCGCCTTGCGCGGTGCTGGCCAGTTGCCGGTAGGCATCGACCGCCGCGGCATCCTGCCCGGTCTCGCGCAGCGCATCGGCGCGCATGGACAGCATCTCCGAGCCGTTGCCAAAGCGCTGCCGGTAGACCTCGATATGCGCGAGCGAGGCAAAGTAGAGCCCTTCCTGCTGCATCTTGCGGATCAGGCCCAGGTAGACGGCCTGGTCGTTGTATTCGGCACGCGCGGTCTTGTCGCGCAGCTTGGCCAGCTCGACCTGGGCCTCGGCCTGCTGGTTCATCATCGCGGTGCCGTTGTCGGCGGTCGCGCACGCTGCCAGCATGGCGGCCGCGCACACCGGCGCGGCCCTTCCCAATATGCGCAGGCCTGCTCGCGTCATTTCGTTCCCCCCATGTGTGCCAGCATGCGGATCACCCCGAGAAAGCCCGGGCCCGCGGTGATGATGAGCAACACCGGCAGCATGCTGACCACCATCACGCTGGTCATCTTGACCGTCAGCCTGCCGATCTCTTCCTTCATGCGCGACTTGCGCGCTTCCTGCATCCGCTGGCCGAACAGGCGCAGCGGCTCCTGCACCGCGCCGCCGTGACGGTCCACCTGCGTGAGCAGCGTGATCAGCCCCTTCAGGTTTTCGCTGTCGAACAGGCGGCCGATGCGCAGCAGCGTCTGCTCGCGCGAGCGGCCCGACGCGAACTGCTGGTTGGACAACGCCAGTTCCGGGCCCAGCACGCGCAGCATGGCGCCGAACTCGGACACGATGATCTGCAGGCTCTGGTCGATGGAAAGCCCCACGCCCTGCAGCAGCCGCAGCATGTCGATCAGCACCGGCAGTTCGTCTTCGACGCTGCGCGACCGCGCGCCGGCGCGACGACTCAGGTAGTGCTTGGGCGCCAGGTACGACACGGCAAAGGTGGCGAAGCCCCAGGCCGCGCACACCAGCACGCCCTGCCTGGCATGCCAGGCCACGGCGCCGACGGCGAGCAGCGCCGGCAGGTTGAGCCGCAGCATGCCGAATATCACGCGCGCGCGCAGGCCATGCCAGCCGCACTGTTCGAGCAGGCGCTGGTCCTCGGCCGAGACCACGGCGCGGCCCAGCCGTGAATCGAGCCAGTGTTCGTCGAGGCGCCCACCCAGGCGCGCCCCCAGCTGCGCGGCGGCGCCGGCCTGCGCGCCCGGCGCGGGCACCGCACCCGCTGGCGCGGCCCGCGCGGCGGCCGGCATGGCGCCCTGGCCGCTGGCGGCCGCGCCCGTCGCGGGCTTCGTGGCGCCCCCCGCCGCGCCAGCGCGGAGTCCAGGGTGCGCGCGGCCAGCCGGCGCCTGCGCCACTCGCCCAGCAGCGGCACGGTCAGCGCCGCCACGCCGCACGCGGCGGCAAGCAGGCTCAGGGAGATCAAGGTGGCGCGGTCCATGGTGTTCCTTCAGATCGACTTGGCCAGCCGGTACAGCATGAACGCCCCGGCCACCTCCAGGCCCAGCGCGCTCAGCAGCATGGTCTTGCCCGTGGGATCGCGCCACATCATCAGGATGTAGCCCGCGTTCAGCACGAACAGCGAACCCGCCACCACCAGCGGCAGCAAGCCCAGGATCCAGGCCGACAGCCGGGTTTCGGCCGACAGCGCCATCAGCTCGCGCTGGGCCTGCTCGCGGTCGCGCATGAAGGCGGCGGTACGCTCCATCATCACGTCGGCCCGTCCGCCGTAGCGCACCGACAGGCGCAGCACCGAGGCCACCAGCACCAGTTCCTCGACGTGGTAGGTGCGGCCCACCTGCAGCACGGCCTGGTCGAGTTCCTTGCCGGCGCGTTGCAGGTGGACGGCCTGGACCAGGCACTGGCGCAGCGGCGCCTCGGTATTGGCAATGGAGTTCTGGAACGCCGCCGGCACGCTGCTGCCGATGGCCATCAGCCGGACCACGCCATCGAGGAAGCCCGGCAACTGCAGCAACAGCTTCTGGCGGATGCGCCGCACGCGGTTCCAGAGCACGAACGCGACGACCGCCACGCAAACCGTGAGCATGGCCGCGGCGCCGACCAGCCCGCCCGCGGCGAGACCCACGACCGTCAGCAGCACGCATGGCACGCCGCCGGCCAGGTAGTTACGCCGTGTAGGCGCCAGGTCGGCACGGCGCAGCATGTCGTGCCAGCGTCGCCGCAGGTCGCGCGGCGCTTGCTGAAGCTGGGGATCCTGGGCCGGCGCATAGCGCAGCCGGACCTGCTCCGTCTGCGCGCGCAGGAACGCGTCCGCCTGCTCCTTGCGCGCGCGCGACTGGGCATTGGCCAGCAGCAACAGCCCCAGGCCGGTGATGACCAGGGCGATGGCCACGAGCAGCAGTGCGGCGCTAGACATCGAAGCGGTCATCCAGCATGAAGCCGCCCTGCGGGCGCATGCGGGCCAGCTTGGGCGAATGCGGGTTCAGGCCAAGCGAAAGCCAGCGGTCGACCTCGGCGCCGTCCGGGCCCGTGAACGGTTCGTGGCGGTAAAGCTCCTGCGTGGAAACGATGTTGTCGCCCAGCCCGGTCACTTCCGTGATCGACAGGATGCGGCGCTTGCCATTGGACAGGCGCCCGATCTGCACGATGAAATCGATCGCGTTGGCGATCTGCCGGCGCAGGCTCAGCTCGCTGCCCTGGAAGCCGGCAAAGCCGGCCAGCATCTCCAGGCGGTACAGGCATTCGCGCGGGCTGCTGGCGTGGATGGTGCCCATCGAGCCATCGTGGCCGGTGCTCATGGCCTGCAGCATTTCCAGCACCTCGCCGCCGCGCACTTCGCCCACGATGATGCGGTCCGGGCGCATGCGCAGGCTGTTGCGCAGCAGGTCGCGAATGGTCACCACGCCGGTGCCCTCGAAACCGCCGGGCCGGCTTTCCAGGCGCACCACGTGCGGGTGGTTGAGCGCAAGCTCCGCCGTATCTTCGATCGTGATCACGCGCTCGCCGTCCGGCACGAACGTGGCCAGCGCGTTCAGCAGCGACGTCTTGCCCGAGCTGGTGCCGCCGCTGACCAGGATATTGCAGCGGGCCTTGACGGCCGCCTCCAGCAGCTCCGAGATCTCCGGGCTCATGGTGCCCAGCGACTGCAGGTCCGCCGGCGTGAGCGGGTCCTTGCGGAACTTGCGGATCGACACCACCGGGCCTTCCAGCGCCAGTGGCGGCACGATCACGTTGATACGCCCGCCGTCTGGCAGGCGCGCATCGACCATGGGATTGGACTCGTCCAGGCGCCGCCCGATCGGGGCCAGGATGCGCCGCACGATGCGCAGCAGGTGGCCGCCGTCGGCGAACCGGACCGGAATCCGTTCGAGAACGCCGTGGCGGGACACATACACGTCCATATGCCCGTTGACCAGGATGTCCTCGACCGCGGGGTCGTTGAGCAGGTCTTCGATGGGGCCGAAGCCGGCCAGCTCCTTGGTCAGCGCCTCGGCAATCTGGCGCAGTTCCGCTTCGTTGATCGGAATGCGCCGCAGCCGCGTGAAGCTCTCCAGCTCAAGATCGACGAAGCGCTGGATGGCGGTGCGCGACCAGCGGCCGAACTCCGCGCCAAGCTCCTCGATGCGGGTGAGCAAATGCTCGTGCGCCGCCTCCTTGATG
The DNA here is from genome assembly GCF_057073745.1 of Cupriavidus sp. C2SS-8b. Lineage (NCBI taxonomy): Bacteria > Pseudomonadati > Pseudomonadota > Betaproteobacteria > Burkholderiales > Burkholderiaceae > Cupriavidus > Cupriavidus sp. C2SS-8b. The sequence continues at coordinate 2,591,891 of NZ_CP172717.1, forward strand.
TTGTGGAACTCCTGCGAGACCGGGAACGGTGCGGGCACACTGTCCGAGAATTCAATCGCTTGCGTCATGTCAGTTTTCCAGGCAGGGCGATGCGCATGGCGCGCAACGCGACGGGCAGCTTGTTGCGCATGCGGGTCAGCAGCGCCGGCTCGGTGAGGCGCACCGTGCGGTAGCCGGTGTCGGACAGCAGGTCCACCAGCGCTCGCACGTAGGGGTCTTGGGGAACATCATCGGCCAGCACGGCCGCGCGGTTGACCGACTGCACCAGCGCTTCGCGGCGCTCGGGCAGGATGCCGACCGTAGGCACGTCCACGCGGCGGCGGATCATGTCGGCATCCAGGCCCAGGCGCGCGTCGAAGCGCGACACGACCAGGTGCAGGTCCTGGCGCTCGACCTCGCGCGTCTTGAGTTCCTGCACCAGTTCGGCCGCGGAAACGATCGCGCCGACGCTCTGCTCGGTGACCAGCACCACGGTGTCCGCGGCCTTGACGAGTTGCGCCGTGAACTCGGTATTGGTGAAGCCGCCGAGGTCGACGATCTGCAGGTCGAAGTACGCGCGCAGGCGGTCCAGCAGCGCGGTGGCGTCGGAATACGAGATGTCGCGCAGTTCGGCCAGCGAAGGCGGCAGGGGCAGGACGCAAGCGCCATTGGCATGACGCGACAGCGCGGTCTGCACGAACACCTGGTCGAAGCGGCGCCGGTTGCGCACGGCCTCGACAAAGTGGAAGCCCGGGCTCAGGTTGAGGTAGAGCGCGCCGTCGCGCGCCGGCAGGCCCAGGTCGTGCAGCAGCACTTCGGCGCGTGCGTCGGGCTTGTCGGACATGCCGCAGGCCAGCTGGCGGCGGGCCGCGGCGGCCAGGTTGACGGCCAGCGTGGTCACGCCCACGCCCGCGCGCGCGCCGAGCAGCACCATGATCTTGCCCTGGCGCGCGCTTTCGACCGGCCGCACCTGGTCGCGCGGCACCATCAGGCGCCGCACCACGGCCATCGCGTCGGCCGGCGCGTCGCGCAGGTCGATGAAGTCCCTGACGCCCATGCGCAGCGCGGCCAGCATCATGCCGGGCTCGTCGGCACGGCCAACCGCCACCAGCGGCAAGCCGGGGAAGACCTGCGTCAGCTGCTCGCCAAGCTTGGCCGAGGCCTGCGCGAGCTCCGGCGAAAAATGCAGGAACACCAGGCCCGGGCGCAGTTCACCGACACGGCCGACAAAGGTCTCGCCCGGCTGGCTTTCCATGATCAGCGTACCGGCGCCGCCCAGCAGCCCGCCGAGCCAGTCGCGCACATCGCCCTGTGTTGCGTGCAGCAGAAAATGGTCCATCATCCGCTCTCTTTCATGTCAGACATGGCGTTGCACGAGGGTGCCCGGCCTAGCGCGAGAATCCCGGCAGCGTCGGATCCACATACTCGCCCGCCACGAACTTGCCCCAGACGGCCGGGTCGGCGCTGGTGCGCCCGTCCGCGCTGACCGCATCGACGGCCGGCGCCGCCTTGGCCAGCGGCTTCACCAGCCGCGGCGTCACCACGATCATCAGTTCCCGATCCTCCTGGTGGAAATTCAGGTTTTTGAAGAACGAGCCGATCACCGGCAGGTCGCCCAGGACCGGCACCTTGTTCACGTTGCTGACGGTGTTGCGGCTGACCAGCCCGCCGATCACGAAGCTCTCGCCGTCGCCCAGCTCGATGGTGGTGTCGGCACGCCGCGTGACGATGGCCGGCACGATGGTGCCGTTGATGGAAATGCCGCGCGACGGATCGAGGTCGCTCGCCTCGGGCGCCACCTTCAGCGCGATGCGCTGGCTCGACAGGACTGTCGGCGACACCGTCAGCCCGATGCCGAACGGCTTGAACTGGATGGTGGTGGTGCCCAGCGCCTGCGGCACCGGGATCGGGATCTCGCCGCCCGACAGGAAGCTCGCGCTCTGGCCGGACAGCGCCACCAGGCTCGGCTCGGCCAGCACGCGTGCCAGGCCGTTGGCCTCCAGCAGGCTGATATTGGCGAAGAACCCATGCGTCAGCGACGCCGCGACCAGGTTGAAGGCATTGCTGATCGGCGATGCGATCTCGGCGCTGAAGCTCCCGCTGGCGCCGCCCGTGCCGGGCGTGAAGGTGAACTTGTTCAGCGTCGACGGCGAGAATGTGCCGAAAGCAAAGCCCGAGTTGTTGCGGAAGAAATTGATGCCGACTTCCTTGAGCACGGTCTTGCTGATTTCCACCACCTTCACATCGACCTGGACCGTGCCGCTGATTGGCAAGGTCGAGCGGTCCACCACCAGCCCGCCCTTGCCGTCGGCCTTGCCGGTCGCGGCGCGCGCCGCGGTCTGCGCGCGTGCCGCGGCATAGGCGTCGGGCGACTGGCCGGCAATGGTCGCGCCCGCGGCCGAATAGCTGATGCTGGCGCCATCCGGATCGGACGCGATGGCATCCACCTGCACGTTGTAGGTGACCGGCGCGGCCCCCTTGGACCAGATCATGACCTCGGTGACGCCCGGCTGCCTGGCCACGACCAGCACGCTCGGCGGACCGCTGCGCTGCTTGAGCAGCAGCGCGTCGGCGACCGCCGGATTGCCGACCGCAATGCGCTCGACCGGCAACGCGGGCCGGATCTCCTTCTGCGCACCGGCCATCAGGCGCAGCATCGGCCGCGCACCCTCGGCTTGCTGCGCCGGCGCAGTCGTTGTCGCCAGCATGGCCACGGCAAGCAGGGAGGCAAACAGGATCTTCATCATGGATGGGCGCAGCGGCGCGGCCTGGGGCATGGTGGCGGCTCGGGTTCGATGGTTCATGCGCGGCTCGCTATTCGCTATTCGATCTCGCGCTTGCCAGCGCGAATGACTTCCACGCCGGCGAGCTGCCGCTCCGAGCGGGCTTGCGCCGGCGCTGCGCCGGCAGGCGCCTTGGGCGGGGCGGCGCCTGGCGTCGGCGGCATGCGCGCGGCCGGCGCCGCACCACCGGCCATGCCGGCCAGCATCACGCCGGCCACCGCCTTGTCGGCGGCGGCGCGCGGCGCATCCGCGGGCACGCCGGCGCGCACGGTCAGGGCCGGTGCGGGTTCGGTGAACATGCCGTCGCTCGGGATAGTCTCGTCGCGCGGGTTGCGCAGGGCCATCAGCAGGCGCCCGGACTGCTGCGCCATCGCCAGCTTGCTGACCTGTTCCAGCGGCACCGACAGCACCGCGGTCTTGGCGCCGTCGCGGCGCGTCATCATCTGCTCGGGCTGCTGCCTGGCCGGCTCGTTGACGGCGCCGCCGCCGTAGGCCAGCACGCGCAGCCTGGACAGCAGCAGGCGCGCCTGGCTGGCGCCGATTTCCTGGCTGTCGCGGCGCAGGACCACGAACACGTCGATGTAATCGCCCGGCTGCACCTGGTGGCCGACGCCGATCACTTCGTCCACGGCGATCGCCATCGCGCGTTCGCCTTCGGGAATCTGCGCGGCCAGCCCCGCGAGCAGCTGGCTCTCGAGCACCGGGACGTGCGCGCCGATGTTGACCAGCGGAATCTGCCCTGCCACCCGCGCGACCTCGGTATAGGCGCCGGCGGGCTCGATCGGCAGAATCTCGACCTTGAGCGCGTCGGCGGGCATGGGCTTGCCGGCCTCGACCGCGCGCGTCGTCACCACTACCGGATGGGGCACGGCCGTACTGGCTTGCGGTTTCGGCGGCACGGCGGACTGGCTGTTCACCTGCCACGCGAGCAGGGCAAGCAGCAGCGCCAGGGCCAGGAGAACGACGGCAACGATGCGGATCTGCTTACTGGTCATGAATGACTCCTTCCCGCTGATGGTCTGGCGAACGGCATGCGTGCGTAAAATCGGCGTGGCACGGGAAAGCCCGACGGTGCGGACCCTGGCATTCGGTCACGTATCCGGGGAAAGCTGGACCATTGCCGAGCCAGACAAGGCCGCCGGCACCGGCACCATCGGGACAGCGGGGAGGATTTGCGTCGTCGGCAAGTTCAGCGTGACACGCACGCAAACGTTGCCGGAAGCCGACGCGCAGGGAACGGCCTGGGCCACGCCGGCCTGGGGAATCAGCGCGGCAATGGACGGGGGCAAGGTGGCCAGGGCGGTGCTGCCCGCGGCATTGACGCGCAGCGCCTGCATGGCGGCAGCGTTGCTGCCTGCAGCGCCGCCCGGATAGCGCAGCGCCGCGCGCGCGCCCTCTTCCGCGGCCAGGGTCAGCAACTGCTGGAGCGTCAGCACCATGCCGTAATAGACGATGCCGATCACGATCGCGATCAGCACCGGCGCAACGATGGCGAATTCCAGCGCCGCAATGCCTTTGCCGCGCCGTCGTCCGAAACTGCTTCCCCGCAAAAGCATGCTTCACCCGGTCTTGTTTGTGTGCGCCGACCGGCGGCGCTTGCCTTGCTGCGTGCAGGGGATGGTCAAACCCCGGCACCCATCCATACCAGCATGCCCACGGCAAGATACGCAGCGTACGGAATGCCACGCGCCTTGCTGACTTGCCGTTCGAGACCGGATTGCGGCGCCGTGCCTGCGCGCGAACCCATGGCATACGCGAGCAGCGCATGGGCCAGCCCCAACAGGTTGCCGACGACCCATACCGTGACCAGTCCGTGCGGGCCCGTGAAGAGCCCGGCCACGGCGAGGAACTTGACATCGCCCGCCGCCATGCGCCCGAGCGCATAAACAGGCAGCGTGGCGGCGATACCAAGTCCCGCGCCGAGCAGGCGCGCAGGGATCGCCGGTTCCGGTGCGTTGCCGGTCAGCAGTGCCAGGCCAAGCGCCACCAGCACCGCCGCCAGCAAGGCGTTCGGAACACGTCGATATGCCAGATCGGTCCAGAGGGTCGCCGCGCAGAACAGCGCGGCGATCAAGCGAGGCTCACACGGTCAGAGGAAGGCGCCTACCTTGGTCGCCAGGGCCTCAAAGGCCAGCCCCAGGTTGGTACCAAGCTTGCCCGCGCCCACGGCAATGGCCAGTGCTATCAGGCCCGCAATCAAGCCATATTCGATAGCCGTTGCGCCGCGTTCGTCCTTAATAAAACGTGTCAGTACGTTCTTCATGATTTCAACCCCCAAGTGATTTCAAGCATCGTCATCACATCTTCCCGTTCAATATCGCAGCGCTCTCTGGCGCCTGCGTCTCCTGCAGTTTCACGCTGACTACATTCAACTTATAGGGCAGGAAATGTATCAACCATACCCCACCTTTGAATGACGACCCCCCTACTTCGGGAGTAAGTCGTTTTCCTGCAACGAGAGCCCTCGATCGAGCTTTCCCGGATTGTCAAAGAGCGTTGGATGCAGGCGGAAGGCCGGCCTGCAGCCTGGCTTTGCGGCGAATGCGGAGCACCCGGCCAGCCAGAAGAAAAAGATGCGCCGCGACGGGGTGATGTGCGACGGCGCACCGTGAAAACCCCTAGGGGAGACCAGACATTCAGCGGTTCCCGCCGCCGACTCCGAGCCCTGACAGCGGCGACGCCGGCAGCGCTTTGACCTCCCCGGTCGAATACTTGGTGCCACCGGAAGCGAGGGCCGTCATCGGCGCCAGCACGGGTGCCAGGATGCCCAGCGGATTGGCTTCAGCCTTGCCGCCGTGGTGGGGCGCATTCGGCTTGCATTCGCAGCTGCCGGGGCCACCCTGCCGGCCGTCGGCGCCGGCGAGCGGCAGGTGGTTCAGCAGGGCGCCCAGCGGATTGGCGCCCTCGGCGCCGGTACCGTGCACCAGCGCGCCGGCAGCGCCCACGGTCTTGCCGGCTTCCACGACGGCACCACCCAGTCCGGACACCACGGGGGCGCGGCTGTTCGCCAGCAGCCCGCCGCCGCCGGCGACGCCGTAGCCCACCTTGGACAGCAGGCCATCCACGGGAGCGCCGACGACGGTTGCCGCACCCACTGCCTGGGTGCTTTCAGTGAGCCGGGTGGTCAGGGGCACGATCAGCTTGCTGGTGCCTTCGGTGAGCTGCGCAACCGGCACCGTCGAAAGCGCCCCGCCCAGGCCGGCGCCGCCGTGCGACACGGCCATGCCGACCTTCTGCACCACGTCACCGGCCGGCGTGACCAGGGGGGACAGCGGGGACAGCTTTTCCGTGCCGAGCCCGCTGACCAGCTGGCCCGCACTCGTCACCGTGTCGCCGGCCTTCTGCACGACATCGCCGGTGCTGGCCACGGTGATGCCGACCGGGTTCGCGACCGAGCCCATCTGCCCGAGTCCATCGCGCACGCCGGCGCCCAGCGCCCCGACGGTCTCGCCGGCATTGACCACGACGCCGCCGGCGCCCTGGCGCGCGTCGGTCGGCAACAGGGGAATCGGGGCGCTCTGGATGTGCTTGCCGATCTCGCTCACGGCGTTGCCCGCGGCCACCACGGTGTTGCCCGCGCCTGCGGCCAGCTTGGCGGTGGGCGTCGTGTCGGTCGTCGAGGCAGGCGTTTGGGGCGGCGGCACGATGTCCCCGCCGCCGCCCTGGGGCCCGAGCCCCGCGCCGCTTTCGCCGTGCGATGCGCAGCCGCTCGCCAGGGTCAGCGCGACCATGCAGGATCCTGCCAGGCATGTCATGCGGCGTTGTGCCGAAGTGTTCTTTTTCATTGTTGTGCTCCCGTTGTCGCTGCCACGTCCGTGACCGCGATGACCCCCGTTTGATCGTGTTGTCCCAGCGATTGGATCGCCCTGCATCGACCCTGAAGTGGCAAGGTGCGTGCCAGCCGCCGGTGCGAGGGCGGCAGCGGGGTGCGCCATGCCGGCGGCGAACACCCGCAACGCCTTGTGCGGCGCGGGTTTCGATCCGCGGCATGGCCAGCCGTCCCTGGCCTTGGCGTGGGGTTTCGCGAGGCGCCCGCGGTGTTACGCGCTACGTAACGTGTTCCGCCCGCGGCGGAACATCGCCCGCATCGCGAAGCGGCCCGCGCGCCCTTGCCGGGCGCCTCCAACACGGCCCGTTCCGGACCTCGTTTGTTCCCGATCCCACGACACACGTTACGTAACGCGTAACGCGCCGGCACACCGCCGCACGCCTGGGAAAGCGCCGTGGCAGACCCCGCGCGAATCGCCGCAAGCGCAGGCCCGGCAAGGCAATGCGGGCACCGGTACGGCCGCGCCCGGCGTTGTCCGTACGCCATCGCACACATTGGCACGCCCATTGCGCCATGCCCGCTACCGACGCCCGCAGCGAACAGCAGACCAACGCGAGGCGCGGCGATGCGATTCAACGACGGGACAAAGGAAACATCATGCGCACACATCAAATCGCAATGACGGCACTGCTTGCCACGCTCCTGGCCCTTGGCGGCTGCGCGAGCGGGAGCGGATCGACTTCCATGGGAACCGCCGGCACGGCCGGCACCAAGGCCGGAACGGGGGACAGCGGCGATGGCTCGGGCCTGGTCGGCACGACCGGCACGGGCGGTGGTGACAGCAGCACTAACGGTGGCAACAGCGGTGGCGACAACGGCAATACAGGCGGCGACAACAGCGGCATCAAGACCCCGGCTGCCTTGACCCCGACCTCCGAAGTCATCAGCAAGACCAGCACGATCGTGACCGGCGCTGGCGGCACGGTGAGCGATCTCGGCACGCAGCTCGGCGGCGCCGGCTTGCCGCTGTTGTCGTCGCAAACGCAGAGCGGTCTGGGCGACGCGGTGAAATCCGCCGGCGACGCGATCAGCGCGCTCGGCGCCGGCCTGCAATCCGGGCTGGGCAATATCCCCAACGCTTCCAATCCGTTGGGCACCACCGTGGCCAGCACCGGCGACGTGGTGGCCGATCTCGGCACTGCCGTCAGCAGCACCGGTAGCGCGGTAAGCGGACTGGGCACCGGCGCGCTGGCGCCGCTCGCGCCCCTGACCACGACGCTGGGTGCCATCGTCACGCAGGCAGGCGGGGCCGTGGGCGAGGGCGGCAGTTCCCTGGCCACGGCGCTGTCGAGCGGCCCCGTGGAACAGCTGACCTCGGGCGTGAGCCGGGCCATCGTGCCGCTCACTTCGCAGCTGACCAACACCACGCAGACGCTGGGCGCCACCACCCAGCTTGGCACGCCGGTCGCGGGCCTGCTCGCCACGGTCGGCGGCGCGCTTGCCACGGGCGGCACCGCGCTTTCGCAGACGGGCGCGCCGCTGGTTTCAGGCGTGGGCAGCACGGTGACGGGCGCCGGCAACACGGTCGCCGCCCTGGGCGGTGCGGTGAATAGTCAGGCCGGCAGCGGCAGCAGCCCGCTCGGCGCCCTCGCCCCGGTGCTCGGGTCCATCACCACGGCCGGCACCGGCAACAGCGCTTCGCCGCTGGCGCCGGTTACGGGTCTCGTTGGTGGCCTGACTGGTGGCCTGACTGCAGCAACCGGCGGTGCCCCCGCGGGCTCGCCGCTGGCGCCTGTCGGTGGCGTAGTGAGCGGCGTGGTCAGTACCGTCGCCAGCGTGGCGACGCCCACGAGCGCCGGCACGGGTACGGGCAGCAGCACCAGCCCGCTGGCACCTGTCACCGGTCTCGTCTCGGGTCTTACGGGAGGCGCCACCAAGAGCCCGGCCACGGGCGTCACCGCGCCGGTCACCGGACTGGTTGGCGGCCTGCTCGGCGGCCTGTCCGGCCGCAAGTAAGCGCGTCCCGCAGTCCGAAGTACCAAGTTCGAAAGGCGACCACCGCTCCAGGCTGTTTGTCTGAAAAGGCGCCAGGGTAGCGGCAACCCTGGCGCCAGTGGTGCGTCCCTCCATAGCCGCAAAGCATTGCTTACAGGGGTTTTGCCATGCGTGCACATCATCGTGTCGCCGCGCTGCTGGTCGGCGTCGGCGCGCTCCATTCCAGCCTTGTCTTTGCCGATCCGCGCAGCCCGGTCCAGGGCGATCCGGCGGCAACCCTTCCCAAGATCGCACCGGCCCGTCCGGATAGCAGCGTCACGGTCGAGGTGGCGCGTCCGGATGCGGCCATGCAGAACCTGCTCAATGCGCGGATCACGCCGAAGCATTTCCAGATCGAGGGCGCCAGGACGCTGCCGTTCGACGAGATCGCCGCGCAGTTCGCGCCGCTGGCGAACCATGACATCACGATCGCCCAGCTGCTGGAAGCCGCCAATGCGGTGACGAAGATGTACGAGGCGCGCGGCTATCCGCTGGCCTTCGCCTTCGTGCCGGCGCAGAACTTCGAAAACGGCAATGTGCTGGTCACGGTGGTGGAAGGCTACGTCGCCAAGGTTACGGTCAAGGGCAAGGCCGGTCCGGCGGAGGACCGCCTGCGTGCCATCGCCGACCGGCTCGCGCAGGACCGCCCGCTGCGCCGCGACACCTTCGAGCGCTATGTGAACGTGCTGTCGCAGCAGCCCGGCATGCAAGTCGCGGCCACCGTGCAGCCGCCACAGACCACCGACGGCGCCTGCGAGATGGTGCTCGACGTCAAGCGCAAGCCGTTCACCTTCGGCACCGCCATCGACTACATGTCGCCCGGATTCCGCGCGATTGCCAACGCCACCACCAGCAGCCTGACGCCGCTGGGCGAGCAGATCTCCGTCTCGGCACTGTTCCCCAAGGGCCGCGACAGCGAGGAGTACTACGCCGCCTCCTACGCGCAGCCGATCGGCACCGAGGGCATGCTGGCCCGGCTGACCGCTTCGCACTATCGCGGGGTGCCGCAGAACGCCACGCTCGCGCCGCTCGGCTTCGATCCGCGCTATGTCAACGACACCAAGCGGATCGGCGGCCAGCTGAGCTATCCGCTGCTGCTGTCGAATGCGCATGCGCTGACGCTCACGGGCGGCTTCTACGGCACGGACCAGTTCGAGCGCTATACCCATGCCTCGGGCACGGCGGTCACGATGGGCACCGATGTGCGCGTCGGCACCGCCGAGCTGAACTATGTGCAGCGGCGCGAAGGGCAGACACGCAATGCCCTGCTCGGGCTGTACAAGGGCTTCGACGCGCTCGGCGCCCGGCGCCTGAACAACCTGAACGATCTCGATTTCGTGCGTACGCGCCTGCTCGTCTCGCAATCGAATGACCTGCCGTTCGGCTTCGGCAGCAACCTCTCCGCAGCCGGCCAGTACAGTGCCAACCGGCTCGCATCGGGCGAGCAGATCAGCTTCGGTGGCCGCTTCTTCGGCCTGGGCTATCCGGCCGGCGAAGTGGCGGGCGACAAGGGCTGGGGCGCTGCGGCCGAGCTGAACCACCTGTTCGTGCCCGACCTGGCGTACCTGCGCACGGTGCAGCCCTACCTCTGGGTCGACGTGGCCCGCGTGTATTCCAACAGCGCCTCGCTGTCCCATCGCAAGCTGTCATCGGTGGCGCTGGGCGTGCGGCTGTCGGACCGCAAGTACTACACGCTCGACCTGTCCGTGGCCCAGCCCGTCGGCGACAAACCCACCAATGCCTCGCACCGGTCGCCGCGCCTCAACATGACGTACTCCTACCAGTTCGACTGACGTGCGCCGAAGACGCGATGTGCCGAGCTGTTGCGCTTAGTTGTGTCTGGTTGCGCCTAGTCGCGCGGCGCCGCGAGCGTGTCCGCGCGGATCGGGCCGAATTCGACCGGCACCCACGCATAGCCGACCGTGTCCCGGCGCACGTGGCCAAGGCCGGGGAACGGCAAGTGCGCGCCGCCGACCCACAACCTGCCCTTGGCGGCATCGGCCAGGATCCGGCTGCGCGTGACGGCCGCGGCGTGGCTGTCGACATCGAATTCGAGCGATACGGATGGCCGGCGGAACTGCACTGCGTGGTTGTGGACGATGTCGCCCCACAGCAGCAGGCTTTCCTTGCCCGACGTGAACAGGTAACCCGCATGCCCCGGCGTGTGGCCGTAGGCGGCCACCGTGCGCACGCCCGGCACCGGCGCCGTACCCGCGGCCGCATCAAACGTGCGCAAGCGGTTGGCGGCCTGGTATGGCGCCACGGCATCACGCGCCATGCCGAACAAGGCCTGGCTGTCCTTGCCGGTCGCAGCCGCGCTGGCATCGCCCAGCCAGTAGTCGGCATCGGCTTTGTCGACGTATACCGTGGCGTTGGCAAACACCGCCTGGCCGCCGGAAACAAGACCGCAGGCATGGTCGCCGTGCAGGTGTGTGAGCAGCACGGTGTCGACCTGCGCCGGCTCGTAGCCCGCCGCGCGCAGGTTGGTGACGATCTGGCCCAGCGTCGGCCCGAAGCAGTTCGCTGCGCCGGTATCGACCAGCACGAGATGACTGCCCGTATTCACCACATACGCATTGACGGCTGTCTGCATGCCGGGCGTCGCGCTGACGAAGCCGCGCGCCAGCAGGCGCTGCACTTCACGCGCGCTGGTGTACTTGAACAGCTTAGGGTCCAGGTCGACGTAGCCGTCGTAGAGTGCCGTCACCTCGAACTGCCCCACCATCATGCGGTAGTAGCCCGGCGCCTGCCTCCTGACCTGCGTGGGCGGCGCGGCATGCGCAACGGGCACGGCCAGCGGCAACGCCGCGCCGATCAGGACCGCTCCCGCTACCAGGGATCGGGCAAGTCGATGGTGCAAGGCATTCGGCAGCTTCATGTCAGGTTCCTTTCTTGATTTGCGTTCTGGACGCTGGCGGCTGGATGAGCCGGGCGCGCGCGGAAATTTCTGCGGTGCAGACAGCTGAACGCGTATCTTAAGGCGCGACAAGGGCTAGCGGTTAGCTCCCAGGCAAAAGCGTACCTACTTCTGCGTAAGACAAACGGGGCCAGCGGCCCCGTTGCAGGTGAAAATCGCGTTCCCCTTATTCAGGCTGGATATTCGCGGCCTTGATGATTCGGCCCCATTTGGCCGACTCCTGCTGCTGGAAGCGCGCGAGTTCCGCCGGCGTGCTCGTGAACACTTCCGTGCCGGTGCCGTGGTAGAAGCTCGCGGCGGTGTCGCTGCGCGCGGCCTTCACCAGCATCGCGTTGAGCTTGTTGACCACCGCGGGCGGCGTGCCGGCCGGCGCGTACGCCGCGAACCAGTAGCTCATCTCATAGCCCTTGACGCCCGCTTCGTCGATGGTCGGGACATCGGGCGCCAGCGGCGAGCGGGCCTTGCCCGATACGCCGAGCGCGCGCAGCTTGCCGCTCTTGACTTGCGGCAGACCGGTGGCGGTATCGGTGATCATCATCTGGATCTGGTTACCGAGCAGGTCGGTCACGGCCAGCGGGTTGCTCTTGTAGGGCACGTGCAGCAACTCGACATGCGCCATCTGCTGGAACAGCTCGCCGGCGATGCGCGACGACGAACTGCCGCTGCCGAAGCTGAGCTTGCCCGGCTGCTTCTTCGCCAGCGCGATGAACTCGCCCACGGTCTTCACCGGAAGCTGCGGGTTCACCACCATGATCTGGCCGCCGCGCCCCAGCGCCGTGATGGGCGCGTAGTCCTTGACCGGGTCATACGGCAGCTTGCGGAACAGGTGCTCGTTGGCGGCGTGCGTGGTGTTGGTCGTGATGAGGACGGTATACCCGTCGGGACTGGCCTTGGCGACATCGCTCGCGGCAATGAAGCCGTTGGCGCCGGGCTTGTTGTCGACCACCACGGTGACCTTGCTGTCCACCGTGACGGCCTGCCCGATCGCGCGCGCAAGCTGGTCGGTGGCGCTGCCGGCCGCAAACGGCACGACAAAGCGGATCGGCTTGTCCGGGTACTCGGCGAGCGCCTGTGCAGCAGGCAGCGCGGACAGTGCGAATACGGCGGCGGTAAGGATCCTGTGGATACCTGGCATGGATGTCTCCTGTTGAAGGGTGTTATTCGATGTATAAGCGGACAAGCGTTTGCTCAGCGGCCCGCAGCCAGGCGCGGCGGCAACGGGATCTGCAACTGCAGCACGCGGAATGACAGCGCCTTGCCGTGCGCGTCGAGATTCAAGGCATCGTTGACGCCGCCGTCAAGCGCGCCGTCGATCACGAAGTTCATCGCCTGCAGCGACGGCACGAGATAGCGCGTGACGGCGGTGGGCTGGCGGTCGCGGAACAGCGCCCGCACGGCGTCCTCGGTCACGTGTTCGACCAGGTGATCGAAATCGCGCGCGTCATAGGCAATCACGCTGATGTTGGAACGGTTGCCCTTGTCGCCGGTGCGGCCGTGGGCAAACTGGTAGAGCGTTGCAGTGGCGGTCATGTCGTGGGCTCCGCTCAATCGATGAAGGTATGGCCGGGCGTCACCGCATCGCGCGGGACCAGGCAGGACATGGCGTTGAGCCGCGCGCGCTGCGCGGTGCGCACGCCACCGCCGCCCGCGGGCCCGCACGTGTACAGCGCGTTGACCTCGCGCAGCAGGGCCTGCGCCACCGCGATGTCCTCGTGCGCCAGCGCGGCGCGCAGGCGCACGTCCTCGGCGGCCGCTTCGTGCGGGCCCGCTTGCGCCAGCATGCGTCCGGCATCGTCGGCGAGTACGCTGAGCACGCCGATCAGGTCGAAGCGGATGGGCACATCGTGCCCGAGCAGCGCCATGCGCCGGCGCACGATATCGGCGGCCAGCCGCGCGCGCGCGGCGGCATTCGGGCCGGCGTAGGAGATCTCTCCCTCCGCCATCCAGCCGCCGTGGAAAAACAGGTTCGCCTTGAGTTGCTCCGGCCGCGCATGGCCGCGCACATCGCGCACGGCGACGCGATCCGGACCGATCTGCGCGACGGTGACCGCGCTGATATCCGCAACCACGTCGGGCGTCAGGTACGCAGCCGGGTCGTGCACCTCGTACAGCAGCTGCTCCTTGACCGTGCGCAGGTCCACGCAGCCGCCGGTGCCGGCGGCCTTGAAGATCTCGATGCCACCGGCCTCGTCGAGTTGCGCGATCGGGAAGCCCACGGCGTGGACGTCCGGCACGTCCTTCCTGCCAGGATCGGCGAAGTAGCCGCCAGTGACCTGCGCGCCGCACTCGAGCAGGTGGCCGGCCATGGTTGCCGCCGCGAGCCGGTCCCAGTCCTGCCACGACCAGCCGAAGTGCGCCATGGCCGGGCCCACCGCCAGCGCCGGGTCAGCCACGCGGCCGCAGACCACCACCTGCGCGCCGGCCTGCAGCGCATCGGCAATGCCGCGTGCGCCGATATACGCATTGGCGCAGACAAAGCGCGCCTCGGCAAACGCCGGCCCGACGATATCGCGCAGCAGCGTGCGGCCTGCGTCGTGCGACAAATCATCTCCCTCCACCACCGCCACGCGGGGCGCGGACAGCCCGAGCGCGTGCGCCAGCTCGCGCACGCGCGCCGCCGCGCCGCGCGGATTGGCCGCGCCGAAGTTGCCGATGATGGGAATGCCGTGCGCCAGGCAGAGGCCGAGCACGGGCGTCAGCAAGGCATCGAGCAGCGGCTCGTAGCCGGCCGCAGGGTCGTTGCGGCGGGCCAGCTGCGCCAGCGCCAGCGTGCGCTCGGCCAGCGTCTCGAAGATCAGCGCCGCGGGTCCGCCCGCGGCGATCTGCGTGCGCACGACGGGCAGGGCGGCATCGGTGCGGTCGCCGGAGAAGCCGGCGCCGGAGCCGATCAGCAGGGGAGCGGTCATGGTGTCTGGGACGGTTGCATCATTGTTCCGGCTCATTCTAGGCCGGCTTCAATCAACCAAAAAACAGATTATTTGGATTAATCTATCGACTTTCAGGATGAATCCGGCACGACTGCCATGAACCTCTCCGTCAAGCACCTGCGCGCCTTCGTGGCGCTGGCCACCCATCGCAACTTCACGCGCGCCGCGCGTGCGTGCCACCTGTCGCAGTCGGCATTCAGCGCGCTGGTCCAGACGCTGGAAGAGCAGGCCGGCAGCCGCCTGTTCGAGCGCACCACGCGGCATGTCGAATTGAGCGCCGACGGCGTGCGCTTCGAGGAAACCGCGCGGCGCCTGCTGGCCGATTTCGAAGCCGCGTTCGAAGACCTGCGCGACCACGCCGAGCGCCGCAAGGGCCGCGTCAGCATCGCGGCGCTGCCGTCGATTGCCGGTGGCGACCTGCCGCCGCTGCTGGCAGTCTTTCGCGAGCGCTACCCGGGCATTGCGCTGGAGCTGTTCGACCAGCTGGCCGACGGCTGCATCGATATGGTCCGGCGCGGACGCGCCGACTTTGCGCTGGCCCCGGCGCCCGCCCAGGACGACGACCTGAGCGTCGAGCCGCTGGTGCACGACACCTTCCACCTGGTGTGTCCGGCGACGCATGCGCTGGCGCGCAAGCGCCGCATCACTCCGCAGATGCTGGCGGGCCAGCCGTTCATCCACCTGTCGCGGACCAGCAGCGTGCGCCAGCACCTGGATGCCGCGCTGCATCCGCTCAAGCTCAGCAGCGTGATGGAAGTGGAGCACCTGGCCACGGTCGCCGCGCTGGTGCAGGCCGGGCTGGGCGTCAGCGTGGTGCCGTCGCTGGCGCTGTTCCAGTTCCAGCGCGAAGGGCTGGCGATCCGGCCGCTGCAGATGCCGACGCTGGTCAGGGATATCTGCCTGGTGCGGCTGCGCGAGCGTGGCGACTCCGCCGCGGCGGCGGCAATGGTCGATTGCCTGCGCGAACACTACCGTCGCCGCCGGGGCTGAGGGCACGCAGAATTGGGTACGCTTTGGGGGATTATGCCGTTCGGCAGGGTGTGTGCGGCGGGCCTTGCAAGGCAGAGCGAAGCACCACGCAGAAACGGGTACGCCCTGCCTTCGATGACGCCTCGGATCAGCGGATCAGCTTGCCCGTCGACGAGACAATCGACATCTCGACAAAGGACGAGCCCGTGTGGCGGGTCGGGCTGTAGCTGATGAGAATGCCGCCAAGGTCATAGTCGCGCAGGTTCTCCAGCGCCGCGACCAGGCGTTCGCGGGTCAGGTCGGGGCCCGCGCGGCGCAGGCCCTCCACCAGCACCTTCGCGGACATGAAGCCCTCCATGCCGGCATTGGTCGGGTCCACGTTCTGCTGGCGCGCCAGGCTGCGGTATTCGGTGGCCAGCGACATCTGGCTCGAGTTCATGCCCGGTACGACCTGCGTGATGATGAGCCCGCGGGCATCCTGCCCAAGTTCCTTGATGAAGGAGTCAGCCGCGTTGTTCGACAGCGTGACGAACTGCGCCTGACTGCCGGCCTTGCGCAGGTCGCGGATCACGCGCGCGGCCTCCGAACCCGAGCCGATCACCAGCACCGCCTGCGGATCGGCCTTGTTCACCGTCGCCACCTGCTGCGTGATGTCGCCCATCGGCCGCGTAAAGCTGGCGGATGCGGCCGGCTGGACGCCGCGCGCCTGCAGCGCGATGTTGAAGCCCTCGTACACGTCCTTGCCGAAGCCGTCGCTGGCATAGACGATGCCGATGCGCGTCATGCCCGAGGTCGCGAGATGGTTGATCGCGCGCGCGACTTCATCCTGGTACTTGGCGCGCACGTTGAAGACGTAGCGGTTGACCGGGCGATGCAGCGTGATCGCGCCCGTCAGCGGCGCCACCAGCGGCACCTTTTCGGTCGCGATGATCGGCAGGATGCTTTCGTTCTGCGGGGTGCCGCGCACCATGAAGAGCGCGAAGACCTTCTCGTCCTGCAACAGCTTGCGCACGTTGTCCGGCGTGCGCTTGGCGTCGAAGCCGTCGTCCAGCGTCACCAGCTCGATGCGGCGCCCCGCGACGCCGCCGTTCGCATTGACCGCGCGCAGGTATACCTGCGCGCCTTCGATCTGTTCCCTGACCGAACCCGCCACCGGCCCGGTCACGCCGGCCGATTGCCCGATGCGGATCGCCGCCTTGCTGACCCCCGGCTCCGCCATTGCCGCAGGCGCGGCGAACCCCAGCGCGGCGGCCATCATGCCGCACGCCATCCATGTTGCCTTCATCGTCTCGACCCCTCCGCCTGGTGGCGTGTCTGTAGTTGTAGCGTCACGGTCGCCGGCGCCGAGGCGCGAGCGACGCTTCGCAAATTACCCCAAGCAGGGTATCGGAGCAAACGGGGGAACGGGGGAGTGTTGCTGCGGCCTCACACCGGCACCGGCCGCCGGTGCGGGTGTGAGGCAGGAACGAAGGCGCAACCGCGCATCAGGGCGCGCCGACGGGCGCGCCTGGAGGGATCGAACTACCGGGTTCAGGATGGCAAATCGCGTGGCTCAGGGAAATGCCGGCACGGCCGGATCCAGGCCGGCGAACGCGGCTTCCGGATGGGCCTGCTGCAGCCGCATCTCGATTTCCTCGACACGGCCGCGCGGCACGTCGACCATCAGCAGGATCTTGCCCGCCTCGATGTCCTTCTCGAACGCGCGCAAGCGGCTGTTGGGCGCCGAGCTGCCGATCATGCTCGAGGCCCAGGCGCCGAACACCGCGCCCAGCACCGCCAGCACGCCGACCAGCCCCCACTGCGGGGTATCGCTGACGATCGGGAACATGGCCACCACCACGCCCGCCACCAGGCCCACGCCGCCGCCGACCATCAGCCCCATCTCGGCGGCGTGGATGATGTCGGAAGTCTGGAACAGGTTGGCTTCATGCAGGCCCGTCATGTCGGCCCCGTCGCGCGCCACGAAGTGGATGTGGCTGTTTTCCACGCGGGCCAGCAGGAGGTCGTCCATGGTACGTCGGGCGCTGACCAGATCGGGCAATAACCAGAAGATGCGTTTGCGCATGTCTGTCTCCTTAATCAGGCCGTCCCGGAAGTGGGGATACCGTCTGTGGGACGGGGGTTGTTTCTTTGTACGCCCTTCATGCAGCGAGTGCAAGGCAACCAATCCGGTGGCCTGGCGATGTGACGCGCGCATCGGCCGCGCGCGTCACAAACGCCGCAACAGCGCTTCAGAATGTGATCGGCAGACGCACATTGACCTGCAGGTCGGGCGTGTCGCGCGTCAGGCCCGCGCCCACCGACAGGTTGATCGTGTAGCGGTTGTTGAAGCGATAGGAGTAGCCCACCAGCAGCGTGCCCTGCGTCACGCGCACGGAGCCCGGCACCGTCTGCCCGTTCTGCTTGGTCGGCCAGATGATGGCCTGGTCGTAGCCGATCGAGAACGACGCTTTCTCGTTGAGCGCGAGTCCCATGCCGAAGCTGAACTCGAAGATGTCGCCCGGGGCGATCTTGCCCAGGTCTTCCTTCTGGCCATTCAGCACGGTGCGGCTGACGTTGTCGCGCGCGAAGTTGTGCAGGTAGCTGAAGGTGCCGAAGAACACCGCCGGATCGGTCGGCAGCAGCCACGTGATGCCAGGCTGAAGCGCCTGGAAGCCCGTGCCGGTTGGCAGGCCGAGCGGCAGGCCCGTGCCGGTCGCGTTGCCCACGCAGCGCGTGATGCAATCGGTGACGACTTCGAACGGGTCCTTGCCGGTGGCCGACTTGTAGCGCAGCCAGCCGATGAAGTACGGCATCTTTTCATTGCCGTAGTTGAGCTGGTAGCGCAGGGTCGCTTCCACGTCGCCGAGGCCGGTGCCACTGGCATTGAAGACGTTGTCGACCGCGGTGCCCGTGAAAATCTCGCGGCTGACGGTAGACCCGGAGGCGTGGACATAGGGCACCTTCGCTTCGATTTCCAGGCGCTTGGTGATGCCGTAGCGCAAGGCGACCGAGGCAAGGTACGTGGTGGTCTTGACCTCGCGCACGTCGACCAGGCCGATCAGGATGGCGGGAATGACCGTGTAGCCGACCAGGGCCACGCGATTGTTCGACGAGTAGCCGTACTGGAGCCCGGGTTCGACAACGAGCTTCCCTTCGCCGGTCAGCACGCCGGGCTGGTCCGTGATCGGAGCAATTTCAGGCGGCCGTGTGTTGCGCTCGGGCGGCTGGCCCACCGGCTCCTCGACGCCGGCCATGGTCTGCGGGTCCGCCGATTCGCCCTGCTGGGGCTGGCCTTGCTGCGGTGGCGCAACGGCCTGCTGCTGGCCCGTGACCTGCTGGGGCGCGTTGACGACATTGGGCGCCGTACCCTGCGTGGCGCTCGCGGCGGCGGCCGCGGCCGCGGCATTGGTCGCATAGTCCGCGGGTGCCACGCCCGGCCCCGCGCCCCCGCGTTTCCTGGCGAGGACATCGTCGCCGATCACACTGCGAAGCTCCCTGATGACCGCTTCCTGCTCGGCCAGCGCGCGCTTCATGACTTCCAGCTGGCTCTGTTGCTCGGTCAACTGGTGCTGCAAGGCTTCGATGCCCGGTGCGGGCGGTGCGCCGGCATCCGGCAAGGTCTGGGCCTGTGCCAGCCCTCCGACCAATAGCAACGTCGAGCATCCCGCGTTGCGGATGCCCTGCATCGACCGCTTCTTCATGACGTCTATCCTCCCCCGGACGGCGGACTGATTGGGCAGGAGTCCGCTGCCTGCACTGCGCAATGCCTTCGCTACGACTACCTCATGCTCGCGGCCCGCATCAGCGCGCTGTTCAGCGCTGTGTTGGCCAGCTGTGATCGGAATGCCTGCAATGTGTTCACGCCGGCGTCGATGGTCATGACGCTCTGTATGCTCTGGTTGTTCAGCGAGTTCTGGATCACCGTGGCCGGCGAGCCCGCCAGCGCGCCGACGTTCGCAAGATTGCCCGGGCCGTTCTGGATGACGGTCAAGGCGCCATTGGTTACCACCTGGGCGGCTCCGGTGTTGACCGTCGTCACCGGCATGCCACCCGCGCCGGCGGCCGCGGTCGCGACCGAGGTCGCCCCGGCGGCCGAGGCAGTGCTGGCGCCTGCCGCGCCGGCACTGCCCGCCGCACTTGCACTGGCCGCGCTGTCTGCGCCGCCAGTGCTGCCGGCCGCGACCGACACGCCGGTCGCCGGACCGAGGGCAGCGCCCTGGGTCGCACTGACGATCGACGGCCCCAGGGTCGAGGCCAGGCGAGAGGCCTGTTCCGTGGTGATCCTTCCCACATCGGGGATATTAAGGCTGGTTGCCACGACCAGCGCACCGTTGATGTACACCGCGCGTTCGATACCGAACGAAACCTGCAGCCCGCCCGCATCGAACCCGCCCCGCGCATCTTCGAGCCGTTCCTGCGCGACGGGCTTCCAGCCGGCCATGTCGCCGCGCGCGGCGACGACAGGGCTGTCCGGCGGCATCTCATCTGCGCGGTCTCCGCGCGCCAGCGCTGCCTGCGCCGGGATAGCGCCGGCATCGAGCGGGTCCGGCGGCGATGCATCGGCCGCGCGCACGGAACCAGCATAGGCCATGCCCGCCCCAAGCAGCAACAGGACGGTGGCCGGCCCCGCCGTGCCGCATCGGCTGCCGGCCAGGCCAGGAAATGAAGCGGACGTCTCGAGCATGATGTGTTCCTCAGAAATCGCTGGCGCCATGCTTTGGCATGACGGTGAAGAACAAGCTGTCCCGGTTGACTCCCATCCAATAGGGGCCCATCGGCGCAACGCGCCAGTCGGCCGCAAGATTGAACCGCGCACGTTCGGTACGGTTATGGATCACGAAGAGCAGCTGGCTTTCCCAGATGCTCTCGAAATGCTCGCGCGAAATGGAGCGCGTGCCGCGCGCGGGATCGCCGATCAGCACGCGGTCCCCCCTGACCCCCTTGACCACCACGAAGTGGTGGTAGCCCGCTTCGGAGATCAGCACGATCGCGGGGATCTGCGTCTCCTCCAGCTTGGACAGGGGCAATTCATAGCCGTCGGCCTGATAGCCGCGCGACTCCAGGAAGCGCTTCATGTCCAGCAGGGAAAATCCTTCATGGCGGATCTTTGCCTGGTCGCCGTTGAGGTACATGTTGGCGAAGGCCAGTTCCTCGGTCACGGGCTCGCCGTACTGGAAGGTCAGCAGGGTCGCCACGGCGGCCGAGCCGCAGCTGAAGTCGTATTGCTGCCGGACCGTGGTCTTGAAGCGGGCTTCGCGCAGGCTCGTCACCGGCACGCTGTAGTACTCGCCGACGGGCCCGTAGATTGACACCCGGTCCGCGAGCGCCGGCGCGGTGTGTCCCAAAGCCAGCGCGAACGACAGAACCCCCAGCCACCCCCGTCGAAGCATCTTCATCACTTGAACTGAACGTTGATGATGGTCGCGTTCTGGATCAGCACGCTGTTGCCGGTGTTCTGGATTGCCGTCGGTATGCCCGCCGCATTGGCGAACGCGCCGTCGGTCACGATGTTGTTGCCGGATATCGAGTTGTTGGTCGTATTGTCCGCCACCGTGCCGTGCAGCCGCATGTCGTTGACGACCAGTTCCGCGCCGCCACGCACGCCATCAAGCTTGTCGCTTGCCACGGCCACGATCTTCGGGCCAAACGGATTGCGCTGGGCCTCTGGGTTCAGGTCGGTCTTTGCAGCGGCTTGCGTGCCGACGCCAGTTGCGCTGGCCGCGCTGACCTGCGCTGCCGCGGACGCAGGGTCCGCCATGGGATCCGCCTTGGCTTGCACGAAGGGCCAAGCCAGGAATGCCGTCCCCAGAAGGGTGACTGCGGTGCGAACCGGTCGCATGGTGCGTCTCCTTGTTGATCGCCACGTTCCGCCCCATCCGGCGGCCCATGGCGATACTCGCAGGCTGACAGGCCGGGAGAAGGCATCACGCCGGGGCGAACGGTGCCCCGCGAGATGCCGCACCCGGCCGCGTGAAGCTTTGCGACGGCACCGTCCGGCCGGCCATGACAGCGACTGGCCGGACCGCGCCGTGCGGGGCCTCACTTGCCGACGTTCATGTTCGCCTGCACGTTGACGCTATGCTGGATCAGCGATCCGGCGCCATTGTTCTGCGCGGCGATCATGATGCCGGCAGCGGTCTGGCCAACGCTGGTCATGACGTTCTGCATCTGGAACGAACCGGCACTGACGGAGATATAGCCGCCTGCACCGCCGACGCCACCGACCGCACCGTTGCCGGTACCACCCGTGCCGCCAGCACCTGCGCCGCCATTGCCGACACCGCCGGCAGCACCGGCAGCGCCAACAGCGCCAGCAGCACCGGCGCCGCCGCTGCCGTTGGAGGCCGTGCTCGAAGCGCTGCCATTGGTAGCCGTACCGCCTGCGCCGCCATTGCCGGCAATGCTCGCTTGCGCGCCGCCAGCGCCAGCATTGCTCGTGGAAGCGCCGCCCGTGCCGCTAGCCGTTGCCGCGCCGCCTGCACCGCCTGCACCACCGGTTGCACCGGCTCCGCCGCCTGTTGCGCTGGCCGACGAAGTCCCGGCACCACCAGCGCCGCCACTGCCACTGGCGGTACCGCCGGAACCGTTAGCCGTAGGCGAGCCCGCTCCGCCGCCCGCACCCGCGCCAGCGGAACTGCCAGCACCAGCGCCACTGGTCGCAGCCGTGCTGCCGCCCGTCGAACCTGCCAAGCCACCGAAGCCACCGCTCGCGCCCAGGGCGCTACCGCCACGGCCACCGGCACCGAGCGATGCGCTCAGAGCACCGCCGCCACGGCTGGTGCCACTTGCGCCATCGCCGCCCGCGCTGCCGGATGCACTGAGCGTGCTACCGCCAGTCGACGTAGCGCTGCCACCGCCACCGCCTGCACCGCCCGCACCGCCGCCGGTACCACCGACGCCCGCCGTGGCGCTGCCATTCGTCACGTTTCCGGCGGTGGCACTGCCATTCAGGCCGCCGCTACCGCCATTGCCGCCATTACCACCGTTTCCGCCGTTTCCGCCAGTACCGTGTCCACCGGTACCGCCAGCAGCGGCTCCGCCCGTGCCAGCACCGCCGGCGCCGCCCGTGCCAGCACTGGTAGCGCCAGTATTCCAGGCCATGTTGCCTACGCCGGCGAAGGTATTATTGGAAACCGTGCCGTTCAGCCGGCTGACAGCCAGTGCCCGGCTGCTGTTGAATGAGTTCGAGAAATTGGCCTGCGCCGTGCTGCCATTGGCCGCCGATGCATTGCCATAGCCGCTCATATCCTGATCGGCACGGTTGACGGTTCTGTTTGAAGTCCTGTTCGACGTCCTGTTGGAGGTGTTGCCGCTGACATTCACGTTCAAGGCACGTGAATTTTCATTCGCCTGTGCACCGCCGCCGCCCTGAGTCGAGTTGGCAGTTGCGGTCTGTGCATTGCTCGTGCCACTATCGCCCGCATTCGTTGTCGGGTTCGCCATCGCTTGACTGCCAAAACCGAATGCCAAGGCAATCGCCGACGCCAGTAAAGTCTTTTTCATATGAAGCTCCCAGGAGAATTTCACACAGCGGCTCAGCCTCCGCGCAACACCCATCCCGAGTGATGGCTGGAGGTTCGGTCCGGCACAGTGCCAAACCAGACTCCCCTTGCGCATAATCGGTGCCAGCTTCTGCACGCGAATGGACAATCCCTTGCAGGACAAGGGCTTGCCAGCCCGATCCGGGGAACTTTCCGGGGCCATTGGCAATCCTCCCCCACCTTCGCCGCAGTGCATCGCAAGCGACATGTCACACCGATGTGACACCGAGTCCCGCCTGACTGCTAGGCGGTTTTAGGACCCAGTGCAGAAACCTATTGTTTTCAGCGGCTTAGAAGACGCACGCGGGAATGCCCGATGCGCCTGAGTGCGTATCGGCACTGAAACAGGGTGCCCGGCGATGCACAGGCCGAGAGGCGTTCCGGGGCGTGGCACGCTGAGGAAATCGCCTCGGGATCGCATGCCGCAAAGCCCTGTGGCAGCGGCTTGGGCAAGACATTGCGGGCGTCCGCACGCAGCTGGAATGCGGCGTTCGGGTCTCAGGTGCACCGTTGCAACAGAATCGCCGCAGTCACGGTGCCGAAACCCACTCATTGCACGGTCCATCTAGGACTTATGTCTGATTTACAGTACATTAGAGGCATTACAGAGTTGTCATGTCTCCGCAAGCGAAACCATGAGCGAAGCCGTCGTCCCCTTGTATCACCAGATTTACGTGGTACTGCGCCAGCAGATTGTCGAAGGCCGCTTCGGCCAGGGACCGCTGCCGGGCGAAATTGACCTGGCCAAACAGTTCCACGCGTCGCGCGTGACCATGCGGCGGGTGTTCGACCGGCTGGTCCAGGAAGGACTGGTGCGCCGGCACCGCGGGCTGGGCACCTTCGTCAACCCGCATCCGGTCAGGCCGGTCTCGACGACCGAGGAGCGCAGCGCCAGCCTGCTCGACAACATCATCGACATGGGCCAGAAGACGGCGGTGAAGGTGATCTCGATCGACGAGGTCCACGCCACGCCGGAAGTGGCCGAGGCGCTCGATCTCTCCCCGGGCGATCCGGTGGTGAAGATCATCCGCGTGCGGCACTACCGCAACCGGCCGCTCTCCCATATCACGGTCTACCTGCCCGCCGAACTGGGCCGCCCGCTCACGCGCAAGGCGCTCGAGGAGCAGCCGGTGCTGCGCCTGCTCGAAAGCAGCGGCGTGCGGCTTGGCCGCGCCAGCCAGGTCCTGTCGGCGCGACTCGCCGACGTGGTGGTTGCCCCGCTGCTCGAGGTGCCGGTCGGCGGCGCCTTGCTGGCGGTCCGCCGCGTGGTCAAGGACGCCGATGGCCGTCCGGTCCAGTTCCTGCTGGGCCAGTACCGGCCGGATCGCTACGAGTACCGCATGGAACTGTCGCCGGCCGGTGAGGACAGCACCAACGTCTGGGTGGAAAACGAAACCCGCCCCGGCCTGCGCGACTGATACCGCGCGACAGGCCACGGCAGGCACCTCAACGCCCTGCCACGCCATCGGGACCGCCCCACGCGAGCGCGGTCCGGGCGATAATGCGCATTCGTGATCACTTTTTCACTTTTCGCAAGGAGCTGCCGTCATGCCGTCGTTCCGTCCGCGCACGTCTACCCGCAGACGTTCACTCGCCACCCGATTTCGTGCGCTTCGTGCCGCTGCAGGCGCCTGCGTGCTGGCGCTGTGCGCCGTCCCGATGGCGGCGGATGCGCAGATCGCCGGCGGCAAGGCCATCCGCATCCTGGTCGGGGCCCCGGCCGGCGGCACCACCGACACGCTGGCGCGCAGCATCGCGCAAGAAATGTCGCAGCAACTGGGCCAGCCGGTGGTGGTCGAGAACCGCCCCGGCGCGGGCGGCAACATCGCCGCCGACCTGGTCGCCAAGAGCGCGCCTGACGGGTCCACGCTGCTGATGAGCTTCACCAGCCATACCATCAACGCGACGCTCTACAAGAAGCTGCCGTTCGATCCGCTGCAGGACTTCACGCCGATCACGCTGGTGGCGACGGTGCCCAGCGTGCTGGTGGCGAATCCAAAGCTGCCCGCCAACAACGTCCCCGAACTGATCCGGCTGGCGCGCGCGCAGCCCGGCAAGCTTAACTTCGCCATCGGCTCGGTCGGTTCGTCGGTGCACCTGGCCGGCGACATGTTCAAGATGATGACCCATACGTACATCGTGAACATTCCGTACAAGGGCACCGCGCCGGCCATCACGGACCTGCTTGCCGGGCAGTGCGACCTGATGTTCGCGAGCACGCTCAATGTCCTGCCGCACGTGCGCGCGGGCAAGCTCAAGGTACTGGGCGTGACCAGCCCCGCGCCGCTGCCGCAGTTCCCGGGCGCCGCGCCGATCGGCGCCACCGTCAAGGGCTTTGAATCGAGCGCCTGGTTCGGCCTGTTCGGACCGGCCGGGCTGCCGGCAGACGTGACCCAGGCCCTTTACCAGGCGGCCCACAAGGGCCTGGAGGCGCCGGCGGTGCACAAGCGCCTGGAAGCGGACGGCGCGCAGCCGCTCGGCACCACGCCGGAAGCCTTCGCCGCGTTCGTGAAGCAGGACGTGAAGCGCTGGGCCGCTGTGGTGAAGTATTCGGGGGCCACCTCGGAATGAACGTGGCCGCAGCCCCGGCGCCCGCCCGTCCGGCCACGCTGGCCCAGAAGCTGGTGGCGCGCGCCGCGGGGCAGGCGCATGTCGAGCCGGGCGCGCTGGCGATGTGCCGGGTCGACCTGGCGATGTCGCACGATTCCAGCGGTCCGCGCCGTGTCGCGCCGCTGCTGGAGACGCTGGGCGTCACCGTGTGGGATCCGTCGCGCTACGTGGTCGTGACCGACCATTTCGTGCCGGCCGGCGATCCCTCGGCCGAAGCGATCCTGCACTTCACGCGCGACTGGACACGCCGCAGCGGCGCGCACCTGATCGACGGCGAGGGCATCTGCCATGTGGTGCTGCCCGAGCACGGACATGTGCTGCCCGGCCGCCTGATCGTCGGCGGCGACAGCCACAGCCCGACTGGCGGCGCGTTCGGCGCCTACATGTTCGGCGTCGGCGCCACCGAGATGGCCGGCGTGCTGGCCACCGGAGAAATCTGGCTGCGCGTGCCGCAGACCATCCGGCTGCAATGGGACGGCGCGCTGGCGCCCGGCGTCTGCGCCAAGGACATGATGCTGTTCCTGTGCGCGCGGCTGGGCCTGGGCGGCGGCCGCTATGAAGCCGTCGAGTACGCCGGCAGCGCGGTGGCGGCCCTTTCCATGCAGGAACGCATGACGCTGGCCAATATGAGCGCCGAGCTTGGCGCGCAGACCGGCCTGGTCGCGCCCGACGCCACCACGCTGGAGTGGCTGTCGGCGGCGGGCGTGCCGGCGTCGACGCTGGCCGGCATCGACCTGGCCTGGTGGCGCACTGACGCCGGCGCGCCACTGCTGGCCACCCATGTCTTCGATGCCGGCGCGCTGGCGCCGCAGGTGGCCGCGCCCCATTCGCCGGCCAATAGCGCGCCGGTGGAGCAGGCGGCCGGCGAAGCGGTGCAGATTGCCTACCTTGGCGCCTGCACCGGCGCCAAGCTGGATGACCTGCGCATGGCGGCGCAGATGCTGCGGGGCCGGCGCGTCGCGCCCGGCGTCAGCCTGCAGGTGGCGCCCGCCTCGGTGCGCGACCAGCAGCAGGCGGAACGCGAGGGCACCCTCGCCATCCTGGCCGAAGCGGGCGCCGAACTGCTGCCCAATGCCTGCGGTGCCTGTGCCGGCTATGGCGCCGCGCGCTTTCCCGCCGGCAGCCGCGCCATTGCCTCGACCGCGCGCAATTTTTCCGGGCGCATGGGCGATGCCGGCAGCGCCGTCTGGCTGGCCTCGCCGCTGACGGTGGCGGCCAGCGCCGTGACCGGGCGCATCACCGATCCCCGTACCCTGCTCTGAACCCCGTTTTCCTTTTCCGCATGAGCGAGCCTTCCCTCCCCGCGCGCGCCGGCCGCATCTGGCGCTTTGGCGACGACATCGATACCGACGCCATGGCGCCGGCGGTATGGATGAAGGCCGCGCCGGAGGTCCTGGCCTCGCATTGCCTCGAAAGCCTGCGTGCGGAATTTCCCGGCCAGGTACGCGCCGGCGACGTGGTGGTAGCGGGTGCCAAGTTCGGCATCGGCTCGTCGCGCGAGCAGGCGCCGCAGGCACTGCGCCAGCTGGGCGTGCAAGCCGTGGTGGCGCCATCGTTTGGCGGCCTGTTCTACCGCAATGCGATCAATCTCGGCCTGCCGGTGCTGGTCTGCCCGGACACCAGCCGGCTCGCGGATGGCGCGGCGGCCCGGGTCGACCTGGACAACGCGGTGCTGCTGCTGGACGACAGCACCACCGTCGCCTGCGAACCGGTGCCGGCATTCCTGCGCAAGATCCTGAGCGCGGGCGGGCTGATCCCGCATCTGCAGGCCAGGCTGGCGCGCGGCTGAGACCCGGCCCGACGCCTATGTCGGCCCCTGCGGCGGCCAGTTGGCTGCCTCTCTGAGCAGCGCCAGGGCTTCTTCGTCGCTGGTCTGGGTGAAGTCGAGGTAGAACGCGCCCACCGAACCGAAGCTGGCCGGCGTGTTCAGGCAGATCACCTGGTCGGCGGCGGCTTCCAGGCTGGCCAGCCCGTCTGCGGCCCCAACCGGCACGGCGGCGATCACCGGCGCGGCGCCTGCCATGCGCAGGCCTTCGAGCGCGGCGCGCATGGTGGCGCCGGTCGCCACGCCATCGTCGACCACGATCACCGTGCGCCCCGCCAGGCGCGGCAGCGGTGCGCCATTACGGTAGCGCTGCTGGCGCCGCACGATCTCGTCGATCTGCCGCCCGCGTTCAGCGGCGAAGCTCCCGCTTTCGACCGTGCGCCGCACCCACGGATCGTCATTGACGACGGTATGCGGATCCCGTCCGGCATCGCCTTCCACGACGGCGCCGAGCGCCAGTTCGGGATAGCCCGGCGCGCCGATCTTGCGCACCAGCAGCACGTCCAGCCGCGCACCGATGGCGCGCGCGGCCTCGAACGCCACCGGCACGCCGCCGCGCGGCAGCGCCAGCACCAGCGCGGGCACGCCGTCGCGCGGCTGGCCCACACCGAGTTCGGCCAGGCGGCGCCCAAGGTACAGGCCGGCCTCACGTCGGTCGGCAAAGCACGGCGGCAATGGCATGGCGCGCTCCTGCAGGGTGGCCGGCTGTCGGCATATGGGCGTGTGGGTGTGGTGGGCGAGTTCGACACATGGGGCAGGACCGAACCCCCTAAGCCACTATAGTCTGTCCCCGGCGTTGCACCCCGCCGCCATGGGCGCTGCGCATTGGACGCAACACGGCAACAGTGTGTTGCACTGCGGCAGGCTGATCGCCGGCGGCAAGCCCGCTAGGATGTGGGTCAGGCGGCAACCCCGCCCAACTCATCGCCACCAGTGAGCCTGACATGACTTCGCAGCACCCTGACAGCAAGGAACAAGACATCACCCGCCCGGACAACGAGCCGGACATCCCGTTCGGGTCGCTCGACGCCGCCGCCATGGTCGAACTGCCCTACACCTTCCGCCAGACCGGCACTTGCGCCGGGTACTTCCGCGAGTTCTTCAGCTGAGCGGCGCCGCGCTCGCGCCCATGGCCTGGTCGCACAGCGCGACCAGCCGCTCCATCATGTCGCGCGCGGCGGCGGAGGGCTCCGGCTGCGCATGCAGCGTCAGTTCGATGGCCGGTACGGCGCCTAGCCACGGCTGGTCGTCAAGCAGCCGATGCGGCGCCCCTGCGAGCCGGCGCGGCAGCAGGCTGATGCCCAGCCCGTCGGCCACGGCCGCGCTGATGCTGGCCAGGCTGGCGCTGACGAAGCCGATGCGCCAGCGCCGCCCGCTGGCGTCGAGCGCGTGCGTCATCTCGCCCCGGTAGAGGCCGCCGCTCGGGAACGCCACCAGCGGCACCGGGTCGCGCGCCACGGCCGGGCGCGTGCGGCTGTCGATCCACGCCAGCGGCTCGGGCCAGCACGCCATGCCGGCCGCATGGCCGACGCGCTGCTTGACCAGTGCCAGGTCCAGTTCGCCGTCCTGGAAGCGCTGCCAGAGATCGTGGCTGAGACCACTGGTGACCTCCAGCCGGATCCCCGGCCAGGTATCCGCAAACCCCGCCAGCATCGCCGTCAGCGGCTGCGCCGCGAAATCCTCCGGCACCCCCAGCCGGATCTCGCCCTGGCCTGACGTCTGCCGCACCTGCTCCACGGCTTCGGCCATCAGCTGCTGCAGGCGTCGCGCGTAGCCCAGCAGGCGCTCGCCTTCGGGCGTGGTCGTGACATAGCGGCCACCCCGGTCCAGCAGCGGGCAGCCCAGCTGCTCCTCCAGCCTGCGCACCTGCTGGCTGACCGTCGACTGGGTCAGGTGAACGCGTTGCGCCGCGCGCGTGAAGCTGCCGCTCTCGGCCACGGCGACAAAGCTCTGCAACAGCGCGGGATCGAGGCGGGCGTCATGCACGGCGATCAGGTATTGGGTTTTCCACTGCCGGGGATTTCATCATTTAATTTCCCAATTGCCAAGCCACGGCGTAGATTGACGGCTCTCCCTCATTTGCGCCCCCCTCCCCGCAGGCCGCGTTGACGGCACGTACGGTGAGCCGGCGCTTACTTTCGCTACGCTATGGCAACCCACGAACAACTCATGCGCGAAGCCGTCGACCTCGCGCTGATCAACCGGAACCGCGGCGGCCGCCCGTTCGGCGCGCTGCTGGCGATCGACGGCGAAGTCGTGGCGACCGGCGTCAACGACATCGTCCACAGCCACGACCCGACCACGCATGCCGAGATGGAAGCGCTGCGCGCCGCCGCCCGCAAGCTCGGCCGGCCGGACCTGCGCGGCAGCGTGGTCTATGCCAGCGGCCATCCGTGCCCGATGTGCCTGGCCGCGATGACGATGGCCGGCGTGCAGGCGGTCTACTACGCCTTCGACAACAACGACGCAGCGCCCTACGGCCTGTCCAGCGAAGCCGCCTACCAGGCGCTGCGCCTGCCCCTGGTGCCGCCGCCGCTGCCGTTGCAGCGGGTGCCGGTGGACATCGCCGCCGCACAGCTTTACGGCTCGCGTGCGCCGCGCGCCTGAAGCCATGCCGTTCGACGACTCGCACCGTGCGCCGCCGCGCTGGCTGATCCTGGCCACGGTCGTGGCGATCGGCCTGAACCTGCGGCCGTTCCTGACCGCCGTCGGGCCGCTGGCCGCCACCATACGCGCCGGCACGGGGCTGGACTACGAAGGCATGGCCTGGCTGACGCTGCTGCCCATGCTGCTGATGGGTGCCGGGGCGTTTGCCGCCCCGGCCATCCGCCAGCGGCTCGGCGCACGCCGCGCGGTGCTGGTCGCGCTGGCCACCCTGTGCCTGGGATCGGCGCTGCGCGCGCTGGCGGCCGATGGCGCGATCCTGGTGGCCACCGCCGCCCTGTGCGGGCTTGGCGTGGCCGTGGTGCAGGCCGCCTTCCCGGGCATCATCAAGCAGGAATTCCCGCGGCGCGTGGCCCCGGTCATGGGTTTGTATTCGGCCGCGCTGATGGGCGGCGGCGCGCTCGGCGCGCAGCTGGCCCCGCTGATCTCGGACCTGTCCGGCGCGTGGCAGCAAGGCCTGGCCTGGTGGGCGCTGCCCACCGCGGCGGCGCTTGTCCTGGCCTGGCGGGCGCTGCCGGCCCCAGCAGCAGCCCCGTCCGCTGCCCGTGCCGCGCACCGGCCGGCCAGCCAGTTGCTGCGCCGCCGCCGCACCTGGATGCTGATGGCCTGCTTCGGCGCGATGAACGGCGGCTATGCCTCGCTCGTGGCGTGGCTGGCGCCGTTCTACCAGCAGCATGGCTGGAGCGTGGCGCGCAGCGGCAGCCTGGTGGCCGTGATGGCGGTGGCCCAGGCCGCCGCCGCGCTGCTGCTGCCTACGCTAGCCGCCAGCCGGCAGGACCGCCGCTGGTGGATGGCTGCGGCCCTGGCCATGCAGGCCGTGGGTTTTGCCGGCCTGGCGCTGTGGCCCGAATGGTCCCCCTATGCCTGGGCCGCCATTGGCGGCGCTGGATTGGGCGGTTGCTTCGCGCTGTACCTGGTGGTGGCGCTTGACCACCTGCCCGACCCCGACGGCGCGGGCGCACTGAGCGCGCTGATGCAGGGCGGCGGCTTCCTGCTGGCCTCGCTGGCGCCGTGGATCACCGCGGCACTGCATTCGCACACCGGCGATTTCGTGATGGGGTGGTGGTACCACCTTGGCTGCGTGGCGTTGGTGGCGGCACTCACCATGCGCCTGGACCCGGCGCGCTACGCCAGGTCCATGGCCGGCGCCGCTCCGCATCCGGCGTAGCCGCCTGCCGCCAACCTGACGCCCGAATGCTCGGGCGTACCCGATTCTGCGTAAGACTGCGCCGCCGCCACGGCGGCGTGCGAGCCATCGCGGGATGGCCGCGCACGCCGAATCCTTTGCAAGACTTATTTCCGATGTAACGCCACATTACCCCTTGGCCGGACACGGCAGGCACCCGGGCGGCGCCTGCACGTTTGCGCCAATGCCTTGTGCCGCAAGGCTTTGCAGGCGATACCACCGGGCAGCTCCGGCCACCGCGCCACGCATGCGTCATGTGAGACAGACTTACAAGTGCAAGCACGCAGCGCGGGGCCGCGTCGCTACATTGAAGCCGTGTTCAACGCGAACGATCCGGAGCCCCACATGAAACGCGCCCTCTGCCTGGCCGTGCTGCTGTCGACCACCGCAGCCCTGCTTTCCGCCTGCATCGTGGTACCGCCGCGCGGCGGCCCGCCGCCCCGCTACCACTACTACCACGACCGCTACTGATCCCTACGGCCCGGTCCGTCCACCCGACACCAGGAGAACCAAAATGAAACGCCAGATCCTTCTCGCCGCAGCCGTCCTCGCCGCCGGAGGCACCTTCGGCCTGCTCAGCCCCGCGCAAGCCCATGACGGTCCCCGCGCCTATGGCCACCCGCCGCCCGCGCCGCGCTACGAAGCCCGCCCACCGGCACGCCCCGGCCAGGCCTGGGTGCCCGGCCACTGGGTGTCCCGCGGCGGACACTACGACTGGCGCGGCGGCTACTGGCACGCGCAACGCCCCGGTCAACGCTACGTGCCGGACCGCTGGGTGCAGGGCCCGCACGGCTGGGTCATGCGCCCCGGCTACTGGACGCGTTGAGGGTCGCGCCGAGGCGGCGCCAGCCGGGCCGCCTCGGCGCGACAGGTTGGTGGCAAGGCCACGGAGCGGCTGCGCCGCACGCTGCTCCGGCCTCATCCCGAAGTGGCAGTGCCCTCTCATCCAGAAGCACTAGACCGCATGCGCAGGCATGCGCATCAAAAGACGCAGATATGGGTAAACACGGGTAATTCGGACCGTTTCATAATTGCGTCACTAAATAACCCTTGATTTTCTTTTATCCCCCCGAAGGGGTTATAAATCCGGCACGGCAAGCCCACTAATAATCAAATCGGTTGCAGGCCTGTAACCACCCCGCAAAGCGATGTCTCAGATCTGATACGGTTGCGCGCGGGCGCCGGCATGGCGCCTTCACAACATTCCCCCACCATTTGGAGGGATTTTCGGCGGGTATTATGAAGCTCGCTTCATTACGCCCTCCCTCCCCGCCGATTAGCGCCGCTTGCAATCCATACCACCACCCCATAAGATGGTTTTAAGCCGATTTAGGAGTGAGTAATTTTCGGGTTTGGGTTCGGGTCATCTTCCAGCCGCCGACAAGTTCCGAGCAGATAAGGGAACAGGCCGGACATGGAAGCACGGGGGTCAAGGCAGCAGCGGAACGCAGCGCGCGCCCGCTTGCCGCGTCATGTCTCCCACACGCAAAGCGCCCGCATTCCCTCCCGAGTAACGGGGAGTGAAACAAATGAACGCCTTGCTGATCGAGGAGCATCCTTTGCTCCGTCTCGGGCTGCTGCAGATGCTCGAGAACATCCAGGATTCGGGTCATGTTGCGGCGCTCGCGCCTGACGAGCTCGGACGACACGACAATGTGCCGCACAACGCAGACCTGCTGGTCTTCGGCATGCCCACCGACATCCGCAGCGGATGGGCGCAACTGCAAGTCGCTCGCGAACGCCTTTCGCCCCAGCGCATCCTGATCCTCGCCGATCAGTTGCCACTGCACATGCCCGATGCCCAAAGCGCGCGCGGCGTCTGCGGGTGCCTGCCCAAATCGGCATCGCTGGCGGTCATCGAGGCCGCCATCCGGCTCGCGGTTTCCGCCGTGCAAGGCCTGCTGTTCAGCGCCGAGACCGGTACCCTGCCATCGGCATCGCGCCCGGCCCTGCCGGTCGCGCAATCGCTGGCGTCCGCCACGCCGCTGCCGGCCACGGCGTTGCCCGAACAGCTTTCGCTGGCCACGTGCGCCAGCGCGCCGCGCAGCGGCATGCGCAGCAGCGTTGCCGTGCGCGACCTCACCGGGCTCAAGCCTGGCTTGCCGTTGTCGGGCAGCGCGCGCCCGGTCGAAGAGCCGCTGGCCCAGGCCGAGCCGAGCTACGACGAAGCCGAGATGCTCAAGATCACGCCGCGCCAGTACGAGGTGCTGGTGCTGCTGGCGCGCGGCTATCCGATCAAGACCGTCAGCCGCATGCTGAACATCTCCGTGGCCACGGTGAAGAGCCATGCCTGCACGCTCTACCAGCGACTCAAGGTGCGCAACAAGGGCGAAGCCGTCTACGCCGCGTTGCAGCGTGGCGCCACGCTCGAATGGGTGAGCGGCGACGAGCGCGTGACGCGGGACAGCAGCATGCGCCCCGTGATCGCGCGCCATAGCGAAGCGGCCGTCTACGAGGCCGCAAGCCCGACGCTCTGAACGCCAGCACCGACGCCGAGACCCGCGAGACAAGCGGGCCGGCGCTGTCCCGGGCCAAGCCGGGGATTGAAGGGGTCAGCCATGCCTGCCAGCACTTTCCTGCCCACGTTTTCCGTGTGCATCTGCACGCGCGACAATCCGGACGGCCTGCGCCAGACCTTGCGCTCGGTCCTGGCATCGACCATGCCGCCGCACGAGATCCTGGTGTCTGACGACAGCAGCAACTACGACACGCGGCGGATGATGCGCGAGCAGTATGCCGCGATCCCGTATCTCGAAGGGCCAAGGCGCACGCCCGCGGCAAACCGCAACCGGCTCGTGCGCGTCGCGACCGGCTCGCACGTGCTGTTCATCGACGACACGACGCTGCTGGGCGAGACCTTCTTGCAGCAGATGGCGGAGCGGATCGCCGATGACTATATCCATCGCGCGCAGGTTGGAGAAGCGGTAGCGCCGTTGATCCTGACCGGCATGGAGATGCGGGACGGTCGCTGCTGCAGGCCCTGCAAGGCTTCATTCCTCGGCTATCCGTCACCGGAATACCGGTGCGGAGAACGGCCGCGGTCGGTGTTGCTGCATTGCGCGGTGTTCCCGCGACGGCTGTTCGATCCGGGGCGCTTCAATGAACAGCTCTCGTGCGGATATGACACGGTGGAGCTGGTCGATCATGCGGTCCATGCGCGGGGGCATCGGATTGAACTGGTGCCCAGCGCGGTGAACCGGAGTGTCGCCAGGGCGTCGCTTGCCGACGAAGCGCAGCTCAGCGATGCTTCGCGGCTTTATGCGATGTTTTCGGGCTACAAGCATCTCCTGCACCGACCCTTCACGGCGCTGGCGTTCGTTCTGCTGGCATGGAGCGACATATTGGGGAGGTGTGTCAGGACAGAGGGCTTGCAAGGCGCAGCCACCGCCTGGCGCACGATCGGCCAATTCCGGAGACTGCTGCGCGAATGTGGCCACGAGTACCCGGAACTCGACGACCGGGCACGGCTTCCAGGCACTGCAGCCTGACGGGCCTATCGCGAGCAAGCCCCGCTCGCAGCGAGGGCTTCTTCGACGCCGTGATCCACGGCGTCTGCGGTGTCGCGTCGATACGCGGGGAAATACCCCTCCAAATGAGACAGGACCGACTCATCGCCACCGCATAGCAGCACATATCGCTCCGGATGGACAACCACGCGCTGCGTCTTGAAAACATGGGTATCGGGAGAGAATCCCCGCTTGAACCTGAACAGAGAATCCAGCGACGATCCGCCGACCCCGCCACCCAGGTGAAGGCGCTTGAGACCTCGTTCCCGTCCCCAATTGCGGGCAGCGTGCGTCATGACTTTGCTGGGGTGCCGATGCTGGTATCGCTGGTCTGTCCCGACGAGATAGTACTGGAGAATTCCAGCATCCCACGCCACCGAAAACAGCGTGGCGCCGATGATTTCCCCGGCCTCTTCGGCCACAAAGAGTCTCAGGTTGGCGCCTGCCTCGGCAACCAGCGCGTAGTAGTAGCGTTCGTCAAAGAAGTAGCCTGGCGCGGCGCCCAAACGACGCATCGTCTCATTGTAGAGGCGGATAAACGTCGGCAGTGCATTAAAATCGCGATCGATATGGGCCGTCACGCCCGCCTTGAGCGCCTTGGTGATATTCCGCCGATGATCGGTGCGCATCTCCCGCCAGTGCTCTTCCTCGCTCTTGGTCAAGTCGATGGACACAGTCATGCCTTGCTCGACGAGCTCGCCGACGGAGCTCTCCCAGTCAGCATTCAGCAATGGATGCAAGCGAATGAACCACGAAACGCAACCCGTCTCACGCAGGCGCTTGACGATCGCACGCAAGGCTGCATCGATGAAGTCGCGGGAACAGTCATCCGTGTAGACCGGGCCGCCATACCCGTAAGGCGAAACCGCGTCCCAGCAGTCAGCATCGACGCTTCTTCGAATGATCGGTACGAGCAATTCGCGCTCTCCGTCGGTCGCGTAGATGGCGCGTGCCTTGCCGCCATCGGCAAACTCGGCCGCCTGCATCCAGCCAGGGAGCTGGTAGCAATCGTGCGGACATCGCTGCAGCGCAGCGGCCCATTCTGAAGAGGCGGTCCCAAGGAACTTGACTCGAATCATCGCTCCCCCTTCGAAAACGTATCAGGACTCGCTGACATGGTGGAACGGGCTCTCACCCGGACTCCACCTGTTCCTGAATACAGACATGAATGTGCGGACCGAGTTCTCGTGCAGGGCGGCAATCCGCGATGGCCATCGCGCCCCGCCTCCACGCCCAGCATTGCAGCGAAGCATCACGGATTCGCTGCAGCGCAGCGCCTCTCATCGGTCCACCGACGCCTCGCAGGACACTGCGCGCGAGGCTACCCGTACGGCGACTTCGGCGGTTTTGTGCATCTGCGCGTCCGTCAGCGTGGGGTGCACCAGGAACATCAGGCTGGCCTCGCCGAGTTCCCGGGCAGCCGGCAGTCTGTGCCGAGGCCTCAACCCGGTGCCGTCGAACGCCTTTTCAAGATAGACCTCGGAACAGCTGCCGGCATAACACGGCACGCCCTGTCCATTGATCTCCGCAATCATCCGATCCCTGGTCCACCCGTCACGCAAAGCCTCCTGACGCACGAAGGCGTAGAACTTGTACCAGCCGTGCTGCATATGGGAGGGATGCACAGGCAGCCTCAATGCGGCACAAGCGCGCAAGGCCTCTGTGAGCATGGCGGCGTTGGACGTTCGCTGCGCGTGCCATTGCGGCATCCGCCGCAACTGGATGCGGCCGATCGCGGCCTGCACTTCCATCATGCGCCAGTTCGTGCCGAACGAGTCGTGTACCCAGCGAAACCCCGCCGGGTGCTCGCGCTCGTAGACCGCCTCCCAGCTCTTGCCATGATCCTTGAATGACCACATGCGCGACCACAGTTCGCGGTCATTGGTCGTGACCATGCCGCCTTCCCCGCCCGTGGTCATGATCTTGTCCTGGCAGAAGGACCATGCGCCGATGTCACCGATCGTGCCGACCGATCGACCCTTGTACCGGGCGCCATGCGCCTGTGCGCAATCCTCGATCACCTTCAGTCCATGCGACCGGGCCAGTGCCATGATGTCGTCCATCTCGCAGGACAATCCTGCCAGGTGGACGCAGAGGATCGCTTTGGTACGGGAAGTCAATGCCGGCGCAATCGTCGATGCGCAGATGTTCCCGCTGTCTTCGTCCACATCGACAAACACAGGGGTGGCGCCGGCGTTGACAACGCACGATATGCTGGCGATAAAAGTGCGGGGCGTCACGATCACCTCGTCGCCCGCTCCGATGTCGAGGGCTTTGAGCGCAAGGTCCAGTGCCAACGTGCCGTTGGCCAGGGCAATGGCATACCTGGCGCCCGCCCAGGCGCCGAACTCGGATTCAAACTGGCGGCACTCCGATCCGGTCCAGTAATTGACGCGATTGGACAAGAGAACCTGGCCAACCGCTTCAGCTTCTTCCGGAGTAAAACTCGGCCAGGGGGAAAATTGCGTGTCGAGCATAGATCCTCTCTCTCGTCCCTCTCAACGGGAGCGTCCGCGACGCTGTGGCGCCTTTTCTCTCTCAGCTTGAGACAGGGATGTCGGTAGCCACAGCCCCTTCGCTTCTCATCTAACCAGAGTTGCACGGCTCGATGAAGCTAGCCAGGTGAATGAGAGCCACCCGGCTGACGCCTGCGCGTTGCGACGCCTTTGAACGATTCCGATTCTGCGCCTCATCGGTGGCACGCTGCGTTCGGCAGCGAACACAGCGCCGCTTCCGGTGACCGGCAACGCATGAATAATGTCGCTAAGGAAGGCAGATCCAGGCGGACTGCTTTCGCAACGTTCCTGTACTCGCCTTGACGCCACCGAGAAGTCAGCTGTCGCGCTCTGCAAGACGGCGCCGGGACTTCGGTGGCAGGTCGGAACTGAAAGCGAGCGGTTCGACCGGAGCCGCCCTGCTCAAGGTCCGGTAGAAAAAGAGCTGCCGAAAATGAGGATCTACCCCCCCGTCTGGCTAACGTCCCTTCCTCGCCGGCAAAAGATCGCGCTGATGATCTGCGCGGACCTGATTGCCCTCCCCGTGTGCTTCTCCCTGGCGCTCTTCCTGCGCGCCGGCAATACCGAACTCCTGCAGCAGTACGGGTTCCTGCCTTCGCTGATCATCGCGGCCTGCACAATTCCTGTCTTCTCGCTCAGCGGACTGTATCGAATGGTGGTTCGATACTTCGACCTCAGGGTCCTGTGGGTCTCCGGTGCAAGCCTGGCTTGCCTGGTCGTCCTCACTTACGCCCTGTCCTACCTGGTGGCGATCGGCCATCTTCCCAGGACCGGCCTCCTGATCTACTGGTTCATCGCGTTCTCATACGTCGTCATCTCCCGCTTCCTGGCGCGGGCCGTGATCACACGCGCCCAACAGCGCAAACAGACTGGCGACCGCAATGTGCTGCGGGTCGCCATCTTTGGTGCAGGTGAAGCCGGGGCGCAGCTGGCCGCCGCCATGCGTGCCAGTTCCGGCCACCGCCTCGTCTGCTTCTTCGACGACGACCTCACGCTCGACAGGAAAATCTTCTCTGATCTGCCTGTGTATTTCAGCGACCACATGAAGGACCATATCAACCAGTTGGGGATCAATGAAGTCGTGCTCGCGGTGCCTTCTCTCTCCATCAAGCGTCGCAAGCAGATCGTAGACAAGTTGCACAAGTACGCGGTCAGTGTGCGGACACTGCCAACGTTGCTGGAACTCGTCGACCGCAAGATCACCATGCAGTCGGTCCGCGACATCAAGATCGAAGATCTCCTGGGCAGGGATATCGTGCCGCCGCGCGAAGAGCTGTTTGCCAGGTGCACCCACCGGAAAGTCGTGATGGTTACCGGCGCGGGCGGCTCCATCGGCAGCGAACTATGCCGGCAGATCGCCAGCAGGGAACCGAGCAAGCTCATCCTCTTCGATCATTCCGAATTCGCACTCTATGTCATCGAGCAGGAATTGCGGCGCGCGTTTCCCGAGTTGCGGATCGTCGCGCGCATCGGCTCGGTCTGCGACGTCGAAGCCGTGGCAGCCGCCATGCGCGGCCAGCGCATCGACTCCGTCTATCACGCCGCGGCCTACAAGCACGTTCCGATGGTTGAGTCGAACATGTCGGAGGGCATTCGCAACAACGTCCTCGGGACCGCGACGATCGCCAACATGGCCGATCACTTTGGCGTAAAGACCTGTGTCCTGATCTCCACGGACAAGGCCGTACGTCCAACCAACATCATGGGCGCCAGCAAGCGCATTGCCGAGCTGGCATTCCAGGCCGCCGCTTCACGGCCGAATACCGGCACCACCTTCTCGATGGTTCGCTTCGGCAATGTACTGGGGTCGTCCGGCTCGGTCGTGCCACTGTTCCGCAAACAGATCCGCAGCGGCGGCCCTGTGACCATCACGCACCCCGACGTCATCCGCTTCTTCATGCTGATTCCCGAAGCGGCGCAGCTGGTCATCCAGGCCGGCGCCATGGCCAGGGGCGGAGAGGTCTTTGTCCTCGACATGGGAAAACCGGTCCGGATCACTGACCTTGCCCGCACCATGATCGAGATGTCCGGACTTGTGGAGAAGACACGCAAGAATCCCGCGGGCGATATCGAAATCAAGTTTGTCGGCTTGCGCCCGGGCGAGAAGCTCTACGAGGAGTTGCTGATCGGGGGCGACGTGACGCCAAGCGAGCATGAACGCATCATGTGTTCGCACGAGCCATCCATGGACGAAGCGGAGTATCGCGAGAAACTGGGCAAGCTGCTGGCCGCCTGCGAAACCCGCGATGAGCTTGCCATCCAGGTGGCCGTGCAAAGCCTGGTCCCCGAATACGCGCCCTACAGTTCGCTCGACACACCGCGCGACAGTGGCGCGGTTGCGGACGAGACCCGGCAACCGACACCATTGCCCGTGCTCAACCTGAAGCCCGCGCAAGTCGGCATCTCCGGAATCCCTGGAAGCTCCTGACGACGGCACGCGCATCAGTCCGCCTGGCCGCGGATGCACCCCGCGACCAGGAGCACCCGTTTCCGCTCGCAGCAGCCGGACCTGTCACGGGCGCACCGGACCCACGCGAGCCCGATCGCCTTCTATCGCCCTTGATCGTCCTCAACCGCCCTGCGTTTGTACGCCAAGACACGAACCCCTGCGCACGGGGCGCCGCCTGCCCGCGATAATTCTTTAAAAGTCCACATCCATGCCGCCAGGCCCACTCATCACGGAGATTTCGGTCATGGACCTCAGCAACGCAAAGATTGCCATCATCGGCCTGGGCTATGTCGGCCTGCCGCTTGCAGTGGAGTTCGGCAAACAACGCCCGGTCGTAGGCTTCGATATCAATGCTGTACGCATTGACGAGTTGCGTGGCGGACAGGACGCGACGCTCGAGGTCAGTCACGACGAACTACGCAGCGCACGCTGCCTGCAGTACTCCTGCGATCCTGCGGATCTGAAGGGCTGCCAGGTCTTTATCGTCACGGTGCCAACGCCTGTGGACAGGGCGAAGCGACCGGACCTCACGCCGCTGGTGCGCGCCAGCGAGACGGTGGGCCGCGTCATGGGACAGGACGCTGTCGTGATCTATGAATCGACAGTCTATCCCGGCGCGACCGAAGAAGTCTGCGTACCGCTGCTCGAACAACACAGCGGCTTGAAGTTCAATGTGGATTTCTATTGCGGCTACAGTCCGGAGCGCATCAATCCGGGGGACAAGGAACACCGGCTCCCGGACATCCGCAAGGTCACCAGTGGCAGCACGCCCGAGGTGAGCGAGGCCATCGACGAGCTTTACCGCAAGATCATTGTGGCCGGTACGCATCGGGCCAGCAGCATTCGCGTGGCGGAGGCCGCAAAGGTGATAGAGAACACCCAGCGCGACGTGAATATCGCGTTGATGAACGAACTCAGCCTGCTGTTCCACAAGCTGGGCATCGACACGCTGGAGGTGTTGAAGGCAGCCGGCACGAAATGGAACTTCCTGCCTTTCCGTCCGGGACTGGTGGGAGGACATTGCATAGGCGTGGATCCCTACTATCTCACCCATAAGGCGCAGGAGGTGGGCTATCACCCGCAGGTCATCCTGGCGGGCCGGCGTATCAACGACCGGATGGCTATCCATGTCGCCGACGAGCTGGTGAAACTGATGCTGCGCCGGGGCATTTCCGTGCTGGACAGCCGCATCCTCATGCTCGGTCTCACCTTCAAGGAAAACTGCCCCGACGTTCGCAATACGAAGGCAGTCGACATCGTGACCACGCTGCGCGGCTACAACGCCACGATCGACGTCTACGACCCCTGGATCGATGTCGAAGAAGCCGAAGCCGAGTATGGCCTGGCTTGCCTGCGCGAACTTCCGCGCCATGATCAGTACGATGCCATCGTACTGGCGGTGCCACATCATCAGTTTGTCACGATGGGGGTGCGGGCGATCCGGGCCTTTGGCAAATCGCACGCCGTGCTGTTCGACGTAAAGGGCATTCTGCCGCGCAGCGATGTCGACGCCCGCCTCTAGCAGCGAACTTTCAGCAAGCGCTCACATGGAATCCAACACCTATGCGAATTTCAGGACCGACCTGGTTGCCAGCCCGTGCACGTGGCTGGTGACTGGAGTGGCCGGATTCATCGGCAGCAACTTGCTGGAAGCCTTGCTGCGCCTGAACCAGCGCGTGGTTGGACTGGACAACTTTTCGACCGGCCACCGCCGCAACCTGCTTGAAGTCCAGGCGCT
This sequence comes from Cupriavidus sp. C2SS-8b, assembly GCF_057073745.1. Classification (NCBI taxonomy): domain Bacteria; kingdom Pseudomonadati; phylum Pseudomonadota; class Betaproteobacteria; order Burkholderiales; family Burkholderiaceae; genus Cupriavidus; species Cupriavidus sp. C2SS-8b. The sequence continues at coordinate 2,633,286 of NZ_CP172717.1, forward strand.
GGTATCTCCCGCGCAGTGGGAAAACTTCCAGTTGATCGAAGGCGACATCCGGGACCTCGGGCATTGCCGGAGCGCCATGGGCTTTCGTTCGGGGGAGCGCGAAGGAACGCCCGGCGCGAGCGGCTATCCGGTCGACTTCGTGCTGCACCAGGCCGCGCTGGGTTCCGTGCCGCGCAGCCTGGAAGACCCCATCGCGACCCACAGCGTCAACATCAGCGGATTCCTGAACATGCTCGTCGCGGCGCGCGACGCCGGCGTGCGTGCTTTCGTCTACGCCGCGAGCAGCAGCATCTACGGCGACCACCCTGGCTTGCCCAAGGTCGAAGACCGCATCGGCAAGCCATTGAGCCCCTACGCGGTCACGAAATACACGAACGAGCTGTACGCCGACGTCTTCGGGCGCTGCTACGGCTTGCGTGCCATCGGACTGCGCTACTTCAATGTGTTCGGTCCGCGCCAGGATCCGAACGGCGCCTACGCTGCCGTGATTCCGCGGTGGATCTCCGCATTGCTGCGACGCGAGACCGTCTACATCAATGGCGACGGCGAAACGAGCCGCGACTTCTGCTACGTGGCGAACGCCGTGCAGGCCAACCTGCTGGCCGCGCTCAGTAGCGACGGGGACGCGGAAAGCCTGGTCTACAACGTCGCCGTCGGCGACCGCACCACGCTGAGTACGCTGTTCCAGCTTCTGCGCGACGGGCTTCGCCCCTACGGCATCCCCGCGAACACGGAGCCCACTTACCGGGCCTTCCGCGCAGGCGACGTGCGCCACAGCCAGGCGGACATCGGCAAGGCGCAACGGTTGCTCGGATACCAGCCCACCCACCGCATTGGCGACGGACTGGCCGAGGCCATGCATTGGTATGTGCGGTTGCACCGGACGCAGGACGCCTGAGCGGCACAGAAGACAAAACGGACGAGCGCGATGTGCGGATTTGCTGGATTTCTTGGCGGTATCCCGGGTTCCCTGGAGGATCGTGCGATCTTGCTGACCCGCATGGGCGAGCGGATTCTTCACCGGGGGCCGGACCATGGCGACCTCTGGTGCGATCCTGCCGCCCCATTCGGCTTTGCGCACCGGCGCCTCGCGATTGTCGATCTGTCGCCCGCCGGACAACAGCCGATGATTTCGGCGAGCGGCCGCTATGTCATCGCGTTCAATGGCGAAATCTATAACCATCCCGACATACGCGCCGAACTCGAAGGCGCAGGGGCTGCCCCACGATGGCGAGGGCACTCCGACACCGAGACGCTGCTTGCCGGCATCGACGCGTGGGGCGCCGATGCCACGCTCCGGCGCGCCGTCGGCATGTTTGCCTTTGCCGTGTGGGACCGCCAGACGCATTCGCTGACGCTGGCGCGCGACCGGCTGGGCGAGAAACCGCTCTACTACGGCTGGCAGCGCTCGGGCCAGGCGCGTACCTTCCTCTTCGGATCCGAACTCAAGGCACTGCGCCCGCACCCGGCGTTCGAGGCCAGCATCGACCGCAACGCCCTCAGTTTGTACATGCGCTACAACAACGTCAGCGGCGGGCATTCGATCTATCAGGGCATCGCCAAGCTTGCGCCTGCGCACTTGCTGACCGTGTCGATGCAGGCCCCCGAGCCCGTTCTGCGCGCCTACTGGTCCGGTTCCGCCGCGGCACTGCAGGGCAGGCAGGACCCTTTCACGGGCAGTCCCGAGGAAGCCGTCGACAGTCTCGATGTGCTGCTGCGAGAGGCTGTGAGCCGCCAGATGATGGCGGACGTGCCGCTGGGCGCTTTCCTCTCCGGGGGCATCGATTCGTCGACCGTGGTCGCACTGATGCAGTCCCAGTCGACGCAGCCGATCCGCACGTTCTCGATCGGCTTCCACGACGCCGCCTATAACGAGGCCGCACACGCCAAGGCAGTCGCCCGCCACCTGGGCACCAGCCACACCGAACTGTATGTGTCGCCCGAGCATGCCATGGCAGTGATTCCGCGATTGCCGGAGATCTACGACGAGCCATTCTCCGACTCGTCGCAGATTCCAACGCTGCTGGTCAGCGAACTCGCCAGGCAGCACGTGAAGGTATCCCTCTCGGGCGACGCGGGAGACGAGTTGTTCGGCGGCTATAACCGCTACCAGATCACGGCAGAGCTGTGGGGCCGGCTTGCCCGCATCCCCGGTCCGTTGCGTGCCGCGGCGGCATGGGGCCTGACCCGCCTCTCTCCGCGTCAGATCAATCGCGTCGCGGCGCTGCTGCCGATGGCATCGCGCTGGTCCCATGTGGGAGAGAAGATCCACAAGGGCGCGGGCGTCATGGCCGCGCGCTCCGTGGATGAACTCTATCGCGGCATGGTCTCCCAGTGGCAATGCCCGGATGCGATCGTCATCGGCGGGACGGAACCGGCAACCTTGCTTGCGCCTGCTGCAACGGCACTGGCGATGCTCGGCGACGTGGAACGCATGATGGCGGCCGACATGCTGACCTACTTGCCCGACGACATTCTCGCCAAGGTCGACCGCGCGGCCATGGCGCGAAGCCTTGAAACGCGCATCCCGTTCCTCGATCACCGCGTCGTGGAGTTTGCCTGGCGGCTGCCGCTGGCTTACAAGATCCGGCAGGAGGACGCCGGCTACACGACCAAATGGGTACTCAGGCGCGTGCTTGACCGCTATGTGCCGCGTGCGCTGATCGAGCGGCCGAAGATGGGATTCGGCGTTCCGATCGACGCATGGCTGCGCGGCCCGCTGCGCGACTGGGCCGAGGATCTTCTGAGCGAGCAGCGCCTGCGGCGGGAAGGCTACCTGAACCCGCAACCGATACGCCAGCGTTGGACCGAGCATCTGTCCGGGCGGCGCAACTGGCAGCATCCGCTATGGTGTGTGCTCATGTTCCAGGCCTGGCTGGGGCACGAGGCAGCCGAGCGGACCGCGTCGCCGCTCACCGATATCCCCACATCCGATAGGAGGCTGGCATGCGCTTTCTGATGATCGCGAGCTACGCAGAGTCGCTGATCGCGTTTCGCGGGCCGCTGATGGAAGCATTGCAGGATAGTGGACTGGAAATGCACGTCGCGGCGCCGGGCCTGGTGGCAGGACATCCGGTACGCGTCGCGCTGGAAGCGCGCGGCGTAGTCGTGCACCATTTCCCGCTCGATCGAACCGGAAAGAACCCGCTCGCCGACTTTCGCACGCTGTTCGCGCTTTATCGGCTGATGCGCAGCATCCGGCCCGACTGCATGATGAGCTATACGATCAAGCCAGTGATCTACGGCATCCTGGCTGCATGGCTTGCGCGCGTACCGCGCCGCTTCGCGCTGATCACCGGGCTGGGTTACACCTTCCGCAATGAAGAGGGCAGGAACAGCCTGCGCGCGGTGGTCCTGCGGCTGTACACGCTGGCGCTCAGGCAGGCCCATATTACGTTTTTCCAGAATCCTGACGATGAGGCGTTGTTCCGACGTTCGGGAATACTGGCCCGCCACAAGCGGTCCTGTATCGTCAATGGGTCCGGCGTCGATATCGCCAGCTTCCAGGTGACCCCCTTGCCCGACGACGGTCCCCGCTTCCTGCTGGTCGCCCGCCTGCTGGGCGACAAGGGCGTACGGGAATATGCGGAAGCGGCCCGGCGCATCCGGGCACGCCGCTCCGGTGCCCGCTTCGGCCTGGTAGGCTGGATCGATACCAGCCCCGATGCGATCGCCCAGCATGAACTGGACGCGTGGGTGGCGGACGGAACCGTCGATTTCCTTGGGCGCCTGTCCGATGTACGTCCCGCGATTGCCGACTGCAACGTGTTCGTGCTGCCATCCTATGGCGAAGGGACGCCGCGCGCCGTGCTCGAAGCCATGGCGATGGGGCGTCCCATTATCACGACCGACGCACCGGGTTGCCGCGAGACGGTTGTCGATGGCGACAATGGCCTGCTGGTGCCGGTCAAGTCCGCCGGCGAACTGGAGCACGCAATGATGCGCCTCATCGAGGACTGGCAACAGGTCGAACGCATGGGCCAGCGCTCACGCCAGATCGCCGAGTACAAGTACGACGTTCACAAGATCAACGCGGTGATGCTGCGCGAGATGGGATTCGGCTGAGCGCCGTTCACCTTCCCGAGGTTGCGGCTTGCGAGAACATGTTCGCAATTCTCGGGATCACCGTCTGCACACAGTAGAGGCTTTCGACGAGCCCACGTCCCGCGGTTCCCATGGTGCGCCGCAGGTGCCCGTCATCCAGCAACTGTGACAGCCGGGAAGTCCATTCCGCTTCGTCCCGCGCAAGGAATCCGTTGAAGCCATCCCGCACGATCTCGTTGTTGACGCCGACCGGCGATGCAATCACCGGAAGGCCGCATGCCATGTACTGGATCAGCTTGTAGCCGCACTTGCCCCGCTCCCACGGAGAATCGAGCAGGGGCATGAGCCCGACATCGCAATCCGCGATACATTGCGCCTCGGTATCTTCCGTCCACGGCAAGCATTCCACCTTCACGCCCGGGATCGCGACGCTGCCGCCGATCACGCGAAGCACAAATTCACGACCAGGGCTCAGCGAAGCCAACGCCGCCCCCAGCGTAGACAAATACCCGACCGTAGAGGGAGATCCGATCCAGACGAGCCGCAATGGTGCTGCCGGATCCTCGCTCAACCGACGCCGGATGCCATAGCGGTTCAGGTCAACGACAGTCGGAACCGTCTCGACCCAGCGCGCTCCTGCGCGCCTGGCGCGCTCCGCGAGATAGGCGTTTCCGGCTGTGACCAGCCGCGCTCCAGCCATCAATGCATCGAGGCGACGGCCGTACCAGAATCGAACCAGCGCGGAGCGATGAAGATCGTAGACGTGGAACTGCGCGTCGTCGTAGTCGAGAATGTAAGGCACGCCCTTCAGCAGTCCGCGCTCGAGCCAGGCTGGCAACCAGGGAAGCGCTTCCTTCTCGATCCAGACGAGATCAAAGTTCCGCCGCCCGGCCAGCGCAAGCATGCGCCGCGCATAAGCATGGAGAAGTGGCGCCAGCCCGTAGCCGCCTCCGGTGTAGCGCTGGCCCAGCAACGCATCGGACAGCAGTGGCTGCACCGTCAGTGACAAGCCGGCTTGCTCCAGCCAGGGGCGAAACTGCAGCCCGCGCAGACGCGAGGATGCTCCAAGCCGCCCGTACTTCGACAGCACCAGAACGCGTACCGTGCCGGCTTCCAATGCCAATGGAGCCGAGAGGTCCTGATTGCCGAGATTGGCTGCAAGCGTGCTGGTTTTCATTGACTTAACAGGGGTGCGTTTGGGGTGAGTCCTATGGCTTGGCCTGCAGTTCGACCTGAGGCTTTCGTTGCCCGCAGATTACCGTTCGAGGCCGCCGTCCTTCAATACCGGTGGGTGGGTTGCCGAACGAATCGGTCCTTCGCCCCTGGTGAAAGCGGATGGCTGGCCGCTGTTGGGCGCAACGCCCCTCGTACCGCGCGAGCGTCCTGCCACAGGCTTGGTCGCGGCCCTTCAGTGTGCGAGAACGCACCGAAGCATGGTCGGTGCCTTCCTACGATGCAAAGGCGGGCATGCACGGGCGCGATGTCCGGCCGTACCCAGGAAGGAGACTGCTATGAGAGCGATCCCTGAAGGAAAGGAATCAGGTTGGCTGGGCCTGGAAGGGCGCTGCCATGCCACCGCGTCAATGTTGACCGCGATCGTCGCGGTGATGTTGCTCGGTGCATGCGCGGCGTCACCCGGCATGTACTTCGATTCGAAGGCGAAGGTTTCGGCGATCGGGCCCGACGCCGTGCCGAACGTGACGCCGATCACGCTGGACCTCGTGCGCGAACTGAAGAGCAAGCCAAGGGTGGATAACGAACGCGTGGAACAATTGTTCGCAAAGCCAGAGCCCTATCGGATCGGCGCCGGCGACATTCTTTCGGTGGTGGTGTGGGACCACCCCGAACTGGTCTTTCCTACGCAAACGTACAGCATCGGCGCGGCGTTCGAGGTTCCGCAGTCCAGCGGTGGGTCCAATGTGCCTGGGTACGTGGTCAGCGCGCAAGGTGACATCCAGTTTCCCTATGCTGGCGTGATGCATGTGGCAGGCATGACAGCAGGCCAAGTCAGGGACCGCATGGCTCGCATCCTCTCGCGCGTGGTGAGGGATCCGCAGATGACCGTTCGGGTACTGGGTTTTCGCAGCCAGCGTGTGTACGTAGACGGTGAAGTCAAGGTCCCGGGCATGCAGGCCATCGACGACGCGCCCATGACGCTGGTCGAGGCACTCAATCGCGCCGGGGGCGTACTGAACCAAACCGGCGACAACAGCCGCGTGCGCGTGACCCGCGGGGAGCAAAGCTGGTATGTCAACATCCCTGCGCTACTGGCCAAGGGCGTGGACCCTGCGCAGATCCTCCTGAAGTCTGGCGATATTGTTCGCGTCGAGCAGCGGGAAGACAACAAGATCTTCGTCACGGGGGAAGTGGTGCGTCCGACCTCGCTGCTGATGCGAAATGGCCGTATGACCCTGAACGAGGCGTTGGGGGATGCCGGCGGTGTCAACCCTGGCTCTGCCAACGCCGAGCAGATCTTTGTGATCCGCAAGATGTCGGATGGCGAACCGAAGGTGTACCACCTGGATGGCAACTCGCCGGTTGCGCTGGCCATCGCCGAGGGCTTCGAGCTTGAGCCCAAGGATGTCGTCTATGTCGATGCGCGCGACCTGGTGCGCTGGAGCCGCGTGATCAACCTGCTGCTGCCCGTCACGCAACCGGTGCTCGGCACCGCCAGCGTCGTCAAATAGTCAGGTGCCATGCCATGATCCGGTCAATCCTTATCATCTGCACCGGCAATGTCTGTCGCAGTCCCATGGCTGCATGCCTGTTCAGGCGAGCCTTGCCCGACTGCGAAGTTGCATCCGCGGGTCTTGCCCCGCCGATCGGCGCCAAGGCAGATCCGCGCGCCGTCAGGCTTCTTGCGAGCGAGGGGTGCGACCTTGCCGCCCACCGCGCGCGCGCCGTCGACGCGGCCATGGTGGCGACCGCCGAGCTGATTCTTGTGATGGATGGCGAGCAGCGCAGGCAGCTGGAGGATCTTTTCCCGCACGCCCAGGGCAAAACATATCGAATCTGCGAGTTTGTGTACGCGGACGTACCGGATCCTTACGGCTGTTCCGCCAGCATGTTCGGTATCGTGCTTGAGCTGATGAAGCACGGCATCGAAACATGGCTCACGCAATTCGAGGCGGATTCAGCCGCCGCTAAAACCGATGGAGATTCGCCATGAGAACGGTCGATATGCACGATGACACGTCCGGCGGCCGGGACATCGATGGCAAGTCGATCGACGTGACGGCCTATCTTGACGTCCTGGTGCGCTATCGCTGGACGTTCCTGGTTACGGCGGCCATCGTCATCGGGATCGGCGTCCTCTACGCGGTCCTTGCAAGCCCGATCTACCGCAGCGACGTGATGGTCCAGGTGGAAGAGCCCAACAGCAACACCAACGCCAATAACGGCAAGCTCAATGCCGGGATTTTTCCGATGCTGGACGTGAAGCCCACAGCCAGTGCCGAAGTCGAGCTGTTGCGTTCCCGCATGGTGGTGGGCAAAGCGGTCGACAACCTGCAGCTTTACATCGAGGCGAAGCCTCGCTACTTCCCGTTGGTCGGCAAGGTCATCGCCAGCTTCAATCGCGAACTGTCGACGCCTGGCCTGTTCGGCTGGGGTGGCTTTGCCTGGGGGCATGAATCGATCACCGTCCGGCAACTGGACGTGCCGGCAAACATGGAAGGCCGCAAGATCTTGCTGACCGCCCTGGGAGACCGCCACTACCGGGTCGGATTTTCCAGCGACAACGCAACCGCCACGGGCACGGTGGGAGAGCCACTGTCGATTTCCACTGCCGCGGGGCCCGTGACGCTTCTTGTGAGCGAACTGGACAGCAAGGCGGGTACGGCCTTCACGCTGCGGCGGATTTCGCGCGGCGATGCGATTGCGCAATTGCAGGTGCGGCTGACCATTGCCGAACGAGGCAAGCAAAGCGGGGTCATCGGCGTCTCCCTGGAAGGCGAATCCCCCGATACGATTGCCCAGATCCTCAATGAAATTGGCGACGCCTACGTTGACCAGAACGTGCGACGCAAGGCAGCGGAAGCCGAAAAATCGCTGGCATTCCTGGAACAGCAGCTGCCGGAACTCCGCCAACAGGTGGAGGCCGCGGAGACCCGGTACAACGCCATGCGCAACCAGCGCGGGACCGTGGACCTGAATGAAGAATCCAAGCTGCTCCTGGCGCAACAGGTGCAGATCCACACGAAACTGCAGGAGCTCAGGCAACGACGGCAGGACCTGGCATCGCGTTTCACGTCGGGCCACCCCGCCATTGGCCTGATCGACAGCCAGATAGCGGGCCTGACCGGCGAACTCAATAGTCTTTCCGGTCGTATCCAGAAGCTTCCCGACGATGAACAGAAGGTGCTGCGCCTGATGCGTGATGTCAAGGTCAACTCAGAGATGCTGCAATCCACGCTCAACGATGTTCAGCAGCTGCGGCTGATGCGGGCCAGCAAGGTGGGGACGGCTCGCCTGGTCGACCCCGCGGAGGTTCCGGTAAAGCCTGTGCGGCCCAATCGCAAGATGATCGGCATGCTTGCGGTCCTGTCCGGGCTGATGGCCGGACTCTCGCTGGTCATCGTGCGCCAGCTACTGAACGGGGGCGTGGCCGATGCGGAAGAAATCGAGGAGAAGACCGGGATGATCGTGTACTCGACGATCCCGTTCAGCGGACAGCAGTCGCAACTCGATCCGGTCGGGAGCAATCCCGTGGGACTGCTGGCGACCGAGCACCCCGATGACCCGATCACGGAATGTCTGCGGAGCTTCCGGACCGCACTGCAGTTCGCCATCACTGGCAGGAACAACAAAGTGGTCGTCTTTGTCGGGCCCGCCCCCGGAGTGGGCAAGTCGTTCGTCTGCTCGAACTTTGCCGCCATTGCGGCCGCCGGGCATCGTGTGGTGCTCATTGACGGAGACCTGCGCCGCGGCGAACTGCATCGCCGCTTCAACGACAAGCGCAGCCCCGGGCTGACCGAGCTGCTGATGGGTGCACCGCTCGATCGCGTGATACGGCGGCAGGTCGCGCCGGGACTGGATTTCATCCCTACGGGAAGCGAGCCACCGCATGCTGCCGACCTGCTGTCGGGTCCGGGTATGGACGCCTTGCTGGACGAACTCAAGTCGCGCTATGACCTGGTCCTGATTGATACGCCGCCCGTACTGGCGGCCTCCGACGCCGGTATCCTGGCCAGCAAGGCAGGTGCCGTGTTCATGGTCGTCCGTGCGGAAAGCACCACGATCAGCGAACTGGTCGCATCGCGGCGGGAGATCCAGCAGGCAGGCGGAGAGGTCAGGGGCGTGATCTTCAACGGACTGAACGTCGAAGGACGCTGGTACCGGGCACACTACTACTTTGGCAAATATCGTTACTCTGGCGAATATGGCAACGTGAATTCGAAGCGCGCGTGATACGGTCGTCGTGTGCCTGGAATACGCAAGATAGGCCAGGCTTTTTGCAAGTCCCGCGCCGGAGCCCTCTGCCAGGCCCCGGTGACTGACGTAGGCGAGGTCGCCATGCCACTCATCACTGCTTCCTCAGTGGTCTCCATCGTGATCGCCGGGGCCGGCGGCCTGGGGCTGGAGCTCTTTGATTACCTTGACAGGGAAGCCCTGGATGGGGGACCGCCGGTGGTCGGCTTCATTGACGACACGCCCGGGAAGGTACCGGATGGCGTGGACCGGCCCAACCTCGGTCCGATCCGGCAGTTCGTTGCCGCGCCCCATCAAGGGGTGATGGTTGCCATTGGCGCCCCCGGGGCACGTCGCGAGGTACTCGCCTGGCTATCGCAACAAGGCGCCATGATGCCGTCGTATGTCCATGCCACGGCACTGGTTTCAACATCGTCCCGCCTGGGCATGGCCGCGTTGATCTTCCCGTTTACCGTCGTGAGCCGCGATGCATCGGTGGAGGACGGCGTGGTTGCCAATGCGTTCTGCGGCATCGGCCATGGGGCTTCCGTCGGTCACTGCTCGGTGCTTTCCCCGCATGTCGTACTGAATGGCAATTCCGCCGTCGGGCCCGGCTGCTTCCTGGGTACCCGCGCCACGGTGTATCCCGGCGTCAGGGTCGGCGCGGAATGCACGGTGGACTCTCACACAGGCGTGTCGTCCAACGTCAAGGACCGGCAGTTCGTCACCTCCGGGGCGTACCAGATTGCTTCACGCCGCATTCGTGACGAATAGGTTGGGCGTGGCCTGCGCGGCCACCATGCGTCCCGTCTGCGGCGAGCCCGCTAGGAACGTAGACGACGCCACTGGACAAAGATCGTCACGACGGTCCCGCCGGAGATAGGGTCAGTCGCTATCCTGCGCGAATATCGCTCGGTAACGCCAAGGCAGTCCAACCCTTTCGACCACAGCTGAACGCGGATCGGATACAGCGATACAGGAACCAGCACGACCAGGACCAGGCCTAGCAGCAGGCCATTCAAGGCGGGCGCCCGGACAGCCGGGATCTTCCTGCGGGAAGGACGCAGATTCGCCCACGTCACGATGAAACCGATGCCCATGCCGATCACGGTCTCCGCCATCGTGTGATAGCGGCCTGCGATCAGCGCGACGGCCGCGAGCAATGCCACGCCAATGCCGGCCCTCGTTCCCATGCGGGCCGCCTTTTCGCCCCAGATCGATCCCAGCACAGTCAACGACATCGGATAGACGGCAGCGGTCAGCATGGCGTGTCCGCTGATGCTGTACAGGTTGGCAGAGGGGATGGACCACCCACCGAACTCGAAAGCCAGCTTTCCGGCGACGATCGCGGACGCGCCCGCGCAAAGTGTGAAGAGCCAGTAGTAGGCCTGCTTCCAGAGCCCCTGGTATGCGAGACGCATCGCAACAAAGGCCGCGAGCGGAAACAGGAAAGAGGCATCGCCAAACCGCGCAACTAGGAACCAGGGAATATGCACGCTCGCTCCAGATCGTCGTCTGCATCCGCCTCGGCGAAATGCGGAATGATGATGCTGAAGGCCTTACCCAACATCGGCATCCGCCGCATGCCGTGGGCTCCCCCTGAACCGTGGCGCCGAGAACTCTCCCGCCGCACTGATCCCGTCCCGCGCCAGCACCTTGTTGACCGTCCGCCAGAGCACCACGATATCCAGCCACACCGACACATGATCCACATACCACACGTCCAGCCTGAACTTCTCCTCCCAGCTGATCGCATTGCGCCCGCTGATCTGCGCCAGCCCGGTGATGCCCGGACGGACATCGTGGCGACGCGCCTGTTCCGCCGAGTAAAGCGGCAGGTACTCCATCAGCAGCGGACGCGGGCCCACCAGGCTCATATCGCCTTTGAGGACGTTCCAGAGCTCGGGCAGCTCGTCGAGACTGGTAGCGCGAAGGAAAGCACCGAACTTCGTGAGCCGGTCCGGGTCGGGCAGCAACTCGCCATCCGGCCCGCGCGCATCGGTCATGGTGCGGAACTTGACGATATGGAATGGCTGGCCATGCAGTCCTGGCCGCACCTGCCGGAAAAAGACCGGCGTGCCCAGCTTCCGGCGGACGGCGCAGATCAGGACCAGAAGAGGAATGGCGAGCAGCAGCAGGCCCACCAGGGAGAGAACCACGTCGAAGATGCGCTTCATGATGCTTCCTGCCTTGAAAGTCGCCTGGGCAAGCCACTACGTTCGCAGCCTGGATGCGGAACACCGCAGGACGAGGCTCGTCACCCGCCTGATATCGTGCGCTGGCCCTCTGTGCAAAGACAGACCCTGGCCGATCTGCACCATTCGATCAATATAATCGAGCGCAAACGCCTGCCGATGATCGATATGTGGCGGCGGGCACAGTGTGCCCTTCACCCTTACATCCCGTGGTCGCGTTGCGTGACCCTCGCCGCCTGTTGGGCCAGCGCGGCGTTCCCGGCGGCACGCGCCTGCCGATAGTCCCTGATCCATGCACGAAGCCTGATATCGACAGGACGCTCAACGGTTCGATAGACAAAGGCCGCTACCAGCACCGACGCAAACATCAGCGACAGGCAGATCAGGTCCCCTGGCAGGAGGCGATGTTTGTCCGCTCCGGTCAGCACCCGTGCAAACGCAGGAATCGTGAACGCCTGCAGCAGGTACAGGGAATAGGATGCGTCCCCGACCTGCTGCAGCAGGTCACTGCCCTTCCAGCCGCCCGCGGCTTCCCTGAGGATCACCCCCGAGACCAACAGCGCTGCCGGAATCCCTGCACATACGACCCTGTGCGCCATGTCGGAGGCAGGCGTCCCTACGCAGAACCCCAACACACCTGCGGCAATGATGACGGCCGCGGTCCGCGCGGAGACTCTGAAGCCGGATCGATAGGCCCAGGCGAACAGGCAGCCGAATACGAATTCCAGCAACAACGGATCGGTCAGGAACCTGAAGAGGTACGCCGACGGCCGCGTCAATGACAGGACGGAAAGCCCTGCGAAAATGGCGACGAGGACCAGCCGGCTGCGTGCTTCCGCGAAGCAGATCGACACGGCAAAAATCGCATAGAAAAACATCTCGTAGGTCAGCGTCCAGCCAACATAGAGGATCGGGTAATAGCTGCCGCTTTCCCTGACCTCGTAGGGGAGGAAGAGATACGAAGTCACCGCCTGCGCCAGCGTGAACTCCGTCGTCTTCAGGCTCGGCACGACCCACACGATCGCCAGCATCAGGCTTGTGAGCAGCCAGTACATCGGGGCGATCCGCGCGATCCGGGCGGCCATGAATTCCCTTGCCGCCACCACGCCCCGGTCTCGCCCCGCGGTCGTCATCACCATGACGAAGCCGGAGATAAAGAAGAAGATGTCGACGCCCGCCCATCCCCACGCGGACGCGTGGCTCACGATCCCCGGTTTCCAGCCTTGGATCTGTATGGTGGCGGCGCAATGGTAGGCAACGACCGCCATCGCTGCGATGGCACGCAGGCACTGGACGGAAGACAGCATTGGCTTGGACATGGTTACTGTGCTCCCGATCGTGGCCTGGACGGCTATGTATGCCCCGAACGGGGGCTTTGTCCTGACATTGTGGCCCTCGGCAAACGGGAGCACTGTTGCCAGTCCCACACATGCAGTGGTGTTCGGTACGCCCGTCCCCACGTGGCGCCGGGCATCTGTTGGAGAGCGCACCGATGCAGCCCGGCGGCATCGGTACAGTCAGCCTCGACGATCGGGCTTGCTACACGCCCGGCGTTGACCGGTGCAGAGGATCCCCATGAAATCTACGACCGTACCCAGCGAAGGCGGTGGCGGACTCGACGCCACCACGCCAGCCACGCTTCCCCCCCACCCGCTGCACGGTCCCGATGCGATCTGGCAGGAAACCAACTGCTATATCGACCTGTGGGTCGAACTGCTGCACGCCTGGGGCCTCGATCCGCGCGCCGCGCTGCCGTTCACGGTGGCGCAGGACTTCGAAGGCGACCACTTCACCTTCTTCAAGTATCCGCAAGCCGACCTGGAAACGCTGTACGGCACGGTGGTCCAGGAAATGGCGGTCTATGACACGCTGCTGGCGCACGTCGTCGCGCAGGTCGAGCGCGGCCATACGGTGCTGGTCGAGGTCGACAGCTTCTACCTGCCCGATACGCACGCCACGGCGTACCGGCGCGAGCACGTCAAGACCACGGTGGCGATCGACTACATCAATCCCCAGGCGCAACGGCTTTCGTATTTCCACAGCCTCGGCTATCACAGCGCGCAGGACGAGGATTATCGCGGCCTGTTGCGGCTGTCGCCGGAACTGAGCGGCAACGGCAACATCCTGTTTCCCTATGCCGAATGCGCCAAGCGCGTGCGGCCCGCGCTGGCCATGCCTGCGATGGCAGATGCCTCGGTCGCGCTGATGCGCCAGCATCTGGAGCGCCTGCCCGCCATCAATCCCGTCAGCCAATGGCGCCAGGAATTCGACGCGCATATGGATACGCTGCTGGCGCGTGACGAAGCCTACTTCCACCTCTACACCTTCAACCTGCCCCGTCAGCTCGGTGCTAACTTCGAGATGCTGCATCACTGGCTACGGTGGCTCGACGAGCAGGGCCGCGGTACAACGTTGACGGCCGAGGCCGCCGAGACGGCAAGCGCCATCGCAACGGAAGCAAAGGTGCTGCAGTTCCGCCTCGCCCGCGCCGTAGCGCGCCGCCGCGCCGATCCTTGCACGCAGAGCCTGGAAGCATTGGAGTCCAGCTACGAGAAGACCATCGACAAGCTGCGTGCGGCCTTCGGCCCCACAGTCGCAGTCGCGGCGGCCGCCTGAAGCCTTCGGCGATTCCCGTCGCCTCGCAGGCGACTGGAATCGCGCGCACCACAGCGCGCATGTCGTGCGCCGCTATCCGTCGTAGCCAAGCGGGTGCTCGGCGTTGAGCGCGTAGATTTCGCCGGAGGGCGCCGGCGCGGCATCGCCGCCGGCCTGGCCATCGAACACGAGCCGAAGCCGCCGGCTGTCGCCCGGCGCGAGATGGAACCAGTTCTCGCTGGCGTCGTAGCTGCGGTCTTCGATATGCACCCAGCGTGCGAAGCGCCGGGCCGTGACGGTGAGCCACCAGTCGTCATCCACGCGTTCGAGCCGGGCTTGCAGATCCGGCGCCTTGAGTGCGGCGGCGCGGCGATCAGGCAGGTACACGGCCTGGCTCAGCGGTTCGCCGCCCGCTTCCGCGCGCAGCGTTGCGTGCACCACGTCGTGCGTGGGCGGGCCGAAGCGGTAGGCATAGGTGAAATCGAAGAACCGGTCGAGCAGCGCCGCCGCCTCTATGCAGGCCGCGCCGTGGGCAGGCAGCTGGACCAGCTGGCGCGCCTGGGCCACGACGATCTCGCCATCGCGCAGGCAACGCAGCTCCAGCCACAACGCACGCGCCTGCGCCGTTTCGTTGAGCACGTGCAGGTGCAGGCCGTTGAGGCCTTCATCGGTGATCAGTACCTGAAGCGGCTGCCAGGCCTGCCTCAACGCATGCCAGGCCGATTTGGGCCTGCCGCACGCATCGACGATGCCCCAGCCGGCACCCGGCAGCAGATCCTGGAACTGCCAGACCAGCCCGCCCGCGCAACTCGAGCCGACACGCCGCCATTCGGCGAAGACATCGCTCATCACCTCGGCCACCACCGCGCGCGACAGCATCAGGTAGCGCTGCGGCTGCTCATAGCGCAGGCGCGCGGGATCGACGTCATACAAGGTGCGCAGGTAGTGTTCGCGCACATCCTCGAAGTCCCACGAGGCGCCGGCATCGCGCGGCACCCTCGCTTTCCAGCGCGGCGAATGCAGCGGGGGCGAACCGCTCTCAGCGAGCGTGCGGTCGCACGGGACATTGGCGAAGGCCAGGCATTCGGAGGCGAACCGCACCTGCGCCAGGCGCGCGTCGGCCAGCGGCCGCTGGTAGGCACCGACGCCGTAATAGTGGCTGACGCCGGTATCGGGCTGGAACGGCAAGGCACCGCCGCTAGGCGAGTTGCCGACATACACGACATCGGGCCGATGCGTGGCAACCAGGTCCGGCATCAAGGCATCGAACAGCGGTTGCTTCCAGTCACTGCGCGCGGCCCCGAGCATGGCGGCCTGCTGCTCCGCTTCGCTGGCACCGCAGACCACCGCGATCGACGGATGCGTGCGCGTCGAAGTCAGCCACTCGGCCACTTCGCGCGCCGCATCGTCCGTCAGGCCAACGCCGGGTCCGATGCTGCCGTAATCGAAGTTGGCAAACATGAAGTCTTGCCAGACCAGCACGCCCAGTTCATCGCAAACCCGATAGAAGGCGTCGCCCGGATAGCACGTCACGCCGCTCACGCGGACCATATTCATGCCGCCCGCGCGCGCCAGTGCCAGCCAGCGCCTGGACGCGTCTTCGGTATCGGCCAGGCCGGGCAGGTCCACGCTGGAAATGCAGGCGCCGCGGCAGAAGATCCGCTCGCCATTGATGTGCGGGGCGAACTCGCCCATTGCCTCAGTCAGGCCGAGCGAGACACTGCGAAAGCCCACGCGGCCGCAGTGGACGCTGTGCCCTTCAATCATCGCCTCGACGCCGTAGAGATGCGGTTCGCCATGCGTATGCGGCCACCATAGCCGCGGGCGATCGATATGGATGGCACCTTCCAGCGTGTGGCCATCGATTCGCGTCAACGCGCCCCGATGGCGGCCTCCCGCTTCGTCGCTGACCGCGAACGATCCCGACGCGGGCGCCGTTGCCGGAAAATGCAGGCGCACCGAGACCACGCCGCTGTGTTCCTGCATGCGCGCGCGCAGGTCGGCACGCAGGCCGTGCAGGATATCGCCGCTGGCCGGATCCAGCAGTTCCACGGGCCGCCAGGGACCGACCGCATGGACCGGCGGGCACCAGCCCGGCATGTGGCCGAGCAGCGTCGTGCGCACCGCGCGCAACTGCGGCGGCACGATCATCCTTGGCTTCCAGCGCACCGGACCGCGCTGCTTGCGCAGCCACGGTTCGAGCGCGCGAAAGCAGATATGCAGCACGTTGTCGCCGGCAAGGTCGACCTCGACCTCGTGCGCGACAAACATGTGCCGCGTGCTCAGGACCAGCGTGCCGTTGAGCCAGACTTCGGCGACCGTGGCCAGGCCGTTGAAGCGCAGCGTCCTGCGGCCCTGGCCGGCGAACGTGGTGCGATACCAATGGTCGTGCACGTGCAAGGGCGGCGGTGCCGCGTCGTCCCAGCGCCCCGCGGCGCGCAGCGCGCCGGCGACGGTGCCCGGCACCGGGGCCGGCAACCACGCCATGCCCGCCTGCAAGGCGGCGGGACTTGGCGCGGCGCCGGCGGCCGTTTGCGCCCAGGTCCATGCCCCGTCGAGCGCGGCGCTCACGATGCCGATCCCTGGCCGGCCGGCCGGCACGGCGCCCCAGATCGGCACACGGCTGGTGTCCAGGCAGTTGTGCTGCGTCATGAGGCACTCGCCGCGGCGTGTCAGAGGCCCCCGAGCGCCTCGCGCACGCGCCGCGGCCACTTCGCCAGCTCGAAGCCGTGATGGCGCAGCAACGCCAGCGTCAGGCGCTCGATGCCGAAGCCGACGCAACCGGTGTGGGCCGGCTCGCCGTCCGCCGTGCGCAAGGGCCACGCATGGGCAAAATGGTCCATGTGGTAGTTGAAACTCATGCAGGCCGTGGGCGGCGCGCCATCGTTGATCGGCACCAGCAGTTCGAACTTCAGCTTCAGTTCGCGCTGGCTGTCGGCGACGATCTTGCCGCCGCGGCCAAAGAACGGATCGTTCGCCAGGTCGACCTCATGGGGCAGCTCCAGCATGCCGGCAAGCTGCTTGCCGCGCTCGATCCACACCTGACGGAACGCGACGATCTGCTCGGCCGTACCGAGCCGCACGTATTCGCGCTGCCGGAACATCTGCATGCGTGCCGGATCGATCGATGGCTCATGGCGGAAGCAGTATGTCAGCACGTCGACCACCATCCCGTCTACGGGCATGGGTCCGCGCGACGCAATCAGCGGATACACCGGATAGCACGCCGCGGGCGCCAGCACGACATCGGTCGGGCGCTGCTGGTCGGCCCATTCCTCGCCTTGCTCGAGCCGCGCCAGCAGGCGGTGGTGGTCGCGATCGCTGCCGCAGAAGCAATGCACCGTACCCGCCAGTTGCGGAAAGCTCTTGAGGTACTCGCTGGCCTCGAAATCCTGGCGCGGCATGGCCGGGGGAAAGCGCATCACCTCCGCGTGCTGGTCGGCGCCAAGCCGGGTCACGGCGGCGTTCAGGCCATCGGCGATGCTCTCGAACAAGCCGCTGCGGCCGTAGATGCCGTCGACCGCGCTGGGATACAGCACGCGCGCATCGATCAGCGCCTGCCGGTAAGCGCGGCGCCCGGCGTCCGGATCGGGCGCGGGCTGTGGCGAGGCATAGCTGCGGCCGGAAGCGGCCGGCGATTCGTCGTCCGGCGCATAAGCGCTGCTGGCATTTTCCATGGTCGGTTCCTTACGCGGACCGGTCCGCCAGCAACAGGTTGGCGGTGTTGGTCAGGATGCGATCGTTGTTGATCATGAGCGGCGCGGACCACAGGTCGCGCAGGTGGCGGCCCAGGCTGAAGGGTGTGCCGTGCTTGTAGCCAGCCATGCCGCAGACCAGCATCGCGATATGCACCGCTTCCAGCGCCATGGCCGACACGCTGGTCTTCAGGCCATTCATTTCCGCCGCCAGGTTGAAAGTCGCCGACATGCTCTGGCCCGCGTCACGCTCGCGCTGGTGCGTCAGCGCGAGTTCGAGCCTGCCTTCCAGCATCTGGATGATGGCCACGGCTTCCGCCACGCGCGTGGCCGATGGCGGCAGTGTTCCGGGGCGGGCGCGGGCCTGGCCCTGGAACAGCGACTTGGCACGCTGGACCGCATCGGCCGCAATGCCGGTCCACAACGCGGACCACAGGATGTGCGACACGGGCGTCATGGTGGCGTCGGCGATTTCACCGAACGGCACCGGGAGAACCTGGTCGGTATGGCCACGGGCTTCCAGCCGGTAGCCATTGCTGCAGGTGCCGCGCATGCCCAGCGTGTCCCACGTGGACAGGCTTTCCAGCGCATAGTCGGGCTTGAGCACGCTGACCATGACCTGGTCCGACGGCGAAGCATCGGCACTGCGCCGCGCGGTCACGAGAATGCCATCCGCGTGCGCGCCATAGGAGATGGTCGGCGCCATCTTGAGCAGGTGCAGGCTGGCGCCGTCGACATTGATGGCGCAGCCGCTGTTGCGCAAGGCGCCGCCGATGGCTTCTTCCGACGTGGCCGAGGCCAGCAGCAACTGTTCGCCGGCCAGGCGCCGCAACAGCTGCGCATGCCAGGCGCTGTCGCTCGCATGGTTGACCAGGCACGCCACCTGGATCTGGTGCATGGCGTAGATCATCCCGGTCGAGGCACAGGCGCCGCCAAGGATGCGGCAGACGCCTGCGATGGTGTCCAGGGACGCGCCGCCGCCACCGAAGGCCACCGGCACCATGGCGCCCAGCAGCTTCTGCTCGCGCAGCACCGCGAAGGCTTCGTGCGGAAAACGCGCGTCGCCGTCAACCTGGTCCGCAAAGCGGGCCGCCTCGGGCACCGTGCGATGCGCTGCGGCCAGCCAGTCGCCGGCCTCCATGACATCGGGCCGCGGATGCGCCAGCTCCACGCTGGCAAGGACGGGTTTCATGCGGCCTCCTGTTCTTGCTTGATCAGCTCCGCCGCGGCGGCCAGCGAGTTGATGCTGCGGAACAACTGGCGGGTCAAGAGCCGGTCAGGGATCTCGATGCCGAATTCGTTCTCCATCGCGAGCATGACATGCACGGTGGCCAGCGACGAAAGTCCCGCCGCATACAGGTCGGCCTGGTCGTCCAACGACTCCACCGGTACATCGAGGCGGGCGACTTCTGAAAGGATGGTACGTATCGCTGCTTTCATGCTTGCGCTCCCGTGGCCGGGCTGCTTGCCCGTGTGTCCACCCATTTGGCCTAAACCAGTGGAAGAAATCGGTGCGGTGCCACACGAACGTTGCATGTTCGAATCACCGGATCGCCCCGGATGTTGCAGCCATGCATCGTCGCGAGCGGAGGACACTGATCGTGGTATGGGACCCGCGCGCCGATCGCTATCGGACGCCGAATGGACGCCGAATGAACGCGGAATGGACGCGGATGGGGCCACGCAGAAACGGGTACGCCCGGCTGCCGCCGGGCTGCCTCATGCGGCCTTCGTACCGGATGCGTCCGCCGCCTTGTCGGCATGGTTGGTCAACGCCGGATGCTTGATCGCGGCGCGCGGCAAGGGCATCCCGAGGTAAGGATTGATGCTGTTGAAATCCGCGCGGTTGCTGCGCCGCTGCACCACGCCATTCAGGATGCCGCCCATCAGCCGAGCATCGGCGCGCGCCAGGCGCTTGAGGGTTTCGTTGACCTGCTCCGCCGGCGTGGCGTCGGCGCGAATGACCAGCAGCGTCGATCCCGCCAGGCTGGCGACCAGCGTCGCGTCGGCCACCGCCATCACGGGCGGCGTGTCGACGATGACCAGGTCGAAGCGGCCCGCGCAGCGGCGCAGGTTGTCCGCCAGCGTTGGCAGCATCAGCAGCTCGGACGGGTTGGCTGGCGTCTGGCCGTGCGTGAGGATGAACAGCCCGCTGACCACGGTCGGCCGGACGGCCTCGGCAATCTGCAGGCGGCCGGCCAGGACTTCGGCAAGCCCGCCTTCAGGCGGCTGGTCGAACCAGTCGGCGATCTTGCCGCGGCGCAGGTCCGCATCGACCAGCAGCACGCGCTGGCCGGCTTCCGCGAACAGCACCGCGAGATTGACCGCGGAGAACGTCTTGCCCGCACCCACCGCGGGGCTGGTCACGGCCACCACGCCATCGGGCGCACCGCGCAGCGAGAAATGCAGCGCCGCGCGCAAGCTGCGCAGCCCCTCCACGGCGAGCGAATGCGGCGCGCGCCGGGCCAGCAGGAAATGGTCATGCAGTCCCTGCCTGAGCAGCCGTTCGCTTTCCGCGTATTCGCTGTCGGACTCGTCACTGGCCGATGCATCGACCAGCGCCGTGCCCGCGCGCGGGGCCTCGAGGCGGCCGTTCGCGTGCAACGCAAAGCCCGCGGCAATGCCCAGGCGCCGCTTGGCGTCGATCTCGCGTTCGAGCTCCGCCTGTTCGTCGCTGAAGGCGACATCGCCGAGCATGGCAATGCCAAGCCGCTGCTCGGCATCGTTGGCCGTGGCCAGCGATGGCTTCAGGCGCTGGCGCACGCCGACGCCGGCCACGCCCAGGCACAGCCCCAGCAGCAGCCCGCCGGAGACGTACGGCCAGGCTCCGGGGCCGACCGAGCGCGCCGGGACGATGGCCTTGTCGACCAGGCGCATCTGGCTGGAGTTGTCCGAGCGCAGCAGCGACAACTGCTCGACTTTCGTGCGCAGCGTCATGTACATGTCCTCGGCCACCTTGACGTCGCGCGCCAGCGCCACCGACTCGCGTTCGGAGGCCGACAGGCTCTGCATGCGGGCGTCGATCTCGGCGCGATCGCGTGTCATCTGCTGGATCTGGCTGTCGACGGTCTTGACCTCGTTCGCATCCGTGGTGAAGCGCTGCAGCAGCTTGGTCCGTTCCATCCTGAGCGCAGTGATCTGGCGCTGGTACTCCATGCTGTTGTTCAGGAACGATTGCGCGTCGCGGCTTGGCTGCATCGAACCGGTGCGGGCGCGATAGCGGCTCTGCGCCTCTTCGGCACGCGCGAGTTCGGCCTGTACGCGCGGCAACTCGCCGGTCAGGAAGGCCAGCGAGTCGGCAACGTCGCCGCGGCGCTGGGCGGTCTGTCCGCGGATGTAGGCGGCCGTCACGCCGTTGACGAGCGCGGCGGCGGCATCCGGCTCCGGAGATTGCCAGGCGACGCGGACCGTGCTGCCACCGGACTCGGCGCTTTCGCTGTCGACGACCAGGCCCTGCCGGATTGCATCGGCGGTGCGGGCCGGGTCGTGGCGCGTTAGCACGAAGCGCGTGCCGGGCGCGGCCTCGATGCGCGCCACGCGCAGCTCCACGCCGTTGCCGGCGGCATTCTCGCCGACCACGCCTTCGACCAGCGCGGTGTCCTGGTAGCTGATGCGGTAGCTGCCATCGCGCAGCACTTCGAACATCATGGGCTGGTCCACCAGCCGCTCCGGCACGGCCAGGCGGTCCAGCAGGAGCCGCTCGCCGCCCCATGCATAGCCAAGCCACGTGCCACGCGGCTGGCCCGGCGTGGACCATCGCTCGAACAGCGCGCCGAGCAGCGGCGCGCGCACCGGCCGCGCGGTGATGTCCAGGTGCAGTGCCTCGACCACCGGCGCCACGATGGCACGGCTGCGCAGCAGGCCGGCGTCGAGCTGCGCGCCCGGCTGCGTCTGCGCGGCATTGCGCGCGGCGCCATCCTTGCCTTCCACCTGCACCAGCGCCTGGGCACGGTATTCCAGCGGGGACGACAGCGCCACCATGCCGCCGATGGCCGCGCCGAGCGCTCCGGCGGCGACGATCCAGCCCAGGTGGTCCATCAGGACGCGAGCCCGCAAGGCCCGCGCCGCCGGGGCTTCATGCCGGGGCATCTCCCGGTCGGCCGGTGCACCGGCATAGGACAGTCTGCTCACGGAAACGACTCCTCATCCTCAAAGCGATGAAGGCCGGACACGCAGCGTGTGCTGCGGCACCGGCCATGGCGGTTCTGGTGCGGCGTGCCCGCCTCACGCATGCGCCAGTGCCGGCAGCAGGCGGTCGTATTCGCGCTTGACCAGCTTGTAGCACTCGCAGGAATGCTTCTCGAGCCCGCAGCGATCCAGCACCGTGATGTGGCCGCGGCTGTGATGGATCAGGCCAAGGTCTTCGAGCTTGCCGGCGGCTTCGGTCACGCCCTCGCGGCGCACGCCGAGCATGTTGGCGATGACCTGCTGCGTGATCACCAGCTCGTTCGAGCTGAGCCGGTCCACCGCCAGCAGCAGCCAGCGGCACAGTTGCTTGTTCAGCGAATGGTGCCGGTTACAGGCGGCCGTCTGCGCGATTTGCGTGAGCATGGCCTGCACGTAGAGCAGCGTGATCCGTTGCAGCGTGGGCGTGCGCGGCAACTCGCTGCGCAGCAGCCGCGCGGGGACGCGGTAGGCCAGGCCCGGGCTGCGCACTTCCACGCGGCAGGGCATGGTGTCGCCGCCGGTCACCACCGGCACGCCAACCAGGCCTTCGTTGCCGACCGCGGCGATTTCCACGGTGGCGCCGTCTTCCAGCAAGGACAGCAGCGACACCACCGACGTGGTGGGGAAGTACACATGGACGATGCGCTGCCCCGAATCCGTCAACAGCTCGCCGGCACGCAGGCGCACCAGCTCGATGTGCTGCGCCAGCGATTCCCATTCGCTGCGCGGCAAGGCATTGAGCAGATAGTTGGCATTCAGATCCGAGCGATGCGTGATCATTTCCGTACCCCCCAATCCCGTATCCGGGCAAGAATCTACCTGCCGGTGTCACCGCCCCGCCACGCTGCCACATTGCCATGGGGTTCGGCCGCACCGGACCGGCCTGCCGGCGGCTTGTCCCGCCGTGCCGGCGCTTTTCATTGGTGTTTCCTCCCGGACAGGCCTGCCGCGGACCCGCACCCCGCGGCATTGCACCTGACCCGGTTTCTGTATTTAGCGCTATGGATTGCCAATGGGACAGTAGGCAGACGGTTGGTGCGCCGTCATCCATTGGTAGGTCGGCCGGAAAGCGGACATGCAGGGCTGCATGCGCGCGGCGCGTGCCTGCACGCGGGCAATGGCGGAGTACCGCTATGCGGCGTAGCAGGCGGGGTGGTCCTGGTTCAGCGCCCACACCTTGCCGGCGGGCATGACTCCGGGTTGAGACGTATGGCCGCCTTCATGCAAAAGGCGGATGCGCGTCCGCGCACCGGGCGCGAGATGGAACCAGTCCTGCGCCGGCCGCAGCACATCGTCCTCGATATGCACCCAGCGCGCGAAATGCGTGGCCGATATCTGCAGCCACCAGTGCCCCGCGTCGTGTCGCACTTCGGCTTGCAGGCCCGCCTGCGGCAGCGCCTGCGCGCGGCGATCGGGCACGTGCGCCGCCTGGCTGAGCGGCTCGCCGCTGCGGGCGTCGGTCAGCGTGGCCAGCACGATATCGCCCGCTTCGGGCGCCTCGCCATGCTGCGGCAGCGGCGTCAGCATCAGCGAATGACGTGGCGCCAGCTGCAGCCCTTGCATTGACTCGGCGTGTACGTGCATGCCGTTGCGGATCCAGCAGACCCTGAGGCGGACGTCTCGCGCGCTCGCGGTCTCGTTCAGCAGGTCCACGCGCAGGCGGCCCGCGGCATCGGTCCCGAGCAGGACCTGCAGCGGGCGGCATGCGGCCCGCATTGCATGCCAGGCCGATTTCGGCCGTCCCTGCACATCGACGACACCCGCACCATTGGCCAGCGCCACATCGCGCAGCGCCGGCACCAGCGCCAGTCCGGACTGGCCGCCAACGCGACGGCAACCGGCAATGAAGTCGTTCGCCAGTTCCGCGGCCAGCGCACGCGACAGGCGCAGATAACGCTGCGGATCCGTGCGGCGCAGCCGCGGCGGATCCACGCCGTACAGCGCGAGCAAGTGCCGGTCGCGCGCGTCCTCGGCATCGCACAGCGTGCCGCTCCGGTGAAGTACGCCGGCCTTCCAGCGCGCGTCGCCGACCGCTTGCGACAGGCCAAGCGCATCGAGCGTGCGCGCGCACGGCACGGCTGCGATCTCGGGAAACCATGCGGTGTCGGGCGCTTGCATGCCTTCGCGCCAGAGCAGGATGCCGACCGCGTCGCAGGCGCTGTGCAAATCGGCAGGCGGCGCGCAGTCGCGATCGAGAACCAGCGCGTTCAGGCCGGCTCCGCGCGCAAGGCGCAACCGGTGGCGCGCGGCCAGCGGCGACGACACGAGCGCAGCCAGCTCGGCGGCGTCCAGGCGCGCGCCCCGGCAGAACACCGGCACATCGTTGATGCGGGGCAAGGGATCGCTTCCCTGCCGGTCGACGCGCACGCTGCGCAAGGCGAGCCGGCCGCAATCGAGCACGTGTCCGCCCGCTTCGGCCAGCACGCGATACTGCGCCGGCTGGCCATGCGTATGGGGCCACCAGAAGCGCGGAGCGTCCACGCGCACATCGGCGGACAGCGTAAAGGCGTTCTCGCGCAAGAGCGGCGCATGCACGGCGCCATCCGCGTTGCAAAGGCTCAGGCTCGCCTGCGCCGGTGCTTCACCGTGCAGGTGCAGGCGCAGGGCCACACGGCCCGCGCCATCGTGAAGTCCGGCGCGCAGATCCACCGCGGCATCGGCGAGCACGTCGCTGCCGCCCAGTTCAAGCATTTCGACGGGCTGCAACAAGCCCACTGCGTGCAGCGGCGTGTCCTCGGCAGCGGCATGTCCGATGACGCGGGCTGACTGGAACGCCGGAGCCGTGCGCCAGCACAGCGTGCCGCGTGCCGCATGCAGGCGCGGCACGCTGGCCCGGAAGCACAGGTGCAGGGTGTTGATGCCAGCCAGCTCCACTTCGGCATCGCAGGCATCGCACAGTGCCTGCGGTGCGGCGATCGGGCGCCCGTTCACCCAGGCCTGCGCCGCGCCGGCCACGCCGCGCAAGCGCAGCAGCCGGCGCCCGGTACCGGCAAAGCGCAGGCGATACCAGTAATCGTGCCGATGCACCGCGACTGGCGTGGTTTCGCGCCAGCGGCCTGCCACGCGCAAGGCGTCGGCCACGGTGCCCGGCACCGGCGCCGGCAGCCACGCCGCGCGCTCGTCCAGGCAGGCCGGGCTGTCCGCGGCGCCAGGCAGGGTTTCGAGCCACGACCAGTCGCCCGGCACGCGCAGCACGCCGGGCAGCCGCGCATCGCGGCGCACGCACGCGGCGATGGCGGGCACGGTCGTCACGCCTTGCTCCCCGCGAAATGCCGTGCCAACACCGGTACGCAAGCCTGGTACGAGGCTTCGAGCTGGTCCAGGCAATCCTCGCAGGTGTCGGGCTTGCGGCTGATCACCGCGCGCATCAGCCGGAACTGCATGACCATGGCCTCCGAGGCCATCGTGTAGCAGGCCTCGGCGGTCTTGTCGGGCACCGGCTCGCCCTGCGCGACCAGCCAGCGCAGATAACGCGCAAGCAGTTCGAAGTTGGCGCCGAGCTGGCGCAGCACGCCGGCCGCATAGTGATGAAAGCCGGGCTCGCCACGCGCCATCAGGCGCTCGAGATGCTCGGGGAATGCGGCGCGGAAGGTGCTGACCGGATTGTCGGACGGGCGGTTCGCCAGGTGAAAGCGAAACAGCTCCAGGGAGGCCTGCAGCAACGATGCCTCGCTGTGCGTGCAGGGATTGCGGCGCACCACGTCGGCATGGGTGAAGAGCTGGACTTCCGGGTCGCGGGTGCCGGCCACCCGGCCGAAGAGCGCGGTGTAGTCCTCGCCGCTGGCCGTGTGATAACCGTCCGAATGGAAATACCCCACCGCCAGCGCATCGGGGATCATCACGTCGATGCCGATGCACGAGAGCGTGCGCTGTCGATGGTAGGCCGTACCCGGCGCAGGCGGGAGCTGGCTGCTGTCGACTTCCATCACCACGATATTGCCGCGGCTGGTCTGCGCGGCCACGTGGCTCTCGAGCGAGTCATACAAGGTCAGCGCATGGATGCTCAGTCCGAACAGCCGCTCGAGGTCGGCTTCGGGTATCCGGCACTGCGTGAAGTGGTCCGCTTCAAACGCCTGCCTGACCGTGCAAGGCAGCGCAGCGATCGGTGGCAGGTCCAGGCCATGCAGCAGTTCGATCCACAGATCGACGTGGCTGTTGACGTGCGACCAGACCGGATTTCCACCGCGCAATCCCGGACCGCCACGCCCACGCATCTTTGTGTCGCCGTACACCATTGGCCTCCGCGCGTGCCAAGACGTTGCGTTCGCGGGCGCGCACGGCCAGGGCTGCACACGCCAGCGCGCCTGCAGTCGAATGCCCGTGCATCTACTCCTGTCCTGCGCGCCTCCCCCACCGTATCCGCTGCTGCTGTGACCGGTCGTGCTGGCGATCATTGCGCGGCGTGTTCCCGGCAGTCTGTTGGACGGCGCACAGAGTCCCGCGGGCCTGCGCGCGGCGGGTCGCGAAGGGCGTCATCGCACGGCTGCGGCAGGGTTGAAGGAGGAATGAATGCCTGGTGCGCGACCCCGCACTCATGGTGCTTCTGGCGGATGGAGAGCGGGACGGCGATTGCCTATCGTCGATGGGACGTGCAGGCGCTTTTCACGGCTGGCACGGTTCAAAGCCCGCATGGTCCCCCGGTCGGCGGGCTTCTTTTTTGGTTCTCTGCTGGGGGATGGATGGTGGCGACCTGCTGCGGCCTGCTGCGAGGGTTATCGCATCATCGCCTTCGGCTGCTGCGCGGCGCACTGGCCGGCAAGCTTGAGCGGATCGACGTCGCGAACGCCGATCCTTCCCGCTTTCGCAAAGCTCGTGCTGTGCCTTAGCTTACGGAACAAATGATTCCGGGACGCGGTGGCGGTGCTGGGCAATGATGAGTGCCTTGAGGCTGTCCACGCGCAATCGCGCCTCGCGCTCGCCTGCCTCGCGGGCCGCCTCGGCGGCGGCGAGCTCGCAGTCGAATTGCCGGCCATGCAGTTCGCCGCGGTACAGTAGCGGTTCATCGCTTTGCGTGGCCAGCCGGATTTCGAAGCAACATGCCCACTTGCCTCGCCCTTCGCGCACGGCAAAGCCGCGCACGATGAGAAATTCCAGACCGCACTCCATACGACCCCCTTGCACTCCCGCGGCGGCGGCCTCTGAAGCGGGACCAGCTTCTGTCGCGGGCAAATCAAGCATAGCCGCGTTGCGCGCGGTTCGCCCTCATCCGGTCGCCGTAGTCCTCACCGGGCAAACGAGGGAGGACAGCGGCGTGCCACCGCCGAGCGTGAGCGCGGTGCGCGGGAAACACTGGCCACCCGCCCAGATCAGCGCCGTGGCGGCGCACACGAGTTCGGCCGATACCGGCGCCGCCAGGCAACCGCTGGCGCCAAGCAGCGCGGCATGCAGCATCAGCGCAGCGTCGAGCCGGTCGGAGATCACCAGCCAGCGCCGCGGCGCCAGCCTGGCGTGCAGGCGGTCGAGCAGTGCGCGTTGATCGCCTTCGACCCCGCTGCAATCGAGCAGCGCCATGTCGGCGGGGTCTTCGGCTTGTTCGGCAGGGATGGAAGCATCGGCTTCGTCGAGCCATTGCGGCGCGCGCCAGCGGATCGGGCTGGGCAGGCTGAGCGCCTGCAGCCGGCGGGCCAGGACCCGGCACATCACTTCATTGCTGGCAATCAGATAGGTCGACATTGACGGTATGGAGCGGCGGCCCTGGCCGCGGAAGCAATACCACCGTTGAAGAATCGGAGCACGTTGTACCCGCCTGCCCAGCGCGGCAAGCGGGGCGCACCGTGCCTTCGCTTGAAACGTAGCAACCCGCCGCAACGCCTGCCTCATGCTTTTGGATGAGCCCGGCTCTACAGAAGGATGAGACCGCTCGGCAGCGACTATGCCGCCGCCATGCCCGCCGACATCTGCGGCTGGCCGGCCGTTGGCGGACCGGCCCAGTTGAGCGTGGCACCGCGCTGCAGCGCGACGTAGACCGCTTCGCCCTTGTTGCGCACGTGCAGCCGCTGGTACAGCGTGCATGCATGCGTCTTGGCGGTGGCGACCGAGATGTTGAGGATCCGGCTGACCGTCTTGATCGGATAGCCGCGCGCAAGCAGTGCGAGCACCTCGTACTGCCGCTCGGTGATGTTGAGCAGGTGCGCGCCAGCGGACGGTGTTTCGTAGCCGCCTACCTGCGACAGCGACACGGTGCGCGGTGCGGGCTGTGCAGTTTCCATGTGGGTGCCAGTCGCCAGCAAACCATGGCCGCGTTGCAGCGCCACGACGTTGCGGGCCTCGCCGGCCGCCGCGTCGGACAGCATGCTGTGCGCGACCGGTGCATCGGTCATGGCGTCTGCCGTGCTTTCCATCTGGATGCGGGACGGAAAGCACTCGCCGCCGGCCAGCACCAGGCGCACTGCTGCGTCCAGCGCCTCGGCACTGCTGTGCTTGTGCATGCAGCCGCGCACGGACTCGGGCAAGCCGGTGGTGGCCAGCGCAGCGGCCGGAGACTCGGCCAGCACCAGCACGCGTTGCGGCTGCAGGTGCTCGCACAGCTCGGCCAGCTGCTGGCAGCCGGTGCCGGTGTCGGACGGCAGTCCGAACACCAGCAGGTCTGCGCCATGCAGCCAGAGGTCAGATTCAATGGGCGCCAGCGGATCGATATCGATCAGGTCCCCGGGGATGTGTGCTTGCGCCAGCAGATGGCGCAGCCCCAGGCGCAACAGTGGATGAGGCTCGATCAAGAGGATGGTGGCCATGGCCGCTCTCTTTTCTTGTAGCGGCAAGCGCGAACCCTGCGACAACCCGCACTTGCGGTCGGAAAATGCCTCGCTATCCTGCGGGATGCATTTTCCCTACGATCCGACAGCGCTCCAGCCCCTTCAGCGTACCCGTCCGGTCTGCTGATGGTCCCTTCCCTTGGAGATGTTGAATCGCCCCGTTTGCGTCTATCCGACGCTTATCAAACCCGATGGCGTTCTTAGACGCCATTGAACTCAGATGTAAGTATTCGTAACTCTGGTAACGAGCATATGAAAGGGGATGGGGGAAAGCAAGGCTCGTGCGGACCGAGGGGGTTTTCCCCATGGTCAATTTGCATGATGCGTGTGGAAAACGATATGTGTCGTTGTCGCCGCTTTGCGGATGCTGTTGTGCGGAAAGCGTTATATCGGCGACTGATTCGCGAGGATTACGACACCCGATCGGGTGGTATGGCGGGATGAGTTTGATGCGGTCCCCGCTGAAGAGGGGGGTGTGGGTGAGGCATTGGAAATGCAGCGCGGAATCCACTTATAGGGTTGCCTTGTCGTGCTTGGCAGGCGCAGCTGTTTCGCAGGCGTAGCCTGCGAGTCACTTTTTGTCCGAGCGACAAAAAGTAACCAAAAAACGCGTTTACTTGTCCTAGCGGACGAATATTGATCGTAGTGCGCGACGAATTTCGTACGGGTACTCGCTTCAGAGTCTGCCCCGCTGCCTGCCGCGTGGTGCGCAACCGTATGTAGGCTCTCGGCCAATGATTGAACGAGCCCTGAACCTGTCCGTGGCCCGACACTGCCCGCGATATCGCATCATCGCCTACGGCTGCGCTGCGCGCGGCTCAGCGAAAGAAAATGAAACGGCGAAGGGGAAGCGGAAGCACCGACGCCAGCGCCGTTAATGCCTCTGACAATCCGACTAGTGAGCCGCGTAGCAGCCGAAGGCGATGATGCGATAGCGGTGGAAGCAGGGGCCACGGACAGGTTCGGGGCTGGTTCAATCACGGCTTGAAAGCCTGCATGCGGACGCGCACCATGCGGCAGGCAGCCAGGCACGCTCTGAAGTTAATACCCGTACGAAATTCGTCGTACGCTACGATCAATATTCGCCCGTTAGGGCAAGCGACGCGTTTTTTGGTTACTTTTTGTCGCTCGGACAAAAAGTGACTCGCCGGCTACGCCGGCGAAACAGCTGCGCCTGCCAAGCACGACAAGCCAGTCATCACCCACTCACAGACGGTCCGGAGAAAAAATGCGAACCGTCCTATCGACTCACGATCACAGCAAGAAGCGAAACTAGTTCCCGTCATCGCACAACGGTGACCGGGTGTGGAAACCCGACCCCCAAGCGGATCGTCCTACTCAAGACGCTTCGTGCTCAAGCACGCCTCTTTCTACGGCGGGCCGGGCGAGGCAGCCGCAAGGCTGAGCGTTCTCTTGGGGTCGCTTTCCACCCTCGTCGTCGGGCCCGCCACCCCTCTCCCCACAAACCCGGCAGGGCCTTCCACAACGATGGAGGTCAAATGTCCAAGATTGATATGTCCGCAGCCAACGCCAGCCTGGAGCAAGTCCACGCCGTCTCGACGGTGTCCTGCAATTGTTGGAACTGCAATGCGAACGATCCGAGGCCAGCTTCAGTGTGTTTTGCCTGCTCGGTCTGCTGAAGGCTCAGCTCGATTCCGTACTCGATGAAGCAGGGCTTGCCACCTGATTCACCTTGCCGGCGCCCGGCAGCATAGCCTCCAGCGTGGCCAGCGTATCGGCCTCCTCGATCGGCTTGTCGGTGCGCCAGCGCAGCATGCGCGGAAAGCGCACCGCGATGCCGCTCTTGTGCCGTCCGCTTCGGGCGATCCCCTCAAAGCCCAACTCGAATACCTGTGTCGGCTGTACGCTGCGCACGGGGCCAAACTGCTCCACCGTGGTCCGGCGCACGATGGCGTCGACCGCGCGCATCTCTTCATCGGTCAGGCCGGAATACGCCTTGGCGAACGGCACCAGCGTGCGGCCCGGCGTGCCGGGCGGCACGCTCCAGACCGCAAAGGTGAAATCGGTATAAAGGCTGGCACGACGGCCGTGTCCACGCTGCGCGTAGACCAGCACGGCATCGACCGAGTACGGGTCGATCTTCCACTTCCACCAGACGCCCACATCCTTGGTACGCCCCGCGCCATAGGCCGCGCTGGCAGCCTTGAGCATAAAGCCCTCCACGCCGAGATCGCGCGAGGCCTCGCGAAGCCTGGCGAAGTGCGGCCAGTCATCGGCCTCGACCCGCGGGCTCAGTTCCAGCGACGGATGCACATGCCGGGCGATGACCTGGTCCAGCTGCGCACGGCGTTCGGCCTGCGGCCGCGAACGCCAGTCCTCGCCCTGCCATTCGAGCAGGTCATAGGCCATCAGGATGGCCGGCGCTTCGCGCAGCAGCTTGGCATTCAGCGTCTTGCGGCCGATACGCTGCTGCAGCAGCGCAAAGGGCTGCGCGCGGCCCTGCTGCCAGATCACGATCTCGCCATCAAGCACGGTGCCCTCAGGCAGCGCCGCAGCCGCGTCGACGATCTCGGGGAAACGCTCGGTGATCAGTTCCTCGCCGCGCGACCACAGCCAGGTCTGGCTGCCACGGCAAACGAGCTGCGCGCGGATGCCATCCCACTTCCATTCGACCAACCAGTCTTCGGGCGCGCCCAGCACAGCGTCGAACTGCTCCAGCGGCGCCTGCAGCGGATGCGCGAGGAAGAACGGGTAGGGCTGGCCATCGGCCCGCAGCGCGCGATCGTCGTCGCTTTCCGATGCGATCAACGCCTGGAATCGTGCCGCGTCGGGCCGCGCCGACAAGTCCGTGTAGCCGACCATGCGCTCGGCCACGCGCTTGGGATCGATGCCCGCCACCTCGCCCAATGCGCGCGTCACCAGCAGCCGCGATACGCCTACGCGGAACGCACCGGTGATCAGCTTGAACAGCACCAGCCGGCCGTGCGCGTCGAGCGGCCGCCACAGTGCGTCCAGGCGCGGCATCAAGGCGTCAGGCGGCAGGCCGCGCAGCGGCAGCAGGCGCTGCTCGACCCATTCAGCCAGGCCGGCGCGGTCGGCATCCATCGGGTCCGGCAGCAGCAGCGCGATGGTCTCGGCCAGGTCGCCGACGGCCTGGTAGCTTTCCTCGAACAGCCAGTCCGGCAGGTCGGCGGCCTGGCGCGCCAGCTCGCGCAGCATCGACACCGGCACGATCTGCCGCGGCTTGCCACCGGCCAGGAAATATACGGCCCAGGCAGCATCCTGCGGCGGCGCCGCGCGCAGGTAGTCCACCAGCGCAGCCAGCCGCGCCTTGGTGGAGGTGGTGCCGTCGAGCGCGGCGTAGAGTTCGGCGAAGGCCTTCATGGCAACGCTGGCTCGCCGTCGGCGGCGGACTCCGCTTGCGCCTCGGTGCGCGCGGATTCGTCGTCATCGCCGAATTCGGTCTCGAAGGCCTGCGCCTTCCAGCCGCGCTCGCTCAGGTAGCGCACCATCACCGGCACGTTGCCGTGGGTCACGATGATGCGCTCCGCGCCGGTGGCATCGATCGCCTGCAGCAGCCCCGGCCAGTCGGCATGGTCGGACAGCGCGAAGCCGCGGTCCACGCCACGGCGGCGGCGCGTGCCGCGCAGTTGCATCCAGCCACTGGCAAACGCATCGGAGGCATCGCCAAAGCGGCGCAGCCACGGCGAGCGCTGCGCCGAGGGCGGTGCCACCACCAGGGCCCGCCGCAGCAGCGGGCTGCGCGGCGGCAGGTCGGGGGCCACCGACATCGGCGGCAGCGCCACCCCGGCTTCGGCATAGGCGGCGTTGAGCATGGCCAGCGCGCCATGGACGATCACCGGCCCGGGCAGGCCGTCCGCGCCGGCGTGGCGCAGCAAGCCGTGCAGGATGCGCTGCGCCTTGCCGAAGGTATAGGCATAGACGATGCTGGCGCGCCCCGCCTGCGCGTTGGCCTGCCACCAGTGGAAGATCTCAGCCATCAGCGCCGCCTGCGGCGGCCAGCGGTAGATCGGCAGGCCGAAGGTGCTTTCGGTAATGAAGGTGTCGCACCGCATGGGCTCGAACGGGTCGCACGTGCCATCCGCCTCGAGCTTGTAGTCGCCCGAGGCCACCCACACCTGGCCGCCGTATTCGAGCCGCACCTGCGCGGAACCGAGCACATGCCCGGCCGGATGCAGGCTCAGCGTGACGCCGTGGTGGGTGATGCGCTGGCCGTAGGGCAACGTGTCGAGCGGGATGCCGGGCAGCCGCGCCAGCAGCACGCCGCGGCCGGGCTCGGCACACAGGTAGTGCGCGTGGCCGACGCGGGCATGGTCGGAGTGGGCATGAGTGATGACCGCACGGTCCACCGGACGCCAGGGATCGATGTAGAAATCGCCGGGCGGGCAGTAAAGGCCTTCCGGGCGGGCGAGGATGAGATCGCCGCCGCGTGGCGTGTCGGAGGAAAGCGGTCGGGGTAGGTCCAAGCATGCCTCCTGATGCGCTGCGGCCGGCAGGCGGCCGCGATGTCCCTGGAGTGGGGAGACGTGGGCATCATACGTCGGCGGATCGAAGGGGATGAAGGCGGCTGGGGATGATTATGGTGTCGGTGGGCGCCGACAAGTGGTTCGGAGCCTGTCAGATTTTTAGTGTGACGAGGTCATGAGACGATTACGGAAACGTCCTATGACCGACACAACAGTGACCAAGAAGAGCAAGAGCCCGAAGGCACCCAAGCTGTTCCCTGATGAACTGATCGATCAACTGCTGGCGCAGGTCCAGAACAAAGATGCCGGGCCTGTCAGCGTTTTTGTGTTCAGGGCAGTTAAAGGCGCACCGTCGACTTAACCGGTGAGCCAGGATTATCTCAGTGATGCGGGTGGGTAAAGCGTTCCTCATAGAGAATCGCAAACTGGTTCATGGCAGCCTTCCAGTCATGCGTTGAGCTGCCCCACTTACCGGTGATGTTGCGCAGGGCCAGCCATAGCAGCTTCGTTGCCGCCTCGTCACTGGGGAAGTGCCCCCGGGTCTTGATGATCTTACGTAGTTGCGCGTTGATGCTCTCGATCGCGTTCGTCGTGTAGATGATCTTGCGGATCGCCGGTGGGAATGTAAAGAACGGGATCACCTGATCCCAGGCGCGACGCCAGGACGCGGCGATCGGGGGGTACTTCTTAGCCCATTCGCTCTGCTCGAACGCCGCCAGTTCGGCCAGCGCCGCCTCAACAGTGGGCGCGGTGTACACGGGCTTAAGCGCCGCAGCCACGGTCCGGCGCTCTTTCCAACCGGCGTAGCTCAAGCTGTTTCGGATCAGATGCACGATGCAGGTCTGTAGCGTCGTGGCCGGGAACACCGCGTTCAGGGCCTGTTCCATGCCCTTGAGCCCGTCGGTCACTGCAATCAGGATGTCCTGCGTGCCGCGGATCTTCAGGTCGTTGAACACCTTCATCCAGAACTTGGCGCCTTCGGTGCTCTCGATCCACAGGCCCAGGATGTCGCGCGTGCCGTCGGGCAGCACGCCCAAGGCCAGATAGACGGCCTTGTTGCGTACCACGCCGTCCTCACGCATCTTGACCCGCAGCGCGTCGAAGAACACCACCGGGTACATCGCCTCCAGCGGGCGGGCTTGCCAGGTGGTGACCTCGTCCATGACTGCATCAGTTACAGAACTGATGAATTCTGGCGACACCTCGGTGCCGTACTGTTCGGCCAGAAACGCCTGGATCTCGCGCACGGTCATGCCGCGGGCGTACATGGCGACGATCTTGTCGTCGAACCCGGTGAAGCGCCGCTCGTGCTTGGGAATCAGGATCGGATCGAAGCTGCCGTCGCGGTCGCGCGGAATATCCACTCGCAGCGGCCCGTCCTCGGTCAAAACCGTCTTAGCACTCTTGCCATTGCGTTGATTGGCTGTGCCGGCTGGGCGCTCAGCGCCAGCCGGGTAGCCCAGATGATGACCGAGTTCAGCGCCCAAGGCCCGCTCGATCAGGGCCTTCTTGAATGCCATTGAGGCGTCCTGCACGGCCTCGGCAGTCATCGGGCCCTTTACGAAATGGGCGATCAGATCCTCGGGAATGATCGGCAGCTCACGATCGGCGGCCTGACTCGTCTTGTTTCTACGTGGCATGACATGCTCCTTGGCGACATGTTATGCCCTAAACACAAAATTTCTGACAGGCCCAAGATGCCGAGTCGATCCTCGGCGAATCAGGCCTGGCTGGGCAGTTGAAGAAGCAATTGGCCGAGCGAATGTTGGCGGCCGAACTGACTCATCACCTGGAGAGCGAGGCGGAGCAAGGCAAAGCCGGCAACCACCGCAACGGCAAGAGCCCCAAGACAGTCATTACGCCCAACGGCGAGCTGACGCTCGATATCCCGCGCGATCGGCAGGCAACGTTCGAGCCGCAGTTGGTTGGCAAGTATCAACGCCGGCTTCCAGGCTTCGACGACCACGTCATCAGCATGTATGCGCGCGGCATGAGCGTGCGCGAGATTCAGGGCCATCTGCTGGAGCTATACGGGCTCCAGGTGTCGCCCGATCTGATTTCCACGGTCACGGATGAGGTGCTGGCCGACGTCGAGCAATGGCAGCAACGGCCGCTCGAGGCCATGTATCCGATCGTGTACTTTGACGCGCTCCGGCTGAAGATTCGCGACGAAGGCACGGTCAAGAACAAGGCGGTCTATCTGGCGCTGGGCATTCGGGCCGACGGCCGCAAGGAAGTACTGGGCCTGTGGATCGAGCAAACCGAGGGCGCCAAGTTCTGGCTGAAGGTCTTCAACGAATTGAAGAACCGCGGTTTGAACGACATCCTAATCGCAGTGGTCGATGGCTTGCGCGGCTTTCCCGAGGCGATCGAAGCGGTCTATCCGGATGCCCAGATCCAGACCTGCATTGTGCATCTGATCCGCAATTCGCTGAGTCTGGCGAGTTGGAAGGATCGCAAGCCGCTCGCTGCGGCGCTCAAGCCGATCTATCAGGCCGCCACGGCCGATGCGGCAGCAGCGGCGCTGGAGGCTTTCTCCCAAGGCGAATGGGGTCGTAAATTCCCTACCGTCGCGGCCATGTGGCAACGCCAGTGGGAGCAAGTGATTCCCTTCTTTGCCTATCCACCGGAAGTACGCAGAATCATATATACGACCAACGCCATTGAAAGCATGCACATGCAGTTGCGCAAGATCGTCAAGAATCGAGGCCACTTCCCCAGCGACGAAGCGGCCAGCAAGCTGTTGTTTCTGGCCTTGCGCAACATCGAAAAGGATTGGAAGATGCCGCCTATCACCTGGCGGCAGGCAGTCAATCAGTTCGCCATTCTGTTTGGCGAGCGATTCACCAACGCCATCGGCTGAGATTTCTTACAACGACCTCAGCACACGAAATTCCTGACACGTCCGTGGTTCGGCCGCGCCCAGCGCCAGGTCAGAACGTTTTTTTCTTTACATGCCAAGCCACGCTTGCACTTGACGTCGTAGCAGAGGCGAAACCGATCGTGAATGTCGTGGATGATACGGCCGCGATATACGGCCTGGCGTTCGCTGCCTCCCGGTTGGTGGCTGTCAATGCAATTTCGCTCTTGGCCGGTGTATAGCTCAAGCCATGCTTCACCATCACCGAAGATGCATCTGCAGCGGCCATTGCCTCGCCACTTCCTTCGGTAGCGAACCCCAGGTTGCCTTCAACCCTGGCGAACAAGGTAGATATCCGCATCCCCCCGGTATCATTTCGGCTCACGCTGTTGCTGCTTTCACCGTCCGCCGATTCAATGATTGCCGTCGTGGCAGGCGAACCCGCCCCGCGAGCCAGCGTGTTCTCGTTAACCTGGAAGCGCGTGCAGCCAGCGAAATCGACCCCAAACCGTCTAAAGAATGAGATCGTACAGTGCACCAGGAATCCCGAAGCGACACCTCGCAGCCTGATGCAATCCGCGCCGGCATCGTTCGAATGGTTCAGTGTCGAAATAAAGCCAATCTTGAGGTTTCTCGTGGGGTCGCCGTTGCCAGCCAGGGTGACCTCCAACGCGGGATTGGATTTTCCCCCGCGAAGCTGGCGACTTGACAGGTAGCACCCACCATTGATCTCGACGCCATCAACCCCACGCAGCAATACGGGGGCATCACAATAATCAATCACCGCCCCCCCGGTGATCGTTACCAAATCAGTTCCCTGGGAATAGACGCCGATCGCACAGCCGATGGCGGCACCGCCATTGATAATCAGACCAGCAGAATAAGGGCTATAGTCACCGTCATCATTGACCATATATGCCGTATTCTTCCAATTGCAGCCTATAAGCTGCGTATTGACTGTCCTGACACGGTAAACCCCCTTGTTGCCAAACGCACCGTCAAAGGAACACCCGACTAGCGTCCCTTCGCGCACTCCATCGAGATATACGCCGTAGTCGGCATTCATGAAATTGACGCCGACCAGCAAGAAATCATCGTATTGAGTCGTGCTGGTGCCGGTCACCCACCTGATGCCGATACCCCGCCCGGTGAATTTGCCACCGCAGATCGTCAGCTTCTTTCCGTGATCGCTTTTCCGTATGGCGCCTTTGCCCTCGATGGCACATATGATTTCGGCCCCGTACGCGACGACCGTGACCGCCTTTCCGGAAAGGTCCACCTCCGTCAGCCTGTAGCGACCGCCGGCCGGAAACACCAACGTACCGCCATCCCTGACCCCCGCCACGGCAGCCACGACGGCAGCAGTGTCATCGGCAACACCATCTCCCCGCGCACCAAACCGCCTTACGCTTGTCGGTTCGTCCCCCGGACGAGGCGATGGAGAGCGCTCTTCAGTGCCGGCGAGACCTGTTTGCCACCGGAGCAGCGAAGCACCAATGCCCGTTGCAAGCCCTCCGAAAAGAATCCTCCGCCTTTGACTCATATCGTGGCAACACCATACTCATTTGCCATCGCTCCAGCGCGGTTCTTTTGCTTGAAGCGCAGGCGGAACAGCATAAGTATTTTCATGGCCGGTTCGCCCTCATCAATATATCGCCGAGATCTCCAATCAGCATGCGATAGCCCATCAACGTATTGCGCGCATCATCAATTTTTCCGGCGATTAGCAGAAAGCCTATGCGACTTAACGGTTCCAGGCAAAGCGTCACAAAAACCAACGTCCACGCGGGCATCCGCCTGAAATGTTTGAACCCGTAAAGCAAGCGGCTACGCAGGGAGTAAAACAACCGATGTCCCTTTACCTGTTGCGAGGTGCCGCCACCGGCGTGAAACGCCTGGACGTCAGCGATATACATGCTCCGGAATCCGGCTTGAAGGGCGCGTAGCGATAAGTCAACTTCCTCGAAGTAAACAAAGAATCGTTCGTCAAATCCGCCCAGTGCCACAAACAGGTCACGACGCATCAAGAAGAATGCACCGATCACCTGGTCTACCTGCCTGTTCGAATCGTGCGGCCATTCCACCATGGCCTGCGTCCATCGCCGGAGGCCCGGAAGACGATTGAGTCCGGTGGCGTTGGCAAAGAAAGATGCCACCGTCGGAAAACGCGAGCAACTGCGCGCCACTTGATTCTTCTCGTCCACAAGTGAAACACCGACAATCCCCACGTCCGCCGCCCCCGGTTCCTTAAGATAAGTCAACGGTACAAGCAAAGACCCGGCAAATATTCTCGCATCCGGGTTCAAGAAGAGCACAAACTCCGCTTCGGCAAGCGCCGCGCCTTGATTACAGGCCGCACCAAAGCCGCGATTTCTGGTGTTAACTATTACCTTTACATCAAATGGCGAATTGGATGCCGCCGCTTCCGCCAGCGAAAGCGAATCGTCACTTGACGCGTTGTCGACAACAATTACCGACCTGACCAGACCGTCGTGATGCTGCACAATACTTGCGATGGCATCCGAAAGTTGTCCTCGGCTATTCCAGTTCACCAGAACAATATCAAGCATGACCGAGCCCTCCTTTCTTCCATCTAAATCGGTTCGGCGTCGTAAAGAGCCAATACCAGAACCAGACCTGAATCCAGGTTGACAGCAAAGAAAAATACTGATCTTGGAAGAACTGCATCACCAACGGGTACACCGAGGCAGAATAATAAAAAATCCAGACCCCGCCACTCGAGCGCGCTTTCCTATACAGCCAGGAGTGCAAAATCAGGAACACCGGTGGAATTAGCACGCCGAGGTACGAAAAGTCGCGGAAGTAAACTTCGTACACCGTATACACATTGGTTGGATCCGGGACGAACGCATACCCTTTCATCAACGATACGGGGGCCATATCTGAAAGGCCCAGCGCATATTGAATGGAGATAAACAGGCGAAAGGTATTCTCGCCCCAGCTTAAATCCGGATTCCACTCCACAAGGCGGGAAAACGCTAGAAGAGGGCCAATCGTATAGCCCCGCAGGCTTTCGAGAAAAGATGTTGTATTTTCCGCAACGCCGTCATCCGCGGAAATCCCCTTCGCAGTCATCGTCGTCACAAATACCAATAATGCTGTAAATATGAGTAGCGCAACGAATAATCCGCGCAGACGAATTGCGCCGACAGTCATCAACGGCACGAGAGCCAGACACAAAAAGAATAAGATATAGGTCCGACCAGTGCTAAGGTAGCAATAACACAGGCTCACCGCAAAGGAAAGGAACAGGCGACCAGCTCCCAAATTTGACTGGCGGTAAAGAAATATCGACACGGAGGTAGTCGCAAAAGAAAGTACCCACAGGTATGCCAATATTCCGTAACCCTGCCCGTCCTCGGTCATCCCCGCACGGAGGGTTATATAACCCACGACAGTAAAAACACTCTCCCCGTCCGCAATTTCCGTAGCTCGCCCGTAGACGAGCGGGAGGGCAATGATCGCCACTAGCTGCGCCAGGTCAATAAATCTGTTTTTTTTCGCAATGACCCCGTGCCGCCAGACTTTTGTGCTTTCCCTCCGGAGTCGGAGATGGCACCAGAACATAATAAGCAACGCAAGAAGCTTTGCCGTCAGAATAAGAAGGATAAATTCCGTTGAAACCGGGATAAAGCTATCCCGCGACAGATAATACCCAAGGAGCAGGGCGAACCAAAGGAAGAAGTAGATCTGGAATGGATTCCCAAACCCCAATTGTCGCCGACTCGCTGCCAGCAACCCCGCCAACGTAACGAGCAGCAATACCTCAAACATTCCGCACCCTAGAATAGTATGCTAACGCGCTGGCGTCGAAGATCATACGACCCACCCAGGCCCAAGCCGCACCATGAATACCGTATCTATCCAGGAGAAAATATAGCGCGACAACAAAAATCGGCAGTTCAATGACATGCAATGTCGCAGTCAGATTGGCTCGCCCGCCGGCCTGAATCAACGCGTAAAACATGGAGCCGATCGCATTGGCAAAGACTCCAAGACACAGTACTTGGCCGATTGCAATCGATTCGGGTTTCAGATGCCCCTTTATCCACCACAAGAGCACCTCAGGCAGAAGCAAGGCCATTAATATGCTCACCACGGCCATTATTCCGATCATGATGAACAGCCAGCGACGAAAATAGGGGCGCCACTCGCCAGGATGCTCACGCATCAACCGGCTCAAGGTTGGAAACATGACGGACGACACCGAGCTTACCAATATCAAGCTCTGCGTCACCATCTCATAAGGCAAAACATAGACCGTCACTGCCGCAGCAGAGATGACCGAGGCAATGACAAAGCGATCTGCCTGGACCAGGATCGGGCTTACTATGCTGCTGACGGTGACCCATCCGCCGAAAGCGAACAGCGATCGCGCAATTTTCGAAGAATAGACGCCCTTATATGCAACTCCACCATTTCGCATGCATCGGGCAGCCAGGTAGTCAAATGCAAACAAGGCAAGGACCCTACTGACCACTAGCGTTGCAATCAGCCATGGAAGTTGATTGGTGTAGAGCGTCACCAGATACGGCCCGCCAAAATTGATGACGCCGAGTCCCGCGCGCAATAAGCTAATGCCCTTGAAGTTCAGGAAGGCTTCGTTCATCCCGCGATAGGTGGCACTCATCGCCTGGGCCGGTAGCGCGATCGCTAGCAATATCATGGCCGAGCGGATCTCAAGCGGGGGAGTACCATGGGCATCGATCCAGGCGTATCCACCCAGCAACGCGGTCGCCGCGACCAAAATGCCACCGACCAGCCCAGCCACAAGAGTAATCCGGCGGGCTGTCGCCAGCACGTGCGGTATATCTGCCAGATTGTCTGCGCCCCGCAAACTGGATACCAATTGCGTCAGTGCACGGCCGATCCCGAGATCCAGCGCGCCCGCATAGCCGATCAATCCCCATGCCAGCGCTAGCAACCCAAACCGTTCATTTCCGAGTTTCTGTATGAGTTGCGGGACCGTGATAGCGGCGACGAGTAATGGGAGCGCCAATCCAGCCAGATTCCAGGAAATATGGGATAGCCGCATGATCTACACGATCTCAATCTGTGGTCGAGCCTGGCAATCTCAGGCCAGGATCTGAACGCGGCTTCATCCTGCTCACCAGCCATCGACGCATCAAGGGGAAGAATTTCGGCTCGGCTTCGACATAGCGTTGAAGATCATCCGCCGCGCTCGCGACCGCAAGGCGCGAGTGCAGGATTTCAAGGCCGCGCGCCAACGCCGAGGTGGCGATCAGCGGGCGCTGCGCAACCAGGACGCCGAAGAGACGCTCGAAATCGATCGCAACGTCCAGTGGCCGTGCCGGCGGCGCGAAGGCAAGGTCGTGGTTCATTGATGTGTCGGGATAGAGAGGTAACGTCTTTCAGCCAAGCCGCCAACTGCGAAGCATCGGCGCCGGCCACGCTTCGTCCGCCTTGAATGACACCCAGATCAGCGCATTGCAGAATGCAGAGCGCTCGCAAATCTCCGCGGCAATGAGAATCCTCAGCATCAGACACGATGCTTGAACGTGTGAGCGATCCGGACAGACGGATGGTTTGGCGCCTTACCCGGTTTCAAGAATTATCGGCGGTGCTGGCAGCGTCAGGGCGTATCTATGTGCGGCAAGCCATATATGTGTTTCGCCGGAGCCGCATCGACGTCGCTATCGACGTTTGCTTGGCCGCAGCGCCTGGCTCGCCTTTATATCGGGCATTCCGCGCGCCCAGCGTTCCAGTTCTGCGATCGGGTAATGCACACGCAGAAATGGGTACGCTTTCGCTCTCGCGACCTCAGCCGAGAACTGCCGCAAGTCCCCGTTAGCCGGGTGGCAATCTAGCGAGGGGGGCCGCCACACAGTCCGAAATCACAAGTTCGAGCCAATGAAGTATGGTGACTCGCACAAAAATAATTTACATTAACTTTGGTGCCGCAAAAGTGGCCTGCTCGGAATCCACTTCGAATAATGTTGTTATAGTTCAGTCACTTAGCTAAGAACCTAGGATGAGCGAAGATCACGGCGCATCGGCCGCCACCAAGCTGACCCGCACGGAATTCGCGGTTGTGCGCGCGTACGCGCAGGGCATGCGGCCGGTCGACATCGCCAACCGCTACCTGTCCGATCCGGACGATGACGACGCGCTGACCGAGAGCCAGGCCATCGCGCGCATCCTGGCGCTGCGGGACCGCCTCGTCCAGTTTGCCCTGCAGCATGACCGCCCGGATATCGCGGAAATGTTTGAGGCGCTGCGCGGACGGTCCGACGTGGGCATGACGCGCCGGGTCGATGCGCTCTCGTCGCTGGAAGGATTGGGGCAGGGTCGGCCGGCCTCGGGGCACGAAGTCGGACTGTGGTTCGGCCCAAGCCTGGCCCGCCGTCTCGCCGCCGCCGGCATTCACAAGGTTTCCGATCTCGCCGGCCTCGCCAATGCGCGCGGCAGTAGCTGGTGGCGCGCGGTGCCACGGATTGGCCCGAAGTCGGCGGAGGTCATTACGCGATGGTTGATCGAACAACGCAAACCCTCAAAAGATAATCATAAAGCACTTATTGAGGCGCATATCGTGCCGCCTTCCGAG
The DNA here is from genome assembly GCF_057073745.1 of Cupriavidus sp. C2SS-8b. Taxonomy (NCBI): domain Bacteria; kingdom Pseudomonadati; phylum Pseudomonadota; class Betaproteobacteria; order Burkholderiales; family Burkholderiaceae; genus Cupriavidus; species Cupriavidus sp. C2SS-8b. The sequence continues at coordinate 2,676,037 of NZ_CP172717.1, forward strand.
GTCTCTCAGCGCCCCTCCATCGTGCCGCTTCCCTTGGGTCCACACATGGCGTACCCGGTGCCGCTGGAACATATGCAGGGGCCGCTGTCGGGCCAACCTAACTTGGGCGCGGCGGGATCGGACGTGGAGCGTGTGCGGCAATGGCTGGACGCCAAGCCGAGGTCGCCCCATACGCGAAGCAGTTACCGAAAGGAAGCCGAACGGCTACTGCTCTGGCTGGCGAGAGAGCGTCTGCAGCTGGCAGATCTCACGGTGGAATCGTTGCAAAGATATGTCACCTTTCTGCGGGCCCCCGAGCCTGCCGCGTTCTGGTGTGGGCCGGCCAGCCCACGGGATCGCGTACATTGGCGGCCTTTCGAGGGACCACTGCGCGCCAGTTCGCAGACGGCGGCACTGCGGGTGATTCGTGCCATGTTGAAGTCGCTGTCGATGGCGAAGGCGTGTGCGGGCAGCATCGATCTCGTCGACACGCCAGCCATCGACGCTGGTGCCGTCGTCGCGCCAGATGGACGTAGTGCGCTCGCACGCAGCGACATCGACGGATTCCTGGACTGGCTGGGCAGGCAAGACGAGTCAAAGTGGCAGGCAGCGTTCGCTGCCGCGTTGCTGGTCCGGGACGGATTCAGGCTCGGCGAACTTGCCAGCATCCCGTGCGACGCATTGCAAATAGAAGATTTTGAAGCTTGCTTGCGTTGGCATGATGCGAAGTCACGATCTCGCGCCTTGGCCCCGGATACGCTTGCCGCGTTGCGGAAGCATTGGGTACGGCGCGGCCTGACGGAGTCCCCGCCTCGTGGCGCGGCGCTCCTTGGGCCGACGGATTATCCGCCGACTCGCCGAGGCACCGCGAAGCGCCTGGCGGGGTCCGCAGCCGGCTATGGAGCAAGCGGTCTCGATCAGTTGCTGCGGGCCGCGTGGAAGACCTACGCTGGCACGCAAGCGAAGGCATTGCCTGCTTTCACACCTCGACAGATTCGTTCCGCGGCGGAGTGAAGGCTTGAAGGCTCACAGGGGGAACGCCATCACGGCGCCCTCCTCCTACGCGGAACCTGAGGCGGTACGTTCAGAGCAACGTCTTGTCCAGGCCAAAACGCGTCTTGAGCGCTTCGACCAGTGCCTCGCGCGCGCCGCGGTCGCTGAGCTGCACATCGAGCATGACCCGCCCGGAATCCCATTCCTTGATCGTGCCGAGCAACTGGCCACCGTCGGTACGGATCTTGTACTGGCGGCTGATTTCCTTCACCTTGCGTGATTTTCCTTCCTGGGCCTGCTTGCGGATGGACTCCACTTCGCGGCTCGACAAGCCGTCGGTCATGATGCGCGTTGCCAGGTCGCGCGTGCGGTCCTCGCCGGCGAGCTTGAAATAGAGTGTCAGTTCGTACCCCGCCGCGATGCCGATTGCGTTCGGCCGTTCACGCATGACCCCGAGCACCGATTCCGGCAATCGCAGCAAGGCGAGCGTCTTGTTCACCGTGCCGGCGGAGATGCCGGTCAGTTCGCAGATGTCCTCCTCCTTCTGCACCTTGCCTTCGTCCAGCAGCTGGCGCCAGGCGATCGCGTTGTCGAGCGCGGACTGGTCCGACCGCTGCTCGTTGAGCATGAAGGACAGGCGATAGAAGTCCAGATCACTGAGATCATTTTCGACAAAGCACTCCATCTCCAGCTTGCCGGCAGAAGCCAGGGCACGCTTGCGATAGTGGCCATCGATCAGGATGTAGTGGCCCGGACGGGATGGATCCGGTGCGGCAAGGCCGGGCGTCTTCTGCCCGTGCGTGGCGATCGACGCGGCACGCTCCTGCACCACGGCGGGGTCGTAGATCCGGCGCGCGTTGAGCGGATTGTCGTGCAGGTGGGTCAGGGGAATCCGGACCAGGGGACGGGAGCTTTCCGTTTCCGCACTTTCAGCGCTGAAAGACAGCGCCGGTTCTGGCGGGCGTCCCTGTAGCAGCCCGTTCGGATGCTGTGAGATCGCAGCCTCCGCGCGCGCAAAGCGGTCCATGGAATCGTTACGGGTCTTTTCCGCTGCCATCCCGGCCAGCATGCCTGCTTTCAGGCTCTTCAGTTTTGTAGCCATGCCTTAATGCTCAATCAAAGACAATACTTCATCGACCATCATGTCGACCTCCTGCACGGCTTCACGCGCGCCCGCTACGCCATGGACGGTGCAACCGATCGCCTGGCACTCCCGAAACGCCGAACGAGATCCGATCATCGAATTCAGCAGCGGAACTTCACCGTCGTCACCAAGGATCTCGATCGCCTGACGCGCGATCGAAACACGCCTTTGCACCATGTTCGCCATCACGCGAATCAACAGCGTTTCATTCTGGACCTGCGCGTGTTGTGCGAGGGTTTTTGCCGCCACCGCAGCCCAGAGGTCGGGCGGTGACGGTACCACCGGAATGATGGCCAGATCGGAAATCAGCAGAGCGCTGGAGGGTGCAGCCGAATGCACGGCCGGCGGGCAGTCGACAACGATGTAATCGTAATCATTGACGAATTTGCGGACTTCCCGGTGCATCGCCCCGCCGGACGGCGCCAGACCGATCACCGAGGCGGGGAACGGACGCTCATCGCTGGCCTGAGCCGCCCATCGTGTCGCCGTGCCTTGCTCGTCCATATCGACCAGCATCGAGCGCGCGCCGCGCAGGCCCAGCGTTCCGGCCAGATGCATGCTCACCGTCGTCTTGCCGCACCCGCCCTTCTGGTTGAAGACTGTGATGATTTTTGCTGCCACAAGGACCTCTCTTTCAGCGCTGAAAGCGCGGTTAACTTTAGGCGCCACTTTAGCCAAATCCAGGTGGCGTATCAACCGTATTCTAAATTTTTATAACATTTGTAATCGGGCAAGCGTGTGTTGTTTCTCACCGCCATTGGTGAAACCACCACTGTTTGATATTTCCGCTTGAAATGCGGCAGACAATCCGCCTAAAGTATTTGTAGTGCGCTTTACGGCGCACATGACAGACCAGGACAAATCTGGTTATGATGCGCCCTACAGTCGAGTCAAGTCGTGTCACCTCGTCGGCTTCCGTTCGGTATCTACGAGAATCAACGTGCTTGAACGGTTGTTTGCGTGGTGTACAAGAGAACTTGCTTCGAAAGGAAATTCTTATGGCAACCGGTACGGTCAAGTGGTTCAACGAGACCAAGGGCTTTGGCTTCATTACCCCGGACGACGGCGGTGCAGATCTGTTTGCGCACTTCTCCGAAATCCAGGGCGCTGGCTTCAAGACCCTGAAGGACGGTCAACGCGTGACCTTTGAGGTCAAGCAAGGCCCGAAGGGTCTGCAGGCATCGGCTATCAAGCCCGCCTGATGAGCATGGGCCACGCAGCTTGCTGCGTGGCCCGTCGCCCGAAAGCAAAAAAGGCAAGCCTCGCGCTTGCCTTTTTTGTTGTCGGCGCGTTGATCAGCCCAGCTTTCTGACGCTGGTTCGGGATGGCTGCAGGATCAGGGCCTTCGAAGAGTCCGCATCGACCTTGGCGCCCGGGTAGACCACCAGCACGTCCTTGAGCGCCTTGCGGAACAGTGCGCGGAATTTGCGCTCGCTTTCGGTTTCCGTGCCGAACTGCATCTGCAGGGCTTCCCACGGGATCTCGGTGCGCCGCTGGATCGTAAAAAACCGGTACGTCAGCCACGAGTAAACGTCCAGCGCGAACGGCGACTGCTTGAGCGCCTTCAGTGCACGCATGTCGACCGGTACGGGACGGTTAACCAACTCGTTGAAGAAGGGCTCAGAGAGCACTACGAAGCTCTCGAACATGGAGCCCTGGCCGGGCTGCATGGGATCCCACCACGTCGACAGCTGATCGGCCAGCAAGTAGCCGACGCGGTCGATGGACAAGGGCTCGTGGCTGCTGTTCTGGTTCTGGCTTGGCGTGGACTTGTTCTGGACGATCGCGATGGTCGCCGAGAACAGGCGGATCATCTGCTGCCGGACCAGCGTCATCGTGCCGCGCTTGCCACCCGTCGCCATCGGAATGCCGAGGTTGTACATGAATTCCGACAAGGAATTGCCCAGCGAGATGCGTCGGTCTTCCACCGTGCCGGTGAATTCCCCCCGCTTCTTCTTGGCCATGATTTCCTTGCCGATCCAGGCAAGCATCAGGCGCGGATACGACCCATACGGATAGCCTAGCGACACGGTTTCGGAAACCAACTTCTGCCGGCCATTGCTGGCGCGCTCCGATCGCTGCTGCGTGAAGTAGCCAGGCTGGATCATCAGCGAAATGTTGCCGCTGGTACGCGTCCATACCGGTGGCGCGCCTTTGGGCGCGCGATACGGCAGCGTGACCTGCACGCTGGCACGACTGAGGAACCCGACTTCGCCGCTTTGCCAGGCGTCTTCGCGCTCCATGGCTTGCGCCTCGTCGAACAGACGTTGAAATTTCTCGGACGGAACCAGGCTGTTCTCGTTGCCAGGAACAATGATGCGGGATGGCTCGCCGTCCATATCCAGGACGGAGCGATCCCCCGCGGCGACCGGGGAGCGTTTGATGGGCATATTGGCGTGCTTCGGATTACCCGCCTTTTTACGCGAACCCGTAAACCTTGTCACGCAGAAACGGGTACGTATACGTTTCTACGGTGCTTCCCTGAATGCCGATTGGGTTGAGGTGCCGTGTTTACCTCGTTGATGGCAGGCTGGCTGTCGGTGGGCAACCCGCAGGGGTTGTCCACGGATGGCCAGGCCTTGTCTACCAGTAAACGATACAGATACGGGTTAACTACTTGTAAACCGTATACGGAGAGGTCAGGGCATTGATTTCAAAGAGGATTCGAACTGCCCGCGAACCAGATTCTGCGGAGAACCGTACTCGATTCTGCGTAGGCCCGAACCCGAATCTGCGCAAGAGCGAACCTGTTTCAGCGCAGTCCCCGAACCGGATTCTGCGTGGATAACCTGTTGTTCCCACAGGCTTTTCCACAGCAAGACACCTCGTTAGCGTACCCGTTTCTGCGATGAAAGTGCGGTTTTTGGGGGGGAACGGGCCAGGGCGGCCGGTTTACGGAGTTATCCACGCAGAAATGGGTTCGTGTCGGAGTATACCCATCGCCTATCCGCCGCAAAGCGTACCCGTTTCTGCGCCGCCTCGGCGTAAAGCGTACCCGATTCTGCGCTGAGGCCTGGTTCGCCACTGGGATCTAGCGGGCGTACCCAATTCTGCGGCGTACCTATTTCTGCGATTGCGACTCAATGTGGGAAGCGCAGTGTTGCCGTACCCATTTCTGCGTCTATCAAGTCCGAGCCTGCGGCAACTAGCGTACCCGTTTCTGCGAGTTGCTCTCCACCAGCGCCCAAATTCTCACGGCACTTTCCATTATACATCACCATCTCGTTAAAAGCCAGCACTCACTTCTCCCGTATACGCAGCTGTATGCGGATATCCGAGCCGTACCCGTTTCTGCGAGGCTCGCGCTGCCGAGCGAGGCCAATAGACGGCGACCCGACATCGAGTTGCTGACGGGCGTACCTATTTCTGCGCGTCGTTGCGGGCGGGAAAACAAAAAAGGGCGTACCCATTTCTGCGGCGCCCGTAAACACGACCTCTTGATTGGCGGGATGTCGCGCCGCAACATCGCGCGTACCCGTTTCTGCGAAAGAAAGTGATGCTGACCGGCGCAAGCGGTCGTGTGCGTTTACGCAACGCAGGCGAGGCCAACTGCGCGTATCCAGGCTTCTGCGTACCCGTTTCTGCGCGACAGTTTCCGGCAGGGAATCATGTTCGGCGTGCTGCGTACCTGTTTCTGCGTACAAGAGGCGGCGCCCACGTACCCACTTCTGCGTGTTGCGCCGCAATGCGTTACTTCAAACGAAGGGGAATCGAGCGCGGGCGTACCCGTTTCTGCGAACGAGAGTTGGCTGCGGAAGAATGTGCTGTAGCCGCCCGGGGACTGGGCCCGAGCGGGCCAGGTGAAAGGGGGATGAAAACGGCGCGGGCGGCCGAGGTGCGCGGCGCCGGGCACAAAAAAACCCGCCTCAGGGGCGGGTTTCTTATCGTGGCGCGCGGGGCGCGCCGCGTACCAGCTTACAGCGGGGTGATGTTCGCGGCTTGCAGACCCTTCGGGCCGTTCTTGACTTCGAACGACACGCGTTGGTTTTCCTGCAGCGACTTGAAACCGTCCGAGCGGATTTCCGAGAAGTGGGCGAAGAGGTCGTCACCACCTGCGTCCGGCTTGATGAAGCCGAAGCCCTTGGCGTCGTTGAACCATTTGACGATACCGGTTTGCATGATTTGCTTTCCAGAAAAAATAAAATAAACGAATGGCGAATGCGCCACTCTACACGGAACTCAAGGAAAGGACACCATGGACAACCGAAGTACCAGACGGTGGCTAACGAATGAACTGTTGCCTCGTCGCTTGAATCTAGTGCGATTTATACGGGGGAACGATGCTACCGTCAAGTTCGGGATGGCCCGTAGCGGGGGCTGGCATCACATTCCTGCGCTGTGGGATCATCACGCGCTTTGCATGTCGTTCATGCGTCGGCGCAGGCACCTGCGCAGCCAATCTGTACCACAGTACGCTGGCGGCAGCCCGGCGCGCAATGCTTGCCCATGCCGCGGCCCCTTGCTGCCCCTTCCGCGGCGGCGGTTGTCCATGCGCAGCCCGATGCCATAACGACAGACTTTCAGGAGACCTTTGATGTCGATACCGGAACCCGCTTCCAAAGCGGGCGGCCCCGCCGCAAGCCAGCCCACGCCTTCCGTGCTCGAGCGGATCTTCAAGCTATCCGAGCACCAGACCGATGTGCGCACCGAAGTCCTGGCGGGGATGACCACGTTCCTCACGATGGCGTACATCATCTTCGTGAACCCGTCGATCCTGGGGGATGCCGGCATGCCCAAGGATGCGGTCTTCGTGGCGACCTGCGTGGCCGCCGCGATCGGCACGCTGATCATGGGTTTTTACGCCAACTATCCGATCGCCATGGCGCCGGGCATGGGCCTGAATGCCTACTTTGCGTATACCGTGGTGAAGGGCATGGGCTTCGCATGGCAAGCCGCGCTGGGCGCCGTGTTCATCTCGGGCTGCCTGTTCCTGCTGGTGACGCTGTTCCGCGTGCGTGAAATGATCGTCAACGGCATTCCGCACTCGATCCGCGTGGCGATCACCGCGGGCATCGGCCTGTTTCTGGCGATCGTCGCGCTCAAGAACGCGGGCATCGTCACCGCCAGTCCGGCCACGCTCGTCACTATCGGCGACCTGCACCAGCCGTCCGCCGTGCTCGCGATTGTCGGCTTCTTCGTCATCGTTTCGCTGGACCAGCTGAAGGTGAAGGGCGCCATCCTGATCGGCATCCTGCTGACCACGGTGCTGAGCTTCCTCTTCGCTGGCAATACGTTCCACGGCGTGTTCTCCGCGCCGCCGTCGATCAGCCCCACGCTGTTCAAGCTCGATGTGTCGGCGGCGTTGTCGATCGGCATCATCAACGTGGTGCTGGTCTTCTTCCTGGTCGAACTGTTCGATGCGACCGGCACGCTGATGGGCGTGGCCAACCGCGCCGGCCTTCTCAAGGCCGGCCGCATGGACCGACTCAACAAGGCGCTGATGGCTGACAGCACGGCCATCATGGCCGGTTCGTTCCTCGGCACGTCGTCGACCACGGCCTATATCGAAAGCGCGTCGGGCGTGCAGGCCGGAGGACGCACCGGCCTCACCGCGGTAACCGTCGCGGTCTTGTTCCTGGCCTGCCTGTTCATCGCGCCGCTGGCCGGCACGGTTCCCGCCTATGCCACCGCGCCGGCACTGCTCTATGTGTCCTGCCTGATGCTGCGCGAGCTGCTCGACATCGACTGGAATGACGTGACCGAAGTCGTTCCGGCCGTGCTGACGGCGCTTGGCATGCCATTCACCTACTCGGTGGCCAATGGCGTGGCGTTCGGTTTCATCACCTACGCGGTGCTCAAGCTGCTGACCGGTCGGGCCCGGCAGGTGCCGGCCATGGTGTGGATCATCGCGGCCGTGTTTATCTTCAAGTTCTACTATTTGCCAGGTCACTGACACCGGAACGCCACAGCTTGCCTGTCCGGAATGCATGCTGCGGCGGCTGCCGCGTACCCGTTTCTGCGTGGTATGGCGAGGCAAAGCGTACCCGTTTCTGCGGGGCGGCCACAGCGTGCCGGATTGCCATGGAAGCGGTTGTTTGCGAAAAATGCAGCGAATACGATGCTTCACGCGCGCTTCATCCCAAAGGATGAGTCCGGCATGAGATTGGTCGGACATCCCCCACTCGGGGCTGGACAAACCGTCGCAAATGCACTGAACTAGAGGCGTGGCAAACGGGGGGCGCGTGACGCGCCCCTTCTCGACTCCGGTTCATCCCGGCAAGGCGCCAGCGAGCGCCGCGATAGATCTTCGGCAAGTCCGCCCGTCGTGGGACGCATCCGATCAGACCGTATTTCAATACGGCATCGCCACCACGAAGACAGAGCGTGCGGACACACGTGCGCCAAACAAACAAAAATTTCAAGACAGAAGAGTGGTAAACGCGAACGTGTAGTGCCGGGGGTGTTGTACAACGGGGATCAGATATGAACGCAGGAGAAATCCGGCGACCCGCCATCGGGCCCATCAGCGAGTCCGCCCATCGTTCCATGCATCGAACCTGGGCAGTGTTGGGAGACGCCAGAGGAGATTCAGCGACCCGCAAGATCCGCCATGACGGCGCAGCGGTGTCCGACGTGACCACTCTGCTCGAGGACGGCGATTTGTCCTCGACCACGCGCCAGGCCGTTGAGAACCTGCTGCGGCGGCATCGGCTGCTTGAAGCCGAGCTGGTCCGCCAACGCGAACTGCTGCAGGAATGGATCCTGAGCCAGCAGACCTACAAGGCGCTGTACTACCAGTATTCCGGGCAGACGCCCGAGGCGCCGCGCGTCGAGTTGATGCGCGAGCGCGATATTGTCCGCCGCCGCCTCCAGGAGCAGCTGCACCTGGGCAGCGATCCGCTCGCTGTCATGGGCGAGCCGGCGCATAGTCAGTCCAGTTCGTGATACCGACGTCGAGTCCGCGGCGTGCGCACCGGCCGGGAGGGCCGGTGCCAATGCGCCGGGAAACCGGGATAAACAATAAGCCCAACGTCCGGGAGATCGTTATGGACCGACTGTGCAAGGCGCCGGCACGCGCTGCGCAGGTCGTGGTCGTGTCGCGTCATGAGGATTTTGGCTTTACCCCTGCCCAGTTCGGGCCGGGCTGGGACGTGCGCCGCATCCAGCAGGTGCGCGACCTCGAGCGGGTCGTCCGCGGGAGCGCGCCCATGGCGGGCGTGATCGACCTGCAGGCTGAATACAGTGATGCAGAACTCGCGCAACTCGAGCAGAGCCTGCAACACCAGCACGTGACGTGGGTGGCGATCACCACCGACGCCCAGCTCGCGGACCAGCGCGTGCGCATCCTGATCCGCGATTACTGCGTCGACTACGTGCGTACGCCGTTCTCGCACGACGAGTTGCTCTACACCCTCAAGCACGCGCATGGCATGGCCTGCCTGCATCACGGCCGCACCACGGAGATGGCGTCGCACGGCACGATGATCGGCGAATGCCCGCCCATGCGCAGCATGTTCCGTTCGTTGGCGAAAGTCGCGCACAACGAAGCGCCGGTATTCATTTCGGGCGAATCGGGCACGGGCAAGGAGCTCGCCGCCCAGGCGATCCACGAAGCCTCGAGCCGGCGCAAGGGGCCATTTGTCGCGATCAACTGCGGTGCCATTCCATCGCACCTGGTGCAGTCGGAACTGTTCGGCTACGAGAAGGGCGCCTTCACCGGTGCGAACCAGCGCAAGATCGGCTGGATCGAGCAGGCGCAGGGCGGCACCTTGTTCCTCGATGAAATCGGCGACCTGCCGCTCGAAAGCCAGGTGGCGCTGTTGCGCTTCCTGCAGCAGGGCACCATCACCCGCCTGGGCGGACACCAGTCCATTCCGCTGGACCTGCGCATCATCTCGGCCACGCACGTGGACCTGGTGGCGGCGCAGGCCGATGGCCGCTTTCGCTCGGACCTGTTCCACCGGCTGTGCGTGCTGACGCTGACCATTCCGGCGCTGCGCGAGCGTGGCGAGGACATCCTGCTGCTGGCCAATGTCGTGCTGGCCGAGCATGGCCACGAAGCCCACCGGCGCATCCGCGGATTCTCCCCCTGCGCCACGCAGGCGATGATGCAGTACGCATGGCCGGGCAATGTGCGCGAGCTGATCAACCGGGTGCGGCGTGCCATCGTCATGACCGACAACCGCAAGATCACGGCGGAGGACCTGCAGCTGCATGGCGGAACGGAGTTGCCGCGCAAGACGCTAGATGCCATTCGCGAAGAAGCCGAACGCGAGGCGATCCGCAGCGTCATGGCCAGCCACGGCTTTCACGTCGTGCCCGCCGCGCGCGAACTGAACGTGTCGCGCGTGACGTTGTACCGGCTCATGCACAAGCACAACATCCGCGTGGAAACGCAGCCCGCCGCAGGCGAGTAGCACCGGGCCCGCCACGCTGCGGGTCGCGAGGCTGGCGTCGCGCACCCCAGGCGCTCCAGGGAAAGGGGAACTGGCGACGTCCGCTCGCCGGTTCCCCTTTCCCCATGCCTTGCGGCACGTCAGCGCACTACGGTGTTGGCCGGCACGGATGGCTTGCGCCCCGTCCCGGCGGTGTCTTGCGTCCCGGCGGCCGACGTGGTCGCCAGGTTCATGCTGACCTTGCCGCGCGTGTGGCGCGGCTGCGTATAGCCGCCTTCGCCGCCTTCGCCGCCTTCGTTGTGGCGGCCGGGCGCCGTGTCGCGGCGGTCCAGGCCATCGCGTGCCTGCCGCTCACTCGGCGTCGCGGCGCCCGGGTCCTGCTTGAACTGCAATTCGCCCCATGCCCAGCCAAAGCCGCGTACATAGATATCGTTGCTGACCGCGGCATGCGAGTTGGCGCTGGCATTGTCGGGCCGGTCGAACCAGGCATAGCTGGCCGCTGCGGCGCTGGTCGAGAACAGAATCAGGGCGGCGGCAAGGCATCCGGCTTTCATGGGTGGCTCCTCCCTTGGTGGAAAAAAGTGCCCGCCGGGGGACGGAGCACAAATTCCTGCTGGTTTGCGGCGCTCTGGCGCGCCGTGGTCCAGGTCTAGTGTCCCGTCCTGCGCCGGTAAGCCGAAATCGCAAGCGCCCGGCTCCACAGCGCGCACGGCGATACGGGCTGCGCGGGCAAACGCGGATACGGCAGCAACGGCGCCGACAACAGGTCGATCACGGAGGGTGGCGGTCCTGCCAACCGGTGTGAGCGCCGACGTGCTGTCATGCGTGCTGGCGGATGACGCATGGCTGGGGCTCCTCCTGCATGCTGCAGGTCATTTTGCTATGTCTCTTGACGACTCCCGGTCAGACAGAGAGCGACAAGTATGCCAATGGCCGCAAACGCTTGTTTTATGCGGCTTTCGGGGAAGTGCGAGGGGCTGATGGCGGGCTTGCGCCGCGGCCGCTGACGAATCGGTTACGTTGCTGCAACGCCGACATTCCCAGTCGGGCAGCGCGACAACCAGCGGGCTTAAGACTCACATGCCGCGATCCCCCGCCCCGCGCGGCGTGACGCCTCGGCAGGCGCAAAGCCCGGCGAATCGGACGCGGTTACAGCGCTGATACAGGGGCCACGTCCGTGTCCCTTGGACGCTGACACGGCAGGACGCAGAAACGGGTACGCTTCAGCGCGGTGCTGAGGGCGGTTGCGCCGGGGCCGCCGACTGGCTGGCACCGCTTGCGGCGCCCGAAATCGGCTTGGGGCCGGGCTGGCTACGCTCGCATCCTCCGGCCACGAGGCTCAATCCGAGCAGAAAGAGGGCGGTCAGGGTCCGCCCCGGGGTGATGTGGGTCACATTGCCTCCTTTCGCAGTCCTTGCGGCGCAGGTCGCATCGCAGGCGCTGGCAAGCGTGCCTTTTCTTACTGTAGCAGGTTGGTTCCGCACTGCCGGGCATGGCGCCGAGGCCTCGGTGAAGCGCAACGATGCGCAGTATCATGAACGCAGGTGCCGCGTTAGCTGCGTGCTGTCCCTAGTGCTGCGAAGGACTCCCGAGCATGGCTGCTGAAGAACATAACCTGCCCGATAACCGACATCGCCACCCCGGCGATCCTGCGCCGCGCCCGTCCTCGTACACGCGGCGTTACTTGCCTGATCGCCATACCGGCCAGCGCACCGCCCGCGTGGTGACGGCTGCAGTGCAGTCGTGGTTTGCCCACCGTGCCGCCAGCAAGGGCGCCGCGCTGTCGTTCTACATGCTGTTCTCGCTGGCCCCGATCCTGGTACTCGTGATTTCCATCGCGGGGCTGTTCTTCGGCGCCGAAGCGGCGCGCGGCGAAATCTTCGAGCAGTTGCAGGGCCTGGTCGGCGAGCAGGGCGCCAGCGCGATCCAGGGCATCCTGGCCGCCACGCACCGTGCCGGCGGCAGCGGCCCGGCCGCCATGGTCGCCACGGGCATCCTCTTTGTCGGCGCGACCAGCGCCTTTGTCGAGCTCAAGAGCAGCCTGGACGATATCTGGCACGTACCCGTGCCGGCCAGCGCGGGCTGGCAGCAGCTGCTGCGCTCGCGCCTGCTGTCGTTCAGCCTGGTGCTGGTGCTGGCGTTCATGCTGCTCGTGTCGTTGATCGTCAACGCCGCGCTGGCCGTGGTGGAACGCTTCTGGGGCCAGCTGTGGACGCAGTCCTGGTTCGCGCCGGTGGCGGACGTGCTGTCCACGCTGTTCTCGTTCTCCGTCGTGACGCTGCTGTTCGCGGTGATCTTCAAGATGCTGCCCAATGCCCGCATCGCGTGGCGTGACGTCACCATGGGCGCGATCATTACCGCGCTGCTGTTCTCGGTCGGCAAGCGCGTGATTGGCCTCTATCTCGGCAACAGCGCGGTTGCGTCTTCCTACGGGGCCGCCGGCTCGGTCGTGGCGCTGATGCTATGGGTGTATTACTCGGCACAGATCTTCTTTTTCGGTGCCGAACTCACGCGCCAGTACGCGCTGCAGTTCGGCAGCTTGCGCGGCCAGCAGGTGGATGCGATCCCCGGGGCGGGCGGCGAACCGGTAAAATAGCGCCCCATTCCCTTTCGTGCGTGCCCGCAGTGCCGGCCCGACCGCCCGCGTGCGGTCCTCGCTGTTGCCCGGCCGGCCCCCGCATGCCGGGCCCTGCAATCCTCCCGATTCCTATCCGCCGTGAGCTCGCTCGTTTCCGAAATTGCGCGTCGACGCACCTTTGCCATCATTTCCCACCCTGACGCGGGTAAAACCACGCTGACCGAGAAGCTGCTGTGGTTCGGCGGCGCGATCCAGGTGGCCGGCGAAGTGCGGGCGCGCAAGGCCGACCGCCACGCCACGTCGGACTGGATGGAGCTGGAGAAGCAGCGCGGCATTTCCGTGACGTCTTCGGTGATGCAGTTCCCGTACCGTCGCGAGGTGGCCAACGCTGCCGACGGCAAGGCCGAGGAGAACATCGTCAACCTGCTCGACACGCCGGGCCACGAAGACTTCTCCGAAGACACCTACCGCACGCTGACCGCGGTCGACTCGGCCGTGATGGTGATCGACTCGGTCAACGGCGTGGAGGCGCAGACGATCAAGCTGCTCAACGTCTGCCGCCTGCGCGCGACGCCGATCCTCACCTTCATCAACAAGCTCGACCGTGAAGGCCGCTCGCCGATCGAGCTGCTCGACGAGATCGAGGACGTGCTGCAGATCCAGTGCGCGCCGATGACCTGGCCGATCGGCATGGGCAAGGCGTTCCGCGGCGTGTACCACCTGATCGACGACAAGGTGCAGCTGTTCGACCCGCACGGCGACAAGGGCACGGCGGCGATTCTCGACGGGCTCGACAACCCGGAGCTGGACCGCATGCTGGGCAGCCAGGCGGATGAACTGCGCCTGGAGATCGAACTGGTGCGCGGCGCTTCGCATACCTTCGACAAGGACGCCTTCCTCGCCGGCAAGCAGACGCCGGTGTACTTCGGTTCGGCGATCAACAACTTCGGCGTGCAGTCGCTGCTCGACGCGCTGTGCCAACTGTCGCCGCCGCCGCTCGCCCGCAACACCGAAACGCGCGTGGTCGAGCCCCAGGAAACCAAGTTCACGGGCTTCGTGTTCAAGATCCAGGCCAATATGGACCCGCGCCACCGCGACCGCATTGCGTTCGTGCGCGTGTGTTCGGGCCGCTTCGAGCGCGGCATGAAGCTGCTGCACGTGTCGCAGGGCAAGACCGTGGCGATCAACAACGCCATCACCTTCATGGCGCAGGACCGCAACACCACGGAAGAGGCCTACGCCGGCGACATCATCGGCGTGCCGAACCACGGCACCATCCGCCTGGGCGATGTCTTCACCGAAGGCGAGCCGCTCAAGTTCACGGGCATCCCGTCGTTCGCGCCGGAGTTCTTCCGCCGCGCACGGTTGAACAACCCGCTCAAGGTCAAGCAGCTGCAGAAGGGCTTGCAGCAGCTGGCCGAAGAGGGCGCTACGCAGATGTTCCGCCCGCTGGTGTCCAACGACCTGGTGCTGGGCGCGGTGGGTATCCTGCAGTTCGACGTGGTGGCGCACCGGCTCGAGCATGAGTACGGTGTCGACGCGATCTTCGAATCGCATGAATGCGCGACCGCGCGCTGGCTGCGGGGCGAGCCGGGAGAGATCGAGAAGCTGATTGCCAAGGCCGGCCACAACGTAGCGCTCGATGGCGCGGGCGATCACGTCTACCTGGCACCGAGCATGGTCAACCTGCGGCTCACGCAGGAGAAGTTCCCGAACGTGCAGTTCATGGAAACGCGCGAGATCGTCTGACGCCAACCTTGCTCAGATGGCGAAACGGCCCGCATGTGCGGGCCGTTTTGCTTTCCGACAAACTAAAAATTCCGAGGGTTGTCTCCCCTCTCCCATTTATGGGAGAGGGGCGGGGGAGAGGGCAGGCGTTTCCATGAAGTGGGGCGGTACGGTGCTTGCCACGCGCCTGCCCTCTCCCCCAGCCCCTCTCCCGCAAGCGGGAGAGGGGAGCGAACCGTCTGGCATCCCGGCTTGCCAGTAATCTGACGGCCCGCATTGCTCGGGCCGATTTGCCTTGCCGGAATTGCGATCAGTACGACAGCGTGGCCTGCACGTAGAACGTGCGCGGCATGCCGACGTACTTGCCGAAGTTCTGGTCGTTGGAGCGCGTGAAATACTGGCGGTCGAACAGGTTCTTGATGCCGACCGCGATCTTGGCGTTCTTGCCGAAGTCATAGCCGGCGCGGATGTTAAGTCAGCATATAGCCCGGAATGTCGCCCAGCGCGCCATTGGCGCTTTCAGCCGTCTGGTAGACGGTGCTGGTGGACGGATCGCCCGGCGAGCGCTGCTTCGATTGCGCAAACGCATCGACATTGAGCGACCAGCGGTTGCGCTCGTAGCGCATGCCCACCGTGCCCACGTGGCGCGAGTAGAACGGCAGGTCGCGGCCGGAGAAGTTGCCCTGGTTGAAGGTGGCCGACGTGTAGGTGTACGTGGCGTAGGCCGACAGACCGGCCAGCGTCGGCGCGATCTTGCTGAAGTCGTAGCGCAGGCCCGCTTCGACGCCGCGGTGCGTGGTGGCGCCGAGATTGGTCCACTCGCCGTTGTTGAGCTGCAGTTCCTGCGAGAAGTCGATGTTGAACAGCGTCAGCTCGCCGGCCCAGCCGTTGAGCCCTTCGACGTGCGTGCCGAGTTCATAGGTCTTGGCCTTCTCGGGCTGCAGGTTGTTGGTGCTCTGGATGATCTGGAAGTACTGCATCGGGCCGAACGACACGCCCGCGTTGGCGAACACGTTCCACTTGTCGTTCACGTGGTACATCACCGACAGCGATGGCAGCGGCTCATTGGCGCTGACTTCCGAGCGCACGTCCGGCTTGCCCGGGGTTAGCGCGGTCGCGTACGAGCGGATGAACTCGTAGCGCAGGCCCGGCGTGATGGTCCAGTTGCCGATGTCGATGGTGTCGTCGATATACACCGCGTTGGGCGGCGCCAAGCGCACCCCCCGTCAGGCGAAAAGCGGGCTGCAAAATGAAAGGTCCTGAAAAACGCGCAGCGGAAAGTGGAGAGCACGCTGCGTCAGGGCGCGATTATAAATACGAATGATTCGCAAACGCGAATCTTGTCGAGCTTCTGTCGTTTCCATGCATCATGTTTGATACATTTCAGGCACGAGGGAAACGCGTCGTGTGCGAATGTCGGCAGCTGCATGCACGCAGAACTGTGGCTCGTCTTAAAATAGCGGTTTTACCGTCACGCTGGCGTACTTAGTGCCCGAAGCGGCGCATCTTGTTTGTCCTGCCCGGCCCGCCAGCGATCCCGTTCATGTCTTCCCCTGCCGCCCCTGCTGCCGCCGATGCGTCTGACCGCATCTTCGGCGATACCTCGTTCCGTCGCTTCTGGTTCGCGCGCCTGTGCACCAC
Organism: Cupriavidus sp. C2SS-8b; assembly: GCF_057073745.1. Taxonomy (NCBI): domain Bacteria; kingdom Pseudomonadati; phylum Pseudomonadota; class Betaproteobacteria; order Burkholderiales; family Burkholderiaceae; genus Cupriavidus; species Cupriavidus sp. C2SS-8b. The sequence continues at coordinate 2,692,436 of NZ_CP172717.1, forward strand.
CATCGGTTACCAGATCTTCACCGTGGCGGTCGGGTGGCAGATGTACGACCTGACGCGCGACGCGTTCATGCTCGGGCTGGTGGGGCTGGTGCAATTTCTGCCGTCGGTTGTGCTGATCCTGATGTCGGGCCACGTAGCGGACCGCTTCGACCGCCGGCGCATCGTCCGTACCTGCCAGGCGCTCGAAGCGCTGATCGCCGTGGCGATGGCAGTGGCGAGCCTTTCCGGCCGGATCAACCCCGGGCACATCTTCGTGTTCGTCGCGCTGATCGGTGCCACGCGCGCGTTCGAGACGCCGACGCTGCAGGCGCTGCTGCCCAGCGTGGTGACACCGCGCCAGTTGCCGCGCGCCGTGGCGCTGGCCAGTTCGGCCGCGCAGGCCGCCATTATCATCGGCCCGGCCATCGGGGGCTTTGCCTATGTGGCGGGTCCCGGCGTAGTGTATGCGCTGAGCGCGACGCTGTTCGCGGTTGCCGCGGTCCTCGTCAGCGGCCTGACGCTGCGCCAGCCCATGCAGCGGCTGACCGCACCGGTCAGCGTCAAGACCCTGTTTGCGGGGTTTGCCTATATCCGCAGCCGCCCGGTGCTGCTCGGCGCGATCTCGCTGGACCTGTTCGCGGTGCTGCTTGGCGGCGCGACGGCGCTGCTGCCGATCTATGCGCGCGACATCCTGCACACTGGCCCGTGGGGCCTGGGACTGCTGCGCTCGTCGCCGGCCATCGGCGCGCTGGTCACCGCGCTGTGGCTGGCGCGGCATCCGCTCAATCGCCGCGCGGGCAAGGTGATGTTCGGCGCCGTGGCGGTATTCGGCTCGGCCACGCTGGTGTTCGGCGTGTCGCACTGGCTGCCCTTGTCGATGGCTGCGCTGGTCGTGCTGGGCGCGTCGGACATGATCAGCGTGGTGGTGCGCTCGACGCTGGTCCAGCTCGATACGCCCGACGACATGCGCGGGCGCGTCGGCGCCGTCAACTCGGTCTTCATTGGCGCGTCCAATCAATTGGGCGAGTTCGAGTCCGGCGTGACCGCGGCGCTGCTGGGCCCGATCGGCGCGGTGGTCCTCGGCGGCGTGGGCACGCTGCTGGTGGTGGCGCTGTGGATGCGCATGTTCCCGGCACTGACCCACCGCGATCGCCTGCACGACCATCCGGGCTGAGCGCCGGATGGCGAGCGTACCCGTTTCTGCGTGATTGCATTCCCTGACGCGGGAAACAAATCCTCCTTGTACTGGTCCTCTTAGAAGCAGGACAAACTTGCGCAATCGCGCCCTTTGTCGGTGAATGTCCGACATTTTTACGCGATCAAGGGGCGTATATATGGCTTTGCGGCGGCCTGGACCGTCGCGCCATGCAGATTTGCGCGCGCAGAAACGGGTACGCCCCCACAGACAGGAGCCGCTTTTGAATAACTGGAGCATCGACGCCGCCAAACTCGAGACTGCCTGGAATTTCCTCGTGCAGTTTTCCCTGCACCAGGGCCTGAACGCCATTGCAGCCCTGCTGATCCTGATCGCCGGCTGGTGGCTGTCCGGCTGCGCGGCCGCGGCCATCCACCGCGCACTCGACCGCACCCACGTCGACGAGACCATACGGCCGCTGCTCGCCAGCGCGATCCAGTGGACGGTTCGCGTGCTGACCATCGTGCTGGTGCTGTCGCAGTTCGGGGTGCAGACCGCGAGCATCATCGCCATGCTCGGTGCCGCCGGCCTTGCGATCGGGCTGGCGCTGCAAGGCACGCTGCAGAACATTGCGGCGGGCATCATGCTGGTGCTGCTGCGGCCGTTTCGCGTCGGGCAGTACATCGACGCGCAGGGTGTGGCGGGCACGGTGCGCGAGACGGGTTTGTTCATGACGGAGCTGACCACGGCCGACGGGGTCTGCCTGCGCGTGCCGAACGGCAAGCTGTGGGGCAGCGCGATCACGAACTACAGCGAGAACCCCTCGCGCCGCATGGACATCGAGACCACCGTGGCGTTCGGCAGCGACATGCACAAGGGGCTCGACGCGCTGCGCAAGCTGCTGTCCGATGAACCGCGCCTGCTGCCCGAGCCCAAGCCCGAAGCGATGGTGGTCAACTACACGCAGCAAGGCATTACGTTGAACCTGCGCTGCTGGACTTCCAACGAACACTACTGGGCCGTGCGATACGCGTTCTATGAGCGCATCAAGCACGTGCTGGAGGACGCCGGCTGCAAGATCGCCGTGCCCATCCAGGAAGTCCGCATGCCGGACCCGGGCGTCACGCCTGTGACCACGCCGGCCGCGGCCACGCCGGATCCGCGCGCGAACCCGTTGCGCCGCGCGGGCTAGCCGCGCGCGTCTTCATCCGCGAACAGCGTGCAGGCGCCGGCTTCGGCGTCGCTGACGTTGCGGCGGAAGGTCGCGAAGAGGTCGCGGCCCACGCCATGACGATTGGCGCTCAAATCGGGGCGCACGGATTCGCGCGCGTTCCACTCCGCGTCGGGCACCAGCACGGTCAGCACACCGGCGGGCGCGTCGACGCGCACCATGTCGCCGGTTCGCACGCGCCCGATGCCGCCGCCGTTCAGCGCTTCCGGACAGACGTGGATGGCCGCGGGAACCTTGCCCGATGCACCCGACATGCGCCCGTCGGTCACCAGCGCGACATGGAAGCCGCGATCCTGCAGCACGGTCAGCGTGGGCGTGAGCTTGTGCAGTTCGGGCATGCCGCATGACGCCGGCCCTTGCCACGGCAGCACCGCGACGAAGTCGCGCTCCAGTTCGCCGCGCTTGAACGCGGCAATCACGTCGTCCTGGTGCTCGAACACGATGGCAGGCGCTTCCACCACCTGGTGCTCCGGCTTCACTGCAGAGGTCTTGATCACCGCGCGACCCAACTTGCCATCGAGCAGCTTGATGCCGCCGTCCGGCAGAAACGGCTGCGCAGCACCGCGCACGATGGTGTCCTCCAGCGTGGCCACCGGCCCGTCGATCCATTCGAGCTTGCCGTCGCGCAGCACCGGCTCGCGCGTGTAGGCTTCCAGCCCGCGGCCGACGACCGTGTTCACGTCGTCATGGAGCAGGCCCAGTTCGAGCAGCCCGCGGATCACCACGGAGAGCCCGCCCGCAGCCTGGAACTGGTTCACGTCGGCCTTGCCATTCGGATAGACGCGCGCGAGCAGCGGCACCGCTGCCGACAGCTCGTCGAAGTCATCCCACGTCAGCACGATGCCCGCGACGCGCGCCATGGCGATCAGGTGCAGCGTGTGGTTGGTCGAGCCCCCAGTCGCGAGCAGGCCGACGATGCCGTTGACGAAGGCATGCTCGTCCAGCACCTCGGCGACGGGCGTATAGCGTTCACCGCCATGCACCAGCCGCAGCGCCTGCCGCGCCGATTCGCGCGTGAGCGCTTCGCGCAGCGGCGTGTTCGGGTTGATGAAGGCCGTCCCCGGCAGATGCAGGCCCATCATCTCCATCAGCATCTGGTTGGAGTTGGCCGTGCCGTAGAACGTGCAGGTGCCGGGGCCGTGGTAGGAGCGTGTCTCGGCTTCGAGCAGTTCCTTGCGGCCGATCTTGCCTTCGGCATAGAGCTGGCGCACATGCGCCTTCTCGTCGTTGCTGATCCCCGTGGTCATCGGGCCGCCGGGCACGAACACCGCGGGCAGGTGGCCGAACGACAGCGCGCCCATCACCAGCCCCGGCACGATCTTGTCGCACACGCCGAGGTACAGCGCGCCATCGAACATCTGGTGCGACAGCGCTACCGCCGTGGCCAGCGCGATCACATCGCGCGAAAACAGCGACAAGTCCATGCCGTCCTGCCCCTGGGTCACGCCGTCGCACATGGCGGGCGTGCCGCCGGCGAACTGCGCGGTGCCGCCGGCCTCCAGCGCGGCTTCCTTGAGCCACTTCGGGAACGCTGCCAGCGGCTGGTGCGCGGACAGCATGTCGTTGTACGCGGAGACGATCGCCAGGTTGGGCCGCTCGTCGGCCTTGAGCCGGATCTTGGCTTCGTCCGGCATGGCGGCGATGGCGTGCGCAAGGTTGGTACACGATATCTGGGAGCGCTCGACTTTCTGGCCCGCCATGGCGCGGGTGCGAGCGAGGTAGGCCTGCCGGGAAGGGCCGCTGCGCGAGACGATGCGGGCCGTGACCCGTTCGAGGACTGGGTGACGTGGCATAGGATTCTCCTGCGGGGTTGCTTCCAGCCTAGCGCACTTCGCGCCACGCTGCACGCGCCACGGGATCGGCGCCGGTCACGCAGAAACGGGTACGCTTGTGGCGCGCGCGCCTCGCCAAGCGGCGGGGACTCACGTAAACTGCCCGGAACTTATGCGCCGCGGGCAGACACTCATTCCATGAGGCCGCATCGGGCAGGGCCGCGTTCGCAGCGCTCGCAGTGTTCTGACCGCCATCCTTCAAGGAGTCCACGGTGAGCATGCCTGATTTCGACATGGTGCTGTTTGGCGGCACCGGTGACCTGGCGCGGCGCAAGCTGCTGCCATCCTTGTTTGAAGCCCATCACGCCGGGCTGCTGCATCCGCAGGCGCGCATCCTGGCTACGGGAAGCCAGCCGCTCAGCCAGCAGGATTACCTCGATTCGCTGGAGCAGGGCGTGCGCCCGGGGCTGGCTCATGCGCCGCCGGAGTCATGGGCCGCGTTCCTGGCCCGCATCTGCTACGTGCAGGCCGACGCACGCGTGCCCGCGCACTTCGACGCACTCGCAGAAAAGGTACTGTCGCGCCGTCCTGAAGTCGTGGTGTGCTACCTGGCCACCGCGCCGCACCTGTTCGTGCCAATCTGCGAGCAGCTCGCGCGCACGGGGCTGAACACGCCCAATGTGCGCATCGTGCTGGAAAAGCCGCTGGGGCACGACCTCGAATCTTCGGAAGCGATCAACGCCGCCGTGGCGAAGTTCTTTGCCGAGGACCAGATCTATCGCATCGATCACTACCTGGGCAAGGAGTCGGTGCAGAACCTGATGGCGATCCGCTTCGGCAATGCGCTGTTCGAGCCGCTGTGGCGACGCGAATGGGTGCAGGACGTGCAGATCACCATTGCCGAGGAGCTCGGCGTCGAAACGCGCGGCGACTTCTACGACCAGACCGGCGCGCTGCGCGACATGGTGCAGAACCACCTGCTGCAACTGCTGTGCATGGTGGCCATGGAGCCGCCCGCGAGCCTGTCCGAAGACGCCATCCGCGACGAGAAGATCAAGATCCTCAAGGCGCTCAAGCCGATCACGCCACAGGCGGTGGCCGAGAAGACCGTGCGCGGCCAGTACCGGGCCGGCGCTATCGGCGGCAAGCCGGTGGCGGGCTATCTCGACGAGAAGGGCATTGCCGCCGACAGCCGCACCGAGACCTTCGTCGCCATCAAGGCGGAGATCGCCAACTGGCGCTGGGAAGGCGTGCCGTTCTACCTGCGCACCGGCAAGCGCATGCAGTCGCGCGTGGCCGAGATCGTGATTCATTTCCGCGACGTGCCGCACGCCATCTTTCCGCGCCCGCTGACGCTGTCGCCGCAGAACCGGCTGGTGATCCAGCTGCAGCCGGAAGAGAGCATCCGGCTGTACTTCCTGGTCAAGCAGCCCGGCGACACGCTGGAGCTGACGCCGACGTCGCTCGATCTCGATTTCGCCAACTCGTTCAAGGTGCGCCGCGCCGGTGCCTATGAGCGCCTGCTGCTCGACGTGATCCGCGGCCGGCTGGGCCTGTTCGTGCGGCGTGACGAGCAGGTGCAGGCGTGGCGCTGGGTCGAGCCGATCCTCGACACCTGGCAGGAAAGCAACGTGCCGCCCAAGCCGTATACCGCCGGCACGTGGGGCCCGGCCGCCTCGTCGGCGCTGATGTCGCGCGACGACGCGCTGTGGCACGAGGAAGCCTGACACGGAGATACACATCATGCGCGAGTTCGAACATGCAACGGTGATGGACCAGGCCGAGGCGCTGGCGATCTCCATCGGCCATGCGCTGGACCTGGCGATTCGCGTCAACGGCTGGGCCGTGCTCGCGGTCTCGGGCAGCCGCTCGCCGATCCCGATGTTCGAGCGCCTGCGTTACCGGCCCGTGCGCTGGGAAGCCGTGACCGTCACGCTGGTCGACGAACGTGTGGTGCCGCCGGACGACCCTGACAGCAACGGCGGGCTGGTGCGCGCGCACCTGCTGCGCGAGGCGGCGGCCAGCGCGGCGTTCGTGCCGCTGATCGCCGACGCCGCCGAAGTGGCCGATCCCGAGCGCGCGGTGGCGCGCCTGAACCAGGCGTACCGCCAGCCCGATGTCATCGTCCTCGGCATGGGCGAGGACGGCCACACCGGTTCGCTGTTTCCCGACGCGCCCGAACTGCAGACCGCACTGAGCGACCCCAAGGCAGGCTACCTCGTCACGCACCCGACCAACGCGCCGCATGTCCGCGTGACGCTGAACATGGCCGCGATACTGGCCGCCGAGCGGACGTTCCTGGCCATTGCCGGCGAGGTCAAAGGCAAGGTGCTCGATCGCGCCAAACAGGGGCCGACGCCCGCCTTGCCGGTCAGCATCGTGCTGGCCAACCAGCGTCACGGTTTCGATATTTTCCGCGCATGAGCCATGCCATGACTGCTTCGGCCGTGTCTGTCGACGACACCTACCCGCGCCTGCTCGCCGACGTGGGCGGCACCAACGTGCGCTTTGCGCTCGAAACGGCGCCGATGCAGATCGGCGCGGTGACCGCCCTGAAAGTGGCCGACCACGCGTCGCTGGAAGCGGCCATGCGACACTACCTGGAAGGCTTGCGCGCCGCGCGTGCCACGCTGCCGCGCCATGCGGCCATCGGCCTGGCCAATCCGGTCACCGGCGATCAAGTGCGGCTGACCAACCACGACTGGGCTTTCTCGATCGAAGCCACGCGGCAGGCGGTCGGGCTGGAGCGGCTGGTCGCCATCAACGACTTCACTTCGCTTGCACTGGCCTTGCCTTACCTCCGCGCGAGCGATCTCGTGCAGGTGCGGCCCGGCCAAGCCGTGGCCACCGCGCCGCGTGCACTGGTGGGGCCCGGCACCGGGCTGGGCGTGTCGGGGCTTGTGCCGTCTCCTGCTGGCAGTGCCGTGGCCTTGGCGGGAGAGGGCGGCCATATCGAGCTGATGCCCGTGACCGACGACGAATGGATCGCCTGGCAAGCCGCGCACCGTACCTTCGGACGCGTGTCGGCGGAGCGTCTTTTGTCGGGCATGGGGCTGTCGCATATCCACGCCGCGCTGTCCGCAGAAACGGGTACGCTCCCCGACGCGCCGCTGACGCCGGAGCAGGTCACCACGGGCGCGTTCGAGCGCCACGATCCGCTCTGCGAGCGCACCATGGCGGTATTCTTCGGCCTGCTCGGCTCGGTCGCGGCGGATGTGGCGCTGGTGCTCGGCGCACTCGGCGGCGTTTACCTGGGCGGCGGCATCCTGCCGCGTTTCGTGCCGGCGCTGCAGGCGTCCACGTTCAACGCGCGCTTCGCCGCCAAGGGACGCATGCAGGGCTACCTCGACCAGCTGCCGGTATACGTGATTACCGCCAGCTATCCCGCGCTGCCAGGGCTGGCGCGCGCGCTGGCGGATACGCTTCATCCCGGCCAGCCATCGATCGGATAAGACATGCGTGTGTTGCTGGTGGAAGACGATGCCATGATCGGCGACAGCGTGAAGCTCGCGCTGCGCCAGGAAGGGTTTGCCGTGGACTGGGTCCAGGACGGCGAGGCCGGTCTTGCCGCCGCCACGCCCGCGGGTGGGTCCGGCGACGCAGCCTGCTATGACCTGATCCTGCTGGACCTCGGACTGCCGCGCCGGTCGGGCCTGGATGTGCTGCGTGCGCTGCGCGCGCGCGGCGTTTCCACGCCGGTGCTGATCCTGACCGCACGCGATGCGGTGGCCGACCGCGTGGCGGGGCTCAACGCGGGCGCGGACGATTATCTCGTCAAGCCCTTCGACCTGCAGGAACTGGCCGCGCGCATGCATGCGCTGGCACGCCGCGCGGAAGGACGGGCCGAGCCGATCCTCAGCTACGGCACGATTTCGCTCAATGCGGCGACCCGCGAAGTGACGATGAGCGGCGAGCCCGTGCGGCTGTCCGCGCGCGAATTCTCGCTGCTGTCGGCGCTGATGGCGCGTCCGGGCAAGGTCTGGTCGGTGGCGCAGCTGCAGGAGCGCTTGTACGGCTGGGACGACGAGGTCGGCAGCAATACCGTGGAGGTCTATATCCACGCGCTGCGCAAGAAATTCGGCGCCGCGCTGATCCGCAATATCCGGGGCGTGGGCTATGTCGTGCCCCGGCTCGAAGAGGAACCAGGACACTGATGCGCTCGATCCAGCGAACCCTGCTGTGGTGGCTCGCGGCCGGCCTGCTCGCCGGCATTGCCATGGCCACCGTGCTGATCTACGGGCAGGCGCGCCAGGAGGCCAATGCGCTGTTCGACTACCAGATGAAGCAGGTCGCGGCCGCCTTGCCGAGCCAGTTCGCGGACCCGGTGGCGGCGCCGTTCATCATGGAAGGGGGCGCCAGCGCCGACCTGCTGCACGCGGACGAGGACGTGGTCATCCATATCTGGGATGGCTCGGGCCGCAGCCTGTACCTGTCGCACGCGCATCCGGCGTTGCCGGCGCGGGCGGAGCTGGGCTTTTCCAATGTCACCACCGGCGAAGGCGAATGGCGGCTCTACAGCATGCAGCTGGGGCCCGCCGTGGTCCAGATCGCGCAGCCCATGAGCGCGCGGCGCACGCTGGCCGCGCGCATGGCGCTGCGCACCGTGGCGCCGCTGCTGCTCCTGCTGCCGTTGCTGGCCTGGCTGGTATGGATGGCGGTGGGCCGCGGGCTGCGGCCCTTGCGCGAGATCGCGACCGAAGTGCGGGCGCGCGACGCCAGTTCGCTCGCGCCACTGGCCAAGCGCCCCATGCCCGACGAGATCGCGCCGCTCAGCGCCGCACTCGACCAGCTGCTGGGACGGCTGTCGCACGCGCTCGATACCCAGCGCGCGTTCGTGGCCGATGCCGCGCATGCCCTGCGCACGCCGCTGACGGCATTGCAGCTGCAGGCGCAACTGGTGGAGCGTGCCGAAGATCCGCAGGCCCGGCGCGAGGCGGTCGGCAAGCTGCGCCAGGGGCTGGAGCGCCTGACGCACCTGGTGGCGCAGTTGCTGACGCTGGCGCGCCAGGAGCCCGGCGCGGTGACGCTGCCGCATGAGCCGCTGGACTTGCCCGAGCTGGCAGCCGGCGTGGTGGCCGATATGGCGCAGGCCGCGCTTGACCGTGAAATCGACCTCGGCATGGACGCCGACAGCATGCCGGCAGCGCGCATACGCGGCGATGCCGATGCCCTGCGCATCCTGCTGACCAACCTGATCGACAACGCGCTTGCGTACGTTCCGCGCGGCAGCCGCGTCGACGTGCAGGTCAGGCAGGCGGGCAGCGAGGTGGAGCTGGCGGTGCAGGACGACGGGCCGGGCATTCCGGCAGCCGAGCGCGGGCGCGTGTTCGACCGCTTCTACCGCCTGCCCGATGCGCCGACCGGCGGCAGCGGGCTCGGCCTGGCCATCGTCGCCGAGATCGCGCAATCGCACGGCGCCCGCCTGGTGCTCGAAGACGCCGCGCCGGGCCTGCGCGTGCGAGTGGTGTTCCCCGCCGCCTGAGCACAGCCGCCCGCAGCACCGCGGACGTCGCCGACGGCCGGTGCTATGCGACGGGTCATCACCGCAGAAACGGGTACGCTTTTGCCGTCCCGGCATCCGCAGAAACGGGTACGCGCGCAGAAATGGGTACGCTTAGTACCGTCACACCATCTCGGATGGGTCGCGTTTGCGCTGACCGGCATAGCGATTGATTGAAGAAATCCAGCGGCTTGCCGGGCTTTTGCGATGCACGCAGAAACGGGTACGCTTTTGCCGGCGCGTATGATGGTCCCGTCCTTCACTTCCGGAATCCATGCATGCGCGCGATTGGTAATTTCCTCTGGTTCGTCCTTGGCGGCGTGTTCATGGGGCTGGCCTGGTGGCTCGCGGGACTGCTGGCCTTCTGCTCGATCATCGGCATTCCCTGGGGCAAGGCGTGCTTCGTGATCGGCAGCTTCACGTTCTTTCCGTTCGGCCAGCAGGCGATCAGTCGGCGCGAGCTGAACCAGCGCGACGATATCGGCACCGGCGCGCTCGGCATGGTCGGCAATGTGCTGTGGTTCCTCTTTGCCGGGATCTGGCTGGCGATCGGCCACGTGATGTCGGCCATCGCGTGCTTCGTGACCATCATCGGCATTCCGTTCGCCATCCAGCACCTGAAGCTGGCCGGCATCGCGCTGGCACCGATCGGGCAGACCGTGGTGCCCAACGAGGTCGCCGAGGCCGCGCGACGCGGCGCGGCGCGCGACCACGTCGACGGGCTGCGGCGCTAAGCGTCGCCGGACGGGTCGTCGCGGGTGGCGTGGGCCACCAGCTTGTCGAGCAAGCCGCCCAGCACCGCCTGCTCCTGCTCGTTCAGGCAGCCAAAGATTTCCTCGTTGCGCCGGGCGATCATGGCAATGGCCTGCCGATACATCGGCTTGCCTTGCGGCGTTAGCGCGAGCACCACGCCGCGCCCGTCCGCCTCGCTCGCGGACTTGCTGACCAGGCCGCGATCGACCAGCGCTTGCGCCGAGCGGCTCGCCTGGCCCTTGGTCAGGTTGGCCTTCTGCGCCAGCGCATTGACCGACAGCGGCGCGAACGCACCAATGGCGGCCAGGCAGCGGCCTTCGCTGAGCAGCAGGCCACATTGCTCCAGGTAGGCGTAGGCGCTGTCCTTGTCGCTGAGTTTGTTGACCTGGTGCAGGCGGTAGGTCAGGAACTGGTCCAGGCGGGGCAGGGCTTTCATAGCGGATCCGTGCAGGGGAGCGGAAGTTTACACCCGCGCCCGGGCGGTTTCGATCAAGGCGAGCACGGGGTCCAGTGCATCCTGGCGGCTCATCAGGCCCAGGCAAACCATGGCGAGCAGCAGCGACGCCTTGTCCTGGCCGACACCGGCCACGGCTTCGCACAAGCGGGTGTAGGCGAGGTCGAGTTCTTCAGCTTGCATGGCTGGCTCCGTCAGCGCGGGTTTGCAGGAAAGGGGCGAGGGCGGCGCGTACCTGCGCCGCTTGCGGTGCGCGCCAGCGCGCGAGTACATAGCCATCGGGACGGATCACGTACAGCGTGCCCGCTTGCGCGCCATAGCGTGTAAAGGCGTGGCCGTCGATATCGGCCAGCGCGCCGTCCTGTGGCAGGCTGCCGGCGGGAACCACCACGCGCAGCTGCACGTTCGCCGCATGCGTCTGCGCAAAGGCCGCCAGTTCAGCCGGTAAGGCCGCGCGATCGCCGAACCACAGCAGCGTGAAGCGCTGGCCGAAGCTGGCGCTCAAATGTGCGCCATCGAGCCGCGCTTCCGGCGCGGGCATGCCGGGTGCGGCGCCGGGACAATCGTCGCCGAAGTCCGACGGGCCGTTCAGCGCCGCGCCGGCGCCCGTATAGGCGATCGGCGCCGACTGGCGCGGGTTGATCAGCGAACGCACTGCCGGTTGATCGAGCGCCAGGCGCAGCGTGGCCTCGCGCATCAGGCTGAAGGCGAAATTGGGCGGCGCCATGAACTCCGTGCTCTTGGCGCCGTAGGCGATGTTCTGCCGCGTGGCGTGAACACGTTCGGTCGAATAGGAATCGAGCAGGCTCGCGTCGGCGCGGCCCGCGATGACCGAGGCGAGCTTCCAGGCCAGGTTGCCGGCATCGTCCAGCCCGGAGTTGAGCCCGCGCACGCCGAAGATCGGCACCAGGTGCGCGGCATCGCCGGCGAACAGCACGCGGCCGTGCCGGTACGCATCGAGCGTGAGGCACTTGGCGTTGTAGATCGAAATCCACAGCGGTTCCCACGGTTCGGTCTCGCCGATCATGTCGAGATGGCTCTGCACGCGCGGCAGCACGTTTTTGGGCTTGACGGCTTCAACCGGATCCTCGTCGTCGCGGATCTGGTAGTCGATGCGCCAGACGTCATCGGGCTGGCGGTGCATCAGGATGGTGGAGCCCGGATTCGACGGCGGATCGAACCACGCCAGCCGCTCCACCTCGCGCCGCGTCTTCTGCACGATATCGACGATCACGTAGCGGCCTTCGTACTGCGTGCCTTCCATGCGCAGGCCGAGCTGTTCGCGCACGGTGCTGCGGCCGCCGTCGCATGCCACCAGCCATTGGACGCGGACCTGCCGGCTGCCCTGCGCGGTCTCGATGTCCACGCTGACGCCGTCCGCATCGTGGCGCACGGCGGCCACGCGCGCGCCGAAGCGCACGTCGGCGTGCGGACCGCAGGCCAGCGCGGCCTGGTGGGCGAAGGCCTCCAGGTAGTACTGCTGGATGTTGACCATCGGCGCGAAGCGCTCGCCGGGTTCGCTTGGCATCTGGAAGTGCAGCACTTCCGTGTCGCGGTAGTAGCTGCGCCCGCCGACCCAGGGCAGGCCCTTGTCGACGGTGGCCTGGTCGGCGTCCACCCAGCCGAGGATTTCCAGCGAACGGCGCGACATGCAGATGGCGCGGCTGCCCGCGCAGTAGCCGTCATCGGCCTCCACCACCAGCGAGTCAATGCCCTGCCGCGCGAGCAGGGCGCTCAATGCCAGCCCTACCGGGCCGCCGCCGGCGATGAGAACCGGGACGGATGAAGGCCATGGGCGCGGCCCGGTGGCAGGCGGCGCGGGCATGGCCGCGCTAGCGGGGACGGAAAGGTCTGGCATGGACACCCTCTGCAATGTAGTTTCGTGCGCAACTATATCGACAATATAGTTGCGCACGAAACTAGTGTAAACCCAGGCGGAGCCGGCTCTCGCCTATGCTTTGCCTGAAGCACTTGTCCGGCACGCCGCCCTTTGCCATGCCCTCAGTCCCATCAGAAACTGCTCCGCGCCTGCAGTGGCTACCCGCGCCGGGGAGCTGGCCATACCATCTGCTGCTCGGCGCGGCGGGCATGCTGGTGCTCGGGCCGCTGGGCGGGATCGCCGCGGCCTATATGAACTTCTCGCTCGGCTTTTTCGTGGGCGGGCAGGTGCTGGCCGGCATCCTTGGCTCGGTGGTGACCTGCGGCTACGGTGCCTCGGGGCGGCATGGCGCCAACTACATCCAGACCGCGGCGGCATCGGTCGCCGGCATGGGCGGCATGGCCGTCGTGATCCAGGCGATGAGCTGGCTCGGGCTGGCCCAGCCGCCGCTATGGCAATTGGTCGGATACATGCTGTGCATCGGCATGTATGGCGTTGGCGTCGGCATGCTGTACACGCCGCTGCTGGTGGACCGCATGCAGCTCACCTTCCCGTCCGGGCTGGCAGTGGCGAATATCCTGCGCGCGCTGACCGATCGGCAGCTCTTGCGCCGCTCGGTGTCGCGGCTGGCCGGTGGCATGGCGGCGGGGCTGGCCAGCGGCCTGTGGCTCTCCAGGCTGGCGCCGCTGGCGGCGCTCGATGTGTCGGCCTCGACCCTCGGCGCCGGCATGATCGTCGGCGCGCGCATCGGCATTGCCGCGCTGACCGGCGGCCTGGCGGGATGGGCGATGACCCCGAGCTTCGTCTCGATCGGCTGGCTGGCCCCGGGCGAGCCCTTCCGCAAGATCACCTTCCTGATCGCGCTCGGCATGATCGTGGGGGCGGCGGTGGTCGACGTCTCGCTGCTGCTGGTGCGTGCGTGGCGACAGTGGCGTGGCGGCGCCGCGCCCGCGACGCGGCAAGCCAGCGGGCCTGACATGCGCTGGGTGGCGGCATGGGTGCTGTTCTGGGGCGCGGCCGTGGTGGCCGCGGGCGTGGCCTGGTTCGGGCAGCCGCTGGGCTACCAGCTGATGGCGGTGCTGCTGGTGCTGGTGTTCGCGCTGGTCAATGGCATTTCCGTCGGCATGGTCGACCAGAACCCGATCTCGTCGGCATTCGTGCTGTGCGTGATCCTCATGGCCGCCGCCGGGCTGCGCGCGCCGCATGTCGGCCTGATCGCCGCGACCGTGCTGCTGGTGTCCACCGCCGAGGCCTGCGACATGCAGCAGGACCGCTCCACCGGCTGGCGCCTGGGCAGCAACCGCATGGTGCAGTTCGGCTACCAGGTTGCCGGGATCATCGTCGGCGCGCTGCTTGCCGTGGCGCTGGCGCGGCTGTTCATGCAGGCGTATCCGGTGCTGGCGCTGGACCAGACCATGCTCACGGCCGCGCAGCAGCCGGCGCGCTGGACCTCGGCCATGACGTACAAGATTGTCGGCGTGCTGCGCGGGCTGGCCGAGGCGCGCGGCTACCAGCACCTTGCCGTCATCATCGGGGTCGCGATTGGCCTGCTGACGGAAGTGCTGCGCAAGGGGCTGCGGGCGCACGCGGGCTACCGGCGCTTCGCACAATCCGGCAAAGCGGGCGGGACGTTGGATTTCGTGGTGGACGCCGTCTTGCTGCCTTCTCCCTATGCCTCGTCGTTCGGCGGCTTCGTCAACCTGCCGGCCGCGGCATGGATGGCGGCCGGCGGCGTCGTGTCGGGGCTCGCCGAACGGTTCGGGGCACGCCGGGCAAGCCGGTCCATGCCGGACGACATGAGCACCACGTCGCTGGTTGGCGGCGGGATGATTGCGGGCGATGCGCTCGCGGCGATGGCCATCGGCCTTGCAGGCCTGGTCGCCGTCACACGCGGTTGAATGTCAAATTTTGTTGACGCTTCTGTCTAATATCGGGTGGATTGTCAAATCAGGCGGTGCGCGTACCATTGGCGCCCATACTGTCGAATTGGCTTGATCGGAGAACCAACATGGCCCTTGACCAGGAATCCTTTGCCCTGCTGCGCGCCTCGGTGCAGCGCTTCATCGACGAGCGCCTGAAGCCGGCGGAAGACACGCTCGAAGAGCTCGACGACGTGCCGGCCGACATCGTCGCCGACATGAAGGAAATGGGCCTGTTCGGCATCTCCATCCCCGAAAACTACGGCGGCATCGGCCTGTCGATGTCGCAGGAATGCGACGTGGTCTACGACCTGGGCCACACCGCGTTCGCGTTCCGTTCGGTGTTCGGCACCAATGTCGGCATCGGCTCGCAAGGCATCCTGATGGATGGCACCGAAGCGCAGAAGCAGGCCTACCTGCCGAAGATCGCCAGCGGCGAGCTGATCATCTCGTTCGCGCTGACCGAGCCGAACGCCGGCTCCGACGCCGCTTCGCTGCAGACCAAGGCCGAGCTGGACGGCGACCATTACGTCATCAACGGCACCAAGCGCTTCATCACCAACGCGCCGCGCGCCGGTGCCTTCACGCTGATGGCGCGCACGGGCGGTCCCGGTGCCTCCGGCATCTCGTCGTTCATCGTGCCGGCCGACACCCCGGGCATCTCGCTGGGCAAGCCGGACAAGAAAATGGGCCAGCGCGGCACCAAGACCTGCGACGTGGTGCTGGAAAACGCGCGCGTGCCGGCCGCCAACATCATCGGCGGCGTGCCCGGCGTGGGTTTCAAGACCGCGATGAAAGTGCTCGACCGCGGCCGCCTGCACCTGTCGGCGCTGGCCTGCGGCATGGCGCACCGCCTGATCACCGACGCCGTGGCCTATGCCAAGGAACGCAAGCAGTTCGGCAAGCCGATCGGCGACTTCCAGCTGATCCAGGGCATGCTGGCCGACAGCCAGGCCGAGTTGTACGCGGGCCTGTCGATGATGCGCGATTGCGCGCAGCGCTATGACGCCAAGCCGGCCGGCAAGAGCGATCCGGAAGTCAGCATGCTGGCCTCGTGCACCAAGATGTTCTGTACCGAAATGGTCGGGCGCATTGCCGACCGTGCCGTGCAGATCCATGGCGGCGCCGGCTACATCGCCGAGTACACGGCCGAGCGCTTCTACCGCGACGTGCGCCTGCTGCGCCTGTACGAAGGCACCACGCAGATCCAGCAGGTCATCATCGCCAAGCACCTGCTGCGCGACTGATGGCGGTCACGGCTTCGGGACGCGACCCGGGCAGCCTTCCGGATGGCCGTGGCGTGCGTCGCCTGCGCGCCGTGGTGGCGACCTACCGGACGGATTTTCCGGCCTACACGCTGGCGGTGTCCCCGGCCGAGCTGATGGCGCTCAGCGCCATGCCCGGCGACCTGGCGGCGGCGCGCGATCCGCGCGCGCATGCGCACCTGGAGCGCCTGCGTGAAGACGTGCATGCCAGCGGCATCGCGCTGCCCGGCGCGATCGTGGTGGCGGTAAGCGGGGGCCGCATGCATTGCGAATGTGACCACCTGTATGCGCTGGAAATGCGGCCACAAGCCGGTGACCGTCTGATTGTGATCGATGGCTATGAGCGCCTGCTGGCGCTCGCCCATGGCGAGCGTCGCGACTGCCAGACGCTGGTGTCGGCGGTGCTCTGGCATACCGCGATCCAGCCGGCGGCAACGCCGTGCGACGCCGTTGTCGAGGAGGTCGCCGGCAGTGCGATGGTGCAGTCAGCCGCCGCGCGCTGGGCCAATGCCGCGCGCGTCTGGCACTGAGTGACGCGCTGCCCGCTATGAAGCAAACATGCCGCCGGTTGGCGGCATGTTCGTTTTGGGAGGATTCGGATTCGGAATCGGCGCCTGCGCCTTATTGGAGGAAGCGGCGCCCGCGCCTTATTCGGCAGGCCAGACGCAGTCCACGTCGCGCAGCAGGTGTCCGGCAAGAATGTAGTCGCCAAGCCGTGTGGCCCGGGCTTCGAGATCGAGCAATTCGTGGTCCGTCAGCGTGCCGAGATCGAACTGACAGTACAGGTTACGTTGCCGGAATGTTGCCTTGACCTTGGTGAGGCCCTCGATCAGCGCTTCGCGCGAGCGTACGGCGACACTTTCCTGGCCGCGATACTGCACCTTGATGCCGCGCTTCTCCCCTAGCCTGCCGAGTTCGACGGCGTCCTGCCATCCGGTCTCGTAGTCCAGCTCCAGACCCAGCACGCCTTCCGCGGCGAGAAGCCGGAGCGCTTCCGCCTTGCTGCCAGCCCGCACGTTTGACATCCACACCTCTTATCTCTACTTATACTGTACGAATATACAGTCAACACCAGGGCACGGCAAGGGGCTGCCCCGCTCCTGCGCCCGGATGCCGGAGCGGTCGATTGTGGCCTGTCTCCTTGTCGCTAGCGTGACAGCGGCTACGGGCGCACAGCCGGCACCTCGCCTGCCGCGGCGCCCTCGGGTGCCGGTGCGGTGGCGAAGTCGCCCGCGTAGACTTGCGACAGCCCGTCCGGGCGCACGTACTTGCGAATCGCCGCATTCACCGCCTCGGGCGTGGCCGCGCGCAATCGCGCTTCCAGTTCTTCGGTGTAGGCCATGGTGCGGCCGAGGTAAAGCTGATTGGCGAGCGCGCCGGCCAATGCGCCGTCGCTGCTGCGGCTCACCATGCCCTGCTGCAGGATGCCGCTGACGGCTTCCGACAGTTCCGGCGCGCTGATGCCGTCGCGCACGAAGCGCTGCAACTCTTCGGCCACGGCACGTTGCAGGCGCTCCAGGTTCTGCGGGGCGTATTGTGCCTGCAGGCCGAAGCGGCCGGCGCGGTCCAGCGCACCCACGTTCACCCAGCTCGACGCACCATAGCTGAGCCCTTCCTTCTGGCGCAGGCGGTCGGCCAGGCGGCTGCGCAGCGAGCCGCCGCCAAAGACGCGGTTGGCGATCAGCATCAGCGCGAAGTCGGGGTGGTCGCTGACCAGGTCGATCGGTTCGGCGGCAACGTACACGGCGTTGGCCTTGCCTGGGGTGGCGAGCGTGAAGTCGGCCGGGGCAATCGCCACGAAGGGCCGCTCCACGCGCGCAAACGGCTGTTGCGCGCGCCAGTCGCCGAACAGCTCGGCCGCCTGCGCGGTGGCCGCGTCGGCGTCGAAGTCGCCCACCAGGCTCAGTTGCCCATTGCCCAAGCCGTAGAAGCGCGCATGGAAATCGCGCACCTGCTCCAGCGTGGCGGCCTGGAGCGCGGCAATGGTCTCGTCGAACGTGGCCGCGTGGCGCGGATCGCCGACCGGGTAGGGGTCGCCATGGCGGCCCAGCGCATCGGAGGCCATCACGCCCGGCTGCCGGCGCACGCTTTCGATATCGGCGATGGCGGTGCTGCGCAGCGTATCGAATTCCGCTTGCGGGAAGGTCGGCGCGCGCAAGATGTCGCGCAGCAGCGCCAGCAGTTCCGGCAGCTGTTCGCGCCGGGTTTCGAAGCTGACGGTGACGCGCTCGGAACCACCCGAGACCATCACGCGCGCGCGCAGGGCCTCGATGCGGTCGGCAAGCTGCAGGCGGTCCATATTGCCGGCACCGCGCTTGAGCATCGATGCCGTCAGGTCGCCCACCGTGGTCAGGCCCTGCAGGCTCTGGACATCGCCCATGCGCAGGATCAGCGTGCCGTTGACCACGCCGCCGCGCGTGGGCTTGGGCAGCAGCGCCAGCTGCATGCCGTTGGCCAGGGTCTGGCGCCGGGTGTGGGCCTCGATGTTGGCAGGGCTCGGATCGAACGCCGGCACCGCCGCCAGCGCCGGCTTGCCCTGGTAGCCGCGCACCTGCGCGGCCACGTCGGGAGTCGCTGGAATCTGCGCGCGCAGCGGCTTGTCCTGCGGCAGGAACACGCCTACCGTGCGGTTCGAGGTCTGGAAGTAGTTGAGCGCGACGCGCTGCACGTCTTCAAGTGTCACGGTCTCGATGCGGTCGCGCGCGATCAGGAACAGGCGCCAGTCGCCCTTGGCAATGGCCTCCGACAGTGCAATGCCGAGTGCGCCCGGATCGTTCAGGTAGTGTTCGTAGGCGTTGCGCATGCGCACGCGCGCACGTTCCAGTTCCTCGGGCGTCACGGGTGCTTCGGCGAAGCCCTCGACCTGCGTGATCAGCCCCGCGCGCGCCGCTGCCAGCGACTGGTCTTTCGAGGTCTCGGCCATGAAAAGCAGCGTGCCGGGATCCTTCATCGCACTGAACGAGGTGCCGACCGAGGTGGCCTTCTTCTGCTCCACGAGCGCCTTGTACAGGCGCCCGCCGGGCGTGTCGCCGAGGATGATGGTCAGCATCGACAGCGCCGTGGTATCGGGGTGCGCGCCAGCGCTGACGTGGTACTGCGCCGCCACCAGCCCGCTGTCGCCGGGGCGCGTCACGACCAGTTCGCGCGCGCCTTCCTGCGGCGGTTCCACGGTGTGCTCGGGCGGCAGCACGCGCGTCGGGCGCGCGATCGGGCCGAAATAGCGTTCGATGCGCGCGAGCGCCCACGCCGGATCGAACTTGCCGGCCACCACCAGCACCGCATTGTCGGGCTGGTAGTAGCGGCGGTAGAACGCGCGCAGGTTGTCGATGCTGACCTGCTCCACGTCGCTGCGCGCGCCGATCGGCGCCTTGCCGTAGTTGTGCCAGCGGTACGAGGCGGACATCATCTGCTGGATCAGCATGCGGCCCGGGCTGTTCTCGCCCATCTCCATCTCGTTGCGCACCACCGTCATCTCGCTGTCGAGGTCGGCGCGCGAGACGAAGCTGTTGACCATGCGGTCCGCCTCCATGCGCAGCGCCCAGTCGAGGTTGTCGTCGCTGGCGGTGAAGGTCTCGAAGTAGTTGGTGCGGTCCTGCGCCGTGGTGCCGTTGGATGACATGCCGCGCCGCGCGAACTCGGTCGGGATGGTCTTGCTCGGCAACGTGGGCGTGCCCTTGAACAGCAGGTGTTCGAGCAGGTGCGCCATGCCGGTCTCGCCATAGTTCTCGTTGCGGCTGCCAACCAGGTAGGTCATGTTGACCGTGGTGGTCGGCTTGGCCGCATCGGGCGCGAGCACGATACGCAGGCCATTGGGCAGCCGGTACTCGGTGATGCCCTCGACCGAGGTGACCTCGACCGCGCTTGCCGCCGACTGGGCCGCCGCTGCGGCTGTGGCCGGCGCGGCTGAGGCAGCCGCTGGCAAGCCAAGCCATAGCAGCCCCGCGAGCGCGAGCGAGCAGGTCAGCGGAAGCGGTGTGGCTGGGCGCATGGAATCTCCGGGAAACAACACAGGCTGGTGATTCTAGCCGGACGGCGTGGCTGTCACTGTGCTCCATGGCACGGTCGCTGGCCAGAGGGGAATGTCCGAATCCAGCGGGTGCGGGCGTGCCTGAAGCGGTAGCATGCCTGCATGGAACTCGATCCCGATACCTGCTACAAGGCCGTGGCCTCGCACGATCGCCGCTTCGACGGCCGCTTCTTCGTGGGCGTGTCGTCCACGGGCATCTATTGCCGGCCCGTGTGCGCGGTGCGTACCCCGAAGCGCGAGAACTGCACCTTCTACGAAAGCGCCGCGGCCGCGGAGAAGCAAGGCTTTCGCCCGTGCCTGCGCTGCCGTCCCGAACTGGCGCCCGGCCACGGGCTGGCCGACCTGTCCGGCCGCCTCGCGCAGGCCGCGGCCACGCTGATCGACGAAGGCTTCATGGCCGATGCCGGCGTGGCCGCGCTGGCGGCCCGCATCGGCGTGACCGAACGCCACCTGCATCGCCTGTTCACGGCGCAGTTCGGCGTGTCGGTGCTGGAGTACGTGCAGACGCAGCGCTTGCTGCTGGCCAAGCGCCTGCTGACCGATACCGCGTTGCCCGTGACCGAAGTGGCACTGGCCGCGGGCTTCGGCAGCGTGCGCCGCTTCAACGACGTGCTGCGCACGCGCTACGGCCTGACGCCGATGGCCTTGCGCAAGCGCGCCTCGGACGGCGTGGCCGACCGGCTGGTGTTCGAGCTGGGCTACCGCCCGCCGCTGGCGTGGCAGGCGCTGCTGGGCTTCCTGGCCGTGCGCGCGGTCGATGGCATCGAGCAGGTGCGCGATGGCGCCTATGCCCGCACGCTGGCGGTGGAAGCCGGTGGCGTGATGCATCGCGGCTGGCTGCGGCTGGACCATGTGCCTGCGCGGTCGGTGCTGCGCGTGACCCTGTCGGCCTCGCTCGCGCGCGTGATTCCGCAAGCGCTGGGCAAGGTGCGGCGGCTGTGCGACCTCGGCTGCCGGCCCGATATCGTCGACCGCCATCTCGGCGAGCTGGCCGCCGACGTGCCGGGCATGCGCCTGCCGGGTAGCGTCGACGGCTTCGAGATCGCGGTGCGCGCCGTGATCGGGCAAGTGATTTCGGTGGTGCAGGCACGGCGCATCCTGGCGCGGCTCGCGCAGGCGGCGGGAGATGCCTTGCCAGCCGCGGCGATGCCGATCGATGGTTGTACGCCGCTGGAGCACTGTTTTCCCTCCGCCGCAGCGCTCGCCGCGCTGCCCGACGCCGCGATGGCTGTGGCCGGCGTGTCGCCGATCAAGGCGCGTACGCTGCGTGCGCTGGCGCAGCGCGTCGCCAGCGGCGAACTGCCGCTGGAGCCGCACACGGCGCCCGAGCAGACCGTGGCGTCGCTGCGCGAGATCGACGGGATCGGCGACTGGACGGCGCAGTACGTCGCGATGCGCGCGCTGGGATGGCCCGACGCGTTCCCGGGCACCGACTATGCATTGCGCAAGGTGCTGGGCGTGAACACCGTGCGCGCCATGCAGGCCCGCACCGCGCAGTGGGCGCCGTGGCGCGCGTATGCCGCCATCCACCTGTGGCATCGCTATGAAGCGATGAAGTCACAGGGCGACGGCGCAGTGGTACCTTTGGCAGCCATGATTCCTGCCCCTGTCCCTACCAATCCCGATATCGAGGTGATGACATGACCAGCTACCGCCTGATCGACAGCCCGCTTGGCGCCATGCTGCTGCGCGCGGAGGCCAACTACCTGACAGGTGTCTATTTCGACGGGCAGAAGTACTATCCGCACGGCGCGGTGCCAAGCGCCGTGCCCGAAGCCACCGCGAGCCTGTTCGACGACGTGGAGGCGCAGATCGCGGCCTACTTCGATGGATCGCTCGAAGCGTTCTCGGTGCCGCTGCGGCTGGCGGGCACCGACTTCCAGATGCGCGTGTGGGAGGCGCTGCGGGCCATTCCGTTTGGCGAGACCGTGTCCTATGGCCAGCTGACCCGGCAGCTCGAACTGCCGCATGGCCATGTCCGCGCGGTCGGTGGCGCGGTGGGGCGCAATCCGCTGTCGGTGATCGTGCCGTGCCACCGCGTGCTGGGCGCCGACGGGGACCTGACTGGCTATGCGGGCGGCACCGACCGCAAGCGCGCGCTGCTCAGGCTCGAAAGCTTTGCCGCGGCCGCGCGCCTGCCGATCATGCAGCAGTCCGCGCTGGCGTTAGCGTAGGCGCGGCAGCGCAGCCAGCATGGCCCGCCTGTTTATCGCCGTGGAAACACCGCCGGCGATCGCGGCGCATCTGGTGGGCATCGTGCCGGCGGCAAGCGGCATCCGCCCCACGCCAGCTGCGCAGGTGCACCTGACCTTGCGTTTCCTGGGTGAGTGCGATGCGGAGCAGGCCGGACGCATCACCGCCGCGCTCGACACGCTGGCTGCCGAGGATTTCACGCTGCGCGTGACCGGCGCCGGACGCTTCCGCGGCCAGCAGGGCAGCGTGCTGTGGGCCGGCCTTGCGCCGTGCCCCGCGCTCGACGCGCTCCATGCGGCCGTGACCGATGCCCTGCAGGCCGCAGGCATCGCGCCCGAGCGGCGCCATTTCCGCGCCCACCTGACGATTGCGCGGTGCCGCCCGGCCGTTCCCGACGCGATGCTGCGCGACTGGGTTGCTGCGCATCGGGAGCTAGCCTTGCCCCCTTGGCAAGCGCGGTGCTTCGTCCTGTTCGAGAGCCGCCTGGACCGGCACGGTGCCACGCACTTGCCAATCGGCACATGGCCGCTCATCGACCCCGGCGACACGCACACGACGGCAAGCGTACCCGTTTCTGCGTGAATGGGATCCGCCCCGCCGCAGCGCGAAAGCGGCGCAAGCGCTACCCCTCAAAAGTCTGTGCTCAAGTTTCGCCACAGAATGCCGAAGCCCATGCCATGAGTCTTGCCGTCCAATGGAGCGTCCCCTTAATATGCGGCGCTCGGGCCGCAAGCCGATCCTGCCGCGGCGCCCCTGCCAACGCGCGGTGCTGCCACTCTGATGTTGCGTGATTCCATGAGCTTCCAAGATTCCTCCGAGTCCACCCAAGCCGGTTCCGGCCGGCAAGACGAAACCGACACGGAGGCCGGCGCGGCGCAGCCTGACGAGCGCTACCGCCTGACCCATACCTCGCAGATCGGCACGGTGCTGCGGGACCTGTCCTGGCAGAAGTGCCTGATCACGGTGCGCACGCGCACGGGCCATCAGTTCGTGACCTCGGTGCTGCACATGGATCCGGTCAACCGCACCTTTATCTTCGACTGGTGCAACGCCGATGCCGAGCGCCACGCGCTGATGACCTCGGACGAGAACGCGTTCTCCGGCTTGTTGCGCGGCGTGCCGGTCAACTTCATGGTCGGCAGGCCGTCGGCCACGCGCTACGAGGAAGGCCCGGCCTTCATCGTGGAGTTTCCCGAGAAGCTCTACCACTTCCAGCGCCGCCGCCATTTCCGCGCGCGCACGCTGGTGACCAAGGGCTACCGCTGCGAGATCCGCAACCCGGACAACAGCGTGCTGGCGCTGGACATCGCCGATCTGTCGCTGTCTGGCGTGGGCCTGCGTTCCAGGACCGTGGGCGTGGACAAGCTGCCGGTCGGCACCATGGTGAGCCGCTGCCGGCTGGACTTCCGCGAGCTGGGCAAGCTCGACGTCGACCTGCAGGTCGTGGGCCACTGGCTGGTCGGCAACGACGACAGCGCCATTCACCACTACGGCTGCGCCTTTGTCAGCCCGGACGGCCGCATGGAGAACTTCCTGCAGAGGCTGGTGTTCTCGCTGGAGCTTGCGCACCGCGGCTGACGCGGGGGCGCGCTCGGTTTCCCCTCGCATCGCGGCATCGTGTCAGTGCGGCTTCAAGCCGCCAGATTCCATGCGGGCACGACGAGGAGTAAGATTCAAAGTGCCTCATAAAGCATCTAGCGTGCCGTGCAGTTGCATCGCCAACCTCATCGGCATAGCGTATCTATGTTTTGTAGATAACAGCAGGAGGCGAACATGGGACGGGAGTCCGAAATCAGCGGGAAGCTGCGCGTGCAATTGCGCCAGCATGGCGGGCTCGCCCTTGAGCATCGCAATCACGGCGTTGGCGTCGAGCGGGGATTTCCGCTTTGACAGCGCCGAAGTCCGGATCCGTCGGCACGGTGCAGCGGTGATCCTGGAGCCCGTCGCCCAAGACTGGGCGTGGCTGGCGCCTCTGCTCGGCCCCGTCGACGCGGATTTCGAGGCGGCTGTTGCCACACAGCCCGCCGAGCAGGAGCGTCCCGGCCTCGATGTGTTCGAATGAAGTACCCGGCCGAAGCCTGACCAAAACGCCTCCCGGCTGATCACGCGCTGATCACGCCGTGATCAGGCGCCCGATGGCCGCGGCGGCTTCGCGCATCGGCGGCAGCAGGCGCGACACCATCTCCGCCTCGGTCACCTTGGCCGCGCGCACGCTCACGCTGATGCCCGCCAGCACGATGCCGGCGGCCGAGCGCACCGGCACCGCGATCGCGCGCAGGCCGGGTTCCAGCTCTTCATCGACGATCACGTAGTCCAGCTCCCGCGCGCGCTCAAAGCAGCTTTCCAGTTCCTGGCGCGATACCTTGGTCTGCAGCGTGCGCGGGCGCAAGTCGGCATGCTCGAAGAAGCCGTCGAGCACCGACGGTGGCTGGTGCGCCAGCAGCAGGCGCCCGTTGGACGTGCAGTAGGCCGGCAGCCGGCTGCCCATGCCCAGCGAGTAATTGACCACGCGCTGCACTTCCGAGCGCACCAGGTACAGGATGTCGGTGCCGTCCAGGATGGCCAGCGTGCAGGTCTCGTGGATGCGCGCGCTCAGGTTGTCCAGGATCGGCTGCGACAGCGACACCAGCGACGTCGACGAGAAATACGCATGTCCCAGGTGCAGCACGCGCGGACGCAGCGCGAACTGGCCGTCCTGCTGGCTCACGTAGCCGAGCTGCTCGAGCGTGTACAGGCAGCGGCGCACCGACGCGCGCGACAGCTGCGTGCGCTGGGCCACCTGCGAGATCGTCAGCGGACGCTTGCGCTCGGAAAACGCTTCGAGCACGGTCAGCCCGCGCGCCAGCGACAGCATGAAGTTCGGATCGCCCGAGAAACTGCCGAGCAGGTCGGATTGCGGGCGGGCAACTCGGACCGAATCGGCCTGTGCCTGGCCGATGCCAAGGGGGCGGGTAGTCTCCATCTTGCGTGTCTTGTTCGATAATCGCGCAATCTTAAACGGAGTCGGCGCCGCGGGCCAGCGGTTTCGCTTTTGGGGTGCGTAGTTCAGCCGACCTGTTCGCGCAGCAAGGTTGTCATGCGCTGTGCCAGTGGCGAAAGATAGGCACCCGCGCGCGTCATCACGCCGATGCGCCGCCTCAAGTCCAGTTCATCGAGGCCCACGTCCAGCGGCCTGAGCCCCGGCATGATGGCTTCGACCTGGGCGCTGGAAACGCTCAGCATTGGCGTGCCGCGCACCAGCGCGAACAGCGACGCGGTACCGAAATCGACTTCGACGCGCAAGACAACGGCCGGCAGGCCACGCTGGCGGAAGGCCTCGTCGACCTGCTGGCGCAGCAGGATATGTCCTTCGGGCAGCAGCCATTCCTGCCCGGCCAGGTCCGCCAGGCTCAGGTTGCGCCGCTGCTGCAGCGGATGGGACTCGTCGGCCACCACGACCAGCTTGTCGTCGAACAGCGCTTCGATGGCAAAGGCATCGTTTGCCTGCCGCGGCACGGGTGCCACCACCAGGTCAAGCTCCCCAGCCGCGAGCAGGTCCATCAGGTCACGCGCAAGGCGGCGGCGCAGCTTCAGGCGTGCCACGGGCCGCTCCTTCATGAGCTGGCTGCACGCGCCCAGCACGATGGCATGTGGCAGCGACGGCGAATATCCGAGCCGCAGCACGCCCAGTTCGCCGCTGCGGATGCCTTGCATCTCCTTGAGTGCGTCTTCGTATTCCAGATGGATGCGGCGCGCACGTTCGATAAAGCGCCGGCCCGCGTGGGTCACGCTCATGCCGTTGGCCGTCCGCTCGAACAGCGGCAGGCCAGCCTGGGCTTCGACGCGCTGCACGGCCTTGGTCAGGGCGGGCTGGCTGATGCCCAATTGGTCCGCGGCCCGGCCGATCCCTCCGCAGCGTTCCACGGCAAGGATGTATTCAACGTCGCGTGTCTCCATACGGGCATTCCCATCGGTTATGGCTTTATAGCCGTTCCTGCATTGTGGTGATGTCGCCCATCTTACAGACTTAGCCCCAGGCAAGACGCAAAAACGAATACACGGAGACGCCCATGGGCTTTGCATACTTCCTGCGCCGCGCGGCGCGCTATTGGGGCGACCAGCCGGCCGTTCTTTACCGCGACCAGGTGTTGACCTATCGGCAGCTGGATGAGCGCTCCACGCGGCTCGCCAACGCGCTGATCGCGCTCGGGCTGCGCAAGGGCGACCGCGTGGCCGTGCAGTCGCGCAACCGCCCGGAACTGGTCGAGATCGAATGCGCGCTGTACAAGGCGGGGCTGGTGAAGGCCGCGCTGAACCCGCGTTTCACGGCTGCCGAAGCCTCTGACGTGGTGGACAACTGCAAGCCGCGCGTATTGATCGCGGGGCCCGGCTACACCGGCTACGCGTCCGCCACGCGCGGCTTCGGCTCGGTGGAGACCTTCATCGCCATCGGTGACGGCGCTTCAGGCTACGCGGGCTACGAGGCCCTGCTGGCACAGGCGGACACAGAACTGCCCGATATTGTGCCGGCAGCCGATGACCTTGCCGTCTTGCACTTCTCTTCCGGATCGACCGGCAAGATCAAGGCCGCCATGCAGAGCTACGGCAACCGGCTGGCGGCGCTGCGCAAGATGCTGATGAGCATGGACTGCCCGCCGCGCCCCGGCGATCGCCTGGCGCTGATCGGCCCCGTCACGCACGCCTCCGGCATGCTGATGCAGCCCTACCTGTACTGCGGCGCCACGCTGGTGCTGTTCGAGAAGTACGAGCCCGCGCACTTCCTTGCCGAAGTGGCGCGCCTGCGCATCACGCACGTGTTCATGGTGCCGGCCATGATCAACATGCTGCTGGCCGAGCCGTCTCTCGCCAGCGCGGACCTCAGCAGCCTGAAGACGCTCGCCTACGGCGCCGCGCCGATGGCCCCGGCGCGGATCCGCGAGGCGTGGGAACGCATTGGCCCGGTGCTGTCGCAAGGCTATGGCGCGAGCGAATCGACCTCGGGCGTCACGCGCCTGTCCATCGCCGACCACGCGCTGGCGATGGCGTCGTGCCCGGAAAGGCTGGCCTCTTGCGGCCGTGCATTAGGCGAGACCGAAGTGCGTGTGGTCGATGACCAGGGCCGCGAGGTCGACGTCGGCCAGATCGGCGAACTGGTGATCCGCGGCGAGGATGTCTTCCAGGGCTACTGGGGCGAGACCGCTCTGACGCAGGAGGTGCTGGTCGATGGCTGGTTGCGCACCGGCGACATGGCGCGTGTCGATGCGCAGGGCTACCTCTACCTGGTGGACCGCAAGAAGGACATGATCATTTCCGGCGGCTTCAACGTCTACCCGACCGAGGTTGAGGCCACGCTGTACCAGCACCCCGACGTGCTCGAAGCCTGCGTGATCAGCGTGCCCGACGACACCTGGGGCGAAAGCGTGAAGGCCGTGGTCACGCTGCGCCCGGGACGCGAGGCCAGCGCGCAGGCATTGATTGCCCATTGCCGCGAACGGATTGCCGACTACAAGTCGCCGCGTTCGGTCGACTTCGTCGATGAACTGCCCAAGAACGCCAGCGGCAAGCTGGCCCGCAAGCTCGTGCGCGAGCCGTACTGGCACGGCGCATCGCGCCGCGTGAACTGAGGAAAGCACCACCATGTTCGATACTCTGACCAATCCCGCGCTGCTTGAAACGCGCGCAGCCATCCGGCGCTTTATCGATGAAGAGCTGCGCCCGCTGGAGCGCGAACTCGGCCTTGGCTCGGAAGACCCGTGGCCCGTCGAGACCCTGCGCGGCGTGTGGCGCCGCTCCAGCGAGCTTGGTCTCTACGCCGCGTGCCTGCCTGAAGCGCTTGGTGGCAAGGGACTGAATATCGCCGAGCAGTGCGCGCTGAAGGCGGACCTCGCGGCCAGCGGCTGCACACTGGCGCCACATGTGCTGGGCGACCTCGGCGGGCCGCCGCGCGTGGGCAATATGCTCAAGTACGCCACGCCGGATCAACTCCAACGCTACTTCCGTCCCGTGATCCGCGGCGAGAAGTCGACGTGCTTCGCGCTCACCGAAACGCATTCGGGCTCCGATGCGCAAAGCATCGCCACCACTGCCGTAGCGGATGGCGATGAACTCGTGATCAACGGCGGCAAGCACTACATCAGCGGGGCGCCGTTCGCCGACTTCGCCATCGTCATGTGCGTGACCGACGCGAGCGTGTCGCCGCCGGCCATCAGCGCCGTGCTGGTCGACCTCGACCTCCCGGGCGTGACGGTGACGCAGGCTTATGTGCCGATGTCGGGCCAGCATATCGACGCCGACATTGCCTTCGACAACGTGCGCGTGCCGCGCGCCAACATCCTCGGCGGCGAGGGCAATGGCTTCCGCCTCGGCATGTCGCGCATCAACGTCAACCGCCTGTTGCACTGCCCGACGATGCTCGGACTGGCGACACAGGCTTACCGGTCGTCGGTGGAATACGCGGGCCGCAGGCGCCAGTTCGGCGGACCGATCGCCCGCTTCCAGGCCATCCAGCACATGCTGGCCGACATGGCTGCGGCGCTGTGGGCTTGCGAATGCATGATCGCGCAGACCGCCGCGCTCGCCGATGCCGGCGCGGACCTGCGCATGAAGGCCGCCGCGTGCAAGCTGTTCGTGTCGGAGCGCTGCTTCGAGGTCGCCGACAAGGCCGTGCAGATCCACGGCAACGTGGGCGTGACGCGCGGCCATCCGGTCGAGCAGGCGTTCCGCAAGCTGCGCATGTTCCGCGTCTTCACCGGCACCAGCGAGATCCAGCGCAACACCATTGCAAAGGCGATTCTCGAACCGGCACCGGCGGCGGCGTAAGCCGCGTTGCGCGGCCCGCCAGCTTCATCCCAAACGACATCAGGCGGCGCTGGACACGGCGCCCGCCACGGAGACAACCATGAACCGCCGACAATGGCTTGCCACGGCAGGCGCAGCCGCCGTGAGTTCCGTGCTGGCACCGGTGCGCGCGGCGACCGCCGCGACCGCCGCGACCGCCGCTTATCCCAACCGCCCGATCCGGCTGATCGTTCCTTTCCTTGCGGGCAGTTCGCCCGACAACACGGCGCGGACCGTTTCGGCCGAACTCGGCGCGCGGCTCGGCCAGCCCCTGGTGGTCGAGAACATGCCCGGCGCAGGCGGCATCATCGGCGCCAATGCGCTCAAGCGCGCCGCCGCCGACGGCTACACCATCGGCTTGCTGGCGAATACGCATGTCATCAACGTGCATATGTACCGGCAGCCGCCGTACGATCCGGCGCACGACTTCACCGCGATTTCTGCCATTTCGGGCGGCCCGACCGCGCTGGTGGTGCCGGCGGACTCGCCCTACAAGACCGCGTCCGAACTGATCCAGGCGATGAAGAAGGCGCCGGGCAAGTTCAACTACGGCTCGGGCGGCAAGGGCAGCATCGCGCATCTTGCGGTCGAGGCGCTGTTGCACCAGGCCGGCTGCGAGGCCGTGCATGTCCCGTACAAGGGCGCGCCGGAAATCCTCTCGGCGATGCTGAGCCACCAGACCCAGTTCGGCATGCCGGTGCTGGCCACTGCCACGCAGTACCTGCGCAACGGGCAGGTGCGTGCGCTGGCGGTGTCTTCGTCCTCGCGCTCGCCGTTCTTTCCCCACGTGCCGACGCTGGCCGAGGTGCTGCCGCCAGGGTTTGCCATCGACAACTGGAGTGGCTTGTTCGCGCCAGCGCATTTCCCCGCGGAGCTGACGCAACGCCTGTTCAACGCCGTGACCGAACTGCAGTCCGGAAAGCGCCTGGAAGCGCAGGTAAAAGCCAACGCCGGCGAAGTGCGCCGCAGCGCCTCGCCGGCGCAGTTCCAGGCCATGGTCGCCGCCGACACGGCGCGCTACGCGGCGCTGATGCGCTCCATCGGCATGAATGGCGATGCCAGCTGAATCCGGGAGAGCTGCGATGAAACCAGAGTGGTCCTGCCTCAAGGACGTGAAGATCCTCGATGTCAGCCAGCTATTGCCCGGCCCGCACGCGACCAGCCTGCTGATGCAGCTCGGTGCCGACGTGATCAAGGTAGAGCAGCCAGGCACGGGCGATACCTCGCGGCAGCTCGGCAAGGCGGTGTTTGCGCAGTTCAATCGCGGCAAGCGTTCAGTGGCGCTCGATTTGAAGACTGCCGAAGGCCGCGAGGCTTTCCTGGCGCTGGCGCGCGAGGCCGATGCGGTAGTCGAGGGCTTCCGCCCGGGCGTGATGCGTCGGCTCGGGCTGGACTACGCGGCGCTGGCCGAGGTGAATCCCGCTATCGTGCTGTGCTCGATCTCCGGCTTTGGCCAGGAAGGACCTTACGCGGACCATGCCGGTCATGACCTGAACTACCTGGCGCTGGCGGGCTACTGGTCGGTGCCGGTACAGGTGCATGACAAGGTGTCGCGGCCACGCGCGCGGATCTCCGACTATGCCGCCTCGGGCTACGCCGCGCTGTCGCTGGCCGTGGCCATCATGAGTGCGCGCGCCAGCGGCCATGGGCAGCATCTCGACGTGTCGATCCACGACGCAATCCTGTCGTGGACCGCGCAAGGGGCATGGGCCGCACGCGACTACGCGGACCATCCTGCCGACGCGCCGATGGTGATGCCGGACAATGACCTGTTCGAGACGCGCGACAGTCGCCACCTCGCGCTTGGCATCCTGGAAAACAAGTTCTGGACGAACCTGTGCGAAGCCATGGGCGCGGAATTCCCGGCACTGCGCGATGCGCGCTTTGCAGTGCGTGCCGGCCGCCAGCAGCACAAGCGCGAGGTGCATCGCCTGCTCCAGGACATGTTCCGCACGCGCACGCTGGCAGCATGGGCGCAGGTGTTCGCGACCCTGGATGTACCGTTCTCGCCGTCGCTGGAGGCGCGGGCATTGTTCGACGATCCACACATCCAGGCACGCGGACTGATTCGCCACTTGCCGCAAGAGGACGCGATCGCGCTGCGGTTTCCGGTGAAATTCTCGCTGGGACTGCCGGATGCCGATGACACGGTACCGCCGCTGGGGGCCGTCGGGGACTGATTACTTGCTTGTGGCGCGAATTGCTAAGTCAATGGCGCCTTTTGTGATCTTCGCAGTCTCCGATGCCCTTACGATCGAGGCAGAGCTTTCGCCAGCTGGCACGGAGACCGATGGAACTCAACGACTCGTTCATCACCGGACTACGACAGAAATGTCCACGACGTCGGATGCCAAGGGCAACCTCATGACATCCCGATGAATACCCCGTCCATGCCGGCATCAGGCGAAACGGCGCACACAGAACCCATGCCGGGTGTTGCTGCCATGGCTGCCGTCGTTGCCGGATTGTCGATGCTCGGGCAATTCGCCATTGCGAGCTATTTGCCTGCCTTCCCGGTCATTGCCGATGACATGCACGTCACCGGTGAGCAGGTGCAGCAGTCACTGACCGCCTATCTGCTGCCGTTCGTGCTGATGATGCCTTGGCACGGCGCCATCTCCGACGCCCTCGGCCGGCGGCGGATGATCCTGCTCGGCTGCGCGCTGTTCACGCTGGGATCCCTGGTCTGCGCGGGTGCCACCGGCATCTGGGGGCTTCACGTCGGGCGGGCCTTGCAAGGCGGCAGCGCCGGCATTGGCGTGATCGTGGGCCGCGCGATGGTCAGGGATGTTTTCCACGGCATCAAGGCGCAGAAGGTCATGGCACTCGTCGCCATGATCTTCGCACTCGGGCCGGCCCTTGCACCGGTCTGCGGCGGCTGGCTATTGCTGTGGATCGGTTGGCGCAGCATCTTCGTTTTCCTGGCGCTCGTGTCCGCATCGCTGCTTGCCGCCTGCTGGCTATGGGTCCCGGAGACCTTGCCGCGCGCGCGCCGGCATCCGCTCGATCCCATGTCGCTCGCTCGCGCCTATGGGAACATGCTGGCACATGGCCGCTTCATCGCCCTGGCGCTCGCCAATGCCGGCGTCAATGTTGCCATCTACGTCTACGTCTTTACCGCTCCGCGCTTTGTGACGCAGTATCTCGGACTGGGCGCGCAATCCTTCGGCTGGGTATTCATCCCGATCGTGGCAGGCATTCTCTTCGGGGCACTGGCATCGCATCGCATCGCCGGCCGGGTCCGTCCGGAGCAAAGCGTGTGGATCGGGCATGCCATCATGCTGCTGGCCGGAGCCTTCAACATCGCCGTATGCGCCTTGCACGCCCCCGCCATGCCCTGGGCACTGGTTGCACTGCCGGTCTTTGCGGCCGGGATGACCGTCACGCAACCCAGTCTGCAACTTCTGGCGCTCGATTGCTTTCCCATGCGGCGCGGGCTGGCGTCCAGCGGTTATGTCACGACCCAGCAGTTCGGCAATCTGCTCTTGTCGGCGCTGCTGGTCCCGCTACTGGACTCCCCGGTCAAGATTGCGATCTGCATGGCGGGGTTGCAGCTGTTCGGCCTGGTCATGTTCCTGGCTTCGCAACGTTGGCGGGTCGCAGTTTCTCCGTAATTCGACGCGGTCGCCGTACGGTCACATTCGAGTGGTTCGCCATCCCCGTTCAACGGTGCGCAGTGCCGCGGTTGTCAGTGACCGCCCTACATCGATGACCGGTGGCTTGGTATAGAACGAAATCATGGTCGTTCCTCATACCGATTGGCACTTCAGGAGAATTGAGATGGCGGACCAGAAACAGTACCCGGACACCGACCCGCGACATCACGCGCTCAAGATCAAGTCAATGTTGGAAGCGGCGCTGCAGCATATGCGTTCGGATGTCGGAAAGGTCACAGATCCAAAAGCCCAGGCCTTGTTCGAAACGTCAGCGGAAGTGCTGAACGGCCTGGTTGCCGCGTACGAGCATTTCGAGCAGCGGAGCGAGCCGGCGTGGCGGTAGCCGAAGCTGCGTAGACCGGATCAGACTGCCGACGTGGCAGCGGCCACACGGTGGCTTGGTTGTTTGCGGACCCGAGGGATATGCTGCAGTCGTGGGCAACTTTTTCAAGGGGAAGCCAATGAAGCCTCTAGTCCCTCATCAGCCGCACCACGGTGCCAAATACTATCTGGGCTTCGCAGGTGCCATGCTGGTGATTGCCATGGTTTATACCCTGTTTACCCTGGCGTCCGCCGGCACCTGAACGTGACGGAACGCTGGCCGCCACGATCGCACGCCTCCTGTCTCAGAGTTTCTGCAGCGCGGCCAGCGCGAAGATCTTCGCCCAGCGCCGCGCATGCGTGCGCGTGGGCATGGGAATGTGCCAGAGCGGCCGGGCATTGTGCTGGAGCCGCAGGGCCAGCGCCCAGCCACCTGCGTCGGATACCGGTTCCGCGCCGGCGATGTCGGCGAAGATGAAGCGCGATTGCGCGTCGCCGAGCGTCACCGTGCCCAGCTTGCGTTCCGCATCGACGCGCAGGCTGCCCCACGTGCCGTCGAGCGACAGGATGCGCTCGCCCTGGATGCGCACGCCATGAACGGCGCGCCAGCGCCGCACGCCGTCGGCGACTAATGCCGCCAGCAGGGCCATGGCGAGCGCAACGGCGCCAGCGCCCACTAGGGTGCCGAACGCGGCGGCGACGGCATGGTAGAGACGAACGTACCCGTAGATCAGGGCACCGATGAGGGCAAGGCCGAGCAGGATAAAGGGCACGTACGGTTCCGGCGCGTGCCGGGCGCGCTGCCCGGCCATCAAAGCAGCGATTCTACCGGCGACCCGAGCAGTCGCCGGTGTGCCCGCCCCGCCGATCAGAACTTGTGCCGCAGGCCCTGCGCCAGGCTGTTGGCATAGAAGGTCGCCAGCGATTCGGGCATCAGGCCGGCGTCTTCGCATAGGCCGTGGCCAGGTAGCCCTTGCGCGTTATGCCTTGCGCGCCCTGAGAAACCTGAAGAACTCCACGCCTTCCTGCAAGCGCCGCTTCATCATGTCCCAGCTCATCAGCATCTCGCGCACGATTTCCCAGATCTTCGATGGCCGGAAATAGAAGCGCTTATAGAATTCCTCGACGCCAAGATAGATCTCTTCACGCGACAGGTGCGGGTAGCCGATGGTCGAAGCCTGGGTGCCGGCGTCGTTAAGCAGGGTGATGACCTTGCTGTCGTTGAGCCATCCGTTCTCGACCGCCTGCTTGTGAAGGACCGTACCCGGATAGGGCGCCGCGAGTGACACCTGGATGGTGTGAGGATTGATCTCCTTCGCGTA
Organism: Cupriavidus sp. C2SS-8b; assembly: GCF_057073745.1. Lineage (NCBI taxonomy): Bacteria > Pseudomonadati > Pseudomonadota > Betaproteobacteria > Burkholderiales > Burkholderiaceae > Cupriavidus > Cupriavidus sp. C2SS-8b. The sequence goes on from NZ_CP172717.1 coordinate 2,726,658, forward strand.
TTCGATCGTCTTCTTGATGGTCTCGTGTGTCTCGCCCGGGAGCCCGAGAATGAACGTGCCGTGGATCTTGATGCCGAGCTTGCGGCAGTCGTCGCTGAAGCGGCGCGCCATATCGGTACGCAAGCCTTTTTTGACGTTGACTAGGATCTGGTCGTCGCCGGATTCGTAGCCCACCAGCAGCAGCCGCAACCCGTTCTCCTTCATCACCTTGAGCGTGGAGTAAGGCACATTGGCCTTGGCATTGCACGACCACGTCACCCCCAGCTTGCCCAGGCCACGGGCGATCTCCTCTGCTCTTGGCCTGAGGTCGGTAAAGGTGTCGTCGTCGAACATGATCTCCTTGACCTCAGGCATGTTGTCCCGGATCCACTTCACTTCTTCGAGAACGTTGTCGACCGAACGGGTCCGATAACGATGTCCCCCGACTGTGTGCGGCCACAGGCAAAACGTGCACCGCGATTTGCAGCCGCGCCCCGTGTAGAGCGAGACATAAGGATGCTTGAGGTAGCCGCTGAAGTAATTCCTGGTCGTCAGGTTTCGCTTGTAGACCGGTGCAACAAACGGCAGTTGGTCCATGTCCTCAAGAATCGGCCGCGCCTCGTTGTGCATGATGGCGCCATCGGGCAGGCGATAGCTGAGCCCGAGGATTGATTCGAACGGCAGGCCTAGCGCAATATCCCGACAGGTGAAGTCGAATTCTTCGCGGCATACGAAGTCGAGTGCGTCGCTTGCGGTCAGTGAGCCGTGGGGATCCACGGCCACTTTGGCGCCGACCATGCCGATCAGGATATTGGGCTTGCGCCGCTTGAGGTGTTCCGCGAACTCGATGTCGCTCGGGAACGATGGAGAACTGGTATGGATGATGACCAGCTCATACGGCTCGGCAAGGTCCAGGGTCGCTTCCAGCGACAGGCCGTCCGCGGGCGCATCCACCAGGCGACTGTCCGGGACCAGCGCGGCGGGCTGGGCGAGCCACGTCGGATACCAGAAAGACCGGATCTCGCGCTTGGTCTGGAATCGCGAGCCCGCTCCCCCATCGAAGCCGTCATATGAAGGTGCCTGCAGGAACAGGGTTTTCATAAATGTCCTTCGAAGAAGGTAGTCGGATTGACTGCGATCGTCGCTGGTATGAAGTCGCGGAGCAGCGGCAATCACAGCGGGGCAGATGCGGCTCAGGAATATTACGCCTTGTGATCTCGGTATGGCGAGAAATTGGGTTCGTCGCCCGAATGCGGGATTGGCTTGTCGCTCTTGGCAAGCGCTGCTGTTTCGCCGGCGTAGCCGGCGAGTCACTTTTTGTCCGAGCGACAAAAAGTAACCAAAAAACGCGTTTGCTTGTCCTAGCGGACGAATATTGATCGTAGCGTGCGAGGGATTTCGTACGGGTATGAACTTCATAGACTGCCCGGCTGCCTGCCGCGTGGAGCGCAACCGTATGCAGGCTCTCGGGCAATGATTGAACCAGCCCCGAAACTGTCCGTGGCCCGACACTACCCGCGATATCGCATCATCGCCTTCGGCTGCTGCGCGGCTCAGTAGTCGGCAGGCGAGAGGACATCAACGGCACAGATGCTGGTGCTTCCGTTCCTTCTCTAGCCCTCCCTTCCCTTGGTTTTCACTGAGTGCGCGCAGCGCAGCCGTAGGCGTCCGACCGACGGAGCGGTTAGCAGGAGCCACTCCCAAACGCCCAGCCACACCATCCCTATCAGGAAAGCTTCCTCCCCAGCGTCTCGGGCACCATCGCCAAACCGAGCAATGAGATCAGGCCACACCCGATCAGGTAGAACGCCGGCGCATTAGGGCTCCCGGTCATATGGATCAATACGGTTGAAAACAACTGTGCGAAGCCGCCGAACACCGCGATGGCCACGTAGTACGTCACCGCCATGCCGGTGGCGCGCAGGCGCTGCGGCAGCACTTCGCTGACCAGCACCAGCGTGGCGGGCGAGGTCATCGCCATCGGGATCGCCAGGCAGCCGACCACCACCAGCAGGCAGGTCAGGGACGGGTAGGCATTGATCACGACGAAGGCGGGGTACGCCATCACCAGCAGCGCCAGGCGTGACCACCAGACGATGGTGCGGCGCCCGTAGCGGTCGCTCATCCAGCCGGCGATCGGGCCGAAGATCACCATCATGCCCGCCGCGACAAAGCCGGCCCACACTGCGTCGCCATGCGGGATGTTGAGCTGGAACGCGGCGTAGTTCGGCAAGTAATAGGCGATCAGGTGCACCGCAGCGGCCAGCCCGGTCATCAGCAGCACGCTGGCCACCAGTTCGCGCCAGTGCTGGCGTATCAGTTGCCAGCCGCCGGCAGCCGCTTTCTTGCGCGCCGGCGGCTCCAGCGTTTCTTCCAGCCGGCGGCGAATGACCTGGCCGACCGGGATCACCAGGATGCCGATCAGGAAGGCCACGCGCCAGCCCCAGTGCTCCAGCGCCGCCGGGCTCAGCGAATGGCTGAGCACCAGTGCCACCAGCGCGGCAAAGACGGCGGCAATACCCTGGCTGGCGGTCTGCCAGCTGGTATAGAAGCCGCGCGAACGCTCGTCCGCATACTCCATCAGCATGGCGGTGGCCGAGCCCATTTCGCCGCCGATGGCGAAGCCCTGCACCAGCCGCGCCACGATCATCAGGACCGGAGCCAGAATGCCGAGCTGGGCGTAGGGCGGCGTCACCACCAGGATCAGCGCGCTGAACGCCATCAGCCACATCGACAGCAGCACCGCCGGCTTGCGGCCGCGGCGGTCGGCATAGGCGCCGATCACCAGGCCGCCGAGTGGGCGCATCAGGTAGCCCGCGCCGAACGTGCCGAAGGACAGCAGCAGCTGGCCAAACGGATTGCCCACGGGAAAGTAGAGCGGAATGATCAGCATGGCGAAGAAGTTGTAGACGCCGGAGTCATACAGCTCCAGCGCCCCGCCGATGGTGATGGCCGTAATGGCCGACGCCTTCGACATGGGTTTCTTCTGGTCCGCGTCCTGGCCGGATACCGGCGGATGCAACGGTGCGGCCATGGTGGTGGGATCGAGGGGCATTGCTAATCTCCTGCCGCGGCAACCCAGTGCGTCATGTCCGGGTGCCGCGTTGTCTGAATCTGCATAGTTCTGCGAATCGCCGGTGTCCCGCCGCTGCGTCACTCCAGCCGGAATCCCGTCTGCTTGATGGCGAGCGCCCATTTCTTCTGCTCGGCGGCAATGAAGGTCCCGAACTGGTCCGGCGAACCGGGGGCAGCCGGCTCATACCCCTTGCTCGCCAGTTGCTGGCGCACGCCGGGCGCGTTCAGCGCCTTCTCGATCTCCTTGCCGAGCAGGGCCACGATGTCCTTCGGCGTGCCGGCCGGGGCGACCAGCCCGTACCATTCGCTCGCCTCGATGCCGGGGTAACCGGCCTCGGCCATGGTCGGGATCTCGGGGAACAGCGGCAGGCGCTGCTTGCTGGCCACCGCGATGCCCTTGAGCTGTCCGCCCTTTACGAACGGCATCACCGCCGGCACGCCGTGGAACATCATGTGGATATGGCCGCCCACCATGTCGGTGAGCGCCTGCGGGCCGCCCTTGTACGGCGCATGGACGATATCGACGCGCGCCATGTCCTTGAAGAGTTCGCTGACCACGTTCTGCTGCGTGCCCGGGCCGACCGATGCGTAGCTGAGCTTGCCCGGCTCCGCCTTCGCGCGGGCGACGAGATCCTTGACCGAGCCCGCGACGGACGGATTGACCACGAGCATGTAAGGCGAACTCGCCATCAGCCCGAGCGGCGCGAAGTCCTTGCCCAGGTCGAACGGCAGGTTCTTCTGCAGGCTCGCGTTGATGGCCATCGGCGCGCTGGCGACCAGCAGCGTGTAGCCGTCGGGCGCGGCCTTGGCTGCGGCACCGGCGCCGATATTGCCGGTTGCGCCGGGACGGTTGTCGACCACGAACTGCTGGCCCAGGCTGGCGCTCAGCTTCTCGGCCACGGTGCGGGTGACGGTATCGACGCCGCCGCCTGCCGGCCAGGGCACGATGATCTTGACCGGGCGGTTCGGGTAGCCGCCCTGGGCCAGGGCGCTGGCGGCACAGGCGGCAAGCGCAATGGCGCCAAGGGCACGGTGCAGTACGGATTTCATGGCTTGTCTCCTCGTTATCGTTGGATGGTCCCCACGCCGTCCTTGCAGCGCGAGGCCTCGCTACACCAGTCTGGTTCAGGCCGCCACAGTCGGCTTGATTTCTTCGTTGCGCACGCCGCTGCCGTCCCACTGCGCCTTCAGCCGTTCCCAGCGGGCGCCTACGGCGGCGAGGTTGCGTGCCTTGACGTGTCCATAGCCACGGATGTCCATCGGCAAGCGCGCGATCTCCAGCGCCAGCTCGAGGTTCTGCGCGGAGAGCTTCGGCAGCAGCGCCGCGATGCAGTCGCGGTACTGCGCGATCAGCGCGCGCTCTTCACGGCGCTCGGCGGTGTAGCCGAACGGGTCGAGCGCGGTGCCGCGCAGGCCCTTGAAGCGGGCCAGCAACGCGAACGCCTTGCGCACCCAGGGACCATAGGCAGCCTTGAGCGGCTCGCCGTCCTGGTTCTTCTTCGCGAACAGCGGCGGCGCCAGGTGATGCACCAGGCGGAAGTCGCCTTCGAACATCGACTCGATCTGCTTGCGGAACGCGGCGTCGGTGTGCAGGCGCGCCACTTCGTACTCGTCCTTGTAGGCCATCAGCTTGAACAGCGAACGCGCCACGGCTTCGGTTAGGCGGGTGCCGCCCGTGACGGTCTCGGCCTTCCTGACGCGGTCGACCAGGGACTCGTAGTGCGCGGCGTACGCGCGGTTCTGGTAGGCGGTGAGGAACTCGACGTGCCTGCCGAGCAAATCGTCCAGCGACGGCTTGCGCACGAACTGGATCACCTGCGCGTTGGCAGCCTTCAGCGGCACGCGCGACATGTCATGCGCGCACATCCGGCCCCATTCGAATGCGGCCTTGTTGCTGTCGACCTGCACGCCGTTGAGTTCGATGGCACGCATGAGTGCATCGTGCGACAGCGGCACGCGGCCCTTCTGCCACGCGTAGCCCAGCATCATCAGGTTGGCGTAGATCGACTGCCCCATGACCTGCTTGGCGACCTGCTCGGCATCGAAGCTGCCGAGGTTGTCGCTGCCGGCGGCCTGCGCAATGCGGCCAACGGCTTCCGCGGTCTGGGGGTCCCAGTCCGGATTGCGCACGAACGCGGCGGTCGGCGTGACATGGCTGTTGAGCACCACATAGGTCCGCTGCGGCGACATCGCGGCAAGCGAGGCCTTGCTGGCGGCCACCACCGTGTCGCAGGCGATCACCAGGTCGGCCATCGCCATGTCGACGCGGCTGGCGTGCAGCGCATCGGGACTCGCGGCGATCTGGATATGGCTCCAGGTCGAGCCACCCATCTGCGCCATGCCGGTGGCGTCCTGCGTGATCACGCCCTTGCCTTCCAGGTGCGCGGCCATGCCCAGCACGCCGCCGATCGTCACGATGCCGGTACCGCCGATGCCGGCCACGACGATGCGCTGCGGCGTGGCGGCATCGGGCAGCACGGGCATCGGGATGTCGGTCGGGACCGGCTGCTTCTTGCTGCCTGTCGACGGCTTCTTCAGCTGGCCGCCTTCGACGGTCACGAAGCTCGGGCAGAAGCCCTTGGTGCAGGAGAAGTCCTTGTTGCAGGTGTCCTGGTTGATCTTGCGCTTGCGGCCGAACTCGGTTTCCACCGGCTGCACGGCCAGGCAGTTGCTTTCCACGGAGCAGTCGCCGCAACCTTCGCACACCAGCTCGTTGATGACGACGCGCTTGGCGGGATCCGGCATGGTGCCGCGCTTGCGTTCGCGGCGCTTCTTGGTGGCACAGGTCTGGTCGTAGATGATGGCGGTCACGCCGCTCACTTCGCGCAGTTCGCGCTGCACGGCGTCGAGTTCATCGCGATGGCGCACCGTCACGCCTGCCGCCAGGTTGGCGACACCCTTGTACTTTTCCGGCTCGTCCGTGACCACCACGATCTGGCGGACGCCTTCGGCGTGCAGCTCGCGCGACATCGCGGGGACATCGAGTTCTCCGCCGTCCACCGGCTGGCCACCGGTCATCGCCACGGCGCTGTTGAACAGGATCTTGTAGGTCAGGTTCACGCCGGCGTGGATCGACTGGCGTATCGCCAGCAGGCCGGAGTGGTTGTACGTGCCGTCGCCCAGGTTGGCGAACATGTGCTTGCGCTTGCTGAACGGCGACTGGCCCATCCAGTGCACGCCTTCGCCGCCCATCTGCGACCACGACGTGGTCGAACGGTCCATCCAGACCACCATGCCGTGGCAGCCGATGCCGGCCGTCGCGATCGAGCCTTCCGGAACCTTGGTGCTGGTGTTGTGCGGGCACCCCGGGCAGAACCACGGCAGGCGGTCGGCGGCGCGCGAATCGCCCTGCGCGGTGGCGCGTTCCTTGGCCTCGATTTCCTGCAGGCGCACATCCATGCGCGCAGCCACGTCGGCGGGCACGCCAAGTGCCTTGAGGCGCTGCGCGATGGCCTTGGCGACCAGGGCCGGCGACAGGTCGGCCTTGGCGCGCAGCAGCCAGTCCTCGGCCGGCTTGCGGTGGCTCCATTCGCCACCGGCGCCGTCGGTGTGGTGGTACTTGCCGAACACGGCCGGGCGCGCGTCGGCGGAATAGTGGTAAAGCTCGTCCTTCAGCTGCTGTTCGATCAGCGGGCGCTTTTCCTCCACCACCAGCACTTCGCGCAGTCCGCGTGCAAAGTCGCGCACGCTGTCCGGCTCCAGCGGCCACACCACGCTGACCTTGTGGACGCGCACGCCCATCGCGCGGCAGGTCGCGTCGTCGAGCCCGAGGTCGAGCAGGGCCTGGCGCGTGTCGCTATAGGCCTTGCCGCTGGCGATGATGCCCAGGCGGTCGTGCGGGCCTTCGACCACGTTGCGGTTCAGCCGGTTGGCGCGCACGTAGGCGAGCGCCGCCGGCCACTTGAATTCCATCATGCGCGCTTCGGCGGCCAGAGGATCATCGGGCCAGCGGATATGCAGGCCGCCCTCGGGCATGGCGAAGTCTTCCGGCAGGAGGATGCGCGCGCGATCCGAGTCGGTGATGACCGACGCGCCCGATTCCACCACCTCCTGCACCGTCTTCATGCCGGCCCACAGGCCACTGAAGCGGCTCATAGCGAACGCATGGACGCCCAGGTCCAGGATGTCCTGCACATTCGACGGGAAGAACACCGGCAGGCCGCAGGCGATCAGCGTGTGGTCGCTCTGGTGCGCCAGCGTGCTGCTCTTGGACACGTGGTCGTCGCCGGCCAGCGCGATCACGCCGCCCAGGCGCGAGGTGCCGGCGAGGTTCGCGTGCTTGAGGGCATCGCCGCTGCGGTCGACGCCCGGCCCCTTGCCATACCAGATGCCGAACACGCCGTCGTACTTCTTGCTTTCCGCGTCGAAGTCGAGCTGCTGCGAACCCCACACGGCGGTCACGCCGAGTTCTTCGTTGACGCCGGGCTTGAACACCACGTGGTTGTCCGCCAAGTATTTCTTGGCCTGCCACATGGCCTGGTCATAGGTGCCGAGCGGCGAACCGCGATAGCCGGAAATGAATGCCGCGGTGTTGTGGCCGGCCAGCGCATCGCGCCGGCGCTGCAGCAACGGCAGTCGCACCAGCGCCTGCACGCCGCTCATGAAGGCGCGGCCGGATTCGAGCGCGTACTTGTCGTCGATCGACACGGCCTCCATGGCCTTCCGGGCTTCGTCGGGGAGTATTGGGGCGTTCATGGGACGGATTCAGCCTGTGTGTTGGTGGAGTAGGGGCGGCCAGCGTCTGCCGGTAGCCCGGATATCGTTGATGTCGGTCGAAGATCCGGCTACGCCGGAAACGGGATGGCTAAGGTCCGGCCAAGTTCGCCCAGCTCGCGGGCGATGGCTTCGGGCAGGGCAATGCCGCGCTCGCGGCCCTCGCGTTCAAGCGTGTCGCCGCGCTGGCCGGGGAGCCTGGCGTCGGGGCCGCCGGCGGCGAGATAGTTGCCGGTCCACTGCGCCATGTAGTCGGCAAACAGCTCCTGGCCGGAAAACGCCTCGGGCCGCACCAGCCACACAAAGCCGCCCTGGCGTCCGACCGCGCCGCCACTGCCGACGCTGTTGCGCGCGGGGTCAAGCGAGCCTGCGGTAGCCGACAGCGCGCCGGCCAGGCATTCGACCATCATGGCGATGCCGATGCCCTTGTGGCCGCCGGTCGGCAGCAGCGAGCCGGCCAGCGCGCGCTGCGCATCGGTGGTCGGTTCGCCCTCGGCATCGAGCGCCCAGCCTTGCGGAATGGCTTTGCCTTCGCGCGCGGCGAGCAGGATGTGGCCGCGCGCGGCGACGCTGCAGGCCACGTCGAACACGATCGGCGCGTGGCCCGGCAAGGGGCAGCCGAAGGCGATCGGGTTGTGGCCGATGGCGGGACGGGCAAAGCCTTCCATGCCGAGCACCGGCGGCGTGCGCTGGCCGACGATGCAGAACGCACCGGCTTCGGCCGCGAGCAGCGCGTGGATGCCCAGTGCGCCCAGGTGGCCGCACGACTGCACGGCAACCAGCACGCTGGCGCTCGATGCCAGCGCTTCAAGGCCCAGTTGCACGGCGTGCGGCCCGGCGACCTGGCCCATGGCGCCATCAGCGTCCAGCACGATGCCGCCGGGGAACGTCCGGTGCGACATGTTGGCGCGCGGGTTGAAGTCACCGGCGCGCAGACGATCGACATAGGACGGCACGCGCGTCATGCCATGCGTCTTGTAGCCGCGCAGTTCGCTGCGCACGAGGGCGCTGGCGGCCTCGACGGCATGTTCGGGCGCCACGCCGCAAGATTCGAATACGGCAGATGTCCAGCGCTCCAGGCTTTGGGCGGTCCAGCGTGTGGTCATGAAGATTTCTCCCGTACGATCATCAGCCGCTCGGTGAACGGGGCGGCATAGACCGACTGGTAATACAGCGGCTGGTCGCGCAGCGTGTAGCCGCGCATTTCCATGATGAACGCAGGCGCTTCGGCGTCGAGTCCCAGCTCGCGCGCGGCGATGGCCGGCGGCGGGCCGAAGCGGATCCACTGGTCCACGCGCAACGTCGGCAGCGACAGGCGCTGGCCGATCAGTTCGCGCAGGTTCTTCTCCAGCGCCTCGCGGTCCAGGCCGCCCAGTTGCGCGAAGTCTTCCTCGCGCAGCCAGAACTCGCTGTACAGGTCGAAGCGGCCGCCGACATTGATCACTCGCTCGATGCGCACATAGCCGTCGCCTTCCAGGAAGTCCGACCACGGGCCCTTGCGCTTGATGCGCTTGACCGAACGCGCATGGACGTAGGACGGCAGCTCGTTGCCCTCTTCATCGCGAAAGCGCAGGTAGCGAACATCCGCTGGCGCCACGCGCGTGCCGGACACGAAGGTGCCGCGTCCCTGTTCGCGCGTGATCAGCCCCGAGTGCGTCAAACGGATCAGCGCCTTCTGGATCGTGCCGACGCTCACGCCATGGATCGCGGCCAGCTCGCCTTCCGAAGGCAGGCGGTCGCCCTCGCGCAGGTCGCCGGATTCGATGGAGCGGATGATCGCGTCGGAGACGCTGTTGAGTTTGGTCATGGTTGCTCAGAGGCTCAGTGCGAATCGACTGATCGCGGTCTCCCGGATATCGAGCACCTCGCTGGTCAGCTGCGTGCCCGATGCGACGTCCATCGCATAGGCATAGAGCTGATCGCCGAGATCGGAGATTTTTTCTCCGTGCTGGAGGATTCCGCTGACGTCGAAATCTATGTTGTCGGCCATGGTCTGCAGCGTATTGACGTTGCCGCACACCTTGACGGTCGGTGCCACCATGCTGCCGATCGGGTTGCCCACTCCGGTGCCGAAGAAGGTGAGCTGGCACCCGCCGGCAGCAAGCGCAGTCAGATTTTCCACTGCCGCGGCCGGGGCGTCCATGAAATGCAGGCCCTTCTTCTGCGGTGCCTCGCCATAGCGCAGCACGCCCACCAGCGGCGTGGTGCCGGCCTTGGCCAGGGCGCCGAGCGCTTTTTCCTCGACCGTGGTCAGGCCGCCGCGCTTGTTGTCGGGCGAGGGCTGGTCCTCGCGCATGTCGACGCCGCGCGAAATCGCCAGGTTTTCCATATTGCGCACGGCGGTGACAAAGGCCTCGCGCACGCGCCTGTCGGTGGCCCGGTCGGCGAACAGGTGATCGGCACCGATGAACTCGGAGGTCTCGGAGATGATCACCGTGCCGCCTTCGGCGATCACGAGATCGGCCATGCGGCCGATCACCGGGTTGCAGCTCAGGCCCGACGTGGTATCCGATCCGCCGCATTCCACGCCGAGCACCAGCGACGAAACCGGGCACGGCACGCGGCGCGCGCGCGAGGCCTGAATGGAAAGCCGCGTGGCCTTGCGCGTGCCTTCGGCAATGCAATCGACGGTGCCGTTGGGCTGCAGGTGGACCTGTTCCACAGGCTTGCCGCTGGCCTTGATGCGGCGCGCGACTTCCTCGGTGGAAGACGGCTCCAGGCCCACCAGCAGCACCGACGCGATGTTGGGGTTGCGGCCCAGGCCCGCCAGCGATTCGAAGGCGAAATCGAGATCGGCGCCGAACTGGCCGCGCACGAACAGCGTGGTGACTGGGATGCAGCCGCCCACGGTGCGCGCAATGGTGCGCGTCACCGGGTTGCAGTTGTCCATGACGGAGACGACGGCGACCCAGTTGCGCACGCCGACCGCGCCATTTTCGCGCGGGTAGCCGAGAAAGGTGGTTGCCATCTGTATTAGCCCTTGTGCAGGTCGCCGCGCGCACGCGCCGACTCGATGTTGTGAACGTGCATGTGTTCGCCGGCACGGATCGCGTGGCTGGCGCGGCCGATGATCTGGCCGTACTTCAGGATGTCCTGGCCTGCCGTGGTCTCGCTGACGCACACCTTGTGGCCGAACGGAACGTCCTGCAGCAGGACCAGCTGCCCGGTTCGTTCGCCTTCCAGGGCGCAGGCGTCACCGGCATGGCCGGCGTCCAGCAAGGTGGCCACGTTGTCGGCCGGGTTCAGTACGATGGCTCGGGGCATTGATTAACTCCTGTATAGGTGTTGAGATGCAATGTAGAGAATCGGCGTGGTCTTAGTCAAGGAGAAACAAGGCCATCCCCGAGAAAACCACTACTCCTCCGTAGAAGTCCTATATAGAAGTTGTTGACATCGTTCATGCGCATGTCTATCGTCATAACAACGGAGCTGCCCGGATGCGGCACCCGCTCCCAACACAAGAGGACAGGCATGAAGGTGGCATCACACCTCGTGAAAATTGCGAAGCTCCAGGCACTGCGTGAACGGCTGGATCCGCTCGAGGATTTCGAACTGTGGTTCTGGGCAGGCATGACTGCGGGCACGCATGCGGTCAACGCGGCACTGCACCAGGCCGGCATCACGCTCGACGACGATATGTTTGCGACGCAACCCGGGGTCTATCTGGTGCCGCAGCCGGACGGCAACCTGAAGGCCGCGTTCCGACCGCTGGGCGATGTGCTGCATGTCGGCCGTCCGAAGGTCGAAGCGCCGGTGCCCGCCGATATCGCGGCGATGATGGAAGACATGGAGCGGATCGAGCACTACCGCGATCCGTGCCTGCGTGAAGGCCTGGAGCCGACGCAGGCGATTGCGCAGAGCTGCGACGCGGCGCTGCGGCGATGCCTGGGCGTACTGAACCGCCGCATGGAAGGAGCCGCGCATGGACATTGAAGCGCACATGGCGATTGCGCGGCGCATCGAGGCATCGATGCAGAAGTGCGAGGCCACGGACTACGAGATGACCATCGAAGCCGCGATGCTGGCCGGCACGCACTGGCTCAATGTCCTGCTGCACAAGTGTGGCGCGACGCCGTCGACACAGGACGTGTTCCACAGCTACCTGCTGACCTTGAATGAATTCCGGCGGCTCGCGGTGGCCGCGGAAAAACCGCTTGCAGCGCTGGCAGCGATCGAGGACAGCCGCGCGCCGTTCGTACGGGGCAATCACGCCGGTGGCGAGGCCGCCGCCGAACGCGCGCTGACGCTGCTTGCGCTGATCCGGGCGTCGGCGCTCGGCGCCCCGTGAGCCACCGACAGATTCAAAGACAACGACAGAGTCAGACAAGGAGCCAACAGTGAAGGCAGTCCGCGTAGTACCAGGCCCGGAGGGCGGCAAGGTCGAAGTGCAGGATATTCCCGTACCCGTCGTGGCGGCGGGACAAGTGCTGGTGAGGGTCCGCGCATCGGGCCTGAATCGGGGGGAAATCAACCAGGCGAAAGAACTGCGTACCGGCAACACCATCACCACCGGCGTCGAGTTCGCGGGCGAGGTGGCCGAAGTTGGCGAAGGCGTGCATGGCTGGCGCAAGGGCGACCGGGTCATGGGGCACGGCAAGGGTTGCCAGGCCGAGTTTGTGATTGCCGACCCGATGGCGCTGATTGCGGTGCCGGACGGCATGTCGTGGATCGACGCCGCGGCGTTCCCCAATGTCTTCATCACCGCGCACGACGCGCTGGTGGTCAACGGGCAGCTCAAGGCGGGCGAGTCGGTGCTGATCAACGGCGCCTCGGGCGGCGTCGCGATGGCCGCGATCCAGATCGCCGCGCTGATGGGCGCGAAGCCTGTCATCGCCACGTCGCGTTCGGCGGCCAAGCTTGACAAGATCAGCCAGTACGGGGTGGACGTCGGCATCGATTCTTCGAAAGACGACCAGGTCGAAGCCGTCATGGCGGCCACCGGCAACAAGGGCGTCGACGTCATCATCGACACGGTCGGCGGCCCGGTGTTCGAGGCCAACATGAAGAGCCTGGCGGTCAAGGGGCGCTTCGTGAATATCGCGCGGCTCGGTTCGGCCACGGCGCAGATCGACCTGTCGCTGCTGTGGCTCAAGCGCCTGCAGCTGATCGGCGTGACCTTCCGCACCCGCACGGAACAGGAGCGGCTGGAGTGCATCCAGGCCTGCGCGCGCGACATGCTGCCGTTCCTGCGCGCCGGCCGCGTCAAGCTGCCGATCGACCGCACCTTTGCCATGACCGACATCGGCGCGGCCCACGCATACATGAAACAGGACCAGCACGTCGGCAAGATCGTGCTGCTGGTCGACTGAGCCATCGACAAACGAGGAGACATGATGACCATCGAAATCAAGCCGCTGACCGGCTCCGTAGGCGCCGCCATCACCGGCGTGAACCTGAACGATCCGATCAACGACGCCACGTTCCAGGTCTTGCACCAGGCCTTCCTGGAGCACGGCATGCTGGTGTTCCGCGGCCAGTTCCTGCAGCCGGCGGCACAGGTGGCGTTCGCGCGCCTGTGGGGCACGCCGGTGCAGGGCAACCCGCTGCTGAAGGGCCTGGCGGAGTTTCCGGAACTGTGCCAGGTCACCAAGATCCCGAAGGAGACCGCTTCCACCGAAGCGTGGCATTCCGATTCGATCTACACGGCCGTGCCGCCGAAGATCTCCATCCTGTCGGCGGTCACCATCCCGGTGGGCGGCGACACCATGTGGTGCAACCAGTATCTGTCGTACGACCGTCTGTCGCCGACGCTGAAGCGCCTGATTGAAGGCCTGCGCGCCACGTTCAGCGGCGGCCGCCTGGCGAAGATGACCGGCTCGGACAAGGTACCGACGGCGGTGCATCCGATCGTGCGCACGCATCCGGAAACGGGCCGCAAGGCGCTGTACGTCGGCCACCCGGATACCGCGCTGTGCATCGAAGGCATGACCGAGGCGGAAAGCCGTCCGCTGCTCGATTTCCTGTACGAGCACTCCACCACGCCGGACAACGTGTACCGCCACATGTGGCAGGAGGGCGATGTGGTGATGTGGGACAACCGCAACACCATGCACTACGCCGTGCATGACTATGGCAATGCCGAGCGCGTGCTCAACCGCGTGACGCTCGAAGGCGACGTGCCCCGCTAAGCGGCACCACCATACCGGCACCGCCCCGGCCGCTGTTGGCCGGTGGCGTGGCCCGGCGCACTGCCCCACGCAGGACGGCGCGGACCACAGGAGTGAAGCATGCAGATAGGAATCCCGACTGAGACTCGGGCGGGGGAGGCGCGCGTCGCCGCCACGCCGGAGACGGTCAAGAAATACGTCGCACAGGGCCATCAGGTAGTGGTGCAGGCGGGCGCCGGGGTGCGGGCCAGCCAGCCGGACGCCGCCTATGAGGCGGCGGGCGCGCGCATCGGCAGCGCTGGCGAGGCGCTCGGTGCGCAACTGGTGCTGAAGGTGCGCGCACCCGAGATCACCGAACTGGCGCACATGAAGCCCGGCGCCGTGCTGGTGGGCATGCTCAATCCGTTCGATGCCGAAAACAAGGCGCGCATGGCCGCCGCCGGCATCACCGCGTTCGCGCTCGAAGCCGCGCCGCGCACCACGCGCGCGCAGAGCATGGACGTGCTGTCGTCGCAGGCCAATATCGCCGGCTACAAGGCCGTGCTGATCGCCGCGCACCATTACCAGCGCTTCATGCCGATGCTGATGACCGCCGCGGGCACCGTCAAGGCGGCGCGCGTGCTGATCCTCGGCGCCGGCGTGGCTGGCCTGCAGGCCATCGCCACGGCCAAGCGCCTGGGCGCGGTGATCGAGGCGTCCGACGTGCGTCCGGCCGTGAAGGAGCAGATCGAATCGCTCGGCGGCAAGTTCCTGGACGTGCCGTTTATCACCGACGAAGAGCGCGAGATCGCGCAAGGCGTGGGGGGCTATGCCCGTCCGATGCCGTCGGACTGGATGCGCCGTCAGGCTGAACTGGTGCATGAGCGGGCGAAGCAGGCGGACATCATCATTACTACCGCACTGATCCCGGGCCGCAAGGCACCCGTGCTGCTGCAGGAAACAACCGTGCAGCAGATGAAGCCCGGCTCGGTCGTGGTCGACCTGGCCGCCGCGCAAGGCGGCAACTGTCCGCTGACCGTCGCCGACGAAGTGGTCGAGCGCCATGGCGTGACCTTCGTCGGCCACACCAACCTCGCCAGCATGGTCGCGGCAGATGCCTCGGCGCTCTATGCGCGCAACGTGCTGGATTTCCTCAAGCTTGTCATCGATAAGGAAGGACAGTTCACGCTCAACCCGGACGACGACATCGTCGCCGCCTGCCTGATGACGCGGCGGGAAGAAGAGGCATTGGCCTGTTAAGGAGAGTTCGATGGAAATGGTGAACCACACGGTGATCAACCTGATCATCTTCGTGCTGGCGATCTACGTGGGCTACCACGTGGTGTGGACGGTAACGCCCGCGCTGCATACGCCGCTGATGGCGGTAACCAACGCCATCTCGGCCATCATCATCGTCGGCGCCATGCTGGCGGCCGGCCTGACTGAAGGCGGCGTGGGCCGCACCATGGGCACCTTGGCGGTGGCACTGGCCGCCGTCAATGTGTTCGGCGGCTTCCTGGTCACGCAGCGCATGCTGGAGATGTTCCGCAAGAAGGCGCCCAAGGTGAAGGCCGAAGGCAATGCGAAGGCCCCGCATGGCGGCGGCGAACTGGTGGAGATGCCGCGATGAATGCCCTGTCCATGAATATGGTGACGCTGTTCTACCTGGGGGCGTCGGTCTGCTTCATCCAGGCGTTGAAAGGCTTGTCGCATCCGGCTTCGGCCCGCAAGGGCAACGCCTTTGGCATGATCGGCATGGCGGTGGCGGCGCTCACCACGGTGGCGCTGATCGCCAAGCTCAAGAGTGAGTTTCTTGCTGCCGACGGTGGCACGGGCGCAGGTTCCGGACTGGCGCTGATTCTCGCGGGGCTCGTTGTCGGCGGCGGCATCGGCGCCTATGTGGCAAAGAAGGTCGAGATGACCAAGATGCCCGAACTGGTGGCCGCCATGCACTCGCTGATCGGCATGGCCGCGGTGTGCATTGCCGTGGCAGCCGTCGCGGAACCTGCCGCATTTGGCATCGCAGCGGCGGGCTCGCATGAGATCCCGATGGGCAACCGTATCGAGTTATTCATCGGCTGCTTCGTCGGCGCCATCACGTTCTCCGGTTCGGTGATCGCTTTCGGCAAGCTGGCCGGGCGTTACAAGTTCCGCCTGTTCCAGGGCGCGCCGGTGGTGTTCCCGGGGCAGCACATGCTGAACCTGGCCCTGGCCGTCGCGATGGTCGGCTTCGGCATCGCGTTCTTCATGACGCAGGAGTGGATGTCGTTCCTGGTGATGCTCGCCATTGCCTTTGTGCTCGGCGTGCTGATCATCATCCCGATCGGCGGCGCCGACATGCCGGTGGTGGTGTCGATGCTGAATTCGTACTCGGGCTGGGCGGCCGCCGGGATCGGCTTCTCGCTGAACAACCCGATGCTGATCATCGCCGGCTCGCTGGTGGGTTCATCGGGTGCCATCCTCTCGTACATCATGTGCAAGGCGATGAACCGTTCGTTCTTCAACGTGATCCTGGGCGGCTTCGGCAGCGATGCGACGGCGGCCAGCGCGGCCGGCGCGCAGGCCCAGCGCAATGTGAAGTCGGGCTCGGCCGATGACGCCTCGTTCCTGATGGGCAACGCCGAGACCGTGATCATCGTGCCGGGCTACGGCCTGGCCGTGGCGCGCGCGCAGCACGCGCTCAAGGAACTGACCGAGAAGCTGACCGAGAAGGGCGTGACGGTGAAGTATGCGATCCACCCGGTGGCGGGCCGCATGCCGGGCCACATGAACGTGCTGCTGGCCGAGGCCGAGGTGCCGTACGACCAGGTCTTCGAGATGGAAGACATCAACAGCGAGTTCGGCCAGGCCGACGTGGTGCTGGTGCTGGGGGCCAACGACGTGGTGAATCCCTCGGCCAAGACCGATCCGAAGTCACCGATTGCGGGCATGCCGATCCTGGAGGCCTACAAGGCCAAGACCATCATCGTGAACAAGCGTTCGATGGCTGCCGGTTATGCCGGCCTGGATAACGAACTGTTCTACATGGACAAGACCATGATGGTGTTCGGCGACGCCAAGAAGGTGGTCGAGGACATGGTCAAGGCCGCATAAGCCGCGCCGCAAGCGACATCACAGTACACAGGAGACATGGCATGAAGCAGCACGATAGTCGCGGCCTGGAACCGTTTGCCGACCTGGAGGGCAAGGTGGCGTTGGTCACTGGCGCTTTCGGCGGCCTTGGCCTGCATTTCGCGAAGACCCTGTCGCGCGCTGGCTGCAAGGTGGCACTGGCGGGACGGCGCGTGGGCGAAGGCGAGGCGCTGCTGGCCGAACT
Source organism: Cupriavidus sp. C2SS-8b (assembly GCF_057073745.1). Lineage (NCBI taxonomy): Bacteria > Pseudomonadati > Pseudomonadota > Betaproteobacteria > Burkholderiales > Burkholderiaceae > Cupriavidus > Cupriavidus sp. C2SS-8b. The sequence goes on from NZ_CP172717.1 coordinate 2,743,827, forward strand.
GCGCAAGCAGGGCGGCGAGGGCTGCGTGGTCGCGCTCGACGTCAGGGACCCCACCTGGGTCGACGCGGCGTTCGAGGGCGCCAGGCGCGAGCTTGGGCCGGTGCAGATCGTCGTCAACAGCGCCGGCATCGCCACCACGGGTGCGGCCATGGAGGTCGACGAGGCGCAGTGGCAGAGCGTGATCGACACCAATCTGAACGGCGCCTGGCGCGTCGCCCAGCGCGCCGCGCGCATGATGCGCGATCACGAGACGGGCGGCAGCATCATCAACATCGCATCGATCCTGGGCCTGCGCGTGGCGCAGCAGGTGCCGGCGTACACCGCCGCCAAGGCTGGCCTGATTCATCTCACGCGTTCGCTGGCGCTCGAGTGGGCGCGCCATGGCATCCGTGTCAATGCGCTGGCGCCGGGCTATTTCGAGACCGAGATCAATCGCAGTTTCTTCGAGACCGAAAGCGGACAGGCGCTGATCCGGCGCATCCCGCAGCGCCGGCTCGGGCAGCCGCGCCAGCTCGACGGCGCGCTGCTGCTGCTGGCCTCCAATGCCTCCGACTTCATGACAGGCACGGTGTTGCCCGTCGACGGCGGTCATTCCATCAATTCGCTTTGAGGCAAGTCATGGCAGAGGCAAACGATTTCGCCGGCACGGTGCCGGTACGCGAGCAGCACCGCTTCGACCAGCCGGCGCTGGAGCGCTGGATGGCGCAGCACGTCGAGGGCTATGCCGGGCCGCTGACCATCGACCAGTTCAAGGGCGGACAATCGAACCCGACCTACCGCCTGCGCACGCCGGGGCACAGCTATGTGCTGCGGCGCAAGCCGCCCGGCGAACTGCTCAAGGGCGCCCACGCGGTGGAACGGGAAGCGCGCGTGATGGCGGCGCTGGGACAGGCGGGTTTTCCGGTGCCGCGCATCCACGGACTGTGTACCGATGATTCGGTGATCGGCAGCTGGTTCTTCGTGATGGACCTGGTCGAGGGGCGCATTTTCTGGGATGCCGGCTTTGCCGATGTGCCAAGTGCCGACCGTGCCGCGTACATGGATGCCATGAATGCGACGCTGGCCACGCTGCATACGATCGATCCGCAGTCCATTGGACTCGGCGATTACGGCAAGGCTGGCGGCTATGTGGCCCGACAGGTCGCGCGCTGGTCCGCGCAGTACCTGAGCGACGAACTTGCTGGCCGGCATCCGGCGATGGATAAGTTGGTTGAATGGCTGCCTCGGCATCTGCCTGCCACAGACGATGTTGCCATTACCCATGGCGATTTCCGTGCCGACAACCTGATCTTCCATGCTAGCGAGCCGCGCGTGCTGGCCGTGCTGGACTGGGAGTTGTCGACGCTGGGCGATCCGCTTGCCGATTTCGCTTATCACGCGATGATGTTCCGCATGCCGCCCGATATCCTGGGCGGCATCGCGGGGCGTGATCTCGCAGCGGCGGGCTTGCCTGGTGAGTCGGCCTACGTGGAGGCCTATTGCCGTCGCACGGGACGTGACGGCATCGCCGATCTCGACTTCTATATCGCCTTCAACATGTTCCGCTTCGCGTCGATCCTGCATGGCATCAAGGGGCGAGCTGCGCGCGGGACGGCATCCAGTGCGGAAGCCCATGCCATGGGCGAGCGCTTCGCGCGTGTTGCGGATCTGGCGTGGGCGCAGGCGCAACGCGTGGGCTGATCTACCATCGGTAGGACGCCTACGGCTGCGCTGCGCGCACTCAGTAAAAGACCGAGGTCAGGTCAGGGCAGGGCAGGGAAGAGACGAGAAGAGAAGAAACGGAAGCACCAGCATCTGAGCCATTGATGTCGTCCCGCCTGCCGACTAGTGAGCCGCGTAGCAGCCGAAGGCGATGATGCGATAGCGCTGGCAGTGTCGGGCCACGGACAGGTTCAGGGCTGGTTCAATCATTGTTGGAGAGCCTGCAGGCGGACGCGCACCACGCGGCAGGCAGCCGGGCACGCTCTGAAGCGAATACCCGTACAACACCCGCAGCACACTACGATCAATATTCGCCCGTTAGGGCAAGCGACGCGTTTTTTGGTTACTTTTTGTCGCTCGGACAAAAAGTGACTCGCAGGCTACGCCTGCGAAACAGCGGCGCATGTCAAGAGCGAAGACCGAGTCACAACCCCACGCCCCCGCCTCCCAACCCACAACGCCCCCCCAAAGACCAGAAAAAAATCGCCGCTTTGCGGCGGCGATGGGGAAGGGGGTTGTCAGTCAAGATGGGGGTCTCAACGACAAAAACATTATAGGCCATGTATTAAGACATTACATACAACTTTCGAGGGGTCTCCTTGGGCAACAATCAAAAAGCAACTCAATAAGGTCTGCCAAGGAACAGATAGAAGCTGTAGACCCCTGCCGTCGCCCGCCCGTATGCCAGGTAAAGCGGCCCGATCGGGCTGTCCAGTGCAAGGAAGATCGATCCTGACTTCAGGATGCCCGTTGGGCTCCCGGGCACCAGCGGACCGCCCACGTGCCCCGCTTCCAGCGACATGCCGGCATACACGCCTTCCAGCAGGGTTTGCCTGACCAGCTTGTTGTAGTAGACGATGCGCGCGAACTGCAGGTTCTCGCCAAGCAGCTGCCCCGTGCTGTAGCCCGATTGCTGCAGGAAGCCGCCCCACTGGAACAAGTCATAGCGCGGCAGCGGGTTGCTGCCGATCTTGCTGCCAGCCCGGAAGCCCAGGTTAAAGGTGTTGTTGCCAAACGAAATCGCATAGATACCGTCGATAGTGCCCTTGACATAGGTCTGGTCGGCGCCCAGCCCGGGCTGGGAAGCGAAGACCTTGAGCCACCCCGCGTAACCGCTGCGCGGGAACGACGTGCTGTCGAGCTGATCCAGGAAGACGCGGCCGGTAATGGCCCCGATCCGGATATGGCCGGGCCCCGGTGCCAATTGAGCCGGGCCGGTGCTGAGCGAGGCATCGGCCGCACCGGCCTGCACGCCGATGCGCGCTTCGCCGTATTTGGTGAACTGGCTGCCGAAGTCCAGCGACGCGGTATAGCTTCGCACATCATATTGCGCGATCCGCGTGGTGCCCTGGAAGATGTTGACGGGCCTGCGTTCGATATCGATGCGCGGCGCCACGAAGAAGTACTGCCGGATGTTCAGCGGCTGGTAGAACTCGCTGTGCAGCGCGGAAGTCTGTCCGACCTGCACGTCATTGCGCCATTCGGCGCCCAGCGAGTTGATCCACGTGCGCCGGTGGCTGGCGACGAGGTTGAAGTATGCATCGCCGCGGAAGTCCGTATTCAGGCCAAGGCCGAAGCGCAGGTAGTTCGGTCCGTAGGACTTCTCGACCGCATCGACAGTCATGATGTGCCGGCCAGGCTCTTCCAGGAAGCCATAGTTCACATGTTCAAAGTCGCCGGTCCCGAACAGGCGCCGCATGTCGAGGTCGAGCTGCGCCTGGTCGATCGGCTGCCCCGGCTTGGTTTCCATCGCCGCCGCGGCAAAGGCGGGATTGACCCGTTCCATCGGCGCAAAGCGGATTTCATCGACGGGCCGCAAGTCAGGTGGCGCCAGGTTCTGCTGGCGCGTGCGCAGTGCCGCGTGCTGCTCTGGCGGCAACGCCAGCGGCGCGAGGCGGTCCGCCACCTTGCGCGCGGCGGCTTCGCCGATGGGGATGGTGTCGGTCAGGTGGTCGAAATCGCTGGCCGAGAAATCGCCCAGCTCCGGCAGGATCAGCACATCGATCGGCTTGAGCAAGGCCAGCGAACTGCGCACATTCTGCTCGGTCAGGATGTTGAGCATCTGCCCCGTCACGCCGAGGATCGAGTTCAGCTCGTCGCGCCGCATCAGCGGCGTGCCCAGGTTCACGGCGATCACGATGTCGGCGCCCATCTTCCGCGCCACGTCCACCGGCAGGTTGTCCGTCAGTCCGCCGTCGACCAGCAGGCGCCCCTCGTACTCGGCCGGCGCGACCGCGCCCGGCACGGACATGCTGGCACGCATCACCTGCGCGAGTTCGCCGTTGCTGAACACGACCGGCGTTCCCGCGACCAGGTCGGTGGCCACGGCCCGGTAGGGGATCGGCAACTTGTCGAAGTCGCGGTAGCCCGGCACCTGGGCCAACTGGCGCAGCACCGTTTCCAGCTGCACGCCGGAGACCGCCCCCTTGGGCAGTTGGATCTTCCCGTCCTTGAGGCCGATCTCGGGCGTGAACAGGTTGGTGTAGTCGTCGAGCTTGCGGCGCACCGTCAGGTCCTGGCGCGGCGGGCGTTCCTTGAAGATCTTCGCGGTCGTCAGGCCGCCCACGAGCTTTTCCATGTCGGCCGGCGACATGCCGCTGGCATAGGCGCCGCCGACCAGCGAGCCCATGCTGGTGCCGGCGATGCAATCGACCGGCACGCGCATCGCTTCCAGGACCTTGAGCACGCCGATATGCGCCGCGCCGCGCGCACCGCCCCCCGACAGCACCAGGCAGATGCGCGGGCGGCCCAGGCCTGGGGCCGGCACCTGTGGCGGAGACGGCGGCGTGACGGCGGGCGCGGGGCCCGGCGCCGGCGTTGGCTCGCCCGCGGCCTCGGCCGCGCAGGCATTGCCCAGCCCCAGCCCCAGCAGCAGTGCGGCAGCGGGCAGCGCAGCCAACAGGGATCGCGTCGCAACGTTCATGGGACAGGTCCGCAGGCGCCGGGAGTTATGGCTCGGGTCGCCCGGCCAGGGAAGGGTGACGCTGACGGGCCGGCGATGCTTGAAGGTATCTTGGCGCAAAGCCGGCGGCACTGAGCCCGCCATCGAAACAATTCATCATGGCCCGCGGAAGCGTTCAGATCGCCGCACTGCACCACAACATGCCGGGCGCCGGGCGAGCGGAACGGCTACTATCGAAAGAACAGGCAAGGCTCTGGGGACCGCATGCACGGTTATTTTTTTTGCCAGACCGCCGCGGGGCAACTGACCCTGATTCCTCGGGAAAAAGACTGGATGCTGATGTTGGGCAATGGCGTCGTCGGACGCTATCCGGATGCCCAGGCTGCGGTGGATGCCCTTCACGAGGGCGATTTGCGGGTGCGCGGGCAGCCACTGGACGCCCGGGGCCTCGGGATTCCCAAGCGAGCGCACGACTGGCTCTACCATGTGTTGAGCCGCTGAGCGGCCCGCCGGCATGCCGGCGCCCGATGGAGGGATCCGCCATGACTGCACTGGTCGATTGGGCGCGTGAGCATACTTGTCGCCTGTTTCCGATGTCGGCGCAATACAGCCGTGGCAGCGGCAGCCAGGTGCAGGTGGTCTGGCAGGCGGAGCCGCCAGACTCCGGTGGTCGTCCGCGTCACGGCGCGGCGCTGCAGTTCGACCAGGACGTGATCGACGCGGTCTATGTGGCTGACGCGGCGGAGCTTGCGCGCATCGGCTGCAAGCTGACGGATGTGGTGTCGCGCTGGCTGGCCGGCGATGATATCGCGTGCCTGGGTGGCGACAGGCTGGTGATTCCGGTGGGGAACGGGTTGCTGAATCATTAGCGCGGCAGTGCTGGCCAAGGCACCGCGGGCTTGCTTTCCGCCCCGGGCATATACTGTCGGCAACGCCGGCGTTGCCGGCTTTGCGACTTCGAGCTGTTCCGTGTCCGACCATTCCCATCAAGACGACCCCCGTCCCCTGCCGCCCGAGCGGCCCGGCGACAACGAATGCTGTGGCTCCGGCTGCGACCCCTGCATCTTCGATTACTACTACCAGGAACTGGAGCGCTATCGCGACGAGCTGAAGGCGTGGGAGGCGCGCCACGCCGCCGCGGAGGATTCGCCCACGTGAGCGCGCTCGGCGATTTCGTGCGGCAGCATCCGCGCCTGTTCGTGCTGACGGGCGCCGGCATCAGCACCGATTCCGGCATCCCCGGCTACCGCGACGCGAACGGCCAGTGGCAGCGTTCACAGCCGATCACGCTGCAAGCCTTCCTGGGCTCGCATGCGGCACGCCAGCGCTACTGGGCGCGCAGCATGATCGGCTGGCCCGTGGCGGCTGGCGCACAGCCCAATGCCGGGCATCACGCGCTGGTGGCGCTGGCCGCGCAAGGGCATGTGACGCGGCTGGTCACGCAGAACGTGGACGGGTTGCACCAGCGTGCCGGCAGTGAAGACGTGATCGAGCTGCACGGCAGCATCGGCAGCGCGATCTGCCTGTCGTGCGGCACGCGCCATGACCGCGCTGGCGTGCAGCGCTGGCTGGCCGAGCAGAACGGCGAGATGCGCGATGTGATCGCCGAGCCCGCCGCCGATGGCGATGCCCATTTCGAATCGCCGCTGTTCGCGCATTTCCGCGTGCCGTCGTGCGAACGCTGCGACGGCCTGCTCAAGCCCGATGTGGTCTTCTTCGGCGAATCCGTGCCGCGTGATCGCGTGGATGACGCGCGCGCGGCATTGGCGCAGTCGGATGCGGTGCTTGTGGTCGGCTCGTCGCTGGTCGTGTACTCGGGCTATCGCTTCTGCGTCTGGGCCGCCCAGATGGGCAAGCCCGTGGCCGTCGTCAATCTTGGCGTGACGCGTGCCGATCCGATGCTCGCGCTCAAGGTCGAAGCGCCGTGCGCTCAGGCGTTGTCGGAACTGACGGCGCAGCTCGCTGCCGCCAGGTGATTGACCCACGCGTCTTCGGCCGCTAGCATCGTCGCATCGTTTCTTGTTCTCCAAACTTCGAGTCCCATGAACGCAGCCCGCCATCGCCACGCCCTCTCCGCCCTTGCGGCCGGCGCGCGCGCACGCGGCCTGGCTGCAATGGTCTCGGTCGCTTCCCCTCCTCCTGTCGCATCGCCACCCCCGGCGACCGCCGGCGCGCCTCCGCCGCCGGCATTGCTCGGCTGACGGGTTCTTCCCGCAGCACCTCCTGACGTCTCCGGCATCAGCATTGTTGGCGCACGATTGCGCCGATGACACGCGCGCGTGCCGGAGCCTGCCATGCATTCGACAGGTGCAACACCATGCGTATCGACAACAACCTGGCGGCACAGACCGGTGCCGCTTCCGGCCAGCGCACGCTGGCCTCGCTGGGCGCCACGCCCCTTTTCGTGCTGCTGTGGAGCAGCGGCGCCATCTTTGCCCGCTGGGCGCTTGACCATGCCACGCCGTTCGCGCTGCTGACGCTGCGCTTTGCGCTGGCGCTTGCCGTGCTGGTTGCCATCGCGCTCTCGCGCGGGCCGTTGTTGCTGCCGCCGCGCGGTGAGCGTGGCCTGGCCGCGCTAGCGGGCTCGCTGATGATTGCCGGGTATTCCATCGGCTATTTCCTGGCGCTGGAGCGCGGCCTGACGCCGGGCGTGCTGGCCACGATCCTCGGCGCGCAGCCGATGCTCACGCTGCTGCTGACCGAACGGCGCTTTGGCGCGGCGCGCCTGGCCGGACTGGCCCTTGCGCTGGCGGGCCTGGCGATGGTGGTGGCGGACAGCCTGCTGATGGCGCGGCTGTCGCCGGCCGGCGTGCTGTTCGCACTGGCCTCGCTGATGAGTGTGACAGTCGGCGCGATCGTGCAGAAGCGGCTCGCCAGTACCCCGACGCAGGTCCTGCCGCTGCAGTACGGCGTCAGCACCCTGGCGTGCCTGCTATGCCTGACGTTCCAGCCGTTTGCCTTCGATGTCACGCCGGCGTTCTTCGTGCCGCTGCTGTGGCTGGCGCTGGTGATTTCCGTGGCTGCGACGCTGCTGTTCTACCGGCTGATCCGCGCCGGCAACCTGGTCAACGTGACGAGCCTGTTCTACCTCGTGCCGGCGGGCACGGCCGTGTTCGACTACTTGCTGCTCGGCAACCGGCTGGCGCCGATGGCGATCGCCGGGATGGGGGCCATCCTGGCAGGACTCGCGCTTGTGTTCCGGCGCAGGCCGGAACACTGAACTTGCTGGCCGGCTGGTCCTATCGATCCTTGACCTCGACGCGGATGCCGTCAGGCTCCACCTTGATCGCGCCCGGTTCGACTTCCTTGCCGCCGAAGCGCAATTCGTCCGGCCTGAACGTGTAGATCGGGTAATCCTTCAGCAACTGCTGGGCGACCACGGCGCCAATGGCATTGAGCTGCTCTTTGTACAGCGCCATGCCTTGCACCTGCACGTCCTGCACCGTGGGGTTGTCCAGCAGCACGGCGCGCTGGGTCCTGTCGTAGCGCAGGCCGCTGTTCAGCGAGAGCGTGCCGTTGACCGGCGGCGACGCGGCCAGCCCATTGGTGAGCTGGGCATCCATCTGCGTGGTGATGCGGTTATTGGCGTCGTCCAGCACCAGGCGCGGGTGGGTGAGCTGCACGCTGACCACCTGCGCGTAGTGCAGCGTGGCCGGAAAGCGCTTGTCCACGGCCTGCTGCAACTCCTGCCTGGTGAAGGTGTAATCGCCGGTCCAGATGTTGTAGCCGGCGTGGGCGGCGGTGGCCATGGCAAGGGTCGCCGCGGCGAGCATCAAATGTCGGGGATGAAGGCGTCGATGAAGGCGCATGTGGCGATGGGCGCGCATTGGCGCAACGTTGTCTGCAGGTGCCTGTCAGACACGGATCGGCACGGCAACGTTCCGGCGCATGGGCAATGCCGCCGCCGTGTCACGGCATCGGCTTCAGTAGTGCGGGGGGATTTCGTGCTGCGGGTTGGACTCGGCCGCCGTCGACGCGGCAGTGTGCACCTGCTGGTAGAGCGCGCGGAACTGCTCCTGGAGCAGGTCCAGCTGTTGCTGCTGGCGCGCGACGGTCAGGTTCAGCGTTTCGAGCAGGTCTTCCTGGAAGGCGAGCTTGATTTCCAGTTCTATGAGGTGGTCATCCATGGGCGTGCGTCTTCGGCTTCATTTCCGGCTTCATTTCCGGCTTCATCTCCGGCAAGGGCGCCGAGCCGCGCATTGTAAGCGAGGCCGGGCGCCAGGTCGTGCCGGATCTATCCGCCGGCTGACGCCTTAGTGATGCGCCGCAGGCTTGATCAGCATCCACAGCACGCCGAAGCGGTCAGTCACCATGCCGAATTTCTCGGCGAAGAAGGTCTGGGTAAGCGGCATCATGACCTGGCCGCCATCGGTCAGGCCGTTGAACGCCTTTTCCAGGGCGGATGCATCGTCGTAGGTGATCGACAGGGCCACGCCCTCGAAATTCGGCTTCCCGCTGCAGCGGCCGTCGGACACCATGATGCGGCTGTCGCCGATGGTGAACTCGGCGTGCATGACCTTGTCATCCATGGCCGCCGTGGGGCCGCAGCCTTCGCCGGCGCCGGCCTTGTCTTTGTCGGGGTTGTCCTTGAACCGCATCAGCATGCCGGGCTGGGCGCCGATCGTCTTCTTGTAGAACTCCAGTGCTTCCTCGCAACGGCCTTCGAAGAACAGATAAGGCTGGACTAGCATGGACATCTCCTGGTGTGGCGGTCCTGGCGGACAGCCTTGGAAATCAGTCTGGAACAGTCTGGCACCGGGCCCGCGGCCCGATCGGGAGCGACGACATTGCGTTTGTGTACGCCGTCCACAATACCTTAGCAAAGAAAGTGGACGACGTCCACGTCGCCTTGCCGAGGGCCGTGCGCCGCAGGCCGCCGTCGGTGCCATGGCATAGAATGGCCGCGCCGCCTGGCTCTCGCATTCCAATCTGGCACGGCGGGCACCAACCGACAAATGGGGTTGCATTGCGTTACGAACTCACGGACCTGCGCCTGTTTCAGGCGATTGCCGATGCACAAAGCCTGTCCGGCGGTGCGTCCGCCACGCACATCACGGCCTCGGCCGCGAGTTACCGGCTGAAGAACCTGGAACATGCGATGGGGACGCCGTTGTTCGTGCGCAATGCGCGCGGCATGGAGCTGACCCCGGCGGGCGAGACGCTGCTGGTGCACGTGCGTGAACTGCTGCTCGGCGTGGAGCGCATGCATGGCGAGGTCGGGCGATTTTCCGCCGGCCTCAAGGGCCACATCCGCCTGCTGGCCAACAGCAGTTCGCTCAATGGTTTCATCATCCCGAGCGTAAGCCGCTTCCTGGCGGCGAACCCGGACGTGAATATCGACCTGGAGGAACGCGCGAGCCAGTCCATCCTGACGGCGGTGGCCGCGCACGAAGCGGACGTCGGCATTCTTGCCGGCGACTTCGACACGACTGGCGTGCGCTCGGTCCGCTATGCCGTCGACGAGCTGATCCTGGCCGTAGCCGCGGACCATCCGCTCGCGCGCGAGGCGGAGGTGCGCTTCGGCGCGTCGCTGGCGTTCGACTTCGTCTGCATGAGCCGCACCAGCAGCAACTTCCTGTTCCTGCGCGACATGGCGCAGCGCGCGGGCAAGAGCCCGAACGTGCGGCTGCATGCGCACAGTTTCGACGCGGTGCTGTCGCTGGCGGAGGCGGGTGTCGGGGTGGCGCTGGTGCCGCGCAGTGTCGCGGCGGCGGCGTTGCGCGACGCGCGCGTGGTGGGCGTGCGGCTGGCCGAGCCGTGGGCGCTGCGCGAACTGAACCTGATCGTGCGCGCCGATGGCAAGCTGCCCGGGTTTGCCGCCGCATTCGTGCAGTTCCTGCTCAACGATCCGCGCGTGGCGGCCACGCGCGAAGGCGGTGCGGTCGCGGTGACCGCACCGTAACGTAACGTTAAGGCTGCGCGGCTTACCGCTTGCGGTTGAGGAACGTCGCCATGTGATGCTGCGGCTCGCCGGTATCGAACGCGCGGCCGAACTCCGTCACGCTGTTGTTGATCGAGACATCGAGCGGTGCTTCCTCCCATTCGCGCAGCAGGCGCTTCTGCTGGCGCACCACCTGCGGGCCAAAGCCGGCGAACAGCGCCGCGACGCGCTCGACTTCCGCGTCGAGTTCGGCCAGCGGCACCACGCGATTCACCAGGCCCCACGACAGCGCTTCTTCCGCGCCGCACAGTTCGCCCGTCAGCAGCATCCAGTTGGCGCGGGCGTTGCCGACCAGCCGCGGCATCAGCGCGGCGTGGATCACCGACGGAATGCCGACCTTGACCTCGGGCATGCCGAGTTGGGCGTTATCCGCCGCGATGCGCAGATCGCAGGCCAGCGCCAGTTCCAGCCCGCCGCCCAGGCACCAGCCCGGCATGCGCGCGATCACGGGTGCCGGGAAATGCCGCAGCGCGTCGCACAGGCCGCGCAGGCCGCTGATGAAGACCTCGGCGCTAGCGCGCGTCAGCGCCGCCATTTCCTTGATGTCGGCGCCGCCGATAAAGCCCTTCTCGCCCGCGCCGCGCACCACCAGCACGCGCACGGCGTCGTTGGCGGCCAGCGCGCCGATCGCGCGGGTCAGGTCCGCGATCACCGGCGTGCCGAGGATATTCAGCGAGCCCGCTTCACGGATGGTCAGCGTGGCAACGCCCCGTTCGTCGATCTCGACACCGGCGTGCGTAAGAGATGCCGGGGAAGCGTGGGATGCTTGTTCGCTCATGATGATGCGTTCCTTATTGCAGCTTGGTGAAGTGGATGTCCTCGACCACCTTCTTCCAGTGCGCGTTCTGCGTGCGGATCAGGTCGGCGAAGGCCTTGCGCGAGGTCCATGCCGGAATCGCGCCCTGCTTCTCGATGGCGCTGATCACTTCCGGCTCGGCCAGCACCTGGCGCACGGCATCGTTGAGCTTGTCTAGGATCGGGGCCGGCGTGCCCGCGGGCGCGCCGAGGCCAAACCACGACGGGTTGTTCATGGCGCCCAGGCCTGCTTCGGCATAGGTCGGCACGTTCGGCAGCACCTTCAGCCGATGCTTCGCCGCCACGGCCAGCGGCTTGAGCTTGCCGCCCTGGATCAGTCCGGACGAGGACGGGATATTGTCGAACACAACCTGGATCTGGCCCGCCACCGCATCATTGAGCGCCGGGCCCAGGCCCTTGTACGGCACGTGCAGCATGCGCGTGCCGGTCTCGTTCATGAACAGTTCGCCGTTCATGTGGCTCAGGCCGCCGTTGCCGGACGAGCCGAACGAATACTTGCCCGCGTTGGCCTTCAGCAGCTTGATGAAAGCCGCCAGGTCGGCGGCCGGGAACGCCGGGTTCACGACCAGCACGTTGGGCACGTCGGCCAGGTTGCTGATCGGCGCGAAGTCCTTCACCGGGTCATAGGCGGTCTTCAGGTACACGTTGGGGTTCACCGCGTGCGAGCTCTCGACCTCCATCACCAGCGTGTAGCCATCGGGCGATTGCTTGGCCGCGTAGGCACTGCCCACCGCGCCGCCGGCGCCCGGCCGGTTTTCCACGACCACGGGCTGGCCGATCACCGGGCCCAGCCGCGTGCCGACGATGCGCGCGATGATGTCGGTGGTGCCGCCGGCCGCGTAGGGCACGATCAGCTTGATCGGGCGGTCCGGCCAGGCGGCCTGCGCGGTGCCAGCGAAGCCAAGGCCGGCCAACAGGGCGACGGCGGTAAGGGTGGTTTTCATGGGATGTCTCCGTGTCAGGGGTATCGGTTCTGTATTGCGGCGATGGCGTCAGGCCGCCGCGGTGTGTTCGCCCAGCAGGGGTGGCGGCTGCAGCGGTCCGCTCTGGCCGGCCAGCATCGGGTTGCGCACCATCGGCACGGTGCCCATCACCGGGTGCTCGGCCATTTGCTGCAGCCCGCGGTGGCGCACCTGCGGATGCGCGAACACCTCTTCCATCGTGTGGATCGGGCCCCATGGCACGCCGGCGGCGTCGAATGCCTCGGTCCATGCGGTGCGCGTGCGCGTCGGGAAGATTCCCGTCAGCAATGCGCGCAGTAGCGGCAGATGCTCGATGCGAGCGGAATTGGTGGTGTAGCGCGCATCGTGTGCCAGCTCCGGCATGCCGGCCACCGTGCAGAAGCGGGCGAACTGGCCATCGTTGCCGATGGCGAGGATCAGGTAGCCATCGGCGCAGCGGAACACTTCATACGGCGCGCAATTGGGATGCGCATTGCCCGTGCGCTGCGGGTTCTGGCCGGACACCAGGTAGTTCGCCCCCTGGTTGGCGTTGAGCGCCACCGCCACGTCGAGCAGCGCGATGTCCAGGTGCTGGCCGGCGCCGGTGGCCTGGCGCTGGTACAGCGCCGCCAGCACGGCGGAGGTCGCGTACATGCCGGTGCTCAGGTCCACCACCGCCACGCCCGTGCGCAGCGGGCCGGCGCCCGGGCTGCCGTCGGGCTGGCCGGTATAGCTCATGAGCCCGCCCATGCCCTGGAACACGTAGTCGTAGCCGGGCTTGTCGGCCATCGGGCCATCCTGGCCAAAGCCGGTGATCGACAGGTAGACCAGCCGCGGGTTGATCGCCCGGAGGCTGTCGTAGTCCAGCCCGTAGCGCCGCAACGTGCCGACCTTGTAGTTCTCCACCAGCACGTCGGCCTGGCGCGCCAGTTCGCGCACGTGCGCGGCGCCTTCGGGCGTGCTGTAGTCGATCGCCACCGAGCGCTTGCCGCGGTTGCAGCTGATGAAATACGCGGACAGCCGCGTGTCGCTGCCGTCGGCCGCCTGCAGGTAGGGCGGGCCCCAGCCGCGCGTATCGTCGCCGCGCTCAGGGTGTTCGACCTTGGTCACCTCGGCACCAAGGTCGGCCAGGTTCTGGGTGCACCAGGGACCGGCCAGGATGCGCGACAGGTCCAGGACCCGGACGCCTTCAAGGGCGCGTTCAAGCATGACAACTCCGCATTCGCCAGACAATGCGGCGCAGTATAGGGAGGGGTCCCGGGCCCGATCCAGTCGAGAGTTTTCAACGGCGCGTTCGCCAGTTTTGAACGCTTCGGCATGGCCTTTCCGGACGCCGGGTTTGGCGTCAGCCCGCTGCCGTGTCACAATTCGCCTTTGGACGCGAGCGGCACCTGACCCGGCACGCGACTCGGCCGGCCGCAGTCCCCGTGGTTCCGGCCGCGGCCGAAAGCCGCTCCAAGAGCCGACAAATTCACATAGATTTACTGGCGATGACTACCATCCTTCAGCACATTCCCTCCGGCCAGCGCGTCGGCATTGCGTTCTCTGGCGGCCTGGACACCAGCGCGGCGCTTCTCTGGATGCGCCAGAAGGGCGCCGTCCCCTACGCCTACACCGCCAACCTGGGCCAGCCGGACGAGCCTGACTACGACGACATCCCGCGCCGCGCCAAGGCCTACGGCGCCGAGGAAGCTCGCCTGGTCGACTGCCGCACCCAGCTGGTCGCCGAAGGCATTGCCGCGCTGCAGTGCGGCGCCTTCCACATTTCGACCGCCGGCATTACCTACTTCAACACGACCCCGATCGGCCGTGCCGTCACCGGCACCATGCTGGTCGCCGCGATGAAGGAAGATGGCGTCAATATCTGGGGCGATGGCAGCACGTTCAAGGGCAACGACATCGAGCGCTTCTACCGCTACGGCCTGCTGACCAACCCGGGCCTGCAGATCTACAAGCCGTGGCTGGACCAGCAGTTCATCGACGAACTGGGCGGCCGTGCCGAGATGTCGGAATTCATGCGGCAGAACGGCTTCGACTACAAGATGTCGGCCGAGAAGGCATATTCGACCGACTCCAACATGCTGGGCGCCACGCATGAGGCCAAGGACCTCGAGCACCTGGATTCGGGCATCCGCATCGTGCAGCCGATCATGGGCGTGCAGTTCTGGCGCGATGACGTCGAAGTCAAGCGCGAGGAAGTCACGGTGCGCTTTGAAGAAGGCCAGCCGGTTGCGCTGAACGGCAAGACCTTCGCCAATGCCGTCGACCTGTTTATGGAAGCCAACCGCATCGGCGGCCGCCATGGGCTGGGCATGAGCGACCAGATCGAAAACCGCATCATCGAAGCCAAGAGCCGTGGCATCTACGAAGCCCCGGGCCTGGCGCTGCTGTTCATCGCTTACGAGCGCCTGATCACCGGCATCCACAACGAAGACACCATCGAGCAGTACCGCGACAACGGCCGCCGCCTGGGCCGCCTGCTGTATCAGGGCCGCTGGTTCGACCCGCAGGCCATCATGCTGCGCGAAACCGCCCAGCGGTGGGTGGCGGGCGCCGTTACGGGTGAAGTCACCATCGAACTGCGTCGCGGCAACGACTACTCGATCGTCAACACTACCTCGCCGAACCTGACCTACAAGCCGGAACGGCTGACCATGGAAAAGGGCGAGTCGATGTTCACCCCGCTGGACCGCATCGGCCAGCTGACCATGCGGACGCTGGATATCGTGGATACCCGCGAGAAGCTGCAGACGTATGCGAAGACGGGGCTGCTGTCGTCGTCGGTCAGTGCTTCGCTGCCGAAGCTTGAGGACTGATCGGATCGCTGTGATGGTGCTGCGCGATGGCGCAGCGGCATGAAAAAACCGGCACTCTTGGGGTGCCGGTTTTTTTGCGGGGGGTCGTGCTTGGCAGGCGCGGCTGTTTCGCAGGCGTAGCCTGCGAGTCACTTTTTGTCCGAGCGACAAAAAGTAACCAAAAAACGCGTTTACTTGCCCTAACGGGCGAATATTGATCGTAGTGTGCTGCGAGTGTTGTACGGGTATTCGCTTCAGAGCGTGCCCGGCTGCCTGCCGCGTGGTGCGCGTCCGCCTGCAGGCTCTCCAGCAATGATTGAACCAGCCCCGAACCTGTCCGTGGCCCGACACTGCCCGCGCTATCGCATCATCGCCTTCGGCTGCTGCGCGGCTCACTAGTCGGTAAGCGGACGACATCAACGGCGCAGATGCCGGTGCTTCCGCTTCTTCCCCGCTGGCTACGCTGGAAAACAGCGGCGATCCAATGCTCGCTCCGCCAGAAAGAGACGGCTCCGCACTCCCGCTCGGCTATCATGCCAATCCTCCCTGAAGCCGCTCCCTATGATTTCCGTCCGTAATGTCACGCTGCGCCGTGGCGTCAATGTCGTACTCGACCGCGCGTCGGCCACCTTCAATCCCGGTGAAAAGATCGGTCTGGTCGGCCGCAATGGCGCCGGCAAGTCGTCTTTCTTCGGCCTGCTCAACGGCACGCTGCACGAAGACAGCGGCGAGTTCTCGATTCCCGCGGCATGGAGGATGGGCCAGGTCGCGCAGGACATGCCGGAGACCGAACAGAGCGCGACCGACTTCGTCGTCGAAGGCGACACCGTGCTGCTGGCCGCACAGGCCGAAGTCGCCGCCGCCGAGGCCAGCGACGACGGCATGCGCATGGCACACGCCTACATGGCCCTGCACGATGCCGGCGCACACGATGCCCCGGCACGTGCCCAGGCGCTGATCCTGGGCCTTGGCTTCAGCGCCGCGCAGCTTGACCAGCCGGTCAACAGCTTCTCCGGCGGCTGGCGCATGCGGCTGCAACTGGCGCGCGCGCTCATGTGCCCGTCCGACCTGCTGCTGCTCGACGAACCGACCAATCACCTGGACCTCGACGCGCTGGTCTGGCTGGAGGCGTGGCTCAAGCGCTACCAGGGAACCATGGTCGTGATCAGCCACGACCGCGAATTCCTCGACGCGGTGACGCAGGTGACGGTGCACGTCGACAACGCCAAGCTCGTGCGCTATGGCGGCAACTACAGCAAGTTCGAAGACATGCGCGCCGAGCAACTCGTCCTGCAGCAGGCCGCGATGGCAAAGCAGGCGGACAAGATCGCCCACCTGCAGAAATTCATCGACCGTTTCAAGGCCAAGGCCTCGAAGGCGAAGCAGGCGCAGAGCCGGGTCAAGGCGCTCGAACGGATGGAGAAGATCGCACCGGTGCTTGCCGACGCCGAGTTCAACTTCGAGTTCAAGGAGCCGCTCAACGTCCCGAACCCGCTGTTGTCGATGCTGGACGCGACTTTCGGCTACCCGGCGCCGGCCGGCGCACTGCCGGGCACGCCACCGACGGTTATCGTGCGGGGCATCAACCGTTCCGTGATGGCGGGGCAGCGCATCGGCATCCTGGGTGCCAACGGCCAGGGCAAGTCCACGCTGGTGAAGACGGTTGCGCACGCGCTGGCGCCGATTGCCGGCGAAATCAGCGAAGGCAAGGGCCTGAATATCGGCTACTTCGCCCAGCAGGAACTCGACGTGCTGCGCCCGCTCGACACGCCGATAGAACACATGATCCGCCTGGCCAAGGACACGCCGCCACATTTGCGCGCGCCCGGCCAGAGCGGCACCGAGCAATCGCTCCGCACCTTCCTCGGCACCTTCAACTTCACTGGCGACATGGTCCACCAGGCGGTTGGCACGATGAGCGGCGGCGAGAAGGCGCGGCTGGTGTTGTGCATGATCGTGTGGCAGCGACCCAACCTGCTGCTGCTCGACGAGCCGACCAACCACCTCGACCTGTCGACACGCGAAGCGCTGGGCATGGCGCTCAACGAATTCGAAGGCACCGTGATGCTGGTCAGCCACGACCGCGCGCTGCTGCGCGCGGTGTGCGACGAGTTCTGGCTGGTCACGAAGGGCGGCGTCGAGCCCTTCGACGGCGACCTGGACGACTACCAGCAGTTCCTGCGCGACGAAGCCCGCCGCCTGCGCGAAGAGGCGGCCGCGGCGTAGCAGCTGCGCGCGTCAGTGAATCTGCATGCCACGCATGGCGTGGATGCGTTCGTGATGCTTCTGCATGCCCTCGTACTGGCGCAGGACCACCGAGCGGATTTCCTCGGGCATGTCCTTCATCAGCGCCGAGCGGTACTCGCGCGTGGCGGCTTCCTCCTCGCGTTCGCACAACTGCAGCACCGCGTCATCGTTGTGCGGGGCGATGATGTGCATCACGCCCATCCAGGCGCGATGCATCGTGCCCGTCATGGTGCCGCGGTCGCGCGGCACGGCGCCCAGGGCACTGACCAGTGACTGCAATTCGCTCACCGAGTGGCGGCAGGTTTCGGCGGTGCCCGCCAGGATGCCGCGCATCTCGGCGTTGTCCACTTCCTTGGCACCGGTCATGCAACTGAGTTCGCCGTCCTTGCCGACTTCGATGAGGTGGTTCAGCGTAGAGACGAGTTGTCCTTGATGGTTGTCCATGACATTCTCCTTGCCGGAATCCCGGTGAAAAATGTGAATCGACGCGTACATCCTCGCCGGGCGTGTGGTGATGCCGGCTCACGCGGGGCGTCTCGCACGCTCGTAAGCTCAGTATAGAAGTGGCGCCGGCCAGCGCTGCCAGCGGAGAGCCTTGCGGCAGCCCTTCGTGGCACCGCACGGTTTGCTCAGTTCAGCGTGGCGCCCGCCTGCCTGACGATGCGGGCATGCTTGTCGAGTTCGCTCTTGAAGAACGGAACGGCCGTGTCGGGGCCGGACGTAGAAACGAGCACACCCTGCTGGGCCAGCAACTCCTGGATGCTGCGCTCCTGCAGCGTTGCCCGGATCTTCGCCTGAAGACTGGCAACGTTCTGCGGCGACATGCCGGCCGGCCCGACGATCGCGAGCCAGGCATCGAAGTTGTATTGCGGCACCCCGGATTCGGCCAGCGTCGGCACATCCGGCAAGGCCGGCACGCGCTGCTTGGTCGACACGGCTATGGCCTTCAGCTTGCCTGCCTTGATCAGCGGCAGCACGGTCGGCACGGTCAGGAAGCCGATCTGCACCTGGCCGCCGACAAGGTCGGTGGTGTAATTGCCGGCGCCCTTGTATGGCACGTGGCTGATATCGACCTTGGCTTCGCTCGCGAACAGTTGCCCCGCCAGATGCAGGACCGTGCCGTTGCCCGAGGAGCCGTAGTTGAATTCGCCAGGCTTTGCCTTGAGCAAGGCAACCAGCTCCTTCGTCGTATTCGCATGAACGGACGGATTGACGACCAGCACCAGCGGCAGTGTGCCGATCACCGCAATCGGCGTGATGTCCTTCAGGGCATCGTACGGCATGCTCTTGTAGATGAACGGATTGATCACGTGGTTCGAAGAGATCAGCCCCAGCGTCGAGCCATCCCTGGGCGCGCGGACAATCTGCTGCGTGCCGGGTACGCCGCCAGCGCCTGGCAGGTTCTCCACGACCACCGAGTGCCCGAAGTTACGGGAAAGGGACTGGCTCATGGCCCGCGCGACGGCATCGGCCTGGGAACCCGCCTGGGTCGGCACGATCAGGCGCACTGGCTTGCCGTCAGGGGCCTGGGCCTGCGCGGAAACGGCGGGGGCAGCGACCAGTGCGAAGGCGGTCAGCGCGGCAAGCGCGCGCCGCGCCTGCCGGGGCAATGAGATTGGCATTCCATGTCTCCGTCTGTTGTGCGGCATCGCCAATGCCGGCGAGGCCCTGTGTCGGACGGAGTGTAGTGCCGCCCATGGCGGCAAAAAGAGTGCTAATCCGCTGGATCGGCTATCTCAATCCGGCATAACTCCGGGTTCCCCGGATTCGCCGGATTGCCGCAGCGCCTCGATCAACGCGGAGATTGCGCGCAGCCGCGGATGCTTGACCGGCGCATAGACGAGCAGCCGCCGATCGCTCCACGGCTCTTTCAGCGGGATGCGTGCGAACCGGCGCGCGCCCGCATAGGCCGCACTGGCGCTGGTGGGCAGGACCGCGATGCCCAGTCCGGCCTCGATCATCCTGCATCCCGCCTCGAAGCTCGATACCGCCACGCTTTGCCGCAGCGGCAGGCGCAGGTTTGCGGCCTGCTCGCGCAGTTCCTGGTCCAGCGCGCCGCCCTGCTGCACGACAACCAGGGGATGGTCCAGCACCTCCGCGTAGCGCAGGTGCCGCCGCCTGGCCAGCGGGTGCTGCGCGGGCACCACGACATTGAGCGGATCGCTGGCAAAGTTCCAGGACTCCAGCCCCGCGGGCGCCTTGGCCGCCACGCCGATGCCGATATCGACGCGGTCGTCCATGCAGGCGCGCAGGCTTTCGGCCGTCGATCGCTCGTACAGGGCGATCTCCACCAGCGGATGCGCCTGCTTGAAGGCGTGCAGGCGCTCCGGCAGGAACCCGACGATGGCGGACGGACTGGCCGAGAGCCGCACGATGCCCGCAACCCGGTCGCCCAGATCCTGGACCTCGCGCGCAAAGGCCTCGATATCCTCGTTCAGCTTGCGCCCCAGTTCCAGTGCGCGCGAGCCGGCATCGGTGAGTACCACGCCAGTGGGTGAGCGCACGAACAGCACCACGCCAAGGCTGCGTTCCAGCTCCGCGATACGGCGGCTCAACGCGGACTGTGCGATGTGTTCGGTCTCGGCGGCACGCTTGATCGAGCCTTCGCGCGCGGCAGCCAGGAAGAGTTGAATGTTGACGGGGTCGATGCGCTGCATGGCGTGGGCGGGGCGGGGGTGCGGGTGTGCGGGCACCCGGATATCTCGTCAGACGATAGCGGTCATGCTACATCAGGGCTTCGTATTCCGGCGCGGGGCCGCTTAAAGTCCATGCATCGCCCAAAGGAGACTCCCATGAACGTCATCGAGCCGCCGTGCCGCGTCCTGTACCTGGCCGATTCGCCGGCCGTCATGGCGCAGCAGCTGGAAGGCCACGCGATGACGCTCGAGACCGCCGGTCCGCTGCGCGACGATGTCTCAACCGACGAGATCACGCCGGTGCCGATCCTGACGCACTATGACGACGCGCTGGGCCGCTATCCCTACACTGGCTACAAGGCTGGTGGCAGCCTGCCGTTTGCGCCGGATACGGTGCGCAACGGGCGATTCTCGGTAGCGGTCGCGGGTAGCCGGTACGGCAAGGGCTCGTCGCGCGAACATAGCCCGGCGGCGGAAAAGCTTGCGGGCATCCGGCTGGTTGTCGCGAAAAGCTTCGAACGCATCTACCGGCAGAACGCGGACAACATCGGGCTCTACACCTCGACGGATTTCAGCCTGATCGACCGGATCGAAGCGGGACAGCCTGTCACGGCCGAGGAACTCGTCGCGGGACGGGACCCGCTCGCCGCGTCGATCCTCCGGCAAGGTGGCCTGCTGCGCTTCGGCCAGAAGTACCTGAGCAGCGTCGCACCGGCGGGGCAGGCTGAAAGCGCGCATCCACAAACGCTGTTCGAGAAGATCGTGCACCGCAACCTGCTGGCGACGCCGGTGACGCCAGTCTCGCCGGAACCGGGCGATGGCATCTTCGTGCAGGCCCACTGGCGCTTTATCCACGAGTACTACACCGGCATGTGCGCGCACATGCTGCATGACACCTTCGGCAAGCCCGTCTCCCTCAAGCAGGCCGACCATATCGTCGTGTTCGAGGATCACACTTCGTACGTCGGCGAGAGTCCCGCGCATGTGCGCAACGGGCTGGTCGAGAACGTGGTGCAGATGCGGCATGCGCAGCGGGATTTCGTCCGCGACTATGGGCTGCGGTTCCACCGCACGCTGTCTGAAGACGAGCTTGGCAGCGATGACGGCAGCAACGCGGCGGGGATTTCCCACGCGATGATGACGGAGCGGTACGCGCTGCCGGGGCAGGTTGTCGTGGGCACGGATTCCCACACGCCGCACAGCGGCGCGCTCGGCTGCGTGGCCTTCGGGGTCGGCACCACGGACATGGCCAACGCATTCGTCACGGGCGCGGTGCGCATGACGCTGCCCGAATCGATCCGCGTCGAATTGCATGGCGCCTTGCCGCCTGGCGTCACGGCGAAGGACGTGGTGCTGCACCTGCTTGCGCTGCCGGCTATCCGGGCAGGAGCGGGCGTCGGCAAGGTGTTCGAGTTCACGGGCCCAGTGGTCAGTGCCATGAGCGTGGACGAGCGCGCCACGCTTACCAATATGTGCGCAGAACTGGGCGGCTTTACAGGAATCGTCGCGCCGGATGCGGAGACCGTGCGTTTCCTGCGCGAGCGGCGCGGCATCGATTTCGTGCTGGAGCCATGGATGCGCAGCGACGACGGCGCCGTCTATGCCGCGACGCTGGAGGTGGATTGCAGCGCGCTCGCGCCAATGGTGGCTCGGCCCGGCGATCCGGGCAACGGACTTCCGCTCGCGGATCTCGATCGTCGGGTGCGTGTCGATATCGCGTACGGCGGCTCATGCACCGCGGGCAAGCGCGAGGACTTCGACCAGTATCACGCCGTCTTTGCGTGGGCGGCCGGGCGTGGCCTGAAGATTCCCGGACACGTGACGCTGTACCTGCAGTTCGGCACGACCGACGTCAGGGACTATTGCCAGCGCAAAGGGTATCTGGCTGCGTTCGATGCGGTGGGCGCGCGCATCCTGCAGCCATCGTGCGGTGCCTGCGCCAATTGCGGCCCCGGCTCGTCCACCAGCGCGGACCAGGTCACGGTCAGTTCGATCAACCGGAATTTCCCGGGCCGCTCGGGCCCGGGGCAGGTGTGGCTGGCCAGTCCGCCTACCGTGGCTGCGAGCGCGATCGCGGGCGAGCTGGTTTCATTTGAAGATCTTCAACGGCGTCATTCCGCGCCTTGACGCTGACCGCTGCGCATCGCCGCCATCGGGTTATGGCTGATGCGTGCGCAGCCAGTCGCGCAGGGCGTCGTTCATGCGGGTCTGCCATCCGTCGCCCATGGCGCGGAAAGCGTCCAGCACCTCCACGTCGTAGCGCACGCTGACGAGTTCCTTGCGCACCTCCAGCCTGGGGCGGCCGCGCCGTGGCTTCATCTGCCCGAACTGCTCGTCGCTGGGGACGACGGTGTCAGTGTCGGCTGCGATCCCACGCGCAATCGCTGCCTCTTCCTGAGGGGTGTTTCGAAGTAGCTTGTTCATAGCGTTCGATCTCACGGTTGTTTGCCTTGCGCAGGCTGATTACCCAGACTATGTTGCCGCGCTGTGTGAATACCACGCAGTACAGACGGCCATTGATGGCTGCATACCCGATTTCGCGCAACTCCCCGTAGTCCCGGCGGTCATCCGGCGCACACCAGACGGCAGCCCAGTCGATTGCAACAGCCAACGCCAGCGATACACCGTGCTTGATCTTGTTGGCCACGTCCTTGCCAGGATCGTAGAGGGTGTGCATGCTATTTATTGTAGCTACATAAATTACGTGGTGCAACGAATTCCAGGCACTGCAGGATTTGTGCTCCTCAAGGCCAGGCCCCGTCGAAGCGTAGGACCCTGTATCCGCGCCTTACAGGGGCTTCAGTCTGAATCTTCGGGCGCATAGACTGGGGTGAGCATGTCCGAGGGGAGCTTCACATGAGCACATCGCCTCCCGACCGTCCCGTCATGACCACCCGCCGCCATTTCCTTCGCGAGCTTGGGGGCCTGGCTGCCATGGCAAGCGTGACACCTGCCGGTGCTGCGCAGGGCGCGCCGGCTGCGTGCCTGCTGACTCCTGCTGCGACGGAGGGCCCGTTTTATCTCGACGATGCGCAGGTGCGCAGTGATATCCGCGATGGCCGTCCCGGCCAGGCGCTGCGCCTGCGGTTGGTACTTGTCGACGCGGACCGTGGCTGTGCCGCGGTCCCGGGCGCGCTGGTCAGCATCTGGCATTGCGATGCTCAAGGCAGTTACAGCGGAGAAGAGGGACCGCGCGATGCCACGCGTTTCTTGCGCGGGGTGCAACCGACCGGCGCGGATGGCGCAGCTAACTTCGTCACGATCTATCCCGGCTGGTACCGGCCACGCGCCGTGCACATCCATTTCAAGGTGCTGATGGGAAATGCCGAAGTGCTGACCAGCCAGCTTTACTTCAGTGATGCGCTCAATCGCGAAGTGCTGGGCAGCCATCCGGCATACCGCGCCCGCGGGGCGCCGACGCGGGTGAACGCGCAGGATCCGATTGCGGGCAGCGCGCCGCCGCTGGTGCGAGTCCGCAATGCGGCGGAAGGGCTGGATGGGGAGTTTGTTGTGGGGGTTGCACGTACACCGGGCCAGCGCCGTTAGTGCAAGCCCCGCATGCCCACTAGTGAGCCGCGCAGCAGCCGAAGGCGATGATGCGATAACGCTGGCAGTGTCGGGCCACGGACAGGTTCGGGGCTGGTTCAATCATTGCTGGAGAGCCTGCAGGCGGACGCGCACCACGCGGCAGGCAGCCGGGCACGCTCTGAAGCGAATACCCGTACAACACTCGCAGCACACTACGATCAATATTCGTCCGTTAGGACAAGCAAACGCGTTTTTTGGTTACTTTTTGTCGCTCGGACAAAAAGTGACTCGCAGGCTACGCCTGCGAAACAGCGGCGCATGCCGAGAGCAATGAGCAGCGCCCCACCTAATCTCACCCCCCAAGCAAATTAGCATCCCGACAAAGCCGCCATTTGCCATCGGCCTCCCGGCGCAACACCGTGAGCGTATACCCCGAGCGGTGCACGGCCTGACCACCGGGCGGCGTCACCGTGAGCTCGATGAAATTCCGCAGGTAAGCCCAATCCCCCATCACCTGCACTTCCCGGATGTCATAGCGGCCCTGCATCTGCACCGACTTCATCCCCGCCGCCGCCTGCGCAAAAGCGGCCTTGCCGGAGGGTTCCTGTCCGGGAACCATGAAGACGACGTCGTCGGTCATCAGGCTCAACACCGTGTCGGTATCGCCGCGCTGGCTGGCGGAGAACCAGTTCTGCACCAGTTCACGGATGGCGCGTTCGTCGTCTGCGGAATTCATGGTTGCCTCGCGGGTTATGGAAGATCGGCTCTCTACGCTTTTACAGCGAGGGGTGACGCCAGATGATGCATTTTCTACATCGAACGCAGTAATTACGTTTCGTGCGCGAGCATAACTCAACCAAAAAAAGGCAAGACAGCGCACATAGGCCGGCCTTCCCGCGTTGGTATGGCTGTTGCCTATGCCAGGCAGGACCGGCTTGGAGAGCAGGCCCGGCTGAACGCTGGCCTGCGGTGCCGATCGCCAACGGCTCAGATGGAGGCAAGCATGAGCAAGAAGATACTGATCTGCATGATGGTGGCGACCACCCTTGGCTCGCTCGCGGGCTGCAGCGCAACCGGCACGGCTTCAGGTTCTGGTGCCGGTACGGGCACGGTGACGGGTTCGGGCTCCGTCTCGGACAATACCGGCCGCTCAGGCTATGGCACCGCCCCGCGTTCCACATCGGGCGGGGCGACATCCAGTGGCGCCACCTCAGGCGGCACCTCGTCGACTGCGCCGCGCTATTGAGATCGCGCGAGATAGCGAACAGAGTGTCTGCAAAACGGGCACCGGCAATTGTCGCCGGTGCCCGTTTTGCATGGTCTCGCGCCTGACTGTGCTGGCTAACGCGAAGCGGTGCCCGCACTGGCCGCCGTGCCGGCGGCCGCGGACACCGGCCTTGCTGATTGCGCGGGCGCAGCTTCCGCCGTTGCCGTACGCTGCGACCACCCGCCGCCAAGCGCCTTGTACAGATCGACACGACTGGTCAGCCGCGCTAACCGGATGGTGACCAGCGACTGCTGCGCCGAATAAAGCTGGCGCTGCGCGTCGAACACCGGGAAGTAGTCATCCACGCCATTGCGGAACCGCATTTCCGACAGGCGCCGCGTCTCGCCGATCTCGCGCGCGAGCGTTTCCTGCGCGGCGGCTTCGCGATCATAGGTCCCGCGCGCGGCCAGTCCGTCCGCCACTTCGCGGAAGGCCTGCTGGATCGTCTTCTCGTAGGCGGCGACGTTGATGTCCTTCTGCACCTTGGACGCATCGAGTCTGGCCTGGTTGGCCCCGCCATTGAAGATCGGCATGGTGATGGCCGGTGCGAACGCCCATGCCATGCCGCTCGAGAACAGCCCCGCCAGCGCGGTGCTGGCCACGCCGATCGCCGCTGTCAGCGAAATGCTCGGGAAGAAGGCCGCACGGGCCGCGCCGATATCGGCATTGGCCCCCTTCAGCCGGTGCTCGGCAGCCATGATGTCGGGCCTTTGCTCCAGCAGCGCCGACGGCAAGCCGGCCGGCAGCTCGGCGACGAACGAGGTGTTCTCGAAGGGCTGCGGCGGCGGCAGGTCTGCCGGCAATTGCGTGCCGACCAGCACCGCCAGGGCGTTCTCGTCCTGCGCGACCTGGCGTGTGTACTGCTCCACGCCCACGCGCGCCGTTTCCAGCTGCGTCTGCGCGCGGTGCATGTCGATCTGCGCCATGCCGCCGGCACGCTTGCTGCGCTCGACCATCTGCACGGCGGACTGCTGCACGTCCAGCGTCTCCTGCGAGATCTTCAGCAGTTCCTTGTCGGCCTGCAGCGTCAGGTAGGCACTGGCGACTTCCGCCACCAGGCTGATCTGCGCGCTGCGGCGCACTTCCTGCACCGCCAGGTACTGCTCCAGCGCCTCGTGCTTGAGGCTGCGCACGCGGCCGAATACATCGAGTTCGAAGGCATTGAAGCCAACGCCCGCGGTGTAGGCATGGATCACCGATGACTGCCCGCCCCCCACCAATGCGCCGGGCACGCGCGTGGCGACCATGTTGGCATTGGCGTTGATCGACGGGAACTGCGCGGCGCGCTGGATGCGGTACTGCGCGCGCGCCTGGTCGATGGCCAGTGTCGCCATGCGCAGGTCGCGGTTATTCGCCAGCGACAGTTCGATCAGCCGGCGCAGGCGCGGATCGGTGAAGAAATCTTCCCAGCCGAGGCTGGCCGCGGGCGTCTGCGTTTCGGCGAGCGTCTTGCCTGCCGCCTGCCCGCCTTGCGCGCTCGTGCCCTGGACGTAGGCCGGACCCGTCGGCCACGCATTGGGCACCGGCTGGTCAGGCCGCTGATAGGTGGGCTCCAGCGTGCAGGCCGCGAGGGCGAGGGTAACCGCGGCCGCCGCAATGCGCCGCAAGGGAAAGAAAGTCCGCATCTGTCGTGATTTCATAGAGTTCATTCCGTGGTCAACCGGCAAAGGCGCGGCGCAGCAGCTGCGCGATGGCGACGCGCGGGCTGCCCTGGTAGGCGATGTTGTGGGCGGGCTCGCTGAACAGCAGGCGGATCAGCCGGTGCCGCGCGGCTAGGTCGGGCCGCAGCGCTATGCCGATCAGCCCCTTGCGCGTGCGGGCGACGCGGCAGGGCACCCAGCCCAATGGCGCCAGCCAGAAGGCGCCCTCGGCGCCGTCCGTCGCGGCGGCCGCGTGCGGGCACAGCAGCGCCGCGCCATTGCAGGAAAGATCCCGCGTGACGCCGACGAACTCGCGTGCCGTGCCATCGGTGCCGTGCAGCCGAAGCAGGGCACGCGCCTGGTACGGGAAGCGCTCTTCCTTGCGCGGCCGCGGCAGCTCGAAGCAGACCAGCAACGACGCCAGGTAGAGCACCATCGACACGATGGTCCACGTGATGTTGAACGCCACGCCCGGCGCGTCGGCATCGGCGGCCACGGCGCGTGCCAGTCCCATGCCGGCCAGCACGAACAGCGCGCCATACAGCACGGCGAACTTGCCGTGCACGACCACCTTCGAGCGGTCGAGCCCCTTGTTGGTGACCTTGAAGGGCCGCCCGAAGGGTTTGATCACCGCACTGGCCAGCGTCGCGGTGACCGCGACCGCGGCGACGATCTGCGTGACCTCCGTGAAGATCGGCATCGCGCGCGAACCGGTCACCCAGATGCTGTAGGCCCAGTACATCAACAAGGCCGGCACGCCGTAGGCCAGGAACTGCAACGGATCGCCATAGAGCGTGGGGACATTCAGGTACCAGTACAGCAGCGGCCCGGCCAGCAGCATCAGCGTGAATGGCCGGCTGAGCCAGTGCAGCAGCCCGTGGATGTAATGCAGGCGCTGCAAGCCGGTGTAGCCGCGACCGCGCAGCGGCCCGTCGGCGGTCAACGCCACCTGAATCGTGCCCAGGCCCCAGCGGCTGCGCTGGCTGATGTATTCGGGCAGGCCCTCGGCGGACAGGCCCACGCTCAGCCGCTCGTTGAGCCAGCGCGTGACGTAGCCGTGCGGCATGAGCCGGTACGTCAGGTGGATGTCTTCCGTGACGGTGCCAGTGGGGAAGCCGCCGATGGCCTCCAGCGCTTCACGCCGCACCACGAACGAGGTGCCGATGCAGAACGCCGTGCCCCACGCGTCCTTGGCCGGCTGCATGATGTCGAAGAAGGCGCGCTGTTCGTCGACCCAGCATTCGGTCGAGCGCAGGTTGTACTGGATCGGGTCGGCGTTGTAGTAGAACTGCGGCGTCTGCACGACGCCGACCTCCGGGTCCCTGAACAGGCCGACGGTGCGCAGCAGGATATTGCGGTTGGGCGCGAAGTCCGCGTCCAGCACCATGATGAACGGCGCGCCACCGTCCGGCTGCGCCGAGCTGTGCTGCAGGCCGTTGTTGAGGTTGCCGGCCTTGGCGTGGGCGTTGTCGGGCCGCGTCACGTAGTTGACGCCGACGCGCTCGCAGTAGTCCTTCAGCCAGTCGCGCCGCGTATCGTCGAGCACCCAGACGCGGAAGTTCGGGTAGTCGATCGCCTGCGCCGAGACGATGGTCTTTTCCAGGACGTCCAGGCCTTCGTTGTAGGTGGCGATGAAGATGTCCACCGCGGGCGCGCGCCGGTTGCGCCGCAGCGCGGCCTCGCCGGCATCGGCGTCGGCGCTGTGGTCCGAGGTGCGGGTCAGCGTGACGATGGAGATCAGCGTATAGGCGATGGTCATGGTCTCGAAGCCGAAGAACACATAGGCCCACAAGCTCGGAAAATCCATGCGCCATTCGGGCAGCGTCTGCGAGAAGCGCCAGACGTAGTAGACGATCAGCAGGACCGCCGCCGCCGCGCCGAACAGCCACCGGTCGGCGGCGCGGTGGCGGTCGCCGCGCAGGCACAGCACCGCGATCAGGAAGGCGCCGGCGTTGATCTCCACCAGCATGCGGTTTTCAAGAAAGTAGGCGAACATCGTCACTCCCTGCGGATGTCGTCGGGTGAAGCCTGCGCCTGTGCCGTGTCGGTCTTGCAGGCCGGGCAGGCGCCACCAGGCTGGAACGGATTCCAGCCCGCGGCCGCCAGCACGGCCCAGGCCGTCGCGCCCAGGTGTGGCAGGTGGAAGTAGTAGAAGTCTTCGGTGGTCGAATCCGGACCGATCGACAGGCCCGTGCTGATGCGTGATTGCGGCGTGGCGAACAGCATGCCGGACGCCGCGCGCTGCGCCAGCAGCAGCGGCCACAGCGGGCGGGTCTCGTCGTCGCGGCCGCTGGCGCGCAGCACCAGCGCGGCCTGGCCGGTGCCCTCGGTCCACACGCCGTCGGGGCGCGCCTTGAAGCCATAGCCGCCGCCCACCGTGTGGTGCGCGCGGGCCCAGTCCAGCGCGCGCCGCCATGACGCTGCGGACTCGGGCACCGCGATCAGCGGCCACAGCGAGGCATCGAGTGCCGACGGCTCGCTGTTGAGTGCGCGCCCGTCGTCGCGCGTGCCGATCACGAAGCGGCCTTCGCCGGGCTGCCACATGGCATCGACGAAGCGGCGCGCGCGCTGCGCGGCCGCGTCCCAGCGCGGGTCGCTGGTGCGCAGCGAGAGCCAGCGGAACGCGGCATAGGCGTCGACATTGTGTTCGGTCGATTT
The DNA here is from genome assembly GCF_057073745.1 of Cupriavidus sp. C2SS-8b. Lineage (NCBI taxonomy): Bacteria > Pseudomonadati > Pseudomonadota > Betaproteobacteria > Burkholderiales > Burkholderiaceae > Cupriavidus > Cupriavidus sp. C2SS-8b. Next base: position 2,772,899 of record NZ_CP172717.1, read on the forward strand.
CCAGCCCTGGCGCCGCGGCGTCGGCTCGTGGCCGAAGAAGCCGCCGATATAGCCGGCCGGGCTTTCGCTGCCGAAGGTCTGCTTGTCGATCCAGGTCATCAGCGTCGCCGCGGTGTCGAGGTAGCGGCGCTCATGCGTGGATTCGTAGGTGGCCAGCAGCAGCAGCGCCGCCCACGCGACGTTGCCGGTGGCGGTGCCGACCTGGTAGGCATCCTCGAACCAGCGCTTGCTGGGCGCGTCCCACCAGCCGGGCATCGGCACGGGCCCATCCGGCACGGCGCCGGCGCGATAGGCATTGCGCACGCGGCCGTCGTGGTAATGCCGGTCGCGCGTGACGCCCGCCACCACGCCGTCGGCGATGCGGCGCGCGGCATCAGGCTGGCCGCATGCAATCAGCGCGACGCCTGCGAGCGCGTTGTCGTAGACGAAGGCGGATTGCTGCAGCGGCGGTGGCAGCGGCTCGCCGCCCGGTGCGGGTTCATAGCTGCCGACCATCACCGGCCCCTTGCCCGGTATGGCGGCCACGCGCGCGCCCAGCGCCTTGCAGCCGTCGCGCAGCAGCTGCTCGCGCGATGACGGATCGGAAGCATTCGGAGGCGCTGCCATGGCCGTACTCAATGCGGAGCAAGCCACCAGCGCCGCTGCCAGCCGCCGCACGCGGCGCGGGCCACGATGCGGCGGACTGCGGGCAGGCAAGCGTGGAATCGGATAACGCTGCACGGTGATCTCCATCCTGCGGGCGCTCGTTCCACCCTGGGTTGATCGGATCAGATCAGGCTGCGCAGCCAGGAGCGGTCCAGGCTGACCTTGGCCCAGTGCCCCAGTGCGCAGCGGTCGGTCTGGTGCGTGCCGGTCGCGGGCAGGTCCGGCAGCGGCTTGTCGAGGCGGGCGATCAGGTAGACCTCGTTCTTCTCGATCGGCGGGAACGGCACGAAGTAGCGTGCCTGGTCGCCGTCGGGGGCGCGCGGCAGGACTTCGGCCACCGAGCCCGGTACGGGCCTGGCGACGCCATCCACCTTCACCGTGAGGCGGGCGCCCGGCAGCAGGTCCTTGCTCAGGCTGCGCGGGAACACCGCAACCACGCGCGGCTGGCTGCAAGTGGTCGTGCGCATCAGCGTGGCGCCTGCGGCGACACGCGTGCCGGGGGGCGCCAGCACGTCTTCGACCACGCCGCCGGCATAGGCCTTGATCTCCAGGTTGGACACGCGCTCCAGCCGTTCCTGTTCGGTGCTGACCATCTTGTCGACGGACGCGCCGTACTCCTGCAGCTGCGTGATCTCGGACTGCAGCTGCGCGATGCTGGCGCGCAGTTCATCCTGGCGCTGCACCAGCGCACCGACGGCACCGTCCGCGCTGCTCATGTAGACCTTGCTGCGCGCGGCTTCGCTGCTGCCGCGCGCGCTCTCCAGCTCCGCCTGGATGGCATCACGCTGGCCCGACAGCACGGTCAGCTGGTTGCGCGACGCATTGGTGTAGGCCTCGCTGACCGCGCCCGCCCATTGCATGGCCTGGTTGCGGTTGACCACGTCTTCCTGCTGGTCGATCTGCTGGCGCGCGACGGCCAGCTTCGCTTCGATGCCCTTGACGCGCGCCGAGTGTTCGCGCTGCGCCGCCGACTGGTAGCGCTGGATGTCCTGGCCCGTCGATGCGAGACGGGCCTGGTCCGAAGCGAGTTTGGCCCTGGCCGCTTCCAGGCGCGTCTGGTTGTCGAGTTGCTTGCCGGTCAGCTCCGTCAGCAACGCGCGGTCGAGGTTGGAGTTCTGCAGCGTCATCAGCGGCTGTCCGGCTGCAAACGTGCCGCCCACCGCGACCGTCTGGCGCGTGATGACGCCTTCGACGGGCGTGGTCACAAGATTCACGGGGCTGTTGACGACGGCGCGTTCCGAAGACCGGTTGAACACCGGTGGAAACATCACCGACAGGATGATCCAGATGATGAACGCGACCATGCCGTAGCTGGCCAGGCGCGGGGCGATCTGCCAAAGCGGCCGCAGGCCGATCTCGCGGCCTCGCGGCCGCGCCAGGGCTTCCTGCTGGCGCGACAGGCGCGACTGCAGCGTCTTCGTCGGCAACAGGTTCCTGGTGTTTCTTGGGTCCGGCTTCTCGGGCTTCTCGGGCTTCTTGTCCATGGTTTCCTCTGGCAAACAAAGCTGGATCTGCGCCGCCCCGGCGGAGCGCCGGGCAGCATGGGCAAGCGCTCTCCCGCGCCGGGCCCGCAGGCTGGCGCGCAAGCGCAGTCGTCATCCCCCAACACATTTTTTATGCACCGCGTTCCGGAGCCGCTACCGGCACGGAACGAAGTGCGTATCGAACCGGGCAAGCCGGTCCTGGAGTTGCCCGCGTTATCACCACAATGCGCACCACATGCGCACCACATGCGCACCGCATGCGCACCACAATGAGCACCGCAGTGAATCGTGCGAGCAGGAAGAGCGAGGCGCGAACGCCATTGATCCCCGGGAATGTTGCAGCGCGACGTTGCTGCCCGGAGCGTTTCAAGGCTATGCAAGTTGCCGCATCACTGCTGTAAGAATGTGTAAGGGCTGCATGTCACACCACTTATCTCGGCGCCAATCGCCGGCTCGATTCATGGTGAACATCGGCTGCGCGGAGGCGATGGACATTTCATATCGCCCGCCTGCGCGATCCACGTAATCGCGGCAAAATGCAAGGCCGGCACCTTGCCGCGAATCTCACCAATCCGGACACCGATCCACGTCACTGGGAATTCTTCATGCCTGCCATTGCCACGCCCGACATGCCCTACCGCCGCCTTGGCGCCAGCAACCTCAAGGTCTCCGCACTGTGCCTGGGCACCATGATGTTCGCCGACCAGACCGATGAAGCCGAAGCCGCGCGCATCGTCGGCAGCGCGCGCGAGCACGGCGTGAATTTCATCGACACCGCGGACGTCTACAGCATGGGCGCATCCGAGCAGATGGTAGGACGCTTGCTGACAGACACCCGGCACGACTGGGTGCTAGCCTCCAAGCTCGGCAACCCCATGCAGCCGGGTCCCAACCATTCGCACTATTCGCGCGTGTGGATCCTGCGCGAAGTCGAGGAGAGCCTGCGCCGCCTGGCCACTGACTATCTCGACATCCTGTACCTGCATCGCGACTACGCGGAGGAAAACCTGGAGGAAGCCGTGCGCGCCATGGGTGACCTCGTGCGTGCGGGCAAGATCCGCTACTGGGCGGTGTCGAACTTCCGCGGCTGGCGCATTGCGGAGATCGCGCGGCTGTGCGACCAGCTCGGCGTGCCGCGCCCGGTGGCCTGCCAGCCGTACTACAACCTGCTCAACCGCATGCCGGAAGTGGAAATCCTGCCGGCGTGCGAACACTACGGACTCGGTGTGGTGCCGTACAGCCCGATCGCGCGCGGCGTGCTGACCGGCAAGTACCTGCCGGGCCAGGCGCCCGCCACCGGCACGCGCGCGGGCCGCGCCGACCGCCGCATGATGGAGACCGAGTTCCGCGAGGAATCGCTGCTGATCGCGCAGCTGCTCAAGGAGCATGCCGAAGCGCGCGGCCTCACGGCGGGACAGTTCGCCACGGCGTGGGTGCTGGCCAACCCCATTATCTCGTCCGTGATCGCGGGGCCGCGCACGCTGGCCCAGTTCGAAGATTATTTCGGCGCGCTGAACGTGACCATTTCGCCGGAAGAAGAGAGCCTGGTCGATGGTCTCGTTCCGCGCGGACATGCCTCGACGCATGGCTACAACGATCCGAACTACCCGTTCGCGGGCCGGCCGGTAAGCGTCGCTGAAGCGCCATCCGCCTGACACCGGCGATCAAGTGGACGATGCGCGGCCCGGGGGGGCGATGTTCTGTGGCAACAGTCGCGCAAAGCGTCTTGCTCCTACAGCGCGGCGCGCCTGTTCCTACTAATATTCAGTTAAAGCGGGTTCCCCGAGGGGAAGCCCGCAACCCTTGCACTCGGGACCGGCGTGAAGACCGCGCCGAGAGTGCCGGTAGAAGAACGGGATGGCCAAAACGTGGCACGACGTGGCTGGATCTTCGCTGGCTTGGCAGTCGCCCTCTGTGGGGGCGGGTATGTCGTGTTCAGCCTTGTTTCGAATGAAGTGCGCAATTCGCAATGGCAGGCGCGCTACCTTGGCCGCTTTGCCAGCGAACTGACCTTCGACGTCCAGCCCGGGGCCAGCGACAGCATCCGCTTCCCGCATTCCGGACCGTACGACGACCGCATGGGCTATGGCCGGCTGCCGCTGTTTGCCAAGCGCCTGGAAGCGCGCGGCTACGTGCCCGCCGAACAGGCGCGCATGTCGCCCGAAATGGTCCGGCTGATGGACCAGGGCATCTTTCCCCCTTACCGTGAAAAGAACCAGGCCGGCCTGGTGCTGCGCGACTGCAACGGCATGACGCTGGCGTTCGAGCGCTATCCGCAGCGCCAGTACGACGATTTCTCGGCGGTGCCGCCGGTGCTGGTGAACTCGCTGCTGTACGTCGAGAACCAGGGCCTGCTCAATCCCGAGTACCCGAGCATGAATCCGGCGCTGGACTGGAAGCGGCTGTCGCGCGCGGTGATCGACCGCGCGATCCGGCTGGCCGACCATTCGCATGAATCGCCGGGCGGCAGTACGCTCGCCACGCAGATCGAAAAATACCGGCACTCGCCCGAAGGCCGGACCCAGTCCATTCCGGAAAAATTCCGGCAGATGGCCTCCGCGTCGCTGCGCGCCTATATGGACGGCCCCGACACGCAGCGTGCGCGCGAACGCATCGTGATGGACTACCTCAATACCGTGCCGCTGTCGGCGCGGGTCGGCTTCGGTGAAGTCAACGGCATCGGCGATGCGCTGTGGGTCTGGTACGGCGAGGACTTCGGCGAAGCCAACCGCCTGATGAAGCAGATGGATTCGCGCGCGCCGACCGACCGCCAGGCGCAGGCGTACAAGCGCGCGCTGTCGCTGATCATCTCGCAGCGCCGGCCGTCCTATCACCTGCGGCGCGACGATACCAACCTCGACGCGCTCACCGGCAGCTACCTGCGGCTGCTGGCGGCCAACGGCGTCATCACACCAGAACTGCGCGATGCGGCGCTGCGGCAGCCGCTGGACAAGTCCGCGCCACCGGCCAGGCCGGAGCGCGAGCCCTTTGTCACGCGCAAGGCAGTCAACCGCGTGCGCGCCGACATCGGACGGCTGACCGGCGTGAACAGCCGCTACGACATGGACCGCCTGGACCTGACCGCGGACAGCACCATCAACCGCGAGGCCCAGCGCATCGTCACCGATACGCTGTTGCGCATGAGCGACAAGAACGTCGCGCGCGCCATGGGGCTGTACGGCCACAACCTGCTACGCGACCAGGACGATCCGTCCAGGCTGATGGCGAGCTTCACGCTGTTCGAACGCGTGGGCAATGCCAGCGTGGTGCGCGTGCAGGCCGACAATATCGACCAGCCGTTCGACATCAACAGCGGCGCCCGGCTCAACCTGGGTTCCACGGCCAAGCTGCGCACGCTGGTGACCTACCTGGAGATACTGAGCGAGCTGCATGCGCGCTATGCTGGCATGAGCAAGGAAGAGCTGGCCGGCGTGAAAGTGGCGAAGCCGGACGCGCTCAGCCGCTGGGCGATCGACTACCTGTCCAAGGCGCGCGCGCCGCAGGACCGCACGCTGGCGGCCATGCTGGACGCCGCCATGGAACGCAAGTATTCGGGCAGCGCGGGCGAGGGCTTCTACACCGGCGGCGGCCTGCAGAGCTTCACCAACTTCGAGCGCTGGGAAGGCGAGCGCATCATGACCGTGCGCGTGGGCTTCCAGCACTCGGTCAACCTGGTGTTCATCCGCATGATGCGCGACATCGTGCGCTATGAGCTGTTCCACGGCAAGGTGGACATGAGCGATATCTTCGAAGACCGCAACTCGCCAGAGCGGCGCGTCTACCTGGAACGCTTTGCCGACCAGGAAGGCAGCGCCTACATGACGAACTTCTACCAGCGCTACCGCGGCAAGGACGCCGACCAGCGCCTGGCCACGCTGCTCGGGCGCGTGCGCGTGAGCACGCCGCACTATACGGCGGTGCGCATGTCGGTGACGCTGCTCAGCGTCCGCCCGGACCTCGACGAGGAAAGCTTCGAACGCATCATGCGTTCGCGCATGACGGCGAAGCAGCTTGCCGGTGAAGACCTGCCGGCGTTGTACCGCAAGTACGGCAAGGACAAGTTCAACCTGAACGACCGCGGCTACCTGTCGCGCGTCCATCCGCTCGAACTGTGGATGGTCGAGTACATGGACAACAACCCGGACGCGACGTTGTCGCAGATCCTTGACGCCAGCAAGGACGAACGCCAGTACGTGTACCGCTGGCTGTTCCGCTCGCACAGCAAGTACGGGCAGGACAACCGCATCCGCACGCTGCTGGAGCAGGAGGCCTTCCAGCGCATCGCCAAGCGCTGGCAACGGCTGGGCTACCCGTTCGACGCGCTCACGCCTTCCTACGCCACCGCGATCGGCGCATCCGGCGACCGCCCGGCCGCGCTCGCGGAACTGGCGGGCATCATCCTGAGCGGCGGCATGGCGACGCAGACGGCGACCGTGCGTAGCCTGGACTTCGCCGCCAATACCCCGTACCAGAGCCGCTTCGTGCTACAGCCCGAGCCGGGCAAGAGGCTACTGGCGCCGGAGATTACGGCGCTGGTGCGGCGTTCGATGCTGGACGTGGTCGAACGCGGCACGGCCAAGTCGATTGCCGGCGCCTTCGTGGCGCCGGGCAAGGGCGGCGCGCCGATTCCCATCGCCGGCAAGACCGGTACCGGCGACCAGCGCTTCCAGACCTATGGTCCCGGCGGGCGGCTGATCTCGTCGCGTTCGGTCAATCGTTCCGCCACCTTCGTCTTCACGCTCGGCGAGCGCTTCTTCGGCACCGTGACCCTGAACGTGAAGGAGCCTTATGCCGCGCGCTACAGCTTCACCAGCGCGCTGGCGGTGCGGGTGCTGCGCTACCTGGCGCCGCAGGTGGCGTCCATGGCCGCACCGGGCGGTGACCAGGCGCTGCTGCGTTGCCGCGACTGGTCGCAGGAGATGCGCCTGCCGCGGACCGAGGCCCAGGCGCCGGCGCCCGAAGGCGCCACCGCCTCGGCGGACCTCCTGAAGGTCGATCAGCCCCTGCGGCGCACCATGCCGTAGAGCACGAGCAGGATGATCGCGCCGATCACCGACGCGATCCAGCCGGCCGGCTGCCCTGGCTGGTACCAGCCCAGCGAGCGGCCGATGAAGCCGGCCACCACCGAACCCAGGATGCCCAGCAGGATCGTCATGATCCAGCCCATCTTGTCGTCGCCTGGCTTGATGGCCCGCGCAATCAGTCCCACGATGAGGCCAACGAACACGGTGCCAAGAAATGCCATCATGATCTGCTCCTGCTGTGGAAGGGATCGCGGCGGCGCTGGTCCGGACCGGGTCCGAACCGGGTCCCGAACTGGGTCCCGAACTGGGTCCCGAACTGGGGCCATTAGCGGCGGCCGCTGCGATCCATAATAGACGCGGCCACGGCAGGCAGCATGTCCGCGCTGTTGCGGGGCCGCGGCCGTTCAGCCGCCCGCCAGCCTGAACTGGCCCACCGCGTGGTGCAGGGCGGCGGCCTGGTCTTCCAGCGACGCTGCCGCCGCCGCGGCTTCTTCGACCAGCGCGGCATTCTGCTGCGCCATCTGGTCCATCTGCGAGACCGCCTGGTTGACCTGTTCGATGCCGCCGGTCTGCTCCTCGGTCGCGGCCCGCATTTCGCCCATCAGGTCGGTGACGCGCTTGACCGCCTCGACAATCTCGTCCATGGCCTTGCCGGCGCCTTCCACCAGGACGGCGCCGTCTGCCACGCGCTGCGCCGAGTTGCCGATCAGCGCCTTGATCTCCTTGGCGGCCGTGGCGCTGCGCTGCGCCAGCGTGCGCACCTCGCCGGCCACCACGGCGAAGCCGCGGCCCTGTTCGCCGGCGCGCGCGGCTTCCACCGCGGCGTTCAGCGCCAGGATATTGGTCTGGAACGCGATGCCCTCGATCACGGCGATGATGTCGACCACCTTGCCCGACGCGTCCTTGATGTCGCCCATGGTCGTCACCACCTGGCTGACGATGCCGCCGCCGCGCACCGCGATCTCCGACGCGCCCTCGGCCAGCCGGCTGGCCTGGCGCGCATTGTCGGCGCTCTGGCGCACGGTGCTGGTGAGCTGCTCCATGCTGGCCGCGGTTTCCTGCAGCGAGGCCGCCTGTTCCTCGCTGCGGCGCGACAGGTCGGAGTTGCCGGTGGCGATCTGCTTGGCCGCCCCGGCGATGGCGTCCGCCGAGCCGCGGATGCTGCCGATCGCGCCGGTCAGGCGCGACTGCATCTGCTGCATGGCGAACAGCACGCTGTGTTCGTCGCCCTGACGCACGTCGACGTGGGTAGTCAGGTTGCCTTCGGCGATGCGCGCGGCAATCTGCGATGTGAGCGCGGGCTCGCCGCCGAGCTGCTTCTGCAGGCTGCCCGCCACGCGCAGCATGACCACGGTCATCAGCGCGCCCACGGCGAGCAGCAGGCCCAGCGCCTTGTACAGCGCGACGCGGAACTCGGCCTGGATGTCGTCGAGGTAGAAGCCGGCGACGAAGATCCAGTCCCAGGGGCGGAAGTTCGCCACATAGCTGAGCTTGGCCTGCGGTTCGGCGGCGCCGGGCTTGGGCCAGAGATACTCGACGAAGCCCTTGCCCGCGCCTTTGCCAATGGCGGCCATGTCGCGGAACAGGTAGGTGCCGTTGGCGTCTTTGGTGTCCTCCATCTTCTTGCCGTTCATCTCGGTCTTGAACGGATGCATCAGCACCTGCGTGTCGGTGCGCATCAGCGTGAAGTAGCCATCGGCGCCAAAGCGCATGGCGCGCACGCGTGCCACCGCCTGCTGCTTTGCCTCTTCCTCCGGCAGCTTGCCGGCCCGAGCCAGCGCTTCATACTCGGCCACGACCGAAACCGCGGTGTCGGTCACGTGGGCCAGGTCCAGGCGGCGCTCCTCAAGGCGCAGCGCGCGCATCTCCCACGCATTCCACAGCGTGATGCCAAGCAGGCATACCCAGCTCAGCACCAGTGGCAGCAGTAGTTTTTTCCTCAGACTCATGTTTTGCAGCATTGCCTTGCTTCCTCCATACGCTCGGTGTGTCGGACTTTTTGCCGTCCGTCACCGCGATATCGGCGGCCGTCCTACTAACTTGATTGGGGTAAAACCACCCATGGAAGGGGTAGGGTCTATCTGCACGGCAAGAAGTGCGGACGTCGTCACGGCAAAGGCTGCCGGCGTCGCCTACAATCGGCGTCGGTCCGCAACTGGCGGATCAAAAACGTTCCGGCAAGGAGAAAGCATGGCAGCGCCGCCACGCAACCCGATGACGCAACCCGATGCAGTCGACAGCAGCGAGCACAACGACGACACGCACCATCACGGTGCGCTGTCGGTGTTCCTGGTGTTCCTGCGGCTGGGGCTGACCTCGTTCGGCGGACCGGTGGCGCACCTGGCGTACTTCCGCGCCGAGTTCGTGACGCGCAGGCGCTGGATGAGCGAGCGCGCCTACGCCGATCTCGTCGGCCTGTGCCAGTTCCTGCCCGGCCCGGCCAGCAGCCAGGTCGGCGTGGCGCTCGGGTTGTCGCGTGCGGGTTATGCCGGCGCGCTGGCGGCATGGACCGGTTTCACGCTGCCATCGGCGGTGGCCATGATCCTGTTCGCGCAAGGACTGTCGGCGTGGGGAGCGGCCGTTCCGGCGGGATTGCTGCACGGCCTCAAGCTGGTGGCCGTGGCGGTGGTGGCGCAGGCGTTCTGGGGCATGGCACGCAGCCTGTGTCCGGACACGCTGCGCGTGACCCTCATGGCGATTGCGGCGTGCCTGGCCGTGGCGGTGCCGGGCCCGTGGATACAGGTGGCCGTCATTGCGGCCACGGCGGTCGCGGGTCTCGTGCTGATCCGCCCGCAAGCGGACCTGGCGCATGACCCGTTGCCGATGCCCGTCAGCCACCGCGCGGGCCTTGCCGCGCTGGTGCTCTTTGCCGTGCTGATGGCCGGCCTGCCACTGCTTGCGCGGCAAGCGGGCGCGGGCGGCATGCAGATGTTCGATGCGTTCTTCCGCGCCGGCGCACTGGTCTTCGGCGGCGGCCATGTCGTGCTGCCCCTGCTCGACGCAGCGGTGGTGCCAAGCGGCTGGGTCGGACGCGATGCGTTCCTGGCCGGCTACGGCGTGGTGCAGGCCATGCCCGGCCCGCTGTTCACGTTCGCCGCCTTCCTGGGTGCGGCCATGCAGATCGAGCCGTCCGGCTGGGCCGGCGGGCTGCTGTGCCTGGTGGCCATCTTCCTGCCGGGCGTGCTGCTTGTGATCGGCGTGCTGCCGTTCTGGGAAAGCCTGCGCCGCAGCCGACGCGCGCAGGCTGCGCTTGGTGGCGTGAACGCCGGTGTGGTAGGCCTGCTGCTGGCGGCGCTTTACCAGCCGGTGTGGACCAGCGCGGTCCATGCGCCGCTTGATTTCGGGCTGGCCGTGGTGGCGCTGGTGGCGCTCGTATTCTGGCGCCTCCCGCCCTGGCTCGTGGTGGCCGTGGCCGCTGCTGTGGGCTGGGCGAGCGGGCTTTGAGTGCCGGATATGGCGCTGGTGCCTTCGCCGATTTCGTCGGAACCATCCCTGTCAACGAACTGTCAACAACCTGACCTAGGGTCAAAACCTGGCGCTACAGGTTTGCCCTGAGCCCGAGCATGCCTGGAATCACCTGAAGGAGGTTGCCATGTCGGTCAAACTCAGGTGCTGGTCGGAGGATGGCGAAGAAGTCATCGACGTTCCCCAGTCCGCGCTGGCCGCGCAAGTTGCGCAGCTCGCGCAGGACGGCGCGCAACAGGCGCCCGATGCACCGCATGCGGCGGAGTTCACCAAGTGGACGATGCCCGATGATCCGGACCGCTACGCAGACTTTGCGTAGTCCATGTGGCACCCGGCGCATGCTGCCGGGTGCTGTCCCACAGAACATTCCATTTCCCCCTCCACTCGACAGGCCGCGTGCACGCAGCAAGTGCGCGCGGCCTGCGGCTTGCCCTATCCCCGACTCCGGAAAGTCTGATATCTCGCTTTGTGCATAGGACGCGGACACGCGTTTTCATATGCTTCGGTCATCGCGCTGCACCCTTCCAAACGCGGCGAGAACGATGACTGGAGACCTCAATGCCCTTGTTCCTGAACGAAGTCTGGCTTGGCGACATCAAGCCCGAACTGATCGAAGAGGCCGTGACCTTCTTCGGCAACCTCAGCGTCGGCACCAAGCCCGACAACCTCCCGCCCGACCTGCGCATGATCGCTGGCCCCTGGCTCTCGGCCGAGGAGGCCAAGGTGATGTTCATCTTCGAGATCGACGACCCGTCGACGATGTTCGATGCCTACGCCGAACGCGTGGTCAGCGGCCTGTTCGCGCGTCGCAAGCTGACGCTGCTGTCCGGCTGGGACCAGATGAAGGCCTATACCGACCGCGTCGCCAGCGCCTGATCCACATCGAAACAAGGAGAACGAACATGCCGAAGTTTTTCAATGAAGTGTGGCTGCGCGATATGTCGCCCAAGACCATGCAGGGCGTCGTGGATTTCCTCGGAAACCTGCGCCAGGGCGTGCGCCCGCACAACCTGCCCGGCGACCTGAAGCTGCTCGCGGGCCCGTGGCTGTCCAACGAAGAGGCCAAGGTCTATTTCGTGTTCGAGATCGATGATCCGACCGAGACGTTCGAGGCCTTCGCCGAGCGCGTGGCCGACGGCCTGTTCCTGAAGCGCCGCCTGACGCTGATCCAGGACTGGGATGGAGCTCGTAGCTTCTCGAAGTACCTCAGCGGCCGGCAGTTGAAGGCAGCATAGGCTGGCAGCCACCTGCCACAGGCGGCCCCGGCGGCCGCCGCCGCGCGACAGCGCAGGACACTACAAGACCGACCGCAGGAGACAAAGAATGAGCGGTATCAACAGCGGGCGCCGGCTGGCGCTCAAGCAGGGTATTGCCCTGGCGGCGGGCTCCGCCGCCTCCGGCCTGATGCTCCACACCCCCGCGCGTGCGGCGGGGCAGACCTACAACTACAAGCTCGGGATCGCGCTGGACGCGACGCACCCGACTACGGTCAACCTGACCGCCGCCGCGGCGGAGATCGCGCGCGCTTCCAATGGTCGCCTGAACATCCGCGTATTTCCCAACAGCCAGCTTGGCAGCGACACCGACATGGTGTCGCAGGTGCGCTCGGGCGCCATCGACCTTGTCAGCACGGCGGGCCTGATCTGGGGCACGCTGGTGCCGGCCGCTTCCGTGAGCGGCATCGGCTTTGCGTTCCCGAGCTACGAGCACGTCTGGAAGGCCATGGATGGCGAACTCGGCGCGCATATCCGCGGCGCGTTCGCGAAGGTCAACCTGATGCCGCTGCCGAAAATCTGGGACCACGGGTTCCGCCAGGTCACCAGCAGCAACCGGCAGATCAACACGCCGCAGGACCTGAGCGGCTTCAAGATCCGCGTGCCGCTCAGCCCGGCGCTTACGTCGATGTTCAAGGCCTTCGGCGCGGCGCCCGCCGGCATCAACATGGCGGAGACCTACACCGCGCTGCAGACCAAGATCGTCGACGGGCAGGAGAACCCGCTGACGATCCTCGGCACGCAGCGGCTCTACGAAGTGCAGAAGTATTGCTCGCTGACGTCGCACGTGTGGGACGGCTTCTGGCTGGTTGCGAACCTGCGCACGTGGAACGCGCTGCCCGAGGACCTGCGCCAGCTCGCCGCCACCACGTTCGATACCTACGCGGTCAAGCAGCGTCAGGCCGTCGATGCGCTCAATACCCGCCTGCGCGATGAGCTGAAAGGCCGCGGCATGGTCTTCAACCAGCCTGACGTGAAGGCCTTCCGTGACCACCTGAGCCAGGCCGGCTTCTACCGCGACTGGCAGAAGAAATTCCCCGCCGAGACCTGGGCGATGCTCGAAAAGTACGCCGGCAAGCTGGTCTAGCCACGGCAACGTTCGGTCTATCCGCTGGCCGGTGGCGTTGCGCCACCGCCATGCCGGCGCTCACACACAAAAACCTGGAGACATCATGGCATTCATCGCGCGCGTGGCATCGCTCATCACGCTGGGCCTCACCCTTTCCTGCATGGGCACGCACAGTGCCGCGGCGCAGGAGGCCAGGGGCAAGTACATGAAGACGCCGACCGGCTACCTGATGGTGCTGCGTCATGGCGACAACGTGCTGCAGAACCTGGAGCAACTGGCGCGCGAGGAGAAGATCCCGAGCGCCAGCTTCGTCGGCATCGGCTTCATGCAGGAGGCCACGTTCGGCTTCTACGACTTCGGCCGCAAGCAGTTCGACCCGAAGACGTACCGCAATGTCGAGATGGCCAATATGACCGGCTCCATCGCGTGGAAGGAAGGCAAGCCTTCGATCCACGCGCACGGCACGGTGACGGACGGCACCTTCCAGGGCGCCGGCGGCCACCTGCTCGGGCTGACCGTTGGCACCGGATCGTGCGAGATCACGGTCACGGTCTACCCGCAACGGCTGGAGCGCTTCGTCGATCCCGAAATCCAGGCCAACGTACTTGGCCTGCCGCAGCAATGACGGAGGCGGGACATGTCCACGCATATGGTCGATATCAATGCCCCGCGCATGGAGCCCGATGCGGGGGCGCTACCGGGCGGCACCCCCGCACGCATACTGCGGCTTGCCGACAAGGCTCTGGGTGTGATGACCGAAGTGCCGGCCGCGCTCCTGGTGGTGGCCGAGATCGGCGTACTGTTCAGCGGCGTGCTGAGCCGCTATGTCCTGCACACGCCGCTGGTGTGGGTCGATGAACTGGCTTCGCTGCTGTTTATCTGGCTCATCATGCTCGGTGCCGCAGTCGCGTTCCGACGCGGCAGCCACATGCGCATGACCGCGCTCGTCGACGCGGCGACACCGAAGTGGCGCGCCGTGTTCGAACTCGTGGCGACCGTGGCCGCGCTGACCTGGCTCGCGCTGGTCGCGCATCCGGCGTGGGAGTTCGCGAGCGAGGAAGCGGTGGTGACCATGCCGGCGCTGGATATCTCCAACGCCTGGCGTGCCGCCGCGCTGCCGCTCGGCATCGCGCTGATCCTGCTGATGAGCGTGGTGCGGCTGCTGTCCACTTCGACCTTGCGCATGGCGCTGCTGGCGTTGGTTGCGTGCGGCGCGGTGGTCGGCGGCCTGGTCATGCTGCAGCCCGTGTTGCAGGGGCTCGGCAATGCCAACCTGCTGGTGTTCTTCGTCGGCATCGTGGGTTTGCTGGTCTTTACCGGCGTGCCCATCGCGTTCTCCTTCGGCCTGGCCACGTTCGGCTACCTGTCGCTGACCACGTCCACGCCGACCATCGTCGTCATCGGCCGCATGGATGAAGGCATGTCGCACCTGATCCTGCTCGCGGTGCCGATGTTCGTGTTCCTCGGCGTGCTGATCGAGATGACGTCGATGGCGCGCGCCATGGTGCAGTTCCTGGCCAACCTGCTCGGCCATATCCGCGGCGGCCTGTCGTATGTGCTGATCGGCGCGATGTACCTGGTCTCCGGCATCTCGGGCTCCAAGGCCGCGGACATGGCCGCCGTGGCGCCCGCGCTGTTCCCGGAGATGAAGAAGCGCGGCGCCGATGATGGCGACATGGTGGCGCTGCTCGCGGCCACCGGCGCGCAGACCGAGACGGTGCCGCCGAGCCTGGTGCTGATCACCATCGGGTCCGTCACGGGCATTTCGATTGCCGACCTGTTCACGGCCGGCCTGATGCCGGGCATCGTGCTGGCCCTGGTGCTGGGTCTCGTGGTCTGGTGGAAGGCGCGCAAGTCGGGCGCCGCGTGCAGTGCGAAAGCCACCCGCGCCATGATCGGCAAGAGCCTGGTGGTGGCACTGCCCGCGCTGGCGCTCCCGTTCGTCGTGCGTGCCGCGGTGGTGGAAGGCGTGGCAACGGCGACCGAGGTCTCGACCATCGGCATCGTCTACGCGCTGATCGTCGGCCTGCTGGTGTACCGCAAGCTGGACCTGCGGCAGCTCTGGCCGGCGCTGGTGGATACGGCCGCGCTGTCGGGCGCGATCCTGCTGATCATCGGCACCGCCACCGGCATGGCGTGGTCGCTCACGCAGTCCGGCTTCTCAGGCGATCTGGCTGCGGCCATGGCGCAGTTGCCGGGCGGGGCGCCGGCGTTCCTGGCGGTCTCCATCGTTGCCTTCGTGCTGCTGGGCAGCGTGCTGGAAGGCATCCCCGCCATCGTGCTGTTCGGGCCGCTGCTGTTCCCGATCGCGCGCCAGCTTGGCATCCATGACGTGCACTACTCGATGGTGGTCGTGCTCGCCATGGGCATTGGCCTGTTCGCGCCGCCGTTCGGGGTCGGCTACTACGCCGCTTGTGCCATCAGCCGCACCAAGCCGAGCGAGGGCGTCCGGCATATCTGGCGCTACATGGCTTTCCTGTTCATCGGCACCGTCGTGGTCGCGGCCGTGCCCTGGATTTCCACTGGTTTCCTCCATCACTGATTACGCCATGAAATTCGCAGCCTTCGTCGAGTATGCCAACGAGCCCGAGCGCATCGCGCAGTTCCGGCCCGCCCATCGCGCCTATCTGCAGGACCTGTTGCAACGCGGACGCCTGGTCATTGCCGGCCCGTTCGCCGACGGCAGCGGCGCTCTGTTCGTGTACGAGGCCGCCAATGAAAGCGAGGCCAGCAAGCTCGCGGCCAACGACCCGTTCGCGAAAGCGTCGCTGTTCCAGGGCGTCGTCATGAAGCCCTGGAAACTCGTGTTCGCGAGCACCGACAACCTGACCCTTGCACTGTGAGACGCAACATGACCATGGATACGACCATCCTGCAAAGACTCGCCGCATCGCTGCGCGAAGCCGCGCAAAAGAGCGAGCCAATCGCGCCGGTGCGCGAAGCGCTGGCCGGCATGGGCGTGGAAGGCGCCTATGCGGTCCAGGACATCAACACGGCCCACTACCTTGATGCCGGTCGGCGGTTGACAGGCCGCAAGATCGGCCTGACGTCGAAATCCGTACAACAGCAGCTTGGCGTTGATGCGCCCGATTTCGGCATGCTGTTCGCCGACATGGAACTCGCGCCCGATGAAGAGATGGCACTCGGCCGCGTGCTGCAGCCGAAGGTCGAAGCCGAAGTCGCCGTGGTACTGGAGCGCGACCTGAAGCATGAACAGGTCACGCTATCGCAGCTGATGTCGGCCATTGCTTATGTACTGCCTGCCGTAGAGATCGTCGGCAGCCGTATTCGGGAGTGGGATATCCGCCTGCTCGACACGGTGGCGGACAATGCGTCGTCCGGACTGTACGCACTTGGGACGCAGCCGAAGAAACTTTCGGAAGTGGACCTGCGCACATGCGGCATGCTGATGGAGCGCAAGGGCGAAGTCGTTTCGCTCGGCGTCGGCGCAGCCTGCCTGGGCCATCCGCTCAACGCTGCGCTGTGGCTGGCCCGCAAGATGGCCGCAGTGGGCCGGCCGCTACACGCGGGCGACGTCATCATGACTGGCGCACTCGGGCCGATGGTGACCGTTGCGCCCGGTGATGTCATTGACACCACCATCGCAGGCCTCGGCATCGTCCGCACGGCCTTTGCCTTGAACTGAACGGGCGCCGGGCTCAGTCCTTGCGCGTCAGTTTCCGGATCAGGTCGATCACCGTCCGGCTGGCGTAGGTCAGCGGTCGCTGCGTGCTGGTGGCGAGCACCAGCGTGCGCGTCAGGACCGGATCGGTGATGCGGCTCACGGCAATGCGCCCGAGCTCCATCTCGACGGCCACGGCCTGACGCGTCAGGATCGTGTACGCGGCGCCATTCGCGACGATCTCGCGCATGGCGGTCAGCGAATCGACCTCGATCTGGGTGTTCAGGTGGACGCCCGCCTTCTTCGCCTCGTCGAGCAGCATCATGTGGAAGCCGTCGGGCGCGCCAGGCAGCACGAGCGGCAGCGCCGCCGCATCGGCAAACCGGCAGCTGGGCTTTGCGACATTAGGATCGCCAGCGCGCGCGATCAGGTACAGCTCGTCGGTGGCGAGTTTTTCGTCGGTCTTGTGGATGCGTTCGCCATAGCGCGAGAACACGCCAACGTCGGTGCGGCCGCTGGCCAGCGCTTCTTCGATATTGCCCGCGAACCCTTCCATCAGGCGCAGCTCGATCTTGGGGAAATCCGCGCGCACGACCTGGAACAGCGGGCCGACGATCTGCTGCGTGATCGACGCCTGCAAGGCCAGCCTGACGGGCCCGCTCGGGACTTCGGCCCGGTCGCGGATATCGTTCCTGAGCAGTTCGAATTCGCCGAGCAACGTTTTCACGCGCGGCATGATCGACTGCCCGAACTCCGTCAGCACCACGCCGCGTCCGGTGCGATAGAACAGCTTCGCGCCGAACTCGCTCTCCAGTCCCGCAATGTGCTTGCTGAGCGCGGACTGCGCAATGCCGCGCGACGCGCAGACCTTGCTCAGGCTGCCGGCTTCGACGATGTCGGATAACAGTTGCAGGTGCTTGATGTCCATCGCCTGATTGCGTCTGTGGGGTCGTGTCCGTGGAGCCGCTGGAAGGCCGCGCGGTGGCGACGATTGTAGCGAAATGGCTCGTCTCGCAACGCCTGTTCGCAGCCCTTTCAAGCATGACGCAAGCATGACGCGAGGGCGGGGAAGAACGCCAGCCTGTACCATCGCATCCGGGCCGCCTGGCCCGGTGGCGGGAAATTCATGGGGAAGGGCATGGCATTGCAGGCAGGAAAGATGTTCGTGGCGGGCGAGAAGGGCAAGATCGAGCTGATCATCGATACGCCGCGCACGGAGGCACATGGGATCGCCGTCATCGGGCACCCGCATCCGCTGCAGGGCGGCACGGCCACCCACAAGGTGCCGCACGTGCTCGCGAAGGCATTGGCCGCAAGAGGCTATGTCGCGGTACGGCCCAATTTCCGCGGCGTGGGCGATACCGAGGGCGAGCATGACGCCGGAGACGGTGAGACCACCGACACGGTTGGCGTCATCCATCACCTTCGACAGGCATATCCGGGACTGCCCCTGGTCCTCGCAGGATTTTCATTCGGCGCGTACGTCATGGCGCGCACGGTGGAAGCGCTGCGCGGCGAGGGGCTGCAGTGCCCGCACCTGATCCTCGCCGGCATGCCGTGGGGGACCATTCCCGGGCACCGGAGCTACGAGACGCCAAACGTGCCATCGACCGCGCTCGTCGTGCATGGCGAGAAGGACGAGCGCGTGACCCTCGGTGCCGTGCTCGACTGGGCCCGGCCGCAGGAACTGCCCGTCGTGGTGGTGCCGGGTGCCAACCACTTCTTTACCGGAAAGCTCGGCGCGCTGGAGCGCGTGGTCGGCGGCTATCTCGACCATCTTCCTGCGCCGGACGCGAACGCCTGACCCTTAGCAGGCCGCCCAACCAACAACGATCACTTGCTGTAACGGGGTGTAAACGGTCACGGGCATCGTCTCGTTGCGATTTTAAATGAGAACGATTATCCTTTTTGCTTGCGAACAATTTGTGATGTAAGTATCACAACCTCTGCGCGACATGCGCCGTCTGTCCACAGCAATGACCGAAACCGAGCCGGCGTCCGGCCAACAGCGACGTGCCTTCTGGCTCAAGCATCTCCATCAGTGGCACTGGATCAGTTCCGCGATCTGCCTGATCGGGATGCTGCTGTTCGCCGCGACCGGCTTCACGCTGAACCACGCGGCCCAGATCGAGGCGTCGCCCAGCGTGGTGACGCGCCAGGCCACCGCGCCGGCGAGCCTGCTTTCGGCGCTGAAATCTGCCATGCCGGCGGCCTCGGGCAGCGGGCGCGATGCCAAGAGTGCCGTGCCGCCGGCGCTGGCCGACTGGCTGTCGCGCGAACTCGATATCGACGCCAGCGGGCGCGAGGCGGAATGGTCCGCCGACGAGGTCTACGTCTCGCTGCCCCGTCCGGGCGGCGATGCCTGGGTCAGCCTGGCGCTGGATACCGGCGAGACCCAGTACGAGACCACCACGCGTGGCGCCATCTCGTACCTGAATGACCTGCACAAGGGCCGCAACACCGGCCGCGCGTGGAGCCTGTTCCTGGATGTGTTCGCGCTGGCCTGCCTGGTCTTCAGCGTGACCGGCCTGTTCCTGCTCAAGCTGCATGCCGCCGGCCGCGTGGCCACGTGGCCGCTGGTGGGGCTGGGGCTGGTGGTGCCGCTGCTGCTGGCCATCCTGTTCATCCACTGACCCGATCCGCACCGATCTTTCCTGCATCTTCCTGAGAGGTTTTCCGATATGCGCCGACTGCTCTCCGTCACCCTCACCGGCATGGCCGCCGTGCCGCTGGCCGGCCCGGCCTTCGCGGCCGACATGAACGTGAAGGTGGAAATCCCGCGCCTGAACGTGGCGGAGTACCACCGCCCCTATGTCTCGGTCTGGGTGGAGCGCGCCGACCAGAGCCCGGTGTCGACGCTGGCGGTCTGGTACGACGTCAAGAACAAGGAAGGCACCAAGTGGCTCAAGGACATGCGCCAGTGGTGGCGCAAGGCGGGGCGCGACACGCAGATGCCCGCCGATGGCATTTCCGGCGCCACGCGCGCACCTGGCGAGCACACGCTCACTTTCACGGATGGCAAGGCGCCGCTTGGCAAGCTGCCGGCCGGTGACTACCAGCTCGTGGTCGAAGCCGCGCGCGAAGTGGGCGGCCGCGAACTGGTGCGCGTGCCGTTCACCTGGCCGCCGCAATCGGCCCAGACCGCACGCGCCAAGGGCGAGCATGAACTGGGCGGCGTGACCGTCGACCTGAAGCCCTGATGCCCGTGATGCCTGCTATGCCTGACCTCAACCGGAGACCGACGATGAAGACCTTCCAAGCGCGCCTGTCCACCCGCCTGGCCGTGCTGGCCCTGGCGACCCTGGCCCCGCTGGCCGCCCATGCGCACCGCCAGTGGCTGCTGCCCTCGGCCACCGTGCTGTCGGGCAACGACACCTGGGTGACCGTCGATGCCGCAGTCTCCAATGACCTGTTCTACTTCGAGCACGTGCCGCTGCGCCTGGACAACCTGGTCGTGACCGGCCCGGACGGCAGCGCCCTGAAGGCGGAGAACGCATCGACCGGCCGCTACCGCAGCACCTTCGACGTGCACCTGACCCAGCCCGGCACCTACCGCGTGGCCGTGCTCAACCAGGGCCTGTTCGTGAGCTACAAGGAAAACGGCCAGACCAAGCGCTGGCGTGGCACGGCCGAGGCGTTCGCGAAGGAAGTGCCCGCTAACGCCACGGACCTGCAGGTGACGCAGGCCGAAGGCCGCGTCGAGTCCTTCGTCACCAACGGCAAGCCGAGCAGCAAGGGCCTGGCCGCCAGCGGCCGCGGCCTGGAAATGGCCCCGATCACGCATCCGAACGACCTCGTCGCCGGCGACACGGCGAGCTTCCGCCTGCTGCTGGACGGCAAGCCGGCGTCCAACCTGAAGGTGGCCGTGGTGCCGGGCGGCATCCGCTATCGCGACCAGCTGCAGGAGTTCAGCGCCATCACCGACGCCGACGGCAAGTTCAGCGTCAAGTGGCCGGCCCCGGGCATGTACTGGATGGAAGCCGAGGTCCGCGACGAGAAGACTTCGGTCAAGGCCGCCAAGACCCGCCGCGCCACCTATGCGGTGACGGTGGAAGTGCTCCCGCAATAAGCGGCCGGAAGGGTTTGCCAGCTTGAACCGCGTCCTGATCCCGCTATCGCTGTCCGCGCCGCCGGTGCCACCCGGCGCGCAGGCGCGCGCGCAGCGCTGGGCCGGCGAGACCATGGGCACCACGTGGTCGGTGGTGGCCATGCTGCCGCAACAGGCCGATGCCGACGCGCTGGAGCAGGGCATCCGTGCCGTGCTCGACGGCGTGATCGCGCAGATGAGCAACTGGGCGCCGGACTCGGATGTAAGCCGCTTCAACCGCGCCGCGGCGGGCACGTGGGTCGCGCTGCCGGCAGACTGCCTGCGCGTGCTCGCCTGCGCGCTGCAGGTGGCTCGCGACAGTGGCGGCGCCTACGATCCGAGTGCCGGGCCGTTGGTCGACCTGTGGGGTTTCGGCCCCGCGCCGCGGCGCGGCGCGCCGCCGGCACACGGCCAGGTTGTGCAAGCCAGACGGCAATGCGGCTGGGGCCGTGTCCAGCTCGATGCCGATGGTGGCCGCGCGCTGCAGCCCGGCGGCGTATCGCTCGACTTCTGCGCGATCGCCAAGGGCTTCGCGGTGGATGCCGTCGCGCAATACCTGCAAGCCCACGGCGTGGCGCACCACCTGACCGAGATCGGCGGCGAACTGCGCGGCCACGGCGTCAAGCCGGACGGCATGCCGTGGTGGGTGGCGCTGGAAACGCCGCCCGAAGGTGGCGCCGCCACGCAGGAACAGACGCTGGTGGCGCTGCACGGCCTGTCGGTTGCCACCTCGGGCGACTACCGGCGCTTCTTCGATAGCGCAGGCCGCCGCTATGCGCACACCATCGACCCGCGTACCGGCTATCCCGCCAGCCATGCGCTGGCCTCGGTCACGGTGCTGCATGCCGAATGCATGATGGCCGATGCGCTTTCGACCGCCCTGACCGTGCTCGGCCCGCAGGCCGGCATGGCGCACGCACGCCGGCATGGCATTGCCGCACGCTTCCTGGTGCGCACGCCGGGCGGCTTTGACGAACATCTTTCCCCGGCCTTCGCCGCGATGCTGGCATGAATCGCTTTGTCACATGCTGGCTGGCCGCCGTGGCCGGCGTCTGCCTGGCGATGCTGAGCGCTTCGCGCATCGGCATGGCGGCAGGCGTGATGTTTGCCTATGCGGGCTTCTGTGGCGCGGTGTTCGATCATCACCGCCTTCGCCGCGCACGCGTCTCGTCGCTTGCCCCGGTCACGGACCGGGACGATGCCACGCTGGTGGCCTATGCCAGCCAGACCGGCTTTGCCGAGCAAATGGCCATGCAGACCGCCACGGCGCTGCAGGGGGCCGGCGTGCCGGTGCACCTGCTCTCGTTCGCGGAGCTGGATGCGCGCCGGCTCGCCGGCTTCCGGCAGGCGCTGTTCGTGGTCAGCACCACCGGCGAGGGCGATGCGCCAGACAGCGCCTCGGGGTTTGCGCGCCGCTTGCTCGCCGGCGCAGGACCGGATGCATTGCGGCAGCTTCGCTATGGCGTGCTGGCCCTTGGCGACAGCAGCTACGCGCGTTTCTGCGCGTTTGGCCACGTGCTGTCCGACTGGCTGCAGCGCCATCATGCGCGTCCGTTGTTCGACCTGATCGAGGTCGACAATGGCGATGCCGGCGCACTGCGCCACTGGCAGAACCACTTGTCGGCGCTCAGCGGCGGTGCGGAGATCGCCGACTGGGAGCGTCCGCGCTACGGCCAGTGGCAGCTTACGGCGCGCCATCACCTGAATCCCGGCAGCCAGGGCGCCCCGGCGTTCCACCTCGTGCTCAAGCCCGAGGGCGCCCTGCCGGACTGGCAGCCCGGCGACATCGCCGAGATCGGTCCCTGCCACGATCCCGCCGAGATCGGCAAGCTGCTCGACAAGCGGGCGATGGACGGTGCCACGCCCGTCCGCTGCGATGGCCAGGCGATGTCGCTGGCCGAAGCGCTCGCCACGCGCCTGCTGCTGCCCGAAGCGCATCTGGCGACGATGCGCGCCGTGCCGCCGCAACAGCTTGTCGATGCACTATCGCCGCTGCCGCATCGCGAGTATTCGATTGCCTCGCTGCCGCAGGACGGGCAGCTTGAGTTGCTGGTGCGGCAGGCTCGGCATGCCGATGGGCGGCTCGGGCTGGCGTCGGGGTGGCTGACCAGCCATGCCTGCGTGGGGGCGCGCATTGCGCTGCGCATCCGTACCAATCGCAGCTTCCATCCGCCCGGCGATGACCGGTCCCTGGTGCTGGTCGGCAATGGCACCGGCCTGGCGGGGCTGCGCAGCCACCTGAAGGCCCGCGCGTTGGCCGGCCGGCATCGCAACTGGCTGCTCTTTGGCGAGCGTTCCGCGCGGCATGACAACTTCTTCGCGGATGAACTCGCAGCGTGGCAGCGCGATGGCGTGCTGGAGCGGCTGGATCTTGTCTATTCGCGCGACGGCAACGCTTTGCGCTACGTGCAGGATGCGCTGCGCGAGCGCGCGCCCTTGCTGCGTAAATGGGTCGATGCCGGGGCGGCGATCTATGTGTGCGGCAGCCTGCAGGGCATGGCAGGCGGCGTCAATGAGGCGCTGGCCGACGTGCTCGGGGCGCAGGTCTTGCGGCAGTTGACCGAGCAGGGGCGCTATCGGCGCGACGTCTACTAGCCGGCCGCGTCAGCCCACGTACCAGAGGATGCTGACAAACTGGCATGTGCTGCCCGCCAGCACGAACAGGTGCCAGATGCCGTGGAAGTGGCGGACCTTCTCGTCGAAAAGAAAGAATCCGATGCCGGCCGTATAGAGCGCGCCGCCCGCCACGAGCCACCACAAGCCCGCTGCCGGCAACGCGGCCGCGAGCGGCTGGAACGCGATCAGCACCAGCCATCCCATCACCACATAGATCGACAACGAAAACACGCGCGTGCGCCGGCCGATCCAGAGTTCCTGCACGATGCCGATCACCGCGAGTCCCCAGTTGATGCCGAACAGCGCCCATCCCCACGGCCCGCGCAGCGTGACCAGCGCAAAGGGCGTATAGCTGCCTGCAATCAGCAGATAGATCGCGCAATGGTCGAGCCGCTGGAAGACGTCCTTGGCCGGGCCGCGCAGGCTGTGGTACAGCGTGGAGATGGTGTAGAGCAGAACCAGCGTGGTGCCGTAGACCACGGAGCTGACGACCTTCCACGCGTCGTGGTAGAGGGCCGAGGATGTCACCAGCACCGCCATGCCGGCGGCTGCCAGGATGGCACCGGCAAGGTGGCTGTAACCGTTGAATCGTTCGCCGCGATACATGCGCCGTCCTCCGGGAAAACTCAGTCGGTGCGCAATTCGCGGTTGCAACTGCGGATGCGCGAAGCCGTATTTTCGCATGGCGGTGGCTGCGTTCCCCTGCAAGGCCCTGATGCGAATCATGGCTTCGTTGCCGCGCGGCAACGAGGCGATCCAGTGCCGCTGCGCGGTGTTTTGCCCGCTAACCGAGCGCGGCGTCCAGCATGGCAATCGCAAGCCCGGCCAGCAGAGCCACCGCCGACGCGATGAACCAGCGCACGGTCTGCCGATACTCGCTGACGGCATCGTCCTCGATGCGCAAGGCGCGGAACAGTGCCACGATCTGCAAGACGACCGCGCCGACCAGTGAAAGCGCGGCAAACAGTGCGCGCGCGTTCCAGTGCCCCGGGCTCTCGAAGCCCCAGAAGCGCCAGAAGGCGAGCGAAAAGCCCAGCAGCACGGTGATGGCCGTGATGATGCCCTGGCGATAGCCTGCGGGCACCATCTGCGGCGGGATATCCGGCGGGGCCATGTCTGGCGGCCTTATGGTTGCGTCGAGGGCATTTCCACCACGGCCAGCGTTGCAACCAGGCCGCCCACCACGCGGCTGCGATGGCCCTTGCCAGTCGTATCCTCCAGCAGCAGCGCGCTGCCGGGGACCAGCGAACGGCGTTCGCCGTCCGAGGCTTCGAACTCCATCTCGCCGTCCAGCATGAACATCCACATCCGCAACGGCGTCGGATGCAGGTCTCCTACCCAGCCGGCCGGCACCACCAGGAAGCCCTGGCGGACGGCAGGCGGCATCGGTGAAACCCAGAACGATGGGGCAGGCGGCGCGAAATTGCGCTCGGACATTTCCATCGACAGCGCGCCGAAATGCGATTCGCCGGATGCATCGGCGTACAGGCGGCCGAACGCGAGCGTGGAATGGTGGGAGGCGGGGATTGCGCGGTTTGCGGGGTCAGACATGGGCGTCTCCGGCAGGGGGCGACAGCCCCCGTCGTTACGCTAACCAGTCTAGTTCGCGAGCGTGATACGGGCGCAATGTTTTGCCGTTCTGCACGCGAGTCACTTTTTTTTGGTTCTGCACTCCGTCCCGCCTGCCGACTACTGAGCCGCGCAGCAGCCGAAGGCGATGATGCGATAACGCGGGCAGTGTCGAGCCACGGACAGGTTCGGGGCTGGTTCAATCATTGCTGGAGAGCCTGCAGGCGGACGCGCACCACGCGGCAGGCAGCGGGGCAGACTCTGAAGCGAGTACCCGTACGAAATTCTTCGCACACTACGATCAATATTCGCCCGTTAGGGCAAG
>NZ_CP172718.1:0-665130 GCF_057073745.1 Cupriavidus sp. C2SS-8b
GCAAATGTGCTGCAGCACATTTGATCTATCTGCAAAGCGACGAGGTCAAGCGGGCGCGCCAGATGAATCAGGCCTTCGCGGCCCGATAACCGGCGCTCGGCCGGGGCTCCCATGGCTTAGCGTGCAATATTTTCCGTTTTCTGAAGCGACCCCTTTATGCCTCTAGCCTGGCCTAGAGACGTCGGCTGGATCGGCTTTCTGCCGGCCGACAGCGTCGTGTAGAAGCTTGCGGACCCCTGCCGAGAGGCTGTCGGGTAACACACCGCCATGGCGGCTTGCAGCCATGGAGCAATGGCATCGCGACCAGAGCTGCCCGGCCCCGACCAAGGCGCTGCTCGTGCGCAACGTGTTCCGCGGCATCGGGTCAGAGAAAGCGCGTCAAAACCGCTGCGACTCGCCCAGTTGGACCATGTGTACCGGCCTGATGCGGCCAGCGAGACAGCGCGGGCGGAGCGCTTCGCCATCGCGCTCGGAGAGGGCATCACCTGCTGTTTCCCACAGACGAAGAGCCACGGCCACTGCCTGACTGTGCGGCTTCGAATCGAATCGGCGCGCCTGCCGGTTCCCTGACTCCAACCCAGCGTGATTGCCAAGCAGCGCCGCAGGCTTGGCGTTCCGGCATCGACTGCCTATTCTGGTCAGTTCGAGCGCGTTCCGCGCAACCTCGCAAAGCGCCTTACCGAACAAGTCCACCGATCCCGGATGGGGAGTCCTTTGCCATGGCCAGCATCGAACGAACTGCCTATCCTCGGTTTCCGCGTACCCTCACGCTGAAAGATCTGCAGGCCTCGTTCACCCCGCGCCCTGAGGAAATCGAGTGGGCGCAAGGCTTCGCGCGCACCGCTGAACGGCGTCTCGCGCTTCTGGTCAACCTGAAGTGTTTCCAGTACCTGCGCCACTTTCCGGCAGTGGAGGCGGTGCCCTCCGAAGTCGTCGAGCACGTGTCGGCCTGCCTGGGCATTGCACCGGTTCAGCGCATCACCTATCCCGCTGCGCATACCGCGCTCTATCGCCATCACAAGGTGATTCGTACCTTGCTGGGCATCAGGCCGTACACCGATGCCCAGACGCGCCTCGTCGCGAACCGACTTGCCGAGGAAGCCGCCGGCGTGGTGGACACACGCGTGGACGTCATCAACATCACGATCGAAGAACTCGTTCGGCTGGGCTACGAACTGCCAGCCTTCCGGACGCTCGATGAGATCGCGGAACAGGCCCATGCGGTGGCCGAAGCCGCGCTCCATCGCCACATCGAGCAGCGCCTGTCCGCCGACCAGCGCCAATGGCTCGATCAACTACTGGAAACCGAGTTGCCGGCGCGGCGCTCGCTCTATCAGCAGATCAAGCGATCCGCAAAAAAGGCGACGCGCAAACACCTCGACCTCGTGCTGGACCAGTTGAAGTGGCTCGAATCGCTCCCTGACAACGACACGCTGATCGACTGCGTTCCGGCCACCAAACTGAAACACTTGGCCAACATGGCATCCGCCCTCGACGCCGGTGACATGAAGGACTTCCGGCCCTCCAGGCGACACGCACTGATCCTCGCCTTGATCCGCCAGATGCGTATCGGCGCGCGCGACGACATCGCAGAAATGTTCATCCGGCGCATGGGAGCGATCCACAAGAGTGCCAAGGAGGAACTCACTCTCATTCAGGCGCTAGCGCGAATTGAGCGAAGAACTGGTTGCCGCGCTCGAGCTGGTCATCGGCATTCTGGCCGAATCCCTGGACGACGCCCGTACCGGGCAGCGCGTGCGCGCGCTGCTGGCGCCCGACGGCGATCTGGATACGCTGCAGGCCGATTGCGAAGCGATCCGCGTCTGGAGCGACGGCAATCACTTGCCGTTGCTGTGGAAGCCTTTCAAGTCCTGGCGTGCGGCGATGTTCCAGATGGCGAAAGGGCTGCGTCTTGTCGCGACGACCGAAGACCGCCGACTGCTCAAGGCGTTGGATGTCGTGCTGCAAAACGAACACCGCAAGACCGAATGGCTCGCCGACGAGGTGGATTTGTCGTTCGCCTCTGAGCGCTGGCGAAAGCTGGTGCGTCGTTCGGCCACCTTGGGCAACCCGACGAATCGGCGTTACTTGGAGGTGTGCGTGTTTTCCCATCTCGCCGGCGACCTGCGCTGCGGCGACGTCTGCATCGAAGGATCGGGCAATTTTTCCGACCTTCGTCAGCAACTGATGCCTTGGGGGGAATGTCAGGCGTTGCTCCAGGACATTGCGATCGGATCGGTCTAGCGTCCGATGCGCAAGGTTTCATCGACAATCTCAAGAAGCTGCTGACGGAGACGGCCGAACAGGTCGACAGTGAATTCCCCCAGCATGCCGGCGACGTGACGATCAGCCCGAGCGGCAAGCCCACGCTCACACGCGTCGTGGCGCGCGAAATACCTCCCTCGGCCATTGCCTTGCAAGCCGCCATCGACAGCCGGCTCGTGCCGCGCAACCTACTGGACATCCTCGCGAACATAGAGCATTGGACTGGGTTCACCCGTCATTTCGGGCCGCAGTCCGGCGATGATCCGAAATTGCGCAACGCGCGTGAACGCTATCTGCTTACCGTCTTTGCGATGGGTTGCAACCTGGGCCCCAGCCAAGCGGCGCGGCACTTGTCGAACGGCGTGACCCCACATCAACTGTCGTACGTGAATCAGCGGCACATGGGCCTGAAGCAGCTGGACAGTGCTTGCCGTGACCTGACCGAGCTGTATCTGCGCCTTGATTTGCCGAAGCTGTGGGGCGAGGGCAAGAAGGTGGCCGCCGATGGCACTCAGTACGACGTCTACGAGCAGAACCTTCTGGTCGGCATGCATTTCCGTTACCGCCGCATGGGTGCCGTGGCCTACGGTTTGCCCAACTCGGCTTTGGTGACCGCGGCGAGTACGTCCTCGATTGGTTCCACATCGCCATGCGGGTACAGAACCTCGAACAGATGATCAAGGGCCGGCCGGCACACTGCGATGGCCCCAGCAACGCGGAATTGATCAAGTCGCTGCATGGCGCCAAGTGGCACCTTTGGCACGGCTGCCCCCATCCGGCGTTGCACCGCCTGGAAAGCCTGAGCTGGGATCTGGACCCTGAGGCCAGTCCCGAGGAGGCCAAACTCCTCGGCAAGCTCGACGAGTTCGTCGTCTACCTGGACAACAACCGGCACTTCATCGTGGACTACGGTGACCGCTATCGGCATGAGGAGCCCATTGCCTCAGGATTTGTCGAGTCGGCCGTCAACCAGGTGGTCAGCAAGCGGTTCGTCAAACGGCAACAGATGGCCTGGCGGCCTCGGCACGCGCACAACCTGCTGCAAATCCGGACTGCCGTGCTCAATAACCAACTCCGGTCTTACGTTGAGCGATGGTATCCGTCCATTTCCCGAGAAGAGGACCACCGCCGTGCCGTGTAGTTAGCCCCCGGTTTGGCGCGGTCTCCAAATAGAGAAGAGCAAATCGTTGCGCACCGTCGCAGACCCACCGGTCCCTTGGTGCGCATTCCTCGAGCGGCTGTCGCTTAAAGCTTGGGAGCATCGAAGTAGTCGGCTCGCACCGCTGCCCCGATCAGGTTGACCATCAGTCGGCCTGCTGCAATGCAACTGATGTTGTTGACGTCCGTCGACGGCGTAATTTCGACGATGTCCATGCCGACGACCCGTCCCTTCTTCACGAGACCGTGAATCAACTGGCGCATCTGCACGTATGTGATGCCACCCAAGGCGGGCCCGGCCACAGCAGGCATCACTGAAGGGTCGATTCCGTCGGCGTCGATCGTCAGGTAGTAGTTGCCATCATCGGGAATGTCATCCAGTACAGACTTCATGCCGTTCTCGTGAACGTCATAGGCCGTGTAGAGGTGCGCGCCATAGGCGACGGCCGCCTCGTACTCTTCCGGGCGGCCGCTGCCTTGGGCGCGCAGGCCGATCTGGAAGATCTCGTTGACGTGATCCATCTCGGAGGCGCGTCGAATCGGACTGGACAGGCCATCTCGCACTCCATTGACGTGGTCTCGCCAGTCCAGGTGAGCATCGATATGGATCAGTGTGATTGGGCCACGCCCCTCGTATGCGCGCAGAATCGGAATGGGAATCCCGTGGTCACCACCTAGCGTTATGGGAAGCGCCCCAGCATCGAGAATCTTTCGAACTGCCTGTTCTGCCCTTTGCGAGTGAGTACTCAGGTCCTGAGGATCAGCGGGAACGTTACCGCAGTCGACCACTTTGAGCGCGCGGTTGTCATAGATCGGCCCGCCGACGTCAAAATCGTAATGAATAAGATTTCGACAAATGCGATCGCTCATGGCACGCACAGCATCGGGTGCCTTGCTCTGGTCATTGCTGATGTGGTCCGCAGAGTAGGCCTGTCCATACGGAATCCCCAGGATCGCGACGTGCGCATCGAGTTTATCCAGATCAGTGCAGATCGGCGACCACAGGAAGCTCTGATGCTTTTTCGACGGGGGGACTGTGAGAGGAAAGGACATGATTTTCTCCATACTGCAAGGGGTGCCGGACTCGCTGGCGAACGGTGGCCAACCGCCGCACGCAACGGCAGACCACATAATGTCAACGGAAGAGGAGTATTCAGTGGATGCTGGAAAGGAACTGCCGCAGTTCGGGTGTCGATGGGGATGAGAAGAGTTGGTCAGGCGGTCCCATCTCATGTACCTTTCCCTGGTGCATAAAGATGATGCGGTCGCTCACCTTGCGCGCAAAGTTCATCTCGTGCGTCACCATGATCAGCGTCATGCCATCCTTTGCCAATCCCTCTACAACGGACAGCACTTCGCCAACCAGCTCGGGATCCAGCGCTGACGTAATCTCATCGCACAACAGTACGGCGGGATTCATGGCCAGCGCCCGAGCAATGGCAACGCGTTGTTGCTGACCTCCAGACAACTGATCGGGGTAGTGGTCCGCGCGTTCGCCAAGGCCTACCCGCTGCAGAAGCCGTCTCGCATCAGCGCTCGACTGCTCCTTGGGCATATGCCTGACCAGACGTGGCGCCAGCATGACGTTCTGAGCCGCAGTCAGATGCGGGAAGAGATTAAAGTTCTGGAAGACCATACCAACGTGTTGGCGCAGTTCGCGCATGGCTTGATGGTCATCGTGCTTGAGGGGATTGCCATCAACATTGATCGCCCCTTGCTGAAAGACTTCCAGTCCATTGATGCATCGGAGCAGGGTGCTTTTCCCGGAACCGCTCTTGCCAATGATGCAGACAACTTCCTTGCGAGCGATTGATAGATCAATTCCCTTGAGAACTTCGTTGGTGCCGAAGCTTTTGCGAAGTGCTTTGATGCTGACCACGCCGTCGGTGGTCTGTTCTTGTGAGGCGGGCATCTCTTCGATCACGGCAGTGGCTTGCATGTTGGTCTTCCTTAGCGACGGAACCGGTGTTCCAGCGTACGGCTGCAGGCCGACAGCGGGAAACAGATTGCAAAATAGAGAAGCGCGACACATCCATAGACGGTAAAGGGTTGGAATGTCGCATTGGTAATCATTTGTCCGGCCCTTGTCATCTCCACGAATCCGATCACCGATGTGACGGCGGTCGCTTTGACAACCTGGACGAGGAAACCGACAGTCGGCGCAATACCGAGCCGAAGCGCTTGAGGCAGGATGACAAAGCGCATCTGTTCGCCGAACGAGAGCGCGAGACTCGCTCCTGCCTCCCATTGACCTTTGTCGATGGCCTTGACGCAGGCTCGCCAGATTTCGCTCAGATATGCGGCCGTATAGAAGATCAGGCAGACAGATGCGGCGAGCAGGGCTGTCGTCTCAAGGCCGATCAACGCGAGGCCAAAGTAGGCAAGGAAGAGCTGCAGAAGCAGCGGCGTGCCTTGGAATACCTGAACGTAACCACCAACCAGGCGGTTCGCAAGCGTACCGCCAGTCAGGCGAAGCAAGACCAGGGTGCCGGCGAGCAATCCGCCACCAAGAAAGGCGATCAATGACAGCCCAACCGTCCAGCGCATTGCCAGCACGAGGTTCCGTGCGATATCAACGAAGGAGAACTCGTACATGGCTTAGCGTCCAAAGATGAGCCGAAGACCGATCCAGTTCAGCGCCTGCCTGACAAACATGGCGAGAAGGAGATACATAAGGGCAGCAACGATGTAGACCTCGAAGTTCCGGAAGGTGTTACTCGCGATCTGATTCGCGCTGTAAGACAGCTCATCCATCGAAATCTGGCTGCAGACTGCCGATCCCAGCATGATGATGATGATCTGCCCCACCAGTGCCGGCCATACTTTCTTCAGAGCCGGCGGCAACACGACCCGACTGAATATCTGCCAACGCGACAACGCCAGGCTCTGTCCTGCCTCTAGCTGACCTCGGGGCGTCGCCTCGATGCCGGACCTTGCGATCTCGCTAACATACGCCCCGAGATTGACGACGTTGGCCAGGAGGCTGGCGGTCAAGGCAGTAAGCTTGATCCCCAAGGGAGGGAGACCGAAGAAGATGAAGAACAATTGCACGATGAACGGCGTATTGCGGATCAGCTCAACGTAACCGCCCACCAGCCACTTTGCCCACGCCGGCCCTTTGGCTCTAGCCCAGCCGCAGCCAATGCCGAGCAGGGTGCCGAGCAGAGCCGAGACGGCCGTAATCAACAAGGTCATCCACAGGCCGTTCAACAACGTCGGCCACTGCTTTAGTACCGTACTAAAATCGAATTCCATCTTCAGACCTCGTTATCGCCCCCGAGAAGCAACGCCTGAACGTTGTTCATGGCAGGGAGCCCGGACAATTGATCGAGCAGTTGCTTCGCTGACTTGGGAGACATCGACAGCGTTGCGCAGGACATGAACTTTTCGTGCAGTTGCTGCATCGAGAGCGGAAGCGATGCGGAGCCAATAGGCTTTGGCTGGAAGTGCTCGTAGATGCGCCCATTGCGGCAGGTGATCCGCACGCAGGCGCCCTCGGGCGCCAACTCGAGGGTCTTGGCATCCCAACGGGGACTCGACTCCATGGTGACTTTCTTCATCAGCGCAACGAGCCCCGGAGCGGTGCGAACGCTGCTGTCATCGAGAAGACGCAGTGTGATCTGCCCGTGCAACAAGCTGGCGGCTATGGCGTAGTCCATGCTGAACTGCGATGCCTGACGCGTCGCAGGTAGCACGTGCAGGAGATTCGCCACGACGATCGGCGGTACGTCGCACTCAATACCCTGAATGTCCTCATGACGGATGCCATGCCTTGCAACGAGCGCTTGCGCAGCGTCGATCGCAGCATGCGACGAGAGGCAGACCGGCACCCGCTTGACATCAATACCGGGCGACGTCAGCCGCCAGACTTCGCCCAGCCCGTCAAAGGCTGTCGGCTCCGCCCGGTTGCCGCCGAAGAGCGCCATCCCGCTTGGATGCCGCAGGATGTCGGCCGGGCCGGTGCAGCCGAGACGGGCAAGCATTGCAGCTTGTATACCCGCCTGAGCCGTCTTGCCCGCAAGTAGGGGCTTGGCGTCCGTGCCAAAGCATGCTTTGACCCCACCAGCCCCGGAGAGGGCGATGGCCATAGCGTTGAGCGTTCGGTTAGCGTCGAGATGGAGCGCCCGACTTGCCGCGGCGCATGCGCCGATCACGCCAAATACACCGCTGGTCCACCATCCCGCCTCATAGACGTTCGGGCCGAGGGCTATCGCAAGCGCATACTCGCACTCCGAGCCCACGATGAAGGCTGTCAGAAGTTCTCGTCCGGAGCAGCCGTTAGACTGAGCCATCGCAATGGCGGCAGAGGCGATCACGGCGGAGCCGTGGACGAAGCCCGCATAGCTGTTGTCGTCAAAGTCCAGGGCATGGGCCGCCGTACCATTCGCGAAAGCGGCTGCATCCGGCGAAACACTTTCCGTGTGGCTCACAATCCGGGCATGTCCGGCGCGACTGCTTTCGACCGCGAGGTGCCGGGCGTGTTCTGCGACAGTGGTGGCCGCGCCGGCCAAAGCGACGCCAACCGTATCGATGAGGCAACGCTCGGCGACGTGCCAGACTTCGGCCGGGATGATTTCGGCGCTCACGGTGGCACACCAGTTTGCTAGTGCTGCCAGAGCCGATGTGGGGGCTTGCGACATCACGAACCTTTCCTGATCTCGTTCATCCAGGCCTTTACTCGGGCAGTTGTCCAGCGGAGGCGCCCAGCCATTTCTTCGATAGCCCGTCGATGGTCCCGTCGGCCTTGGCTTGGCGGATGACGTCGTTGATCTTGGTGCGCAGCTCGGCTTCGTTCTTGCCCATCCCGATGTAGCAGGGAGCATTCGAAAGGATTGCCTTCAGCTCGATATCGAGCGACGGATCTCGCTGCTTGATGGCGGCAACAACCGTCGTTCCAATGGCAACCATTTGAGTTTGGCCTGACCGGAACGCCGAAATTGAGCCATTGTTATCATCGAAGCGCTTGGGAACGGCTTTCGGTGCCAGCTCCTCAAGTTCCTTGTCCTGCATGGATCCTCGCGTGACGGCCACGGTCTTTCCGGCCATCTCCTCGAAGTTCTTGACCTGAAGGGCCTTCGCGCCGAATACCGCATCAAAGAAGGGGGCGTAAGCAATGCTGTAGTCGATCACCTTCTCGCGCTCTGCGGTTTTCCCCAGCGAAGAAATAGTCAGGTCGGCCTTCTTTGTCTGGATGTAGGCCACTCGATTGGGTGCCGTGACCGGCACCAACTCCAGCTTCACTGCGAGCTTGTCTGCAATATGCTTTGCCATGTCGATATCAAGCCCCTTTGGCTGCATGTCGCCGCCGACGAAGCCATAAGGTGGGTAGTCGACCGGCACTGCCACGCGGATGGTTTTCTGTTGCTGAATGCGCGCAAGCGCTTCACCGGCAACAGCATTCGAGGCCGGGAGCATTGCTATAGCGAGCGGAAGAATGACGAGCGGATTGAGCAGCTTCATGGTGATGTCTCCTGTAGGGGCAGGGCGTTGATGTCTGAGGATAGGGACGTCAGCCGATGTCCCACCATTCCCCGAGACCGATTAGCTTCTGCTCGTTCTCAGTCACAGCCTTACGCGTGTCACCCTTGCTCTTGGCAGAAAGCAGCGCGACAAGAATCTCGCTGACTAGCAGAGCTGGAGTGGCTGTGTCGAAGAACGAGGGTGCTTCGTTTCTGACGATGATGGTTTCGCTAGCGAAGCGCGCGACCGGGGATGCAGGGCTATCCGTGATGGCAATGATCGCCACGCCCTGCTGATGTAGAAAATTGGCGAGTGTCACTGCGCGGCGGGCATATCTGGGCATGCTGCAGACAAGCGCGACATCGCCGACGCCCGCCTGGTTGATGATTGTCATCGCACCACTTTCACCGGATCCTTCGACCAGCCGGACATTACGGGCAAAGTACGCTGCGACGTGAGCGAACTGAAAAGCAACGCTATAGGACGAGCGTACGCCGAGCGAATAGATGTTTCGGGCAGCCGCGAGCCGTCGAGCGGACCGGACAATGGCGGCCAGATTTGCTTCCGAGCAAATCGACTGAATATGCGAGATGACGTTGTTCGCCATGTCCTGGACCAGCGCATGTTCTCCAATGCGACGGTTCAGTTCGATCAATCCTTCTACGCGTCCGCCGTACGCCGGACTTCTGGAGCGGACCGAGTCAATGAATACCTGCCGCATATCGTCAAAGCCGGCGAAGCCCAGACGCTTTGCAAGTCTCGTCATGGTGGACGGGGGAACGCCTGCCATCCGAGCCTGGTCACGCATTGACATCACAGCCACTTCCTGAGGGCTTTCCATCACGAACTTGGCAGCCTGCCGCTCTTGCTTCGGCATGACGTCCAGCTGTTCCTTCAGGAGGGTGATGATCGTTGAGTATTCCACTTTCGTTGCGGGGTTCATGGTGTGAGTCGAGTGTAGTTCAGATGCGTCATTTGCAGATGATAATGGGTCATTTGGGTCATTACTTCGCGTAAGGGTTTACGTGCAAAGCCTTTGATTTGCTGGGGGGGAACGCGCAAGGGCGCCGCGAGCTGGATCAAAATTGATCCAATGTGCCGTATAAGACCGATGGCCCATGGATCTTTGGTCCGCAGGAGCATTGCAGCGTCGATCTCAGTTGTGGACGGGGCCGTCGACGGTGAGCTCGTCGCGGTGCGGCACGCGACCGATGCAGTCGCTTATGGCATGAAGTGATCGGCCGACTTGCTTTGGTCGTTGCTGAAGGGTGGCGTGAGTGATCTACCGGGATGCTGGGAACACTGCAGAGGTGGGATAAAGGCGGAGAGGCTTGTGGAGATCGATCGGCTAGCGGTCTTCGATTGCGTGCTCGAAGAGATCAGCCTTGATAGGACCCAATGCAAAGATGTAGATGAGGCAACCGACGAGGGCGACGATAGATGCGGACACCAACCCTGGCGTGAATGAGCCGGTGCGGTCTTTGAGGTAGCCAATGACAACCGGGCTGGCAAGGCCCGCGAAGTTTGCGACGCAGTTCTGGAATCCGGCGATCGTACCCACGATCGAGCGCGACCCCCGAGGCGATACGTC
This sequence comes from Cupriavidus sp. C2SS-8b, assembly GCF_057073745.1. Taxonomy (NCBI): domain Bacteria; kingdom Pseudomonadati; phylum Pseudomonadota; class Betaproteobacteria; order Burkholderiales; family Burkholderiaceae; genus Cupriavidus; species Cupriavidus sp. C2SS-8b. The sequence goes on from NZ_CP172718.1 coordinate 10,475, forward strand.
GGCAGGTAGTGCAAGAATCGCGGAAGTCGCAGCGGAGACGCCGAAGAACGCGATCGACAGGAGCGCAAGGGCGAACCATGCCTGCGGAACGATGCCTGCCAGTCCAATCGTCGCGCTCAACGTCATACCGACGACGATGCAGATCTTGCGTCCAAAGCTGAGACCATAGCGGGTTTCTGCAATCTTGTCGGAGGCCCAACCACCCACCCAGGAGCCTACTAGTCCAAGCAGGCCGGGCAGAATCCCGAAGAAGCCTAGCTGCAGAAGCGAAAACCCGCGCTCTTTGACGAGGTATGTGGGATACCAGGTAATGAAGAAGTAGATCACGTAGCTCTGACATGCAAACCCAAGAGACATCGCCCAGATCGTCTTCGATCTCAGCAGCGATCGCCACTTGATGCGTACCGACGAGAGGTGCTCGTCCGATTCTCCGTGGTTGATATGCTCGACTTCGGCCTTGTTCACGAACCGACTCTGCGCCGGAAACTCGGTCGCAGTGAGCAACCATACCGCTGTCCAAAGGAATCCGATCAGACCGGTGACAATGAACGAGGCCTTCCATCCGAAGCCGGCGATAATTGCCGTGCACAACGGAATCGCAATTAGCGTACCGCCCCGCGCACCACTGTCATAGATGCCGGTCGCCAGCCCTCGCTCGGTCGGTGGGAACCACCGTTCGACGAACTTGGTTGCCGCGGGGAACGCGCCAGCTTCCCCCACGCCGAGCATCAGACGGACACCGAGCAGCCCGGCACTGGACCGGACGAAGCTTGTTGCAATCGTGAACGTCGACCACCAGACTACCGCTGCCGCAAATACCACTCGGGCGCCCAGGCGGTCGACAAGTGCGCCGGCCGGGATTTGAAACGCGGCATAGGTCCAAAAGAAAGCTCCCAGGATAATTCCGGATTCTGCGCCAGAGAGATTCAGTTCCGCGTTCATATAGGGTAGAGCTACGGACAGGTTTGCCCGGTCCATGTAGTTCGTCACGATCGCAATGAATGCGAGGCCCACCATGAACCATCGGTAGCGTGTTGGCTTCGATGCGGCCATCTCTGTTGGCTGCGCTGCTGCCATTGCATCTCCTTTTGTCGCGTAGCCGTGCCTTGCAGGCGACGGGACGTCTGCCTAGTTGCTGCCAGCCACTCGCGCGCTTCGGCGCTGGGCGCGCGAATCTGTCGGAGGGATTACGGTGCGCGATTCATACCGCCCATTTGACTGGCTGAGCGGTCGTGGCGATGTGCCCCTGGGCTGCTCGCAAGGCGCCCCTCTCGCAGAATTTTGACATACCCCCCTTTGTCTATTCCCGATCGTGTGGCAACGAGCCGTCAGAAATAGGAGGGCCCGCCGCATGGACGCGCACGGGCTTTCGCCAGGGTCGCGCGCAGCGCCTGATCCAGCGTTCGGAGCGTCGGATGGCAACGCGGTGTTCGCCGATCTTGCATACGAGCGTGGCGGAGGGAAACGCTGCGACGATGGCCGTCCTCGTCGGACCAATGCTCGGCTGAATGGTCGGATCGCCGGCCGACGTCCATCCTGCCGCCCGCGTCAGGGCCACGGCCTGCTCCAACCGCGCGCGCCGGGTGTCGGCGTCCGGTTGCACTGACGGTCTCCGGGCGGGCACAACAGATCGTCGCGTTTAAGTGCCACCCCAAGTCTGGCTCAGGGCCGGTGTGCCAGGATACGCCGCGGCCAAAGGCGGGACTCGCTCCGGTCGCGAAAACACAACGCGGCGGCAGTGGGCTCCCGTGATACGGGAGCACTTGCCCTTGTAAGAGGACTTAAGCGCGTGCCCCCTCTTCGCGGAGTTTATGCCAGGAACGGCTGTATAGACTTGCTGTAACCATGCTGGATGCCAGACGAGAAAAAGCCACCACAGTCGGACTTCCTCACACAAGGTCCGCATTCCGTCGCGTACTCGTTCTTCCAGTCCGATATTGACCTGACGTAGGATGGCTCGATGTCACGATTCACGAGACACAGCGGATGGTTGTACACGGATGTCTTGAGGCCGTAGCTCCTCAATATCTTCACGGCCTTGCTTAGTTCCGATTTGTACTCGATAGGGTCGATCCAGAGCGCATCCAGATTCGCTCGAGTGAAGCCCGTCATCTCGAGAGCCATGAGAGCAACGTGGTCCACGAACAGTAGATTGCGCGCAATAAACTCAGCCAACTCCGGTAAGCCCTCGCAGGTTTGCTTGTGGAGCACCACACGAATCTCGACCTTCTGGTTCAGGCGCTTGAGATTCAGGATGCCGCGGACGGTTTCGTCGAATGCTCCCTTTGCCTGTACGACATAGTCATGGCGTGACGGATCCGCCGAGTAAACTGGGATGCCGACCATCATATCGGGATGGCCGATAGCAGCATACTTCGCGGCGAACTGGGAATCCGAAAAGGTTCGGCCGTTAGAAAGGATATGCAGCGAGGTGTGTGGCAGCCAGTTCTTGATATGGTAAAGCAAGCCAATGAACCCGTCGCCGTACAACGTTGGCTCGCCTCCGGTGATACCGAGATTGCGAGTCTCTCGGGGGATGAGGCGAACCGTTTCCTTCGCTTCTTCCAAGAGCCAGCTGTCATCTACGCGTTTTGGCGGCTGGGAGCACATCAAGCAATAGTTGTTGCACTGCTCCGTAAGCAAAAGGCTGTTGTGATTGGAACTTGCGCGATACAAGGATCGAACACGGCCATCGCCGCTTAGAGCGATGACATCGCCATCGTCCAGATACGCAAACTCGTCGCCTAACAGCGTGCACGGTGTTTTTTCGCTGAGATCTGCGGGGCGGCGATTGAACGCCAGATAGTGCGCAAATCCAGCCGGTACAGGCCCGGAGCCCTTGACCAGGAAAGCCTTGCCTCCGCGCAGCGGTGCGGGTAGCGTGCGATTTGTGCTCAGACTTAAAATCTGGCGCCGAGCGGTAGTTTTTTCCGTCCAGATGACGCGGCCTGAGAGAGTTAGCATCGGTTTACCCACCGCATGAAGATTTCCTTCGCGTCGGCATCTCGGCGCATGATGTCTAGCAAGTGTTTGGTTACGCCCATCATGCGTTTGCAAAACTCTGATTCTGGCTTTCGTCCCAGGACATCGCCGTACATTGCATGATGGAACACCGGCTCGGCTCCGCACCACGGCTCGAAGGCACAATCGCTACACATCGGCGCCGAACCCGTGAAAGAATCCTCTAGCGCATTGAGCAAAGCGTCGTTCGTAAAGATATGCTCGTAGGTGTTCTCGTGGACGTTGCCAAGCCGGAACGTTGTGTCGCCCATTTCTCGAAGCATCCTGCTCTCGTCCGACGCGTACACATCGCCATCGTAGTTGAACACTACCGCAGCGATACCTGCGCCTGCCGGATTCATCAAGTCGACGAAACCAGGATCATCCGACGTCAACATCTTCGTCAGAATGAGACTGGAGTAATACTCGGTGAATGGCAAACCGGCTTTGTTAAGTTCCAGAATGTAGTCCAAACCTTCCTTGTAGAACTGCAGCCAGCGTTCTGCGTTGTAGGCTTGGAAGCTCTTCGTCTTCAGAGCAAACCCATAGGGCGAGAGGTGCCGCAAAAAGATGCCGCTTAAGCCGTGCTTGATGTATTCGTCGATGATGTCGCGAACTCTGTTCAGGCTCGCTGGCGATGTTGTCATCAGCGCCGACACAGAGTCGTACCCGACAATATCCCTGGCTCGTTGAAGTCCTGCGACAAACCGTGCATGACTATCACGTCCTGGGCGCGGACGATTCTTATTGTGTAGATCTTCCGGACCATCAAGCGATGAAGACAGATAGATATGGTGGTCCCTGCAGTACTCCAAGATTTCGTCGGTAGCTAGTGCAAGGGTCGTCGTAATGACGAACTCCAGATCACGGTCTTCCGCTAGGCCACGTCGCTCGGCCTTCTCGACTACGTATCGAATTAGGTCGAAATTGAGCAAAGGTTCACCACCTTGGAACTCAATTTTGATGGCCGAGTTGGGCGACCGGAAGACAAGCTCCAGGGCCTTGTCTGCGGTCTCGCGCGTCATATCGAAGGCGCCTTTGTCCTCCGACTGACGTGATACTTGGCAGTACTGGCAACTGTGGTCGCAACGAAGCGAAACGACGAACAGGTGCAGGTTCGTAAAATTCGCGAGCTTGCTGAACTTCGTGCGCGTCTTGAGTGCGAGAAGTTCCAGGCTGGCTTCGTCGCCCTCTTCCCTAATAAAGTGCCGCGACCGTAGCGAAATATAGTCATCGTCGGTGGCCTTTAGACGATGGGCAAGCAGGTCGTCGAGCCTTGCGCGCGACAAGAAAGTGAACTCGCCGACTGCGTTCGTGAGAACTACTTCTTCGTCATTCAACGGCTCGAATCGAAACGGCAAGAGATGATACTTACCGGAGCTGTCGAGGTAACTCTCGAAGGGCTGAAACTTACTCATCCTTGGAGCCCGGTGCGCGAAAAGGCGTATGCCAGGATGAGATTTCGGGCAGGCTCCGTCTCTTCTTTGATTTGCAGGCGCAACTGCTGGTCAAGCAACTCTCTCTTAAAGTTGGCCACCATGTCGTCCAGCGTGGTGCTTCCCGCCTTCACTGGATCGATTTCGCAGACGAGCTTATCCCCGCTTTGAGATATCAGGATAGTAAGGCGATCAATGAACCGATAGGCTGCCTTCTGAACAGCCTCCAGTCGATAGATGGCGGGGTCCAGTTCCAGACGTAGTGTCATCGTAGGTTCAAAAAAATGGCTCCGATATGGAGCCGATACTGCAAATCAGTCTGCTGGACGATTAACGACCAGAGTAATGCGATGCGTGGGATGCGTGCGAAGCATGCGAGGCGTGGGAATGGTGGTAGGCCATCAACGTGCCTTCTTCGGCGTTGCGCTTCAGAACGAAGTTGAATGCATCACCGCTTTGAGTACGTACTGCGATTCGCTCCGTCGGCTTCGAATCCGACGGTGAGATCGAGTTCTGCCCCGTAGAATCATGAGTCGGAACTTGCATCGCCGGCGCGTTTTGCGCGGCGAATCCCGCTGCCACTGCTGCAAATGCTTTGAGGAATACCTTCATTTTGACCGTCCCCCCTGGTTGATATGTTTCCCCACAGCAACAAATGCGCGTTTGGTGCGCATTTCGCAGCCGTCCTAGAATCTTATCTGGCTTGTCCGGCGACGTTACAAATAGTTACTAGCAGGTTTCGCAAGTGTATACCGGGTGACCCCAAGTTGGTGCCTACTTTAGAGCACTCAACGACCCCTCTCTTGTAGGGGGCGAGCCCACCGTCGAGGATGAGGCTCATCCGACTTGCAGTTCGCGGACTGCGGAAGCCGAGCGAGATGCGGCGCGCGTGGAGAAGGCCGCCGCACGCGAGGACGTCGCGACGATTGCCGTCCAGCTCGCGCATCGGACTTGGCCGCCGAGCGGCAGGCCCGCCCCGCGACGCAGGCCCGGCTCGAGGCGGGGCGGACGGAGCTCAAGACGGGCAGGCGCCACATGGAAGCGTTGCGCACCCAATTCTCGACGGAGCTGGAGCCGGCCCGCGAGGCGGTGACGCAGGAACGCGCCGAAGCCAGCGAGCGGCGCAGCTTACGCGAGCTGGACGCAAGCGCACGGCCCGCAATAAGAGTGAGCGCATCGCCGAAGATATCGGCTCGCGACTCGTCTACTGGATCAAGGTGTCGGTAGACTAGGCAAGACCGAACATCTCGTGCTTGGCCCCAAATCGCCCTTGCTGCGTGCCACGCCAAGTCCTCGGCTCGTTGAAGATCAGCTTTCAGCGAAAACAACACTGACACAAGAACTGGAATTGGACGTCCGGCCGGAGGGCGATTCAGAGTGAGATCCGCCGCCCTTGCTTGAGATAGATGGAAAATCATCGCATCAACCGGAGGCTAGCTCCGATCCCACACGGCTTCGGCTTTCGTCGAGGCCTGGGCTGTCTTGTCATGAGTCAGCACGATCGCTCGTTTGACATAACGCCTGAACAAAGAAAAATTCTTTGTCGTGATGTCACAGGCGGAAGGTACCCGAGTGGGCGAGCAGGTTGGAACCGGCGTGAGCGGCAAGTCGACAACGCGGGTACGTGTTGTGTTTGAAGTGAAGAACTCCGGCGACGGCAAAGTCGTCACAGCCTTTCCTTTGTAACTTTGTAGTTTGTAGCGAGGTCGCACAGTCTCTCGCCCGCTTAGCTTGCAGCTGATGTCGCAAGATTTGAGGTACTTGTGGCGCATGCCCACGCCGAAGGTATCGCCGTGCTCGATTCCGGTGATCTTGTCGTAGCATTCGTCGAGTTACCGGCGACAGGGAGACGATGATTTATTCGCCAGCAGCGCAGCATAGTGCTTGCCCGGCCATATCTGATACTTGCCGGACGCGTTAGAGCGTGTACCTGTTTCTGCGTACGGTGGGACACGGTTCTTGTCACACCGAATGAATTGTTGGAGACTCGCCGCATCGGCAAATCAGCACGGACGCGCTGCTGTCCCCGGCGCTCCATAAGACCGCCCGACGCGCTGGGCGCGGACTTGCCCGGCAGGCACGCGTTATTGGTCCTCGAATAGCGCAGGAAACGGCGGCACTGCGCCAGCGATCCGCCCGGACTTGGAGCGTAAGCCGGATTCGACGGTCGGCATGTTCGTCCCGTTTCTCGCGGGGCCGATCACATACCCAGCGCAAGTGTGACCGCGCCGCTTGGCAGCGCCCACCGGCGTGCCGCTGCCGGGGCGGCAGACGCGGACGCTGAGGCCATCCCGCGCAGCCGCGTGGCCGCCAAGGGGAGGCTCGACACGGAATTCGACGTGCAGTACCACAACGTATCCGGGCGCGCACTTCGGCGCAGGCTGATGCAGCGTGCCTGCAGCGCATCGGATCGCGCGACGCGCGTTATCGCGCCGGGGAGCCCGCCTGGCAAGCTGCTCGCGTTGCGCAATGTTGAGTATGGACGGCTGGCATCTTCCATCCGGCGTTTTGGGCACACCGTACCAGCACCAGTTTGACGAAACGCAATAATTGGTGGATCCATCTACGCCCATGGGGCGTCAACTTATATAGTGCCTTGGACCTGCCGGCACACCGATTGGCCAGAAGCTGAACAGAACCCATGGCAGTGCGCCGCACAAGAAAAAGCACGAGACACAACGACCATGCCGGAGACAGGCGATGCTGAGTCCACACGAAATTGCGGCCTTGCTGGTTCTGAACGATGCGAACGCCCATGAGGCACTGGATCCCGCTGACGTCGACGCGCTCGTAGAGCGCCAACTGGTGCGTCTCGAACTGGCGGAACGTGAAATACGCGTGACGGGGAAAGGGCTCAAACTACTCGAGGCCATCGGCAGACATCATTGAACTCGCCGCCATTCTGGCCCCCAGCGACATCGGGGTCGCCAGCGCCTGTTATGCGCCGGCCACGCTCGACGGCAAGCGATCTCCGGGCGAATCCGCCGAACAGTTGCTGTGCAAGGCGGACTTGGGCCTGTATCAGGCAAAAGCGGCTGGCCGCAACACCATCATGCCACGCTACGCGCATAGCGAAGCGCTGATGCTCGGCGATCCGCTAACGAGGGCCTAGCAGCGGATGCTCGCGATTGTTCAAAGCCGTCCGGAAAGAGGATAGGGCGTAGCAGAATGGTGCAGCGCGGGTCCGTGCTGAAGGTGGCAAGATGGTGCACCCCATGTCCGCCCGTCGCCATGCCGCTGCCGGCAAGGATGATTTTCGGCGCGTGATCGCGCCGCAGCCTTCCGGATTCCCCCTACCCGTTGTGTATGTCTTTGTCGGGTTGCATGAGTCCGGTGCACTCTGGCACGATTTCGTCATGAAGGACGGCGCCCGACGCCGCATGTTGCAGGGGACGGGCATGCGATTGCCCGCTGGCCGGCTCACCGGTGCGCTGCTTGCGGTTTCCGCCGTGACGCTGGCGGGAGGTCTCGTTGCGCGCCAGATGCAAGACGAGACGCTGGCCGAGTGGATCTGGATAGCCGGGACATTGCCTAATGCGATGGCGTTGGTGATGTCCAGCGCGGGCGCAGCGATCGGTAGGCAATCTGGCATCGACGCGCTGTCGTTGCTATCCATCGTGGTCGCGCTGATCTTCGGAGAGTTTCTCGTGCCGGCTGTCGTATCGCTGATGCTGGCGACCGGTCGTGCCTTGCAGAACTACGCCCGATCTCGCGCCCGGCGGGAGATGACGGCGCAGCCTGAGCCACGCTCGCAGGTCGCCAATCGGCTCGAGGCGGTGCAATGGCGGCAGGTCGATGTCGCTGAAGTCCGTCCGGGAGGCCGTTTGATGGTCCGACACGTGGTCTTGCCCGTCGACGGCGCGCTGACGATGCCCGCGGAGTTGGACGAGTCGGCGCTGACTGGCGAGTCTGCCATGCGCCAGTGCGTCGCGGGCGAGTCAATCAAGAGCGGCGCCGTGAATACCGGGGTCGCGCTGGAAATGATGTCTGGCGCCACGGAGGCGGAAAGTACGTTTGCCGGCATCGTCCGCATGGTCGCCGCCGCGGCGGCACAGTGAGGTCCAAAACTGTTCAAAATATTGGACAGGCGGGTTCCAAACGAGCAAAAACGCCACATCTACCGTTCAGCACCACCCGAAATCCTTGATGAGCCGTAAAGCGCACATTTGATAATTGATTTTGTGCAGATGCGCCAGTTTATAATCGATTTCACGCAGTCGTAATCGTCAACCCCATCATGAGCCCGCCTCTTAATCGATCCGTCGCGGCGCTGACATACGGAGGAGCATGCCACAACCCTTCGACAACCCGATCGGCGCGGCTTGGCTCATCAGGCATTTCGATCTGCCGCAGATGGCGACACTGCCCGTGAGTAGCCGCATCGGCACCCGCCGCACGACCGAGGCGGAGGATGGTTTTCGTCTGGAGACCTACACCGAGCAGATGCGCCCCGACGAGACGCCGGCGGCGAACTTGCAGTTCCATCTGCGCCATGAGGTCCCGCAACTGGAATTCCTAGCAAGGCTCTTCGCGCGGGCGGGCGGAGAGTTTGTCCAGGAATGGGTCGCTCGAGAGCCTACCGGGCAATACGCCCGACGGGCCGCCTTCCTTTATGAATGGCTCACCGGTGCCGAACTCGAGGTTCCCCAACGCTTGGGCGGCAACTACGTCGACGCACTTGACGACGACAAGCAGGTGACGGCGTCGGCAAACGCGACTCAGAAGATTGCCCGCTGGCGCGTAAACGACAACATGCCTGGCACCCGCTACTTCTGCCCCACGCTCGTGAAGACTGATGCCTATCTGATTGCGGCGGCACGCGATGTCGCCGCTCTCTATACGGGCCTGACGGACGAGTTCGGCGAGGAGTTGCTCATGCGCGCCGCGGCCTGGATTACGTTGCGCGAGAGCAAGAGCAGCTTCGTCATTGAGGGCGAGGGCGATCGCACCACGCGCATCCAGCGCTTCGCTGATGTGATGGGTCGGCGTACAGGTGAGGGCGAGCTGCCGCTGACGGACGCGGCAACGGCCGAGCTGCAACGCGAGATTCTTGGCGAGATCACGACGGTCACGCGCTTTGGCTTTCGCCAATCGCCTGTGTTCGTGGGCGAGACCGTCCGCTTCAGCGAAGTCGTTCACTACGTCGCACCTGGTCAGGAAGATGTCGCCGACATGATGGAAGGGCTGCGGGTGTTCCTCGCGCGCACCGCCGGCCAGTCGCCGGTGATGCGTAGCGCGGTGGCCGCGTTTGGCTACGTCTACATCCACCCGATGGCGGATGGCAACGGACGGGTGCATCGATTCCTGATCAACGATGTGCTACGTCGAGACGGCGTCATCCCCGCGCCGGTGATCCTCCCGGTGTCAGCGGTCATCACGGATGACGCCGGCGAGCGCCGCGCATACGCTCGGGTGCTCGATGAGGTGTCTGCCCCGCTGATGCGACTCGTTCGCGACCACGTTAAGTTCGCATCCACGAGAACGCAATATCCGGACGGCATCTCGTCTAACCTGGAGTTCCACGGCGATGAGCTCGCTCGGCCGCTGTGGCGACATCTCGATCTGACTCCCCACGTCGTGTATCTCTCCAAGATCATCGAGCGCACGCTCACCGAACAGATGCGAGAGGAATCGAAATATCTGCGCAGCCACACGCAGGCGAGGCTAGCGCTCAAGGAAATCGTGGAGATGCCCGACGAGCAAGCCGACCGGGTGTTGCGCTCCATCGAGCAGAACAAGGGGAAGCTCAGCAACGTCCTGGCAAAGGAAATGCCTGTGCTTGAGCGCCCCGGCATCTGGGAAACGGTTGTCGAGACTGTCGAGGCAGCGTTGCGCAACGATGCGCCGGCGGACCCGCACGTGGTCGAGCGCTATCACCCGACCAAACCCCCGGGCAAGTAATGTGCGCGAGACCGGTCGACTTATGGACACGCCAAGTAGCGCTAACCCAGCGCACGCCAAAGGACATCGGTACAGAAAGGCGGATGAGGCCCCGTGGCTGCGTCGACAGGTCCTTGGCGGCGTGCTCAGCCTCTTCTGCGTGCCGGTAGATTTCGCCCGCTCTCTCGGCAATGTTGGGCAGGGATATTGCGAAGCTGGCCAGCCAGAGAAACGACGGGGGTTGACATTTGCAGTGCGCGTGGCCATGGTGCAGCCCGTGGGCATGCGCTCTGACGGTTCAGATGATTCGCACTAGTCCCCACTCGGCCAACCTAGATGCCGCGGCGCGAGCCAGACCGTCCCAGAACGACTCTCAACCGCCTTTCGGATTTCAGAGGCCGTAACGACCGCTTCCGGAAATACAGGCGCCGTTCGCCCGGCTTAATTGCCGGACGATTAATTGGGCAAAGGGGACACCGGCCTGAATTTGCAAGAGGTGCGGTAGCTGAGCAAGGATGGCACGCGGGAGCCTCTGCAAAGGCTGATGCTTAACGAGCATAACGGATTCCGAGACTGCGCGATCGAGTCACGAAGGCGGAGCCGCAGTGCCGCGCTGAATCAGTGAAATGGGCATCTCCGTACGACCCGGTTCCGTGCCGTCCTGCAGCCATCGCAATAAAGCCTCCGCAGTTTTCTTGCCCAACAAGCTACTTTCCAACGCTACGGTTGTGAGGCCCGGCGCGACTTCGGCCGAAATCGGCAAGTCATCGCAGCCAACGATCGAAAGCTGATCAGGCACTTTGACGTTTAGCGCTGTTGCCTCGAACAGACAACCGAGCGCTAGCACGTCATTGCCACAAAAGATCGCCGTTGGCCTGGTCGATGCGTCGCGAAGTATGTTTCGCAGTCCGATACGGCCACCTGCAAACGAGTAGGGCTGCTCGCAGGCCGCGCCGGGAACGATTTCGGCACGCAGAGCTCGCAAAGTATTGACGAAGCCTTCGGTGCGTAATCGTGCGCGATCGTTGTTCCGCGAGATACCGGAAATCATGCCGAAGTGCCGATGCCCAAGATCGAACAGGTATCTGGCCGCGAGCGCTCCGATTTCAAAGTTATCGAACCCGATGCAGGGACAGTCGTTCGACAACGCCCACGTGATGATAGTCCGCGTGCCCGATTGTCGTTGAACTGAGAGCGTTTCAGGAGCGTGGTCGGCGCCGACCAGAACCATTGCATCCACGGCGCGCTCTGACAATGCACGGACGACATCTATCTCGGTTTGAGAGTCGTAGTTGTGGGAGCCCAGGAGAAGTTGGTAGCCGTTCGCGGCCAACACACCCTGCATCCCCTGGATGGCATGCGAGAAGATGGCGTTGTCCAGAGTAGGCACAACCGCTGCGATCGTGCGGGACCGACCAGAAGCCAGCGTCCGTGCAGAAGCGTCGGGGACATATCCGAGTGCCTGAATGGCATGCCGCACCCGCGCCAAAGTATCTTCACGCACCAACGAAGGTGAGGAGAGTGTTCGCGACACAGTCGCCATGGAGACGCCGGCTAACCTCGCTACATCTTCAAGTTTCGTTTTAGGCACTTTCATTATTCCCGTCCAGTGCCTTATTGTCGCCGATCTGTAAGGAGGTGCTGTAGCAACTACAACGTGGGTGCGTACAACCCTCGGGAAAACCCCCTCTTGCGGTCCGCCGCGTACGAGTTATTCTTTACATGAAAGCGCTTTCATTCGAAACACAACCGAAATTGGTGGCTGTGTGTCAAAAAATGAAAGCGCTTACATTTCTATCGTACCCACACCTGAGGACTTGCAGAAATGATCTCGTATCTGAAAAAAGCGGAAAAGACGCCCCAGACCGAAACGGCGACAGCACAGAAGGTTGTGACGGAGATGCTTGCCGAGATCCAAGCGCGCGGTGAAGACGCCGTGCGTCAGTACGCCAAACAACTCGACGGCTGGAGTGGCGATGTTGTCCTTACGCCTGATCAGATCCGAGAGCAGACCAGGGACGTGTCGGCGGCCGTGCGCGCCGACATTGACTTCGCCATTCGGCAGGTCACCGATTTCGCACTGGCGCAGCGCGAATCCCTGAAAGAGTTCTCTGTGGAACTGCATCCGGGCGTCACTGCGGGACAACGGGTGCTGCCAGTCAATGTGGTTGGTTGCTACGCGCCGGCAGGGCGTTACGCGCACATCGCGTCAGCGTATATGGGCGTGGCTACTGCCAAGGCTGCGGGTGTCAAGACTGTAGTGGCGTGCTCGAGCCCGTTCCGCGGCCAAGGCATCCATCCGCACGTCCTTTACGCCTTCCAGGCTGCAGGCGCCGACGTCATCATGGCATTGGGCGGGGTGCAAGCGATCGCATCCATGGCTTATGGTCTCTTCACTGGTAAGCCGGCCGACGTGGTGGTTGGCCCAGGCAACAAATTCGTGGCAGAGGCCAAGCGGACCCTCTACGGCCAAGTCGGCATTGACGTGTTCGCCGGACCGTCGGAAGTCGCCGTCATCGCCGATGAGACCGCCGACCCGACTATCGTCGCCAGCGACCTCGTTGGGCAAGCCGAGCACGGCCATGAGTCGCCCGCCTGGCTGTTCACCACTTCGCGTGATCTGGCAGACCGTGTCATGGCGCTGGTGCCGGAACTGATCGCCAAGCTTCCCCCGACCGCCCGCGATGCCGCCACCGCCGCTTGGCGTGATTACGGCGAGGTAATCCTGTGTGACACCCGGGAAGAGGTGGCGGAGGTCTCTGACCGTTATGCCTCCGAGCATTTGGAAGTCCACACGGCGGATCTCGATTGGTGGCTGGCCAATCTGACCTGCTACGGCTCGCTCTTCCTCGGTGAGGAGACAACCGTGGCGTTCGGCGACAAAACCAGCGGGCCCAACCACGTGCTTCCGACCAAGGGCGCGGCGCGTTACTCCGGCGGCCTGTCCGTGCACAAGTTCATGAAGACGCTGACGTGGCAACAAATGACGCGTGAAGCGACCCGCCAGATTGGCCAGGTGACAGCTCGCATCTCGCGGCTCGAAGGCATGGAAGCACATGCCCGTACCGCGGATGACCGCATGGTGAAGTACTTTCCGAACGCGTCCTTCGAAATGGGCACGCCGGTGGAGGTATAACGATGACCGGACTCCAAAATGCCGGGAGGCTTGTGCCTGATCTTTCAGGAAGGCAGGCCCTCGTAACGGGCGGCAGTTCCGGCATCGGAGAGGCCATTGCCACTGCGATGGGCTTGGTCGGCGCGCGAGTGATTCTCGTGGCGAGGCGCCAGTCCCAGCTCGATGCCGCTGCATCCCGCCTCGACGCCATGGGAATCGCAGTCGATACCCACGTGTGTGATGTGTCCGATCTCGATGCCATTCCGGCTGCGGCGAATGCACTGCAACAGCAACATGGCACCATCGATATCCTCGTCAATGCGGCGGGAATGAATCTGCGTGAATCGTACTCAAGCGTCACGCCGTCTTCGTGGCGGCTCCAGCTCGACACCCATCTCGGTGCGCCATTTTTCCTCACGCAGGCGCTTGCACCCGCAATGCAGGCTCAGGGGTGGGGACGGGTCCTGAACATCGCTTCCCTGCAGTCGCACCGCGCCTTCGCTAACAGTGCGCCGTATGGTGCGGCAAAAGGTGGCATCGTCCAGCTCACACGAGCTATCGCCGAAGAGTGGTCTCGTCACGGGGTCACTTGCAACGCAATTGGTCCGGGATTCTTCCCGACAGCGCTGACCGGTCCCGTGTTTGCGGATGCCGGTCTCACGGAGTATCACGCCAGCCGTACTTGTATTGGGCGCAATGGCGAACTCGAGGATCTGCACGGGTTGGTCGCTTTCCTAGCCAGCGATATGGCAGCGTACATCACTGGCCAGACCTTCATGGTTGACGGAGGCTATACAGCTCGGTAAGCAACGCGGCAACCCACAAGGGCAGCGCGCGCAACACCGCCGCTGTCCGTACCGAAAATAGCGCCTCTGATGCGCAACCACGGGACAAGACCGAATTAGGAGGCAAGCATGACGAAGCAGGCAACGGTGGTGCAGTCCGCCCAGGACGCGGCGCGAAAATTACGCCAGGTTGTTGCGTCGAGCACGATTGGCGCGATGGTTGAGTGGTACGACTTTTTCCTTTACGGGGTGGTAGCTGGGCTCGTGTTCAACAAGCTGTATTTTCCTTCAACGGATCCCGTGGTCGGCACACTGCTGGCCTATGCAACCTTCGCCGCAGGCTTTGTGGCCCGGCCGCTTGGGGGGGTGATTTTCGGACACTTCGGCGATACCCTGGGTCGCAAGCGCATGCTGGTACTGACGCTGATGATCATGGGCGTGGCGACTACTGCCATCGGCCTGATTCCCACCTATGAGCAAATTGGTGTCTGGGCGCCGATCCTACTGTTGGTATGTCGGGTAGCGCAGGGGATTGGCCTCGGTGGCGAGTGGGGCGGGGCGGTGTTGATGAGCTTCGAGAGCGCTCCAAGCCATCGTCGTGGATTTTTTGCGAGTCTGCCGCAGACAGGTATGTCTCTTGGGCTGGTACTAGCGAGCGGCGTCATCGCCATCCTGTCTCTCTTGTTGTCCGACAAGGACTTCCTGGCATGGGGCTGGCGCATTGCCTTCATGCTGAGTGCGGTGATGGTCTTGATCGGTTCGTACATGCGTTCGCATGTGGAGGAATCCCCGGAGTTCGCGGCCGCGCAGCATGATCGCAAGGAGGCGACCGGACTTCCATTCTTCGCCATGCTTCGACAGTATCCGGCCGTGGTGCTTGCCTGCATGGGGGCGCGCTTTATCGATGGGGTCTTCTTCAATGTGTTCGGCGTTTTCTCGCTGGCATACCTTACGCAGACGTTGAAGCTGTCCCGTGACCAGGCGTTGCTGGGCGTCCTGATCGGTGCTGGCGTGATGACCTTCTTCATTCCGCTATGGGGCGCCGTATCCGACCGTGTCGGACGGCCCATCGTCTACGGTACCGGCGCGCTGCTCGCAGGTCTTTCGGCCTTCCCGGCATTCTGGCTGATGCAGCATTCCGGTGGCAATGTGCTGCTGGTGTGGGCAGCGATCATCATTCCGTTCGGCATCTTCCACGCGGCGGTATTTGGCACGATGTCGTCGATGTTCTCGGAAGTGTTCGACCCTGGCGTTCGATATACCGGCATCTCCTTTGTCTACCAGTTCGCCGGCGTGTTTGCGGGAGGATTGACGCCGATCATCGCCACCTGGCTTAACGCCAAGGCAGGCGGGGAACCCTGGTATCTGTGCTCATACGTGCTGGCAGTCGGCATCATGAGCGCCGCCTGCACGATGTGGATTGCCTTTCGGTCGGCGCACGCCAACCGCGTAAGCCTGGAGCCTTCCAAGGTCCATGGCTAACGCGCGACTCCGCTTCATCACCTGCATTAACACCCGATTCAGGATAAGGTAAACCATGAAAGCAATCGTCTATACCCAACCGGACGCCGTCGCGGTACTGGACCGAGACATGCCGGACCTCGAGCCCGGTGAGATTCTGTTGCGCATCGATGCTAGTGGCATCTGCGGTTCGGATCTCCACGCCTACCATGGTCACGATCCCCGCCGCAAGCCCGGGCTGGTTCTCGGCCATGAGTTTGCGGGTACTGTCATCGCCTCTTCCGACGAAGCCCGCATGGCCGTCGGTCAGCGCGTCACAGCGAACCCACTTGTTACATGCGGTCACTGCGACTACTGCCTCCAGGGACGTGACAACCTCTGCGCCAATCGCGGCATGGTTGGCATGAACCGGCCCGGCGCACTGTCCGAATATCTCGCGATCCCGATTCGCTGCGCAATCCCGATCCCCGACACGCTACCGAGCGTCAGCGCAGCGCTGACCGAACCAGCAGCCACAGCGCTCCATGCTGTCAACCTCACGATGCGGGCGATGAGTCGGCCCTTGCCGGAGGCGAGTGTGCTGATCATCGGCGGCGGCGCGATAGGCATGCTGACCGCTGCCTTGGTGACCTCTTACGGCTGCAAACGTGTCTGCGTGGCTGAGACCAATGCCCTCCGACAGGCGTCGGTAAGCCGGCATCTTGGATGCGAGGTGATCGATCCAACTGTCAGTCTGCCTCCCGAATCCGCGTTCGACGTTGTCATCGATGCGGTTGGCGCCGCTCCAACCCGGAACCTTGCCATCGCCGCGACGCGACCCGGGGGAGTTGTCATGCATATCGGTTTGCAAGCATGGTCGAGCGAGATCGATATGCGCAAATTGACCCTTGCCGAGTTGACGCTGCTGGGGACTTACACCTACACGATGTCCGACATGCACGCTACTGTTCAGGCGCTAGAGCAAGGCAACTTTGGCTCGCTTGAATGGGTAGAAACCCGCTCCTTGGCAGATGGCCCGGCCGCCTTTGCTGATCTCGCCGCGGGGCGGGTGGCAGCGGGGAAAGTTGTATTGATTCCCGAGCTTGCCTAGGAAAGTCCCAACCCGTATCGACTTACGTAGAAGAAATTTTTTTGCCTTGCCACGTCATATATATGATCTAGGTGCCATGGATGAATTGGCTACCTAAGATGATTTCACCGATAAACTGCACGAAGGAGACAAAGATGATTCACGTAGTACTACATGACGCCAAGGACACCGTCGCGGTGGCCGTGGTCGAGGGGATTGAGCCGGGCACCACGCTGAACGCCTGGATCATGGACGAGGACAAGGTCATCACGGTTACCGCGCTCCAGCCGATTCCCATCGGCCACAAGGTCGCGCTGCGCGACATGGACGTGAACGAGACGGTCTACAAGTACGGCATCGACATTGGCAATGTTGTCGCGCCGATCAAGGCGGGTGAACACGCTCACGTTCACAACATCAAGACCAAGCGCTGGTAAGCCGCACCACCGCATCCCTCCGAATCCACCTTTTCATCAAAGCATCCGAGGACCACGTCATGTCCGTTATTGACCAAAACACCACTTTCTGGGGCTACCGCCGCGACAACGGTCGCGTGGGCGTTCGCAACCACGTCATCATCCTCCCGCTGGATGACCTGTCCAACGCCGCCGCCGAAGCCGTCGCTGTCGCCATCAAGGGCACGATGGCCATCCCTCATCCGTATGGGCGCCTGCAGTTCGGTCCGGACCTCGACCTGCACTTCCGTACCCTGATTGGCGCGGGCAGCAACCCGAACGTCGCGGCGGTAGTAGTAATCGGTATCGAAGACGGCTGGACGAAGAAGGTCGTTGATGGCATCGCCAAGACCGGCAAGCCGGTGGTCGGCTTTGGCATCGAGGGCCACGGCGACCATGAAACCATTATGCGGGCGTCGAAGGCAGCAAAGGAATTCGTGCAGTACGCCACTGCACTGCAACGCGTCGAGTGCCCGATCAGCGAACTGTGGGTGTCGACCAAGTGCGGTGAGTCGGACACCACTTCCGGCTGCGGTGCCAACCCGACGGTCGGCAATGCCTTCGATAAGCTCCATCCGCTTGGCACCACGCTGGTGTTCGGCGAGACCTCGGAGCTGACTGGTGGCGAGCATATCGTCGCTGCCCGTTGCGCTAACGATGACGTTCGCCATAAGTTCATGGAAATGTTCGAGCGCTACCAGGGCATGATTGACCGCTGGAAGACCTCAGACCTTTCCGAGTCGCAGCCGACCAAGGGAAATATCGCTGGAGGTCTCACCACGATTGAGGAGAAGGCGCTCGGCAACATCCAGAAGATTGGTAAGAAGTGCACCGTCGATGGTGTATTGGATAAGGCAGAAGAGCCGACCCATCCGGGCCTGTGGTTCATGGACTCATCCTCGGCTGCTGCCGAGATGGTCACGCTCTGCGCCGCCGCCGGCTATGTCGTCCACTTCTTCCCGACCGGCCAAGGCAATGTGATCGGCAACCCGATCGTCCCCGTCATCAAGCTGTGCGCCAACCCGCGTACAGTGCGTCTCATGAGCGAGCACATGGACGTGGACTGCTCGGGGCTGCTGCAACGCGAACAGACGCTGGACCAGACTGGCGACAAGCTGCTCGAATGCATGCTGGAGACTGTCAATGGTCGCTGGACCGCGGCTGAGGCGCTCGGCCATCGTGAGTTCGTGCTGACCCGCATCCACGAGTCCGCATAACGATACCGCGCTGCATCAGTGCAGACATGAACCCCTTCGCGGTGCAGGCGCTGACACCCGGCTTTGACTTACGGGACGAGCCGGGCTAAGTCGGCATGCGCAACACCTGGTCGAGGCTCTTAGTGGTGCCCCGGTGCTGATCTTCGTAGGGCACCCAGGTAGCTGCGGGGCTGCTGACTGCGCCGCAGCACTCACGATCAGATCGAGGTGGTCTTCTCCAATTTTCCAGAGTCGCTGGCATATGTGAAGTCAGGCAAGCTGCGCGCCCTGGCGTTGACCACGCGTATCCGCTGCTGCCTGACTTGCCAACCGTGACCGAGGTCGGCTATCCGGTGATTGTCGAAAACGGGACTGGTTTGCTGATGTCCGTTGGCTCGTCGCGCCCAATTGTCGACACGGTTGCCACCTCCGCTTCTCGCATGTTGGCATCTGAAAACCGTACGCAATCGCATTATCGCGGCGGACTTTACGCTGGTACGCCAGAACGGCCTGCCGTTCACCGAATACTTTAGCGCGGAAGTGATGCGGTGGGCAAAGCTCATGGAAGAGAAGCACATCACAGTTGAGTGACAGTAAGTCGCCGGTAATTAAGGAGCAAGAAAGCCGGTCTGTTGCAGAGGTTTAACGTAATCAAAACAGGAAAGTAACGTGCACATCGGCATCCCTCAAGAAACACGAGTCGGCGAGACTCGAGTCGCCGCCACTCCGGAGACGGTCAAGAAATACGTCGCTCAGGGCCATCAGGTCGTGGTGCAGGCGGGTGCCGGGGTACGGGCCAGCCAGCCGGATGCCGCCTATGAGGCCGCGGGCGCCCGCATCGGCAGCGCCGCCGAGGCGCTCGGGGCCGATCTGGTGCTGAAGGTGCGCGCGCCCGAAGCCGCGGAACTGGCCCAGATGAAGCCGGGCGCCGTGCTGGTGGGCATGCTCAATCCGTTCGATGTCGAGAACAAGGCGCGCATGTCGGCCGCCGGCATCACGGCCTTCGCGCTCGAAGCCGCGCCGCGCACCACGCGCGCGCAGAGCATGGACGTGCTCTCTTCGCAGGCCAATATCGCCGGCTACAAGGCCGTGCTGGTGGCCGCTCATTATTACCAGCGCTTCATGCCGATGCTGATGACCGCCGCCGGCACCGTCAAGGCGGCGCGGGTGCTGATCCTCGGCGCCGGCGTGGCTGGCCTGCAGGCCATCGCCACGGCCAAGCGCCTGGGCGCGGTGATCGAGGCCTCCGACGTGCGCCCGGCCGTTAAGGAGCAGATCGAATCGCTCGGCGGCAAGTTCCTGGACGTGCCATTCATTACCGACGAAGAGCGCGAAATCGCCCAGGGCGTAGGCGGGTATGCGCGCCCGATGCCGCCGGATTGGATGCGCCGCCAGGCGGAACTGGTGCACGAACGCGCGAAGCAGGCCGACATCATCATCACCACGGCGCTGATCCCCGGCCGCAAGGCACCTGTGCTGCTGCAGGAAACCACGGTGCAGCAGATGAAGCCGGGTTCGGTGGTGGTCGACCTGGCCGCCGCGCAAGGCGGCAACTGCCCGCTGACCGTGGCAGACGAAGTGGTCGAGCGCCATGGCGTGACCTTCGTCGGTCACACCAACCTCGCCAGCATGGTTGCTGCCGATGCCTCGGCGCTCTATGCGCGCAACGTGCTGGACTTCCTCAAGCTGGTCATCGACAAGGAAGGCCAGTTCACGCTCAACCCGGACGACGACATCGTCGCCGCCTGCCTGATGACACGGCGGGAAGAAGAGGCATTGGCCTGTTAAGGAGAGTTCGATGGAAATGGTGAACCACACGGTGATCAACCTGATCATCTTCGTGCTGGCGATCTACGTGGGCTACCACGTGATCTGGACCGTCACGCCCGCACTGCATACGCCGCTGATGGCCGTAACCAATGCGATCTCGGCCATCATTATTGTCGGCGCCATGCTGGCGGCCGGCCTGACCGAAGGCGGCGTGGGCCGCACCATGGGCACGCTGGCGGTGGCACTGGCCGCGGTCAATGTGTTCGGCGGCTTCCTGGTCACGCAGCGCATGCTGGAGATGTTCCGCAAGAAGGCGCCCAAGGTGAAGGCCGAAGGCAACGCGAAGGCCCCGCATGCGGGCGGCGAACTGGTGGAGATGCCGCGATGAATGCCCTGTCCATGAATATGGTGACGCTGTTCTACCTTGGTGCGTCGGTCTGCTTCATCCAGGCCTTGAAGGGCCTGTCGCATCCGGCTTCGGCCCGCAAGGGCAACGCCTTCGGCATGATCGGGATGGCGGTGGCGGCGCTCACCACGGTGGCGCTGATCGCCAAGCTCAAGAGCGAGTTCCTCGCGGCTGGCGCTGGCACGGGTGCGGGTTCGGGCCTAGCGCTGATTCTCGCGGGGTTGGTGGTCGGCGGCGGCATTGGCGCCTATGTGGCGAAGAAGGTCGAGATGACCAAGATGCCCGAGCTGGTGGCCGCCATGCACTCGCTAATCGGCATGGCCGCGGTGTGCATCGCGGTGGCAGCCGTGGCGGAGCCAGCGGCCTTTGGCATCGCGGCGGCGGGCTCGCATGAAATCCCGACGGGCAACCGCATCGAGCTGTTCATCGGCTGCTTCGTCGGCGCGATTACCTTCTCGGGTTCGGTGATCGCGTTCGGCAAGCTGGCCGGGCGCTACAAGTTCCGCCTGTTCCAGGGCGCACCGGTGGTGTTCCCGGGCCAGCACATGCTGAACCTGGCGCTGGCGGTCGCGATGGTCGGCTTCGGCATCGCGTTCTTCATGACGCAGGACTGGATGCCCTTCCTGGTGATGCTGGCCATCGCCTTCGTGCTCGGCGTGCTGATCATCATCCCGATCGGCGGCGCCGACATGCCGGTGGTGGTGTCGATGCTGAACTCGTATTCGGGCTGGGCGGCGGCGGGCATCGGCTTCTCGCTGAACAACCCCATGCTGATCATCGCCGGTTCGCTGGTGGGTTCCAGCGGTGCGATCCTCTCGTACATCATGTGCAAGGCGATGAACCGCTCGTTCTTCAACGTGATCCTGGGTGGCTTCGGCAGCGATGCGACGGCGGCCAGCGCGGGCGGCGCGCAGGCCCAGCGCAACGTGAAGTCGGGATCGGCCAATGACGCCTCGTTCCTGATGGGCAATGCCGAGACCGTGATCATCGTGCCGGGCTACGGCCTGGCCGTGGCGCGCGCCCAGCACGCACTGAAGGAACTGACCGAGAAGCTGACCGAGAAGGGTGTGACCGTGAAGTATGCGATCCACCCGGTGGCGGGACGCATGCCGGGCCACATGAACGTACTGCTGGCCGAGGCCGAGGTGCCGTACGACCAGGTCTTCGAGATGGAAGACATCAACAGCGAGTTCGGCCAGGCCGACGTGGTGCTGGTGCTCGGCGCCAACGATGTGGTGAATCCGTCGGCGAAGACCGACCCGAAGTCGCCGATCGCCGGCATGCCGATCCTGGAGGCCTACAAGGCCAAGACCATCATCGTCAACAAGCGCTCGATGGCCGCCGGTTATGCCGGCCTGGACAACGAACTGTTCTACCTGGACAAGACCATGATGGTGTTCGGCGACGCCAAGAAGGTGGTCGAGGATATGTTCAAGGCGGTGGATTGAATAGCTGGCGTTTCCGGGACCGGCGTTGCGCTTATCTGAGCATCTCCCCGGGCCCAGTTGGACGAGCGGCACCACTTGCCGATCTTGTGGAAGTGAGATAAGCCGTGTCGTCGAAGATTCATATGCGGCGGGTAAGGTGCAGTTCGATCGTGCGCTTCCGCATGTCGATTCTTCCCACTTGCGCCATCAGAGTCAAAGGGAGCCGCTTCCGGCTGCTAGACAACTCGGCGCACCTCAGGAGATCAACGAGAATGCATCCGGCCTTGCCCCATCGACTGCGGTCCCTACTCTTCGTTCCGGCTGATAGCGACAGATCGTGCTGCCCAAATGCCGCAGCGTTCAGGATGTGCATAGAATCTGCGATTTCCTTGCGGGCTCTTCTGGATGGCAAGTGGGAGACGGCCGTCATTGCCATGGCGACAGAATCATCGGAAGGCGTCTTGGGGCTTTCATCCTATCGAAACGCTCCGATGCGCCTCCAAGCACTTATGTGGGGCGTAGACGATCTGGCTGCAGACCTCGGCGCGTTCTCATCTCATGCTGGCAGTGAGTTGACTGCCCCGTTCTCAGTGGCGCGCACGATGTGTCTGCTTGCAGCCGCGCAAGCCGGCATTGATGCAATCGATGCCGTCAGCACGACCCTTGCCGACCCGTCGCATATTAGTCAAGAAGCAGCGCGAGCAAAGCGCGACGGATTCACTGCGAAGGCTGCAGCTCACCCCTCCCACATCCGCGCAATAAATGAGGCCTTTATGCCTCAGGAGGAAGAGGTCCGATGGGCGAGGGAAATTGTTAGTGCGTTCTCAAGCGTCGGTGCCTCAGGTGTGGCGAGGCTTGGAAACGCTATGGTCGACCGACCGCATTTACGACTAGCGCATCGAATCCTCTCCCACGTTGAGGGAGAAGACTGAGTTTCCGAATGGCCGGTTTCCGATGTAGATGCGCCGTTCGAATATCCGCTTGAAGCCGCGGGTGAGCGTCCGTAAATGGCCGGGTCCGGCCCGACGCCGAGCACAACCGAGCGCTCCCCCTGGACCGGTCCGCGTAGGGCAGAGTACGACCCATCTCCGTCTCTCGGTACATCGAAACGAACGTCCGAAGTTGGCGCGACTCCAGACGAATCCCTACATAGAGAACCATGTTGGTATTGGGAGACGCCGTCCTTGCGGCCGGCAAACTCAGCGATGGTTTGGCTGATTGCGTGTTTTCAGATTTGCTGCCGAGGCATCAGCCATTGTCGAGTCATGAATGCCTTATATTCGACGACTGGCTTGGCTTTTCAGTAGTCGCGACACCGCGCCGAAAATGTCTGAGGGAAGACAAGGCTTTGCAAAGACGGCGTCAAACAGGTGTGGATAACGGCGGCCGGATTCTGCCTGAGCAGCAGTCAATAGCACGACGGGAATATGAGCGGTGGTGGCGTTGGCTCGCAGCTCCCGCGCAAGTTCAAGCCCCGTCATTAAAGGCATCATAAAGTCCGTGATGATCAAGTCCGGATGAGTCTCTGCCACCAAACGCAGACCTGCTTCGCCATCGGCGGCGGTTCGCACTGAAAACCCTTCCGCCGAAAGCATGAGGGCCAGCGCATCGGCATTCATTGGCTCGTCGTCGATGACAACAATGGTGGCCATGGTTCGGAAATTCGCAAGACGTGTTAGCGGGGCATGACGGTATGACTGTTCCAACTCGGAGGCATGTGTCATGCAACTGTTGCTGAAAAGCGTTTGCACAGCCACGCAGCGGGAGCGCGGATGAGCGGCAACTGACGCCACAGTGTGGCAGCGTCCCAGAAGTCTTGATGGCTTGCAACAAGGCCGTCGTCATCAAAGGAAAGCTGGGTGCAGCCGGGTACGTCGAAGGGATGCCGGCGCACTTTCCCCGTGAACCTCCAGGCAACAAACGCTTCACGCCCGCTGCTCGCTCGTGCCTGGATCGAAAAACGTGGCGTCTTGACACTCTCGAACATATGCTCAAAGACCGCACGGATCGAGGCGACCCCGCAGACGTCATTAAATGGGTCGCAGAAGCGCGCATGCGGTGCGTAATAGTGTTCCAGATGCGCTAGCGAGGAAGGCGATAACGCCTCGTACCACGTCAACAATTGGGCGAGGGCATGGGGCGTCGGGGTATCTTGATCGGGCATGTCGGACGAAGCGTTCATGTTGCATGGGTTAATCGCTGCAGCAGGCCCAGGCTAAACCGGTAAGGCAGCAGACTGACGAGGCGAACCAGGCGCGTAAACCGTTGCGGGAATGCGATTTCGAATCTGCCTCGTTCCAACCCGTCGACAATCGCTTCGGCAGCGGCTTCTGGTGTCATGAGCGCGGGCATTCGGAAGGTGTTGCGTGCCGTCAGGCGCGATTTGACGAAGCCCGGGTTGATCAGATACACGCCGAGGCCGTGCGCATGGAGTTCCGCGTACAAGAGCTCTGCCAGGTTGATCAGGGCCGCCTTGGACGGTCCATATAGCGTGGCGTTGGGTAAGCCCACGTAGCCTGCGACGCTTGCGACGATGGCGATACCGCCCGAGCGCCGCAAACGCATCGTAGGCAGCACGGCGCTCAACCCGTAATACACGCCGCAAACATTGGTTTCCATCGTGTCGTGTGCTTCTCGCGCATTCAATTCCCAAGGGCTTAGGGGGCGGTAATCTGCCGCGCAGAAGACCACGAGGTCGACCCCTTGCCACGCTTCACACAGCGCGTCGTGAGTCGCTTTCCAATCTTGAGGCTGGCGTACATCCATGGTCAGCACGACGCCCTTGGGATGGCCCTCAACGACCGCCAGCAGTGCGCCAGCGCGACGCGCCGACACTGCGACCCATGCCCCTTTTGAAAGCAAATCCCTGGCGAGTGCCGCACCGATCCCGCTCGAGGCGCCGACCAGCCAGACGCGCTTGCCATGCCAGTCGCGCAAGCGGGGGTTAAGGTGCCAACCGAGGATCATGTTCGTGCTCCTACGGTGCCGGACGGCGAAAAACGAGCGTCACCTGTCCGACTTCGAAGCCGAACTTGGTGACACGGGCGCGATTGATCATCGTCTGCGGGTCGATAAGGACCATCAT
This sequence comes from Cupriavidus sp. C2SS-8b, assembly GCF_057073745.1. Classification (NCBI taxonomy): domain Bacteria; kingdom Pseudomonadati; phylum Pseudomonadota; class Betaproteobacteria; order Burkholderiales; family Burkholderiaceae; genus Cupriavidus; species Cupriavidus sp. C2SS-8b. Next base: position 35,560 of record NZ_CP172718.1, read on the forward strand.
GTCGTCGAACTGGACGTCGTAGACCTTCCCTTCGACCGGAAGGTGCAAGGTATAGCGCCACCGGAGGACATTGCCAGCAGATTCTCCTCTCGCCGTGCCAACGATGTCCGGGGCTTCGCCACGCCAGGCGCCGTCGGGCCCGCGTTGGAGCGTCCAGGTACGTTCCTGTGTCGTGCCATCGCTGTAGCGAAACGCCTCGTGCAGGACGAATTGATCCTGAGACATGCGACCGTCGAGGGCCACATGGAATCGTTTGACGATTTCGCCACTGCGCTTCTGGAACATTCCCCAGGCTTCGGTCTTGCCTGCAAAGAACTGCGTCACGTCCAAAACGGGGCGCTCCTGTGCATACAGGCTGACATCTGGCGTAGTGCAGGCCGTGCCGAGAATCGTAGCGGCACCGAAGATCATCGCGGCGAGCGGCTTCATTGGCGTTCCTCTGTGACGGTTGTGGTGGACGAATTCGCGCGCAGTGCCATAAGGGCTCCGAACTTGAGCAGGCAGGGGAGGCCAGCGTAGGCAAGGGCGAGCGCCACCCCTGGCGCGCCGACGGCGGGTGCGCCCGGTTTATAGCCCAGCCAGGCCAGTCCCGGCAGCATCAGTGCCGACAGTGCCAGGCATAGCTTGCCGATAAGGGTCCAGATCCCCAGGTAGGCGCCGGACCCTTCCCGATTGGGAATGCACTGGGCCAGCAGGACCGTCGGTAATGCAAGATCGGCCCCGAGCGCAAATCCCGATCCGATGCATGCCACGAGGAACGGCACCAGGTCTCCCTGTCCGAGCGTCGCCGTCCAGACGAACGCGGCGATTGCCAGGCTCATTGCGGTGCTCCAGGCACGCTGGGGACCGACGCGCCTGGATATCCGAACCCATATTGGGAGCCCCAGGGCGGCAGCCAGGAAATACAGTCCAAGACTTGGCCCGACCCAGTGCATGGCACGCAGGCGGTCTTCGATAAAGAACACTGCCAGGGAGGCGGGTATGGCGACAGCTAGGCCGTTCAGAAAATACGGCAGCAAGATCCTGCGGAACGAGCGGTTGTCGCGCACGGCTCTCCATACAATCCGAATGGAAGGGTCTGCTCGCCCGCCCCCGGGGTTATGTAACGGCGGGCGTGATGCCTGCCAGGGCGGAGCAAAGCGGAGCGCCCACAGTGCTCCAATTAGCAGAACGGAGAAAAGCACAATGAACGGGGACATGGCATCCTGCGGCGCCGACGCTTCGCCTGCCAGTAGCCATGAGGGGCCCGCGCTGGCGATGAGGACGCCCACGAGGCCAGCGCCTTCCCGCCACGCTGCCGCCCTGGTCAACACGTCGCTATCGTTCCCTAGCTTGGCTCCCCACGCGAGGTACGCGATGTTCATGAAGCTGTGGGTGGCGTATACCACAACAACGGCTACGGTAAACCAGACGGCCAATGCCGTGCCTTCTGCCAACGGCATCCACAGGGCCGCAAAGGCGGCGGCAAGACATACGGCACTGATCCACAAGGTCGCTGGCAGCCGGCCACTGCGCGCCAGAGTATCTGCCCAGCGCCCGAAGAACGGGTCTTGTGCTGTATCGACAAGGCGGGCGAGAAACAAGATGAGGCCAGCCGTGGACAAAGGCATGCCAAGGCGAGAGGTGTAGTAGGCTGGGGCCTGCACGTATACCGGCAGCGCCACCATGGCGAGCGGGAGGCCAAGGGCACCATAGGCGAGGAGCTGCGTCGAGCGTATCGTCATCGTGCCAATCCAAGGAGCTTCTGGCGCAGTGCCGGATCCCGCGTCGAGGGCCCAAGCCAGATGGAAAAGAATGCACGGGCAAGCACCGGATCGGCGATTTGGCCGGTCTCGCGGTCGTTGGCGAAGAAGCGCGCGCCCAGCGTTGGCGCGTACACGCCGGTTAAGCGATCTCCCGCACGCACGTTGACCAATACACGTGAAAGCGCCTGTCGCCACTGTTCAACGGTGGATTCGGACAAGGCATTTCCGTAGATGCGCTGGATTTCCTCGATGCTGGTGTCCACCAGGCGTTGTGCACCAATGTCTCGCGCGTAGATGAGGCGCAACGCGAACGGCTCGTCGAGCACGCCCGCCGGGTCCCCGGGGCTGGGAGGGTGGCCTCTCCAAAGCTGCGCTTCATAGATGCGCATCCCCAACCAGCGGTATTCACCTTGCCCGACCATATGCGCTTGCGGCAGGGCGTCGCGCCACGAGTCGGCCGCAATACCGGGCAGAGTTGCCAGCGCAAGCGTCCAGGCTGCCAGGTGCCGTCCCATTGCTAGTCGCCGCGCGTGAGAAGGAATTGCACGACGTCGATGCGACCCGCATCGAATCCTGCCTCGCAGTAGCACAGATATAGCCGCCACATGCGTACGAATGCGTCGTCGAAGCCAAGTGTCAGGATTGCTCCGTTCTGGGCCTCGAAACGTTCGCGCCATCGCCGCAGCGTTTCGGCATAGTCCTTGCCGAAGGCCAATACCTGACGGCTTGAAAACCCCGCTCGGCTGGCGGCTTGTGCAAATCTCTCCGGGCTTGGGAGCATTCCGCCCGGAAAGATGTACTCGCGGATAAAGTCGCTGCCATACCGATACGCATCGAAGCGTGCATCGTCGATCGTGATCGATTGCACGACGGCTTGGCCGCCCGGGCGAAGCCTACGGCAGACCTGATCAAAGAAAACGGGCCAATAGGCCTGCCCCACCGCTTCAAACATCTCGATGGATACGACGGCGTCGTAATTGCCTTGCAGGTCGCGATAATCGCGCAACTCCACCCTGACACGGTCGGTCATGCCCGCCTGCTCAATGCGGATCTGTGCCTGCGCCAATTGAGCGGCGGAAATCGTGACGCCGTGCACATTCACGCCGCGTCTGGCCGCGTGCATGGCAAAGCCGCCCCAACCACACCCAATCTCAAGGACGTGCATCCCCGGCTTCAGCCCAAGCGTGTCGAAGATATGCGCGTACTTGGCTTCCTGTGCCTCTGCCAGGAGGCGCTCGTTGTGCCCGCCGAAGTACGCGGCGGAATAGCTCCACGTCTCGTCGAGCCACAGGGCATAGAAAGGATTGCCCAGATCGTAGTGCGCGTGGATATTGCGCCGGCTGCCGCGCCGTGTATTCCTGCGGAAAATCTGTCGCAGTTGATACCAGCGGCGGCCCAGCCATGCACCATCAATGGCGCCTGACAAGACCGATTCGTTCTCAAGGGCCAGGCGAAGCAGGGCAACCAGATCGGGCGTGTCGATCCAGCCGGCACGATAGGCCTCGGCAAAACCGATATCGCCGGCGCGAAGGATGGCCTCGCAGGCGCGCCAGTCTCGCAACGTCAGCCGAGCCCCCGGCGCTTCATGCGGATCGCCGTAAATCGCCTCCTCCCCGTCCGGCCGTAAGAGCACCAGATGGCCCACGGCCACGCGCTCGAGCGCGGCCAGGAACATCCGGGCAAATACGGACGTTCGTGACGGCAGCAGGGCCGGGATACAAGGTTGTAGCAGTGCACGTTGGTCAGGAGGGCGGGTCATATGAGCGGATATTGCCGGACAGAAATGGGTGTTAGCCGACGGGAGGTACCGAAGGCGGGTGCTTGCCATGAAAGGGAACCGACATCCGCCACAATCGAAACGCCTGCCAGTGAATGCGTACGATGACGGCGATTGCCGCCCAAGGCTGAGTTGCCAAGGCCATCAGCATGCGCGGCAGGGTGAGCGGGAACTTGCGACAGCCGATCGAGGTGCGAAGCAACAGGCCGCCGTCGTCGAAATAGTCAATGGCGGCATAGGCAGTGCTTTCCGTCTCGCGCACTTGAAACGCGTAGTGGCCCTGCATGGTGTTAAAGGGCGACACATGCAGGACCTTGCGGGTCGCGAGCACTGTGCGCGCATGGATCGCCCCGAGGTCCGGTGCCGTAACAAGGTAAGCGTGATGGTCGCCGAACGTGTTGTTCACTTCAGCGACAAACGCCCGCAGTTCGCCAGCCTTGTCGTAGCAATACCAAAAGCTCACGGGATTGAAGGCATACCCGAAGATGCGGGGTGTGGTCTGCAACCAGATCGGTCCGTCATCGGGCAGCCCCAGGGCTGCAAGACGTGGACGAATCCAATCGCTCAGGCTTGTGCCATCTCGTGGTCCGTAGTCGCGCGTTTGCAGGCTGAAAAGTCTCTGGCGGTCCACGCCGAACCACCACTGTTGCAAGGCCGTCAGCCCATCGATGTCGACGCGCAGGCAAAAGACGGGGTAAACAAAGCGGTTGCGCACCGGGCGCAGGCGGTCGTGCATGACGCGGCAGCGCAATAGCAATGCAGGGGGCTTCATAGCTTTGACCAGGTCGGCAAGGCGCCAAAATCGCGAGCCACTCTCAGAGCCGATTTCAAGCCGTCTTCGTGAAAGCCGTAGCCGGTCCAGGCGCCGGCGTACCAGGTCCGTCGTTTGCCTTGCAACGCGGGGAGTTGCCGCTGCGCTGCAATGGCAGCGAGGTCGAAGAGAGGATGCTCGTAGTGAAAGCGGCGCAACTCCGTGCCGGGAGCCGGGTCCCGGTAGGCGTTGAGCGTCACCACGACGGGCGAGCGAAACGGCAAAGGTTGCAACTGGTTAAGAAGGTAGCTCACGCACACTGCACGCTCGGCATCGCCATGGCGGCGACCGAGGTAGTTCCAGGCGGACCATACACGCGAGCGCCTGGGCAGCAGCGTTGCGTCGGTGTGCAAGATAGCGACATTCGGGGCGTAGCGCACACTGCCAAGCACTGCTCGTTCATCTGTTGTCGCATCCGCAAGCATCCTGAGGGTATCCGGGGCGTGCGATGCGAACACTATGGCATCAAAACGCGCAGAGCCTTCGTCGGTCATAACCGTCACGCCGGTTTCGTCCCGGCGTACCGCGCGCACGGCAACGCCCAGCCGGATGTCGTCGAGATGCGCGGCGATGCGTCTGACATATTCACGTGCACCGCCCGCGACCGTGCGCCACTGCGGGCGGTTGCGAACTTGCAGAAGCGCGTGATTCAAGCAAAAGCGCAGGAAGGTGGCCGCCGGGAAGCGCAGGACGTCGGTCGTCGCGCACGACCAGATGGCGGAGGCCATGGGCAGCAGGTAATGGTGACGGAAGGGCTGTCCATATTGGCCGGCCGTCAACAGGTCACCCACTGAACAGCCGCTGCGCTCGGCGAACGCGAGATGGTGTTGGGCAGCACCGTTAAATCGCACGATGTCGCGCAGCATGCCGAGAAACGTCGGTGAAAAGGCGTTGCGTCGTTGGGCAAAGACGGTGCTCAAATTCGTGCCAGCCCATTCAAGACGTCCCTCATCCAGTGAGACCGCGAAAGACATATCGCTCGCATGAGTCCGTACGCCAAGCGCCTCGAACATCCCTACCAGATTCGGGTATGTGCGTTCGTTGAATACGAGGAAGCCGGTGTCTACCGGACAAAGGTAGCCATCAAGGGACACGTCGACCGTGTTGGAATGGCCGCCAAGATAGTTACCCGCCTCAAAAAGCGTGACGGCGTGATCCCGTGCAAGCATCCAGGCGCTCGCCAACCCCGAGATCCCGGCCCCAACCACAGCAATTCGCAATCCCGTTTGAGTGACTGAAGAAGCGCTCATGACCACCTTCCTAGTTTTTTTGCATTTATTGATGCGCCGTCTAACCAGGGTGCTACCATATCCCTACTGTCTCGGAAAGAAGGTTACTGCATAGTAACGAAATTTACAAATGGGTATTCTGGGCAAGCTGAGCTTCAAGGACCAAACCTTCCGGTTGCGCGAGGACGCAATCCTGGATGCCACGACACGTATCCTGGCGGGGAAGGGGTTCGACTTGATGACGATGGACGACGTCGCGGGCGAGGTGGGAATTTCAAAGCCCATCCTCTACAAGCATTTCAAGTCAAAGGACGACCTCGTTGGGGCAGCAATGATTCGCTTGATCGACGGTGCGCTGGAATTTCTTGATGGATTGCCGCAAGAGCAAACTGCGGCGTTTCACTTGCGTGCGCTGCTGGCGTGGGCGTTGCGAGTCCGCCTGGAGGGCGGGTTGCCGTTCCTGCCTTCAACGAGCCCGAGCGTTCGCGATATGCTCACGCGCAATTTGCACTATGTGACGCGCGTGCTCAAGCTGAACGGGGTTCTGAAGGGGCTGGTGGGCGAAGCAAAGAAGGCAGGTGACTTGGACGCGGGGCTTCCTGATGACGTCATCCTTTTTTCCTATTACTCGCGTACTTGCGACCCGGCGGTCGACTACTTGCGCCTATATGGCAAGATGGACGACGAGCAAATCGTTTCCCATATGCTAGACGTGTGTTTTCATGGCATCGCCGCGCGTCAATAATCCGGGTCGTCTCGCTTTCCACTGTGCCCCAAGCCGTTGCTTCTGCTTCGGCGCTTGACCGCGTCGACGCCAGACGATTTGGGACGAGCGCCATTGGGCCAATCAAGAAAGCCGCACTAGGGTCGGCTCTTGTTCGAACAGCAGACGCTAGTCAAATATTGTCCAATGGCTGTGATAGCCGAACGCGGAAGTTCGCCGGTCGCCAGGCCCGCAGCAACCACGGACTCCCGCTTTCGACCCTTCTGAGCCGCTCAAGGCTTCCACAACTCGATGGCGGCTATCCGAGTCTAGCGGTCATCCGCCTCAACTATCGCTCCGGCGGTTGATCGGCCGACTCATCCCTACGTCTTCGATTTTTTTAGTTTGCGTGCTAATGCGACCGAACGAGACCTGGAGGCAGCGCTGGTCGATCATATTACTCGTTTTCCTTCTCGAGCTCGGGGCCGGCTTCGCCTATGGCGTGCCGACAGGTTTACCTCGAAGTTGGAGGCGATGACTTCTATCTTGATCTACTGTTCTATCACCTCAAGCTGCGCTGCTATATCGTCATTGAATTAAAAACGGGCGCCTTTAAACCTGAGTATGCTGATCAAATCAGTTTCTATCTGTCGGGCCGTTGACGCACAGATGAAAAGCGAGGCGGATCATCCGACCGTCATTGCTTAACTGAGGCTTGTCTACGATCCCGCAGGACCGCAGTTTTCGTTAATGTCTTGGGCTGCCCTCATCACAGGCTGGCTGGATTCCTCACTCAACATAACACCCGAACCGAATTTTTGCTGGTTGGTGGGAGAGTAAGTTTAAGGAAGAGACGGATGCCCATTGTCGCCGCCAGCTCCTCAGTCAGTCGTCGACGTCCAGGCACTCGAAATGGCTGAAAAGTCGAAATGCGCAGCGGCATAGATGGTATTTCACGCCCGGACCTCTTCTCCGTCCCTAGATGGCCCATTTGCCGTCGTTGACGCAGTGCGCGTCGGTGAAAGCTTCGTCATAGCCGTTCGCATGTCCAGCGGAAAGGGCAGATGAAGCGTGGCCCGGTAATGGTCGCTCGACACGGTGCGCGATTGTCTTTGGCAAGGCCATCAGCCCGGTACACACGCCGCAGTCCGACCCCGTTATGACGTAACGGAGGCGGTGTCAATACTGCCACGGCATAGCAATCGATTTGTGGCACTTTCGTGTAGTCTCGCCACCCATCACCTTGCAATCCGGTGCGATTCCCATGGCACGATACCTTCAATTTTTGGCCCGAGCCTGCTGCGTCGGCACCATCATTGTGATCGTCGCTATCGTGTCCCGGCAAGTCTACCTACGGAGCGCCGCGGAAGCCAGCACTGCCGATGAGGATGAGGAGCCTGCGGCTAAGAGGTTGATCCGCTGCGAGACGGTGCACAGCCGCCTTCACAACCGGCACATTTTCGCGGACTCGGCGGATGCCGACGAGCCACCACGGGCTCGTTGTCGAGAGTCTTGAAGCCGGTGCCTCAGCATTCCCCCACTGTCCTTCAATGCCCAGGAAAGCCGCGGCGGCCGGTGGATGGGCAGGGTCACTGAGGCGTGTTGCCCCGCTTCGTGAGCGCCGCCAGCACTCGTTCGTTCAAGCCTAACCGGTAGAGTGTTGCACCTACCTGGGTCAACAGGGCCCGTTCTTTCCCCGCAATCGCAGGATCGGCCAACAGCACCGCCAAGCCCGCAATCGCGTCGTCAACCTCCAATTCTGTCGTGTCATCCAGCGCAAGGCGCTCGAAGTCACGTATCACGTCATCCGGGTCCATCGTGGCTCCTTGTGGCTTCCTGCGCCAGTCTAGCCGACGAGGCGGCCGTCTGTGACGGTGCGCAGCGATTCGCTGAATCCGGGCGCACAGGGCGGACTTGGCGTCGACTTTGGAAGACTGGAAGCGGTGGGGTGCTTCGATCCGCCGCCTCGCTACCGCCAGCTGTAGTCAGCTATCGCAGTGCAGAACGCGGAGTTTTTCCGGGTCGGATAGCCGCCGGGATCGCCGCTTGTCGCTGCCCGCGCATTCCGGAGCACCTCCCTTGCGCTATCATCCGGCCCATCTGGTCCACAGCAAACGACAGGAGCGGCCCATCATGCGACACATCGGTCAGACAGTCTCGTTCACCCGTCCAGACGGCCAGTCGGTCAACGGCTACCTTGCCAAGCCGGATCTCACCGACGGCGCCCCGGCCATCATCGTTGTCCAGGAGTGGTGGGGGTTGAACAACCAGATTCGCGGCGTGGCCGACCGCCTTGGGCGTGCCGGCTACTACGCGCTGGTGCCTGACCTCTACCGCGGCGCTATAACGGTCAAGCAGGAGGAGGCCCACCACCTGATGTCCAATCTGAACTTCGGCGACGCCGTGGCGCAGGACATCCGCGGCGCCGTGCAGTACCTCGGCACCCTGAGCAGCCGCATCGGTATCACCGGCTTCTGCATGGGTGGTGCCCTGACGTTGCTGTCGCTGAACGCCATTCCCGAACTGAAGGCAGGTGTGCCGTTCTACGGCATGCCGCCGCTGGAAGCTATCGACCCCGCCAATATCAAGGCGCCGGTACTCGTCCACTCGGCCACGCAGGACGCGTTCTTTGCGGCCGAGGACTTCGACAAGCTCGAGGAGAAGCTGCGCGCCGGCGGCGTCGACGCGACCTTTCACCGTTACCTCGCGCACCATGCCTTTGCCAACGAGGAAGCCATCGGCGACGGCCGCATCGCCGGTACTCAGTACGACGCCGCTTGGGCGCAGGTCGCCTGGGACCGCACGCTGACGTTCTTCGCGCGCCACCTCTGGCGCTGATCATCGCCAGCCGGGAAGCATCCCGTCTGCGCCCACGCTGTCCTGAAGCTGGGATGATGGCAGCGACGGCAACGATGACATGAAAGATGAGCGGGCGGCGGCCATCCGCCGGATCCAGACCCAGATGGCCGCCTACGGGCTGACGCTGGAAGACCTGGATGCAGCGGCCACGTCCACCCCCACGAACACCGCCCGCATCACCGGCGCCGATGGTCTGCTACCGCAACGCGGAAGGGCTGACCTGGGGCGGGCAGGGCGAGATGCCATCGTGGCTCAAGCGTGCCGTCAATGCGGGGCAGAGCATCGAGTTTTTCCGCATCGGATAGCGATGTCTACAAGCCGGCGTAGACCATCTTTGTGAACTGGTCGCCGTTGAACACAAAATTTCCCCATTTCGCGTCGAACGTGGCCGTCGGCCTGGCCGCGATGACCTCGTCGAGTGACTTGCCTTGCTTTTTCAGGACCGCCACGTTGTTGCGTACCGTGACTAGCATGTCTCGAAATTCGACCAGCTGCGTGCGCGTGCCGATCGCACCGTGGCCGGGAATGACAATGGTGCGCGCGGTGGTACGCGCGACAGCCTTGTTGGCCCATTTAATTGCGCCGTCGATACTGCCGCCGTCCTCGTTGTCGATATACGGATAGAAGCCGTTCCAGAAGGTGTCGCCGAGCGCCAGTACGTCTGCGTCCTTGAAGTAGACCCATAGATCGCCATCGGTATGGCCATGGCCGAAATTTTCCACTTCGACTCGGGTGCCCCCGAAGTTGAAGATCTTCCCGTCCTTGACCAGCAGCGTTGGACGGGCCGCTTGGGGCACAGGATCGAATGTCCAGTTCCAGGCGTTCACATGCGTGGTTTCCGTCAGATGCCTGAAGGTATTCTCTTGCGCGACGATGGTGGCGCCCGCCGCGTGCATCCACGCATTGCCATCGGTGTGATCCCAGTGCCAATGCGTGTTCACGACAAACCTTGGCGGGGCCGGGCTGATCTTCATGAGCGCCGCCCGCAGTTTCTCCTGCGACTTGCCGATACCTGCGTCAACTAGGAACATTCCTTCCTTGGCCGACAGCACCGTGATATTGCCACCGGATCCCATCAGCACGGTGATGTTTCCGCGCAAGGGTTGAACAACGAGATCGGCATCGGCGCGACGCAGATAGCGGGCCCCTGCACCGGTATGGAAGTAATCGTCTGGTGTGGCTTCGGGGCTGGCGAGCGACTGACTGCCACGATTGGCTGCAATCGCTGCGCACGGGAGCAGCGGGCTCGCCACGATAAGAGTAGATAGAAGAAGTCGCTTTAACATGAAGTCGTTTGTCTCATACGGGGACGCGAGCTGGATTGCCTGCATCAGCGATAAGTATGGCAATGGGGGGCGAGCGTCAGCGTCGCGACAGGGGGACGATTCAAGCCAAACTGCAATGCCTTCGTGCCAGCCTAAGCATTGGCGTCAACGTATTGGGAGGACCGGGTCAGTTGCCGGTGCAGAGAAGGTGGCGCGGTATTGCTGAGGAGACACGCCGAAGCGCCGCTTGAAGATCTGCCGCATATTGTGGGCATCGCCGAATCCGCATTCGTAGGCGATGCGCTTGAGCGGTGCCTTGCCTTTCTCAAGCATGGCACGCGCCGCATCGACTCGAGCGCTTTCGATGAAGGCGGCGGGTGTCATCCTGGCTTCCCGCGCAAAGACCCGCGCGAAGTTGCGCAAGCTCATCCTCGCAACGCCGGCGAGGACGCGAACGCTGAGCTCTTCCGACAAGTGCCCAAGCACGTATTCCTGCACCAGCGCGACCGGCGAAGTCGGCTCCGCACAGGGAGTGAGGTAGGGACTGAACTGCGATTGCCCACCCGCGCGCTGCCTGAACACGACGAGGCGTCGGGCAACGTTGAGTGCTACATCGTCACCATGGTCCTGCGCAACCAGGTACAGCGAGAGGTCAATGCCCGCCGTCACGCCTGCCGACGTATAAAGGTTGCCGTCACGTACGAAGATCCGGTCAGCCTCCACCCGTGCGTTCGGGCATAGGTTCGCAAGCTGCCCGGCATCGCTCCAGTGCGTGGTGACGGTGCGCCCGTCGAGCAGTCTTGCACGCGCGAGAGCGAAGGCGCCGTTACAGATGGACCCGTAACGCCGCGATACTGCGCAGATGCGCCGCAACCAGTCATAGACACCGGCATTCCATATGACCTTGGGAAAGTCTGGCCCGCCCGCTGTCAGAACCAGGTCGTAACTGCTTACCACGGGATCGACGTCGCCATACGCACGATGCGCTTTGAGCAGCAAGCCATTGGAGCAGGCGATCAACCCATCAACGCCTATGCCGATGACTTCAATCTCGTAGCGAGCGTCCTCTGGGACGAAGCGGTTCGCCTCGGCAAACACGTCCATCGGACCGCCGACGTCCAGTGCCTGCACGCCGGGGAAAACGAGGAGGGCAACAGTTCGGGTCACGGGCGCAGATGCAAAAGGCGGCGGACGAGGGCTTTTTTGAATCTCGAACGATATCGGAAAGCCTCGGTTCGAGCCATGGCAGCTCCTCTGCCATAGCCGGAATTGAACGCATTTTGGCCCGAAATCTCCCCTGACATCGCGGCCACTAGAGACTGGCACGAAAGGCACGCTGATTGGCACTCCCAAGCTGTCTGTCTGCGCTGCCTGGAACGACGAACGCGGGAACAATCACTGCTCAAGGCCGAAGCGGTTTCGGCCTTCTCACAGGAGAGCATTGAATGAGCGCAGTTCCCGCATCCCCCGCCGAGCGCGTCGGCCCGGCCTTTACTGTCGATGGCATGCTGCTGGCGCGCAACAAGACCCGCCAGGCAATCGCCCGGATCGCGGAACGCGTTACTCCGGGCATGGTCGAGGAAGACGCCGTCGCGATGGCCAAGGGCGTCATGCTTGACGCAGGCCTTGTCCTTAGCTGGCATCCCACTCGTGTCCGTTTCGGCCGCAACACCATCAAGCCAATGAAGCTGGCTTCGGAGCCCGGTGTGATCCTGCAGGAGAACGACATCTTCTTCATTGACATCGCGCCTCGCGTGGATGCCTGGGAAGGCGACGGCGGGGCGTCATTCGTGGTGGGGCAGCATACGGAGTACGAACGTTGTGCACGCGATGCCGAGGTACTGTTCCACGAGGTACGCAGTGTCTGGAAGCGTGAACGTCTGACCGGACAGGAGCTGTACGCCGAAGCGGACCGTATGGCGAAGTCGATGGGCTGGGAACTCAACTTCGAACTGCCGGGTCACCGTGTGTCGGACTTTCCCCACGCCACGATCCACGCCGGCTCGCTGGCGGATTTCGAAGACAGCCCGGCGGCAATGCGCTGGATTCTCGAGATCCACCTGCGCGATCCGAGGAAACGATTCGGCGCGTTCTTCGAGGACATGCTGCTGGAAGACGCGGACTACCGATAACTCGGCTCTGCGCTGGTCACAACGCGAAGTGCGGTGGCAGGATCCATCACAAAATGCTGTGCCGTATCCCCTCTGGGATATCGTCCAAACCACCGCGACCCGAAACCACCGTACTTTGGCCGGATTCGTTCGCCCTCTGCACGAGAGACGCGTTCCATACCGCCTACACTGCCGTGTGAGGGCCCGTACCTGCATACAGGGATGCGACGGGCCAATCAGCGTGTCGCTGGACCGTCTTGAGAAGGACGTTATAGCGCACTTTCTTTAGGTTCCTGGACTGGCACCATTAAATGTTCGCGCTACTTTCCGTGACGTACTTTCTGCTGGCGCTACTGTTCGGCGGGTACACAACATACTTCCTTGTCACACTGATTCCGGAACGCGTGCTTGAGCAAGCAAGCCGGAGCGGAAGATTTGCCGATCTGTATGACGGACCCGCAGGGCAAGCCAGCCCGGCCCCGGGTGACAGCAAGACGGCCAGTGCGGCCTTGTAGAGGTGCCGTGGTTTGAGATCACCTGAAGTGCAGGCCCGTACATGAAAACCGCAGCCATATTGGTATTCCCGGGGGTTCAGGGGCTGGATGTCTCAGGGCCGCTCGATGTCTTTGCGGAAGCGAATCGCTTTCTTTCTGCAGACGATCAGTACAGCTTTGAAATCCTGGGCACGGAGAGCGGCCGCGTACGTTGCTCGAATGGCCTGGAAATCCATGCCAATCGCTTGTTTTCGGACTCGGATGGCGCCTACGACTTGTTGCTCATAGCAGGAGGTCCTACGTTGCCTGAACAGCGCTTTGCGCCGTCCTTGTATGCCTGGTTGCGGACGGCCTCCGCAAATTCAGCATGTGTTTGCACCATCTGTAATGGCACCTTTCTTTTGGCCAGAGCTGGCGTGCTTGATGGCAAGCATGTCACGACGCACTGGAACGACGCGGCCAGTCTCGCAGGGGAATGTCCGTCCGCCGTGGTAAATGCGGACAGACTATATATCCAGGACGGTAATCTGGTCACGTCTGCCGGAGTCACCGCCGGCATTGACATGAGCCTCTATCTGCTCGCGCGAGACCATGGCCGGGAAGTCGCCGTCAACGTGGCCAAGCAGTTGTTGCTCTTTACCCATCGCGCGGGCGGACAGTCCCAGTTCAGTTCCTACCTCAATATCTCGGTAGAGCCGAATTCACTGGTCTCGCAGGTACAGCAGTATGTATTTGCCAATCTGGCTGCTGATCTTTCCCTCAACGTTCTGGCGGACGTCGTGAGAATGAGCGTCCGCCACTTCACGCGAATCTTCATGCGCGAGTCCAACCTCAGCGTCATGGATTTCGTCGAGGCCGTGCGGATAGATGCGGCAAGAGGCCTGCTTGAAACCTCATCGAAGCCCATCAAGACCATCGCGTACCAGTGCGGATTCTGCAGCGCGCACCGTATGCGTTCGGTATTTCGGCGGCGCCTGGGGATTTCACCCCAGGACTATCGCGCACATTTTCTTGATCCGTCTTCAGCGACCCGGACGCGCAGTCAGCGCAAGGTGCGGCCTGATGAGCGCCTGCACGAGACGACCATAACCGCGTGACTCGAGATTGTCAGCAGTGCAATTCCTGGCGATTAAGGACTCTCCAGGATGGGGAACCATTTCGCATTCAATCAGGCGATATCAGAAAGGAGACAACGGTGGACGAAAAACGAACTGGGTGTTCTATCGATTTGCTAAAGGTCGCGGACGATGCAAAGTTCAGCGCTTTCCATGCACTGGTACTGGCGTGGTGCGGGCTGATCATTATCTTCGATGGTTATGACCTCGCTGTTGCGGGGATAGCGCTGCCATCCATCATGCGCGATCTGCATATCAACGCCACCGGCGCCGGCATGATGGTCAGTTCAGCACTGTTTGGGGCGATGTGCGGCGCGGTGTTGCTCGGTACCCTTGCTGACCGTATCGGGCGACGTCGTGCAATCGCGCTGTGCGTCTCGCTCTTCAGTCTGTTTACAGCGATAGCCGGCATGGCCACAACTCCGGTGGCCTTTGGCATTGCGCGATTTATTGCCGGACTCGGCATCGGTGGCGTGATGCCCGCGGTAGTGGCACAGATGACGGAATACTCGCCGCGCAAGTTGAAGACCACGCTGGTTACGGTGATGTTCAGTGGCTACTCTGTCGGAGGCATGATCGCCGCCCTGCTCGGCAAGGGTCTCATCGAGAGCTACGGATGGCAGGCGGTCTTCTACGCAGCGGCAGCGCCTGTACTGGTCGTTCCCTGGGTCTTGAAGTATGTTCCGGAGTCGATCGCTTACCTGGTCAAGCACGATCACCGGCAGGAGTTGAGCCGCATCTGTACAAAGCTCGATAGTACCTACGTGTTCCGCCACGATGATCAATTCGTTATTGGCGCGAACCGCGATGGCGAGGCTTCGCTGCGCACCCTGTTCAGCGATGGAAGGGCCCTCAGTACATGCATGTTCTGGATTGTGTTCTTCATGTGCTTGTTCATGGTCTACGCCTTGAGTTCCTGGCTGGCGAAGCTCATGGCCAACGCGGGCTATAGCCTGGGATCGGCGTTGACGTTCGTTCTCATCCTGAATATTGGTGGCATGCTTGGCGCAATTGGTGGTGGCATGCTTGCGGACCGCATGAAGATTCGCAGTGTGCTCATCTTCATGTTCGCATTGGCCGGTGTTTCCATCACGCTGCTGGGATTCAGGTCATCAACGCCGGTGCTGTATTTCCTCCTGTGCGTAGCGGGTGCATCGACAATTGGCACGCAGATTGTCGTCTACGCTTATGCGGGACAGTACTATCCGTTGTCGGTTCGTTCGACTGGCATCGGTGTCGGTTCCGGCGTGGGACGGACGGGCGCCATCTCGGCGCCCGTCGTCCTGGGCGCCGTGGTCGGGATGCAACTCCCGCTCCATCAAAACTTCCTGCTTATGGCGATTCCAGCTGCTATCGCAATGGTTGCAGTCGCATTAATTGACCGACGGCAGAACTCGATGACGGTCACTGCCACGCGCCCGCAGGAAGGTAGTGTTCAGCCTTGCAACGCGCGTTGACCTGACACGCTTCCAAACTTGGCTCGAACACCATGCCGCGCCGCCAGCTGGCTGCTTGCCAATGCCAACAACGGCTGCCTGTCACCAGAGGAAACCGGAAGGAAAGGATGTCAGCGAATCAAACTGAAAGCAGCAAACGCGCGATCGACGTTGCCAGGGATCTCTGGCGCTGGTCCGGCGCAGAAATAGGCAACGCGGTTCGCCGTGGCGACATTTCGGCTGTAGAGGTCGTGGAGAGCGTTTACGCGCGTGCTGACGCGGTGAATCCCGTGATCAACAGCATCGTCCATATGGACAGGGAACGTGCGCTGGCCGAAGCCGGAGCGCTGGACCGCCGGCGCAGTGCGGGCGAGCCGTTGGGGCCGCTTGCCGGAGTGCCTGTCTCGATCAAGCTGAACGTCGATGTCGCCGGCGAGGCGACGAGCAATGGCAATCCGCTATGGCTCGATCGGATTGCCTGCGAAGACAGTGGCGTTGTATCCAATCTGCGCCGCGCGGGGGCGGTAATCATAGGGCGCACGAACACGCCACCACACTCTTTCCGCTGGTTCACCGAGAATCCGGTTTATGGACGCACGCGCAATCCCTGGTCGGCCGCGGTGACATCAGGTGGCTCGAGCGGTGGCGCCGGCGCAGCCGTCGCGAGTGGTATGGGTCCGATCGCTCACGGCACTGATATAGCGGGGTCAATCCGATATCCGGCATATGTCAATGGTGTTGTGGGCTTGCGGGCAACGACTGGTCGCATTCCCTCATTCCAGGCCACGGCGCCACGACGCTACTTCGGACTTCAGGCGATGTCTGCGCAGGGTCCGCTCACGCGTACTATTTCGGACGCAAGGCTGGCTCTGGAAGCGATGGCGCGTGATGGGGGCATTGATCCGACCTGGGTCGATGCGCGCCTCAGATACGACGATGACGAACTGCCAATCCATGTGGCTCTCGTAGACGAGATAGATGGCATCCATGTCGATCGAGAAATCCAACAAGCACTACTCTCGGCCGCCGCCGTGCTGGCCAGCGCGGGTTACACGGTTGAGCGGGTTCCTTTGCCAGACCTTAAGCAAGGGATGGAGCTATGGGAAAGCATCGTCATGTCGGAATGCAGGCTCGGCATGCTTGACGCCGTGGACGCAATTGGCGACGCGGTCATCAGTACGCCGGTGCATAACATGGCAGCCTGTGCGCCAGACTTGAACCTGTCCGGCTATGCCGAAGCGATTGCCTCTCGCGATGAAATGCGACGCAAGTGGAATATCCTGTTCCGGCGCTACCCGCTGGTCCTGATGCCTACGTCGTGCCGCTTGCCTTTGCGCTGGGACGCCGACCAAGGGTCGGTCGATGAAATGCGTGCTTTGCTCAACGTGCAGAGTCCGCTGATGGCAGTGGCAGTGTGCGGATTGCCAGGTCTGCACGTTCCGACGGGACTGGCTGGGGGGTTGCCCGTTGGGGTACAGCTCGTTGCGCCGGCATTCCGTGAAATGCGACTGTTGCATGCGGGCGCTATCATCGAGGCAGCGCACGGAACACTGATCCAGCAGCTCTGGGACCAGCGCCCGGGTTTTCCTGGCTAGGTTGGCGGATCCGACCGGAATTGCCTGCGGTAGGCCGACGGCGAGATGAGCAGGGCGGCGCGGAAATGTTGACGCAGCGACAAGCCTGTTCCAAAGCCCGTTTCCTGGGCGATGAATTCAATCGAGGCGTCGCCGCTTTCAAGCAAATGCTGCGCACGTGCCAGCCGCTGGTGCAATATCCACTGCTTGAACGACGTGCCGGTGGTCTGACGAAAATGGCGGGTAAAGTTGCGTCGGCTCATCGCGGCGCGATCCGCGAGCGATTCGATGGTATGGGCTTGCTCCAGATGGTGCGTCACCCAGTCGAGAACCTGGGAGAGCCGGTCGTCGCTGTGGGTGACCGGTAATGGCCGCTCGATAAACTGCGCCTGCCCTCCCTGCCGATGTGGGGCGATCAATAGCCGTTTGGCGCGACGATTGGCAACCTCTGCGCCAGAAATCTGGCGCAACAGATGCAAGCAGCAATCTATGCCTGCAGCGACGCCCGCGGAGGTGAGGACATCGCCCTCGTCGACATACAGCACATCCGGATCCACTCTGACCTTCGGATATCGTTCCGACAGTGTGCCGGCACATTCCCAGTGAGTTGTCGCGGTTTTGCTATCCAGCAGGCCGGCCTGGGCCAGCGGAAATGCCCCCAGGCATAAGCCCACCACCCTCGCACCGCGACGATGCGCACGACGCAGCGCCTCGAGCAAGTCCGACGGGGCCTGACGGCAGTCGTCATGCCAGGACGGCATGATCACGAGATCGGCGGAGTCCACGGCGGCAAGGTCGCACGCAGTGTCGATGGCAAAGCCGGCGGTAGTGCGTAGCGGCACCGCGTCCGCTGCGCAAACCATCACCTCGAAAGCCGATACCCCGGGGTCACTGAGATTGCCGCCAAATATCAGGCATGGCACCGACAAGTGAAAAGGCGTTATGCCGTCGAAGGCAATCACAGCAACTCTCAGGCGTCGAGGTGTAGAGGCTGTTTTCCGCATGGCCCGATTATATCGAAGCTGGGCCTCCGGAATACTGTTCGCTCACGGGCGATGCGCACAGAATTCGGGCCATGGGAAGCGGCGCCGTTGCCGGAACCTTCCCGGTAATGCAAAGGATACCCATGAATTGTTCGACGCACTTGCAGATCGCCGTTGCCGCGGCGTCCGCCATCCTGCTAGGTGGCTGCGCAGACATCGTTGCCACTGATTCCGTCGCCAACATGACGCCGCCCGCAGACGCGTCGGTGGTCCGATTCAGTCAGATTCGCAACGCCACGATCAAGGTCGAGTATGCCGGGGCCACCTTCCTCATCGACCCGATGCTCGCCAGGAAAGGCGCATACCCGGGATTCGAGGGTACCTACAACAGCCAGCTCAGAAATCCGTTGGTTGACCTACCGATACCGCTGGAGGAAGTCATCAAGGCTGACGCGGTCATCGTCACCCACGCACAGCACTACGATCACTGGGATGAAGCCGCCAGGCGCAGCCTCCCCAAGGACATTCCGATCTTTACGCAGAGCGACGAAGATGCTGAAAGCCTCCGCAAGGACGGCTTTGAGAACGTGCGCGTGCTTACCACCAACGTCGACTTTCATGGGACACGCTTGAGCAAGACTGGTGGTCAGCACGGCAGTGACGCGATGGTCGAAGGTCGGGGAAAGCGCCTGGGAAAATCTTCGGGCATCGTATTCGAGCGGCCAGGATACAAGACGGTGTACGTGGCGGGCGACACGGTTTGGAACCGATATGTGGAGGAGGCACTCTCGCAATACCGGCCAGACGTCGCGATCCTGAACGCGTGCTTTGGACGCCTGGTCGGTTATGACGGCGCTTTCATCATGGGCAAGGAAGATCTCTATCGCGTCTACCAGGCGGCGCCCGGAACCACAGTGATTGCCAGCCATATGGAGGCGCTTGCCCATTGCACTCAGTCCCGCCAGGAACTGCGCGACTACATCGCCGAGAAGGGAATGAATTCGCGGCGCGTGCTGGTGCCGGAGGACGGCCAGTCGTACAGCTTCTAGCTCGCGGCCGATTCAAGCTTACCGAACCACGTAAAAGGTCAATCAAATGGATCGTCGACTGCTCATGCTTGCCTTAGGCATGTTCGCCATGGGGACGGACAACTTCGTTGTCGCAGGCATTCTTCCTGGCGTCGCTGAATCACTGCACACCACCGTCAGCCTGGCCGGCCAGATGGTCACCGTCTATGCCCTCTCCTATGCGATCCTGGCTCCAGTGATGGCCGCTGTCGCAGGGCGGTGGCCCAGGAAGCTGTTGCTGGTCTCCGCGCTCGGCATCTTTGTTGTCGGCAACGTCATCACGGCGCTCGCAACGGATCTGAATACGGTTCTGTTCAGCCGCGCACTGGCCGGCCTTGGCGCGGCGATGTTTTCTCCCACCGCATTGGGAGTTGCCACCCTGCTTGCGGATCCTGACAGAAGAGGGCGCGCGCTTGCCACCGTAACCGCCGGTCTTGCCGGCGCAACGGCGCTCGGCGCCCCGATCGGCACGTTCATCGGTGGATTCGGTAGCTGGAGAAGCACGCTCTGGTTCGTCGCGCTCCTTGGGCTGATCGCGATGGTCGGGGTAGGGGCCATGCTGCGTTCGGTTCCACAACCTGCACGCATCACGCTGCGCGAGCGGCTGGCGCCCATGCGCGATATTCGCGTTGCGCTCACTCTGCTCACATCGCTGTTCGCCTTTGGCGGGTTCCTGATGGTTTATACCTATGCCGGACTGGTGCTGGCGCCGGTCACCGGCGGCGACGAACGCGTGCTCGCTGGCGTGCTTCTCGTCTGGGGCTGCGCCGCGACAGTCGGGAACATGTTTGCCGGCCGTCTCGTCGATCGTTTCGAAGGCCGCAAGATCATCAACGCGGGGCTTTGCGTGGGCATCCTGAATTTCTGTGCGCTGCCGTGGACTTCCGCACATATGGCCACCTCCGTGGCCGCCCTGATTGTCTGGGGGCTGGTCGGATGGGGATTGATCGTGCCGCAACAACACCGGCTGGTGAAGATCGCGCCGCAGGTGGCTCCGTTGCTGCTCGCCCTGAACAATACGGCCACCTACGGCGGACTTGCCTGCTCGGGCGTTCTCGGCGGCATTGTGCTTCTTTTCGTCGACAGGCAGTACCTCAGTCTCGTCGGAGCGGGCCTGGTTGCAGTCGCTTTGGCTTGTGCCGAGGCCGCGCATCTGTGCACTGAGCGAACGCTCAGGCGGGACTACACAACGGCCGACCCGCAGGCGGAAGCGCTGTAAATCGCCTGTCGAAGCGGACCAAGCCCATTTGAAATGAACGCTCGATGGCCAAACGCGCTCGAGTCGATGCTGGCTGACTCCTCACTTGATCGGATGCAAGCCACGCCCCCGCACCAGCAGGCCTCAGACCGCATCAAGTGGGCGATCTCGACGGGGAGAAGTGCTGTTCGTGAACGCTTTCACCAGCCGTTTCAGCAACTCTCACACGCCGGCACGGGTACGCTTTGGCCAGGACGCGATTCCCGGTGCGGGCGACCCGCTGCGTTATCTGATCAGCCCGATATGGCGGCTCGTCATCCTGGTGTCGAGCTGCCTGCCGAATCGAGGCAGCGCATGACAAATCGTGAAACTAACGCCAGCGTCAGTCGCCGGGCTGCTTCAGGCAATATTGCTCGAGGGCGGCGTTGTTCCCTCGCGTATTTTGAGGACGACAAGAACCGAACGATCAGAATGCCGCTTTGCCCACCGACGCGCCACCGTCGACGAACAAGGTGTGTCCAGTGATGAAGCCCGCATCCTCGGACAAAAGAAACGCCACGGCCGCAGCTAATTCCTCAGGCTTGCCGAATCGCTTCATCGGCACCAGCGACAAAAAGCGCTGCTCCGCTTCGCTGCCGACGGGCGTGTTTTGCCGGAACAGTGCGGTCTCGGTAGGCCCGGGCGCAACAGCATTGACGGTAATGCCGGTCTGCGCAAGCTCCAGCGCCCAAGTGCGCGTAAAGCTCATCATCGCGGCTTTTGCCGCAGCATAGGCTGTGCGGTTGGCGACGCCAAGCACGACGAGACTCGAGAGATTGACGATTCGTCCCCACCCTCGGTCCCGCATGCCGGGTAGCAAGGCTTGCACGGTCTGTACGGCCGAGGTGAGATTGTGGCGGAAGGACGCTTCGAGATCGTCAAGATCAACCGCTTCGACGCCGGCCAGACGGACGAACCCCGCATTGTTGATGATGCCATCAAAGGTATAACGGTCGACCAGCCCCTCGAGCGTTCGTGTCGTCGCATCGCGATCGGTCAGATCGACGGAAACCAGTGTGCCGGGGAAACTCGGGTCGTGCCCGCGCGCAAGACCGATGACCTGATGTCCGTCCGCGGCGAGCCGGTGTGACAACGCGCGCCCGATGCCCTTGCTGGCGCCCGTGACCAAAAATGTACGTCTGAGCATTGCGAAAATCCGATAGATGTAGGAGTGAGCCGTTGGGGTCCGCTAAGGAAGTCAACCCCAGCTGGAAGTCAAGATGATGCTGCACACGTTCACGCGCTCGAAGCCCGGATCCTTGTGCGCCAGAAAATCGTCGTTGAACGTGCCGAATGTGGTGCCTGGGCGATGCTTCATGCCATCGTAGAAGGCATCGATCATCTTGCCGGCGAAATCGGCGCCGCGCGGATAGGCCGCGACCACCGCCGCGCGCTGTTCCTCGGTAAACGCATCGAAGCCCCGTCCCGCCACGTCCATTCCAGCTCCGGCTTGCACCAGCGCGATTTCACCGTGCATGTGCTCGGGAATGCCCGGCGTCGTATGGAGCGCCACAGCGGTCCACACCTTTGCGACGTCCGCCTCGTCGATATGATGGCTGCGCAGAAAATCGCGCGCGGCGTTGGCGCCGTCCACTTCGAAACGAAGTTGGCTTTCGCGATAGGCCGACGTCAAACCGATATCGTGGAACATGGCCGCAACGTAGAGCAGCTCCGGGTCGAACGCGACACTCTTTTGTTTTCCCAACAGCGCGCCCCAAAGGTAGACCCGTGTCGAGTGGTTAAACAGCAATTCGCTTTCGGTGTCGCGAATGAGCTGGGCTACCTTACGTGCCAGCTGGCTGTCTGGAATTACGACGTCGAACATTTGGTTCGTCGGTGCGGTTTTATCTTGCTTCATCGGGATACTCGAGCTGTAGAGAGCGTGCGTTTCCTGCGGCACGCTTGACTTCCCGACCGCCCCACGTGGGCGGCTAATTCCGCGCCCGGACTACTGGCGGTGGGTTACATCCAATAGATTACGCCGCCCATCAATCGTGAAACAGGACCAAGATCGAGAAATACCAATGTACTATCGCGTCCATGGCAACGATTTCTATTGGCCTCGATCGCGCCGGACGCATCTCGCTATCGGCGCAAATTTACGGCTCGATCCGAGATGCGATCGAGTCGGGCCACCTTGCCGCCGGCGCGCGGCTGCCGTCCTGGTCGGATTTGGCCGCCCAGCTCGGCGTGTCCCGGGGCACCGTTCGTGCCGCCTATGAACGTCTGATCGACGAGCAGTTCGCGATCGGCCAGGGCGCGGCCGGCACCCGGGTAGCCGCGCGGCCACTGCCAGCGACGACCGCATGGTCGCCGGAAGCGCCGCCCCTTCCGGAGCTGTTCTACGACTTCAGCACGGCGCCTTTGGCGTTTCAAATGGGTGTGCCCTCCCAGGACGCCTTTCCCTACAAGCTCTGGTCACGCATTCAGGCACGCGCGGCGCGCCGGGCGGCAGCGGCTCCTGTCGGATACCCCGATCCACGCGGCGAACCGGATTTGCGACAGGAGATCGCGGCGTATCTTGGCGTCTCACGCGGACTTCGATGCAGTCCCTCCCAGGTCTTCGTCACGGCAGGTTTCTCTGGCGCGCTCAATCTCGCGATTCGCGCCCTGCGCGTGGAAGGCAGACAAGCCTGGATGGAAGACCCCGGCTTTCCGCTCACGCGTACGGCGCTCGGGCTGGCCGGCATGACCGTGGCAGGGGTGCCGGTGGACGCGGACGGGCTCGATATCGAAGCAGGCATGCGGATCGCCCCCAAAGCCGCCCTCGCGGTGGTGACACCGGGCCAGCAAGCGCCGCTCGGGATGACGATGTCGCTCGCTCGACGGATTTCACTGCTCGGCTGGGCCAAACAACACGACGCCTGGATCGTCGAAGACGATTATCTCGGCGAGTTGCAGTTGAAAGGACGGGCCGCACCGGCGCTGGCCTCGCTCGATCAGGACGGACGAGTGCTGCACATCGGGACTTTCAGCAAGACGATCAGCCCGGCACTGCGCCTGGGATTTCTCGTTGTCCCGCCGGACATGGCACGCCGCTTCGGCGACGTCGCGGCGTGCCTTGCGCCCGCCCCGGCTGCATCCGTGCAGCACGCCGTGACCGAGTTCATGCACGACGGACACTTTCTTCGCCATCTGCGGCGTATGAAGCGTCTTTACACTGCCCGACAGGAAGCCCTCGTTCGTTGTCTGAAGGAACTGGCCTCGGAATCAATCAAAGTGCAGGCCGCCGCCGGCATGACCGTCGTCGCCGCGCTTCCCGAATCCGAAATGGATATTGATATCGCTTTGCGGGCACGAGCTCTCGGGCTGGCCCCAGTTCCTCTCTCACCCTGGTACACGAGCCATCCGGCGCAGCACGGGCTACTGCTTGGCGTAACGAATTTGAATGAAAGAACGCTGCCGGCCGACTGTTCCCGCCTGCTCGAACTCGTTCACGGGCGCCACTGACGGACCTCCGACACTACTCTGCCATCGCTTCTTGGTACATCGAAAATGTTCATTCCTGGTGCTTTTGCGTGCTACCCAAGTCGCACCACAATACACGAGCACAAAGGAGCCAGACATCCATGAACATTCAATCCATCGTAAGAGCCGCTAGCACGGTCATGGCCTTCGCCATCACCGTGCCGGCCGCAGCACATGGCGCGGCCGAAACCGTCACACCGAACTTTCAGCACGCCATTTCCAACATTCCGGGAAAGTCGTTGACCGCCGTCGTCGTCGATTACGCACCCGGTGCAGCGTCACCCGCGCACAGGCATGCGGGCTCGGCTTTCATCTATGCCTACGTCGTATCGGGCGACATCGAGTCACAGGTGGATGACGGTCCGAAGCACGTCTACCATGTCGGCGAGAGCTTCTTCGAGGAGCCGGGCGCCGTTCACCGGATAAGCCGCAACGCGAGCGAAACAAGGCCTGCAAAGTTGCTCGCCGTGTTCGTTGCGGACAGCAACGACAAAGCCCTGACCACCCCCATCAAGTAAACCGCAGCCTCAAGGAGTCACCTCATGAGCAAGCGCCTCGACTACACCCAGATTGCGCCTGCGGGCGTCAAAGCCCTTGGCGCCGTCTACGGCTACGTCATGCAGAGCGACCTGTCGCCGGTCCTCGTCGACCTAGTCTACCTGCGCATCTCGCAGATCAACAACTGCGCCTATTGCCTCGACATGCATACACGCGACCTGCTGAAAAAAGGCGTGAAGGTCGAAAAGCTTGCGCTCGTGCAGGCATGGAGGGAAGCGGGCCAGCTGTTCGACGACCGCGAGCGTGCAGCACTCGCGTGGGCCGAATCGGTCACGCTGGTGGCGCAGACCGGCGTGCCGGACGCGGCCTACGAGGCCGCCCGCGCCGTGTTCGATGAACGCGAACTGGTTGACCTGACCATCGCCATCAGCCTGATGAATACGTATAACCGTATGGCGATCAGCTTCCGCAACACGCCTCAGGCCGTGACAGAACAGTAAAACGCCTCGCGGGTTTATGCAGCGAGAAGCGTCCCGACTTCGGCATTAGCCGCGCGCAATTTTCCAATGGGATTCCCCAATCGCTATGGATAGGCACGGCGCGCGTGCATATCTTGGAGTTTTCCAGTCAGGGCGCCAAAAAGACGCGAGTAGAGTGATGCAAAGGCAGTTTTGACTCCGAGTCGCGAACGATATCCGCGGCGCCGATCAGCGTGCCTAGAATCGATGCCGCATCCCGGCGCCAAAGGTCTCGGCATGTGATTGACCGGTCACGCGGTCATAGAAGTACGCAGCATACAGATCGGTCCGCTTGGACAGGTTGTAGTCATAGGCAATGGCCGCTGTATGCCGGCCAATCGCGGCGGTATCATTGCGCGTATTGGCATAGGCATATGAAGCCAGGACGTTGCCGTCGCCCAACGGGACTGACGCGCCAAGCTGCCCATTGGCATGGCGGATATCGCCTTGCGCGCCATTGACGACCGTGCGAATGTACTGGGCTTGCCCAAATACCTTGGCGACGCCAAAGTCGTAGCTTAGCCCGAGTTGGGCGGCCGTCTGCTTGTCGAAGCCGGCCAATGCCGCGGGTGGAGCGGAGACATCTCCAGGGAGGATATTGAATTTGACCTGCTGGAATGCCGCCGTTGCCGCAAACGCCCCGCTGAAGTAGGTCACATTGCCGCCCCACTTGTTCTGTCCCGTGCTTCCAGACTGCTCGCCAAACGCATAGATTAGATTCACCGTCAGGCCGCCAAAGTTTGGCGACGAGTACACGACGGAGTTCGACCAACCCGAATCACCAATGATGCCGGGATCGAATACACGTCCGTCAGTGGTCGTCTTGTACGTTTGGAAGATCGAAGGGCCGAAATTGTAGGAGTCGACCAGCGGATTGAACAGGATGGTCGAAAGAAAGTACGGCGTTGTGTTTCGTCCCAGCCTGAACGTACCGTAGCCGGAGGATTGTAGTCCTACATAGGCACTGCGCGTCAGTAATCCATCGGTGTCGGATCGGCCGAAACGCCCCGTGTCGACGCGATAGAAGCCATTCAGGTCGAAGACCGCCTTCAGGCCGCTGCCAAGATCCTCGGATCCGCGCATGCCCCAATAGGAGGTCTGCATGCCGCCAGCCCCCAGGATTGCTGCACGGTCTCCGCCTGAGGCTCTCGTGGAGCCGACAAAGGCGTCAACCTGGCCATAGAGCGTGACGCTCGATTGCGCCAACGCAGGCTGAATCAGGCCTACCGCCAGCGCTGTGGCGGCAAGGGATCGGTTCAATTGATGCATAGTCTCCTCCTTCTTTTTCTAGGAACGCTGTTGAACTTGCTTAGAACGCGTGCGGTGATCAACCCGAAAACACGAAGCGTCGTGCAGCGAGTTGCGATCGATAGGCCGCCATGTCGACAATCGGGCGTCGTGCCACGCCGGCATCCATGGCTGCTTGGGCCACGGCAGGCGCGAGATGCGTAATGAGGCGGGGGTCGAATGGTTTCGGAATCAGGTACTCGGAGCCGAAATCAAACGATTGGCCGGGATAGGCGCCGGCAACCTCCTGGCCGGGCGCCTCCTCTGCCAACGCGGCCACGGCGTGCACGCATGCCATCTTCATCGATTCGGTGATCGTTGTTGCGCCGACATCGAGCGCACCACGGAAGATGAACGGGAAGCACAGTACGTTGTTCACCTGGTTGGGATAGTCCGAACGACCGGTCGCAATGACGCAATCGGAACGCACCTTGCGTGCTTCCTCCGGGCGAATCTCGGGTTCGGGATTGGCGAGTGCGAGAATCAACGGGCGCTCACGCATGCCACGCAGCATGCCGGGCTTGAGCACACCGGCACTTGAGCAACCCAGGAATACGTCGGCGTCCTCCAGCGCTTGGCCCAGCGTGCGCGCCAGGTAGGTCGCTCCATCCTGAGCGTAGCGGCGCTTGCTTGGATCGAGTGCTTCGCGCTCGGCCAGAATCACGCCGCGCGAATCCAGTACGGCGATATGCTCACGAGGCAGTCCAAGGTTAACCAGCAGGTCAAGGCACGCTACGGCCGCGGCACCGGCGCCGGAGCAAACCAGCTTCACGTTGTCGATGGCCTTTCCCACTACCTTGAGGCCATTCAGGATGGCTGCGGCAGCAATGATGGCGGTGCCATGCTGGTCATCGTGGAATACAGGAATGTGCATCCGTTCCCGCAGTGCTTGCTCGATGTAGAAGCACTCCGGTGCCTTGATGTCCTCCAGGTTGATACCACCGAACGTCGGCTCCATCATGGCGATGGTGTCGACGAGTTTGTCCGGATCCGTTTCAGACAGCTCCAGGTCGAACACATCGATGTCGGCGAATGCCTTGAACAGGCAAGCTTTCCCCTCCATCACCGGCTTGGCGGCAAGCGGACCGATATTGCCAAGCCCCAGCACTGCGGTGCCGTTGGTGATCACACCAACAAGATTGTTGCGCGCCGTATAGTGCCGCGCGTCCTGCGGATCGGCGTGGATGGCTTCGCACGCGATGGCGACACCGGGGGAGTAGGCCAGTGCGAGATCGGCCTGGTTGGCAAGTGGCTTAGTCGGCGTGATCGAAATCTTGCCGGGTGTCGAGGCGCGATGGTATTCGAGTGCGCGCTGCTTGAATGCTTCGTCCATGGATGGTTTCAGAAAATGCGGAAAAAAGGAGGCCACCGCCCGTCGTGAACGGGCGGGGCACCACGAATAACTCAGAGGATTGGCGCTACCCGGCGATGCCGCCGTTCGCGCTGGACCAGTGCGGCGGATCGCTCAGGAACGCGCGCAGCTCGGACAGTTCAACCTCTGGCACTTCGCCGGATTCGCTCAGGGCGTTCAGGATGTCTGACCAGGTGGCCAGGGCATGGACCCCCGGGTTCCACTGGGAAAGCGCGTCGGCTGTGGGGAAGGTTCCGTAGTCGAACAGGACCAGGATGTCCTGCACGGTCGCGCCCGCAGCGGACAGCGCCTCACAGAAGGCAGCCTTGGATCGTCCCGCTGCCATCATGTCGTCGACCAGCAGCACACGGTCACCGGGACGGATATCGCCCACGACCTGAGCCGCAGGACCCGTGCCGCGTGCTTCCTTGCGCACATATACCATCGGCAGGTTCAGCAACTCGGCAACCCAGGCGGCAAACGCGATGCCACTGGATTCCGCGCCTGCAATCACATCGATGCCGGTCAATCTATCCCTGTCACGTAGCAGCGCCAGACCTTGCTGGACCAATGCCCGACGCAGCGTCGGGTAGGAGATCAGACGGCGACAATCGATGTAGACAGGACTCGCCCACCCTGATGGGAGACGGAACGGTTCATCGCTACGAAAGCGAACGCAACCTGCATCTAGCAGCGCCTGGCTGATGGATGCCTGGAGAGTGAGATCGGTGCGGTTCTTGGACATGGCAATAGTCCCTTTATGGCTTGCAGTGAACGTCCGCACGGGGATGGGTGAGAGCCTCCGGACGCAGCGCTTCTTCCAGAGCCTCCGCCGTCATCAGGCCGCGGGCAAGTACCACTTCGCGAATCGTCCTGTTCTCCGCATAGGCCTGGGCAGCAACCGACGTCGCATTCTTGTAGCCGATCACAGGATTGAGTGCCGTCACCAGTGCGATGGACCGTTCGATGGTCTCGCGCAAGCGTTCCGGGTTGGCGGTGATGTCGCAGACGCATTTCTGCGCCAGCGTCAGGCAGCCATTGGTCAAGTGCCGGAAGCTGCGGAACAGGCTGGCGGCGATGACTGGCTCGAACGCATTGAGCTGCAACTGACCAGCTTCCGCGGCGAACGTGATGGTTGTGTCATTGCCAAACACTTCGAAGGCAATTTGGTTGACCACTTCCGGAATGACGGGATTGACCTTGCCCGGCATGATCGATGAGCCTGCCTGCATCGGGGGAAGGTTGATCTCGCCGAACCCGGCACGCGGGCCGCTGGACAAAAGACGCAGGTCGTTGCAGGTCTTGGAGAGCTTGACGGCGATCCGCTTGAGCACGCCAGAAATCTGGACGAACGCACCACAGTCCTGGGTGGCTTCCACCAGGTTGGGTGCCAGTGCGAGATCGAGACCTGTGATACGCCGCAGCGCGGCCAGTGCCTTCGCTGCATAGTCGGGGTGGGCCGTGATGCCCGTACCGATGGCTGTGGCACCGAGGTTGATTTCGCGAATAAGGGTTGAGGCCTCACGCAGCCGCTCCATGTCCTCTTCCAGCATTACGGCATAGGTGGAGAACTCTTGTCCGAGAGTCATCGGCACGGCATCCTGAAGCTGAGTGCGCCCCAATTTGTAGAGCCTCGAAAACTCGGCTGACTTCTTGTCGAAGGCGATGCGAAGGACATCCATCGCCTCCATGAGATGTTCGATGGCAAAGCACGTGGCGATGCGCAGCGCCGTCGGATACACGTCGTTCGTGCTTTGTGCCATGTTTACGTGCTCATTCGGGTGCAGGAAGGCGTAGTCTCCTTTGCCGAAACCCAAATGTTCGAGGGCACGATTGCAGATCACCTCGTTGGCGTTCATGTTCGTGGACGTACCTGCGCCGCCCTGAATCGTGTCAATGATGAACTGATCGTGGAGGCGGCCGTCGCGCACGTCGTGGCACGCGGCAATAATGGCGTCGCGCAATGCGAGTGGCAATAGGCCTAGTTCGGCGTTGGCCTCGGCGGCAGCCTGTTTGACGGACGCCAGCGCAATGATGAGATCCGGCCAAGAGGAAATGGGTGTGCCGGTAATCTGGAAGTTCTCCCAAGCACGCAGGGTGTGCACGCCATAGTAGGCGTCGGCAGGAACCTGGCGTTCGCCAAGCAGGTCGGCTTCGGTGCGATAGGTGGTAGTCACGGTGCAGTCCAATGAAAGAGCGCGTAAAGCTATGCGAGGGTCCAGGGCAGCGTTTCCCCAGCGAGGAACGTCTGGATTCGGCGTCCATCCGGCAGGTCGATGTTACCGGTGACGCGTGTCGGCGTCCGATGGAAGGTGACGCTTCCTTCGTTCAGCGGGACACCGTAGAAGCGCGCACCGTTCTCGCTGGCGAAGGCTTCGAAGCGGTGCAGGGCTTGTTCTTCTTCGAACACCGTCAGGTATGCCTGCAATGCGACAGAGGCACTGAAAATGCCGGCGCAACCGCATGCCGATTCCTTGGCGCTCGTGTCGTGCGGAGCGGAATCGGTGCCCAGGAAGAAGGCAGGCGATCCCGATGTGGCCGCACGCCGCAGTGCCAGTCTGTGCTGTTCGCGCTTGAGCACCGGTAGGCAGTAGAAGTGAGGGCGAATGCCGCCAGTGAACATCGCGTTGCGGTTGAACATCAGGTGCTGCGGCGTGATGGTGGCCGCCAGGCGGCCGCTTTCATCGCGCATGACGAAATCGGCCGCTTCCTCGGTCGTAATGTGCTCCAGCACGACTTTCAAACGTGGATAGAGGGTGAGGATCTGTGTCAGCGTCGTGCGCAGAAACGCCGCTTCCCGATCGAAGACGTCGATCGCCGGGTCCGTGGACTCGCCGTGGAGCAGCAGCGGCATGCCAATGTCTTGCATGGTCGCCAGGACGCTGGCAATCCGGTCGACCGATGTGACGCCATACTCGGAGTGCGTCGTGGCGCCAGCGGGATAGAGCTTGGCGGCAGCAAACGCTCCGCACTCGAATCCGGCACGGATTTCCCCGGGATCTGTGTCGTCGCAGAGATAGCACGTCATCATCGGCGTGAACGCCAAATCGCTGGGAAGTGCATCGCAAATCCGTTGCCGATAGGCCAAACCAGCCTTGATGGTCGTAACCGGCGGTTTCAGGTTCGGCATCACGATGGCCCGGCCGTACTGGCTGGCGGAAGCCGGTAGTACGGCACGCAACATATCGTCATCGCGCAGATGTAGATGCCAGTCGTCTGGACGACGAATCGTCAGCGTCTCAATGGTCATGACTTCCTCCCGCGCGGCATGGCTTCGAGCGCCTCGTACAGAACCTTCGTGCCGAGAATGAAGTCGTCCAGCTCCATGGCTTCGTCCGGATTGTGCGAGCCGTGTTCGTTGCGTACAAAAAGCATCGCAGTCGGGATGCCGGCATTGGCAAACAGCGACGCGTCGTGGCCTGCGCCGCTCGGGACCATTTCTACCGGCAGTTCCGCCTTGGCGCATGCGTTGCGCAGGAGATCCGAAAGCCCGGGATCCATCGTCGCAGGCGCGGATTCGATGCGGCGATCAAACTCGAAGTTCACGCCACGATCGCGGCTGATGGCCTTGCACTCGGTGCGGAACAGTTGGTAAAAGCCTTCGAGCATGTCCACGCTCTTGCTGCGGACTTCAAAACTAAAGTCCACCTTGCCGGGAATGCGCGAGATGGAATGTTCTGCAGGATCGGTGGAGACGATTCCGGTGGTAACGACCAAATCGCTACCGCGTTCCAGCAACACTTTCCAGTGCTCGTCGAGGCGGGTGATGAGGTCCGCTACCGCAAACATGGCATCTTTGCGCAGCCAGCGGGGAACAGCACCAGAATGTCCTGGTTCGCCAATACATGTCACTCGGTTGTGACGGACGTTGCCGCGAATCCCGGGCACCACGGCCAGTGGGAGCTTCCGCGCGACCATGACAGGGCCCTGTTCAATATGCAACTCCAAGTACGCTGCGGCCGAAGCCCTGTCGAAGAGTGGTTGCTGCGCTGCGATGGCGTCGACGTCGGCGCCCACCGCCGCCATGCATTCCGAGAGTGTTCGTCCGGAGCTACGGTGTTTTAGCGTGAGATCTTCCGGAGCCAGCTTACCCAGTGCTGCGCCAGAGCCCATATATGCCTTGCCGAACCAGGCGCTTTCCTCGCCGCGGAAAGCGATGACCCGAAGTGGCACACTACTGGAGACGGCCTGCTCTTTTCGCGCAATCTGGCATAGCAATCCGGCGATGATGCCGGCCAGTCCATCGAAGTTTCCGCCTTGCGGGACAGAATCCATGTGCGAACCTACCCATGCAGCCGGCGCGCTGGCGTCCTCGTCCGGCAGGGAGAAGACAAGGTTGGCGGCCTTGTCGTTCTGCACGCTGAGTCCGTGCTGGACGGCGACGCGACGCAGGTAGTCTGCCGCTGCGGATTCGCCCGCGCCGTAGCTGTCGCGCGTGACGCCGACACCGTCGAAGGACAATGCATGGATGTCCGCGAATAGCTGCTCGGCGAGTGGTTTGAGGTGGAGGATGTCCATTTGCTTATCTCGTTGCTCAACCGGATTGCTGGGCGAAGCGAAGCCAGCGGTCGCTAAGCTGGCGATCCAGAATTACCTGACCAGTGAGGTCGCGAATGGATTCAACGCCGGTTTGCGTGCAGAAGGCGTAAAGCCCATCGATGATCTTCTGCATCGCCGCCGGATCGCGGAATGAGGCGGTGCCGACCTGAATGGCAGAGGCGCCGGCCAACATGAACTCAATGGCGTCTTCAGCGTTTTGAATGCCACCGCAACCGATGATCGGGATGCGTACGGCGCGGTAGCATTGGTGCACCATGCGTAGCGCAATCGGCTTGATGGCCGGTCCCGAGACACCGCCCATGACGTTCCCAAGCTTGGGCTTGCGGGTACGGATATCGATCGCCATGCCCAGCACCGTGTTACCCATGACAATCGCATCGGCACCGGCTTCCTCGGCGGCCCTGGCCACCGCGGCGATGTTGCCGGCGTTAGGTGTGAGCTTTACCCAGAATGGATGCTTGGTACGACGGCGGATTGCGGACACGGCCTTGTAGGTCGTTTCCGGCAACATGGCGAAGGCCATGCCGTCCGCCTCCAGATTGGGGCATGAGATGTTCGCCTCTATTGCCGCGACCTCTGGCAGTGACATCTCTTCGCATGCCGCGCCAAACTCTTCCGCAGTGTCAGCAGAGATCGACACGATAACGGGAGTGTTGTACTGCGTGTAAGGCGGAAGTACTTCGTTCTTGTAGTAGTCCAGCCCCTTGCTCGGAATACCAATCGAATTGAGCATCCCGGTATAGGTTTCCGCCACGCGCGGCGTGGGGTTGCCGGCACGCGATTTTGGCGAAACGCTTTTGATGACCAGGGCGCCAAGCTTGTTCAGGTTCATGGCTTCGCGATACTCGATCGCAAAACAGCCGGATGCGGGCATTACGGGGTTGCGCAGCGTCAGGTCGCCAACCCGGACAGTCAAATTAGCCAAACTCCACCTCCCCAACCACTTCGCGAATCTTGAATACCGGGCCTTCGCGACACACGCGGAGGAACTGCTTGCCACCCTCGCAATCGAACAGGCGTACGCACGACAGGCACACACCCATACCGCAGGCCATGCGCTGCTCCATTGCGACCTCGCCTTGCACCTCGGGGTGGTCTTGCAGCACGCGCTGGAGCAGCATTAGCAGGCGGTGCGACCCGCAGGTATAAATGGCGTCGGGGGACTGCTCGGCGATGAGGCGGCGAATCAGGGCCTCCACGGACTCCACCGATGACGTGCCGTCGGTGTCCAAGACGCTATGCACCTCTGCTGTGGCGCCGCGCAAGAACTCCTTCTCCATCAGGTCGCCCGAGGTGCGTGCAGACATCACCGCGGTGATGCCCACGCCAGCTTCGGCAGCCTGATGGATCAGCGGAGCCATCGTGGCCAGACCTACGCCACGGGCCACGACGAGAATCCTTCGGAAGGATGGCTCGAACGTAAAGGTGTTGCCGAGCGGCCCAACAATGTCCATGTAACCATCGGTGGGAAGAGTGGCCATCGCCCTCGTGCCAACGCCAGTGACGTTGTATAGGAACTCGATTCGCCCGGATTCCGGGCCGGCGCCGTAGACGCTCATCGGCCGTAGCAGAAACGGTTGCTCCTCGGCAGTCGTTGGACAATTGAGCTGGTAGAACTGCCCGGGGCGCGTAATGTCGGCAATCGGGGCATCGGATTCGAGCCTGATGTACTTGTATCGCTGGTTGACCCAGTAGTGCTCAACAATTCGACAGCGATAGGAGGCTACGGTAGCCGCGGAATCCGCGCTACACACGGTGGCACACATGGTGGTAACTCCTGAGAAATGCGCTGCGCCGCACGGCGCAGCCTAAGGAATGTCCGGTAGGTTCCGGCGTTATTCGAGCTCGACGCCCTTGAGTTCAGGGATGAGGAAGATGGTGGCGATCATGTCCAGAACGTAAATGCTGGCAAGCAATGCGATCGCGAGTTGAAAGGAGTAGGTTGCCGCAATGGCGCCTACGACAATTGGTCCCAGCCCGCCGACTGCGCGTCCGATGTTGAACAGGACGTTTTGTGCGGTAGCGCGTGCCGCGGTGGGGTAGGCCTCGGAGATCAGTGCACCGTATCCACCGATCATGCCGTTGACGAACATTCCCATCACCGCGCCAGCCCACAGCATTGTCATGGGATCCGACAACTGGGCGTAAAACAGCACCATCGCCACTGCGCCTGCCTGGAAGATCAGGAACGTCGGCTTGCGGCCGATGCGGTCTGCGAGCTGGCCGAAGATGATGACGCCAATCATCATTCCGACGATCGTGACGGAGGTCCACATGGCCGATTTGGTCAGCGAGAAGCCCAGTGTCTTGGATAGATAGGTGGGCAGCCAGATCATGATGCCGTAATACCCGAAGTTCTGAACCGAACAAAGAACGACGATGCCAAGACTGATTCGCGTGGTCTTACCGTCAGCAACCAGCAACTTGAATGCATTGGGCTTTTTCTCCCTGCGGGTACTCCGGACAAACACTTCAGGCTCGTGCAGGCGATTACGGATGAACCATGCAACCAGTGCTGGGACGACACCAATCACGAACATGCCGCGCCAGCCGACAAGGGGCAGCAGCAATGGCGTCAGCAACGCAGCCATTAGCACGCCGGATTGCCAGCCCAGCGCGACATAGGATGAGACGCGGGCGCGCTTGCTGGCCGGCCACGCTTCGGCTGCGAGGGCCATGCCGATGCCGAACTCGCCGCCAAGGCCAATGCCGGCGATAGTGCGATAGACCAGCAGATCCCAGAACCCTTGTGCAAACGCGCACATGCCGGTGAACACGGCGAACAGGACAATGGTCCAGGTCAGCACGCGAACGCGTCCATAGCGGTCGCTGAGCGCGCCGAAGATGATTCCGCCCGCCACGGCACCGATCAGCGTCCAAGTGACCAGTGCTCCTGACTGGCTGGTGCTGAGCGCGAGCGCTGCGCCGATGGCCGGCAGCATGAAGCCCAGGATCAGAAGATCAAAGCCGTCCATGGCGTAGCCAATGGCCGATCCGGCCAAGGCCTTCCATGCGTACGGGGAAGTGGGGACCTCGGCCTCTGAAACTGACTGAGTGAGGGGCTGGCTTCGCATGCTGTCTCCATTTTTAGACTGTAAGAGCCTGAAAAACCACTGCATTGCGGTGCGCTTGGGATCCTGATGAGGATGAAGTGCTGATGCAGTGGAAGATCTTATTTTTTAGACTATGCCGGAACAATGCCGATTGCAAGCGATTTACGGCAATGTCGGGGTTTACGCCGAGGCGGGGCATGCGCAAGCATGATGCAGCTCGGTCGCATGCTACACTTTGGAAAATCCAATTAATGAGACGACGTTGCATCGGGAGGGATTGACTTCGAGGCGATTGGGGGCTTCGTGCCAACCGCCTTGCCGCGTTGGCTGCGCAGCAGCTATATGGGCTGAGCAGATGTAAGCGCTAGTTTCTGCACACCTTGCGTGCGATGAACTTGTTCAGGCAGGATGCGGCGGGGCGAAGTTGAACGGCAACAGGTCGCTAATGTCAGCGTCTGGCTTTCGCTTTGGCAGCTCTGTGAGCACGTGGAGCAGATAGGCGTATGGCTCGACGTCACTGGCGCGGCACGTAAGCATCAGGCTATAGATCATGGCGCTTGCCTTCGCGCCAGCCACCGTGTCCGCGAAGAGCCATGCCTTTCGACCTGTGCAGAATGGCCGAATGTCACGCTCCACCGCGTTGTTATCCACCGGCGCCCGTCCATCGATAGCATATCGACTCAGGTATTCCCACTGGTTGCGCGTGTAGGCGATGGCCTTGCCCAGGAGGCTTTCCGGCAGCACCTGTGGCGCCTGTTCATCCAGCCACGCCTTGAAGGCTTTCAGCAACGGTACGCTGTGCTGCTGGCGCAGCCGATACGTGTAGTTGGCGCGCGTTTCGCCATCGGGCAGATCTTCCTTGGCGAGCGCCTCGACCTGATACAGGGCCTTGAAGTACTCGAGGGCCTTTCCCACTCGGGCGCTGGGCTTCTTTTGACCTTTTTGCGCATCAACGAACATCCTCCTTGAGTGCGCCAGGCAGCCGAAGTGCGTGACGCCTTCGAGGTTGCGCCAGGCACTGTAGCCATCGGTCATCAGCATGCCCTCGTAGCCGGCGAGGAACGCCTGCGGATACTCCTGTCCGCGCCCCGGCTGGTAGTCGAATAGCACCACCGGATGCTCGCAGTCCTCCGCGCTGCGGTAGACCCACATATACGATTTGCTCTGAGCGGTCTTGCCTTCTTCCTTGAGCACTTGCACCGTCGTCTCATCGGCATGGATCAGCGGCTGCGACAGCAGCGTGCGGCGTAGCGCCTCGTACAGACGGCTGTAGTGCAATTGTGCAGGGCGAATGATCCAGTTCGCCAGCGTGCCACGGCCAACCCCAATCCCAGCGCGCCCCAGCGCATCCTCCATGCGGTACAGCGGCGTGCCGTCAACGTACTTGCCGATAGTCACCGTCGCCAGCATTGCCGGGCTTGCGTTGCTGCCGGGCAGTGGTTGGGCTGGCATCGGCGCGGTCAACACCGGCGTGCGCTCGGCATTGCGATCGCAGTGCCGACACGCGTATTTGAAGCGTACGTGCTGCAGTACCGAGACCTTTGCTTCGATGTGCAACTGTTCGCTGACCTCCTCGCCCATGCGGTGCATCGAGCCCTGACAGCATGGGCAGATCTTCTGGTCTTCAGTCAGGTCGTACTCGATGCGCTGGCGCGGTAACTCCGCCGGCAGCGGCTTGCGTCCGCGTTTGCCGCCTGCAGGCCTATCAGGTTCCGGCAACCCCGTGTCCGGAAGCGCGAACGCGTCATCCTCGTCGTCAGACAGGGCCGTGGCAGCCATCTGCTCAGCTTCATCGAACACGCGGTCCTTGAGCTTCTCGCTGCTCGGTGCGAAGCGTTTGGACTGTGCGAGGCGGAACTGCTCTTCGAGGAGCTTGATGCGCTCCGTCAGCTCGGCGATGTGCTGGGCGTTGGTGGCAGCCCGCGCTTCGAGTTCGCGGATATAGGCCTGGGCGGCCGGCGGCAATCGCGAGAAGTCGTGTTCAGTCATGCTGAACACGATAGTGCAGCTACTGCGCAGATAGGTATACGTCACCCCGCACGGCCATCAAGCCGTATGCTGATATTGGCGTGACGGATGGCGCTTCACTGCGTCCACATCGATACCGTCCAGCAGCCAGTGCAACTGCTCGGTTGTCAGCTCGACCACCATCTGCTGACGCCGTGGCCACGC
The DNA here is from genome assembly GCF_057073745.1 of Cupriavidus sp. C2SS-8b. NCBI lineage: Bacteria > Pseudomonadati > Pseudomonadota > Betaproteobacteria > Burkholderiales > Burkholderiaceae > Cupriavidus > Cupriavidus sp. C2SS-8b. The sequence continues at coordinate 72,873 of NZ_CP172718.1, forward strand.
GAAGCGGTCTTCTTCCAGGCGCTTGAGCAGCAACCAGAACCCGTTGCGGTCCCACAGCAACAGCTTGACGCGGTTGCGCCGACGGTTATGGAAGGCATAGACGGCGCGGGCAAAGGGATCAAGCTGCATCGACTGCTCGACCAGCGCAACCAACCCATTGATCCCGAGGCGGAAATCCACCGCATTGCGGTGAAGGTAGACCTGTACGTCGGAGCCGAATCGGAACATCAACGCGCTCCCAACGCTTCGATCATCGCCTTCACCAGCGCAACGTCCTGCCCGCCGCATTCAAGTTCGACCGTCACGCCGTTGGGTAGCCGCGCCTTCAGTAACGCTGGTGTCAGAGATAAGCGCTGCGGTGGCTGCGTGCGAGCTGGCGCCTCGGCCGGCGGACGTCCCCGCACCACCGGCGATTCCGTGACGCGCATCACGTCGTTCACCTCGACGACCGGCACGAACGCCGGCATCGTAGACCCTGTGGCCGCGGCGGCTTCATTTGCCACCTGGTGCAGCCGAATCCACTTGCGCAACTGGTTCGTATTGATACCGAGCTTGAGGGCCATCCCGGATACCGATACCCCAGGCCGCAGACATGCCTCGACTAGTCGGCGCTTGTCCGTCCGGTCAAAGTCTCGCTTCCCGTTGGAGCGAACACGGATCACCCTCAGCGGCAGAACGTCAAACTCGGCTTCCATCATGATTGCGTCCGCAAATAGTGTTGCGGACGCAAGCCTGCCCACTCTCAGCCGCAAATACTAGGTGGGGTCAATTTCGCGCTTACGAGCAGATTGAGAGGCGCACTCGGGATCTCGCGTTCGACTGAAAAAAATTGCGACACGCATCCTGGCTCTTTGGAGGCCGTCTCATTCCTGCTTACCTGCCCAAGCTACGATGGGTAGCTCGAGCAGGTGTTGAGAGATGAAATATCGACGAAGGCAATGCTAGGTGGCCGCAGTCAAGCTCGGCATGTTGACTCTGACAACACTAGCCTTGTCGCTGTAGAGCGACATCCGAATTGTCATGCCGCTTCAAATAGGTGGCATCGCGTCGAAGTACATGAACACAAGGTTCTGAATGCGTGAAGCGTAGCTCCATGATCAGGCTGGTCATATCGTCAACGTATGCGAGCAGCGTGCAGACGCTGCGTCGCACACCACAGCCATCAGCCTGCGGATCGTACCCTTTGACAGGTTCAGCCCGTGGCATTCGTGCAGCTTCTTGCATGCAGCGTAGATCCGAAATCCAAAGAACGTTCTCGGAAAAAGGCCTGAGCCGCGGCCTCCCGTTCAGCCGAACAGGCATTTGTCGCGGGGCGCCTACGCGTGCGAGACACTAGCCCGACGGGCCTTTCGGCCTGTAGTGCTCCAGCAACGGCCGAAGCTGCCAGTCCGTGATGGGCGATCGTTCGGCAGCCATGCTGCGCTGCAACTGACCTTCAATGCTGCCTGGGCTGTCTTGGCCCCATCAATTTCAATGACCTCGGATCTTAGGATCTAGTAATTGCTTGGCCACCTCCCTCACGTTCGACCGGGCAGGCTGAATATCATGGGGAGCGCCTCACACCTCACGCAGACGTTTCTGTTTTACTAGACCCGGACTCACTACGTTGCTTCTACACCCTCATCAAAACTCAGCTATCTTGGCCGGATCGAAGAAATATTGGGGAGGCATCAGTTGGATTTTGCCACGCAAGCTTCAAGGTCTTAGACTGCTCTGTTAAAAGAACTGGCGCCGTTCGTCGTAGTCGAGCACAATCCGGTTCATCGCATCCAGAAGGGCCTGAGTATTTCCTAGCGCCGGCTCAATTGTCTTCATATAGCCGAGCAACTGGATCTGGGCTGCGTTCGCGACTTCGGTCGTGATACCTTCGTCGTCATGCAAGATTACGTAGGAACGTGCGAAACCGTAGATTAGGAAATAGGCAGCAGCATTGCCGATATCGCTTTTCATCAGCTCTAGCGACTGTTGCTTTACCTTTAGGAAGGCGTCCGTTCCGGGGGCACTCTGTGCAAACTCGGCGGTGACGGTCTTGAAGTCCATATGTCTCTCTATTTCAAACGATCAAATCAAACCTGTTGCAGCATGCGCCGCAAAAGCCTGGCGCCATCGATTCCCTTAAAGGACCGCTGCCATAGTGCATCGACCATGCTGGTGTACAGCGAGACAGCCTCAGGCGCGGCGGTTACAGACGCAATGCCTCCGGATATATTGGGAAACTCCCCGAATCGAAACGGGCTGACCGCGACATAGGAGCCTGTCGGACGCTCGAAGATCTGGAACGTGGCGTTTGGCATGCTCTCGTTCACGATGCCGATTTGCATACCGGCCGGTTGCTGCTCGAGTAGCCCGGCAATGCGCTCCACTTCGGCTCGGGCAGCGAGCGAGCGTTCCATCCTTGTCGCCGGGGGCAAATCCATTCGGCCAATCAATCCAAAGTGCACGAACCGTTCGAGTTCCCGCAAACCAATAAGACTGACAATCGGTGTTGGCTGAGAAGCATAGGACGTTTTCCGCTCGCGCAGCAACTCCATGACGGCCTGGATACGGCTCTCATCGTTGTCTCCACCTTCCTGTAGCATCTGCTCGAGATACCTCTCATAGTTTGGTGAGGTGAGCAGGAATGAAATCGGTTCGAAGTGGGCCAGGATGCGCGTCGCGCCTTGCTCAAGCTGACGCATTCGCTCGATGTAGGCAATGGCCGACGGATAGTATTCAGTTCCCGCTCCGAGCAACGACTCCAGCGAAGTCCCCAGAATGGCGGCCAAGCGATCTAGCGTTTCGATCTTGACGATCTCGCCCTTCTCCATTCGATAGACGGCAGCGCGCGAAATGCCGAGAACGTCGGCAATCTGTTCGGCACGCAGTTGAGCGCCCAAGCGATAGGCCCGAAGCCGGGCACCGATCGCTTCGAAGTCGATCTCCCCGGGTGCCGTCGCGCAACGTGGCATAGATGTCTCATTAATTAGATTTTGTCACTATAGCATGCCACAGCCATGAGAGGGCTGTATTTGTACTGAAGCGCTAGGCGTAAACCCCGAAAAAATACAAACAGCTTGCTTTTGTGATGCGTCCCGCATAGTCTAAAAAAAGAGATTTGCGGCGGCGCTGGCCTGCAGGATCACTGACCCGGCTCGACGGCCAGCGCTGCTGTGTTTTTGCGCTTTTTCAGTCTAAAAATGGAGACAGCATGAGAAGTCAGCCACTCACCCAACCGGCGCAGGACGTCGAGTCACCACTTACTCCCCCCTATGCTTGGAAGGCCTTGGCGGGATCCGCCATTGGCTATGCCATGGACGGATTCGACCTGCTAATCCTGGGCTTCATGCTGCCGGTAATCAGTGCGGCCCTGGCACTGAACTCCAGCCAGTCGGGTGCGCTGGTGACGTGGACCTTGATTGGGGCAGTGGCCGGCGGCATCGTCTTCGGAGCCCTGAGTGACCGCTATGGGCGAGTACGGGTGCTGACCTGGACCATAGTTCTGTTCGCCGTGTTTACCGGAATGTGTGCGTTCGCTCAGGGGTTCTGGGACCTGCTAATTTATCGCACCATCGCGGGCATCGGCCTGGGCGGGGAGTTCGGCATCGGCATGGCCCTGGCGGCCGAAGCGTGGCCAGCCGCCAAGCGCGCACGCGTTTCATCCTATGTTGCCCTGGGCTGGCAGACGGGCGTGCTGATGGCCGCCTTACTGACGCCAGTGCTGCTGCCCGTGGTGGGCTGGCGCGGTATGTTTGTGGTCGGTGTGATTCCGGCCCTGGTTGCATGGTTCATCCGAAACCGCCTTCACGAGCCCGAAGTATTTGTGCGCAGCGCGCGCGCAGGGAACAAGCCCAACGCCTTTCGGCTGCTAGTGGCCGACGGCAGGACCGTGCGTACCAGCCTTGGCATCGTAATTCTCGCTTCAGTCCAGAACTTCGGCTACTACGGCATCATGATCTGGCTGCCCACCTACCTATCCAAAGTCCTGGACTTTTCGCTGACCAAGTCGGCAATGTGGACCTCGGTGACCATCGTCGGCATGATGATCGGCATCTTTGCCTTCGGCCAACTGGCAGATCGCATCGGCCGCAAACCGACGTTCCTGATCTTCCAGGGCGGATCCGTGGTGATGGTGCTCCTCTATGCCAGGCTGTCCGACCCCATGACGATGCTGTGGGCAGGCGCTGTGATGGGCATGTTCGTCAACGGCATGCTCGGCGGCTATGGTGCGCTGATCTCGGAAGCCTATCCGACGGCTGCCCGCGCTACCGCGCAGAATGTGCTCTTTAACATTGGGCGTGCGGTGGGCGGGCTCGGTCCCATCGTCGTAGGCGCCATAGCGGCTGCCTACTCGTTTCAAATCGCGATCGCGCTGCTCGCCGGCCTCTACGTCATTGAAATGATCGCCACCGTATTCCTGGTGCCTGAACTCAAGGGTATCGAACTGGAATGACGCCGGACTGAGCAAGGCAATCCCCGGACGTGCAACCTCAGCCGAGACCGCGGATGAATTCGGCGTGCAGACGATGAAATGTGACTTCCGGAAGCGGTCGCGATCGAAGCCAAATATGTCCTGCTCGAGACTATCTGCGAGGTGGTCTCGGCGATCCGCCGGAGCACCGAGCATCCGTTCTGGGTCAAGCTGACGCCGAGTGCTGGGATGCGACATTCTGATGCCCGTGCCCACATATGCGGTTAATACCGGCCGCGGTCGAGCGCAGCAGCGTCCGTCCCGGTTATAACGCCAGCGGAAGCTCCCGTCGGGCGTGCAGAAACAGGACTATTCCATGTCAGAAACAAACGTTAAGCCCATAGTCGTTGGAGTGCAGATCAGCAAGCACCACACATTCAGTAAGACCCCGAAGCAGGCCATCCGGCTCATCGAGAACTTTGGCGTCGAGGGCGACGCCCATGCGGGCACGACCGATCAGCATGCGTACCACGTTAAGCGCTTTGGCCAGCAGCCCAATCTCCGGCAGGTTCATCTGATCCAGACGGAACTGTTCGACGAGTTGGACCTGAAAGGGCATTTGGTCCGGCCGGGCGACCTCGGCGAGAATATCGCTACACGACATCTCGACTTGTTGGGCCTCCCGACCGGAACCCGCCTGCATCTGGGCAATGACGCTGTGATTGAACTGACGGGCCTACGCAATCCATGTGTGCAAATTGAGCAGTTCAAGCCGGGGTTGCTCCAGCACGTGGTGGAAGCTGAACCCAGTGGGCTGGTGAGGAAGGCAGGGGTCATGAGCATCGTGATCCGCGGCGGCGAGGTCCGCCCAGGTGACACAATCGAGGTCGAGTTGCCACCACCGCCTCATGCACCGCTCGTCTACCGCCCGCCGGTCCTCGATCTGCGCATCACGAGGGGCGGCCGGGATTCGCAAAAAATCCGCCACATCTTCGCTAAGCCGCTGATTTGAATATGAAATCGATCGATGGGTCGAGCGGCGGCACGCGCCGCTGCAGGTCGAGCAGGTAATCGCCGAACCGGTTGATGTGCTCGCGTCGGTAAGGTGACAACGCCTTGAGGACTTCGGCATTCACCGGGTGCCCGCGCTCCTGCAAATCCTTGAGCTTGCGCGACATCCACTGAACGTTGTGGAGGATGACCATGTTGGCAACCAGCTGGTTGTACTTGATCACCTTGCGCTGCTCGTGCCGCAGATTTTCGGCAATGATCCCGTCGCCGCCAAACATCAACCACTGCGCGAAGTCATTGAACTGCTCGCTCTTGTTGGTCGCGGCGTGAATGGTGCGACGGAGCTCCGGGTCGTTCAGGTACTTCAGCAAGAACAGCGTGCGGATAACGCGGCCGAGTTCACGGAACGCGAAGTAAAGCTTGTTCTTCGTGCTCTCCGAACCCAGCCGGCGCAGGATCGTCGACGGTGTCATTTTGCCGGCCTTGATCGAGACGGCAACGCGCATCATGTCAGAGTAGTGTCGTTGGATCAGGTCCCAGTCGATGGACTGACGGCACAGGCGCTCGATATGGTCGTATCGCCGGCGCCGGTCCGCCTTGTATAGCACCAAGTCCTTGATATTGCGCATGCGCGGCATCAGGTTGATGCCCAGCAGGTAGGACAGACCAAACACCGGCCCACTCTGCGCCTGAGTGTCACCGTGAATGGTATCCGGTTGGATCTCAGAGCCATTTTTGATGAGGCCGTCCAAGATGTACACCGCCTCATGCACGCCGCACGGAATGAAGTTGCTGAAGAGCGCGATGTACATGTCGGAGACATGGTAGTAGCCGATCCCGCCATACCCGCCATAACGGATGTGGTACTCCGACAGCAGATTCTGCTCATACAGAGTCCACTTCGTTCCATCCGCGGACGCGCGTTTGCCACTACCCCAGTACTTCGGTAGCGCGAATTGATTGTATGCGTTGATGACCTTCACGATGGCCTTGTCGAGCCGTTCCTCCGTGACGTGACGCAGGTTCAGCCAGGCAATTTGCTTGCGGCTCAGCCCCTTGACGGATCGTGCCGTCTGGCTCGGCCCCAGATTGCAGCCGTAGCAGAACAGCGTGCAGATAACTCGCTTGCGAGGGTCATCGAGCTTGGCATCGAAGCCGGACAATGGACCGAACAACCTATGCAGATTTAGCCATTGCTCCGTTTCGGTCAGCACGTCAAGGATGCTGATCTGCGGCATCGATGCGGTGATGGCCTGGTCGATCAGCATCATGTTGGGCGGGTCAGGCGCCTTGCCGGGCCGGTGGATGATCAGCCCCTGTTCTCCAAACTCAATGCCGTCGTTCTCGGGGAAGTTGGCATCCACCTCGTCGAGGGCCGTGCTCAGTTTGTCGGACAATGTTTTAACGAAGCTCTTGCCATCCGTTGGCAGGCCAACGATGTCACAGTAATGCGGTAACTCCCGCTCGAACACCTCCTCCGATACCTGATGGAGGCGGAAGTCGTCAAAGCGGTCGCTGCCCTCCACGTAAAGGTCACCCGAGTTCAGCTCACGCATGACCTGATCGAACACGCATAGCTCAAAGTACCTGCGATGGAGCAGACGAGAACTCCGGCCGTCCGGAAAGATGGCTTTTTCCCACTTGGCCGGGAGCCAGTCGAGCGGAAGGTTCAGCAGGTCGTCGTCAGTGAGCTGTAGATATTCGCGGTGCGAGGCCCGGAAGCCCTGTATCCAGGCCAGTGCCACCAGGACCGTCTTGTCCTGCGAACTGGATCTGAGCGGCAAGACCTCAAGGCACTGAAAGAGCAGGGAGCGCTGCTGGCGGTACGGCGCGAGCATGAATGGAAGATCGAAGTTGCCAGCGTACGCGATATGCTCATTGCAGCGGGCAAGCGCACCTGCTGCATCGTTACCGAGGACCTCACGCACCTTATCCAGCCGGAAGATATCGGCAATACCGTCATCCTCGAGAACCTGCAGCACATCACGGAACTGGCTGACCAGGTCTTCCAAGGAGTCGGCATGCGCGAGCTGATATTGCTGCAGTCGGGTCCTGGCGAGGCCCTCGAGCTTGCGCATGACCTTGATGAAGATTTCGGCCACATCGTCGAGCGCCTTCTGTAACTGCGCGTGAATGAAGAGCACTGCTAAAGTGAATCGCTTGGCTGGCTTGAGCGACCTGAGTTCAGCAATGTCAAGCGCCCGGGCCTCCGTCACCAGTTGCGCGCGTTTGGACACGGAAAGCAACGCTGGCGCCTGCGGCAGACCGTCGGCCAAGGTTCGCAGGGCCTGGATGTGTTTGAGGAAGCTTGCGATTTCGCGTGCGGCGGGGCGCTTGGGCTCACGTTTGAGCTGGTCCCAACCGGATTGATCGGCCTGACCGTCAAACAACGCCTCAATCCGAGCGATCTGCGAGCCATCGAGCGCATCAGCGATGGCACGATAGATGGCTTCATTGCACCGGCTGCGGGCTTGGGTGGCCATTCGGTGAAGACTGGCTAATGGGGGCAGTTCGCACCGTAGCCGGATCAGCTCTTCGATCAGCACGTTGATGATGTCGGGCAATTCGACCTTGGTGTGGGCCGCATCGGTTGCGAGCGCCTCTAGCCATTTCAGCGTGTTGGCGTCGACCGGCCGAATGTGGAGATACCCGCGTAGCAACTTCTGATGGCGGGAGCGGGTGCCAGAGGCATCGTAGCGCTTGATCGTTGCGCGGGGCAGGGCAGAGGCTCGCAGTGCTGCGCGCACGTGATCGATCACGATAGGTGGCACGTCAACCAGCATGGGGAAGTAGCCAAGGCGCTGCAGCAGTTTGAGCTGCACGAGAATCAGCACAGTCGTAGAGGTGCGACGGGACTGGCTGCGCGCGAAACGGATCTCGGTCGGTGTCGGCGTGAACGCAGCGTCGAGTTCGGCGGCGGTAAACTCAGCCGGCAGCGTCGGATAGGCGGTATCGTGGATTTGGGGCATCCTTAGCGCCGCACAACGTCCAGCTTGATGCGCCCCATGTACCGGACCTCGTCATCGTTGCGGATTGTGTTGTCGCCATTTGGAGCTGCCAACGTTCACCCCCTGTTTTCCAAATCCGTTACTTCCCTTGGTCCGGTATCGGAGCCCTTCGACAGCGTGCGTGCCAGGATGTGGAATTTGCCTGCATTTGATGACAGATCGACGGGCCAAGCGCTCCCAACTTCAGCCTCATCTTTGCCGATGTGTGCCGTTTGAGGCACTCATCGCAATTTGAGCTCATTCTAGCCGGGGCGCAGCCACGAGGTTATCCGGGGTGCCGGGAAGGCTAGATTCCCTCGATAAATCAAAGAGTTGCCAGAGATGTGGCGGATTTTTTGCGAATCCCGGCCGGCCCTCTGAAAGGCTTCAGGGGGATCCTGCAAGCTGACGCATTCGCAGGCTACAACTCGATTTACAGAGACGGCGAGGTGCAAGAGGCCGGATGTGTCGCTCACGCGAGACGAAAGTTCCACGATCTGTACTTGGCACGCAGGAACGACGTCAACACTGAGGCGCTGCGCCGGATCGGCGAACTTTACGCTATTGAGGCTGATATCCGCGGGAAGCCTCCCGACGAGCGAAGGCGCGTCCGACAGGAGCGGGCGCGTCCATTGCTGGAGGCCTTCGAGATCTGGTTACGTTCGACGCTCAGCAAGGTGTCGCCCAAAAGCGATACCGCGAAGGCTATTGGCTATGCATTGAATCAGTGGTCGGCATTGACCCTGTATGCCAGTGACGGTCGCGTTGAGATCGATAACAACGCAGCGGAGCGTGCGCTGCGGGCCGTTGCCCTCGGTCGAAAGAACTTCCTGCACTTCGGCTCTGACAGTGGCGGCGAACGCGGTGCCGCTATCTATTCGCTGGTGGCCTCAGCCAAGTTGAACGGCCTCGACCCCGAGGCCTACCTGCGCCACGTCATTGCGCGCATCGCCGACCACCCCGTCAATCGCGTCAGCGAACTGCTGCCATGGGCCATGGCTGAGCAGATCCGCTCGACCGCCGCCTGAAAGCAACCCCGTCGTCAAGAACGCTGTCCGTCGGACGGTTACCACTGCAAACCGATTCGCAAATGAGCAGTCGCTTTGCCCGTTTCGAGATGCCTCGATGGCAGGAGTCGGAAGCCTTCCGTGGCCTGACGGCGGCATTCGAGCGCATTCTTCCTTTGCGGCGGCCGTCAAACCTGTCAAGGCGAGAAATTGTCACGGCGGTTCTGGCGGCGAGCGGAGGTTTGACCGGTGAGGTCTCGTGGCTTTTGAATGCTGCCACCGAGCTTGCGATTCGCGATGGAAGGGAAATGATTGATGTCTCCCACATTGAACACGCCCGGTGCTGCCTGCTCTAACCGGCCGAGGCCGTGGCCAATTGCCCCTCGTCCCTTTGATGGCTAGGCATTTGGAGGCTGGCTTGGACGCCTCGCTGGCAAGTACTCCATGACGGTCGAGCAGCTTTGGACGCACGCCGATCTCGGTCCGATGCCAACTCTGACAGATGGGAAATGGCTACTGTTTCCGCCAGTACCGCTCGAGACCTTGGAACGTCTCTCACAACTAACCCACGTAAGCGTGGATCGCCTGCGGGCCATGCAGACTCCGATCGGTTGGATCTATGAACGACGTCGCTTACGATGTTGCTATCTCTGTTTGATCCTGAACCGCGCCGATGTCTGTTCGCCCTTCTGGAAACTCGAGGGGCTGGATCCGACCTTTTCAACGTGCGAGCAACATCCGGGTAAGCTCGAAACGACCTTGCACTGGGACATCTCTACGCTTGGCAATTTCAATCAGCTGCTTCGAAGAGCGTACGCAATGCCCCACCGGAAAGTCGTCTCGCACTGAAAAGCCACAGTCGCAGGATTGATGATCCGAAAAAAGCGACAGTCTCATGAATGTGCTCGCACGAACCGCGATCTTCAACAGCAGCCTCATGTCATCCGTAACCTGTTTCAGGAAAAGCGTGTTTGCTACGCAGCCTGATTGACGCACTATTTAGTGTACGGGTTAGTAACACTCCCCCACCACACTTGCATGCTTTCCATCGCTCGCGGCAGTAGAAGACCTTTCCCGACGTGATCTTCAGTTCGGAGGAATGCCCGTCGTGCACACGACGGAGCGCGCCGCAGGCCTTACAAGCTCGCTGCGACGCGCAGTAGCGATCTTACGATCGCTCTGCTTCACGGCAAATTCCTGCTGGACGCAATTAATTAATGATTGGCTTTCCGCGAGGGACAAGCTGACAGTCGCCCGAGGCCGCGCAGTCGGTGCGGTGAAGCCGCATCAGCTCGGCGCCTTTGACCGGGATGGCATCGCCATCATCGAATTTGAGAACGATCGTGCATCGCATGTCGACTCTCCGCTGACGCCGAGGGCCTAATTCCAGCCCTTTTTACGACTTCCTGCAACTTGCCGTTGCGCAATGACTTCCATAGGGCTAACCCCTACTGGCGCTGCCCGTCAAAGCCTCTATCATGCAGTTATGCAGAATGACATCCCGTTATGTACAGCATAACACCGAAAACCGCAGGAGGCAAGTATGGCAGCATCCACAAAAACGACGATGTACAACTGGAATACGCTTGATCGCGAAGTGGTGCGCAAGGGTGTGGAACGGGTCGGGTTCCGCGGCGAGAACGTCGTCATGGTCATGAACTGGGCGACGCCTGGCATGGACGTCAGGCCGCATAGCCACCCCTTCGAACAGATCGCGATCTGCGTTCAGGGTCGAATGAACTATCACGTTGGTGACGATGTGTTCGAGATGACGCCAGGTTCGATGCTTCGTGTGCCACCCCATACCGTTCACTACGCCGTGCCGGTCGGCGATGAAGTGGTTCTTAACCTGGACGTGTTCTCGCCCATTCGCGAAGACTACGCACATCTGGTCGAATACCAGGCGGCGGAATTCGCGGTTACGGGCCCGTCGGACACAGTAGACAAGGTGGTCGAACAGTGACTACCTTGATCAACTTCAAACAGCGCATGCGCGGCCGGGCGCCTCTGCTCGGCACGTTCGTTAAGACGCCGGCGTTCCAGACGTTGGAGGTATTGGCAAACACCGGACTCGACTTTGCCGTACTAGATGCAGAGCATGCTCCGTTTGACCGAGCGCACTTGGACGTCATGGCGCTGGCGGCTCGAGAATTTCCTGCGCTGGTGCGCGTGCCAGAGGCTTCGGAGAGTTCAGTTTTAAACGCGCTCGATGTCGGCCTTACCGGTGTCCTCGTTCCACACGCCACTAGCGTTGCTGATGTTATGCGCGTTGTGCGGTCGGCTCGTTACAAGGATGGAACCCGCGGGTTCTCTAACTCGCCGCGCGCGGGTGGATATGGACGGCTCACTATGGCCGAGCACATTGACGCGGCCGACGCATCATCCGTGGTGCTATGCCAGATTGAAGACAGCGTCGCGATAGACAGGATCGACGAAATCGCATCGATCAGCGATGTCGATTGCTTATTTGTTGGACGCGGCGATCTGGCAGTTTCGATGGGCAAGCATCGCGTAACTGACGACGCCGTTGTCGCCGGGGTTCGCAAGGTGGCTGATGCCTGTGCGAATCACGGTCGAGCGGCTGGTATTTTCGTCTCATCGCTATCCGAGGTAGATGAGTTCCACAGCATGGGATTCACAGTTTTCATTTTCGGGTCAGACCAGGCCTTCTTACGGGGCGCCGCCGTATCGGCCGCCGAACAGTTCAAGCGACTCGCCACCCCTGATCAACTTTAAGCACGCTGAAGGAGTAATCTGGAATGTCTGTCTCGATGCAAACGACCAATTGGCGTACTGCGGATCCTGGAATTGTCGACCGACTGATGCACGGTGCGATTGATCTTCATTGCCATAGCGGCCCGTCGGTGATGCCGCGGTATTTCGACCACTACGAAGCCATGCAGGAGGCATCCGAAGCAGGCGTCCGTGCGCTGCTAATAAAGGACCACTACTATTCTGCCACGCCGGTCACTAGTCTCTTGAACAAGCACTTCGGCCACCACTTGAAGGTGAAGCTGCTCTCTGGTGTGCCGCTCAATAATCAGACCGGTGGTCTTAACGTCTACGCAGTCGAACATGGTATCGCGCTTGGTGCACGCCTCGTTTGGATGCCAACTTTCACATCGGCGAACCACATCGCACACCACAAGAAGGAGGGGGATGATTTCCAGTTTCCGCGCGCAAAGAAGAAGATGCTTGCGCCAAAGGCCCTGACCGTTGTCGACGACAAGGGTGCATTGCTACCCGAAGTGTTGCCGATCCTGGACATGGTCGCCGAACACGATGTGGTGCTCTCGTCAGGCCACCTGCACATCACAGAGATCTGGCCTCTCTTCGAGGAGGCGAAGCGCCGGGGCGTAAAGCGGCTACTTTGCAACCACCCGACATACGTCATTGACGCTACGGTCGAAGATCTCACTACGCTGGCACAGATGGGTGTGTACATCGAGCATTCGATGTGCATGTTTGCAGAGAATTCAAAGTTCCGTTTCTATGAGCCGGAGACGCTGAAGTCCCTGATTGAAGCTGGCACCGTGGAACAGACAATCCTAGGATCTGACCTGGGTCAGGTCGGTAACCCGCGATTGGTGGATGGCTTCCGTAGCGTGATCGAGATCTGTTTGGATCTTGGTTATAGCGAAGCTCAAGTGCGCAAGATGGTTTCCCAAAACGCAGCGGCCCTGATCGGACTGGATGAGTACAACGTATGAAGGCCTTGATCGTATTTGCACATCCGGAAGCTACGTCGTTTACCGCAGCGCTTAAGGACACGGCTGTCCGTTGCCTGGAGTCTGAGGGCTTTGACGTCGAAGTTTCAGATCTATATGCCGAAGCGTTCAACCCTGTAGCGGGCCGGCACGATTTTCATTCCGTATGCGATCCGGAGCGATTTCACTACCAAGCCGAACAGCTCCATGCGTCGAAGGAAGGGGCGTTTGCAGACGATATCACACGCGAGCAGCGGCGCGTTGCCGACACCAGCCTGTTTGTCTTCGTCTACCCCTTTTGGTGGGGCGGGATGCCGGCAATTCTAAAGGGATGGTTCGATCGCGTACTGGCGTATGGGTTCGCATACGCCGATGGCCAGCGATTCGACCGAGGATTTTTCAAGGGGCGGGTCGGTATCGAGGCAATCAGCACTGGCGGTACTCGTGATCGGTTTTCGCCCGATGGCGCGTATGGCGACATCGAGATGCTTTTGCACCCACACCGGCGGTGCATGCTTGAGTATTTGGGACTGACCGTTGCGCAGAGCTTTGTAGCCTACGCTTCGCCCCGCGTGGATGATGCTGCCCGAGCCGCTTACCTAGAGGATTGGGGAAAGCAAGTGAGGGAAGCTTCAGGGGCAGCGCGGGTATTGGCGCCCTCGGCGGATGACCGTCTGCGCTGCACGGCTAAAATTCCGCAAGGAGATGCTTGGGCACGTGCGAACTGAACCGCCCGGTCCAGCACGAAAAGCCGGCGGCAGCTAGCCATAGAGAGTGACGGATGAAAGATAATCAAACGAGCGCAGGGGGCGTGCAGGCCGTTTTGTTCGCCCTGCAAATATTGGAATACTTGGCTGCAAACAAGGAAGCCGTTCGGATAACGGACTTGGCCAAGCACTTCGGAACGAACAAGAATCGGATATTTCGACATCTGCGAACGCTGGTCCAACTAGGTTACATTGTTCAGGATGGCGAATCCGAACGCTATCGAGCAGGCACGCGGCTAATTGCCCTCGGTCACGCAGTCAGCGAAAACTTTGACCTGACACGTATGGCGTCGGGTCCTATGCGGGTACTGCGCGACAAGCTGAGCCACTCGGTCGTGTTGTCGCTTGCCGGCCCGGACGGTGCGCATGTCATCTCCGTTATGACCGGAACCTCGCCGGTCGAAATCATCGTCAAACCGGGCTCTGTCCTCGGGTTCCACTGGTCTGCACAAGGCAAAGTGACGCTTGCCTATGCATCCAACGAGGTACAGGAACGTGTGCTCTCGGGCATGCTCGAGCCGCACACACAGCATACGATCGTCAATCCGCAAGAGCTTCAGAAGGAACTTGCCACCATCCGCGCGCGAGGTTGGGCCGTGGCGCCCAACCAGGCTGCTATCGGGCTGAATACGCTGGCGGCACCCATCCTCGATGCGTCCGGTGTTCTGATCGGTGCAATCGCCATCGTAGACCTGGTGCAAGCGATCGCACCCGAGCCTTCCGAGCGCCAACTCTCGGGAGTATTAGAGGCGGCACGGGTCGTTTCCGAGGCGATCGGCTACAAGGGTCATAGCGCAGCGAAAGCGGCATAGCGAACCGGATCCTCAAAACTCTGAGCAAATATCCCATCACGGCTGAAGAACCGTGGGGAAGTCGCTCGCCTAAGGAAGCTGTCATGGGTAAGGTAATCATCACTTGTGCAATCACGGGCGCCATTCATACCCCGTCTATGTCTCCCTATTTGCCGGTAACTCCGGACGAGATTGCCAAGGCTGCGATTGGGGCAGCAGAGGCAGGGGCTGCAATCGTTCACTTGCATGCCCGCAATCCTGTGGACGGGCGGCCAAGCCAGGCACCCGACCTCTATGCGGAGTTTCTGCCCCTTATTAAGGCTGAATCCGACATCGTAATTAACCTCACCACTGGCGGATCGCCGGTCATGAGCCTGGAAGACCGGCTGGCACCAGCCCTGCGATTTGCGCCGGAACTGGCATCGCTAAATATGGGTTCAATGAACTTCGGACTGTTCGAGATGCTCGGCCGATTCAAGGAATTCCGGCATGACTGGGAGCGGCCGTATCTCGCAAACAGCGACGACCTAATTTTCAAGAATACGTTCCGCGATATCGCATACGTACTGGAGTCGTGCGCAGCGCTAGGGACGCGATTCGAGATCGAATGTTACGACGTCGGCCACCTGTACACTGCGGCCCACTTTGTTGACCGCGGGCTGTTGAAGGGCCCGATCTTTATCCAGACGGTCTTCGGTATCCGCGGCGGTATCGGTGCTCATCCTGATGATGTCATGCATATGAAGCGAACAGCGGATCGACTGTTCGGCGATGACTACGTGTGGTCCATCTTGGGAGCGGGACGAAGTCAGATCCCACTTGCAACAATGGCTGCATCGATGGGAGGCAACGTACGCG
This sequence comes from Cupriavidus sp. C2SS-8b, assembly GCF_057073745.1. NCBI lineage: Bacteria > Pseudomonadati > Pseudomonadota > Betaproteobacteria > Burkholderiales > Burkholderiaceae > Cupriavidus > Cupriavidus sp. C2SS-8b. Next base: position 88,388 of record NZ_CP172718.1, read on the forward strand.
TGGGGCTCGAGGATTCGTTATGGGATGGGCCGGGCAAGCTGGCGGAAAGCAATGCAGACCAGGTCATTCGAATTCGCACACTTTTGGAATCTCTGTCGCTGGAGATTGCGAGCCCGGCGGAGGCCCGTGAAATTTTGAAACTTAAAGGCGCGCAAGCGGTGAGCTTCTAGCGGCAGAAAGCCCGGCCAAGACAACACAGATCCCGGAATAGTCCGAAACAGTTCGGAGGAGGCAACATGAAACTACTAACTCGCTCGTCGTTTTCCAACGACTTTGAGCACAAAACCTACAACCAGATCTCGCGCAGACTGCTACCGTTCCTTCTGCTGCTGTACATTATCTCATTCCTGGACCGAGTCAATGTTGGCTTCGCAAAGCTGCAGATGGGTGCAGAAATAGGTCTGAGTGACGCTGCCTTTGGATTAGGCGCTGGAATATTTTTCATCGGCTATGCATTTTTCGAAATCCCTAGCAATCTAATGCTGCAGCGATTTGGCGCGAAATTCTGGATAGCGCGGATTCTCGTCGTATGGGGCATCATTTCAACGGCTATGTGCCTGGTGACGTCCCCCACGTCATTTCTCATCCTGCGTTTCCTTCTGGGTATCGCTGAAGCAGGCTTCTACCCCGGCGTCATCCTCTACCTGACGTACTGGTATCCTCAGCGTCTGCGCTCACAGGTTTGCAGCATCTTCTTCCTTGGCGTTCCCTTGTCCGGTCTGATAGGCGGCCCGTTGTCTGGTTGGATTATGCACTCCATGCACGGGGTGTGGGGACACTCGGGCTGGCAATGGATGTTTGTGCTCGAGGGCGCCCCTGCCATACTGGCAGGCATCGTCACCTATTTCTATCTCGACAACGGACCTCGACAGGCGCAATGGTTGTCTGCAGAGCAGCGCGATCTGGTTGCAACCGCTCTCGAAAAAGAAGCGGCGATGCAACGCAGCGCCGGACACGGTCACAGGTTCTTGGATGCGATCCGCAGCGCTAACGTATGGCGGTTGTCGCTTGCCAACTTCGCACTTCTGTCCAGCATCTATGGTGTGTCTTTCTGGATGCCGCAGATTGTCAAGGACATGGGGGTGACCAATATGATCTCCAATGGCCTCTTGACGGCACTGCCGTTTGGCATTGCGTCCGTTGCCATGGTTCTGGTCGGCCAACACTCGGATAAAACGGGCGAGCGACGCTGGCACATGATCTGGTGCACCTTGACCGCGGCCTTGGGCATGGTGATCACGGGCGCTAATGCTGCAAGCCCCATGTTTGCCATTCTCGGCCTTTCCCTTGCAGCTGCTGGCGCCCTCGCGGGCATCGCCGTCATGTGGGCGCTACCGGGCGCTATTCTCACCGGCGCAGCTGCCGCGGCAGGCATCGCGCTGATGGCGACAATCGGAAATCTAGGCGGCTATCTCGCGCCATACATGATGGGACTCGTAAAACAAGCGACTGGGCACCTTGAGTTCGGGCTGTACGCCATGGGAGTGTCGCTCGCGATTGGTGCCCTTATCATCTTCTTTCTCCCAAAGAGCGCTACGACAACGCTGAGTTCGTCAAGCATACGAAATTCCGTAGCCTGATTCTGAGCTGGGGCCCTTGTTCAAGGTCCCATCACCGCGGTTATTTTTCCCTTTCGCATATTGAGGCTCGCTTCCATCAGTCTGATGGAGGCAGGGCCTCACACAACCAGCGAAAAGGACATTGCCCGAGATACATACAAAAAAAATACCTTTAATTACGGAGGAGAAGATGAAATTCAGGGAGGCGATTGCGGCTGTAACCTTTGCCGCACCGATGGCGGCTTCAGCGCAATCGGCAGTGACTTTATATGGCGTGGTGGATACAGGTATTGAGTATGTCTCCAACGTTGGGGCTGCAAAAGACAGTTTGTTTCGCATACCCAATCTCACTGGCACAGTTCCCTCTCGTTGGGGTCTGCGCGGAACTGAGGATCTGGGCAATGGCACGAAGGCATTCTTTTGGCTTGAGTCCGGATTCGCGCCAGATAGCGGAGTGAATAACCAGGGCGGCAGGCTCTTCGGTCGCCAGGCATCAGTGGGGCTCTCGGGGAAGTGGGGGCAAATTGGACTGGGACGCCAATACACCATGCTCTTTTGGGGGATGGCCGAGCCCGACATGCTCGGACCTAACGTATATGGTTCTGGCTCGCTCGATCCTTACCTGGCCAATGCGCGGACAGACAATTCCGTCTCGTACAAGGGAACGGTCGGGGGCTTGACGCTTGGGGCGACATACAGCTTCGGGCGTGACACCGTCAATGCTGGCCCCAGCCCCGCCGGGTCAAACTGCGCCGGAGAGAATCCTGCAGACAGGCGTGCGTGCAGAGAGTGGTCGGCGCTGTTGATGTATAGCACCCAAAAGTGGCAAATTGCGGCCGCCTACGACTCGCTGCGCGGTGGCCCCGGCGCGTTTGGCGGCCTTACAAGTAGCGGATTGACGGATGACCGGCTCTTGCTGAACGGGTATTTCATGGTCGAAAAGGCGAAGATCGGACTTGGCTGGCTGCGGCGTGACAACAAGGGAAGTCCTACGCCGCGTAGCGACATGTATTTCGCAGGAGTCTCATATCCCGTGACAGCGGCATTCAGCGTGGATGCCGAAGTATTCAACCTTCGTTATCACAATAGCGCGAACAAGGCTTGGTTGTACGCGGCACGCGGCACTTATGCATTTTCCAAGCGCACGTCCCTGTACGCGACCGCTGGCTTTATCGATAACGGCGGAACTCTCGCACAATCGGTCAGTGCAGGGCAGGTTGGGTCCAACCCCGCGCCTGGTGGCAATCAGCTCGGGGCGATGCTTGGCATCAAACACATCTTCTAGGGAGATATGGCGCTATGTCGGAGTTCGTCGCGGCGCCTGTTCTGTAGCGGGGGTAGGGTATGCGAATACTAAGGAAGTTCGGACTATTGCGGATGCGTTCGTATTCGCAATTGCGCCGAAGTGTGACGGCGAAGACTCGGATCGAGACGATGGCTAGAAGGCGCCACCTATGTCATGAGCGTTCGAACGAGGGCGTCGAAGACCTTTTAATCGTTGGGGGCTGCTGGAGCGCCCATGTGATGACATCTGCGGAGCATCGGGACTACTGCAAAGGGGGGCTTTCCGTCGCCTTTATCCTCATTCCTTTAGCTATCGCGGAGCTTGCGTTCTTCTGGTGGATGTAGCTGGACCTGCGCACTGTTTCTTCATTTGGCCGTAAGAGCGGTCCCTGCCAGTGACGTGCGTGGTCGGCCGGGCAGCTGTCTTCTGGTTTGCACCCACACCAAAACCTCGTTAGCCAACCTGCCTTTTTGCCCGCCTGCACCTAGAAGAGATTGGCTTCGATCCAGTCTGCCAGTTTGGCCACTTGCACCGTGGTTTCCTCGCCCAATGGCGTAAGGTCGTATTCCACCCGCGGGGGGACCTCGGGATAGGAAGTGGGAAGTGCGAAGCACGAACCCGTCCTCCTCGAGGCGCTGGAGCGTTTGCGCCAGCATCTTCTCACTCACCCCCGTCGCCTTCCGGCGCAGTTCTCTAAAACGTAACGTACCGTCGCGCAGTGCGATCAGGCACAGCACACCCCAAAGGCTGGTGACGTCCCTGAACACCTCCCGTGACGGGCAATCTACGGTGAACAGTTCTCCACGCTTGACCTTTGCGGACAAAGACGTGGCCTTTGTCTTCCCGGGCCTGACAGGGCGGGGTTCGACTCAGGTTGCCTTCCGAAGGACGTATAGTGCAGCCGCGACTCGCTTGAAACGCGATTGAGGCCGTGCACATGCGGCAGGGGAGTGCCGATCCAAGGGCTTTCGAGGAAGCAAGCGTGTATCTCTGCCGCTACACCGCAGACCTCATAAGGTACTCGCTCTCCGCGGTCAGCGTTCGCTGATTGAAAGCACTGCTTCAAATCATCGAAATTGCCTCTCACTGCTCAGGCGGGCAGACTCCTATAAAGGCGCCGCAAGTGCGTCGACTCTAGGAGACACTCAATGAAAACGCACCCGTGGCTCAGGCTACTCCGCCTGTTGTTGGCCGCTTCTGTCTTGCTCATGACGCAGGCCTACGGCCAGGAACCCTATCCGGCTAGACCGGTCACCCTGCTCGTTCAGCAGTCCCCGGGCTCCACGGGAGATCTGATCGCGCGCGCGCTTGCGGATGCATTGGCGAGGCGTTGGGGGCGAGCGGTCGTGGTCGAAAATAAGCCGGGGGCCAATGGAGTGATTGCCACGTCGCAAGTCGCCCGCTCACAACCGGATGGCTACACCCTTCTGGTGTCGGGATCCACGCCTCTTGCATTCAACCCGCACCTCTACCCCACCGTTCCGTATGACTTGCGTAGAGACTTCACCTACATCACGCCGATCATGGAAGCGCAGTTCGTGCTGCTTGCTAGTCGAAAAAGCGGTCTGACTTCCTACGCCGATTTCATCGACACAGCACGAAGGAGGCCGGGGGAGTTGACGTACGGGAGTGGCGGTATGGGGAACTCCACGCATCTTGTCATGGAGATGCTGGCTTCGGCTTCGAAAATTCAGTTGCGCCACATTCCGTTCAATGGGGTGGGGCCGGCCATGCTGAGCACGATCTCCGGGGAGACCAGCCTGATGGTCAGTGTCCTCTCCAGTGCGCTGAACCAGATCGCCTCCGGAAAGGTGACTCCGCTTGCGGTGTCCGGTACAGCGCGTGCACCTCAGATGCCCAATGTTCCGACGTTCGACGAATTGGGTATCCAGGGCCCACCAACACCTGGATGGCTGGTGCTGATTGGGCCGGCGGGCATCGATCCAAAGTTAGTGGCGAGCATAAACCGTGACGTGCGAGAGTCCCTGCAGGACAGCGCGCTGCTGGCCAAGTTGCGGGACTATCAGGCTAGGCCGATCTTCGGGGAGCCATCGGTAGGAGCGGAGCGTTTTCTACTCGAATACCGAGAGTGGGGGGAGTTCATCAGGACACGAGGTATCAAGGCGCAATGAAACCGGTAACAGGAGAGGAGCCCAACGTGCATGCTGAGATGCATCCGATTTCGACAAAGCTAGGCTACAGCACTCCCGACAGCGTAGTCGTGAGGGGCCTGGATCTTCCCGAAGAAATCCTGGGAAATGTGAGCCTGGGTGACATGGCATGGTTGGTGCTCATGGGCCGCTTGCCTTCACCGCAAGAATCAAGGCTCTTCAATGCCAGTGTCGTCACCTTGATCGAGCACGGCATCACTCCTAGCGCGTTGGCTGCAAGGCTCACGTACACCGGCGCTCCCGAATCCATACAAGCAGCGGTCGCGGCGGGGCTAAGCGGGCTGGGGACGGTTTTTGTCGGCAGCATGGAAGGAGCAGCGAAGATGCTCGAAGACGCGCTGATCGGCCACTCCTCACGAGACAGCGTCGAATTGCAGAGCATTGCTGAAGAGGTGATTACACGGTTCCGTGCTGAACGCAAGACCATCCCAGGCATCGGTCATCCCGTGCACAAACCTGTCGATCCTCGTGCCACGCGGCTATTCGAAATCGCAAGAGAGTGTGGAAAAGATGGCCAGTACGTGCAATTGATGCAGCTCATCCATAAAGAGGCCGAGCGCCAATCGGGGAAGAATCTTCCCATCAATGCAACCGGCGCGATAGGCGCCATCTGCTGTGAACTGGGCATTCCGTGCCGCATCGTCCGTGGCATTGGCGTAATGGCCCGCTCGATTGGATTGGTGGGGCACATATTAGAAGAGATGACGAACCCGATCGGCATGGAAATCTGGGCGCGAGCGGACCGGGAAGCATTGACGAACGTCGAAGGTGAGCAATGAACGAGTCACTGGAAGGTCTTCGTGTTATCGATTTCACACAAATTGCCGCAGGGCCGACCTGTACGATGATGCTCGCCGACCGCGGCGCCGACGTCATCAAGGTCGAGCCGCCGTCGGGCGAACTGGGGCGTCAACTAGGGCCGCCGTGGATTAAGGGGCACAGCGTTATCCAGTTGGCTCTGAACAGAAACAAGCGTGGCATCGTTCTCGATCTGAAAGACGCCGCGGACGTTGAATTTGCGCAAACCTTGATAGCTGACGCAGACATCGTTGTGGAGAGCTTCCGCCCGGGAGTTATGGAGCGCCTTGGCCTGGGCTATCCCACGCTGAAGACGCGGCATCCAGGCTTAATCTATTGCAGCATTTCCGCGTATGGGCAGGCCGGTGCGGATCGGGAGAGGCCTGGCGTAGATGGCGCGATCCAGGCCGTCTCAGGACTCATGAGCACGACGGGATTTGCTGATGGTCCGCCGATTAAGATGCAAGCTCCGGTCATCGACATGGTGACCGGCTTTTTTGCCACCATGGCGATCCTTGACGCATTGCTGCTGCGGTCGCAGGGCGCATCGGGAAAGTGGCTTGACGTCAGCATGTATTCCTGTGCGATGCAGTTACAACAAACGGCACTCGCGTCGTATCTCACATCGGGGGATTTACCGGAACGCACAGGCAATGCAGCACCCTATTCGGCGCCCAACGAGGCCTATGAAACCGCCGACGGCTGGTTGCTGGTGGCGGCATATCACCCGGATCGCTGGAGATCGTTCTGCGCTTGTCTGAATATGCCCCACTTGGTAGACGACCATCGGTTTGCCACGTCCCCGCTGCGGGTGGCCAATCGGCATGAGCTAACCATGTTGATCGCCCCGATGCTGAAGCGAAGGACGACGCAACAGTGGGTAGAGAAATTGTCGTCAGTGGACATCATCTGCTCGCCTGTTCTGGACTACCAGGCAGTGACACATTCCGAGCAATTCAAGCGGGCGGGGCTCTCTGCTCAGGTGATGCAGCCGGGAATCGGCGAGGTGAACGTAGTGCCGCCCATGACGTTCGGACCCATTGGTGGCCCAATGTCGTCAGGGCTGAGACCGGCTCCAGGCCTAGGGGAGCATACCGACGAGATTCGCGCTCCCTATGCGAAGCGGAGCGCCAAACGATGAGGGATCAGATCTTTCGCACGTGCGTCACGGAGCTATTCGGCATTCGGCATCCGATCCTTTGCGGAGGATTACAGTGGCTGGCGGACGCCCGGTATGTCGCCGCAGTCGTCAATGCCGGCGGCATGGGCTTTATCACATGCCTCTCTTTTCCGGACGAGCCAGAGCGCTTCCGCCGCGAAATTCAGAAATGCAGGGAGCTGACCGGAGGACGGCCCTTCGGCGTCAGCATCTCGTTGCCGAGACGGCCCAATGTCAAGGAATTCCTTGAACCATTCGTCAATATCGTGGTGCAGGAGCGTATCCGGTTCATCGAAACCTCGGGGAACAATCCGGCATGGCTATTGCCACGCCTGAAGGCCGCTGGTTGTATCGTCATTCACAAGGTGCCGGCGGTGCGCTATGCAATGACCGCCGCGCGCGAAGAGGTCGATGCAGTCACAGTAATCAGTGGCGAGGCTGGTGGCCACACCGGCCAGTACATGGTCGGCCAGATCGTACAAGCGCCTTTGGCTGCCGACGCCCTTCGTAAGCCGCTGGTGGTGGGGGGAGGGATGGGCGACGGCCGACATCTGGTGGCGGCGCTGAGCCTGGGTGCCGATGGCATCATCCTCGGGTCGCGGATGGTGGTGGCGGAAGAGATCTGGGCGCACCGCGCCTATAAAGAACACATTGTTCGACTGTCGGAGTCCGGCTCGCGCGTGGTCATGGGCTCGTTCGGCAAGCAGCATCGGGTGCTGGACAATGAGGCAGCACGCAAAGTTTCTGCCCTTGAGTCGAGCGGTGTGGCCGATTTCGAGCAGTACCGAGAATTGGTCGCGGGGGCAATCGTTCGCAATGCCTATGTGGACGGCGATTGGTCGCAAGGGATGATCGATATGGGACCGGCCGCGGCGTTCGCAGACGAAATCAAGCCCGTAGAGGCAATCTTCGACGAGATTATCGACGAAGCAAATGCGTCCATGCAACGCATGCAGCAATTGCGGAGCCCCGCGTGATGCAAGAGATCCGGATCAGCCACGAGGATGACATTGCGACCGTGGAACTCTGTCGCGAGGGACGACGCAACGCCTTTACGGGGACGATGCGCGAGATGCTGGCGAGTGCACTCGAACATCTTGTCGAGGACGATTGCACGCGGGCGATCATTTTGACGGGCGCCGCGGGCCACTTCAGCGGCGGCGGCGACCTGAGCGAACTGGCGCGGGCCTCCCAGACGGACGTGCAGGCACTGCTCCGGAACGCCCATCGTTGTGTTAGGGCAATCAAGCGCTCGCGCAAGCCGGTGGTGGCGGCTGCGGAAGGCTACGCGGTGGGGGGGGCGGCGGGCTTGGCGCTCGCCTGCGATGCGCTCGTGATGGCCGAGAGCGCCAGCTTGCTGTTCCCCTTCGTGAAGCTCGGCCTGGTGCCAGACTGGGGATCGCTGTATCTGCTGCGCGCCAAAGTTGGGACGGGCGTTGCTAGTCGGGTGTTGTTGGGTGGTGAGAAGCTGAACGCTGCACGGGCCCTGCAACTTGGTGTGGCCGACGCTATCGTGGGGGACGGCAACGCGCTGATGGAGGCGAAGCGGCTCGTTCAGCAGTGGCTTCGATTACCACCCGAGGCCTGGTCGATCACCAAAGCGATGTTGGCCAAGCCGTACGGCTCGCTAAGTGAAGCGCTTGACGACGAGTGCGAGCGGCAACTCGAAAGGGTGGCGTCAATAGAGTTCCGGGCAGCGCTGAATGCGGCGCTGGCACGCGCACCGTCATGATTCAGCCAAGTACTATGTCAAATACAGCCGACCGTCTAAAGTGCGCCGTTCTGGACGACAACTTGTACGCCGCAGCCACTTGCGCCGACTGGTCTCTCGTTCAAGACCGGATCGACGTTACCTTTTTTCACGAGCGCCTGGAAGGCGTAGAGCACCCCGTTCATGCGCTGCGGGACTACCACATCGTGGTGCTAATGCGAGAGCGTACCGCCTTCGGCCGGGAAGTGATTGAGCAGCTCCAGCATCTTAGGTTAATCGTGACTGCAGGGCATCGAAATGGAGCTCTCGCAGTGGACGCAGCGAGAGTGCGCCGTATCCCAGTTCTCGGAACACCGATCCTGGAGACACCGGCGGTGGAGCTGACCTGGGCGTTGCTGCTTGCACTGGCGCGCAATGTGCCACGGGAAGTTGACGCATTCCGAAATGCAGTTGGATGGCAGTGTGCAATAGGCGTCGACTTGTCCGGTGCCACGCTAGGCCTGATTGGGCTGGGGCGCTTGGGCGCGCGTATCAGTGCTATCGCGCGCGCCTTCGGCATGCCTGTCATCGCGTGGAGTCAAAACCTTCGCGAAGAACGATGTGTCGAGCTCGGGGTGGAGCGCTGCGGGAGCCTCATGGAGTTGATGCACAGATCCGACTTCGTGTCGATCCACAGCGTACTGTCGGAGCGGACGCTGGGGCTCGTAGGTCGGGAGGAGATCGCCGCCATGAAACCCAGCGCGTTTCTGATCAATACATCGCGCGCACCGATTGTCGATGAAGCTGCATTGATTACCGCTCTTGCGGCAGGCAGGATAGCCGGCGCGGGCCTCGATGTGTTTCACCAGGAACCACTGCCGCCTGATCATCCGTATCGCTCCCTACGCAATGTTATTGCGACTCCGCACCTAGGATACGTGACACGTAACACGTATGAGTTGATCTACCGCTCAGTGGTGGAGGACCTGCTCGCATGGCTCGACGGCAAGCTTTTGCGAGAAATCGGCGAAGAGCACCCGGCTCGCGCACTCGGCGGCTAGCGCTGCGGCCCGCCAGGTAGGCTGTTCAAGCTAGACGAAAGCGACGCTTCGATATTTCGAAATTGTGTGATCTGGGCTCGTTCGGCAAGATTGATTCCATCACAACGCAACAGAGCGCAAATCCATGATCAACAAAGTTTTCGCAGACGCGTCCGCCGCGTTGCATGACGTACCGAACGGCGCCGTGATCGGCATTGGCGGCTTTGGCGGAGCGGGGGTTCCCGAGGACCTGATCAATGCGCTCATCGCGCGCGCGCCGACCAACCTCACGATCGTTACCAACAATGCGGGCTCGGGGGAAATTGGCATCGCCGCGCTTCTGAAGGCAGGGCTTGTGCGTAAGATCGTTTGCACGTATCCGCGTATGCCCGGGTCGAACGTGTTCGACGATCTTTACCGGAGCGGAAAGATCGAACTGGAGTTGACGCCGCAGGGAAATCTTGCTGAACGTTTGCGTGCGGCAGGCGCAGGCATCGGGGGGTTTTTCACCCGCACCGGCTTCGGGACGCTGCTGGCCGAAGGAAAGGAAACGCGGATGATCGACGGACGAGGCTATGTCCTCGAGGCGCCGATCCGCCTTGACTATGCCCTAGTTCGCGCCGAGCGCGGCGACCGCTGGGGCAACTTGGCATTCCGTAAGACGGCGCGCAACTTCGGCCCGGTTATGGCCACAGCGGCAAGCTGCACCGTCGCTTCGGTCGGGTACGTGTCTGAGCTGGGCGACCTTGATCCTGAAGGCGTGGTCACCCCTGGGATCTTTGTACACCGCGTCGTGCCCCGTTTCCCAATCGGTTTGACCGTCAACGTCTGAGTAAGCATCATGAACCTGGAAACAAGACTAAAGCTTGCGGCGCGCGCCGCCCGAGATATCCCGGAAGGGACCTACGTTAATCTTGGCGTTGGCCTGCCAACCCTCGTCGCGGACTACATCCCTGCGGAACGCGAAGTCTTTCTGCACAGCGAAAACGGCGTGTTGGGCCGCTGGGTCAAGGCCACCGGATCGGACGTGGATTGGGATCTCGTAGACGCGGGAAAATCGCCGATCCGGTTACTTCCCGGTGGCGCGCTGTTCGACCACGCTCAATCATTTGGGATGATGCGCGGTGGGCACATCGACATCTGCGTACTTGGCGCTTACCAGGTGTCAGAGAAGGGCGACCTCGCGAACTGGCATACCGGGGATCCATCTGCCGTACCCGCCGTAGGCGGCGCCATGGACCTCGCTGCGGGGGCAAAGCAGATTTTTGTATTGATGGCGCATACCGGTAAGGGGGGTGCCCATAAGATCCTTGAGGAGTGTAGTTATCCCGTCACCGGCCTTGCCTGCGTGTCCAGAATTTACACCGACATGGCGGTGATCGAGGTGCGTGAGTCTGGGCTACATGTCGTGGAGATGGCGGAGGGCGTAACGAAAGCTGCATTGCAGGCGGCTACTGGCGCAGCGCTCTCATTCGATCCCGACTGCGAGCCCGCACTTGACCTCTCGAACTCATACGTCCCACTGTGGCCGCAGACATGATGAAAAAGATCCTTCAATCCATTCTTGTCGTTTTCGCCTTGGCGTTCGGTTCGGCGTCTGCTGCGCCAGCCTTTCCGAGCAAGGTCGTAAAGATCGTCGTACCGTATCCACCGGGAGGTCCGTTCGACACGCTGCTGCGTGCGCTCGCTCATGATCTGTCGGAGAAATGGAAGCAGCCGGTGATCATTGAAAACAGGCCTGGCGCGAACGAGAGCGTCGGCGCCAACGTGGTTGCCAAGTCCCCGGCGGATGGCTACACATTGCTGGCGAGTTCGGAATCGGGAATCATGATGAACGCATTCCTGTTCAGTAAGCTTCCCTACAACCCCAGATCGGATTTTGCGCCGGTGGTACGTTTGGTTCAGGTGCCGATGGTATTGGTGACACCGGCTGACTTTCCCGCTACCACGCTGAAGGAGTTTATCGCCGAAGTTCGCCGAAGGAGCCCGAACTCGGTGAACTATGGCTCATCCGGTGTCGGCGGTGCCACGCACCTGCCACTGGCAATGTTGGCGAAGGATAACGGCCTCGCCATGGCGCATGTACCTTACAAGGGAGCGGCGCCATTGCTGCAAGCAATGATGGGCGGAGAAGTTCAACTGGCGGCCGTGGCCGCATCTGTGGCGGAGCAATACATCACCAGTGGTCGCCTCAAAGGGCTGGCCGTCTCTGCCGCCGCGCGACTGCCATCGTTGCCGCAGGTCCCGACTTTCGCGGAAACCGGAATCAAGGACGTGCAGGCGGAGTTCATGGTCGGGCTTGCCGCTCCTGCGGGAACACCGAACGACATCATTGAGAAGATTGCCTTGGACGTTAGGGGTGTGATGTCGCGCCCGGATTTTAGAGTCAAATACCTGGCACCATTTGCCTTCACGCCCATTGCATCTACCCCTGCGGAATTCCGGGACTGGCTGGAAAGAAGCCGTCCCATTCAAGCCGAACGGGTCAAGATTTCTGGCGCACAGCTTAATTGAGAAAAGCATGAGAAATGTTGTGATTGCAGGCGTCGGTATGACGCCGTTTGGAAAGTTCATACACCGAAATCTCAAATCACTGTGCGAGGAGGCGGTGCAACTAGCCCTGGCGGACGCCAATGTGAAGCCGGAAGAGGTACAGCGTGTCTTCTTTGGGAATGCCGCGGCCGGCGTCGTGACCGGGCAGGAAATGATCCGTGCTCAATCGTCGCTTCGCAACACGGGACTCGCGGGCAAGCCGATGTACAACGTCGAGAACGCGTGCGCCTCCAGCAGTACGGCGCTGAATCTGGCGTGGCTGGCAGTGGCATCTGGGCAATGCGAAACCGCTCTCGTAGTGGGGGCCGAGAAGCTCTCGCATGAGGATAAGGCGGTGTCCTTTGGTGCGTTTGCCAAGGGAGTCGATCTGGAAGAGCCGTTGCCGCCAGAACTGGGGTCGGGCAGCGGCACCTTGTTTATGGACATCTACGCGGCGAAGACCCGTAAGTGGATGGCCAAGACAGGCGCGGAGCCCACTGACTTTGCTCGTGTGTGCGTCAAGAGTCGGCGCGCAGGCTCCTTGAATCCCACGGCCCAGTTTCGCAAAGAGACGTCAGTAGAGGAGGTGCTGGCTAGCCGTATGGTGAGCGATCCGCTGACGCTATTCATGTGCTCGTCGATCGGAGACGGCGCCGCAGCGATCCTGGTTTGCTCGGAGCAGTATGCGCGCAGGGTCGGAGCGCGACCGGTATTTATCCGGGCCAGCTCGATTGTCTCGGCAACGGGACAGGAGGGGGCGGAACTTGTTGCTGTGCGTGCCGCTCGCGAAGCCTACGAGCAAGCCGGCATCGGTCCCGAAGAGATCCATGTCGCCGAACTACACGACGCGTCGGCGCCGGCCGAACTGATTCACTATGAAAATCTCGGCTTCTGTTCGCCAGGCGCTGCACCGGAACTGATCCGCTCCGGCGCTACCGACATCGGTGGTCGCATCAGCGTCAACCCTAGCGGTGGACTGCTGAGTCGAGGACATCCTGTAGGCGCTACAGGTGCTGCACAGATTGTAGAACTGACGCATCAGTTGCGAGGACAGGCCGGGGCACGGCAGAGGCCAGGGGCCAAAGTCGCCTTGGCCGAGAACAACGGAGGGCAGATGGGAGGAGACTCCGCCGTCGCCCTCGTTACGATTCTATCGCTTTGACTTGCGAGTCGAAGTGCTCGCGCAGCGCTTCGACAAACTCCGTCGCATAGCGGGGTAGTCCCTGGAAGTCCCGTGCGACGATAAAAAACTCTCGCCGCGCCCAGAGGTCGAGCAGTTCGCAGACCCCAAGACGCTCCGCGAATTCAGGCCGGCTCACGGTGGTGACAGGAACAATCGCAATACCAATGCCGCTCTGCACCATCCTGCAGACGTTGTCATAGCTCGACACCTGAACGCGCACCGACAACGGCATGTGCAGCGCGCTAGCCTTCTGTAGCAAGAATTCGTGAATTGCGCTGCCTTCCGGTAGGCACACTTGTTCGTAATCCAGCACTTCCTTGAAGTACACCTGCTCATGCTCCAGGATAGGGTGACCCAGTGGAGCAATAACGACCGTGCGGCTCGACGTCAGCGGTAGCGTCTGCAGCTTATCCATCAAAACCATCCCGGAAACGATGCCGATATCGGCGGCACCCTCGCGAACTGCGCGCACGATGTCATCGCTGGTCCGTTCCCGCAATTCCATCTGCACGTCCGGATGGTCTAGCAAATAGGAACCCAGCACTGCTGGCAGGAATTCGGTAACGGCTGTTGTGTTTCCGAGCAGCCGCAGCTTTCCTTTGATGCCGGCACCAAAATCCTGCAGGGCGCTGGTGAGCAAATCGAGCTGCGCCAGCACGCGCCGGGCGTGTTCAAGGTAGACCTTGCCAGCTTCGGTGACTTGCAGACCTTGCGCGGAACGGATCAAGAGCTTCAACCCGAGGGTCTCCTCGAAGTTCTTCAATCGCTGGCTGGCGGCCGGTAGTGACAGGAATGTTCGTTCCGCACCGCGGGTAAGACTGCCCGACTCCACGATGTTGACGAAGAGCCGAAAGTCACTGATGTCGAAGTGAAAAGCCATGATAGTTCTTCTAGGTATGAAAGCGGTGCTTTCAAAAGTCGAAATTGCGAAGAGGGGGCCGCGTCAGCAGAATGGTGACAGGCCAAATGCACGGCTACAAAACTGTAAATTAAACCTTCGGATCAAGCAATGACCTCCTCTACCGCGTTTATCGTGGCCCCGGTGCGCACACCGATCGGAAAGTTCGGTGGCGCACTGGCCTCTGTCACAGCAGACCATCTCGCGGCCCATGTGATGACCGAAGTGGTCCGGCGCAGCGGGGTCGACCCGCAGTCGCTTGACGACGTCGTCGTGGCCCAGTCCTATTCTTCGAGCGAGGCCCCCTGCATTGGTCGCTATGCAGCCCTCTTGGCCGGTCTGCCTATTGAACTCGCCGGCTATACCGTGGACCGGAGGTGCGGTTCTGGCTTGCAGGCCGTGCTCGAGGCCGCCATGCAGGTCCAGACTGGCATTTCGGATGCAGTACTGGTCACTGGCGTAGAGAGCATGAGCAACATTGAGTTCTATACAACCGGTATGCGTTGGGGGCATCGAATGGGGGATGCAAAGCTCTACGACAGGCTGGATCGAGGTCGGGTTCGCTCTCAACCCGAGGAGCGTTTTGGGCCATTCTCGGGTGCGGCGCAAGGTATCGAAAGTCTGGTGGCTCAGTATGACATTTCACGCCAGGCAGCGGATGAGTATGCGGTGGCCAGCCACCGGCGAGCCGCCGCCGCATGGGCGGACGGCCGCTTTGCGGAGGAAGTGGTACCAGTCCCGGTAAAGCAGCGAAAGGGCGAAACTGTGCTCGTTTCGTTGGACGAAGGGATCCGCCATGACGCGAACCTCGAGCAGATGAGCAAGCTCAAGCCGATGCTGCCCGGAGGCACGATCACCGCCGGGAATGCGAGTCAGCAGAACGACGCTGCGGCCGGATGTCTGGTTGTTTCTGAGAAATATATGCGCACCCACGATTTGCAGCCCATCGCCCGTCTAGTCGGCTGGGCGGCAGCGGGATGTGATCCACTGCGCTTCGGCATCGGACCGGTTCCCGCTGTCGCGCGATTGTGCAACCGAGTGGGTCTGTCACTGGAGGACATGGACCTCATTGAGGTGAACGAGGCATTTGCCGCACAAGTGCTCGCCGTTCTGCGTGAGTGGAAGTTAGACGGTGACCCGCGCGTGAATGTGAACGGCTCTGGTATCTCGCTCGGGCATCCAATCGGAGCTACCGGAACTCGAATCATGACGACGCTTTTGCACGAGATGCGACGACGCAAGGCTCGGTACGGGTTGGAAACAATGTGCATTGGCGGCGGCCAGGGCTTGGCAGCAATTTTCGAAGGAGCGATGGCATGAGCGCCACGAATACGAATGAGGGACAGGTGGCCGTGGTGACAGGCGGGGCCAGGGGGATAGGCCTGGGCATCACCCGCGCGTTGCTCGGTGCTGGATACCGTGCTGCCATGTTTGACTTGAGCCTCGACGCATTGAATGAAGCGATGGCGGAGCTCGGGCATCCCGATAGCCTCATCGCATTGCAGGTAGACGTGACCAAGGCCGAAAGCGTACGAGCGGGCTTCGCTGCCGTCACCGATCGATGGAAGGCACCTGATGTCCTGGTGAACAACGCTGGGACCAGCCGGGACAAGCGGATCACCCGTATGACGGTCGAGGATTGGGACTTTGTCATCGACACCAATCTGAAGTCGCAGTTTCTGTGTGTTAAGGAAGCGATTCCCGGCATGCTTGCTCAGCGGCACGGACGGATCATCAACATCTCGTCGCGCGCGTGGCTCGGCGGTTTTGGGCAGGCCAACTATTCCGCAGCGAAGGGTGGGGTAGTTAGCTTCACACGCTCGCTGGCAATCGAGTTGGCCTCCGAAGGCGTCACGGCCAATGCCATTGCACCGGGGATCGTTGAGACGCCGCTACTCAACACCTATACCGACGAGGTGCGTGACCGGCTCCGGAGGAGCGTACCGGTGGGTCGAATCGGCCAGCCGCAAGACGTGGCGCATGCTGTCCTGATGTTCGCCGACCGCGGCGCGTCGTATATCACCGGCCAGACGCTGTACGTCTGTGGTGGCCGGTCATTGTCCAGTCCCAGTGTTTGAGGAGAAATAGTATGGCAATCGAAACGAGGCGCGACGGTCATGTTGTCACGATCACGCTGGACGCGCCGGAGTCCCTGAACGCATTGACAATCGAGGACTTGCTTCAACTTCGCCAGGTTCTGGTGCAGGCACAAGATGACGACGGCGTTCGCGCCATTGTCCTCACGGGCACGGGAAACAAGGCATTTTGTGCTGGGGCCAATCTCAAAGCCACCAACCCGCCGGCCCAGAGCTTCGCCAACGGCATGCTCAAGAGCCGCCGCAAGGAGGCGACACAATGTGGTTACACGCGCTTGGTCGACCTCAGCGACCTGGAGATCTGGAAGCCCATCGTCGGCGCAATCAACGGGTACTGCCTCGGCGGGGGGATGGAGCTGGCTTTGCAGTGCGACCTCCGCATTGCCAGCGAAAGCGCGTCATTCGCTTTACCAGAAGTGAAGGTGGCGAGCGTGCCAGCAGTTGGTGGAGTTCAGTACTTGCTCCGCGCGATTCCCGCGGCGCACGCGATGAAAATGGCGTTGACGGGGGACCGTATCGATGCGCAGGAGGCACTACGTATCGGCCTCGTCAGCGACGTGGTGCCGGCCGCGGAGTTACAGAACGCCGCCATGGCGCTGGCGGAACGGATCGCGGCGAATGGTCCGTTAGCCGTCCAGGTAGTGAAGAAATTGGCGCTCGAAACAGCGCACCTGGCGCCGCGTGACTTCGTCAGCTTGTCCAATCAGCAGTGGGGTCTGCTGCGGGATTCCCCAGACCGGCTGGAGGGACGGCAAGCTTTCGCCGAGAAGCGAAAGCCGCGCTACGTTGGCGGTTGACCGTAGGTAAAAATGATTCCAATCCGGAGACAACAATGGCCGCATACCTCATCGTTTCCACCAAGATACTTAAGTCCGAGGGCTGGGAGCCCTATCAGAGCCAAGTGGGTGACATTTTTGCCCGCTTTGGCGGAAAGTATTTGGTTAAGCGCTCGAATCCACATGTTCTCGAGGGGAAGTGCACCCCGGATCGCATCACGATCTTTGAATTCCCTTCAATGGACGCGATTCAGGCGATGTGGGATTCGCCGGAATACGAACAATTGCGCCCGCTGCGCGCCGGCCTCGGCGAACTTGACGTGATAGCCCTCGCGGGTATTTGAAGGGAGGATGTGATGAACTTTGAGCCAACCGGTCACCAGCAGGCCATGGCGGACGCAGCAAATCGGCTCGTTCGCGAGGCGATCGAGCCAAAGCTGGCGGCGCATCGTGCCGATGCGCCGCTGCCTAAGGCAAGCATGCTGGATCTCTATGGCAGCCTCGCGGAGCTCGGCGTGCTCGCGCCGCGACTTGCGGAGTCCGCAGGCGGTGGCGGACTAGGGATGGTTGACTATGGGCTAATACTCGAGCAGCTACCTCCGGTGCTGGCGCTTTCGCTCCTCTCGCATGAGGGGACCATTGCGCGTATTCATGCGGGCGGGAATTCGCCAGTAGCCAATGACTTCCTTCCCGACCTTATCTCGGGTCGCAAGATCGCCTGCACCGCCAACACCGAGGCACAGGCAGGCTCGGATTCGCGCGCAGTAACGACGAAGGTGGAGATCGAGGGGGATTACGCCTACATCACAGGCCGGAAGATGTGGATTACCAATGCTTCGATCGCCGACGTCGTGAATGTCTCCTGTGTGGAGGGCGCAGACAACTCCGGCAGGCCGATCGTCCGTCGCGTACTCGTGGATCGGGATATCTCACCATTCGAGGTGCGAGAAACGCCCGTGATGGGCTTGCAGCAGGGTCACTTGGGGGAAATGGTATTCGAGCGAACCCGCGTGCCGCGCGAGAGCGTGCTCGGGCAAGGCGAGGGCAGCGGCGACGCTGCGACGCAACTCACGCTCGGGTGGAACGGTAACCGTCCCTTGGTCGGGCTGATGACCGTTCACCTAGCGCGCAAGGCATTTGAGATGGCGCGGGAGTATGCTGTTACGCGACGCCAGTTCGGGCGGTCGCTCGCCAGCATGCAACTGGTGCAGCAGGATCTTGCGGAGATCGAGACGGAAATCGTGACGGCACGGCTTCTCTGCTTCTATGCGCTGGATGCCATCGATCGCGGGAGGCGTCCGAACGGCACCTCGGCGATGGCAAAACGGTATGCGACGCAGGCTTGCGAGCGCGCTATCCAAAAGGCAATGCAGATCCACGGGGCGATGGGAATCAGTGTTGAACTCGGGCTCGAACGGCTTTGGCGCGATGCGAGAATGTTCCAGGTGCCTGACGGTACCAACGGAATTCTTGCGCTGATACAAGGAAGGGAGATCACTGATGTCGCTGCGTTTCGGTGAGACTTCGAACCTGGACTGGGCAGAAGTCAATGGGGTAAGCATACGATTTCAGTGGAGTGCGCTATCGGGTGACGCCCCAGTTCTGGTGTTGATCCATGAGATGGGCGGCAGCCTGGAGAGCTGGAACGGGGTGTTCGAGACGCTCACCTTGCGGTTCAATGTGCTGCGCTACGACGTCAGAGGGGCCGGCATGTCGGAGAAGGTGGTGGCCCCCTGCACCGTGGACGACCATGCGAACGACCTCAATGCGCTGCTGGATCGTGTAGGCGCGCATAGCCGGATTGCGCTGGCCGGGATCGCCGTGGGGGCTGCGGTCGCAATCGGGTTCGCGGCTAAGCACGCAGAAAAGGTGAGTCATCTGCTCGCAATGGCGCCAGCCTGCGGTGTCGCCGCTGGCGCGCGCGATGCCACGCGGTCTCTCGCTGATGAGATTGAGCGATGCGGAACGCGTGCTGCGGCCGCGATGCTGGATAGGGCCTATCCGGAGGCGCTTCAGGGGGATCGTGCTTCGGATGCTTCTTACCGTGCCCGCTGGTTTGCTACAGATCCTCGAAGCCTGGCGCATACCCTACGGATGCTTGCGGACCTGCAGATGGAGGAGTCGCTTGCGAACCTCCCTGGCCGGACCGTGTTCGTGGCGGGAGAGCATGACCCCTTGCGCCCGCGGTCCGAGGTGGAGCGGTTGTCAGCCATTGCCGAGGCGGAGGTAATCTCAGTTCCCAGCGGGCACATGATGTCGGTCAGCAGCCCCCGCCTCGTGAGCGCGCTGATTACGGACTATGTAGCCGCCAACCGAAGCGCCGCGGCACTGGTTTCCGAGTTTCTATCGAACGATGAGCACTGGAGACGCGAGCGATACGTCGCGGCTTGACAAGCAAACAAGAAGGAGACGCACAATGCTTTACTGCACTCACGTAGAAGTCCGGCTTCCGCCGGACATGGACGCAGCCACGCTAAACGCGCTGCGCGACCGCGAACAGGAGCGTGCTCATGTTCTTCAACAGGAGGGGAAGCTTCTGCACCTGTGGCGGGTCGCAGGACGCATGGCCAACATCAGCGTGTGGGATTGTATAGATCACGACGAACTGCATACCTTGCTGTCGTCGTTGCCGATGTTCCCTTACTTCAGCACAACGGTTACGCCCTTGGCACGGCACCCGTCTGCGCTGCCTCGCTAAGGGGCGGCGCGATGATGATGCAATCCCGCATGATCGGCGACCTGAAAGTCACTCGCATCCTAGAGTATTCCGGGCCGACTCACGATCCAAAGTTCCTCCTGCCTGACGCGGAAGAAGGGATTCTGCGAAGCAATGCCTCATGGATGGCCCCCAACCACTGGGTGCCGCACATGAACAAGTTCGTTCTTACGGTCCAGTTCTGGGTCGTTCATGCAGGCAACAACATTATCTTGGTAGATGCAGGTGTGGGCAATCACAAGCCAAGGCCAGGGCTCGCTCGCATGCATATGCTCAACACGCTGGTGCTTGAATGGCTTCACGCCGCGGGTGCGCCCCCCGAGAAGGTCACGCACGTGGCGCTGACGCATCTTCATGTCGACCATGTAGGATGGTGCACCACGTGGAAGGACAACCGGTGGACGCCGACCTTTCCAAACGCCACTTACTATTTGCCGCGAGACGATTTCCAGTTTTGCGAGTCTGGACGCAACAAGGTCGAAGGTCTAGACGTCTTTGGCGACGCATTCTTCGATAGTGTGATGCCCGTCGTGGATGCGGGCCTGGCGAAGATGGTCATGCCGGGTATGGAAGTCGGCGATTGCCTGCACTGCGAGCCGGCCCCAGGTCATAGTCCGGGGCAGGTCGTATACCGTCTGCGATCCCGGGGCGATGAGGCGCTCTTCAGCGGGGACGTTCTGCACAACCCTCTCCAAGTTGCATACCCTGAGATGAATTCGGGCTATTGCATCTGGCCAGACCAGGCGCGCAGCACGCGGCATGCTTTGCTGAGCGATGCTGCTGACAGAGAAGTCTTAATTCTGCCAGTCCATTTCGGCGACCCCTACTGCGGTTTTGTCAGGCGAGAGGGCAGTGGCTTTCTGTACGAGCCCGCAGGCTGGTAGAGCAGAAAGTCATTCTTACGTAAGGTTACCAGTGAGACGACGGCGGGTGCCCGCCGCGCCATTGCACGTCCGCAGTTTCTCACGGCGGGACTACTAGCCTGGCGAAATGCCGTTAGAGGAGACATAAAATGAAGCACGTCTGGAAATGTGTTTTGGGCATTCTTCTTGCCGTCGCGAATGGCATAGCAGTTGCTGCAGGTTACCCATCGCGGCCGGTAACCTTTATCGTGCCGTACTCTGCCGGAGGTCCAATCGACGTCCTTGTGCGTGCCCTAGCGGACGCGCTCCACGCTGAGTGGAAGCAGCCAGTACTGGTGGACAATCGCCCAGGCGCAAATGAGATTATTGGCGCTGATTTGGCGGCCCGAGCGCCCAACGATGGCTACACGGTGTTCGTCTCCAGTGAGGCAGCGTTATTGCTGAATCCGTTTCTTTACACCAAGCTGTCTTACGACCCCGCGAAGCAATTCGCGGCGGTGACGCAACTGGTCAAGGCACCACTGGTCTTCACCGTGCCAGCCCAGTCAAAAGCGATGACGATGAAGCATTTTATCGAGCAGGCGCGCGCGCGGGGAAAGGAGTCAGTGACTTATGGTTCCGCTGGTATTGGCGGCCCTACGCATCTGCCATTCGCGGCGATTGGAAAGGAGTACGGCATTCACTTTACTCACGTTCCATATAAGGGTGGCGCGCCGGTTATGCAAGCTCTCCTCGCGAATGAGGTGGAAGCCGGTGTGATCGGCGGCTCGATGATCGAGCCTCACGTCAAGGCGGGAAAGCTCCGCGGTCTAGCGGTGTCCTCTGAAGCGCGATTGGCGGCACTTCCGGACATTCCCACGTTTAGGGAGCTTGGAATCACAGACCCCGAGGCAAACTACATCGTCGCTCTGGTCACGCCAGTTGGAACTCCCTTGGATGTCATCAACAAGATCGCCAAAGACACCCGCAAGGTCCTGATGGATCCGAAGTTTCGGGCGACAAACATCGATCCCTTTGCGCTGGTCCCGGTGGGGTCGTCCCCGGCCGAGTTCGCTGCGTTCTTGAAAACCCAGCGTCCGGTTCAGCAGAAGCGCGTTCTGGACTCTGGCGCGCGTCTGGACCAATAACACCTACCCGTCTTAGGCAGCCATATTCGAGGAGAAGATATGCAACCCGACATCGAGGCGAGAGTGCTTGCGGTTGAGGACCGCCTGGCTATCGCGGACCTCCGTGGACGGTATTGTCAACTGTTGGACAACCGGGAGTGGGACGCCTTCGCGGATTTGTTTACCTCGGAGGGAGTATTTGACGGACTGCACAGGGTCGTCGGGCGTGGCGCGATTCACCGCTTCTTTTCCGAGGATGTTCCACGCATCGCTGAGCAGTTTTGGCACTTCTGCTCCAACGGCACTTTGGACCTCGCCGGCGACCGGGCCACGGGCCGCATTTCCATGGAATATTGGTCGGTTACCGACGGTGTGTCTTTCCTCTCCGCCGGGCATTACGACGATGTGCTCGAAAGGGTCAACGGACAATGGAAGTTTGCTTCGCGAAAGATCACCTTCTACTTCTATAGCCCCGTCAAGGACGGATTCACTGGACAGCGTCCTGGGCTATCCCTCGCTCGATAAGTCGGCTGCAACTTATGATCAAGATCGTTGCCCTTCTCACCCGTTCCGAACAACTGTCACATGAGGAGTTCATCCGGCGGTGGGTTGACCATCACGCGCCACTCGCTCTCGCGGTGGAAGGTATCAGGAAGTACGTCGTGTGCCCCGTCGACGGTACCTTGACGAGGCCGGACATCCCTTCGCAAGGCGTGGGCGTCGATGGCATCGCGGAATTATGGTTCGACAATCGAGACAGTATGCATAGCGCGCTCGATAGTCCTGACGGGAAAGCCCTGACGAACGATGGGGTCGAGTTCATTGGCCGGATTGAAATGTTCATCTGCGACGAGCTTCCGATCATCTGACGGAGGCGACCCGGCGCTTTCGTGCAAGGAGGTCTTATGAACAATCAGATACGAATAGTCAGCCACGACGGCTCCGTAGTCGAATATCTGGACGAAGGGGAAGGGCAATGCATTGTTCTGCTGCCGTCCCTT
Source organism: Cupriavidus sp. C2SS-8b (assembly GCF_057073745.1). Taxonomy (NCBI): domain Bacteria; kingdom Pseudomonadati; phylum Pseudomonadota; class Betaproteobacteria; order Burkholderiales; family Burkholderiaceae; genus Cupriavidus; species Cupriavidus sp. C2SS-8b. The sequence goes on from NZ_CP172718.1 coordinate 111,261, forward strand.
GGCAGAGGTCCAGCCGATTTCGACGGGATCACCGAGCGGCTTGCGCAGCGCGGATTTCGCGTCCTTCGTCCGTTTCCTCGCGGCCTTAGTTTAAGTCAAGGCAATAGCGTGGCGACCAGCCTTCGAGATTTGGCCGAGGATGTACTGGCCGTGATACGTGCAACCTGCGACGAGCCGCCGGTAGTGGCAGGCCATGCATATGGGAACTTCGTAGCGCGCATGCTAGCCACCTGCTGGCCTGCTACTGTCGCGGGGGTCGCGCTGCTCGCAGCCTCGGCTGGTAAAGCACCGCCAGGAGAGGAAATCATCCCACCTGACATTATGGCGTCGGTCAAAGCTAGTGGAGACCTTTCGCTAAGCCGAGAAGAGCGACTCGGCCACCTTCGCAAGGCGTTCTTCGCACCGGGGAACGATGAAAGCGTGTGGCTCGGGGGGTGGTACCCCCATATTAAGCCCATGCAACTCGCTGCATGGGAAAGCACCCCAGTGGACGCCTACTTTGCGGCCGGCGGAAAGCCCGTCCTCGATTTGCAGGCGGCTGAGGATAGCGTCGCACCGCGCCGATTTGCCCATGTTCTAGCAAGCGCGCTGGGTAGCCGTGTAACGGTCTGCGTTATCGCAAATGCCGGTCATGCGCTACTTCCTGAACAGCCTGACGCCGTGGCTGAAGCACTGGCTCTCTGGTCCCCTTCCGTATTCAGAACCCATGAAATCGATCATTCCTAAGCACTGCCTACCACGGCGTTCCGATTTTCGATTGAAGTCAACAGCTTTGGTGTCTTTCCTGAGCCTATTCCTGGCTCCTGTCGGAGGAGCGCAAGCCGATCAATACCCGAGTCGGCCTGTGAAGGTCGTTGTCCCCTTCGGGCCGGGAGGCGGAGCAGACTTGGCCGCGCGGTTGATTGCAGCCGAGTTGGGGAGTGTGCTGAAACAACCCTTCGTTATTGACAACAGGCCCGGTGCATCGGCACAAATTGCCGCCGCAGCCGTCGCGAAGGCGCCTGCGGATGGCTACACGCTTTTCTTCACGACCAACACATCGCACTCGGCAAATCCCTGGCTGTTCAAGGAGTTGCGCTACGATCCCGTGCGGGACTTCACGCCGATCGCTCGTACTTTCCTCGCGCCGTTTACGCTTGTGGTTGATGCGAGGCTGCCCATCCAAAGCATCGGCGATCTGATCCGTTACGCAAAGACGTCGCCAACGTCGTACGCCTATGGCAATAGTACAGGCCAGGTCGCCGGAGCTGCGATTGCGCGCGAGGCCAAGTTGGCCTCGCAAAGCGTTGGCTACAAAAGTACACCGCAAGCGATGGCCGACATTATAGGAGGCAATGTCACGTGGATGGTGGTTGACGCGGCCGCTTCGAAAGAGCTAGTTGCCGGCGGTAAGCTGCGCGCAGTCGCGACTGTCGGTGGCACGCGGTCTCCGCTGTTACCGGACCTGCCGGCTTCTGCGGAGACCGCCGGGCTATCGAGGTTCGAGCCTGTGGCCTGGGGTGGCATTGTGGGTCCTGCTGGGATGGAAGAGGCGATCGTGGCGAAGCTCAGCGCCGCACTACAGAGGGCTTTCGCCCAGCCAGCATTTCGCAGCAAACTCGAGCAACTGCTTGTGGAGCCAGCCTTTGCTTCGCCCTCCGCCTTTGCATCATTCATGGATGCTCAGCGGCGTGCATGGGGAAAGAGTATCCAGGCCGCCGGTATTCATCCAGAATAGGAAGGGGCGAATAGCGGAAACAGCCGACTACGGCCGCTTCTGACAACAAGAGTAAGACTAGACGAGGCAGAGCAGGCGACGCCGCCTGCGGCGCTTGCGGGCAGACAGCCTACAAGCTATCCAGAGGGGCAACCTAAGAGGGGGCTTGCAGTGCTATGCAGCGAACGCAGCAGCATTACGCGATGCCCTTCTCTCGTCTGGCTTCCATCACGCGCCAGACATTGAGTTCGATCCAATCGGCGAGTGTCGAAATTTGGTCGGAAACCTCACGCCCCAACGGAGTCAAGCTGTATTCCACATATGGTGGGACGACTTGATGAGAAAAGCGCAGGACAAATCCGTCTTCTTCCAGCCGCTTCAAGGTCTGTGCCAGCATCTTTTCGCTCACGCCGGAGGCCTTGCGGCGTAAATCGCTAAAGCGCAGTGTCCCGTCGCGCAGGCTGATCAGGCACAGCACTCCCCAGAGGCTGCTCACGTGCTTGAGGACGTCCCTCGAAGGACAGTCAACCGTAAACAACTCGCCCAGTCTGACCTTTTCGGTCAGGGTTTTACTGCGCGCTTCTTGCGGCATATTTTCTCCCGATGCGGGTTCAATGGCATGACACTAACCTTTTGGTGCGTACTTCCAAAAATATAGTGTAATCACTAGCATTCTGTTTTGGAATTCAAAGCACGCTGTTAGGAGGTTGTTCGTGAGCAGTTTGATTCTCGTTACCGGCGCTTCTGGCCATTTCGGCCAACTGGTTCTGCGGCATCTGACCGAAACGCTGTCGGTTCCCGCCAGTCGCATCGTTGCCGCCAGCCGCAATCCCGCCAAACTGTCCGATTGGGCCGCCGTGGGCGTTGCGACGCGTGCGCTGGACTTCGAACAACCCAGCACTTTCGCTGCAGCCTTTGATGGCATCGAACGCGCCCTGCTGGTAAGCACCGACGCACTGGACCGCCATGGTCGCCGGCTGGAACAGCACACCAACGCCATTCGAGGACTGGAAGTTGCCGGTGTCGGCCACGTAATCTACACCTCGGCTCCCAATCCCGAGAGGGCGCCGCTGCTGATCGCCCCCGACCATGAGGGCACAGAAAAGGCACTTGCTGCAAGTGGCTTGGCAGGTTGGACCGTGCTGCGCAACCATTGGTATTTCGAGAACCTGTTCCTGTTCCTGCCGCCTGCAATTGCTTCGGGCAAGTGGTACGCGGCCGATGGTGGTCAAGGCAGTGCGGACATCGCTCGCAGCGACTTGGCGTTGGCTGCGGCGACGGTGCTCGCAGGCACCGGGACCGGTAAGAAGACCTACACTCTGTCCGGGCCCAAGTCTCTGACCAAGGCTGAGATCGCTACTGCGGTGAGCGCAGCAATCGGCAAGCCGATCGAAGCCGTGCAGATTCCGTTGGCGGCCCTGGTGCAAGGCATGGTGCAAGCTGGCATGCCCGAGCCGTTGGCTCGCGTCTTCGCGTCATTCGACACCAATACAGAGGCCGGCCGCGTTGCCGCAGTCACGGGTGACTTCCAGGACATCACCGGCCGTCAACCTCAGTCCTTCGAGGACTGGCTGCAAGCGAACACAGCAGCCCTCGCCGCGCTTTGAGTTCTGCCAGGATCACACGTCTTGCAAGGATGCGATGACATACGACTACATCGTCGTCGGCGCTGGCCCTGCTGGCGTCGCCGTAGCCGCTCGCTTGAGCGAGCGATCGGACCGCACCGTGCTGTTGCTGGAAGCCGGTAGCGAGTCCAACAGTGAACTGGGGAGGGCCCAAGGCACCTTTCATTCCCTATGGGGAGGAGAAGCCGATTGGGCCTACAGCACAGTCTCGCAAGCCAATTTGAACGGCCGATCGATCTATACGCCGCGCGGCAAGGCGGTCGGCGGCAGCAGTGCAATCAACGTCGGCTTCTGGACGCGGGGAGCGCTGGCCGACTACGACCGATGGGCTGCCTTGGGTCTCGAGGGATGGAATGCCCAAACCGCTGCAGAAACCTTCAAGCGGATTGAGAACTCCGAGCGGGCCCCAGATGACGCATTGCGTGGCGGTCACGGCCCGGTGGTGATGGAGCCCCTGATCACCGATGGCTATGTCCCGGACCTATTGCTCGACGCCTTCGTGGAAGCGGGCTTGGGGCCTAAAGGCGATATCAACGGGGCCAGTCCCTATGTGGCGACACGGGTCGAGACCATCCACAAGGATAAGTATCGGCACACCATAGCCGATGCCTACCTGACGCCCGAGGTGCGGCGTCGACCAAACCTGACGTTGGTGTCCTATGCGCACACCTCGCAGATCATCATCGAAGACAAGCAAGCGGTTGGCGTACGGTTCACCGTTGGTAGCGAAGAGCGGACTGCGCGGGCGCGCCGCGAGGTCGTGTTGGCAGCGGGAGCAATCAACACGCTCAAGTTGCTGATGTTGTCCGGTATCGGACCCGCGGCGCATCTGCGGGCACACGGCATTCCCGTGGCGGCCGATCTTCCCGGGGTCGGCGCCAACCTGCAAGACCACTTGAGCGTGGCCATCCAGGCTGTCGCGCCCAAAGAGGTGCCCGTTCCTGTCTACCCGAGTGCTGATCCTGCGTCGATGACAGAGTGGCGTTTCCATCGTACCGGGCCAGCGACATTTTTCTCGGGTAACGGCATCGGCTTCTTCTCGCTCTCCCCCGGCCAAAGCCAGCCGGAGTACGATTTGATCCCGATGTACCAGCCTACTTTGAAAGATAGTGAAGGTCATGACCTGTTCCCGGGTGTAAATGGGCCGCGCGCCGGTTACTCCTACGCCGTGGTGCTCTTGCACCCGAAGAGCAAGGGCACGGTGCGGCTGGCGAGTGCCAATCCAACCGACGCGCCGGTCATCGACCCAAACTACCTTAGCGAATCGGACGATGCCGATGCACTGGTTAAAGGCGTGCGCCAGCTGTTTCGGCTGACGCAGACTCAGGCCCTCAAACCGCTGACCGAACAGGTTTTCCCCGCCCCAACGACTGGCGACGCCGATCTGCTCGCCTTCGTCAAAGCGACCGCCGCCACCGTTTTCCATCCAGTTGGCACAGCAAAGATGGGAGCCGATGACGACACTTCGGCCGTCGTCAACGCCAAGCTGCAGGTTCGCGGCATTGAGAATTTGCGCGTGGCCGATGCCTCTGTCTTTCCGACGTTGACTAGCGGCCACACGATGGCGCCGGCCATCTACGTTGGAGAACAAGCTGCACGATTCATTTTGGGGTAGTGACCGCCTAACTTATTTCGTTTTCTCCGCCCGTTGTCCGTATCGGCAGCGTTTTCACAAAGGAGCATCCCATGAGCAATAGAGATACCGTCGTCGATTACTTAAACGTTGTCTTCAATCGGCGTGACCTGACCAAGGCCGAGACGTACTGGGCTGGCGACATGATCCAGCACAACCCTGGCATGCCGAATGGCCTGGACGTGCTGCGTGGCTTCATCAGCAGCCCCGGCGCCGGCCCGAGCTACGAGGCGGGCGTCGCCATGGAGGATGGCAATCTGGTGATGGTCCACGGCCGCTACACCAACTGGTTCGGCAAAACCATGATTGCCGTCGACATCTTCCGTTTGGAGAACGGCAAGGTGGTGGAGCACTGGGACGTGATGCAGGAAGAAGTACCGGCGAACAAGGCGGCCAACGGCAACTGCATGTTCCCAGTCATTTAAGGTGGTCCCTTGGCGTGGCGCGGCCCGCAATGCGCGTCGCCAAGACCGCCGCCGGATGAATGCTGAGATAAGGAGAAAGACATGGCCCAAACAGATGTGGTGACTTTAAAGTGGACCCCTCGGTCAAGACAGATTTCAACCGAGTTTAAGCTGCATCCATTTCTTCACATGCAGCGGAACAGCGCTGCCCTGATTTTGCGCGGGGAGAATCCCCTGCGCAGCGTAGCGGAGCAGGGGATTCTCCCCGCGCACCGCCGAATTTATCGACAATCATTGCCCCGCCGCCCTCGCCGCTGGCATAGACGGCCTTCGGCGTTTTGTAGCCCAGCGACTGGTGCGGCCGTTCCTCGTTGTAATACGAGAAGTACTGCGCCAGCCCGATCATCAGCTCCGCCATGTTGGCGTACCCCTTCAGGTACACATCCTCGTGCTTCACGTTGCGCCACAGCCGTTCGACGAAGATGTTGTCCAGCGCCCGGCCGCGACCATCCATGCTGATGGCGATGCCTTCGCGCTTGAGCACGCCCGTGAAGACGTGGCTCGTGAACTGGGAGCCCTGGTCACTGTTGAACACCTCCGGCCTTCCGTGCTCCCGCAGCGCATCCTCCAGGCAGTCCACGCAGAACGACGCGTCCATGCTGTTGCTCAGGCGCCAGGACAGCACCCTCCGGCTGTACCAGTCGATGATCGCCACCAGGTAGGCAAAACCGCGCGCCAGGCGAATATAGGTCACGTCGGTCGACCACACCTGGTTCGGTCGCGTCACCTCGACCCCGCGCAGCAGGTACGGATAGACCTTGTGCTTCGGATGCTTGGCGCTCGTCGCCGGCCCCGGCGCCATGCCCGCCAACCCCATCTCGCGCATCAGGCGCTGCACCCGCTTGCGGCTCACCACGCAGCCCTGGCCGCGCAGGAATACCGCCATGCGCCGGCTGCCGTAGAACGGCCGGTTCGTATATTCCTCGTCGATCAACCGGCACAGCCGCAGATCCTCGTCGCGCTTTTCCCGCGTCGTCTTGCCCTGCCTCCGATACACCGTTGCGCGCGACACTTCCGCCAGGTCGCACTGCCGGCTCAAAGGCAGTTCCTCCGCACCATCGATCCACCCCATTCGCGCTTCCCGGCTCACTCCCCCAACTTTTTTTTAAGCCAGTCCACTTCCATTTTCAGCCGCCCGATCTCGCCGTACAGGCGATCCTCGTCGCTTTTTTCCTCGGCCGGCTTGGGGCCACGCTTGGTTTCGAACAGGGCGCCGGCCCGCTCAAGAATTTCCTTCTTCCATTGCCCAACCAACACCGGATGCACGCCGTATGTCTGCGCAATCTCGCTGATCGTCTTCACCCCGCGCACGGCTTCCAGACCAACCTTGGCCTTGAATTCTGCCGTGTGTACCTTGCGCTTCTTGCCTTCACTCATTTGCCATCATCCCGTCAAGGACAACAGCTTAAACCACCGCCTGATCACTGTCTCAAATCGTGGGTCCACTTTACTTCACCTAGTTTCCCGGCCGTCGGGCGCAAGGTCCAGGTGAGGTTCGGCGAACTGGCGTTCGAGTTGAACTTCAAGGATGCCTCCACGATGTCCTTTATCGGCGTGGATGGACCGTTCAAGGGCGTGCAGGACACAGTGCGCTATACCGCCCTCGAAGTGGCGAACAACGTTTACATGATTTATTGGCACGAGCAAGGCACAGGGGCGAACGTTGTGCACGTGCAGAACTACGATCTGGGCGTGGTGCATACCAACATCGCTGGTGCGGACGGCTCCTTCATCAACCTCAAGGGCGTAATCACGCTGGGAGATTAACCAAATGAAAGCAATTCAACTACGCGCACCCGGTGGACTTGACCGGCTTGAGATTGTCGACTTGCCGGACCCAGGCACACCGGGGCCGGGTCAGATTCGCGTCCGTATCCATGCTAGTTCTCTGAACTATCACGACCTTGGCGTGGTTACCGGTCACATGCCCTCGGCCGATCGTCGTATTCCGATGGCGGATGGCGCGGGCATCGTCGAGGCGGTCGGTGCTGGCGTCAGTGAATTCGCCGTCGGCGATCACGTCGTCTCGACCTTCTTCCCCACCTGGTTGAACGGCGATCCGCTGAGCGGAAACTTCTCGACGGTTCCCGGAGACGGCGTTGATGGCTATGCCCGCGAATGGGTGGTGGCCGAAGCGACCGCTTTTACCCACGCCCCCCAAGGCTGGAGCCATGCGGAAGCAGCTACTTTGACGACGGCAGGCTTGACGGTTTGGCGTGCCTTGGTCGTAAACGGTGGCATAAAGGCTGGCGACACCGTGCTGGTGCAAGGGACCGGCGGCGTCTCTGTCTTCGCTCTGCAGGTCGCCAACGCCCTTGGAGCGACAGTCATTGTGACATCGTCTTCAGACGAGAAGCTCGAGCGCGCGCGTCGGCTCGGTGCCAATCACCTGATCAACTACCGGCGCGAACCCGAGTGGGCCAAGCCGGTTCTTGAGATCACCGGTGGTCGCGGTGTCGATCATGTGGTTGAAGTCGGTGGCCCCGGAACACTCGCGCAGTCGATCCAGGCCGCGCGCGTGGCTGGCCACATTGCGCTCATCGGCGTCCTCACCGGTGCGGCCGGGCCGGTGCCTACCGCAGGCTTGACGATTCGCCAGCAGCGCCTGCAGGGGTTGATCGTCGGGAGTCGCCAGCATCAAAAAGATCTCGTTCGCGCTCTCGACGTGTTGCCAATCCGACCCGTGATCGACAAGTCGTTCCCACTCACCGATCTCGCCGAAGCCTTCCGTTTGCAGCAGGCAGGTGGGCACTTCGGAAAGATCGGCCTCGAGTATTGAACCGACTTTCCTCATCTAAGACAGAATGCAATGAAATCGCATCTCGCAAAAGTCTGTTTGGCGCTTAGCATGGCAGTGGGTTCTTTGGCCGCAGCCGCTCAATCTGCAGCCCCCACGCAGACGCCTGCCGTCCCGGAAACCGCATTGGAGGCCAAGGACCGGGCCCAAGTGGAAGCGCTCAAACGGCAAGTCGCCGCGATTGCCGCTCAGCGTCAAACCGAGCAGGCCAATCTGGCCAACTTCGACGATCTCGACTTCAATGTCTATAGCGGTCGGAAGTGGAACGAGATGACCAAGAGCCACTCGCCGGATATCGTCGTCCATATGCCGGACGGTCGCATCACCAAGGGCCTGCCCGAACACATCGAAGAGCTCAAACCGATGCTCGTCTTCGCCCCCGATGTGCGTATCAGGGAGCATCCGATCCGTATTGCCTCCGGCGTGTGGACAGCAGTGTCCGGATATGTGGAAGGGACGTTCTCGCAGCCGATGCCCATTGGCGACGGCAAGACGATTGCCCCCACCGGAAAAGCCTTCAAGCTCGGCATGGTCACCATCGGCCACTGGAACAAGGACGGCGTGATGGACGAGGAATGGCTGTACTGGGACAACCAGGCATTCATGAAGCAGATCGGATTGGCTCAGTGATGCGCCAGGCGCGAATTACCAAAGTGATGCGACCATGACGGACCGATTGCCAACATTCTTTATTTCCCACGGTGGTGGACCTTGGCCATGGATGGACGGGATGGTCGCGGGGCCCTACTCGAAGCTGGCCGCGTCATTGCGCCGCATGGCGGCCGATGCTGGCGGCCGGCCCCGCGCTATCTTGATGGTGTCTGCCCATTGGGAGGAGCCCGTCTTCTCGGTGCAGTCGAATCCGCATCCATCCATGGTGTACGACTACTACGGGTTTCCCGAACACACGTACCGGATTCGATATGCATCATCCGGTGATCCTGCCTTGGCCGCGCGTGTAGCAGAGGTGTTAGGCGACGCTGATCTTGACGTGCGATTGGATGCTGACAGAGGCTACGATCATGGTATGTACGCTCCCATGGCCATCGCCTATCCGAATGAAGATATGCCCACCGTTCAGCTTTCTCTGTTGGCAGGCTTAGATGCGAAGGCACACATTGAGCTGGGACGGGCTTTGGCTCCATTGCGCGATGAAGGTGTTCTGCTGGTCGGCAGCGGTTTGAGTTACCACAATCTGCGGGCCTTCGGGCCTGCAGCGGCGCAAGCATCGACGGCATTCGATGGCTGGCTGCACCAGACGTTGGCGTTGCCAGCTGCCGAACGGATCCAGGCGCTGCTTGAATGGGAACGAGCGCCTGCAGCCCGCTTGGCGCATCCGCGTGAAGAGCACTTGCTCCCGCTGATGGTGGTTGTCGGTGCCGCGGAGCGGGAGGTCGCCCGTGCTGTTTACCATGAGCAAGATTTTATGGGTGGTGTGACAGCTTCGAGCTTTCAGTTGGGCGTTACAGCTCAATGACGCCCCGCTGAACAGCGGTTCCGTGTAGTGGTCAAGTAATTTCGGACAGGCAGATAGGTTGTTTCACTGTCGATTTCACCTCGTAGGCAGTGGGCGACAGATACCCCAGGGTTGAGTGCAAGCGCACCGGGTTATACAAGCCGTCAACACAACGCCCACATTACCGACTCAAGGGAAGTTCTGTATCGCTGGCACCCCTGGTATGGTCGCAGGGTGTGGATTTTCAACACGGTCACGAAGAACGGGGAGATCGTTCTGCGCTGTGCGCTGAACTCGCTCGAGTCGGCGCGCGTGCTGGAGGTGCCCCAGTGGATGTTCGATCCGATAGTTTGTAGTCACCTCACCTCTGCAGCGTCCCCCGTCGTCAATTGTGAAGCGCTCCGAGAGTTGAAGCGCTTGCTGGCCGATAGCTCGCTTGCCGTGCAAGCAGGTATGGTACAAGGGGTAATCGTCCTTTTCGTGCAGATTGATACGGTTATTAGCCAGCCCCGAGTCCTATGTTGGGTAGGCTGCATCCCATTCGGTTAACCTTATTGCGGCCATCCAAGCACTTGTCGTACAGTTTTGTCCCGAACGACGCTCTGAAAAGTGTAGATGTCGGCATTTGCGTATCGCTACGTTGGCAGGGAAGACTTGCCTGCCCGCTTGACAGAATTTGACCTGCGGCAGTTCTTTCAGCTCACCAGTGCTGACATTGCGGCAATACGGGAGCGGTTTCGGGCCGACAGATACGCGGCGGTAGGCCTACAGCTCGTTTGTCTCCGCGCCTTCGGTCGGCCGTTGGACCGGGTTGCTGCCGTTCCGCGCAATCTCCTTCAGTACCTGTGCGAGGCTTTTTCCGCGCCGCTGCTGTCGATTGCCAGCCTGAAGACGCTGTACCAACGACGCCCGACGTTGTATGAGCATCAGCAATGGGTCAAGGAGCACCTTGGCATCAAGGCGTTCGATGTCACCAGCCAGGCTGCTTTGCTGGAGATGCTCCACGTGCAAGCTGCCGCAGCGGCGCACATGGATGAACTTGTCACCACCGCCCAGCGATGGCTCTACGATCGTTGCCGCCTCATTCCCGGCGAGCGCCAGATCACCGATTTGGCACGCCAAGCATTTTCCGCCTACGAGGCGCAAATGCTCGCGGCGGTCAACCGTGCAGTGCCGGCGGCCACGCTGCAGCACTGCATGGAATCCGTCCGAAGTCCTCGGGCTGACGGCTCTGCAACGCACCTCGAGTGGATCAAGGCGCCTTCCAGGCGCAACGGTCCCAAGAACCTCGCTGAAACGCTGGACAAGGTCCGGTACCTGAAGTCCCTCGCTGTGCATGAATGGAACCTGGATGACATCGCCTTGCCCAAACTGCGTGCCTATGCGCAGAAGGTGCAAGCAAGGCGACCAGCCAAGACCAAAACACTGAAGGAGAGCACGCAGGGGCTTGAACTGGTGTGCTTTCTACGGATGAGTTTGCTGGAACTCACCGATATCGCATTACACCAGACCAGCCGACGCAGCCAGGATTTGTTCCGACGCGCGGCCAGCACGGCGCAGTCGACGCACACCCGCTCTGCCATGGAAGACAGGCAGCAGGCGCTCAAGGCCAAGGCCGTTCTGCAAGACAAGAGCAAGTCCACCAAGCAGCGGGTGGATGAAGCGCTGAAGCACCTGGCCGACGTCACCGATGCGGAGCAATCGAGCTTTGCGTCACATGTGCGCGCGGCGCTGACCGGTGACCATCAGCGGATTCACGCTCTCCTGTCGGGCCTGGAGGGCCTGGAATTCGGCGGCAGGGAGGACGATCCGGGCTTTGCGAACCTCAAGGCGTGGCGCGACCTGCAGACGAGGAAGCTCAATGCCCTGCCAGAAGACTTTACGGAGACTAGCGGGGTTGGCACGGCATGGCATGACCTCGTCCATGACCCTGATCCAAAGCGTGGCTATCAGGCCTTCGCCGCCTGCACCATGATGTCGCTACGAAATAGCCTGCGCCGGGGCAGCGTATGGATTGACCACTCGATGCGCTTTCGTGATGGCGACCAAATGCTCATCCCTGCCAAGGAGTGGGAGCGCGACCGTGCCAAGTATCTCGGGCTGTTGGGCCTGCCACTTGCCGCTGATACCTTCATCGAACAACTACTGGATACGCTTCGTGCTGGCGTGGCTGCGGTGGCCGAAGCCTGCGCTCAAGGCAAGATCGAAATTGGAGACGATGGCATGCTTCACCTGCCGGCGATTGTGCCGGTGGAGCAGGACGATGAGCCGCGCCGCACGCGCGACTTGATCTTCAAGACAATTGGCGATGTCCAGTTCCCGGACCTATTGCTGGAGGTCGACGCCTCGACCAATTTCAGCGAGGTGCTACTCGGGCACCGGGCGAAGTCCGTGGCCGAGCTGCTGTCAACCTACGCGGCCTTGCTCGCCCATGGCACGGAGATCGATGCCAAGGGCATTGCTGCGATGATTCCCGGCATCGACACCGCTCAGGTGTCACTTGCCATGCGCGGGCTGGAGACCCATGGCCGTTTGCGCAGGGCCAACGAGGTGGTGGCTGAATTTCAAGGAAAGATCCCATTAGCCACGCACTGGGGCACCGGAAAGAAGGCATCGGCCGACATGATGTCACTGGACGTTTCACGACATCTGTGGATCGCTCGTGTTGATCCACGTCGACGCACCTACGCGACCGGCATCTACACCCACGTGCTTGACAAGTGGGGCATCGTCTATGACCAACCGATCGTCTTGAACGAGCGTCAGGCAGGGGTTGCCATCGAGGGCGTGGAGCAGCACAACCGCAGCGAGGACCGTATCCGCCTGTCGTTGCTGGCAGTGGACACGCATGGCTACACGAACGCCGCGATGGCCCTGGCCAAAGGCCTGAGCTTCGATTTATGTCCGCGGCTGCGCGATCTGGCAGAGCGCAAGCTGTACCTGCCTGCAGAGTTCATAGTGCCTGAGGGTATCGAGCGTGTCACCACGAAGCGACTGTCCTTAAGAGCCATACGCCTGGGTTGGGACGATTTTCTACGGGTGCTGGCATCAATCCGTATCGGCCGAATTAGCGCTGAGCTCGCGATGCAACGGTTAGGCGGCGCCGCCAGGACCAACAAAGCTCACAAAGCTGCCGAGCATCTCGGCCGGCTGTTGCGTAGCATCTTCTTGTGCGACTACGTGACCATTGAAGACTTCCGCCGTGAAATCCATACATTGCTCAGCCGGGGGGAGTCGGTGCACCAGTTGCAGCGCGCGATCCATGATGGCCGGGTACCACACGAACGCGGCCGGCGAGGCGATGAGATGAAGGCGATCTCGGGAGCGCACGCGCTTCTGACCAACGCCGTACTGGCGTGGAACACCCACCGCATGAACGATGTTGTCGAGCAACTTCGCATAGGAGGTACGACTCTCGAGGACGCTTGGCTGCGCCGCATGGGGCCCGGGCATTTCGGGCACATTAACTTCCGCGGGATCCTCAGTTTCGGTGTCGAGCGTTACATGGATGCGCTGATCCAAGGCCACCGAGCTACAGCGCGACAGGCTATGGGATGACCGCAACATCAAACGCCACAGAGCAAAATCGCGCACAGATTGGCACACCGCAGTGGCTGGAGGCCGAGATACGGCAGTACCTTTGCGGCGGCAGTTGCGGCAGTAGTAGCGCGCCGCAGATAACCGATCCGTTGGTGCACCTAAGCATGGCCCTACGTGTGCCAGCTTTTCAAAGGCGGAAACGGTGGACAAGCGTACTAATCCGCAAGGAAAGGACGGCGCACCGCGAAACAGAGGATCGCTAAGTCATTGTTTCAGAATGTCTTTTCAACCCTAACCGTATCAATCTGCACGAAAAGGACGATTACCCCAACAATCAGGACGAAGGCAACGACAGCAGTGACGGCAGCGATGACAGCAAAAACTGAGCGGGCGGACGCGTTCCGCTGGATCCAGACGCAGATGGACGACTACGGGCTGACCCTGGAAGACCTGGACGCGGCGGGGTGCTTCGCGCCGCCACCGCCCGCACCACCGGCGCCGGTGGTCTGCTACCGCAACGCGGAAGGGCTCACCTGGGACGGGCAGGGCGAGATGCCCTCGTGGCTCAAGCGCGCGGTCAATGCGGGGCAGAGCGTTGAGTTTTTCCGGGCCAGATGAGAGGCTTCAATTTCGAGGCCGGGTGATCCGGAGCACTCTGAATGTTTCAGCTAAATCAGCGTGCAAAGCGGGCTGTAGATTTCCTTTCAATGCCAAGTGATCCTCGGTATCCCTCGTGATAGGGTGTCTTCTTTCCCAACCGAGGCCTGCGCCGCTCGCTACACGGCTGCGATCGAGCCGGCGGACGCGCCTGGGGAAGCGACTGGGCGCAGTACGCACTGGGCTGCGATACACACATATCTCGCACGCGGTAGTCGCCGGCGTACTGCTCGAGTCGCACAAGACGCCGGCCACGCTTCTCCGGACGCCACGACGCGTAGCTTCAGCCCCGAGGAGACGCGGCGGCGGGGCGGCATGAGACGATTCTGGGCAAGCCCAGGCCTCGACGGACAATAACTGAGAGGGAATAACGATGTTGAACGCTTGCTTTGATCACGAGCCAAACAATCGTATGAGCGATGCCCACGCGACGGAGGTGACGGAATTTTTGTCGGTAATGGAATCGAACACCGCGCTTTCAATGCTCTACTTGAGAACCGACTCGCACTGGGGATCGAACGGCTCTATAGGTGTCGCGCAGCGAGGGTGGACGGCTACCTCGTCACGACAGGCGGTGAAACGATTCTTCTCGAGATGAAAGAATGCCTAGGAGCCTGTCGGACTTTCGCTGCCCGACGAGCTTTTGATTAAATGTTGAGCAGATTTTGCGCGTTAGAGAAGAAAAGTCGTCTTCAACGCCCTCATCAAACCTCAACTTTCGGCCTGTAGCACGTCGGCATTGTTCAAGTCCGACAGACTCCTAGGATGGGGGGCACTCCAGGCCGCCGGAGCACAGTTCCTGATGGGGAAGAATCTGTTGAAGCTGGAGGCCAGACGGGCGATTATCGTGTTCGAGCGTATCTCGAAAGAGTGGTCAGAAATTACTCCGAACGGCGGCTGGGGCCAACTCTCCCTTCATGCATGCGAACTTTCCGGCCATATCAAAATCGGAGGGCTGCAGATTATCAATGGGGCTCCATTCGCACCAACTTTGGTTGCGCCAACGTAATCAACTTAAACACGACGGAGAAGTTCCGCCGCTGAGGGTGATCGGTGCTTAGTCAGCCCCACCCCGGTTTGGTGCGATCCCGTGGCGCCGACGGCGCCCCTGACTTCCGGATAAAGCCAGACAGACGCTGGAAGAAGAACCGAAAGTGGTATATACGGCACTATGCCAGCCTAGCGGACCCGCCGTCTTGCGTTGCGCTTCCGCCCCCATGGAGCGCCAGTTGCCAACTGGGCATATGCTGGCGCCACGCGTCCAGATCCCCATCGCCATGAAGGAAACCGAGAGTAGGGATATTGTTTGCATACGAGCCACGTTCGACACTGCGAACTTGCCCTATTGGGCGCGTTGCATGGCAGAATCGGTCCGTTGGTAATTGAAATCATTCCACGATACGAAATATGGCTGCAACTTGGGAAGCTGACGGCTTGGTCCCCGCGCGCTCGCAGAACATAGACCGATACAAGCGGAATTTCCTACAGCAAGCGGTGTGCGAGTTTCGTTTTCCGACCCTCCTTGAACTGGGCGGGACGCGTCCGCCCGCGCAGTTCGTTTCGGCGCTGCGGAAGGAGTACCCTCATTTAGAGCTTGGCAACGAAGTGACGCTTAACCTTGGTGGGGCTAATGGATTCAACCACACGCATATATTCCGCTCTTCGAAGATGACCTGGACGGTCTCGCTTAAGCAGAACTCGTTTTCGATTGAAACGAACCGTTATACCGAGTACGCTGAGATGAAAGACAGGGTTCTTCATGTAGTGGAGGCAGCATCGAAGGTTATCGATTCGGATTTCTTTACCCGAGTCGGTGTGCGATATATCAATGTGATCGACAGCGGAAGCGATCCTGTCGACGGCTGGGTCAATCCTGAATTGACGGGCCCTTTGCTGTCGCAGCGCTTCACGGGTATTCAGGATTTCGCTGGAAAGTTACAGGTGGGAGCCGCAGATGGCGGCTGCCTGCTGCAGCATGGAATCAAGTTTAAGAAGCACCGGACGAGCGCTGAGGCGAGCGACGATTACCCTGAGTATTTGATTGATGTTGATGCGTTTCGGACGGAGGTTCCCGTGGGGGACGCACCTGCAGCCCTAGATGCAATGCATGCTCAGGCCTTCGAGGTATTTGATTGGGCTTTAGGAGAGAAGGCTAGAGATTTTCTTTCAACTGAGAAAACGCCTTCAAAACGCTGAGATCAGTCATGCGCTACTATACCGGCGGACAGTCTGCCACTGGCTCGTTTGAAAATTGGCGCAGTGCCTCCGCCTTTCTTTCTGAGAGAAAACCACAGAAGTCTTGGCACCGGACTGAATTCATAGCGTCTCGCTACAAGTACGTCGAAGATATTCTCGACAATGCAGTTGGACCGGATTCGCCCACGAGCACTCATGAAATCCGCTCTGCCACAGAACCAGCAACCACGCGGACGGTGAGTGAGGCGACAGGTTCAATCAAGCGTTCGCCATCGTATTCCTCAATAGATCATGCTGAAGTTGATCGTGTAGCCAAGGATCGAGTGCTCATGTTGGCTGCCAAGTATGCGAAAGGAGAGAATCAGGCGGAGGTCGTAGCACGCCTCGAAATTCTGAACAATCGCCTATTGGAGAAAGCGCCAAGAGTGTCGCAAGATCAGGTGCGCGCATTGGAAGCTGCCGAAGAACAGGTGCTCCAGGCACGCGCCAGACGGGAGGAAATGGCGCGGCGATTGGGGCTTATCTGACATGTCCCTTTTTCAGTATCCGAAGGGGAGGCACACCCGCACTCTTGCCCCTCGGCAATTTAAGCAGTACCGCACTTATAAGCGGTACTTGCAGACCGAGTTCTCTAGAATTTGCGTGTATTGCCGGCAGCCTGATAGCAGTGCGCCGAACCTAAATTTCGGAGTCGATCACTACAGACCGAAGGATAAATTCGCTAACCTGCTCTGTACATATTTAAATCTGTATTATTGCTGCGGCAATTGCAATAGTCGAAAAAATAATGATTGGCCGACAGATGAAAAAGGTGGTCCTTTTGTAGTGAATCCTTGCGATCATGAAATGGCGGCACATATTCGTTTCGATGCTACAACGGGAAAGATGGTATCGCGCAGTAGTGATGGCGAGCACATGGAGGAATTACTCCAGCTTAACGAACCCGCAAGTGTCAAGTATCGGCTCGGAACCTTGAGGTTGGTCCGCATGCTGGAAGGTGAAATCATTTCTCAGGAGCAGTATCTAGCTAACCTGCAAAAGCTGAAAGCGGCGGGAGATATGTCGGATACTGAGTTTGCTGCGGAACATGACATTGTTGTTCGCGACCTTGAGTCTCTTCGGTACACGCTGCAAGCCCAGTCCGGTACCTTGCCGCTGGCCCCGCTGCAGAAGAAGAAGGGCAGTGTGGTGCTTCTACAGGATTAGAGGGTCGCCCGCCAGTGTGGCGGTCTGCTTGCGTAGGTCCGGAATTGCAGTCCATCGCGAAAATCGTCGACAAGTAGGAGTATTCGTACTTTGCGTGCGAAAACGGGCGGTCTGACTCCGGAAATTCTTTCTGAATCAAGTAGTTGGAAAGCTACTGGCAGAATGAATCCTTCTGACTTGAAAGCCTTACTGGGAGCCGAACCCAGGGCGGCTACCGCCAAATTTCGCACGCAAAGTGCGATGACCCTGGTCGCGAGCTGACATCGTTGGTCAGCAAGGAGTTCGGTTCACTTGCTTATCACCTTGTAGCCTTCCACCCCCTTAATGGAGGTTGGAAGAAAGCGAAGGGTGCCATTTTGCGTCGTGGGCCAAGCCTTCTTGACGCCTTCCGCCACCAGCACTGCATTTCGTCCACCACTAAGCTTCGAAGCCTCCCAAACACACTCGCCGATTGCTTTGGGCTGAAGATTTCCTGATGTACCCACAAGCGTCACAAGAGCCTTGCTCATCGAGAGGCCCGCGCCCAAGTCGATTGCAGGAAGCTTGTATCTGCGAGGTAAGCGTCTCGCCGTCCCACCTTGCCGGTTGGGAGCGGTTGTGAGAGAGCAGACGCGCTCAGCGTGCGGGACGCCAGTTGTGGGGAAGCAGCTCGTCGATGCGGCTGTTCAGATGGGTGGGCAGGCGGGTCAGCACATCGGTGATGTAGGCCCATGGATCGTGCCCTTGCAGCCTGGCTGATTGCACCAGGCTCATCACGACCGCGGCGCGCTGACCGGCCAGTTCGCTGCCAGCGAACAACCACGAGCGCCTTCCTAGGGCCCAGGGGCGGATCAGATTTTCTAGGCTGTTGTTGTCCACACTGACCTCTCCATCGAGGAGGTGGTGCGTCAGCGTCGGCCAGTTCTTGAGGCTGTAGTCGAGCGCCTTGGCTGTGATGCTGCCGTCAGGCACACGTGACCGCTCCAGTTGCAGCCAGGCATGCAGTTGCTCCCACAGCGGCTTGGCGTCGCTGTGCCTCCTGGCCTGACGTTGCTCGCTGCTCAGCGTGGCGAGCTCGCGCTCAAGACGGTAGATCTGCGCGATGCGACGCAGCGCCTCTGGGGCGACCGTGCTGTTGCCCTGGTTCCGCAGCAGTTCGTCGTACCGACGTCGGGCATGAGCAAGACATCCCGCCGCTACGCGACCGGGGCTGGCTTGCAACACGCTGTCATAGGCAGCGTATTCGTCGCGCACCAAGGTACCTTGCCAACATCGCTCGTTGCGGTCTTCGCTGGCACCTCCCAGGAAGGCAAGCCGGTCTTGATCCCTTCGATGCCTGATGCTGTCTCGCGACAATTGACACTACTCGCAACCAGGCGCATCAAGCTGCCAGGCCGCCAGACACCTGAACAAATGGTGGCGGCTGTCGATGTGATGATCGAGGGCAGCGCGGTGTATGTGACACGGACTCGTCGCACCCCTTGGGGGAAGACCAGTGCATTGTTGGAATTCGTAGCTGAGTTCCCCTTCTTGCAGGAGAGCCGAAAAAACTGGATTCGGGACAAGCAGTTTTGGGTCGTAGATGCCACAACGGGCGCCAGGTTGAACGTCTGGGCTGGCAAATTCGTGCCCAAAATCATTCTCAATGACGCGTATCCCGGCATCGAAGCGGCCATCGCCGCGCAGGACGACTACCTGACTGCGCAGATAGAGGACGGTGGAAAGGGCCGGCTTCTTTCCAAGAGTCGCGATTTTAACTTGCTTCCGTACTACATTTCGATGTTCAGACCCGAGCACACAAAGCATGGCGAGCGAATCGGGCTGAAGATGCCGGTGCAGGACTGTGGTTCGTGGGTGCGGCTCTTTGTGCCGCCGGAGGGCGGTATCAACGGCTCCGGGGACGCGCTTTCTGGCATGCGCGACGTTATGCACTACTGCCCCGACGGCGAAATCAGCAAGGCCGGATTGCTGGACCTGCCCCTCGTCCAGTTGTATCTGCACACTATGACCAACGGAATGCTTGTGGGCGGAGACAATTCAAAGATGAGCGTGCTTGAAAAGCTCGCGCGTTTGGCCCTGGAAAATTGATTTCTGCACCCTAGCGTGGGCAGGCATCGAAGCCGTTTGACCCACAGCGAGAAACACAAGTCCTAGCGGGAGGATCATACCTTTCGTGGCGGGAGGAAACTGGCGGCCTGGCACATTGCCATGCGCGTACAGAACCTCTAACAAATGATCAAGGGCGGGCCGGCGCACTGCGATGGCCCCAGCAACGCGGAATTGATCAAGGCGCTGCATAGCGCCGAGTGGCACCTGTGGCACGGCTGCCCCCATCCGGTGGTGGGCTTCCACTGTCGCTGGCGGTTGAGATTCACGCGGCGCTTTTCTATAAAGAAGAGTCTCTGACGCCTTGGGAGGGGAAGTCGTGTCGAATAGCCCTAGAAGAACAATCCCGGTTTTCATCAACCTGGGACGTGTCAGGAATTTCGTGTGCTGAGGTCGTTGTAAGAAATCTCAGCCGATGGCGTTGGTGAATCGCTCGCCAAACAGAATGGCGAACTGATTGACTGCCTGCCGCCAGGTGATAGGCGGCATCTTCCAATCCTTTTCGATGTTGCGCAAGGCCAGAAACAACAGCTTGCTGGCCGCTTCGTCGCTGGGGAAGTGGCCTCGATTCTTGACGATCTTGCGCAACTGCATGTGCATGCTTTCAATGGCGTTGGTCGTATATATGATTCTGCGTACTTCCGGTGGATAGGCAAAGAAGGGAATCACTTGCTCCCACTGGCGTTGCCACATGGCCGCGACGGTAGGGAATTTACGACCCCATTCGCCTTGGGAGAAAGCCTCCAGCGCCGCTGCTGCCGCATCGGCCGTGGCGGCCTGATAGATCGGCTTGAGCGCCGCAGCGAGCGGCTTGCGATCCTTCCAACTCGCCAGACTCAGCGAATTGCGGATGAGATGCACAATGCAGGTCTGGATCTGGGCATCCGGATAGACCGCTTCGATCGCCTCGGGAAAGCCGCGCAAGCCATCGACCACTGCGATTAGGATGTCGTTCAAACCGCGGTTCTTCAATTCGTTGAAGACCTTCAGCCAGAACTTGGCGCCCTCGGTTTGCTCGATCCACAGGCCCAGTACTTCCTTGCGGCCGTCGGCCCGAATGCCCAGCGCCAGATAGACCGCCTTGTTCTTGACCGTGCCTTCGTCGCGAATCTTCAGCCGGAGCGCGTCAAAGTACACGATCGGATACATGGCCTCGAGCGGCCGTTGCTGCCATTGCTCGACGTCGGCCAGCACCTCATCCGTGACCGTGGAAATCAGATCGGGCGACACCTGGAGCCCGTATAGCTCCAGCAGATGGCCCTGAATCTCGCGCACGCTCATGCCGCGCGCATACATGCTGATGACGTGGTCGTCGAAGCCTGGAAGCCGGCGTTGATACTTGCCAACCAACTGCGGCTCGAACGTTGCCTGCCGATCGCGCGGGATATCGAGCGTCAGCTCGCCGTTGGGCGTAATGACTGTCTTGGGGCTCTTGCCGTTGCGGTGGTTGCCGGCTTTGCCTTGCTCCGCCTCGCTCTCCAGGTGATGAGTCAGTTCGGCCGCCAACATTCGCTCGGCCAATTGCTTCTTCAACTGCCCAGCCAGGCCTGATTCGCCGAGGATCGACTCGGCATCTTTGTTCTGGACCTGCGCCAGCAGTTGATCGATCAGTTCATCAGGGAACAGCTTGGGTGCCTTCGGGCTCTTGCTCTTCTTGGTCACTGTTGTGTCGGTCATAGGACGTTTCCGTAATCGTCTCATGACCTCGTCACACTAAAAATCTGACAGGCTCTCAACCTGGGCTGCGCCGCAAGCGCCATCGTTCTGATTAGCGGTTGCTCAAGCCCGGCTATCCGCCTCGACAGAGTTGCGGATGTCCAGGAGGCAATCAAGCTACAGGTTGCCATTTATCTTGCCGAGCAACAACGCCTGATGGCCGATGCCCGGCGATCCCCGCCCCAGCCTCCGGCGCACTGCGGGCTCGGCGACCTCGAATTCAGGTTGACGAACGTTGAAACGAAGCTCATCACTACCATCAACGTGAACGCCGGGATCAAGGGACTGCCGCCCATACCTACGATCACCGCCTCGTCCGAGAACGAACAGACGCTTGTATATCCCCAACGCGTCGTCCCTGCCTACTACCAGGACCCGACGATCTTCACCACCTATACGCATGATGACCTGAACAAGGCACCACTCGCGAAGGCGCTGGCCGACCTCCGCGAAGGCTTGCTTGCCGCAACAGGCGCACCAACGGCGCGGCCGGCAGCGGCGGTCAAACCGCCACTCGCGTGCCTCACCTCGTACACACCAGATTCCTCGGAGCTGGCTGGCACTTACACGCTGAGCCTCATCAACACAACTAGCGAAAGCGAAGAGTTAAAAATCGGCCCGCTTGAATTTGGCCCTTCGGCAGGAGGCACTCGTACCGCCAACAATACAATCACCGTCACTTTCGAACCGTTCTACGCACGCGACATCAAGCCCGCCATGCATCCTGCAGCCAAGGCGGACGAACCAAGCGCCTTCCACTATTGCATGGAGGGCGAAATGCTCGCCTGGTGCGACGCCAAGGGTTACTTGATCGAGAGGGATACTGTGCTGAAGAAGGCTCAGTTCACACGGGGTGCCGTGCAGGAGTTACTGTT
This sequence comes from Cupriavidus sp. C2SS-8b, assembly GCF_057073745.1. Lineage (NCBI taxonomy): Bacteria > Pseudomonadati > Pseudomonadota > Betaproteobacteria > Burkholderiales > Burkholderiaceae > Cupriavidus > Cupriavidus sp. C2SS-8b. The sequence continues at coordinate 133,207 of NZ_CP172718.1, forward strand.
CCGCTCCCTCGTTCCGCCGGGAGCACTGCGCTAGTCAGACGCACGCGATGTCACCCATGAGCCCTTATGAGCCCGCTACGGGTTGCTTTCGCGCCTATCTGATGGATGCTGTTGATTTACGTTTAAGACCCCGAGGTCCTTCCGCGTGAATTGTTCGAGCCGGCTGGATGCTGGGCCCGGCAAGTAACGATGAGGCCGATCCCATGCGCGGGCGGTTCTGAACCGGGTCTGAGCACAATGCCGCAACGATGGAACAAGATCGTACAACCCAACGCCAGGAGCCACGTCACAGTTGTCGGGAGCTTGGACTTAACATAACGCCCGGACAGTGAAAAACGACTGTCCGAGCGGAAAGTAGCGCAGGGCCGACCGGCACCGCCAGACCCTCAATCGGCCGCCAAGGCGAAGGCGCCGGACAGGGGAGCAAAGTCGAAATGGGCGGCGGCATACATGGCATTGCACGCCCAGACTTCGTCCCCGTTCTTATCGAAGATGACCCATTTGCCGTCGCTGACGCAGCGCGCGCCAGGGAACACTTCGTCATACCCGTTAGCAACGTCCAGCGGAAAGGGCGCGTGGGGCGTGGCCCAGTAGTGGCCGCTCGGTAGGGGCGCGATTGTCTTTGGCATGCTCATTTGGCCCGGTGCGGTGTTGCACAAGGCGCGGTTCCGACCCCGCCACGCCGAAACGGAGGCGATGTCAATCCCACAACGGCGTAGCACAGTTCTGTGACAATTTCATGTAGTCTCGCCACCCATCACCTCCTGCAATCCGGTGCGATTTCCATGGCACGATACCTTCAATTTGCGGCGCGGGCCTGCTGCGTCGTTGCCATCATTGTGATCGTCGCCATCGTCTCCCGGCAAGTCTATCTGCGGAGCGCCGCAGAAGCCGGCACAGCCAGCGAGGATGAGGCGCCCGCGGCTAAGATGTTGATCCGCTGCGAGACGGTGCACAACCGCCTTCACAACCGGCACAGTTCCGCGGACACGGCGGAAGCTGACGAGCCGCCACGGGCTCGTTGTAGGGAGTCTTGAAGCCGGTGCTCTCGCATCCACTGAACTTCAGCTCCGGGGAAACCCACGGCGAACGCAGGGGGAGCTCACTGCGCTGTGTCGCCTCGCTTCTTGAGCGCCGCCACCACCCGTTCGTTGAGGCCCAACCGGTAGAGTGTTGCACCTACTTGGGTCAACAAGGCCCGCTCTTTCCCCGCGATCGCAGGATCGGCCAACAGCACGGCCAAGCCCGCAATCGCGTCGTCGACCTCCAATTCCGTCGTGTCATCCAGCGCCAGGCGCTCGAAATCTCGTATTACGTCATCCGGGTCCATCGCGGCTCCATGTGGCTTCCTGCGCTAGTCTAGCGTGACGAGGCGCACGTCAATGAGCTTGACGAGCGAGCCACTGGATCCGTTGCAAAGGGCCGACTATGGGACAGGACGCTGGAAGGCCTCTGAAAGGGCGGGGTGCTTCGGCCAGTCGCCGCCTCCACCCGACCGCCGGTGGGGTATCGCAACGCGGGAAGGCCAGCCCAGGACAGGAAGGACGAGATGCAGTCGACCATGCGGCGTCAGGGCTCGTCAATGCTTCGCATGGCCAAGGGCATTTGCTTTTGCATTGCAGCTGTCACTGAGTCGGTTCCTAATACACCGTTCAATGCCATTTTCGCGCCAGACTTCTTGAAGACCGGTCCCCAATCGACCAGCCGATAGACCGGTCCGTCCTTCTCGATACGAACCCCGGCCTGCGCCGCCGCTTGCTTAACTAGCAGGGTGACAGTCTTCTTATCGATGCCAGTCCGCGCTACCACCTTGACCAAGGTCGCATCGGTGATGGCGTCGATCGCGGCCAGAACGGTAAGCATTCGCCGCAGGTCGCCCCTTGGGTATTTCGGCACGTCGTTGCCATCAACTGGCATATTTACCCCGCTCATGATGTTGGATCGGTTTACCCGAGCGACAGTCTTTTAACGACAAAGAAACGACGGGGTTGACATTTGCCGTGCGTGGCCACGGCGCAGCCCGGGGGCATGCGCTCCGACGGTCCAGATGATTCGCACTAGTCCCGACTTGGCCAACCTAGATGCAGCGGCGAGAGCCCGACGGTCCCTGAACGACCCCTATGCGCCGTTCGAATCTTCCTCAACACGATGACGGCTATTCGAGTCCAACGGTCATCCGCCCTAATGCTGCTGCGGTAGACGGTCGCCATTTCAGTCATTCGGTAATCCGCGCGCCAACGGCAGAAAAGGATCGGCGCAACTGTCACAGGTTGCCATGCCTACGGCCGCGTACCACCGCGGATTCAGCCGACCACCATCCGAAATTACCCTGTTCTCATACTTGTCCGGCGCCATCACCTGGCCACTGGCTCCATTTCCGCCCTGCGCCCCTCCGTAAGGCCGCCCAATACATGACCCGAACTTCCGAAGACAGCTCTGCCTCTTCGATCCTGCATCCAGGCGGGAAGCCGCTCAAGTCAATGCCAGTTTCCACCGCCGCAGCCAGACAGATCACCATGCGCCGCGGGCACGCCGAACGCATCTCCGCGCGATAGAGGAAGAGCAGGGCGGCCTGGTAGCCGATACCGTGACGCCTGGACAGATGCCGTGCCTGCCGTGCGGTAGCACCGCGCCAGTCACGCATCTCGCGCAAGATGTCGCCAAGGCGGTCGATCAACCGGTCTTCGCTGCCGATGCGATACCGGACACGAGTCTTCTGCTCCGCCACGACCGGGCGCTCACGGATATCCCGAATGTGGAGAGCAGGCTCGGCGGGCCACCGAAAGACATTCACGGGGGAACTCACGCCGGTACGTGGTCGGGTCCGGGAGCGCCGGAGCTTGCTCGTTGCCTGAGGAGGAACTTCTGGATCTTGCCGGTCGACGTCCTGGGAAGGTGGCCGATGACCACCTTCTTCGGCGCCTTGAAGTGCGCCAAGTGGGCGCGGCAATGTTCGATCAGTTCGCGCTCGCCGACCCTGGCGCCATCGACGACTTCGACAAAGGCGCATGGCGTCTCCCCCCAACGCTCGTCCGGCTGGGCGACGACGGCTGCCACGCGCACCGCGGGGTGCCGGTAGAGCACCTCCTCCACCTCCAGCGAGTTGATATTCTCTCCGCCGGAAATGATGACGTCCTTGGAACGGTCCCGGATCTGTACATAGCCATCCGGGCAGACGACTGCGAGGTCACCCGAGTGGAACCAGCCGCCGGCAAAAGCTTCCGCCGTGGCCTCGGGGTTCTTCAGGTAGCCCTTCATCGTCATGTTGCCGCGGAACATGACTTCGCCGATGGTCTTCCCGTCCCACGGCACCGGCACAAGGGTTTCGGGATGCAGCACGGCCATGCCTTCCTGCGCAGTGTAGCGGACGCCCTGCCGTCCTTTCCGTTCCGCCAGCGCATCGATGCCGAGGTCGTTCCATTCGGGCTGCTCCACGCAAACCGCCGCGGGGCCGTAGACCTCGGTCAGCCCGTAGATCTGGGTGATCCTGATCCCCATGCGCAACAGGCCCTCGATCACCGGCATCGGCGGAGGCGCGCCGCCGATGAGTCCGTGGACCGGATGGTCGATGCCCGCCTTCCACGCTTCAGGTGCGTGGGCAAGCATCGCATGCACGATCGGCGCTCCGCAGTAATGCGTGACCTGGTGCTCGCGAATCGCATCGAGCACGGCGGCAGCATCCACCCGCCGCAGGCAGACGCTGGTACCGGCGTTGGCCGCCAGCGTCCAGGCGAAGCACCAGCCATTGCAGTGGAACAGCGGCAGCGTCCACAGGAAGACGGCGTGCCGGGGCATGCCCCAGTCGAGCATGTTCGACAGCGCAGCCAGATAGGCGCCGCGATGGTGGTAGACCACGCCCTTTGGGTTGCCCGTGGTGCCGGACGTATAGTTGAGGGCGATGGCCTGCCATTCGTCGACGGGCTCGCCGCCCTCCCAGTACGGATCGCCCCCGGCCAGGAAGCCCTCGTATTCGATCTCCGCCAGCCTGCGGCCTCCTTCGACGGCGGGATCGATGATGTCAATCACCAGCGGCTTGTCGTCGAGGAGTGCCAGTGCGGCTTCGACTACGTCAGCGTACTCCGTGTCGGTGACCAGCACCTTCGCATCCGCGTGCCTGAGCGTGAAGGCAATGGCGGCCGCGTCCAGACGCACGTTCAGCGTGTTCAGCATAGCGCCGCTCATGGGCACGCCGAAATGCATCTCCAGCATCTCCGGCGTGTTGGCGGCCATCACGGCCACCGTATCGCCAGTCCTGACGCCGGTGGCCACCAGCGCCGACGCGAGGCGGCGGCTGCGGTCCAGCATTGCCCGCCAGCTCGTGCGGCGCTCGCCGTAGACGATGGCTGTACGCTCAGGGTAGACCTCGGCCGTCCTGCGCAGGAAGGAGATCGGCGTCAGGGGCACGAAGTTGACCGGGCTGCGCTCCAGCCCATCCGCGCTGTGTTCGACGTATTCCATGGATTGCCTCACTGGCTGCAGCCGTGCGTCAGCGCATTACGTCGCGGGAGATGATCATCCGCTGGATCTCGGAGGTCCCCTCAACGATCTCGAGCACCTTGGCATCCCCGAACGCGCGCGATACCGCGTATTCCGTCATGATCCCGTTGCCGCCGTGGATCTGCACGGCTTGGTGGGCCGCCTCCATGGCCTTCTCGGTTGCGAAGAGCTTTGCCATCGAGGCCTGCCGATCGTAGGGCCGGCCCTCGTCCTTGGCCACCGCGGCGTCGTAGAGCATCAGACGGGCAGCGTGTGCGTGGGTCGCCATGTCGGCCAGCTTGAACTGCAGCGACTGGAACTGGTTGAGCGTCTTGCCAAACGCTGTGCGCTCGCTCATGTAGCGGACGGAGCGTTCCAGCGAGCCCTGCAGGATGCCCAGGCCCAGCGTTCCGATCAGGATGCGGCCGGTGCTCACCTGTGACAGGGTCTGTCTGAGGCCGGCCCCGAGCTCGCCGAGCAGGTGCTCGGCAGGAATGGTGCAGTCCTCGAAGAACAGCTCGAATGTGGTCGATCCGCGCCAGCCGATCTTGTGAAGCTTCTTGCCATGGCTGAAGCCGGGCGTGCCGTTCGGCACGATGAAGTTCGAAATCTCCTTGCGGCCGTCGGGCCGGGTTCCCGTCACCGCCGCAATGACGATCGGGCCGGTGATCTCGGATCCCGAGTTGCTGATGAAGGTCTTGGCGCCATTGATGACCCAGCAGCCATCCTTCAGCACGGCGCGGGTCTGGATATTGGCGGCGTCGGAGCCGGCGTTCGGCTCTGTCAGGCCGATGCAGCCGACCTGCGTGCCCGTCAGGATCGGCCGCAGGAAGCGCGCCTTCTGGCCGTCGGTGCCGTAGTTGTTGAGCAGGCTGGCCGCCGTCGAGTTGGCCATGATGGCCACCGCCACGGCGCAATCGACGCGGGCGATCTCTTCCAGCGCAATGGCGAAGCCAAGCCAGTCGCCGCCGCTACCTCCCCAGGCTTCGGGGTACGGCAGCCCGATATAGCCCAGTTCGCCGGCCCGGCGCCAGATCTCGTAGGGAAAACTCTCCTCTTCCCACAACCGGTGGGCGACCGGTGCGATCTCTTCCTCGGCGAAGCGGCGCACCGCCTCGCGGATCATCTCGTGGTGTTCTGCGACGTATGACATCGTCTTCCTCCTCAATACGATTCCTGCAGCATCGCCAAGTAATCGTCGACCGTGGCAATGCGGGGATTGGTGGCGTGGCAGTGGTCCTTCGTGGCGGCGACCGCGATGTCTTCCAACACGTCACGCGGCACGCCCATGGCGCCGAGACCGGCCGGCAAGCCGAGACGGGCGTTGAGGTCGCTGATGGCCTGAACCGGGTCCCCGCCGGCGGGCAGGCCCATGGCCTGTACCAGTGCGGCCTGCTTGGCTTGGGTCGCCGGCTTGTTGAAGCGCAGCACGGCCGGCAGCAGCACGGCGTTCAGCGTGCCGTGGTGCAACGAGACGCCGGGCACCGCGCCCAGCGGGTGCGACAGGGCATGCACCGCGCCCAGCCCCTTCTGGAAGGCCAGCGCGCCTTCCATGGCGGCCATCATCATGTTCCAGCGCGCGTCGCGGTCGCAGCCGTCGACGGTGGCCTTGCCGATATTGGCCACGCCGCGGCGCAGGCCGTCCAAAGCGATCGCCTCGGCCGGCGGGTTGATCGCCGGCGCCAGGAAGGTCTCGATGCAGTGGGCGATGGCGTCCATGCCGGTCGCCGCGGTCAGGGCCGGAGGCAAGCCCAGCGTCAGTTCGGGGTCGCAGATAGCGAGCTTCGGCAGCAGGAACGGACTAAGCAGGCCGAGCTTGCGGCCGGACTCCATGACGATGACAGCGCCCCGGCCCACTTCGCTGCCGGTACCCGCAGTCGTCGGGATGGCCACCAGCGGGGCGACCCGGCTGGTGATCCGGCTCGCGCCGCCCTCTACCGCCGCGTAGGTCTGCAGCGGTGCCGGGTGGGTCGCCAGCAGCGCGGTGGCCTTGCCCAGGTCGATGGGCGACCCGCCGCCCACGGCCACGATGCCGTCGCAGCCATTGCCGAGGTAAAGGCCGGTCGCGGCGGACACAGCGGCTTCCGTCGGGTTGGATGGGGTGTCCTCGAAGACGGTGGGCGTGCAATCCGGGCCCAGGGCGTCGAGCACCTTGTCGGCGATACCGGCGGCGCGGATGCCGCGGTCGGTGACGATCAGCGGTCGCTGGATGCCCAGGCGCTGCAGCTCGGCTCCCAGCATCCGGATGGCGCCGAAGTCGATGTGAACGGTAGTCAGGTAGTTGATGACAGCCATGTTTTCCTCGTAGATATGTCGATGCGTCAGGCGCGGAATAGCGTTGGGTCCATGCGCGCAAGCGGCTCCGCCACGCGCACCGGCTGGAAGGCCATCAGGTCTAGCACCTGCGACCTGATGTCAATACCGGGCGCAACCTCCTCCAGCACCAGTCCGTCTGGCGCCACCGAGAAGACTGCGCGCTCGGTGATGACCTTGGCCTCCTGGCCGCGCTCGGCCACGTTGCGCCCGAGCGGATAGGTGATTTCGTCCACGCGCTCGACGAACTTGCGCACGCTTCCCTCACGCCCGACCGACAGGAAACCGTCGGTGGTGTCGGCGGCGAGGCCGCCGGTGGTGAAGGTGCCGGTGAACAGCAGCTTGCGCGCGTTGTAGGCGATGTCGATGAAGCCGCCCGGCCCCGGATTGGCCGCGCCGAAGCGGCTGACGTTGATGTTCCCGGCCCGGTCGAACTGGGCAAAGGCCAGCGCCGCCATCGGGCAGTTGCCGCCGTCAATGAAGTCGAACTGCGAGGGGCCGTCGATCAAGGCCTCCGGATACTTGTTGGCGGAGAATTGCCAACCGCTCATCACGACGCCGCCGAAGGGGCCGTGCTCGGTGGTAAAGCTGTAGCGATGCAGGCCGCCGTCGGCGAACAGGCCGTCTTCCATCATCACCGTGGGCACGTCGGACGAAGCGCCGAAGCCGAAGATGCTGACCTCGCCGGGCCTGATTTCCCGGGCCGCCCGCCGAGCGATCACCTTGTCGGCGCCGGGCGTCAGGCGGTCCGAGGCGCGACCGTCGAAAAGCTGGCCGCCGAGATAGGCATCGTCGTACCGGATGTCGGTGGTCATCATGGCGTCGGGTTCCACCACGACGCGATCCACCAGCACGCCGGGAATCCGCACCGCATGCGCCGGCCGGGCGTGGCGCGGCACCAGCTTGCGCACCTGTGCGATCACGGTGCCGCCTGACGCCTTCACCGCCAGCGCCATGGCCAGCGCGCACGACGTGATCGGCTCGTCCTCGAAGCTCAGATTGCCGTGCTCGTCGGCGCTGGTGGCACGCAGGAACGCCACGTCGAGCGGCCAGCTCGGATAGAAGAGGTATTCCTTGCCGTCCAGCTCCTGCATCCGCACCAGGTCGTCGGTGGCGCGCGCCGTGTACTTGCCACCCTGCTGGCGCGGATCGATGTAGGAGCCTAGGCCGATGCGGGTCAGGTAGCCTGGGCTGCGCCGGGCGACTTCGCGCAGCCAGTGCATGGTGGCGCCGATCGGCCAGCAGTAGGCTTCCACCCGATTCTCGCGGATCAGGCGCATGAACTCGGGGCGCTCGCCGGTGGCCGGATTCACCGCATTGGTAAAGTTGCCCGACACGATCCGCTTCATCAGCCCTTCGACTGCCACGTGATCCATGCCGCGGATGCCCATGCCGTCGCCGACACTGACCGGGAAGAAGAAGGTCAGGTCACGAGGCGATCCAGTCTCATGGAAGCGTTGCGCCAGCGCCTGGAACAACGCGTCCGGCGTCAGCCAGCCGATCACGCCGACGCTGCCCACGCTCTGGCCGGGCCGGATATCCGAAACGGCCTGCGCCGCAGTACAGATCTTGCTCATGCGATCTCTCACCTTTCTCGCTGCTCGCAGCCCGGGCTCAGGCCTGGAAATGGATAATGTGGGTACCGACGCAGACCGTCTCGCCCCGCTGGTTGAGTAGCGTTGCCTCAGCCCACAGGCGCTTCTTCTCGTCGTCGGCGCGAGCAATGCGGTAGTTCACGGTGAGGGTGTCTCCGATGCGAACGGGCTTGGTGAAGCGCACGTTGTCGTAGCCGTAGGAGACCGCCGGGCGTTTGATCATGTCGAGATACTTGGTCACGGCGCCGGCGATGAAACCGACCATCATGGCGCCCTGCGCGATGCGGCCGCCGAAGCCCATGCGCTTGCAGTATTCTTCGTCCATGTGATTGGGGTGGTTGTCACCGCTGATGCCGGCGAAGGCATAGATGTCGTACTCGCCGAGGGTGCGCGTGTAGCTGGTGTGCGTGCCAATAAGGGTGGATACGTTGCCTTCGTGCGGGATCTTGATGTCGGACACTTGGTTTCTCCGGGAGTGGGTTGGGTTCAGACCTGGGTGGCGTCAATCCTGCCCGCGAGGATGAGCAGAGATTCGAAGAGAAAGTAGTCGCCCCAGACCAGTTCGTTATCCATGGCGACGCCATTGCGCTTGTTGAAGCAGCCGCCGGTGAGGATGCCCGCCTGCCGTACATCGCCTGGGCTGACCGGGGTCAGGAAGCGGATCACGAGTTGCTCGATGCTCTCGACGGCGGCCTGGCGGTAGACTTCCGCCCGCTCCGGGATGAGCGCAGCCAGTTTGAACAGGCTGGCGGCGGCGATGGCAGTGGCCGAGGTGTCGCGGTTAGTGTGCGGGATGGCGGGATCGTCGAAATCCCAGAAGGCCACGCAGTCGGCGGGCAGGTGCGCGACCCACCAATCGGCCACGCGGATCGCGTCGGATTTGAACGCCTGCTCGCCGCACGACAGCGCCTGTGCGAGGCCGAGCATGCCCCACGCCTGGGCGCGGGCCCAGGTGCTGCTGTCATGAATGCCCTTGTGCGTGTAGCGCTTCACGAGCGAACCATCGGCAGCATTGAATGTGGCGGACTGGCAAACCGAGCCATCCTCCCGCACGCATAAGGCAATGTGCTGGCGCAGGTGCTGGCGGCCGATCTCGCCCGTGCCGAGCGCGGCGTCGTGCCGCAGCAGCAGCGCCACGGTGCCCGGAATCGCATCGATGTTGACCTCGCACGCCCCCACGCTGGAAGCCTCCTCAGCCTCGGTGCCGAGCGGGATCAGGCGGGCTGCTTCGCTGTACATTTCCGCCAGGCCACGCGAGCCGTCGAGGGCGAGCCCCGCGGCCTGCGGATCGGCCAGCAGCGAGCCGCCGAGTTGCGCGCCGTACCAGAAGAGGAACCCTTTGAACACCGACTTCGACACCACCCGCGGCGCCAGCCGTGCGGACCACATGCGGGCGCTGTCGCGGTACTTCTGCTCGCCAGTGCGCAAGGCAGCCAGCCACAGCATCCCGACCCAGAACCCGCCGGTCCAGTCGCCGGCCGGGGTGCGTGTCCAGGTGCCGTCGGCCGGATTGCCATAGTGCGGAAAGCCCACCTCGTCCTGCGCGATCGTCGCATCGATGCGTTGCAGGATGCGATCGAGCGCATCATCGATCAGTCTGGAATCCATATGTTTGTCTCCATGCGTACATTGGCTTGTCCGGTCTCCGGTGCCAGCCTTGCGGACCGACTGGGGTGGCGTGCGGAGCGGGGTATGCATGGAATCCTAGGGATTGCACAAACTAGTGTCCAATATATAATTAATGGATCTTTGATACTCAATGGATATAGTGATGGACCTTCGCCACCTGCGGTACTTCATCGCCATCGCTGAGGAACTTAATTTCACGAGAGCGGCCGAGCGACTGCACATCGCCCAGCCTCCGCTGAGCATGCAGATCCGCCAACTCGAGGAGGAGATGGATGTCACACTGCTAAATCGCTCGCGTCGGCACGTGGAGTTGACGGAAGCGGGTCGCATTTTCCTTGAGCAAGCGCGGCAGATCCTGCGAGCTACCGAGAGGGCAGTCGTGCAGGCGCAACGCGCGCATCGCGGCGAGACGGGTCGGCTGACGGTCGGCTTCTTCGAACACACGTCCTACACGCTGCTGCCGCCCATCCTGCGCGCCTACCGAGAACGTTTTCCTTCCGTCGAAATCCTGCTGCGCTGGTTTCCGGTCGTCAAACAGGCGGAAGCTCTGCGCCGGGGTGACGCGGATATTTCCTTCATGCGGCCGGTGCCAGACCTTGAGGAAGTGACATGGGAGACCATCCTGGAAGAGCCGTTCGTGCTGGCCGTGCCGGCAAGACACCCGTTGGCGAACGCTGAGTCGATTTCTCTGAAGAAATGCGCGCAGGAGCCCTTCATCATGTACATACCAGAGATGGCGCCGGACTTCCACGCCATGAACATGCGCATGTGCGCGTCGGCGGGTTTTGTACCGAAGGTCATCTCGGAAGTGGGGCAGGTCTATACGCTGCTCGGCCTGGTCAGCTCCGGTGCGGGCATCGGCTTCGTGCCAGCGTCAGTCCGGAAGGTGAAGTTCGACCACGTGGTTTACAAGCCGATCGAAGGCCGGCAGCCGACAATCGAGATCATGCTCGGCTATAGCCAGCGCACCCCAACGCCGCTCATGACGGCGTTCATCGAGACGGCCAAAAGCATGCTGTGAGGGTTCCCCCGACCTCGCCCGCTGCAACATGGGCAAGGTGGAGGATGGCGCGGGTGTTCAGTCGCGACGGGAGGTCGGCTACAGGCTACCGTCGACGTGGCGGTCGAGCGCCAGTGGGTTGAAGTCGGCCAGCGCGGCCGGCAACAGGCTGGATGGGAAGTTCTGATAGCACACTGGGCGCAGGAACCGCTCGATGGCGGCACTGCCGACCGACGTGCTGCGCCCATCGGACGTGGCCGGGAACGGTCCGCCGTGGACCATGGCGTGGCTCACTTCCACGCCGGTCGGGAAGCCGTTTACCAGGATTCGGCCCGCCCGGTCTTCCAGCCGCGGCAGCAGTTCGGCCGCGAGAGCTTCGTCCGCCGGCGCCATCTGCAGCGTGGCGGTCAGTTGCCCTTCCAGCCCGTCGAGCACCGCCGCCACATCCGCCGCCGAGCGGCATCTGACGATCAGCGAGCAGGGACCGAATATCTCCTCGCCCAGTTCGGGAAAAGCCAGAAAGCTGGCCGCGTCGGTGGCGAACAGATGGGCCGTCGCCGCGCAGGCACCGCTGCTGCTCTCGCCGGTGGCCACGCTTCGGACTGCCTCATGCGCCCGCAGGCGCGCCACCCCGGCGGCGTAGGCGCGGCCGATGCCGGGCGTCAGCATCGTACCCGCCGGCTTGCCTTGTACGATCCGCCCGGCTTCGGCCTCGAAGCGATCACAGTCGTCCCCTTCCAGCGCGATCACCAAACCGGGGTTGGTGCAAAACTGGCCGACGCCCATCACGAGCGAATCGACAAATTCCCGCGCGATGCCTTCGGCACGATCTGCCAGCGCATGTGGCAGCAGGAGCACCGGGTTGACACTGCTCATTTCGGCGTAAAGCGGAATCGGCAACGGCCTGGCCATCGCCTGCCGCGAGAGCGCGAGGCCACCGGCCCGGGAGCCGGTGAAGCCGACCGCCCGGATGGCGGGATGCCCGACGAGCGCCTGTCCTACGTCATTGCCAACGCCAAAGAGCAGGGAGAACGTCCCCTCCGGCAGCCCGTATTCGGCAACCGCCGCCTGGATGACCCGGCCGACCAGTTCGGAAGTGCCGGGATGCGCTGGGTGGGCCTTGACGACCACCGGGCAGCCCGCCGCGAGGGCCGACGCCGTGTCGCCGCCGGCCACCGAGAACGCCAGCGGGAAATTGCTGGCGCCGAAGACGGCCACCGGGCCCAGCGGGACGTTGCGTCGGCGCAGGTCCGGGCGCGGCAGCGGCGTGCGATAGGGCAAGGGCGTATCCAACGTCGCCCCATGCCAGTGCCCGGCCCGTACAACCCCTGCGAACAGCCGCAACTGGCCCGCCGTGCGCGCCTGCTCGCCCTGCAGACGCGCTCGCGGCAGAGCCGTCTCGGCCATGGCGCGCTCGACGAGGGCGTCGCCGAGGCCTTCGATGCCGGTGGCGATTGCTTCCAGGAAGCTGGCGCGGGTCTCGGGCGTCGTCTCGCGATACCTCGCAAAGCTGCTCGCAGCGAGGCGGCAGGCCTGATCGACGTCGGCGGGGCCGGCGCCGCCGAAGGCGGGCTCGATGTCGGCGGCAAGCGCCGGAGAAAACGCCTTGAACGCGCCGGCGGTGCCGCTGACGCTGCTCTGCCCGATCAGCATATGTCCGGTGATCCTCATGACGCCTTCTTCCCAATGAGCGGGCAGCCACCTTCTTCCATCGGCCGGAACGCCTCGTTGGCGGGAATGGTGGCGATGAGCTTGTAGAAGTCGCCCGCGTACTTCGATTCCGACGGCTTCTTCACCTCGAAAAGATAGAGCGGGTGGATCTTCCGGCCGTCTTCGCGGATGCTGCCCTTGCCGAACAGCTTGTCGTCGGTGGGCATGGCCTTCATCTTCGCGACCACGGCAGCGCCGTCGCCGTCCGCCTTCATCGCCGCCACTGCCTTCAGGTAGTGGGTCACCGCCGAGTACGTGCCCGCCTGCGCCATGGTTGGAAACTTGCCGTTGTTGGCGGCGGCGAATTCCTTGCCGAACTTGCGGTTCTCGTCGGTCATGTCCCAGTACCAGGTCTCGCTCAGCAAAAGGCCTTGGGCGGCTTTGAGGCCGAGCGCCTGGACATCGCTGCTGAAGACGAGCAGGCCTGCCAGCTTCTGACCGCCGGCGGTCACGCCGAACTCGGCGGCCTGCTTGACCGCGCCGATGGTGTCCCCCCCGGCGTTGGCCAGGCCCACTACCTGCGCCTTGGAGGCCTGAGCCTGAAGCAGGTAGGAGGAGAAATCGTTGCCCGGGAAAGGATGCCGGACCTTGCCGAGGACCTTGCCACCGTTCTTGACGACAACGGCCTCGGTGTCGCGTTCGAGCGAGTGGCCGAAGGCGTAGTCAGCAGTCACGAAGAACCAACTCTTGCCACCCGACTTGACAACCGCCTTACCAGTCCCATTCGCCAGTGCCCACGTGTCGTAGGCCCAGTGGATCGCATTGGGCGTGCAGGCTTTGCCGGTGAGGTCGGAGGTGCCGCCGCCGGTGACAATCATCACCTTGTTCTTCTCCTTGGCCACCTGGTTGACCGCCAGGACGACCGACGAGGTCGGTACGTCGACGATAGCGTCCACCTTGTCCACGTCGAACCAGCGGCGGGCTATGCTCGCCCCGACGTCCGGCTTATTCTGGTGGTCGGCGGCCACGATCTCCACCTTCAGACCATGCTTCTCGGGCGCAAAGTCCTGGACTGCCTTCTTCGCAGCCCAGACCGAACCGGGACCAGCCAGCCCGGCATAAACGCCGGTCTGATCGTTGAGCACGCCGATCCGGACCACGCCGTCCGTGATCTCGGCCTGCGCCGTCGAGGCCGTCAGCAGCGCGGCGAGCGAAAGCAGCTTGATGCGATTGTTCATCATGTGTCTCCTCTACTGTGGGGATAGATATGGGGTGTTCCGTTCAGCGCCAGATTTCATGCCTTTCCTTCCACGCGCCCGCCAGGCACGCCTGCTCCGGCGGACGTTTCGTCATGACTTGGTGCCGGCACGGCAGCGTGGCACGGTGCGGGCCGGACGCGGCGGTTGCCCGCGATGTTCTGGCACAACGCGTTCAACTCGCCGACGATTCCGCGGCGGAACGCCAGCACGCACACGACGAAGATGCTCCCCATGATCACGGTGATCATGGAACCGACCTTGTCGGCCAAGGCGTTCTGGATGGCGACCACGATGCCCGCGCCCACCACCGGGCCGAAGGCCGTGCCAAGGCCGCCCAACAGCGTCATCAGCACGACTTCGCCGGAGGTGTGCCAGTGCGCGTCGGTCAGCGTGGCAAACTGGAAGACTAGGGTCTTGGTGGCCCCGGCAAGGCCGGCCAGGCCCGCCGAGAGGACGAAGGCCAGCAGCTTGTAGCGCGCGACGTCGTAGCCCAGCGAGGTGGTGCGCGCCTCGTTCTCGCGGATCGCCTTCAGGATCTGGCCGAAAGGCGAATGGATGATGCGGTGGATCAGCCAGAAGGTGAACAGGAAGATCGCCAGCACGAAGTAGTACATGCGCAGGTCCGACGCCAGGTCGATCAGGCCGAACAGCCTGCCTCGCGGAATGGCCTGCATGCCGTCCTCGCCGCCGGTGAACGGCGCCTGCAGGAACAGGAAGTAGAACATCTGTGCCAACGCAAGCGTGATCATCGCGAAGTAGATGCCCTGCCGGCGAATAGCGAGCGCCCCGACGACAAAGCCCGCGGCAGCCGAGACGGCCGTGCCGAGCAGCAGGCCGAGTTCCGGGGTCAGCCCCCAGGTCTTCATGCCGTAGCCCGATATATAGGCCGCCGTGCCGAGGAACGCCGCATGGCCGAACGAGAGCAGGCCAGTATAGCCGAGCAGCAGGTTGAAGGCGCAGGCGAACAAGGCGAAGCACAGCACCTTCATCAGCATCACCGGATAGAGCACGGCCGGGGCCGCCAGCGCGCCCAGCAGCAGGACACCGTAGCCAAGATTTCTCATTTTCATACTCGACCTCACTTTTCCTTGCCAAACAGGCCTGCCGGCCGAACCATCAGCACGATGACCATGATCACGAAGACCACCGTGGCCGACGCCTCCGGATAAAACACCTTGGTCAGTCCTTCGACCACGCCCAGCCCCAGCCCGGCGACGATCGCGCCAAGGATGGAACCCATGCCGCCGATCACCACCACCGCGAACACGACGATGATCAGGTTCGACCCCATCAGCGGACTTAGTTGCCCCGTCGGTGCTGCCAGCACGCCGGCCAGCCCGGCCAGGCCTACGCCGAAGGCATAGGTCAGCATCACCATCACCGGCACGTTGATGCCGAAGGCTTGGGTAATGCTTGGGTTCTCGGTGGCGGCGCGCAGGTAGGCGCCGAGGCGGGTCTTCTCGATCGTGAACCAGGTCAGCAGGCACACTGTGAGCGAGGCGCCGATGACCCACGCGCGGTATTTCGGCAGGCTCATGAAGCCGAGGTTGAAGGCGCCAGCCACCTCGTCGGGAATCGAATAGGGCTGCCCCGAGACGCCGAACTGGAAGCGGAACAGGCCTTCGATAATGAGCGCCAGCCCGAAGGTGAGCAGCAGGCCGTACAGGTGGTCGAGCTTGTACAGCCACCGCAGCAGGCCGCGTTCGATGGCGATACCCGCTAGCCCGACCAGCGCCGGCGCCGCCAGCAGCGACCACCAGTAGCTGATGCCGAGATACTCCAGGCCCGCCCAGGCGACGAATGCGCCCACCATAAACAGCGCGCCGTGGGCAAAGTTGATGATGTTGAGCATGCCGAAGATCACGGCAAGCCCGAGGCTGAGAATCGCGTAGAACGAGCCGTTCACCAGCCCGAGCACGAGTTGCCCCAACAGCCCCTGTAGCGGGACTCCCAGAATCGTTGTCATGTTGTCTCCTCCGCAGCGGTCTCAGACACCCAGGAGTTCCTGGAGCAGGTGCTGCTTCTCGTGAATCTCGTGCTGGTGGATCTCCGCGGCGATTTGGCCGTGCTCCACCACGTACATGCGGTCGGCCAGCGGCGCGGCGAACCGGAAGTTCTGCTCCACCAGCACGATCGTGTAGCCCTTCGCCTTGAGGTCGCGGATGACCTGGGCGAGCTTCTGCACGATCACCGGCGCCAGTCCCTCGGAGATTTCGTCCAGCAGCAGCAACCGCGCCCCAGTGCGCAGGATGCGCGCCATCGCCAGCATTTGTTGCTCGCCGCCCGAGAGCCGCGTGCCCTGGCTATGCCGCCGCTCGTGGAGGTTGGGAAACATCGCGTAGATCTCGTCGAGGCTCATCCCGCCGCCACCCACCTGCGGCGGCAGCAGGAGGTTCTCCTCGCACGAGAGGCTGGAATAAATCGCCCGCTCTTCCGGGCAAAAGCCGACGCCGAGACGCGCGATTCGATGGGCCGGCATGCCGATTGCCTCGCGGCCGTCGATCATGACCGAGCCGGCGCGCCGCCCCGTCAGGCCCATGATCGCGCGCAGGGTGGTGGTACGGCCTGCCCCGTTGCGGCCGAGCAGGGTCACGCACTCTCCCTCGTTCACCAGCAAGTCGATGCCGTGCAGGATGTGCGATTCGCCGTAGAAGGCGTGGAGGTCGGTGACCCGCAGGTATTCCGTCGCCATGATCAATGCCCTCCCGGCGCAGCGAGCGCGGCATCGGCGCTGCCCATATAGGCCTCGATGACCTGCGGGTTGGCGGAGACTTCCGCGTATGTGCCCTCGGCCAGCACGCTGCCGCGCGCCAGCACCGTGATGGCGTCGCAGATGCCGGACACCACTTTCATGTTGTGCTCCACCATCAGGATGCTGCGATTGGCCGAGACCTTCTTGATGAGCTGCATGACGCGGTCAACGTCTTCGTGGCCCATGCCCTGCGTGGGCTCGTCGAGCAGCATCAGCTCGGGGTCGAGGGCCAGCGTGGTGGCGATTTCCAGCGCGCGCTTGCGGCCGTACGGCATCTCGGCGGTCGTCATGTCGGCGAAGTCATCCAGTCCGACGTCGGCGAGCAATGCCATGGCTCTGTCATCGAGCGATGCGAGGACTTTCGGCGAGCGCCAGAACTGGAACGACATCCCGAGCCTGCGCTGCAGCGGGATACGTACGTTCTCGAGCACGGTCAGGTGCGGAAACACCGCCGAGATCTGGAAGGAGCGCACCACGCCCCTGCGTGCGACCTGCGCCGGCTTCTCGCCCGTGATCTCGGCACCGTTGAACCGTATGGTGCCGCGCGTGGGATCCAGGAACTTGGTAAGGAGGTTGAAGCAGGTGGTCTTGCCTGCACCGTTCGGACCAATCAGCGCGTGGATGTGCCCACGCCTGACCTTGAGACTGACGTCGTTTACGGCGACAAATCCCTTGAATTCTTTCCTCAGTCCGACGGTTTCAAGAATGAGATTGCTTGCCATGGTCATTTCCGCGCCCGTTGTTGGGTCTGCTGGAGAATATGGCCGCAGCTAGATCACGTCCAATATATTATTGGTTATTCATTGACACTTTTTGTGTATATGACGGACGCGCCAGCCAGTCGGGCGCTACTTGCGAATTGTCGCGGACGTCAGGACACGAAGGCGTGTCGAAGCGCCACAAGGCGACAGAAGCGATTGGTATCTGCACCCGACTTACGCGGTAACGCCGGCGCGCGAACCGCTGGGCGTGCTCACAATCGCACCTTGGCTGTGGGACCGATCGCGTACTCTCCGCTGCTGAAACGCTGCGCGCGTTATGTGAGGGAATCTGAGGTTACCCCGCTTGATCGCCGATCGGGCGCGGACTCGAGCCCCAGGTACGAGTCACCGTAACCAGCGTCACGCCGAATCCAGCATCGAGCCAGCGCTGTGCGTCCTTCAGCACCTGCAGGTCGATGCTGTCCATGATGTGCTCCACGAATGGCGTGTCTATTTTTCCGCGAGACGGCCCAGCGTCTCCGGTACGATTGCTGCCCCCGCCAGGTAGATCAGCGTGACCACCGCGACGAAGATGCCAAGGACTACCGGAAGGTCGGCTGGTGTGCGCGCAGCGAGTGAGGCCAGGGTCGGCATCATTCCGCCGATGGCGAAGCCGATGTTCCACGAGAGTCCCGTGCCCGAGGCGCGGATGCTGGTAGGGAATCGTTCGTTCAGGAAGATCAGGATCGGCGCAAAGCCGGCGCACCCGAGCATGCTGAGGGCCGCCGCGTAGACGCCGCGGAGAACGGCGGTCGGTGCGGCCGGCATCCACTGGTAGAGCAGCGGCATCAGCACCACGCTGACCGCGCCGATCAGCAGGAAGGCGCGCTTGCGCCCGATCATCGTGCTGAGGTGGCCCGCTGCTACCGACGCCACAATCACGCCGATGCTGCTCAGCATCAGGGTCGCCGCAGCCTCCCCGGGGGACGCCTTCACCACGACCTTAAGGAAGGTCGGCAGGTAGCCGGAAGTCAGGTAGTAGGCGCTGCCGCCGCCCACGGTGAGCAGGATGTTGACCAGCAGTACGCCGCGATATTCGCGCGAGAACAGCGTGCGCAGCGGATGCGTCTGCGGCTTTGCTTGGCCGCTTGCCGCTGTTGCCGCTTTTGCCGCTTGTAACTGCTTCCACAGCGGCGACTCCTCCAGCGAATTGAAGATGACCAGCCCGAGCACCGAGCTGACGATGCCGGCGAAGAACATGCAGCGCCATCCCCAAGTCCCGAAGGCGTCGCCGGGAAAGAGGGCCGTCATCGCCATATACGTGATCGACGCCAGCAGCGCCCCAATGCCCGCGCCGCCACCGCCCACCAGCCCCGACACCGCGCCGCGCCATGACGGCGGTACCGATTCCGTGCCGATGGTATGCGTCGACGCTACCACCCCACCGACGAACACCCCCTGCACCAGGCGCAGCAGGATGAACAGCGCCGGCGCAAAGAGGCCGATCTGGCCGACCGTCGGCAGTAGCCCGAATGCCGCTGTCGACAGGCCCACTCCGGTCACGGCAACCACCATCGCCCCCTTGCGGCCATGTCGGTCCGCGTAGGAGCCGAAGATGGCGGAGCCCAGTGGCCGCATGAGCAGCGTGACCGCGAATGATGCATACACCGCTGCCAGCGACAGCATCGCATGCTGGGACGGAAAGAACAGCTTGCCGATCACGGGTGCCACGAACAGCAGGATGAACAGGTCGAACAGATCGAGCGCCCATCCCATGCATGAGGCCGTCACCGCTCCCAGCACCTGCCGGTTGCTCGCAGCCGGTGACACCACGATCCCCGAGCCGCCCGGTTTCGTCTTGTCGTTTGCCAGCATTTCCATCGTTGTCTCCTTGTTTCTTTGAACAAGCGGCTCCCCGCGATGCCCGCCAAAGGGCATCGCCGCGAGTCCTTCTTACCTTTGGGGCGGCCAGTTCAGCCGCGCCCGCGCATACGGTCAGCTACCGCGAAATACAGGCTTGCGCTTCTCGTGGAATGCTTCCACGCCCTCGCGAAAGTCGTTCGAGCTACGCAGGCGGCTGTAGCAGTGCCCTTCGAGTTCGATGGCGATCGACAGCGGCGCGTCCTCGGTGTCATTCAGCAACTTCTTGGCGGTGCGCTGGGCCAGCGGCGAGAATGCACGCAGTTCGTCGGCCAGCGCGTCAGTGGCGGCTTCCAGTTCGGCATCGGCCACGCAGTCCACAACGAGGCCCCAGTCGTACGCCTGCCGGCCGGCAATGCGGCGCGAGCGCATGACGATGTCCTTGGTGCGGCCGACGCCCACCATCTTCTGCAGCCGCGCGGAGCCGCCCGAGCCCGGAATCTGGCCGAGCTTCTGTTCCGGCAGCGCGTACTCGGTGGTGTGGGTGGCGATGCGGAAGTCGCACGCCAGCGAGAGTTCGAAGCCAACGCCGAAGCAGTAGCCCCGGTTGGCGGCAATAACCGGCTTTCTGCAACGCGCCGGCGCCGCAATGTTCCACGCCAGCTTCGATACGTGCTCGGGCGATGCCTCCAGGAATCCCTTGATATCGCCCCCGCTCGAGAAATGTTCACCTTGCGCGCGCAGGACGATGACGCGCACGCGGTCGTCGGCGTCCAGCGTCTCGAACACGGCGCGCATCTGGTCGCGGGCAGCCATCGAGATCACGTTGTAGGGCGGGCGGTGCAGGATGATGTCGGCCCGCTCGCGCGCAGGGTCGATCTCGACGGAAAAGCCGTCGAGGTCCTGGAGCCGCTGCTGGTCGGGATGGGTCAATGCGAAGGTTTGTGTCACGTCGTTACTCCTTGGTCGGGACGTTGGAAGAAGGGCAGGAAAGCGAGGTGTATTCGCCGGCCGACAGCTTGCGGCGCAGGATCTTGCCGACCGGTGACTTCGGGAGTTCGGCCACGAACACGTAGTCACGCGGGCGCTTGAAATTGACGAGTTCGGAGCCGCGGCAGTAGGTGTCGAGTGCCAGGGCGTCCACGCAACCGCGCGGCTTGACGAAGGCCACTACCTTCTGGCCCCAGCGGGGATCCGGCAGCCCAGCCACGGCCACCTCGTCCACGGCCGGATGCAGGGAGAGAACCGACTCGATGTCGGCGGGCGAGATGTTCTCGCCGCCGCTGATGATCATGTCGTCCACTCTGCCGGTCACGAAGAGATCGCCGTCGGCGTCGAAGTAGCCGATGTCGCCGGTGAAGTACCAACCGTCGTGCAGCGACTTTGCATTGGCGTCGTCGCGGTTCCAGTAGCCTTCGAACGCTTCATCGCCGCGCAGGTCGGCAATGATCTGACCCTCTTGGCCCGAAGCGGTCACCGCCTCAGGCGAAGTGGCGTCCAGCCGTACCACGCGCAGCCGTGTATTGAGGCCGGCGCGCCCGGCGCTGCCCGGCTTGCGCCCCGCGCGCTGCTCGATGCTGAATGTGTACACCTCGGATGAACCGTAGTGATTGACGAACAACTCCGGGCGGAATGCTTGCTCGAGCCGTGACAGCAAACCGTCGCTCATCGCCGCGCCGGCGAAGCCAAGCTTGGTGACTGTGCGGACATCCATGCTGTCGAAGCCCGGGTCGGCCAGCAGGTCGTGGTACAGCGTTGGTACAAGATAAAGGCAGCTCACGCGATGGTCGGTGATGGCCTGCAGCGCCTGCGATGGGCTCCAGCGCCGCACGCAGACGAACAGGCCGTCCACCAGCGCCATGGCAAGCAGCGAGCGCACGCCCATCGTGTGGTACAGCGGCATCACGCCGAGCGTGCGCTCGCCGCGCCGATACAGGTTCTGCGCGACGTGCGCCAGGGCGGCGGCGCGCTCCTGCCGGTGGCGGCGCGGCACGCCCTTCGGCCTGCCGGTGGTGCCGGAGGTGTACAGCATCAGCGAGATGTCGTCGGCTTCGGCCAATGTGCTGTCGGGCCGGGGTGTGACGTCGAGCAGGGTGTCGAACGACAGCGAGCCGCCCGGCGCATGGTCCAATGCGATGCAGGGTATCTCCTGCGCGGCGGAGCTCTCCAGCACGGCGTCGGCGCTGACGGGCTCGAACACCAGCGCCCTGGCGCCGGCATCGCGCACGCAATAGTCCAGCTCGTCCGGCTTGGCGCGCCAGTTCAGCGGGACGATGACCACACCGGCGAACTGGCAGGCCCAGTGCAGCGTGGCCGTTTCCCAGCGGTTCTGCAGGATGGCCAGGAGGCGATCGCCGGGGCGCAGGCCGAGGTCGTGCAGGCCGGCGGCCACGCAGCGGATGCGCGTGAGCCATTGCTCGTAGGTCAGCAGCAGGTCGCCGTCGATGATGGCGGGGGCGCTGGGGCTGCGCTCCACGCTTTGCAGGAAAGTGCGGCCGAGATCAAGCATCGCAGGTCTCCCCGGCTGTCGTCGCTTCGACGTGGCGTGCCCGCGCCCGACTGGCCGCGACATCAAGGACGGCGGCGACGATCGGCGTGTAGCCCGTACAGCGGCACAGGTGGCCGGACAGCATGTCGCGCACCTGCGCCTCAGTCGGCTCGGGCTCCCGTTCCAGGTAGTCCGCGCACGACATCAGGATGCCTGCCGTGCAGAAGCCGCACTGCAGGGCGTGGTGGCGTCGGAAGGCTTCCTGCAGGTCGCCCAGGCCTTCGCGCGGCGCGAGGCCTTCGACGGTGTCGATGGCGCGGCCGTCGGCCTGTACGGCCAGCATCAGGCAGGAACGCGCGGCTACGCCGTCCACGCGCACCGTGCAGGCGCCGCAGACGCCGTGCTCGCAGCCGACGTGCGTGCCGGTGGCGCCGAGTTCATGACGCAGGAAGTCGGACAGCAGCTCGCGCGGAGCGCACAGGCCGCTGCGCTCGCTGCCGTTCAGGGTCAGGGTGACGCGATGGCGCTCGTCGCGCCGCATCACTGAGAGCGTGCCGGCTGGCGCGCCACGTAGGGTCTTGCTCATCTTGCCTCCTCGATTACGCGCATGCCCAATTGCCGCACCAGGTGGCGGCGGTACTGCGCGCTAACATGGGCGTCGTCCTGCGCGCCCAGCTTCCAACTGAAATCGTTGATGGCCTCGGCCAGCGCCTTGCCTTGCAGGCGTGGCCAGCTCTCCAGTACTGGCCGGTCGGCGACGCCGCCCACGGCCAGTGAGATGGCGTCGTCGGTGACGATTGCAGCGCACGCGACCAGCGCGAAGTCGCCATGCCGGGCCGAGAACTCCATGAAGCCGTAGCGCGCGCCAGGCCGCCTCAGCGGGAAGCGCACGGCTTCCACCAGTTCGTCTGGCTCGCGCGCGGTCATCAGCATTCCCTGGAAGAACCCGGCGGCCGGCAGCACGCGACGGCGGCGCAAGGAGCGCAGCACGACTTCGCCACCGAGCGCCGTGAGCACCAGCGGCAGTTCTGCGCTGGGGTCGGCGTGCGCGACGGAGCCGCACACCGTGCCCCGGTTGCGGATCTGGAAATGCGAGATGTGCGGGAAGGCGAGCGCGAGCAGCGGTACCTCGTCGGGGAGCGATGCGCGCCATTCGACGCTGCCCTGCGTCACGGCGGCGCCCACCACGAGATGGCCGTCTTCTACGCGCACGGTATTGAGGTCGGCGGTGCGAGAGATGTCGACCAGCAGTTGCGGCTGCGCGAGCCGCATATTGAGGACGGCCATCAGCGACTGGCCGCCGGCCAGAATGCGGGCGCCCTCGCCGGCACGGGCGAGTGTCTCCAGCGCGTGCGGTGTGGATTCGGCGCGCAGGTAGTCGAACGTGGCGGGTTTCATCGACGGACTCCCAGGAGCGCCAGCAGGCGAGCGATCCAGCCGGGACTGCGCACCGGCTTGCCGCCTGCCTGCCGGCCGAGCGATTCGAACAACTGGCGCAGCACCACTTTGGCCGCGCCTTCGAGCATGCGGCCGCCGACGGCCGCCACCTTGCCGGACACCTCGGCCTCGTAGTCGTACGCGAGACGGGTACCGTCGCCGTGCGGGGTCAGCTCCACCATTCCGGAGCCGCGCGCGCTGCCGAGCGAGGACAGGCCGGCGCCTGCCAGCCGTAGCTGGTGCGGCGGCTCCAGGTCGGACAGTGCGATCTCGGCTTCGTAGCGCGCCTTGATCATGCCCACGCCCACGGTTACGTCGGCGCGGTAACGGTTCTCGCCGATGCGTTCGAGCGCGTGGCAGCCGGGCACGACCTGGGCCAGCGCCTTCGGGTCGAGCAGGACGGCGAAGACGGCTTCAGGTGTGGCGTCGAGATCGACCGTCCCGCGTGCGCTCAGGGCCTTCGCGGCCTTGCCGCCTTTGCCGTTTGCAGGCGCTGCCTCTTTCGCCGCTTCGGCCAGTTCGGGGCGCGACGGCGGCGGATCGTCAAAGCCGATCATCGCCATCACCTTGGCGGGCGTAAGTGGCAGGCGGACGTCGCGCACGCCGAGTGCGTCCGCCACGGCGTTTGCGACGCAGGGCGGTGTGCTCATGTTGTTGCCCTCGCCGAGCCCCTTGGCCCCGAGCGGCGTGAACGGGCTCGGCGTTTCCAGATGGACGATGACCGGGTCGGGCACTTCGCACGTGGTGGGCAGCAGGTAGTCAGCCAGCGTGCCGGACTGGAAGCTGCCGTCGGGGCCGTAGCGGAACTCCTCCATCAGCGCCGCGCCGAGTCCCTGCGCGAAGGCGCCGCGGATCTGGCCGTCGGCCAGTGCCGGATTGAGCAGCTTGCCGGCATCGTGCGCGGTGATGTAGCGGTCGATGCGCACGCGGCCGGTGGCACGGTCGATCTCCACGCCGCACAGGTCAAAGGCGAAGCCGTAACAGGCGGACGTGTTGACGCGATCCTGTTCGTCCGGCGCGTCGAGGTTGGGCGGTGACCAGAACACGGTCTCACGCAGGCCGGGTTCCTCACCGGCTGGCAGGAGTTGCGGCGACCAGTGCGGCGCGTTGCTGGCGGCGCGGGCGAAGGGTAGTGCGGTGTCTGGCGAAGCGCTCTTGCGGGCAATACGGCCGTTGGTGAAGACCAGTTCGGCCGGGTCGCAACGGAGGTGGGAAGCCACGATGCGCGCCAGCTTGTCGCGCACACGCGTAGCGGCCAGGTGCACGGTTCCGGCCACGGCGCCGGCAAACCGACTCGAGTAGTTGCCCGCAGCGACGGACCACGCGTCCTTGTGGGTATCAAATTCGACGTTGACCACTACGTCCGCGGGGTCGATGCCGAGTACATCGGCCACGACCTGTGCACATACGGTCATGTGGCCCTGTCCTGCTGGCGTGGAGGCGACGGTCACTACCACGCCGCCGAGCAGGTCGACGCTGACTGTAGCGCTGGCGATAGCGCCGTTCTTTGGCCCAGCCTTGCGGCGTGCCTCGGCCGGTGTGGCGGTGGTGATGTAGCCCATGTTCGACACCGACGGCTCGACGATGGCAGCAAAGCCAATGCCGTACAGCCGGCCCTCGGCGCGCGCGGCATCGCGACGGCGCTTCAGTTCATCGTAAGCCCCCGCTTCCAGGGCGCGAGACATCGCCAATTGGTAGTTGCCGGAATCGAGCAACGCGCCGGCCGCCGCGCGATACGGAAAGGCGTCGGCGGGCACGAAGTTACGGCGGTAGACGTCGAGCGGATCGAGGCCGAGTTCCACAGCGATCCGCTGTACCAGCCGCTCCAGCGCGAAGTACACTTGCGGCCCGCCGAAGCCGCGCACAAGGCCAGTCGGTGTCTTGTTGGTCAACACCACGCGGTTGCGCACCAGCAGGTTGGGGATCGCGTAGGCGCCGGTCAACAGGCCATGCATGCGGTAGAAGGTAGCGGGCTCCGGCGCGCGCAGGTAGCCGCCGCAGTCCTCGAGCTGATCGTACGATAGGGCAACGATGCGGCCATCGGCCTCGACGGCAGCTTCCAGGGTGGAGAGCCGCGCGGTGGCCGAGGTGGCGGCGCTCAGATGCTCGAGCCGGTCCTCCACCCACTTCACCGGTGCGCCGGCCTTGCGCGACGCGAGGCACATCAGCACCACGTAGGGAAACACCGCCTGCTTGACGCCGAAGCTGCCGCCCGAGTCGCGCGGAGCGACGTGGCGCAGGCGGTTGGCGGGCACCTGCAGGGCCATCGCCATGACGGCGTGCAGCGAGAACGGCCCCATGAAGTTGGAGGTAACCTGGTAGCCCTCGTCGCCCGGCAAGTGTTCGGCAATTACCACGCCACACTCGATAGGTGTGCAGGTGTTGCGCGGGTAGTGCGCGGTCAGTGTCACGCGGTGCGGCGCGGCGGCGAATGCGGCCTCGGGGTCGCCGTAGCAGAAATGGCGGTCGCTGGCGACGTTGCTGCCGAGGCCGGAGTGCAGCACGGGGGCGTCGCCTGCCACGGCAGCCTCGATCGACACCACCGGTGGCAGCGCGCGGTAATCCACGCGCACGAGGTCGAGCGCATCCTCGGCCAGCGCGCGGCTTTCGGCCACGACTACGGCCACCGGTTCGCCTACGTAGCGCACGCGATCCATCGCCAGCGCCCACTGCTCCATCGGCGCCTTCACGCCGACCACGAAGGGCCGGGACCAGGCGGGCAGGTCAGCGGCCGTCAGCACCGCGCGCACGCCCGGTACCTTCAGTGCCGCCGCGAAGTCGATGGCGCCGAGCTCGGCGTGCGCGTGCGGCGAGCGCAGGATGGCGGCGTGCAGGGTACCGGGCCTGACGCCGAGGTCGTCGGCATAGCGGCCGCGGCCGGTCAGGATGGCGGCGTCCTCGACGCGCGCCATTGGGCGACCGACGTGGGGTGCCTGCCGGGTCTCCTGTGTCTCCTGTACCGTGCCGGTCGTTTCGCCGGCATCGAATCTTTTCATTTGCAGCTCCGTTCGAAGCGCTGAATCCCGGGCCGGAAGGTCGGTGGAATCGTGCGACGTCAAGCGGAGATTAGTGAGATCAAGATATAAGTTCTAATATTGTTTTTTGATGAACAAAATCATTATTTTTGATGCCAGCCTTAGTTGGCTTTCATCGATCCGTTGTGACTAATAAGCTGCACGCGAGGGTTACTTCTCCGCGTCCACATGATGACTTGCATCACAGAAACTGATGATGTGATGCATCTTTATTGATATCTATCCGAAAATGGACCTCAAGCAAATTCAGTACTTCATTGCGTTGTTCGAGGACGGTTCCGTCACACGGGCGGCCAAGCGGCTCAACATCGTGCAGCCGGCGCTCAGCATGCAGATCGCCCGGCTGGAAGAGGAATTTGGGCAGAAGTTATTCGAGCGTATCCCACATGGGATGGCGCCTACGGCTGCTGGCCGGATGATGTACCGCCTGTTCCTGCCCATCGTGCGCGACCTCGCGAGCGCGCGGCAGCAGATGATGCAGCGCGAGGAGCAGATGGCCGGCCGCATCGCGCTGGGCATGGTCGCCTCTGAGACAGAGAGCGTGCTAGTGGGATCGCTAGCGCGCTTCAACGCACGCTACCCGAATGTGGAGGTATCCGTGGCGGACGGTTTCAGCGCCGCGCTGATCGATCTCGTGTCCGCTGGCCAGCTCGACGCCGCGGTGGTCCACCGGCAGCGCGGCCGGGTAGCGCTACAGGTGCAGCCGCTGCATGACGAGGAGATGGTGTTGGTGACCAGCGCCGCGCATGGTCCAGAACTACCGGAATCGGTAGAGATGGCGAAGCTGCCAGGGTTGGAGTTGGTGCTACCGACCAAGCGCCATGGCCTGCGCGTGGTGCTGGATACGGCCACGCAGGCGCACGATGTCACGCTAGCGCCGAAGTTCGAGGTCGACATCCTCGGCACCATCGTGCAATTCGTGCAAGCCACGCGCTTTGCTACCGTGCTGCCGCGCATCGTGGTGCAGCGGGCCGTGGAAGACGGCCGGCTACGCATGCATGCCATTGTTGCTCCGCGCATCGTGCGGCACCTGGTCTGCGTCAGCCATCCGCAGCGGCCGCTGAGTACGGCCACGGAAGCGTTGATCACCATCGTGGCCGAGGAAATCCGGCGAGTTTCCGGGGGCGGCCACCCGTGAGACTAACGTAACATGGCGTCATTCAATCGCTGGAACTCGGGATCCAATCAAGACCCCGTCCTTTCTTTCCGGAGCGGGAGCGGCAAGTGACATCGCGCTCATCAACGCGATTAGCGGATTTGCTGGATTCTTCGCCCCGTGGCTCGTGGGCGTTGCCCGCAGCCAGTCGAGCGATTTCACGCTGGCCATTTACTGCCTTGCGGCAAGTGCGGCGATGGCTGCAATCCTGGCGGCATTATTGCCGTAGGTCGAAAGTGAATGGCACCTCTCAAGTGGCATGAGTATCGAGCCTGCATGTCCGGAGTAGAGAGTTCAGCCGACGTTCGAATGACTTGGCAAGGTTGGGGGCCGAGGACCGCAATTGGCCGCAAGCGACCGCTCGCCGGATATCGGGTTATCAGACTTCAGTTTGCTCCGCTATCTTCGAGCGCATCGTCTACCTCAATGCCAAGTATCGGACGGTGCTTTCAAGTTTGGAATGGCCAAGCAGCAACTGCACCGCCCGCGTCCGGGATGTTGCGATGAGTGTCATGACAAGCGTCGACGTCCTACCGCCACCAGAATGGTCGCTTGCGGCTGAATAGTAACCGTCCGACGGACAGCGTTCTTGACGACGGGGTTGCTTTCAGGCGGCGGTCGAGCTGATCTGCTCAGCCATGGCCCATGGCAGCAGTTCGCTGACGCGATTGACAGGGTGGTCGGCGATGCGCGCAATGACGTGGCGCAGGTAGGCCTCTGGGTCGAGGCCGCTCAACTTGGCTGAGGCCACCAGCGAGTAGATAGCGGCACCGCGTTCACCGCCACTGTCAGAGCCGAAGTGCAGGAAGTTCTTTCGGCCGAGGGCAACGGCCCGCAGCGCACGCTCCGCTGCGTTGTTGTCGATCTCAACGTGACCGTCACTGGCATACAGGGTCAATGCCGACCACTGATTCAATGCGTAGCCAATGGCCTTCGCGGTATCGCTTTTGGGCGACACCTTGCTGAGCGTCGAACGTAGCCAGATTTCGAAGGCTTCGAGCAATGGACGCGCCCGTTCCTGTCGGACGCGCCTTCGCTCGTCGGGAGGCTTCCCGCGGATATCAGCCTCAATTGCGTAAAGTTCACCGATCCGGCGCAGCGCCTCAGTGTTGACGTCGTTCCTGCGTGCCAGGTACAGATCGTGGAACTTTCGTCTCGCGTGAGCGACACATCCAGCCTCTTGCACCTCGCCATCTCTGTAAATCGAGTTGTAGCCTGCGAATGCGTCAGCTTGCAGGATTCCCCTGAAGCCTTTCAGGTGAGCTTGCGGATATTCGCCTGACCGACTCGGGCTGTACGCAAACCATACGGCTGGCGCGTCCACCGAACCAGCGGGCCTGTCGTCACGTACATAGGTCCAGAGTCGGCCTGTCTTGGTCTTGCCGTTCCCGGGTTCGAGTACGGGTACCGGCGTATCGTCAGCGTGGATCTTCGAGGCCGCCATCACGTACTGCCGGATTGCATCGACCAGCGGGCGCAATAGTGCGCTGGCTTGTCCGACCCAGTCGGCGAGTGTCGAGCGTCTCAACTCGACGCCATCCCGCGCGTATATCGCCGACTGCCGGTACAGGGGAAGATGGTCGCAGAACTTTCCAACCAGGACATGGGCGAGCAGGCCAGGACCCGGCATACCGCGATCAATGGGTCGGCTGGGCGCCGGTGCCTGTACGATGCAGTCACAGCAGGCACAGGCCTTCTTTGGTCGACGATGGCGGATCACTCGCCAGTGCCCGGGCACGTACTCGAGTTGCTCGGCAATGTCTTCGCCAAGCTCGTTGAGCGTTCCGCCGCACTGCGGACAGCACACCTCGTCAGGTTGATGGACGATATCTTCGCGCGGTAAATGATCAGGGAGGGCTCTGCGTCCAGTCGGCCTGGTCGCGTCCTTTGAGCGCTGCTTGCTTGTGTCGAGCACCCCTGCGCCTTCGTCGGCCTGCAGATCCTCCAGACGCAATTCCAGTTGTTCGATCTGGCGATCAATCTTCTCGGATTTGCGCCCGAACTGCATTCGTTGGAGCTTTGCGATCCACACCTTCAGGCTCTCGATTTCCAGCGCCCGATCTGAGAGTGTCTTCTGCAGCGTCGCGACCGTGTCGCGTAGATTCTCTAAGTCGCTGTCGCGCTCACGAAGCGTCGTTTCCCGAGCCAGAAGCAGGGCCTTCAAGGCGTCGATGTCGTCGGGAAGCGAAGCGTTACTGGAGCTCATGCAAGCAGTCTAGGCGCCAGCATCACCTCCTACGTGTGTTGTCACAGACGTTTACAAAGCACTGCATGGACGGGCAGCATCGATGGGCTGCCGCCAGTCGAATCCCTCCAACAGAAGTCCGAGTTGCGCATTCGTCAGGGCCACCACGCCACCTTCGGCACGCGGCCAGGCGAACCGACCTCGTTCCAAACGTTTGGCGAACAGGCACAAACCACCGTCCCGCCAGTACAGGCACTTGAGCAGATCACCACGTTTGCCCCTGAAGATAAAAACGTGGCCAGAGAATGGGTCCTTTTGCAGTACTGTCTGTACCTTGGCAGCCAGGCCATCGAAGCCACATCGCATGTCCGTAAATCCTGCGGCAACCCAGATCCGGGTGTTTGCCGGCGGCTCCATCGTTAGCTCAGGCACTGCACCACCATGCGCAGGGTTTCCGGATCGACTCGGCCTTCAATGCTCACCTGGCCCTTGGCCAAGTGCAATCGGATGACTCCTGCTGGCAACGCTTCCGGTCGCTCGCATGGCTTTCCCGTGAGCGACGCGACGGACGGTTCTTCGACTCCGGGGCCTCTGACCACAACGGGGAACAACACTGGGGTGTCACCAACATGGGGGACGCCTAGTTGGCCTGCTCGAAGCATGCGACGCCACCGAAAGACCATGTTCACGTTTAGACCGTGTTCCAGCGCCAGCTTTGAAACCGAGACGCCTGGCACGCACGCAGCTTCTGCAAGCCTTTGCTTCAGTTCGATCGGATGATTGCGGGTGCCGCGCACGCGGCCACCACGCTTTGCCACGGTCTCCAAAGTAGTCCCCGCCAGATTTCTGATGGGAACTACTCTGGATAGGTTCGACTCTCGCGTCTACACGGCCATCAGCGGACGCTTACGCTGAATACGCTGCCGCCGCGGTTTCAGAAGCGAAGCATGCCGGTGCGGGCTGGCACACAGTTGCCACCCCCTAATTCCCATATCTATTGATAGGCTGAGGCATTCCTCGTTTGTGAGGCTCTGACTGGGGCGAAAGGATAGGCAATGGTTGGGATACGCTTGCTGATGGGAATGGTGCTCCTCGGACTGTGCTCAGTCACGTGGGCAGCAGAGTTGTCAGACGTGGATGCAGGCACCTATGAGTGGCTCAAGGAGGATCGCACCCCGACGGGCGTACTCCAGAAATTCAGCCGCTCCGGCGGCAAGTGGGTGAACGCCAGTAAGTTGCCGGGCAAAGACTGGAAAAATGTGCCCTGCGATCCGGGCTGCGAATACAGGGACAGTTCAGCCAAAGAGATCCGGGCCTATTTCCCGCCCAGCTTCCGGGAGCAGTATGAGGTCGCCTGCATCCAAAACGTAGCTCAAGCATTTTGCCGATTCATCCCGAACAACGACCGGCGCAGTAGAGGCTATATCTTCATCGTCCTCGTAACCGGCAAGCCGTTCCCTGTTAGGACTCGGCGCGTTGACTAGCGCAAGGCCAACATGTCTTCCTGTCCTGTAATATCCGTTGCCGTTGGCATGAGGATGGAGTCATTTGATGAATCCTCTGACTCTCTTCCGTCTTCGGCATGGTTTTTCAGGCTCGGGAAGCTACTGGGGCAGGCAGTAGGGATGGAGTTTCAGCCTGGTACCAGGCGGGAGACGCTGTTTTATAGTAGCTCCATCGGTGTGGGCAACTCCGCCACGCCCGCCGGTACCGAATTTGAGCTGGTCATGCATCACGAACTCGCCAAGACAATCGATCGGTTGATGAAAGACGGGTCATTCGATGCATTTATCAAGCAAGTAGCAAGCGGAGGGTGAAATGTCCGAAGAGCTAAAGACCATGAAAGCCGGCCGATACACGCTGGTAGCACGTTCCATTGATGCCGGGTTCCGCGGGGTCATGTGGGCTGACCAGCAGAAGGTCGTGGATATCCAAGGAGCAAAGATCGACGATGTCTGGGGCAAGCTCTGGGACGCGCTTTACGAACGACAGATTTCGCTGGCCGCTGCGCGACGCGGCGCCGATCCGACCGCAGAGGAAGCCGCCAGGGCATTTCTTCGCATTGAGCACCAACTCACGCCGGGCCACAAGGCAATGCTCCGGGCGCACTTGAAGGCTGTCGACCAGAGGATTACGGCAACCGAACTCGCCAAGGCCGCAGGCTACGCCAACTATTCGGCGGCCAACCTGCAGTATGGGCTCCTGGGGGCCATGCTCTTCGCGGAGATGCCGATCGAGCTGCCGAAGGGGAGCAACGGCTCGCCGGTAATGACGCACGCAATCGCTTCCGAAGAGGATCTGCGCGCGTCCAGCAAGGACCAATGGATTTGGCAGATGCGGCCTTACATCGCTGCCGGCCTGATTGTCTCGGGCATTCTTTGATCTCGCTCGCGAATGTTCTAGGTCCGGGCGCAGGCCGCAGCCACGTTGCCCGATGGCAACGCCTCATATAGCTGAGAAAAGAAGGCCAGGTCTGCAGGAAACTTACGAGCCCGATGAACGTCTGAGGCAACGTCACCTTGTGCGGAATTGCCAAGTTTCCTGGCGTGGAGCCTAGCGGGTTTACCGACACGCCGGTCACCAGCGCCGCCTGCATTACAGTTTGCGAATGCTGCAACAATCGCTACCCATGATCAGCATCGAGCCCATGACCGCCCTCAATCTACCGCCCCTGGCCGTCGCCGACGAAGTTCGAACCCTCCGTCGCAAGAGATCGTGCAAGATGGACGGGAGGCGCGCGGCGATTCAGCGGAATTCGGCGTGAACAGCAAACAACGCCGCAAAGCGTACCGAAAGAGTCCCTACCAGATCGAAACTATATGGACATTTCGAGGCGCGCACGTGATCATCACCCGCATTGCAAGCCCCACCGCCGTCATCGTCGAATTTGAGGGGGCCGGGGCGCGTACCCATGTCCCCACGCGCGCACTGGAGCCACGCGGCCCCAGTGGGGGCATGTTCCACCCGCCGGCGTAGCTCCTCGGTCGAGTGCATTGGCACCTGGCAGGACCGATCCTCGTCGCATACGTCATTTCAACGCGTCTTGTCCGCTCGGCTGTGCTACGAGACGTGTAGTGGTCAGGTGCGGCCGATCTCGGCCCTTGATCCACCTGGGCAGGGCATTCCGGCGCCAGAGGCGAATACCGACCCTTCTGAGACGTTGCATAGGATTGGTAGATTGGTCGCAATGGCAGCTACTCGGTCAACATCGGTCGTTCATATCGGGTCGGTGTCTGAAGCGTCGCCAAAGCCTGTGCCATCCCTTACTGAATGATGCGTCGAGAGTCAAACGAAAGGCTTGTATCTTGACGCCGTTGTTCTCGCGAGAACGTCGGACGGCGAGGGACATTCCCAATGCGGCATAGCTCCTTCGGCCGTACGTCAATGCTTCTCCGCGAGTGACCGCGAGAAGCAAATTGCCTCGCTGTCAGCCTCTCCGGCGTTTTGCCAGCAGACAGCGAGGGCGGCTTGAAGGATTCGGCAACGGAACACCGAACCGCCAGCAGTCTTACTCGATCGTGACCTTGCCTTCCTTCACCAGGGTAGCGAACTTTGCGGTCTCGTCATTGATCCGCTTGGCAAAGGCTTCGGGACTACTCGACATCGGCTCTGCACCGGCGGCAAGCAGGCGCTGCTGGAAGTCAGCGGAGCCGACGATCTTTACGATTTCTGCGTTGAGACGGGTCACAATGGGTTTCGGGGTAGCGGCGGGTGCGAGCACGCCAAACCAGGTGCCGATGTCAAAGCCCTTCAACCCCGCTTCTTCCATGGTCGGAACGTCAGGCAAGGCCGACGAGCGCTTCGCGGTCGTCACCGCCAGGGCGGACAGCTTTCCCCCTTTTATGTGGGGCAGGACGGTAGTGATCGTATCGAATGACATACTAACCTGGCCGCCCAGCAGGTCGGTGGTCAGCGGCCCGCTCCCCTTGTACGGCACGTGAAGCAGTTGCGTGGCCGTTGCCTTCTGAAACTGCGTGCCGATCAGGTGTTGGGCCGTTCCATTGCCGTTTGAGCCGTAGGACAGCTCGGGCGAGGCTTTCTTCGCCAGCCCTACTAGTTCCGATACGTTCTTGGCCGGCGTCTTGGCGCTGTTAATGACTAGCACGTTCGGCACCATGGCCAGCGTTGAGATGGGTGCCAGATCTTTCTGGAAACTGTAGGGCAGCTTCTTGTACACGCTGGTGGCGATTGTATGGTGGACGGCTCCCATGAGAAGGGTATAGCCATCTGGCTTAGCCTTTGCAACGTAGTCGGCACCGACGGTTGCGCCGGCACCCGGGCGGTTTTCCACAATGACTGGTTGCCCGAGGTTCTTCGATAGCTGGTCGCCCAGCGCCCGGGCCAGGATGTCTGTCGTGCCGCCCGAGGGGAACGGCACGACCAGGCTGATCGGTTTGGCCGGCCACGTCTGGGCAATAGCCCCATTGGTTATACCGATCCCGGCAACGGCCAGGATAGCGCCGAGCGCCTTGGTTGCGAACTCTGACTTACGCATGATGTGTCTCCTCTGGTTGTAGTAGTCTGCGAAAGAATGGCTTTACTTCGAGGCGGATAGGGCGGCGCGCCCCGCGAATGTGGCAGCGCACCCCAACTCAGCTTCAATGAACAACAGTCGGTTGTACTTTGCCGTCCGATCGGACCGAGACAGAGAGCCCGTCTTGATTTGGGTGGCGGCAGTACAAACGCTCAGGTCTGCGATGGTGGTGTCTTCGGTTTCACCTGAGCGGTGGGAGATGACCGATGCATAGCCTGCGGTCCGGGCCATCTCGATGGCCGCCAGTGTCTCGGTCAGCGTACCGATCTGATTGGGCTTAATCAGGATGGCATTCGCGACGCTGGCGTCGATGCCTTCCTTCAGGATTGCCGTATTGGTCACGAAAAGATCGTCGCCCACCAACTGGAGTTGGCGGCCCAGGCGGTCAGTCAACAACTTCCAACCGCGCCAATCATTCTCGGCCATGCCATCCTCGATCGAGACGATCGGGTAGTGGGCGGCCCAGTTCGTCAAAAGTTCGACGAAGCCTGCGGCGTCATAGCTCCGCCCCTCGGATTCGAGCACATAGGCGCCGCCACGGTAAAACTCGGAACTCGCCACATCGAGCCCCAAGGCGATATCGCGGCCTGCTTCGAAGCCGCTCGCGTCGATGGCCTGCATGATCACGTCAAGCGCCTCGACTTTCGACTTGAGGTCGGGTGCAAATCCACCTTCGTCGCCGACGGCCGTCGACAGGCCACGTTGCTTGAGCAGTGACTTGAGCGTGTGAAACACTTCCGCGCCCCAACGCACCGCTTCCGCGAACGACGGAGCGCCGATGGGCAGGATCATGAACTCCTGCATGTCGACGTTGTTGTCGGCGTGGGCGCCGCCGTTGACGATGTTCATCATCGGCATTGGCAGACGAAGTTCTTGGTTTGCGCCGGCAATCGAGCGATAGAGCGGGATTCGTGCGGACGAGGCCGCAGCGCGCGCTGCAGCCAACGACACGGCAAGCAGCGCGTTTGCGCCAAGCCTGGACTTGTCCGCCGTCCCATCAAGCTGGATCAGGCAACGATCGATCTCCGCCTGTCCGGAGATGGGGAGTCCAGACAGTGCGCGCGAAATGTCCGTGTTGACGTGCTTCACCGCATTCCGGACGCCCTTGCCAGCATAGCGGTGCGGTTCTCCGTCGCGAAGCTCGATGGCCTCGCGAGACCCGGTGGAAGCGCCCGATGGCGCCGCGGCAAATCCGACACTGCCGTCGGCAAGCAATACCTGTGCAGCGACGGTAGGATTGCCTCGCGAATCCAGCACCTCATAACCACGCACTTCTTGAATCACAGACATGTTGCTTCCTCAGGCGATTTGCGCGATGCGCAGGAGGTTGGTGGTGCCGGCGACCGTGAAGGGCAGGCCGGCCGAGATCACGATGGATTGACCGCTCTGCCCAAAGCCCTCCTTCAGGACGGTGTGGCTCGCCAGGTCGGTCATTTCGAGCACGTCGACGACTTCATGGCAAAGGACCGCGTGGACGCCCCAAGCCAGTGCGAGACGGCGCGCGGTCGCCACGCGTGGTGTCATGCCAAGAATCGGAACCTCCGGGCGCTCGCGGGCCATGCGAAGGGCGGAGTATCCGGAACTGGTGTAGGCCACCGTCGCTGGGACCTTCAGCAGCCCGGCAATATGGCGAACGGCATAGCCGATGGCATCGGCTGCCTCTGCACGCGGTGGGGTATGGGAGGCCTGGATTGCGTCGTGATAAAGCGGATCCGATTCGGTGCGGCTGATGATGCTGTTCATCATCTTGACGGCTTCGACCGGAAAGCGGCCCGAGGCAGATTCGGCGGAAAGCATGACCGCATCCGCACCATCGTAGATGGCGGTGGCCACGTCGGACGCTTCCGCGCGTGTGGGAACCGGCGAAGAGATCATCGACTCGAGCATTTGGGTCGCTACGATGACCGGCTTCCCGGCTTTGCGGCATGCGCGAACGATCTGCTTCTGCAGCGAAGGCACTTGCTCCGCGGGCATCTCAACGCCGAGGTCACCACGGGCGACCATCACCGCGTCCGACTCGGCGACAATGGCCTCGAGGCTCTGGATCGCTGCTGGCTTCTCCAGTTTCGCGACGATGCCTGCGCGATTCTGCACGATGGCCTTGATTTCCTGGATGTCTTCAGGACGCTGCACAAAGGAGAGTGCGATCCAGTCGACGCCAAGCGTCAGGCCGAAGTCGAGATCGCGTCGGTCCTTTTCCGTCATGGCCGACAACGGCAGCACAACGCCGGGCACGTTCACGCCCTTGCGTTCGGACAATGTCCCACCATTGATGACAGTCGTCTCGGCAAAATCGGGCCCGCAGCGATCGACGCGAAGACGAAGCTTGCCGTCGTCGAGAAGCAGTTCCGTTCCCTCCTCTAATGCAGCGAAAATCTCCGGATGAGGCAGACTGACGCGCTCGCTCGTTCCCGGCACGCTCTTTTCCAGATCGAGTCGGAATTTTGCTTGCGCGGAGAGTTGGACCGGGCCCTCGGCAAAGGTGCCGATTCGGAGTTTCGGGCCTTGTAGATCGAGCAGGACGCCGACGGGACGACCGCGGCGTTGTTCGATCTCGCGGATCGTTGCAAGTCGCTGTTTGTGGTCGTCATGCGAACCATGACTGAAGTTCAGCCGAAATACATCGGCTCCAGCCTCAAACAGCGCGTCGATGATCTCGGGGGACGTGCTCGCCGGACCGAGGGTGGCAACGATCTTTGCATTGCGTTGGCGTCTCATATTCTCTTGCCTTTCAAGGTGCGATCAGGATCGCGCGGAAATCATTGACGTTGGTGAGGGTCGGGCCGGTGACCACGGAATCGCCCAATGCCTCGAAGAATCCGTGGCCGTCATTGTTGGCGAGGGCGTTCTGGGGACGGATCCCGAGATCTCTCGCACGCTGCAGGGTGTCAGGCGCAATGACTGCGCCGGCGATCTCTTCCTGTCCGTCCACCCCGTCGGTATCACCAGCCAAGGCGTAGATGGAGGGATGCCCGCGCAGGGTGAGCGCCAAGGACAGCAGGAATTCGACATTGCGACCGCCGCGGCCAGTGCCTCGCACTGTCACGGTCGTCTCGCCGCCTGAGAGCAGGACGCAGGGCGGTGCGAACGGTTGCTGGTGGTTCGCCGCTTCCAAGGCTAGGGATCCCAGCACGAGGCCGACATCACGGGCTTCGCCTTCGATAGCGTCACCAAGCATGTACACCGGCAGGCCGGCGCGACGCGCCATTGCCGCTGCGGCTTCGAGAGCCATGCGGGGCGTGGCGATCATCGTGGTCTGGATCGGCGGCAGTTGCGGGCTGCCCGGCTTGATGGTTTCCGCCTGCTCGGTGCTGAGCGCCGTCATCACGTGCGAGGGCACCTCGATGGCGTAGCGCCGCAGAATGTCGATTGCGTCGTCGCGCGTGGTCGGATCGGCGACAGTCGGCCCGGATGCGATATCGATGGGGTCATCCCCGGGAACATCGGAGAGCAGGAGATTGAAGACCTTTGCGGGGTGGCAGATGGCCGCCAGACGACCGCCCTTGATAGCCGAGAGGTGGCGGCGAACGCAGTTCATCTCCGTAATGGTCGCGCCGGACTTCAATAGCTCGTGATTGACGGCCTGTTTGTCTTCGAGTGAGATGCCCGACAGTGGCAAAGGCAGCAGTGAGGAGCCACCGCCGGAAATCAAGCTGACAACCAGGTCGTCTTCCGTGAGATTCGATACCAGTTCGAGCAAGCGCCGCGCGGCGTCATGGCCTGCCTGATCGGGCACGGGATGTGCAGCTTCGACGATTTCGATGTGTGCGCAGGGCACCGCATATCCATACCGGGTGACGACCAGCCCTTCGACAGGCCAGGGACAAGCCGATTCAAACGCCTGCGCCATGGCGGCTGAGGCTTTTCCGGCGCCGATCACGATGGTGCGTCCGCGGGGACGCTCGGGAAGATGGTGTGCCAGCGTTCTAGACGGCTGCGCTGCGGCGATCGCCGCATCGAACATTTCGCGCAGCAAGCCGCGCGCCTGATCCGCGTTCATGATTATGTCGGAGAGCTAGTGGAGCAAATGGGCATGAGCTTCGGCGGTTCTTTGTAGAAGCGCGCGAAGCTTGGGGAGACAGCGCTTGGCGTGGCCGCCATGGTCGGCCTGGCCGGCTCTTCTGCGCAAAAATCCTGCGGCTGCGGAGAGCCGGTCCAATGGAGCGATTTTGACGGACTGCGGGCCCTTCACTCTGTGAATCATGGCTGTCTCCTTCTGATTCGGAATGTTCTCGCGCTAGCAGCTCTGGTGGCTGTTTGAGCTAGCGCAAGGGTGCGTGCGCAAAAGGCGCCCGCGGTGCACGCAATCGTGCGGTGGGGGTGTATACCCTCTGCGGCTCAGGCGGCCAGGTTCTGTTGGCTCTTCGCCAGGAAGTCGCAGACCGCCTTGGTGACGTCAACGGTCTTGGCCTTGCCACCGAGGTCGCCGGTGTGCAGCGCCGGGTTGGCGGTCACGGCTTCGATGGCGGCCATCACGCGCTGGGCCGCGTCGTTTTCCCCGAGGTGTTCCAGCAGCATGACCACCGACCAGAAGGTGCCTACCGGGTTGGCCAGACCCTTGCCCATGATGTCGAAGGCGGAGCCATGGATCGGTTCGAACATCGACGGGTAGCGGCGTTCCGGATCGATGTTGCCGGTCGGGGCGATGCCCAGGCTGCCGGCCAGCGCGGCGGCCAGGTCGCTCAGGATGTCGGCGTGCAGGTTGGTGGCCACGATCGTGTCGAGTGTCTTCGGGCGGTTTACCATGCGCGCGGTGGCGGCATCGACCAGTTCCTTGTCCCACGTGACGTCCGGGAAGTCCTTCGCGACTTCTACAGCCACTTCGTCCCACATCACCATGGCGTGACGCTGGGCATTGGATTTGGTGATCACGGTCAGGAGCTTGCGCGGACGCGATTGGGCCAGCTTGAAGGCGAAGCGCAGAATGCGCTCGACACCCACACGCGTCATCATGCACACGTCAGTGGCAGCTTCGATCGGATGGCCCTGGTGGACGCGGCCGCCCACGCCCGAGTATTCACCCTCGGAGTTCTCGCGCACGATGACCCAGTTCAGGTCTTCGGGCGCGCAACGCTTGAGCGGGCCATCGATGCCGGGCAGGATGCGCGTCGGACGCACGTTGGCGTATTGGTCGAAGCCCTGGCAAATCTTCAGGCGCAGGCCCCAGAGCGTGATGTGGTCGGGAATCTGGTTGTCGCCGGCCGAGCCGAACAGGATCGCGTCCTTGTCGCGCAGTGCATCCAGGCCATCGGCGGGCATCATCACGCCGTGCTGGCGGTAGTAGTCGCCGCCCCAGTCGAAGTCCTCGAACTCGAAGCGGAAGTTGGCGCCGGCAGCGGCCAAGGCTTCCATGACTTCACGACCTGCGGGCACTACTTCCTTGCCGATGCCGTCACCCGGGATGGTTGCGATCTTGTACGTCTTCATCTTTCGTCTCCTGTTTTTGAATCGAACTTCAACCAAAAATGCGTGAAGGTGATTCTGTCGGGTAGACGCAAGTTTTGACTGCGGCTAAAGTTAAACCGTTTTTAACTACAGGTTGAAGATTCAGATGGGTGCAGGGAATGCGATCCAGCCGGCGGAGCTGGGCTTTTTCGTGTCGGTCGCGGGCGCCGGCAGCCTTAGTGCAGCGGCACGGGATCTTGGGATTTCGACCGCGGCCGTCAGCAAGCGCTTGGCGCTGATGGAGACGCGTATCGGCATGCCACTCGTGACGCGTACGACCCGTCGTATGAGTCTGACCCCCGAGGGCGAAGTTCTGCTGGAGCATGCCCGCCGCATCCTTGGCGATATTGACGATCTCGAACAGTTGCTGACCAGTGCCAAGGGACGGCCTAGCGGCCTGTTAAGGGTAAACGCTACGCTTGGCTTTGGACGCATGCACGTAGCGCCGGTCATTTCCGAGTATTCGCGCATGTATCCGGATGTGGACGTGCAGTTGCAACTATCGGCCGACCCGCCGCCGTTAATCGAGGATGCGTTCGACGTCTGCGTCCGTTTTGGCGAGCCGCCGGATGCGAGAGTCGTGGCGCGGCACTTGGCGCCGAACCGCCGCATCCTGTGCGCCTCGCCGATGTATCTTAGGGAGCACGGCGTACCGCAAACACCGCAAGAACTCTTGCGACACAACTGCATCGGAATTCGGCAGGGTAGCGATGCCTACGGCGTGTGGCGCCTTGGAGCCACGAAGGGTCCGAAACAGCAGTCGGAGTCGATCCATGTGCGTGGCAACCTCACGACCAACGACGGCGAGATTGCCGTCCACTGGGCGCTAGAGGGACATGGCATCGTGTTGCGGGCGGAATGGGATGTTGAACGTTACCTGCGTAGCGGCAGGCTGGTGCAGGTCCTCTCCAACTACGCGACGCCCGAAGCAGATATCTACGCGGTGTATCAGCAGCGGCACCAGTTGTCCTCACGTATTCGGCTCTTCGTCGAGTTCCTGGCCAAAAAATTCGGGCAATTCGGCAAGTAAAACTTTTTCCCTCTGATACGCCTTGCCGCAGCTCTAGGCATGTCGCTCGACGGCGGCCGCGTTGCGCATCCCTTTTCGCGTGTCCCGCGAAGGCTTAGGGCGACAGGCCAGTACGGCGCACGCCGCCCTGATGCGCGTTTTGCGCGGTCCTACGCGTGAACAGCTAAGCTTTTCTGCCCCCATCTTTAAGCTGAAGTTAAGAGCAGTTTAACTTCGCCCTCGCGCCATTGGCGTCCCGCGCCACCAAAATCCACTCCACGCAATAACGCTCCATTCACGAGAGCGGCACGCGACCTCGACTTGCTGGCTAGCAGCGCCATCGCGCTGTTCACCGTGCTGACGCACATGGCAATCGAAACATCGACGCGAGAAAAGGCGTTCGATCCAATGCAGCCGAAGAGCTCAGATCCGATGTCGCAGAAGGGCAAGTCCCTCAGCGTAGCCAGACAAGAAACCTCACACATGATTGGCACTGCCAGTCGGAGACATGGAGACATAAAAATGGAGCGAGACATTGAGAAACGCACCTTGCGCAAGATCACTTGGCGCATCGTGCCGTTTATCATGCTGCTGTACTTCATCGCCTATATCGACCGAGTCAACATCGGCTTTGCGTCGCTCACCATGAAGGATGACCTCGGCTTTACTGCGTCGATTCTTGGCTTCGGCGCAGGCATCTTCTTCTGGGGTTACTTCCTGTTTGAGGTGCCCTCCAACATTGCTTTACACAAGGTAGGAGCGCGGCTCTGGATCGCCCGCGTGATGCTGACCTGGGGCCTGATCTCCGGGGCGATGGCGTTTGTCCAAGGGACTACGAGCTTCTACGTCATTCGCTTTCTGCTTGGCGCCGCCGAAGCCGGCTTCTTCCCCGGCATCATTCTGTACCTGAGCTACTGGTTCCCGGCGAAGCACCGCGCAGGGGTCACGGCCTTCTTCATGGCCGCGGCACCGATCTCAACGGCACTTGGATCGCCGCTCTCGGCGGCACTCCTCGAAATGCACGGATTCTGGGGCTTGGCCGGATGGAAATGGATGTTCCTGCTTGAGGCCATTCCGGCGGTGGTGCTTGGCGTGGTCGTGTTCTTTTACATGACGGACCGGCCTCAGCAGGCGCGATGGCTGCAGGATGACGAGCGCGAATGGCTTGTGAAAGTCATGGAGGAAGAGAATGCGGGGAAGGCCAAACACAGCGGTCACAGCATCCTGCGCGGCTTGGCCGATTTCCGGGTAATTGCCTTGTCATTGATCTACTTCGGCACTTCGGCTGGGCTGTATACGCTCGGCATCTGGGCGCCGCAGATCATCAAGCAGCTCGGCATGTCTTCGATGACGGTTGGCGTGCTGAATGCGATTCCGCCGCTGGTCTCGGTGGTCGCCATGGTGATCTGGTCGCGGCATTCCGACCGGACCCGGGAACGGACGTGGCACGTTGTGCTGCCCTGTCTCGCAGCCGCCGTCGGCCTGGTCATCGCGGGCAATTCGAACGGCGTCATCGGACTGATCGCTGCGCTCACGCTTGTCAACGTAGGCATCAGTTGCGCCAAGCCCCCGCTCTGGAGCATGCCAACGATGTTCCTGTCTGGCGCGGCAGCCGCGACCGGTATAGCGACGATCAACTCGATCGGCAACCTCGGCGGGTTCGTCGGACCTGCGATGATTGGATGGGTTAAGGACAAGACCGGCAGCTTCTCCGGCGGTTTGTATTTTGTCGCAGGTCTCTTGGTTCTTTCCGCAACGCTCGCGCTAATTCTCTCGCTGGCGCAGAAAGTAAAGCCAAGCACAAACGAGGTCGCTGCGCACTGAGCGTACGCGGCTTGCATACCCCCACAAAGAAACTGGAGTACTCCATGGAAAAGGAAAGCGCTGTTGTCGCGTTGACCGACACGATGGCCAAGTTCACGGCCTACATCGGCAAGCGCCTGCCGAAGGATGTCACGAAGAAGCTTGGCGAGCTGCGGACGATGGAAACGAATCCGTTGGCCAAATCGATCTATGACTCGATGGCGGGCAATCAAGAGGCGGCAGACAAGCTCGACCGGCCGAGCTGCCAGGATACCGGCGTGATCCAGTACTTTGTTGAGGCTGGCGCCCACTTCCCACTGCTTGGAGAGCTTGAGGACATCCTGAAGGAAGCGACGGCAGAAGCAACGCGCATCGGTCCGCTGCGCCATAACGCGGTGGAAACGTTCGACGAGAAGAACACCGGCACGAACACCGGCACGCAGATTCCTTGGCTTGACTGGCGCATCGTTCCCGACCGTGACACGTGCACCATCGACGTCTACATGGCGGGTGGCGGCTGCACACTGCCTGGGGCGGCAAAGGTGCTGATGCCAGGGCAAGGTTATGAAGGTGTCGCGGAGTTCGTGATGGATGT
Organism: Cupriavidus sp. C2SS-8b; assembly: GCF_057073745.1. Taxonomy (NCBI): domain Bacteria; kingdom Pseudomonadati; phylum Pseudomonadota; class Betaproteobacteria; order Burkholderiales; family Burkholderiaceae; genus Cupriavidus; species Cupriavidus sp. C2SS-8b. Next base: position 176,129 of record NZ_CP172718.1, read on the forward strand.
CATCACGGAGCGTGGCGTCAATGCGTGCCCGCCGCTTCTCGTTGGCGTCGGTGTGTCGACATCGGTCGAGACGGCCGCCCGCTTGTCCAAGCTGGCAATCATGCGTCCCGTGGACTCGAAGAGCGACAATCCCCGTGCCGCGCTGATGGAGGATCTGTTGGAACAGGGGCTGAACGAGATTGGTATCGGACCCCAAGGCTTGACGGGCAACAACAGCGTCATGGGCGTGAATATCGAATCTTCCGCACGCCATCCTTCGACCATTGGTGTGGCGGTCAACACGGGATGCTGGGCGCACCGGCGCGGAAAGATCCGCATCAACGCGGACATGTCGTACGAAATCATTTCCCACGAAGGAGTGGTGCTGTGAAGAAGATTCTGACTACGCCTATCAAAGACGAAGACCTTGCCGATCTGAATGTTGGTGACGTGGTGTACCTCACTGGGCGACTCGTCACTTGCCGCGATGTCGCACATCGTCGACTCATCGAGCAGGGCCGTGAGCTCCCGGTGAATCTGGAGGGCGGGGCGATCTTTCACGCGGGCCCCATTGTGCGCAAGAAGGAAGACGGCAAGTTCGAGATGGTTTCCATCGGGCCGACCACGAGCATGCGCATGGAGAAGTTTGAGCGCGAGTTTATCCGTCAAACAGGCGTCAAACTGATCGTTGGTAAGGGGGGCATGGGTCCGGAGACGGCGGCAGGCTGCCAGGAGAACATCGCAGTGCATGCCATTTTCCCGGGCGGATGCGCGGTGCTGGCAGCCACGCAGGTCGAGGAGATCGAAGCGGCGGAGTGGCAGGACTTGGGTATGCCTGAAACGCTGTGGGTGAACCGTGTCAAGGAATTTGGCCCGCTGATCATTTCCATCGACACCAAAGGTAACAATCTGATCCAGCAGAACAAGGAAGAATTCAAGGCAAAGAAGCAGCCCGTTCTGGATCGGATCAATCAGCAGTTGAGCTTCATCAAGTAATTAGTTGTGGGTCACGATCGGGCGGTAGCGGGCCGGCGATGTCTCAAAACAGATTTATCGCTCCTGGGCGCCTGCGCTCAGTGACCGAGTTGACTTCCGGTGCGGCGTCGGCAGTCGGTGTTGTTTGAACGGTGCCCGGAGGGAATCCATCCAAAAGAACCGGGCACCGTCTTTGTTCTATCTAGAACGCAGCAGTCGGCTTTTGTGTTGTCGCCAAGGCAGGCGGAGGACGGCTACCCCCGCCAAGCTTCGCCGCGGGAGTGACACCGGACACGCTCATCGACACAGGACCTGCGCCGCTACATGCTTGAAGGGCCAACATCACCGACGATGGTGCCAACGGTGTTCTGACCGCGGCAGGGTGATTGAGGAGTCCAGCAATATTGGCATGACCAAGGTATTCGAACAGGCAGGGCCCGCAGTGGCCAGTCCGCCGGGCCTCATTCGAGCTTTGACACCACGACCGCCCTGCCGCGGCGCTATTTTTTTGAATTTACACCATGTAGTCGTCTTTGCCATCCTCGTAGAGATGTCCGGTGACCTACCCGAAGCGGCCATTCGAGGGCGAGTTGCAACTGTCGGCAATTGGCCGGGAAGAGCCATCGGTCGAAGAGGAGGCAAAGTTCACCCACGAAGCCCGCCCCATGCGGTCACAAAATGACTCATGGTTGCCATCTCGCCCCCAATTTTCCGCGTCATGGGATCAGTCAAGATCCGCAGAACGAGCACGTTCACGATGCCGAGGGATATCGAGTTCAATCTCGTCGGCGCCAGGCACGGCCAGAAGGTCAGCGATCCTTTGCGCCAGGAGCGCCGCGACCTGGCGTGCGCCCTCGACGGTCTCTGCGACCTCGAGCGGGCTCCGCCCCCCCCAGGCTATCGAGTGGGGTCTCCAGCCAGTCACACGCCCGCGCGGGATCGCTAAAGGCCTGCGTGGCGCGCGCGAGCAGATTGTCCTCCCCAAACCTTGGCAGATCCTCGATTCCGACCGGCTCGTTGTCCTCCGCGCGCGGCCCGAGGTCGGCACCCAGCAGGTGGCTGACCGCCGCATAGTCGCCGGCGCTGATGTGCTCGCTGATTTGCTCCAGCAAGGCCAGCGACAGGACGCGGCGGCGCAACAGCCGGCCCTGGGGAAGTCTGGTGGCGGCGGCCTTCCGCAGTCGCTTCAGGTCATCGTCGCGGAGTGGGTCGTCATCCGGCTCATATTTTGGGGTGGTCATGACACGTCCCGATGGATCTCGATGGAGATCGACTCCCTCCATCATAGGTGCCCGGCCGCGCTCGGAGCGGACCCCGATGGGACAGGAATTGGCGTCACTCCATAAAACCGGACGTTCCGGTTCGGCGCCATATTGCCCAGCAACAGGGTAGGCCGCCGCCGCTTCGTCAAGCCGCGCCCGGTCCCCGTCCGGTCTGTAGCGGGGGGATGGGCAATGCGCTGGACTTGCATCCAGTCGGTCGCGCAGCGTCAGCACGGCTAGCCGTTGACTCAGCCAGCCGGCATTGCCCCAGCAAACCAGTTCACGCGCCATGGTCATCGTCCTCGCCCTTGAATTGGCCCTTGAATTGGCGCCGGATCGCAGCGTGTTGCTGATTGAATTCCTCCAAGTCCACGTCACGATAGCGCCCGGTGCGGCCCCGATTCGCCGTGTCGTGTCGCGCGGCCCCTAGCGCAGGGGACGTTGCCGGCGCATTTCATGCGAGTCTAGACAGAATGCTGCCTCTGTCCAATCTCCTGGCATGCCGGCCGCGGCCTGATCCCGAATTCCCTCGTGGCCACAGTGACCGCAGTATGGCGCGCCGCCCTACAGTCATTAGTGAGACGCGCCGCGGCTATGCGGGTCCCGCTGGCTGCATTTATGGAATTTATGGATTGGCCATAATTATGGCCAGCTCATAATTGCGCCACGATGTGAACTTGTAGGGGGGCGAGGTGATCAGCGTCGTTGAGGATCCGGAGGTGAAGGGCGGTGTGCCGGTCATTCTCACCGGCGCCGGACGGCGAAGGGCGGTGACCGACCCGCTGCGGTCATCGGGGACGTCGCAACTGCAACGTCCGTTCTCAGCGTCCACCGGTCATTGGCCGCGTGCGTCGACCACTACAAAAAGCGAACTGCGCTCTTTGGCTCGTACGATGGGCGACTGAAGAGTGCCGAGAAAAATATATCGGGCGTGACATTCGCCACGCCTTCCGCTTTCCGCGTCCGGCCGCTGCGCTTGCGCGCACACGTACCAGGCTCCAAGCCGGTTTCACTGCAGAGAGAATGCGCCAGCAAGCAACGAATTGCCGTGCGAGCGTGCCGACTCTATCCGCGGAGTAGCCTCTGCGGGGCACCTGAGTGGAGTTCCGGCATACCAGTTGACGCCTTTTCCGCCATGGCCGCCCTATCATTCGACCTTTGCGCCCGACTCCTTGATGACGCGCGCCCAGCGAACAGATTCGCTCTTCATGTACTGCGTGTACTGCTGCGGTGTGCCACCCAGGATTTCGGAACCTTGGTCGAGCAATTTATTCCGAACGGTCTTGTCCTGCAGCGTGTGCTCGGTTGCCTGACGCAGGCGACTGACAATGGCATCAGGCGTGCCTTTCGGAACAAGAATACCTTGCCAGGCACCCATCTCGAGCGAGTCCTTGCCCGTTGCCTCTTTGATGGTCGGTACATCGGCCAGCAACGTCGAACGCTTGGCACTGGTAATTGCCAAGGGCTTCAGCTTACCCGCCTTGATGTGCGGCGTCGCTTCGTTGAGGGGAAGGAACATGAACTGCGTCGAGCCGGAAATGAGGTCGGTGATGGCCGGAGCGCTTCCCTTGTACGCCACATGCGTAACGTTGATGTCCATCTCCTTGGCAAATAGCGCGCCGCCAAGATGCAACAGGGCCCCCGAGCCGGATGACGCATAGTTCAGCTTGCCAGGGTGAGCCTTCGCGTACGACACCAAATCCTTCACATTGGTGACTGGAAGCTTGGGAGTCGCCACGAGAACAAGCGGGATATTTGCCGTCAGACTGATTGGAATGAAGTCGGCGAAGGCGTCGAACTGCACGTTCTGGTACAGGGACGGCGCCAGGACGATGGCCGAGGTACTGTAGAAAATCGTGTAGCCGTCTGGCGACGAGCGTTTGGCTTCCGTCGCCGCGATGTTGCCGCCCGCCCCGGGCTTGTTGTCGGGGACAATCGATGTCGACAATTGCGTCGATAGCCCTTGAGCCACAATGCGCGCGTTGATGTCAGCCGAACCGCCGGGGGGGAAGCCGACGAGCATGCGCACCGGCTTGTTGGGATATGAGTCGGCTGCGAGCGCCACCGGCGCTACGCACGTGCTCGCGAGGACGGCCGCCGCCGATACGGCAAAGAGGAATTTTTGCATGATGGTGTCTCCAGGCTTTGTTTTTTGGTTGGATTCTTTTCTCAGGCCGCTTTCTCCAGCAGCCACTTCAGCGCATCGTCAAGAGAGGGGTTCTCGCCCACGGGCTGAGCATCGATAGCGGCGGCAGTATTCTTGAAACGAGCTTCGACACCAGGTAGCACAAGCGAGGTTAGGCCGGATCCCTTCAGTTCCTTCTGGGCCTCAGCGACTTCGTGAGTGCGACGCTTCGCGTGGATGGTGTGCGTTCGCACGAGCATGTCGATGAAGTCGGCCAACGGGCTCTCGTCGATATCTTTCAGTACGGCGTACAGCTTTGCGCGAACACCTTGTTTTTCCGCCGCCATGAGCAACTCGACGGCGAGCGCTTCCATTCCTTTGGTGAACACACTGCGAAGCACCTTCAGCGAAATAGCGTCTCCTGCAGCGCCGCCTTCAACGACGCGAATGTTGCCTCCAGCCGTCTGAATCAGCGAGGCGAGTTCATCGGCGCCCTGCGTCGCAGCACAGAGCAAAGGTGTCCGTGCCCAGGCGAGGGAAATGGCGCCCATCACCGCGACGTCAACGTAGTCAATGCCCTTGCTTTTAGCTCGCTCCGACGCGGCTCGCTTGTCCGCGGGGCTCGCCGTAGTCAAGTCCGCGTACTTGGCATGGGGTTTCATGTGTTCGAAGCACTGGCCGGCCACATCGAGCGCCACGGCTCCAAACACACACGAGAACACCCAATCGGCTTCGGCGAGCCAGGGGCCAACTGCCGACTCAACGGGTACGCCGAATTTGCTGGCCAGTTCGCGGCCGGCTTGCGAGAGGTGGGTGTCGCAGAACTGGAATGTTGTTCCCGGGATGGTGGCGAGGGCGTTGGCGTAGCAGCGGCCCACTTCGCCGAGGCCAATGATTGCGATGTTCAAGACTGTCTCCTGGCTGGATGCTGATACAGCCAAAGAGTACAAATAAAATACAGTTCGAGCAACGGGAATCGAGCAACCTCCGGGTAAACGTGAGATTTGCCCGCCGGTCCTAGCCTATAAAGTGATGTTATAGGATTTTAATGTTCTAATTTTGTATCTTTCCTGGCATCGGGTTGCAAGCTGTCCAGCCGGCGGCTCATGAAGCGCTGGTTCGAAATGAGCAGGTGGACCGTCATCACTTGCTCGGCAAGGTCACCATTCCCCAGTTCCACGGCCAAGGTAATGTCGCGGTGATGCTGAAGGCTGCGAAGGAGGTCGTCCCGCTCATAGAGGAAGAACGAGCGGGTAATGATGGGCATGTCTATCATCGTCTCAAGCATCGTCTTCAGACGTTGAGACCCTGCGGCATCGAGCAGCATGCGGTGAAATCGGCTATTGGCGGCTTGGACCTCGGCGATGGCATCTTGCGAGACTTCAGCTTGGTCGATGGCGTGGGCCATCTCCTCGTTGCACCGCTTGAGTTCCGCAACCATTCGAGGGTCGGCGCGCTCCGCAGCAAGCCGTGCGGCAAACGGTTCCAAGCGAATCCTGAGGCGGAACATGTCCTCGATATCCCAGCGCGTCCAGCCGGCAACGAAAACGCCGCGGCCCGCCTCTGCGACAGCAAGACCGTCATCAATCAGCCGTTTGAGCGCCGCGCGCACGGGCGTCCGACTGACGCCTATGTCCTCTGCAATGCGCTCTTCTTTCAACTGCGTGCCCGCCGTGTAGTGCCCCGCGACGATACGCTTTTTCAACACTTCGTAGGTCTGCTCGCTGCCCTTTTTCATCGCCGTTGTCGAGGGGTTCCTCTGCCTCCGTTGTAGTCCTGTCTCCTTGCGTTCGCCAAGCGAGACGCGCCGCAATCCTACCAAAGACTCCCCCGGGCGCCTGGAAACAGGTTTCACCCAAGTTACTTTTTCGGCGTATGTATTTTATCTGTACGATGCGACCGAGCATCCCTCGCAAACCCCAACGTTTACCCGTACAAAACAACGATCTCCTTGCACCTCATTGTTTTTATTTTGTACTATCCGTTCGACGCGCAATCGCCAACACGAACCCCACCAAGGAGACTACATGTCCATCACCGCACAACAACTTGACCGCCTCAAGGCCTTCGGTACCGCCACCATCCATGAGGCGCAAGGCCAGAAAGGCGCACTGGACGTCGGCATGAAGCCGCTGGACCCGACCCTGCGCATGGCCGGCCCAGCGGTCACCGTCGACATCCGGCCCAGTGACAACCTGATGATTCAGTACGTGCTGACCCAGACGAAGCCGGGCGACGTGCTCGTCGTCGACGCCAAGGGGTTTTTGGAAGCCGGTCCGTGGGGTGACATTCTGACGTTGGCCGCCATGAACCTCGGCATCGCAGGGCTGGTCATCAATGGCTCCGTTCGCGACGGTAATGCCATCATCGAAATGGGCTTCCCCGTGTTTTGTCGTGGCCTGTCCATCAAGGGCACCCACAAGAACCAGCCCGGCAAGATTAACGTTCCGGTGCACATGGGCGGTGTCCAAATCAACCCTGGTGACATCGTGGTCGGCGACCGCGATGGCCTGGTAGTGGTAGCCGCTGATGAAGTGGAGGGTGTCATTGCCAAGAGCGAAGAGCGTGAGCACAAGGAAGAAGGCATCCGTGCAGCGCTCGCGGAGGGCAAGACCATGGTCGAACTGATGAATCTCGGTGAGACTCTGCGCCGCTTCGGCTTCCAGTGATGTGTCGGCACCCGGATTTTCGGGTGCGCGACTACCTACCTCTTGCTCGAGCGCTCGCAGAAGCGCATTCCCAGAATTTGGAGACATCCCATGCACATTCTCGTGCGCATTCTGACCGCGTTCGCCATGAGCGTTACGGTTTCCACCGTTGCTATGGCTGCGGATTCCCATGGTCCTGTGCGAGTGGTGGTGCCATTCGCCGCAGGCGGTGCCACGGACGCGCTTGCGCGGCTGCTTGCACCGGGACTTGCCAAGGAGCTTGGCCAGACCGTCGTCGTCGAAAACCGCCCCGGCGCAAGCGGGCAAATTGGCACGGCCTACGTGAAGAACGCCCCGGCTGACGGCTCCACCTACCTTTTGGCGCTCGACCATTCGGTAGTCATCGTGCCCTTGATTACGCCTTCGGCGGGGTACGATGCGCTGCGCGATTTCACGCCGCTCGGCACGGTTGCGCGCTTCCAGTGGGCCTTTTCCGTTCCCAACACCAGTCCCGCGACAACACTCAAGCAATTTATCGAGCTCGCAAAGAAGGATGCGAGCAAGCGGAACTTTGGCGTCCCGCTGATGGGTGGGATGCCCGACCTTATCGGAGCCAGTGTAGGCGGCAAGGTGGGTGCTTCCATGGAAGCTATTCCTTTTAACGGTTCGGCCCAGATGATGCCTCAACTGATAGGTGGCCAGCTTGCGTCGGGCGTAACTGGCACTCCAGAAGGAGTCACGATGGCACGCGGAAAGAAGGTGAGGATTCTTGCGATTACCGGAGACAAGCGTTCCACACTGCTGCCTGACGTGCCGACTTTCGAGGAGCAGGGCGTTCAAGGCCTGAGTCTGAGCAGCTTCAATGCCTTCTTTGCACCAAAGGGCCTGCCGGCGCCTATCGCAGAGAAGTTCAATGCCGCCCTTCGCAAGACATTGCAAGATGCGGACGTCCGAAAGCAGATCAATGACATGTCCCTCGACATCGCATCGTCGAGTTCGCTTGCCGACGCGACGACAGAACTGCAGCGTACATATCGCTTTTGGCACACTGCAGCGCCTGCCAAGCGATAACTCGATACCGCAGACAGACGATACCCACCATGCCCATTGCTATGACAGTCCCGCACTCGACCGGCACGGGAAGGCCTTTGTTTCGCATGCCGGCTGACGCGTGTGACTGCCATATGCACGTGTTTGATGCGGCTCTACCGTTTGCAGCCAATGCATTGCTGACACATGGTCCTGCGACATCGGCGCAGTACAGAATGCTGCAGAAGCGGTTGGGCACGTCGCGCAACGTAGTGGTTCAGCCTTCATCCTATGGGACCGACCACCGGGCGTTGCTCGCTGCCCTCCAGGACTTTGGCGATACCGCTCGCGGCGTGGCCGTCATTAGGCCAGAGACGGAAGACGCGGCGCTGGATCAGTTAGCTACCGCCAATGTCGTCGGGGCACGCATGAATCTGGTCCAGCGCGGCGCAACAGACATCGTCATGGCCCGTCCCTTGGCGGCGAAACTGCGGCGGCTGGGCTGGCATTTGCAGGTCCACCTGTGGCCCGAAGCGTTTTTGACAAACTTGGACCTGCTGCTTTCCCTGAGCGTTGATGTGGTCGTTGACCATTTCGCCCGCGTGTGGAGCGACGAGAGGCTGGCGCCACTCGTTGAGCGGGGTGTACATAAATTGCTAGGGAGTGGCCGCGGCTGGCTGAAGCTCTCCGGAGCCTATATGGCGGTTCCCGACGGAAACCCGGACTCATGCCGGCTCGGGGAATTCGTTAATTCGGTCGTAGAGCGATACCCCGACCGGTTGGTGTGGGGGACAGACTGGCCTCACGTGACAGAAGCGACTAAGCCGGATGATGCGGCATTGATGAATCTCCTCGCAAGATGGATTCCCGACGAGGGTGTAAGAAGCACCATTCTGGTAGCGAACCCCTCCACTCTTTACCAATTCGACAGCCGACGGTGAGCTCTGGCCCACGAACGAACCTGTCGAACATAACTTGTTTAATGCAGCGAGCGATTCTTCAAACAGCCGTTCGTAGCACATGCACTGCATAGGAGACCCGCATGACAGCGGCAGCGCAGACTGACTACCGCGCGACAACGATTCGAAAGATTCAGTGGCGCATCCTTCCATTCCTTGTGCTCCTCTACATCATCGCGTTCATTGACCGGTCCAACATCGGCTTCGCCGCGCTCAAGATGAACGGGGACCTGGGAATCTCCTCGACACAGTTTGGCGTCGCTGCGGGGTTGTTCACGGTCGGATACTTCCTCTTCGAAGTACCGAGCAATTTGCTGATGCATCGCTACGGCGCCCGCAAGTGGATTGCACGCATCTTGTTTACCTGGGGAGCGGTTTCCGCTTGCACGGGCTTCGTGCACAGCTACACGCAGCTCGCCATCGTGCGCACAGTGCTGGGCATCGCTGAGGCAGGCTTTTTCCCATGTGTGCTCCTCTACCTGACCTACTGGTTTCCGGAGAGGGAGCGGGCCCGCGTAGTGGCGCTGTTTATGGTCGCATTGCCCATCGCGACTCTGGCGGCAGGACCGCTTTCTGGTGTCATTCTGGACCACGTGCACTGGGCAGGCGTTGCTTCGTGGCGCTGGTTGTTCATCCTCGAAGGGGTGCCGGCGGTTCTGCTGGGTTTCGTGGCGCTGCGGATACTTCTAGACAGTCCGCGTGATGCCAAATGGCTGACCTCGGATGAGAAGGCGTGGCTCACCGGCATTCTCGAGGCGGAAGCGAAGGCAAAGGTGAAGCAACACGGGGAAATGTCGTTCTGGAAGAGTCTCAGTGGCGTGCGCATCTGGCTGCTTGCATTCATCTATTACGCCAAATCCGTGGCCGTGTATGTGCTCGCGTTCTACTCGCCGCAAATCCTAAAAGGGCTCGGCCAGGAACTTAGCAACACAACGGTGGGCCTGCTGAACGGGCTTCCCTACGCTGTCGCGACCGTGGTGATGGTCTGGTGGGCACGGCGTTCTGACCGGACCGGCGAGCGGCGTTGGCATGTGGCGCTACCGCTGTTTACCGCTGGCGTCGCCCTCGTACTGATGGCGATAGCGGCCGGCAACCTGTGGGTATCCCTGGCATTGCTGACAGTGGTTACTGCCGCAATCTACGCACCGTATGGGCCCTTCTGGGCGATGCCTTCTCTTTTCCTGACCGGCTCCTCGGCGGCCGTTGGTCTGGCGGCGATTAACTCAATCGCGAACCTTGGTGGCTTCGTCGGACCGGTCGCATTTGGCGCGTTGAAGGATTCGACGGGGTCGATTTATGCTGGCTTGGCCTTTGTAAGCTTGACGCTCGTCGCTGCAGGCATCCTCGTGGTGCGCCTGCGATTCGTCAAGGAAGCGGAACAACGCATGCGAGCAACGATGGCGACCGCTATGGCCGCGTGAGAGCAATCGGTAGCGGCTTGGACTCAACGAGGCCGATCCGCGTTGACCAGCAAATGACTACACACCGGGGTGACCAAGGCAGCCGTTCATTCTTACGCGTAGTCGCAACGCTTCACGCTACGTGATAGCAACGTCAGGATCCTGCTGGTAGCGCCGCCTTGGGTCGATACCGATTTGTCCTTGTCCGCGCCATGGTGTCTCATGAGGGCGCCTACGCCATATATAACCGGTAGTGACGGACGACGCAGCAACGTTCGCGAGCGGGGAGCTGAACGGCCGCTTCGTGAAATGGAACGGACGTTTGGATGTCCGGGGCAAGGCTCAGCGCAGTGTCCGTTGGTGGCCGGCTACTGCCATTGCACCCCACTAAACCCTCGGGGCTATAAGTCCAGGCGATGAGGCGCGCTATGAGGCTTTATCGGCGTATGCGCTCCACGAGGAACCGACATTTAAGAGTCTTACAATACACTTTACGTCTCAGATTGATAACTATTATTAAGGCCGGTACACTGAACAACAAAGCCGGGCGCGTCGCGCCGGCTTCGTCTGGAGAGGAGTAAAAATGATCAGTGCCGACCTGGGACAACAACTCGAGCGCTACGTGACTGAACTTGTCGCCTCGGGCCGCTATGGCTCTAAAAGCGAAGTACTGCGCGAAGGCGTGCGTCTGATACAGGACCGCGAAGCGCAACTGATGGCGCTGGACGCGGCCCTCGCGCAGAGCCTAGCCGAGGCCGACGCGGGCCGCGGCACCGACGCAGCCACCGTGTTCGACCGCCTCGAGGCGAAATATCGCGCCGCGGCAGATAGAACGCCCGGACAGGGCGAATGATCGTCGTTCACCTGACGCCGCTGGCAGAGGCCGAACTCGAAGCCATCGCCGACTACATTGCCCGCGACAACCCGCGCCGCGCGCTCTCCTTCGTGCAGGAGTTGCGCGACCGATGCCTGTCGCTCGCAGACATGCCGCTTGCCTTCCCGCTGGTACCCCGCTATGAGGACCGAGGCATCCGGCACCGCGTACACGGCAACTACCAGATCTTCTACCGCGTGGTGGGCGGTCCGCCTGCGCGAATCGACGTGCTGCACGTGCTGCACAGCGCCCGCAACTATGCCGCGCTGCTATTCAACTGATCTACAGAATGAGCACACTTCTGCTGCGGATCCTGGCGAGCGACCGCGCGCTTGTGGCCGGCCAAGCGTGGCGCGCAAGCAAAAGAAAGCCCGCTGCAATGGCGGGCTGCAATCCCTTTAGAAGGAAAGGGAGGAGACGAGATTAAGTATAAACCCTAGCGATAATTCTTGCAGAGCAGGTTTCGGCGAACACGTTATTTCATAGTTTCGTGATCGTGAAAATACAGGGGATGTACTACTCGTTTCCTGAGTAGAGGCGGCAGCCCCCGGGCCGCGAAGCAGTGGTCCGGCATTTGGATACAAGCCATGGGAGCATCCGATGCAACAGCCGACAGCTCGGCGGGTCCAGCGAACTTTCCAACAACGTTTTCTGTGGCCGCTTGGTCGTTGCGGGCATCTCGTCAAAGACGGCACACCGAAGTGTAATTTTCCCGTCTTGCCGACAGATCCCGCGATCACAAAGTTGCGGTATATGGCGACGAGGGAAGGTGAAATGATTTGGTCCGCAAAGTCAGCCCATATCCCAGTTACGAGCCATTGGGCTGCGTTCGATGTCATGAACTCGGCTGATTCGCTGGAGTTTGGAGAACTGGGATGGTCAGGACACTATATTGCGGCCCAATCCATTGCACCTTGGAGTCCTTCCTGATCCACGACTCCCCAAGCCACAAGACATTCCTCCAGTTGAGGGGCCGTCAATCACAACGTCGGGGATGTAGGCGCGCTCTCCATCCATTCCTGGCAGTAGCCTTGACGAAACTCCTTGAGCAGGGCGAACGAGCGCACGATGTCTGGATGCGTCGACGCCGCGAGCTTGGCCCCGGACACTCCGATTTGATCGTCATATAGGTCGTAGCGCTTGCGCCCTCGGATGGCCGAAATAAGCCAGCGCTCGTCTGGAAGGATCAGATGGGCGAGACGAGGAAGCGAAGCGGCTATGGACAGCCCGGCAGGGTCAAAATCCACGAAAGCATCGACTGGCTCCCCGCGAGCCGCAAGGACCTTCGCCGCGTCAGCAAGGCTGAAAGTCGGGTCTCCGCGGAATATCGCGAGGGTGCTCCCGCGACCGTAAGTAATCCATTCATAGCGGTGCAAATGCCGGAACGTCTCGAGGTTTTCGACCAGAAGGATACGGTCGCACCGGACGCGCATTGCGTCCTCGGTCGTCAGCACCATATAGCCGCCGCCTGGCGCCTTTAACCCCGCCCCGTCCAGATCGCAGTCGCCATGGGCGGTGCGCAGAGCCACTGAGTTGGAATGGGGTCGACTACCAAACGCTTTCTCGGATACCCCAGCATATTCCACAGTCTCGGCCCGGCGCATCTCCCCGTCAGGCCGCGAGAGCGGGATGCCTCGATTCTCGAGGAGCTTAGCTGCCGTTTCCCAGTCGCTGGGGCCGTAGTGGATCGATCGCCCGGAAGCCCGCCCGACACCGTAGGTCGCAATGGTCAGGGAGAGTGGTCCGGCCTTTCGCGTCGCCGGCCGCGCAGCGATCAGGCGTTGGAGAAAGGTGATTTCCTGGGCGGAGAGAATCATAGGAAACCGTGCGCGAGAATATCGCTGGAAACCTGGTTGGCGTACAACTGGTCGGCAGGCAAAGCGTTGACAAAGGTCAGATGGACGCCTTCGCTCTCCAACTGGATGGACGCATAGAGTAGCCAATCCTCATCCCGCAGGTCCCCGCCGTCCGCGTGACGTTCCTTCCAGTCGCGCAACGAGATGGATTGTGAGGACTGATGAAGCGCCGTGATCAGATCGCTCAGCATCGCGTCGTGGGGCTCGAGGGGATCGGGAGCGGCCACTTCTTCTTCGTCGATGATCGCGAGGGCTGGCTCTGCTTCCTGAACCGGGACTGGAACCGCACGCGGAGGCAGGCGCCGGAGCGCATCCATCAGCGCGGCCCGGTCGCGGTCGCTGCACGTCCTGACGTCCAGGTTATGCACCAGCGGGATCGGCTCGGCCACGAAGATCGCAGGGGGTGCGCTGTCCGACGAGACCTCGAACCCGGAGGCGGTCTTGTTCTGGCGCAGGTAGTGCGCAACGCGACTGAGCTTACGCACCCGCTCCGACTGCAATTTGGCACGAAAGAGAGAGCGGTTGATCGCCGCCTGCACGTCCTTGATCTGCAAGGTCCATGTGAGGATGCGGCTCGTCAGACGCTTGCGCACAATCGATCGGACGTCGAGCATGCCGATGTTCAGCGCTTGGGTTTCCACCTCGCCGAACAGGGTGCTCACTTGCTCCATCTCGTTCAGTGACTCGGAGACCTCGTTCACATAGAACTTGTTCTGCCGGAGCTTCGCTTGAAAGTTCGAGACGTCGCCGTACTGCGTGGAGATGAGCGCATGAAGCAAAGACAAATTTCGCTCAATGGAGTAGGAGATGTCGATGACCGTGTCGACCAGTTGGGCAACCAGCGACTCCCGGTCGCTGGCGTCGCCGTTATCGTATCGAACGCGAATCTCACGCCAGACCGACCGCGCTTGCTGGATCCCACCGGACAGGCGGGTCAGCGTCTGGTACGCGCGATAGCTGACGAGGTAGTCGGCGATGAAATCGCGGAGTCGCGGGTTCAGGCGGTAGACGCCTTCGTCCTGTGGCTTCAGCGCCTTCAGGTTCGAGAGCGTGTCGATTCTGGCGTTGCGAGTACGGTCCCCCAACTCCACTGAGGCATCGAAAGCTTCTGAGATCAAGTCGTCATTCTGACTCAGCGCCCGGAGGAGTTTGCCAATCTGATCGGAGGACTCACGCATCGCTCATCCCGTCCAGCGTTTTCTGCTCCTCGATCACTTCGTCCTCGATTCGGTCGGCCTGGATGGCTTCGTTCTCCGAGATGAATTCGATGACAGAATAGAGGTGCTCGATCTTGCCGGTAATCTTGTAGATGTCGGCCTGGGGGTTGAAGAGGATGACGTAACCCTCGTCGCGCAACTGCTCCAGGACTTTGCGGAAATTCTCCCGGATGGACTGGCGCGGGTTGAAGCCCTTAATCACATGGCTGAGCCCATTGAGCTGGCTCTCCAGCGACGCACTGTCGATGATCAGTTCTTCCATCCGCGCCAGTCGAATGACATCGCCCGGGCTGAGGGCGATCTCCGTGGAGTTTGTTTGCCGGATGAGGTCAAGCAGCATCACCGCAGGTCCATAGACATCCCGGAAGCGGCGGAGATCTTCCTTCAGACGGGTAACTGACAGGGTCGTGACGTCCTTCGGCGCCGTGTAATACGCGCCGTCCTCCGGATTCGTGCGCGCGAGGCGGAAGTCCATGTGTCCCAGAACGTCTTCGACCTTTGCGAGCGCCTCCGGGTCCGAGAGGTAGTTGTACTCGGTCGGGTACGCGACCGAACAGATGAAGCGGCCGGACAGAAGGGTTTTGAGAACGGCGGCGATCATTGAGCGCCCCCAGCGGCGATGGTCATGATTTCGCCCGTACTCGCGATGTCGTGCTTCGGTACGGCGAATGTGCGGATCACGCCCATGTCCTCCAAACGATATCGCTGCGCGAACTTGCGATAGTGGCGAGGGTTCAGATCAGGCGAAGCCGTGATCACGTCGACCCGGTTCTCGCGGAGCATATCCATCAGGGCGATGAAGTTCGGTCCGTCAAACTTTCCGACCTCGTCGGTGACCCATGTAATGTAGATCGCGTCCTTGCCGCGAATCATGTTCAGCATCCCGAGCAAGAGCGTAATAAGGATGATCGAGGTCAGGCCGTTCGACGATACGTTTTCTAGCTCGCTTTCGCGGTGGAACGTCTTCTCGACGTCGTTCTCCATCACCTTGCCGCGAATACGGATGTGCTGCGACAGGTCGACTTCAAGCCGGCCACCGCTAGCGATGGTATTGGCGAACTCATGGAGTACGACTTCGGCAGCCTCGTCGGGAACTTGCCGGCGCTGGCCTGCGCGTCCCAGGGTAAGGTGTGAGTCGTTCGCGAATTTGCTGACCTGCTTCAGGCGTTCCATAAAGCCCAGGTCAGAGAAATCCGTGACCATCTCGATCTCCAGCCCACGAATGCGCTCGAACTGTTGCACGGACTGAAGGCCCTTGCCGAGCTCCTTGTTGAAGCGCTTGATGTCCGACTCGAAGCTCTGAATTGCGCTATGGAAGCGTTCGATGGTGTCCAGTATCACGCGCAGCGTATTGTTCAGGTTCGCAACGATCTCATTCGGGATATTGCGATGGCATCGTACGAGGGCGCGTGCTTTCTCGATACGGTCGTTCGATACCTCCGCCACGCAGCGCTCGACAAACTCCCTGACGTTGTTGTCGCCGGCCGTCAGGCGGTTGTAGATCGTATTGTGGAGCTCGCCGATCCGGCGTGTCGTCGACGCCAACTTGCTTTGTGCAGCGCTGACGTTGATCGCCAATTGTGCAGCGGTCATACTGGGGTCGATGGAGACATCTGCGTGCTTGGGCGGTGGCAACTCAGCCTCAAGCATCTGCAGTTTCTTGACCTGGTTGTCCAAGTCATTGATCGACTCGGTGAAGGCCTTTTGCTGCACTCGATAGGCTTCGATTGCTCGCTTGACGGTATCTTCATGAGCCTTGATGGCGGCGTCTGCCTTCGATAGGGCCGTATTAGCATCGCGCGCCACGTCCTCAAGGCGGATCAGTTCTGTCGGCCCGTTGTTGTTGAGCCAGGTGCGCCACTGTTCGATCAGCACAGCCTTGTTTTCCAAGGTCCGCAGGGTCGCATCGATTTCCCTGCGGCGAGCATCCCATTGTTCGAGCTTCTCTGGATCGAGATTTTGGGCGCGCAGCCGCTCATTGCGTCGGGCGGTCAGCGCGGCTACCTGGTTGACGGCTTGCTTCTTGATGGCGTCCCGGCGGGACTCGAAATCGTTCGCTTCTTTTTTTGCAGCAGTGCCAGCGTTCCAAATCTCGGTACCGAAGCGGCTTTCTATGCCTGCAATCTCTTCCTTCGCGGAGGCGGCATATTGCTCCTGCGCTTGCTTCAGCGCCTTCAACTCTTTGCTGAGGCGACTGATGGTGTCGGCAAGCCGCTCTCGTTCTGCCTTCTTCGCTTGTTCAAGACTCTCCCGGGCCTTCGCAAGGCTAAGTTCCTTTGTGGCCTGGTTTTTCTCGTAAACCGACACCTGGCTTTGTGCGAGATGCAACGCCTCACGGGCGCTCGTCACATTGGCCGAGGCGGCTTCACGCATGGTCTTGGTCTCGGCCTGGAGGGTATTCGCGGCGGTAAGGCGCCGGCACGCCTCTTCGATCTCCTTCCGAATCTCTTCCTCGTCCGCCCACGCCGGCATCGCCAGATTCTCGACATCAATGGACCACCCGAAGGCGGTTGTCGGGTCGGGGCCGTCGCCAAACGTCGGATTCAGGTCCGTCCGAGTCAGATGCTGGGGATCGACGAACTTTGCGAAGTGTTCCCAGTTCTCTTGGGGTTTACGCCGGATGGCTGCCAGGAGCGTCCCATCTTCCGGCTTGAGGCTGCGATCCAGGTGGCCAATCTCGGACTCAATGCGTCCAATCTGTTCTTGAACGGACGCGACTTCCTGATCGAGAAGGGTAAAGCGTTCGCGGGCGGCCGCGCTTTCCTGCCTTCTCGTCACCACGACGCTACGGGCGCCAATCAGAGAGTCCTTGATGCCGTCGATTTGTTCCCGGAGGTCGTCAACCAGCGCTCGAGCGTCTTTCGGTCCTTCGACACGCTCGGATTCGATCTTGGCGCGTTCAAGCGCCACCCGAGTGTCGCCCAGCTGTTCCTGGTTGGCGGCAGTCTGCTCCCCATGACGCCCACGAGCGGCTTCAAGCGATGCGCTCTTCTGGTCGTTCAGGCTCTCCAGCTGGGCCGCGCGCCGTTCGCGGTTCTCTTCAGCTTCTCGGTTGAGCGTCTCGAGGTCGGCATCGCGGGTCGTCTCGATCTCCTCGCGAGCAGCCCGGATCTCGTCTTCGATAACAGCGGCCTCGGCAGAATACACCTGGCGTTGCTGCAGGATGCCAGCCCGTTCGGCATTCAACGCTTGTACGCCTTCCTGCTTCTTAGCCCACCCGGCGACGTCTTCCTTGTCGAAGCGTGCCTTGAGCGTGGCTTGATCGTTATAGGCCTGTTCGGCAGTCCGACGATTGGACTGCGCTTGCTCGAACTCGGTGGTCAGGGTTGCCTGGATATTCTGCTCGGACTCCTGCTGGCGTTGCCGTTGTGTTTCGGCGGTGTCCTGACGAGCAGTGACGTCGGCGAGCGCTTTCGTCTTGTTGTCCAGCAGTGCGCTCACCTCGGCAGAGAGCAGGCGAATGTCATCTTCCTCGCGATAGCAGCGGTCGATCGTGGAGTCAAGGTCTTCCACGATCGGAGTTACCTTGTTGGCGTCCTCGCAAGCGCGGCGATTCTTGATCCAATCGGTGATCTCGGCCTTGGTCTGCTTGAGGAGGAGCTTGTTCCTTTCCGCGTCCGAACTGGCGCTCGTCTCCTCGTTGACCATGCCGACGGCGACCTGGATGAGGTCGGCGAAGCTCACATGTTCCTTGACAACCGAGCCTACCAGGCGGTCGAGGTTGGGCATGGCGCGCGGGGCGAAAGAGTATTCGCGGGCGATCTGGCGCAACTTGTGCGCCTGTTTCGTGTTGGCCTGGAGATTCAGGATGATGGATCGATACTCGGAAGCGTCGAGCTTCATCGAGAAGGCTACGCCGATATTGGTGGCCGCTGTCTTGGATCCTTCGTCGTCCAGAAACGTCCCGTTCTCGTCAACGAAAATTTCGCGCCGAAACCCGGATTCGAAAAGCCGATACTCGAGGGCGTCAGGATTGTCCCGGCGGGCACGCAGAACGGCCAGGCGCAAATCGTGTGCTTCGGACGGGCCGCGCTGGTACTCGAAAACGATCGCGCTTTCCGGCGTGGGCAGCGTGAATCGCGGCATCGATTTCTGGCCATGTCCGATCTGAATGATCTGACTCGGTAGGTGCCCGTAAAAGAGAGGGGTGAGGCGAAGAGTCGTGGTCTTGCCAACACCATTGGGCCCAACCACGGCGGCGCCGTCGCGCGGGTCGATTTCGGTGATTCGGCGTGAAGGGCGCTGCTTGTTCGTCCCCACGTTGACGAGGAACATTTTCCGGATTCGATGCACGGGCTTCCTTCGTTATTAGTTTGGAGCGTTGCCCAAGGTCACAGCGGTGGAGCGAGATGGTGAATCGGCCACGCGGGTAGTTTGCCAGATTACCGACCTCATGCGAATCTAGGCCCTATTTCCATTGGATTCCGATGTATGGCATCGATCTTTCCATTGAATAGTGGTTTATGATGATCGTGTTTAACAGTTTTGCGTCTAAGCTTGATTAGCATTAAACTGTCTTCTGTCATCCCTCTACTGGAAAGGAAACTCACATGGCATCCTATAAGGAACTCATGTCCCAGAAGCAGGCCCTCGAAGCCCAACTGGAAGAGGTACGCGCGAATGAAGTAGCGGGCGTCATCGAGAAGATTCGGAGCCTCATGGCGGACTACGGCTTGACGGCCGAAGACATTGCCAAGCGCCGTCGCGGCCGTCCAGCAGGTAGCGCCGCGAGCAAGCCGAAGTCGGAACTACCCCCTAAGTACCACGACCCCAAGACCGGGAAGACCTGGTCCGGCCGTGGTCGCCAGCCGGCTTGGCTCGGCAAGAACCCCAAGCGATTCCTGATTGCAGCAGAAGCCTAGTTTTCAGCTTCTGGCTCGAAGTAGTATCGCCCCTGCAATGCAGGGGTTTTGTTTTTTGAGAGCAGCACCATGTCCCTTGAAGCGATTCACGCCGAGATTATGCTTGCCCGGCCATACCTGATTCCTCGCGAACGCACGGACAAAGGGATAAGGAATGGGTACTCTTATTGGCTGCAGGTTCCGCCAAGCAAAGAACTGAGAGTCATCCGTCTTTCGGAGGAGGGCGGTACCTATGAGCTCGTGCGTTCGGCCAGCGAGCGCAAGGCACGAGAGAGGGTCCGGCACCGTTTCACCGGCTCAGTAGCTGACCTCCTGGTCATCATCGACGAGCAGGTGGAAATTATCCGGAAAGACGAACGCTAGTCACTTTCCCCGCCTGATCAAAAACGGTCAGGAACTGGATGCAATGATTCGCATCGAGCCGCCGGCTGTCGAGCCCCATGGACATGCGTGCCAGTACTGCGGGTTACTCAGGCGCTGGGTGGTAAGTCTTTGGCTCAATTTCAACGCGCAGTCGGCGATACCCGACCTGGCCAAGAAGGCAGTCTTTTCCACCGACTTGTCACTGTAGTGGTATGGCTTTGGCTTTGCCCGATGCAATCGGATCCGCGGCATTCGTCGCCAAGGACCCTTCGCGAGAAATAGAGCAAAACGTGAAGGGCGCTCAATATCGAGCGGCGTTACGCAATGCGGCGCACGGTTTCAAGCATGGAATACCCTTGACTTGTCACGCGAGGGTGGGCGTTTGGGCTGCCGTAGCCATGCTCCATCGTCACCAGTTTGTGGACCAGCAAGCCGTCTAACTGTTCCGGTTCGAGATCGTCGATGTCTTGCGCATCGCCAAGCAGTAGCAGCGCGGCGATTTCATGCGGACTGAGCATGCCAGCTCCTTTGTCGGGGGGACGGGAAAGGAACTACGACTGCTGGTCCGTGGACGGAGTTCCACGGAGGATGACAGACACTGAGTGAACTCGGTGCGAGGACGCGCTAAGTATGCGCACACCGAGCATTGACACTAAACGCTCTTGCCCCTGGGATCAAGCTTTACGCGTGCTGCAATGCAGCGCAGCGACGCTGAAACACTTCGGATCGTTGGTCGATATTTCAGCCGTTTGGCAACCCAATGGTGAGCCCCGGATCACTGCAGATCGCGACAAAGGTTATACTCCGCGACTCCAGCGAATAACGGATAAATCAACATGGTCGCAGCAACCAAAGCAACGACGCCGACGAGCGCGGTCACCAAAAAGAAGCCTGTCGCAAAGAAGTTGGCGGCACCGACGAAGAAGGCGAGCGTGCTCGCACGTGAAGCCCAGGCAGCGAAAAAGCGCTTGCTGAAACTGCGCGCCGACTCGAAAAAGGCCATTGAAGCGGCAAAGCGTGACGTCGCGAAGGCAACGGAAGCCGCAAAGTCCGCAGCGCGCTTTGAGAAGCAAGCCGCAAAGGATAAACTCGCGGCGAAAAAGGCGAAGGCTGTAGGCGCGAAGAAGGCATCAGGCAAAGCTGGCGCCACGAAGGTCGCCCCGAAAAAGGCTGCCGATAGCAAAGCCGCCGCGACCGTTGTGCCGAAGAAGGCCGCGGTGAAGTCCGTAACGAAGAAGCGAGCCCCGGCGAAAAAGGTGGCACAGACCTTCGCGACACCCGAAGCTTCGGCGTGATCATTTGCCTCGACTGAGTTGGCCGTCGGCAACCGGTCGATTGAGGCAAGATGGGCGCTCACCGGCGCCCAGTTTTGATCGCCTAAGACTAGCCGGAAGGAGCTTCGGCCAGTTCTTCACCCTCTAGCAGTATTCCCAGCCTTTGGCTCTTTACCTCGTTAGTGCTGCGGCCCCATACCGTTGAAGCTCAGCACAACTCACGCGGGGCCCACCCAGCACGCCCCCATATCTTGATCCCGCGTTTTTCCACCCGCGAACCGCTGGCCATCTGAATTCATCTGGCTGGGCAATCGCTGCCGCTGCGCAGCCGAGACACACGCTTTGACTGCGCGGCGCGCCAAGCAGCAACGTGCGTCGCCATAAAGTCGACTCCGCACGCCGAGCGCTCTAGACCCATGCCAATGACACCCGTCTGCGGCGTGCGTACCCATTTCTGCGAGCTGTGAAGGGACGTCTCCTGGGCATCTTGCGGGCCCCTGCGGGCCAATGAATTGGCGCGGAACAAGCCAGGCGTCGGTCCAGAGATTCTTTCCTTTGCCTTGCGTAGTCTGGCAAGCGACCTGAGCACAGTCTCATTGCGCAGGAATGATCGACCGGCCGGTTGGCGCACCAACATGATGAATGGTGATGGAGCAAGTTCAGCGTGGCCATGTGGCATCGCGTGATGGCTGCGCAGGTGCTTGAATTTGCTGATCACTGCGCTCCCCATGACACCGGACGGTCGACGCGGCACGCTGGGGGAGGAATTGCGTGCCCTGGGAGCTTGGCGGATACTGAAGCTGGGTGCTTGACAACGGGTGCCCGACTTCTTCGTGGATGTTCCACGGCTCTCTTCCGCTAGGTGGAGAGCTGTTTTTTTGCCCTATTTGAGTGCGTGCAGAAGCGAAGAAGAGCCCCGAAGCGTTATCGCGTACGGATATAGGCCTCGAAGAGGCCCCCGTGCAGGCCGCGTAGGTCCTTTCGCCGTTCCACCAAATCATGCTGGCGGCCTTGGCGCTCAAGGTTAAGCAACTCCAGCATGATCCGCATTCCCTGTTCGGGTAAGGTGCCCGTCGAAGGCTCGGACGCGCGTAAGAGGGCAGCAAGTCAGGGTTTTTCCGTCAAGGCCCAGGCGGGAAAGAAGGCAAGATCATCGGCTGTACCGTCACCGTCGAAATTCGCATCGAACCGCCGGCGCAGCGCCACCAATGACGAATCCCCGAGCGTTTGCATGAGCGCGCCAAGCTTTTTCGGAGACAACCAAGCAAGCTCCGACAAGAGCGGCCACGCCGAATCAAGCCCCTGGAGCCGGTAGACCGTCTCGGCCATCCAGGCGAGCGGGATTGGAATGCGTCGCCATGACCCGATTCGCTTGATGCTTTCACATGCTTTCGTCCACTCCGCTGCGCGCATCCATAGCGGTGCCGCATGCCATTCGGACATCTCCCGGTGAAACGGCAATTGAGAGGCGGCCCCGGCGATGGCGCGCCACAGCGGTAGGCACCAAGCCATGCCCGCTGCGTCGCCGAATGCCCCGCGAGCTGCCGGCACGCACGGCAAACACCACGCTTCGCATCGGTCGCGCAGTGCCGCGTGATTCGTGAAGTATTCGTGGGCGGGTGACTCCAGCACACCGACCAGCGTCTCCAGGGTTGGCACAAGCGCGTCGTCTGGATATTCCACGCCCAGGCGCTGCAGTGCTTCACGCCCGGCGGCAGCATTGCGTTGCTCAAGCGCCGTGAGCACGTCGTTGCGAAGCATGACATCGCGGCCATCTTCGAAGAGATCAAGCTGATTCGTCACGGCGTTCACGTTGGTACACCCCTCGAGGACCGGCCCGACATCGCCGGGCACAACAAACCTTCAGGGATGGTAGCTGCTGCCACGACTACGGGCAATCCGCGACCGGCCAACCACATCTCTGCTAGCTAAGAGCTACCCGAGAGCGGCTAGGCAAATCAAGGCGCGACTCACGGCGCAGATCCTGTTCTGGGCTTCAGGAAGGCTGCATGGCAACGGGTTACTCCGCCCACACAGCATCGACATCCCGCATGAGATGTCCGGCGAGGATGTAGTCCCCGAGCTTCTCCGCTTTTCCCTCCAGGCGCTCCAAGTCAGCCGCTGGCAGCGTGCTGAGCTGAAATTGGCAGTAGAGATTGCGCTGCCGGAATGTCAACTTTGGACGACTCAGCCCGGCAACTAGTGCCGCGGGCGAGCTGACAGCAATACTCTCATGGCCGCGATACTGGACACGTATGCCAAGCTTCTCCCCCAGCCTGCCCAGTTCAATCGCATCCTGCCATCCTGATTCGTAGTCCAAATCCACGACCGTGACGCCCTCTGTTTCCAGAAGCTTTAATGCCTCGCCTTTGGTCGCAGCCAGAGCTGTCGCCATTGCCGCCTCCCCTGCTCGTAGGACCTGTGGCGATTCGCGCGCTTCTACGGTCCAGATTCATGTTGCAAGGCAGCATTGTAAACGGGGAAGGGGCGCGTTCGTCAGTCTTGTCCTACGGCGTGCGACTTTGGCTTACGACTCTGTACTCGTGGATGCAGCAACCTTGCGCGGGTGCAGTCGTGGCTACGCATTCGGCAGACCTCTGATCAGGTAAATTGGTGATCATTCAGAAATAACCGAGGTTGAGTGGCGGCGTTACCCGTCATCGATCCGCCAGTTCCACTCAGACCAATTCACCTACCCCAACGACCGATGTCAGAAGGCCATGTATTCATTTGCGGCGACCCCCATGGGGAGTTCGACCCGCTGATCGAAAGCGTCCACCGTCACCGCCCCGAAGCGGTGGTGCTCGCTGGAGACATCCAGGCTAGGCGCCCACTGGACCAGGAACTCGCCAGCATCCTTCCCCTGACGCAGGTGTGGTGGATTCCCGGCAATCACGACACCGACAGCGATGCCGACTACGACAACCTATTCGGCTCGGGCCTGGCCGACCGGAACCTGGATGGGCGGGTGGTCACGATCGCAGGCCTTCGGATTGCCGGGCTAGGGGGAATTTTTCGCGGCCAGGTCTGGATGCCGCCCGATGCCTCGCGCGTAGAGAGCGAGTCTGACTATCTTGCCAAATGTGGGAAGGGAAACTACTGGCGTGGCGGTCTGCCGCGGCGCCATCGCAGCACGATCTTCCCGCAGACATATAACGCGCTATTGAGTCAGCATGCGGATGTCTTGATCAGCCACGAGGCTCCGGCTTGTCACCCACACGGGTTCGAGGTGATTGACACGCTCATCGAAGCAATGCGAGTGAAACGAGCTTTCCACGGCCATCACCACGAATCCACGGTTTATCCGAACACAGGACCGTGCCGCTTCTTCGGTCTCGGTGCGTGCGCGGTGGCCACGATCGGCGGAGACTTCTTGCACAGCGCCCCGACTTGTCCTGATCAAGACGAAACAGGCTCGATCGGCGGTTGAGGTTCGCAAGCAACCCTATTGGGCGCCAGCGGTGCGGGGCAAACGACTGGCGCGCTTTCCGGATTGCGCACACAGGTCAGAACGCCCGCAGGTCGACATGACACCGGCAGATCCGGTGATTGATCGCGCATGCGGCGGCTGCCGTCGGAAAGTTGGACGCGCCGGTTGCCAGATAGTGAGCGCGACAAAAAAGCAGCCCTCGCTCCGATGGAGGAGAGCCGCAGAACGTCCAAGAAGAAATCGGGTAACACCTTGCGGCGTCGCCCACACTCAGTATCTGCCAGATCGCCGTTGTCGGCAATCCAGCCTGCGCCGCGCAGCTGTTCGTGAAAAAAAGAACCCGCGCTCACCAGGGGAGGGGCGCGGGTGGTAGCAGGACCTACCGGAGAAGGATACGGCGATATAAACATCGTGCAACACAGGATTAGGAGCCATTTTTCCCGGCAGTTCCAAAGGGGCGCTCGCCCAGCGTGTTGGCCGTCCATGGGTGCGGGGACGCGGCTGGATTTCCCACGATTGTTATTTATACTGTCACCCTCCATATTTTTATGGTGAGCACTTTCACACGTGAACGTCAGTCGGTCGGCAAATGGTGATGTACCCAGATCGTTGTGTGGTCTGTCTTGGTCACGACAGTGGCTGCGAAGGGCAGGCGATCTGTCACACGAGGGCGGTGCAGCCAGGTAAGGCGGGTTGGCGTCCAAGGCAACGGTTCGCAGCAGCGACAAGATGATGGTGCGGCCGCGAGCCGCTGGCCGACAGTAAGGAATTGAGGCAATGACGCGCCATCGTGCGACCAAACCGGGCTCTCCCTCAGCATCTCCCGCCGCTGGCTTGCAAACTGAGGCGGTCCTCGGCGATATCCAGCGCCTCATCAGCGAAGCCCGCGCCGGATTGGCTGTCGCGGTCAATGCGGCGCTGACCCTACTGTATTGGCGGGTCGGCCAACGCATCCGCTCGGAAGTCCTGCGTGGCGGGCGCGCCGAATACGGCGAGCAAATCGTCGTCTCCCTCGCGCGGCGCCTGGAGACCGAGCATGGTCGCGGCTTTGGTGTGAAGAATCTGCGTCACATGGTGCGCTTCGCTGAGGTCTTTGCCAGCGAGGACATTGTCTACGCACTGAGTAGACAATTGAGCTGGACCCACCTGCGCACCCTGATCTACCTCGACGATCCGCTCAAACGCGAGTTCTACCTCGAAATGTGCCGCAACGAGGGGTGGAGCACCCGGACCTTGCAGGAGCGCCTCGACTCCATGCTGTTCGAGCGCACGGCGTTGTCGCGTCAGTCGGATGCATTGCTCGCCGACGAGCTCGCGGCCCTGCGCGAGCGGGGCGAACTGAGCCCCGCCCTGGTGTTGAAAGATCCCTATGTGCTCGACTTTCTCGGGCTGCGGGATCGCTACCTCGAGCGCGACCTCGAAGACGCCATCCTGCGCGAGCTGGAGCAGTTTCTGCTGGAATTGGGCGCCGGTTTCACCTTCGTTGCCCGCCAGAAGCGGCTGCAAATCGACAACGAGGACTACTATATTGACCTGCTGTTCTACAACCGCCGGCTGAAACGTCTGGTGGCGATCGAACTCAAGCTTGGCGAGTTCAAGGCCGCAGACAAAGGCCAGATGGAGCTTTATCTCCGCTGGCTTGCCCGCCACGAACAGGAACCAGGCGAAGCCCCGCCGCTCGGCATCATCCTCTGCACGGGGAAGAAACGCGAACATATCGAACTCCTGGAACTGGACCAGACCGGCATTCACGTCGCGGAGTACCTGACCGAGCTTCCTCCCCGGCAGTTGCTGGAGCAGAAATTGCATGAGGCCGTGGCCCTGTCGCGGGCACGGCTCGAGAATCGTTCGGACGGCGACGCTGGCCCCGCGCAACCGGAACTGCCGTGATCGGCCGCTGCGACCGTGGTGAAGGCGCCCGGTTGCCCCCAGCGCATCGCTGACACTGCAATGGATGAAGGCGGTCACTGTGGCACCATCATTTAACATAAGGTATCTTATCCGAAAAGCGCCCTATACGGTACAATGACGCGCTGACACGCGGCTGCGTGGCCCAGGAAATGAACGGATAAAAGCAAATAATAGTTTCTGATTTCTGCCATTTTCGCTATTATTGATTCCATCATGCCGCGAAAAGCCAACGCCGTCTCGACACTGCCAGGACCGGTCAGTCGCTCCCTGATTCAGCTCGGCCTCAACCTCCAGGTCGCCCGCAAACGGCGCAAGGAGACAATGGCGTCGTTTGCTGAGCGGATGCAAGTCTCCGTTCCTACGCTCCGGAAGATGGAGCAAGGCGATCCGACGGTGTCAGTGGCGGTCTATGCGATGGCGCTCTGGTTGGTCGGCCGCTTGAAATGGCTTCCGGAGATCGCGAACCCCGCGGCCGATGACGTGGCGCTCGACCTTGAGCTCTCCCGCATTCAGCGCCCAGCGGCCAAGTCTCAGGCCCAGTGGAAAAAGCCATGAATGACCATCTTTTTGTCTGGTTCTATCCGCCCCACGGCCACGAACCGCAGCTCTGCGGACGCCTGGATCTAATCGGTGGCCGGCAATGTCTGTTTGCCTATGCGCGCGAGTACCTGAGCCGGCAAGCCGCCATCGCGCTGTGCCCCGACCTGCCGTTGCGCGACGGCCAGTACGCCGCGCCAGTCGGCTTGGAGCTGCATCCGGTGTTCGAGGATGCCGGACCGGACCGCTGGGGTCGCCGCGTCATTGATCGGGCCTTCAACCCGCGCCGGCGCGCCGCGATCGACTACCTCGCTCTCGCGGGCGAGGACCGAATCGGTGCCCTGGGTTTTTCGGCGTCAGATGAGATCTACCAGGTCAACGATGCTCCGCCTTTTCACCGCGGCGATCTGCCTAGCCTCATCGAGGCCGCTCGGGCCGTCGAGCTTCAGCTGCCGATTGATGACAGGCTCCGCCAACTGCTGCGCCCGGGAGGGACCGCCGGCGGGGCTCGCCCCAAGGCAGTCATTGAGGACGACGGCAGTGCCTGGATCGCAAAATTCCCGGCCGAAGGCGATGATGTCGATTTCTGCGCCATTGAACATGCTTCCTTGCGCTTGGCGAGGGAATGCGGCATCGAGACTCCGGAGTCCCGTTTGGTTCAGCTGGGCCGCAGCCATACGCTGCTGGTGAAGCGATTTGACCGGCAGCCCGGCGGTGGCCGGATTCACTTTGCGAGTGCGCGCACGATGTTGCTCGGAGACGGGATTCCCGAAGAGCAAATGGCCTATGCGGACGTCGCCGAGTTCGCCCGCCGCTTTTCTCCCACGCCCGCGGAAGACAGCCTTCAGGTGTTCCGCCGCATGGTCCTGAATATCCTGATCGAGAACACCGACGACCATGCAAAAAATCATGCCTTCCTGCATCAGGGTGCGGACCGTTGGCGACTGTCGCCCGTCTATGACGTTCAGCCGCAGCTGCAGGGAATTCAGTACCAGCAACTCATTGTTGGCGATGAAGGAACCGACCCTACGCTGACCAATGCGCTTTCCCAAGCCGGCCGCTTCATGCTGACGCCGGCCGAGGCGTATCTGGAAGTCGAGCGACTCCTGGACACGGTGTCGGGCTGGCGCGAGGTCTTCCGAGAGTCCGGCGTCTCGGAACGTGACATTCGAGAGCTTGAGCCCTTCATGATGCGAGATTCGGAGCTACCGCCGCCCCCGACCCGGCGGCGCTCCGAGCGCTCGACTGGTTGAGCCGCGCGCCCGAAAACGATGAGACCGCGCAGTCCTTGGAAGTGCCGCTACTTCGTCGATACCGAGTTCACCGATTTTCTGGACTGCCAGCTTATCAGCATCGCGATCGTGGGCGAGGACGGGCGCGAATTTTACGGTGAGTGCTCCGACGTCGATCTGTCGGCATGCAGCGAATTCGTGCGCGTTGCCGTGCTGCCACAACTCGGTCAGGTATCGGGCCGGTCGATGTCGGGCGCACAACTGAAAGCCGAGCTGCGGGCATGGCTGTTCGCCGTGCCAGCTAAGCCCAAGCCGATTCTGTGCTTCGACTACCAAGGCGACTTCGACTTGCTGTCCGACCTAGTCGATGGCGACATCCCGACCGGCTGGAGGTGCGAGCACATCGGGAGTCGCCTAGCTTTCGATAAACAGGAAGCCTACTTCCGCGAGCACGGTGCCCGACATCACGCGTTGCATGACGCTCGCGCCAAGGCCTGCGCCTTTCTCTAAGAGTGTTATAGATCTCTTTCTGGCACCATGATAAGCGCGGTTATCATGCATTGCGAAAACTCGTAACTAGCCTAATGCTAGTTAATTAAGAGGTTATTTTTAGTCGAAAGACGCAAAACTATGTTTGATCGCGACGTAAATACGTGTCCGAATGCTCTTCGGCTCATACGCGCCAAAACAAACATACTTTTTCATTTGCATCCCTTACTGCCCACAGTTTTGTTATCGGCCGAATGCCTTCGACCCGTGCGATGATGTCCAACGCATACGTGCCGCAGGAGTTTACATGGCCGCTCAAGAAGATGGGCTAAGCATCTCACCGTTTCCTTCTTCCCTGAGGGATCTCCGAACTCTATGCCAACCAGGGCATCCTTGCGATCCCGTCGATCGCGCTTTACATGATGGCGCGTATCAGGAGCTGGGGACTGTACTGCAGTGGCTGTCTGGATTTGCTACCCATGCTACGGAGCGTGCCTATGAGAAGGAAGTCCATAGGTTTTACTGCTGGGCGCTCTTCATCGATCGAAAGCTGTTGGCCGAAATCACCCCGTCAGACCTAGACTTCTATGATGCATTTCTCCGGGATCCTCCAGACTCCTGGTGCGGAATGCGCAATCGGCGTCGTACTGCCGGAGATTGGCGGCCGTTCGAGGGAGCTTTGTCGGACGCGAGCTGCTCATTCGCATTTCGCGTCTTGGAAAGTTTATTTTCGTTTCTGGTCGATTTCCGGCACATCCAATATAACCTCTTCCGCGAGCGACGAATCCGTCGGAAGAAAAGTGCCATGGGATCCACAAAGCCCTCGAGATCCCTGCCCCTTTTGTCGTTTGTTCGATTACTCCGAGAGCTCGAGTTAGAGTGCGAGAAGTTTCCAGTCGGACATCCAGCGCATGACGAGGCCGAGCGGATGCTCTTCGTAATTCGGTTCATGGGAAACACTGGCATCCGCGGGGAGGAGTTGGCCTGTATCCGCCTGTCCGATTTGTTTTGCTACAAGTCACCAAGCTCCGGAGATGAAACGTGGTCGCTTTCTTTAAGGAACGCGAGCGGGCAGCAGGCAAGGAAGATTGTCCTGAATCCTTCGGCCAAGTATGCCATTTACAGATACTTGGCGGCACGTGGTATCCACATTCCTCCTCCTCCGTCAGCAACGCCCTTGGTATCCCGGCTCCACGGAGACGAGCAAGCTGTTCCTTTAGGCCGGGACTCAATCTATGGAATAGTAAAAAACGCCGTGAACCTCGTTGCCGACAGGATCGAACACAAAAATCCGGATGAAGCTGCCCGTTTTAGGAAGGCAACTCCCCATTGGTTGAGGGTCACGTATCGTCGAATGAACGTAGATTCTCGGCAAAATGTCTACGCAATCCCAAGGATGAGTGCTTAGCTTACGGCATATCGGCACCGCTGCACCCGCCCAGGGCACCACCATTCGGCATATGGATACGCGAATAGTCTCGGCATCGTTGTCACTGGCTGGGTTACCGGCTATACGAGCCTGTGGAGTGTTGTGCCGCCGCCAACTAGCGCTGAATCTGAAAATCCTCTAACTGCTATTTCTCGTTCACACATCGCGCCACGCTCGAGTGCTCAGGTTCGCCTTCAGCGCAATTCTGAGCCATAGAGACGAACAAAAGCCCGCTTGCGCGGGCTTTTGGCGGCCACCAATGAGACATTGGGGTGGCCTCGTAGGCTAGGCCTGCTTCCATTATGCCATCGCGAAGCAGGGCTTCATCTATCTCGCAGACGGGGGCAGATTCCAACTGCCGCCGATAGCCTGAAGATGGGCCGCACTGCCAAGGCAGCCAATTGCCTGGCGGTCACGGCAAAGCGTCGGTGGACGCGAGCAGAACGCTTATGATTGACTACTAGCCACGCATTGCTGCCACGATATCAGCGGATTGCCAAATGCACGTGCGTCATTCATGCGCAACGTATAGGTGATGCGACGAAAGCTGGCCTGCCCTGCCCTACGCGTTGACCCGTCGCCGTCCTATTAGCTTGCCGTTGCCGGTGACACCGTGACGTTTGTGAGCGCTTTCGCATTTGGCTGATGAACGACGAAGCCGGTTCTGCAATAGAGCGCTCCGATCGCGGGCGGCTCTATCGCGCCGCCCTCCCCGGCCAATGCAATTCCCGTTTCTAAGCCATGCTCCAGCACGTTGAGAAATTCAGCCTTGTCTTCCCTGGGAATCTCTCGTGTAGCGGGATACGGCGAGGTATAAGCAAACAACATGTCCGCTACTTGCCGCAACCATCGGGCAAAGCCCTCGCGCATTCCTGTGACGTTATCCTTTCTGCGAAACAAGCCATTGGCGATAAATTTCACGAACTCTACAACTGCGCCGTACTGCATGGACACGTTTGGCATTCCTTGAATCAGGTCGCGCGCTAGGCCGATCGCGTACCGGCGATTGAGCGCGGTTGCGAGGTGGGTGGCAACAAATTCAAGCGTCCGCGCCGCCATCTGCGGCTGCTGGAGTCCCCAAAAGACGTCATCTGCATGAAGGGCGAAAACGGTGCGATTGTGCAGCGCCGAGTTGAGGGCGAACTCTGCGTGATCACCACGTGAGATCTTGCCGTCCTGCAAGCCCTTCATCGCCACGAGATAGGGGAACACACCCTTGATACCAAACACTCCATAGACCCAGTTCCTAAGGCGTTCATCCACCGAGAACAAGGCTGCCCCCTTTTCGAGGCACAACGCGAGCGCGTCATAGGTATCTGTATCGAGAAGATCCTTTAGAAGGATGAGTTCGTGAGGCATTTGCTCCGGCCCATACACCGGGCAAACTTCGCAGTGTTCGTCCATTAGCCTCAATGCTTCGGTATATTGGCTTGCCTTCCACTTGCGAGCCTCTTCCGTGATAGGCAAGAATGCGAACTGCCCATCTATATCGGCCGCATGTCCCTCTGCGCGAGAATCCAACGCCTCGACTTCCGCTTGTTTGAATCGATCGTAGGTCCCCCGGCAAACATACACCCGTGGCAACACTGAGAGAAGATCACCCTGTCCAAAGCGGACAAGTTCAGCCAGCGTGAGCGCGTCCATCACAACGGGGAACGATTGGTCGAGCAACAATGCACTTGCGGCCTCAAGCTCTGGCGCTGTGGTGACACCACTTGCGAGCGGAGGGTTGCGCTGGTCCCAACTGAAGACCATTTGCATGCCGTCGGCGCCGAGCATTTGCGCACACAAGCCAAGCGGAAGCTTGCTCTCGGCGTATTGCTCCATTACCGATTTGCTACGTTGCGTTTGCGCCTTGAGTCGGTCATGGATGGGCGAGACATCCAGGTTCCCATCCTCTTTCTCGGTCAGGCTGAAGAGCTGCAGACCAGGCGCGGGTTCTAGCGATTTCGACAAGAGTTCGTGCGCGTACTCGCCCAGTCCTTGATGAGCATCACTGATCTCACGAATCGTGAAATTGCGAACATCGAACGTTCCCTCGATGTCAACGGTGTCGCCGCATGCCAGTCCTAGCATCGTTTTCGCCAGCGGGCTGTCCGCAGCAAGGAATCTCGCAGATTTCGGCAGATCCGTCATGCCTGCAGGATCGATCACGATTTTTACGATGCTCCTGTCCGCGCCCTCAAGCGTCACCATGGAGCCAGGCCTCACCTCCGGAAAGTGTGTTCTACCGTGTCTGGCTCGGTGACCGATCAAAACTCCCATTAGATAGGAGGAGGCGGCACTGACGTCGTCCATGTTCGAGCGGAACATGCGATAAAGCCGCGCGTACCCGACCTCTGGCTTGCCATACTGCAACTCTGCCGCCGCCAAGTGCGCGATCTGCTTCAGGGTCCCCGTAAGACGCTCGGGCGCCTCGCTGAAGGCGTTTCGGATTTGTGCGGGTGGTCTGGTATGAAGAACAACTTGGTACCAAAAGACCCATGCTTCCGCCCGCTCTGGATGGGCCTCGCGATGCAGTCTCGCAAGCAGTTCGAGCTGGCTCCAGTCATTGGCTTCTTGTGCGACGCCCATCGCTAGGCGGCGGAAGGCGTCATCTGAAAGCCATTCGGGTGGCACTTTTTCCAGGAGGTCTTTTGACTTTCGCCGGTACCCACCAAACAATAGGGCACGCAGTCGTCGCGTCTGAATTGGTAGGCTGCGGCCGCTGGGGTCCACCGACTCCAAGAGGCCGACGGCGTCGGAGAACTGATCGGCGCGAATCAAAATATCCGCGACGATCAGACGCTCGCGCGAACTCGAATGGGTGGAGACTCGCTTCTTTATGACCTCGACAAACCGGAGCGCTTCGCTGTCACGGCCGGCATTGAGCATCAGCCCCGCAAAGGCGCTGAGTGTAATCAGATCAAGGCCATCAGCGGGCGTCTCACTGACTTCCTTGACCACCTTTTCGGATTGGCCGGAGTTGCACGCGCACACCATTTCAAGCAGCTTGACAACCGGTTTCTCGTCCGGCGCATGCTCGCGCAATGCGTGAGTGATGCGAGCAAATGCCTCGGACTCGCCTCGGTTTGCGGCCGTTTCGGCCGCAAGGAGCAATCCGTCTTCGTCCAGCGCATTGAGGTGGGCTATGGAAAATTTAACAAGATCCTCGTGCCGGCGGAGGAAGAGCAAGGATCCGATGTGTAGGGCGGCCACGTTATCGGCATACTCAGGAATTTCCGTTTCGATTCGCTCGCATATGGCGAGCGCCACGCCAGGCTTGCCGGTTAGCATGTGGGCAAGCGCCACGTGCGAGGCAGCTTCGGCCCTGTGCTGGCTATTTTCGATCCGCCATAGTTCTGTTGCCGCAGGCTCGAACGCGGCGATTACCTCATCGAGACCCTCACGCAAATCTTCGGCGTAGGCGTCGAAGTCCGCGGAAATCCCGTCCTTTCCTGCGACGCTAACGATGATGCCTGCGGCCCCTTTGCGGGTGAAAAGGCCTGCATCCTTTGCGCGTAAAGCTCGCCGTGCGTAGGTTACCGCCAAGTCGCTCTGTTGCCGATAAAAGGCGTAGGCCATCATTTGCAGCGCATCTGCTTCTTCTCTGAAGCGCGCCGGCAATTCGGCTTCCGTCAAGTCCTCGTTCTCGCAGATTCGAGCATTGGTAGCCGCTAGCCAAACATGGAGCGAAAGCGGGAATAGGCCTAGCAGGCGTGCCCCTTCAGCGTTGGCAAGCTTGAGGTCTCCCTGGATGATATGCGCTCGGATTTTGTTAGCGGCGATGCGCTCGTCATCCCAAAACAGGTCATAGGCACGTAGAAACCACTCAGCAGCGACCTCCTCACGATTCTGTTGCCAGTGTGCAATGCCATTCTGAAGAGTCCAGCGCGCCTTCTGATGTCTGTCGAAGCTCGCGATCTCGGTTTCGAGAGTGGCAAGCAACTCCTGCGCAGCCTGAAATTTCAGGCCGCGCAGCAGGTCGTTCACCTTGTCAAGCTGCCTCGTCACAAGCCCATTCGGTGAATCTGTCCGACCTGTAGGCAACATCTGCAATAGTGCCGCCTTGAATGTTGCTTCCATCGTCGCAGGCATGGCAGCGATCTGCGCCCCAGTCCTTTCTCCCTGCTCACGTAGCACCGCAATGGCACCGCCCGCGCTGTTTGGGGAGTATTTCGGATGCAATGCGTCGTATCGTTGGATGTGGTTGCATATCTCGGTCCACGATTCCACTTCGACCAAGAATTGGCCATTGGCCTGCCGAAGGTCGCTGACTTCCTGTGCGTGCTTGACGAGCGCCGTGTCGCTTGCAGCTGTCGTGGCAATTATGAGGCGGACAATCTTCCAACCCGCCGCGTCGGCCGCGGCAACCTCATCATCAATTGTCTTGGTGGTCACCCCGCCATCGACATACCGCTTGCACTGGATGCCAATTCGACCGGCTCTTGATGTAACGAAAATGTCTACACCGCCCTGCTTCTGCCCTGATCTGCCGTTCCTCTTTGGAGTCGGATCGTCGAACACGACACCGTAGACATCCGTGCACATGTTTTCGAAGCTGTCAGCATTCGTTGGCTTTGAGATCTCGATCTCGAACGCGCGCATTCTGTAGGCCTTTCTAGTTCTGTGTCGACGGATGACCCTTGCAACCATTCCGCGGTCATTGCTTCCCCGCATTCTGCCAACAGGTCCCAGCGACTCCCCTTCCCTTCGCCGCTTGTTCAGACTGGAGCATCATCTTCGACGTGTTCACACGATGAAGTATTGTCCAATGACTGCCACAGGTCTTGCAGCGTAGGGTTGGCGTTGGCAATCGCCCGGTAGCACCTGATTTCCAATTGAGCAGTCCAGGTGTCGTGGCCCGCCTGGACGAGGCGTCCCGCTGCGATCTCCTCCGCAACCGCGCTTACCGGTAACCACGCAACGCCGTATCGCTCGACCACCATCTTCATCAGCAACATCGCCATGTCCGCCTCGTAGCAGCTACGCAGATGGTACGGTGCGTCGGCGCTGTTCAAGATCATATCGACAACGCGTCCCATGAATGTCGTGGCCGTGTACGCGAGGTACGGGAGCGGAGCGTCGGTCGTGCCCGGCAGCGAAAAGATCGGTTTGCCGCGGTCGTCTGGCGCAGATACAGGGATGAAATCCTCATGGCCTAACGTGATGCCGGCGAACTTGTCGCGGTCGAGCAGGATCGGCACGAGTGGATGGTGATAGCCGATCATCAAGTCGCAACTGCCTTCAGCCAATGCGACGACGGCATCGTGAACGTTCGCTGCGACGACTCGCGCATTGAAATCACCGGTTTGTTGGTGGAACTGCTTCAACCACCTTGGCAAGAACGTCAACGAGAGCGTATGGCCGGCGGCGATCTGGATGGAACGGCCTGGCATCTTTGCCTCCTGGCGCAGTTCCGAACGCAGTTCCGTAATGGCACCGACGGATTCTTTGCTTTGCTCGCAGAACCTGCGGCCAGCAGGCGTCAATTCGACCGGGTAGGTGCCTCGGTCTACCAATTCGACGCCAACCCAATCTTCCAGCGACTTTACGCGTCGAGAAAGTGCTGATTGCGTAACAAATCGGAGCTCTGAGGCCCGGGAGAAGCTGTGCGTCTGTTCGATCGCCAAAAGATCTTCGATCCACTTCAGTTGCATTTGGCACCTCTTTGCCGCTGAGGGTCACACGTACCCAAGTGGGCAGCCGAACGCCCACGTAAACCCCATGTATGGACCGAAAACGCAAGAAATAAGCGAATCCTGATCATCAAAGTACAGCATAAAGTGCGCTATGTGGCGCTCCAAGCAAAACTATTCTGGTATGGAATAGTTTCAATTTACATCCTCATAAAGTGGATTCCATTGCGCTCCTAGAATCCGGTTGGCAAACAAGGCGCACTGATGAGGAATGCGATGGCTATTCAACAAGATTTCAAGGGAACGCGGCGCGAGCATGACTTGCTTGGCTACCGCGAGGTGCCGGCAGACGCGTACTACGGCATTCATACGCTGAGGGCACTGGAGAACTTCCCGATCACTGGCGACCCAATCTCGCGTCCAAGGACCAGGATCACATTAAGATGGTCGTGGAGCAGAATCCGCAAATCCCGGATCGCACGGCAAATCTGCTGCGCCACGAAGCGGACCCGACAGTTGCACTCTACGCAACCTGCAAACGTCTGGAATCTGAGGGGGCAAACGCCATTGCGATCCCCTGCAATACCGCCCATGCGTATGTTGAGCGGATTCAGCCGCATCTCTCGATTCCGATCGTCAACATGCTGACGGAAACCATCGGACACATCGTCGGCAAGTATGGAAAGGGAACGAAAGTTGGACTTCTTGCGACGTCGGGCACGGTGGAGAGTCGGGTATATCACGATGCTGCCGCAGGGCAGCTAGAACTGATCACACCGTCGCCCGACTTCCAGGCGATGGTGATGGAGGCAATCTATGGCCCGACAGGCGTGAAGGCTGGCTACACGCAGGGGCACTGTGCAGCGTCGCTTCGGGCAGCCATCGAGCACCTCCAAAATAAGGGTGCGCAAGTCCAGATCCTCGGCTGCACCGAACTCCCGCTCGTTTTCTCGCAGACCGACAGCTTCCCGGTCGGAAGCGCGAGCGTCGCACTAGTGGACCCAACTGATGTCCTTGCAAAACGGTGCGTCCAGCTAGCGTCCTCCGCCCAGGCGTAGTCACCTACACAATGCTCTCCTCGAGGCGGCCTCACGCCTCGGCCCACGCACGACAGTTCATTGATGCCTTTTTTGCGCTTCACTCGTTTTCTTGCCGCCTCGGCATTTGCTTTCGGCGCCCTCCCCCTCCCCGCAACGGCCGCGCAGGCTCCACAGATTGCAGCACGCTCTTACATTTTGCTCGACAGCGGCTCGCATCGCGTCATGCTCGAGAAGAATGCTGACGAGCGTCTACAGCCCGCGTCGCTAACTAAAATGATGACAGCCTACGTCGTGCTTGACGCCCTGAAGGCGAGCACGATCAAGTGGGAACAGTTGGTGCGTGTGGAGGCCAGCGACCTTGCTCATGTGGGCGGCGACGAGGCAACCATGCGCCTCCAGGCCGGCCAGATCATCAGCATTCAGGACCTACTGACGGGTCTCATTGTTGTCTCAGCAAACGATGCGGCAATGGTCCTGGCCCGTACGGTCGCCGGGTCGGAGGACGCATTTCTAGGGAAAATGAACGATTACGCCAATCGTCTAGGGCTGAGTGCCAGTCACTTCGCCACCCCTTCCGGCATTACCACGCCAAACCACTACTCGACTGCCCGAGACATTGCCCACCTGTCGGTGCGCTTGACGGAGGATTTTCCGGTCTACCTGGCCTTCTCCGCTCAGCGGGATTTCAGCTATGGCAGCTTCACCAGACACAACAAGAATCGGCTGCTGGACGATCCAACTATCGATGGCCTGAAGACGGGCCATACTGCCAAGGCAGGCTATTGCCTGGCGGTCACGGCAAAGCGCTCGGTGGCCAAGGGCAAAGCGATGCGACGTGTTTTCGCTGTGGTTCTCGGCGCACCCTCCAACGATGGGCGCTTCGTCGCGGGCAGGCAACTGATCGATTACGGCTTTCATTGAGCCCGCTGCGGCTCTGAGCCGCTCGTCGCTGGGGATGGTCAACGGCAAGCAGCGGTATAGCCCTCTGACTGCATGTTGTGCCGGCGTATGGGGGCGCGCAATGCGAAGCACGAGAACTCCAGGTCGCCGTTGACGGGAGTTTGTGTAATTCCTGGCACGTTAAGACTCTCCCTCACTAGCGGGTTGACGATGCTCACCCCTGCGCTTGGCGAGCGTGATGCGAACCGGTGCCGGGGCAAACGCAGTCTCATGCCGGATGCGCTAACTCCCCTTTGCCCTGCGCCCGCGCGACGTCGGCTTCGCCGGCACACTTCTCCCATACTCATTCCACCACGCTGTCAGCGCCTCCATCGTGGCCCCCAAGCCGCGCGCCTTTGCCGTGATCTCGTACTCGACGCGCGGCGGCACCTCAGCAAACACCGTGCGCGATATTAGGCCATCCGCCTCCAATTCACGAAGCTGTGCCGTCAACATGTGCTGAGTGATCCCCGGTATGGCCTTGCGCAGTTCCCCAAAGCGATAGATCCGCTGGTTGAGCAGCCACATGATTTCCAGCTTCCACTTTCCCGACAGTAGCGCAAATGCCCGGCGCATTTCCTCGTGCATGTTGATCTCATCGCCGCCATTAGTCTTCTTTTCCATACTAACCACCAGTTTTTCATCCTACTTGCTGACTTTTAGCTTAGACGACATTCTGTTGCGTGTCGATGCAATCCCCCAGCTTTAGGAAACCTCATGACTCAAAGTTACGTGTACTGGATCAGCACGGCGCTGCTCTCCTTGCTCTATCTCGCTTCCGCGACGATGTATTTAGCCAAACGGGCTTGGGTTGTCCAGGCACTTACAGACCTTGGCTATCCCGGCTATCTCGTACCGTTTCTCACTGCGGTAAAGCTCCTGGGCGTGGCCGCCATTTTGGCGCGCGTCAGCGCGCCGCTAAGCGACCTGGCCTACGCCGGCATGTTTTATCACCTGCTGCTGTCTGGTTTGGCTCACCTTGGCGTCCGTGAACTGAGAGGTGCGCTGCCTGCGGTAGTCGGCGTTGTGCTGCTCGTTTCGTCGTTCGCAACACAGAACATCGCTCGCGAGACCCCGTCCCCCTACGCTCCATTTGCGGAGCGCCAAACATCCCTCAACTAACGGAGATCAACCATGGCTCGACTCAACGGAAAAGTCGCGATCATCACTGGTGCCAGCCGCGGCATCGCAAAACTGTTTGCCGCAGAAGGCGCCAAAGTGGCCGTTCTTTCGCGCACCCTGGCCAATGTGGATGCGGTCGTTGCCGACATTCGCGCTGATGGCGGAACGGCAATCGGCGCGCTTTGCGACATCGCCAATGCCGGCGAGATTAAGGCAGCGGTGGATAAAGTCGTCGCTACCTATGGCGGGATCGACATCCTCGTCAACAATGCCTTCGACTCATCCGCGCCGTTCTCTTCCATTACCGATCTGTCGACGGAACAGTTGCAGCGCAATTTCGAGATGGGACCGATTGCGTATCTGCGGACGATGCAGGCGGCGTACCCCTACCTCAAGGCGAGCGGTGAAGGACGTGTCATCAACTTCGGCTCAATGGCTGGTGTCCTGGGCTTGGTGGGATATGGTCCGTACAACATGGCCAAAGAGGCAGTGCGCGCTCTCACCCGCACCGCTGCCCGTGAGTGGGGCCCCGACAAGATCACGGTGAATAATGTACTGCCGGTGGCCGAGACATGGGGTCCGGAAACCAACGTCCCTCCGCCGACCAACCCGCTCGGCCGCTATGGTTCGCCGGAAGACGATATTGCGCCTGTCGTCCTGTTCTTGGCGAGTAAGGATGCCCAGTTTTTGACCGGATACAGCCTTACCCCCGACGGCGGCTCGATCATCGACAGCGCTCGATAGCTCGGAGCAACTGTCCGTGGTTCGAACACGTATGCAATGCTATCAAATTTGATCGGGCCACTAGCACCTGAGGCTGTGAAGCGGCAATTGAGAGAGAGATGAAAGTTACCCTTTTCGGAGCGACCGGGAAAACCGGGCCATCCCTTGTAAACGAGGGCCTGCAGCGCGGCTTCGAACTCACCGTCTTTGCACGTTCCAGCAGTAAGTTTGAGAACGCCAATGTGCAGATTGTCCGAGGCGAGTTTACCGATATTGACTTGTTGCGAGACGCAATCCGTGGATCAGATGCGGTGCTTTCGGCGCTGGGCCCTGCCAGGCAGCCACACCCGAAAGGTATGCCAATCACTACGGCGACCCGGGCAATCATCTCAGCGATGGAACGCGAGCAGGTGAAGCGGTTCATCGCGGTCTCGACCGGGACAGCCGCTGATCCTGGCGATGATTTCGACCTCAAGATCTGGCTGCCTGCCGCAATCATCAAGTTCGCGATGCCAAGTGCTTACGAAGATATGATCGGACTTGCAAGAGCGATCCGTATCTCGTCGCTTGATTGGACAATGGTTCGAGCGGCTGTATTGAAGAATCGCCACGCCGCGGAGCAACTCAACGTCGGCTTGTATGGTCACGCCAAGCATTCGCTGACGGTCGCCCGTGAAGACTTGGCCAAATTCATGTTTGATCAAATTGCGAACCACGATTTCGTTCGCCGGGCTCCCGGAATCAGCACCCGACAATGACTTCGGGGAGGAGACCGCTAAGCGCTTAACTGCCCGGCCCAGTGTTCATGAACGCTGATTTTCCGTCCTGCTTACAAAGCGGTAAAACACATCGATTTCCGGGACTGTTGGGAGTTGCACCGCCTTTCAGTCACGAACTGGACTCTCGGCGCATGAATGATGAGCGACCAAGAGTGTCGTACGGGACGGCGGCATTTGACGTCGGTGAAGGGCGCCTCCTACGGCCGTTCTCGTCAGTCCACAGCGCTGCCTCGAACTCTAATGGATGGCCTCGGCACGCAGCAGCTTCCACGTGCCAATTTGGTGGTCGAATACGGCCCCATCGGGAGCCACCGCAGATCGCACATCCCAAAATTGATACCGGTCTGCCTTCCCGCCGATGGCGATAGTTTGTCCGCGGGCAATGCTCGCGCCCTTCACCAACAAATGCCGGGTAATGATTCCGACAACATTCGCACAGTTTGGGATTTCGGCCGGGGCACTGACTTCCTTCATCCCAAAATTATGCATACCGCAACTATAGGCACCGCTGCCGGCCCCATCGACCGTCACGACAAACGCCCGAAGAATCCCATCGACGCCCTCGCTCGCGAAGTCCAGCCATTTTTGCGGCGTATGGGC
This sequence comes from Cupriavidus sp. C2SS-8b, assembly GCF_057073745.1. NCBI lineage: Bacteria > Pseudomonadati > Pseudomonadota > Betaproteobacteria > Burkholderiales > Burkholderiaceae > Cupriavidus > Cupriavidus sp. C2SS-8b. Next base: position 216,801 of record NZ_CP172718.1, read on the forward strand.
AATGCCGACGTGCTCGACGAGCACACCCAGCGCCCCAGCTTGAACCACAGCGCTTGCCGCAGCCATCAGATGCATCATCCGATGCAAACTGCCCCCCGCGCCCTTGATAATGACGCACGACGCGTGCTGCCTCACTGCACGCATCTCGCTGGTGTCGTGCCAGTGCAGACCAAAACACCAAAAATCCAGCACGGTATTCCTACGACGTCCTTTCCGAAACTCGATGAGGACGCTCTCCCCCGTGTGCAAATCCGTGAGCATGCCGTCAACAAGACGATACTTTGGCGCTTGAGAACTTAGCGCGGATAGAAATTCGGCACGGGAGACCCACGCGCCCGGAAGGGAAAGAACAACGAGAGAGTTTTGCATCGGACGGCTACATGAAAGTTGTCGAAGCGGCGGCGGAGCGATGCTCGTCACATACCAACTTCGATTTGATCTAATCGACAAAGCAAGGCGTCGGTTAGCCAGGACAGGAAAGCGCACCATCCGCCGTGTGAGAGACCCTGGCCGTCAGGCGTATCGATCAGCCACCCCGACGACTGGCCCGGCGCGCAATCGAGTTGCCACCGTAGCCATCGACGGAGAGGCACCGTGAACTCCGACGGCACGTCGTCAAGGCGGATGTATTCTTCGGGTTCAGATTTGATGGTTTGCAGTCCGCCCGGCAACCAATTCGCCAATGCGCAGTGTCGTTGCGCTGGTGTCGACGTTCGTTCCTCCCTCGGAGGATCTTCGTAACCTACGGTCACCGCCGTCACGCAATCTTCGCAACTGAGCGCACCATCATTCTTTGCGCGTTGGATGTTGCGCAGAATCTCCTGCGTGCGAAGAAACTGGCGCTCGGAAATCTCCCGGGTCGCCCGGAGCCGGCGATTCGCCCGGTACAACGTTTCCAGCGGGTAGCGTTGGGCGAGTTGGACCACATCAAACAGGGTCGGACGCGCGAGGATGATAGGGATTTCCGCCGGGGTGCCGCGCAGTTTGGGGTTGGACCATAGGTGTGCACCCGCGCGAAACGCCAGGTCTCGGAATACAAATTTTTCAGCCATGGTACCCCTCCCAGCAACTCGAAACCGTCTTAGATCGACTCGCGCGATAGCACGGTGCCCTGCGGCACGTCCTCCGAACGATGCATCGTGCGCTTAACCGGTGCCACGACGCTAAGCGCCATGCCGACCAATTGCATTGGGCGAACGAGGTCCCGTTCCACATTGTCTAGCGATGCGATGGTCCGGAACGTTGTGCGCGGCCCCGGGCCCCGCGCATCGAACTCGTCCATGACGATTCGGTAGGCACCGGTCACCAGCGAATCGCCCGCGATGTTCTCGATCTCAAGCTGCCCAAGTGTTCGGCGGCAGTCTTCCTGTCCGTCTGGAATGAGTTCCACGGTCACGCGTAGCATGGTGTTCACTTCCCGCTGAGCGTGCTTGCGGCCATCCCCTGCAGTCGCTGGGTCAGGTCGCACCGTGTCGACGCGCTCGCAAGCCCCAGCGCCCCATCCGTCTCGACCAAGTGGTCGCGCAGCGCGACGGGCCAGCCCTCGCTGTCGTCGTCGATGGCCAGCCAATGTTCGGCCCGCAGCCCAGATCGCGCAACGTATCGCGCGATCTGGGCATACCGCGTGAGTTCGCTGAACCAGCTCGCGTCGATGCGGTGCGCACCCTCATGGTGTCGCGCCATGGCCGAATGCCAAGTAGCGCCGATCACGCGCGCCTGCAACGCAGCGGGCAGATAGGCTTGGGTTCGGCTGAAGCTCTTGAGCACGCGCACCCACGACGTGGAGAGAACAATCTGGACCTGGGGATAGGGGGCGAGAGCTTCCACGAGAATCGGCGCCCACATGAACAGCGAGCCTGCCGCACGCAATTGAGGCCGGCCATTGACCAGATAGGCCGCATCGGGGTGCAGAACACCGTCGTAGTCCAGAAACAAAATCATCGTGCATCGTGTCGTTGCGCTGACGCAGGGCAATGCGTAGCCGCTCGTGCCTGCCGCCCCAGATCCGCCGTTCGGCGGCAGGCCCTCTCGGTGCTATGCGCGCGGGGCGGCGATCGGTGTGCGCAGCAGTGTGACGCCGCGCGAAGCCCTTGGTTAAGGGCCGCTGCAAAGGCGGCATTGTGTCTCAACGACTACAGAATGAGAAGACCTTGACGCAAGAATATGTTCGGAAAGCCTTGTCTTTCATGGAAACGGCGAGCTTATATAGCAGGAAAATATTGTGACTCAACGACCACTGACAGATAAGGGAACGGTCCGCAATATGGACGCATGTCCCGTGTCCATCAGCCCTCCGCTCGTGAATTGCTCGCCCTGAATATTCGGCGACTGCGCGCGGCCTATGCATGGACGCAGGAAGATCTGGCCTGGCAAGCGGACATGGACCGTTCGTTTCTGGCACACGTCGAAAGGGCGGCCCGCAATTTGTCGATCGACGTCATTGAACGGCTGGCGCTCGCCCTGGAAGTCCCGGTCGCGGAACTGTTTCGCGTGCCAGACGTGACGCCCCCGCGCAAGCGCGCCCCGCGTCATTGAGCCAGGGGCGTTTGGCGCAGATTCCTCAGTCGATCTGAAAGAATTCCGGCTGCTGTCCGGCGTTGATGGCCCGCTGAAACCAGTCGGGACGCTCCCCTCGCCCATCCCAGGTTTGCCCCTCGGCATTTTGCGGTAGCGTGGCCGTGCCGCTGTGGGCGCGAAACAGCCGGCCGCCAATAAATCGGCCAGTGTCAGGCCCGATTGCGCCATCTTGATACGCACCCAGCGAATGGCGTCGGCGCGGGCAATCTCATGGGGCGCGTGCATGGGCGGTGGCTCGAAGCGGTTAGGCGGCGGCCTTGCGCCGTGCCCCGGATCGCACCTTGGCGCCGTCGCGCCAATTGCCCAGCAACTCGCGCGACAGGTCCCGTTCAGTCTCGGCACGCTCGGCCCGCCGGGTCATTTCTGCCAAGGCCTCCTGGGCGGCACCCAGTTGTTGCTGTCCGCTCTCCTGCGCGTCCTGCAGCGCCGCGCAACGTACCTGCGCCGCCTGCGCCTGGGCTTGCCAACTACCCAGCGCTTCGGCCGCGGCCACCGCTTCCTGCCGCTGCATGTCGCGCAAGCGATCCACCTCCACCCGCGCCGCATCGAGTCCCCGGTCACTCTGGCGCCGCGCCGTGCGTTCCTGGTCCAATTCCAGTTGGGCACGCCGCACGGCAGCGTCCCCGCGCGCCTCCATCGCTTCGAGTTGCTCGCGCATGCGCTCCAGCTCCGCCAGGAAATCACTGCGCGCGGCGCCCGCCTGCTCGCGCGCCGCCAGCAGTTCGCTCTGCAAGGCCTCCCGGTGCGTCGATGCGGCTGCTTCGGCGCCGCGCGCCTGCGCCACCTGCTCCTGCAACTGGCGGCATTCAGCCCGCAACGCCTCGCGCTCGCGCTCGAGCGCGGTGAGCGCGGCTTGAGCGTCGGCGAAAGCCATCTGCGCGGCATCCCGCTCGGCCGCGACGACTTGCTCCTGCGCCTCTATGTCTTGGCGCGTCGCGGCGAGTTCGGCCAAGACGGCTTCGCCGGCGGCGCGCCAGATGGTCTGGACGGCGTCGGCAGCCACCTGCTTCAGGCTGTCGGGGAGATCGGGATGGTCAATCGTGACCCGCGAACGGGCGCGCAGGTCTTGCCAGAACTGCTGCAGCGCCTGGGCCGGCGTGCCCATGCTGCCCTTGCGCACCAGTTGATAGAGCTTGTTGGTGGTGGGCGTGATGCCGTAGCGAAAGAACAGCAGCCCGCACACCTCGCGGTAGAGCGTGCGCGTGTCGGCGTGAAGGTGCCGCAACTGCTCGACCTCGGCTTCGAGGCGAAGGGGATCTACAGCGTCTGGCGTCATGGTCGAGCACCTTTTTGGACATTCAGAGTTAAATATTACTACGTAATACGTAGTGGATAACAAGATTCGTGTAAAAGTTTAGACATAAGTACGCTTATGTCTATAATATTGGCTCGAATCGCCTCCCCACGCTGCCCCTGTCGGTATGCATAAATTTGTGCCCTCTTTTTGCAGAATTTTGTTCCCGACCCCCATGGGCACGCCTGGCTGGCGCGCTGGAGCGCACGCACCGGCGGCAGGCGCGGCGTGACTCGGCTAGCTTGCGTGGCACGCCTGACGGCGAACGTCATCGCTTTGCGCAGCTGAATCCCGTCCATCGGATCGCCCCGCGCCGTCGGCGGGGTGAAGGCTGACGACGGACCGATGCGTTGGGGGAAGGTACAAAATTGCTTCAAGTGTCGGCTGGGGGAACAATTTCTTGCAGCGTTTCTCGACGCAATATTGTTACCATCGCCCTGCAATCGGCTTGCTGGCGTGCGACCAGCGGGAACAAATTTGTGCAAACCGACGCTTAGGCCGATACACCATGGAACTGCTCCCGATTAAACCTTTGGATGGCCTGGCCGCCCCGCTTCCCACCCCGCTGGAGCGCCTGCGCCTGACCCCGGCGCTGTCCGGCGCGGCCGGCAGCAACCGCGCGCCCGCCAGCGCCACGCGGATCGCCGCGGCCGACGACCTGGCCGCCGTCACCGCCTGGCTCGCGCGCTATGCCGACAGCACCGCGACGCTCACCACTTATCGCCGCGAGGTGGAGCGGCTGATCCTGTGGACCGTGCTCCAGGTGGGCAAGCCCTTGTCCTCGCTGACGCACGAAGACCTGCTCGCCTACGAGCGCTTCCTCGCCGATCCGCAACCCGCCGCGCGCTGGGTGCTGGCCGGCAGCAAGAAGCTTGCACGCGGCCACCCCGACTGGCGCCCGTTTGCCGGGCCGCTGTCGCCGTCCAGCGTGCGCCACGCGATGGTGATCCTGAACGCGCTGTTCGCCTGGCTGACCGAGGCGGGCTACCTGGCCGGCAACCCGCTTGCCCTCGCCCGCCGCCGGCGCGCCCCCACCCGAGCGCGCATCACCCGCTATCTGAGCCACGACCTGTGGGAAACGGTCAAAGACACCGTCGCGGCCATGCCGACCGAGACCGCGCGGGAACGCCGGCACGCCGCGCGCTGCCGGTGGGTGCTGACCGTGCTCTATCTGGGCGGCCTGCGCGCCTCCGAGCTGACGGCGACCCCCATGGGCGCGTTCTTCTGCCGGCGCGATGGCCAGGGCATCGAGCGCTGGTGGCTCGAGGTGACCGGCAAAGGCAACAAGACCCGGCTGGTGCCGGCGACCGACGAACTGATTGCCGAACTCGCGCGCTACCGTCGCGCCCACGACCTGCCGCCTACCCCGCAGTTCGGGGAGACGCGGCCACTGGTGCTGCCGGTGATTGGCAGAGAGGGTGGCGAGAAACCCCTGTCACGCGGCGCGCTGCACCTGATCCTGAAAGAGGTGTTTGGCATGGCCGCGGAGCGCCTGCGGGCGCGCGGGCCCGAGTGGGGGGCGCAGGCCGCGGTGCTGGCCAGCGCCTCGGCCCACTGGCTGCGCCACACCGCCGGCTCGCATATGACCGACCAGCAGGTCGACCTGCGTTATGTGCGCGACAACTTTGGGCACAGCTCGCTGTCGACGACGAGCGGCTATTACCGGCCGAAAGGTTTTATGCGCAGTAGCCGAGGTAAAGGCCTTGTAGGCAAGTCCCCAGCGTTGGTTTACTGCACATAAAGTTTCATGATGGGAGTCCTGGCGGCCATCGGGGCCGCCGTTGTGAGGAGCTCGATCATGGAGCATTCCACCCATCAAGTTTCAAGCCGCCTTCCGTTGGAGCAGGTCATTGCCGGTGCCGTGGGCGAACTGGAAAGGCTTCACTACAGCAGACGATCGCTGGGGCGCTATCGCGTAGTCTGGCGACATCTCATCGTGTTTTGTCACGAGATGAGCCTGGGAGATGCGTACTCACAGATGCTGGCGAAACAGTTTTGCACCGCGTATCAGATGCGTGAGGGTGAACGCCTAAACTCACGCCAGGGGTGGCGACGGCATATCGTGTTTGCCCTCAAGGTTCTGGAGGACTTTGCGCATGACGGGCACATTGAACGCACCGTCACCGACATGCAGAAGATACAGGTCCCGGCGCCCATGAGCACGACATTGCGTGACTATGAACTGTACTGCCGGGATCGCCTTCATCTTCGCCCAACGACCCTTCGCGAGCGGATGCGTGAGATCGCGATATTCGCGGATTTCCTTGGTTCAAGGAACATCACGTTTTTTGATCAGATACAGCCGCCCGATCTCTGCGCCTTTGTGACCTCGCAACATCGCCTGGTGGCCAAGTCCGTCTCGCGAATCGTTTCCGATGTGCGCGGCTTTCTGCGGTTTCTTCTGCTGCGAGGACTTCTGCAGCAGGATCTCAGCCATGTATTGCCAGTAGTCCACGTTCCCCGAGATGCGACTGTTCCATCGGTCTGGGACCCGGAACTCGTGACTAGGCTGCTCGAAGTCGTTGATAGAACCTCGCCCAAAGGAAAGCGCGATTACGCGATCCTTCTGCTGGCCTGTCGCCTTGGATTGCGAGCGAGCGACATTCGGACACTATCCCTCGACGATCTGAAATGGGATACAGCCACCATAGAGATTAAGCAGTCGAAGACCCTAGCACCTCTTTGCTTGCCACTAACGGAAGAAGTTGGCGAAGCACTGATTGAGTATCTGAGATTGGCCCGTCCTCAATCGGGTCATCGAGAAGTGTTCCTCACATTGAATGCGCCTTTCCAACCCTTCTGTGAGACAGATAACCTGTATCACGTCGTCGAGAGTTGGAAGGCCCGTGCCGGTATTCGCTTCCGGACTCCACAACGTCACGGATTGCACTCGCTACGCCACACTCTCGCGACGCGACTGCTCCATGAACAGACGCCGTTTCAAGTCATCAGCGACATCCTGGGGCACGCGTCGACGGCGTCGACGTTGATCTACGCCAAGACCAACGTGGAAGCGCTGCGCACGGCCGCGCTGAACACCGAGGAGATGCGCCATGACGAGTAGATCATTCAAGGGACGGTTCCGAAGCGCTGTCGGCTCGCTCATGGAACAGTTTGTCCAGGAGAGACGGGCGTGTGGTTACCGATATGATGAGCCCGCCCGATTGCTGGCGCGCTTTGATCGCTTTCTGTGCGATGAAGGACTATCGCAATGCGAGCTACCGCGCTCGATTAGTCGCAAGTGGCTCTCCAAACAGCCCCACGAGTGTAGGGGCACCCACGATCATCGCATCTGTGCGGTTCGCCAATTCGCCCTATTCATGTGCCGGCAGGGATATTCCGCTGACGTGCCAGCTCGATCTCTGACAGTAAGAAATGCAGATGGTTTCTCGCCACGCATCCTGACCCACGCCGAGATCAACCGGTTGCTCCACGCGGCCGACCAGCTCGTGCCGACCGCGCGATCGCCAATGCGCCATCTCATCATGCCGGAAGTATTCCGGCTACTGTATGGCTGTGGGCTGCGTCTTGGCGAGGTGCTGCACCTTCGCGTGGCCGATGTGGACCTTGACCGGGGTATCCTGACGGTGCGTGAGGCCAAATTCGGGAAGGACCGCCTCGTGCCTCCAGCCTTGCCGCTGGTGCAGCGCCTTCGCAGGTATGCGGGAATCATGGGGGACCGGTCGCCCGAAGCGTACTTCTTTCCTTCACCGTCCGACGGACCGTACAGTCTCGAAGCGGTCTACTGGGTATTCCGGGACCTCCTGTTGCGCTCCGGAATCACGCACGGCGGCAGAGGCAAAGGGCCGCGCGTACATGATGTGAGGCACACATTTGCCGCACATGCCTTGCTGCGCTGGTGCCGCGAGGGGGCTGACCTCGATGCAAAGCTCCCGGTACTGGCGACCTACATGGGACATCGGTCTCTTGTCGGAACGCAGCGCTACCTGCACCTGATAGCTGAACTGTTTCCGGAGATCACGGCGCGCACCAGCGCCGTCTTCGGTGATGTCATCCCGCGGAGGAATGGATCATGAAACCAACGGACTTCTCCATGCTCCTGACCGACTTCCTGACGCATCATCTGGCCGCACAGCGCAACCTAAGCCCCAACACGATCAAGGCTTATCGCGACGTCTTCACCCTGCTGCTGCGATTCTGTCGCGACGTGCGAGGAATCGCACTGGAGCGTCTGTCTCTGGCACAGATCGACGTACCCCTTGTTGAGGCATTCCTTGATCACCTGGTAACCGACCGGCACGTTTCTGTCAGCACGCAGAATCATCGCCTCGCGGCGTTACACGCGTTCTTCCGCTACGTACAGTCGGAAGTGCCCGAGCAACTGTTGCAATGCCAGCAGGTCCTCGCCATTCCGCTGCGGCGACAGCCGCGCCCCAGCGTCGATTATCTCTCCAAGGAATACCTTGCACAGCTTCTCGCTCAACCGGATCTGCGTACGTCTGAGGGCCGCCGAGATGCAGTAATGTTAAGCGTACTCTATGACACCGGCGCCCGGGTACAGGAGTTGATTGACCTGAACGCTGGCGACGTGCGCCTGGATCCTCCGTCGCAGGTACGACTCATGGGAAAGGGTCGAAAGCTACGCGCCGTGCCCCTGATGGACTCGACTGTCGAACTGCTGCGCCAGTATCGACGCGATAACAACCTCGATCGCCCTGAACAGACCGACAAGCCACTCTTCCAGAACCGGCAAGGCACACGGTTATCGCGCTCGGGTGTGCGGTATCTTCTCGAAAAGTATGTGATTCCTATACGACGAAGTCACCCCGAGTTTACGCAGCGGGTGAGTCCCCACAGCCTGCGGCACACAAAGGGAATGCACCTGCTGCAAAGTGGCGTCCCGCTCGAGATCATCCGCGACTTCCTGGGTCACGTCGATGTGAAGACTACCGAGATCTATGCTCGCGCAAATCTTGAGATGAAGCGCAAAGCGCTCGAGAAAGTCAGTGACGGTGCGCCGCTTCCAAAGTTCCCATCGTGGCAGCAGAACAAAACGCTGCTCGAATGGCTCCATTCGCTGTAGGACCGAGGAGGTTACGCACGCCGTTTGTTGGTTGCGGGCCTCCACATCCTGTCCAAACTTTTATGTACAGTTCCTACGACCGAGAACCTTTGCCTATCGCGAGTGGGATTTGAGACTGCGCATAAAACCTTTCGGCCGGTAATAGATCAAATGTGCTGCAGCACATTTGCGCTATCTGCACAGCGAAGAGGATGCGCGGCACGAGGCCACGCAGGAGCGGCACCGCATCGGATGGATCAGGAAAGCATAAGGCGCGTCAGCACACCAAGCGAAGTGCATTTCCGCACCGATCTGGGATCGCATCAGAGATTGATGCCCAGCCTGATCGCAGGCCTCTACTACTCTTCCAGCCAGGCGTGCTGTCGCCTGGCCGCGTCCTCGCCGATCTTGGCCGTATGGGCCGCTGCCTGTTCAAGCCAAGGCGCATGCGCCCTGGGAACGACCAGCATCGCCAAACCCAGTCCGTCCAACGCACGCAGGGCGTGCTCGAGATTGACGCCCTTGCCGTTCTCGAGCTTGGACAGCATGCCGACCGAGACCCCGCAATGTCTTGCCGCCTGGTCAATGGGCATCCTTTTCCCTGCCCGCGTTGCTCGAATGCGGTCGCCCAGTTGGTGAATGGTGCGAATCGTCGCACGCGACGGTGGCTTCGGATCAGGTAGTGGTCGTGGCATGGAGGTCGTTCTTGCAAAAGGAACACCAGCGTGGAGAGCGGTTTTCTGTGTTGTTTCACTATCGTGAAATTATACTCTCACAATGGCGGCCGGATGCCGGCAAAGATCTGCGCCTGCTAATAAGCACTTCGCAGAGGGTGGCAATTGCAGACACGGCATCGAAAGACCCCAGAAGAGACCGAACACTACGGTCCTGGACGCAACCTCCGTAGTCTCTACTGGGGCCAGGCCCCAACACCTTGACTGCTCTCGGGAGAGCTAGCGTTCTCTTCGCTGCGTCGGACCCGTCGCGATGAAAGGATGCTTAGAAAGCGGTGAAGCCCGTCAACGCGGATATCTCGCGCGTTGTCCGCAAGACCGGTATCAGGACAGGTGGAGGTTGATCGGTGCGAGTTTAACTTGATAGGACTGGGTGAACGATGACCTCATGTCCACGCGTCGCGGGCGCTCAAAGTGAGCGCTCATCTCATGGAAGAGCGCGCATCATGTTTGTTGAGGAAGCACAACAGCGCTAGGCCGGTGAATGCCGCTGCTGCTTCGATTCCAAGCAACATTCGAACGAGATCATTTGGCCACCCGTCAGCGGAAATGCTGACCAGCCGCCCGAGCACCAGGCCGCTGGTGAACACGACGTTGATCCACATCGAGGGCTTTCGCCACGCCTTCGAGAGTAGACCCAGGGCCAGCAACAGACTGATACCGAGATGCATGCCACCGTAGTTGGCACGGATCTCATTGAAGGCATTCACCGAATGGGGTTGCATATCGAGGCCCGCCATTGCCGTAGCGGGGTCGTGAAACGTATGCAAGCCAATTAGCAGGAAAGCCAGTGCCGAAACGGCCAGGTATATTTGAGAGAGGCGATGCATGAGTTGGCTCTCAGGTAGCGGACGTTGACGGAGTGGGTGTCGACTCACTGCCGGTCGGCTCGTTCCTGTCCACCGTCCATGTGTGGATGGGTTCATGACCACGGCGCACCCATTCCGGCGGCCGCCACAGGTGTTGCAGTCGCTGCCACACGGGCCCCGGTGACATCACGTCACGCCACATGTCGACAAACTCGTGGAGATTCAGCACCAGGATATTGTAGGACTTAATCTGTTGGGTGATGCCGTATTGCACCGTCTCCCGTTCTTCTTCGAAAGTGCCAAACATGCGATCGAAAATGATCAACATGCCACCGTAGTTCTTGTCGATATATTGGTCGTTTCGGCCATGATGGGCACGGTGATGGGACGGTGTATTGAAGATGTACTCAATCCAGCCAGGAAGGCGGCGGATCAGTTCGGTATGAATGAAATACTGATAGGACAGATTCACGGCCAGGATGAGTGCGACTGCGGCCGGCGGCACACCGAGGAGCACGGGAGGAAGGAAAAAGATGAAACTCCCAGCGACCACATTGAGCATCGATTGTCGTGCCGCCGTAGTGAAGTTCATGTTCTCGCCGGTATGATGAACGACGTGCGCCGCCCAAAACCAGCGGATTCGATGGCTGGCGCGATGAAACCAGTAGTAGCAGAACTCGACCGACAGAATGATTGGGAGAATGGTCCAACCGTCCACCGGGATATCAAACAAACGTTTTGAATATACCCACGCATAGATGGATCCTGTCACAAGAGCCACTCCCAGGGGCTCCATGATCTGGTAAGTGGTGCCCAATGCGATGTTCGCCCACACCTCTTTCCAGTTCAGTGTCGATTCGGCTCTACGCCTTCGATTGATCAGGGTCTCGAGACTGAATGCAATGATGAAGAGAGGAACCATGCTGAGCATGAACGCCTGCTTCCAATCCACGGACTTCCCAAATATGGAATGCAGCCAGTTCATCATATCGGACGGCAATTTAGACTCCTGTTCGCTTGGCTTGCCGACAGTTTGATCAAACTGGTGACCCTCCGCATTGACAGTCCTCGACACTTTCTTGACACTTCGCGACATTGTTCATTGTCATCCCATGTCCGCGCCCACCGCTTACTACGCCAGCACCTACGTGAACCTGCTTTTCGACTACTTGCAGGACCAAGGGCTGGATGCCGTGCATGTGCTGGGGGAATCCAGCCCTAATTGCCAGGAAGTGCGACTCTACGCGCTCGATCACTGGCGGCGTTTGCTTGAGCGTGCCGCCGAGGTTTGCAATGATCCGCTCCTCGGATTGCACGTTGGCCAGCGCATTGCGCCTGCGCATCTCGGCGTGCTTGGATACGCACTTGGGGCTTGCCCTGACGTCGGGGCTGTCTTGCAACGCTGGCAACAGTACGACCGTGTGGTTGCAAACGTTACGCCGGCGGAGCTAAGAACCGAAGGTAAGTCCGTCGTGATGACGTGGCCCCGTTCGACGGAACCAACGGGGCCGCTCGTTGACGAAACGGCCTTGGCTGCGATGACCCGTTTCACGCGAGCCATGACAGATGGTGATGTGAGGCTGGAGGAGGTGTGCTTTGTTAACGCAACACCTCAAGACACCACCCCTTATCTTGCATACTTCGGCTGCCCGGTGAAGTTCGACCAACCGGAGACGAGTCTGCGCTTCCCCGTCGACCTTTTGCAGGCGCCTCTGCGTCAACCTGATGAAGCGCTACTGCGAATCATGGAGCTTCAGGTACAGGCTCTGCTGGGTGCCATGCCGAAGATGGATGACATGGAACATGCCATCAGGCAAGCGGTAGCCGGGCTCGCGCGTCAAGGCGAAGTGAGCCTTGAAACAGTGGCTTCCTCCATGCACATGACCCCCCGCACGTTGCAGCGGCGACTCGACAAACTGGGTCTGAAATTTCGCGAGCTACGTGACGACACGAGACGCCGGATTGCAGAGAATTACCTAAAAGATCCACGGCTTTCGCTCGCTGAGGTGGCCTGGATACTTGGGTACTCGGAGCACAGTGCATTTACTCGCGCATTCCGGAGATGGACATCGCAGAGCCCGCAAGCCTGGCGCCGCGAAATGGATGCGTGATCCGCTACGGGCAACAGCGCAGTCGCCCATGTGATTGCAGCGCTGAAGGTTTTAGGCTGGCCTCCTCGGCCCAAGTCCCAAGCTCTCGCACCGGGTTGCATGGCCTTCCATCGCCGCTACGGCGGAGTAAGCGACCCGCCCTGGCCCGTCGCCTCACGTGGCGGAGAAGCTGTTGAGCTTCTACCCGACTCATCTTTGAGACGACGGGAAAGCAGGTACTTCCATGCCGTCTACTTACTGCGAATCACCTCGGTGATTGGCTCGAAATAGCAACCATATTTGACATCGCCCACCGTGTCACTCATTTGCATCTCCGCTGTGTTGACGCGAGCCTGGATCCCATCTGTGACGACCTGCGGGTCAGCGGCCTCGCAGTTATAGAGTGCCAGGTACTGCCACGGATGAGGCCCCGCTTTTCGCTGCTGCTCCGTGCGACTGAAGCGCTGTGCGCTCACCACGCCCGGTACGCGCAACACGTCTGGAAGGTGCTGCTCGGTATACCAGCGATTGAACTCTTCTTCACGCCCCGGAACCGCGTTCGTGAGTACCAGATAGGTGAACTTGACCATTCTTATCTCCTTAAGGTTATTGAAGTACAGGGAATGTCCAGCGGCCGATGCCCTGTGACGCGCCCGTGATGGGTATGTGTTGACTGGCGAGTCCCTTGTTCACGTGGTCCTCTTTGCTGGAACCCGCGCTTTGGCATTCCGGCGGTTTCGGCGCTTGAGAGAAAGGGTGTGGCCCAACGCTTCCATCAAACGACGCAAGCCCGTAGACGTTCCCATTCGATGCTGGGAAATCTATGCTGCAACCTTTCGTCCCCGTGTAAGGGGACAACCGGGAAGAAGGCGACGGAGCAAGCTCGAAACGCCAGTGAACAGAGTTCTCCGAAAACTTCAACGAGCGGATGTGCGTGAATTTCGTATCAAGTCTGCGGCCTTCTCTGCCATGGCCATAATGGGAAGGTTCGTGTTCCCACTGATGATCGTTGGCATCACAGATCCATCAATTACTCTCAAGTTCTCAACCCCGCGCACTTTCAACTCCTCGTCAACAACAGCGTTGTCGTCGACTCCCATGCGACACGTGCCAACCGGGTGATAGATGGTTTCCGCATGCGAGCGTATCCATGCCTTACGGGCTGCACCGGTGGAGAAAGCATCGATGTCGAGCCTTCGTTTGATGTACTTCCGGAGCGCCGGCTGGTCGACAATCTCGCACGTGCGTTCCACGCCGCGCACCAAACTCTCCAGGTCAGACTCGTCTGAGAGGAAGCGAGGGTCGATTCGGGGAGAATCGGACGGATCTGAAGAACGCAGTCGCAGCACGCCTCTACTTTTTGGACGCAGCTGGCATACGCGGACTGCAAATCCGTGGGGAACTTTTTCGTTAGGCGGTGGATTGCGCAGCGCAATGATCAGATGGGCCTGCCACTCAGGCAGATCCGGATTTCTGTCGGAGTTGTAAAATGCTCCTGCCTCAACGCCTTGAGAGGAAGCCGGCCCGCCTCCTGAAAGAAGATAGCGAGCTCCTGCCATTCCGCCTCTTACCAGGCCGATATAGGGCGTGAGCGTATTGGGCTGCGACGCTTCTAAGCGAATCGCGCAATCAAGATGGTCCTGAAGGTTCTCACCGACGCCTTGCAGATCGACCACGGGAGCGATACCAATCGACTGCAGATGTTTGGCCGGTCCGATCCCCGAAAGCATCAGGAGTTGCGGTGAGGCAATGGCCCCTGCTGTCAGAATCACTTCGCGGTCCGCGCGAAGCTCCACCTCCTCCCATCCATCCTCAATCACTACGCCTTGCGCTCGCTTTCCGGCAAGGAGAATCCTGCGGACTTTACAGTTCGCCATCAATGTCAGATTGGATCGGTTACCTGCTCGATCCAGGTAACGATAAGCACCGGATCGCTTTCCCTCGGCAATCGTAAGCTCGTAGAATCCTGCGCCTACCTGCGACGCCCCATTGAATCCGTTGTTCTCCGGCATACCGGCCGATACTGCGCTCTCTATGAACGCAGTCGATATGGCGTTTTGCTGCGTGCCGTATGACAGGCGAATCGGACCCGCGTACCCGCGATCGTCATTCCTCGCCTTCGTTACCAGTGATGCATCCTCAATCTTTCGAAAGTACGGACGAAGGGATTCATAGTCCCAGCCCGACAGGCCCTGAGATGCCCAGTTGTCGTAATCGGATCGGTTCCCCCGGATAGCAATCATGGAATTGATCGAGGATGAACCGCCCACCACCTTGCCCCGGGGTATATAAATATTCCGATTGTCCAGTTGTGTCTGGGGCTCCGTCCAATAGCGCCAGTTGAATTTTTGGCTCTTATAGAGAACCCGGATCCCTGCCGGCATCTGAACAAAGATGGATGACGCGGGAGCGCCCGCCTCTATCAGCAGTACCTTGACGCTGGGATCTTCACTCAGCCGAGAAGCGAGAACACACCCTGCCGAGCCGGCGCCGATAACAATGTAGTCGTATGTAGCGGTTTTCATAATCAGGAGATCACTCAACGCGAGCCGATGCCTTGAGCGCCATGCGCACGCGGCGAATGTGCTCGTCCGACTGTCCGAGCTCATCAATCGGTACTCGTGACGTTTCAGGAGACGCCAAGATGGCAAAAATAGACAACACTGCGCCCCCCATCATGAAATAGGCGGGTGATGAAGGGTTTCCGGTCAGCTTCGTCAGAGAAGCGCTGATTAAAGGAGCGGTGCCGCCAAATAGCACCATGGCCACGTTGTAGCCTACCGACATGGCGCTGTAGCGTGTGCGTGTCGGAAACAACTCCGTCATCATGCAGAACGGCGCGCTGCCATACATCCCCATCAATACCCCGACGCTAGCCATCGTGGCAATTACCACCTCTGGTGTCGAGCCCACGACGATCCGGAACAAAGGAAGCGCAACGACGAGGTATGCCAATGCCGCCGTAAAGGCGACGGGTCGTCGACCCACGCGGTCGGATAGCGCTGCAGCGAATGGGATCACAATCACTGAACCCAGAAAGGCCAGGCCGGACGCCGCTAGAGCTTGCCCGCTACTCAACCGTCCAGTTGACACGAGATAAGACGGGAGATACGCCAGGATCAAGTAGTAAGGGATGCCGTGTGAGATCGCTACGCCAAGACATTTGACAATGCTTCGCCAGTCGTCACGAAGGGCTTCGCGCAATGGTGCTTGTGCCGCGCCCTCGCGTTCCAAGTGCAACCGGAATGCCGGTGTTTCCTCGATGCGCAGCCGCAGCCAGAACGCACCCAACCCAATCGGACCAGCGATCAGGAAGGGCAATCGCCAGGCCCATGCCTCAACTGCCGTCTGACCAAAAATGCTGGTGATCGCCAGAACAAGACCGGATCCGCTCAACGCACCAATTCCAGCCGACATACCGAAGAACCCGATCACAACGCCACGCCGGCGTGTCGGGGCGTACTCGGCAAGGAATGCGAGTGCTCCACCTGCTTCGCCTCCCGCGGAAAATCCCTGAATCATGCGTAGGGCTACCAGCAGCAAAGGAGCGGCGATGCCAATCGCCTCGTATCCCGGTAGGACACCGACCAACCCCGTCGAAACGCTGATCAAACCAACGACAATCGCGAGCGTATCGCGCCGTCCAAGCCGGTCTCCCAGCGATCCAAAAAACAGAGCGCCGAGTGGTCGGGTAACGAATGCGACGGAGAATGCCGCGAAAGCCGCTATCAGGCTAACGATCGGGTCGCTGCTTGGGAAGAACACCTTCGCCAGGGTGGCGGAAAGATAGCCATACAACGAGTAGTCAAACCACTCCAGCATGTTTCCCACGGCGGCACCGGAGATCGGCTTGAGAACATCCCGGACCCGCTGGGGGGTGGGGGTCGAACCTCTTCGGGGATGATGTTGCATTGATTTTGTCTCCACTTCTATAAGCAATGTTTGAAAAACCGAAGCGCGCTTACTCTTATTTGTGGTAAATATTAGGTAGCCTACCTATTACAATCAAATAGGCGTTTACCCTCCCATCAACGAAGTCAGGTGGCTGATTTTGAGCCGCAAATGACACTTTTACGCTTTATCTTGACAGACCATCGTGGCGACCTACGCTCTATGTAATCGATTGCATCGTGGAATGGGCTATGCGCCGATGCGAACGAGTGTTGAAAGACCTGCTTTTTTCTTGCGGTGGCCCCCCTAACTAAAGTCGATCACCCCGGAGGTAGCTATGTCACTGATGGCAGCGGTACGCGAGGCGTTCAATCAATGGGAGCGCTTTCGATTCATGTCGATGTTCGAGTACCTCAGTGCCGAGTTAGGGGAGAGCTGGAGCCTATTTATTTGATTTGTAGGCTGCCAAAGCGAGGTCGCTTCGGCTTTCTCGCTTGCCTTCTTGCACCGGCTTCACTGTCCCCCCGCGCCTCTTTAACAACGCGTCGTGAGGCTGCCCCCTTGGTCAGCGAGTGGTGGCGATCGCGCACTTCTAACCCCACGTCCATGCGGGTGTTTTTTCACGCCTATGCATAGGTAAGAACCGAAGCCCTGCGATCCCGACCTTACGGAAGGTCCCGGCGTCAAAGGTGGCCTCCAGCAGGTCCCAAGCGGGCCTCCGGCCGCGCCTCACTCGGTACCGACCTCTGTCGTCAGCCAGCCCGGCCGGACCGCATATCTACCCTGGGACGAGCTATAACAACCAGAAGGCAAACAGTCCTCGCGCATACCCAGTGGGTCACCGGCGGCATATCTTGACCACTGAAATCGGCGGTCGCCCGCCTTCAGGCCAACTGGGCTCCCCCAGTCTAGCCACGCCCTCCTCTCCCACCCCTGGTCCCGCTCGAGATTTGTGACGCGAGGTCAATCCTCTGCACCGATTAGGGTAAACCCCTTTTGCATATAGTAGGTAGGCTACCTAATATGTACTCACAATTTCCCATCGGAGACATATTCATGACCGCCCCCCAAACCCCCACGCAGTCGACTGGCTGCCCGTTTCACGCGGCCTCACCTGCGCAGTCCACGTGTCCGATGCACGCTGGCGGGGACAGCGGCATCCCCGACTTTCCGCCCGAACGGGTCGATCCTTTGTCGCCGCCGCCGGTGTACTTCCAGATGCAGCAAGGAAGCGGCTTGGGGCAAGCTAGGCTCTGGGACGGAAAGATCGCCTGGCTGATTACGCGCTATGACGACGTCCGCTCGGTCCTGTCTGACCCTCGCTTTAGTTCTGACATTACGAATCCCGGCTATCCCACTGTCAGTGCTGCAATGAAAGTTGCCCGGGGTAGTAACCGGACCTTCATCACCATGGATGCACCCAAGCATGCAGAGCATCGGCGCATGCTGACAGGTGAATTCTCGATCCGCAAAATCGAGGCCCTTCGCCCGCGGATTCAGGCGATCGTAGACAAGCTGCTGGACGACTTCGCAACAAAGCCTCAACCCTCCGACCTGGTTAGCGCCTTTACGTTGGCTACGCCGGCATTGGCGATCTCAGAGTTGCTTGGCGTTCCGTACGAAGACCATGACTTCTTTCAGGAACTGGCGATGGTCCTGACGTCGAGTAGTGCGACGCTTGAGGAGGCCATCGCCGCAAATCATGAGTTGTGCGAGGTGTACCTGAAGGGCCTGGTGGCGAAGAGATCGGAGAACCCCGGGGAAGATATCCTCAGCCGCCTCATCGTCAATCACGTACGAAAGGGCGATATCACCGAAACGGACGTTGTTTCCCTTGCAAGGCTCTTGCTGATTGCCGGCCACGAGACCACGGCGAATACGACCGCAATGGGAGTGCTTTTCCTCCTGCAACGACCGGATATCTGGAATGAGCTTCGACAAGACACAAGCCTCGTTCCAAATGCGGTGGAAGAAATTCTGCGCTATCTGGATGTCACACATTCAGGAAAGCGTCGTGTCGCGACCGAGGACATTGTCGTGAACGGACAAATGATCCAGGCGGGCGACCCCGTTGTAGTGCTGAGTGTCTCGGCCAATCGCGACAGCTCGAAATTTGAAGATCCGAATGTGTTCGACCTTCGCCGAGATTCAAGGACGCAGGTCTCGTTCGGATACGGCCCGCATCAGTGCATCGGTCAACCCCTCGCACGGCTCGAAATGCAGATCATGTTCACCGCCTTGCTGGAGCGGTTTCCGAACCTCGAGCTTGCTGTTCCCGTGGAAAGCCTTGAGTTCAAGGGCGATTCACTCATGTATGGCGTCAAGGAACTCCCTGTTCGCTGGTAATCCCGACTTAAATGAGAAGCATCATGAAAATCACAATCTACCCCGAAAAGTGCTGCGGTTCTGGTCAATGTGTCGTCAACGCGCCGGATCTGTTCGACCAAAAGGACAATGGCATCGTCATTCTCTTGAACGCAGAGCCGTCGGCTGACCAATTCGAATCAGCACGCCTGGCGGCTGGCATCTGCCCAGCGCTCGCCATCGAGATTCACGAGGATCAGTGATGAACTCCCCCGAGCACATCGTCGTTGTCGGCGCCTCGGCCGCCGGCATCACGGCAGCACGAGCGCTGCGCGCACAGGGCTGGGGAGGGCGGCTCACGCTGATTGGAAAGGAAGGCGGCATGCCCTATGACCGCCCTCCTCTTTCAAAGCGGCTGATGGCAGGAGAATGTCCGGTAGAGGCGCTCAACCTTGTGTCCGAAGACGGCATGAAGGCGCTGAACCTGCACTACCTGGACGGGACATCGGCCACCGGCCTCGATACGGACGCCAGTTCACTGCAACTCAGCAACGGCTCCACACTTCAATATGATCGCTTGCTGATCGCCACGGGCGCGGACGCTCGAGTGATTCCCAACCTCAGCCAGGCGGCGAACTGCTACAGCCTGCGCAACTTAAACGACGCGCTGGCGATTCGGGAACATCTGACTGCCGGAAAGCGGGCACTAGTAGTCGGCGCGGGCTTCATCGGCACAGAGTTAGCGGCGATTGCAAAGACCAGCGGCTGTGAGGTGACCGTCATCGACAAGTCGAAAGTTCCTCTCGGGGCGCGAGTCGGGGATATCGTTGGGAAGCGGATCGAAAAACTCCATGAAGCCAACGGCGTGGTTTTCCACAACGACTGCGAACTCAGGGAGGTGAAATGGCGTGACCGCACCATTACCGAAGTCCGCTTGGACACTGGGGTTGTGATTGCTTGCGACGTAATTGTTGTGGCTATCGGCGCAGTTCCCAGCGTGCAGTGGTGCAGCGGATTAAACATCCGCAGCGGCGTAGTCTGCAATGAATACTGTGAAGCAGCCCCGAACGTATATGCCGCCGGCGATGCTGCAGAGTGGTTTCACAAAGGCTACGGCGAGCACATGCGTATTGAACACCGGACGAATGCAAGCGAACAGGCGATGGCCGCGGCAAAGAACATGCTCGGCTCTCGCGTTGAATACGCTCCGCTGCCGTTCTTCTGGTCGGATCAGTACCAGGTCCAAATCCACAGCTACGGACGCATCGGCCCTCAATACACCGTTGAAGTTGTCGAAGGGGATCAACTGAAAGACGACTCCTGCATCTTTCGCTACTACCAGGGAGACGTTTTGATGGGCGTTCTTAGTTGGAACGCCAGTAGAAAAGCGCGTGAGCACATCAAGCTGTTGAAGGAGGAGTGGACGAAGAGCCACGCTCCAGCTGCGGTAGCAGGTTAAGGCTGTATTTCATAATAAAAGAGGAGACAACATGACAAAACCCGCTTCGGCTATCCGCAGAGCAGTCCTACTCTGCTCCCTGGCCCTGCCCTCCATCCTGTACGCCCAGCAATCTGGCCCGTTGCCGGTCCGGCTCTTTGTTGGCTACGGACCGGGCGGTGGCACCGACGTAGTTGCACGCGCAGTTGGCGAAGAGCTGGCAAAAATCTGGAATCGGCCCGTAATCGTCGAAAATCGGCCAGGCGCAAACGGGGCGATCGCCAGCAAGGCTGTCGCGCGAGCTGAACCGGACGGTTCGATCCTTCTGGTCATGCCCCCGTCCACGTTGATCATCGACGCAAACTTGCGCCCCACTGTTGCTGTCGATCCCACCAAGGAACTCACCCTTGTGAGCGGGCTAGCCGCAACCCCACTCGTTGTGGTGACCCCGGCTTCCGCGCCATACAACAACCTCGCTGACCTCATTAAGGCAGCTCGTGCGGCCAACGGGAAGTTCACGTACGGATGGGCCAACTTGGGCATGCGTGTCGGTATGGAGGAGTTCGCGCAAAAGACCGGGGTAAAGATGACCCCAGTCGGCTACAAGAGTGCTGGGCAAAGTGTCCCCGCTATCGTTTCAGGCGAGATCGATATGCTCATGATCGATATGGCACCGATCGCGCAACTCGTTAAGGCTGGAAAAGTGAAGGCCTTTGCCGTGTCGACGCCAGAACGCTCGCCTATGCTGCCAAACGTCCCTACATTCAAGGAAGCGGGGATTGACGTCCAGCTTACGGGAACCATCGCCCTGTATGCGCCTGCCAAGATGCCCCAGAACGCAATCAAAAAAATGCAGAGCGATGTCGCTACGATTTTGAAGAACGGCGAGCTTCGCACGCGGATGCAAGGCACTGGAATGGAAGTCATTACGCAGTCCCCGGAGGATTTCGAGGGCTACCTTAAGCAGCGCAAGAAGAGCATTGATGCAGTAATTAAGGTCGGTGATTTTAAGCTCGAATAGATCGACCTCCGTCACAAGCACAGAATTTCGTAGCTAACCTCTTAGTCATTGGAGTACACGCTGTGTATCCAGAATTATCCCTTTACATCAATGGCGAATTTCTCGGCATTGAAGGCCGGCGACACCAGGACGTAGTCAATCCTGCGACGGAGGAGGTCGTTGGGCGACTGCCGCTCGCCACCCGCGAGGACCTCGACACCGCCGTCGAGGCGGCTCATCGAGCTTTCCTGACGTGGCGCGACTCATCGCCTTTGGAACGCAGTGCAATCTTGCGTAAAGTTGCGGAGCTCGCCCGTCAAAGGGCGCCGGAAATCGGCCGCAACATGACCATTGACCAGGGGAAGCCTCTGCACGAAGCCGTGGGCGAAGTAACGGTTTGTGCAGAGCATGCGGACTGGCATGCAGAAGAGGCTCGGCGGATCTACGGCCGCGTGATCCCCAGCCGCAACCCTAACGTCCGCCAGCTCGTGCTACGTCAGCCGGTCGGAGTCTGCGCAGCCTTCACCCCTTGGAATTTTCCCTTCAATCAGGCGATCCGGAAAATCTCTGCCGCGCTTGGCGCAGGCTGTACGATCATTCTGAAGGGACCAGAAGAGACACCGAGTGCCGTGCTGGCGATCGCTCAACTGTTCCATGATGCGGGCCTTCCTCCTGGTTGCTTAAACATTGTATTTGGCGTCCCGGCGGAGGTGTCAGCACACCTCATTGCATCTCCGCTGGTCCAGAAGATCTCCTTTACGGGGTCCACTGCTGTTGGCAAACAACTAGCAGCTCTAGCAGGATCCCATATGAAGCGAATCACTATGGAGCTTGGTGGTCACTCCCCTGCAATCGTCTTCGACGATGCGGATGTCCATACCGCCGCCGAGATGCTTGCAAACTACAAGCTGCGAAACGCTGGTCAGGTATGCGTCTCGCCCTCCCGCTTCTTCGTCCAGCGCGGGGCTTACGATAGGTTCCTCAGGCGTTTTACGGACGTCATTGGCGCAGTGCGGGTCGGCAACGGTATAGACAGCTCGACACAGATGGGACCGCTCGCAAACCAACGCCGTGTTGCTGCAATGGAAGGGTTGATTGCCGACTCCAAAGCGCGCGGCGGAAAGGTTGTCGTGGGAGGGACCAGGTGCAGCGACACAGGACATTTCTTCGCGCCCAGCGTCGTTATAGACATTTCAGACGACTCCATGCTCATGACTTGCGAGCCATTCGGCCCTGTCGCCCCGGTTGTAGCGTTCGACGATCTGGATGAGGTGCTGGCACGGGCGAACAAACTGACTTACGGCCTGTCGTCTTACGTGTTTACCGAGTCAGCGAAGACAGCGCATGCTGTCTCTACCCGCCTTGAGGCCGGCATGGTCAACATCAACCACTTTGGAAGCGCTCTCGCCGAAACACCGTTTGGAGGCATTAAAGATAGCGGTATCGGGAGTGAGGGTGGGACCGAGACGTTCGACGGCTATCTCGTCACGAAATTTGTAACTCAAGTGTAGATCGGGGGCCGCAAAGGGCGATACGTCGCCCTTTCCCCCGAAGCTACGTTCCCAGTCAGGTTTTGGCGCCTAAGTGAGTGTTAGGCGCCTTTTTTATTAGCGTATAGGTCGCGGCAGTGCGCCCCATATTGGGCGATGCGGTTGCTCTCGGCGACTCTGACAACTCCCTGCATGGCTCCGCAGTTGCAGCGCAAGCGCGGCCGGCTAGCGATAAGCCTTCTCGAATCGTGTCGTCTTCCAGGAAGATTTCGTTGGTATTACTCGTGGTCCAGCCACGGTTCTCTTTTGAACATCTTATCGATGATGGGGAACATCGCGATCACCGTCTGCAACTCCTCGGGCGTCAATCCCTCCATGCGCTTGCCCAGTGCCGCCGTCCGCTGTGCGGCCAATTTGCCGGCCACAGCCCGGCCTTCATCAGTAATCTGAATCATGTTGTTGTACGAGCCGACGGGTGCGGAGCGCGCGATTAACTCGGCGTCGACCATCCGCCCGACAATCTGCGTCATCGTAGGCAATCTGACGCCTTCATTCCTGGCCAGATCGCTAACTCGCATCGGCCCTCTTACGAGCAATGCACTAAGAACAGCGCTCTGCGCGGGGGGCACGTGCGCCGCTCTCATTTCCCGCCGCAGCGCTACAACGATCCGCATCAAGCGGGGTCTAAGTTCGTCCGCAAGCATTTCAACCGTAGGTTCTGTCATGTCTACAAAAAGGGGGCAATCACTGAGCAGATGATATAACGATTCAGTGAAGAATGATCGCGCGAAGTACCTGGAGGCACCGAGTCGATATGGTCCGACTGGTGAGGGTAGCGACCACGCAGACAGCGGCGGCGCGTGAAGGGGTTCTGTGCCTGTGGCCGGGTAGCAACTCAAGGCCGGGCCTTGTCGCGTTCGTTCGCGATGGCCGGAGCACCAATCTTGATGGAGAGGGATGACGAGACGAGGCGCTGGCTGGCGCTCTCGTCTCAAGGCGTCGACGCTTGATCCGCCGACGCGCGGAGCTTGCTAACTCAGCTTGACCAGGTCCTTCTTGTACGTCTTCGCCTTGTTAATGTAGTCGTCAGCGTTCTTCTCGATCGCAGCTTTGACTTCCTCCGTTAGTTCACGTACCTGCTTTGCAGGTGTGCCCATGACCAAGCCTCCTGCCGGGAAGTTCTTGCGCTCGCCGATCAAGGATCCGGCCCCCACGAGGCATTGTTGTCCGAGTTCGGATCCATTCAGGATCACAGCCTGAATGCCGACCAGACTACGTGCTCCGACCTTGCAACCGTGAAGCATCGCCTGGTGTCCAATGGAGACCATCTCGCCTACCTCGACGGGAAAGCCAGGATCGGTGTGCAACACAGCCCCCTCCTGGACGTTCACGCCTCGCCTAATCGTGATCTTTTCATTGTCGCCGCGGATCACAGCGCCGGGCCAGATGGACACGTCTTCGGCGATTTCCACGTCGCCGATGATTACCGCATGCTCGGATACATACGAGCTCGGATGAATTGTCGGTTCTTTCTCTCCAATTCGATAGATCGCCACAAAATGCTCCTCTTATCTTGATGTGACTAACTTTTCGCCGACCGCGTTACTTGCAGGAGGCGAAACACTACTGCATGGGCCGCTCTCGCAGCCCGTGCCGACTTCGACGCCGTTTCTTGCCCTGCCGCTAGATAAATACTTGTTCCTCTGGTTGGACTGCCGGCTCGATTGCATCATCCAGTACCTCGATCCAGTGCTTTACTGGCGTGGGCGTTCCACTTTGCAAATGCTGGATGCAACCGATGTTCGCGGACACGATGCAGTCAGGTTGCTTCTCGCTCAGATGCTCGATCTTGCGGTCTCTGAGCTGGAGTGAAATTTCGGGCTGCAGAACGGAGTAGGTGCCGGCTGAGCCGCAACAAAGGTGACTCTCCACGCTGGCACGATGAACGGAAAAGCCCAACTGTCCCAGATGCTCCTCCACCACTCCCCGCAGCTTCTGGCCGTGTTGCAGCGTGCACGGCGGATGGAACGCCAAGGCCGGCTTGTCGCACGCTTTGACTTTGCCGCGCAGTCTTGGCAGAAGTTCAGGAAGCAATTCGCTCAGGTCGCGGGTCAACTCGCTAACCCGAGCTGCCTTCTCGGCGTACTCCGCGTCATGCTTTAGCAAGTCGGCGTAGTCCTTCACGGTCGCGCCGCAGCCGGACGCGTTCATGACAATTGCCTCGACTTCACCGCTGGAAATCGCCGGCCACCAGGCGTCGATGTTTCTGCGCATATCATCGAGGCCGCCCTTGTGATCTCCGGTGTGCAGCCGGATCGCGCCACAGCAACCGGCTCGAGGAACACTTACAACCTGAAAGTCGGCTGCATCGAGTACCCGCGCGGTCGCAGAATTGATGTTCGGCATCATCGCCGGCTGCACACAACCTTCGAGCATGAGCACTTTCCTGGCGTGGCGGCGCGTTGGGCGCTGACCCGCAGGTCTGCTCGGCGTAAGCTTGTTGGCGAGCTTGGAAGGAAGTAGCGGCCGAACCATTCGGCCAATCTTCATGGCCGGCAAGAACAATGGCGAAGTTAGCCCCTCACGCAGCAGCCAACGCACCGCGCGGTCTTTTGGCGGACGAGGAATTCGCTCATCGACTAGCTTCCGCCCAATGTGAACTAGCTTGCCGTACTCGACACCGCTGGGACAGGTGCTTTCACAGTTCCGGCACGTCAAGCAGCGGTCTAGATTCTGTTGGGTGCTTGCTGTGACCTCTTCCCCCTCAAGCAACTGCTTCATCAAGTAGATGCGTCCCCGGGGTCCGTTACGTTCATCGCCCAGAAGCAGGTAAGTCGGACACGTTGCCGTACAAAAGCCGCAATGCACGCACTTGCGCAGAATCTCTTCGGCCTCCGCCCCTTCTGGAGTGTTGGCAAACTCATGACTTAGTTTTGTCTGCATATGGAGCCCCTTACAGGCCGGGGTAGAGTCGACCAACATTGAAGATGCCATCGGGATCAAACGCTTGCTTGAGATTGCGATGAATCTCGAAGAGCGCATCGCTCGGTGGCGTGAACACGCCGCTCCTATGATGCGGATCCCTGAACAGCGTGGCGTGACCACCAAGCGATGACGCCATTTCCCGAACGTCCTCGATGGGATCGTCGGTGTATAGCCATCTCAATGCACCACCCCATTCAATAAGCTGATTCGCGGCCAAGAAGGGTTGGGAGACTGCCGGAACGGAAACACGCCAGAGAGGCGCGTCGCTCTGTGAAAAGAAGTCGTGGCGGTGGTCGCGGACGGCATCCCACCAGGACAACGCTTCGTCTGGTTCCAGCTCAGTCCCGCCCA
Organism: Cupriavidus sp. C2SS-8b; assembly: GCF_057073745.1. Lineage (NCBI taxonomy): Bacteria > Pseudomonadati > Pseudomonadota > Betaproteobacteria > Burkholderiales > Burkholderiaceae > Cupriavidus > Cupriavidus sp. C2SS-8b. The sequence goes on from NZ_CP172718.1 coordinate 242,787, forward strand.
AACGCTTTCTGGCTTCCGTGACAGCAGAGGCTGCACCACTCAGTCGGAGGAACAGCTTTCCGTCGTGCCAGGCACTCGCATTGACTGGCAATGCTTGCCGAGTCAGCCCGTTTAAGAGAGACAACGCCCCTGCTTCGTCGCGTTCAATGAACAGGGTGATCCTCGATGAATGAATGGGCAGAACCTTCAGCGAGACCTCACAGATAACACCGAGTGTTCCCATTGAGCCCGCCAGGAGACGCGAAACGTCATAACCGGCAACGTTCTTCATCACTTGCCCGCCGAATGTCAGAAGCTCGCCTTTGCCGTTAATCATGGTCGCGCCGAGAACGAAGTCCCGAATGGACCCTACCCCGACGCGTGCTGGCCCGCTCAGACCTGCCGCGACCGCTCCTCCGACAGTACTTCCTTTAGCAAAGCGTGGCGGCTCAAAGGCAAGGTACTGATTGTGCTCGGCCAGCACGGCCTCAAGTTCTTCTAGCGGTGTGCCTGCACGAGCGGTGACAACCAGCTCAGACGGTTCATAGCTGCAAATTCCGCTGAGGCGCCGGACATCACACGGTTCACCCGACGGCTCTTCACCGTAGAAGCATTTCGTACCGCCGCCAACGATGTTGAGAGAGGTCTTCGTTTTTCTTGCATGCAGGACTGTCTCAATCAGATGAGACACTTCCGTGGGGATCGTCGTCATTCTAGAACCTCGGGATTTCTGGATGCGGCAGCATCCCACGCCGAACAGTCATGCGACCATATTCGGCACATCGATGCAGCGTCGGAATTACCTTCCCAGGATTCAAGAGCGATTGCGGATCGAATGCACGTTTCAGCGCAAACATTTGTTCTCGCTCTGCGCCTGAGAACTGAACGCACATTGAGTTCAGCTTCTCCACGCCCACACCGTGCTCTCCGGTCACCGTCCCGCCAAGCGTGACGCTTGTTTCCAGAATCTCAGCGCCGAATTGCTCCGCCTGGTGCAGTTCTTCGGGATTGTTGGCGTCGAAAAGGATCAGCGGATGTAGATTCCCGTCGCCGGCGTGGAACACGTTCACGCAGCGAAGCCCATAGCGCACCTCCATCTCGCTGATTGCTCGAAGGATCGCAGCGAGACTCTTGCGAGGAATCGTGGAATCCATGCACAGGTAATCCGGGCTCATGCGCCCCGTCGCGGGAAATGCATTCTTTCGCCCGCTCCAGAAACGAAGACGCTGCGCCTCGTCCTGACTTGCTTCAAGACGAGTGGCCCCGCTGGCGGTGAGGACGGCATTCATCTTCACAATCTCGTCCTCGACCTCCAACGCCGTCCCATCACTCTCGCACAATAGGATTGCGGCCGCGTCCAGGTCATAGCCAGCATGCACGAAGTCCTCTACGGCGGCGGTCATCGGCTTGTCCATCAGTTCCAGGCCGGCTGGGATGATGCCGGCCGCGATGACGTTGGCTACGGCGTCACCAGCGGCTTCGACGGTGTCGAAGCTTGCAACGATGCATCGCGCAAGTTCTGGCTTAGGAATTAACTTGACGGTGACTTCCAATGTCACTGCGAGCATCCCTTCACTGCCTACAACGACGCCGAGCAAATCGAGCCCAGGGACATCAAGGGCTTCCGATCCAAACTCTATCGCCTCGCCCTGAATGGTGTATCCCCGTACTTTCATTACGTTCTGCAACGTGAGTCCGTACTTGAGGCAATGGACGCCTCCGGAATTCTCGGCCACGTTTCCACCGATCGTGCAGGCAATCTGGCTGGACGGATCGGGGGCGTAGTACAGCCCATACGTAGCGGCTGCCTCACTGATTGCGGCGTTGCGTACACCGCATTGGACCACTGCGGTACAACTCACAGGATCTACCCTGACGATCCGGTTAAAACGAGCGAGCGAAAGGAGCACGCCCATCTCATGTGGGAGCGCACCGCCTGACAATCCCGTGCCTGCGCCCCGAGCCACGACGGGCGCACCGAGCGTCTTGCACGTTCGCAGAATGGCAACAACCTGCTCTTCTGTTTCGGGAAGCACCACGACGAGCGGCTGCGCCCGATAGGCCGTAAGGCCATCGCATTCAAATGGCTGGGTGTCCTCGCGCTGCGACAGGATAAGGTCCCTAGGCAGCACGCCTTCTAGCGCGGAAACCACTTCCGCACGCCGGGCTTCCCTCCGCTCAGCGTCAGTAGGATGTGCCAACCAGCCGTCACGCGTCGCATTCATGACTTTGCCCTCCTGGTGCGATGAAGCTGCGTCGTGCTGTGCCGGTCTATTGGATAATCAGTGCGGAGCGACGGCGCGACCGTAGCGAGCCGGCGAACCGCGCAATCAGCCTGGACGGATGCTGCAGCTCCAAGGCGGAGCGTTGCTTCCGGGCGCTGAGGCTCAAACGTTGAGCGATGAATGCGATGCATTGTGTGGGGAGGTTCTAATACACTTCTGTCAAAGGCGTCGACGAGACGCCATGACTTGACTGTAGACAATCACGCGATATAGCAGGTTGAGAGTTATTTGCGGTTGAGTTGCAGAAAACTTGATTGCCGTGTTTGGGCCGCTCAACTTAGCGAGTCGGTGAGCCACTCCATAAAGGCGGCGCACTCCCATCTCTCCAGGGCCCCAGGTTCCCAGCATAAGTAGTGCGCCATCGGTGAAGGCACGGATCGATCCGATATGCGGATGAGTCGCCCCCCCTCTAGCCATGACTGCGCCATACGGGTCCTCACTAGTGCCACGCCGAACCCGCACGCGGCTGCGTCATAGAGAAGCCCTAGATCGTTGAATTGAGCGCCCACATGCGGCTCCGTTCTCGTCAATCCACATGAGGAGAACCATGTCGTCCAAGGCTCAAGCGGGCTACGTATCAGACGCGCCTGGTCGATTTCACCCGCCATTTCGAAGCCTTCGAAGGGGCCGAACTCGTTGAGATAGGTAGGGCTGCAAGCCGGCGCCACCTCCTCCGAGAGAACGACGCGATGATCGACGTCCGCATATCCGCCGGCGCCGTACCGGATTTCCAAATCGGATGGCTCGGCTGTGACGTCCAGGAATGGGATGGAGACCTGCAAGATAAGGTCGATGTCCGGATACTTGTTGCGGAACAGTTCCAGTTTGGGCATCAGGAACTGCCTGGAGAAAGTTGGGGTCACCGCGACCCGCAGTCGCGTGGAAGAGGCTTTTCCATTTTTGACCGGCATCTGCTGTAGCGCAGCGAGGCCGCTTCGGACATTCGCCAGGTACGCTGCACCATGTGCAGAAAGCGTGAAGTCACTCCGCCCGAAGAGTTCAACACCGAGGTGAGATTCAAGCTGGCGGATTCGATGACTCACGGCGCTGGTTGTTACACACAACTCGTCGGCGGCACGTGTGGCGCTCCGAAGCCTTGCAACCGTCTCGAAGGTGACAAGACATTGAATGGGCGGGATGTGTTGCAGGGCCATATCTTCTCTCCGTTTGGTGGGCTACCCAGGGCGGATATGCCGCATGTCATCGCTTGAGGCCTAGGGAGCGGCCACACTTCTTGCTGCTCTGTCGCTCGAGCACCATGCCAACGCTGCAACGAGCAAGCGCCCCCAGATTGCTTGCTCAGGATCGACTCACTGGGTCCTCAGGCAAGGACGTACGTGACGCCCTGCAAGGGAAGACCACCAAGTAAGTCGCTCTCCAACCCACAGTGACCTCGCCGCGGGAAGGTCTCTTAGCGATCCGATCTCTTCGTCGACTCCTGCTCCAACCCATGGCCGCGACTGCGTTAACTGCTTGACATTATGCCGCACCAATCTAAACTTATGTAATCGATTGCACGCAGTGCTGTTTTCGCCTCATCACCGTACTGGCATTGGTTATTTACAGTCTCTGATGCAGGTTACCGTAACGTATGTAATCGATTACCACATCACACAGGAGGCAACAATGCAGGAACGTCGTCGTAAGTTTTACGGGTGGGGCTATGAGGGTGACACCGTCACGCCGGACGAAATCCGGGAGTTCGAGGCAGCGTGGACACGCTTGCTGGGTGTCGAGCACTTCGAAGCGACACCTTTTCCGACGCCCGAAGAAATTTCGCTGCGCAAACCTCGCGTACAGCTGCCCGCGTCGCTTCGCGAAATCTGCACAAGCGATCATTACGACCGCCTGTATCACACCTACGGCGCGGGCACCATGGATGTTGCGCGCGCAATGCGCCGGGAATTTTCCAACCCGCCGGACGTCATCGCCTACCCGCGCACTGAGCAGGACATCGTGGACCTGTTCGACTGGTGCGGGCGCCAGAACGTTGCTGCAGTTCCGTACGGCGGCGGCACCAGCGTCGTGGCCGGCGTGAATCCGCCCGAGCACGATCGTTACCGTGGCGTGGTGTCCATCGACATGAAGCACTTCAACAAAGTGCTGGAGGTAGACCAAACATCGCAGGCCGCGCGCATTCAAGCGGGCGTCCTTGGCCCGGAGCTGGAACGACAGCTCAAGCCCACCGGCCTGACCATGCGATTCTTCCTGCAAGCGTGGGAGTTCTCGTCACTGGGGGGTTGGATCGCAACGCGAGCAGCAGGCCACTTTGCGACCGCGTTCACTCAGATCGACGACCACGTCGAGAGCATGCGAGTGGTAACGCCCCAGGGTGCCATTGAATCCCGACGTTTCCCGGTATCGGGTTCGGGACCCAATCCGGATCGACTTTTCCTCGGCTCCGAAGGCGCACTGGGCATCATTACCGAGGCGTGGGTCAAGCTTCACCGCCGGCCGGTCTTCCGCAAGCAGGTGACCGTACGTTTCCGTGACTATGCGCGCGCTGTCGAGGCCACACGGGTACTGTCTCAATCTGGACTGAACCCTGCCAATGCCCGCCTTGTGGAACGCGAAGAAGCCTTGTACACGGGTTCGAGCGACGGCAGCTATGACATTCTCGTGCTGGGATTCGAGTCCGCCGACCACCCGGTCGAGGCACGCCTGAAGCGAGCACTGGAAATTTGCGCGGAGTGCGGCGGCGAATGGGACGATGATCCGGTCAGCGGAAACCAAGGTGGTGCGGACGCTGCGACATCGAGCTGGCGAAACAAGTTCCTGCGCGGCCCATACCTGCGCGAGTACGCCATTGCTCGCGGCGTCATGCGCGAGACCATGGAAACCGCGTGCACGTGGGACAAGTTCGCCGCTCTTCACGCGCACGTCAAGGCAGAAACGCATCGGGCCATTCGCGAAGTTACCGGCCGCCCGGGTTCGGTGACTTGCCGCTTTACCCACCTCTACCCTGATGGCCCTGCGCCATATTTCACGTGGTTTGCCTATGGCGATAAGGCTCGATTGCCCGAGCAGTTCCAAGCGATCAAACGCATTGGAGAGCAAGCCATGGTGGACGCAGGCGGTACGGTGACCCACCACCATGCGCTTGGTCGGGACCATCGCCCTTGGTACGACAAGGAACGGCCGGAGCTGTTCTGCACCGCGCTAAAGGCCGCCAAGCAGGCCTTTGATCCGCACCAGGTCTTGAACCCTGGCGTGCTGTTCGACCCGAGCTAATTAGTTAGAAACTCAAAAAAGAGGAGTAGGAGATATGGCAGGCCCCCTTGCAGGTATCAAGGTCCTAGACTTGAGCCGGATCCTTGCTGGACCCTGGAGCACGCAACTATTGTCCGACCTGGGCGCTGACGTGATGAAGGTTGAGCGTCCCGGCACCGGCGATGACACGCGAGCTTGGGGCCCGCCGTTCCTTACTCGTGAGGATGGCACGACGACGGAAGAGTCGGCGTACTTCCTTTGCGCCAATCGCGGGAAGCGTTCGATCACTCTGGATGTCAGCAGCAAGGTCGGTCAGGATTTGCTGCACGAGCTAGTCAAAGATTGCGACGTCTTCGTTGAGAACTACAAGTTCGGCGATATGCAACGTTACGGGTTGGACTTCAAGACCCTGAGTGAGATCAATCCTCGGCTCGTCTACTGCTCCATCACCGGCTTCGGGCAGACGGGCCCATACCGCAAGCGGGCTGGATACGATTTCGTGGTGCAAGCCATGGGCGGGCTGATGAGCATCACAGGCGAGCGCGACGGCGTCCCCGGTGGCGGCCCGCAAAAATGCGGGGTGCCCATATCGGACTTGATGACTGGCATGTATGCAAGCGTTGCAATTGTCAGCGCGCTATTTGAGCGAGTCGGCAGTGGCCGCGGGCAGTACATCGATATGAGCCTGCTGGATACGCAGGTGGCGTGGCTGGCAAACCAGGCCTCGAACTATTTGGTGGGCGGGAGCCACCCGCGTCGTTGGGGCAACGCGCACCCCAATCTCGCACCTTATCAGTCATTCCCTGCAAGCGATGGCTCTCTGATCGTAGCAGTCGGTAATGACCGGCAGTTCCGAGCCATGTGCGAAGCGCTGGGTTTAATCAATCTTCCGGATGATGACCGCTATCGACGCAATGCGGATCGTCTAAAGAACCGTGAAAGTCTTGTGGAGGTGCTCTCGGCTCGCTTTGAAGAAGAAGAGAGAGACACGTGGCTCAAACTGCTGGAATCGGTCGGCGTACCTTGTGGCCCGATCCAGAGCATTCCAGAAGCACTGGAGGATCCCCATATCCGGGCGCGTGAAATGGTTTTCTCTTTGCCCCACAGCAGCGGTGCAAGCGCGCCCCAGGTTGCGAACCCTATCAAGTTCTCTCGCAGCAGTATCGACTACCTTCGCGCGCCCCCAGCGCTGGGCGAACACACTGAAACCATCCTGAAAAATGAGCTCGGGAAGTCTGTGGAGCAAATTGAGGCAATGCGCCGCGATGGGACGATCTGACGTGTAATCCGCCCGACCACAGTGATCACCATAAAGATCACGTTCAAAGGAGACAGACATGCATCGATTGCTACGAATTGCGGGGGCATTAGCCGTTTGCGGAGTGACACTGACCATCGGTCTGGCCGCCGCCCACGCTAAGGAATGGCCGGTCCAGCCGATTCGGGTCGTTCTTCCATATCCCCCTGGCGGCGCCTCAGACGTGACCGCCAGGCTCCTAAGCGCTAAGCTTAGCCAGGCATGGGGAGAGTCTGTTGTTGTGGAGAACCGGCCTGGCGCAAACGGCATCATCGCTAATGAAGCCGTTGCGAAGGCGCAGCCTGACGGCTACACCGTGCTGATGGCCAACCTTGGGCCGAATGCCATCAACCCGGCCGTATACGGGAGACTTCCTTATGACACGCTGAAAGACTTTACGCCAGTTGTCTTGGTGACAAAGGTGCCGCTCATTATCGTCACGGCAGCAAATTCGCCGGTGAAGGACCTGCGCCAACTGGTCTCATTAGCAAAGGCCAAGCCAGGACAGATTACCTTTGGATCTGCAGGCAACGGTTCGGGCAGCCATCTGGCCGGGGAACTCCTTAGTACCATGGCTGGCGTCAAGATGAACCACGTTCCCTATAAGGGAGACGCGCCTTCGCTCACAGACGTGCTCGGTCAGCAGATCAATGTTGCCCTTCCCACCGCGCTTGCTGGAATGCCACATGTCAAGAGTGGAAAACTCAGGGCTCTTGCGGTCACGAGCAAGACTCGATTGCCGGCACTGCCCGATGTGCCGACGGTAGATGAAGCGCTCGGGATAAGCGGATACGAAGCCGTTTCTTGGGGTGGATTTATGGTGCCGACCGGGACCTCACCAGCCATCGTTGCTAAGATGAACAGCCAGTTCAACAAAGCCCTTCAGGATCCGGAGGTCCGCGACAAGCTGATGGCTCAAGGCGCGCAGATCGCAGGCGGCACCCCGGAAGCATTCGATGCGTTTCTGCGCACCGAAGTTACGAAATGGAAGCGCGTGGCTGATTCAGCAAAGGTCCGGCTCGACTAGCCCTCACCGGGAATGCCGGTCCGTCGTCGGGATACCCCCCGACGACGGAAACTGCCTGTGGACTACCAAGGTCGTTACAATGACGGCAGTCGGCCGATATCCCAGGCTGAAGATAACCGCTGATCCGATATGGTGAATGTCAAGCAAGTCGCCCTCCTCGCCGGCGTTTCCTCGGCAACAGTCTCCCGTGCACTGACATCGCCGGATCGGCTGCGACCTGACACGCTGGAGCGCGTGCAGAACGCCATCGCAAGCCTCAACTACGTCCCGTCTTCCTCGGCTCGGGACCTGCGTCAAGGGCGCACGCGATCGGTCGGCATCATTGCGCCGACACTGATGAACGAGCTTTACGCGAAAGCGGTCGATACCTTAGAGGCGCAGCTCGATCGGCTCGGATACACCGTTTTATTGACGTGCCACCGGGACGACAGTGAGACAGAACTACGCTGCGCGCGCGCGCTTTTGGAGCGCAGAGTCGACGGAATCGCCATTATCGGGTCACAGCATCACCCTGACGTCTTCTCGCTAATCCACAAGCATGCCATTCCGTATGTCCTAATGTGGGCCGTCGATCGTGAGGGTATGCATCCCACGGTGGGATATGACAATCGCTTGGCGATGCGCAGGTTGACGAGCTATTTGGTCAAACAGGGACATCGAAAGTTTGCCGTCCTCCCAGGGCCACTAGAGACTCAATTTCTCTCCTCTCAACGACTTCTGGGCATCCAAGACGTCCTCAGTGAGAACGGCATTTCGATACCCGACGACCGCATTCTCCCGACACCGTACGAAGCATCTGCCGTCCGGCAAGCGGTTCGGACCTGTCTCGAGCGTAATGACTCGCTGCCGCATCAGGAACAGCCGACTGCCCTGATATGCATCAATGACTTCGTTGCTGTGGCAGCGATCGCGGAGTGCCGCACATTGGGACTATCGGTTCCGAGCGACATCTCAGTTACAGGCTTCGGCGACTGGCAGATGGCGGAACTGATGACGCCCGCACTCACGACCGTACACTCGAATCCCGTTCTGATTGGCGAACTTACTTCTCGTAACCTGGTTGATCAGATTGAAGGCGGGTCCAAACGCATTCAGACCGAGTTCGAGCCTGACCTTGTAGTTCGCGAAAGTACGGCGCCGCCCCAATAGTTGGTGAGCCAAACTACGTTTTGTCGCTACGGACGGAACTCAGCCGTCGCTCTAGCTAGGCCCTCACCGGGCACAAAGCGGTCGAAGCATACGTTGTCCAGCTATTAAATGAAGCGTTGCAGACAACGTTCTGAGGGAATTCTTCAGTCATGCGGGGCGCCTAATGGATATCAGTCTCTGCTCCATCCTGATGTCCGCTTAGGGTGGGCCGGTAAGCGCCGGTCATGCCACTGACCTTTGATTGAGGCGTCAGGGTACCGCCGTTGCCAACTAAGTCGAACGTGTCCCAAAAAGCGGACACATTCGTCCCCTCCGGCGCGAGCCAGAAGCGTCACCGCACGAAAAGGGAGTTCGAACCTATTTCGGCCACCCCGCTTTGGCTGCCGCCGCATCCAGCGCACGAGAAAATCGCCCGATGTCTTCCGGCCGGAACTCGGCCAGAAACAGTTCTTTGACCGCCGCCTCGTAGATGCCCCACATCTTCTTGCGCAAGGCCTTACCTTGCCGTGTGACGGACACGAACGCGGCGCGGCCGTCTTCCTCTGACCGGATACGGGTCACCAGCTCTTCACGCTCCAGCCGGTCAATCAGGCGAGTCAGGTTGTACCGCTCGATGGCAAGCACATCGGCCAGCTCATGCATCCGGCGGCTTTCCTCCGGCCCGCTTTCAATCCCCCACAGCACGTCGTACCACGCGTAGACAGGCAGTCCAGCCTCGGCAAGACGCCGATCCACCTCACGTATCAAGGCCCGGTGCGACCGTACAAACGAAAACCACAAATCCGGCTTCTCAGTCGACATGGTATCTCCAATAGTTGCAGTTGCAATTATGCCGCAGAGCGCTCACAATGCCCAGACGATTGCAACTGCAATTTATTTGAAGCGCAATGGCCACGCCTATCCGACCGGGCCTGATGCGAACCGAAGCCCCGTCAATCCCATGGAGACAGAGATGAATGCCCCGGTGTTGCCGCTACACGTATTGCCGCTGGATGTGGACCCGCAGGAAACCCAGGAATGGATTGAGGCCCTGGCCGCCGTGACCGAAGTGGAAGGCCGCGAACGCGCCCACTACCTGATCGGCCGCCTGCATGAATCGGACGCGGCCCGACACGGGGATTTCCATGGCGCAATCACGACGCCCTACGTCAATACGATTGCCGAATCGGGCGAGCAGCCGTACCCAGGCGACACCTCGATCGAGCGCCGACTGGCCGCCATGGCGCGCTGGAATGCCATGGCGATGGTGTTGCGGGCGGGCAAGCACTCCAACGTCGGCGGGCATATCGCCACATATGGGTTCTCCGCTTTCTTCTGATGTCTACGGGTCGACCTTCGATTCTGTTGTTGAGGGTAAACCCCCCTTTGCGCCACATAGGTAGGCTACCTAACATTAGCCACCAATCGCCCTCGGAGATATTTCCATGACGGAGTCGCCTGCTCCCACCCCTTCCTCCAACCCATCTTCCGCGGTAGAAGGGCGCTGTCCTTTTGATGCGGCTGCGAACGAGCCGAAATCAGCGTGTCCTTTTCACGCTGAGGGCGACAGCGGCGGAATCCCAGATTTCCCCCCTAAGCGCGTAGATCCCTTGGCGCCGCCGCCGGTGTTCTTCCAGATGCAACAGAAGGGCGAATTGGCACAAGGTAAGCTTTGGGACGGAAAGATCGCTTGGCTTGTCACGCGTTATGACGATGTTCGCGCTGTCTTGTCGGACTCTCGCTTTAGCTCCGACGTCTCACATCCGGGATTTCCCTCTTCCAGCGCCGCAGTAAAGGTTGTTCGGAGTAGTAACCGGACCTTCATTACCATGGATGAACCCAAGCATTCAGAGCAACGGCGGATGCTGACCAGCGAATTCACGATCCGAAAGATCGAGAATCTGCGGCCGCGACTTCAGGCCATCGTGGACAAGCTCTTGGAAGATTTTGCGATGGGGCCGCAGCCTTCTGACCTGGTTAGCGCCTTTACATTGGCGACACCAGCATTGGCTATCTCAGAGTTGCTTGGTGTTCCATACGACGATCACGACTTCTTCCAAGAACAGGCGATGATCATGACGTCGAGCACCGCGACGAGGGAAGAGGCTAGCGCCGCGAATCAAGCGTTGTGCGAATACCTGCGTGAACTGGTGGCGAAGAGATCCGAAAGCCCCGGGGAGGACATCCTCAGTCGCCTTATCGTTAATCATGTACGGAAGGGCGATATCACTGAAACAGACGTGGTCTCGCTTGGAAGGCTTCTGCTGATTGCCGGGCACGAGACGACGGCAAATACGACGTCGATGGGGGTGCTCTTCCTACTTCAGAGGCCGGACATCTGGGAAGAGCTTCGCCAGAATCCAAGCCTCGTTCCAAACGCGGTGGAGGAGATGCTACGCTTCCTGGATGTCATACAGTCCGGGACGCGACGTGTCGCACTGGAGGACGTTGTCGTGAATGGGCAATTGATCCGAGCCGGTGATCCCGTTGTCGTGCTTAGTATTTCCGCAAATCGCGACCAGGAGCAGTTCAAAGATCCCCACGTCTTTGACCTCCGCCGTGATGCCCGGACACAGATCGCATTCGGATACGGCCCGCATCAGTGCATGGGACAAGTTCTCGCCAGAGTCGAAATGCAGATCATGTTCACCGCCCTACTGAAGCGCCTGCCGAATCTTCGGCTGGCCGTGCCCATCGAGAGCCTCGCGTTCAAGAGCGATTCGCTCATGTATGGTGTTAGGGCACTGCCCGTTAGCTGGTAAATCCACTACGGCGAATCACGATGAAAATCACAATCTATCCCGAAAAATGCTGCGGTTCCGGCCAATGCGTCGTCAATGCGCCGGATCTGTTCGACCAAAAGGATGACGGAATCGTCATTCTTTTGAATGCCGATCCGTCGGCCGATCAATACAAAATCTGCACGCTTGGCTGCTGGGATCTGTCCGGCGTTGGCAATCGAGATTCACGAGGCTCTCTGATGATTCCCCTAAGCAAATCGTAGTCATCGGGGCAACGGCCGCCGGCATCACGGCGGCACGAGCAGCCTGCGCGCGCGAGGCTGGGGCGGATGGTACTTCCATCGCAAAAGAGGGCGGCCTGCCCAACGGCCGCCCATCTCTTTCGAAGCGGTTGATGGCTGGCAAACGTTCAGTAGAGCTCCTCTAAATAGATCGCCTAGCGGGCATAAAATTTCATTCCGCAAATAACATCTGCCGAAACTTTAAATCTATTATAGAAAGATGACTCAAAGTCATAGGATTGGCTCCACCCAATTCTGTTCGAAATATCCGGTATAGATCTTTCCAGTCCTGCCAATTCGAACAGCGAACGCATAAGCCGCTGCGTGTTACATATTTCCGTGAAGCAATTGCCCTGGCTGAAGACACCTCATTACACACAACTCCTGGCGGCTGGTGCTCCGCAGAAAGTCGTTTACGGTCAATGACATAGCGGGTGGGGTTGTAAACTCTTTCGGATTGTCGTTCACTCTTGCATTTTGGGCGGCACATGAAGCGAGAGGCAACGAGTTGGGCAGCGGCAGAATTCAAGGACATTGACTTGGGCGACCAGCGCCTGAACAAGCGGGCGGTGCTGCTAGCGGAGCGGCTCGCAGAGAAGCCGGCGGCAAGCATCCCCAGCGCATGCGGCGGCTGGGCGGAAACGGCTGCGGCATACCGCTTCCTGGCTCAGGATGAACTGGACTGGCGCGATATTCTGGCTCCCCACTGGCAGAACTCAGCCGAGCGGATGCGAGCTTGCGAAGTGGTGCTATGCATCCAAGACACCACGGAGCTGGACTTTAACGGCCAGGCCATCGCCGGCTTGGGACCGCTGTCGTATGAGGCGCAACGCGGGCTATATCTGCACCCGACATACGCGGTAACGCCAGCGCGCGAACCGCTGGGCGTGCTTGACGCCTACATGTGGGCACGCGAGCCCAAGGGTGCGGATGGCGTGCGCCCCGGCATCAAGGAAAGTACCCGCTGGACCGAAGGATATGAGCGGGTCGCCGAACAGGCGGCCGCACTGCCTGCCACGCGACTCGTCTATGTGGCTGACCGGGAATCGGACATCATGGCGCTGATGGTCAAAGCAAAGGAGTTGGGCCACCCGGCGGATTGGTTACTGCGCTCGCAGCACAATCGCACCTTGCCTGGCGGCGGCAAGCTGTGGGACCAGGTAACCGCGGGTGAGCCAGTGGGCAGGATTCACTTTACGCTGGCAGCCCGTCAGGCTCAGCCGGCGCGCGCAGTACGGCAGCAGGTGTGGGCGCAACGTGTCGCGTTGCCTGATGCTGCAGGCGGCGTGGTGAGTGCCACTTGTATCGTCGCCCGGGAGGTCGACCCGCCGGCCGGCGTCAAACCGATTGAATGGCGACTGCTGAGTAATCGCGAGGTGGGCGACCTTGACGCAGCGGCGCAGCTTATTGACTGGTACCGCGCGCGTTGGGAGGTGGAACTGTTCTTTCACGTGCTCAAGAACGGCTGTCGGGTCGAGGCGTTGCAACTCGCATCGATGGCGCGGCTTGAGCGTGCCTTGGCACTGTTCATGGTGGTGGCATGGCGCATCGCTCGGTTGATGCGACTGGGCCGAACTTGCCCGGACCTGGATGCAGGACTGCTGTTCGAGCGGGATGAATGGCGCGCGGCATTCATTCTCAACAAGAAGAAACCACCGAAGACGTCACCGCGTCTGAACGAAGTCGTGCGCTTGGTCGCTATGCTCGGTGGCTTCCTGGCGCGCAAAGGCGACGGCGAACCCGGAGTCAAGACTATCTGGCAAGGCCTGCAGCGAGTGGTGGATTTCGCCGCAGGCCTCAGGTACGCGCGTGAACTTGACGACTGAGATGTGTGTAATCAAATGGGCTGAAGAGGGTCCGCCTGACTCTCGAGGATGTTGTCTGCAAACTATCCGCTATATCTGCAATATTCCAAGCTTCCTTTGGATTCATAAACACCGACAATGAAATTGCCTCCCAAAGCGGCCTGGAATCCCACAGATCGTGCATTGGTTGATCACGCACCACAGAATAACTAGTTACATCCAGATCGAAGCTGCAATGCGAGCTCTTAAAAATAGAGCCGCCCAAGAACAGACTCGCAGGAGAAAAAGCGGGGAGCTTCACGAACTTCCCCTCTTTAATTACGCGTGAATAGCCTTGTCGGATGATTATCTGCTCGCCACTCAACGAAGTCACTTTCATTGGAATTGGAAGAAAAATATCATGGATCCCGACTTGGCTTCGTGACTGAAGTTGCGTCTGCATCAATTACGCTACTATCCCGGTCCGATACTATGAGCAGCGCGAGGATGTACCACCGCGCTGCCGGAAACGATGAGGGTCACCCGCCATCGCAATTCATCGAGCACTTACTCTTCGCGGCGCCTTAGGCAGCCTTGTCAAGCTCGGGATGCATGGAGTCCGACATCTGCGCCAGATGATGCAGCGTATCTCCGAACACCGATTCCATTTGGGTAAGGCGTCTAAAATAGTGGCTGACGATATACTCATCCGTCATTCCAATCCCACCGTGCAATTGCACGGCCTGCTGGCCGACGAATCGCATCGACCCGCCCAACTGATATTTCGCTTGTGCCATGGCGCGACGTCTCTGGTTCGCCGGCGCGTTGACGTTGAGCGAGGCGTAGTAGCTCATAGACCTCGCGAGCTCTAGACTCATCTTCATATCTGCGACGCGGTGACGCAACGCTTGGAAGCTCGCGATAGCGACGCCGAACTGCTTGCGCGTCTTCATGTAATCCACCAGAGCCTCCAGGGTTACGTCCATCACGCCCACGGCCTCTGCACACGTCATTGCAATGCCAAGATCCACGGCATACGACAGGCAATCCTGGCCTTCGCGGGTGACTAGCGTGCCCGGCGCCTTCGACAACGTCAGCTCCGCGGCGCGCGAGCCGTCGACAGTTTGATAAGGGTGTACCAATACACCTGGGGCGGAGCGCTCCACAAGGAACGCTCCGAGAGTGTCAGCAATCATGGCGGGTACAATGTACGCAGCAGCATGATCGCCAACCGGCACGAGGCTCTTACTCCCAGTAAGCTCCCAACCTTCCGCCGTCTCGACTGCTCGCGTCTCGCACGTATCGATGCGATAACGATTCGCGCGCTCCTGCTGGGCCAGTACGACCAGACTTTCTCCAGAAGCGATCGTAGGCAGCCACGCCGCACGTACGCTTGCTTCGGCGTAGTTCGACAGCACTGCACCCGCAAGTAGAACTTGCGCCAGCGGTTCGAGTACGATGCCCCGCCCCAGTTCCTCCATAACCACCATAACGTCGACCGGCCCCATACCGACGCCGCCATACTCTTCTGGGACGTAAAGTCCAGTCAGCCCAAGCTCCGCAAGCTCCGAATACGCGTCCGGGGAAAATCCGCCGCTGCTCTCGGAACTGCGACGGTGCTCAAACGTATAGCTACGCTTTACCCACTTTCTTACTGCATCTCGCAGTTGGTCCTGGTCGTCAGTGAATTCGAAATCCATGCTCTACTCCTTTATCCGAGGACCACTTGCGAAACAATGTTACGCTGCACTTCATTGGAGCCACCGTAGATAGTGGTTTTCCGCAGATTAAAATATGTCGCGGCAAGCGGAGCGTTCCGTCGCTCTCCACCTGGGAACTCGCCATCCCACTCCGTCAACATAGCGTCTTGAATAAATGGGAGGCTATAGGGACCTGCAGCCAGCATCATCAATTCACTGTAGCGCTGTTGAATCTCACTGCCTCGGATTTTCAGTAGGCCTGCGATATCCAATGGATTCTTCCCGGATTTTTCTGCCGAGATAACGCGAAGAACCAGCATTTCGAGCGCGATAATATCTACCTCGAGCTTCGAAACCTCGTCTTTGAAACGAGGGTCGTCCATCATGCCTTCTGCAGCCGCGATTCGCTTCAGGCGTCGGAGCTCACGCTTGGCACGCCCGACTTCTGCAATGTTCGAGCGTTCGTGACTGAGAAGGTGTTTGGCATAGGTCCAGCCCTTATTTTCTTCGCCAATCAGGTTCTCAACGGGGACCTCAACATTGTCGAACCAGACCTCATTGAC
Organism: Cupriavidus sp. C2SS-8b; assembly: GCF_057073745.1. Lineage (NCBI taxonomy): Bacteria > Pseudomonadati > Pseudomonadota > Betaproteobacteria > Burkholderiales > Burkholderiaceae > Cupriavidus > Cupriavidus sp. C2SS-8b. The sequence goes on from NZ_CP172718.1 coordinate 258,782, forward strand.
CTCGCACTCGCCGTCCAGCAGCTTAATGGGCCGAACCGTGACGCCAGGCGAACGCATGTCAATGAGCAGGAAACTGATCCCTGCCTGCGGCTTCCCTTCTGTATTGGTCCGGACGAGACAGAAAATCCACTCCCCGTACTGAGCCAACGTGGTCCAGATCTTTTGACCATTGACTATGTACTTGTCTCCCTTTCGCTCCGCTCGTGTCTTGAGCGAAGCCAGGTCGGAACCCGATCCCGGCTCGCTGTAACCCTGGCTCCACCAAACATCGCCCGTCACAATGCCGGGCAAGAAGCGCGCCTGTTGCTCAGCGTTACCAAATGCCATGATGACTGGTGCCACCATGACAGGCCCATAGGGCACGAGTCGCGGTGCTCCTGCCAACGCGCACTCTTCCTCGAATATGTGCCGCTGCACTGGTGTCCAGCCCGTGCCGCCGAACTCGACTGGCCACTTATACGTCAGCCAACCCTTTTTCCCCAGAATTTGGTGCCAACGCTGCATATCGGTGCGGGATAGCTGCAGTCCGTTGTGCACCTTGTGCGAGATCTCCTTCGGCAAATGGGCGTCGATCCACGCATGTACCTCTTTTCTAAATTCCTGCTCTTCTTCTGTGAAATTCAGATCCATTTCTCAGTCCCCTACTGTGTTAGTTAGTCCTAGCGGCCCACGAAAACGGGAGCGCGACGCTCCTTGGCCGCCAACGCCCCTTCCCGGGCGTCTTCACTCCTGGCCAGCATCTGAGCTTGGTACTGGGCGCTATAGCCTGCCTCAACCAGTCCTACCGGAATCGAGTGTCTCGCCGCCTGTTTGAGGAAACGCAGTACCAGCGGCGCTGCGCTCGCAATCTGACGCGCTGTCACTAGAGCTGCCTCTGTTTCGCTTCCTGGTTCACAGAGTTCGTTTACGAATCCGACTTCATAGGCCCGTTGGGCGGATACCGGGCGCCCGGTCAACATGAGCTCCATCGCGATCTTGTGGGGAATCCGACCGACCAGCGAGCTAATCAAGCCGGCTGCCATGCCTAGGCGACCTTCGGGATAAACGAAGGTCGTTGCCGAAGTCGCTACACAAAGATCGCAGAATGCAAGCATCGATACGCCCGCCGCTATCACGGGGCCATTAACCGCTGCAATAACCGGCTTTCCAATGTCAAATGCGACATTGGGAATGGCATGCCAAAAGGAATCCGGTGGATCGTTCGTGTCGAGGCCTGCCGTAAACACCGACCCCTCTGCACGTAGCAGGGCAACGCGATCCTCTGAGCCCGCGAAGTCTTGCCACGCGTCGTGCAACGCGTCGCACATTTCCGAGTTCAGCGCGTTTCTCTTATCCGGCCGATTCATCGTAATGACCCGGACGAAATTTTCTGATTCGATTTTTATCAACTCGGCCATGGCGTTCTTAACGCTTCTTGTTCAGGAAGGATTTGAAGATTTCCTGAGTGGCTTCGGTATTCAAGAGTTCGGCGAACATCTTCACTTCCAGGTCGAGCGCAGAACCCACAGCGGCACGATTCTCGTGGTTCAACATCCGCTTTGTCGCGCGTACCGAAGCCTTGGGAAGCTTTGCCAGTTCGGCAGCCGTTTCGCGCGCCCGTGCAAGGGCTTCCCCGTCCTGCGTCAGCGACGTCAGAAGCCCGGCATCGAAAGCTTCTTCTGCATCAAAGAACTTTCCAAGCATCAACCACTCACGTGCCTTCCGGACACCTACCAGCGATTCGAGCAGGTAGCTGGATGCGCCCTCGGGGCACAGACCCAGCGATACGAACGGCATGCGGAAGCGCGCATCTTGGGATGCGTAGGCAAAATCGACGTGTTGCAGCATCGTGGCGCCGATTCCAATCGCCAGTCCCTCGACTGCTGCGATTAGCGGCACATCGATCGCGGCCATCTTCCGGAGAAGCGTGACAGCAGGGGAATCTTCATTACCCCGCCGGGTCTGGAAATCATTGATATCGGCACCGACAGTGAAGTGTCCGCCCGCACCATGCACGATGACTGCGGCACATTCCTTGTCCGCGTTGGCCTCATCCAGAAGACGGGTCAGTTCCTGGTACATCGCGGCGCTGATCGCATTGCGCTTTTCTGGACGCGCAATGCAAATCTCCAGGACGTTTCCGACATTATTAGCTTGGATGCTCATGATTGCTCCTGAAGTGTCTTTTTTGACGTTTGGCAACTAATCACCCCACGTTCTTCGAGACCGGCGATGTGGTCCGCGGAAAGTTCTAGCAAGTCGGAAAGCACGTCTTCTGTGTGCTGACCGAGTTTCGCGGGCGCCCGAACGTAGTGCACCGGCGTTTTACTGAATTTGATGGGATTGGCGATGCCCCGTACCGAGCCGATACCTTTGTCAACCGGCACGTCGATCGCCATCTGACGGTGGATGACCTGTGGGTGAGCAAAGGCTTCCTTGTAGGTATTGATACGACCGTGCGGGATATCCGCTGCGGAGAACGCGGCAAGCCAATGCTCGGTTTGGCGCGCCGCAAGAACCGACGACACCTGCGCAATTAGCGCCTCTCGATTCCGAATGCGTCCGGATGCGGAATAGAACGTCGAATCCCGGGCCAGTTCTTTGGCGTCGATCGCTTGGCAAAAGCGTTGCCACTGGGAATCGTTCCCCACAGCAACTACCACCTTACCGTCTGCCGTATCAAAGACTTGATACGGTACGAGAGACGGATGCGCGTTCCCCCACCGGTGCGGTTCGGCGCCATTGATCAGGCACGACAATCCCTGATTCGACGACAAGCCAACCAGACAATCGAGCAGTGCCAAATCGATGTGCTGACCTTCTCCCGTGACATTCCTGTGGTTCAACGCGGCGAGGATCGCGACCGTCGCATACAGTCCCGTCGTCAGATCAGCAATGGCGATCCCGACCTTCTGTGGCCCACCACCAGGCTCGTCATCACGCTCGCCCGTTATGCTCATCAGCCCGCTTTCCCCCTGGAAAACGAAGTCGTAGCCGGGGCGGTCAGCGTACGGCCCGGATTGGCCGTACCCGGTGATAGAGCAATAGATCAGGCGCGGATTGATCTTTTTCAGACTGTCGTAGTCAAGCCCTCGACGAGCCAGATCACCAACCTTAAAGTTCTCTACAAAGATGTCGCACTCAAGAACGAGCTTACGGATCAGATCCGCACCGTCTGGGTTGGCGATGTCCACGCCAACCGATCGTTTGTTCCGATTTGCGGAAGCGAAGTAGGTGGAATCCTCAAGCACTTCCGCTTCACTCGTCATCGCATACGGCGGCCCCCACTGCCGCGTATCATCCCCTCGCGATGGGTGCTCAATCTTGATGACATCGGCTCCCATGTCGCCCAGCATCTGGGTACACCATGGCCCTGCGAGCACTCGCGTCATATCCAATACGCGAATGTTCCCTAGAGCTTGTTTCTGCATAAGAGACATCCCGTCATCCCTCGTTCATTTGGATAGATTTGTACTCGAGGAACTCATCCAAACCGACGTGACCCGCCTCCCGGCCAACACCGCTTTGTTTGAAGCCGCCGAAGGGCGCTACGGGGTTGAATCGGGCGCCGTTAATATCGACCTGTCCTGCACGAATCTTCTTAGCGGCGTCGAGTGCGAGGTCAGGATCGCCCCAAACGGCCGCCGCCAGGCCATACACCGTTGCGTTGGCGATGCGGATGCCGTCGTCGATTTCGTCGTAGGGAATCACGCAGAGCACGGGGCCAAACACCTCTTCCTTGGCCAGATAGTTATGTTGATCTGTGAGAAACACCTTCGGGCTGACGAAGAATCCTGCAGGCGGAACATCCTGGCCTGACGCGATGAGCGTGGCGCCCTCCGCTACCCCTTTTTCCGCTAGTTCCTGCACGCGGTCACGCTGCTTGCCAGAAATGAGCGGGCCGATCCGATGGCCTTCGACGAGGCTGGATCCGACAGAGAACTTGGCGAGTTCTTGCTTCACCAGGGCTTCGACGGCCGACACATCACGCGAGTGAACAATCAACCTGGTCAGCGCGCTGCAAGTCTGACCGTTGTTGAGGAAGCAGGAAGCGAGCGTTCCCTTGACGGCCACAGTCAGGTCCGCACCCGGCAATACCAAGGAAGGCGACTTGCCGCCCAATTCCAGCGTCACCTTCTTAATGGTCGACGCGGCCAAGCAAGACACTGCACGACCCGCTTCCGTGGATCCTGTGAAGCTAACCATGTCCACGCCGTCAGCTCGCGCCAACGCTGCGCCCACTACCGCACCCAAGCCGTTCACAACGTTCACCACGCCCGAAGGAAAGCCTGCGTCATTGATGGCATCGCAGATAAGGCGCGTTGTTCGGGGCGTCAATTCACTTGGTTTGAGCACGACTGTGTTCCCGGCCAGAAGCGCGGGCACCACCTTCAGAATGATCTGATGAAGCGGGAAATTCCATGGCGTGATACATGCCACGACGCCGAATGGCTCCCGGACGATGACAGATGGGCCCGTTCGCGATTGCCATGGAAATCCTTCCGCCAGCTTTACGAAGTTCCCAATGTTCCGAATGGGCGAGTCGACTTGAACGATGCGTGAGATCTTCAAGGGCGTGCCAACCTCAGCCGCGATAGCATCGGCCAACGACTCCTGCCGATTTGTGAGTTGGTCTTTTAGGCGATTAAGAATTGCGCATTTGTCCGACACGGATGTTGCGGACCAGCTGGCCAATGCGTTCTGCGCGGCACCCAAGGCGAGACCGACGTCCTCCTCGGTACCTGGAAGAATTTGGGCCGATACCAGGCCAGTATTCGGGTCCTCTACGTCGATGAGCTGTGTGCCAGAAGCACGGCGCCACGATCCCCCGATGTATTGCTGATCGAAGATCTCCGGCATCACGACTGCACCTCTGAAATCTCTTCGACTTTCTCGGGGCTACCGGACCATCCCCACGCCAACGAGGTTCGGGATACACCAAGTAGGACGCCATTCAGCGCGCTCGGATGGATCCAGAGGCCGTCCTGCTCGGGCTTGCCCGTGTCGGTCCTTCGGGTCCACTTTGCGTTGCGCGATTCGAGTCGCCTGATTACGTCCGCCAAATCATGCGTTTCGATGTAGCACATGTAAAGTGCGTCACCTCGCTTGCCCGAAAACCTGCCCATGGCAAAGGCGGGATCATGCGCTTCAGCCAATTCGATGCGATCGAGACGATCCGGCGCGAACATCAGCAGCGTGCCTTCATAGCCAAATCGCGCGAACGTGATGTCTACTGCCTTGTCGCGCTGCAGGCCCAGTTTTCGCGCGTAGCAATCCGCGACTTCTCGCCAGTCGGTGCTGAGAACCATGGTGAGCTCGTACAGAAACGACACAGGACCATTCGCTCGAACCCGCGCTGCCGCTTCGCTGACAACGAGTGGCATGCCATAGAGGCCGCCCGCGTTCAAATAGAGACGGCCGTCGGCTTCAGCAAATCGGATACCTTGCTCGGCAAGGAACCTCTGGCATTCAGCCAGGCTAGCTGTCGAGACCCCTCCAAAGAAGAGGCCTTCCCCGAAGCTATCAAGATGATCACTTACGACCCCTGCTCCCCGCGGGGTCCAAAGTTCGACCGTGCTTTCGCCGATTACCAGGCTACGGCCACGGGCATTCAGATGGTCGCTTGCAAGCTCATCAAGATACTGCGCCCCAAGTACTTCCCTGTAGTTCTGCTCTGCTTGATCGAGGTCGCGCACCGCAACGAGGATTCTGTCAACCGAGTTCAACATTGCTTCTTCCTTAAAGTAACTGACCTACTGCACGGTGATGTGCGCGGTACGAATGAGCTTTTGCCATTTCGCCGACTCCTGCTGGATGAATCGGCCGAACTCATCTCGTCCTGCGCCAGAGATGATTCCGCCGATGTCGCCAATCTTGCTGCGGACGTCAGGCATCTTGAGTACAGCTTGAATTTCGGCATCCAAACGGGTGACGATCGGCTTCGGCGTTGCGGCAGGTACCAAGACGCCGAACCAACCAGTGATCTGATAGTTGCTCAGACCAGCTTCAGTCATCGTTGGGACGTCCGGCAGCAACGGGGAACGGACAGCACTCGTGATGGCGAGTGCGCGAACCTTTCCGCCTTTTACGAGATTCAATGCCGAAGGCATGTTGTCAAACATGATCGGTACATGGCCTGCCATCGTGTCGTTCAGGCCGGGGCCGCTACCGCGGTATGGCACATGAACCATGCGCAGGCCCGCTGTCGAAGCGAACAGTTCACCCGCCAAGTGCAAAGATGTTCCGTTGCCAGGCGTTGCGTACGACAAGGGATTGGGCTGTTGCTTCGCGTACTGAACGAGTTCCTTCACCGATTTGACCGGCAGTTGCGGGTTGACCACCAGCAGGTTGGGAACCTCCGCCAGGAGCGTCACCGGCGCGAGATCTCGCGTGGGAGAAAAGCGAGCGTCGGGAGTAAGCGTGGGGTTGATGGCAATAGGACCAATATTGCCCATAACGATGGTGTATCCATCAGCGGGCTGTTTCGCAACATAGGCCGTGCCAACATCGCCCCCAGCGCCTGGCTTGTTCTCGATCACCACGGGCTGCCCGAGTCGTTCAGAGAGCTTGGCACCGACGATACGTGCCAGCATGTCAGTGGTGCCGCCCGGCGGATACGGCACGACCCACTTGATCGGGCGACTCGGCCAGGACTCGCTGGCGTTCGCAACAGATTGACCGGTCGCTGCCCAGCACCCCACCACAGCGGCGCTAAAGCCCAATATCCATCGTTTCATTCGTTGTCTCCTGACCTCAAGAAGCAGGTTGCATCTCAAGGGCACCTGGTTTATGATGTTCACTAGGTGAACTAGCGGTACACAGGGTGTACGAATGAAGAATAATAGATCGATCCAACGCTGTCTAGCGGTGCTGCGCGCTTTCCGAGAGAACGGGCGACCTACGTTGGCGGAGTTGTCGCGTGCCGTAGACCTGCCGCACCCGACCGTTCTGCGCTTTCTATTGACTTTGGAGGAGGAGGGATATGTCGCGCGCGAGGGCAACCAATGGCGCTTGACTACCCGAGTCTTCGAAATCGGCTTTGCTGCTTTGGAAAGTTTGGGAGTGACAGACTCGGTTCAGCAGATGCTCCAGCAACTGGCTGACACGTACGCAGGAACATCCAACCTGGGTGAAGCGAACCCCGACGGGGTGATCATTATTGGAAGGGCGATGGCACTCGCGGAACGCCGTCGCCTCGTGGTGATGAATCTCCGGGTTGGAAGCATCCTGCCTCCAAGTAGCGCGCTCACACAGGCGTTGACCCTCGGGGTCGGTGAATGGGCGATGGTCGAGTATCCAGAGAGCAATCAGATCTCAGTTGCAGTCCCGCTTGCTCGGGTTGGCAACCGCCAGCTGGCTATCGGGATTTCCACATCGCCAGCCGAGGCGACACCCGAAAGGATCGAGAATGAAATCATTCCAACACTTCAGAATGCCGCAGCGATGGTCTCAAGGCTTGTTGGGATGGGGCCAGCGTAGGGAGTTCGCTCATCGCCCCGGGTGCGGAACCGTCGACTGATCAACACGAATCTGCCCGCTTGGCCGCTGGGATCTGTCCGGCGCTTGCAATCGAGGTTCACGAGGATCTCTGATGATTTCCCGTGAGCACATCGTAGTCGTCGGGACACCCGCCGCCGGCATCACGGCATCACGGCATCACGGCGGCACGAGCGCTGCGGGCGCAAGGGCTGGCCCGGACGCCTTACTCTCATCGGAAAAGTAGGCGGCTTACCCTAGCATGGCGCTCATTGGACACGCCGACGAGGCCAGTTTCGCGACGGCTTGTGAAACGCGACGCATCATACTGACGCACGATTCTGATTTCTTGGATGATCAGCGCTTCCCATTTCACCGTAACCCAGGCGTGGTCGTTCTACTAGCTGCAACTGGCAATGGGACGCTGGAAATCGCATTAGCAGATCACTTGCGCATACTAACGCCCCGTACGGCAACGCCCATGTTGGCGCCAATATCTTCGCAACAGACGATCGAGAATGGACCGTCCGCAGGCATACTCGCGCCGAAGGAACGCACGTTGAAACCCGCATCAAGCTGCATCCAGGAGATGACGCCCTAATTTGGGAGTAGCGGAGGCGTACCTAGCTACGCAGACGATTCTGCGACATGAAAGTTGCCGGGCAGGATCAATCTTCGAAGCTGTTCTGATGCGTGGTGTCTGCGACACTGCCGCTTTGGCTGGCGGTCAACGTAAAGGCATTGAGATCTGGGGCCGCTCAGTAGCCAGTACTTTGAGCCCGCATCCGATACTCCAGATCAATGCGGCCACCTTGGTTGTCAGCGTGCTCGTACTGATGATGGCGCGACAACCCGGTGTTCTGGCGATGCACAACTGTCATAGTTGCTGCGGCGCGATCCGTCACTAGGGAATCGCCTTATGTGGACGCCTCCCGGATTGCAAGCCGATTGACATGGTGGTCGACAGGTGAAGGCAGCACGCCTATGTCCGGCCCTTTTGTGCAGGCCGCTCAGCCTGCTGGCCCATATGGAATTCGCTGGCGAGGTCCTCATCTGATCATCGAGCGTTGCTGCTCACATTCCCTATCGGGTTTTCCTCGCCCCGGTCCAACCTGTTAGCCATCATGCGATCAATGCTTGCGCTCCTTGAGAAGAAGTCAGTTCAGGCGGGCCACGCACCTGGCTATGCAGCCATGGCGGGTGCCGTGTATCTCGTATCCCTTGCTAGCACCGCCCAGATGGTCCGGGCGAGTTTGTTGGCTACGGCAGCCACCACTACATTGAAAGGACGTCGCTGAAGCAATCCGTCGAGCCAGGCGGTTCATGCGCCTTTGATGATCACCGATCTGGCGCCGTGTATGAGTAGGGTGCGCAGGTAGGTGTCACCTCGCTTGCTAATGCCAAGCTGGCGCACGTGACCACCGGTGCCCGTTTGTTTCGGTACCAAGCCTAACCAGGCAGCGAACTCACGCCCGGAGCGAAACGTTTTGGCATCGCCGATCGCAGCCACCGCAGCCGTGGCGGTTAGCAGCCCCACGCCAGGAATTTCAGCGATCTTCTGGCATTCCTGATTGTCGCAAAGCGCAACCTTGAGCCGACGTTCCAGCACAGCGATTTCCTTGTCGGTTGCCTGCACGCGTGCCCATTGCTCTCGTAGGCTGTCGATCAGTATGGCTGGCAAGCGATTCGCGATCTTGGCAAGCGCACCAGAAATTTTTTCGGCAAATTCCCGAGATCCTTCCGGAAGGACTTCACCAAACTCATAGAGTAAGCCGCGCAATGCGTTCGTCTGCATGATCCGGAACTTCATCAGTTGAGCCCGGATGCGGTGCAGCGCCAGAATGGTCTGTTGCTGCTCGCTCTTGATCGCAACAAACCGCGCCTCGGGCTGCTGGACTGCTGTCCAGATAGCTCTGGCATCGGCAGCGTCGGTTTTATTACGCAACACAAAGGGACGAACCGATCGCACAGAGATGAGCTTCACTTCGTGGCCGAGCTTCTGCAGTTCTCGTGCCCAACGGTGGGCGCTGCCGCAAGCTTCGATGGCAATGAGTGAACGCTCCCGCTGAGCAAGGAAGTCGGTGACCTGGCTCCGCTTCAACTTGATGCGCTCGATTTCACCGGTGTTGGCATTCACCGCATGAAGTTGGAAGACATGCTTGGCAATATCCATGCCGATGACGGTAAGCTTCATTTTGGATCGTCCCGATCAGGGTCGTTTGCAATCGACACCTCCACTTTGGCATAGGGATGCCATGGCAGCGAGGACCCTTACAGTTACTCTTGCAGGTAAGCGGCGCCCCGTTGCCGGGGGGAGGCGTCCATACCATCTGATTAAATCAGTGCGCGAGTCATCGAGGCATTGGGTGAGCGCGTTGTCATGAGCGTGTCCATGATTCAGGTCCTGTGATGAAGCGACAGATCAGTTTTGCGGAAGCGGAAAGTCACGGCAAGAAGCGTGTGACGCGCCGCCAGCGCTTCCTGTCGGAGATGGAGAGCGTGGTGCCGTGGGCGCGCCTGATTGCGGCGGTCGAGCCGTACTACCCCAAGGGCAAACGTGGCCGGCCGCCGATCGGCCTTGAGCGGATGCTGCGCATTTACTTCCTCCTGCAGTGGTACGGGCTGTCGGACGAGGCACTGGAAGACGCGCTGTACGACAGCATGGCGATGCGGGCGTTTGCCGGGATCGACCTGGCAGTCGAGGCGGTGCCAGACGCGACCACGCTGCTGAAGTTTCGCCGCCTGCTCGTCGAGCATGAACTGACGCGAAAGCCGACGGCTTCGGGAAGAGTTTGCCAAGTTGCAGGTCGAGGTCAATGAAGAGAAGAGTCGCACGGTGGATTTGGACTGCGGTGAGAGCTTTGGCTTTCTGGGATTCGACTTCCGTCGATTGCGCAGCATAAAGAGACAGGTGTGGCGAGCGCACTATACGCCCAAGTTGAAGAAACGCACGGCGTTGCTGCGCAAACTCAAGGAGGTGTTCAGGCGATACCAGTCGCAGCCGGTGGATCGGGTGGTGCAACTGATAAATCCGGTGCTACGTGGCTGGGTGAACTACTTCGCGGTCGGACACTCCAGTGAGTGCTTCAGCTTCATCCAGGACTGGGTGGAAAAGAAGGTCAGGCGCCATCTGGAGCGCTCCCGGAATCGTCGGGGCTTCGGCTGGAAGACGTGGAGTAGGCGGTGGCTCTATGACGAACTGAAGCTGTTCAACGGCTATCGGGTTCGTCGTCGACCATCGACGAAAGCGGCCCCGGCATGATAGGTCCCATATACCTTGACATGAAGCAAACAGGAAAGCGTAGTGCGGGAAAACCGCATGCTGCGTTTGACGTGGCGGGAGTTGGAAACGTGACTATGGTCGCCGGATTGCGGGCCATCGCGAAAGCGGTGGAATCACCACCGGCACCTGAAGGTGCGCGCGCCAGTTCTCGACCCTACCTTAGGGGGCAGTGGCGCAGAAATGCGCCGCTGCTACCCGACGTCGGCGTGGATGCGGCCTCTGGGCTGGTGCATAGCGTGGTGGGCACAGCGGCCAAGAGTCGGACGTGTCGCAGGCCCATGCCTTGCTGCATGGCCACGAGGAGCATGCGTTTGGCGACGCGGGCTACACGGGCGTGGACAAGCGCGAGGAGATGCAAGGCAAGACCGTGAAGTGGCAGGTGGCCGTCAAGCGCGGCAAGATCAAGGCGATGTGTGACGGAGCCGTCAAGGACTTGCTGATCGCCGTCGAGCGGGTCAAGGCACAGATTCGGTCGCGGGTTGAGCATCCGTTCCACGTTATCAAGAATCTGTTTGGTCATCGCAAGGTTCGCTACAAGGGCCTGTTCAAGAACACGGCGCAGTTGTTCAGCCTGTTTGGTTTGGCGAATCTGGTGTTCGCCAGGAGGCTGTTGTTGTCCTTAGAGGGGAGCAATCCGTCCTGAGCGCGCAAAAGCGCGACCAGGAAAGGTGCGAAACGCGAGAAAGACGGCTTGAATCGGCCCATCTCTCCCGGATTGCGAAAGCTGAAGTCCTTGGCTTGTGCAACATCAAGCGCAAACCTCATTGATCAGCAATTCCTTAGTGACAACGGTGCCGCTCATTATCGTCACAGCAGCAAATTCGCCAATAAAGGACCTGCGCCAACTAGTCTCGATGGCAAAGGCTAGGCCAGGGCAGATCACCTTTGGATGCGCCGGCAATGGTTCGGGCAGCCATCTGGCCGGGGAACTCCTTATTGAGACTTGCATAAATGCTGACATCACCACAACTCGGCCTGCTTCCAGCACGCGGCTATGATGTTGGCGCGTTGCTGTGCGCTGCGCAGCCGATTGCGGGCGGTCGTTTTGAGTTCGGCGAGCGAGTGTGGGCAGAAGTTGGCCAGGGCATGGCGCTTGAGCCAGGCCCAGAGATACTCCACTGGATTCAGGTCCGGGCTGTAGGGCGGGACAAAGGCCATCTGCACTGCACCACCAGTGCTATCGAGGTAGTCGCGCACGATGCGACTCTTGTGCTGCGCGGCGCCGTCCCAGATGATCATCAGGCGGCGTTTGAGGTGCGCGCGCAGTGCCTTGAGGAACTCCACAATCTGTGCGCTCTTGATCGCGCCGTCGTAAAGGCGGAACAGGCAGTTGTGATAACTCATTCCCGCGATGGCCGAGACATGCTTCCAGTTGAAATGAAACTGGATGACTGGCGTTTGACCTTTCGGAGCCCAGGTGCGCACGCGCGTGGGGCGTTCCGAGAGCCCAGACTCGTCAATGAAAACGATCAGCCGTTGCTCCCGCGTACACTTTTTTTGAGCGCGGGCCAAGTCTTGCGCTTCCACGCCAGAACGGCGTCCTCGTCGCGCTCGATAGCGCGTCGATCTGGGCGTTGGGGCGAGAAGCCGAGCGAATCCAGAATGCGCCAGACATGGGCCTCGTTGTATGACACCCCGAAGCGTTGCTCGATGAGTAGACGCACCCGTTTGAGCGTCCACAGTTCGGTGCCAAAGCCATGCTCGGTGGGGCGCTGCAGCAAGGCACGACACAACTGCTCGCGCTGGGCATCGTCGAGCAACGACGGCCGTCCACGGGCCATGGTGCGCAGCGCATCGATGCCGCCTTCGTCCAGTCGCGCCTTCCACGTGTACACCGTCTGCCGTGCCACGCCCACCGCAGCCGCAACCTCCGCGACCGGCTTGTTCGCTAACAGCATCCGTCCAGCGCGAACCCGCTTTCTGGTCGCTTCGTCCATCTTCCCTGCCATGCAATCGACTCCCGATCAACGCCTTGATCAGATAACGCGTCAGACTCGAATCGGTTGTCATGATTTATACAAGCCTCAATAGTACCATGGCTGGCGTCAAGATGAACCACGTTCCCTATAAGGGAGACGCGCCTTCGCTCACAGACGTGCTCGGTCAGCAGATCAATGTTGCCCTTCCCACCTCGCTCGCGGGAATGCCGCAAGTCAAGAGTGGAAAGCTCAGGGCGCTCGCGGTCACGAGCAAGACTCGATTACCGTCACTGCCCGATGTGCCCACGGTAGATGAAGCACTCGGGATAAACGGCTACGAAGCCGTTTCCTGGGGCGGGTTCATGGTCCCGAGCGGGACATCACAGGCCATCATTGCTAAGATGAACAGCGAGTTCAACAAAGCCCTTCAGGATCCGGAGGTCCGCGACAAGCTGATGGCTCAAGGAGCGCAGATCGCAGGCGGCACGCCTGAGGCGTTCAATGCGTTGCTTCGCGCCGAAGTTTCGAAGTGGAAGCGAGTGGCAGATTCAGCAAAGGTCCGGCTCGACTAGCCTCACCAGGGATGTCGATCCGTCTTCGGGAACCCTCCAACGACGGGAACTGCTTTCGACTACCAATCGTTACAATGGATGGCAGACGGCCGTCATTCCGGCTGAAGATAACATCTGACCCGATATGGTGAATGTCAAGCAAGTCGCCCTCCTCGCCGGCGTTTCCTCGGCAACAGTCTCCCGTGCACTGACATCGCCGGATAGGCTGCGACCTGACACGCTGGAGCGAGTGCAGAACGCTATTGCAAGCCTCAACTACGTTCCCTTCTCGGCGGCTCGCGAACTACGTCAGGGGCGCACGCGATCGGTGGGCATAATTGCGCCGACACTGATGAATGAACTTTACGCCAAAGCAGTAGATACCTTGGAGGCCCAGCTCGACCGGCTTGGATATACCGTTCTGTTGACTTGCCATCGGGACGACAGTGAGACCGAATTGCGCTGCGCCCGCGCCCTATTGGAGCGTAGAGTGGACGGGATCGCAATAATCGGTTCACAACATCATCCCGAAGTCTTCTCGCTGATACACAAGCACGCTATCCCGTATGTACTAATGTGGGCCGTGGACCGCGAAGGGATGCATCCGACGGTGGGGTATGACAACCGCTTGGCTATGCGCAGGCTAACCACCTACTTAGTCAAACAAGGACACCGGCAGTTTGCAGTGCTCCCAGGTCCTCTCGAAACTCAGTTTCTATCGTCTCAACGGCTTCTGGGGATCCGAGACGTCCTCAGCGAGAACGACATTTCCTTACCCGATAACCGCATTTTTCCGACCCCTTACGATGCATCTGCTGTGCGACAAGCGGTGCGCGTCTGCCTGCAGCGCAAGGACTTGCTGTTGCATCGGGAACAGCCGACCGCCCTGATATGCATCAATGACTTCATTGCTGTGGCGGCGATCGCGGAGTGCCGCACATTGGGACTTTCGGTTCCGAGCGACATCTCTGTCACAGGCTTCGGCGACTGGCAGATGGCGGAACTGGTAACACCCGCGCTAACGACAGTGCACTCGAATCCCGTTCTGATTGGCGAGCTTACTTCGCGCAACTTGATTGAGCAGATCGAAGGAGGAGCCAAAAACATCCAGACCGAGTTCGAGCCTGACCTAGTAATTCGCGAAAGTACTGCGCCACCTCGACAATAAATGGCGGCCTCAAATCAAAAGTGCAACACCTTGCCATCATGCATTACTGTCCTGATCGTCCCAAGGCTTCCCATAGCCGCATGATTTCGCGAGCCTTGGTCTGACGGTCGATGACGTTGAACGGTCTTCCATCGAGGCCCATCGCCTCACGAGGGAATTCCGCACATCCTGCTGGTGCAAGTTGGACGATCGAGATGCCCTTTCAAAACGGCATAAAGCTGCCTTGCGGCAGCGACGCATTCTTGTGGCGTTGTTGCTTGTGACACGACCCCGGTCCCCTTTGATGCAGTGGGTAGGATTTTATCGCGCGAGACCTATGTGCCACACGAGCAAATGGGGCACGAAGCAACTGTAGGCGCAGGCAGGACATGGTTCCAGATGGATCGCGGCGATCCAATCGGGTTACATGGCGGTTACATAGACCGCAAAATGCACAAGGGTTTACAGGAAAACCCCTGTAAACCCTTGATTTTATTGGTGCGGCTGCAGGGCTCGAACGCGCCGCCCGATTTCCCGACACAGCGCAGGCAGCGCCACTATGGATTCAAAGATCCATCGCGCAGGCAGCCCAATGAGGCCCGCCACATCAGCTCGATTCGGTCTGTGCAACTTGCGCAATTTGCTCCTTCAGCCATTGCAGACCAGACATGTGTTGTTGTTGACGGTGCCATATCAAGCTGACCTGCACCGCAGGCGTTTCGAAAGGAAGCTCCGCGAGCTGCAAGCCATAGTTGTGCACGAAATGCCTGGCCAAGTGCCAGGGCACGGTACCCAGCAAATCGGTGCTGGCGACGATGGCTGGAATGGTCAGGTAGTGCGGAACTTGCAACTGCACATGGCGCTGCACTTTGGCCGAGCCCAGGACGATCTCGAGCGGACTGCCGCGGCCGGCTCGCGGCAAGAGCGAGACGTGCTGTGCGGCCAGATACGCCGTCTTGTCGAGGCCTTCCCTGAATGCAGGGTGGCCCGGTCGGCCGATAACTGCGAGGCGCTCTTCGTGAATCGGTTGGTAGAGCAAATCGGCGTCGTCGAAGTACAGGTAATCAATCGCCAAGTCCAGATCTCCGCTGGCCAGTCGCTGCGGGATCAGGGCACCTTCGTCCGACAGTACCTGCAGCTTCACCTGCGGCGCCAGCGCCATCAGCCGGGTCATCAGGCTCGGTAACAGCCGTAGCTGCCCATAGTCATTCATCGACAGTCGGAAGGTTCGCTCCGTGTCCGGCTGAAAACTCTCTTGAACGGCAAGCCCTGCCTGCAGCAAGCGCAGGGCTTGCCGTACCGGCACGTGCAGCGTCATCGCCCCGGCAGTGGGCTCGAGTCCCTTAGCGGTACGGCGGAAAAGAGGTTGCCCCAGTTGCTCGCGCAGACGACTGAGCGCATTGCTCACCGCCGGCTGGCTCTTGTGCAGTCGCTCGGCCGCGCGTGACAGGTTGCGCTCCTGCATCAGCATGTCGAACACGAAGAGGAGATTGAGATCAATCTGCTGCAAATTCTGATTCATCAATAATTCTCATCATCAATATCCATTGGAATGAAAATGATCGCACCAATAGACTACAACACCAAGCGACCTACTGGCGCCAGACGTCAGAAAGGTCCGCGGGGGCTTGGCGGAACTGGCCACGTATCGCGAGCCCGACAGCGCAACAGTCTTTGAGAGCCGATCATGTCTTTTGATACCCAAACCTTCCGGAAGAAATACCGGGCGAACATTTCGCCTTACTACAACCCCTGGCTGCATGCTGGCTTCGTTCTTGTTTTCGGCGTGACCTTGATCCTCTTCTTGCTGAACAAGTTGGACCACGTCAGCGCGGTGGAGTGGCTAACTGTGCCGGCCACCTTAATTTTCTACAGCAGTGGCGAGTACCGCACCCATAAGGGTCTCGGGCACAACAAGAAGCGATTCGCGAAGGCGTTCTACCAGCGCCACACGGGCGACCATCATAGTTTTTTCGCAGATGACCAGATGCGCTACGAGTTCGCCAAGGACTGGCGGGTGATTCTGTTCCCGGCATGGCTGATCGTTGTCTACAGCATTGGCGCGCTGCTCGCTTGGTCGATCATCGGCCTGGTCAATGCGAACGTCGCTGCGCTGTTTGCCGCCACGCTACTGGGCGGCTATCTCAGCTACGAGATCTTTCATGCCTGCGAGCACCTCCCGCCGCAGAATCCGATCTGTCGCCTGCCGTGGATTCGCCACATGCGGCGGTTGCATGAGTTGCATCACCGCCGTGACCTGATGCAGACCAAGAACTTCGCCGTAGTGTTTCCACTGTGGGACTGGATCTATGGAACCCTTCATTGGGAGCCCGAAGAAGCAAGCGAGAGCCTGGTCCCCACCGTCAAGATGCAGCATTCCATTGATATCGCCCGGACGCCAAGCCAGGTACTGGCCTACGTGAGTACTCCGCTTCGTTGGCACGAGTGGCATCCTTACCACGTAGCGATCACCGGGCAGGGAGGGTCGCTGCCGGTTGGGAGCCACTTTGCGTACGTCGGCGGCCGTGCAGGCAAGTTGCAGTGGGAAGTCGTGGAAAGTCTTCCGGATCGGCTCTGGCGAACCCGGGCCCGTGGCAACCGGGGTCTTGAGATGTTCGTCACGTATGAGTGCATCGGCACAGCCACTGGCACGCGCTTCGTGCGGACGCTGGAGTATCGGTTTTCCAGTGTGGTGGCCCGCATGGCTGATCGGCTGGTTTTGCGTAAGCGAATTGAGCGCGACTCTGTTGCCTTGCTTCACAAGCTGCGCAGCGTCTCCGAGAGTGTTCTTCCCGCGGCAGAAACGGATTGTGCTTCCAAACAGGCGACATGAAGGGCATGGGGGCATGCAGGCTCCACCGCGCGTGTCAGGCTGCAATGGAGCAATGGCCAGACGGAGGGTCATGTCAACAGGCTCAAGCTCCTCAAGCGCCAAATGTATGGCCGCGCCAATATCGAGCTTCTGCGGCTGCGGGTTGTTACGTCCCGCGCAATCTGAGGTTTGGGGAGGGCCGTTTATCCCGCGAACGGCTGGGGCGATTTTCTGAACATCTCCGCAATCAGCGCGAGACGCAACGGACATAAGGAAGGCCAGTACTGCTCTGATATCGTGCGATGTTTTCCAGGCGCCACACGACAACCAGAACAGACTGGCCTATGCATCGCATTGTATTTGCGTTTCTCACGCTCGAACAACATCTTCTCGCTATCCGTTGGAGAGCGTGCAAAGGTTGGGGAGGACACCAAGAAAGTGCCGCTTAGGCACCGCGCCGGTTGTATGTGAACTAGGCTGATCGGTATCGCAACGGTGGGAGCAAGCCATGCGGTTGATCATCGAAGCCAGGTTGGCGGACGAGGGCAGCGATATTGGCCATGCCGGTGAGGGCGTTTTGGCAGTGATCGAGCGCCGTGACGGTAGTCTTGCGGATCTGGGCCTGACCCTCGCGGAGGGCCGCTCGCTGTTGGCCAAGGTTCAGACCGAGCTGGTTTCGAAACAAGTCGCGGGATGGCTTTCGGGCCAGACTCATTGCAGGAGTTGCGGGGCGGCTTTGAGCCACAAGGACCAGCGCTCGACGGTGGTGCGCACGGTGTATGGCAAGGTGATGGTGAACAGTCCGAGGCTGTGGTCGTGTGCTTGCCAACGGACTGTGCCGACGCCACGATCCGTGATCCATCCCTTGTCTAAAGCGCTGACTAATCGCGCCACGCCAGAGCTGGAATACCTCCAGGCGAAGTGGGCAAGCCATCTGCCATATCGGCAGGCCACGGCGATGCTGAAGGAAATACTGCCTCTGGACAAGGGCATTTCGTTCAGCGGCACTCGAAATCGGATTCGTGCTATCGGAAAGCAACTCGACGCTGACATCGAGCGTGATATTGCGAAGCTGCCCCCTTTCGACGGAGGCGTCCAGGTTCGCGAATCCAGCCATGTCGCGACCGTGAGCGTTGACTCGGCGTGGTTGCGGCATTGCGACTCGGTGAGGGGCCTTGGCCGACATGTCAACCTCATCGCTGGACGAGCGACGTTCACCGACAGGCCGCCAAAGTTCTATGCCTATGTGCACCGGGAAGTTACCTCGGCAGTAGCGCGGCTGGATCAATTTCTCACTCGAAACGGTGTGGCGACCGACGAGCGCGTTACCGTGATCAGCGACGACGCCGGTGAATTTGAGAAGACCATCCGGGGCAGTCAGCTCGCACGCGGCAGGATTCTCGATTGGTTCCACATCGCTATGAAGTTCAAAGCGGCGCAGCGTTCCGTGTTCGGCAGTAAGGTTATCGATTCACTGGAACGAGAGTCGATAGAGACCGAAATCACGCACGCCAAGTGGCTCGCGTGGCATGGCAAGGGCCGCAAAGCGTTGGAGCGCATCAAGGCATTGGACGCGCAGCTCCTGACCAGAGCGGGGTATGAATTCAGTACGCTGTGGTGGAATCTAGATAAGGTCTGCGGGTACCTGCGGAGCAACGCGTCTACGTTGGTCAACTATGGCGCCCGGCATCGAAAGGGCTTGCCCATCGTAAGCGCCAGTTTCGGCACACCTTGAGTGCGACGAGCGTATTCAGGCAGGATGCGGCGGGGCGGCTTTCGGCGGGGCGAAGCTGAACGGCAACAGGTCGCTGATGTCGGCGTCTGGCGTTCGCTGTGGCAACTCTGTGAGCACGTGGAGCAGATAGGCATATGGCTCGACGTCACAGGCCCGGCACGTCAGCATCAGGCTATAGATCATGGCGCTTGCCTTGGCGCCGGCCACGGTGTCTGCGAAGAGCCATGCCTTTCGATTATGGAAGCCCTTCCATAATCGAAATTATCGTAAGTTCGCAATTATGGAAGCTTCGCGGGAGCTATATCGAACGAACACGCGTCGATCCATGCCGCGGCCCTGCATTTGCTGGGCTACGGCATCGATGCGGATGCATGTCCCGCCGCGCGTCAGCTATCGACTGCCGATAACTAAAGCGCCTGTGCGTCGGGACGGCGACAACTTCCAGGCCCGGATTTTCTGGCGCAAGGCCGTTTGCCTGCTTGACCCTAACAGCCCCGTCATTCGCGTGGGTTTCGAATCCGGTCCCAAAGGCTTCGACGACGTATGGGTGGAATATGACCCCAGCCGTGCACCAAATGACCCAGAAGGAAAACCAATCCTGCGGGAGTACACGCAATGCAAGTGGCACGTTTCGGTAAGCGACTTCGGACATAGCGACCTCATAGATCCCGAGTGGATCAACGCCAATCGTTTTTCCTTTCTTCAGCGGGCCCGAAATGCTCAGCACGCCCACGCGAAAGACGGGATCGGGGTCCGATTCAAATTGCTAACCAACTGGCGGATCGCGCAGACCGACCCGCTCCGACCCCTTATCCATCAGCGTCACAAAGCCATTCGCCTGGAGCAGTTGTTTGGCACGAAGACCGATGCGTCGGCGACAGGCCGGATCCGGAAACTGTGGCGGGAACATCTGGGCATCGACGATGCCGAATTGCGTCTACTGGCCCGCACGCTTTCGCTCGACACCGACTCCACATCGCTGGATGACCTCCGCGAACTGTTGGACATGCACTTCGAGAACCGGGGACTGCTTCGCATACCGCTGAACGAGAGTAGCTTCCGGTATGACGACATCGTCTTCCAATGGCTCGCCCAGGGTCGCCTCGAGTTCACGCGGGACACCTTTCGGGACGCCTGCCAGCGCGAGAATCTGTTTGCGAAAAGGAACTCTCCAAGGACACTAGTGGGTGTCAAGTCGTTCGAGCACGCGTTCGACCGACTAGAGGAACGATGCAGCACCGTCCTGGACTTGATACCGTATTTCAACGATCGGGCCATTCGCGACCAGCAAGATTGGACCGGCAACCTGTACCCCGCGCTCAAGCGCTTTCTCATTGACGCGGCGCGCGAACCGCAACCGTTACTCCTGGCGCTAGACGCCCACTTGACGCTGGCGTTTGCCGCTGGGTCCGTCGTCAACATCAAGTCTGGACGGCACGTGGAAATCGAGCAGCGTACGATCGACCGGCAAAGCTGGAGCGCGACGGACACTTTCACCAATCCAGACTGGCCGACGTGGAACTTTGAAGTGGAAGACTTGACGTCAGAGTCAGGAGAGATGGCCGTGGCTGTTGCGCTCACCCACGATATTCCCGACGCGGTGCGCGGCTATATTGCCACCGCCTTGCCTGGCGTCAGCAAGCTATTAGTCGCGAAACCGTCGTGCGGATCGGGAGCGCAGTCGGTCGCAAGCGGCAGGCACGCTTTCGAACTCGCCGAAGCCTTGGTTCAGCGCATCAATATGGAGCGGAAGGACGTGAAACCTCCAATGCATATTTTTATTGCGGCGCCCAACGCCTTTACGTTCTTCCTGGGCCAGCGTCAGCCGGGTATGGGACGAACAACCTTGTATGAGTATGACTTCGAGGGCGCGTTTGGCGGCGGCTATCAAGCCTCCCTGACGCTCCCGACCTAGCACGCGCGTCAGGCATTGCCGAATGACTGGGCCGATGTGGCTTTGGTGTGGGACATATCTGGCGAAAGTGATGGCAAAAAGCTACCGAACGGTGAGCCACGTCGATGGCTGGACTGGCCTCCCGCAATACGAGATTCGCGACAACAAGGTCTACCGGGCGGTGTCCCATGTTAGCGGTTGAACTGGCCTGCCTCAGTATGAGATCCGTGGCGATAAGGTGTACCGTACCGTGTCGCATGCAGACAGCTGGAGCGCAGTTCCTCAATATGAAATCCGAGGCAACAAGTTGTATCGCACGTGCTCCCATGCACAGGGTTGGACCGGCTCTGCACAATACGAATTACGCTAGCGCAACCAGCGCGTACGCGGAGTGGCTCACGTCGCATGTACCGTCAGCTTTCTTAGAATCACTCGTATTGGAGCGTGCGGCGGCGTTCCAGCCATTGAAAGCGCCGATCAATGTCCAACGTTGGGTCAGTTGCCGAGAGTTGATCGGGCACTCGGCCTACTGGTCGGTATGCCCTGGAGAAGCTGGCCCGCACAGAATCCATAACAGTTCGAGGCAAGACATCGCTGCCGATCGGGTGACATTCGCTACCTCCGGAACTAGTTTTCGTTCCAGCCTGCCTCCAACGAAAACAAAGTGATGGCGGATACCCGCCAAGGAAGCTCGAAACGCTGCAGCGGCACTGACGCAAAGCCCGGCGAGTTCATGAGAAACGGCCGGACGTCTAAACTGTGCTTCCTTCGGCCACACAGCCTCAAATATCGGCCCGTTGAAGGTCCGACCACGCCCTCTCGGGATCATAAGGGGCGTGCTGGCTTTCCCGCTTTCAAGGTGCTTTCGCTGCTGGCGAGTTGGCGCATGACTCCGACCACCACCGTGCGATGCCCGATTTCAGATTTCTTACGCAGAAATGCGGGGAAGATTCGGCAAAGGCCGAAACGGAGCCAAAGGCATTCCCACGGGCATCCGGAATACTACGACTCCCCGCTCGACAGTCTCCGAGTATTGATGGGCCATGACGACACCTTGTACCAGTTCGATCAGACGATCCCATTTCACAAATCCGGAGGTCGCTGCTTCTCGAATCGCACGATGCATTGTCGCATACGCCAATAGAATTCCTGCTCGGGTCGATGCTCTCGAGTTCTCGTCCCTGGAGAGAAACCATCCCAAATCTCTACTTGGCGACACCTGTTCTACTGCTGAATCAAGCGCGATAACACTATTGGCAGGTTGTTCCACAAAATAGCGTAGCAGCAGGTAGGCCTGTACTCGTGCATCCCCTGTGCTGACTTGTATTCCGTCGCCCTTCCTGAAGACGACAAATTGCTTCAGCGGAACCCTCCCGGAGCTCGCAATACCCGCAGCATAAGAACGCAGAAGCCGCAAAGTGCAGCAATAGACAACGCGTATAAGCTCGTCTTCGCGCCGTCTAATAGTAAACAAAGGCACGAATGACATATTTCCCGCCAAATGTCGTTGCCAGAACAGGGCTACGCCGTTGCATGATGGCCGTTCCAATATCTCCGGAGGCTTTGCCAGCGCACATGCAATCGCAAAGGCACATTCCGCATCCGCGGCCCATATTTCGACGTTGGAGTAGGCGATCCAACTGTCACCGCGAGCGGAGACATCCTCTACCCACTCATTCAACGTAGAGAATGCTTGTCGATATATTTTTACGTGGGTTCGATGTTCGTGGAGGTAGCTTTCGACAAAAACTCCTGGACTAAGGGGCGCCCCCGATAATGCACAGTGACATACCGGACAATGAAGCGCCTCTCTGAAGTTTTCCAAAATACCTATATCGGAGAGAAGGCTACTACACTTCATGCAACGATCATGTATATCAACATTGTGAATCGGGCATCGCGCTAACTTGCTACACTGAAACCAGATCGAGTGATATCCGGACTCCAAACAAACGGGACAAAATCTAAGGCGACTAGTAAAAATGGCGCCCAACAAATTTGAAACCTCCCCAGCCACCAGCGAACGCTCCTCTGGAAACCTAGTACTATTGAAGTTAACTCGCTCTATGACATGGCGGATTCGTTTCAGCTTGCCGAAAAAAGTCTGCGTGCGCGTGGGAAAATTCGGAGCATCGAGTAACCTCATTGCGGCTTGCATGCCAACTGCATTCAGCCAACACAACCGATGAAAATACCCGAATGAAGACTCATTTGGTA
Organism: Cupriavidus sp. C2SS-8b; assembly: GCF_057073745.1. Lineage (NCBI taxonomy): Bacteria > Pseudomonadati > Pseudomonadota > Betaproteobacteria > Burkholderiales > Burkholderiaceae > Cupriavidus > Cupriavidus sp. C2SS-8b. The sequence continues at coordinate 281,795 of NZ_CP172718.1, forward strand.
TCGAATCTAATCCACCACCGCACCAGTGAGCGTCTTTCATGCCTAAGCTTGAGAGCAGTCTGGTCTATCCGTGGCATCCGGTTTTTCATCCCAGGCCGATTTAGCTGCAAACTTAGCGGCACTCTGCCAATCTTCCTTTGGAAACTCGAAGTTTGGGCAATCTTTATCCATACCCTTAAACGCTAAAAACCCAAGAGCATCGAAAATACGCCTCGAAAGCAATTTTCCATTTTGACTTGGTTCTGATATTTTATCGTCTCTTATAAGATGTACCTCCTTCATTGCCTGCCAAAATAAACTGGCTTGATTAGCTAGGCGAAAGCCAGAGGCATATCCGAGTGGAAAACAAAATTCTGTCCATGTTGGTCCAAAATCCGTCGGCCATCTTTTCACGTCGATCACCTCAAGCAGATCTTGCAGCTCTTCCAATCCATATCCGCTGAGTCTCAGCCGATGCCTAAAATACCGATCCAGGCAGCCTATTTGCTGCTCACTGGATAAGGTTCTGAATAATTCACGAATTTTTGGAGACTCGCCACAACAAATCACGACGAAATCAATCCTCACCTCTTCTAATTCATTATGCAGATCTTTGATAAAACCGAAATCTATAGGACGAAGGGCCTGCGCTTCGTCAACCAGCATCACAATTAGCTTCCAATTAGTCTCCAGTGCAGAAGCCACAATGTCATTAATCAATCTCCGACTTAATTCGTATGAATTTCCATCAAGAGCAGCATGATTAACCGTATAAAGCAAATCCCTCACAAATCCACCATGAGAAAATATTTCCCTATTTAAGCCTCTATAAGAGAGTACGTGAATTTCGCTGAGATCTCTTGGTAACCGCTCACGAAGGACATTCATCATGATGGTTTTTCCCTCGCCAGCGATCTCTTCTATGAAAAAACTTTGCCTGAGAAACAATAAAGTTCTGGCGTTGTCATAAAAATTCGATATCGGGAGTGTCCATAATGGTGATTCCGCTCTGCTCTTCTTGGATATAATCGGGTGCTGCAGCATTAATGCTCGAAGATGACCCTCATCCATTTCTTTCTCCACGATCGCACGCAATCATTTCTTATTCCCCGAATCCAGCTTGAATATTCCGCGCGGATTTATATTTGGAAGCAGATCGTTATCACTCCCAACATTATTATTGTGGTTATCTTCTTCGGCCGGCTTTAGGGATGCTGATTTCGAACCAGTAAAGCTATCCCGAGCTACTTTCGCTATCGCAAGCGCAGTTTTTTTTCCGATATTTTCGCCGCTATTTTCGCTCGTTACAAACTCATAATCTACTTTTCCGGATCTAGCATAAATATCGGGGCTCCGGCCTCGGGGCCGTCCCTTTGCTTTTGCGCCTACCAGTTCTCTGACCCGCAATGCACATCGCCAGTTTTCCCATTTTTCCTCACCGTATAGCTTGCCCAAATTCTCGCCAGTTTCCGCGTCACTTGCCCATGCCTCTCTCGCATCGAGACGATTGATGTAGACAAACACTTTTCTTCCTATCATAGAAAAATCAGAAGCGATACGAGGATTTGTATATCGGCAGTATGCCGTATTAATGTACGGCCTACGCGTATGGACGCCCCATTCTCCCCTAACCTCCACCTTTCGTCGGTGCATAAGGAGTCGATCATTTGAATTGATAGATCTTGGTAGAGGCTGTGGAACCCATAGAAGCTCATGCTTATCTACGAATCTTTGCAGAACATTAATTACAGTTGCACCATTAAGTCGATCACCGGTTGAGATAGTATTATGTTCACGGACAACGGCATTCAACATATCGACCACAAAATCAAGGTCGATTCCGTCATTTAAACCGAGCTGTTCGACATCGGGGGGCCGGCGAACATCGTCGGGGCCCGACGCGTATGTGGCCTTCAGGCGATGCTCTCCGCGTTCTTTTGAAACCCCAATGATCCTTTCGACTAACGACCTTCCCCACCAGGCACGTGGGGGGCCGAACTCAATGGCACAACCAAATACATCAATAACGTTATTTACAAAATCATTTGCAATATTGCACCAACCGTTATCCACCCTAAGCAAACTGAATGCTTGCCCTGCCAACTGCGGTATCAACGAGCATATCAAGGTGGGGCCGCGTGCAACAAAATCCATATTGGTGCTACGTACCTCAATGCGAACGTCACCAGAATTCCGTGCGTCTAACACGACAGGCACACTGCTCAACATCGTCTGCAACGCACAATCGGCGCTCGGGTTAACTTCCAGAGAGATATGTGCGCCCAAAATTGCGCTTGTTTTTACCTCGACCAGCAACCCTAGATACCAACGAGATATAGGTATCAAATGCCCTGTACCGTTGGGATCAATCACCCTAACATGAGTGGGAATATCAATAACTGTGTAATCAAGCTCTACGACTGCAAACGGGAGAAGTGGCGATATGAGAGCATTAGGACCCATACCATGTCCTAGATTGTTAGTCGCCTCAGCACCCATTCTGGCTTTTACCGCACGCTCTGATCTTTCATTCTTCAAAGAATGAAGGAAGCGCAAAAGGGATCGTCTACCCTTGTCTTCCGTCAGGAAGGGCCATTCATTCTCTCCAACCCCTTTTGTCCGTAATTCAGAAAGAAACTCGCCATGTATTTCAATATAAGGCTGCGGCCCTAACTGCGGCGAACGGCTATTTTTTGACTTCTTTTGTTTATCCGGCTGCAGAAAGAATTTTTGTATTAAATCTTTCTTGACATCAGGAAACTTTTCGAATAACTGCGCCAGCGCGCCAGCGTAACCACTAGAGCGTTGATCGGCCAATGGATGCTTCGCAATAATGGGTTTCGTTCTGAAGTAAGGCTTAATGCGAAAACTCGGAAGCAACGCATAAAATCCTACAATACACCCCTCCCCTGCTGATGCCACGCATCGTCGGAGCAAGCGCCTCACTTCGTTTGGCGAGAATTTTGTCTGTTCTTGAATCTCACCGTAGGGAATATCGGCAGCATATAACTCAACGGCAAGCTTTCGATTCAGAAACGTTCGACGAGTCGCATCGTCAAGAACGGTGATATCGGGATGGGGCCAGTCGACAAGCTCACCGTGATATTGTTGAATCAACGATCTCCGCGCGCCCCCGCCCATTATTCAACCCGTTCTAGAAGGGAACGTCGGTGAAATGCGCTAGTACGAAGTTCGGTTTTAAGTTTCCCGTTTGCCAAGTAGCGCGCCACACTAGCAAGTAAGTGTGCGGGATCACAATCTTCTAGTGCGAGAACCTCCTGGAGCGTGAAGCTACTTCTGGCGCTAATTAATCCTGGGAGGGCCCTGGGATTCGGGTCTATAGCTCCTCTAACGCGTGTTCGATAGGAACATAGCAACATCCAATTATGGGGCAGCCATTGCGCCATTCGGATTTCGCCTTCGGTCTTGGTTATCCTATTCTTGTGTCGCGTGGGTTCCCCGTTCCTAGAGTGATTGAAGTGCCAACACTCCGTCTTGCCAGACTGATATAAAACATCAACTGTTTGTTTGTATTTTTTTTCAGATTTTTCTTTTGGTGGCCTGGATGGAAGATACGACAGTATTTCAGGATTTCCTTCGGCTAGCAATAAATGCGAAAATGCAACCACGCCGAAAATGCCAAAGCGACGATCATTTTTTGGGGAATCAAAAAAATAGACCGACGCGTGGCCGCGATTTGGATTTCTAACAAATTCAGCCGGGCTCAATCTGTGCTGGTCTGCGGCGTGATACATGATGAGTCACAACGGCGAGTCTTGGAGAATATATGGTAGAAAATTTTGTGAGTAGATAACGGTATCAGTAACCCTATGAAACTGGTTGCATAGTGCGCATAATTTTAATATTTTTTATTATCAGAAAATCGCAAAATTCGCATTTAAACCCAAGGACTTTCCCCAAAAAAATACTTTCGGTTGCGGGGACAATGTGTGGAGTGGAGCGGAATGAACTCCATGAACTGCAGGCGATTACTAGGAGCTCTGAGACAAGAGCGCAGAACCAAGGCTTTCGCCGTTTGCCTGCAAGCTCAAGGGAGGTAGGGGCGGGTAGGCGGCGCTCACACGCCAGCGGAGACATAGGCAGCATGACAACGGCTGCGGTCGCTCCCGAAAAAGACACACAATTACATCTTCGGCGTAGAACCGATAGAATATTTCATCCCCAAAAAAGACGAAAATATGTGTTGAATGCAGCGACAAAGTCTACGTAAGTAGATAATTCTTATCAGATTTTACCCCATCACTTTTCTCGTCGTCTGACTTTTTTGGATGTTTGGCGGTTGTCACGTAGCAACTCATGCCAGTAACCGGGGCGAGCGCCGCCTGGCGCGAGGGTGTGGCGGCCCGGCGCAACGCGGGCCGGTATTCGTGGCCAGGCAGACCGGCACGCGGGAGCGCGGGTCGGATACCGTTTGGCCCGAGTGAGGACGATCCCTTTCGGCACCGGCCCGAAATCGCCCCACTCGCTGTGGGCCGAGGTTCGGCCAACGCCCGAGATCGGCAATAATGGCGGCCACACCGGCATGGCGGCGTCTCGGGCAGTCGTGCCAGCCTCCATTTGAACCAGGGAGGACGCCATGCGCGACATCATCGACGGCTTCCTGCGCTTTCAGCGCGAAGTCTTTCCGCAGCGCGTTGAGCTCTTCAAGCAGCTCGCGACGGCGCAAAACCCAAAGGCACTGTTCGTGACCTGCTCGGACAGCCGCGTTGTGCCCAAGCTGCTCACACAGCGTGAGCCGGGCGAACTGTTCGTCATCCGCAACGCAGGCAACATCGTGCCATCGTACGGTCCAGAACCCGGCGGCGTGTCGGCCACCGTCGAATATGCGATGGCAGTGCTGGGTGTGCACGACATCGTCATCTGCGGCCACTCCGACTGTGGCGCGATGGGCGCCATCTCACGCTGCACCTGTCTCGACCATCTGCCGGCCGTGGCCAACTGGCTGCGTCATTCCGACGCTGCAAAGGCGATCAACGCGGCGCATCAGTTCGATACGCCGCGTGCCAAGCTCGACGGACTCGTACGTGAAAACGTGATCGCGCAGCTGGCGAACCTACGCACCCATCCGTCTGTGGCACTCGCGCTCGAACAGGGCCGCCTGAATCTGCACGGCTGGGTCTATGACATCGAGACGGGCAATATCGATGCGCTTGACGGCGCGACACGACATTTTGTGCCCCTGGCCGAGGCGCCGACGACCGTTGCGGTGAGTTCACGCAACCGCGGGCACGTATGAGGCGGACACGTGTCGATGATTGGGTTCTACTCTAAACCTTTAAGTCTTTACGAAGGTATTAGCGGCGCGCCCGGCGCTGTACCGCACGCTGCCCTGCCCAGTCCGCAAAGATGGCCGCCAACTCTGGCGCGCTGTGCCACTCGTCCGCAATTTCCCTTTTCAATCAGACTTGCAGTTCGAAGTCGGCCGTATGAATCCGAGTGTGAATCTCGGTAATATTGGTACCAGCCCTTCTTCATCAAACGGCAGCAATGCGCGTTGGACGCCCCATACCTGCACCAGTACAGCACGTCTGCGAATACTGCGGCAACGTTGCCCGGTTCGCCCAGACGGGCGACTCCGCATATCCCTACCTTGAGGATCACGGTCCCGTTTGGATCTGTGTGCCATGCCAGGCCTGGATCGGCGCGCGTCCTCGCAGCCGTCAGAACATACCGCTCGGTCGACTTGCGAATGCAGAACTGCGCGACGCGAAGAAGCGCTTGCATGACGCGCTAGAGCCCTTGGTGGCCGCAAAGATGCGCCGTGATGGCGTGAACCCATTCGAGGCGCGCGGCAAGGCAATCAAGTGGCTGGCGAGCAAGCTTAATTTCAATTTGTCGACACCAAGTATTCATGCATTGAGCCATGAACAGTGCGTACAAGCGATCCGTTACGTAGCCGACTTTCAGGCGGCACGCCAGCGATCCAGCGATCAGACGCCGTCAACGAGTCCCAAGAAGGATCCTTCGTCAGGAGAAGACTGATGTGCTATTCCGCCCAAATCCAGGCCAGCTATCGCAGGTACGTGCGAGAGTTCGGTGCGCACATCAGCCTCGAGCGCTTTGTGGATCTTTTCTGGGAAAAGCGACGCGATGGGGGCTGGTCGAAGCTGCCCAAGGCCATGCGCGCCGCATTCGAGGCCCCGACCAACGAGGGTGAGCGTGTCATTGCGGACCTGATCGCCACGGCCGAACGTGAGCAGGCCGGACTCTTTGAGGCAGAGCTGTTCCAGCAGAAGACGCGTCTGACGGCTGCCAAGCGCACGCTGGCCACCAAGCCAACGAAGAAGGCGGAGAACGACCACCGCATCGCCACGGACAAGATCGCAAGGGCGCAGCGCAACCTGGCGGATCTACAGCGCACCGAATTACTGCCTCGCGATTCGCGGATATTTCCGGGTTACTACGCGCCCGTGCTCGTCGTTGAGGATGGCCTGCTCACCGTCATTCCGATGCGCTATCAGTGCCGCCTGCCTGGTTGGACTGCGGCGATGGAACGACAGAAGCCGGGGACTTACAATGCGCGCCGCGACAACCTCAAGAAGGCCTGGCGCCAGCTCTATGGCTACAAGCACGGCGTCGTGATCGTCAATGCCTTCTACGAAAACGTAGCTCGGCATCGGATGGAGCATCGCGAGCTAGCGCCGGGCGAGGTCGAGGAGAACGTGGTATTGGAATTCCGCCCGGAGCCGCAGCAGGACATGCTGGTGGCCTGCCTGTGGTCCTTTACAAAGGGGGAGGAGGGCGAAGCTGACCTCTACTCGTTCGCCGCAATCACCGACGAGCCACCGTTCGAAGTGAGCGCTGCCGGTCACGACCGTTGCATAGTGCCGATCCGCCGCGAGAACGTCGACGCGTGGTTGCACCCAGATCCCAAGAACCTGCCGGCACTCGATGCCATTCTGGAAGACCGCAACAGGCCCTATTACGAGCATCGCCTGGCGGCCTGACTACGTGGATTCGGGAACTGTAGGAAAATGCCGCCTACGCTACCGGGGAGCGTCAGCCGATGCTGTTCCCATGGCGCACGACTCGCTTGCCCGATACCGCGAAAAACGTGACCGGGATCCAACCCAAATGAAGGCGTCGATCTCGCGCGCATAGGTAACGCTGGGCCAATTACCTTGAGAAGCGACTACGGTTAATCGCTACGGTAGTCAGCCAGCTCGGATACCGCACCGCTAGATACGCCTTCGATCAATCAGAATGGCCAGAAACAGCGCAGTTCCATCAACTGCAGTCCAAGCGTGGTTGGTACCGCGCTGGATGACCACATTGCCTGGCACGAGCTCCGTCTCTGCATTTTCGAGGATCAGTTTTGCTCGTCCCTTGAGTAGACAGATGATGTCCAAAGTGTCCGTCTCGTGCATGCCGGGATGGCGGCTTTGGTCAATCATGTGGTGATCCGCGCCAATCCGGGCAAAACCTGCTCGTGCCAGCGACCGTAGCGTTTCAGCGGGAACGCCGCCTGGCATCGGCTCAATAGCGAACCAGCGCACCTTGATCTGCTCGTCGTCTGGCGCAAGAATCGCTGACACCGGCCCCTTGTCTTCCACCAGCCCCGGACTAAGCGTATCGCCAAGCCCCTCAGCCCAGATCTCCATTAAGCCGCCAAGCCCTGCCTCTACCGAAGCGCCTGACGGTGGGCCGTCGACGATGATCACCGATTTGCCGTCACTATCATCGCCGGTTACAACCCGACGCAACATTTCTTCCAGTCCTGGGTAGCTCATATTTAAGTCTTATGCAGTATCTCGTTCGTGGATTATGTCGACTTAAGGCACCGACAAGGAGGTCAATGCCAGAGTCGTTAAGCATACCAAGCTGTGTCAGGCTACCGCGATCTCGTTAATCCAGCCGCCTGCGCCGGGGGACGCGCGCGCTTATGCCTGTTCACATGCCGCATGAGTCCCTTGCCAGACACCGCGATAAACGTGATCTTTGGAATCACGAAAGGGGCCTTTCGCGCGCACGCGCACCCATGGCGCGCAGATGAAGCCGCTCCTCGGAAAAAATCCGCCGAGTCGGTGTTAGCAGAAATTGCGGCTGGCGGTGTCAAGGCGGCCAAGCAGCGCAGAGAGATCCACGACGCGCTGCGCAATCAGATGGCGGACTTCGCCTTCGCATTGCCACTGTCCGTAGATGCCGGCCATCCTCGCGCCGAGGACTTCTTTCCGAAAGCGTTCGAAGACGCCAGGCCACACGATCACGTTCACAACGCCGGTCTCGTCTTCCAACGTCATGAAGATGACGCCATTCGAGGTGCTCGGGCGCTGCCGTACCGTCACAATGCCGGCCGCTCGGGCGGTCTGCCGTGGCTGGTATTGCGCCAGTTCCGACGCTGGCACGAAGCGCCGCTCGGTCAGCATTGGGCGCAGCAAAGCGAGTGGGTGGCGACGCAGCGTCAGGCCCATCGCCCTGTAGTCCCCGACGATCTCCTCGCCCTCCGTCGCCGGCGCCAACTCCGCCGGCTCTTCGACGAGTTCAGCGGCCCGAAGTATGTCCTTGTCGGGTACCGCCGCGGCGGCCAGCCAAAGGGCCTGTCGGCGGCCGCCCGTCATCGATGCCAGGGCATTGCCTGCGGCGAGGGCTTGCAGGTCGCTCCGATCGAGCCCGGCACGCCGAGCCAGCTCCGCCGTGCTGGCGAACGGCCGAATCGCACGGGCCTCCTCGATCCGGTGTGCGGCCTCACGCCGCATCCCGCGCAGCAGGGACAGGCCGAGTCGCACTGCAGCCCGCATGCCGTCTCCCGGCGGATGTTCGAGAGCGGAGTCCCAGCCACTCACCGACACATCAGCAGGCAGGACGATGACGCCGTGGCGCTTCGCATCCTGCACCAACTGCGAGGGCGTGTAGAAGCCCATGGGCTGGCTGTTCAGCATCGCGCAAAGGAAGGCCTCGGGCTCATGGCATTTCAGCCAGGCGCTGGCGTAGACGAGCAGGGCGAAACTGGCCGCGTGGCTCTCGGGGAATCCGTATTCGCCGAACCCCTGGATCTGGCGGAAGATGCTTTCGGCGAACTCGCGGTCGTAGCCGCGCTCGAGCATGCCCGAGACGATCCGATCGTAGTACTTGTCGATACCTCCCTTGCGCTTCCACGCGGCCATGGCGCGCCGCAACTGGTCGGCTTCACCGGCCGAGAACCCGGCGGCCAGCATGGCCACCTGCATCACCTGCTCCTGGAAGATCGGCACACCCAGCGTGCGCGACAACGCCTTTTCCATCTCGGCGCTGGGGTAGGTGACTGGCTCGAAGCCCTGCCGTCGGCGCAGGTAAGGGTGCACCATGCCGCCCTGCACGGGTCCGGGGCGGACGATAGCGACCTCAATGACCAGATCGTAGAACGTGCGAGGCTTCAGGCGTGGCAGCATCGACATCTGGGCGCGCGATTCGATCTGGAAGACGCCCACCGTATCGGCCTGGCAGATCATGTCGTAGGTCGCCGCGTCTTCCGCCGGAATGTCCTGCAGCTCGAAGGCCTCGCCGCGCTGATCGGCAACGAGGTCCAGCGCGCGTCGCACGGCGGACAGCATGCCGAGCGCCAGCACGTCCACCTTGAGCAAACCCAAGGCGTCCAGATCATCCTTGTCCCACTGGATCACGCTGCGGTCCACCATCGCGGCATTCTCAATGGGCACGAGTCGTGACAACTTGTCGCGCGCGAGCACGAAGCCGCCAGTGTGCTGGGACAGATGGCGCGGAAAGCCGAGTAATGAGACGGCCATATTCGCCCATCGTTGGGACAGCTCGGCTTCGGCGTCGACGCCGCTCTCCGCGAAGCGCTTGAGCAAGTCCGCCTTGCCATCGAACCAGTGATGCGACTTGGCGACGAGGTCCACAATGGCCGGATCCACGCCCAGCGCTTTGCCGCTATCGCGCAAGGCGCTGCGCGGGCGGTAAGTCGTCACCGCAGCTGCGAGCGCTGCCCGATCTCGCCCATATTTGCGGTACAGGTACTGGATGACCTCTTCGCGTCGCTGGTGCTCGAAGTCGACGTCAATGTCCGGGGGCTCGCCGCGCTCCTTGGAAATGAAGCGCTCGAATAGGAGATTGCCGCGCGCGGGGTCGACCTCTGTAATGCCCAGGCAGTAGCAGACCGCGGAATTGGCCGCCGAGCCACGGCCCTGGCACAGGATACCGTTGGAGCGTGCGAAGCGGACAATGTCATGGACAGTCAGGAAGTACCGCTCATAGTCCATGTCCCGGACGAGCGCGAGTTCATGCTCGAGCTGCTGTTGCACGGCCAGAGGGATGCCGGCGGGGAAGCGGCGGTGGGCTCCGGTGTAAGTCTCTGCGCGCAGATAGTCCGCTGGGGTGGTGCCGTCCGGAACCACTTCGTCGGGGTATTCATACCGCAACTCGTCCAGCGAGAACTGGCAGAGGTTGGCGATGTGGATGGACTCGGTGAGATAGCGGTGCGGGTAGATGTTCGCCAGGCGCAGACGCGAACGCAAATGCTGCTCGGCATTGGGTGCCAGGTCGTAGCCGCACTCTGGGACAGGCCGGCCCACGCGGATCGCCGTCAGCACGTCGTGCATTGGCTTGCGCGAGCGCACGTGCATGGTGACGCAGCCGGTGGCCACGAGGCGCAGATGGTGGCGCGCCGCGGCTGCCTCGACCGTCCCGCGGTGGATGTCTTCCATCGGGCGGTACAGAAGGTTCAGGCCCATCCAGGCCCGACCGGCGAAGGTGGTGCTCACCCATGCCGCTTGCATGTCGAGCTTGTCGGCCGGCACGCCGTAGTCCGGCGTGAAGACAATCAGGCAGTCGGGCAACCCCTTGAGGTGCTGGTAGGGCGCCTCCGGTGCCGCGAGGTCGCGTGGGGTCAAGACATACGAGCCTTTGGCGGCGCGCATGCGGGCCAGCGTAATGAGCTCGCATAGGTTGCCATAGCCGTCCCGGTTTCTGACCAGGGCCAAAAAGGACAGGGCGGGGGAGCCATCGGCATTCTGCAAGCGGAACGAAGCCCCCACGACCAAACGCATGCCTGCCTTCTTCGCCTCGCTGTGGGCGCGCACGATCCCCGCCAGCGAGCATTCGTCCGTGATCGCGAGCGCGTGGTAGCCCAACTGTGCCGCGCGCTCGGCCAGCTCGTCAGGACGGGATGCACCCGTGAGAAACGAGAAATTGGACACACAATGCAGTTCGGCATACTCGGGCAGGCCTGCTGCGAGGATCTCACTCATGGTGGCTACCCGAAGAGGCCGTGCAGGTACCACCGCGATTCGTCCCCTTCGCGGCTACCCATACGTTCCTGGAAGATCCAGTAGCAGGTGTGGTCCTTGCCTTCCGCCACGAAGTAGTCGCGCGTGACCAGTTGCCCACCCCACCAGCCGGCTTCGATGCGTTCTGGCGGCGAGACGATGTGTAGTGGCGAACCGTAGAACGGCCGGTGATCTCGCTCGATAAGCGGAACCGGCTTGCCCAGGAGCCAGGTCGGCCGCGGTAGGGCTGGGGGCAGGGAGATGCGCGCTGGCCTCTCCGTAGCCGGCTGCCAGTCGTTGGCCACCTCGGGTCGGTAATCTGCCCGCATGCAGGGCTGACGAACCTTGTCAGCGCCGAGGCGAGCGCTGAGCAGCTCGAGCAACCGGGCGTGATCGGCAGGCGTCCCACCGGGTTCCGGGAAGAGAGAATCCGTAGGCGGCGCCACGGGCTCCGTGTCGATCGCAGACACGGCCACGGCGATCATCGGCGCTTCAACGGCAACGAGGGCGAGCCGCTCCTTGAGGATGCGAACCAGATGTTCCTCATGCCAGTTGGGCTCCGCGAGCGCGATCTCGATGGTCGTCGGCGCGATTGCCGCGCGGCCGCGCTCATGGCGCAATTCCACTCGGAACCGCTTGATGGCAAGATGCCGGGCCGTTAGCCAGCCGACCATCTGCACCAGCAGGCCGCGGACATACGCCAGTGTCTGTTCGGCATTCTCGATGCGGTCAGGCAGGTCCACCGCCGCATCGAATGCTGGCGGCGCCTCGGCCCACTCGAAGATTTCCGGCACTTCCCCGTAGGCGCGATCCAGTGCATCCAGGAAGTCGGCGCCACAGCGACGCTGCAGACCGGCGCGAGGCAGGCGGCGCAGATCCTCCAACGTGCGGCAACCAAGGCCATCGAACCAGTCGGCAAACTTGCGCGCCGCGGGTAGGGTAAGAATCGGCAGGCTGGCCAGTTGGCGCTGCAGCGACGCCATGGTCAAAGCGGTGCCACCGCCGGCACGCGCGAGCAACCACGCTCCTTGCGCCGTCGGCGCACTGCCGACCATCGCGCTGAAGCCCATCGCCTGGACCGTCTCCAAGGTCGTTCGGCGGAGCTTGCGCGGGCCACCGAAGAGTCGCAGCGTGGTGCTGACGTCGATCAGGATCGCGGCTTCTTCTGCTGCGGCCACATTCGGCGAGAACTGCAGCGTCGCCATGGTGATTCGTGCAAGCGCATCGCCTTCCCGGCCGGAATCGCGGTCGAACAGGATGGTGGCCGGCGCGATGGTTTGCACACCACCGCGGCGCATGCCCAGCTTTACGCCTGCGGCCAGTGCCAGGGGCGTAGCAAGATGGACCCGTTCCTTGTCGAGGACCGCAACGGCCAGCTCAGTGGTGGACCAGGTCGGCCGGAAGACTTCGAGGGGGAGCGACGGCAGGCGTAGGCAGATCCACAGGCGCAGCATGGCGGTACAACAGAATGGGGGACGGTTCCAGCGCGACGAGCAGAGGGGTCTCTTGCTGCGGCCCGCGACGCTTCACAAAGTTGACGGTCACGCCGCCGGCGGCCGGCTCGAGGGCCAGGCGCAACGGTGACGGCGAGGCATCCCGCGCGCACGCCGCGGGGCGTACGACAAAGAAGAGCGTGTCCGACGTCTGCGCCGCCAGGTGTAGGCGTCGCAGGGCGTCGTTTCGAAGGTGGGATTGCCAGAGGATCAAAACACCGCAAGTGCCGGCCCGCAAGGTTTGCTCGGCCGCCCATAAGACGTCGGCAGTCCGTTGCACCTCAATCCACAGCAGTCGCTCCGGCGGAATTCCCCAATTTGCCAACGACAGGGCTTGTGGCGCGTGGGGGGGAGCCAGGAGCGCGATCGGGCGCGCAGAGCGGGCAACGAGCGCAGGGCGGAGCAGCCGCAATTCACCAATGCCGGGCTGCTGCTGCAACAGCTCCGTCTGGCTGCCGACCGGCCAGCCGCTGCCCGGCAACTCCTTATCCAGCGCGGTATAGCCGGTCGAGACGGTGCGCGCGTTGCCGCGGGCAAGCTGAGCAGCGAGCCAAAGTGACGGATGGATGGTTTCGGGGGCAACGGTGAGCATGGCAGATCCTGTCACCAGGGTACTGTATATTTATACAGTTGTCACCTGGACGGAACGCCTCTCTGAGTTCGCGGCTGTCATCCTTTGATTTTCAGCGGGTCGTTGCCGCGGCCTGGACCACCGTCGCTTGAATGTCAGAAAAATATAGGCTATTTTATGACATATGAAAACGACCACTCCAACCGTTCCAGACCAGATCATGCGGCGCGCCCAAGCTGTCGGGCGTGGCGGAGTCTTCACACCCAGTGATTTTCTGGACGTAGGAGCTAGGGCCGCGATTGACCAAGCGCTGTCGCGATTAACCAAAGGTGGAAAACTACGTCGTTTGGCGCAAGGCCTGTACGACTATCCGAAGGTACACCCGAAGCTTGGCCCGCTTTCGCCGGCGCCGGATGACGTCGCGCAGGCACTTGCGCGGGAGACCGGGTCACAAGTGCAGATCGCAGGTGCACGCGCGGCCAATGTGTTAGGTCTGACAACTCAGGTTCCGGCGAAAAGCACTTACCTGACCAACGGTCCCGCCCGCCGTGTCGTGCTCGGCAAGAGGATCGTCGATCTTCGCCATGCCTCACCCAAACACCTGATTGCCCCGGGCAGCGCAGCGGGGACCGTGTTTCAGGCCCTTCGCCATGTCGGGCCCTCGCGTGCGGCGGATGTGGTGCAGATCGCAGCGAGTCGTTTGTCGACAAGCGACAAGCGGACGCTTGCATCGACCGCGGTCCAAGCGCCCGCGTGGATGCGCCCGACTCTCGTGTCGATCGCGAACGCGGCAACGGGTGAGATCCATGGATAAGGTCGCCAGACTCCCGGCGGAGGATCGGGCCGCGCTCTTTGGCGAAACCGGCGCTGGAAGGGGGGTCGCCAATACGATCATTGAGAAGGACTTTTGGGTCTGCTGGACGTTGAAGCGGCTGTTCAGTCTACAGCGCCAGGACGCTGCGGCCCTTGTCTTCAAAGGAGGCACATCGCTGTCCAAAGCGTTTGGCGCGATCCGGCGCTTTTCCGAAGACATCGATCTGTCCTTCGACCGCGCCGACCTCGGCTACACGGGTGACCGAGATCCCGAGACAGATGGAATTAGCCGGAAGCAGGCAAACCAGCTCATCAAGGAGCTGGTGGACGATGTCGAGCACCACATCGCCGAAAAGCTGTTACCAGCGCTTCGAGCCGTGATCGTGGCGCAGCTCGGCGAGCCGAATCAAGGTCACTGGTCCCTGGAGATTGACTCAAACGATGCGCAGACGGTGAACTTCCACTATCCGACCGCGCTGCCTGCCCCCGAATATGCGGGCATGGCGTACATCACGCCGCGGGTAAAGCTCGAACTTGGCGCGCGCGGCGATCCCTGGCCAACCGAACAGCGGGTCATTCGTCCCTACGCGGCGGAAGATTATCCCGATTTCTTTGACGAGGCCGACTGTACCGTCACGGTCCTCTCGGCGCAGCGTACCTTTTGGGAGAAAGCCACAGCACTGCATGCGGAGGCACATCGCCCAGCGGAGTCGTCGACACCACAGTATTTTTCGCGACACTACTATGACCTCGCCATGCTTCTCGAAACCCCAGAGGGTAAGGCGGCCGCAAGGGACCTCGAGCTATTCGCACAAGTGGTGACGCACAAGGCGACGTTCTTCCGATCAAGCTGGTCACGTTACGACATCGCGTGTCCCGGCACGCTGAAGCTCATCCCAAGCGCGGCGCGTATTAAGGACCTGCACGCCGATTACCGGGCGATGGCTCCAATGATGTTCGATGAGAATCCGCCTTCGTTCGAGGACGTCCTTGCGCGAATCGAGCAGTTGGAACGAACCATCAACTGTTAGTTGAATATGTGCCCCATACAACTCATGTCGGAAAATATGCCTGTGCCCAACCATCGCCGCAGACGCCGCTGCTGACTTTCAAGCTTGAAAGTCAGCAGCGAATCGAGCCACCCCCATCGATCGGAACATTTTTCTATTTAACATAATCCTTATTCGACGCAAAATTGATTGTGCATCACATTAGTTGCACGTGCCGGCCTGAGACGTTGTAGGCGGATCCGCGTGCTTCGATCTCAAAAAGCAAATAATAGTTTCTACCTCTGGCTAGTTTGGATATTATTGATTCCATCATGCCTAGAAAAGCCAACGCCGTCTCGACGCTGCCAGGACCGGTCAGTCGCTCCCTGATTCAGCTCGGCCTCAACCTCCAAGTCGCCCGCAAACGACGCAAGGAGACCATGGCGTCATTTGCTGAGCGGATGCAAGTCTCCGTTCCTACGCTCCGGAAGATGGAGCAAGGCGATCCGACAGTGTCAGTGGCGGTCTATGCGATGGCGCTCTGGTTGGTCGGCCGCTTGAAATGGCTTCCGGAGATCGCGAACCCCGCGGCCGATGACGTGGCGCTCGACCTTGAGCTCTCCCGCATTCAGCGCCCAGCGGCCAAGTCTCAGGCCCAGTGGAAAAAGCCATGAATGACCATCTGTTTGTCTGGTTCTATCCGCCCCACGGCCACGAACCGCAGCTCTGCGGACGCCTGGATCTAATCGGTGGCCGGCAATGTCTGTTTGCCTATGCGCGCGAGTACCTGAGCCGGCAAGCCGCCATCGCGCTGTGCCCCGACCTGCCGTTGCGCGACGGCCAGTACGCCGCGCCAGTCGGCTTGGAGCTGCATCCGGTGTTCGAGGATGCCGGACCGGACCGCTGGGGTCGCCGCGTCATTGATCGGGCCTTCAACCCGCGCCGGCGCGCCGCGATCGACTACCTCGCTCTCGCGGGCGAGGACCGAATTGGAGCCTTGGGCTTCTCGGACTCGGATGACGTCTACCAGGTTAATCACGTTCCCGCTTTTCACCGCGGCGATCTGCCTAGCCTCATCGAGGCCGCCCGCGCGGTAGAGCTTCAGCTGCCGATTGATGACAGGCTCCGCCAACTGCTGCGCCCGGGAGGGACCGCCGGCGGGGCTCGCCCCAAGGCAGTCATCGAGGACGACGGCAGTGCCTGGATCGCAAAATTCCCGGCCGAAGGCGATGATGTCGATTTCTGCGCCATTGAACATGCTTCCTTGCGCTTGGCGAGGGAATGCGGCATCGAGACTCCGGAGTCCCGTTTGGTTCAGCTGGGCCGCAGCCATACGTTGCTGGTGAAGCGATTTGACCGGGAGCCTGGCGGTGGCCGGATTCACTTTGCGAGTGCGCGCACGATGTTGCTCGGAGACGGGATTCCCGAAGAGCAGATGGCCTATGCGGACGTCGCCGAGTTCGCTCGCCGCTTTTCTCCCACGCCCGCGGAAGACAGCCTTCAGGTGTTCCGCCGCATGGTCCTGAATATCCTGATCGAGAACACGGACGACCATGCAAAGAATCATGCCTTCCTGCATCAGGGTGCGGACCGTTGGCGACTGTCGCCCGTCTACGACGTTCAGCCGCAGTTGCAGGGAATTCAGTACCAGCAACTCATTGTTGGCGATGAAGGAACCGATCCTACGCTGACCAATGCGCTTTCCCAAGCTGGCCGCTTCATGCTGACGCCTGCCGAAGCTTATATGGAAGTCCAGCGACTCCTGGACACGGTGTCGGGCTGGCGCGAGGTCTTCCGAGAGGCCGGCGTCTCGGAACGTGACATTCGAGAGCTTGAGCCTTTCATGATGCGAGATTCGGAACTACCGCCACCCCCGACCCGGCGGCGCTCCGAGCGCTCTACCGGTTGAGCCGCCTCCCGAAAACCATGAGACCGCGCAGTCCTTGGAAGTGCCGCTACTTCGTCGATACCGAGTTCACCGATTTTCTGGACTGCCAGCTTATTAGCATCGCGATTGTCGGCGAGGACGGGCGCGAGTTTTACGGTGAGTGTTCCGACTTCGATCTGTCGGCATGCAGCGAATTCGTGCGCGCGGCCGTGCTGCCACAACTCGGTCAGATAGCGGGCCGGTCGATGTCGGGCTCACAACTGAGGGCCGAACTGCGGGCATGGCTGCTCGCCGTGCCCGCTAAGCCCAAGCCGATTCTGTGCTTCGACTACCAAGGCGACTTCGACTTGCTGTCCGACCTAGTCGATGGCGACATCCCGACCGGCTGGAGGTGCGAGCACATCGGGAGTCGCCTAGCTTTCGATAAACAGGAAGCCTACTTCCGCGAGCACGGGGCTGGCAAAAGTCCGGCGACCAGAGTGACTGCCAAAACCGGGGCCAAAGCCAGCTGCACGATACAGACCTGTAACGTAGCTCTGCAGGCTGTCGGCAGCCAGGTATTCCGCCGGCGCATCGGCCTCGTTCGTGCGGCGCTTAACACTCGGCTCGTACCTACTGCCCTTGTGCGTCAGGATGAGGGATGTCTGTGGCATCAGGCCGCTATACCTGGTGCGATCCATCGCGGTGCCCTTGTCATGCACCCAGCGCCAGTCGATGTAGCGCTTTAGGGCCAGAACAGTCTTCGGGTGGCTCAAGTAGATGCAGCGCTGCCGGCAACCCTTTGTGATCGTTGCACGTAAGCTTACTTCGGTGCGAAGCCGGCCGGAGGTCTGCGTCGGACACATTGACGAATTTGAGACGGCTTCAGGGTCTTAGCGCGCCTGATATGCATATGTTCTCCAATCTCGGAATACGCTCGATGAGAAACGGCAGGCGCTCCTTTGCATGATAAATCGGCCGGCCACATGGGGTACTCAAGCAGCTGGTCGCTGCCGTTAGCTGCATGAGCCGCATGCCTGTTCGAGCCAAGAAGAGCCAGCGTGGAGGCGGCTCACAGAATTCTTTCGCTATCGTGAAATTATACTGGACACGACAACAACGGCTCCCAGCTGGAACTCACCGAACCCCGCAATAAGCACTCACCTATAAGCGAATAATCATATTTATCGCTTATATCTAAGCGATAACTGGACCTATCAACGATGGTTGACGAAAATACTGCGGTATTGTCACCTCATAACCGCTCACATGGCCACCCGTACCGTACAAAAGCGCTCATAGATGAGCGCTAATGATGAATACGTCTTGCCGACGCCAGTCTCTCGCGCCTTGATAAAACTGGGCCACGACCTGTCGCTGGCCCGCCGTC
Source organism: Cupriavidus sp. C2SS-8b (assembly GCF_057073745.1). Lineage (NCBI taxonomy): Bacteria > Pseudomonadati > Pseudomonadota > Betaproteobacteria > Burkholderiales > Burkholderiaceae > Cupriavidus > Cupriavidus sp. C2SS-8b. The sequence continues at coordinate 300,119 of NZ_CP172718.1, forward strand.
GCCGACAGCTGACACAGGAGTCCATGGCCGAGCGCATTCAGACGTCGGTCGCCACCCTGCGTCGGATGGAAAAGGGTGACTCGCGGGTACAAATCGGGACAGTCGTCCAAGCGTTCTTCGTCCTTGGCGAGCTCAACAAAATCACTGACCTGATGGACACGGCGTCCGATGAGATTGGCTTGTCTCTCATGAACGAGCGGCTGCCCCAACGCGTGCGGCGCAAGAGTGCCAAGAAGACGGGAGCACTCTAATGGCCCTCAAACAAAAGAAGGTGAGCGTCGTGCTGGGCCAGGCCGGGATTGCTCTTGGCGAGCTCGTTCGCAGACACTGAGCCCGACGGCTGGGGCTGTCGGGTCATCGCGCGCGACCACGCCAAGCGCCGCAAACGGGCGCAGCAGGACGGCAAGCCCGTCCCCGCCGCCGAATTGAGCGAGTTGGACTACCCTGCTGGGCGTCGACGATGTGAGTCGAATCGGCGCCGTCCGGCTCGTCGACCAGAATACCAAGGAGTTCCTGCGGGTCATCGAAGACGACGGCCGAGGCACACCGCCGCTGCTAGAGCTCGCACACCTGATGGCAGCCTCTCGCGCGGTGGAGATGAATCAGGAGACCGAAGCCGACTTGCGCTACCTGCGCGGCCGCGGTACGTCGCTGGGCGGGATGCGCCCGAAGTGCACCATCGTCGATGAACGTTGCCATACACGGATTTGGACCGACTTCACGGCCCGGTCTCTTTAACGGCTCCCATGCGGCCTGGCCAGCGCTATCGTGATTTGTGGCTAAACGCGCCATCCGGGTTGATATAGGGGTTCACTTCCTTTTTTGAGGTGCCCTTCGGGCCAGACAAGCCAATTTGCTCGCGTAGCGGCGCGGGCTCGGTCTTCCCGGGCTTGGCAGTCGGCTTGATGTCCTCCAAGCCCCTTGCCCACTCGTCCGCCATCAGTTTCGCTGTCTCCCGAAAATCGGGGAATCGCTCCGTCATCTCTCGCATGATCGGCAGGACTTGTTGGACCGCATCTTCCACCTTCTCGAGGCAGGCTTTTCTCACGAAGGCCGGGAGCCCCATGACTTTACCGCCAACTTCATGAAGCGTCTTACCGCACGTCCATACCTTCTTGCCTGCGAGTGTGAGCGCGGGTGTGTCTCGCTTCAAGTGCAGGTAGACGGTCACAGTGACAATGTCGAACGCCGGCGCAAATCGAGCATTGTTGTGGGCCGTGTAAAGAAGTGCGAAATTTTTGAGGTGCGCGTCGCCGTTCTTCAACGCATAGTTCACGAGATGGAGCGTAAACAGTCTTGCCATATCCTCTTGTTGATGCTCGGGCGGAACGCGTAGCTTGATGATCCTGGCCAGCGCCTCAAGTGACCCTCCCCCGCTAGGACCGCCGCTGTATTTGTCCACTGGAAGAAGGCCTGCGAGTGAACAAAAATCTTCGAACGCAATCATCGATCCGTCAGGAGTTCGGTCGAATCGCTTCACGGCCAACACCTGCCCATCATTGGAAAGGCGAGTCACTGGCACTTCCAAGCCAGCATGCCGAGCCACTTCGAGGCAGAGATATTCGTTGATAGCAATCCAAGGTAACTCCGCCGAGCCCGTCTTCAGGATGTAGTTCGGCGTTCGGGCGGTGACTTTGTCCTGCTCACGCAGATTTGGGACACGTTCCACTGCAAATGACTTTGGCATGACCCCAGAAACGCCTTGAGAGATATCCGTTCTGAGGAGGCCCAGCAAGCTTTCGCGTGAATCGGCAGAAGCCAGCACGCTGGCCATGTCCTCAACGTCCTTTGCGCTTGCCAGCTCCAATTCTTCCGGCACGACCTGCACGCGACCGATACCATTCGCTCCGGTGAGCGCAAGCAAACCGATCTCACTCATGTCCGCGTGCGGGCCAACGGCCTCTCGAAGGAAATCCTTCTTGTAGCCTTCCGGAAGATTCATCTGAAAGATAGGATGAATGCCGCGCGGATATACGTAAGACTGCAGGCGAACTGGCATGGAGAGAGAGACGAGCTTGTCCGGATCAACGCCAGGCAAATAGCTGAAAACCCCGGCCGCCCCTTCTTCCGTGAGTCGACCCACCATCTGGCCGTCGACATACACGTCGAGGTTCTTTGTCATTTCTTGGGATCTTTCTTACCAGTGTTTGGTTTGAGGAAACTTGCGAGGCCAGGTCGGAAATCTTGTTCGCCTGCCCGGACATTGCGGACCCGCTGCCGCAGAATGCGATTCCGCTCAAATAACGACTTCGGGAGAACGTGCTCGATGTCGGAGGCATGCGCACCACCGACGCTCTGAAACTGCTCTGCCACCAGGTCATCCAATGTGTGGCCTTGCCCCAAGGGACGAGCGACCAACTGGAGTCCGACCGTTTCGAAAAGCGACAACACCTTCACGACGCCAAGCTCGGGAAGTCCACCGTTCTCGAAGGCACTAATGCGCGAGCGCGAAATACCAGTCAGGTCAGCGACTTCCTGCTGCGTCCTGCGCGCCTGGAGACGGGCGGCCTTGAAAGCCATCCCGAGTTCAACAAGGTTCATACGTCACCTATGTGGGACATTAACCACCATTTTACGTTAACGTCACTATAGCGTTACCTTGCATCGAAGCAAGCACAATGCGCCATTAACGTCTCGATATCACGACATTAAGACCAATTTATGGAACGGTGTCTCGTTTACGAGATGTTATGAGTGCCTTGTACTATATATTAAGTACTGAGCGCACAGGACCTGCGGCTTGTACGACGGAATCGCTGGGGGCATCGGTGGTGGGAGGGGCTGGGACAGAGTGATTGTTTCCTCGCAGATTCCCCCTCACGCGTGGATTGCCGTCCACGCCGCACCGGGAAAAGCCGCCCGCGGGAGCAGCAACGCATCGGATGGACCAGCTTAGGCGTAAGGCGCGTCCGCACGCCAAGCGAATGGTATTTCCGCACAGGTCGAGGACCGCATCCGAGGATGAGGCCTTGCCTGATCGGGGGCTACGCTTCCGGCCATGCATGCTGGTCCCTGGCGGCCGCACCCTCGCTAATCTTGGCCGCATGCGAGGCACATGTTGCACCGCACAACGACATCTGGTAAAATTCAAATTCCCCATTCTGCGCACAGCGGATTCCGCGAGAGGCATTCCGGCCTCGACTATCCGTGCGTCATTCCACGATTTCGTTCGCACCCCGGCAGCCTTGACCAGCCGTCATGTCCGCGACGATTGTCGGCCAATCCGTCGAGGAGAGTGTATTGGCAAATCCAGTTCGCGACGATTCAGCACCCCGCACCATCGCGGTCACGTCAAAGACCGGCCGCCGCTCTCCAAAAAGAAAGATCCAGGCGGTCGCAACACCGCTGGACAAAGCGTCCATGGCGCATCAGGACGAGGAGCGTCAACGTCAGATGCGCGCGCTGATCGCGCTTGGCCGTGAGCGTGGCTATCTCACCCACGCGGACATCAACGATCACCTCCCCGACAACGTGACGCAAACTGCTGCGATGGAGACGATCGTCAGCACGTTCAGCGACATGGGGGTGACCGTGTACGAGCAGACGCCCGACGCGGAGACGCTCCTGTTAAGCGATGCCGCGCCTGCTGCGGCATCCGACGATCAGGCGGCCGAGGAAGCGGAAGCTGCACTGTCGACCGTCGATTCCGAATTCGGCCGCACGACGGATCCGGTCCGGCTGTACATGCGCGAAATGGGCGCCAGTGAATTGCTCACTCGCGCCGGCGAAATCGAAATCGCAAAACGCATTGAAGGCGGCTTGCAGGACATGATTCAGGCGATCGCCGCGTGTCCGTCAGTTGTGTCCACGATTCTCGCCGACGTGGACCGCATCGTTGCCGGCGAACTGCGTATCGACGCGCTGGTCGATGGCATCAGCAAAAACGTGAACGAAAGCGAAATGGCGCTAGAGTCCGATGAAGTTCAAGTGGAAGCAGACGCCTCCGACGATGACTCAGACGGTGACAAGGCTGAGGCGGACGCCGGGGGTCCGGAGAAAGCGAACGCAGCCCGCCTCGAAGAACTCACGGTCGGCAGTCTTGCGATTTTCGCGCGCGTGCGGGCACTGTTCGAGCAGTTGCCGGACACGCCCGTGACCGGGAAAGCCCGTTCCGCAGCCGTTGCGCAACTGCGCTCGGAGATCCAGCGCGAACTGGCGCCGATCCGCTTCACGGCCAAGACGATCGACCGCCTGTGTGCCAGTGTGCACGAACAGGTTACCGAAGTTCGTGCGATCGAGCGCAGCATCCTGGAGATCGCCGTCGACCGTTGCGGCATGCCGCGCGAGGCATTTGTCGAGTCGTTCCCGGGCCACGAGACTGACCTGAAATGGACCCACCACATGGCGGCGACTTCGCCGCAGTTAGGCGCCGCGCTCAAGCGACATCTGCCGGCCATTCAGGCCGGCCAGCAAAAACTCATCGAGATCGAGGCCAGGGTCTCGCTGCCACTCCAGCAGCTCAAGCAGATCAATCGCCAGATGAGTGCCGCGGAGTTGAAAATGCGGCAGGCCAAGCGAGAGCTGATCGAAGCGAATCTTCGCCTGGTCATTTCCATCGCCAAGAAATACGTGAACCGCGGCATGCAGTTCCTGGATCTGATCCAGGAAGGCAATATCGGCCTGATGAAGGCGGTGGACAAATTCGAATACCGCCGCGGCTGGAAGTTTTCGACATACGCCACCTGGTGGGTCCGGCAGGCTGTCACGCGTGCGCTTGCCGATCAGGCGCGGACCATTCGTGTACCGGTCCACATGATCGAGATGATCAACAAGCTGAACCGGATTTCGCGCGAATTCCTGCAACAGACGGGACAGGAAGCGCATCCCTCCGTCCTCGCCGAGCGCATGGAGATGTCCGAGGAAAAAGTGCGCAGTATCCTCAAGAGCGCGAGGCAACCGGTCTCGCTCGAGACCCCTGTGGGCGACGACGCCGACGCGACGCTCGGCGACATGATTGAGGATGTCTCGGCGAGTTCACCGGCTGAGGCCGCGATCCAGGCGAATATGCGCGCCGCCATCGATGAGGCACTCGATGGGTTATCGCCGCGCGAGGCCAAGGTCCTGCGGCTGCGATTCGGCCTCGATACAACCTCTGATCGCACGCTTGAAGAGGTCAGCAAGCAGTTCGACGTGACCCGCGAGCGGATCCGTCAGATTGAGATCAAGGCGATGCGCAAACTGATGCATCCCAGTCGCGCTGAAAAGTTGAGGCCCTTTCTCGAGCATTGAGAAAAGGCGGAGGCATGCATCCCTTTTCGCCCCTGCTTCAGATCCGCAGCGATCACGCGTCGGCCTAATCGCCGCCCTGGCAGGACGCGTTCGCAGTGCAGAAAGCTTACAGCGGTTTGATGCTCGCTGCCTGCTTGCCCTTGGGACCCTGCTTGACCTCAAAACTGACCTTCTGGCCCTCTTGAAGCGATTTGAAGCCGCTTCCCTGAACCTCGGAGAAGTGCGCGAACAGGTCATCGCTGACGACGCCGCCGGCCTGCGCCGGGCGTGTGACCATCTTGTATCACAGGTGACCCGTCGCCCACAATCCGGTGTTATTTGAGCGACTCCGCTGAGCCGTGCCCTGACGTGGTGCCGGACGAGTGTTGGTACTGGGATACAACGAAGGTGTTGGCAAATAAAGAACCCCTACGCGCTCACCGGATCTAGGCTGGTCGGGAACTCGATTCGCTGCAACGCTTGCGGGGAACACTCTTCGATGAAGAGCTATCTCGGCGTGTTTGAGGGGGCGTGGCGGATCTCGGCCGAGACGCTTGCAGGGCGGATTCAGCGATAAGGGGTCTCCTAGCGTTCGGCGAACGCTTCGGCCGCGTCCTTGACCTGCTCGAGCATGCCTCGCTCAAGCGCTTCCAATGGTGAAATATTTTCGAGGGACGCCTTGGCCGTTGTGAAGAATTGCCACTTGCTCCAGCCAGGCAAATCGCCAAGCAGTTTTGTGACAGCCTCCAACTTGCGACGGTCGAGTTCTTCCGACAGGTAAAACGCCGGGTAGTACTGGTCGGCCCCCACATCTACCGTGAAGATGCGACCAGACGACAGGGCCTTGTTCAGGGCTTGTCGGGTGACACCCAGTCGTTCCCACATGATGGCTGGCGCCAGAAGCAGCCCCTCTCTAACAAGCCGCAGGCGGCCGTTGATGGCTTCTGCCTCGCTCGGGAATTTGGACTTGGCTTGACTGGACACGCGTGCTGTGCGCGGAACGCTGACCGAATGACCGGTCTGTTTGCGCGCTTTTTGCCCGGCTTTAACGTGTTGGAAAGACGGCGTGTTGAAAAGGAACTGGGCGTTCTTCAGGACGACGGCGATACCCTTCTTGAGGAGTTTGCCCAGTTCGGCATCGGGCACGTCAAGCAGCGCTTTCGCCGGCGCCGCCCCTTGAGCGAGAGCAACGGCGGCGGCAATGCGCACATAGTTTTCAGCCTCGGGCGCGAGGACGACGTCGGACTTTACTGCAACTGCGGCTTTCATTGAAACCATTCTTGATGCCTTATACGCAGCGTAGGTTTTCTGCGCAACTATGTCAACCATGACAACCCATGGTATAGATAGGGCACAAATAAGACCAGCGAAGAAGGTACACCGGTCAGCTCAGACCGGCGCGCGCCTCGTGTCAGGCTGAGGTCTGTCAGGTCGCGCTCGGTCCTTTGCAGCGATCTCCCTAGCCTCGCTAAGCTCCTTCGGGCTGTCGAACTGCCGTTGCGGGATGACAGCCTCCGTCAGCTGCTATTGCCTGGCGCCGCCCGTCCCCAAGCCCTTGCGTGATCAATCGCGCAGCCCGCATCAGGGCGGCGAGATGGCCAGCCAAATGCGGACAGGTCGACAGAATTCCGGGACAATCAGGCCGATGGACGCGCTGCAATCTGCAGCAATCCGCTACGTTCGCGCTCCTCCTACCAGTGGCTCTGGAGCGATTCTTCCATAGTGGGGAGCATGTCAATGCCTGATGTAAGGCCAAAGGCCGCCCGGAAAACCTCGCCCTCCTGGAGCGATGTCAAAGCCAAGCTGACCAGCTTGGACCATGCCGACCTGATCGGACTGGTGCAGGCTTTGTATGTGGCGAACAAAGACAACCAGGCCTTCCTGCACGCTCGGTTTGCGCTGGGCGGCGATGTCCTCAAGCCATACAAGGTAACCATCGACCGCTGGCTGTGGCCGGATGCGTTCAAAAACCAGGACACCTCGGTGGCCAAGGCAAAGAAGGGGATTTCGGACTATAAGAAGGCCATTGGCCAGCCCGCAGGGATTGCCGAACTGATGGTGTTCTATTGCGAACGGGCGTCCGGCTTCAGCGCCGACATTGGCTACGAGGACGATGGCTACTTTGATGCCTTGGTGCGGATGTTCGAGCAGTCGCTGAAAACGATCGCCATCTTGCCGGATGCGCAGCGGCGGGGACTCTGGGCACGCCTGGATGAAGTGCGTCGTGTCAGCCAAGACTTCGGCTACGGCGTGGCCGACGACATGGATGGTTTGCTTGCCGAGTATGCTGTCGATGGCCAATCATGATGCGTTCGCCGCGCTGCAAGCCGAAAACGCCCGTCTGATTGCCTTACTGGAATCGCACGGGATCGAATGGCGCGTGCCGCTGAAGCCTGCGCCGCGCGTTCAGGAGGCCGAGCCGTCGCACTTTTCCACGGGCGACAAGGTGACGCTGTTCCGCAGGTTGTTTCGCGGCCGCACGGATGTCTACCCGATCCGGTGGGAGAGCAAGTCCACAGGAAAATCTGGCTACGCGCCGGCTTGCGCCAACGAATGGCGTCCCGGCGTTTGCGAGAAGCCGCGCATCAAGTGCGGCGACTGCGGCAACCGATTGCTGGTCCTACTCTCGGACAAGGTCATTTACGACCATTTGGCCGGCCAGCACACGGTGGGCGTTTATCCGTTGCTGGAAGATGACACCTGTTATTTCCTCGCCGTCGATTTCGACGAGGCCGAGTGGCGGGACGATGCCCGTGCCTTTGCGCAATCTTGCTGCGAACTCGATGTCCCGGTCGCGCTGGAGATTTCCCGTTCCGGCAAAGGCGCTCACGCCTGGGTCTTCTTTGCGGCCAAGGTGTCGGCACGCGATGCGCGCCGCCTTGGCACAGCGATCATCAGTCACACCTGTTCGCGCACTCGGCAACTCAAGCTCGCGTCCTATGACCGCCTTTTCCCCAACCAGGACACGATGCCCAAGGGTGGCTTCGGCAATCTGATTGCCCTGCCACTGCAGAAACATTCGCGTGAGCAAGGCTGCAGCGTGTTCGTCGATGCAGATTTTCGCCCCTATCCCGACCAGTGGGCATTCCTGGCGTCAATCCGGCCGATGGCACCGCACGACATCGAGCCAACAATCTTTCGCGCCACCGAGGGCGTCCACCCGTTGGATGTCACCTTTATCACCGACGAGGACTTGTCCACGCCGTGGAAGCGCAAAGCTCTCGCGTCAAACAACCTGGCGGGCCCTATGCCTGAGTCACTGACCGTGACGCTGGCTAACCTACTCTATTTTGAGAAGGCACAACTGCCGCAGCCGCTAGCCAATCGCCTGATCCGTTTGGCGGCATTCCAGAACCCCGAGTTCTACAAGGCGCAAGCGATGCGCATGTCGGTGTGGGACAAGCCGCGCGTGATCGGCAACGCCGAAAACTTTCCGCAGCACATTGCCCTACCGCGCGGCTGTCTCGAAGCTGCGTTGGAACTGCTGCGTGATAACGGCATCCGCTGTGATCTGCGCGACGAGCGCTGCGTGGGCGAGCCCATCGACGTCAGTTTCTCCGGCATGCTGCGCCTTGACCAAGAGGCCGCGATTGCCGGGATGTTGCAGCACGACGCTGGCGTGCTGTGTGCACCGACCGCCTTCGGCAAGACGGTCACAGCGGCCGCCATGATCGCCCGCCGCGGCGTCAACACCTTGGTGCTGGTCCATCGCACCGAACTGCTCAAGCAATGGCAAGAGCGTTTGCAAGCCTTCCTGGGGGTCGGCAAAGGCGAGCTCGGCACCATCGGCGGTGGCAAGGTCAAGCCTTCCGGCAAGATCGACATCGCTGTGATGCAATCTCTGTCGCGGCTGGGCGAGGTTAGTCCGCTGGTCGAGAACTACGGTCATATCATCGTCGATGAGTGCCACCATGTCGGCGCGGTCTCGTTCGACGCGATTCTGAAACGGAGCAAGGCAAAGTACGTGCTCGGCCTGACGGCCACCCCGATTCGCCGCGATGGCCAGCAGCCCATCATCTTTATGCAATGCGGACCTATCCGGTACACCGCGGCAAAGGCGCCCAGCTCACCTTGCGACTTGGTGGTCGTACCGCGCACACGCCCTGCGCGCATAGAGCTGCCGACCGAGTCTGGCATTCAGGATGTGTTCCGACATCTGGTCCACGATCAGACTCGGACCGACGCCATCGCTGCGGCCGTGACAGAGGCCTTCAATCAAGGACGCAAGATTTTGGTACTGACAGAACGCACCGAACATCTTGACGTCCTTCAGGCCGCGTTGACTGGCCAGATTTCCCAACTATTCGTTCTGCACGGGCGGATGTCCAAGCCGCAACGCGCCGCGTTGATCACGGCGCTCGGCGCCCTACCCGCCGACGCAGCTCGCGTCTTGTTGGCGACCGGCAAGCTGGTCGGTGAAGGGTTCGATCACCCGCCGCTCGATACCCTAGTGCTCGCGATGGCCGTGTCGTGGAAGGGGACGCTGCAACAGTACGCCGGCCGGCTGCACCGAGAACATGCCGACAAGACTGATGTACGGATCATCGATTTTGTCGATAGCGGCCATCCGGCATTGCTGCGGATGTGGGACAAGCGCCAACGAGGGTATCGCGCCATGGGGTATCGGTTGACGGGAGAAGCCGGCACTGACTGACCGGTTTCTCACCCCCGTGCAACGTTCCAGTGCGCCAGGGATGGTCCGGATCGGCCACCGGCCAACCATCCGCCCGCTAAGCATGGCGTTCCCAAGGGGCTTGGTCGCCGACCTTGGCCGCATGGGCCGCAGCCTGCTCGAGCCAAGAACCATGCGCCTTCGGCACGACCAGCATCGCCAAACCCAGTCCGTCCAGCACACGCAGGACGTGCTCGAGATTGACGCCCTTGCCGTTCTCTAGCTTGGACAGCATGCCGATCGAGACAGCGCAAAGCTTCGCCGCCTGGTCAATGGGCATCCCCTCCCCTGCCCGCGTGGCGCGAATGCGGTCGCCCAGTTGGTGAATGGTGCGAATTGTCGCGCGCGAAGGCGGCGTCGGATCAGGTAGTGGTCGCGGCATAAAGGCCCGTCCGTGAAGAAGGCAAGCCAGAGAGCAGGCTGCTGGCCAGGTGATTTCATGATCGTGAAATTATAATCCGAAACGGGATTGGCTGCCTTCTCTGCGGAGGGGAACTGCCTCATGCCAGCCCTCGGTGTTAAGAGCTCTGGGGTATCGGGAATGAGCGTTTTCGCCCGCCGATGTTGATTGGGGCGAATCGGGACGGCCCGCGCCCAAGCCCATGCGCCCCGAACCACGTGGCGCGCGTTGGCGTAGGACGGACAATGCGGCGACCTCTGCTCGACACTACCTGAGTGCCGCGCATCCTTGACGTTCCCCGTGCGTGGGCAATCTGGAAGCATCGTCGTGAATACCGCTTCCCATGCTTACCACCCCCTCGCGACTGTCCCTGTTCTCAACCCCGTCGCACACCCTCACCCATGCACCGGCCCTGTTGTTGCTCGCCTGCTCCGGCACGAAGTTGGAACCGCCGGCTTGTGCGATTGACCTCTGCCGGAATTCGGCGAGAGGACCGGCCAAAATCTAAACGGCACACCGCTCTATCGCCGGCATGACTGGATCGCAGTTGACGGTCAAAGTCGCTCATGCCGGCTCCTCGGTGAAAGGATGGAACGCTGACCCAGTGCGGGCAGATTCTCGCGCGCCCACGTACGAACTCTTCGACTTCGACGCATGGGCCAACGCCACGAGTTTGTCTGGCGTGGCTGACCCGGTCTGGCACAGCTCAACCGCCGCCCGACGCGCAGGTCTGAAGGCGCGGGCGAAGGTCGGCAATCTCCAGTTCCCGCAGGCGCTACTGCGCCTGGGAATGCCTGCTCGCGTGCTGCTTCACGCAGGAGCACCGCTTGGAGCGGCTCACGGGCATGCTGGATGCCGCCTATCCCCACTATGCCAAAACGCGTGCAAGGCTGTGCGCCCGTCGGAATCGCTACGGCCGGCGGCGGGAGTGACCCCGTCTCCTACAGGCAATATCCGCCTCGACGAGGCGGCAGGGGTATGGGGAGGGGCAAATTCAGTATATAACAGCGGTCATGGATACCCTCTGGCTCAAGAATCCCACCCTGGCCTACCGGGACTGGCAGGCACGCGAGGCCTCCGGCGCCGATCACCGCCCGTTCTCAGCCCGCTCGATCATCCAGCACCAGGCGATGTTCGAGCACTTCCGCCGACATCTGGTGGCCAGGGAAACGTCCGTCGTCGCGTTTGGCGCCGACGACATCGAGGCGTTCTGGTTGAGCGCGGAGGCCCGCACCTATTCGCAGGCCACGCGCATGCGGTACGTGAAGCTGCTGGACCGGCTATGCCGGCACCTGGTCTTCGCCGGCGTGCGCCGGGACAACCCGGCCGCCCCTCTTCTCGCCGTCGAACGGTGGCCGGACATTGAACCCACGCCGCAGTATCTCGACGCCGACGCCGATGCGCGGCTGCAGGCCTATCTGCAGTCCCCTGCCGACGATCTGGCACAACTGCGCAGCCGCGCCATCGTCGCCACGTTTCTGGCGACGGGCATCACCGCCGCCGAAGCCCGCGCCGCGCGCATCGTGGACCTGGTCCCGAACGCCCGCCCCCCTTACCTCTTCGTGCCCGGGCCACGAGACGCCCGCACGGTGCACCTGTCCGACTTTGCGGTGCCCGTACTGCGTGCGTGGCTGGCGCGGCGCAAGACGTTGCCGATCGAGGGCGATCGACTGTTCACGCTCACTCCGGACGGACGCCCAATCACGGACATGAGCTTCGGACGCACCGTGTCGGCGGTGCTCGAAGCGAACGGCGGGTCGGATGCGGAGATGAGCCCACGCACGCTGCGCAACACCTTCGGCCGGCGGCATTTACTGGCCGGACGCTCGCGCGAGGAAGTCAGCCAGATGCTGGGCCTGGCCAGCCTTCGCACCTGCGACCGTATCGCCGCCACTATCGAGGAAGACAAAGATCGCACCGTTCGATAGTGGATGGGTAAGCGCTACTTGCATGACGGCCCCCATTTGCTATGCTTCGCGGCAGCGCTGAGAGCCAAATCCCGCGGCTGGCGCGCATTCCAACCAAAGAGACCATGGCCACCAAAGCAAAGCCCGTAGCAAAGACTGCAACGAAGACCGCTGCAAAGAAGGCTGCAGCCCCCGCAAAGAAGGCCGCACCGGCCAAGAAGGCAGTCGCTGCTGCTCCGGTCGCGAAGCCGATCAAGGACACGTTCAACAAGTCGAGCCTGCTGGCGCACCTGGTCGAGCAAACCCAACTGGAAAAGAAGACTGTCCAGACCGTGCTCGCCCACCTGGAGAACACCATCGTCAGCGCCATCAACAAGAAGGGCGCGGGCGAGTTCACGCTGCCCGGCCTGTTCAAGGTCGCTGCGATCCAGGTGCCGGCCACCAAGAAGCGTTTCGGCAAGAACCCGTTCACGGGTCAAGACCAGTGGTTCGCCGCCAAGCCGGCCAGCGTGAAGGTGAAGGTCCGACCGCTGAAGAAGCTGAAGGACGCCGCGGCGTAATTACTCCGCAACCGCACCAAATGAAAAGGCCCCGGAATCTCCGATTCCGGGGCCTTTCTGCATGTTGACGACAATCAGTGAATGCTGTGGCGTCGCGACCTGCCCCCACGCCACAGTGCCGCCGGCGGAAGGGCGACGTCCGCTTGCGTAAGACCCCAACGTCGTATCCAAGGGTTAGCTGGAGGCGATCCTTGTACGCGGTATGCCGCGCGATCCGTCGTGTTCGACGCGTTGTCCATACGAAGTATCCGCCGGGCCGAGCAATTCCTTGGCTATCCCAGTACGCAGAGCTGCCCGAGTTTCGTCGTTGGTAACGCCGGCCAAAAGGCTCCGAACATGCGTCAGCAGGCCTTCGATAGCCTTACCAAGATCCCCCGCTTCCAAGGCCAAGTCCAGCTCCTTACCAAGGTTCAGAGCGGTACTGGAAGATTCGCTCACAGAGACGCGGCGACCATAGTATTCGCCGTATCCTCCATACTCGAGAAGGCGGCCATTGCTGCGTTGCCAGCATCCCTCGATATTCAAGGCCTTCAGGCCATGGCCATCGTCAAGACGGCGAGCGATTTCGAACAGCACGCCAGGCTCGACGCGCCCATCGAAGGGGGCGGCGCGGTCTATCAGGGTAGCAAGTGTGGCGTCACCATCTGCCCCGAAGTGCCTGGCCAAGACATTGAGATGGTTCTCTATGGTGTCGTCATTTGGAACGCTAAGGCCTAGTTGGAGAACAAGTTCACGCAGGCTTTCGTGAATGTCTTCCCACTGAGGCACATTACTTTCGGAGGATCGCGCGATGTATGCTCGGCCCTTGCTGGGACGCGAGGGATCAAGGTAAAAGTCCTGGAACAGCGCTCTGATTACAGGTGTAACTGTCTTCAGCGCCAGAAGGCCAGTCTCGTCGAAGTATTTTTTTACCATTTTCAAGTTTGCGTTGAGCGGAGTCCTTCCCGCAGGAAGGGATTCCCGCTTGGGTTTCATTGGCTACGCTTGCGGGCCACGGGAGCAGGCCGAAGTAGCGACATGAAGAACCCTCCGAAGGAGGGCATTGGCAGGAATGGCCTGGCCTTACAACCAGGCGGACCTTACACGCCAGAGCAATTGAACAGGCCTCCATCCAGCGGGTCGCTGGTAAGGAGGCTGTGGTCAGTTCCTTGGTGTGAATGGGCGAGGAATCACCCCTCTTCGGAATCGCCCATTATGGCTATCTCGCAAAGCACGTACCGGGAGAACATCTTTTGAAACGCCTCTTTCTGCGAGCCCGAGAAGAACACCCCAGCCACGTCGCCGTAGTTGAGCTTGAGGCCCTCCTGGACTGAGAGGCATGCCGCATTCAGTGCCGATTCGACAAGGTGCTCGATTAGCAGCGCATTGCGCTCAGCGCAGCCAAGCCATTGATTCAGGGCGTCCTGCACCCTATTGGCCGCCTGGCAGAAAATTTCGGCGTCCTCGTCGGTGGCACGCGGGAACAGGCGGTGAATCTCACCGCCGTCCTCACACAGACCTCCGAACTCGTTGGCATCCACGTAATTGTGAAGTCTGGCGAACTCGGTAATGGTCGGTGGAATCCGTCCCGTGGCAATCTCTTGCTGAATCTGACGCTTTCCAAGTTCGATCGCTTCGGCGATGAACTTCTCTTGCTCGTCGTTCAGCAGATGTGGTGCGGCCGCGGCCGGGATTGAAGCTTTGTTCATAAGTCAAAATGAAAAGGGCCGCTCCCCTTTTAGGGGTGCGGGCCATGATTAAGAGGAAGGAAATGCGGACTACTGTGCCGCCAGGGCAGCCACGTCGATGACGGCGTCGGCTTCGTCTATCAGGTCCGGCGTGTGGGAAATGAAATACTCCCGCTCGTACCCGCCCTGGCGCAGCACTTCGCGCTTCATTCGCATGAAGGCACGCTTTCGCTCGGGATCCAACGGGCCATCGGCTTCGTCGGTGAACAGCGTCTGGAAGGCCTGCCCGGTGTCCTGCGCCCGGTAGAGCGCAATCCCGCGGGTCAGGCACTCGTTGATCCAGATCTTCTGTCCGCCTGACATCACAGAGAAGTCCTTCGTGGAATCGTTTTCCCCGTCGTTGACGGCGATCTCGAACCCTTCACGCTTCTCGCCATTGGCCAGCGTCGTCTGCGTCTGAATCGCGATGGTAAATCGCGGTCCGTAGCAAGCGAGCAGCAGATCGTTGACGATGCGCGTGAGGGCCGGGCCCGCGTCATCGATGGACAGCGCGATGACGCCGTCGTTGCCCAATCCCTTGGCGAGCAGCTTCCACTGCGCGATCTCATCAGAGAGCCGATCGGCCTTGCCCTGAACCGCGGGCAGGCCGGCAACCATGGCTTCCACCCGTTCGAGTTCGGTCGACAAGGTAGCCTGCTGGCGGATCAGGACTTCGATCCGCCCGTCAAGGGCCACCACCGCTTCCCGGCTCTGGCGGGTGCGCAGATCGAGCGCAGCCAGCATGCCGGTCACGTCCTCGGTGGCCAGCCCAGACAGCTCACGCTGCACGGCGGACAGCTGAGCGTCGGCATCCGCCACATCCCGCGTAAAAATCGCCGCGGCAGCCGCCTCCTCGTCACCGAGTGCCTTGAGGTCCCGCTCGGCCTGCGCCAGGCCCTCCCGGGCCACATCCAGCATCGGCTTGCGGGCCGCCAGCGCGGTCAGGCGCTGCAATTCCTGCTGGTCACGTGCCAACTCCGCCTGCAGGGCAGACAAAGCCGTACGCTGGCCGGGCAGAGCCGCCAGCGCGTCGGCCAGCGGCTTCGTCGCCAACTGCTTGGCCTGGTAGCTGGCCCGCAAGTCCCGCACCGTGATGACCTGTTCGGCCAACTTGCCTTGGGCTTCGCGCGCCTGCGCCAGCAACGGGCAGGTGTTGTGCATCGGATCGGCCCGGCACGGCACCGTGTCGATCACATCGGCCTGGGCCTTCAGCGAGCCAGCAAATTGCGCCGCCGACTTGCCGCGGGCTTCCAGCCCCTGCAACTCGGTGGAAAGCGCGGCCTGCTGCGTCCCTTGCATTTCCAACTGGCTCACCGCCTGCTGCAACGTGCCAAGCTCTCCCTGCTTCCGGCCAATGGCCATTTGCAAGGCATCGCGCTGCTCGCCTGCCGCGAGGATCACCGGCCCTTCGGCCACGGTCAGCTTGCGGCTGGCCACCAACTGCTCTAGCTCCCGGCGCCGCGTTGCGGTACGGGTGGCCGTTGCACGGTGGTCGGATTCCAGTTGCCGCCGGCGCGCCCCCAGTTCGGTTTCCCGTTGCCTGAGTTCGCGCAGACGCGCGTCAGTCGCTGCACTCGCGCTTTGCCAGGCGGCCAGCGTCGCGCGCTCCTGAAGGAGCTTATCGCCGTTGGCTGTTTCCGCATCGCGCTCGCGCCGAGCCGTAGTCAATGCCTCGACGGTCTGGCCGATCTCGCGTCCGAACTGCACCGCCCGGTCACGCTGGGCGGAGAGACCCACCAACTCGCGCTGCAGGGTGTCCAGACTGCGCCCAAGCAACTTTGCCACGTCGCCGGCCTTCGCCGACAGGTCGCGCAAGTGCTCGATCCCAAGCAACTCAGCCAGCAGTCGCTTGATCTCGCTGGCTTGGTAGCTGGCGATCGGCCGACGGTTCTGGGCAGAGAACACGCTGGTGAAGAACGCTTCGGGCGACCCCAACACCGCCTCAATGCAGCGGTTGTAGGTATCTGCCTTGCCATCCGACAGCGTGCCGTCGGGAAGCTGCAGCGGCACCCAGTCACCTGCGGCGCCTTTCTCGAACAAGTAGTACTCCGCCTTGCGGCTCTTGCCCGGATTCCGGAAAGCGAACGCCGAACGGTACAGCTTGCCGGCGTGCTCCCACTCCAGATCCTTCTCGCCACGGGTGCCACAGAGGTGATCCCAGTAGGAGAAGCCATCCGCGGTCATTTTCGAGGCGTGGCTCGGCATGATCGGGTACGGGTGCAGGTTGTCCATCAGCGTCGTCTTGCCAGCCCCGTTGGGACCGACTAGCGCGATCAAGCCGGGGGGCAAGTGGATCAGGTCCAACGTCACGCTGTCACGGCGCATGCCATCGCGCACGCCATGAAAGCCCGAGAGTGTCAGCTTCAGTGGACGCATTCGGACACCTCTGTACCGGTCATGGATGCCAGGTAATCAGCCGGCAACTCCATCACGTCGCCGTCGTAGAACGGCATGTCAGGGGCGGCAGCTGGGGCGTCATGTTCGGGCCGCCCGGCCAGCGCACGCTCCAGGGAGCGCACGGCCGCCGCGAATTGCTGGCGAGCCAGCGCAATCACGTCGGGCCACGCCGTGCAGCCGCACAGCGACTTCAACTCCAGCGCGCTCCACTGGCTGGCGTAGCCATTGGTGAACGACCAGAGCAGGTTCTGGATTTCGAGCGAGGGGGTGACCTCGTACCAGTGCTGGCCGTCGGCGGCGTGCACCGCGAGGACCAGCAGATGGTCGCGCTGGGCAATCACCGCGCCGCGCCCTGCCCCGAAGGGCTGGAACAAGGTGCTGCGGGTAAAGCCATGTGCGTCTGCCAGTCGCGCGGCCAGGTCGGACGCGGCGATGGTGGTTTCAAAGGTTTGGGCCCAATCGGCGCCCGCAGGGTAAAACATCATGGTGCACTCCAGATAAGACGGAGTGCTGTCCCGGACGGGAAGCACCCGTCAGGGGTCAAAGGGATGAAACAGCGGTCGATGCGTCCGAGGGACGCGGGGTAAACCTTGTTTCGACAACCCCAATGGGCTGTCGGAACATGCTTCTGGCCAAGTTCACGGTCTATTGAGGCTTGTATAAATCATGACAACCGATTCGAGTCTGACGCGTTATCTGATCAAGGCGTTGATCGGGAGTCGATTGCATGGCAGGGAAGATGGACGAAGCGACCAGAAAGCGGGTTCGCGCTGGACGGATGCTGTTAGCGAACAAGCCGGTCGCGGAGGTTGCGGCTGCGGTGGGCGTGGCACGGCAGACGGTGTACACGTGGAAGGCGCGACTGGACGAAGGCGGCATCGATGCGCTGCGCACCATGGCCCGTGGACGGCCGTCGTTGCTCGACGATGCCCAGCGCGAGCAGTTGTGTCGTGCCTTGCTGCAGCGCCCCACCGAGCATGGCTTTGGCACCGAACTGTGGACGCTCAAACGGGTGCGTCTACTCATCGAGCAACGCTTCGGGGTGTCATACAACGAGGCCCATGTCTGGCGCATTCTGGATTCGCTCGGCTTCTCGCCCCAACGCCCAGATCGACGCGCTATCGAGCGCGACGAGGACGCCGTTCTGGCGTGGAAGCGCAAGACTTGGCCCGCGCTCAAAAAAAGTGTACGCGGGAGCAACGGCTGATCGTTTTCATTGACGAGTCTGGGCTCTCGGAACGCCCCACGCGCGTGCGCACCTGGGCTCCGAAAGGTCAAACGCCAGTCATCCAGTTTCATTTCAACTGGAAGCATGTCTCGGCCATCGCGGGAATGAGTTATCACAACTGCCTGTTCCGCCTTTACGACGGCGCGATCAAGAGCGCACAGATTGTGGAGTTCCTCAAGGCACTGCGCGCGCACCTCAAACGCCGCCTGATGATCATCTGGGACGGCGCCGCGCAGCACAAGAGTCGCATCGTGCGCGACTACCTCGATAGCACTGGTGGTGCAGTGCAGATGGCCTTTGTCCCGCCCTACAGCCCGGACCTGAATCCAGTGGAGTATCTCTGGGCCTGGCTCAAGCGCCATGCCCTGGCCAACTTCTGCCCACACTCGCTCGCCGAACTCAAAACGACCGCCCGCAATCGGCTGCGCAGCGCACAGCAACGCGCCAACATCATAGCCGCGTGCTGGAAGCAGGCCGAGTTGTGGTGATGTCAGCATTTATGCAAGTCTCAATAGGCGGTCGCTTCCGCAAACAGGTCATCGGTGAGCCAGTCCATCGCTTGTGGCGGTGTGCTGATCTCCTCGAGGAAACGTTCGGCACGCGCGACCGGCACTGGCAGTGCGGCAGACACATTGGTGTCAGCCACCGGTAAGGACGCAACGTCAGGCGCAGACACTGCGGCAACTTCGATCGAGCCGCCGGCATTGTCGAGCTGCAGCAGCACCAGGTCCGCGATGGCTTGCGGATTTGCATGCTCCAGCATCGACAGACGATCCAGCAGCGGGACAGTGTCGACTTGCGTCAACTCACCCCACCGCGTGATCTTTTCCGACAGGCTGGCGGCACGGCTGATGCCTTCCGCTCGGCTGCGCACGGCAGGCAGCACACGGCCTTCGAGCTTCACTTCGGCAGCGCCCGCAAACAGCACGCCAATGGCGTCGCGATCGACGACCTGACGGTGCTCCTCGTCCACAACCCAACGGATACGCACGAATTTGTCGGAAGCCTGCGCCGCGACGCGGGCCAGCTCCGACATGTCGGGCGGGCCATCGAAGTCGATGCACAGGGTCTCACGGGCCGGCGTCACCACTGGGGTGGTTACCGCGCACCCTGGCGTGACCTGCCATTGCAGGTAGGTCTTGTCACCGATCTCGCCATAGTGGAAGCGTCCGATTGAACCCGGATATGCCACCAGTCGGCCTTCGCGGTCCCATTGCTGGGCGCGATGGATATGCCCGAGCATGAAGCCGTCGCATTCCGCATCGAACAGCGCCCCAATGGTGAACTCGTGGTCGAACCCAGCCATCGGCACGCCGTGCTCGGTCTGGCAGCCGTTCACGGTGCCGTGCGAGATGCCTACTGTGCGAACGCCCCGGGCCCGCAGAACACGATTCACGGTGCCGGCAGCATGCAGGTAGGTGGCCAGATGGTCCCCCACCGCGGTTGCAGCCTCGGTCGTTCCGACTGCCGCAGCGAGCGTCGCCTTGTTGACCGTGGGGACGCAGGTGAAGACCACCTCCGGAACGCCACTTGCGAGAAACCCGTCAATCTCCGCGGGCATGAACAGCGCACCAGCAGACGGGATGAACGCTCCATCGCGCAGCGCCACCTGGTGGATGCGGTCAGCAATATAGACCGGGTAGCGGCTGCCAACGAGGCGAAACAGATCCAGCGTGCCGGGCGGCTCGTGGGAATATGTTCCTTGAAGCATGACCACAGCCATGTGGTCGGAGAGCTGCCGGATCCGTTCGGCCAGCACACGCAATGCCGGCGTGTGGGCATCCAAGCGATGGTCGGTCGAGTCGCCGGAGACGACGCCAACCCGACTGCCCGCGGCGATCGCGTGTTGGACCGCGAAGCCAAAGCAGCGATCCGCTTCGTCGAGATGGCCGGGCGAGTAGTGCAAATCAGAAAAGTGAGCCAACAGCAGGCTCTCATTTGCATTGAGCATGAGGTGATCCTCCAAAGGGGTACGTTGCGCCGGCAAGGCGCAGACAGGGAAAGGCGCAGCCGATCTGGCCGCAGGTGAAGGAAAAGAGGGGAAATCGAGAAGGAAGAACGACGCGACTGCGCCGTTCCTCCTCGATGCCGTCAGACCGGCAAGGTGGCCTCGCGCACGCGGGCGCGGACTTGCTCGCGGAAAGCCATCGGGTTGGACAGCGCCATCTGCATCTCGCCGATCAGGCTATCGATATCCTTGGGCCGCTTGGTCCAACCCTGCCCATACTCGATGCGGGCAAAGCTCAGCAGATCGATCTTTTCCTGCCCGGCTGCCATGCCGAGGCGGGCCGCAAGGTCGGCCAGCATGCTCTCGCGATCTTCGGGGTCGGACGCGCCAGCCATGCCTTCCGATGCCGTGGCGACTGGCACGGGGTCCGCAAACTCTGCGGTCGACGTCAAGGGCGCATCCTCAGTTCCTGCCGATGCGCGCTCCAGCAACGCAACCGCATGGCTTGCCCCCTCGATGGCGAGCTGGTCCGCGCCGTCCAGCAGCGCGCCCAGGTCGATCTCCGCATCCAGCGTGGTGAGCATCTGTTCCTGCCGAATCGGCAGGCCATCTTCACCGATACGGGTGATCTCGACCGCCTTCTTCGAAAGCCAGAAGCGCATGCCGGCGAGTCGTCCACCGCGTGCCATGGCTACCGTCTGCATGGCGGCGTACGCCTTCTGCAGCACGTAGATGGAGTTGGTGGGCAATTCGATCAGGCCGAGGCCCTTGATGTCGGGAACCGCGAAGAAGAAGCTTGCACTGAGATTGCACTTGCGCTCCTGGTACTGTGGGCACTGGTGCGGATCGCACACGCCATCGGGAATGGCGTCATCCTGGCGCAGGATGATGGTCCGTCCGCCGAACAGGCGCTTCGCACGTTGCGCGCGCTGATCGACCTCCGGCGCTGCGTACATCTTGCAGTACCGCTTGCCGTCCGGCCCGTAGTCCGAAAAGTACTGCAGGCCGCGTGTGCCCCACACCTTCAACTGATTGGGCATGTTGGCCAGCCAGTCGTCGAAGGCGAAGATCACCGGGAAGCGCCACAGCTTGAGCCCGTCGCCGCGGTCCTCGCCGTACTTCTGGAGGATCTCCTCGGCTGTGGCCGGATTGGTAAAATCCGAATCGCGACACGTGAACCACCCGGTGTTCTTGGGTACGAGCGCGTTGCGCAGCTTGGCTTTGCGCTCGATTTCGTTGCCGATTGATTCGAACGACTCGCCACGCGCCAACATGGCGTCGTGGATCTTGACCGCCTCCGGGTTGGCCTTGCCCGCCTTGGTGAGCACCTTGATGCCCGGGCGGATCTTGCCAATGATCGGCGGCCTGGCGGGCCGTTCCTCTATGAGACTGCGTGGACTGCTGAAGTCGCTGTAGCCAATGGCTCGTTGCATGATGCGCTGCTCCTGCGTTCAAGAAATTGAACGACGGCGACGCGGATGGACGCAGCATGCTCCCGAAGGCGCAGGGCTGTGTCGGCCCCGCGCTGGGTCGTTACTTGGGAAAGGAACGCCGCTCGCGCGGGCTCCGCTAGACCGGCCACGTGGGCCGCTTCGCACAAACTTCGCCACGCGTGCGGCATATCGACATAGTCGGGTCGCCTACGGGCAAGCGTGGCCGCAATGGCGGCACGAATCTGGGAATTCTGGTCGATGGCAGTCAGCATGATCAGCTCCTGTTCGAGGGTTCCTACAAACAAAAAAAGCCCGCTCCGGCGATGCGGAAGCGAGCTTGTTCGCAGGAAGCCCGTTGCCACGCCCCTTCCGGGGGCGTGGCAAACAGGGAGCTATACGCCAATGCGCAAGCTCTATGTGGGGACGTAAAGTCGTCCCCGTGCAGCATGGTCACGCTGCACATCAACCCATTTAGAACACAAGGTTCACCGCAGGATCACGGATCAGCCGACGACGGCCGCTCTGCCCAGGAGGGGCCAAGAGAGAGAGACCCACATGGTCCCGAGCTCGAACGGTGTCCACAGCGCATGCAAGAAGCAGCACTGGTGCAGGACGCGTTTTACGGATGATAGATGGGGAGCAAATGGCGAAAATGCTCATCACAAGAGAATGTCCACACTGGTAGCCAACCAGTCGGCGCATGCGCTAAAGCACGACTTGAAAATGCAATGGACTCGCGAGGGAGTCGGGTCGATGCGTCGGTGACGCTAGAAGTGAGATCATTATGTATCGAATGCGCGCCAAGGCAAAGCGCGTAACCTCACGAAAATCGGTAACCTTACGATACGCATCCGCCCTTGTCCTGGCCGAGAATCTCCTCCGAGAGAGACTTGCGTTTAAGGACATGGCCGAGCAGCTGGGAACATTCCCCCACATCCCACCAGACTTGCAATCCGACCTGGCTCAGGCGGGCACACCCGAGCAAGCCAAGCCAGACACTGGACTTAAGCCCCTCACGCGGTTGATCAGCGAAGATCGCATCGGGCGCATCGTTCCCGAGACCTCAACGAAAGTAGAGGTGTCGTTCTCGTCCGTCTTCACGCGCCGGTTTCTGCACGATGACTACAATTTTTGCGCGGCCAAGTGTTCGGTGGCGCGCGGCGGTAAGGTAAAGGCGCTCGACGAAGCTTTCCGCGATGCTGAAATCTGGTTTACGCGCGTGACCGAGTGGCTCGCCACGAAGAACCAGCTTGAGTTCTCGATTGGCTACGAGTCCGTTTCCCTCGAAGTGCCCAACGCACTCGCCGGACGGCTGCTGCGCCTACTCAACCAGTACGACAAACTGTCCTCGGCTACGCTGTTCGCGCACGTCGGGCGCTCCATCTCCGGCACTGAACGCGATACGCAGCTCGATATCGCCAGCCGCCGCATCAACATCATTCACTCGCTTTGCATCCCGGACAACGACCGATTTGCCGACGACGGCAGCCGGCTGGCCTAACGGCCCCTGTTGTCCCCCCGCCCTTCCGAACCCCAAGGATTACCGTGGACATTCGAGACATCCAGCGCCTGCACGAGCAGTTTGCACACGCCCGGCTCACCCTGGAAGCGCCGACGACCTCGCACCATCGAGCCAGCCGCCTGTTGCCGCCGCGCGCTTACGCCGGCGCAGGGCTGACCCGACATTGGGTCGAGCGTGCAGGGAACGCCCGCCTCATCGTCGGCATCGTGGCTGGCATCGTCGCCGCGGGCGCACTCGGCATGTCCGTCGCCAACTGGAAGCATGGACGGGCAACCACCGCCACCACGCGAGAGGCCGCGACGCCCGCGGCGGCGCAGGTCAAGTCGAACGCGCGGGATCCCGTCCGGGCGCCGGCTGTGACCGTCGTTGCGGTGGAGGCCGCGCCGGTGCCTGTGAATGCCCAGTCGGTCGAAGTGCCCGTCAAAGTTATGGAGGCGCCGCAACCGGCCGCACAGCCGCCAGCGCCCGTCATTGCGTCGGCGCCCCGTCCGCAGCCGCGCCCCGCTCCGGCCGCCCGGGCTGGCGCCCCGGCCACACGCAAGGCCGGCCCAGCCCCGGCGCTGGCGAAGGCCACGCCGCCATCCGCTGCCTCCCACCCGGCCAATAGCGCGGCCGAAATCAAGCTGTTCTGAGGCGACCGACCATGAAAGAGACCCCAACCTTCAGCGTGCTCAATCGCGGCATGAGCATCCACGGCGACGTGGCGGCGGACCACGGCATTACCTGCCTTGGCCTCATCGACGGCAACCTGTCCTCGTCTGCGGGACTGCTCCATGTCGGCAACGGCGGCATCGTGCGCGGCAAGGTCGAAGGCGACCACGTGATCGTGGACGGCATCGTGGAGGGCGACGTGGCCGCCCGTAGCACGCTGCAAGTCAACGGCCGCGTGAAGGGCGAAATCTTCTACGCCGGCACGATCCGGCTTGGGCTGAATGCCAATCTTGAAGGGCGGATCACCCGGGTCGCCGCCATCGGCACCGGAACGGACACCCACGTTTTTGCGCGGGAAGCCGTCACCACTGGCCCAGCCGATCCCGTCGAGCTTGCCAAGGCAGACACAACCGAGACCCCGAGCACGTGAGTCCGGGGTGTAGACGGAAACGCGCACGATTTCCTATCTCTTATGAGTCCCAACAGCCCGGTTTGCCGGGCTTTGTTGCTTTCGGCTCGGCTAGCGCGCCAGGCGCTGAAGCGACACCAGTGTGCCGACCGAGAACAATCCGGGCAGCGTGAGCCATGGCAGGCTATATCCCTGCGTGCCGACAAAGGACACAAACGGGTACTGGCCGTCCATCAGGCAGCGGAAACACCGCCTGCCGAGGATCGGATCCTCAACCTGGTACCGGCCGCGGTGCCGCAAGCCAAACTGCGCCAGGCCCTGCCGGTAATGGTGCTCAACAACCGGGCGCGGCCATAGTTGCGCCTCCAGCCATCCGTCATAGTCCAGATCGGTGTCACCGGCCCCCTGCGCCCGCAACCACGCCGCGTGCAATGCCACGGGGATCCTGCGTGATAGCCGCTCGACCTCGATGAGCATCTGCGTGTCGCTTACTGCCAATACTGCCACTGCTGCCTCCCACTGCTTCCACTGCATATTGCTGCCGGCGCTTGCGCCGGCCGGTCGCCGTCCTTCAACCTGCGGCGCCTGCGTCAATATCGGCAGCACGGCGCGATTCCAAAATGAAAAAACCCGGAAGCAAGCTCCGGGGTTGGGTTCAAACGATGACTTCGACCGCCTCGCCAAACGGCGGCGGAGATATCCGCCGCAGCGGCGTAGTCGAGGCCCACAACGTGGGATACGCTGGCGGCGCAGCCGGGAATTTCCCGGCCATGTCCGTCAGGTAGACAAGGAAGGCCGGGTGAATTCCCTGCTCTTCCAGCCAGGCAAATGGCGCCACGAAGCTCGTGCCGCCACCGCCGCGAATGGGGCCCAGCTCGATCGCCTCGCCCCGTTCAAAGCACTGGACCTGCGCGATGCGTGAGTCGCAGTCCAGCACGAACAAACGCCGCGGCTGCAGCGACGTGAAAACCGCTTCGATCTCCGCCCCGAACTGCGCCTGCGTCTCGTCGAACACCGAACCGCTGGTGTCGCGCACAAAGACCGCATCGCCGACCGACTGATCATGCAGGGCCGGCAGGTACAGGCCCATGTGGGTGTACCGCCGGTTCGGCATGGCCCAGCTGTAGTCCGATCGGGTCTGCTCGAAGGCAAAGCGGTGCAGCACCGAGCGCCAATCCACCGATGCCCGCGTAGCTGACGCCACCATCGCACTCAACTCGCCCGGCAGCTTGCCGCGCATCTGCGCCGCTTTGGCCGCCTGCATGGTCGCCACCTTCCACTCGTTGGCCAGTGTTTGCTGGTCTGCCTGCGGTTGCTGGCGCACCTCGCCGGGAGAGAACTCCGGCGATGCCTGCCACGGATCGTCACCGGCGTTGCCATCGCCTTGGCCGCCCTGACCGTCCGGATTGGATGGCTCATTGCCGTCGCCTTTCTCGCTGCCGTCCGGCTGTGACTGAGATTGTGGCTGTGGCGCCGGTTGTGGCTGCTGCTGCGGTTGCTCCGACCCTTTCTGGCGCAACATGGCATAGATCTCTTCCGCGGACCTGCCGAGAAAGCGTCCGTCAATGAGCGCGCCGGCCGGCAACTGCAGGCCGGCGTTGAGCACCAACGGATTGATCGCATAGTCACAGGCCTGATTCCAACGGCCAGGATCACGCACGCCGCGGCGCCAGCAATGCCCGTTGGCCGGATGCAGGACCTCGTGCGCCAGACTGCCGCGCAGTTCAAGATCGCTCAGGGTGGTGACGAACGCCGGGTTGTAGCCCAGCGACACGCCATCCACCCAGAACGTCTTGCACGACGGATCCTCGACCAGCTGCAACCGCATCAGCAACGCCCCGAAGAACGGCTGCGACAGGATGAGCTGGGAACGCTGCTTCGAGATTCGATCGCGCATAACGGCCTCACGCAGTCAGCAGTTGGAACATCGGCGAGGCGGGCGCAGCGACATCTGACGACGGGGGCGGGCCTCCCATGAAGGCGGCCATCTGTGCCTCGATCTCCATCGCCTTCTCTGATACCTGCTTGCGCAGGTCGCTCGAGTTGCGAAGATCAAGGCCGCTGTGCCGCGCCAGATGCTGCTGGGTGTCCCCCAAGATGCGCGTGAGCGCCTGATCCCCGGAGAAGTTCAGCTTGGGCAGCAGCGCGCTCAGTTCGCGAACCTTGTCGGCCACGTCCAGCCGCACGTTCGTCGCCCCGTAGAGGCGATTCGCGAAGTGCTGCACGGCCTCGAACAGCCGGCCGACCAGGTCGTCGTTGGCGGTTTTCACCGCGCCGAGCACGCGCTGGTCCATATCGGCCTTCAGGCCGTCCAGCACGTTGGCCGGCAGCGCAATGTCGAACTGGCTCGCGTCCGGGAACGGCAGCACCGCGAGGCGCATGCCGAACTTCTTCGCCAGTTCCGCCTGGGTCGGATAGTCCGCCTCGTCGAACAGGCCGTTCAGCGCCTCTCGCGCCTCGTCCTTCAGGCGCGGATAGTCGGCAAGAAACACCGCGGTCGCGGCGTTGAACTCGTCCTGGAACTGACGCTGACGATCGGCCACCTCCATGTACACGTCGGTGGGCAACAGGCGCACGCCCAGTTGGTCGTAGTCCAGGCTGTGCGCATCGAAATAGGCGCGGGCGCGATTGGCGATCGCACACACCTCCTTGTAGGACGTCGCCCCCTCGGTCAGCAGCTTCTTGTTGAAGCGGCCAATGTCCTTGGTGTCGTGGTTCGCCTCGACCTCCTCGGTCGCCCGGGTGTCGAACTTGCGCGCCCGCCACACCGACGTGTTGAAGGTGGCGAGCATGACGCGCTTGGTAATGTCTTGAATGTTCATGATGATTCCTGGAAATGGGATGGATACGGCAGAAAAGACAAACGGCGAGCCAGGTGGCTCGCCGTCATGGGATGAAGAAGAAAGATAGATCAGTTGCCGAGCAGCAACTCACCGAGCTTGCCACCCTGCGCGTTGATCCACGCAGGCGTCGCGCAGATCCGGGAATCGCGGCGTGCGGCGTCGGTGGCGAGCATCACGGCGAACTCGCCGAGATGGGCTTCGAACAGACGATTGGCATACACCATCACGCGATCGAAGTTGTTCTCGTTGGCAACGGAGGCGAGCGCCGAGCAGATGGCGTACTGCGCGGCCACCTTGTCCGGGATCCTGGCGGATTCCGGGGCGGCCAGCACCGAATCGACACTGGGCAGTTCACGATAGATCTGGCGGAACGACTCGAACTCGAGCGCTGCGCCCTCGCCTACCGCGCCGGCCGTGACGATGATTTCCATGCCCGGCGGCACCAGCGGCAGTTGACGCGCCACATGCCCCCAGCCTCGAGGCGAAGGCAGGTTTTCCACCTCCTTGCTGCGCTCGGATGAGAGCAGCAGATCCGGGCGGAAGCGAATGAAGGCGATCAGCACCGGCGGCACGTGGTTCGTGACCGCCCACCGCGTCCAGTCCTCGATCGTCGGTTCCAGCTCCACAATGGTGCTGAAGCGGGATTTCAACGGATCGAGAATGTTGGACACCGCCGCGTTGTCGCTACGACGGTTGGTGGCTGCGACAAAGGTGACGTGGTCCGGCAGGACGTGTTCACCGATGCGCCGTGCGAGCAGCAGTTGCATCTTGGCGGCCTGGACCGCTGGTGAGGCCTGTCCGAGGTCGTCGATGAACCAGACCAGCGGGCGCGTGCTGTTGAGCGCCGTGGCCAGATCCCCGAACGGCAGGAACTTGGCACCATCACCATCGTTAGCCGGAAACGGCAAGCCTTTGGAGTCAGTCGGATCCTCCACCACGGGGTGGGAGATCAGCAGGTCGTGGCCGGCAGCCTTGGCGGCGCTATCCACGATATCGCTCTTGCCGATGCCAGGCGCCCCAGTGATCAGGACGGGCAGGCGTGCGGGGATGAAGGCCGCGAGCAGGGTGTGCAGTTGGGAAGGGTTGACCTTCATGGGAATCCTAAAGGGGAGTCCCACAAAGACATCTTCCGCACAGGGAGAGTGTCCCTGTGGGAAGTTTCAATGAATGCGCCAGCAGTGCTGGCAGAGGTCGATGCGTCGGGAGACGCGGGTAAAACGTGGTTTGGACTGATTCGTATCAGTGCGAACAACGCTCGATCGGCATAGCTTACAGTCAATATGCGCGGGCATCACGCCGAAAGACGACGAATTTGCTATCGCTTTTGAAAGGGGAAGATCCCCCGGCGCGTAGCCTGGGGGATGGTTGAAAGAAATCTCACGCGGCGGCCATCGCCAGCGCTGGCTCAGGTTCGCTCAGACGGGCCCGGGCATACGCCAACGTGCCATCGCCGGCCTGCAGGCGACGAATGGTGCGCGTCTCCGGCTGCTCGATGTAGTACACCCGCGAGTTGCCGCGCGGGACATGCTGGATCTGGCGGAAGCCTTCGCCAATGCACAGATCGACGTACTCGCGACCGTTCATGAGCGTGCCGTTCAGGTTCCAGCGTGAGGCCTCGGCACGCTCACGCGCCCGTTCGGCCTCCTTCGCCTGCAGACGCTGCGAGCACGCGGCTAGCGCCTGTGCATCCCACTGACGCTGCTCCGCTTCCGAGAAGCCGCACAGCTCGAAGATGCGACGGCGACGCGTGGCAGCCGGCACGCCAGTCAGCACTACCCCGCATTCCTCGCGCAGCACGCGCTTGGACAGCGTGTTGTGGTCGCTGGGCGTGTCCAGGACTTCCAACAGGCAACCCAACTCACGCTGCAGCACGGCTAGCGCGAACCGGTTGGGCCAGTTAAAGCTGCCATGATCGCGCTCGCTGGCGGCCAGGGCGAGTTCGCGCCGATGTCGGCGCTCGCTCAGATTGCCCTTGGCGCGTTCTGCCTGCGCCCGCTCAATGCGTTCCGCATAGCGCCTGGCACCAATCAAGGCGTGCAGCCGCGCGGCCAGCGGCGAGACCGGGGCGGCGTCGTCTCCGGTCGGGGTCTTGCCCAACGGCGCCGACAGCGGCGGAATCACCTGGTCGGCAAACAGCGCGTCGTCAACGTCGACATACGTGCAGTCCTGCGCAAGGGGCTTCACCAGTGCAATGAGGCGCGCGGCATTGCGCGCCGTGATGGCCAGCTTGTCGTGGCGCATCACCGAGCACAGCGCCTGCAACTGATCGGCCGACAGGGCACCGCGCAGCGCCGGTACCGCAATCAGCGTGGACAGCCAGTGCAGGTCATGGCGGCCGGTGCCAAAGGCGTCACCCCCGCTGCGGTAGGCGTTGAGGATGCAGTCCCGCACCGGCTCGCCGCGTTGCAAGGCGTAGGCGACATGCACCTCGTGGCGGCAGTTGATGCCGGCCCCCGGTGCAAACTCCGGCCCGTTGGTCCCGTAGCCGAAGCGCCGGTGGAACTCGCCTTGCACGAAGGCGTAGGCATCGAGCGGCTCGGCCACGGCAAACAGATCCAAGTTGGCGCATCCGAGGCTCGCGACCTGGTCGGAACCGACGGCCTCGCTGGTGAAGACCGCCAGCCGACCCGCCGCGCAGACGGCTTGCCAGGACGTGCGGCTCATTTCGTGCGGGCGGAGCACCTTGCCATGCGGACGGACAATGAAGCGCTCCACCTCGTCCAGGATGGACGTGAGGATCGCCTTCGGGTCGCCGGCGGGCCGCACCGCGAATTCCCCGGAGGGCAGCCGCAGGACGGGGATGGCGCCGCGTTCAACATGACGCACGGCAATGTCTTCGGCGCGCAGGCCTGGCCTGGGCCCGGGTTCGAGGTTCAGGAAGGCCAGCACGCCGGCAAGGGTCGTGCGGGTTTCGACCCGCTCGGGGCCAGTGGAAACAACGTACATGGTTTGCTCCGGGAGCGAACAGAGCAAGCCCAGCGGGGCGTTGCCCCGTCTGGGTGGAAAGGAAATGGCGGTGCGAGGCTCAGCTCGCGTTGCGGTCAGGCCGTGACCGGTGCGTCCGCGGCAGCTTCGACGCGGACTGACCAGGCGTGGTTGGTACCGAGATAGCCGGCGGCACCGATGACCGCCGCCGCAGACAGGGTATGGACGAAACGTCCAGACTGCTGTCGCTGCTCCTTGGTCGGTTCAGCAACGGCCTTCCGTGCCTGAAGCAGCAGGCCGCGGCCCGCACGCCGGCTGTGATCCATGCGAAAGGCCGCGCCCACTTGATGGACGAGCGGCAGCTGGTCGCCGTTCTCATGTGCCACCGGGGCACAGCCGCCGGCTGCGCGCGCCTGCTGACGAGCGCCTGGAAGCTACCGGGCAAGGTCACGAGGCCAGCGGCATGATCGTACTGGGCCTTGCCGGTGGTCTCCTCGCCCGAGGTGGACGTAAAGGTGACTTTGCTGAGGGTCGTCATGGGTAACACCTCAGCTGCGCCGGCCTGCCACCACGCGCAGCGTGGCAACGAGCGAGGCATAGCCTTCGGGCGATCCAATCGACTGCAGGCAGACCGCATTGTCGCGTCCACCCGTATGGTCATCGCGTCCGCGGCAGGTACGAAAGCTCAGGCGGGCCGCGTTCTGCTGTGGCGCGTGGGCAATCTGCACATACAGTGTGTCAGTATGCAGGGCATACATCTCTGCCTGGTGGCGGTGATGCCTGCGCTCGCGGACGGTGAAATCACGCTGACGCAGGCCGAGGTCGCACGCCAGGCGGTGCATGACGCGGGACGCGTCGCGTTTGAGGGTCGCGCAGGCCGCGGCGTTGCCGGGTTGATGCGGTTGGGTAAAGGATTTGGGGATCTTCATGGCAAGTCTCTGGTGAAACGGGACAGCCATCCCCAACGGGACGGTGTCCCGCAAAGGGTGAAGGTCTGGGCAAGCCAGACGGAGGTTCGATGCGTCGGAGACGTTCAAAAAGTGTTTGCCGAATCGCTCACCAATTGAGTAAGCACACTCGCGCGGGAAGCGCAGCGCCCGGAGGCGCCACGCATTCCGGAATCGTCAGATCAGTCGAGATCCAGCGCACGGTAGATGACACGCGCCGTCTGCCACGCCTGTTCGCGGTTGAACATCTTGGCCTTGAGCAGCTTGCGCAGTGTCGTGGTGCCGGTGGCGCCTTCCAAGGTGGTCTCGATGTGATCGACATGCACGCGCCATCCTTCCGAGCAGCCGCGTTCGACTGAGACGGCAAAGCGATGGCGGGCGTGCTCCGGCGGCCAGGCCGCGTCGGGCAACAGGCCATATTGCGCTTCGTTGGCATCGGCAAGGAAATTCGCCGGGATGATCCACTCGGGTTCGAGTTCGATCGCACGCAGCGTGCGTGCCAGCAGGTTGGTGACCTGGTCGACGGTCTTGCCTTCGGTTTGGATCGGGGTAACGGTTTGCATAGTCGGCTCCATATAACGGGACGCCGCTCACGAGGGCGGTGCCCCGTGGGTGCAAAGGATGTCCTGGCGGTGCCAGGCATGAGTTTCGATGCGTCTGTGACGCCATCAAAAGCGCTTGCCCAAGCCCGAAGGCTGGGGCAAGCCCTCTCGGGGCTTGCAAGGGATGGGAGCACCGGCAAGCCGCTGCTCAGATCAACGCGTCAGGCGATAGCCGCCGCCCGAGGACACCAGATACAGCCGCTCGCCGGTGACGAACTGCTGATTCGCGCCTTGTGCCACGACGAGCTGGCGACCGCTGTCCGTGCGGACAATGACCTCCACGCCGTCGCGCTGCGACAGGTGCGTGGCCGCCACTTGGCCGATGACACCGGCTGCCGTGCCCGAGAGCGCGCCAGCGATGTAACGGCCGTCACCGTTGCCGATGACACGTGCACCGAGTACCGCGCCAACCACCGTACTGAGGATGGCCGGCACGCCCGAGCCAGCCGATAGCATGCTGTCGCCAGCAATGACGACATTGCGCACACGCAGCACCGTCACCTGCTCGGCGGAACCGGCGCGCATGGCGTCGGAGCCGCGATAGACATTTGGCGAAGCTTGTGCAGCGCAGCCGGTGATCAGGCTGATGATGGCGACGATCAGGAAGATACGTTGGAACATGATGGCCTCACCTGAAAATGGGCCAACATGCCCACGGGCAGGAAGGCCCGTAGGGGAAGGGAAAAGCTGTGCTAGCAGAAATGCCGGCGAGGTCGATGCGTCAACGACGCGAGAAGTGCAGCAATGTTAGTCAGTATGACTCCCGTGGAGGCAAGGGCTGGCCGCCGTGAGGAATCAAACGCGGGTTAGCATCTCTGCCAGAGCCGCATGGAGTGGGCAAGGCCACACCCGGCGATTTTCAGCACGGAGGCCAGCATGGAACACGATAGCACGCTGTACGTGGGTCTGGATGTTCATAAGGACTCGATCACCGTCGCCTACGCACGCGGACTGGGCGAGGTCGAACTGCTTGGCAAGATCGGTACGTCGAAGCCGGACATCGATCGCTTGTGCAAGCGTCTGCAGGACAAGGCACGACACATTCACGTCGTCTACGAGGCGGGGCCATGTGGGTATGGACTTTACCGGCAGCTTGCCAGCAAGGGGATCGAGTGCATGGTATGCGCACCGTCGCTGATCCCGAAGAAGCCCGGTGAGCGCATCAAGACCGACCGGCGCGATGCGATCAAGCTCGTGCGATCGTTGCGCGCCGGCGACCTGTCGGCGGTATATGTACCAAGCGTCGAGGATGAAGCATTCCGGGACCTGTCACGCGCCTGGGTCAGCGCCAAGGACGATCTGAAGCGCGCCCGCCAACGCCTGAAGGCCTTTCTACTCTCGCACGGGGTGCGCTATGCCGGCAGAGCCGACTGGGGACCAGCCCATCGGCGCTGGATCAGTACCTTTGCATTCGACATCGTGTGGCAGCAACTCACCTTTGAGGAGTATCGATGTGCGATCGAGGATCGCCTCGCGCAATGCAGTCGTCTCGAAGCGGCCTTACGTGAGGCCGTGGTCAACTGGCGTTTCTATCCGGCTGTACTTGGCTTGCAGACCATGCGCGGCGTGCAATTCACCACGGCAGTTGGCATGCTCGCCGAGTTGGGTGACCTCTCGCGCTTCACGCATCCGCGCCAACTGATGGCCTGGCTCGGCGTGACGCCCACCGAGCACTCATCAGGCGAGAAACGACGCCAGGGCAGCATCACCAAGAACGGCAATAGCTATGCACGAAAGCTGCTGGTCGAGGCGGCCTGGAGTTACCGGCATCCGGCACGCGTGAGCCTCGGAATCCAGCGCCGGCACGAAGGCATCCCAAAGGCCATCGTCGACCGATCCTGGGATGCCCAGGTTCGACTGTGCCGGCGCTATCGGAAACTAGCCGCGCGCGGCAAGAACCCGAACATTGCAGTGGTGGCGGTGGCCCGCGAACTGAGCGGATTCATCTGGGACGTCAGCCGGCTCGCGATGTCGCTGGCTGTACCGAACGAGGCACAGGCAACGTAATCCAGCACGCGAAGTATCAATCTATCTGACCTTGCTGTGAAACCAGTTTCCTGAAGGCGGCGTAGCCCGGCACACGAGCAACCCGCGGCCCTGCTAGGCAACGGATTCCATCCGGACTTGCGGCGTTAGATGGCGGCAGGCTCATTGGGCGGACCTCTGTAATGCGGTAACCAACCCGCGGATATCAGCGTGATCCACCGTCGAGACTTACTGCTACGTCGCCTTCAGGAAATTGGGTGAGGAGCAATATGAATCTGTGAAACTGAACCAAACCAATCTCGATTGACACGGGGAGTCATATCAGCAGGCTGGGCACCGCTTGTGGAGCCTCATCAGGCGTACCCGTCGATGCGGATAGAGCGGGGGGTGACCGTAATCCGGACGCCGTCACGCTGCAGCCCGTTGGCTGTCTGGTGTCGGTACGTCCGCGGGCTCCACGCGAGCGACGGGGGCCGGCGAATCCGCCCAGAAGAGCAGTGCCGGGCCGTCAGGCTTGCGTGGTCGCACGGTGCCGACAAAGTCTTCGCGCCCGTAGAGGCTGACGCGCGTATTGTCGGTACCGTTGTGATGGAGATAGACGCGGCTGTGGTTATCGGCGAACTTGCCTTCCAGCGCCTGAAGGACGCGATGGAAGTCGTAGAGGTGGCGCGGATCACACTGCCCAGGCTCACCGCTTCCCCGATGGGGACCGATGGCACGGCGGTAGATGGGGTAGCCCGCATCGGGCCGCACAAATTCGAAGGGCGTGCCGCCGTGCACCAGTTCGGCCCAGCCGGGCCGGTCAGTATCGAGGCGCAGTTCCAACGAGCCGAACCTGCCACGCACCGGCTTCACGCACTCGATGACGTTGTGGGGCAGGATGCAGCCAACGCAGATGGCGTCGCCAAGCTGGTTGGCCTTCTCTGCGCGGAAAACGCCCATGCGTTTGCCGTCCATGGCAACGAGGCGCGTTTCACGTGGCATGGCCTCAACGAAGACGCCGTTGAGCCAATAGCGACAGTCATGCTTGGGCGCGAGCAACGCGATCGCCTTGAGCTGGCGCGGTTCAATCTGGATGGTTTGATTCACGTGTGTGCTCCCAAAAAACAGGAGCACAGCCGCAAGGGACAATGCCCCTGCGGGTGATGAAGGCCTGACCGAGGTCAGAATTGAAAAAGTCGATGCGTCTGGGACGCGAGAAGTGCCGTGATGGTAGCAGCCTGGATGCGGGCCGTGCAATTGTGCCGACGAAGAAAAGAAACCCACTGAGTTCGGGGGTGGGTGCATGAAATCGCGACGCGCCGTCATGCCGCCTTGGCACGCTTGCGCGTGGCCTTGGCGGTCACGTCGTAGCCGAATCGGACCCATGCGGCGGGGTCGATCGGCAACGGATTGGTGCGTCCTGCTTCCAGGTTGACGAACACGCCCGAGTACTTCAGCGTGCCCGTCCGGAAGAGCGTCCACAACAGGTTGAAGGCCTGCACGGCGATCGCCTGATTGATGACCAGCGACTGCTTGCGCAGCGCGTCGGCCATCGAACAGGACGGTGCCGTATCGGCCTTGTCGCCCTTGGGATCGATCAGTTCCGGGAACAGGTCCCCCACGTGGGGCAGGCGCGTCTTCCGCTCGCCGCGCACCTGGCCAAGAATCACCTGTCCACGATCGGTCTCGTTGCCGCAGTCTAGGTAGTAGCCACCGGGACCGCGCTCCATCGCGCCAAGAATGGCCTTGCGGGCCGTGCGTGAATCCACACAACCGATCACCATGTCGCAAACAAAGCGGTCCTTGCCGTCGATCCGTCGCGGGCGAGCCTCCCAACGGGTACCCATCAGCAGGTTCAGCCGGTTCACCAGTAGCGTCGCCTTGTGCTGGCCGACGTCGTTCGGGTAGAAGCCCTGCCGGCCGACATTGGTTTCGCTCACGGTGTCGTCATCGTAAACCGTGCACTCGATGCCGTCCGGGTGACCGAGTTCAAGCATGGCGTGGTGCAGCCGGGCCAGCGCCGGGAGCAAGGCGCTGCCGGTACCGCCGGCGCCCACCACCACCACCTTCCAGGCGTCGTTGCGCATCGATTCTGGGATACGGTGCTCGAACGTCATCACACCACCTCCCGCGCAGCGACCGCCGCGTACCAGTCACCCGGCACGCGCTCGACGGTCTCGAAGATCCCTTTGGCGCAGAGCCGCAGACACAGCGAGGGCGTCGCCGCGAGGCAGTTGCCCATCACAAACGCGAACTTCACGTCGTGCTGGTCATCCTCGTTGTCCGTCGATGAGAAGAACGCCGGGAAGGTGCCGTGCGAATGGCAGTCCACCACCAGCACCTCGTCATCGGTCAGCACCGGTCGGTCGTATTTCAAATGACCGTGCCCGTACGACAGGATCTGGACTGGCACCAACCGGAATGCGCCGGTTGCCGGGCTCCAGACGATCCAGCCGCCCGTCTCGTTGGGCATGGCCGAACGCGCCATCTCGGCAAACTGCCCGATCAGGTGCGCAGGAAGCTTGCCGCAGCGCAGATCCGTCGCCTCGGCCACGATGCCATACGGCACAGCGGTTTTGACGTCGAACTGGCCCACACGGCGCACGAGCCGCAGCCAGGGTCGCGACACCTCCAGAAACACGCCATTGGCGGTGATGAGCATGCGTTCTCCGGTCGTTTCCAGCGGCGCCAGTTCGCCGAAGCGAGGCACCATCACGGTCGGAAAGGATTGCTGCAGGGTAATGTCCATCGGATGCATGTTCAGTCTCAGAATTTCCCGGCAATCAGGTTGCCGAGGGATTGGTTCATGGGGATGAGGGCAACTTGCGGAAAGGTTGGGAACTTCCCATCCAGCATGTCGCGCCAGAAGGCGTAGAAGCCATCGGCATAGTCGACACGCTTGCCGCCGTGATTGGGATGGGTGAAGGCCGAGGCGAAGAACGCCTCTTCCCAGCCGGCGATGCACGCCGCGTCGATCTGCTTGGGCACGTGGGCCGTACCGATGCAGATC
Source organism: Cupriavidus sp. C2SS-8b (assembly GCF_057073745.1). Taxonomy (NCBI): domain Bacteria; kingdom Pseudomonadati; phylum Pseudomonadota; class Betaproteobacteria; order Burkholderiales; family Burkholderiaceae; genus Cupriavidus; species Cupriavidus sp. C2SS-8b. The sequence goes on from NZ_CP172718.1 coordinate 336,455, forward strand.
TTCCCGAGGTCCCAGGTATTGAAATAAGGCGGCTCGTACAGCATCGAGTCCGGCGTCGGGCGCTCGTCCTCGATCAGGGCGAACACACGAAAGCCAGCAGGCGACGCATGAAAGACCAGACCGGGATGGGGCACCACGGCACTGCGCTGGCCCAGTTCCTCACAGTCGAAGAACACGCGGCGATTGCCGGGCGGGCACCACCAGGTGATAGCCTCCGGGCTGATCGACAGCACGTTGGGCGTGAGGAACTCGCCCTTGGGCAGCGAGGCCTCGGCGACCTGACGCACCGCCTGGATCAGTGCACGCCGGTTCAATGGCGTGCCGGCCCCAATGACGGGTCGCCCCGTCTGACCGTCGGTCTCGATGCGATGCGCGGTGGCATAGCAAAATGCACTGAGCCCAGTCCCATAAAACAGAATGGCCCCTTGCAGGGCCACATCATGGTCGCGGGAAGCACTTTGAATCTTGGCCATGTGGCCCTCCTATTCCGAAATTAAGGTAAGAACGCGGTCGAATGCCGCAATGACGTCCATCATGTCGGCCAGTTGCTTGAACTGGCGTCGGATGGCGCGCGGGGTGTTTGCCAGCGGTATCAGAGATTGATACATCGTGGCGTCGCCACCCGAGTTCAGGGACTCAAAGTGGTCATCGAGGATCTCGCCAACCCAGTGCCCCCTCCACATGCAGAGCGTTGTCGCCGAGTAGGCCGGTTCCGCCCATTGCGAGTCTTTGAGTGCACGGCTGCGCGTGGTGCGGGCAAGTACCGCCTGCAGATTCAGCAGCGCCCGGCAGATGCGGCGCGGCAGGCCACGCTGGCGCACCGCCAGCGCTTGCAGTTGCGCGGGTCGCAGGCATTCGATGCGCAGCCTCTTGTCGCGGCGCGCAAAGGCCGGCACCGCGTCATCCGGGGCCAGCACTGGCAGGACCGAGGACGGCAAGTACCGCTCGACCAACAAGTGGTCGTCGCCGAACCGCTCGGCAAGAAACTCCCGCGCTTCGTCGTCGCTCATGGTCGGATCGCACTCCCACCACCAACGGGCGAACATGTCCGCCAGCTCGTCCGGCGTGCGCACGTAGAGCGAGCGGCCCGCCGCCTGGTTGACAAGGTAAATGGCCGTGTACAGCAAGGCCGGATCGGCGCGGCGCATCAGATCGGCACGCTCGCCGATCTCGAACACATCCTCCTGTTCCAGCTCGATCGCCAGGTACAACGGCGCATGGAGGTCGGCGTCGTGACCGAACTGATCGACCTGCTCCCTTGCGGCAGGCTGGTCGAGCAGCGCGAACCCGAAGTTCAGCCGCTTGCACTTGGGCGTGCGCCGGCGCAGCCAGGTGAACATGGCCTGCGCGAACGCATCGCCGGCACTGGTCGCCCCGTGCACGTCCCGGGCCGCCAGCACGCCGGTCTCAAACTGCTTGCGGATCAGCTTGAGCGTGTCCGCGCTGTCGCTGTACTGCAGCTTACCGTGGGCAGGAATCTCGGCCGGCAGCGTGGGCAGCGTCAGAAAACCATGGGCAGGTCGACGACGGGCAGCGGGAGGCTGTCGCGATGACGTCCAGCCGGGCCCTGATGTAATGAAGCTTTCATCAGATGGGCGAGGATCGAACAGCACGATTCCATCTCCTCAGAATGTAAAAAGACCGCCCTGTCGGACGGTTTCTGGTTGGAAGGCAGGCAGAAGTCCGGACTGGACAGTGCCTGCATCAAGTCACGCTTACGCATGGCAGCCCTTGGCGCCGGCGGCGCGCACGAACGTGTAGCGCATGACGGTGCCGTTGTGCTCCGGGCCGTCCACCGTGGCGGTGGTCAGCTCGGGGTACTGGGCGGTGTACATATCGCGCACCTGGTCGGGCGAGAACGCCGGGCCGGGATCCATCAGGGTCATGCCGTTGTAGGTGAACTCACGGATCAGTTGCTGGACGGTCAGGCTCACGGTTGGCTCCTTGTCCGTTACAGCAGGTCAGCGAGGTTGGTGCCGATCGACTCGGGCGACGACGCCTGGGGCGCGGGGGCCGCAGCGTTGCCCTCGCCCTCGTCGTTGTCGTTGTCTTCCGTGCCGTCAGCCCCGCCCTCATCATCCGAAGACGATGCGGCCGGCTTGCCGTTGGCCTTGGAGAGTGCCTTCTGTGCCTTGGTGGACTGCGCGCTGGTCGCGGCGTTCAGGATCGACGCGGTCGCTTCGATTTGGTCGGCCAACGAGCGATGCGAGACCGACACCGAGGCGATCGCCTGGGCGAAACCTTCATCCAGTTCCGCCGGGGATGCGGTCAGGGCGAGAGGCGTGGCCAGTGCCGCGTCAGCGGCCTTGGAAACCACCGGGGCAACAACCACAGCCATCGCTTCACCTTTCATGGTGAGCGTCAGCACAACTTTGTCGCACGCGGCGACGAGCGGAACGAGTTCCTGAAACATGGGGAGATCCTTGAATAGATGGAATAAAGGGGGAAGTCCGACCGCCGGTGGGCGGTCGGTCGCGATCAGAAGCGCAGAACTTTCGGCAGCTTGCCCGCATAGTCAAAGCCTTCGACGTTGAGCAACGCCTCGATCAAATCCGGCTTGGACTTGTTGAAGACCTTGGTGAAGCTGTCACCGAGCGCGGCACGCAGGCCCAGCTCGTCGGCCAGCACCTTCATTTCCGACTTGGTGAGCAGTTCCAGGAAGTCCTTGGACTTCTGCAGGTTCCAATGCTGGCGCAGGTCCAGCTTGTGGTACTGGCACATCGCCACGAGGTGATGGACTTCGATCCCCTCGATGGCCGCGACAGTCATCGCGGTGGTCAGCGTTGCACGCTTGCCGGCGTCCAGCTCCTGCACGGTGATCAGGTTCTTCTTGAGGTCGGTGGACGAAACCTTCTCGTCCGTCAGCTTCTCGAAGATCTTGCCCATGGTGTCGCCACCAATGTTGCGCGAGAGGCCGGACAGCGCCACCGCCAGCAAATAGACGTTGGCGGTCTCGGAAACGCTTGCTGCCTCGCGGCGCAGCGCTTTGCGCCACAGCGCGACCCGGTAGGTTTTCACCTTCTCGGTCTCACTGATGCGCGTGACAGCCTTTTCTTCAGCGGGAGCCTTGGTCGAGCCTTTGGCAGTTGCGGTTGCACCCGCGGCCGCCGTGACAGGCTCCTGCGCGTTCGCCTTGGCGTCGCGCTCGGCCTTCAGGCGTGCTGCGATCTTCTTGCTATTGCAAGCCGTGTCGAAGCACTGGCCGCGGAAGACCTTGCCAATGCTGTCCGGCAGCGCACTGACGGCCGCGCCGTAGTGCTCGCAGGCGTGGCAGGCCTTCGCCTGTTCCTCGCCAACGCCGGTCGGACCGTCCACCACCAGTTGCACGCGCGTATGGTTGTCCCCTGCACGCACAATCCGGATCACCGGGTACTCATCCTTCAGGCCGTAGGCAACCGTTTCCAACTGCTTGTCGGTCTTCTGGGTGAAGCATGCGCGGTTGGTGCAATTGCCGGTCGCAATGGCCTCGCCGAACATTTCCGTCTGCAACGACGAGTTGTGCGGGCAGGCAGCGCAGTCGGCCTTGTCAAAGATCGCCGTAGCGAGGCTGCACGCGGCGGCCTCGATGGTCTTCTTCAGTTCGGCCACCGACTTCTTCTCGCCCACGATGACGGGCAGGAGTTTGTCCTGCTTGTCCTTGGCGAGCGTCGCCAGCAGTTCGGCGTGGCCGAGCTGGATGGTGCGGGTGTTGAGCGAGTCCAGAACGGACGTGCTGCAGTTCATGAGCGCCAGGCGCTTGTCCAGCGTGGAGCGGGACCAGCCCAGGTTCTTGGCGGCTTCCTCGCGGTCGCCCTTGAGTTGTCCAACGATCCGCGCGGCAGCCACGGCTTCCTCGGAAGGCGCCATGTCCGCACGCTGGACGTTCTCGATGAGGGCGAGCCGGTCAGCTTCCTCTTCGGTCATCTCGCGGATGGTGACAGGGATCGGGTAGTCGTCGCCGTGCGCCGCTTTCGCAGCACGCAGGCGGCGCTCACCGGCCACCAGCTCGAATGCGTCCTCGCCCAACGGGCGAATCAGGATCGGCTGGATGACGCCGTTCTCGCGAACGGAATCGGTGAGTTCGGCCATTTCAGCAGGATCGAAATACTTGCGCGGATTACGGCCAGGATTGATCTTACCAATGGCGATGGTGGGGTTCAGCATGATGGGGTTCTCCGAAACGGAAATGGGAACCCGTTGCCGCACCGGGAACAGGTTCCCGATGGGGTAAGAAAAGTGAGATTGGCAGCCCGGCGAAGCGGGAGGCCAAGTTACTGCAAAAAGCTGCGCACCGGGTGGTGCGAGGTCGATGCGTCAGGGACGCTGAAGTAGCCGCAAGGATAAACCAATTGTGCCTGCTGCGCCAGATCTGCCGGGGTTGGCGCCAGAACGCGCATTGCCCGCGTGCGCCTTTCCTAATTGGGCATCCTTTTCGAGGGATCTGCCGAGAAGCATGACCCCGCCACCCAAGAGCCCGAGGATCATCGAAGCAAAGTAGGCCGAAAATGGTTCATCCCCAAACTTCAGGCAGAAAACGATGAGGGCGCCGGCCATTATGGCCACGCCGGTCACGAATACGATACTGTGGAGGCGAAGCCCCTCGGTTGCTGCTTCTTTAATCGCTTTCTTCATTTTGGCTTTTTCTTCATTGTTGCCAGTGGCGAGCCAAACGCGTAGCACTTCGGTTGTGAAGCGTTTGCGCAGCGTTGCGTAGATCTTGATTGCCATGCCGCTTTTTTCCGATCAAGCTGCCCACTTGAAGTCACCCACAAGGCAGCGGCAAGGATCAGGCGTCAGCTCGCCTATTTAGTTGTTGACAGCATCCTTGAACTTTTGGCCCGCCTTGAACTTCACGGTCTTGGCTGCTTCGACCTTGATCTCTTCGCCAGTCTGAGGGTTGCGCGCAATACGCTCGGCGCGTTCGCCCTTGCTGAAGCTGCCGAAGCCGATCAAGTTCAGGGTGTCACCCTTCGCCACGGCGGCCATGATGGTGTTGATGGTAACGTTCAGCGCCTGCTCCGCTTTGACCTTCGTCATGCCGTCCACACCAGCCGCGATGGCGTCGATCAGTTCGGTTTTCGTCATGCTTTGCTCCTTCTCAAGTTGATAAATTCCTGCTGCCATCAGTGCCGGGGCAACGGCTTTTCTTGACCATGTTGTCAACGGATTAGGGCCGCGATCATTTCATACGTTGTATGGCCGAAGCCGAGTACGAATGCATGGCAAGTACTCCAAGCTCGGTATTTGCGCACTGCTGAGATTACTGCAATGAGCCCGACTACGACGGCCATCAACTTGAGCCCGTTACCTTGCATGACGCCCCGTTTCGTTGGGCCTGGTTGAGTCCCATCACCTTGCGCATGTCCGTCTGAATCTGCTGGATGCCTTTTTCCTAGTCGTAAAGCCAGTTCCCAAGCTTGACGCCGGGATAACTGGCAAAGTCACGCTCGTTGTTGGTGACCAGCACCGCATCGAGCGCCACCGCGTGCGCAGCAATCAGCTTGTCCAAGTGATCCTTCTTGCGCTCGCGCGTCGCCTCGCGGATCGGGCCGTAGGCTTGTGCCGCTGATGCATCGAATGGCACCACCGGAATGTCTTCGATCAGCGCAGCGAGGTTCCGGCGTTCGCGTGCGCGGTTCGCGGACATAGCAACGCCGTACTCCAACTCGGCATACGTGATCGCGGACATGACCACATCCCCCACATAGCACTGTGCAAAGCGCTTTGCGACTTGTTCAGGCTGGTTCTTCATCAAGTAAATGCACATGTTCGTGTCGAGCAAGAAGCGTGGCATTTACAGGGCCTCGCGTTCAGCTTGCTCTTGCTCGCCCCGACCTTCGGCCAGGAAATCCGGTCCAAACTTGGCGAACTTCTTCAGCACACCAGCGAGCGGCCGGCGTGCCGGCCGGATGCGCAGCTCGTCACCCACGCGTTCGATTTCCAGCTCCACGTCCGTGCGCTCAAAGGCCAGGTCAGCCGGAATGCGCACGGCCTGAGAATTGCCATTCTTGAAAGCCTTGGTGGTGTGCATGTTGATCCTCATCCACGGATGTACAATGGATGTACTATAGACCACCGCAAAGCAAATGTAAATCCATGTGTGTACGTGACGCGTGCACCGCGCTTCCCTGCCCCAGAGGCCGGCATCGCATCAGATCACCCTGACAATGGTCGCCAGGCGCACTGGATCGCTTTCGACAAAAAAACGCCAACGCTCTCCATGGGAGCGCTAGTGCTACTGGTCACGGGGTCGTAGCGGAAGCGCTACGGAAACCCATCATAGCTGGCAATCCAGCAATTTCACCCGCCGTAAGCTCACGAATTTGCTATCTCTTTCGACGGATGGCGCCATTTCTGACATCACCCCGCAAAAGAAAGAAAGCCCCCGAGAACCGGAGGACCTTGTCGGCCACGCGCTTCGCAATCGGAATGCGACCGCGACGCAGCCGCTGACGAAAGTGCTCAAGGACGCCTGGCGCAAACTCCGGCTCGCCGCCGGCCGCTTTCACCATGTCGACCAGTTGGCCGAGTGTGGCAATCGGATCGGGCTGCAACAGCTTCCAGATCCAGACGCCCGGTGCCAGCGTAGCGAAAGCCGCGCGGCGGGCGCTGGCCTTCCAGCGAATGAATGCGGCAGTCCAGCACGCGGTTCCCATCGCTTCGACGAAGCCACAGTTGAAACCGAACACGATGCGGCGGCCGTCATGCGAGATGCGTACCCGTTTCTGCGAGATCACCGGGCGCATGATGGCCGGCCCCTCGTCGACCAGCAGTTGGTGGCTCAGCCGCGCTTCGCCGTGAAGACGATCGTCGGCCCGCAGTTCCAGCGTAGGCAACGGCTGCGCCAGATCCGACACCGCTTGCCGCACGAAATCGCCGGCTCGCATCCGGAAGCGCGCAAACACCGCGATGGAGGTGCGGACCTCGGCGCCTTCCTCCCGGAAGGCGCTTACCGGCAGGTCGAACACGCCGACCACGCGCCTTGCGGCATCGCTGAACGGATCGCCGAGGCCCTGATCCATGAATATGCGCTTGCGCAGGCACTGGACGCGGCGCAGGTCGTGGTGGCACTGCTGCCGACGACCTTCGTCGACATGTTCGCCGGCCGGATCATCGGAAAGGCTTTGGCGTTACTTCAGGACGATGCCCGCCTTGCGCAGCCGGTTGACGACATTCCAGCGATATCGCGTCGCCTCGGCCGGATCCTGCACGGATGAATAATCCGGCATGCGCTCATTGCCAGGCTTGCCGCCCGGCTTTTCAAAGCTCACGGCTTCCACGCCGTGATGTGCCGCTTGCAACTGCGTGAGCGACCAGGACAACTCGAACGTCGCGATGGCGTCCCAACGAGCCGGGATGGATTCGTTGTCGAACCAGACCTCGCCAATGCCGTCCAGAATTGCGGTGACCTTGTATTCGTTGCCCTCGCCGCTCGGGACGGCGCGGATCTCGAAGCGCAGCACATCGGCCGGCGGATGCCAGAACACCCGATCCAGCATCCGTCGATAGGCCTGCGCTTCGATGGTGGCCAGCTCGCGGTAGTACGGCTCACCGGGAGCGGCGAGTGCCCGCTCATCGCGGGGCCGGGTGCCGAGGTCGACGTCCTTCATGGGGATGCAGTTCAGGGGCTGATTGGCCGGTCATCCGGCGTAAGAGACGCGAAATCATACGTCATTCGCCAGGTAAGACCGCTCGATTCGCCCCGACAATGGTAACTGCCGCACTGGGTCCGCCTGCCAAACAACCCGCCGCGTGAACCCCACTAAGAACACCCTTCCCGACGATGATTTTCCCCAACCCGAAACCGTGCTGGCGATCCGCGGCGCCATTGCGCTTGGCCGACAGGGCGGACCCCAGCCTCCCGATGGCTCACGGCCTGCCGAGTTCTGGGGGATCGGCCACCTCGCCCGCAATGCTTCCGACGCGATGCACGAGGCGATCGAGCCGTTCAAGCGCCTGGTAGGCGACGCCACCGTGCACCTGCAGGACCAGGTTAATGCGCTCAAGCGCGCCGCCAGCGCCATCGACGGCATCTACCCGGCCCGATTTGAGGATGAGCCGCTGCCTGCCAATAACCACGGCTGACCTGCAACAACCTTCGGACCGATCCATGCAACACGCCATCGCCAATCTGCTCGCCAAGACCGAACAGTACCTGCAGCTTCCCCCGTCGCCGCCTGACCGGGCCCACCCACGCCGACGCGGGCCGGTCGCGAATCTTGGCATAATGCGCGCCAGATTCCCGCCAACCCGCCCCACCATGGCCGACGACCTTCTCAACTGCGCCCACTGCGACAGCCAGCCTCGATTCATCGCCAACCGCTTCGAGGCGCTCATCGCCTGCACCGGCTGCGGTATGTCCACCCCACCCCAATCCCTTGACGCCGGCCGCGACCAGGCCCATGTCGTCCTGCGCGGCATCTGGAACACCCGCGTCACCCCGCGGCCGACCGAGCAACACGAGCTATCGGCCATCGTCCGCAAGGAACTGACCAGCTCCGACCTCGGCACCGTGCTCGCGCTCATCGCACGCAATGAAGATGACTGGGAAGCGCGCGGGCCGCTGTTCGCCGCTATGGCCGAAAAGCTGTTGCAGCCCGAACCCTTCCTGCAGGATATCGTGCCAGCAGAGATCTTGCTCAAGGATGCCAGCCGCTACCGCAAACTCATGCGCCGCGCCAAGGTCATTCAGATTGACGGCCGCCCGTGGATCCACATCGAACCCATCGACGCGCTGGCCGCGACTGTCTCTGAAGAACTATTCGGCGGCACGCTCATCCTGGACGAGTTTCTGGCGCGCGTGCTGGATACCACGCCGGACAGCGACCACGCCATGGCGTCGCCGCTGGGGAAGAAGCCGAAGCCTTGACTTTGCATGAGCCTCGGCAAGATAGCGACATCTTCTTTCCGAACAACACGCATGCAAAAGCATCTGTTCCTTGCTGCCGCTATCGCTGCAGCCTTTGTCTGCAGCGCCGTCAGCACCGTTGTCAGTACCGCCGCCTACGCCAAAGGCCCGGCGACCGATTGTCCGCACATCTTCGGCACCAACGGCCAGCCGCGTGTCGTGGCCATCGCCCCGGCCAGCCACACGCAGTTCCTGTGCTTCCGCGGCTATGCCGTGCAAACGTCCGCCGGCACCCGCACCGCGTTGTGGTCGGCCGAGAACCTGACGGGCCCAGGCCGTGCTGGCCGCCCGTACCGTCCCGCGTGACAGTGATTTCTACGAAGAAGCAGAGATTCCCGCCGCCGACCGTGCCCGGCTGTCCGACTACGGTCGCGGCACCGGCCTCGATCGCCGGCACCTCGCGCCATCGGGAGACTTCCCCGACCTGGCCTCGCTGTCCGAGAGCTTCAGCCTAGCCAACGTCGTGCCGCAGGCCGCGGCGAGCAATCGCCGGCGATGGAGCCACATCGAAACCTCGACCCGGCGCATGCGTTTGTGGTCACCGGCCCGGCGTTCGACCCCGCCCAGCCCGCCCGCCTCAACGGCCGGATTTCGATTCCTACCTATATGTGGAAGGTGGTCGATGTGCCCGGTGTCGGGGCTGCCTCCTACGTCGCCCGCAACGACGCGACGCCCCGGTACGCGGTGGTGAGCATTGCCGAGCTGGCCAGCTTGGCAGGCGTCGATCCGTTCCCGCGCGTCGACAAAGCATACCGCGATGCGCCCATGACGCTGCTCGTCCCGACGCCGCACCCGGGCGAGAAGGCGGGCCGCAAGGTCAGCCTCGCCACCCTCACGTCCACCGCCGTTGGACGGTCGGCGCTGCCCGACGCGCAGGAGCCCCGGCATGTCTGGCGGCATTCCCGCGCCCTGCCTTTCGTTCGCGCGGTCCTCGCCCGCTATTAATCAGGAAATCGCTATGGAACGCATCAAACAAGCCATCCACGTCTTGCGCACCGACAAGGAAGCGCGCTACGGCGTCATTGGGGCCATCGCCTTGGTGCTGTTCGTGTGCTGGTGGGGCGCAGCCGGCCACTGGGACGACTCCCCTTACCTGCCGAACTTCCTGCGGTGAGCGCCAAGCCAAGCCCGTTTAGCCAGTTAAAACGGGCCGCCACGTGTTTGCAGTCAGGGACGAACCCTGATTGGACTTAGTTGCCGGCCGGCAACTTCGCCAGTAGCCGGTACAGCGCCTGTCGCGAGATTCCCAACGCCTGCGCGGCCTTGGCCTTGTTACCGCCAGCGGCAGCGAGTGCCTCCTGTGCCTCACCCGGCTTGACCTGCGGCTTCTCCTGCCGCGCCATGGCAGAGAAAGTCGAGAGGTAAGCGCCGGTCTTTGACGCCTTGCTGTGCCCGGCAGCTTCGACGACAGCCTGGATCGCTTGCCGGTGCAACTCAAGGTCTGGCGCCTTCCCGCCCTTGACCGGGGCGTCCACACCGGCCAATGTCCTGTAATACTCCTGAAGCCACTGATGCCGCAGCCCGTGGCTCGTCACACCCAACCCCTTCTTATAGATCCCGTACTTGCGCAGCACATCGTTGTAGTGGGATCGCCACTCCTGTATGGAATAGGTCGCAGGTGTTGTCGAACCACTCGATGGATCCACCAGCGCCGCCGCCTCTTCCAGTACCGTCAGCCGCAGCTGCACCGGCACCTCGCGCTCGCGCCCGCCCTTTGTCCCATCCACGACGCGCAGCGTGTCCAAGTTGCGCAAGGCCGTACTGATCTTCAGCGCGAAGCTCTCCTCGATCCGCAGGCCGAATGCCGCCTGCAGCTTCAGTTGCATCGCTACGCGCGGGTGCTCAGCGCCGATCTCCGCAATCTTGGCCGTGGCGTCGACGCCGTTTCCCGCCCAGGATTTGTCTGTCGTCGTCACGTAGTTGCGCACCAGGCCGTGTTCTTCGCGATCAACGTAGTCGCCCAGCGTCCGGATCAGGTTGTATTTGCCAATCCACTGACAAAACGCCTTCAGGTGCGACAGCTTGTTCTCGATCGTCCCACCCGACTGCTGCTGCGACACCCAGTGATCCACCAGCGCCTGCACATGCTTGTGCCGCAGCGAATATGGGCTCTCAACGTGGAACCCGCATGCGCGCAGTTCCACGAATGAGCGACAAACCGTGTACATCCGCCGCTCCTGCGTCTTGATCGACGCGTTCTTGTGGCTCATCCGCGTTTGGCTGAGGATCTTCTTCACGTTGCCGGTCACCGCAACCTCGATCTCAGCCTTCATCCTCGTTGGCATGTCGTACCTGGCCAGCAAGCCGCGTACGTCAAGCGCTAATGCTTGCCGCATTCGTCATCCCTCTATCTCAAGTTGCGCTGTGCGCCGGACCCGCGCTCGCATCCCCCGTGACGCGCTGCGCTAATCCCTCTCTGGCACATGTCTTGTTGCCGTTTGCCGTCGGCCACGGTCCTGCCTTCCGATCCTTTAGCGATCCCCTTGCTGGTCGGCCCCACACGCGGAAGTGCGTGTCATGACCGTCCCGTTCCCTCGCCACCAGGCGCGCTGCGCGCAATCTGGCCGACAGGGTTCGGGCTACCCCGGTTGCCGGGATCGCTCCCGACATGTACGCCGACCAGTGCTTGCGCACCCGCCTTCGCCACCCGTGTAACTCTTGTTGCGCTGTTTCTTGTGACGGTCGCGCTCACCGTGCTCATATCGTTCCAGAGAGTTCATGGCCTTGTGCCATGCAATCCCCCGACCCCCAGGTGACGACATCTGGACCGCCGTGTATTGAGCCCGCAGTGTTCGTCTACCCCGCATCTCGCTGACGGGCGTGGCTATATGTCGGAGGCTGCAATGTGTCCGAGTGTCCGGTTTCCACATGTCCTCATCACGTCCAAGTCTTCCAGACAGCCCGCAAAGCCAAGCGGCATCGCAGTGTCCGATGTCCTCAGTGTGGGCCAGTATGTGCTTGTGGCGAAAGAAAAAAATGCCGCGACGGTGTGCGGCGTGGACATAGAGGCGACCGACGACCCATTTCGGGCGGTGTCGGTGCTTGGGGATGGCCGCCAACGTGGCGGCAGGTCGATGCGTCGGGGACGCGAGAAGTACGTCAAGGATAGCGAGCCACGCCTGCCTGCGCAACCTCACGGGAACGCGAAACGTACTGAAATTCGCGAGCTTACGACGACTTGACACTGAGTATCTGCCTGTAGAGTTGACCCGTCGATGTGCCACGCAATGGGACTTGGCCAAGGCTGCACGTTGCATGTCCCATAAGGTCAGACAAATTGGAGCGACCAACCATGATTGGTGCTCGGTCCGAGTGGCACTTGCTCGGCCAGCTCCGTTCTGGTCGGTCTTGATCTGGCGTGCTCCGTCCTCGTGGCACCCACTCACAACCGTTACCTATAGTCACCAAGGAATCTCTGCTCATGAAAATTTCGACCGTCGCAATCGATGTTGGCTACGGCCACACCAAGTCGGCGTTCCCGCTCGGCTCAGACATTGCCACCAACATGTTTCCATCGTTGGCGCCAATTGCTGCGACCACATCACTGACGCCGCATAGCGGCTCCATCCTCCGCGCTCGCAACGTCGTCAATGTGGTGGTTGACGGTGCGCGTTATGAGGTAGGACCGGAGGTTTCCATCAGCGCGCCACATGGGAACACCGGACGGTCATTGTCCGAGGACTTTGTCACGACCCCGAACTACGCTGCGCTACTGGCAGGAGCCCTTCACAATGCCAAGGCGACGGAAATCGATCGCCTGGTGCTGGGCCTTCCCGTGCACAACACCCAAAAGTACGCCGGCTACCTGAAGGATCGCTTCAGCGGCGAGCTGGATTTTGGTTGGGGTCCGATTCAGGTCCATAGCGTGCTGCCACTGCCTCAGCCTCTCGGAACATTGATCACGTTCATCCAGCAAAGCGGCAAGCAATATGACTCGGACAATGCCTACTTGGTCATTGACGTGGGGTATTTCACTACAGACTGGGTCGTTGCCCGCGGTTACACGATGGACGACAGCCGTAGCGGTGGCGTGCCGGGCGGCGTCTCCCGGATCTATCAGCAGGTCGCAAATCTAATTTCACAGGCGGAGGGTGAAGCGGTGGACAGCATCGAACGGATCGACAAGGCTATCCGCGAAGTAAAGCCCCTTCTCTACTTTGGCAAGGACCTTGATGTGCGTCCCTTCCTCGAAGAGGCTATTGCCGTGTCCCGCCAATCTTTAAAGGAAGTCCAGGCGCGAGTCGGTCGTACCGAGGATATCCGCGCGATCATCCTGACCGGTGGCGGAGCACACTTGTATGCTCCCGCTGTTAAAGCGGCCTTTCCGCGCAATACTGTCCAGGTTATGGACGCGCCTTGCTTCGCCAACGTCCGCGGCTTCTACACGATAGGCTCTGCACGCCAGATGTCGAAATCCTCCTGATACTGCTGAGCATGGAAAAGCTTCAGATTACGCTCACGCTGTCCAGCGAAGCTGCGCCCGATCTGCTGGCGTACCTGCTACAAATACCGGGCGCTCGCGAGCGCGCCTTCGTATTCAGGCTCCTGGCACAGCGCGGCTTGCGAGCCCTTGGCGACGCGGGTACCGACGGATTACTACCCGCACCCGCAGGAAGCCTAGCCACAATAGCCCCCCCGGTGACCACCCCGCTTGCTACCAGTGGTAGTGATCGCGCCATGGGAGATGAGCTGGGCACAATTGCCCCGGTCGTACCAGCGCCAGCCAACAGGTCGTTTGCGGCGCCGGAGGCAAGCCCCTCTGCGATGGATGCGATGAATTCCGTTGCAATTCTGGACGTCGGAGCACTGAACGATGCAATGGCCAGATTTGGCTAAACACAACACACAAGACCTCAATAAGAAAAAGCTCAAAAGGAAGATTACGTTGACCCAGTACACGGCACCCCGTCTGCTCGCGTAGTTGAATGCGTTCCCTGGTGCCCGCGAGCGGGCTCTCGTGTTGAAGCTGCTGGCCGAGCGGGCGATAGAGGCCGGCATCAACCCGCATGGGCCTGCGCCTTCACTGCCAGCGGCGGCACCAACGACGACCCGGACGACGGCGGCGGCAACGGCCACTTCGAAGAAAGCGTCCCCGGGGTCGCAGCCAAGCGCGAAGCCGCTGCGCCAACGAAGGGCCGGCCTGCTTCACGAAGTGGGCGGGCGGCCAAGTAAGCACAGCCGCCTGACGGAAGCTGCCCGACCGTCTGGGCAGCTTCCGCTGATGGCGCGAGGCAGTCCGAAAGTACTGACTATTGCCATACCGCAGCGCTGGTTACTTCGATCGGCTGGGGCGCGGGCGAACTGGTTCGGAATCACCGCGCCCTTGACTTCTCGGCGCGGCAGCTAAAGTAGAATCCACTGCAACGAATCAAGAGGGGTCAAAAAATCATGACGGAATACGAAGTCATTCGCTTCTTCAAGTTTCTGCTGACATTCGGCATTGGCTTTTGCCTGTGGGAAGCCGCGCTGAGAGTCTTCATGGCGCTCCGCCAGAAGTGACTGGACAAAAAAAACCCGGCAAAAATCGCCGGGTTTTTTCATAGGGGATAAGCACGCTCAGTGCAGCGTCGGCCGTTGCTGGCCGGCGCAGTACGTGAACGCGGAATCGAAATCGGCTTCGGTGTGCTGAAGCTGCGTGGAGCCATCGGCATTGCGACGGTAGACATGGTAGGTCTCGGCATCAGACTGGCACGCCGGGACGGAACCCGACGGCAGTTGGCGCATGGCGCGAATCTGCAGACGACCTACGATAACGCGGAACCCTTTGAACGACATATCAGAACTCCAGGTAATGAACTGCCGCAAGGGTTCTCCCCGGCGGGCAGAACCCGCAGGGCAGAAAGAGAAAGAGGTACCGCCCCGAGAGGCGGCGTCCACAACAAACGGCTAGGCGCAGACTGCGCGCTTGCCGGCAATGCCTTGCAACCGGTTTGCGGTCAGCCACTGGTCGCAGAAATCGGTGCCACGCACCATCGGGCGATGCACGTGAACGGTCAGGCCTTCACTTCGGGCACGCTTGGCAAGTGCCAGCGCGTCCGCCATGCCGGGCGATTTTCCGGTCCTCGGATCGACCTCATCAAAGTCAGCGAAGACGTGCAACGTATGGATGCCCATGCCTTGCGGGACGACGAAGCGGCTCAGCAAGACACGATTCAGGCAGTACCAGGTCGGCACGCCGAACAGCATATGCGCGGCGTAGGCCGTTTCCAGCCCTTCAGCCACGCCCAGGACACCATCGCGCGGCGGCATCAGCCGCACGGCTCCCCCCGCAGGGGACAACGCCGATACATCATTGCGCTTGGCCGGCAGGATTTCACCTTCGGCCGACACGATGAACGCCTTGGCCGGCTTGGCTGGATCTAGGGTCGTGCGGTGCACGGTCGCCATACGGCCGTCGGGCAGCGTGAACTGCGCAACGATCGTCGGATAGCGCCCAAGCACTGCATCCTCGTGGCGATAGTCCATCGTCGCCAGTCTTAACGCAGTCGGTCGGGGGGCCACCAGGCCCGGCACGCGAGCAGCGAGATAGCGCATCGCGGCGTCGCCCGGCACCAGCGCTTTCGCGCTCGACCAGACGCGCTCGATGCGCTTGACTTTCGCCTTGTCCGACATGGCGACCTTCGGTGCAGTCAGCCGCGCTGCATGTGGCAGCACGCTCGGAGGGAGTTTGCCCTCCAATTCGTTGGCGAGGTCAGCGAACTTCATGCCGGTGAAGCGGCAGATGAGCATTAGCCCGTCGCCGGCCATCGGGTTGCCGTCGTTGCATCGGCGGCAGACCCAGTCGCCGCGACCGCGCTTGTTGTCATAGGTGAAGCGGTTCTTGCCGCCACAAACCGGGCACGGCGAGGGCCGCCCGGAAAGGGATGACTCACGGATGCCGTACTTGAGCAGTACGGACAACCACTGGGCCGGACTCCAGTTCAAGTCCATTTGCACTCCTGATAGAAGTGGGGGTTGGTCGATGCCTGAGACAGGCGGGGAAATCGCTTGCTCAAAGGACACCCCGGCCGATCCAGAGGGTCTTTTCAGCATGGCGCATCGCGGGAAGGATGGGGATGGGTGGCCCGGAACCGGGCTGGGAAAGAAGGCGGCTATTGCCGCCGGTGGGGGCCGGCAGCAGTAGCGATACAACGTGGGGAAAGGGGCGGGACTACGACTTTTCCGGTGCTCAGTACATCGGCGCACCGTCGTAGCGGAACGGAATCCCATCGAGCGCTGCAGGGCGCATGAAGGGAATTTCGTCATCCATGTCCGCGAAGCCGTTCGATGGCGCTTGCTGCTGACGCGGCGGCGCACTCTGCCGCTGCTGGCCGCCTTGCGCGCCTTGCGGCTGGCGGGGCTGCTGCTGGCCTTGCGACTGGCGTGACGGCTGTTGGCCGTAGCCATCGTCCTCACCGGCACTACCACCCTGGCGGCTGCCTAGCATCTGCATCTGATCGGCGACGATCTCGGTGCTGTACTTGTCTTGGCCGGACTGGTCCTGCCACTTGCGGGTGCGGATGCGGCCCTCGATGTAGACCGAGGAGCCCTTCTTCAGGTACTGGCCCGCGACCTCCGCAAGCTTGCCGAAGATCGAGATCCGGTGCCACTCGGTGGCCTCCTTCAGCTCGCCGCTTTGCTTGTCCTTGTAGCGGTCGGTTGTTGCCAATCGGAGGTTAGTCACGGCATCCCCGCTGGGCATGTAACGGGTTTCCGGGTCTGCCCCGAGATTCCCGACGAGAATGACTTTATTGACGGATGCCATAGATTATTTCCTTTTGAATCAATGTGAACGGGTGATTGACCACAGCCACTTGTCCCACAGGACCTGTTGACCGTTGTCATCGAGTTTTGGCTTCCCCGACTTGCGGTGGAAGGCCGGAACCTGAACCTTTTGCAGCCGCCGCACTTCCACGCGGTCGCCAATCTGGCAACCGGCTTCGGCGATGGCGTCCTTGAGCCCCTCGCCTTGCAGCGTGTCAATGCCTGTCGCCGTTTCCAGCTTCAGTGCAAACGAAGTGTAGGTGCGCCCGATGCGCTTGCGCTCGGGAAACTCGGCTTCGCCCCAGAAGGCGATCGTGCCACGATGCACCGCGGTGCCTGGCTCGTGCCGTGCTGACATTCTGGCAGCCGCGGGTGCGGCGCGCTGGACGTCGCAGGACGCTTCATGGGTAGACTGGCTTGCGCCGTCGTTGCTCGGCACTGCTGTGCGCGCCGCAGGTGTGGCGTGAGCACGGATGGCGGCGGCGATCACGGCGGATAGCTTCGCGCCGGGATGCTCGCCTGCCACGCTCCAATACGGAACCGGATCGGGCAACAGCTTCTGGCCGAAGCGCGTCGCAGTCGGGCGGGGGTCAAAGGCCGCGACAAAGTGAACGATGCGTTCGCCTTCATCGCGGAAGAGATTCGGCACGCCGCCGATCTCTATGTGAACCTCGTTGCGCGAGCCGGTACCGACCGCTTGCGCGCCGGCCGGTGCGGATTCCGCTGCGCGCGGCTGCAGGGCGTCCTGCAGCGCGCCAAGGAGTCTCTGGATGATAGCCACGGCAACTCCTACAGCAGCGTGCCACAGCGGATCCGACGAACTTCGTCCAGGTCGCGCTTGAGGCGGGAGTGATTGAGGATGATGTCTTGCAGAACTTCGGGATCGACACCGGTGACGGCGCAGACGTAGGCATAGGGCAGTGCTCCGTCCCAGTAGCCAAAGATCCAGCCAAGCGTCATGTCGAAGTCGTCCTTCTCGACGGCCTTGCCTTGCATGCGCGCACGCAGCAGATCGGCACAGTCAGCCAGTGATTCGGGCAGGTTGTCGCCGCGACGGCTGTCGCAGGCGAGACTGATCAGAGCGTCAATCATCTGGTCGCGCACAGCCTCGCTCCAAAACTGCGGATCGGGCAGTGGGTCGCGCTTGGGAGGATCGACTGTGACAGGTGCCGCGTCCCCGAAGAAATCGAGTTGCCAGGCGGCGGGTTTCATTTTCATAGGGTTCTCCGGGCGGGAACCCTATTGCCCACCTAGCGGTGGGAACAAGGTTCCCACGACAGGTGGATAGGGCCGCCCTCATCACGAGGGCGGGACAGGTCAGGCGCTGCGACGGGCAGCGTCCTGACGTTTCAACGGAACGACGACGGGGGACTTTGCATATGCGGGCGCTCGGGGCGTCTGCGATCGCTCAGCTTCTGCGAAAGCAGCTTGCGGCTTGGGCATCACCACATCTCGGGGCGTCGGCACAACGTGCGCACGACCAAAGATTTTGTGATAGGCCCAAGACACTACAACGAGCACGAGGAAGATGCTGCAAGCTGGTACTTGTGATGCCACGTAAATCGCCATCAGCGTGAAGAACAGGCGGACAGGAGAGCGCATCAGATTGGCCAAGGACTCCATGGTTTTCTCTCTTGAAAACAGTAAATGGAATTTACCGACAGAAAGGTCGGGCGATTATTCGATGCTCAGATGAGCAAGGAATCCTTGGAGCGGCGACGCGCTTGCCGGATGCTCCGGCATCGAGCAAAGGCGCTGCGCAAAGGAATCGGGACGGAAGGAGAACTACGCGACGAAGCAAGCCCAGGAAGGCGGCACTGCTTGTCAATGTCGATGCGTCTGGGACGCGAGAAGTGAACCGATAGTAGCGCGAAACCCAAGGGGCCAGCAAGGGACGTGGCCAAAACAATGAAGGGGCGGATGCCGTCGGGTTGTATGCGCCGCTACCCCAAGCACATGAGTCCGGGGTGCAGACGATAACAGGGGCAGTTTCATACCTCTTACCGCCTACGCCCCGGACTCATGTGCTCGCCCCCTCCCCGGTGCACAACAGCATCCGACGCTCCGCCGAACTCCAATTCAGTTACATCTGTTTTAAGTTCGGCTTAATTCTTACCCCCACCAAGGTCGTATAGGTGTTAACACCTATGAGGATTGAACCGATAAAAGACGGGTGAAATCTGCGTCATTTCGCGCCTTGAAACTGAAAGGGATATGAATAAGGTGAGTTTATGGCGGCAACTAACAGTGCAAGTGGCATTAACCTCTCACCACCTTCACGCCGATGCGTTGCCTTGACCTTGTTTGCTATTCGCCCACCAGCGTTGGCAAAGGACCACGCTCACCCGATTTCGGCCTTCCTTCTTCAAAAAAAAGATCATGGAAAAGAAAAGCAAGTTTGAACTGACCAATAGCCCGCGCCCACCATCCATCCTGGAACTGACGCGGGAGCAACTCTCGCCGTATCTTGAGGCGGCCGCTATTGCACGCATCGTCCAGGCGGGCGAAGAGATTGCCATTGCACGCGAGCGCATTTTTTCCGAACACGTCGTGATCGGCTCGAAGCTCACACAGATCCACCAGATCCTCCACACGTCGCTGCTCAGTCGCCGTGACGATGCCGCGCAGGCAGCCAACGATGCCCGCATGCTGCTGTACCGGTTCACCGAGCATACGCTCAAGATTCCCAAGTGGTCGGCCAAGCGCTATCTGACGGTCTACGAGCGCTTCATGAACAACCACGATGCACTCACGTTCCTGAATATCGGCGAACTGAACACTCTCAAGCGGCAGGACATCACCCCAGAAGAAATTGCCTTGGTGGTCAAAGCCAAACAAGCGAACGAAGCGTTCAGCCGCGATGAAATCCTGCCCTTCATTGAACGCTACCGTGTACTGGCCGCGGAAATGGAGGCGCTGGAAACACAGCTCGCCGGCACCGAGGAACAACTGTCAACGAGCATGGGCCTACAAGACCAGTACCAGCTCGAACTGAAGTACCTGAAAGACCAGATCGCCACCGCTGGCAGGAGCACGGAAGCCCAACAGGCAGCCCTGATCGAGGCACAGACCGCCCTCGCCTCGCAGAGCGCCAACGTCGATGCCATGCAGATCGCCGTCGAGCGAGTGAATCGCGAAAAGTCCGAGTTGCAACGCCAGCTCGCGGAAATGAAGATCCGCGTCGACGTCAAGGAGGTGCCGGTGATCCCGGATGGATATACATCCGTGACACAAGCCATCGAGGAGGCCCAGGCCAGGCTGCAACAGGTGACCAGCGAACTGCTGGCATCCGAGGCCCAACTCGCCGGCGCGCGTCAAGCCATCGCTGCCAACGAGTCGCCTGAGCCGGCGCGCACTGCTCCGCCCGCCGAACGCCATGTTGGCCTGCGCCTGGACGGCCTCATAGCGGACTTCGATGAACTGCGCACCAAGTTTCAATCGTGCCAGTACGGCTGCGAGCTGCGCGAGCATCGCGGCACGCTCGCGTCGCTGGCCGCTTCGGTGGCCACTTTCCATCAAGAGCTGCTCGCAGCCACCAAGGCAGCTTGAGGCGGAGGACCATGACGCGACGCCAAACCAAAGAATTCCACGAGCAATTCCTGCATCCCGCATGGGTACTGGACCGCACCATGTCGGCCAACCTTCGCCTGTCGACGGCGATGGTCAATACCCTCGCCTTCAAGCCTGAGTTTGAGCCCATCTTTGGCGCGGACAAGGAGCATTTGCAGGCCCTGCGCGACGACGCCGAGCAGTCTTCGAAGATCCTTTGCTCGCCGTTTCTTGCCTTCTCCCCTACCCTCGAAACGCCGGCGGACTGGGCGTGCTTTGCAGACGGCTCCACGTCAACGCTGGCCTATGACCGGCTCGCGGCGTCGACCCCCGCGCTGACCCCGCTGGACAAGATGCTGCTGGAGCAATACAACCGACTCTACCTGGGCGCCCTATACGACGTGCTCAATATGTCATTGCTCGCCGCGCCGCTCCTTGGTATCTCCATCGAGCTGGCCGAGTACCTGCTCACCGTGCCACAGCACCGCGTCGAACTTGCGATCTCGTCGCGGGCGATCCCGCTGTTCAAGTGGCGCTTCGCCAACCCCCTATTCTGGGTCGAAGCCAGCTTGCCCACCTTTAGCCCGGAGATTCTGGCGCACTACCTGATGGAGCACTGCCCCATCCGGGCGGACAGGCTCCCGCATTCCGGCGAATGGGGCAACTTCCGCATTGCGCGCCCGCTGCCCGAAGCCTACGCCGAGGCCTTCGTCCGCTTCAGGTGCCGCGCCAAAAGTGTGGCCTCGCTGTTCAATATGAACGTCACGGCTGTCCGCCAGATGTATATCCGCATCCATGGCGAATCCTCACCCTCCGGTCATTCGCCAACCTCATTGGCCTGGTATCTGACTTCCTCGGTGCGGCGCGTCCAGGCGACCTTTCAGGTTTGGCTGTTCCGCACAGCCATCGCCAGCGGCGGCTCCATCCCTGAGTCGTTTGTCGCCTCTGTTGACATTGCCAGTCAAATGTTCGGCCCAGAGGCCGCGGTCAGCCCCGACCGGGCACTCCATCTTTCGCGCTCGATGGCAACCGAACATGAGCTGGCCGTGCGCGCGTGCCGCACGTGCGGCACCGCATACCTGACGGCCAACGGCGACCTGGCCCGCGCTGTACTGTGCCCAAGCTGTAGCGGTACCCTTTCGTCCCCGAATGTGGGGCGGGCTGGGCGCACGCGGTCGCGCAAGAAGAAGCATTGACACGCTCCCTAACCATCGGGGCGCGCGCTGGCACCCCATGTCTCAGCATTCGAAGTGGGGTCTCTTGAACTACGGAGTTTGGATTTTTCAAGGCCTGTGCATGCTCTGCACAGCCTATCTTGCCCACCGGCGTGGCCGGAATCCCTGGCTTTGGGGGGCACTGGCATACGTGTTGACCGTCCTCACGCCCTTTGTGCTCGCCTTTGTCACCCGCCAGAAGCGCGTCTCGCTGAAGCAATACCTGGCGCAGTACCCGCATTGCCGCACCAAGCGGGGCATCGCCTGCGTCAATTGCAATTCCGGGAGCATTCGGATGTGGCGCAACAGCGGTCTTCTGTCCAATCGCGTCCAGCATCTTTGCAACCACTGCGGTTCCTATCTGTACGACAGCTAAACCGCGGAACTGCCAACGAGGCGGGCGAGCGGACTTGACTCGCTCCGTTCTCAAGTCAAGCGGCCATTGCGCCGTTATGCCGATCTACCGCGATTGCCACGCCTCGGCTGCCTGCGTCACGGGCTCGCGGCCGGTGCCGCGCCCTTGACTTTGGATTCAGGCCGGTAGGATGAAATTACACGCTCCGATGTGAGCGCGCCAACCCAATCCCTTGAAGGAACACACAACAATGAAAACGACGATGAAGCTTGGTCTCTCCGCAATTTCCCTCGCCTCGCTGCTCGCGCTGGCCGCCTGCGGTGGTGGTGGTGGCGAAGCACCTGCTGGCGCGCCCGCCACGACGCCGCCGCCCCCACCGGCACCGACCATCACCGTGCAAGGCTCCGCAGCAACGGTCGCGGCTGACCCGTTGGCGGTGGTTTTCGTACCTCAAACGGAAACGTCCACCAGGTCTGTCCTGCAATCCATCGCGTCCAATGCCTTCCCCGCGCAGTTCCAGAAGGCACCGAATGCCGGGGCATACACCCAGCTTGGCATCGACGCGAACAGCCTCATTACGCTCAATGGTGGCACCGTAGCAGACGTGGCCGGCAATGGGGAATTCGCCATCGGGCGCTGGACGAACGGCTCTAACAGCATCGGAAGCATTTCCGCCAATCAAGGGGCGCACTATGCTGTCGGCAAGCCATTGACGCTGGCTCCGGACCTCACCCCAGGAGCAACCAAGAGTTGTACGCTCGTGGCGAGCACTGCGCCCACCGCCGTAAGCGGAAATTTTGGCGTAGGGAAGGTGAACTCCGCCACGGCGACCATCGCTATGGTGGGCCCGACGCTTCAGGACTTCAAACTTGACGTCGCGATTGGGTCGGATGCACACGCAACTGCGAATGCGACATTGACTGCCTTGCAGGGCGTACTCCAATCGCAAGGCTTCATGCGGCATATCCAGACACTCGGTGCGAGCCAAGCCGCTCCGCTACTCGCAATTGGCTATGCGATGCCCACCCCCTCTAGCGGCGATGTAACCGGCGTGGTCGTCCTGCAGTGCCAGTAGTAGATCCAGCGAAACAATGAAAAAATGGCCAACGCTAGCTGGCCATTCTTCACTCAACCTCCTCCACCCCCGGTTGAGTTGTACGACGTACCTGCCATCCAGGAGTACGTGCCTCCCGGGCACACCTGCCCGTAGCTGCTATCCCAGCCACTTCCCCCGGCCCTTGTTATACAGAGGCCCCATGCCCAATTGTTAGCCCAAACCGGCTTGTATTCCCAGGTACTCACAATCGTGCCATCGGACGAACCGGAGGCAGACCGCCAAACGCCGTTCTGGCAGGACAGAATCTTTCCATTTGGATCGCTACGAATCGCACCCTGGGGGTCACCACAGGGCCAGCCTTCCCAGACCTGCTGCCCGCCGCCGGTGGAGGGCACAACGGCTCCGGCAGCGTATAGGTAACCGCTGCTGCGTACTGACCCATTTGCTGAAACGTCACCCCATGATTGGACCACGTTGCCGTATACGCCATTACCCGTGACGTTGGCGTTCGCCCGAAGATCACCGTTAGACTGTACGTAGTTCCCGTAGACACCATTGCCGCTCACGTTCGCGCCGGCCGATACGTTTCCACTGGCTGTCATTGAGCCGGCCGCGCTGACGTTCGCCGCCGCCGACACCGAGCCATTCGACTGCAAATTCCCCACCCGATTCATCGCCTGATTGTTGGCGTCCATCGGGCCGGTCAGGTTCAGCGAGCCGTCGCGCTTGTAGAATTGGTTCATGCTCTGCGCGAGCAGCGAGGTGTTGCCAACCCGCATCATCAGCACGCCCGGCTCGCTTCCCGCCAGCGGATTGGGCGCCGACCAGCTTGCCGCCATGCCCGTAATCACGCCCGGGCTCTCGGCATACGACACGCCTGAATCCACGCCAGCCGTGGCAATGACGCTGGCCAGCTGGTCGATGCGCACCCGGCCCGCCGAATCCCGGTAAGCCGTCGTCGAATACAACGCCCCCGGAATCGTGCAATTCGTCAGGCCGGTGCTGCAGTTGGTCGGGGTCAGGTCGACTTTGAATGCCAGGCCGAGCGGGCTCACGTCGCTGAAGCCGATCGGCAGCAACTTCAGGTTGATCAGATCCTGGACGGTCGGGTGCAGCGGATTCGCGACGGTCGCCGTCACGCTGCCGGCCGCGATCGTCGTCGGCCCGGCCGGACTGCCGGCCAGCACCGTCATGTTGTCGAACACATAGGTATTGACCGCGCTGGCGACGTTTGCCATGTACTGGCCGGTGCCCATCGCCAGCGCGTCATCGACCAGATTGTTGGTGTTATGGATCATCACCGCCATCCCGGCGGCAGCGATGGTCAGCTGAAAGGCGGCTTCCGTCAGGAACAAGGTGACCTCCGAATGAGTGAACGCCCAGCCAAGGGCCGGGCGCGGGAACTACGTCAACTGTGCCTCAAATCAGGCCACTACCGATCGTCGAAAGCTCACGAATTTGCTATCTCTATTGAAGGAAGGGGCACCGATGGAGGGATTGGCGAGCGGCCCGGGGTCAGGCAATGAACAGGTCAATCGTGTTGCTGCCACCCGAACAGGCGACCTTGCTCGGATCCACGGAGCCGCCCACCGCCTTGATGGTGGTGCCGTTCACGAGGATCTTGCCGGCGCTGCCCTGGTAAGAGGCCACGATAGAGATGCAGGCGGCGTCAGGCTGCTGCGGGATCGTCCATTGGAGCGAATCGTTGGCGCTCAGCAACTGGGCCGCCGCGACGGTCAGCGTGCCACCGCCCGGCTGCAGGATCACCGTGCTGCCCGACTCAGTCATGGTCGTCAGATCCTTGAACACGCCGTTGTTGATGAGGGCGGTAATGCTCACCTTGTTGTACTGGCCGCGGTAGCTTGTCTTGACCTTGCCGACCACGCCGTTCAGTTCGGTGGTCAGTTGCTGCACCTGCGAGTCGGTCTGGTTGCGCGAGAACAGCACCAGAATTGCTACCAGCGCAATGCCGGCCAGCAGCAGGTAGAAGCCATACTCGTCCAGCACGCCGCCGCCCCACTGCTTGCGCGAGCAGCGGTTGCGCTGGCCGGCAGGCGCAGCCTTGGGATCCATCAGGCACAGCGGATCAGCAGTCGCGGGCACGGCTTGCAGGATGTATTGATCGGCGGTGAAGGTCTTGGTTGCGTCGGTCATGGCAGGTTCTCCAGGTGGTATCAGGTACAAATGGGTTGTCAGAGGTTGGGGTGAGACGGGGTTACGGTTGGGTGGACGGGGCGGGCTGCACGGGCCGCTTTCCGCCCATGCCGACCACTTGGGTACGCACCTTCATTTCCTGCGCCATGAAGGCGGGCATGAAGGCCAGGCCAGTGATCAGGATGATGAGGATCACGGTCGCGCGGCGATTGAACTGCGAGGCCCGCGCCAGCATCAGCTTGGGCGTCTCCACCAGCAGATCCTCGGCCACGGTATGCAGCATCTTCGACAGGTCGCTCTCGTACTCGGCAATGTCCTGAATCCGGCAGCTCGTATCCTTGTCAAAGAGGCCGGTATCGAACACCTTGCCGCCCTCGTTGGGGATGTATTCGAGGTTCAACTCCATGCGCTCGATGTGGTGCGCCAGATAGGGATAGGCATTGCTGCGCATGAGCGTCAGGCCATCCGACAGGCTGCGGATATCCCCTCCGAAGCGCTTCGTGACCGCCGACAGCCCGGCCAGGAACTGCGCACTCTGGAAGCGGCGGAAGAAGTCAAAAACCAACACCTTGCGATCCAGCCAGCCGCGGTGACGGCCCGTATAGCCCTTCAGCGCCCGCAGCACCCACACGCAGGCACCGACTTCGGCCAGCACGACGAGCCAGCCCCAGTGCCGCAGAAACGTCGTCGTGTTGTGGAACGCCTTACCGATCGGCCCATACTGGCTCACATCCAGCATGCTGCGAAACGAATCATCGACCTTGGGGCCAACGAGGAAGGCCATGGCCGCCAGATAGGCGTGCAGGATCACCAGCGTCATCACGACACCCGCGAGGGTCAGCGCAATACCGGAGCGGGCTTCGCCGAGCACCGTCAGGTTGCGCGCCAGCGTCTCCAGCCCTTCCCGAATGTCGCCGCCATCCTCAGCCACAGCGAGGATCGGGATATCCTCATCGGGCACCGTGCCCCGGAAGATTTCCGTCAGGCGCGAACGCTGCATCTGGCCGTCGATGCCCTCGGAGCGCGACAGCCAGTGCGCCGCCAGGATGCCAAGCGGCTCGCCGGCGCGGCGGGCGGCATCCTTGGCGAAGTGGTTCGACACCGGCTCGCCCGGCATGTGCTGGATGCGCTTGGCCAGGTCGTGGTAGTACGTCGCCCGCTCCCTGCGGAAGCGGTACTTGGCCCAGAACAGCTTGTCGGCAAAGACGTGGTCGCCGGCGCGCAGGGCGGGCGCCCCCACCTTGCGCGAGAACGCACCGGCCACACGTTTGATCAGGTTCTGCATCAAGCGTGAATCCCCATAGCGTTGGCGGCACGCACCAGGTCGCGCTGGCGCTTGGCCTCATAGGCGTCCAGCGACGTGATTTTTTCCGCCTCGCGCGGATCGACGAGGCCGGCGAACACCTTGTACATCGCCACCTCGAACACGGTCTTGCCGGTGCTGTCGGGCACATCAAAGCCCAGCTTGCGCTTGCTGCGCTGGTACGCGGCCAGCTCGATGTTCTTCGCGTCACGGATATAGTTGAGATCCAGCTCGTCCGGCTCGAACATTTCAGCCACCACCGTGCGCCCGCGTGCCCCGTTGAGCGCTGGCAGGTTGGGACGGCGGCACAGGTCACAACCCACCGGGTTACGCAGCCGAATTCCCTCCACGTCGAACTGGAAAAGCCGCTCGATTTGCTTCAGCTTATCCGCGCCAAGCACGCGCTTCATGTCAGCGCCGCACAGCCCGCAGGAGCAGGTCTTGGGCAGCAGTGCCTGGTAGACGTACAGGTTCACGAAGCCCGGCGTGGCCAGCACGCTGCGCGGAATGCGCAATTCGCCGTCGGAGAGCCGATCAGGCGCAGTGAGCGCGCTCGGCGCGTGCACGGTCGTCAAGGCACGCAGACCCGCGCCCGCCACGTCGCGGAACAGACCGGCCGATTCGTGGTCACGCAGTTCGCCGACCATCACGAAGTGCGGGTTCATCCGCTTGATCTGGCGCTTGGCGGCAATGAACGGATCTTCGTCGCGGTTCGCGCCGTCCAGCGTGCGCGACACCGAGAAGTGGTGCGTGCCTTCGGCCAGCAGCTCCACCGGATCCTCAATCGCCATCTTGTTCATCCACGCGGGCAGGCGCTGCATGATGGCGTGCGCGGTGGTGGTCTTGCCCGAGCCGACCACGCCGACCATCACGGTGCCGCCGCCGAGGTGCATGGTGTTGCGGTCGAGCAGCTTCGCCTGTTGCTCGAAGTAGCCTAGGTCTTCCACGAAATCGACCCGTTCCGTCTCCACCTCCTCGCGGTGCATCCGCATGACCGTCACATGGCCGGTCGCGCTTTGCATGGAGGCCCAGCGGAACACCACAGACTGGCCGTCGATCTTGGTGCGGATACTAGTCTGCTGCGGCAGCACGCGGCTGAACACACCGTGCGAGCCGCCCTTGCCCTTCTGGTAGATGTGCGAGAGCGTATCCAGCATGACGCCCGTCTCCATGCGGAAATCGGGCGGCGCCACCAGATAGCCGTCGATCGCCAAGCGCACCTGCGAGTAGCCGCCCTGGTCCTCAATCTCCCAGTGCAGGTCGGAAGCGCCCTCGCGCAGCGCGAAGCGCCCCACCGCGTCGAAGTTCTGCCACAGGGCGCTCGCCGGACGTCGCCCTGCCCCCACGGCCAGCTTGTCGTGGCAGCCGGTCGGCTCGACGCTGCCCCGCGACAGCGCGACCATCACCTGCGCCGCGGCCACGTATATCGACGGCGCGGCCGGGTCATAGCGCAGGCGCAACTGGCGCAGGATTTCTTCTGTCACGTCGGAGTTCGCCATGTCCCGCGTGAGGATCAGGGCGAACCGGCCGCGGCCGTCGCTGGTGGCGGCGGCCTCGACCAGCACCGGGCAGATGGCGTGGCGCAGCGACGGCGCCATGTCCAACTCGTCGTAGAGCGTGCGCACGAACACCGGCAGGTCATCGACCGTCCCGATTTCGTCGGCGCGAACCTCACCCGTGCGTGGCACCGGCACGGCAGCTGCCCTCGCTGCGCCGGGCCCACCAGGTGCAGCCTGCACGAACGCCGCCCCGCCTGTCACGACCGTGACGCCGGCGCCAGCGCTTGCGAAGCCGTCGACTTTCTCGCGTTTGCCAAAGAGTCCCATAGCCTCGCTCAGCGTTGGGCCACGGTCGCGGGGGGCGACGCCACGGCAGTCTGCGCACCGGCCGGGGCCACCGGCGCCGTGGGCACCGGCAACGGCGCGGGCATCGACGAGACGCCCGGCGCCGGACTCATGGACGGCATCGGAAAGAACTGCGGCGTGCCCGGTGCAGTAGGCGTGCCCGCGCCCAGCGCCGGCAGCGGGCCGGAACGGGATGCCGTACTGGCACTACCCGTCGGCGGCGAAGCCAGCAGCACCGCCGCGTCGTCCTCCGCACGAGGAGCGAACACCTTTGCCTTGCCACGCGTGAAGGTGGTGCCGCTCTCGGTAATGGCCGACACCGTATAGCCGCGCCACTTCGCCCCGACCTTAGCCGGGTACACCTGGTCGCCCCAACGCACGTAGCTGCGCAGGGACATTGTGCCACCCGCACTGCGCCCGTCCACCCCATAGAGAGCGATGGTCTGCGGGGCGTGCTCTGCCGACGCCTTGGCTGCCGCACCGGCAGGTGCGGCAGCCAAGGCGGGCGGCGGCGCATTCCTGTCCAGTTCCTGCTGGAGCTTTTGCAGCGCCACCCGGGCGTCGGCGTCGATCAGCTTCTGGGTGAGCGACTTGTCGTCATCGGCTAACGCAGGGCCAGCCACCAACAGGGTGAGCGCGGCCATGGCGGCGCGGCGCAACGGAAACAAACGCGGGAACGGGGTTGCACGCATGAGGGTATCCTTATCAGTCGCGAGCGAACGCATCGCCGCTGACCGTCAACATGAATTTCGATTGCTTGAGATCCGGCGCTGTGTCCAGATTCACCATGAGGTCGATCGTCTTGACCGTGACGTTCGGCGCGAAGGCCGCGAACTCGGTCACATTGCGCAGCGGCCCGGCGATTTCCCAAGGGGCCGAATGCACCGGGTGCGTGAGCGATCCCAGGCCTTCGGGCGGCACCGTGCCGAAGATCGTCAGATCCTTCAGTTCCGCCTTGCCAGCCACCGGGCGCAGTGTCTGCAATTGCGAGCCGAAGCCCACCCGCAACGCCATCGCCTTTGGCAGCTTGTCCAGCACCGTGCCCAGATTGCGAGCCTCGCCCACCGGCACCGGTGCGCTCACGAGCGCCTTGGTGTCGTTGGTCTGGAACACCGGCGCCCCGAAGTGATCCGGCAGCGCGGCCACGAAGGTCTGGTTGGTCAGGCCTTTGGCGTTTTGCCGGATTTCATAGGTCAGCGTGCAGCTGGCCGTGGGCGTCACCACGCTGTCGCAGTGGATGTTCGCGAGCGACCAGCCGCCCACCTGTAGCGGCACATCGTTGGCAAACCATTGCGCCCAAGCCGGCAGCGCCACGCCTGCCAGCGCCACCGGGCCCGCTGCACGGGCCGCCAAATCCTCCGCATAACGCTCGGCCGGGGTCTTCTGCGACGGCGGCGGGTGCAGGCGGCGCTGGTAGGCGTCATACTCGGCCTTGCCATACGGCCAGCCCACCGCGGCCGTGAGTGCTAGCACCGCCAGCGTCAGCATGCGCTTGCGCTGGCTGGTCGCGCGGGGCTTCTTCAGGAGCGCCGCTGGCCCGGTGTGGGACACCAGCATGTCCAGCGTGTACGGCACATGGGCGATGCGCCGCTCGGGCGGCAGCAACGACAGCAGCTCGGGCACGTTGCCCACCAGCTTGAACTCGCCGTCGCTCTTGGCCGGGAAGTCCGTCGCCAGTTGGGCGAGCGTCTTTTCGTCATGCACGACCTGGTCGAAGCCCACCCGCGGGCGGCCCTTGACGATGCCGCAGACGAGATACATGGCCGGCTGGCCCGGCGCTTCGAGCCGGAACACGAATAGCGCATTGGGCACCAGTTCCGGCACCCGGGCGAGCACCGCCGCCCCGGAATACAGCTTGTCCTTGATCTTCGCTTGCGCGTCGGCCGCATCCAGATAGCCCATGTGCAGCGCATGGTCGTCGTGCCAGATGCGCGCCGCCTTCACCTCGCGGGCGATGTTCGCCGCCAGCGCCGACGGGGTGTCGCTGCCCGTCAGCGTGCGCCACTGCATGCCGAAGACGAGCTTCTTGCCGTGGATGTCGAGGATCATTGCGCCTCGCCCTGGTCCTGCACCATCACCGTCGCCAGCACCAGCGTAAAGGTGCGTGACTTGCTGGCCGTCAGCGATCCGCCGAGGATGGTCGGCAGGTATTCGCCCAGCGTGCGGTGCGTGAACTGCGAATCGGTCTGGTCAAATGCCGTCACAATTACGGTCTGGCCGTTGCGCACGATCAGGTCCTGCGCCGGAATCCCCTTCGCCACAATCTTCGGCACCTGCACCGACTGCTGGTTATTGCCCGAGCCGGAGGTAAAGGTCTCGATCGGGCCGTCCAGCGCCGACTGGTCAAAGGCGAGCGTGAGGTTCACGTCGTCCCGCGTGGTCGCGTCCGGGAACATCGTCAGCTTGAAGCCCACCGTGCCGGTCGAAGTGGTGATACCGGGGATGCCGCCCGTGCCCCCGACCGTCGTGGAGGCTGGCGTCGTCGACGACACATAGGTGAACTGGCGGCGGTTGTTGTACTGCGCGCCGTGGCGATTGCGCAGCGCCATCGGAATCGTCACGGAGGTCGTCACCGTGCCGTACTGCCTGAGCGCGTTGACGATCGCCTTGGTGCCATTCCAGCCGCCCGACGTGATACCCAGGCCGAAGCTGCCGGCGTTGGACGACACGAGCGATGCGGGCGAAAGCGCCGTGAAGGTGAAGCTCGGAATGCTCTCCAGCGCCTTGGTCAGCACCGCGTTCCAATCCGCACCGGCTTCACCGTTGTCAGCAACCGTAAAGTCGATGGTCTGGAACTTCACGTACACCATGCGCGAGTAGATCGCAATCTGCTTGCGCACGATCTCGTCGGCCGCCTCCACCGCTTCCTTGGTGTCCTTCAGCGTCAGGATGCCGGTGGCCGGGTTCAGCTCGGCGCGGCCGACCATCGTCAGGGCCGGCTCGATGCTCTTGCGGATGCCGTCCATGTCGTCCAACTCCTTGGCCTCAGACTTAACCGCCGCATCAATCTGCGTGGCCTGTCCGCCGCCGCCCGCGCTGGCGTTACTGCTGCCCTGTGCGCTCTGCTTGAACTCGGTGGTGAAGGAACTGGTACCCGCCTTCATCGGCAGCTGCCACATTTTGGTGGTGAGCCGGTAGAAGCGAATCACGCCCTTGGAGGCGTTGTACTCCCAGTTCAGCCCCAAGCGCGTGGCGATCAGATCCAGCATGTTCGCCAGTGGCATCTTCTCGCTGCTCTTGAACTCGACGGAGAGCGCCGACTCGACCAGCGGCGTGGCCTGACTGGCAGATTGGCTCGCGCCACCGGCGAGCAGCGCACCGGGCAGCGGCCCGTTCGTGACGGGCGCAGGGCCGATCCCCGCCGTGGCCAGCGGATTGGCGCTGGCGAATCCGCTCTGGCTCTGGCTGCGCAACTGCCCGCCCGCCTGCGCCATCAGGCTGCGCGGCATCAACAGATTCGACGGCAGGTACACGTCGGACTCGATCTTGACCGGAATGCCGGTCGCCATCGTGATGCGCTGCGCAGCGACGGCCAACGGCATCACCCGCTCCGGGAACATCACCCAGGTGTCGACGTTGTTGCGCAGTGCGAGCGGCAGCGTAACGTTGCGCGCAGTCGGCACGGGCTTTCCAACGAGGTACGGCTTCAAGACTTCCTGCTCAGCTTCGACAACCATGCGATCGCGCCGCATCTGCGCGTACAGGCGGTCGGTACGGCCCATGTGCTCGGCACGCGCGTCGGCGGCGGCCTGGCGTGTGTCGCGCTGTAGTTGCGGCGACACGCAACTGGCCAGAGTCGAGCACACCAGCACCGCACCAGCGGTCGGACGAAGGAGTCGGTTCAATTTCATGGGATATCGGCTCACTGGCTGAGGTCGCACTTGGTGGTCAGCTTCACCACCCGGACGACGTTGTTGGAGTAGAAGCACGGCTTGATGATGTAGTCCGTCATCTCGGTGGAGGACAGCACGCGGCGCACGGCGCTCTTGAAGTCGCCCTCGAACCCATCATTGCCAACGATCGGCACGTCCTTTTCCAACTCCCAAGGCGCGGCGCTCCAACCGGCGCGCGACGCCCAGGCCTCGATCAACTGGCGAAAGTTCCCGTCGCCTGGCGAGACTGACCAAATGACCGGCGCAACGGGCGCGGCGGGAACCGGCGTGGCCGCAGTGTCGGTCGCGGGCGCTGCCGTCGAGGCAGGCGCGGAAGCCGGCGCAGCAACGGTCGGGACAGCCGGGGCGGCGGCACGCTTGGTATTGGCGGCGAGCAGTTGCCAGCCCGCGCCAGCCAACGGTGCGCTCGGCTCGAAGTGGCCCTTGGCATCGCGGCCAAAGGGTGACGCACTGCTGGACGTGCTGGCAGGGACAGCGGCATACGTCACGGCACACAGGGACAGCGCACTCGCCGCGACGAGGGTCCGGCTCAACCGGGCAGGAGAAAGAGACTGGAACATGGGTGTCGTACCTTCTGAAATCTGGGATGCGGGTCGTTACTGGGGCTGCGTGCTGAGCAGGGTCTGATAGATGCGGTTCGCGTACTTCAACCGCTTGTCGGGATTGCCGGCGTTGTAGCAACCCACACCGGCCCAGGTCGCGCCAACCCGGTCGAGGCAGTCGCGCAGGATCCACGCGCCGACATAGGCGCTCACGCAGGGATCAAACAGCCGTGTACGCGTGATGCCGTAGGTGGCCAAGCGCGGCAGATGCACCGAATTGATCTGCATGAGGCCAATGTCCTCGGTGCCATTGGTGTTGCGGTTGACAGCGTTGGCACGCATCCCTGACTCGTGCCGGGCGACGGCGCGCAGCAGCACCGGGCTCAGGCGGTGGTACACGGCGGCGTCATTGAGGCAATCGGCGTGGGCGCGACCGCTCATCGCGGCCGAGACCGCTGCAAACAGCATGAGCGCGCCAACACCGGTCGCAAGCCGCCGCATCATTGCGTCACCGCCCGCTCGTAGAAGCGCACTTCTGGCACGCGATCGACTTGCACCACATGGCCGTCGGCGACGACCGTGAGGTGCGCCGAAGTGCCGTTGAACTTGTAGTAGCGATCCTTGTGCTCGCCACTGCCGCGCCGACTTTCATCGAACACCGAAATGCTGCCCATCGACTTGTCAAAGCTCAGATAGGTCGCGCCGTCCTTCTCGAACACGCGGGACAGGCCCGCGTCGTTCTTCTGGGCAAAGAGGTAGTGGATGCCCGGCACGCGGGCCACCTCGACCGCCTTGCCGCCACCGCGCACGGTGAAGCGATCCACGGTGGCCAGCGACAGCGTCTTGTCCTCGTCGCGCCACTCGGTGGAAAGCGTCTTGCCCGCGGCATCCTGGAACACCAGTTCGCCCGGCTTCGCGTCGAAGCGGATCTCGATGCGGCCCGCCTTGTTGTCCCGGATCGCGTTAGCGTCGAAGGCCGAGGCGAGCGTGGCGCCATCGTCGGGCGTCGTCGCGCTTGCCGCGGCTGGCATGGTGGCGGCGGGTACCGCCGTGGCAACCGTCGGCACCATCGCGACAGCAGCCGGAGCGACAGACGCGACCGGTGCGGGCACGGCGTCGGCGAGCAACGAGGCCGCCGGCGTGGAGGCGGTGCGCCCGCCATCCACGGCAAACGCCTTGGGTGCGGTGGCGCGCAGGGCGACGTGGCGGCGCTCGAAGTCCACTTCGGCGTACAGGTTGCGTTGGTCGAGTACGCGCCCGAGCGCCTGCAGCCAGTTCTCGCCCGCCGCGCTCTGCAATGCCACATCCTCGGTCAGCGCAACGTCCTTCTGCGCCGAGCCCGACCAGCCCGCCGGCGCGAGCGACTTGACCATTGCGGTCAGCGGCATCGTCGCGCGGACGGCTCGTACCAGTGCGAGGTTGCCATGCTGGCCGATTAGGGCAATCCGCCCGGAGAAGCCCACAAGGCTCTTTGGCAGATCCCCGACCGGGTTAGCCGGTTCGCTGGTAAAGCCGTTGGCACGCTTCCAGCGGGCGACCACGCTTTGGCCGTTCACGCTGTAGCGCACCACTTCCGGCACGCCGTCGATGACCCAGTACGGGCCGTTTTGCTGCGCGCCGTCAGCCGCCACGACCTGGCCGGCACGCGGCTGAATGTAGGTGGACAGGCCATCGTTGAAGATCAAGGCCGGGCGCTCGCTCGCACGCGCCACCACCTGATAGTCGAAGTCCAGCGGATCGGTGTCCGCCGCGACGGCAGCGCCGCTCGCCGCCAGGGCCAGCACGGAAATCAGAAGCGGCTTCATCATCGTTGAGGGGCCTTCAATTGCTGGAAGTGATTCATGAAACGGGCAAAGTACGGCCCGCCGCGCGCCGGCTCGGCACTGTGGTACCAGGCCACGGCCTTCATCGCGGAGCCGCTGCGTTGCAGGTTGTCGACGAGGATCGCTTCAGCGACGCGAATGTTGGTCGCGGGACTCAGCGCATCCCACGCCGACGCGAAGCGCTTGCCGTGGTAGCACCAGTTGATCTGCATGATCCCCACATCGAAGTCGCAGCGTTTGGCGGCAAGCAAGCGTTCGATCGTGGCGTGCGCGTCCTCGCGGGTAGCGAAGAACATGCCGCGGCCGGCGACGTTGAGCGTCCACGGCCACGGATGGCCGCGATAAGCCGACTCGTTCATGGCAATGCCGGCCAGGATGCGGGGATCGACCTTGGCGCTCATCTGCGCGAATGCTTCGGTCTTGGGCGCGCACGCCCAGCCGCCGCGCCGCTCGACCAGCGCAACCTGCGCACCGTCGTCCAGGCGCTCGGGACGCAGCCAGCCGTCGCGGGAGAGCAAGGCGCTCAGCGGCAGCGACTGCCCATGCGCCTCGGCCATGGGCTCCTTGCCTGGCGCCATGCGCAGCGTCGTGCCAATCAACCGCGCCGACCAGCCGAGAAACGGATCCAGCCCGCAGTAGAGGACGGGCTTGCCCGCCAACGACACCATGCGCGCAGCCGTGCCATCGCGCACGACGAGCGTGGTCGGGCTCACCATCGCCTCGATAGTCTGGGCGCCGGCACCGGTCGCTGCCAGCGCCAGCAGGACGGCGCTGGCGCGCTTGGTCAACCGGCTAGTCACGATAGGGCTCCAGCACGATGTCGTGCTTGACCTGCACCATCATCTTCTGGCCCGGCTTGGTGGTGATGGTCGGACGGATGTTCTGGTTGCGGTTGAGCATGGTCTGCGCGGTTTGCGCGGCGACCTGCCCGGCCGTGTTGCCATAGGTAGTGATCCCACCCGGCCCGACCCTTGTTGCCGTGGCCGTACTGTTAAAGCGCTGCTCCAGCACGCCGATAATCAATGCGCCGGTAAAGATCTTGAAGAAGTGGTTGTTGACGTCGCCGCTGATGCCCGCGTAGCCATTCGGGTCGGCCCCGCCCATGCCGAGCAGGGGCACCCACTTGCCGTTGGGCAACTGCATACGCACGAAGGCGGCGAGGATGCGTTCCTGTCCGATGGCGATGTCGCTGCTGTACGTGCCCACCAGCGTTGAGCCGGCCGGAATCGCCTTGCAGTTGCCGTGCACCGTGTCGTACACGTCGTTGGTGACGGTCGCGCGGAACTCGCCCGGCTTGTCCGAGTTGAGGCCGCCCACGAAGGTCGCCGGAATGACGAAGCCCTGGCTCACCGTGCACGGCGCGAGCTTGCCGGCGAACCCGGTACGCGTGAAGGTCGTGGCTGCCGCGCCGCGCAGGAATTGCTTGTCGCTCGATTGGGGGCCGGCATCACCGCCGCCCGCCGCGCCGCCGGCGTAGCCCGCGCCACCCATGCCGTCCATGCCCGCCACTGCAGCCTGCTGCTGGGCGCGCATCTGCGCCGGATCGGTCACGCCGGTCAGATCCGGCTGCCGCCTGCCGGAGTCGCGCCGCATGGCCTTGCCGTCCGGTTTGAAGATCGGCGACGTCATGACGGTATCCATGTCGTTCGCCTTCGCCAGTTCGCCAACCGGTGTGGCCGGGGTCGTGGACTGCTGCACGAAATCCTTGGCGGTCATGACTGGCGCCTTTCCGGTCGGCTCCGGCTTGCTGCCCTCGGCTGCCTGTTTTGCCTCCTGCTTGCGCGCTTCGTCCTGCTGCTGGCGGATGAGTTGCTCAAGCCCACCGTTATCCGGGTTGCTGGTGCGCTCCTGCAGCTTCTTGGCCTTCTTCTCTTCGGCCTGCTTGGCCAGATCGGACTCCATGCCGCTCTGGTAGAAATAGCCGAGCGTGCCCACAACGACCGCCGCCACCACACCAAGCGTCATGACGATGTTGCGCGGCACCTTGCCGCTGGTCAGGCGTTCTTGCACGTCGGAGACGTCAGTCACGGGCTGCTGCTTCACGGTATGCGCCTCGCTCAGAACAGGCCCAGGAAGCGCCGCTTGCCGCGCTGTACCGTCACTTCGGTATCGCCCGAGCGCAGCGCCACCTCGTTAGCCAGACGCTGCAGCACGAGGAAGTCGCCGCGCCGGATAAAGTTCGCCACCACGTAATCGCTGCCGTCCTTGACCAGCGCCACCGGCCAATCGGCCGACTTCGGCATACGCATCCAGATCGCCTTGCCGTCATCGAACACGGTTTCGGGCCTGAAGCTCGCGCTGCCCGATACGCCATAGTCGAAGTTCAGCTTGTCCGGGGACACCGCCACCGCATCGGGAACGGCCACACCGGCTTCCCGCTCGTCCTGCGTCTGCTCGGCGCGTGCCTTCGCCTTCGCGCCGAACGGCTGCTGCACGCGGAAGCGCACCTTCTGATAGAAGATGCCCCCCAACGGCGAGGACACCAGCGTGAACTCGTAGCTGCGCTTGTTGGTGTTGACGGACAAGGTGTTGACCAGGCCGGGCCCGTTCGGCTTCACATAGAGATGATTGGCGGCGTCGGTCTCGAAGCTCCAGCGGATGTTCTCGCCCCAGGCCGGATCGCCCACGATCTGCTCGTCGGCGGCAAATTCGATGGTCGTGACCTTGAGCGGCGCAGTCAGCACGCGGAAGATCTGGTCAGCGCTATAAGGGAACACCACCAGGCGCGAGTCGCCGGGCAAGGCCACTGGTTCGACCCCGCCGTTGAACGGGTTCATCGGGTTCATGGCATCGGCCATGTCGCCAATGCCCAGCATGGGCAACGACGGCGGCGCCTTGAGCGAAGGCTTGTCGGCCGAAAAGCCAGGGGTTGCCGACAGCATCAGGCAAATGGCCGCGGTCAGGCCAACGACGGAGAGTTTGGAACGCAGGGATTGGGACATGGCTTAGTTGGCGAACTCAGGCGGCGGACTTCTGAATGCTGAAGAACACGGGATAGATGCCAAACGGGTTCGAGGTCAGCGCCGCGTCGCTCTTCGGGGGATCAATCTGGTAGCGGAAGGTCATTGCGTAGCGCTGCTTGCGCGGCTTCGTGCCTTCCTCGCGGGTGGACGTGACGAACTCCACCGCAACGGTGTTGTCCGGTAGCAAGGCGATGTTGGTGACCTGAACTTCGCGCACGAGCGACGGGCTTTGCGCAATCGCGCGAAACGGCGCGTCTTCCGCCAGCCAGTCCTCGAACTGCTTGCGTGCCGCGCCCACCATCTGCTTCTTCACGGCGTTGATGTTCTGGAAGATGCGCGACTGTTCGATCTCCGGCGTGAGCACCGGCTCGATGGTGAACATGCGCGTCACCACATCGCGGAAGGCGACTTGGATCTCCAGCGCCTTGGGCTGGTAGGCGTCCAGCTCGCGGGCGATCGGCTTGCCGTTGGCATCGCCCGACACCCCCACCACGCGGACCACCGGCTCGGGTGGCTGGCGCGTCATCACAGCCGCCACCGCCACCAGTGCGGCCACGAGCGCGGCCAGCTTCCAGTGATTGCGCTCGACCACCACGCGAGCCGTGCGGTCAAAGAGGAACTGCGTGACGTCCTCGCCGGCATACATGCCGGGCGCAGGCGAGAGGGCTTTCTTGGATTCGTTGCGGCGAGAGAACAGTGGCATGCGGCACCTGTTTGGATGCCGCTTATTGAACCAGCGAATCGATGCTCACTGCTTCACGAAAGCTATGCGATTTTCGACAGCTTTCAATATTTCTTACATCACTGACGGCTTTTCCGGCGGTGAAGGCATGGGGCAACGCGGAACGCGAGGATGGGCTGCCTCGCCGGTCGTCGGTGACGCTTGCAGCAGGCACCCCGGACTCATGAGTCCGGGGTGTAGACGGTAACAGGTAGGAATTCGCATCTCTTTTCGCTTGCACCCCGGACTCGTGAGTCCGCCCCCTCCCCCACTGCACCGGGGCCATGCGCACGCTGGCCCTGTATCCGTTAAAAGCTCACGAAAATCGCATAGCTTTCGGCCGCACACGCTCACGCCGAACGAGAACAATAGCGGCATGTCTGCACCTGTCCCCAACTCTTCACTGCAATTCGACCAGCTCGAAGCGAGCGCGGTCGCCATGTTCTTCGAGGCGCTTGGCCCCATCAAGGCGTACGTCGAGGCTTCGGACATTGCCGAGATCATGATCAACCATGCCGACAGCGTCTGGATCGAGCGCCACGGCGAACTGCGCCAGTTGGATATCCGACTCGATCCAGCCATGCTCGAAGGCGCAGTGCGCGCCCTGGCCGCCTCGGTACAGAAGTCCGCGGTACGCGGCACCGATCAGGGCATCATCAACGCCGGCTACAAAGGCATGCGGATTGCCGCCGTGATGCAGCCCACCGCCATCGACGGCAACGCACTGAGCATTCGCCGCCACCGCGAAAAGAACCTGTCGCTCACCGACTATGTCGAGATGGGCGCGTTCTCTTCGCGGGTAGCCCGCAATACCGCCGACGACAAGCCGATCTTCGAGGGCCCAGTGGAGGACGAAGCGCTCAAGGCCGCGCTAACCGAACTGGTCGTGCAGCGCAAGAACATCCTGGTCGCCGGCGGCACGTCATCGGGAAAAACCACCCTCCTCAATGCGCTGGTGGCCGAGATTCCCCACAGCGAGCGCGTGCTGTCCATCGAAGACACGATGGAACTCAAGATGACGGTGCCCAACAAGGTGCGCCTCTTGTCCAATGCCGACACCCGCGTGACCACGCAGCAACTGGTTGCGCTGTCGCTGCGCTTCCGGCCCGATCGCATCCTCGTTGGCGAAGTGCGCGGCGGCGAGGCCTTCGACCTGCTGCAGGCGCTCAACACCGGCCATGACGGCGGCATGGCGTCGCTGCACGCCAACAACGCCCGCTCTGCCCTGTCGCGGCTGGAAAGCCTGGCGATGCTCGGTATCCCCGCCGGCTCCCGTTGGAATCTGGACGACATGCGCAAGCTCATCGCCGAATGCTTCCACTACGTCGTGCATCTGCGCCGCACCGGCGAGATGCGGCACGTCTCGGAAGTCCTGGAGATCCAGGGATTCAAACACAACGACTACGTCGTTAATCGCGTTTTCTAACCGGAGTTCAACCATCCATGTTTCGAACCAATCCGCAACCGTGCCTGCCGCTCGACGCCGCCCGCACCCGTAGCCAGCGCACTGCCCTCGCGTTGGGCGCGGCGCTGCTGCTGTGCGCGCAGAGCGCCTTCGCCGCCGATCTCGGCATCTTTCAAGGCCTAACCAACATGATCTGCTCGATCCAGGCACTGGTCAGTGGCCCCATCATCTTCGTGATCGGCGTGGTGGTCATCATTCTGGGCGCGATCGGCATTGCCAACTCCGAATCGACTATCGTGAAAGTCGTCATGACGGCCATCGTTGGCATCGGGATCGCAGCGGCCGCCATCCCGATCGCCAAGAACCTCGGCCTCACCCAATACTGCTGACCGACCATGCGCCAGCACGCCGTCAGCCGCTCGCTCTCTCTGCCCCGTATGCTCGGCGGCGCTGTGCGCGGGCTCGCCATTGCCAACGGAACCATCACGGCCCTGCTGTGCTACGCCACCTACTCGGGCGGCATCTGGACGGTGGCCGGCTTCTTCCTGCTCGGCCTTTGCGTCCATTTCTTCCTGCGCTGGCTTACCACCAGCGATCCGTGGTGGAACCTCGTGCTGAACGTCTACAACCACTACGGCGACGTGTATGAGTCGACCCCCTGGCACGGCAAGTTCAGCCCGCGCTTTCGCCGCCCCTACGGTTTCGATAGCGACCTGCCATGCTGAAACGCCGCCCCATCCAGGAGATTGCACCGTGGATGACGCTTGTCACCCCCGACCTGGTGCTCAACAAGGACGGTTCGCTGCTGGCGAACTATGACTTCGTAGGCATCGACGCGGACAGCCCCAACACGCACGACATGTCGGCCGCCCGCGACCAGCTCGACCAGGCCTGCCGCACCTTCGACAGCCGCGTGACTGCGTGGTGGCGCCTGCGCCACCGGCGCACCCGCGCGTACATCGCCGGCACCTTCCCCGCCGCGTCCGACGCCCGGCTCGATGCGCTCAACCGTGAGCACATGTCGAGTGGCAGGTATTTCCAGAATACCCACTCGCTGGCGCTGGCCTACACGCCGGAGAACGGCATCGACAAGGTGTTCGAGCACATGGCCTACCACATGACGGTCGGCGCGAAGAACTTTGCCGTGGCCGCCTTCGAGACGGCCAAGGACGTGCTGCTGGCTCGCAACGCCTTTGCCTTTGACCTGCAGCGCACCAAGGCCGATGCCAAGCGCTTCGAGTCGATGCTCGATGCCTTCGCAGGGGGTGCGACCAAGCTCCGTCTCTCGCGCCTGTCGATGCAGGACAGCCTCGCGGCCCTGCACCAGTCGGCCAACCCGACCGTGCCGCCGCGGCGCGTGCGCTTCCCCGTCACGCTCCTGGACACCCATCTGACCGAATCGGAAGTGACCAGCGGTTCGGACAAGCTGCTCTTCGAATCGGCCCACGGCAAGCGCTACGCCGCCATTGTGGCCATCAAGGAATGGATGGGCTTTCAGGAGGCAGCGCTCGACGTGCTCACCCAACTTGACGTCGAACTGGACATTTGCATTCTCTATCGCTTTCTCGACACCCATAAGGCCACCAACTATATCGAAAAGATCCGCCGCTTCTACAAGATGGCGAGCTTCAACCTGTGGTCGATCGTCAAGCAGATGGCCGCCAAGGAGGAAGCCGAGAACGACGAGGGCCGCCAGCAACTGGCCGCGGAAGCGGGCGACGCACTGCGCCGCCTGACCGCCGAAGGCCAGCAACACGGCTTCGTCAATATCTCCGTGATCGTCTACGGCGACACCGAGGCCGAGTGCGAGGAGGCCGTGAGCGAGGTGGTGGGCGCCATCACCAATGCCGGCTTCGGCCCGATCCGCGAGAAGGCCAACCTGCTGCCCGCCTGGAACAGCACCCTGCCCGGTCGTTGGGACAAGCAGCGCCGTCTGCAGTTCGTGGAAACGCCGGCCGTCTCCGACATTGCCCCGCTGCGCTCCGTGCGGCCCGGTCCGATCCGCAACAACTGGCTCACCAATCTGTCCGGCGTGGAGACGCCACCTCTCACCTGCCTGCCGACCCGCCACCGCACCGCGCAACGCGTGGACATGCACCAGCCGGGCGGCAACGGGCACTTGCTTGTACTCGGCCCCATCGGCGCCGGCAAGTCGGTGATGCTCAACTTCCTTGTCACGCAGGCGGGCCGCCAGGGCGCGCGGCGCATCCGCTTCGACAAGGACCGCTCGACCCGGATTCCGACACTGCTGGCCGGCGGCAAGTTCGTCGACGTGACCGGCCGCTTTCAGGCCGCCACCCAGACCAACCCGCTGTCGCTGCTCGGCAATCCGGACAGCCACGCCTATCTCGCCGACTGGCTGGCGCTCGCCATCGAAGACGACGATTTCCGGGTCACGCCGCAGCAACGCACCGACCTCTATCTGGCCGTGCAGATCCTGTCGCGCTTCCCGCGCGAACGCTGGACGCTCTCCAATCTCTGCACGCAGCTGCACGCCACCCTGCGCGAGCGCCTGCAAATCTGGGTGCAGGGTGGGCAATACGGGCACTTCTTCGATCACGTCGAAGACGCCTTCGAGGTGAGCGACGACCTGTCGATCGAGCTGGGCGACCTGTTCACGAACTTTCCGCGTGCGGCGGCCCTGTTCATGGACTATGCGTTCTACCGCATCAGCCAGTCGATGGGCACGCGCTACACCATCATCGAGGTGGAGGAAGCCGGCTTCTTCTTCACCAACCCGCGCTTCTACGCCCGGCTGGAAACCTGGATCGTGACGATCCGAAAGCTCAACGGCGCGATCTGGATGGCGACGCAGTCGCTGCAGCAGATTGCTCGCGTGGCGGACTTCGAGATCCTCAAGGACAACATCGCCAACATCCTCTACCTGCCAAACAGCCAGGCCATCACCAGCAAGGAACTGTATTGCGACTTGTTCGGCCTCACGCTCGACCAGGTGAAGCTGATCACCGAGGCGGTGCCTAACCGCGACTACTACTGGACCACCAAGACCCAGAGCCGGATGCTGCAGACCGCGTTCAGCAAGGAGATGGTCGCGATGCTGCGCTCGGACGGCTATGCGCAGGAGGTGCTCGACCGCCACTACGCCTCCGCGCATCCCGACTGGCAGGACCGGTACGTGCGCGAAGTACTGGCACGCGGCTAGCGAATCCCTCCTCTACTCTCAGGAACCCTCTCATGAAAAAAGCTCTCGCGGCCGCGCTGGTATCGGCAACGCTCATGACCTCGTCGCTGGCTCATGCCAGCGGCTGGCCGGTGTTTGATGCGGCCAACTTCATCAAGAACACCATGACCGCCGCGCAGGCGCTCAAGACCGAGATCTACGAGAACACCAACATCGTCTACCAGAACAAGATGATGCTCAACCAGCTCCAGCAGGCGGTTGGCCTCGACGCGGTCTCGATGGCCACGCAGGCAATGGGTATTAAGGAAGATATCGACAAACACCAGCGCTACGGGCAGACGATGCAGGAGCTCTACGGCAGCCTCGCCAGTAACGCCGACTTCCTTTCGAACGTCCAGGGCCTGGTGGCGGCCTCCGGAAAGTCGCCAGACCAGTGGTTCCGCGACCAGCGCACGCTGCTCGACACGGGTGACAAGACCGCCAAGCGCCTCTTTGGGCTCGGCCAGGACGTGACCAAGAACAACGAGAAGCTCGCCCAGCGCCGGCGCGACCTGCAGTCCGACCTGAACATGAACCAGACGGCGCAGGCCACGGCCCAGCTCACCAACCAGATGCTGGACGTGATGGCGGGGCAGAACGCCGACCTTCTGCAACTCATCGGCGCGAAGACCCAGGCCGATGCCGTGAAGGATCAGAAGGCCAATGCGCAGGAGACCGAACGCAACGACTCCGGCGAGAAGCTCCAGCGCGATCGCGATGCCCAGCTGCGTGAACTGGAAAACCGAGTCTTCCGTAAGGGCTGAGGCAGGCACCATGTCGATGAAGCAAGTTCTGCGTGCACTGCTGGCCTGCCTGTTTGCCTGGTGGCTGGTATCGCATGGGGCGTTCGCCGAAACCGCCGCCCCAGGGCCAGACGCGACCAACAGTGCGCAACGGGGGCTAAATAACGCGGTCGATCAAATCAACAGCATGTCCAGCGGACTGATCGGTTCAGCCATTGGTTTGAGCCACAGGGTGACCCCCGAGGCCAACAAGCTGGCCTTCGCTCTCGCGGTCATCACGCTTACCCTTGCCAGCTTCCGTTTCATGAGCGCGATGCACCCGATCGGGGCGTGGGTCAATCTGATTGAGACATTGTCTATCGTCGGCATCTTTGCAGCCATCTATCTCGGTTATGACAGCTTTTCCTCAGGCCTGTATGAGTGGTTCAAAGCCCTGGCCGCCAGCCTCAGCGGTGATGACAAACTGAGCATCGCCAGCACGCTGGCGACCACCGCCGGCAAGCTGTGGGATGCCGTCTGGCGTGTGCTCAAGACCGGTGAGCTTCTGCAGGGTATCGTGAGCGCCATCGTTCTGTTCTTGGCCTTCGTGGTCGTGGCACTGAC
Source organism: Cupriavidus sp. C2SS-8b (assembly GCF_057073745.1). Lineage (NCBI taxonomy): Bacteria > Pseudomonadati > Pseudomonadota > Betaproteobacteria > Burkholderiales > Burkholderiaceae > Cupriavidus > Cupriavidus sp. C2SS-8b. The sequence continues at coordinate 380,435 of NZ_CP172718.1, forward strand.
GGCCTTCGTGTACGCCTTCTTCATGATGCTGGGCGAAATCCAGGTCGCAGTCGGCATCGTCCTCGGCCCGCTCGCCGTCGCGCTCGCCCTCTCCGACTACACACGACGCTATTTCATGTCGTGGCTCGACTTCATGATCGGCGGCTGCATGTATGTCGTAATCGCCGCGGTCCTCGCGAACCTGGTCGGCGGAACCATGGAACCGAACCTGAGCAAGGTGAACGACATCGGCACCGACACTGTGGCCGCCGCTGCCTACGCACTTGGCATGGCAATCATGCTCTTCCTGGTTTCGCTGGAAATCCCGAAGCTGGCCGGGGCTGTGTTCGGCAGCGGCGCTGGCGCATCGGGCGGCTCCGCGATAGCCGGCGCGGCGCGGGGCGGGTGGAAACTCGGCGCCAACATCGCAGGCTAATCATGAACCAGCACCTCCCCCAGGATGCGGAAGCACTGCTCGCCTCCCATAGCCAGCGCATTGCCCTGATCCGGCAGTACGCCAACGAGGCGAACCCCACCGACTTCGACACCAAGTGGCTCGCGGTGCTGCGCGCCTGCGCCAACTGGTTCTCCACCATGCCGTTGCAGCCGGCGCAGCACTCGGAACCGGGCGGCGCCTTCCGCGCCACTGTCGAGGTGGCCTACTTCGCCATGCGCTTGTCGGGCGGGCAGAAGTTTGCCGCCGACCAGCCCTCGGAGCGTCGCCGGAAATTGGAGCCGCAGTACCTGTACGCGCTGTTTCTGGCCGCGTGCTGTTCGTGGCTCGATGAACCGTCCCGGCACTTCCATTTCGTGCACGAAGATACCGGCGAGCAATGGATGCCCGCCGCGCATGGGGCGTTTCAGCCGTGGCTTGAGGGCAATCCCTACCGCGTGATCCGGCTGGAAGCGGCGCTACCGGTGGAGCGCATGCGCAGCGCCCTTCTGGCCCGCTCGATCCTTGGCGCCGAGTCGCTGTCGTGGCTGGAAGGCCCGGTGCTGTCGGAACTGTTCGGCGCCATCAACCCGGCTCCGATGCCGACCGGCTTCGAGGCGCAGTTGCACAAGATCGTGCGCCAGGCCGTCGCCGCCGCCCGTGACTACGAGCAGAAAGCACGCCGGGCAGTCTTCTCCCCGGACCCCACCGTGCCTCCCGCGGCCGAGCAGCTCGCCGCCGCGCCCGCCCCGGGAGCGCAGACGGCCGGCACCAAGGCCAGCGCCACCGCCGCCGTTGCGCCGACACTGAGCGCGGCAGCGGGCGCGGCGGCCCTGTTCCGGTCCCCTGCCGCGGCCGAACCGGCTGCGGCGACGGCACCCGCCAGCCAGCCAGCACCGGCAGCACTCTGCACCCCGGCAGCTCCGCCAGCGGCGGCACCGAGCGCGCCCGCACCGGCCGCCATCGATGCCGCCGCGCTTGGCCGGGCACGCCGCGATGCGCCAGATCCGTTCACCGTGCTGCTGGGCGGCTCTCGCATGATGACCGAGTTCTTCCGCGCCCTCGCCCAGGACGTGACCGCCGGCAAGGTCAAGGTCGCATGGGCCGAAAAGGGGCTCGTGCTGCCCAAGCGAATGCTTGGCAACTACGGCATCGCAAGCGACACGCTCATCGAGAATCTGCGCAAGCTGTCCCTGCTGTACGCCGTCGAAGGCACCGACCTGCTCCTCACGGAGCGCATCGGCGCGCTGATCCTGCCCCGCCCCAACACGCCTGCCTGATCCCATGGTCCGCTATATCAATCACTTCCGCCCCATGTTCGAGGCACGCGCCGCCGCCGGCTGGGCGCTGGGCCTGGTGCTGATCACCGCCTCGGGCATGCCGCACGCGGCCTACTTCGCCGCGCTCTGCGCCGTCATGCTGCTGCTGCGCGGCACGCAGGTATGGCGGGCGCTGGCCTTTCGTATGGCCATCTCGACCAAGTGGCTCGCCAAACTTCGCATCGACCAGTTGCTGGGCGAGAGCGCGCGGTTGCGCAAGAGCGACGATGCCATGTACCTCGGCACCGGCTTTGAGTGGACGCAGAAGCATTGCCAGATCGCACACGACATTCTGCGCATGCCTTCGTCGGAGATCCCCGGCCTGCCGCGCTGGCTGCCCACGCCCATTACCCGCGCCATCGAAACCAGGTTCGGCCCCGCGCAAAGCATCCGCGACCATACCCCGCAGGGCCAGTCGTGGATTCACGGCATGGAGCCGAAGAAGGTACGGGTGCCGCTGCACTACAAGGCGCTCGGCGGACATACGGCGGTCGGGGGCACGACGGGCGCGGGTAAGACACGTACCTACGAGATCATCGCAACACAGGTGATCCACAACCCCGATGACCTTTTGATCGCGATCGATCCGAAGAACGACAAAGACCTCCGCGATAGGATCAAGAAGGAATGCGAGCGCACGGGACGCAAGTTCCTGTACTGGAAGCAGGCCGCGCCCTCCGAGTCAATTCGCCTGAATCCACTGGAGAACTGGTCGCAGCCGTCGGAGATCCCCAGTCGGATCGCGCAGCTGATGGAGGAAGGCCCGTTCCGCGATTTCGCCTTTCTTTTCATCGACCGCGCGGTGAAGGGCGAGTTGTATGTCGGCGACAAGCCCAACCTTCGTTCCATCCTCAACTACGCGCAGTCCGGCATCAATAGCTTGCTGGAGCGCTGCCTCAAGCGCTTCTTCCCCGAACACGGCCTCGCCGACTGGGAGGACGAGGTCAACGGCTTCATGCAGAAGCTCGGCCAGAAGAGCGGCGCTACGGTGCTCGACGGCATGGTGCAGCTTTACCTCCAGCGGTTCGCCAATGTCGGACACGGCGACGAGTCGATCGATGGCCTGGTCTCGACATTCACGCATGACCGCGAGCACTACATGCGCATCATCGCATCGGCGCTGCCGCTGCTACAGATGCTGGCCACGGGCGAGACCGGCCTGATGCTCGCACCCAAGGCGGATGACTTCGAGGACGACCGAGAGATCTGGGACATCGACAAGATCATCAAGCAAAAGGCTGTGCTGTGTGTCGGGCTCGATTCCATGTCCAACAGCATCGTCGCCAAGGCGATCGCGTCGATGATCCTGTCCGATATCGCGTCGGTGGCGGGCACCATCTACAACTTCTACGACAAACCGCCGAGCGTCGTGCTCATCATCGATGAGGTCGCCGAGGCCATCAACGAACAGGTGATCCAGATTCTCAACAAGGGACGTGGTGCCGGGTTCAAAGCCTTCGTCGCGTTCCAGAGCCGGTCCGATCTGGAGGCCAAACTCGGAAACGCAGCAAAAATGCTGCAGGTTTTGGCGAACCTCAACAACCAGATCATCTTACGATTGGAAGACACCGACACGGCGCAGTGGTTCTCGGACAAGGTGGGCGAAACCGCCATCACCAACATCGTCCAGTCCAGCACCACGAGCACCGGTACTGAAGCCCACGTGGGCGAGTTCAGCGGGTCGGTGTCGCGTTCCCGGCAGCTCGAGAAGGTTCCGTTGATTCCCGTGCGCCTGATTACCCAGTTGCCCAATCTTCAGTATTTCTTGCGGGTCTCCGGTGGCGCCGTCTACCAGGGTCGTATTCCCATCATCGAAGGATAAGTTCGCATGACCAGCCTGTTTCGCCAGATTGTCAAAGAGCACAAGCTCTCGGCCAAGCTGTCGCCCGTGTTCATTTGTTTCCCGGAGCTGGACGACGTCTGCACCCGTCTCGTGGACTTCATCGGCTTGAACTTCATCGTGCGTGACGAGCCGCTGGTGAAGGAAATGCTGGTGGACGCCCTGGCCGGCTACAAGGCCGAGCGCAAGGAGGGCTCCGGCAACATCGCCTTCATGCGTGGTCTCTTTGGCCGTTCGCACGAGTTGTATGCCAAGCGCTACGCCGCTTTCAAAGGCGAGAAATACGTGGTCTGGGCCCCGTTCCTTGAGCCGATCCCGCTGTTTGAGGCGCGCCAGGCACCGGGCTATGTCTGCCGTATGGTCGATGAGCCTTGCCCTGAGCCCATCACGCCGCGCAGCGCCGCCTTCCAGCTGGCCGCGCGCGTCCTCAAGGGACCGACCTTCCGCCGCTATTTCGAGGAATACGATGCCTGCGGCCAACTCGCTCATCGCTAGGCTCGCCCGCGTGGCGCCTGCCGAGGTGGAGGACATGCGCCTCTGGGTCCGCACGAGCGAGCCCAACGCCGTGGTGCCGGAGATGTTCGCCAACGGTCGCCATGCATTCGCCGTGGCGCTGCTGAAGGTCGAGCAGTCCCGCCCCGCGCTGTTCTGGGGCGGCTTGTTCGCCTTCCTCGCGATTCCGTGTCTCATGCTCCATTCCCTGCTGCGCTGATATGTCCAACAGTCGTTTCGTTTCGCACATGCGGCTGTGGCTGGTCGTCACGCCGGTACTGATGGCGACACTCGCGCCCCTCCTGCCCGATAGCACGCGGTTCGAAGTTGACGCAGCCGAACAGGCCTCGGTCGAGTCGGTCTTTGGGGAGGATCAGGCTACTGCGCTGGCCGATCGCGCCAACCAGCGCTTTCGCGAGTGGTTTGTCGACTCGGGCATGATCCGACGCTCGTTTTCCGGTTCCACCAACCAGTCCGTGGTCGGCGACGTTGGTTCGGCCGGCTTCGCCGCGGGCTGGATGCAACGCTTCTGGATGGAACTGTACCGCGCCGTGTATCGGGCCACGATTGCCGGCAACTGGGGATGGGGCGCGTTGATCTTTGCGGCCGTCATGCTCAACGACGGCGCGGTCCAGCGGCGCATCCGAGCGGCTGCCGCCGGCGTCGCAAGCCCCGTTGGCTTCCATCTGGCCGCGCACGGCCTCCTGGCTGCAATGGGCCTCAGCGCCGTGGCGATGCTCTTTCCGATTTCGCTGCCCGCATCGGTATGGACGCTTGCCGTCGCCGGCGTGGGGTGCCTGTCCTGGCGCCTCGCAGCCTCGTTTCACGTGAACCGATAGCCGTACTCACCTCCTCCACCACAACTTCATACATTCAACGCGGATCGCCCATCTTGGGGGTCCTTTCAGGAGAAGCCGCATGACCACCATCACCGACACCGACGTTGTCATTCCGCAGGACGATGCCCTGCATGCAGCCGCAGAGAGCACCTTGGCTCAGGTCAATGCCGCTGTAAGCGCGGCATCGTCCACGACCGATGGCGCTGACGATGGCTCGCTCGAGCGCGAGCTGCTGGAGATGGATACTGCAGCCGAGGTGCTGCGTAAGGAAGGCCTGATCACTCCGGAGGAAGCCGAGGAAAAGAAGGCCGAGGTCGACAACACCCGCAAGCGCTTTCGGGATCTGAAGCCGGAGGACCGGGCCGCGATCATTCGTCGCCGACGCGAGATCGGCACCCAGATCCTGACAAGGCAACTTGCTGGCGCGGCCGTTGTGCCCGTCGCCATCAAACTCAATCACACGCGACTGCGCCCCCTGTTCGAACAGTGGTGGCCGTTCATGAACCGCATGAGTATCAACCTGCAGCGCTTCGGGAGCAGCACGTTCGGCAAGGGAGAGCTGGCGACGCTGGAGGACTACTTTGAGCGCGCGCTGTCAAGGCTGGAGGACTATGTCGACGAGCAGTTGCGCGTGGCTGAGGCCTTGCGCGCACAACGGGAGGCGGAAATGCGGGCGAAGAACGATATTGTGTTCGAGCCCACCGTCACCCTGCCCTCGTTGAACCTGACCGTGGAAGCTTACTCGCGCTTCTCCATGCGGGTGCTGGGCCTCCTCGCAAAGTTCGATCGCGCCATGGATCAGTTCGATTTCATGGTGTGGAACGGCATCCGCGACCAGACCGATATCAACGACGAAGTCGCACGTTTCCTTCGGACTTTCCATCCGCTCGGCCTGCGCAGCTACATGACTCACCTGAAGCTGATGACCACGGTTCGTGGCGTCTGAGTAATGCATGGCCGCCCGCCGTCGAGGTGGGTGGCACATTTCTTTAACACCTACTGCTTGCCAATATGAGTCTTGTGAACGCTACCGTGGAATTCCAGACCGATCTCGCATCCTTCGGTGAAGGTGTGGTCATTTCCCACGATGAGGGGTCTGGCACGCTCGTGATCCGCGACGACGAGGGTCTCCACTGGCGCGGCGCCGAGGATCATATCGTGGTAATCCTCTACCCCGCTGAACGGGTGGCTCATGCTGGATGAACTGAATCCCGCGCAGCGCGAAGTCGTGGAACTGCGGCGGCACTGCGTCGCGGTAGCCTGCCCGGGCGCCGGGAAGACCAAGACCATTGCCACCAAGGCGGCAATGCTCCTCGGCGAGCCCGACGCAACGGTTGGTGCGGTGACGTTCAGCAAGGACGCCGCGCTGGAGTTGCGCGAACGCATCCTTGCGCTGGCTGGCCCGGGCGCCAAGAAGCGGTTGCTCGCGGGTACCTTCCACTCGCTTGCGTACAAGCAGTTGGGCGGAGGGGGCGAGAGCGCACCGGACATTGCGACCGATGGCGACCGCACAGGCCTGCTCATCCAGGTCCTCGCGGACGCCGGGCTGGATTGGAAGGTGGAAGACGCCATTGCCGCCATTGAGGCGATCAAGACGAACTTCGGCCAGGTACAGGCGGATACTCCTGAGGCGCTGTTGTATCAGTGCTATCAGGATGCGCTGGAACGAAACGGGAAGATCGACTTCCAGGACATGCTGCGTCTTGCGGTCGATGGCATGCAGCGCGGCACCATCGCGCCCTACCCGCTGACATACTTGCTGGTCGACGAGTTTCAGGACACCGATCCGCTGCAGTATCAATGGATTGCGTTGCACGCCCAAGCCGGGTCGATCGTGACCGTGGTTGGGGACGACGACCAGAGCATCTACGGGTTCCGCTCGGCGCTGGGCTTCCGCGGCATGGAATCGTTCATTCGGCAATTCGAGGCTCAGCGGGTGGTGTTGGGCAACAACTACCGCTGCCACGCCGAGATTCTTGGCGCAGCCGACAGGATCATCCGAAACAACCGCGATCGGATTCCCAAGGAGCTGGTCGCGCACAAGGGGCCGGGCGGCGAGGTGTTGTTCCAGCGGTATCCCGATGAGTACGCGGAGGCCATAGCCGCCATGGAGTACCTTGCGCCGGCGCTACGCGAAGGCCAGTCCACCGCGATACTCGCCCGGACGAACCGGATTCTCGATCCCATGGAAGCTGTCTGCCGCTCGCACGGCGTGAAGTACTACCGCGCGTCCGGCAAGTCGATTCTGAGCCGGCCCGAGGCAGCGTTGATGTGCAATCTGCTCGAACTGGTGCAGAAGACCAAGACGACCGGGGTCGATGCCCTACTCGCCTTCGCCGGGATCGGCACGCAAGAGCTAAGGCTCATCCACCGGAAGGGCCGTGCGAGTACGGACCAACGGCAGAAGAAGGAGTTGCTCGAAATGGGCCTGTCCGAGAATTCCGCCGACCGGTACCGCGAGCTGATGAAGCGGCTCGCAGAATGGCGATCGCTCTGTGACCGGCAGTTCTACTCGCTGGTGCTCGAAGGGGTGCGCGAGTGGATGCTGCAACACGCCGACGGGGACCAGGCCAAGCGGGCAATTACCGCGACCTACGACGTTCTCACACGGCTCAACGGACCGTTCTCCGAGCGCCTTGATTTCTTACGCCGCGACAACAACGAACCTGCGCCGGACGCGCTCATTCTCACCACCATGCACAGTTCCAAAGGACTCGAATGGGATCGGGTATGGATCATCCGGGCCGAAGAGACGGTGGTGCCAGATGAAAAGAGTACCGAGTCTGAAGAGCGGCGGCTGTTTTATGTAGCGGTGACGCGCGCCCGCGCACAGTTGCGTATCAGCACGGCAAAGAAGAATCCGACTTCACGCTTCGTCCTTGAGGCCCGGCTGGAATGATGGTCGACGTATCCGATCAGCGGTGCTTGCTAGTTGGTGCGGCAGCGAAAGTGGAGCGCGTCTTCGATCGGCCATCTCTTGGATCCGGGACTCAATTGCGACCTCATGACCTTTCAGATGCTGGCGCAGTCGCTGTGGGTTTCTCCATGGCGGAGAACCGTCGCCTCACGTCGCACTCGGTTCGATCGACTGCGCACAACGACCTGGTAGCTGATCACGTGCCCGAGAGGGCATCGCAGGTCTTCGTTCGTGCCCCCCGGATCGAATTGCCCTTGAACACCGCTACAGAGCACCGCTCGCATTCGTGGCCGTCACGCATAGCTCGACGATCTACGAGTCCCTGGAGGCAAGTCATGACGCCGTAAGCAGCGCTGAAAAAACAAAAGCCTGGAGTTGGCGCTCCAGGCTCTTGCTCGAAAAGAAGGCGTGTAAGCGAAGACTTGGCTTCAACAACCCTCTCGTCCAGCAACGGGTCGAGTTTACGAAGCTCTCTCTTCGCTGTCAATGCTCTTTCCCACATGTTTGAGTTGACCGAAGATGCATTCAGGCTTCGAAGGGCACTCCTTTGCCCAAAAACAATCGTCGTGCGGCAGTGCGCCGCATTCTCTAACCGCTGTCGATACAAATGGCCGGCGAGCTAAAGCAGCGAGGTGTGACGCAGACCGGCTACCCGAGCGCATTCTTATAGCGATTGCGTTGGTTTACGAATCCGAAGAGTTCCGCGCATTGCATATCACGAGCCGGCAGGTCCTGGCCACGCTAATACGCTTTGCGTTAAACAAGTCGGACCCCACGGCACTCGCCTTCTTGAAGAAGGCGACGATTGCAGAACACCTAGCGATCAGCGAGGCCACCGTCTATCGGGCGCTTGGCGCGCTCGAGCGGGCAGGCCTTATTGAGCGTGAACCGCAACAACGCACAAGAGCAAACCTCCGTGTGGTTGGGCGAATAGCGTTCACCGTAAAGTTGCTCCAACACATTGGGATGGCGAGTCGGCAATTTAGCGCCGCGATGCACCACGAGATTGCCCCAGTGCAGTCGGGTCTCTCCTCTGCATCTCTCGCACGAGTGAGCGGCGTAAACAACCCCAAGCAGTCTTCTACGAAGAAACATCCCGGGACGGGATCCTTTGTACGAATCAACAATCAGGCAGTGCCATTCGATCTGGCGCCGCTCGTGCAATATCAAGAGCTCAAAGCGTCTGGACTGTTTCTACTGATGCGGCTCGCGCGGAAAGGTGGCCACCGACTCTCAGACATCGTAGCAGTGGCGGGTCATGCTCTGAGGCCACTCCGAGGGCGAGAGCTGTTCGCATACCTTAAGTCGCTGCTCGAAAGGCCCATCGACTTTGGACATGTAAGCCGAATGCAGAAGGCTCGAGTGGAAGAGGAGCGCGCGGCCACGGCTAGAGCGGCGCTGGAGCAGCAGCAGATTGCCCAACTCGTGGAAAGATACCGCGGTAGGAAGGTGTCAGCGCCGTGCGGGCGGATTTACGAGGTCGACTCGGCATCCATCGTGATCACCGAGACCAACGGAGTTCGAAGTTCTTTGGGGCACTCTCGGGCGCACGTATGGCTCATTGAGATGGACAGAGCGGCGGCCGACGTTCCTCCTTCCCTTTCATCAGCGCCACGTCAAAAACGCCCTACATCGGGTATAGCACATGTGGCAATCGAACAGCTGCGGGGCCTGGTGCGCGGGAGCGTAGGCTCTCGGCGCATTCAGCTGTCGTGAGAGTCCTCCGCGACTTGTTCGGCTTTCAAGCTAGAAAGGGTTGCCCGCAGTGAGAGTGCAACGAAGTCGAGCGACCTAGGCCTCAGGCATTCTCGGGAGGCGTCCGGGATCAGATTCGCCAGGAGCTCGAACGGTTAGTTCTACTCGGCGGCACGGCCGTTAGCTAGGGGGATCCGTGGAGTGATGAGTTCGCTGAGCTCAGATCAGGTTTTCTGAGGCGGCTGCGCCTACTCGCCTTGCGGCCTTGGCAGCCTTGTGCACGCGGCTGGCCACGAAAGCTCCAAATGTGCTACGAACATTAGGATCAAGGAGATGTTCTGGCACGTTCAGGGACTCCACCTTGAGTCTTCGCGCGAGAAGCTTGGCCGCCTGAGACTGACAAAATTCCGCGATCATGTCCGATTGCTGTTCACCGGAGAGCTTGTTGTAGGCTTCCCAACCCACTTCCGCTTCTCGTTGGTCGCGTTCAGCACCGGCGGCCTTCACGCGGGCCTCGCGCTCAACCATATCCTGGTCAGCGGCCTTACGCGTTGACTCAGCAATGGCGGATTGAAGATGGATCTGCTTGTCGAGCTCACCAAGCAAGTAGCCCTCGCGAAGGGCCTTCATGAAATAACCACCTGCTCGGACCTTCACCTTACCAACTTTCACGTTGTGGCGGGTGTAATCCATGGCCTGATGGATTCGCTCGTCGTTGTACTGGTCGCGGTTGGTAATAATCTCGTTGAACTCGGACTGGTTGAGTGCGAACTCCTTGCGCAGCGTCTCATAGACATTACGGAGCACGATGAACGCGGTCTTTTGCTCGTTGGGCTGCTCGGTAGCGTTCAATCGGAATCGGACCTGGCCGATTTTCTTGGAGCCGGGCACATTAAGCGTAAGCATCTCAATGTGGAGGCCGGTCACTTCGCGAATTTCCGAGATGGCTACCTCAAGCACTTTACTTCGGAAGTGCTTGAAGAGGTCATAGGTCTTCTTCTCGCACTCGAGCCATGCTCGTAGGGCCTGGACTTCGAACCATGGCGTGATGCCCTCAACCATGAACTGTTGTAGTCGATCGTACAGGACCTTAGAGTGGACCGATTTGAATACGTAGCGCAGGCTCAGAAAATGCGACGATTTCGGGTTCTTGATCGCTCGCTGTAGGCGATCAGGAAGCTCGAAGATGAACTCACCTTTTTCGATGAATGCTGGGCCCATTAGGGGCACTGCCCCCCAGCGATCTTTGGAAGGGTCTTCGACGTCGATCTCGTTTAACTCGATAGCTGCTTTCTGGGCTTCGCGAATAAGCTTGCTGAGGTGACGTCGGTTGTTGCTGGTTGTGGCCAGCAGCCACTTGAACAATCCGAGATCGACGCGATATTCGCGCTGAACTTCTTGGTCTTCAGCGACAAGGAAGTAGGCAACATCGATGAGGCGACGGCCTGCCAGACTAAGGTCGATGATTTTGACGAAGGCATTGCTGCGGCGGAAGCCCAAATCCTTGGGCGCTTCCGTGATGCTCTGACCACGAGGAGCGAAGTCCTCGAACAACGCCAAGGCTAATTGTTGCGATGCGCTTTCCATCCACTTCCCTCCTTCGGGCAGGAGATTGCAGTGGAAAGGTCGAAAAGTCAAAACATTTCTTGTGACCTTGCCTCCCTGTCGTCGGGCTGCCGTAGCCCCCCATGGCATTGGCTTGCCACTTCTTGCCGGGCTGCTCAGGAAGCGGGATATGCCTGGGTCGCGGGTCGTGACAATTCTGATGACCTTTCTTGCATCCTGAGGCTTAGCTCTGGAGTGGTGTTGTTCGACCGTGCCGCCTTGACGATCTGTCCATAGGAGTGGGTGTAGGTTAGTTTTTTGTTTTTATAAACACTACACCACTTACTAGAAACCGCAGGGCCCTCAATAAAATCAAGCACTTAAGCCGAAAAGGTCACTTTGTTGAATCCCAAGGTCGCTTTTTTTGTTGGGCAAGGTTACTGGATGTGGTCGTAAGGTCACCAGATTTGGCCAAGCGTCTCAATGCTAGGGACTATCGGATCCGGCAAGGTCACCAAAATTGTCCTCAAGGTCACAAAAAATGTTCGAATCCGGTCCTAATCCAAGCCACACAAGGCGCTGCGAGCAATTTGGCTGGCCCAAGGTCACAGAATTTGTTCTACCGCGGTCAAAGGGGGCGATTGCGAGCAGGCGATCGAGCAAGGTCACAGAAATTGTTCGCACGTTCGGCTGCAGCAGGTCTGCGGCCGACGGATTGACTCATCCACGAGCAAGAAAGTCACCAGAATTGGCCTTATTGCTACCGGTGACGGGTGAAAGTCACAAAATTTGTACGACCAAGGCCTTGGCTGCCTGGTAAGGTCACCAAAATTGTACGAGCTGACCTCACAGCCACTGCGGAGAGAAACTTTAGCGCCGTTGGTCGGTTACCTCCGTCCCTTGTTTTTGAGAATTGCAACGAGAAGACGGTAGTGGCCTTTGCGGCACGGCAAGTCGGACAATTTTGGTGACTTTGCTATGCGTGGGCTGTGCGTGGAATGTTTTTCAGGGATGCAATGCCAAACAGCAGAATCACAGAATGGCGAATTCGTACAATTGGTGGTGACCTTGCCCTCAAGGATTAACGGTCCGAGGGGCGCCCGCTCTGAATCCTTCACGTATGTGAGGAAGGACTTCTCGGGCGGCTAACCTACTAAGCCTACCTGTCGGGATTTACCTCGCGGACGGTTTTCACTGAACAGATAAGGCCAGTCGTGCACATAGTGACTGTTTCGGCGTCACTTTTTCGACGAAAGTGCGTACAAGTACGTGAAGTTTCCCCGTGGGTCGCGTATTCTACGTTTCATCCAAAATTTCACATGGAACGTTGAATATGTTGGTGAAGAGCGAATTAACCGAGATCGACCGGACTGTCACGATTGGTTCAATGAGTGACTTTTCGAAGAAGCTTCAAAAGCTTACTGAGGAACTTCGCGAACATATCCTGGCACCTCGCCCTCGCAAAAGTCCGCCAACTTTCACCTCCACGCAGGTCGCCGAGATGTGTGGCATTGACCGCGCGCGGCTTCATTATCTGGCAACGAAAGAGGGGAGCACACTTCCTGCGGGTGAGCTGCACGGGCGTGTACGCCAATTTACGCTTGCTGAGACCCGGAAGTGGGTTCAACAAGCTTCGCAGGTGAAGCCGTCCCCGCTGCTGAGAAAGGGCGAAGCGAACGGTCGCGTTCTTATTTCTGCAAACTTCAAGGGTGGTAGCTGCAAAACGACTTCGAGTATGTGCCTGGCGCAGGGGCTGAGTCTGCGCGGCCGGAAGGTGCTGCTAGTCGACCTGGACCCGCAAGCATCACTGACCGAACTGTGCGGCCTGTATGCCGAGAAGATGATTGTCGAGGAAAGCACAGTTCTGCCGTACATCTACAGCCCTGATGACTTTACGCTCGAGAGTGTCATTCAGGAGACGTATTGGGACGGGGTGGACGTCATCCCTGCGCATCCATCGTTGTTCTCCGCCGAATTTCATATTCCGGCAATGGCAAGCAAGTCGGCGAATTATCGCTTCTGGACCCTATTGCGTAAGGGCTTGGAGCCTCTGCGGAAGAAATACGACTATATCGTGTTGGATTCAGCGCCTTCGCTGTCCTACCTAACCATCAACGGCTTGATGGCTGCGGACGCGATGGTGATGCCTTTGGTACCGGAAAGTCTCGACTTCATTAGCTCGGTGTCGTTCTGGAGCCTGTTCTCCGATATGGCGGACAGCTTCAAGAACATCGAAGGAAACAAAACATACGACTTCGTGAGCATTCTGCTTTCGAAGGTTGACTATGGCGTGGCGTCTTCGGCTCCGATTGTCCGCTCCTGGGTACAGCGAGCCTATGGCGATTGGATGAGCCCAATTGAAGTGCCAGCGAGCTCCGTGATGAGTAATGGGGCTCTCGCACTTGCTACGGTGTTCGACATTAGTAAGTTCGAGGGCAGCAACAAGACATTCCAGCGTGTGCGGATTCCGTTCGACGAATATTGCCGTTGGGTCGATGAGTTCTACGCCGGAAAGTGGGAGGATGCGTAAATGAATATGCGTAAGCGCATGCTGGAGCAAACCGCAAATTTGACTCCTGCTAATGAAATTAAAGTCGAAGTGGCCCCCCAGGTAGCGGACCGTCCTAAGACTGCGCCAGGGATGATGGCGGCGCTGAGTGCGGCACAGCTTCGGATTCAGGAATTAGAGTCTGAAGGGGCTGCGAGTACGGTCTCGGTCGAGAAGATTCGGCCGAATCCTTGGCAGCCGCGGCTAAAGTTTGACGAGAGCAGTCTCACTGAGCTTGCCGAGAGCATTAAGGAACTGGGCCTAATGCAGCCCATCCTGGTTCGACGAGTCACACCGGACAACGGAGAGCCGTACTACGAGCTTATTGCCGGGGAGCGTCGTTGGCGCGCCCATCAGGTGTTGGGTCTGCCTGAAATCAAGGCGCTCGTCTCTGATGCGTCTGATGCAGATATGGCCGTGCTTGCTTTGGCCGAGAACGTCAGCCGTGAAGATCTCACGGACTACGAAATCGGCAAGGCAATGCGCCGTGTCGAGAAGGAATTTCCGGACAGGAAGCGGATGGCCGAATCCATGGGGATGAGCCGGAGTACGCTCTATCGGTATTTCGCCTTCGACAATTTGCCCGCGTTCATGCGCGCGGATCTGGAGACGAACCCATCTCTTTTTAGTGGTACTGCGGCAAGTGACACCTACGCCGTGCTCAAGAAGCACGGGGAGCCAGCTGTGGCAGTGGCTCGCGAGGTCTGGAAGCAACTTGTAGACGGTAGCCTTGAACAGTCGAAGTTCGCCAAGCTACTAGAGGCGTCGGTACTCCGTCGTGAAGCGATGCCCGTAACTTCGCAACGTGACATCCATAAGGTCTATGCCGGTAAGGCTCAAGCCGGCAGCATCACCAAGGACTCGGTGAGTTTTACCGTCAAGCTCAAGAGCGCCGTCCTGACTGCTTCTCAGGAGGAACGGATACGGACGGTTATCAATGAGCTTTTTGACGGCGGACCGCATCGTTAGTCATCGTTGTTCCCAGATCAGGTTGAACCCCTCAACGAGGGGTTTTTTTCCGAGTCGGAACACGAGTCGAGTCTGGTTCTTTCCCAGCGCGGTCTCCATTCCTTGTGGCGTCGTTCAGTAGCGGATTTCTCGGCGACATCAGTACAACGTGGTCCCGACGGCGGGCCATGCAACCGTGTTCCGACTCGGAACACGGGTCTGGTACTTGCGCAGCGGACTGATGTTCCTTGGCCCCGTCGGAATCGGATGTGCCGGCGTTATCGGCGCAATGTAGGCGCAGCGGCCGGTCATGCATGCGTGTTCCGAGTCAGAACATGAGTCTAGCGCTGACTCGGTATCGGCTGGATGCCCCCGTGGCCCGGGGTCAGAAGCGTATTTTCCGAGGCCGTCAGTACAGCGCAGTCCCAAGGGATGCCATGCACTCGTGTTCTGAGTCGGAATACGAATCTCGCGTTTACTCGGTAGGGGCTGAATGCCCTGTGGCCCAGGGGCCGAAGCGGATGTTCTGGCGCAGTCAGTACAGTCGCAGTCCCAAGGAATGGCCGTGCACCCATGTTCCGAGTCGGAACACGAATCTCGCGCTTACCTGTACGTGCTGAATGCCCCCGTGGCCCTCGGGGCAGAAGCGGATGTATCGCCGCCGTCAGTGCAACTCAGTCCCAAGGGATGGCCATGCGCCCGTGTTCCGAGTCGGAACATGGGTCTTATAGGTAATTCCCTGGCCCAGCCGGAATCGGATGTGTAGGCGTTATCGGCGCAGTGCAGGCCAGCCGACAGGTCGTGCACGCGTGTTCCGAGTCGGAACACGAATCTGGCGCTTACTCAGTAGTTCTGAATGCCCCGTGGGCCTGAGTCAGAAGCGGATGTATCGGGACCGTCAATGCAAGGCAGTCCCAAGGGACGGCCATGCAATCGTGTTCCCACGTCGGAACAGGGTCTGGTACTTGCGCAGCGTGATCTGAAATCCCGCATGGCCCGCTCGGTATGTGTCGGCGTTATCCGCGCAATGTAGGCCCAACGGCAGGTCATGCACGCATAGTCCGAGTCAGATCACGATCCTGGCTCCTCCTGCTGCGGCGTCTGAATTCCTCGTGGTTCCGAATCCAATGTGTCGGCCTCATCGGAGCATTGTAGTCCCGGCGGCCGGCCCAGCACTTGCGTGTCGGAACACTTGTCCTGGTCTTCCCTGAGCGCTCCGGGATTCCCCCGTTGCCGCCGTGGGAAGTGGATGTGCCGGTGCGACTTGTGCAACATATCCTAGACGGCCGGCGGCCGGTCAGAGCTGGTGCGCCGACGCAATCGATGTAATCTAGTTCAGACGTCGACCATACCCTGGCGTTCAGATTCGGAGCACCCTCGAGCACAATGTCGTCTGCACGGACCCAAATCGATGTTCATGGGGCCCACACGGCCCCGAAGACTAGCGGCTTGTGAGGAGGCGGGCATCGGAACGCCGGGACACCAAGGTATATGACGGCTTTATCCGGGCGCACCCAACCCCGTCGAGCAAAACCGTTGCCGAAGCAGTGGTTCCGGACCGCTTCCTAATTCCAGGTCCACCGGAAGGCACCGTGTTCCGAGTCGGAACACGAGCCTAGCGCTCACCCGGGACGGTAGCATTCCCCGTGAGGGCGGTCAGCAACGGATGTGTCGGCGACTGCGGTGCCATATAGTCCCGACGTCCAGCCATGCATTCGTGTTCCGAGTCGGAACACGAGACCGGCCCTTCCCAAGCTGAAGTGCCCTGGCGCCGGTCAGCAGCAAACGTGCAGGAGACATCGGTGCAACGTCATCCCGACAGTCGGCCGTGCCCCCGCGAGTTAAGAGTTGGAACATGGGCCTGGCCCTAAAATACCTCTGGTCCTGGTCAGTCGCGTATGTGTTGGCGACATCATCGGTGAAATGAAGTCCCGATGGTGGGCCATGCAATCGTGTTCCGACTCGGAACAAAACGTCATCTGCATGACCCATATTCGACGTCCGTCGGATGTACACGACTTAAAAGCAGGAAGCGGACTCGTGGCCCGTGATTCCGATGTGTCACCCTCCGGGCCCGCAATCGGGGGCTCAAATTCGTGCCGAGGACTCCGTGTACCACTACGGCTTACCTCTCTGTTGACCTCCTCCCCGTCCCAGCCTGCGGCTGCCGCGCTTGGCGCGGAAAGGATGGGGATTCCTCCAGCGAGACGGTCACATCCGACCGCGAGAATGTTCCGAGCAGCGTTGCGGTCACGATCGTGGGTCGTGCCACATTCACTGCATGTCCATTCCCATATTCCAAGACCTGCGACACCCTTCGGACCCAGCGAAGGTCTTGAGACCCAGATCGATGCCCAGTTCCCGCTTCGATTCGCTGCGCTGTGTCGGCGTAAACTTGACGGTCACGTTCAGCCGCCCGCGGCTGTATTCACTGATGGTGCCGGCGCCAAGTTCGTAGCCAGACAGACCATAGGTATCCCAGACATGCAAATGCAGGTCCTGGCTGATCCGGGTACCCGCCTACTGGCGACGATATCCGGGCCACGCAACCTTCCCGCTCCATTCTTCTTCGCGGCGATTGGTATCACACCAACTGCTAAACGGGACTAACCGATCGACCAGGCAGTGCTTCTGGGTAGCTTTTCCTAATACCGGCCCCGCCGGAAGACTTCGTGTTCCGAGTCGGAACACGGTCGTGGAAACCGTGCGTAAGTGAAGAGCTTCCATCCTCCCATTGGCTTCGTCAGCGAGTACGTCCCGGGTGTAGAAGGCGGCAACTAACCGGAACCCGCCACTGGAGCCACAGTGCCTTGCAGCGGGTACAACCGCGCCAACTACGCCCACGACATACCCCGGTGGATGCACGCAAATCGATGGCGCGATGGCCTAGGCAAAGTCACAAAGTTTGTACAAAGCCTCATTGCAACGCCCTCCTTAGGGCTGATGCGTTTCCCTACTAAGCGCCGAACCGTCCCACAAACGGACAATCCACGGTGACTTTGCTTGTTTCTGAATATCGGAATCGGACAATATTGGTGACCTTAGATGGTGCCGCCTGCTGCGCCATCCAACTCAATGAGCTATCCATAGCGAGAACGGGCACTGGCGAGGGGTTACTTTATGGCCGTCACAGGCAAAACTGAAGATCGTACAAATTTGGTGACCTTGCCTTTGATCCAGTCTTGACGCTCGGCCAATATTGGTGACCTTTGCCATCCGCATGCCCGGGAAAGCAGCTTTCCGATGACAGGGGGTAGCAGGGGCGAGTACGAAAGACGGCAGGGCTGTCATACGAGCGAGTTGGGTCGGTAGGTTGTGAGGCGTCTCAACCAAGGTGCTACACGAAGGCATGTGCAATCCCTCGGACCGCGCCAAATGCTTCGAAGTGGAAAGTGCACGCCGCACATCCCGCATTTGGCAGCAAACGCCGGGGCCAGTTGCAGAAAAGCCTAAAATCTCGTCGTCGCACCACAAAATCTTCTCAGAGGTCGGACAGATGGGGCAACTGAGTGCTAGCCATAAGCCGCTTATAAGTGCTTGATTTGCAACAAACGTCCGGGGAAACAATTTGGTCGCGACGACAATTTGTCCTGTGCGTGCCTCAGCAGCGACATTAGTTAAAGAAAGCAAAGGTGAGGGCAACGGACAACTATCCAGCAGCTCAGCGATGTCAGGCAGATGCTAGGCCGGCGATCTGGCGCGGTGTCAAACTGTGCACGGGCAGATCGTGTGCGCGACAGAATTGACGCCACACGGCGCGTAACAGATGATCGAGCCCGCTCGCCGAATACCCCGCCGCGCTTCCTGCCAACTGCTTGCGACGGCCGCGCCTGGTCGCAGGGAAGCCTCGTGGTGCCAGCAGCGCGGCTTCAGCAGGGAGTTGCCGGGCATCCAGGCGTCGGTCATGTGTCTGCACAAGGCCTGCCAAGTCTCTGGATGCAGCCAGACGGGTTCTTCTGGCCCTGGGGGTCTAACAAGACCGACGCGGTTATCTTGGTACCGCAAATGGGCGCCCCGGAGGGATGGCAATTCAACCAGGTCGAAACCCGAGCGGCCCATGAGCAGCGCGATGCCGCTCGCTTTGACCGGGGGAGTCGAGCCACGCGAAAAATGCCTCCCGGTGTGCGGCGTGCGGTCGTCGCAATGACTGTTGCTGGCACGTCAGCGTGGCGTTGGTGGGGCGCGCCGGCTTGCGCAGGTGCCCGGCCTTGGCCATAGCGCCCAGCAGCGCCCGCACGACTCGCATAGCAGCGGCGATCGAGCTAGGGCGCAAGGCCCGCTCAAAGGGGCGCCAGTGCTCGCGATCGCGTGGCCCGCTGGGCCCACACCAGAAGAGGAGGGGTTCCGGAGCAGCCAAAAAATCCTGGTAGGCACACAAGTCCTCGAATGTCAGTCGCTGCAACGCCTTGCGCTGTCGGGCTGCCCATAGCAACAAGCGCTCAGCCTCCCGGCGATAGCTTTGCAATGTTCGGGGCGTCCCCGCATGCGTGCCCAACCAGGCACGGATGAAGGCCAAGTCGGCGCTCAGAGCATGCTGTACTGAAGTCGGTAGGCTCGGGCAAGGCGCGAGCATGCATTCCAGCGGAACCGGGTAGGCCATGGCTGGCCCCAGAGGCAGGGGCGCCAGCGGCGCGCGCCGGCGGTCGCCCGAAGGAGGGATCACATAGGCGTGCAGGCTGCGGTCGCCCATTACCGGACAGTGGCGAATGAGCCATGCGGTGATGATTTCCGCTGACTTGACTCCGATTCGCGGCACCGCGCGCCACCAACTACTGCCGCGGGCATTGGCAAGTGCCGTAAGTTCGGCGATGCGCCGCAGATTGGCGGCCGCCAGCCGGCGCGCCAGGCTCGGCCGGAACCAGAGCGAGACTTCATGCTGAGGCTCGGGACGACTTTGGTCGAGTTGTTCCAGCGAGGACAGCGCATCGATGCGCCGCGTCATGCCAACATCCGTGCGCGCACGCAAGCTCTCGACCATCGCGGCGATCTCAGGCTGGTTGTGCTGTAGCGCAAACTGGACCAAGCGATCCCGCAGGCCGAGAATGCGCTGGATCGCTTCCGACTCGCTCAACAGCTCCTCGTCATCGTGGCCGACCAGATAGCGATTGACGATGTCCTGCGGTCTCATGCCTTGGGCATAGGCACGCACGACAGCAAAGTCAGTGCGAGTGAGTTGATGACGGAGACCGGATCTTGATCCACGGCAGCGAACGAAGGGAAGGCTAAGTGCTTGAGTTATAACCAACTTTAAGAGAGGGCTTTCCGGTCCGGGTAGAATTCGTCACTTATCGGCAATGTAAATTATTTTTTGCGACGTGAGGTCGCATTGTTTGTTGTTTCACTTCTCAAGGGAGGGAGGAAACCGGGCGTTCCGTCGCCCGTAGCCTACCAGTGCATGCGGGGCCGGTAACAGCCCTGTTTGGAGCCACTGGGACAATGTAGCCCGACGTCAGTCACGTCGAAGCCGCGAGGCTGAGGCGCATCTGCGAGTGTCGATGCGGATGGGGCGCTAGGCTGGATGGCAAGGTTAAGGTATCTGAACGGTCGCAACCATCGCTATTACAGAGGGGCCAAAGGCACTGACAGGCCCTACCCAACAGGGAACGTAGCTGGCTTGCCCTCTGAAATATGGGGCAACACGGACAAGAAGCGCTACCGGTGGACAGACTGAACCTACCCCATTCTTGCAAACAATGTGGAACACGGTAAGTCCGTATCGCTGCCCATCCGGGCAGGCGACCCGCAAGGGAAGCTGTTGGCGGTGCGGATAGAGGAGGACTGAGAAAGCGAAGGCTGTCCTGTAATGGGACGGATAGACGTCTTGCTAAGGGTGTGATTGCATCTTTAATGGATTGGTAGCGGCAAAAAGCAGTAAGGGGCGATATGCACTGCACACATTGCCAATTTGAGAACCCCGCGGGAGTCCGGTTCTGCGAGCAGTGTGGTCAAAGGCTTGTGCAGGTCTGCGAGCGCTGCGGTCACGAATCCAGCCCCACTGCAAAGTACTGTGGCGCATGCGGGGCGCTCTTGACGAACGCAGCTTCAGCATCCGAGCCCCCGGTGCCTGCTCCGGTCCTCTACACGCCACCACACTTGGCCGAGCGGATCCGTGCAGAGCGCGCCGCGATGGAGGCCAAGGGCAGAGATGCAGGCGGGGAGCGCAAGACCATTACGGCACTCTTTGCAGACATGGCCGGTTCTACTGCGTTGATTCAGGACCTGGATCCGGAGGAAGCGCGCAGCCTGATTGACCCCGTTGTGGCGCTGATGATGGAAGCCGTGCATCACTACGAGGGGTATGTGGCCAAATCCCTGGGCGACGGCATCCTGGCTCTGTTCGGAGCGCCGATCGCGCACGAGGATCATGCGCTACGGGCGTTGTTTGCATCGCTGCGCATGCAGCAGGCCATGCGCGTTCACAGCGACAAAGTCCGCCTGGAGCAGGGTATCCCGCTACAGATCCGGGTCGGCGTCCATACCGGGGAAGTGGTGGTCCGCTCGATCCGCAAGGACGATTTGCGCACTGACTACGACCCGGTGGGCCATACGATGCATATCGCGGCGCGGATGGAAGGGGTCGCGACGCCGTCTTCCATCCTGGTTAGCGAATCGACCCACAGGCTGACGGAAGGGTATTTCGAGTTTAAGGCGCTCGGGCGTACCCAAATCAAGGGCCTGCGAGAACCGTTGGCAGTGTATGAGGTGCTCGGCCTGGGGCCTTTACGCACCCGGCTGCAGGTGGGCGCCCACCGTGGTCTTGCCCGCTTTGTCGGCCGCGAAGCCGAACTCGAGCGCCTCGGCGCGGCGCTGGCCATGGCCAGGGAAGGGCATGGCCAGATCGTCGGGGTGGTGGGGGAGGCGGGAGTTGGCAAGTCGCGCCTGTTCCACGAGTTCAAGGCGCGCTCGCAGCAAGGCTGCATGGTGCTCGAGACCTTTTCGGTTTCGCATGGCAAGGCGTTTCCTTATTTACCTCTGATCGACCTGCTGCGGAATTACTTTCAGATCACGGCACAGGATGACGAACGCCGGTATCGCGAGAAGGCCACCGGCAGGGTGCTGATTCTGGATCGCTCACTGGAGGAGCATCTGCCCTATCTGCTCTATCTGCTCGGCATCATCGATCCGGGTTCGGCATTGCAGACGATGGATCCCGCCATTCGACGCCAGCGGACCTTTGAGGCGGTCGCACGGCTGTTGGTTCGCGAGAGCCAGAACCAGACACTCATGGTGTTGTTCGAAGACCTGCAATGGCTGGACAGTGAGACGGAAGCTTTTCTCAATGTCCTGATCGAGGAGGTGCCGGCAGCCAAGGTTCTTCTGCTTGTCAACTATCGTCCCGAGTACAGGCATGACTGGGGCCGCAAGCCCTGCTATACCCAGCTGCATCTGGAGCCTCTAGGCCAAGCAGAAGCCCAGCGGCTGCTCACCGCGCTGCTTG
Organism: Cupriavidus sp. C2SS-8b; assembly: GCF_057073745.1. Lineage (NCBI taxonomy): Bacteria > Pseudomonadati > Pseudomonadota > Betaproteobacteria > Burkholderiales > Burkholderiaceae > Cupriavidus > Cupriavidus sp. C2SS-8b. Next base: position 402,428 of record NZ_CP172718.1, read on the forward strand.
GGGACGATGGGTCGCTGGTGCCGTTGAAACAGTTGATCTTGTCAAAGACTGAAGGGAATCCGTTCTTCATGGAGGAGGTCGTGCAGACCCTGGCCGAGGAGAATGCTTTGGTTGGCCAGTCCGGAAGCTACCGGATTGAGAGGGCCCCGTTGACGCTTCATATTCCCACAACGGTACAGGGGGTGCTGGCGGCCCGTATCGACCGCCTGCCGGTCCCCCAAAAGGAACTGCTGCAGACGCTGGCGATCATCGGCAAGGAGTTCCCTTCCAGTCTGGTCCAGCATGTCACGGGGCAGGACGATGCATCGCTACACCCTCTATTGGCGGACCTCCAGGCAGGGGACTTTATTTATGAGCGTCCTGCATTCCCCGACGTGGAGTACGCGTTCAAGCATGCACTGACGCAGGAAGTGGCGGGAAACTCCCTGCTTTCGGCGCAGCGTAGTATTTTGCACGAGCGCACGGCCCAGGCGATTGAGGCACTGTTTCCCGACAGGCTGAAGGAGTACTGCAGCGAGTTGGCGCACCACTATAGTCAAAGCGGCAATGTCCTTAAGGCGGTCGAATACCTGCAGCTGGCTGGCAAGCAAGCCATGCAGCGTTCTGCGCAACTCGAAGCGATCGGGCATCTCAATGCCGCCCTTGATCTGCTGAAGACTTTCCCTGACACGCGGGAGCGCCTGCGTGAAGAACTCACGCTGCTGTTGACCCTAGGTCCGGCCTGGATGGCTGCGCGAGGCTATGGCGCGCCCGAGGTAGAGGCGACCTACACGCGCGCCCTCGCGTTGAGCGAGCAAGGCGGCGAAACCCCACAGTTCTTTTCTGCGCAACTTGGCCTGTGGTCCTTCTACTTGTTGCGTTCCCAACTCAGAACGGCGCAAGCCTTGGGCGAGCGGCTGCTCGGCCTCGCACAGGGCGCGCAAGACCCGGAGCAGCTTGCCGAGGCGCATCGCGTGCTCGGGGCGACCGTGTTCCGTCTGGGCGAGATCAGCCAGGCTCGTGTCCATTTGGAGCAGGCGCTGGCACTACACCGCCCCGACCGCCAGTCATATGGCCACTTTCTACGCTATGCGCGAAACCCGGCTGTCCACGTGCGGAGCACCTTGAGCTGGGTTCTCTGGTACTTGGGGTTGCCAGATCAGTCCTTGATCCGCTGCGAAGAGGCACTCGCTATGGCCAGGAAGGTTTCCGATCCATTTGCGCTTGCCCTGAGTCTGATCTTCGCAGCCGAACTGCATCAGCACCGAAGCGAGCCGGAACCGGCGCTGGAATATGCCAATGCGGCGCTCGCGCTTTCAAGCGAACAGGGGTTTCCGCACTACCTGGCGTGGGCAACGATCCTTCGCGGTTGGGGGCTCGCCAGGCAAGACAACGGTGAAGAGGGGATTGCACTGATCCATCAGGGACTTCGCGCTCACGAAGCCACAGGGGCTGCCCTGGGACGACCGTCTCTCCTGGGACTGCTCGCCGATGCCTATGGAAGGGCAGGGCAGCCGGAAGCAGGACTGCGCGTGCTGGATGACGCGCTGGCGTTGGTCAGTAACACCGGCGAGTGCTTCGATGAAGCGACGCTCCATCGCCTCCAAGGAGAGTTGATGTTGGCGCTGCCTAGTGACCCCAGGGAGGAAGCAGCGCAGGCGTGTTTCCAGAAGGCAATCATTCTCGCCCGTCAGCAAGGCGCCAAATCCATTGAGTTGCAGGGCGCGCTAAGCTTTGCGAGACTTTGCCAACGACAAGGCAAGAGCGATGCTGCACGGCAGACGCTAATCGAGATTCAAGCGGCCTTTTCGGAAGGGGCTGATGCCGTGGATGTCCGTCAGGCGAGAGAGCTGTTGAAGAATCTCTCGTAGCGCCAAATGTAGATGGAATGGTCACGGCTGGCCGATTGCTTAGCGTGCTGGTGCCGACGCGGGACGCGTGTCACGCTCGGACCGCGGTGCAGGATACTGGTCATCGCCGGTCGCAATTGGTTGGCGGGGTGGGGGCGGCGTCGCGGCAGTATTTCGCGGGACGCCCTCACAGCCTCCGAGAGCGAGCGCCACCCCGACGAGAATCGTGAGACCGGCCAACGCAACGCCCAAGGCGTGGCAAGCGCGAAGCACTTGGCGGCAGGACATGGCAAGGCTCCAGGAACGTTCTGTCAAAATTTTAGGCGAGCAGCTACCAAGTATCGGTGCGGAGACTCTCTTGCTCTATGCGCAGAATGGTGGAAGGGTTCTTGATGAAAGGGGAGGAGATCGCGGCTGCGATCAAGCGGTGCAGATAAGTGCGCATAGCAATGCAGGGCATATGATCCAGCGGTGTACCTGTCGTGATGCGAGGCAGCTAGCTCCAGCGCTGAAATGCGGTCGGGCGAGAGTTCCCCGTTCAACGCTGCAATGACGCGACTGCGCTAACGAATTCAAACCAGCGAAGTACGTCGGTGATGCCAGCCCAGCAGATAGTCGGACGTGCAACTGTCAGGGCAGGGTTCAGGCCCCGGCGATAAAGTGTCGCGGTCTCATGAATGCTGCGTGCGCCGTCGGTGTAGAGGTCGCTCGTCGAGCCTGGCACCATCGGTGAACGGGTCTACCTTGCCCGCGCTGGGACGACATGTGCTCAATGAGCAACTCTCGGCCGTCTCGGCATCTGGGAGATGAAAGTCAGGGCGGATATCTTGCCTGTCGTCGCCACAGTCCGCCTGATGGTGCATGACGTATAGACGCGTTGAAACTTGAGGCGATGATGTTTATACTTGTATCAACGTTGACCGAGGCCTTCTATCATGCGGAAAAGTGCAACCCTGACTATTCAGAAGTGGGGCAATAGCTTAGCTGTCCGGATTCCCACCGCAGTGGCTCGTTCCGCCCACTTCGCTGAGGGGCAGGAAGTAGAAGTTTCTGTGGATGAGATTGGTGTAACTGTGCGTCCGGTCGGACGCCGCGCCCTCACGCTCGCGGAGAAGTTGGCTCTGTTTGACCCAGTCAAGCATGGGGGCGAGACCATGGCCACGCAGCGTGTCGGCGTGGAGACCATGTGATGGCGGGAAAGTTGTGGGCGCCTGAGCGTCGCGACATCATTTGGATCGACTGCAATCCGCAAGCCGGCCGCGAAATGAAGGACATGCACCCGATGCTAGTCCTTTCGCCGCGGCCGTTTAATGAACGGACCAGCATCGTAATTGGTTTGCCAATGACGACGGCAGCCTACAATGAGACCAACCCGTTTGCGATCAAGTTTCAGGGGCCAAAGGGAAAGGACAGCTATGTTCTGGCCCATCAACCCAAGTCGTTTGACTGGCGAGCCCGCAACGCAAAGGCCCACCCCTGGAAGCAGGCGCCCTTGGAGGTCTTTGCAGCTGCCTGCGAGCAATTGAACCAGATTATTGCGATCGCTGAGTGATTACATGCTTGGCCGATAGCGTTTCGGTCGAGCGCTGGATGGTCCGGCAGCGCCCCCATCGCCTATACGCCCGTCATTTGGCGAACGTATCCTGGCACCAGATTGCCTTGGAAGTCCAAGGAGCCCCGGCTTGTGTTGAGGAACAAGGTCCGTGCGAGCCGTGAAATGTAGTAAGAGTGGGTCTTCCGCAATTTGTGTGACGTGAAGTGTAAGCGCGCGGTGATCCCGTTGTTGAGGGAAGCCGTTAAAAAGCCCGGGACGGTGTTTGCCAGGGCCAAGACACACGTCGTTGCCCAATCCACGGGACGTGCCGCTGAGCGAAATCCTGAAACTCCTTATTCAAGAGGGCAGCGGCGCGAATGCAATCGTCGCGCTATCGCGCGGATAGCGTAGAACGAAGCCATTCTGTCACTCCGGAATCTGCCTGGAACCCGCGCCGTATATAGAAGTCCGGCCGATGAGTTGACAATATTACTTGCACTCTCAGCGAAGCAAAGTCGTCAATTCGCATTAGTCCGGATTAATTTTGTCAATTGGCGTCCTAGACTTCGAATCCCGCTCGTAAGGCATTGATCTTATGGAAGAATCTCTGCACATAGCGGAGCCGGTTGCGCTTGTCCGCCCGCGCGGTGCGCACCGCTTCGAAGCCTTCAGTCCGAAGCTGAAGCGGCGGCTGACTTTCTACCGACGCTGTGCGTTCGACCAATGGATCATGATCGAATCCGATCCGGCAATTGCCCACTTTTGTGAGCGTCCCGGGTTCATTCAGTTCCGCGAACGGCGGTACCTTGCAGACTTCCTGGTCTCGTACTCCGACCGTCAGGAGTTGGTGCTCCTGACGGATCCAGTTATCGATGAAGAAGCGAAGGAGGGCGTCGAGTTCAGCGCTGATGTGCTCAATGTCCGGCTGGTCGATGCGGCCGATCAGGCAGCATCGCGCATCTGGGTCGACAACTGGCACCGCATGCTGCCAAGCATCGTAGCCACGAGAGGTCTCGTGTCAGTGTCACTGCTCGACGCGGTCGAGCGCTTTGTCGCAAGTCCAAAGTCGCTTCTTGCCATCGAGCGCGAGTTCTCGAATGGTGACCCCGTGCTTGTGCGCGCCGCTGTCTTCAGTCTACTGCAAACCGGCCGCGTACATGCTGAGGAATTGCGAACCGATCCATTGTCGTGGATGACGAAGTTTGCAGTCGCGGAGACCGCTCATGATTCGCCGCAAGCCTGAATTTCAATCAATCGACTTGAGCGCCTGGCCAAGCATTGCATGGACCGAACTTGACGTCGAAGCGCGCGGGGTCATGAAGCGAAGAATAGAGGCCGTCGAGCGCTACGCGCGCGGCGAACGTGTCAAGGACATTGAGAAGGTAACCGGCGTCAACCGTCGACAGATTTATCGGTGGCTCGAGCGAGGCTTGGCTCCGCATCCTGACGGACGTATCTTTGGATTCCGGGCATTGTTCGCGCACGTGCGCGTCAATGAGTACGTCCGCGTAAGTCCGATTAATGGCCGGCCCGGTGAAGACGGAAGTGGTAAAGCGGGCGCGTTCACGCTTTTCTTAGAGCGCTTTCCGACGCTCGCGGGCTGGCTGCTCCAAAAGGTAAATCAGCGCCGTGTGTCGCTCGAACAGGTTCATACCGATGGAAGACTTCAGACACGCTTGGTTGGCCTGAATGCCCTGCACGCGGAGTTTCTGTGGCAGTGCCGGTCCCTCGGTCTGACGGCGGCGGACTACCCCTTCAATACGGATGGCCGTGCCATTCGGTCGCTATCCGCGCGGCTTAAAGTCGAGCTGCTGCGTAGCTTCCGCACAGCGGCACGCGTAGAACGGAGCAAGTCTGTCACTCCGGAATCCAGCTGGAACCCGCATCGAATATAGAAATCCGGCCGGTGAATTGACACTATTGCTTGCACTCCTCGCGAAGCAAAATCGTCAATTCGCATTAGTCCGGATTAATTTCGTCAATTGGCGTCCTAGACTTCGAATCCCGCTCGTAAGGCATTGATCTCATGGAAGATTCTCTGCATATAGCGGAGCCGGTTGCGCTCGTTCGCCCGCGCGGTGCGCACCGCTTCGAAGCCTTCAGTCCAAAGCTGAAGCGGCGGCTGACTTTCTACCGACGCTGTGCGTTCGATCAATGGGTCTTGATTGAATCCGATCCGGCAATCGGCCACTTTTGTGAGCGCCCCGGGTTCATACAGTTTCGAGAGAGGCGGCACTTAGCAGACTTCCTGGTCTCGTACGCCGATCGTCAAGAGTTGATCCTCCTGCCGGATCCGGTGATCGATGAAGAATCGAAGGAGGGCCTCGAGTTGAGCGCTGATGTGCTCAACGTCCGGTTGGTCGACGCGGCCGAACACGCTGCATCACGCGTCTGGATCGAAAACTGGCTGCGTATGCTGCCCAGTATCGTAGCCACGCAAGGTCTCGTGTCGGTGTCATTACTTGACGCCGTCGAGCGCTTTGTCGCTAGTCCAAAGCCGCTTTCAGCCATCGAGCGAGAGTTCTCGAAAGGCGACCCAGTGCTTGTGCGCGCCGCCATCTTCAATCTGCTGCATACCGGTCGCGTGCATGCTGAGGAACTGCGAACCGACGCATTGTCGTGGATGACGAAGTTTGCACTCAGGGAGTCCGATGATGCCTCGCCGAAAGCCTGAGCTCCAATCACTCGATTTGAACGCGTGGCCTAGCATAGCCTGGACGGAGCTTGACGCCGAAGTGCGCGAGGTCGCAAAGGTCAGAGTACAGGCCATCGAGCGTTATGCGAGCGGAGAAAGTGTAAAGGAAATCGAGAAGGAAACCGGCGTGGACCGCCGACAGCTCTATCGGTGGCTCGAGCGAGGCTTGGCGCTGCATCCTGACGGACGCATCTTTGGATTCCGCGCCTTGCTGAGGTACGTGCGGGTCAATGAGTACGTCCGCATAAGTCCCGTCAATGGTCGGCCCAGCGAAGATGGACGGGGTAAAGCAGGCGCGTTCGCGCTCTTCTTAGAAAGCTATCCGGCGCTGGCAGGATGGCTGCTCCTAAAAATAAAGCAGCGCCGCGTGTTGCTCAAACAGGTGCATACCAATGGACGACTTCATACGCGATTGGTCGGCCTGCATGCCCTGCACGGGGAGTTTCTGTGGCAATGCCGATCCCTCGGCCTGACGGCAGTGGATTACCCCTTCAATACGGAAGGTGGTGCCATTCGGTCGCTATCCGCGCGCCTCAAAGACGAGTTGTCGCGCAGTTTCCGCACCGCGGCACGGGCGGCTGGCGCCACTCACCTGAAAGGGCTGCCGCACTACGATAAGGCGGAAAGTCGGCCGGCCATGCGCCCCTACCAGGTCGTTGAGTTCGACGGCCACCGACTCGATATCCGGCTGAAGGTGGTCGTACGGGATGCATTGGGCTTTGAACATGAATTCGAGATCGAACGCGTTTGGCTGCTAGCGATCATCGACGTCTGCACGCGTGCGGTGCTGGGCTTTCATCTTGCGATTTGCCGCGAGTATAGTCGCTACGACGTCATCAAGACCATCGAGTCGGCCCTGGAGCCGCATCGACTGCGCGACTTCACGATTCCTGGTTTGGCCTACGGTCCGCACGACGGCTTTCCCTCACAGCGCCTCCCAGAACTGGCGTATACAACCTGGGAATGGATGAAGCTGGACAATGCGAAGGCAAATCTCGCCAAGGAGACGCTCGACGCGTTGTGTGAGTTCGTTGGCTGTTGCGCAGACGCAGGACCGAAGTACAGTCCTGATGATCGCCCCTACATCGAACGCTTCTTCGGGACTATTGCGAGCAGGCTGTCTTCCAGATTGCCTGGCTACACAGGTTCGCATCCCCGTGATTTGCGGCGCGCGCTGGCCGATCCGAAGGGAAAGCTACGCTTGTACGTGTCGTTTGACGAGTTGGAGGAATTGGTCGAGTACGCGATCGCCAGCTATAACGGTACGCCGCATGCCAGCCTGAACAATGTCACGCCACTTGAGGCGATGGAGTATTTCATTCGCGGCAAGGAACAGTTGGTGACATGGCTGCCAGAGCATCGTCGCCGTACCCTTTGTCTAATGCAATCGGCCAAGCGTTGCACCGTACGAGCATATCTCCAGCAGGGCGTTCGACCGCACATCAACTTGTATGGTGTGCGCTACACAAGCAGCGTCCTTGCGCGTAGCACGGATTTGATCGGCAAGAGCTTGCTTATCTACCTGAATGCCGATGATCTTCGCTGTGTCCGCGCGTTCCAACCAGACGGCGCTGAGTTTGGGGTCTTGGAGGCGCAAGGGGCTTGGGGCGTGATACGGCATAACCTGAAACTACGCCAGCAAATCAATCAGGAGAAGAAAGACAAGAAGCGGTCGCGTGGGCCAGTTGATGCGGATCCTATCGGAGACTATGTCGACGGAAAGATGGCGCAGGCAAAGAAGTCACGGAAGGCGGCATTCGAACTGGCGGAAGCAAAGCGGATTCTGTCATCCGCGCCGACGGCGCGAACTGCGATGGGGCGGGGAGCATCCGCCGCTCAGACCGCAACGAACGCCGAGTCAGAGCAGAAAGTAGACAAGGCTTCCGAGCAGAAGAAAACACCGACGCGGCCGAAGAAGCTGTCTATCGGTACTGGCCAAGTCTTTTAACCCTGTCCTCCGCAAGGGAGTCATCATGTCGCTTCAAATACCGCGTCCGATCGATCCATCGCTGCACCCGTTGGTCACCGGCAACTATCGTATCGCCACGCCGGCTATTGAAGAACTCTACGAACTGGTCACTCGATGTCTGCGCTACAGGATCATGGGCGCCCTGATCTACGGCCCGTCGCGCATCCGTGAAGTGTAATAAGAGTAGTACGGCGCAAGATTAATAAAATCAAGGGGTTAGTCCCACGCGTACTAACATTGCGACGATTCTGCGAGTAGTAATGTTGATACTCTCAGTGGGCGAGTAGTAATGTTGGAACGATCGCTGGTCAGTCACATCGTTTCATCTTTACTACTTTTCGCTCTGACTACGCGGCTCCGCTCTGGTTTATCAAAAGGAGGTGTTCGCGCGAAACATGCCTAAAATAGGGCTGCAATCACCGCCGAGAACCGAATACGAGGTGGCCTTGCCGCAGAGTGAGAGTAGTCGAGCAGGGGACACGATTTCTCCGAACCGCAGTAGTAAAGATGATACTTTCCGCGTGATTAAGCGCTCGGAGGAACATTTCTACGAATTGGTACCGGGATTACTACAGTTCACGGCTACACCGTATGGTCCGTCGCGCACTGAGCGCACACCCAGACGGCCGCCTGTGGGGCTATCGCGCATTGGTACCGCATGTCCATGTACAGGCCTATGAACGGAACAGGGCGCCTCATGTGCTGGTGCACAGCACAGCGGGAAACGCAGGGGCCTTCGGACAGTTGCTGCAGCGTCACCATAGTCTGGCCGAGCAGTTGCGCAAAGAGATCGAAACGAGAAAGGTCCATTTGCAGCCCGGTGAGAAAGGCCGTCTGGTTGGCCTCAAGGCAGTGATACAGCGCTTCCACCAGTCCTGCCGTGAATTGGGTCTCGGCGCTGGCGACTATCCGCTGAGCCAGCATGACAGAGCTGTTCGTTCCTTGGCCCGCACACTCAGGGGATGGTTGCAAGACGATTTCGATTTGGCTGCGCGCGCTGCCGGCCAAAGGATCAAGCCCGCATCGGCGCTGCGGCAGTTGCCTGAGCGGGGTAGCGCTGACGCGTTCGATACGGTCGAGTTTGACGCCCATAAGATGGACGTGCGCCTGAAGGTAATCGACAACGATCCACTAGGCGGCGAACAAAGCTATGAGATCGAGCGCGTCTGGTTGCTGGCCATCATCGATGTTGCTACGCGCTGTCTCCTGGGCTACACCATTTCTTTCTCGCGCGAATGTAACCGCTTTGACGCCATCGAAACCTTCAAACGTGCCGTGACGCCGGCGAAGGCCCCCGAACTCACGCTGCCGGGCCTGCGCCTGCTGCCTACCGGTGGGTTCGTCTCGCAGGCCTTGGAGCAAACCAGCTACGCCTGCTGGCGACAGATCCGGCTAGACAATGCGCGAGCGCACTTGGCGGCCACCAGCCTCGATGTCGTCTGCGAGGCGTTGGGTTGCGTGGCCGATTTCGGTCCGGCGTATCAGCCCGATGACCGACCATTCATCGAGCGCTACTTTGGCACGGTCACCGCAACACTTTCGCAGCGGCTCCCCGGGGCGATACGAGGAAAGGATGCGGCAAAGGCCATGCTGAAACGTCTGCGCGACCCGGACGACACTCTGCGGCTACTGGTCACCACGCAGGAACTGGAGGAGCTGCTGCATGTGACGGTGTGGAACTATCACGGCACGCCTCACGCTGGCCTGGGTGGTCTCACCCCATTGGAGATGATGCACCGGCACGTGCTTGGCATCGGTCGCGACGCGATCCGATTGCGTCTGATCCCCAAGCCGCTACGGGAACATCTCGAACAGCTGCATGACCCAGTACTGTGCCGCGTCCATGGAAACCTCGGCCGTGGAGAGCGACCGTACATTACCTTCTATCACGTGCGCTACACCAGTGAGCGGCTGGCCAGAAGCAGCGGCTTGATTGGCACGCGTCTGCGCATTCACTATGACCCCTCGGACTTGAGGAGGCTCTGGGCCTGTACCGAAGACGGTCACATGTTGGACGACTTGTTTGCTAGCGGCAAATGGCGAAACGAACCTCATTCGTTGCGGTTGCGCCAGCAGATCTTCAAGGCCAAGCGGGCGCGCGAACTCGACTTCGGCCCGGGCGACAATCCAATCGAGGCTTTCCTGGCTCTCAGACGCAAGCAGGCCAAAAAGCGTAGGAGGGCGGCCAGCGACATCGCGCAGGTGCAGCGCGAGCGCCGGACAGCAAAGCCCCCTCCGTCTGCATCGGCAAGTGAAACAGTGACACCGGAACAGCCACCTTCGCCACTGGCCAAGGGGCCAGTTAAAGGCAAGACGTTGCGCATCACCAGGGGGTACTCCCGCTGATGATTGGGGCGCGCAAACGGGCGCTGGCCGGGCCCGCCGATTGCCGGCCGTGAAGGGCGAAGAGGAACTGATCTCGCCGGCAAGGAGCAAGCATGAACGAGAAGACCACCAAGGCGCCGAAAGGTGCCCCGCGGGCACGTGCCAGCGCGACCCGGACACGCGCAGCCAGCCGCGCGCCCAATGCGACGGCGGTGAATCCGGCAGACCTGACGGTGCACAATCACCCGCTCGCCCGCCGTCAGTACCGCGTCGCGACCGCGGCCATTGAAGGCTTCGTCGACCTCGTTGATCACTGTGTCCGCGTATTGATCCCAGGTGCGCTGATCTACGCCCGTCCTCGCATGGGCAAGACTCATGCAATTGACTATTTGGCACTGCACCTTGCCAGGAATCGCGGTGAACTGCTCGTGCTGAGGATGTCTTGCGAATTTCATCGCAGCGACTACGAGGGTACATTCTTCAGTGCATTGTTGGGCGCTGCTGGTCTCAGGGATCCACAGCCAAAAACCATTGCCGAAAAGCGCTTCGCTTTGATGCGTCGACTGAACGAGCAATTGCAAATGCGCTCGGGTCACATTGTGGTGCTCTTTTGCGACGAAGCGCAGCGGCTGTCCAAGCATGCGCTGGAGTGGTTGCGCGACGTCCATGATCAGCTTGCCCATCACGGCGTGCGGCTCATCACCTTCCTGGTTGGGCAGCCTCAGTTGATGGAGCAGAAGGCGAAATATCAGCTTTGCGGTGACGAGCAGATCGTGGCTCGCTTCATGATCGAGCAATTGCACTTCAGAGGCATTACCGGCGCCGTCGAAGCGGCAACCTGCCTGGCCAGCTACGATATGACTTGCTATCCCGAGGACACCGGAAGCTCCTTCACTGCCTTCTTCTATCCCGACGCGTATGCCACTGGCTTACGCCTGGAAGAATCGGCCGCGGCGCTGTGGAATGGCTTTGTGAATGCCCACGCGGTCGCGCAACTGGCTGGCAGTCCTGAGGTGGGAATGGATTTTTTTACGCGGGCTATTGAGTCGGTGTTGATGAATGGACCGCAGTGGGATGTCCGCGGCTTAACGCTCGAGTCGGGACATTGGGAACGCGCGGTGCGGGAATCTGGTTACGTCGCCGCTCAACAAACGGTGAGGGCGCAGGAGCAGTAATGGGCTTGCCGATCCTGATTGTGGAATCGGAGCCCGCCCTGTGGTGCTTGCCTGAACTGCCGGAGCCACCTGATGCGCCCGCGTCGGAGGCGTTGAAGGCCGGTAGCCGGGAGGCTCTGATTGCTCAATGGCGCAGCGCGCTTTGCCTGCCAGGCCCAATTGTCCGGCGCCGCAAGCCGGTCAGAATGTCGAGGGCGTGGTCGGGCGGCGATGCGAGTGAATTGCTTCGTGATGGTGAGCGCCTTGCACGGTTGCTACTACGTCGATCTTGGAGAAGTCTGCCGCGACGCGAGCGCAAGGCACTGCGCCAACGAATGCGTACCTTTAACCTTCAGGCACCAGCCATCTCAGTGCCACGCGAGCAGATCAAAGCTACAGCTTGGTTGCTCGCGGCAATGTACTGGAATGGCTGCCGTCATCCCAGAGCCCTTTGGTGCGAGCCCCTGCATCCCGCTACCGGCGTTGTACGCTGGCTCAGCGGTTTCGATGTCGTGGAACAATCGGAGGACGCTCGATACATCTTGGCCAAGTTGGCGGCAAGGGTAGGGTGGATTGAATACGAAAGCCGCAAGCTCGTTAGAGAGATGCGAGACAAGCGGCGTGTCGTAGCGGTGCTCCCCGAATTGCTGCAGTGAGAAAGCTTGAGTCGTGAGAGACGAAACCGGCACAGCCCACGGAGCGTACCAACATTACTACGAAAACGTACCAACATTACTACAGTTCACGGCCTTGATCACGCGCTGAAGCTTCGACGGCACGACCACGAGGTTACGGCAGTCCGATTCAAGGCAATCCAGACGCATCCAATCGAGCGGCGTCGACTTGCACGGCTCGACGCTGGCGCAGCCGCCGAGCACCGTCTCGCGGTACGCCAGTTCGCCCTTCCCGAACATCCTCACCGTCTGCTCGCGTGAGTAGACCGACACAGGCGACGCCTGCACGGCACGGCTCTGTGTCCATGCTGCGTGCCCCCCAAACAGCCGCTCGTCAGGGAACAGCACCTGCTCAGCGTACGCAAGGTACTCGGACAGGCCCTGTGCCTCGGCCCATTCTTTCGCGAAGTGAGCCTTGTCGGTGTCGATGAAGCCCTGCGCAAACGCCGAGCCACGAGCGTAGTACATGCTCATTTCCTGTGTGATGTGCTGCAACTGACGTTTGAGCGTCGGCAGCGTGACGAGGCCGCTGCGTTGCGCATACAGCGCGAGTGAGCGGCGAAGCTGATGACGCGTGAACGGCCACCGCTGCCCGACTGCGTACTTCGGTTCGTCTTCCCATGCTCGGTGCATGTCGACACGCTTCAGTTCAGCGATGTCCTCGGCTGTGATCGTCGGGAAGACGCGCTCACGAAAAGCTTCGACTTCGATATATATGGTAGTGGGCGCCCGGTTTGCCACGTACTTAAGATGCAGACCCATCCGACAGAACAGCAGGTGGGAACCGTCCTTCGATTCGGCGTAGCCTGGTGCGCCGTGCTCACGATGCGCTTCGCCCGACAGCCGTTGCGCGATCCTTACGGCACGAGCACCGAGCGGGCTCGTCACCCAGCATGCGCGTTTGGGACGCCCGCCGGACAGCTTGGTCGTCACGCCCTCGATGGCGTAGTGCATCACACCATCCAGCCGGGTCTCCCTCAGACAGTCGTACGGCAGGTTCTCTGCTTCCATCGCGCGCATGCCGGTGAACGACAGGATGACCAGCTGGCATAACGCGCAGATCGACGCCACAAGCGACATCACGACGTAAGGGGAGTCCGTGCACCCGAAGTGGGCAGCAGCCGTCTTCAGTGAGGCACAGACGTCAGGGCGTTCGCCAGCGTATGCGCGCGCAAGGTAGTCGGACAGCGCGTTCGCGACGCTCTCAGCGATCCCGAGGTCATGCTCGCAGGTCGACAGGAAATGCTGGTAAATCCGCGTCGGGATGACCGGGTATTGTGAGTTTCCGGCGCGTTGCGCGGAGCGTTCGAGCAGGGGCTTATGCAGTTGGGCCAATGGCACGCGCAGCCCTGTGGCCTCGGCGCCCACTCGGTGAAGTTTCGCCAGAATCGAATGAAGGCGTTGGGCCTTCATGTCCATCCCGGCCGGTGCCGCATAGTCCAGAACAACGGCGACGCTGGATAGCCCCTCATAAAGAGTAAGCTGGCGTTCGGCGGCAAAGTAAGCAAAGTCCTTCAGGTAAACTGAGCAACCTTGAAGAGTACTGGACGCAGGTACCGTCTCGCTCGCTTCGTGCATCAGAAAGTACATGACCTGCTTCCACTGACGTGTAGTCGCGTCTGAAAGGGTGCGGCCTGCGTCGTTAAGGGGATGACCCCTAAAGTGGATACTGGTGCGGCGCGATCCAATCGTATATGCACGGATGTCCCAGGCGTCGTCACCAAACAGCGAAGCAGCTTTCCCGGCCTTGTCGTGTGTCACGACCGCATCGTCTTCGATCCGATACCAGTCTGGGCGCTCGGCGAGCGCCGCGATCAGCGTATTGTTCATGCCACTCCCAATTCGTAAAGCTGATCAAGCTTGGTCGACCAGAAAGCGTCCAGGTTTCCATCAATATCAACGTCGTGCTCGATCTGACCGACCAGCGCGGCGTCGCGCTTCCGTATTTCATTCAGCAGGAAGTCGACCCTTCGCAGCACCGCGCCGAACGAGCTCGCGTACTGCTCGAACGAGTCAGCACGCCTGCTCACGAGCCTGACGCAGTGACGGCAGCTCAGCAACTTGCGGATGTCGGCGGCGTCAGCGTGTACGCGGTACTGATGGCAAAAGAGACACCCTTCGGTCGAGCGGCAGTCGGGCAGCACGGTGACTGAAGCCGCGATCGGCGCGGGCTTGTGGAACTCGATGCAGACGCCCACCGCGCTCTTGATGGAGCCTGCCGGGTCGTTGCCAGCTTTCAGCACCGTCTTCTCGACTGAAGCGAGGAAAGCACCCATCTCAGCCTTGTGCGCGGTGTCCGTGCCGTTCGAGTATGAGCGCAGCGCCGTGGCCAAGGAGTGGCCCATCAGCCTGGCTGCAACGACAGGGCCGTGATTGCTCACCGCCCAATCCTGCTTCGCCGCACGCCACTGACGAGCGCTAATGCGCGGCAGCACAATCCCGAGCGTACCGAGCCGATGGTAAAGCTGATCAAGGAATTGGGCTGGGAGAGTCGTGAGCCGCCGTAGCTGCGCATGATGCCCGACTACGACGAACAACGCGTCACAGTCTGCGTCCTGCACAAGATACCTGCGTAACGCAAGATATGCCTTGAGCTTTGGCATGAAGGCCAGCGAGACGGTGAACGAAACTTCCATTCCACCTGCACGGTACTTAACCTCGCGAAACTTCTGACGTAAAACAGACGCATCCTGCAGATTCGCGGCGAGCTCCGGGCTCCATTTCATTGCCAGCAGCTGCGCGAGGCTGACGCCCGTTTCAGCCAGAAACAGCGTGGCGAAGCAAAAGGCCGCCATCGAAGCGTGCGAGCGGCGGATCGGTGACTGTGCGTCCTCGTTGGCCGCCGCGAGATGTTTAGCAGTCAACCACGCGATGCCCCACGCACGATGGCGAGGCTTGTTAGCTCCAGCCTCGGCCATGCGCCTCGTGATTTCTTCCCGGGTGCGCAGCTGACCCGTCTCCAGATTCCAGCCAAGCAGGCCGTACGAGTCGTCCCCTTCACTACGGTCATGTGTGTGCGGAACAAGGCAAAGATTTTCACCTCGCGCCGTGGTCACGCGCAACGGATAAGGCTTGAAGTCGAGCACCATCGTGCTGATGCTGCTGAAGAGCGCGTCAGCCCACGCGAGCAAGGCGGCTTGTGCCTCGGCGTCGGGCACAACTGTCGGTTCATAAGCATACGATTGCTGGCGCAGGACCCTCGCATCGGCGCAGAAGTCGTCGTTTCTGAAGAACTCACGAAGGATCGACAACAGATTAGGCTGAATGCGCGCGACGGTATTGTGGCTCAGGTTGCCCAGTGAGACCTGTTCACGCTTTTCGCGAAAGAAGCGATGAACTGCCTCCGCCGTAGCATTCTCGTCACAGAGAACCTGATGCAATCCCAGCCTGTCGGCCCAGTTGGCGAAGTCAAGCACGCCGCGCAGAGCACCGTAGATAGTCTCCGGACGCAAGGCGCCAAGGGTCAAACGCTCGGAAAGCTGCATCACCAGCAGGCGTACAACCTTAGTGCGTTCGCTGCTAAAGCTTGTGGGATCGAACGTGTGCCGCGCGTGCCGCGTGTTCGACGTGTCACGCGTCAGGTAGCAGATCTGTCCGATATCGGAACGGGTGCGAATTCCTTCCCACTTTAGCAGCGCGCGCTCGGGATGCAGCAGCGTCGTGCCCACCGCGAGTGGCATGCGAACTTCCTCGTACACCCGGCTCATACTGCCACCCCGGTGTCTAGGGCGCGCGTGACCAGCGTCGACAGGTGTGTGCCCCAGCTGTCCTGCACAGCGTCGTACAGCTTGCGGTTCTCGCGGTAGCTGAGGTAGCCCTCGGTGGTGGACAGTCGTGCGTGCCACATCAGCTGCCGCAACTGATCGAGCGCCCGCGTGTACCTGGTCTCATTCGCGGTCATCGCGTCGACCATGTTCAGCCCAAAGGTTGCACGCAGGTCGTGGAAGCTAAACTCGTACCTGAGGTTGCCGAGCCGCTCGCGCATCATGGGCAATAGTTCGTCCTTGATGAACTGGCGCACGGCCTGTCCAGTCTTGACGTGACGGCGCACCTTTGCGCCAGTGCTGACCGGGCCGCGCGATGCGAGATCATCGTAGAGCGGCGCACCGCGATGGCTCAGAAAGAGCGGCTGGTCGTGGTCATCTCCGCCGTCTGCCAGTTGGCGACGCTTGCGCGCACGATCGCTGTGCACGTAGATGTACAGCCGCTCGTAGAAACCCCGGGGCAGGTGCAACACGCCCTTGACACCGCCCTTCGTGTCGATGCCCGTACCCGGCCCGCAGGCGAGACGGATGTCGTCGCCGTGAAACTCGCCCGGCTTGCGCATTACGTGTTTCGCGCGCACGGTCAATACCGTCTGGATGCGAGCGCCTGTCAACAAAGCGAACAGATGAACGAGCGTCATCTCGATGTTGCCGAGAGCGGCTAACGATTCAAGCAACACCGACTGTTCGGAAGAGGAGAGCGGGCGCAGGCGCCCGCCGTCCTGAATGCGATCGTCCCACGGGTCTTCCGCGCGGCGACAGCGGATCGACAGGTCAGTGGTCTTGACCTCGATCACGCCGCTGAATCCCTTCTGGTCCTTGACCTCAATGAAGCGATCAGATTCAACCCACGGCGCGTTCGCGGGCCTGAAGCCGGCTTCGGTTATGAGCCAGCGATAGAAGCGGGCTACAGCACCCATACGACGCTTCGCGACACCCGCAGACAGTTCGCCCGCCTGCACGGCCAGCCTGATCGATGCGCTATAGCGGTAGGTCGGCCGTTGTCGCTTGTTTGCGGGGAACGTTAGCCAGTCGATATCCTCGTCGTCCAGGTAACGACGGAACGCCACCAGATCGTCAGCGATGCTGGCGAACGTCAGCATATTGGGCGAGGACTTCGACTCCAGCATATCGATGAGCCAGATGTTCGCTTCAGCCCACGGCGCGCCGTCAGCAAGTCGGACAACGGGAAAGAGAGGGAAGGTGCTTGGGATCCACTGCGGTCGTGCGTCGCGCCGCTTGCCGGTGGCGGGGTCTGCGAGCGGGACCGTGTGATAGACGGTGCCACCCTCGGGTGTGGCGATGCTAACCGGCGTCGCGCCGGGATTGTCGCGGTCAACGACCTCGGTAAGCGGTAGTTGCCGGATGGTGGTTCTTCTTGCGATCATCGCCCAGATCCTCTTATGTGTTTGGAGGTGTCTGCTTTAACACAGCCTGCGAGTATCAGCAGATCGTTCTTGGCTTGCGCATATGCAGCGCGAATGTAACCGCTTTGACGCCATCGAAACCTTCAAACGCGCCGTGACGCCGGCGAAGGTCCCCGAACTCACGCTGCCGGGCCTGCGCCTGCTGCCTACCGGTGGGTTCGTCTCGCAGGCCTTGGAGCAAACCAGCTACGCCTGCTGGCGACAGATCCGGCTAGACAATGCGCGAGCGCACTTGGCGGCCACCAGCCTCGATGTCGTCTGCGAGGCGTTGGGTTGCGCAGCCGATTTCGGTCCGGCGTATCAGCCCGATGACCGACCATTCATCGAGCGCTACTTTGGCACGGTCGCCGCAACACTTTCGCGGCGGCTCCCCGGGGCGATACGAGGAAAGGATGCGGCAAAGGCCATGCTGAAACGTCTGCGCGACCCGGACGACACTCTGCGGCTGCTCGTCACCACTCAGGAACTGGAGGAGCTGCTGCATGTGACGGTGTGGAACTACCACGGCTCGCCTCACGCTGGCCTGGGTGGTCTCACCCCATTGGAGATGATGCACCGGCACGTCCTTGGCATCGGTCGCGACGCGATCCGATTGCGCCTGATCCCCAAGCCGCTACGGGAACATCCCGAACAGCTGCATGATCCGGTACTGTGCCGCGTCCATGGAAACCTCGGCCGTGGTGAACGACCATACATCACGTTCTATCACGTGCGCTACACGAGCGAGAAGCTTGCCAGAAGCAGCGGCTTGATCGGCCAGCGGCTGCGCATCCACTATGACCCGTCAGACTTGCGACGGCTGTGGGCCAGTACAGAAGAAGGCCACATCTTGGGCAGTCTGTTCGCTAGCGGCAAGTGGCGCGACGAACCGCATTCACTGCGGGTGCGCCAGCAGATCTTCAAGGCCAAGCGGGCGCGCGAGCTCGACTTCGGCCCAGGCGACAATCCCATCGAGGTCTTCCTTGCCCTCAGACGCAAGCAGGCCGCAAAGCGTAAGAGGGCGGCCAGCGACATCGCGCAGGTGCAGCGCGAGCGCCGGACAGCGAAGCCCCCTCCCACGGTTTCCGCAAGTGAAACTGTGACACCCGAACAGCCGCCTTCGCCACTGGCCAAGGGTCCCGTTAAAGGCAAGGCGTTGCACATTGCGCGGGGGTACTCCCGCTAATGGTCGGGGTGCGTTCGCGTAAACGGGCGCTGGCCGGGCCCGCCGATTGCCGGCCGTGAAGGGCGAAGAGGAACTGATCTCGCCGGCAAGGAGCAGGCATGAACGAGAAGACCACCACGGCCGCGAAAGGCGCACCGCGTGCACGTGTCAGCGCGACCAGAGTCCGCGCAGCCAGCCGCGCGCCCAATGCAACGGCGGCGAATCCGGTAGATCTGACGGTGCACAATCACCCGCTCGCTCGCCGTCACTATCGCGTAGCGACGGCAGCGATTGAAGACTTCGTCGACCTCGTTGATCACTGCGTCCGCGTATTGATCCCGGGCGCGCTGATCTACGCTCGTCCTCGCATGGGCAAGACTCATGCAATTGATTATTTGGCACTGCACCTTGCCAGGAATCGCGGTGACATCCTCGTGCTGAGGATGTCTTGCGAATATCATCGCAGCGACTACGAGGGCTCCTTCTTCAGTGCATTGTTGAGCGCCGCTGGTGTCAGGGATCCACAGCCCAGGACCATTGCCGACAAGCGCTTCGCTTTGATGCGTCGACTTAACGAGCAACTGCAAATGCGCTCGGGTCACATTGTGGTGCTCTTTTGCGACGAAGCGCAGCGGCTGTCCAAGCATGCGCTGGAATGGCTGCGCGACGTCCATGATCAGCTCGCCCACCACGGCGTGCGGCTGATCACCTTTCTGGTAGGGCAGCCGCAGCTGATGGAGCAGAAGGCGCAATATCAGCTCTCCGGCGACGAGCAAATCGTCGCTCGCTTCATGATTGAGCAAATGCACTTCAGAGGCATTACCGGCGCCGTCGAAGCAGCAACCTGCCTGGCTAGTTACGATCTGACTCGCTATCCAGAGGACACCGGGAGCTCCTTCACTGCCTTCTTCTATCCCGACGCGTACGCCGCCGGCTTAAGACTGGAGCAATCGGCCGCGGCGCTGTGGAACGGCTTCGTGAACGCCCACGCGGTCGCGCAACTGGCTGGACCGGTGGACCTGCCCATGATAAGAACTGTTGATTGTGTTAGTGACCCTTGCCTTGTTTGACCTATGCTTACGCTCAAGGGCACGGCTCTTTCCGTCGAGTAGCAAAGTCTGTTTTACAGACGAGTAGCGGGGTTGGCTTTCCGCTGAGCGGGAGGGAAACATGGTTGCGGCACGGGGGCGCGTCGACGCTGTTGAGCTGGAGAAATATCGGTCTGTAGACTGTGAGGTGTTACTTCCCCTCTTGGCCGATCATGTTAAAGCGGACGCGAGTTTCGTTCCGATCTATGACAGTCACACGCACCGCTGGCACCTACGCGTTGGCGACCGAGAATTTGAACTCCTTACCACTGGTCCAAAGTGGTTCGACACGCGACTGAAGCGGGGTGGCGGCGGTGGTATTGATCTCGCCATGCATCTGCTAACACTCGACTTCAAGCAGGCGGTGACAAAGCTCAGGCAAGTGCTTTGAGATACGTCCTCGCAAACGAGAAGTTAGTCATCGCAGGACGGGCCTGGAAGGGCTTTCCACTGCTGCTCGACAAGGGCGGCCATCCGATGGAGCCCGCGCAGTCATTTCTGTGGGACCTCATCACATCAAATGGCCGGGTGAGCAGCCCGAAGTCATGGGATTCGTACGGCTGGGCGCTGTACGACTTCTTTGCCTTTGTTGTATCCAACGGACTGGACTGGCAGCAACCCGGCATGCCCGGCATGCCGAGTGCACTCGAAGCATACCGGGACTGGTCGAAGGGCACGGTCGGGTTGGCGAACACGACTATCAACAATCGGCTGCGGGTCATTGCTCGCTTCTATCAGTGGGCGGTGAAGAAGGGCCACATTGACCGCCTGCCCTTTGAGTTCGCGTCGATTCAGACCAGTCGGCAGCCGGGCTTCCTGGCACACGTCGATGCAACAAGCGGCAGGGTGGAGTCCCCCCGCATCTTGCTGAAGCAGCAAGTGCAGTCCATCAGAATCCTGACCAAGGCGCAGGTCAAGGTTTGCTATGAAGCCCTGCCGAATCTCACCCATCGGCTCATGTTCTCGCTGATGCTTCGTACGGGCTTGCGCCAGATTGAGTGTCGGACTTGGCCAGATAAGCCGGCGTACGTATTCGACCCTAGTCGCCGGAGAGACCTACGATGGAACGAAAAGATTCGGCTGAATCTCGACCCACGCGACATGGAAATCAAGAACAGCAAGCCTCGCAGCATCGATCTTCCCTATGACTTGATGGAGGAGTTGGACACGTACAGTGTTCGGCACCGCCAGATGCGAGAGCGGAATCATCGCCATGGAACGAGATTTTCCACACTGTTTCTCACCGAACATGGCGCGCCTTACACCAAGACAGCCATGGTCGCCATCTTCGCGGCGCTTTCGAAGCGAGTGGGATTCCATGTGACTGCCCACATGTTGCGGCACAGTTATGCCACGTTTTTGCTATGGAGTCTGCGCAAGAGTAAGACATTCGAGGGAGAGCCGCTCCTGTACGTGCGCGACCGGCTGGGTCATTCCGATGTAAGCACCACGGCGCTCTACCTGCATCTCATCAACTCACTAGAGGGCCACCTTGTGCTGGCCCACGAGGACGAGATTGATCAGTTGTTTGCAGGAGATGGGCCGTGAAAACGAGTCGCAAAGACTACGCTGCCGCTCCACTCCAGGTATCCGTCAATCCTATTTGCGTAGAGAACGGCGGGGCCACCGTCTCGCTGCCGGCCACGGGCAATGCCACGACACAACGCACACTCGACCTGTCCGGCTACCTTGGCCGCGGCATCGACGCCTGGGTGTGGGGGTGCACCGCGCAGTTGCGGGCGTTTCTCGCTGGCGGCGACGCCACCCCGGCAACCCTACGTGGCTATTGGACTAATGGTTTGGTCCACTTCTTCGACTTCCTGCTCAGTTCCGCGGAGCCATGTCAGCCAGGGGCGCTAGAGCGAAAGTATATTGCTGCCTACATCGCATGGCTTGAGGAACACCCAGACTGGGCCTACACCACGCAAAGAGCCTTCTATAACAGGACGAAGGCCGTGCTTGTTGGTCTGCAGCGTCGCCACTTGGTGCCAGGCGGCGCGGAGCTGTTCCCGGCCAATCCGTTCCCGCACTGCAATGCGCGGCTGAAGGGCGCGACACCACTCTCGACCGGCGAGCGCATCCGAGTGGCCACGGCATTGCGTGACGACATCATTGCGATTCACAAACAACAGTTCGATGGCCCGGCCTCCGCAGCGCTGGTCGTGTACCTGCTGGCAATAGCTATCCGTACCGGAGCCAACTCTACACCGCTCCTGGAGATGAAGCGGAATTGCCTAAAGCCGCATCCGTTTATGCCCAACATGATGCTGCTGGAAACCTTCAAGCGGCGCGGGAATGCGACCCAGCTCAAGAGCCTGCGCTTCTCCAGGGCGGAAGACCAGTCTCTGGCGGTCGCCATGGACGGCGTCGCACTCTTGCGGAAAGTCTTGGCAATGACCCAGCCTCTGGCCGACATTGCACGCGACGACCTCAAAGATTTCGTCTGGCTGTTTATCGGAGAAGGGATTACCGAGAAATCTCGCCAGCTCACCAGATTGAGCTCTTGTGCGCTTTGCCTCGGGACCCGGGCATTGATTGATCGACATCAACTCAAGGCAGACGATGGTGCGCCCCTACAGCTCAATGCATCGCGTCTGCGAAAAACCATGGAAGACCGGCTCTGGCAACTCAGTGGCGGAGACCTCATCGCCACCGCCGCACTCATGGGCCACACACCACAGGTTGCGGACAATCATTACCTGGCTTGCACGAAATCGATGCGAGAGGATGCAACTTTCGTCGGGGAGGCACTTCCGGATATCTACCGCAACGGCGAAAACGGTGATAGGGGTAAGGTAATCCCCATCGCGTCACTCACCGCGACACGCGTTGGAAGTTGTAAGGACCCATTTTACGGCGACAAAGCCCCCCGCGACGGCACGCCCTGTGACGACTTCTTTGCCTGCTTCTCCTGTCGCAGCTATGCCATCGTGGGTTCTCCCGACGATCTGCATCGACTATTCAGTTTCTACTGGTTTCTCGAACGGGAGAAGGATAGCGCCCGAAGCAACGATTGGCGTACGCAATTTCATCGCACGATGCGCTTGATCGACGCCTTCACGGCGGACAATTTTGATTCGGCGTCGGTGCAAGCCGCCAAAGAACGTGCCCGCGTCGACCCGCATATCTTCTGGAAATCGTATGAGGTAGAGCCGACCTTGAGGGAGCACGACGATGACTAAAGCCGGCAAACGCACGGTCCAAAAGCTCTCCGTCAAGCCCGCTGCCGTCCAGGCTTTGGAAAAGGCCTACGGGCTGTTGGTCGAGCAGCCTCTGAGTGTCGCCGGGCTCGACGAGTTGACCCGCCGTAATGTCGTTATCTCGGCCGTGAGCGACGGTGGGAAAGAGCGAGTGCTTTCCCGCTACGGCGATTTGGTGTGGGAAATGTGGCCGTTTGTGAATACAACGAACGTCCACGAAAGCACCAAACGTTTGAAATGGTCACGTATCCCCGAGAAGTTTCGTGAGGTGAGCAAGGCGATTGTCTTCCGATACTGGCGGGTGGGAACCGAGGGCAGTACACCGCCCGGCGTGGCGCGCTTGCAGAATTTCGTGGGAAATCTCGCCGCGTTCTCGCGGTATTTGGAATCCGTAAACATCGCCTCGTTCGCTGACGTCCGTCCAATACACATTACCAACTACGTTCAAGCCCAAAAGGATCTCGGTCAAGAGTGGGCTCCGCTAGCAGATAAATTGCGCGCCCTGGAACGCCTCTACACGTTCCGTGATCAGCATCCCGACGGGCTGCGTTTCCACCCATGGCCCGATTCGTCCGCCGGCGAGATGGCGGGACGCGTCGGGCAGGCAAGGAAGGACGGCGAAAGGAACAGCAAGACGCCGTTGGTTCCGGCTGCGGTAGCACAAGCTCTCTTCGCTCATGCCGAAAAAATTCTCAAGAGCGCCGACGGCATTTTGGACGAGCGGGATGTGGGCGTTCGCTCGGTGCGACGGAATCCGGACCTCGGGGCGATCCGTAGTGCCTGCTTTTACCTTCTTGGGGTGCTGACCGGTATGCGAAGCTCTGAATTATCTGGCATCGAAGTTGGTGCAGGGCGTACCGAGTTCAGGAATGGCTACACCTTTCATTGGATCAGATCGTTCGAACACAAGACGAAGAAGGGTGTCGTCGATTTCCTGATGCCGGCGATGGGTCACGATATTCTTCGCGTGCTCGAACGCTGGTCCGAACCGCATCGAATGCTATTAGCCGAGCGATTACGCGAATGGGAAGCCGATCAAGGGAAAAGGACGCTCCGGCGACTGCAAGAGATCGCAGTCGCCCGCGCCAATCTCAACAAGCTGTTTCTTGGGATGAGCAGTCACGGCGTCTTGCCGGTGTCCGGCACCGCGTGGGGCCAGGCGCTTCGAAAGTTTGCTGAGGATGCCGGGACGGACTGGGCTCTGGCGCCGCACCAGATGCGGCGGCTCTATGCCTATTCTTTCGCGCGACATCGGTTGGGAGGCCTGTTGTTCCTCAAGGAGCAGTTCAAGCACTCGTCGATCAACATGACCCAGCTTTACGCTGCCAACCCACATCAGGACGCCGCCCTTTACGATGAAATTCTGGAGGAATCGCGGAAGCAAAAAATCCAGACCATCGCCGGGTGGTTGCAGGGCGAGGAGATGTTGGCCGGGGGCGCTGGCAAGAAGATCATGACCTTGCGCGCGCAAGCCTTTCCAGATCGAAAGGCGATGATCGAGGAAACATCTGACCGTATCACCATTCGCAGCACGGGTCATGCGTGGTGCCTTGCCCAGGATGCGGGCTGCGGTGGCGCCGGAATTTATGAGAAGGGCCGCTGCGGGACCTGCCGCAATGGAGTCATCGATAGCCATTTCAAGCCTTTCTGGCAGGAAACCTACCGACACCAGAAGGAACTGATGGAGGAGGCCAAGAAGTTTGGCCCCGGCGACGTGAAGCGGGTCCAGCGCGATCTGGAAGAAGCGGCACGGGTTCTTAAGGACTTGGGCGTTGAACTACCAGGGGACCCGCCGAATGGCAGCGAAGCAAACGTCTAGCGCCGCATCGGCGCCCGAAGTGGACCACCCACCCCGCCGGCGGGACCGGGAGCGAACACTGAACGAGTTGCAATTGGCCTTGGGCCGTCTGCAAAGCGCCAACAAGAAAGTCTCGATTTCGGCGGTCGCGAAAGAGGCTGACGTGACCCCGGCCTTGATCCATAACACTTATCCCGACATCGCCGAACGAATCCGCACCCTCGTCCATAGGTCGGCGCGTGTGCAGCGCGACGACAAGCACCACGAACTGAAGTTACAGCGGGCGGCAAATGCCCAGCTCTACAAGGTGATTGCCGATCAAAATAAGGAAATTGTTGACCTGGCATCGATCAATGAGGCGCTGAGAGCAGAGATTCAGGTACTCACGCGCATCGTCGAGGGCAAGGTGGTGGAACTCCGTTCGGGCGGAAGGGCGCGTAAGGATCGCCCGGGGCAGCCTTGAAAGCTGCACAGAAAGTGTTAGTCGAAAGATGTCGTGTAAGTTCACCGACTTCAATGTGACTAACTGTTAGCACGAGTCTGTTCCCATGGAATCGTTTGTGCGTGCCGTTGAGATCCTGCTAAAGGATAGCGAGATCAGGGATTGCCCGGGCTACTGTCCCGAGCCAGCGTTATGGGCTCACGCGGTACGGCATTGCGGTTATGTCCAGTCTCGCCATGCAACCGGACGTGTGCTCGTCTCCGCCGCTTTGTGAGGGGAGGGCGCCGCGCTTCCCTATCCTCACGCTCGATGAGGCAAGGCTCACGCCGGCGTTGGGGTACGTGTTCGACAAGAAGTGGATCGAGCCATGGGAATCGCTCGTCTCGATCTTGTGGAAGTTCCAAATGGCGAATGGGTTGTCTGGTGCCGCGATGATGCGGTTGCTGCGGCCGGACCTCGATCCTTACGAGACTATCCCGCCGCGGCAGGGATTGGTGAATACTGTCCGGCTGAACGAGGCTTTGGGCTTGCCCAAAAAGACGCTGCAGATGGCACTCATCGAAAACGCCGAGCAGCGACGCTATTGCGAAGTGCTCCGCTACTGTCGTTCTTGTATGTCACGCGGCTACCACTGCCTCTTGCATCAAATGGCGAGCGCGACTCGATGTCCTGCTCATCGTTACCCCATGGAGTCCGCCTGTCTTCGGTGCGGTCACGAAACGCCGTTCTGCTTGAACGTGCAACTTCTCGAGGCACCGTATCGTTGCGCGCATTGCCGAGCACGCTATGGTGGGCAAGTGTGGCGACCCGGCAGTGTTCGACCCATGAGGCCGGAGTACCGTAAGGCGTTGATGCGGTCATACTTTGAGTATGGCTTGGGATGCAAGAGCCTGAGCTAGACGCCCCACGGACACCGACTATATCTGCATTCAGCGATAGAAGGGCAGCCAGTTGCAAGACGTTGGCCAGGATTGTCGTTTCCCGTTCTAGCGCCCAATCGCGGCTGCCAGATGGACGGTGGCACGGACCTTTTTCCGCCGTGTTGGCGCGTCGCACACGCTGAATTGACACTTCGCGATCCTTCCGCGGTGACAACTTTCCTTCGCTGTGCTTAAGTCATTGATTTTATTGATGTTGCGTGCGATTTCTCTGACGTTGTCACGCGAATTGACGACATTCCTTCGGGATCGGTGACGACTTTCCTTTGTTCTACGATTACGGAGCACGACATCGTCAAGACAAGCCCATCTCAACCGCGCCGGCCGAATCTGCGGTCAATCAGGTGCTGAACAAGCGCATGTGCAAGCGTCAACAAATGCGCTGGTCGCCAAACGGTGTCCATTTGCTTGCCCAGGTTCGTTGTGCCGTGATCAACGGTGACCTCGTCGAGAGACTCGCTAGGTATGAGCCACCAACGGAACCGAGGTCAAGGGAACTTGTTGAGTTTTTGGAGCAACTCGGACTCTCGGAGTTTGAACCCCAAGGTTTTTAATGCGTATTTCGGGGCGCGTGATCAGCGATTTCGGGGGAACGTGATCACCTGTTTCGGTGGGAAGCTGATCGCTGATTTCGGCGGAACGTGATCACTTCGGCGACGCCGCCGAAAAAGATGATCACGATCCCGAAACGAGTGATCACGTTGCCGAAATAGGTGATCAAGCAGCCGAAACGGGTGATCACGCACCGTAATGGGGCCGGGCAAGGGCTGGGGGGTGGGACTGCGCATGGACTAGAACGCCGGCGATACGCTGCATCCTTTTTCCAAGGAAGCAAGCTGATGCCGGCCAACCGGATGACCATGCGCAAGATCAAGGAAGTGCTTCGCCTGAAGTGGGCGTGTGGCCTTTCGCACCGGCAGATCGCTAGGGCGACGGGTGTGAGTGTTGGCGCCGTTTCGCAGTACGCGGCGATGGCGAAGGCAGCGGGGCTGGATTGGCCGCTGGCGGACAGCCTGAACGAGGATACGCTGGAGCAGCGGCTGTTCGGCGCGCAGAAGCCGGCCAACACCCCGGGCGGGCGGGTGACGCCGGACTTCCCCCATCTGCATCGCGAGCTGCGCCGCAAGGGCGTGACCCTGCAGTTGCTGTGGGAGGAATACCTGGAGGCGAATCCAGGGGTTCCCATTTACCAATACACGCAGTTTTGCTGCCGTTACCGGGACTGGGCAGCGACACTCAAGCGGTCCATGCGCCAGCAGCACCGCGCCGGCGAAAAGCTGTTCACCGACTTCGCCGGTCAGATGGTGCCGATTCTGGATGCGGAGGGCGGCCTTGCCTTCGAAGCCAGCATCTTCGTCGCCGTGCTTGGCGCGTCTAATGCGAACAGCGTTTTTATGCGACGTCGAGCGATGCGATCCAGCGGACGTGGCAGTCTGAGAGTGGTCCTCGGCCCAGTCAGGCGGAATTGGACTTCACATAAAAAAGCAGGTCTCCTGTAGTGGCTGTCCCACTTCAGGAGCCATTCATGGATACCCTTCCTTCGCTTCACGCTGCACCGGCTTCGTGGCTGCGCGACAGCGTTCTCGCTCCGTACATTGGTGGCTATTGCCAGTACCTCGTCAGGCGAGGCTACGCCGATCACACCGTAAGAATGTACCTGTATTGTGTCGCACACTTCGCCCGCTGGATACGACGCCGTCGGATTGCCGCGTGCGACCTTACAGACGATGTAGTTCGGCGGTTCATCACTGAACACCTCCCGCGCTGTACCTGCCCACCGCCAGTGCGAAGGCACGGGCGCACGGTCCGTGCGGCACTGCGGCATCTGCTCATCGCACTGGATGAAGCCGGGCTGCTGCGTAAGAGCCAGGTTTTCACCGCGATTGATGATGAACTTCGCCGCTTTGATGATTACATGAACCGCGCACGCGGACTGGCGCGAAGCACGCGAATGCAACGTCTCAGCATCCTACGATCCTTCCTGCAACAGAGCCACGGTGCTGGCTCTCCTACCCAGGGCGAACTGCGCCGGTTCATCGGCAGACAGCTTCGGCGACTGTGTCCGGGCAGCGCACAGGTTGTTGCGGGCACGCTGCGCGCGTATCTCCGCTATCGAGCAACATTGGGGGACGCGGTGGCGCACTTGCTGCCGGTCATCGCATCGCCCGCGAACAGACGCTTGGCGGTATTACCGCAGACGCTGTCGCAGCAGGAGGTTTTGCAGCTGCTTGACGCCTTTCCACAAGGGTTGCCATCCAGGCATCGCGCTTACGCCATGGTCCGGTGCCTCGTCGATCTGGGCCTGCGAGCCGGCGAAGTTGTCACCATCGATCTGGACGACATCGACTGGGAAGCGGGAACCCTTCGCATCGCCAAGAATAAGTCGCGTCGAGTAGACGTGCTGCCGTTGCCCCAGACCACGGGCCAGGCCATCGCAACCTATCTACAAGTGGAGCGACCTCCGACGGCGAGCAGGCGAGTCTTTGTTCGCCATGTCGCGCCGGTTGATGCCCCGATCGGTCCGGAGGTGCTACGCAAGATTGTGCGCGAGGCATATCGGCGCGGCGGACTTCCCTATACGAGGGTGCACATATTGCGCCATACGCTGGCGAGTCGGATGCTCGCCAGCGGAAGCACCCTCAAGGAAGTCGCCGACGTGCTGCGTCATCGTGAGCTCGACACGTCAATGATTTACACCAAGGTCGACATGGTTCACCTATCGGCCGTTGCATTGCCCTGGCCGGGAGGTGTGAGATGAGCACTACCAACAACACTGTACAGCTTGCTGTCGAACGATATCTGAATCAGCGCAGACGACTTGGCTTCGAACTAAGTTTCACCGGCCAGCAACTGATGCGTTTCGCCCGGTACGCGGATGCCCGTGGGCATCGAGGGCCGCTGACACTCAAACTGCAACTCGACTGGGCGCGCGAGCATGTCAAGCGCACCGGACTTGTGACCTGGGCTCGCAGGTTGGAAGTCGTTCGACCTTTCGCGGCATACTACCGTCAGTTCCAGCCGGACACCGAGATCCCTGACTTACACACCTTCGGGCCAGGCCATCGGCGCTTAGCGCCGCACATTTACACCAGGCAGGAAGTGTGCGATTTGCTCGAGCAGGCAGGTCGACTGCCCCCGTTGGACGGACTACGACCCGCGACCTACCGGACGCTGTTCGGCCTTATCGCCACCGTCGGCCTTCGGCTCTCAGAAGCATTGAACCTTCGTGATGGGGACGTCGATTTGCGACGTGCTTGTTTGACCGTGCGTCACACCAAGTTTAACAACTATGCCGCATTCACGGCAATGCCGATCAAGCTGGGATCGGATCACGATGATGCTTGTAAAAAGCCCAGCAGGAGGTCATCCCCAGGTCGCCGGATCGGCATAGTTTTGATGGCTAAAGACACTTGAGAAACGTCGCGAGCTTACTGTCAGGCCGGTATCGTACGGGCTTGCCATCATGTGGTTCGACATTAGCGAGAATTTTTTCCTTCAGCTCCAGACTGGCATCCAGGTACATCTGGGTTGTCTGGAGGGATTCATGGCCCAACCACAGGGCAATGTTAAATGGATCCACGCCGGCTTGCAGTAATTCCATGGCCGCCGTATGCCTTCTATATCGTGGACGATATAGGAGGCACTATATGCCCTTCCCGACTATGTCTTGTAATCGAAAGATAGCCCTATTTCATGGGCAAACGGATGCACGGAGATAGAGATAGTCTTGACTCCTTCCTTCAGCCCCAGAGCATCCGGGAAGGAGTCCATCATGAGATACACCATCCATGACCGTGTCGTTCTCGCACACGCACCAGAAGGTCCGCTCGCGTCCCATATCGTCGCCTTTGCGAACTCGATCGCTGTGCAGGGATACAGTACGCAGTCACTGAAGTACCACGTTAGGCTCGTTGCAGGTTTTAGCCGCTGGCTTGGCCGAAACGGAATTGACTTGCATAACGTCTGTCCTGATCACAGTGCGCAATACTTACGTTATCGTGCGCGGCACGTGCGACCGGGTCCGGGAGACCGTGCTGCGCTCAGGCATCTCATTGATTTTCTCGATCGTGAGAGGCTGATTTCGGCGCAGAGAATGCCTGCGCGTCGGCTGACCCCTATTGAGTCCTGTACACAGGCTTACGTTGAGTATCTGCACGAGGCGCGCGCCCTGTCCAAAGCAACGATCGTCAATTACGTGCCGTTCATAAGGGAGTTTCTCGAAGATTGCTTTGGTGACGGGCGCATCAGGCTTTCGCGTTTGCGTGCCGGCGATGTCGTGAACTTTGTGCAATGTCAGGCACTGCGTCTGCATCTGAAGCGCGCGAAGCTCATGACTACAGCGCTGCGATCCTTCCTACGTTACGCGTGCTATCGGGGCGACATGACGCTCGATCTGGCCGCCGCTGTTCCCGTCGTGGCCAACTGGTCGATGCAGTCAATCCCTCGCGGGATTCCACCAGAGCAGATACAGCAACTGCTGGTCAGTATCAATCGACGGACTGCCGTTGGTCGTCGTGATTACGCCATCATCCTGCTG
Source organism: Cupriavidus sp. C2SS-8b (assembly GCF_057073745.1). Lineage (NCBI taxonomy): Bacteria > Pseudomonadati > Pseudomonadota > Betaproteobacteria > Burkholderiales > Burkholderiaceae > Cupriavidus > Cupriavidus sp. C2SS-8b. Next base: position 432,946 of record NZ_CP172718.1, read on the forward strand.
CTCGCGCGCCTGGGACTGCGTTCTGGGGAAGTGGCATTTCTCGAGCTCGACGATATTGACTGGAACACAGGAGTTTTAAGCGTGCGCGGCAAGAGTGGCCAGCGTAACGGGCTGCCTTTGCCCGCCGATGTTGGAAAGGCGATTGCAGCATACCTTCGAGACGGGCGACCGCAGAGCACCAGTCGCCGTGTGTTTTTGCGTGCAAAGGCGCCTGTTATCGGCTTTCGTGGTGCGAGTGGCGTGGGCTCCATCGTTCGGCACTCGCTCCAGCGCGCCGGCATCGACGCCCCAACCACGGGGGCGCACCAGTTTCGCCATGGACTGGCCTGCCAGATGCTCAGTCACGGCGCGTCACTCAGTGAGATTGGTGAGTTGTTGGGACATCATCATCCGCAGACCACGAAGATCTACACGAAGGTCGACATCAAGGCATTGCGTACCCTGGCCGTACCGTGGCCGGGAGGTGTGCGATGAACACGCTGCGGCAGGCCGTTCAGGAGTATCTGGACCTCAGGCGGAGCTTGGGCTTCAAGCTTAAAGATGCCGGCAAGGCATTGCCTGATTTCGTCGCGTTTATGGAGAGGCACCGCGCTTCCTTCATCACCCAGGCATTGGCTCTTATGTGGGCCCAGCAACCTTCCAACGTCCAACCCGCGCACTGGGCGCGACGACTCAGTATCGTGCGCGAGTTTGCACGTCATCGTAGTGCGACCGACCCACGCACACAGATTCCTGCACCGGGTCTGCTGCCGTTTTCGCCGAAGCGGGCCCGACCATACCTATACTCGAGCAATGAGATTCGCAGACTACTCCATGCTGCGCTTCAGATACCCTGCCGCTACGCGCGCGACGAACTGCAACCATGGACCTATTACTGCCTGTTTGGCTTGCTGAGCGTTTCGGGCATGCGTCTGGGCGAAGCGCGCAATCTTGAGCTTCAGGACATCGATCTGACGGCGGCAATATTGACGATTCGCGGCGCCAAACTTGGCAAGTCGCGGTTCGTTCCAATGCATGCGTCGACCTGCAAAGTGCTCGCGGACTATATTGCACGACGCAAACGTCATTGGGCGGGGCGACCCGTGTCCTCCTACTTGTTCGTGTCTAACCAGGGCAATCGTCTGGATAGTGGAGAGATTCATCGACACTTCTATGCATTGTCCCGGCAGATCGGTCTGCGTGGCGCAGCCGACAGTCACGGCCCACGTCTGCATGACATGAGGCACGTATTTGCGACGAATACGCTTTTACGCTGGTACCGTTCCGGACAGGACCCCGAGCGCCGCCTGCCCATCCTGTCAGCTTACCTCGGTCACGTCCACATCGCGGATACGCAGTGGTATCTGAACGCCTCGCCGGAGCTGATGCGCGAGGCGATGCGCCGGCTGGAACAGCGCTGGGAGATTCAACCATGACTACTACCGCCAGTCTCGCTCCGTTGCTGGAGCGTTTTTTTACGCAACGCCTGATGCAGCAGCGCCAGGCGAGTCCCCACACGATCAGTTCCTATCGCGACACCTTTCGTCAATTCCTGAAGTTCGCGCAGCAACGTCTGCACCGGCAGCCTTCACGCATGAATTTCGAGGAAATCAATGCCCCTTTGATCGTTGCATTTCTCGATGACCTGGAGCAGCGTCAGGGCGTGAGCGTTCGCAGTCGAAATCTTCGCCTCACGGCAATTCATTCCTTCTTTCGTTACGCGGCGCTCGAGACGCCGGCTCATTCCGCTCAGATCCAGCGGGTGCTTGCTATCCCCAGCAAGCGCTTTACCCGCACCCTGGTGCAATTCCTGACTCGCCAGGAAGTCGATGCCCTGCTTGCCGCACCGGACCAGCGTACCTGGGCCGGCCGACGCGATCACGCCTTTTTGCTGGTCGCCGTGCAAACTGGCCTTCGCCTGTCCGAGATGACCGGACTCAAACGCGATGACCTTGTTCTCGGAACCGGTGCTCACGTGCGGGTGATTGGCAAGGGTAGGAATTATGGCGATGTCGCGATTATGTGCAGCTCCACGTCACGAACACCCGTTCGCCGTGCCGCGATTGGCCATGCAGTGAGGCCGTGGCGTGGATTCTGCGGATAATTACAGGCTTTCAAGGAACTGCATCAGGCGGTCGGGCGGTCGATACCGCGAGATTCTGCTGTGAGGTGGCTGCAAAGTATTGAGCGCGCGCTCCTTCATCGCGAGGTTGGCCTCGACGTACATGTGAGTTGTGGCCGGGCTTTCGTGTCCAAGCCGCAGGGCGATGACGCTCAGGTCAACTCCCGATTGCAGCAGATGAGTGCCGGTCGAGTGCCGGATGACATGCGGCGAAACGGGATGGCTTGATAGCTGAGGGCATTGCCTGGTGGCTGTCTGCACGGCGAGTTTGAGCCGATCCGTCACGTTGGAGCGCGTCATCGGATTTCCTGATCGATTGGGAAACAGCGTCTGGTCAGGCGATGCTCCAATCCGCTGCAGCCAGCTTCTGATTTGTCTCGCAGTTGAGCGCCACAAAGGCACCGTGCGCTGCTTTCGACCTTTGCCGTGGATATGTGCACAGGGTGCTTTACCCAGCACGACGTCTCCCACGCGCAAGTGGATCAGTTCGGAAACGCGTGCGCCAGTATTGTATAGAGTTGCAAGCAGTACCCGATCCCGCTGGCCGCACCAGGTGTCGGGGTCGGGAGCGGCGAGTAGTGCCTCGATCTCGTCACGAGAGAGGTGACCGACGAGTCGTCGGTCAAATCGCTTCATCGGGATCGCCAAAGTGCTTTGGATAATAGCCAGCGCAGAAATATCCTTGAGTGCCGCGTACTTCAGAAATGAACGGATGGCAACAAGCCGCGCATTGCGGGTGCGCGCGCAATTATGTCGATCGTCCTGCAGATGGCGAAGGAAGGCCAGCACCAGATCCACAGTGATGTCCGTTAAGGCCATGTCGACAGGTAACTTATGGAGACGCGCCTGGGTGAACTGAAGGAAGAGTCGAAATGTATCCCGATAACTGGCTATCGTCTGCGGACTGGCTGCCCGCTGTTGCATCAGGCGCTCAACAAAGAATTCCTGTAGCAGCGCTGCGAAGTTCGGTGGCGAAGAACGAGGGTGCTGTTTAGACATGACGGACTCCTTGCGTAAACTGCTCGAAGCGCTGGGCTGCAATCGCCATCAGCTCCGGGATGCCTGTCAGATACCAGTAGGTGTCGGTCACCTTGGCGTGCCCTACGTAAGTCGATAGCATGACCATTGCGTTGTCGACATCCACCCCTTGCTGGTACCAGAGCAACACCCTTCGACAGATAAAAGCGTGCCTCAGATCGTGGATGCGTGGAGCCGGATGATCGCCACGGGCGACCCATCCCAGCTGGGAGCGCAAGGATCCGAATACATATTCAACCGTGTTGATCTTCATACTCCTTCCGTGCACAATGAAGAAGTGATCGCTTAGCGTAGCGGGCCAATCGTGATCGCGTAGCTTTACGTAGCGCTCAAGTTCTCGCACGACGGTTGGATGAAGAGGAACGACGCGCGATTTACGATATTTCGTGTCCCTAATCATTAAAAAACCGTGATCAAGATCGACATCTGCGCGTCTTAGATTAAGAGCCTCGGAAATCCGCAGTCCGGCGGCTGCAATTAGCCCAAACAAGGTTGAGTAGGTGACAGGGCGCAGTTTCTCCTTCGAGGGCATGGCAGCGGCGGCGGCGAGTAGTTCCCGGATCTCCTCCTCGGTATAGATGTGTGGTGTCAGACGACGATGACACCGACCGAACAGGTCACGTGCAGGGACCTCGGTGGCGGGGTCAAATTGTTGGAGATACCTAGCAAACGGGCGAACGATCTCGATCCGGCGGCCCCAGGTAATGGGCGCTTGAAGTGGTCCGGACCGTGCCCAGGACACTGCCAGATTTACGGTCAACGGCCCCTGATGACCGGTACGGTCGGAGAAGCGGGCAAAGTCAAGGAGCCGGCGTCCCGAGCACCGCAGGTCGAAACCGAGACGACGTCTTGACGCAAGGTAGTCCTCGGCGAGCGATACCATCTTGGCTGTACGCTTCATGATGCTCTCCCCGGCCAGGGCAGCGCGACGCGGGCGAGGCTACTGATATCGATCGTGGTGTAAATCGCGGTAGTATCCAGACAGCGGTGTCGAAGGATATCTGCTATCTCCTTCATGGGAACTCCTGCCTGAACCAACCGGCTTCCTACGCTATGTCGCAGAACATGGGTTCCCCGCCGACGCGGATCATTGCCGCATCGTGCATGAGCAGCACGGACAGTATTGCGAACGACGCTCGAACCGACGGGTTCAATGAGTGGCGCGCGATGCCGCAGAAATACCGCCCGGCTATCAGAGACCGGGCGGCCGTCAGTCAGGTATTGAGCAATTGCGCGGCCTGTCCGGGGCGGTAATGGAAGCACATCTGTTCGCCGCGCCTTGCCTGCTTGTAACCGCAACGTTCCGTCGTGCCAGTTCAGATCGTCCAGCTGTAGCGAAGCCACTTCGCCGGCGCGTAGTCCCAGGTCGACCATACACCGGGCCATCGCGTAGTCTCGGCGGCCGATCGCGGATTTGCGATCGAATGCGTTGAGAAACCGTTCCAGTTCCGCCTCAGATAGCGTGTCTGGTAACGATTCGAACCGCCACTGGGCGATTTGCGGAATCCCGGCAATAAGGCTCAGGACGCGATCACCGTGCATACCCCGGAAACGCAAGTAGCTCCGTAGTGCAATCCCAAGGACTTTGCCGGTGCTTGGCTTGCATCCTTCGAGGTGACTCACGACAAATCGATGAACATGTTCCGGCTTGACCTGCGCCATATTGATTCTCGATGCACCGAACCGTTCTGACAGAAATGTCCGTACGATGCGCGTGCGCAACCTCCTCGTCGATGCGGCCAGCCCGCAGACCTGGTCAAGGTGTGCGTCAAATTCCCTGATCTCCCCCTGTATCCAACGGGGCGTGATATCGGGCCGACTGGATATGTCCGCCCTCTGGCGCAGCACGACAAGCAGATGCTTCAAGGCCTGCCTAACATGGTTCTTGGATCGTGGTGTGCGCAATGGGCAGTCGCACTGAGGCAGGTGTTCATCCAGAAAGTAGCGTATCAACGCTTCATCAATCTGACTGAGTTTGGCGCGTCGCTTGCGCAGCCAATACGCAAAGTGCGCGACGCAGCACGAATACTTACGGATGCTCCACGACGAATATCCCCGCTCAATCAAATACGTCAAATACGCTTGATAGCTGGGTTCGAGCACGCCATCTCTCAACCATGCCCGGGTCCGCTGCAGTAATACGACATCGTTGTCCATGATGTCTCTCCTCAAAAAACCGAACTACCTCCTGAGGAAAGCACTTTTATTATGCGCAGTCCACTGGGACCAAAAAACCTGCCTGCAGCCAGCAACGGCTGTTTGAGGTGTGGCGCTGCGCATAATCGCGACATCGCCATAATTATCGCCTTTGCCCTGCAGCCTGACAAATGTATTGTGACGGTTGCCGTGCGATTGAAGTTGCAGGTCCCCCACTTTGAGCTGGGCGGCCTCAGCAGAACGAGCTCCGGTGTTGTAGAGGAACAGCAGCAACGCATGATCGCGAGTGCCCTGAGCCGTTCTGGTGTCCGCCGTTGCCAGAAGAGCATCCATCTCGGCCTTCTCAAGGTAAGGAATCTGTGGCCGTGCAAATTTCCTGAACGGAATCGAGAGGGTGAGTCCCGACCATTGCAGGTGCTCAGGGCCGTACTCACCCACGAAACGAGCAAAGGTATGTAGTGCGGCGAGGCGTTGATTAGTCGTCCTCGGACCTATGTGCCTTCCGTTCGTCGTCAGCGGCAAGAACTGTTTGATCAGATCGCGACTGATGTCGTCGACATTCAAGAGGTCGGGACGCTTGCCCAGTTCGTTCGCTGCGTAGCGAATCAGCCTCGCCAGCGTGTCGCGATAGCTGAGTTGGGTACTTCTTGCCATGTTCCTCGCAGTGACGACGTATTCTGTCAGAAAGCGCTTAACCCACGGTGCCAAGAGATTAGGGTCGGTCTTCATGGTAATTCCTCCGGTGCGGCATACCGCTCAAAGCGGATCGACGCTTCAATCAGCAGTTCGGGTATCAACGGCAGATATACCTGAGTTGCGGCGATGCTTGCATGGCCAAGGTACGTCGATAGAAGAGGCAGGAGCCTCTGAACATCGGCTCCTTGCCTGTACCATGTGGTCAGTCGATGAACGGCGAAAGTGGCCCGAAAGTCGTGCAGTCGAGGCTGATAACGAGCGTCATCGTCGCGCCGGATGCCGGCCTTTAACCTGAGCCTGGCAAACGCTCGTCTAATGCCGCTCGAACTGGGCGGACGACGATCCCGACGGACCAGGAATGGTGTGGCAGGATCTGCGTCGAGTGAATTGTGAAAAATCTCGACATGGTAGCGCAGAATCTGGGCGAGATGCGCCCCCAGTGGGACAAGCCTCGTCTTATAAAACTTCGCTTCTCGGATTGTTATCACGTCCTGTTGGAGATCGACGTCAGCAAGGTAAGCGTCTCGCCGTCCCACCTTGCCGGTTGGGAGCGGTTGTGAGAGAGCAGACGCGCTCAGCGTGCGGGACGCCAGTTGTGGGGAAGCAGCTCGTCGATGCGGCTGTTCAGATGGGTGGGCAGGCGGGTCAGCACATCGGTGATGTAGGCCCATGGATCGTGCCCTTGCAGCCTGGCTGATTGCACCAGGCTCATCACGACCGCGGCGCGCTGACCGGCCAGTTCGCTGCCAGCGAACAACCACGAGCGCCTTCCTAGGGCCCAGGGGCGGATCAGATTTTCTAGGCTGTTGTTGTCCACACTGACCTCTCCATCGAGGAGGTGGTGCGTCAGCGTCGGCCAGTTCTTGAGGCTGTAGTCGAGCGCCTTGGCTGTGATGCTGCCGTCAGGCACACGTGACCGCTCCAGTTGCAGCCAGGCATGCAGTTGCTCCCACAGCGGCTTGGCGTCGCTGTGCCTCCTGGCCTGACGTTGCTCGCTGCTCAGCGTGGCGAGCTCGCGCTCAAGACGGTAGATCTGCGCGATGCGACGCAGCGCCTCTGGGGCGACCGTGCTGTTGCCCTGGTTCCGCAGCAGTTCGTCGTACCGACGTCGGGCATGAGCAAGACATCCCGCCGCTACGCGACCGGGGCTGGCTTGCAACACGCTGTCATAGGCAGCGTATTCGTCGCGCACCAAGGTACCTTGCCAACATCGCTCGTTGCGGTCTTCGCTGGCACCTCCCAGGAAGGCAATCGGGTACTGCGCGCCTCGGCCAATACAGAAGTCGTAGATCACGCCAGGCAGTGGATCGAAGGCGCCGCGCGAGTAGGCCCAGACGTACGCTCGCTTGGTCTTGCCGGCTCCCGGGTCAAGCAATGCCACCGGCGTCTCGTCGGCGTGCAGCACCCTTGCTGCAAGTACGAAGCGCTTGTGCGCTTCATAGAGCGGTTCGAGCGCCGCACCAGCACGTCCGGACCAGGCAGCCAGTGTTGAGCGCGGCGTGTGTACGCCCGAACGGGCGTTGATCGTCTCCTGCCGGTAGTAAGGCAGATGGTCGACGAAGCGGCTGATCAGCGTGTGCGCCACCAGCCCGGCTGCAGGCAGCCCACCGTCGATGATCTGGGGTTCGACGGGTTCCTGTACCAGGCGTTGGCAGCAGCGGCAGGCCCACTTGCCATAGATGTGGCGGTGCACGAAGAACTCCGCCGGCACGATATCCAGCTTCTCGCTGACGTCCTCACCCACGCGTACCATGGTCCGTCCACAGCCCGGTGTTGGGCAGTGAGTATCCTCGGGTTCGTGGTGATGCTCGACTCGGCGCAGGTGGGCCGGCAGTGGCTGGCGACGGGGCTTGCGCGTGGACCTGGTGTTGTCTTCAACAGAGGGCTCGCCCTTGGCCTGCTGTAACTGCGCTTGCAGACTGGCCTCGTCCTCGGCCAAGGACTCCTCGAACAGCCGGCGCTGCTCAGCGCTCATCGCCTCGGTCTTGGCCCCGAACTTCCAGGCCTTGAGTCGCGCCAGCTCGAAGGTGATCTTCTCGATCTTGACGTCCTTGAGCTTGATCTCGCGTTCCTGCTGCTGAATGTGTGCGAGCATCTGCTGCGCCAATGCCAGCACGTCCTCGGGCGCGAGGTCCTGAAGGCCTTGGTCTTGTAGTTGGCGCAGGTTCAGCATGGAACCATCGTGCCAGCCACCGGGCACTACCACCATCCGGATTTATGCTGTCAACGCGCCGTGATCATCCTCATATCCGCGTAATGGCGCGCAGGTCCTCCAGGCGCTGCCAAGGTAGGCCGAGGACCAGGGCGTCGAACTGCGCCTGCGTCAGTTGTGCGCCGGTGGCGCCGGCCTGTACCGCAGGCCAGACAAATCGTCCCTGGTTGAGGCGGCGAGCGGCGCACCACACGCCAAAGCCGTCATGTATCAATAGCTTGACGCGGGTGTGGCGGGCGTTCGCAAACAGGTAGGCGTGATGAGACTGGGCTGCGCCGAAGACCTGTACCACGCGCGCCAGCAGCCGCTCGGTGCCGGCACGCATGTCGATGGGCTCGACGGCCAACCACAGCGCGTCGATGCGGATCATCGCAGCCAGTCCCGAAGCAGTTGGGCACATTGCTGTGCCGCTGACAGAGGCCAGTGCACAACCAGCGTGCCGCCTGGGCGCTGGATCTCGATGCGGATGGCGTCGGGAGCTGCCGGAGCTGGCGTCTCGCATGGGACCGCCTCGGCCGGCTGCATGGTTGGTGTCAAAGGCTGAACATGCAGTGGAATAAACGCACGGCTCTCGCGCTGCGTTGCCCGCATCTGGCGTTCACGTTCCTCTCTGACCCATCTGTGCACCATGTTCGGGTGCAGCCCATGGCTGAGCGCCACGCCGGCCACCGATGCCCCAGGCTGGCGAGCTTGCTCCAGTACCGTCGCCTTGAACTCGGCGCCGTACTCTCTGCGGCGCGGCCGCTCGATAGTTGTCGACACTCGATCCATCGTCCCCACGATCCTCCATCGTGGGGACGATGCAGGATCCCGTGGATCGATTCAAGGCGGAAGAACTGGACGCTTACTCAGCAAGGTGCAGTTGCAGCGCTTCACTCAGCCGCAACCCGGTCCCGTATAGAAGTAACACGAGCGTTCGAAGCGTGCGCGGTTCGATCATGGACGTTGTACGCAGGCCATCAATCGCTTCGATCAGTCTGCCGACATCGGTTTCCGAATATACATACGGAGAGAAGCTCTGATGAACCCGTGGCGTAGTGACGGGAAGCGGAATCTTGTGTACCAGACCGCGGGCAGCCGCAAAGCGAAAGAAAACGCGCAAAGCTGAGTACTTGCGATGCCAATATTGATTAAGTGGCCGGTTCCCGTCGAGAAAAGCTCGGACTTCCTGTGGCGAGATTGAATCAAGATCACGCTCGCTGCCCACGAACTTAACGAATAACCGTAGGACCCCGCCAACACTTGCGCCGCTGCAACCGCTGGCCTGGACAAGCTGCATATATATAGTCAGTGCGTCGACGAGTTTCATAGGAACCTCCCGAGATCGATGTCGGCTACCTGACGCAGGCCAGCAAGGTCAACCTTGGCATAAAGCGCCGTAGTTGCGGGGTTGCCATGACCGAGGTAATCGCCTATCTCCTTCATGGTCAGTCCACGTGAAAGCAGGCGGGCCGCACAAGCATGTCTCAATACGTGCGGCCCGTTGTGTTTGATCCCGAGATTCATCGGCCGTAACCGACGGTTGACGACCTGCCATAGGGCGCTGCTGCTGACGGGCTGATACGGAGCACGCAATTGGAGGAATACCTCGCGACGATCCGTCTTCGGCCGAATCCAGCGGAGATATCCGGCGATGGCATTTGCGACGCTTCCCGTCAGTGGATAAAGGTCGACATGTTCGCTCTGTTTGGAACGGTGGACACGAAGGACCTCATGCTGCCAGTCGAGATCCTCAATACGCAACCTCCGAACTTCCGCCACGCGCAGCCCATACAATGCGAATAGCAGCACAATGGCACGATCGCGTACTGCGCCGGGCTGATCGCCTTGTAGCATCTCGAGTAGCCTGCCGACTGCCTCCCAAGAGGGCCCTGCAGGCAGGGTCTCTCCTTGATAGGTCCGAGCAGGCCGAATCACTGCCGCCAAATCGGGGCTACACTGCCCGTGCTCCTGCAAATAGTGAAGAAAGCTGCGCAGGTTGTACGCGTAGGTCCGCAAGGATGCTCGTGTCAAACCATCGCGCCGCCCCTTGATGGCAAGGACAAGATCAATGGTCTTCCAATCAAGTGCGGCGAGATCGCATCGTTGCGCGGCAACCAGTCGAAGAAACTCGGCGGCACGACAACAACGTGTATAAATGGTCACCGATGAAAGGTTGCGCTCGTCACGCATGAAACTCGCATACGCCTCGATCTGCATCGCGCCAGGCTGATCGACGGAAGGTGTTCGCAGCCGTCCGAGAAACCGGAGCCAGTTCGTCGCCGTGGATACAAATAGCGTTCTGCTCGCCTGGCCATCAGTCCTGGTCGGGCAAGCCGGTCGGCGCCCAATCCATCGATTCGCAGCAGCGTCGATCTGACCTGGCGTGACAGAAATCGGAAGCGTCCAGTGAAAACTTGCACCGACGCAAAGCATGTAGTCGGCGTATCGAACCAAGGTCTTACGCGCTGCCCCAGTGTTCTGGAGATACTCCAGATAGCGAATACGCTCCTGATATAGCGGGGCCGAGGTGTGGTGCGTGACAGCGGCCTCTCGCTTGAATAGTCGATCGAACATGAGTCGCTCCTCCTTCTGAAGTCGACAGGAGATTCATCATGCTCTCTCGATTCTCTCAATGCTTCTGTGGTCTCCCAACTGCGCCACCTGAGGCACAGCACGGTTCCCACGAGCCAGGGCCACAGAAGTCGCGACACCACACAAGGCAGAGGGTTTTTTGGTTAGCGGTCGCGGCCGCGTGCAAATGAATAGCACCTGGGGACAGCAGCCCGCGACCGGTAACTAAAAAACCGTTTGTGCTAAACCGCTCCACGGGCGGTGGCGTCTATGGGCATTGAATGGTCGCCGCAATGATCCGGCGGGGTCCACGGGGGTAAGCCAACCACGGGGACTGCGGTGAAGTGACAGTAGCGATCGTGCGGTGCTGGTGCAAGCGTCGATATGGCGAGATGAATTAGGCAGCTTCCGGATCATTGGCACGCGGCAAGTACTGGATGGCGCAAGGCCGGACGCGTTGCCAGCAGCAATGAATGGAAACGTGGTCGCGGGTAATGCCAACGGATCAGTGAACATGGTGAGGAGGCGGCGCACGCGGCAGTGCACCCGGCAGGAAGGTTTCGATGCAGACCATGTGACCCGTGGCGCAGACGGGGCAATCGCGTAGCGACCTACCAGTGAGTCGCTGGTAACGGTCACGATAGTCGTCCATGACGCGGGAAGTGTCTTCCGCAGCGGGCACGACGCCGAGCAGCCGGCGGCAGGTGGCAAGCTTGGCTGCACGGTGGCGATTGGCCAGCAGGCCGTAACTGCGGATGTGCTTGAAGCCGTCGGGCAGCACGTGCAGCAGGAAGCGACGGATGAACTCGTCGGCCGAGAGCGTCATAGTCCGGCTTGCGCCGCCATGTTTGTAGTCTTTCCACTGGAAGGTCACCGCGTCGCCGTCAAAACGCTGCAGCCGGTGGTTGCAGATGGCGACGCGGTGGGTGTAGCGGCCCAGATAGTCGAGCACCTGCCGGGCGCCGCCGAACGGCGGTTTTGCGTAGACGACCCAGTCGGCCTGCGCAGTGGGTGCCAACCATGCGGCGAAGGCTTGGGCGTCGCCGAGCGGTGCGAGCGGGCCGTAAAAACGCAACGCACCGGCGTCAAAGGCGCGGCGCAACTGTTCGAGGAACAGGCGCCGGAACAGCCGCGAGAGCACCCGAACGGGCAGGAAGAAGCCGGGACGGCAGGCGTTCCAGTGCTCGCCATCGAGCGCGATACCGCCACCCGGTACGACGCAGTGGACGTGGGGATGATGCTGCAGGTTCTGGCCCCAGGTATGCAGGATGGTGATGAAGCCGATTTCGGCGCCCAGGTGCTTGGGATCGGCGGCGATCGTGCGCAGCGTTTCGGCGCTGGTGCGAAACAGCAGGTCATAGAGCGCGCGCTTGTTCTGGTAGGCGAGTGCGGCGATGGGCTCGGGTACAGTAAAGACGACATGGAAGTATTCGACCTCGGGAAGTAGTTCGGCCTGGCGGTCTTCAAGCCACTGGGCGCGGGCAAGTGACTGGCATTTGGGGCAGGCGCGATGCCGGCACGAGTTGAACGCGATGCGCTGATGGCCGCAGATATCGCACTGCTCTACGTGCCCGCCGAGCGCGGCGGTGCGGCACAGCTCGATTGCACTCATCGCGCGCCGCTGCGCACGACTTAGTCCATCGGCATGGGTCTGCCGATACTGCGCTCCGCAGTGGCGGAAGATGTCCGCCACTTCCAGTGGCGTGCGCATGTCCGGGGTTCAGAAGTACTCAGGCGTGGCGGGGTGGACCAGAATGGGCTCGGGATGCGGTAGCAGGTCGAAGGGGCTCGTGGTCGCGCAGATGGTGCTGGTGGCCACTTTGAGGTAGCCGAAATGTGCTGCAGCACATTTGATCTATTACCGGCCGAAAGGTTTTATGCGCAGTCTCAAATCCCACTCGCGATAGGCAAAGGTTCTCGGTCGTAGGAACTGTACATAAAAGTTTGGACAGGATGTGGAGGCCCGCAACCAACAAACGGCGTGCGTAACCTCCTCGGTCCTACAGCGAATGGAGCCATTCGAGCAGCGTTTTGTTCTGCTGCCACGATGGGAACTTTGGAAGCGGCGCACCGTCACTGACTTTCTCGAGCGCTTTGCGCTTCATCTCAAGATTTGCGCGAGCATAGATCTCGGTAGTCTTCACATCGACGTGACCCAGGAAGTCGCGGATGATCTCGAGCGGGACGCCACTTTGCAGCAGGTGCATTCCCTTTGTGTGCCGCAGGCTGTGGGGACTCACCCGCTGCGTAAACTCGGGGTGACTTCGTCGTATAGGAATCACATACTTTTCGAGAAGATACCGCACACCCGAGCGCGATAACCGTGTGCCTTGCCGGTTCTGGAAGAGTGGCTTGTCGGTCTGTTCAGGGCGATCGAGGTTGTTATCGCGTCGATACTGGCGCAGCAGTTCGACAGTCGAGTCCATCAGGGGCACGGCGCGTAGCTTTCGACCCTTTCCCATGAGTCGTACCTGCGACGGAGGATCCAGGCGCACGTCGCCAGCGTTCAGGTCAATCAACTCCTGTACCCGGGCGCCGGTGTCATAGAGTACGCTTAACATTACTGCATCTCGGCGGCCCTCAGACGTACGCAGATCCGGTTGAGCGAGAAGCTGTGCAAGGTATTCCTTGGAGAGATAATCGACGCTGGGGCGCGGCTGTCGCCGCAGCGGAATGGCGAGGACCTGCTGGCATTGCAACAGTTGCTCGGGCACTTCCGACTGTACGTAGCGGAAGAACGCGTGTAACGCCGCGAGGCGATGATTCTGCGTGCTGACAGAAACGTGCCGGTCGGTTACCAGGTGATCAAGGAATGCCTCAACAAGGGGTACGTCGATCTGTGCCAGAGACAGACGCTCCAGTGCGATTCCTCGCACGTCGCGACAGAATCGCAGCAGCAGGGTGAAGACGTCGCGATAAGCCTTGATCGTGTTGGGGCTTAGGTTGCGCTGTGCGGCCAGATGATGCGTCAGGAAGTCGGTCAGGAGCATGGAGAAGTCCGTTGGTTTCATGATCCATTCCTCCGCGGGATGACATCACCGAAGACGGCGCTGGTGCGCGCCGTGATCTCCGGAAACAGTTCAGCTATCAGGTGCAGGTAGCGCTGCGTTCCGACAAGAGACCGATGTCCCATGTAGGTCGCCAGTACCGGGAGCTTTGCATCGAGGTCAGCCCCCTCGCGGCACCAGCGCAGCAAGGCATGTGCGGCAAATGTGTGCCTCACATCATGTACGCGCGGCCCTTTGCCTCTGCCGCCGTGCGTGATTCCGGAGCGCAACAGGAGGTCCCGGAATACCCAGTAGACCGCTTCGAGACTGTACGGTCCGTCGGACGGTGAAGGAAAGAAGTACGCTTCGGGCGACCGGTCCCCCATGATTCCCGCATACCTGCGAAGGCGCTGCACCAGCGGCAAGGCTGGAGGCACGAGGCGGTCCTTCCCGAATTTGGCCTCACGCACCGTCAGGATACCCCGGTCAAGGTCCACATCGGCCACGCGAAGGTGCAGCACCTCGCCAAGACGCAGCCCACAGCCATACAGTAGCCGGAATACTTCCGGCATGATGAGATGGCGCATTGGCGATCGCGCGGTCGGCACGAGCTGGTCGGCCGCGTGGAGCAACCGGTTGATCTCGGCGTGGGTCAGGATGCGTGGCGAGAAACCATCTGCATTTCTTACTGTCAGAGATCGAGCTGGCACGTCAGCGGAATATCCCTGCCGGCACATGAATAGGGCGAATTGGCGAACCGCACAGATGCGATGATCGTGGGTGCCCCTACACTCGTGGGGCTGTTTGGAGAGCCACTTGCGACTAATCGAGCGCGGTAGCTCGCATTGCGATAGTCCTTCATCGCACAGAAAGCGATCAAAGCGCGCCAGCAATCGGGCGGGCTCATCATATCGGTAACCACACGCCCGTCTCTCCTGGACAAACTGTTCCATGAGCGAGCCGACAGCGCTTCGGAACCGTCCCTTGAATGATCTACTCGTCATGGCGCATCTCCTCGGTGTTCAGCGCGGCCGTGCGCAGCGCTTCCACGTTGGTCTTGGCGTAGATCAACGTCGACGCCGTCGACGCGTGCCCCAGGATGTCGCTGATGACTTGAAACGGCGTCTGTTCATGGAGCAGTCGCGTCGCGAGAGTGTGGCGTAGCGAGTGCAATCCGTGACGTTGTGGAGTCCGGAAGCGAATACCGGCACGGGCCTTCCAACTCTCGACGACGTGATACAGGTTATCTGTCTCACAGAAGGGTTGGAAAGGCGCATTCAATGTGAGGAACACTTCTCGATGACCCGATTGAGGACGGGCCAATCTCAGATACTCAATCAGTGCTTCGCCAACTTCTTCCGTTAGTGGCAAGCAAAGAGGTGCTAGGGTCTTCGACTGCTTAATCTCTATGGTGGCTGTATCCCATTTCAGATCGTCGAGGGATAGTGTCCGAATGTCGCTCGCTCGCAATCCAAGGCGACAGGCCAGCAGAAGGATCGCGTAATCGCGCTTTCCTTTGGGCGAGGTTCTATCAACGACTTCGAGCAGCCTAGTCACGAGTTCCGGGTCCCAGACCGATGGAACAGTCGCATCTCGGGGAACGTGGACTACTGGCAATACATGGCTGAGATCCTGCTGCAGAAGTCCTCGCAGCAGAAGAAACCGCAGAAAGCCGCGCACATCGGAAACGATTCGCGAGACGGACTTGGCCACCAGGCGATGTTGCGAGGTCACAAAGGCGCAGAGATCGGGCGGCTGTATCTGATCAAAAAACGTGATGTTCCTTGAACCAAGGAAATCCGCGAATATCGCGATCTCACGCATCCGCTCGCGAAGGGTCGTTGGGCGAAGATGAAGGCGATCCCGGCAGTACAGTTCATAGTCACGCAATGTCGTGCTCATGGGCGCCGGGACCTGTATCTTCTGCATGTCGGTGACGGTGCGTTCAATGTGCCCGTCATGCGCAAAGTCCTCCAGAACCTTGAGGGCAAACACGATATGCCGTCGCCACCCCTGGCGTGAGTTTAGGCGTTCACCCTCACGCATCTGATACGCGGTGCAAAACTGTTTCGCCAGCATCTGTGAGTACGCATCTCCCAGGCTCATCTCGTGACAAAACACGATGAGATGTCGCCAGACTACGCGATAGCGCCCCAGCGATCGTCTGCTGTAGTGAAGCCTTTCCAGTTCGCCCACGGCACCGGCAATGACCTGCTCCAACGGAAGGCGGCTTGAAACTTGATGGGTGGAATGCTCCATGATCGAGCTCCTCACAACGGCGGCCCCGATGGCCGCCAGGACTCCCATCATGAAACTTTATGTGCAGTAAACCAACGCTGGGGACTTGCCTACAAGGCCTTTACCTCGGCTACTGCGCATAAAACCTTTCGGCCGGTAATAGCGCGCAGTCGTCGAAAGGGCGCGATGCCCCATCAACAACTGGATCCTGCGCACGTCGGTGCCGCTCTCCAGCAGGTGAGTTGCAAAGGCGTGCCGCAGCGAGTGTGGCGTAATCGGTTTCCGGATCCCGCTGCGTTGGCGAGCCAGAGCACAGGCGCGTGCTACGGCAAAACGCGTAATGGGGTGCCCGGGGATGTCGCCGGGGAACAGCCAGTCCTTGGGATGGGTCTCGTGCCAGTAAAATCGCAGGATCTCGAGTAGCCGCGGTGAGAGCATGACGTAGCGGTCTTTCCTGTTCTTGCCCTGGTTCACGCGGATGACCATGCGCTGGCTGTCGATATCGGTGACCTTCAGGTGCACGACTTCGGAGACGCGCAGACCGGCAGCGTACGCGGTCATCAAGATGGTGCGCTGTTTGAGGCTGGCGATGGATTCGAAGAAGGTAGTGATCTCCTCCAGGCTCAGGATGACCGGCAGTCTGACCGGCTTCTTGGGCAGTGGGAAGTCCTCGTCGCTCCAGGGACGCTTCAGCGTAACGCGATAGAGGAACCGCAGCGCGCCGATGGTGGATCCGAGGCTGCCGGGGGCGAGCTTGCGCTCTTCACGAAGATAGATGAGCCAGGCGCGGATCTCCTCGGGACCGAGCAGTTCCGGCGAGCGACGGAAGTGCCGGGCGAAACTGGAGACTTGCAGCAGATAGGACTTCTGTGTGTTGTCTGCGAGGTTGCGGATCTGCATGTCATGTAGCATGCGTTGGCGGAGCGGGGTCATGACGGACCTCCTGGGAACAGGGAATGGAATGCCCGGACGTGTCAGGAATTTCGTGTGCTGAGGTCGTTGTAAGAAATCTCAGCCGATGGCGTTGGTGAATCGCTCGCCAAACAGAATGGCGAACTGATTGACTGCCTGCCGCCAGGTGATAGGCGGCATCTTCCAATCCTTTTCGATGTTGCGCAAGGCCAGAAACAACAGCTTGCTGGCCGCTTCGTCGCTGGGGAAGTGGCCTCGATTCTTGACGATCTTGCGCAACTGCATGTGCATGCTTTCAATGGCGTTGGTCGTATATATGATTCTGCGTACTTCCGGTGGATAGGCAAAGAAGGGAATCACTTGCTCCCACTGGCGTTGCCACATGGCCGCGACGGTAGGGAATTTACGACCCCATTCGCCTTGGGAGAAAGCCTCCAGCGCCGCTGCTGCCGCATCGGCCGTGGCGGCCTGATAGATCGGCTTGAGCGCCGCAGCGAGCGGCTTGCGATCCTTCCAACTCGCCAGACTCAGCGAATTGCGGATGAGATGCACAATGCAGGTCTGGATCTGGGCATCCGGATAGACCGCTTCGATCGCCTCGGGAAAGCCGCGCAAGCCATCGACCACTGCGATTAGGATGTCGTTCAAACCGCGGTTCTTCAATTCGTTGAAGACCTTCAGCCAGAACTTGGCGCCCTCGGTTTGCTCGATCCACAGGCCCAGTACTTCCTTGCGGCCGTCGGCCCGAATGCCCAGCGCCAGATAGACCGCCTTGTTCTTGACCGTGCCTTCGTCGCGAATCTTCAGCCGGAGCGCGTCAAAGTACACGATCGGATACATGGCCTCGAGCGGCCGTTGCTGCCATTGCTCGACGTCGGCCAGCACCTCATCCGTGACCGTGGAAATCAGATCGGGCGACACCTGGAGCCCGTATAGCTCCAGCAGATGGCCCTGAATCTCGCGCACGCTCATGCCGCGCGCATACATGCTGATGACGTGGTCGTCGAAGCCTGGAAGCCGGCGTTGATACTTGCCAACCAACTGCGGCTCGAACGTTGCCTGCCGATCGCGCGGGATATCGAGCGTCAGCTCGCCGTTGGGCGTAATGACTGTCTTGGGGCTCTTGCCGTTGCGGTGGTTGCCGGCTTTGCCTTGCTCCGCCTCGCTCTCCAGGTGATGAGTCAGTTCGGCCGCCAACATTCGCTCGGCCAATTGCTTCTTCAACTGCCCAGCCAGGCCTGATTCGCCGAGGATCGACTCGGCATCTTTGTTCTGGACCTGCGCCAGCAGTTGATCGATCAGTTCATCAGGGAACAGCTTGGGTGCCTTCGGGCTCTTGCTCTTCTTGGTCACTGTTGTGTCGGTCATAGGACGTTTCCGTAATCGTCTCATGACCTCGTCACACTAAAAATCTGACAGGCTCGAATGCCCGGTCGGGCACCTCCATGCTGCTCCCAGCCGCCGCCTCATCCCTTCCCCGGGGTCCCCGCCACCAGACAACCGCTCTCACAGAACGCCAGGCACTGGCCTCCGCTTCCCTCCCACTACCGCGTCAGCGGTTTAGTACAAGATGTTTTCTGTGGTCGACCACAGAAAACATCGATTACCACGTCGAGATCGACGGCCACTACTACAGCGTGCCGCATGCCCTGGTGCGCAAGGCGGTGGAGGCCCGCGTGACCCGCCACACCATCGAGATCTTGTACGGTGGCAAGCGCGTGGCGCTGCACGCGCGCAATACCCGCAAGGGCAGCCACAGCACAGTCAAGGAACATATGCCTGTGGCGCACCGAGCCCACCTCGAATGGACGCCAGGCCGGCTGCTCAACTGGGCAGCCTCGATCGGGCCCAGCGTCGCCGTCATCGTCCAATACCAGCTCACCCACAAGAGCCATCCTGAGATGGGCTATCGCGCCTGCCTGGGTCTGCTAAGTCTGGCCAAGAAGTACGGCAACGACCGACTCGAAGCCGCTTGCGCCCGCGCCGTTGCCATTGGCTCGCTCACGCGTAAGTCGGTGGTCTCCATCCTTAAAAACCATCTGGACCGGCAAGCCACTCTGCCGGTATCCCAAACCGAGTGGCATTCCCCCATGCACGACAACGTGCGCGGACCCGACTACTACCATTAGGAAAACTATGCTGATGCAACACACAGTCGGCCAGCTCAAGGCCCTCAAGCTCGACGGGATGGCACGGGCCTTCGAGGAACAGTCTGTCCTGACTGCCAGCTCCAGCCTGCCGTTCGAGGAACGCTTCTCCATGCTGGTCGACCGGGAGATCGCTTGGCGCGACACCCGGCGCCTGGAGCGGCTGCTGCGCACTGCCAAGCTCAAGCACACCCAGGCATGCCTTGAGGATGTGGTCTATGACGGCAGCCGCGGCCTTGATCAGCGGCTGGTCGCTACCCTGGCCAGTTGCGACTGTATCCGCAACGCTCAGAGCCTCATCCTGACCGGGGCGACCGGTGCCGGCAAGTCCTGGTTGGCCTGTGCGTTTGCCCAGCAGGCCTGTCGGCAGGGATTCTCTGCTCTCTATCTGCGGGTGCCTCGACTGTTCGAGGAGCTGCAGATCGCCCACGGCGACGGGAGCTTCACCCGCCGCCTGGCACAACTCGCGCGCATCGATGTCCTGGTGCTGGACGACTGGGGCCTACAGGAGCCTTCTGAAAGCGCTCGCGGCGATCTGCTGGAAGTTCTGGACGATCGCGTCGGCACCCGCTCGACCATCGTGACAAGCCAGCTCCCGATCGAGCATTGGCACCAGTGGCTGAATGATCCGACGCTGGCTGACGCCATCCTGGACCGGCTGGTCCACCAGGCGCACAAGGTGTCGCTCAAAGGCGAATCCATGCGCAAGCGCACGGCAACCGACGCCAATAAACGGGCATCGTGATCACCTACGCTACAATCTCCTGACCGCGCAGTACCACCTTCCTTCCCTGATCACGTTCGCCGAAACCGCTGATCACCTTCACCGAAATCCGCAGTTTTTAACACTCCCTCTGTTTCCGACCGCGCGGTGACGCTACACCTGCACGCCATCAGAACGGGCGCGGGACAACAAGTGCACCGCCCCGAGGACGAGCAACGCTACCCCAGAACTCAGGGAAGCAAGGCAGAACGAAGATGTGTAACTTCCTGTATTATCGCGAAAAACGCCTCCGAGCAAGCTCCCAAGCCCCGCCATTAGAAATACTAAAGAATAGACTTCCGAGATCCTCCGCCCTGCCTGATGGGGAGGAAAAATGTTGCTCAACACTACCGCATAGGTAGGAAGGTAGCCACCGAACCCAAAGCCAATAAGTATGGCGCCGATTGAGGTTGAAACAAGGCCCCCGCTCATTGCCAATACCGTGATGCCTAGCCAGTGAATCGCGGACAAAGCCACCAGCACGCGAATGCTTCCCCAACGGGTCAGCATGGCGGAAACAGAAAGACGAGAGAAAAGCGCCGAGCCAAGTAGAATCGATAAAAGCGTTGCAGACAATCGCGGCGGCAGACCCTGTTCCTCACCATAAGATGTCAAATGACCTATGACGACGAAGGTTGAAAGCGCTGAGAGGCCAAGGGCAATGCAAAGAAGTAGCAATTGCCTTATATCGCGCGAAGTTAAGGGCGGTCCGCCCTTCTCGACGCTCGGTCGCCCGGCAAAGCCAGGGGCTGCGCGTCGAAAGACTAGTGCACATATCAGAATCGCGAATGCCGCCACATTTCCATAAATCAGTAATGCAGTGCGCCAGCCATAGGCAGCCTCTAGAGTTCGCAGCAGTAATGGCGCGACGACACCCCCTACACTCTGGCCGCACGCAGCCACAGCCACAGCGAATGGCCGACGGCGACAGAACCACCGTGAGGACTCAGCGGCGATCGGACTAAAAAAAGCCGCTTGTCCGAGCCCACCTACTAAGAGGCCGTACGCAATGTGAAGAGTTAAAAGGTCTGTTGCATGAGCAGCCAGAGTAACGCCGCCCGCCGTCGCAAAGGCGCCTACTACGGCGATTCTAAAAAATCCAAATCGATCGACTACGCGACCCAGCACGAGGCTACCGACACTTGCCCCAAGCATGGCTGACATATGGATGAGAGATATCGGCCGAACGCCCTGTGCCCACTCTGCAGCTATCGGTTTCAATAGAATCGGAACCGATGTCACCGCGCCAAAACTGAGTGAGGTGATAATCAGCGTAAGTATGATCACACGCCAGCTGTAAGGGCTATCAAAGCCAGTCGACGTCTTTGTATCAGTTCTTCGGCCGCGCGAACGGAGGAAAGGCGTCATTTTGTCGGCCGTAGCTTGGGATAGACGTTCGGTTCGGTAGGGCACTCGGAGTGGTCACGTTGGCGCCGCGTCTTACGTCGCCAATATGGCAAGTGCTAAGGAGGCAACGCGGGACGATATTGGAGCAAAATACGTCCGTGACGACCCCGGCGCGACCGCCGAGCACGAGGCAGCAGAGACACGGCGGCCACGCAATAACAGACGTGGGCTGGCGGAACTAGTGGATTTTGCTGACTTGGCCCTCTCCGCATGCTTTTCGGCGAAAGCCTGCGGGCCTTCAGCCCAGCGGCCGCTGCTCAAGCCAGTGCAGCGCCGGGCCCGTTTGGGTGATCAGCGGGTCGGGCGGCGGCACCGCAGTCTTGTAGTAGCCACTGTATTCAAGCTCTTGCGCCTGGTTTCCCATACTTCCGCTCGCTCGCTTGTCCATCAGTCGTCTCCTTTTTCGTGGTGCCGTTCGAACTCTCTGGTGGACTCATTATTGTTCTGCCGCTTTCTAAAATCAAGTAGAGTCTCACTCTTAGATTATTTTTGTCTCGTTTTATGATACTTTATGAAGCCACCGCTTTGGTTTTATGAAGCGTTCTATATGTGGCTCAAAGCTCTCTGGCCTACACAGCAGCGGTGTGCGCGAATCTCCGCTGGATCGCGGAGACCTGCCGGACCCCATAGGCCTCATGCGGAAAGATCTGGAGAAAAGACGAGTTCAGCAGCGCCATCGCTTTGCGGCGCAGCGCGTGGATGACCTGCCCGGTAGTCGGTAAGCATGGCCGGGTCCCGTTGGCGCCCGGACTGCCGCACTAGCGACATCAGGGCCGGGCCGCCCAGGATCTGTTCTGGTCGCCATACACCCGCACGCGCAGGCGATGACCGATCAGCCGCGAAGGGACGGTATAGGAGACCTTCAATACAAGCCGCCGGTGAAGGTGGCTTACACACGCGTTTCCTCGCAGTCGTTAGTGCGCGTATTGGGCAGAAAAGGCAGGAAGGGACGTTCGGCCTCAGTGCACTTGCCATTGCCCTCGTCGATGCGACGTGACGCAGCGATAGGCCGCAAGGTCGGTGAAGTCGGCGCTGCCGCGTACTAGCAGCGCGTCAGGGATAGCGCTTTTAAGGCATTTCCTTATACGGAAGTCACGACTCTTCCCGTAGTGCTTGAATGGTGAGCGCGGCGTCCATGGTTCGCTGCATGCCGATCCAGATCGTCTTAGCGCCGGGCTCGCCATCGCTCTTCCGCCCAAGGAAGCCACCCAGGGAAGCAACCAACCGAATCATCTGATTGAGTGTGACCGGTGTCTTCGGGCGAGCTTTCTTGGAGAGCACGTATGCTCCCCGAATCTCGTCGGCATCAAAGAACAGCGACGCATCAAGATCCGGGCAGGTTCTGCCCAACCGCATCAGGCGGGCAATGCGCCACGCCACCACCATATACAGCGCCAAGGCCCGCTCTACACGATCCATGTGCGATAGCTGTAGCGCTTCGACCTTGCAGCCGGTCTTCAGGACATGGAAGAACATCTCCACTTCCCATCGGGCTCGGTACCAGTCGACGAGCTCGATGACAGCATCGGCGTCCTGCGCTTCTCGGTTCGTCAACAGCCGCCAAACCACTGGCTTGATGCCTGCGGGCGCTCCTATCTCCCTGGCCTCTACACAGGTAAGCGCAGGGCCATCCAGACCGGGCAGCCTCATACGTTTTGCGCGTAGTTCCTGTCTGACCTCGCGCGCTTTCTGGCCTGCACGCCCTGGCAAGATAAAGGTGATTTCCCCGAGTACCGGGCTTGCGTCGACGCTACCCCACAACTTGCCGCCCTCAGCAAGGTTGCGGTTGTGTTGACTGCGGATCAGCCAGTCGGCCGGTTGGCCAAGTTCCTGGGCGCGCGCCAGCAACTCGGCGATGTCCCCCTCGCGATCCGTCACATACACCAGCCGTGTCTGGGGCAGCATCGCGGCTTGCTCCGCCACCCGTTCGTACCCCTCAATCCAGCGTACGCTTTCCTTGATCCCGCCGCGGTTCCCGTCGGCGTCCTTTGGCTCGCGAGCCCACATCCAGGCATCGATCACCCCCAGAGGTTCACGGTCAGGCGTCACCGCGTAGGTCGGATGCAAATACATGCCCCGCTGGGCTTCGTAGCTCAACGGACCCAGCCCGTTCATCTCCTGGCCATTGAAGTTCAGCTCGGTCGTATCAGCGATACACAGCACCACCGGGAACTGTGCGACTCTGGCCGCCGTGCGTTCCCAATGCGGCTGCATCACGTCCCGCCAATCGATCTGCTCATTGCTGAGAAAGCGATACGCCGCAATGGTTTGCGACCAGTCATCGCATGCGCCGGGAATGCTGGCCGTAGGCAGGGCCGCAAACCGTTTGAGCAACTCCTTGGCCCGTCGATCCCGCCGCGGATCACCAAGATCCAGACTCTCAAATTCCTCGTCCACCCATGCCCCCGACTCGTTGCTCATTGCTGCACGAAAATCCGAGAGTAAACGCGAGTCTGTCGAAGTTAACAACCCCTTACCTTGAAATTGCCGCGGCCTCAGGCTCCATGCCACAGCGTGGAGGCGGTCCTACTTCTGTATAACGAGATGCTTTTAAGGTGGGCGCGAGGTCTGTCGCTGCGGTGCTCCACCGCCGAGCGACCACAGCGCGTTCTGCAGGCCTTCCGCCAGTGCGAGATAGCTCGCGCCACCGAGAATGGCGTGCTCGAAGCCCGAGCACGCCAGCCGGAAATGGTCAGACTCGGGCTAGCGCGACGGCGGCGACGTTCTTGTTGCGACGAGCCGCAACGTTAAAAACCCAGTATTCGGTATCAGCCTTTTGCATTGCCCGGTAGGTGCCCAGCAGATTCTGCTTGCCATCGCTTGAGTGTTGGCGAGGAACCAAGCCCAACCACGCGGAGAGTTGGCTGCCTGTGTCGAAGTTCTTCGCGTCACCAACCAAGCGGTCGCCGTAAGAGGACCAATGCCGGTACCTTCCCCAGGTGCTAGGTGGCTTCGTTGTCCCGATGCCAAACCTTTATAAGAGCTTCGATCTTTCGACTTGGCGATGCACCAATTATATTCCGCCTGCTGATCGACCGATTGCTTGGGCATGTGCGTCGATGTAGCGCCGTACGCCCACCACAAACAACAACTCCGACAGCCGAGCGAAAAAAACCGCGCTGCCCGCGCGGCATTGGGCCGCTTCCACCGCAGCAAGCTTCAGCACCGATTCGAGCCACGCCGATTGTGGATCGTTTCGGAAGTCGGTTTTGAAGATGCAGGGCAGCCCCGAAAGTACCGGATCGGTCAGTGTATCGTCGCACGCGAAAAAGCCGCAAATCAGACGCGTGTGCGACCCGCCGCCGCCGTAGCGCAAACTCATCAGTTCGCCCGGCGAGGTATTCAGGCAAGTCGACAACAGATCCCCTGCAGGCGCTCGCACCACCTCGCGCGAGCTTCCGATCAGATGCGCTTCGCCCCGCGGCACGACAAGGAGTTCTCCTGCATCAACGCGGATTGCCGAAGCGGAATCGTCGACAGGCCAAACCCAGCAGCTTCCTTCCGTGACGAGATGATAGGGCACAATGCGTTCGGCTCGCGGCAAAAAAGCCGTGCACAGCGCTCGGGGAATCTGCCCCGCAATACGCCAAGGCGCAGTGAAATCGCCGCATAGATAAACGGCCCCTTCGAGGTGCGCGCGGCGAATGAGATCCGAAAGTGCATCCATGGAAACCGCCCCATCAGTGACATTGCGCAAAGAACCTGGACGCCCGGTCCCCGTCCGGCTACGCCTGGATTGACTTGAAAGTAACCCCTGGCGGTCACAGGCATTATAGGGCGGCGCTCACCGGCTTACTGCAACGCGGCTCATCCGTGCACGAGCGGCAAATCGTTCAAGACCGCGCTCGAGGTCCAGAATCAGGTCGGCAGGGTCTGCCAACCCGATGTGCAGGCGAATCAGGTGTCCTTCATCCTACCACGTGGTCGCGCTGCGCAGCTTGCGTGGATCGGCCTGCATGGCCAGGCTTTCGAAGCCGCCCCACGAATAGCGACACATGACCCAGACCTTCTGCACGACATCGATCGGAACATCCCCTGCGACCCGATTGGCTACCGAAGATATGGCGGAACGCGTGCGCGTTCACGCGCCCGAGTTGCAATCGCTCGTCGAGATTCAAGGTGGCCATCGTTTCGACCAGCGCTCTTGTCATGCGGCCGATTAACCGATTGAGCCCATCACGCGGTGTATCCCGCTTTCGGTCGCTCGCAATGTTGCGTCATGGTGGTCCGGCGTTCCCACCCGGCTCTTGCCGGTGACGTCGGCGCGACGCGTCCGTCAACGGAATGAAAATCTTCGCACGGAGCGGCCGGCAGGTACCTCGACATGTGCACCACCGGGCACCTCGCCGGGGCCCCTCGTGAAATGCCAACCACGATCTGCAACAGATCCTTACGCTACTCAACTTGGAGTTGACGCCATTTTACATGCCTTTTACATCTCTTAAAACACAAAAGTCTCATAAAACGAGACATAAAAGATCTTAGGGTGAGACTCTACTTGCGTTTCCAAAAGGCTCGAACAATAATAAGTCCACCGAAACAGAGTTCCCAGAACCTCGACGATCGATAAGGAGACAAGTTATGGACAAGAATGTGAGTGTGAGCGGGGGAAGTCAGGAGCGTCCGCTGGAATACTGCGGCTATTACAAGACCGCAGTGCCGCCAGCCGATCCACAGATCACCCAAACTGGCCCCGGTACTCCTCTCGGCGAATATTTTCGGCGTTTCTGGCAGCCTGTTTGCATGACTGAACAACTGACCGATGTGCCGCACCCAGTGAGAATTCTGGGTGAGGACCTTGTTGTATATCGGGATAAGGAAGGCACGATCGGTGTTCTGCATCGACACTGCGTTCATCGCGGGGCATCGCTGGAATATGGAATCATCCAGCAGAAGGGAATTCGATGTGCGTACCACGCAATGCATTTTGCTGAAGACGGTAAGATTCTTTCTGCTCCCGGAGAACGGGACAATGGGGCGAGGATCTGCAAGAAGCTATCGCAAGGCGCCTACCCGGCAATTGAACGCGATGGTTTGGTTTTCGCGTACATGGGGCCTCCCGAACTCAAGCCTGCCTTTCCTGAGTACGACGCCTATCAGAAGGACGATGACCTCGAGCTAGTGCCGTTCTCTAATGTTTTTCCCTGTAATTGGCTGCAGACGATTGATAACATCGCTGATCAGATGCACACCAGTTTCTTGCATAATCCGGAGTTCCTGTTCGAGGGGAACATTCCGAGTGATCTAGACTGGAAGACGTTTGCTCTGACTTACTTCGCTTCGGTCCCCGTGATGGACTATGTTCCAGTACGGAAGGGAACCGGGATGGCGTTTATTGCCAGCCGCCGGGTCTCGGAAGAGATGGTTTGGGTACGGATCAACGATCTAATCGTCCCGAACATTAGCCAACACGCGTCACTCTTCGAAGACGGCGCAGAACGTCGTCTCTTCCATCGAGTGAGCATGTCCCGATGGTATGTGCCTGTCGATGACACGCATTGCATCATCTATGGCTGGAGAATGTTCGGTAAAGTTATCGACCCCAAAGGTAAGGGCGATAAGAGCAAAGTAGGCTGGGACAAGATGGACTTCCTGGACGGCCAGGTCGGTGATCGGACTTACGAAGAGGGTCAGCGCCTGCCGGGCGACTGGGAAATTATCAAGAGTCAGCGACCAATCGCGGTACACGCACTTGAAAACCCGATTGAGAGCGACGTTGGTGTCTACTTGTTCCGGAAGCTTGTTCGAGAGGCCATCACGGGAAAGACTCCTGCCGCGTCTCCCGAGCGCATGAATGAGCGAGCGAACAACGGCTTGCAAAACTATTGCTATACGCAAAATACGGTGCTCAAAATCCCCGCGCGTAGCAATCCCGAAGAGGAGCGCGAGATCCTACGGAAGGTGGGACGACGTATTGTCGACATAACAGCCGAAGCAGATACGCTCGCCGGCACCGAGCGACGAGACTTCATCATCTCATGCCTCGAGGAGCTCGAGCGTGACGCAGCTGCGTTGTAACCCAAGTATTGGTCGAGGTTACCATGACGACATTATCTACAATGCCGGTTTTTACGCCTTCGGAGCTTTTGGAGCGTAGGCCGAATTCGCTTAAAGTACGCGTACGCTCTATCACGTACGAGGGCGATGATATTAACGCCTACGAAGTCGTTCCTTTCGACGGTGAGCAGCTGCCGAAGTTTGATCCTGGCGCTCACGTAGACCTCTATTTTCGCGACGGTCGTGTTAGACAATATTCGCTCTGCAACGATCCACGTGAAAGGAACCGCTATGTGTTCGCTGTTCAGCGCGATTTGAAGGGTAGAGGTGGATCAAAGGCTATCTTTGAAAAGATTCACGTCGGTCGTACGTTGGTCATATCAGAGCCGCGAAATAATTTTCCAATCGTTAGTGACGCGAAAAGGTACATCTTCATAGCGGGCGGGATCGGCATTACACCGATTGTAGCAATGGTGAAATTTCTCGTGCGCTCTGGAGCTGATTTTGAACTTCACTACTGCACCAGGACCAGTGAACGAACCGCGTTCCGTGATGAGCTTGCAAGCTTGGGCGGTCCGGAACGGGTGAAGTTCTATCATGATGGGGGCCACCCCGAGAAGGGGGCCAACCTAACCGAGATCCTCCGTGAACACGAGCCAGCCACGCATTTGTACCTGTGCGGTCCTGCAGGGTTCTTGAAGGCTGCTCGCCATGCAGCCTCTCATTGGCCGCAAGAGAATGTTCACTATGAGAGTTTTTCTCCACCGTTAGGAGATTTATACTCTTCTGCATTCAATTCCGATGAAGCGTCGAACGATTGTGCGATTCCAGTCGGGTTTGAAGTGAAGGTCGCAAGTACCGGTGAGAGCTGGTCGGTCCCTCCCGACAAAACGATTCTTGAGGTGCTCCGTGCTCATGGGCACGAGGTACCCAGTTCGTGTGAGACAGGCCTTTGCGGTACATGCAAGGTTCGCTTTTTGGAGGGTGAGCCTGATCATCGCGACTATATTCTTAATGATGAGGAAAAGCGTGACAATCTGCTTGTCTGTTGTTCCCGCTCAAAGAGCTCTGTCCTCGTACTGGACATTTGACTGATGAAGAAAGCTTATTGAACCATACATCATGGCCCAAGTGGCAACAGTCAAGAAGCGTTGGATGCATCAAGTGGTGGCCATGATGAGCTTTCTTATATAGCGATTGGTACTGCTGGCTTCGACACTATATGACGGCTCGAATGCTGCATCTATCGCAGTCAGCTGAGTTAAATTTGTTGCGAGACTGGTTCTGTTCCATCCGATGGAATAGCCTGTCTCGCATTCGTTTACTGAAAGATTTCACAGAATTTTTTCCGTTGCCGGTTGCCTAAGAGGCTTCTGCTTGTTGAGGCCTATTGATACTCGTTCAGCCATCGCCTTTAGAGCCATTTGATTACACACATCTCAGTCGTCAAGTTCACGCGCGTACCTGAGGCCTGCGGCGAAATCCACCACTCGCTGCAGGCCTTGCCAGATAGTCTTGACTCCGGGTTCGCCGTCGCCTTTGCGCGCCAGGAAGCCACCGAGCATAGCGACCAAGCGCACGACTTCGTTCAGACGCGGTGACGTCTTCGGTGGTTTCTTCTTGTTGAGAATGAATGCCGCGCGCCATTCATCCCGCTCGAACAGCAGTCCTGCATCCAGGTCCGGGCAAGTTCGGCCCAGTCGCATCAACCGAGCGATGCGCCATGCCACCACCATGAACAGTGCCAAGGCACGCTCAAGCCGCGCCATCGATGCGAGTTGCAACGCCTCGACCCGACAGCCGTTCTTGAGCACGTGAAAGAACAGTTCCACCTCCCAACGCGCGCGGTACCAGTCAATAAGCTGCGCCGCTGCGTCAAGGTCGCCCACCTCGCGATTACTCAGCAGTCGCCATTCAATCGGTTTGACGCCGGCCGGCGGGTCGACCTCCCGGGCGACGATACAAGTGGCACTCACCACGCCGCCTGCAGCATCAGGCAACGCGACACGTTGCGCCCACACCTGCTGCCGTACTGCGCGCGCCGGCTGAGCCTGACGGGCTGCCAGCGTAAAGTGAATCCTGCCCACTGGCTCACCCGCGGTTACCTGGTCCCACAGCTTGCCGCCGCCAGGCAAGGTGCGATTGTGCTGCGAGCGCAGTAACCAATCCGCCGGGTGGCCCAACTCCTTTGCTTTGACCATCAGCGCCATGATGTCCGATTCCCGGTCAGCCACATAGACGAGTCGCGTGGCAGGCAGTGCGGCCGCCTGTTCGGCGACCCGCTCATATCCTTCGGTCCAGCGGGTACTTTCCTTGATGCCGGGGCGCACGCCATCCGCACCCTTGGGCTCGCGTGCCCACATGTAGGCGTCAAGCACGCCCAGCGGTTCGCGCGCTGGCGTTACCGCGTATGTCGGGTGCAGATATAGCCCGCGTTGCGCCTCATACGACAGCGGTCCCAAGCCGGCGATGGCCTGGCCGTTAAAGTCCAGCTCCGTGGTGTCTTGGATGCATAGCACCACTTCGCAAGCTCGCATCCGCTCGGCTGAGTTCTGCCAGTGGGGAGCCAGAATATCGCGCCAGTCCAGTTCATCCTGAGCCAGGAAGCGGTATGCCGCAGCCGTTTCCGCCCAGCCGCCGCATGCGCTGGGGATGCTTGCCGCCGGCTTCTCTGCGAGCCGCTCCGCTAGCAGCACCGCCCGCTTGTTCAGGCGCTGGTCGCCCAAGTCAATGTCCTTGAATTCTGCCGCTGCCCAACTCGTTGCCTCTCGCTTCATGTGCCGCCCAAAATGCAAGAGTGAACGACAATCCGAAAGAGTTTACAACCCCACCCGCTATGTCATTGACCGTAAACGACTTTCTGCGGAGCACCAGCCGCCAGGAGTTGTGTGTAATGAGGTGCTTTAGAGCAGGAAAAGCAGTAGCGAATATATCTGCGGCTGTCATAGGGTATGTTCCACGCTCCCCAGTCCACATCCTCTTCAATGCCCAAGCCGCGCGCTCGAGATAAAATGAGAAGAGAAGTGGTGTCAGGGGGCAAGTCTGGTGCGACCCCGCTTTTTATCCCCGCGTGTTTCTTGTATTATAGAATGAGTCTCATTTTCGAGGCGAGCAGGGGGCGAGATGAGTGAAGATGGAACTATAGAAATGGTGAAGGAGGCTAGTGATGCTTCTTCGCTTCTTGAGCGGTGCTCGTTAATCATGGAGTTCGTTGCTCAAAGCGGCCGGCCTGTGTCGGTTTCGGAATTGATCCGAACTCTATCAGTACCGAAACCGTCCGCTCATCGAATCTGCCGGATCCTGGAGTGTATGGGCATGTTAGTACGGGATCCGCTTGCCAAAGGCCTCGTTGTAGGGCCACGGCTGCTTAGCTTGGCGTTGAACGCTACATTGTCGTCGGGAGAGGATGCCGTTAGGCGTAGCGTACTCCGTGCCGTTGTTGATGAGACCGGCGAAACGTGCAGCCTGACGATAATGGTAGGCGACGAATTGGTTTTTCTCGATCGTGTTGAGTCAGAGTCTCCTCTTCGGCTGCAGTTGTTCGCAGGCTCGAGAGTTCCTCTCCATTGCACCTCCGGAGGAAAATTATTTCTTGCCTACCTGCCCAAAGAGAAGAGGGAACGATTTGTTCGCACCGCGCATCTGAAAGCTTACACAGAGAATACAATTACCGATCCGCAGGCTCTCCAAGAAGAACTCGAAAAGATAAGAATGGAGGGCATCGGCTACGACAATCAAGAGTATGTGAAGGGCTTGATCGCAACTGCTGTACCCGTGTTCGACGCAAGAGGTCGAATGCGTGCCGCCGTGTCGGTCAACGCGCCGGCGGGACGTAGTGGACCCGAGGAGAGCCAACGCCATATTGTTGCGCTACGCCAAGCGTCTCAGGCCCTGTCTAGCGCCTATTCAGAATCCTGACCGGAGTTGACATGGAAGGCGAGGCAGGCAAATTCGCGCGAACTAGTTTTGAATGCCCAGTGATGGCGGCGGTCCGCTCGTGCCACGCACGACGAGCTCAATGGGAAGGCAGGCATCGATCGGTGGGCGCTCCGTCGTAAGCCAATCGAGCAACGCGAGTGCGGCGTGTTGACCGAGTTCATACGTGGGGAGCAGCACAGTGGATAAGCCGGGCGTGATCTGCGATGAGATCGGCAGATTGTCGCAACCGACAATCGAGAGTTCGCCCGGGACATCAATTGTCAGCGATTGTGCCTCGAACAGCGCCCCGAGGGCGAGCACGTCATTGCCGCAGAAGACGGCGGTCGGGCGCGGGCGCAGTTGCATCAGATGTTTCAGGCCCGCGCGTCCACCGTCGAAACCGAAGGGCTGCTCGACCACGTTGGCTTCGGGCAATCGCATGCCTGCCTGCATCAGCTCCGTCCGGAATCCTTCGACTCGATGCCTGGCGCGGTCGTTATGCCTTGTCAGGCCGGAAATCATGCCAAACGCGCGATGGCCTAGTGAAAGCAAATGCTCCGCTGCGAGCTTGCCGACGAGCCGATTGTCAAAACCGATGTGCGGCGCTGTAGTGAGAAATTCGTTCGTCGCCGCGGCGTTGGTCCATGTGATGAGCAGCGGTACTCGACTGGCGCTAACCAATTCCCACGTTTCGTGCGCGTGATCGGCGCCGACTAGAACCAACGCATCGATGGAGCGTTCGAGCAGTGCGCGCACTGCTTCAGTTTCGGCGGCGAGACTATATTCGTGTGCGGAAATCAGCAACTGATAACCAGCATTCTGCAGCGTGTTCTGCATGCCCTGAACTGCACGCGCGAAGATAGCGTTGTCGAGCGTGGGCACAATCGCGCCGATCATGCGTGCACGGCCGAGTGCGAGGGCGCGCGCCGCGCCATCCGGAACATAGCCCAGACTTGTGACCGCTCGCAGGATGCGCTCGCGGGTTGGTTTTTTCACCATCTCGGGATTTGACAGCGCCCGCGAGACGGTGGCGGTCGATACGCCGGCAAGTGCCGCGACATCGGCGATCCGGGGGCGTTCGGGTAGATTCATGAAGGGCCCGTCGTTCATTCGGTCAGTAGCGATTGTATGAAGCCCTGGGCCGACGATATCAATGCCTCTAGGTAACAACCCCGATGCAAGGCCCGCGCAATGCATCTATTATACATGCAAGCGCTTGCATTAAACGCACACACTAAGCGGCCGGAAGTGATGTCCGGCTTGTTTTTAAATCTGAAATGTAAGCGCTTGCATTTTACATATAGCGAAGAGCATATTGTTTGATCTACTCATTTTTGCAGGAGTGAAGCATGTCATCTGTCGCGCACAACCAAGGACCGGTTTCGCCACTTCGTGTATCAGTGGCGAGTATGGTTGGAAGCATCTTGGAATGGTACGATTTTTTCCTTTTTGGATTTGTGGCAGCACTCGTTTTTGGTAAGTTGTTTTTCCCGTCATACTCGCCTTTAGTAGGAACGCTTGCATCATTTGCAACCCTGGCTGTAGGCTTTGTCGCGCGACCGTTGGGAAGTGCCATATTTGGCCACTTTGGAGATCGAATCGGTCGAAAAAAGATGCTAATTACTACGTTGGCTTTGATGGGAGGATCAACCTTCCTCATTGGGTTGTTGCCGACATATAGCCACGTTGGAATTTGGGCGCCGGTCCTCCTTATCCTTTGTAGATTTATCCAAGGGGTGGCATTGGGGGGAGAGTGGGGCGGGGCCGTACTCATGGCAGTAGAGTATTCCCCAAAAGGTACTAAAGGATTTTACGGAAGCATCGTGCAAGTTGGTTGCCCAGCTGGTCTAGCATTGGGTGCCTTGATGTTTTATTATTCGTCCTCCCTGCTCGGCGAAGCGGAGTTTCTTTCGTGGGGATGGCGAGTCCCCTTTTTGGTGAGTATCGTCCTTTTTTTCTGCGGCTTTTACATTCGGTCCAAGACCGCCGAGACTCCTGTCTTTCAGGAGCTG
The DNA here is from genome assembly GCF_057073745.1 of Cupriavidus sp. C2SS-8b. NCBI lineage: Bacteria > Pseudomonadati > Pseudomonadota > Betaproteobacteria > Burkholderiales > Burkholderiaceae > Cupriavidus > Cupriavidus sp. C2SS-8b. The sequence goes on from NZ_CP172718.1 coordinate 466,084, forward strand.
GTGCAGCACGGCGAAATTGTCAACTTTCCCATCGTAGAACTGTTTCGACGCCACATGAAAGAGTTGGTATGCACAGCGCTTGTGTACCTCGCCTCCTCAACGGTCCCGTTCTACGTAGCCTGGGTATTCTTGGCATACTATGCAACAACTGTTCTGCATATGCAGCAGGCCGACGTTCTTATGGGCGTGGTTGCGGCAAATGCGATCATGAGTATCGTCATCATTTTTGTGGGACGGCTATCTGACCGAATCGGAACAGAGCGAGTTCTCTATGCCGGATTTTTCTTCATGGCGCTTGCTGCATACCCAGTATTCTGGTTGACGGACACGGCGAATGTGCTTTACCTGTGGCTTGCCATGTTTTTGGTTGCCATCCCGCTGTGGTGTACCTTTGCCGTTCTGCCAGTATTCTTTTCGGAAACGTTTCCCGGGCAACTTCGATATACAGGGATTTCGTTTGGCAGCCAAGCGTCAACGATCATTGGTGGTCTAGTTCCAATGTTCGCTACTGCGGTGCTTCCTCACTACGGGACATGGCCGATTTCACTCGCACTAGTTGTCTGTGAAGTACTTGGGTTCGTGGCGGTGCTCTCGCTTAGGAAGCCAGGATCAAGAACTGTCCTGGTAGCAAGTTAAGAAGAACCTGGCGAAAGGGCAATCCCTTTCACAGACCGCATGCTACTGCGAGAGCCGGAAAACAGTCGCCCGCTCACTTATCGACCAGAAATGCAACCGCTTGCATTTCCAAACAGATATACATTGACTTCAGGAAGCAGACATGACAGTGCTTTATCTTAAAAAGGCCGCAAAAACCCCGGAGAGTGAGACCGCTACCGCTCAGCGTGTCGTCACGGAGATGCTGGCCGAGATCGAGGCGAACGGCGAGTCAGCCGTGCGCGCGTATGCCGCAAAGCTCGACCGCTGGGAAGGGGACATCATTGTTCCGCGCAAGGAGATTGAGCGACGAGCGCAGGAGGTTCCTCAGCATATTCGCGACGACATCGACTTCGCAGTGAAGCAGGTTCACGATTTCGCGGTCGCGCAGCGCCGTTCGATGGAGGAGTTCTCGGTCGAACTCCATCCGGGCGTGATCGCGGGGCAGCGGGTGATTCCAGTGAATGTAGTAGGCTGCTATGCACCCGCGGGCCGGTACGCGCATATCGCATCGGCGTACATGGGGGTGGCGACGGCGAAGGCGGCAGGCGTAAAAACGGTGATCGCATGTTCGAGCCCGTTCCGTGGAGGCGGCATTCATCCATACGTGCTATACGCGTTCCACGCGGCGGGCGCGGATGTGGTGATGACGCTCGGCGGCGTGCAAGCTATCGCTTCGATGGCGTACGGCCTGTTCACCGGCAAGCCGGCGGACGTGGTCGTCGGCCCAGGCAACAAGTTCGTTGCGGAAGCGAAGCGTACGTTGTTCGGCAAGGTTGGAATCGATGTGTTTGCAGGGCCGTCGGAAGTCGCCGTGATCGCAGATGAAAACGCCGATCCCGCGATCGTCGCGAGCGATCTCGTCGGTCAGGCCGAGCACGGGCACGAATCGCCTGCGTGGCTGTTCACGACATCAAAGGCGCTTGCTGTCGAAGTGATGGCGCTGGTGCCGCGCCTTATTGAGGACCTCCCGCCGACCGCGCGCGATGCAGCTGCCGCCGCGTGGCGCGATTACGGCGAAGTCATTGTCTGTGACACGCGCGAGGAAGTGGTCGAGGTGTCGGACCGTTATGCGTCAGAGCATCTCGAGGTGCAAGCTGCTGACCTGGAGTGGTGGTTGGAGAACCTCACTTGCTATGGCTCGCTTTTCCTCGGCGAGGAAACGACGGTTGCGTTCGGGGACAAGACGAGCGGCCCGAATCACGTCTTGCCGACCAAGGGTGCGGCGCGCTATTCCGGCGGACTCTCCGTGCATAAGTTTGTGAAGACGCTGACGTGGCAGCGCATGACGCGCGACGCTGCGCGGCGCATCGGTGAGGTGACAGCGCGCATATCTCGTCTGGAAGGTATGGAAGCGCACGCGCGCACCGCGGACGACCGCCTCAAGAAGTACTTCCCGAATGAACAGTTTGAAAAAGGCGAGGCCGTGCTGATGTGAATCGAACCGCACACCTCACACTCAGCGGAGCACCGGCGACCGCATGTTCAGCGTCGACGTTCATTGGGCTCGAGATTGCGTGCGCACCGGGCGGCAGCTGAGCGATGTGGCGGCGGTCCTAACGGCGAAGGGATCGCGGTGTTCCGGCTGGAGTGACTGGGCTGTGTCCGTAGACATAGCCCACTTTCGCAATTCTGACATCGGGATTGGCGAGGTGTGAGCGTGGCTCTCCCTGAGATTCCCATTTGCTCATTTGCCTTTTCATCCACTTAACTAGACGCTAGGGCTAACACTAGTGGATTTGGCAGCGGGGCCTTCTATCATTTCCGTTGAGCGCCGTTGTTGTGTTAGTTGCAGCACAGCGCGTCCTTGCACCAGGGTGGGATTATGCGAGTTCTATGGAAATGCGGAAACCTGTGGATGTATTATTCGTCCTCACTGCTGCACCGAGATCTGACTGTGAGGACTCCGGCCCCGGCGATGGCTAGAAGGCTCGATACATGTCGTGAGCGCTCATCAAGCGATGACGCTCAAGACAGAGTAATAGTTGGTGGTTGTTGGGGCGCCCATATGATTACGTCTGGGCAGCATCAGGAGTACTGCCAAGGAGTACGCTACGCCACCATTGTCCTCGCTCCTTTAATTATCGCGGAGCTAGCCTACTTCTTGTGGATGTAGGAAAGCTTACGCAATGCTTCTTCGTTTTCACAGGGTCAGTCTATTTCTTTGGTTCGTCAGTAAAAAGTGTGGGTTGTCGGCGGCTCAGGGAGTTTTAGCGGGTAAGAGAACGGCGTTACCGCCGCTCCCTCCCCAAAGAACCGCCCGAGCGACTTTCACCGCAAACGGCTCAAGCACAGCTAAAGCATCAACTTGGTGATACCGGGCTTGTCGTCCTGCACAGGCCCTTCGCATTCGTCATATCGTTGGTCCATCTCATTACTGAGACGAGGGCGCTGAACTGCCATGAGGCAGCCTCTTCCAAGCTTCCCCCACGTCGAACCTCAGATACTGGTTTGCGACAGCCACACTTCGCGGAAGTCTGCACCCTTTCAGGTCGGGGCAAATCTTGAACCCCTATACGAGCTATTACCGCCCGGCATTCGCTTTTTCCGCGTTCTCATACCCGCTCCCCCAACAGCTTGCCTTACGGCGTACCTGCCACGATTTCAATAGTCCGAGATCGTGGCGGAGGATCGGGCTTACCACGTTCCCGCTTCTGCCGACCCGGATGACCACGGGCCTGTCCGTTTAGCGCTCGTCTCTTCCCCGGCAGCCTTCTGACGGCGTACTCCAAACTTGGAAGGGAGCAACCGGCTGCGTACCTTTTGGTTTGGGCCCATTAGCCGCTTCGGCCCATCATCATTTACGGGGTTTATCAACGATTCACATCTGTTGCGCATGCGGAACTTGCCTAGCCTCTACGCCGCATTGCGGCTCGCAGCGTCACCACATATCGTCGCCGAGTCGTGGTGCCTTTCGACGAGTACATTGTCTTTGGAGCTTCAGACCCGGCAGTTACCCGCCGCGCCTGTCCAAGTAGGCAACTGCTGGCCGTACAGCAGGTCACGGCACGTCAGACTGTGCGTGACAAGACAGAAACGAGCTTTACCGCCAACTGCATGCCGCTTGACGCGCGGCTGACGGCGACACGTGTCGCACCCAAGTGCATGATATAGCGCGATTTCCGTCGCTTTGAAGGTCTTGAAACCATAGGCTTTTCTCATGGTGACTTTGGCCTTGTTGTTCAAGCCCTCAACGATGCCGCTGGAGAACTGCCCGCGCGCGCGGAAGTAGTTGAGGATCAGTTGCCGGTGCACGCGTACAGTACGGGCGAATTTCTTCATCGGCTCGATGCGCGAGCGCATGACCCGGGTGCACCACTGATCGAGGAATCTTTCGGCCCAGACCGGCGAGACGTATTCCCAGAGCTGCTGGAATTCCTCCTTGAGCAGCCAGGCGCGCACGGTACGCAGGTTGTACTGCAACAGCTCACGCAGGCGCAGCCGCTGCTTTCCGGTGAGGTTTTCCTGCCGCTTGAGCAGGCACCAGCGAGTCTTCTTGAGCACCGGTTCATAGCCGTCGCGGTTCATGCGGCGGGCTTCGTCAGCACGGACCTCGTCGATCGCCTTGTTCATCTTCGCCACGATGTGGAAACGGTCGAGGATGTTCAGCGCATTGGGGCAGTGTTTTGCAACCATGTCGAGGTAGGGCTGCCACATGTCGGAGCAGACAAACTCGACGCTTTCGCATAGCCGTTCGCCGATCATGCCGAAGAATCGAGCGAAGCTTTCCTTCGTGCGCTCCTGCCCGACCCAGAGCAGCCGCGTGCAGCCGGCCTCGATCTGGTAGACCAGCGTGAGGTACTAATGTCCACGGCCATACTGGATCTCGTCGACCCCAAAGGCGCGGATCGTGCCCAGCTCACGATGGGCCAGTCCCCACTGCACCACCCATTCCACTGCATTGAAGACCTTCTCCCAGCTGGTCCGGAAGCTTCGTGCCGTTTCTTTCCAGGACAGCTTGCGAGCCCATTGCGCCAGGAACAGCATGTAAGCCTTCGTCAACGTGTGCTTGCCGCTGGCCCACGGCACCTCTTCAACCTTCACGCCGCAATCGCGGCAGTCGACGCGGCGCATGGCATAGAGCAGAAAGACCGCAAAGCCCCACACCGGGATAAACTCGAACTTGCGCTGTGCGAGCGTGTCGTAGCCCCGGGCGGGCCGACTACAGCATGAGCAGATCGCCTTTGAACCCTTGCGCGGACGTACGTCGATTTCGATGGACTGGGTTGCCTCGCACAGCCGCGCACCTTCGTAAACAAAACCGGGAACATGATGGCAAGCATTGAGCAGGCGGGTCAGCAACATGGCTAGCAAGGCCGCGAGCGGCAAGGGCAAACCGGCTATTGTCGCGCAGGATCCGGACACACTGGTGCGATATGTGCCCGACCTGCAGGAATGGCCTGCATCGTGGCGCGTCGAAGACAGGGATATCCCGCCAGGACAGGCAATCGTGGCCATATTCACGCCTTTTCTCGAGCATCTGCTGACCCTGGGATACGCACGCAAGACACTACTTCGCCACCGCGATCACCTCTGGATGCTCGGCGGCGAAATGATCCGGCGACGCTACGAGGATCCCGACGCGCTTGCCATGCCCGTGGTGACCCTCTTGCACAACCTCATCGAGGAGGACGGCGGCCCCCTCATCTGGCCACGTATCTCCGAGTCTGAGCAGAATTCGTTTGATGCAACCTGCCGAAAGCTCTACCAGTATCTGAATCGGTCGCCGAACGCCTGACCGTGCCTCGATTCACCCACAGATTTCGCTGACGAGCCATTTCTTTAAGGATCTCAAACTAATCGGCCGGGCAGTTGTTCCAGACCGGAGCCCCGCAGCAGCTGATGGGCATGCTTGCGTTTGGGGGGCGGATCAGAGGTTCACGACGTCCTATCGGACCTCCGCGATCTCCCGCCATGCCTGGGGCCGCTTTACGCTATGCTGCCTCTCAGATTCGTTCGCGCCGCCGCTGAGCGAACGCTTCGATGGCCGATAGCCCAGTACGTCGCATCGCTGCCCCTGGCGGTTGCCTTCCTCAAAGAATGTTCTTCGCCAGCCCAAACGCGACAATTCCAGCGGGATAGGCGTAGTAACAACCCTTCACAAGGAGGAAATTAAACGCTTACTCTCTGAAAGACCGCGACTTCTGTCTTGATGCCGCCAACTATTGGGTGATGCTACAAGGCACTTGAAGGCAGCCACAGCTTCACAAGGGCGGGGCCGCGGTTCCACGCTGGATCAAGGAAATTGGCATTTCCGTACGACCAGGCTCTATACCGTCCTGTAGCCATCGCAGCAAAGCTTCCGCAGTCTTTTTTCCCAACAAGCTGCTTTCCAAGGCTACGGTTGTCAGCGCGGGTGTAACTTCTGCCGCTATTGGAAGATCGTCGCAGCCGACAATCGAAAGCTGATCAGGCACTTTAAGGGCCAGCGCGGTTGCCTCGAATAGGCATCCGAGCGCTAGCAAATCATTGCCACAAAAGATCGCCGTAGGGTTGGTTGGCGCACTGCGTAAAATTTCACGCAATCCCGCGCGACCTCCCGCAAACGTATAGGGCTGCTCGCATGCGGCGCCAGATAGGATTTCGGCACGCAGCGCTCGCAGGGTATTGATGAATCCTTCAGTGCGTAGCCGTGCGCGATCATTGTGCCGCGAAATCCCGGAAATCATGCCGAAGTGGCGATGCCCGAGGTCGAACAAGTATCTAGCCGCAAGCGCTCCAATCTCAAAATTATCGAACCCGATACAGGGACTCTCGTTGGACAACGCCCAGGTGAAGATAGTCCGGGTGCCAGATTGTCGCAGGAGCGACAGCGTTTCAGGTGCGTGTTCCGCGCCGACGAGGACCATGGCATCAACGGCACGTTCGGACAACGCTCGGACAACATCTGTCTCGGTTTCGGGATCATAGTTGTGGGAGCCTAGAAGAAGCTGGTAGCCATTTGCGGCGAGGACCCCCTGCATCCCTTGAATTGCATGCGAGAAAATGGCGTTATCCAGCGTGGGCACGACCGCGGCAATGGTTCGTGAACGACCGGAAGCCAACGTCCGTGCGGAAGCATCCGGGACATATCCTAGTGCTTGTATGGCATGTCGCACTTTTGCCAACGTTCCATCGCGTACCAGGGAAGGCGAGGAGAGGGTCCGAGACACCGTCGCCATGGAGACCCCGGCAAGTCGAGCTACATCTTCAAGTTTCGCTTTCCGCACTTCGTTCCTCTCCGTCGAATGCCTATTGTCACCCAATCTGGGTGCCCCGGTGCCGCTGCAGGGGTGGACAAACATCAAAAGCGTGACAGGTTAAGGGTATACCCGTTCTTGCGAACAGTGGTGAACACGCTATTCTCACAATGAAAGCGCTTCCATTGAATTAGACACGGAAACGTATCGCAACGTGCCAAAAAATGATAGCGCTTACATACCTTTACCCGACACAAGGAATCAAGAATGATCTCGTATCTGAAAAAAGCAGAGAAGACGCCACAAACCGAAACGGCGACGGCGCAAAAGGTTGTAACGGAGATGCTTGCAGGGATCCAGGCGCGCGGTGAAGATGCCGTGCGTCAGTACGCCAAACAACTTGACGGCTGGAGTGGCGACATCGTCCTGACGCCCGATCAGATTCGGGAGCAGACTCGCGACGTGCCGGCCGCTGTACGTGCCGACATCGACTTTGCCATCCGCCAGGTAACTGATTTTGCATTGGCGCAGCGCGAATCGCTGCAGGAGTTTTCCGTCGAGCTCCATCCAGGCGTCACCGCCGGACAACGAGTGCTGCCCGTCAACGTGGTCGGTTGCTACGCGCCGGCAGGGCGCTATGCGCACATTGCATCAGCTTATATGGGCGTCGCGACCGCCAAGGCCGCTGGTGTCAAGACTGTAGTGGCGTGCTCAAGTCCGTTTCGCGGCCAAGGTATCCATCCGCACGTGCTTTACGCTTTCCAGGCGGCCGGCGCCGACGTAATCATGGCGCTGGGCGGGGTGCAGGCGATTGCCTCGATGGCCTACGGTCTCTTCACTGGTAAGCCGGCCGACGTGGTGGTCGGCCCGGGCAACAAGTTCGTGGCCGAGGCCAAGCGGACGCTCTATGGCCAAGTCGGCATTGACGTGTTCGCCGGTCCGTCGGAAGTTGCCGTCATTGCCGACGAGACGGCGGACCCCGCCATCGTCGCTAGCGACCTCGTCGGACAAGCCGAGCACGGCCATGAGTCGCCTGCTTGGCTGTTCACCACGTCGCGCCTGCTGGCGGATCGTGTCATGGCGCTGGTGCCGGAACTGATAGCCAAGCTTCCCCCGACGGCCGGCGATGCTGCTACCGCCGCGTGGCGCGACTATGGCGAGGTGATCCTGTGCGACACCCGTGAAGAGGTCGTGGAGATTTCCGACCGTTATGCCTCCGAGCATTTGGAAGTCCACACGACGGATCTTGACTGGTGGCTGGCCAATCTGACCTGCTACGGCTCGCTCTTCCTCGGGGAGGAAACGACTGTAGCGTTCGGCGACAAAACCAGCGGACCCAACCACGTGCTTCCGACCAAGGGTGCAGCGCGCTATTCCGGTGGCCTCTCCGTGCATAAGTTCATGAAGACGCTGACATGGCAAAAGATGACGCGTGAAGCGACGCGCCAGATTGGCCAGGTGACGGCTCGCATCTCGCGGCTTGAAGGCATGGAAGCGCATGCCCGCACTGCGGATGACCGCATGGCGAAGTACTTCCCGAACGCGTCCTTCGAAATGGGCACGCCGGTGGAAGTGTAACGATGACCGGACAACCAAATGCAGTGAGGCCTGCGGCGGATCTTGCGGGACGGCAGGCACTCGTAACAGGCGGTAGTTCCGGTATCGGAGAGGCCATCGCCATCGCGATAGGCAAGGCCGGTGTGCGAGTGATTTTGTCGGCGAGACGACAGGCCCAACTCGATGCCGCGGCATCCCGGCTTGACGCCATGGGAATCGCGGTCGCTACGCACGTGTGTGATGTGTCGGATCTCGACGCCATTCCGGCCGGGGCGGATACCATTCAACAACGGCATGGGACGATCGACATCCTAGTCAATGCGGCGGGAATGAACTTGCGGGAGACATTCGCAAGCGTTACTCCGTCGACGTGGCGGCTGCAACTCGACACTCATCTCGGGGCGCCATTTTTTCTCACGCAGGCGCTGGCACCTGCGATCCAGGCTCAGGGGTGGGGACGCATACTAAATATCGCCTCACTCCAGTCATACCGGGCCTTCGCTAACAGTGCGCCCTATGGCGCGGCAAAGGGAGGCATTGTTCAGCTCACGCGAGCCATTGCCGAGGAATGGTCTCGCCACGGGATCACTTGCAACGCGGTCGGTCCCGGGTTCTTCCCGACGGCGCTGACAGGTCCGGTGTTCGAGAACGCGAGCCTCGCGCAGTATCACGCTAGTCGTACTTGTATTGGTCGCAACGGCGAACTAGCGGACCTGCATGGACTGGTCGCGTTCCTGGTAAGCGATATGGCTGCATACATCACGGGCCAGACCTTCATGGTAGATGGGGGCTATACGGCTCGGTAAGCAACCGGCAACTCGGGGCGGCAGGCCACCGCCTTGTACCGAAAGAAGCGCCATAAGCGCGCCACCATTGCAGGATCACCCCCATGAAAGCAATCGTCTATACCCAGCCTAACGCCGTCGCGGTGCTGGACCGCAACATACCGGACCTTGAGCCCAGCGAGATTCTATTGCGCATTGATGCCAGCGGCATTTGCGGGTCGGACCTACACGCCTACCATGGCCATGATCCGCGCCGCAACCCGGGTTTGGTCCTCGGCCACGAATTCGCGGGTACTGTGGTGGCTTCGTCCGATGAAGCCGCCATGCCCGTGGGGCAGCGCGTCACGGCGAACCCGCTAGTTACTTGCGATCGCTGCGACTACTGTCTCCAAGGACGCGACAACCTCTGCGCCAACCGGGGCATGGTTGGCATGAGCCGGCCCGGGGCTCTGTCCGAATATCTCGCGATCCCGATTCGCTGTGCCATCCCGATCCCAGACACGCTACCCAGCGTCAGTGCAGCGCTGACCGAACCGGCTGCCACTGCACTCCATGCCGTGAACCTCACCATGCGTGCAATGAGCCGGCCCTTGCCTGAGGCACGCGTGCTGATCATCGGCGGTGGAGCGATCGGCATGCTGACGGGAGCTCTGGTGACTTCATATGGCTGCAAGCGTCTATGCGTCGCCGAGACCAACGCACTTCGGCAGGCGTCGGTAACCCGGCATCTCGGCTGCGAAGTGGTCGACCCCGGCGTCAGCCCGCCGTCTGAGTCCTCCTTCGATATTGTGATCGACGCTGTTGGCGCTGCTCCAACGAGGAATCTTGCCATCGCGGCGACGCGGCCCGGAGGGGTGGTGATGCATATCGGCTTGCAGGCGTGGGCTACCGAGATCGATATGCGCAAACTGACCCTTGCCGAACTGACTCTATTGGGCACCTACACCTACACGATGGCCGACATGCACGCCACCGTTCGGGCGCTGGAGCAAGGCAGCTTTGGTTCGCTGAATTGGGTGGAAACACGCTCTCTGGCCGACGGTCCCGCAGCCTTTGCTGATCTTGCCGCCGGTCGGGTTGCAGCCGGGAAGGTTGTGCTAATTCCCGAACTCGTCTGAAAGTTTAGGCCCCGCAAAAGCAGAGCTTTTTTTTAAACATAGTCATATATATGAGTTGGTTGACATGTATGAATCTGTTGCCTAATATGATTTCAACGACGACCCACATGAAGGAGACAAAGATGATTCACGTAGTACTGCATGACGCTAAGGACACCGTTGCGGTGGCCGTGGTCGAGGGGATTGAGCCGGGTACCAAGCTGAACGCCTGGATCATGGACGAGGACAAAGTTGTGACCGTTACTGCGCTGCAGCCGATTCCCATTGGTCACAAGGTGGCGCTGCGCGACATGGACGTGAACGAGACGGTCTACAAGTACGGCATCGACATCGGGAAGGTGGTCGCGCCGATCAAGGCCGGGGAACACGCCCACGTACACAACATCAAGACTAAGCGCTGGTAAGCCGCACCAACGCCTCCATCGCAACCCCATCCATCAAAGCATCCGAGGGCCACTTCCATGTCCGTGATTGACCAAAACACCACCTTCCGCGGCTATCGTCGCGACAATGGCCGCGTCGGCGTCCGCAACCACGTCATCATCCTGCCGCTGGACGACCTGTCCAATGCCGCCGCCGAGGCTGTCGCCGTCGCGATCAAGGGCACCATGGCGATTCCCCATCCGTACGGCCGCCTGCAGTTTGGTCCGGACTTGGACCTGCACTTCCGCACGTTGATCGGCGCGGGCAGCAATCCCAATGTCGCCGCCGTGGTGGTGATCGGCATCGAGGACGGCTGGACCAAGAAGGTCGTCGATGGCATTGCCAAGACCGGCAAGCCGGTGGTCGGCTTCGGCATCGAGGGCCACGGCGACCACGACACCATCATGCGTGCTTCGAAGGCCGCCAAGCAATTCGTGCAGTACGCCACCGCGCTGCGTCGTGAAGAGTGCCCGATCAGCGAGCTATGGGTGTCGACGAAGTGCGGCGAGTCGGACACCACCTCCGGCTGCGGTGCCAACCCGACGGTGGGCAACGCCTTCGACAAGCTGCATCCGCTCGGTACCACGCTGGTGTTTGGCGAAACGTCCGAACTGACTGGGGGCGAGCAGATCGTCGCGGCCCGCTGCGCGAACGACGACGTGCGTCACAAGTTCATGGCGATGTTCGAGCGCTACCAGGGCATGATCGACCGCTGGAAGACTTCGGACCTGTCCGAGTCGCAGCCGACCAAGGGCAATATCGCCGGCGGCCTGACCACCATCGAGGAGAAGGCGCTGGGCAACATTCAGAAGATCGGCAAGAAGTGCACCGTCGACGGCGTACTCGACAAGGCCGAGGAGCCGACCCACCCGGGCCTGTGGTTCATGGATTCGTCCTCTGCCGCCGCCGAGATGGTCACGCTGTGCGCCGCCGCCGGCTACGTGGTGCATTTCTTCCCGACCGGCCAGGGCAATGTGATCGGCAACCCGATCGTCCCGGTCATCAAGCTGTGCGCCAACCCGCGTACCGTCCGCCTGATGAGCGAGCACATGGACGTGGATTGCTCCGGCCTGCTGCAGCGCGAACAGACGCTCGACCAGACAGGCGACAAGCTGCTGGAATGCATGCTGGCGACCATCAACGGCCGCTGGACGGCAGCCGAGGCGCTCGGCCACCGTGAGTTCGTTCTGACCCGCATCCACGAGTCGGCATGATGAAGCGCATCTGCATCAGCGAGTTTATGGATCCTGTCGCGGTGCAGGCGCTCACTCTCCCGCTTCGACCTGCGGTATGAGCCGGGCTGGGTGGACCGCCGCGACGATCTGCTCTTGAGGTCCTCGACGGGGCGCACGCGCTGATCGTGCGCAACCGGAAGCTCGTCGACGCCGGAGCGAAACCCCTAACTGTGGGATAGCGAGTCACTGCCGATTGGCGGAGGAAGCATTGAGATATCGAGGCGTGGAATGAAAGGAGCCACGGCATGGCAGCTGGGAGACCTACCCTGGCGGGTAATTGTATTGGCGGCGTTGACCATGCTGGCATTTGCCGCAAACTCTTTGCTCACCCGATTGGCGTTGCAGACGACATCCATCGACCCAGCTTCGCTGACTACCGCCAGGTTGGCCTCAGGTGCGTTGGTGTTGGGACTCATCGCCGCCATTGGTGGCAAGGAAAGCGGCGTATCGAGAGCGAATTTGCTGCCAGCTGCGTTCCTGTTCATTTATGCCGCAGCCTTTGCGTTTGCCTATCGCCGATTGGATACGGGCTCGGGCGCATTGGTGATGTTTGCGTCGGCGCAGTTGCTGATGATCTGCTACGGCTACGCCAAAGGTGAAAAAAGCAATCCAGTTGGTGTTGTGTTGGCGTTGGCGGGCTTGGTTGCCTTCCTAGTGCGTTCGGATTCGCCACCGCCGCTGGGCGCATCTGCACTGATGATGGTCGCGGGACTTGCATGGGGTGCGTTTTCACTGCTCGGGGGTGTCAAGGCCTCTCCTGTTGCTAGCACGGCTGGTAGCTTTTTCTGGGCTGTTCCGCTGGCCTTAGCACTTGTGTGGTTTCGGCGGCATCAGCTCCACGTGGACCCTCTCGGCCTGATGTACGCGACGCTTTCAGGGTGCGTAACTTCGGCTATAGGTTATGTGATTTGGTACTGGGTCCGTGTACAGATGACGGCCATCAGCGCCGGAACCGTGCAGTTGTCGGTGCCTGTCCTCAGCGCGGTGCTCGGCATGATCGTGCTCGATGAGTCAATAACGGCGAAGAGCGCGGCGGCGGCCGCTGTAGTGTTGATTGGAGTGGCGCTAACCACGATCTCGGCTAGGCGGCGGTAGTTATGGAGAGTACCTTGTTTTATGTTCTTATTCCCGAGTGTCGGGCAGGCGTACTCAAACAGTCCAGTTCCAGGTTCCGAAGCGTGGTGTGGAGATCATTGTTTCCGAATTGCGCCACGGGGACACTGTGCCGCCATTCCAACATGCGGTTGACCGGTCAGATCACGAGCGCAACCTCGCCCATTACCCAAATCGATCATCTACCGCGCTGACCGGACGCAACTGATCCGATGCGCCGTTGGCAACTGTTCCATGCCGAGTCCGATACATGGTGCATTTGTCCTCTTGTGCTACCTATGGATTACACCTCTATCAAATCCCTGCTGGTTGCCAACCGTTCCGAGATCGCGATCCGCGTGATGCGTGCCGCGGCCGAGATGAATATCCGGATGGTGGCGATCTATTCCAAGGAAGACCGCCTTGCCCTCCATCGCTTCAAGGCCGACGAAAGCTACCTCGTCGGCGAAGGCAAGAAGCCTTTGGCGGCCTACCTCGATGTCGACGACATCCTGCGCATCGCGCGCCAGGCTAAGGTCGATGCGATCCATCCGGGCTACGGCTTCCTGTCGGAGAATCCGGACTTCGCGCAGGCCGTGATCGACGCGGGCATCCGGTGGGTCGGCCCGTCGCCCGAAGTCATGCGCAAGCTCGGCAACAAGGTGGCCGCGCGCAACGCGGCCATCGAGGCGGGCGTGCCGGTGATGCCGGCCACCGACCCGCTGCCGCATGACCTGGAAGAGTGCAAGAGGCTGGCCGCGGGCATTGGCTATCCGCTGATGCTTAAGGCGAGCTGGGGCGGTGGTGGACGCGGCATGCGCATCCTGGAGAGCGAGCAAGATCTGGAAGGTTCGCTAGCGGCGGCGCGGCGCGAGGCGCTGGCCGCGTTCGGAAACGACGAGGTGTATGTAGAAAAGCTCGTGCGCAACGCGCGCCACGTCGAAGTGCAGGTGCTCGGTGACACGCATGGCAACCTCGTGCATCTCTATGAGCGCGACTGTACCGTGCAGCGGCGCAACCAGAAGGTGGTGGAGCGCGCGCCCGCGCCTTACCTCGACGATGCCGGCCGGGCCGCGCTGTGCGAATCGGCCCTGCGGCTGATGCGCGCGGTCGGCTACACGCATGCCGGTACGGTCGAATTCCTGATGGATGCCGATTCCGGCCAGTTCTACTTCATCGAAGTCAATCCGCGCATCCAGGTCGAGCACACGATCACGGAAATGGTCACCGGGATCGACATCGTCAAGGCGCAGATCCGCGTGACTGAAGGCGGCCATATCGGCATGACCGAGAACACGCGCAATGAAGACGGCGAGATCGTCGTGCGCGCCGCGGGCGTGCCAGTGCAGGAAGCGATTTCGCTCAACGGTCACGCGCTGCAATGCCGGATCACCACCGAGGACCCGGAGAACGGCTTCCTGCCGGACTACGGCCGCCTCACCGCCTACCGCAGCGCGGCCGGCTTCGGCGTGCGCCTGGACGCCGGCACTGCCTACGGCGGCGCGGTGATCACGCCGTACTACGATTCGCTGCTGGTCAAGGTCACCACTTGGGCGCCGACCGCGCCCGAATCGATCCGGCGCATGGACCGTGCGCTGCGCGAGTTCCGCATCCGCGGCGTCGCCTCCAACCTGCAGTTTCTCGAGAACGTCATCAATCATCCCGCCTTCCGTTCCGGCGACGTCACCACGCGCTTTATCGACCTGACGCCGGAACTGCTGGCCTTCACCAGGCGCCTGGACCGCGCCACCAAGCTGCTGCGTTATCTGGGCGAGGTCAGCGTCAATGGCCATCCGGAGATGAGTGGTCGCACGCTGCCGCCGCTGCCGCTGCCCTCGCCGGTGCTGCCCGCCGTCGATACTAGCAAGCCGCTGCCTTACGGCACGCGCGACCGCCTGCGCGAGCTCGGCGCCGAGAAGTTCTCGCGCTGGATGCTGGAGCAGAAGCAGGTGCTGCTGACCGACACCACCATGCGCGACGCGCACCAGTCGCTGTTCGCCACGCGCATGCGCACCGCCGACATGCTGCCGATCGCGCCGTTCTATGCGCGCGAGCTGTCGCAGCTGTTCTCGCTGGAATGCTGGGGCGGCGCGACCTTCGACGTGGCGCTGCGCTTCCTGAAGGAAGACCCGTGGCAGCGCCTGGAGCAGTTGCGCGAGCGCGTGCCCAACGTGCTTTTCCAGATGCTGCTGCGCGGCTCGAACGCGGTAGGCTACACCAACTATGCGGACAACGTGGTGCGCTTCTTCGTGCGCCAAGCCGCCAGCGCCGGCGTCGACGTGTTCCGCGTGTTCGATTCGCTCAACT
The DNA here is from genome assembly GCF_057073745.1 of Cupriavidus sp. C2SS-8b. Taxonomy (NCBI): domain Bacteria; kingdom Pseudomonadati; phylum Pseudomonadota; class Betaproteobacteria; order Burkholderiales; family Burkholderiaceae; genus Cupriavidus; species Cupriavidus sp. C2SS-8b. Next base: position 481,434 of record NZ_CP172718.1, read on the forward strand.
GGGTGCGCAACATGCGCGTGGCGATCGATGCCGTGCGCGAGAGCGGCGCGCTGTGCGAAGGCGCGATCTGCTACACCGGCGACCTGTTCGACGCGAAGCGCTCCAAGTACGACCTGAGGTACTACGTCGGCATCGCGCGCGAACTGCAGCAGGCCGGCGTGCATGTGCTGGGCATCAAGGACATGGCCGGCATCTGCCGCCCGCAAGCCGCGGCCGCGCTGGTCAAGGCGCTCAAGGAAGAAACGGGGCTGCCGGTGCATTTCCATACCCACGACACCAGCGGGATCTCGGCCGCTTCGGCACTGGCCGCGATCGAAGCCGGTTGCGATGCGGTCGACGGCGCGCTCGACGCGATGAGCGGGCTGACCTCGCAACCGAACCTGTCGAGCATCGCCGCGGCGCTGGCCGGCAGCGCACGCGATCCCGGCCTGAACCTCGAACGCCTGCATGAAGCGTCGATGTACTGGGAAGGGGTGCGCCGCTACTACGCGCCGTTCGAGTCCGACATCCGCGCCGGCACCGCCGACGTGTACCGCCACGAGATGCCTGGCGGCCAGTACACCAACCTGCGCGAGCAGGCGCGCTCGCTCGGCATCGAGCACCGCTGGACCGAGGTGTCGCAGGCGTATGCCGAGGTGAACCAGATGTTCGGCGACATCGTCAAGGTGACGCCGACCTCCAAGGTGGTCGGCGACATGGCGCTGATGATGGTGGCCAATGACATGACCGCCGCCGACGTCTGCGACCCGGCCAGGGAGATTGCCTTCCCCGACTCGGTGGAGTCGCTGTTCAAGGGCGAACTGGGCTTCCCGCCCGACGGCTTCCCGGCGGCACTGTCGCGCAAGGTGCTGCGCGGCGAGCCGCCCGTGCCGTACCGGCCCGGCGACCAGATCCCGCCGGTCGACCTCGACGCGGCGCGCGCCGCGGCCGAAGCGGCGTGCGAGCAGCCGCTCGACGACCGCCAGCTGGCTTCGTACCTGATGTACCCGAAGCAGGCCGGCGAGTACCACGCGCATGTGCGCAACTACAGCGACACCTCGGTGGTCCCGACGCAGGCGTACCTGTACGGCTTGCAGCCGCAGGAAGAGGTGGCCATCGACATCGCCGCCGGCAAGACCCTGCTGGTCTCGCTGCAAGGCACGCACCCCGATGCGGAAGAGGGCCTGATCAAGGTCCAGTTCGAGCTGAACGGCCAGTCGCGCACCACGCTGGTCGAGCAGCGCAGCACCGCTCAAGCGGCGGCGGCGCGATCGAGCCGTCCGGTGGCCGAACCCGACAATCCGCTGCATATCGCGGCGCCCATGCCGGGCGCGATCGTGACGGTGGCAGTGCAGCCGGGCCAGCGCGTGGCCGCGGGCACGACGCTGCTGGCGTTGGAGGCGATGAAGATGGAAACCCACATCGCCGCCGACCGCGACTGCGAAATCGCGGCCGTGCATGTGCAGCAGGGCGACCGGGTGGCCGCAAAGGACTTGCTGATTGAACTCAAGCAGACCGATTGACGCTAACCACACTGGCGATTTCTGTCCCATAAGGTCGTAACTATGCCCCATCGCAATCGCCGGTAAATATACAAGGGCTCGACCGAGACGGCAAAGAGCCGCTCTGGATCTGACCTATACGGGACAGCGTCGGCCTTGCAGCAATGGCCGGCCGACGCGGCCTTGTTTGCTTGCTGGAAGGGATTTCACGTGAATCTCTTTCTCTTGTACTGGAAGATTTTCGTCCTTCTCTTCCTGACCGACGCAGTAGGTGCAGTCTTGTTCCTATCAGCGTAGGATGTTGGGGGTTGAGTTTTAGGGCCGGGCGCTCCCTTCGTGGTGCGTCGCGCTAGCAATGGGCACCACTCCGACTTGTCTCAGCACTGCCGCGACCAGGACGCGTGCACGCCGTACGCAAAGGCGAGAGCCATCATCGCCTGCGCCGAGGCATCATGGGGATTAGCTCCCGGGGGCAGGCATCTGCTGAGGTGAAGTCTATCTGCAAGCGCGGGCTTAGCTTGTGCGTGCAAGTTGGGGGACACCCGGAACTCTTCTCGGAGATCGAGGCAGTCCCTGTTCCGAACCACCGTAGTGACTTGACAACAAACCAACTAGTAGGTAGAATTATAGTGATGACCGGAAACAGTCTGGGCAGTCTATGTAACGGTTAAGTGGGCAAATGGGAATGGGAACACGGGAAGCACTGATTCACGCGGCGGAGAATTTGATGCGCTCAAAGGGGTATGCTGCTTTCAGTTATGCAGACCTTGTCGAAACCGTCGGCATCAAAAAGGCAAGTATTCATCACCACTTCCCCACCAAGGAGGATTTGGGAACAGCTATCGTGGAAGCTTATATCGAGAGAGTACTTGCCGATTTTCAGCACATCGAGCTGGTACATGAAGACCTGGAAGGTCGCCTGAAGGCATTCTTCCTGGCCTTCAGCGCAAGTAGTGAACGTGGCTTGCTTCCACTCTGCGGTGCTCTCGCCGCCGAAATGGCCGCTCTACCGGTGGGCCTACAAAGGCTCACGCATCGTTTTTTCGATATTCAATTGAAGTGGCTGACAAAGATTCTCGATAGAGGGGTCGCTAATGGAGAAATACCGTCAATCCCCAGCACCCGGCAGAAGGCTTTCCAGCTCTTGAGTGCCCTGGAAGGGGCAAGTTTTATTAATTGGGCGCTGAAAGAAGGCGAGTCGCTGGATTGGGATTTTATTCGACTCGTGACGGGGTTCAATGATTAGCAACTGATTTTCGTTACCCTTAACGCTCGCAGGACCATGCCGTACCGGCATGGTCTTTTATTTTACTTTTCCCCCCTATCTACTAGTAGGGATGGATATTTGAGCGCAATAGCGCATTTTCAAGAGGATCTAATCCGAGGAACGATAACCTTAATGGTATTGACGTAGCGCTTTGCACAGATTTGCAGCAGGCGTAGGCGTAGCCGGGGATATTTCAAAGCGAAGCGCCCGCTTCAATGTCAAGACGAAATGGGCGCACCAGACCCGTAGTGTGGCGACGGTAAGCCATTATTCCTTGGGTGGGGTCGAGCACCAGCGGCACGAAATTGCTGCAGATGAGCCTACTGAATTGCTGGGACAGAACTCCGCACCAAATCCTCAAGAGTTGCTCATGGGTGCGCTCAACGCTTGCCTGTCAGTTGGTTACGTCAACGCCACAGCGATGGGGATCACGGTCCACAGCCTTGAAATCGAAACCGACGGTGAGCTGGACCTGCGTGGCTTCCCCGGTTTGGATGAGGGCGTTAATCCTGGTTACGACGAAGTGAGCTACGCCGTGCGCTTGCACACTGACGCGTCGCGTGAGGGAAGTAAAAAAGCTGCACGAGATCGTTACCAAAACCTCGGTGAACTTGGCCAACTTCTCTAAAGCCATCCGCATGGTTCCCAAGCTGGAGAACCTCGAGGCATGGTTCCCGATCATTTCCATTTTTTCTGTCGGACAAAGGGAAAGGCAAATGGCAACCAAAGAAATTCATCAGATCACCCTGGAGAAAGCAACGAATGAGTATGCCGTCAGCCGCTTACCTCCCAATGCTGCGATACCGCCTTGGGCGGATGGCCCGGGGTTTGTCACGATTAGTCGCTCAGCTTCGGAATTGTCGATCGTTTGCCCGGCCGAGCGCGTTCCGGCAGGTACGCACACCGAAGGAAACTGGAGCTGCCTGCGCTTTGTTGGACCTTTTGCTTTTGGCACGACCGGCATCGTGCTGTCTGTTGTGCGCCCGCTGTCAGAGGGGGGCTTGGGCGTATTTGTCGTTTCGACTTTCGACGGCGACCACATTCTCATAAAAGACTCCGATCTACCCACTGCGGTCCGGTTGCTTGAGAACGCAGGCCACATCCTTTGCTAACTACGCGGACGCACCCTGTGTCGGGCACAGGTCAACATGAAATTCACTTGAGCGCCCGCAATCTGGCGACGGTTATAGTGTTGGCAGCACGGGGTTGCTTGAAATCCATGGCGCTACCTTGGCGCCAAGCCAGGTAACTGCCGGCTACCGCCGGTACGCAGAGTTATGGGAGCCTGACGCTTTCCCATGAGCAGCGGGCGGAGCACGACAGAAAGCACGCAGCACTGCTTAAACCGCTTGATGGTCTCCACCGAGGGATTGCATAACGTTGGCTTGAGGAGCACGCAACGAAGGCGGCGGTTAGGGTGCCGCGATGGCTCTTGTCCTCCATCGACGCGCGCTCGACCGCGCCGGCACTGTTGTGAACGGTTGTACGGCGGCGCGGCTTAAAGATGCGGAGCAACTCCTGAATTGCAGGACTGTCTCGAGGTCTTCTGATTTGATATTGAAGGTTGTCACCGGGCGCGTCGGAGCGAGCCCGTAGGGCGAGTGCAGACGCGCCCGGTGCCGGCATTCCGCAAGGTGGTGACGTCGCAGTAGGGATGCGGTAAAAGGTTGGCTTTACCGCCGAAAAGAAACAGGCACGACACCGGTCCAAACCGCCAAGTTCATCCCGATGTCGTGCCCCACTCGTGCCAAGGGCGCGCGTGCCGGGCCAGTATGGCACGGCTCGCCCATCCCGTCGAGGCCGCTTCGGCATAACGGGGGGATTGCCGATGCCGGCCACGGGCCGCCTCTTTGTGTGCGCCCATTGCCGCGCGCAGGTCATTGTTTGCCGCCGCTGCGACCGCGGTCAGATCTACTGCAATGGCGGCTGCTCGCAAACAGCGCGCCGCGCCAGCCTGCGCGAGGCCGCTCAGCGCTATCAACGCAGCCGCCGCGGCCGCTTGGCCCACGCGGAGCGGATGCGCCGCTACCGCTGTCGCCAAAAGAAAGTGACGCATCACGGTTCCGCCGCGCAGGCCGCCGATGCTCTACTGCCGCTGACCTTGACGACGCCGGCCAGAGCACCGGCGCCCGCTGGCGCCTCAACCCCTGTGCCTGAGCATTGCCACTTCTGCCGTTGCACATATTCGGGCTTTGTCCGCCTCGGACCACTGCGTCGTCGGGTCTTCCGTGATGTTCGTACGACTGACCGCACAGGACACGACCCATGACTATTGGAGTAGAACTTGAAGCCCAGATCCTGCGTTATTATTTAACCCTCCGGATTATGTCGGGTAATCGCTTTAGCTCCGTCGATCGACCAAAGCTTCTGGGTCGTAAAGTAGATGTCCTCAGGCGATTACCCAACATAATTTGCAGCCGCTAAAGACTGTTCAGAAAGTCAAGGAGCTCGTCTGTTGGCTTGAAGCGTCCAGGCTTTCCGGGTCGCGGAGTGGCCTTTTCAAGGGCTTCTTCCTTCATCGCAAGAGTCGCTTCGACATAGATCTCCGTGGTTTCCACAGATTCATGCCCGAGCCATAACGCGATGACCGAGCGACGAACGCCTTGTTGCAGAAGGTCCATGGCCATGGTGTGTCTTAAACAGTGAACAGTGACCCGTTTCTGCTTCAATGACGGGCAAACTTCAGACGCGGTCTTGCGGTGCTTGTTTAGCAGGTACTGCACGCCATGGACACTGAGGCGTTCACCCCGCGCACTGGGAAACAGGACCGTGCCATCACCACGTTGTGGTTCTCGCAACCACGCTTTCAGGACGGCGCGCGTGGATCTCGCGATGGGTGTGCAACGCTCTTTTCGACCTTTCCCGATCACCCGCACGTGAGCGCCGGCGCCGAGGATCAGGTCCTCACGATTGAGCCCGGTCATCTCGGAGAGGCGAAGTCCGGTCTGTACTGCGACCAACATAAAGGCGTGATCGCGCCGGCCAGACCACGAGCCTTGATCAGGCGCGGCTAGCAAAGCATCGACTTCAGGGCGCATCAGGAAGTGGACCAGCGTACGGGTGTAGCGTTTGCTAGGGATGGCAAGGACTCGCTGGATCTGGCTGGAATGGGTCGGTGTTTCGAGAGCGGCGTAGTGAAAGAAGGAATGGATTGCCGCGAGGCGTACATTGCGAGTGCGAACGCTGACGCCCTGGTGCTTCTCAAGTTCATCGAGGAACGCGACGATCAGAGGCGCATCGATGTCCTCGAAATTCAGCCGGGACGGGGGCTTATGCAGGCGCTGCTGCACGAACTTTAGAAGTTGCCGAAAGGTATCGCGATAGGAACTGATGGTATGAGGGCTCGCCTGGCGCTGCTGCATCAGGCGCTGCGTGAAGAAATGTTCCAGTAGTGGAGCAAAGGTGGCAGAAGTAGTCATTGCCGTTCCCCCCAGCGCTGTTCGAGTCGGCGCATCGCCTCACGCATCAATTCGGGTGAGCCGCTTAAATACCACTGCGTATCCTCAACGTGCACATGGCCGAGGTAGGCCGACAAGATTGGTAGACGACGCTCGGGATCCTGTCCGGACTGGTACCATCGTACAAGTGTGTTCGTCGCGAAAACGTGGCGCATGTCATGCAGACGTGGGCCGTGACTGTCGGATGTGCCGCGCAAGCCGATCTGCCGTGATAACGCGTTGAAGGCGCGGTAAATTCGGGAATTGTCCAGCCGGTTGCCCCAGCTTGAAACAAAGAGGTAGGAAGATACCGGCCGTCCCGCCCAATGATGCTCACGTCGTTCGATATAGTCTGCGAGCACCTTACAGGTCGAGGCATGCAAAGGAATCAATCTCGTCTTGCCTAGTTTCGCTCCGCGGATCGTCAATATCCCCGCTGTCAGATCCACGTCCTGCAGCTCGAGATTGCGTGCTTCACCCGGACGCATGCCAGACACGCTCAGTAATCCGAACAGGCAATGATAGGTCGACGGCAGAAGCGCTTCGCGTTCGTTACGATACGGCATCTCAAGCGCAGCCCGCAATAGTGCGCAGATCTCGGTGGTCGAATATAGGTACGGTCGAGCCCGCTTGGGCTGAAATGGTAACAAGCCCTGTGCTGGTATCTCGGTGCGACGATCGACGGCACTGCGATAGCGGGCAAAAGCGCGCACGAAACTCAGTCGTTGCGCCCAGTACGCGGGTTGGACATTTGATGGTTGTCGAGCCCAGTCGAGAGCCAACGCTTGCGTAACGTAGGAAGCGCGATGCCGTTCCATGAACCCGACGAAATCTGGCAGCATCCTGCCCGCCACCTTCAGCTTGAATCCCAGGCTGCGCCTCAGCTCGAGGTAGTCCTGAACGGCTTGACGAAGCGTGTTCATGACACACCTCCTGGCCATGGCACAGCGAGTGTGCGTAATGCCTTGATATCTGCCTTCGCGTAGATAGTCGTAGTTTGTGAATGACGATGACCCAACACCTCGCCGATCTCACAGAGCGAAGCCCCATGGCTCAGCATCTGGGTGGCCAGGCCGTGGCGAAACTGGTGAGCACCCATCGTGGGCGCGTCTATGCCAGCGCGCTGAAGCGAATGCCGGACGAGGGTGATGATGCCATTTGATCCACGAAAGCCTGTGATGGGGGCCTCTACACGTAAAAATACGCGGCGACTGCTGCTATGAGGGCGCCCGTGCAGTAAGTATGTGGCAATTGCCTTGCCGACGTCAGCGGGTAACGGTAGCTCGTTGCGTCGCCCGCCTTTGCCGCGGACGCTCAGTTGGCCCGAACGCCAGTCGATATCATCGAGTTCGAGAAAAGCCACTTCACAAGCGCGTAACCCCAGTCGCGCGAGCAGGAGCAGGATGGCGTAGTCGCGACGCCCGACTGCTGTCCGTCTATCGATGCTTGCTAGCAACTGTCGCGTTTGCTCGGCAGAAATCGCACGAGGAATTGACTGCATCGACCAGTTGGCGACGACCGGAACGGTTGAAGCCAGATCCAGTGCAATGTCGCCACGATAGAGCACATAGCGTAGAAACGATCGCAGGGCGGTGGTCATGAGCTTAGCGTGCGCCAGATGCAAACGTCGCGCTCTGATTTGGACAAAGCTCACGACATCTGCGGCACGTAGTCGCGATAACGTGACCCTCCCATCACCGAAACAATGGTGGAGAAATTGGCGGACGAATGGAAGGTAAGCTCTGACCGTTGCTTCAGTGAGAGCCTGGGCGTCACGCAAATACTCCGTGTATGCCTGTGCACAGATCTCGCTTGGTAGCAGCCGCTGTGCTGCGATCTTCTCGCCAGCGACCACACCCTCACTACGCAGAAAATCAATGAGACGCCGGAGCGCCGCTCGATCTGCAGGGAAAGGCTTAACATGCCGAGCGCGATAGCGTAGATACAGTATCGCATGGTCGTCGCAAATGTCCTTTAGACCAATACCTGCCTGTTTAAGCCATCGACTAAAGCCTGCGGCGATTCGGACTTGCTGCTGCATGGATTGCGCACTGTATCCCTGAGCGCCGATCGCATCCGCAAAGGATATCAAATGGGCTGCAAGCGGCCCTTCTGGCGCCTGCGAGAGCGTGACCTGGTCATGAATGGTGTACTTCACGATAACCTCCTTCCCCGGCGTGGGGAGCGGGTGGAAGGAGTCAAGATTATCTCTATCCGCAGCAACGCGCGCACCGTAAAAAAACAGGCTTGGCGACATGTCTACAAGACATAATCCGGAGCGTTAAATAATAACGCTAATATCTTGCAAGATATTAGCGTTACTACCACGTCGAGAAATGGCGCGCCGGCACCATCGCGCGCCAGTTGCATGTGCACCGCGACACCGTCCAGCGTGTGCTGGCGCAGGCCGGCCTGCCCAGGATTGGCAGCGTGCAGCGGCCGTCGCAGATCGACGCCTACCTGCCATTCATCCATGAGACGTTGAAGAAGTTCCCGTCGCTCACGGCCAGCCGCCTGTATGCGATGGTGACCGAACGCGGCTACCGCGGGAGCCAGCACCACTTCCGGCACATGATCGCGCTGCACCGCGCCCACAGCCGGAAGCCTATCTGCGTCTGCGTACCTTGCCCGGTGAACAAGGGCAAGTCGATTGGGGTCACTTCGGCCATCTGCAGATCGGCCGCGCACGCCGGCCGCTGATGGCCTTCGTGATGGTGCTGTCGTGGTCGCGGCAGATTTATCTGCGCTTCTACCTCGATGCCCGCATGGACAGCTTCCTGGCCGGCCATGCCGGTGCCTTCGAAGCCTGGTCCGGCCTTCCCAGGGTCCTGCTGCTGGATTTTGTTCCCTGGAACAAAATCGTAGTTTTGTGCCCAACACCGTTATGTGGCCCTAGCCGGAGGGTCGGTGGTCTCGTGCGGCGGGCTGCGAATATGTGGGCACATAACAGGCTACAGAGAGTTGAGCCACTCAAGGAGGGTTTTGTCGTCCTTCCAGGCAGTACGAGTGTGGGATGCCCCCGAGATTCCTCCTATCTCACAAGTACGTAATGCCTCAGACTTCGCGCGCAATGTCAGTTCTGCATAGCGATTGGTTGTATCGAGACTGATATGGCCGAGCCAGCCGCGAATGACGTTGACCTCAACACCGGATTCCAGCAGATGGACCGCAGCGGTGTGCCTTCTATATCGTCCACGATATAGGCGGCACTATATGCCCTTCCTGACTATATCGAGTAATGAGGGATTTGCCTCCGTGATCGTCCGATGCGCACTTGTTGTGGAGCCATCCCCCGTCACTACCCGACATAGTTTCGTGGCCCTACAGTCCATTCAGGAAGCCGAGAAGTTCGTCTGCCGGCCGGTAGCGTCCTGGCTTGCCGTGAGCCAGAGATGTCTTCGCAAGAGCCTGCTCCTTCATCGCAAGTGTCGCTTCGAGATAGATCTGCGTGGTTTCCACCGATTCATGCCCGAGCCACAGTGCAATCACGGAACGATCAACGCCCGCCTGCAGAAGGTCCATGGCCATCGTATGCCTCAAACGGTGAACGGTGACCTGTTTCTGCTTCAACGATGGACAAATTTTTGACGCGGTCTCTCGATGCTTGTTTAGCAGATACTGCACGCCATGAACAGTGAGGCGTTCGCCCCTCGCGCTTGGAAACAGCACGTCGTCCTCACCGCGCTGGGGTTCCCGCAGCCAAGCTTTCAGTACGGCGAGCGTGGATCTGACGATGGGCGTACAACGCTCTTTCCTACCCTTGCCAATCACCCGCACGTGAGCACCGGTTCCGAGAACAAGGTCATCGCGTTTGAGTCCGGTCATCTCGGACAGGCGAAGGCCAGTTTGCACGGCGACCAGCAAAAAGGCGTGATCGCGTCGGCCGGCCCAGGTACGCTGGTCCGGTGCGGCAAGCAGGGCATCGACTTCCTGGCGAGTCAGGAATTGCACCAGGGTGCGGGTAAAGCGCTTGCTGGGGATAGCAAGCACCCGCTGGATCTGAGCGGAATGAGCCGGCGTCTCGAGCGCCGCGTAACGAAAGAAGGAATGAATTGCCGTGAGGCGAAGATTTCGACTGCGAACGCTCACGCCCTGACGCTGCTCCAGGTCATCGAGAAATGCAACGATCAAAGGGGCATTGATTTCCTCGAAATTCATGCGTGAAGGCTGCCGGTGCAGACGTTGCTGCGCGAACTTCAGGAATTGACGAAAGGTGTCGCGATAGGAACTGATCGTGTGGGGACTCGCCTGGCGCTGCTGCATCAGGCGTTGCGTAAAAAAACGCTCCAGCAACGGAGCGAGACTGGCGGTAGTAGTCATGGTTGAATCTCCCAGCGCTGTTCCAGCCGGCGCATCGCCTCGCGCATCAGCTCCGGCGAGGCGTTCAGATACCACTGCGTATCCGCGATGTGGACGTGACCGAGGTAAGCTGACAGGATGGGCAGGCGGCGCTCGGGGTCCTGTCCGGAACGGTACCAGCGTAAAAGCGTATTCGTCGCAAATACGTGCCTCATGTCATGCAGACGTGGGCCGTGACTGTCGGCTGCGCCACGCAGACCGATCTGCCGGGACAATGCATAGAAGTGTCGATGAATCTCTCCACTATCCAGACGATTGCCCTGGTTAGACACGAACAAGTAGGAGGACACGGGTCGCCCCGCCCAATGACGTTTGCGTCGTGCAATATAGTCCGCGAGCACTGTTGAGGATCGAGGATAGTGGGACCAGTGCTCACGTATGCGCGACAGGCTACACGGGCGCTATTCTCTGATTCGTATAGCTATTCCGCGCGCAAGTGTACTTCTCGACAGTTGCTTCAAAGCGACGTCCTGTCTCAGGGTTATAAGACTACGTCGAAGCGGCCAAAATCGCCTAATGTAAGACGAGGAAAAATCCTCCGGGGCCTTCGATGAAAGAGGAGCCCGACACACGCGAACAGAAAGCGGCGATAATCTTCCGCCCGCTTGGCGAGGCGCCGCTCACGCGCAAGCAGGCACTGCGTGCAGCGCAGCTATTAGGCGTACACCGTTCTTCAGTTTACCGGCTGCGCCGACGCTATCTGGAAGATCCGGTGACTGCGTCACTGGTCCGGTGCCGACCCGGACCACCCCGAGGTCGACACCTGTTATCGGATCAACTAGAGGCAATCGTCCAGGACGTCCTATCCGATTGGCTTCCGCGGCAGAAGCATCTAGCGCATCCCCTCCATGCCATTTGCCGAGAGATCCGCATGCGGTGCAACGCGGCAAGGGCCACGCCACCATCGCGCGCAACGATATCCCGTCGGTGGGTGGAATACCGTGACAAAGAAAGCATGAAGCTTTCGGGCCCAGCGCCGGGCCACTTTGTGGCACGGCACCCTTTGGATATTGTGCAGATCGACCACACACTTGCCGACGTCATGCTGGTCGATGAGGTCTTTCGCCGCACGATCGGCAGACCATGGCTGACTTTGGCAATCGACGTCGCCACACGGTCGGTCGTGGCAATCTATGTCGGCTTCGACCGCCCCAACGCGGCAACTGTGGCTCTGCTTCTCACGCGGATGGTCCTGCCCAAGGCGCCGTGGCTGGCGAGCCGGGACGTCACGGTAGATTGGCCGATGCATGGCGTGCCGAAGGTCTTGCATCTGGACAACGCTGCCGAGTTCAAAAGTAAGGCACTGCGAGCGGGCTGCGTTCAGTACGGAATCGAGCTGATGTATCGCCCACCAGGCCGACCCTACTTCGGGGGACATATAGAAAGACTGAACCGTACCATGATGGAGAAGGTGCACAGTCTGCCAGGCTCGACTGGATCGTCGACGAAAGGACGAAAAGCTCGCAAGCCAGAAGCGGAGGCCGCATTAACCCTCCCAGAGTTCGAGCGATGGTTGATGTATGAAATCGGACAGACCTACCACCACAGCGCCCATCGAGGCCTCGGTGGCGCGACACCATACTCCGCATGGTTGGCGTTGTCTGAAGCATCCAAGCCCCGGCTTCTCCCTGACTCGGCTGCCGAAGAACTTCGCTTCCTCATTCAGTTCCTGCCGATGAGCGGTCGCACCATCCAGGCTGACGGCTTGACGCTGTTCTATCTGCACTATTGGCATCCAATCTTCACCGCCTGGCGGGCAGCTAAACGTCGCGTCGTGGTGCGATACCATCCAGAGGACCTGTCGAGAATCTTCGTCAGTGCCGACGGCAAGGAATACGTTGAGGCAAACTTTGCCGACTTGCGGCGTAGCCGCATCTCCCTGTGGGAGCAAAAGGCAGCACTGAAGTATCTCCGGTCGCAGGGGGAATCCCACGTCACGGAATCTGCGATATTCAACGCGATAGCCGCGCAACGCAGCATCATAGAAGGGGCGACAACGAAGCGGAGATCTGCAGACAGACGCGGAAGGGCAGGGGAGACTTCACCTTTCCCGGCGAGCGGGCGGTCCAGTCAGCAGACGAAATCCCCCGATGCGTCATCGCCCACGCCGGACGTCGACTACAGCAAGCCGGCGCCAATTTATCACGTAGAGCAACTGTGAACAGGCAATGGGTGCTTCCTTGACACACCTTCTGCCGGAGGTTCGTTCTTTAGCCAAGAGCGACGACAAAGTTCGCATTCTCGCCTTGGCTCGCGATCGATGGATCGACTATCCCCGCGCAACCCAGGCCTTCGAGCTTTTGGACCGGTTGGTGAAGCTTCCTCCACGGCAGCGTATGCCGTGCGTTCTCTTGTACGGCGAATCGAACATTGGGAAGACCCAGGTCATCGCGAAATTTGAACGGCGCCATCCTCTGGAATACGACGAAATGGCGGGCGTGGAGCGCCGGAAGGTGGTGTCTATGCAGATGCCACCCACGCCTGACCAGATCCGTTTCTACACTTCGCTGCTGTTTGAGCTCGGAGCGCCGTTCAACGCATCAGCGAGGCTAAACGTACTCGAGCATCTGAGTCGCGAGTTGCTGCGGAAAATTTCGGCGCGCATGCTGGTGGTCGATGAAGTTCATCACCTCTTGTCCGGAAATTATCGCGAGCAGCGCGCCTCACTAAACCTGCTCAAGTTTTTGGCCAACGATCTCCAGATGACGATTGTCCTTGTGGGGACGCACGATGCTGAGATCGCACTGCAAACCGACGCCCAAATGAGCAGTCGCTTTGCGCGCTTCGAGATGCCTCGATGGCAGGAGTCGGAAGCCTTCCGGGGACTCCTGGCTGCGTTCGAACGCATTCTTCCTTTGCGACGGCCGTCAAATCTGTCTAGGCAAGAGGTGGTCACCGCGATCTTGGCGGCGAGCGGAGGTTTGACCGGCGAGGTCTCGCGGCTATTGAATTCTGCCACCGAGCTTGCGATTCGAGATGGAAGGGAGATGATCGATGTCTCTCACATCGAACACGCCCGGAACAGCGTACTTTAACCAGACGAGGCCGTGGCCAGTTGCCCCACGCCCCTTTGATGGAGAGGCATTTGGGGGCTGGCTTGGACGACTCGCTGGCAAGTATTCCATGACGGTCGAGCAGCTTTGGGGACGCACGCCGATCTCGGTCCGATGCCGGCCTTAACACGCTGGAAGTGGCTACTGTTTCCGCCAGTGCCGCTCGAGACCTTGGAGCGTCTCTCGCAACTAACCCACGTAAGCGTGGATCGCTTGAGCGCCATGCAGACGCCAATCGGTTGGATCTATGAACGACGTCACTTACGGTACTGCTATCCCTGTTTGATCCTGAACCGCGCCGATGTCTGTTCGCCCTTCTGGAAACGCGAGTGGCTGGATCCGAGCTTTTCAACGTGCGTACAACATCCCGGCAAGCTCGAATCGACGACCTGGTACTGGCACTACATTAAGCTCGACAACTTTAATCAGCTGCTTCGAAGAGTCTACGCAACGCCCCACCGGGACATTGGTTGGCACTGAAAAGCTACAGTCGCATGAATGCTGAGCGTGAAAAAGCAACGGTCGCATGAACCTTGGAGCGCGGTCGCATCAACCTCGATCTTCAACAGCAAGATGCCACCGCGAGATCAGAAGGCTGCAAGCGCGCATCGTGAAGGCAACACAGGAAGGCAAACACGGCAGGGTGAAAGCCCTGCAATGGTTGCTGACCCACTCGTTCAGCGGCAAGGCACTCGCCGTGAAACGGGTGACTGAGAACCGCGGCAAACGGACTCCTGGTGTTGAGGATCGAGGATAGTGGGACCCGTGCGCACGTATGCGCGACAGGTAACACGAGCACAATTCTCTGATTCGTATAGCTTTTCCCGCGCGCAAGTGCACTTTTCGACAGTTGCTTCAAAAAGACGTCCCGTCTCAGGGTTATAAGACTACGTCGAAGCGGTCGAAATCGCCTAATGTAAGACGAGGAAAATCCTCGGGGGCCTTCGATGAAAGAGGAGCCCGACAAGCGCGAACTGGCAGCGGCGAAAATATTCCGCTCGCTTGGCGACGCGCCGCTCACGCGCAAGCAGGCACTGCGTGCCGCACAGCTATTACGCGTGCACCGTTCTTCAGTTTACCGGCTGCGCCGACGCTATCTGGAAGATCCGGTAACTGAGTCACTAGTCCGCTGCCGACCAGGACCACCCCGGGGTCGACACCTGTTATCGGACCAACTAGAGGCAATCGTCCAGGAAGTCCTATCCGATTGGCTTCCGCGGCAGAAGCATCTAGCGCATCCCCTGCATGCTATTTGCCGAGAGGTCCGCATGCGGTGCAACGCTGCAAGGGCGACACCACCATCGCGCGCAACGATATCGCGTCGGTGGGTGGAGCATCGTGACAAAGAATGCATGAAGCTTTCGGGCCCAGCGCCGGGCCACTTTGTGGCACGGCACCCTTTGGATATTGTGCAGATCGACCACACGCTTGCCGACATCATGTTGGTCGATGAGATGTTTCGCCGCACGATCGGCAGACCATGGCTGACTTTGGCAATCGATGTCGCCACGCGGTCGGTCGTGGCAATCTATGTCGGTTTCGACCGCCCCAACGCGGCAACTGTGGCTCTGCTTCTCACGCGGATGGTCCTGCCCAAGGCGCCCTGGCTGGCGAGCCGGGACGTCACGGTAGATTGGCCGATGCATGGCGTGCCGAAGGTCTTGCATCTCGACAACGCTGCCGAGTTCAAAAGTAAGGCACTGCAAGCAGGCTGCGATCAGTATGGCATCGAGCTGATGTATCGCCCACCAGGTCGACCCTACTTCGGGGGCCATATAGAAAGACTGAACCGAACCATGATGGAGAAGGTGCACAGTCTGCCAGGCTCGACTGGATCGTCGACGAAAGGACGAAAAGCTCGCAAGCCCGAAGCGGAGGCCGCATTAACTCTCCCGGAGTTCGAGCAATGGTTGATGTATGAAATCGGACAGACCTACCACCACAGTGCCCATCGAGGCCTCGGTGGCGCGACGCCATACTCCGCTTGGTTGGCGTTGTCTGAAGCGTCCAAGCCCCGGCTTCTTCCCGACTCGGCTGCCGAAGAACTTCGCTTCCTCATTCAGTTCCTGCCGATGAGCCGTCGCACCATCCAGGCCGACGGTTTGACGCTGTTCTATCTGCACTATTGGCATCCGATCTTCACCGCGTGGCGGGCAGCTAAGCGTCGCATCTTGGTGCGATACCATCCAGAGGACCTATCGAGAATCTTCGTCAGTGCCGACGGCAAGGAATACGTTGAGGCAACCTTTGCCGACTTGCGGCGTAGCCGCATCTCCCTGTGGGAGCAAAAGGCAGCACTAAAGTATCTCCGGTCGCAGGGAGAGGCTCACGTCACGGAGTCAGCGATATTCAGCGCGATCGCTGCGCAACGCGCCATCATAGAAGGGGCGACAACAAAGCGAAGATCTGCAAACAGACGCGGAAGGGCAGGGGAGAACTCACCTTTCCCAGCGAGCGGGCGGTCCAGTCAGCAGACGAAATCTCCTGATGCGTCATCGCCCACGCCGGACGTTGACTACAGCAAGCCGGCGCCCATCTATCACGTAGAGCAACTGTGAACGAGCAATGGGTGCTTCCTTGACACACCTTCTGCCGGAAGTCCGTTCTTTAGCCAAGAGCGACGACAATGTTCGCATTCTCGCTTTGGCTCGCGATCGATGGATCGACTATCCCCGCGCCACCCAGGCGTTCGAGCTTTTTGACCGGTTGGTGAAGATTCCTCCACGCCAGCGGATGCCGTGCGTTCTCTTGTACGGCGAATCGAACATTGGGAAGACCCAGGTCATCGCGAAATTTGAACGGCGCCATCCTCCGGAATACGACGAAGTTGCGGGCGTGGAGCGCCGGAAGGTGGTGTCTATGCAAATGCCGCCCACCCCTGACCAGATCCGTTTCTACACTTCGCTGCTGTTCGAGCTCGGAGCGCCGTTCAACGCATCAGCGAGGCTTAACGTACTCGAGCATCTGAGTCGCGAGTTGCTGCGGAAAGTCTCGGCGCGCATGCTGGTGGTCGATGAAGTCCATCACCTCCTGTCCGGAAATTATCGCGAACAGCGCGCCTCACTGAACCTTCTCAAATTTCTGGCCAACGATCTGCAGATGACGATTGTTCTTGTGGGGACGCACGATGCTGAGATTGCCCTTCAAACGGATTCCCAAATGAGCAGTCGCTTTGCGCGCTTCGAGATGCCTCGATGGCAGGAGTCGGAAGGCTTCCGAGGACTACTCGCCGCATTCGAACGCGTTCTTCCTTTGCGACGGCCGTCAAACCTGCCGAGGCGAGAAGTTGTCTCGGCGCTCCTGGCGGCAAGCGGAGGTCTCACCGGTGAGGTCTCGCGGCTTTTGAATTCTGCCACTGAGCTCGCGATCCGCGATGGAAAGGAAATGATCGATGTCTCTCACATCGAACACGCCCGCACCACGGTGCTTTAACCAGGCGAGGCCGTGGCCCGTTGCTCCGCGACCGATTGACGGAGAGGCGTTTGGGAGCTGGCTCGGACGACTCGCAGGCAAGTATTCCATGACGGTAGAGCAGCTTTGGACGCACGCCGACATCGGCGCGATGCCAGCCCTAACGCGGTGGAAATGGCTACTGTTCCCGCCAGTGCCGCTCGAGACCTTGGAGCGTCTTTCACAGCTAACCCACGTAAGCGTGGATCGCCTGAGCGCCATGCAGACACCAATCGCTTGGGTCTATGAACGACCTCGCTTACCGTATTGCTATCCCTGTTTGATCCTGAATCGTGCCGATGTCTATTCGCCATTCTGGAAGCGCGAGTGGCTGGATCCGTCCTTTTCAGCGTGTGAACAACATCCCGGTAAGCTCGAAGCGACGGGCTGGCACTGGCGCAACCATAAGGTCGACAACTTTAATCAGCTGCTTCGGAGAGCGTACGCAACGCCCCACCGGGACATCGTTTTGCATTGAAAAGATACAGTCGCATTAATGCTGAGCGTAAAAAGCCACGGTCGCATGAACCTTGGAGCACGGGTCGCATCAACCTCGATCTTCAACAGCAGTTGCCGAAAAGCAACGTCAGCGCATGGATGCTCAACATCCTTGAGAATGCGCCGAAATGACCCTAATGTAGGACGAGGAAAAATCCTCCGGCGCTTGCATACCTGAAGTTGTATCTACTTTCACCTAAATTTGTGGCTTGCTAATCTAATGGGGCGGGGCAAGGAACCTCAATCGAAGAAGGGCCATTCGCAGCGCCTTGATGGCTGTCCGCGGCGACTCGCCTATCCCCTGTACGCGTCCGTCGCATAGACGCGCCACCAACGCCCCGCCCGTTTCCCGGTAAATCCAGAACATCGCGCCGGCATCCTGCTGGCCGAGTAGGCGTCGCTTGCGAATATCGGCGTTGGCGGGGGTGAAGGTGGTTGCGACTGTCCAGCCCCTCTCTCGTGAGAACGTCAATCCGGGGCCTTGGCTATGCCATTGCGCAACGATAGCTCGCCTGCGACGGTGGCGACGGCGAGCGGCGCCGAAAAGGCGCGCCGCTTTGCTGGTCCTCGACATGTTCCCCCACGCCTCGCCGCAATCAATAACCGGTTCGACAAAGCGGGTGATGTCACAACGTCGCTTCGCACCCCACCACGGACGAAGCGGGCAGCCGTCAATTTCGACATGCCTCAGCGCATTCCCGCGGCCAAGGAGAATCTCGTGGACAGCCTTGTCCGCGTATGCCCACACCTGGAGCAACGCGGTGGCCGCCGCATGGTATGCGATCCAGGTGTGAGTCGCGGAGAATTCCCGACTCGGGGGGCTGATGGAGGCATGTAGCATTACCTGATCGCTCAACTCCGCAGACACGCCAGCCGGTGGTGCACGATAAGGCCAACGGCGAAGGCACACATAAGGTTCAACGCTTCGTGCCCACAGGCCCTCTGTGATCACCAGCGCTGCCTGGGGATGGTGCGCCAGCGTCTCGGCGGCGATCGCGGCAGTCGGAGCCTCCAACCACTTGGTGGCCCGCCGGGCCACATGACGTCGAAAGTGTCGCGCCATGGCGCGGTAGACCGAGAAAGCTGGTGCGTCGGACCAGTAGGACGACGCTTGCTCTGTTAGATCCAAGTTCGCAAACGCCTGCTGATGGCAACTGTCATTGTGCAAAATTGTGTTCGGCCCATGCACGACGCGCAGTGCGTCCCTCGTTGGATGTGGCTGTATGCCCGGTGGGCAAGGGCGTCCCATCGCCTCACTCAGGGCCAGAATTTCCTCCGGCTCGAGTCGTTGCGTCCAAAAGCACTGGTATGCAACGGCTTCCGAATGGGCGAGACATGTCATGCCGTCGAGCCACGCGACCAATTGATCCATGGCTTGCATGCTGGCTGAAGTCATTCGCGGGCGGCGACACAGCTCTGGGGTAAAGAACCGAAGCCTATCGCACGGACAGCTACCGGGCGGGCCGTCCGGATCCGACAAGATCATCATGAACGCGCGGCCGCAGCGACAGTGCGACCGCAGCGGGACGGCGTGGACAGGGCAGGCCTGCAGGAAGCGGAGTGCAAACAAATCGGTGTGATAACCCTCTGCCAGGCAAAGTGAACAGATCCTGGTGTCGTAGCCGAAAAGCGCAGGCCGCAACCACTCCGGTGCATCGTCAACGGTTGCCCACCGAAACTTCATCGCCGGCTCGCCCAGCAACGTCGCGAGCCGTTCCCGGTCAATCCCCCCGAATGGCTGGGGTGCCTCGTGCCGATCACGGGCTTGAGTCATGGCAGCAAGCTGGCGCGGCCGGAGCCCATTGAGCTCACATGCGCGGAGCAGCGTGTGATACAAGGACGCGTAGGGAAGGACGCTGCCGCGATGCCATGTCAGACGCGGTGGCTCAGTCATGTCTGTATCGGACTGCGATCGTTGCGTTGTCGCGCTGCGGTGGCTGACACCACTGCCATTAGCCTTCTATGTCCTGATGCCTCTACTACCTGCCGCCAAGAGGTCGGCGAAGTCACCTTCTCGACGTCCGCGCCAGAAGCCAGTCGCAACAAGACGTGGCGGCACGCGTGGGTTACCGTCTTCATCGGAAAGTTGATGGGGCCTGCGTACCGCGCGGGCAGGCAATCCGTCATGGCCTGCATCAGCGTAGCCGCGAAGTCGGCGAGTCGGAATCCCTGAGCCCAGGCATTGGGCACCAGGCTCGCAGTGAATGACAGGCCTGACCCCGGAGGCCATTCACTGCCGCTGTCATAGCCGGCCATGACATAAGCGAGTTCCTGCTCACTACGAATGCCATCGAACGCCTTTGTGGCCAGCATGAAGCGAGCCGCAGCATGCGCGCCGCCGGACAAGGCCATGGTGATTGCTTCGTCAAAAAACTGGAGCGAGGCCACCGAGATTACGCATAATCGAATTCGTTGCCGCTCGAGTTGACTGTGCAACTCCACGAGCCATAACCACTCTCGCTGCGACATACCCTGGGCTTCATCAATAACTAGCACCAGAAAGCGCCCACCGCCTTGGCTGGCCAGTTCGATCCAGCGTTCCAGCAACATATGGTGGCGCGCAAGCGGACTTCTCACGAATCGCGCCAGCGAATGGGAACTGGCTTGTAGCAATTCCGCATAGAAGCTGCCGACTGAATACAAACCGCCGGGGTCGGTGTGGCTCCAAACCACCATCGGCACATAGCCACCGCAGCGCTCCGAGAGCAATCGCTGTAGCCAGTGATTGACGCCGCTGGACTTGCCAAAACGCGAGGGGCCATAAATGGTGGCGCCATCGACCTGGTCATCGATCCAACCGGCTACTGTGTTCACCATCTCCTCAATCGCGACGGTATAAAGGGAGTAATCACTTGTCACAATAGGATGGTCGCGTGGCACATGACTCGGTGCCAGGGGAGGCGGGGGGTTGTATGTAGACGCTACCATAGCTGGGCCTTTCGCATCGGAGGCAGGGATAGAGGCGACGCCGGTCCGGCAGGCATGGGATCGGCGGCAACTTCACTCGGCAGCGCTTGGCGTGCCAAGGTGACCATGGATTCTCCCGCAACCAGTTCGGCATACTGCTGAAGGATCCGCCGTGCCTCCAGATAAGCGGGGTGAGGAGGGAGCCGCTTGCCGGGCGAGCCTTCTGCATATTGCAGCAAAGCTTCGACCGCGTCGCAGCCGCTGGACAGGAAGAGCAATCGCCTGCGTTCGAGGGAGCGAATAGCCTGTCTGACATAAAGGGAGTGCGGGGTGCGGTGCCACGGAGGTGAGGCACGAACGACGCCGAGAAAATGTCCTTCTCGCGTTGACACTGCGGCGAACCGGGCATCGTCCTCGTTTTCTATCGTCAGCCATAATTTCTTGCCGAGCAGATCCCCGCGCAGGCCAAGCCACTCTGCGGCGTAACGGGCATTGGCGAAGCAAAAATGGGGTCGTCTACCTGTATGGCTGCCGCCCAGTAGCGTACAGAGCTTGCGCACACCCACCATTTTGCTTACAGCAATCGGATCCGCCGTGGGTAACGGTCGATCTTCCTGATCGGCCAATAATTCAAGCTGGTCAAGCGGACTGCGATACCCAAGGCCGGAATGTGGTGTGGCGTTATAGTTCGCGATCAGGACGTCGAGTAATTCCTGCGCAAACTCCAATTGGAAGTTAGTGTCCGTCGCCGTCTTCTCCGGGTCGGTGCCACGCTTTTGATCTGGTGAGTTGCCGGTGGTGGTCGCCAGGCGATGAAAGCCACCCGCAGCCAGACAGCGGAAGAATGCCTCGATGAAGGGGCGGTCGTCTTTGCTACGCCGGTGGCTAAAGCTGGCGGGATCCTGAGGCTTCAATATTCGCGCACCTACGACGTCTTGCAGGGCGGCTTCAACCCGATTGCAAATGTTCGCCAGCGCCCCATCGACGCTGAATTCGTCCCAGCAAGCTCCCACGAACCGAGGAGCCCGATATGAAGGCAAGCCGGCGCCCTTAGCATAGGCGTTGTTGCTGAACAGAATGTCTCGCGGTGTCCACAGTGTCAATGCGCAGCGTATGGCACGCAAAACATCCTCGGCACTGCACTCGCGCCGCAGCGACAAGCTGTAGCCGAGGACCGCGCGTGAAGCCACTTCGATCAGCACGACGACCCAGAGACGGTGAATGACACGCGGCTCGTGACCGCCGTGGGGTGAGGGGACGAGAATCACCATGCGCGCGTCGAGCTTGTGCGCATCGCATTCAACTCGCTCGAACAGCCGCAATGCTGGACGGCGTGTCCCATCGCCGGTGCGTGTCTTGCGCTCAGCCTCCGGGCCTCCAAGTAATGCGCTACGGGTCCGTAACGGCGCGGCCGCAATGACGTCGGCGATGAAACGGCATATGGCCTTGTAACCTTGCTTCGCAACGTTGAACGGCCATTCACCGCGCTGCTCGAAGCCTCGTTCCCGCAACGCGTTAAGGAACCAGCGGTAGAGCACTGCCCGAGGTTGTCGGGTCGACTCGAGCGTCTTTCGATGACCAAGGATCTGGTGGCGAAACTCAGCTTCCAGGCCTTGACCTGCAGCGCTTCGGAACACGGCTTGAAGCGCTCCGGCTGCACCGCCGCCCCAGGGATTCACTGCAATAGGAGCAGTACGCGTGTAAGGCCGGACGCGTGCGTGCGGCAACAATCCGCGCCAGCCGTAGATTTGTCCGTCAGGATGCGGTGCAAGGCAACGCTCAGTGATCAGGCGGTACACCTGGGCGCGGCTGATTCCCGCATTGGTCCTTATGTCCCTGCCACTAGCGCCATCCAAATAAAGCCGCACCGCGCAAACGCGTGCGCGGAAGCTGGCACGCTGAGCCTCCGGCAAGGCTTGATCGTCGACCGCGGGCCAAGTCGCCAAGTTGATCTCGACGTCTGACGCATCAGCAGCAACGGTTCGGGCTCGCAGACGTAATCTCGCGCGCACTCTACGGCCCTCCATCCCGCTCCAACTAGACACAACATTAGGTGAAATCGCTTCCCCGGAACACAACTTTCCGTGGGAATGGCAACACACCTAGCGAGGTAGAGCCTAGCAGCGCCCTGATCTGATGGGACTTCTCGAGTCTCGGTGTCGATTGACCAGAGTCACAACTTTAGGTGTGCGAGCGTCCGGGGCCTTCCATGAAAAAGGAGCCCGACAAGCGCGAACTGGCAGCGGCGCAAATTTTCCGCCCCCTCGGCCAGGCGCCACTTACCCGCAAGCAGGCAGCTCTTGCCGGGCAGCTATTAGGCTTGCACTCTTCTTCAGTGTACCGGTTGCGCCGACGCTTTCTGGAAGACCCGGTGACAGAGTCACTGTTACCGTCGCCGTCTGGTCCACGTCGAGGGCAGTACATGCTCTCGGATGAAGTGGAGGCAATCGTTCAGGAAGTCTTATCCGATTGGCTTCCGCGCCAGAAGCATCTGGCCCATCCCCATAATGAGATTTGCCGAGAGGTTCACATGCGGTGCGCCGCTGTTGGCGCCACACCGCCTTCCCGGCCAACGATATCCCGTCGATGGGCCGACTACCGTGACAAAGAATGCATGAAGCTTTCGGGCGCAGCGCCGGGCCACCTTGTGGCGCGGCACCCGTTGGATATTGTGCAGATCGACCACACTCTTGCCGACATCATGCTGGTCGATGAGGTGTTTCGCCGCACGATCGGCAGACCATGGCTTACATTGGCAATCGACGTGGCCACACGGTCGGTCGTGGCAATCTACGTCGGTTTCGACCGCCCCAACGCGGCGACGGTAGCTCTGCTTCTTACGCGGGTGGTCCTGCCCAAGGCCCCTTGGTTGGCGAGCCGGGACGTCATGGTAGATTGGCCGATGCATGGCGTACCCAAGGCATTGCATCTCGACAACGCGGCCGAGTTTAAAAGTAAGGCACTGCGAGCGGGATGTAATCAGTACGGAATCGAGCTGATGTATCGCCCGCCTGGCCGCCCCTACTTCGGGGGCCATATAGAAAGATTGAACCGTACCATCATGGAGAAAGTGCACAGTCTGCCAGGCTCGACGGGTTCGTCGACGAAAGGACGAAAAGCTCGTAAGCCAGAAGCGGAGGCCGCACTTACCCTCCCAGAGTTCGAGCAATGGTTGATGTATGAAATCGGACAGACCTACCATCACAGTGGTCATCGAGGCCTCGGCGGCGCGACACCATACTCCGCGTGGTTGACGTTGTCTGAAGCATCGAAGCCCTGGCTTCTCCCCGACTCGGCTGCCGAAGAACTTCGCTTCCTCATTCAGTTCCTACCGATGAAGCGGCGCACCATCCAGGATGACGGCTTGTCGCTGTTCTATTTGCACTATTGGCATCCGATCTTCACCGCCTGGCGCGCGGCCAATCGTCGCCTTGTGGTGCGATACCATCCAGAGGACCTATCGAGAATCTTCGTCAGTGCTGATGGCAAGGAATACGTTGAGGCGAGCTTTGCCGACTTGCGTCGTGGCCGGATCTCTCTGTGGGAGCAAAAGGCAGCACTGAAGTATCTCCGCTCGCAGGGGAAATCCCACGTCACGGAGTCTGCGATATTCAGCGCGATCGCTGCGCAACGCAGCATCATAGAAGGGGCAACAACAAAGCGGAGATCTGCAGACAGACGCGGAAGGGCAGGGGAGACTTCACCGTTTCCGGCACGCGGGCAATCCAGTCAGCAGACGAAAGCCCCCGATGCGTCATCGCCCACGCCGGACGTGGACTACAGCAAGCCGGCGCCCATCTATCACGTAGAGCAACTGTGAGCAGGCCATGGGTGCTTCCTTGACACACCTTCTGCCGGATGTCCGCTCTTTAGCAAGGAGCGACGACAATGTTCGCATTCTTGCCCTGGCTCGAGATCGATGGATCGACTATCCCCGAGCCACCCAGGCGTTCGAACTCCTGGACAGGTTGGTGAAGATTCCGCCACGGCAGCGGATGCCATGCTTGCTGCTGTTTGGGGAATCGAACATCGGAAAGACGCAGGTTATCGCGAAATTCGCACGGCGCCATCCTCCAGAATTTGACGAGATAGCAGGCGTGGAGCGCCGAACGGTGGTGTCCATGCAGATGCCACCTACGCCCGACCAGAACCGCTTCTACACATCGCTCCTGTTCGAGCTTGGAGCGCCGTTCAATGCATCAGCGAGACTAAACGTGCTGGAGCAGCTGAGTCGCGGGTTGCTTCGGAAAGTTTCATCGCGCATGCTGGTTGTCGATGAAGTTCATCACCTCTTGTCGGGAAATTATCGCGAGCAGCGCGCCTCACTGAATCTGCTCAAGTTTCTCGCCAACGATCTCCAGATGTCGATTGTCCTTGTGGGAACGCACGATGCAGAGATTGCACTTCAAACAGATTCCCAAATGAGCAGTCGCTTTGCGCGCTTCGAGATGCCTCGGTGGCAAGAGTCGGAAGCTTTCCGAGGACTACTGGCGGCATTCGAGCGCATACTTCCTTTGCGACGGCCCTCAAACCTGTCGAGGCGAGAAGTCGTCGCAGCGGTTCTGGCGGCGAGCGGAGGTCTGACTGGTGAGGTTTCGCGGCTATTGAATTCTGCAACCGCGCTTGCGATCCGCGATGGAAAGGAAATGATCGATGTCGCTCACATCGAACACGCCCGGAACAGCGTGCTATAGCCGGTCGAAGCCATGGCCTATTGCTCCGCGCCCGTGTGACGGCGAGGCATTTGGGGGCTGGCTTGGACGAATCGCCGGGAAGTACTCCATAACGGTCGAGCAGCTTTGGTCGCACGCCGACATCGGCCCGATGCCAGCCCTAACATATTGGAAATGGCTACTGTTTCCGCCTGTGCCCCTTGAGACCTTGGAGCGTCTCTCACAGCTCACACACGTAAGCGTGGATCGCTTGGTCGCCATGCAGACGCCCATCGGGTGGGTCCATGACCGACGTCGCTTACGGTATTGCTATCCCTGTCTGATCCTGAATCCTTCAGATGTTTGCTCGCCATTCTGGAGGCGCCAGTGGCTGGATCCGAGTTTTTCAATGTGCATGCAGCATCCCGGCACGGTCGAAACGACCTGGCACTGGTGTCATTACAAGATTGGCAATTTCAGTCAGCTGCTTCGAAGAGCGCACGCACTGCCCCACCGGGACATTGTTTCGCATTGAGAAAACTATGCTCGCATGAATGTTGAGCCGAAAAAGCTACGCTCCCATGAATGATGAGCGCCGCTCGCACGAATGACGTTCTTCAACAGCTGCTGCTGAAGCTCAGCCAAGCCGAGTCGACGCTCACGCAGCCGACGGTGGTCGATTCGCGAATCTGCTCTCCGCTGACCGCTTTGGGTCCAGACACGATATCGCGCTCGATCTGCGCGTCCAGCGCCCTCCCGATGGCGAGGATCCGACGGCGAGTACTACCGAAGGAAATCCCTTTGTCCAGCGGAAGGACCTCTCGAAGCAGCTCAGTGGCCTGACGGTAGGGTAGATGGGCAGCCCATTTGGCCTGCAGGTACTCCAATTCCGGCGTCACACGCTGGTGAACGGCCTTGCACAGCGGACTCACTGAGCGGCGCGGTTGTCCTTGCTTCGCCGCGCAGTTGCACGCCCACAGCCTCGGACTCGGCACGTCGACCTTGCCAAACACGATTCGCAGCACGATCGACCGTGCGTCCTTATGCGCCAGCATCGAGCCACAACGATCGCAAGCCAATTGGCCCTCCATCCACCCGGCAGTCTGCTCCGACACCAGTAACGATTGAACCTCAGCAAGCAAGGCGCGACCTTCGGCAAGTGTAAGTCCCAGGTCGGCGACGCTCCGGTCCTTTCGTTCCACCACAGCAACGATCGTTGCTTCAGTCTCACCCGTTTTCCCACCCTCCAGGCGGGCCTCGATGATCAGTCGCATAGCAACTCCGATCGGTTGGCAACGTCGCCAGCATAGCTGATACGGTCAGCGCGCCGGGCGGGCTGGATGGGCTCTCGGATTCCACGCACCGTATCCCATCGGGTACGGCGCGGTCATGCCGTCTATGACGGCGGTCAAGTCAACGGAAATGGCCTCCCACGTTTTGGTTCACTCTCGTAACGGTGACACTCTTCCTTTGTTCTACGCTTGCAGCGCAGTTCGCTGGCGGTCTTGCCCTTGCAGTACAGCTTGGCATCGGGGTCGGTCCTGGACTTGCGCGTCTCGTTGCTCTGCTTGCGCTGATGCCATTGCTTGCAGCGCCGGCTCGCTCTCCAAAAATTGTGGGTAACCCCAAGGCCGCCAGCACCGTCTGTACCGTTCAGTTCAGTAGAGTGCGTGCCGGGGCCGGGTCCGTCGAGGATGCCGGTTTCCCGGCGCATTCAGAATACGTGGCGGATGCCGATGTGCACGACGCTTTGCGTATGGGCAGACAGGGCGGTTGGGGAAAGGAAGTACAGCTGCGCGCCACCGTCATGAGCGTATTGGAGCGTGTACAACGCGTACACGCTGGTGCGTTTGCTAAAGGCGTACTGAGCGCTGGCGCCAATCTGGTCGCGCTTCCCCATCAAAATGGCGTTGGCAGCGCCGTGATTGGGCTGATACCTTGCATAACCAATGCCGAGGCTAAGCGGTGCAGTTACCTGATAACGCAAGCCAACGTCATAGACGTCGACCCTGTCGGTCGTCAGATTCCACTCGCTCCGTGTATAGAGTGCATTGAAGGTAAGCGCCGTTGTAACGTCCCAAGCAAGGCCAGCGCCGACGACGGTATACTTCCCGCCCGTTACCGGATCCTGGCGCATCGTGTAGGTGCCTTGTGCAGCCATGTCGCCCCGATCGAACTGCGCGGTGGCGCTCACGGTGCGACCCGCCGAAGGCTGACCGGGTTGCTCGCCGAGCCCGTACATGGCGCCGGCTGTGAAACCGCCCCAGTTTGGCGTCTGATACTTGACGGAATTATCCACGCGACCTCCGCCAAGGCGATCAATGTCGGTGGAGCTACCGTTGGCGCCGATAAATGCGCCAGCTGTCAGCGGTCTTAAATAGTAGGCGCCGAGGTATCGATTACTCCCATATCGGTTCATGTCGAACATGAAGTCGTACTGGCGCCCGAAAGTCAGCGTGCCAGCGTTGCTTGACGACAGGCCAACCCATGCCTGCCGACCGAAGATACGCATGGCAGATGCAGAGCTTTGACCGAGCGTGCCATCATCTGTATTGACACCTCCTTCGAGCGCGAACACCGCGCGCCAGCCCGTGCCGAGGTCTTCATTGCCGCGCAGGCCGAAGCGGCTGGCTGCGGTACCCCCTGCTTGTTCGCGCACATTGGAATGACCGCCGACGTCATTGACGTAGGCGACGCCGGTATCGATCAGGCCGTACAGCAGTACATCTGCCTCGGCGTTGCTCGCCCACGTGATCAAGGCCAGCGACGTGACGGCAGCAGCGAAAGGTTTCAGCTTGGCGTGGAGCACAGTTGTTCTCTCTTAGGGATTTCGGGTTGCGGTTTTCTGGAAATCGACGCGCGCAGAGGCCCGTCCCGAATGCCATTCGGCATCGGGCATCGCACGAAACTTGTGGTGGGGCGCGTGCCGCCGGCGCTTCGCCCTAGGGCGCTGTGGCTGGTGGGGCGGAGTTAGCGGTTCACCAAACGGCCTGGGATAGCCATCACAATCACTGCAGCCAATGCCAGGCTGCCGGCCGTCAGGTACATACCGACTGCGCCGCTGCCGGTGGTGTCACGTAGCCAGCCGACCAAGTACGGACTAACAAATCCCGACAAGTTAGCCACCGAACTGATGACGGCAATACCCGCAGCGGCGGCCTTTCCGCCGAGCAAAAGCGTGGGCAAGCGCCAGAACTGCGCGAAGGCTGTCAGGATAGCGGCGGTTGCGACGGTGAGCATGGCGATCGCGAAAAAGGTCTGGTTGCTGTAAGTCATACTGAGGGTCAGGGCAATGGCACCCACCAGTGCGGACATCGCCAGGAACGTTTTTCGATCTCGCCGCACGTCGGCCACGCGTGCTACCCAAACCATCGCGACAATGGCGGCTCCATATGGAATGGCGCTAAAGAGGCCGATGTCGAGCACCCCTTTGATACCTGCCTCACGAATTAGCGTTGGCATCCAAAAGCCCATCCCATAGATACCCATGCCGATGCACAGTTCGATCAGGCACATCAGCCACACCATTGGCAAGGTGAATGCATCGCGCACCGAGTGACCAATCTGTTCTGTGTGTTCTGCGGTGAGATTGAGGAGCAAGCGTTGCTTCTGTGGCTGGGTAAGCCATTGGGCATCTTCGATACGGTCGCGCAGGATGAAAAGGACGAAGAGACCCAGCAAGATCGTTGGCACGCCTTCAATCAAGAACATCCACTGCCACCCACGCCAACTGCCGAAATCGTGAAATGCCTGCAAAGTCCACCCGGACAAAGGACCGCCTACCACTCCAGCTACAGGCACGGCAATGAAGAATAGCGATAAGGGCTTGCCGATGCGGCTCGGTGGAATCCAGTATGTCAGGTACAGCACGATCCCTGGGAAGAATCCTGCCTCTGCGGCACCAAGCAAGAATCGCAGCACGTAAAACGCAGTCGGGGTCTTCACGAACATCATCGCCGTGGAAAGGAGACCCCAGGTGATCATGATCCGTGCGATCCAACGACGCGCCCCTACCCTGTGCAAAACCAGGTTGCTTGGCACCTCAAAGATGAAATAGCCAAGGAAGAAGATCCCGGCACCTAAGCCGTATACCGTCTCGCTGAATCCAAGGTCGCCTAGCATCTGCAGCTTCGCAAAGCCGACATTGACCCGATCCAGGTAAGCCATTGCGTAGCTTATGAACAGGATCGGAATGAGTTTCCACGCGACAGTCCTGTACAGCGCAGCGTCTGCTTCCTCCCCGACAGCCGGTGCTACATCGGCAGGCGTGGCCTCTCGTGTTGTTGTCATGGCGTCAGTATCCTTCGTGGTTCGGGCACCGAACTATTTGCGGCGCCATCCGTCTTGGTTGTAGTAATCAGAACATCTCAGGCTTGCGCGTTGCCGATCCGGGAGAAGCGGGTGGGCATCAGCAGCCGGTTCTCCATTCGCGCAATCAGCGGCAACACCTTGGCGGTAAACTCAATCCACCTATGATCTTGCGCGAGTTGTGCCCGCTTTTCCTCCCGGTCGCCCATGGTGCAGAACTGCCATAGGTGCACCACGCCATTTAACGTGCCAGTCTCAGTGGTGAAGTACGCAAGCGGACTTCCCAGGTAGCGCTCCTGAATCGGCAAGCCCTCGACTTCCACCAACATCAGGAAGTCACGAGTCTTTCCCGGATGGAGGGTGTAGGTGCGTTCCTCGACGATCATGGTCATGCCCACATTGCGAGAGAACGATCCGGCATGCGGCCGATAAAGGAGCCGATGGAGACTCGATCCACCCCGGGCTCGGGAATACCTGCGCTTATCTCATGCGGGTTGCGGGTATTAAAGATGACTACATCGCCAGCTGTGGGGGCGTACTCGAAAGCCGGCGCACCAGTCACAATGTCGTGAGAGAGTCCGTAACTCTTCGGAATTTCACCCTCGACGTGCTCTGGTGTCCACGGCGCGTTGTGCACGGTCGTGATGCCGCCGAATTTCGGCTGCTCGGAAAAAAAATTCCACCCGAGTTGTGCGTCGATATCGCGAATTGAATAGTCAGGTGTGTTGAAGGGGGCGTAATCCGCATGCAGGTCCACGCCTTCCGATGCCAGACGGATGATGCCGGCAAAATAGTGGCCCATGCCAGGCTCTTGGGCGGCTCCGACCTTGTGGTCGTAGACAGAAGACAACATATCGATCAGCCGCTGCACGGGATCGAATGCACGTGCTGTAACCTCAGCCAGATCGGCATTCGCAACTTTGACCGCGTCAAAATAGTCTGACTTTGGTCGGTCCCAGCGATACTCGTACTGGGCCATGCCGATGTAGCCGATCCGCTTGGCGACGTTGTAGTACTTAATGTTCCCCCGCTTGGCGGACTGGGTGAAGGCAATACACTCCTCCGGGGTTGCGAAACCTTTGATGCGGATCGCTGGAATCTCATTATTAAGCAGCGCCTCAAGGTTTTCGCGGGTCAGACTATGCTCGCGCAGGCTGGTCCATGTTGCCATTATTGATCTCCTTGGTGATGGGTGGCGCGGGCCCGCGCTGCGAGCGGCATGTCGTAGCGAAAGGGGCGCCCTCGTATTGGCTGACTATTCTTTCGACGAAGCTTCGAGTTGCTCCGGTGTGACCCACGTTTTGCGCGGAGGGGACTTGATCTCGACCTGCTCGCAGTCCTCCAGTGCCTCGCTAAAGTGCTCCACGCCAACCGGATGGAGCCACGATGCGCCAGGCTCGGCGATAAACTCCTTGCCACCGATGATGAGTCGCAGGCGGCCGGAGATCAGATATCCGATTGATTCGTGATCCATGTGTTTGTGGACTGGATCAACTAAGCCCTTCTTGCGGTAGACGTGAAGGAACACCATGTCGTCGCCCACGAGCATCTTGCGAACTTCGACGTGGCCTTGTTCCTTGACGCCCTCGACTGCAGCGATCTGTTCTGGCGCAATATCGTCGCGGTTAGCGAAGTAGCTTTCAGATTTGGCAAGAATGCGCGATGTGTCTGTCATTGGAATCTCCTACTTTGAGGTGGTTTGGGTTGAACCAATTTGGTGCGTGGTGCAAAACTCTAAATTTTCCTATTGATATCCTTCGCCGAGCCAGGAACTGAACGTGGCCCGACCCAGGATCGGCAATCAGATAGCGTGGCGCGAAGTTGGGGCCGGCGCAATCCGGGCGTGGCATCAGGTTGTCTCCTGCCATGGGGCAAGCCATGGCGTTTCCGTCGCTGTCCTTCGTTCATAGGCACAGAGGTGCTGGTGCAGTGCCAAGGTGGCCGCGATCTCGTCGGTGCCGCTGAGCAGGCGTTCGGCGTCGCCCGCTTCCAACTGGAAGGGCAGGCGAGCGCCGTCGGCCAGCTTCACCAGGCGCTGGCGCACGTCAATGCCAATGTCGGTGGTTTCAGTGGCCGCCAATGCGTCGACAATTGCGCGGTACTCCAAGGGTGCGACGGTTGCGGGAATGATTCCGTTGCGCAGGCAGTTGGAATAAAAGATATCCCCGAACGAAAGTGCAACGATGGCACGCACACCGCAATCGGCCAAAGCCCACACGGCATGCTCACGTGAGGAGCCGCAGCCGAAGTTCTTGCCCGCCACCAGTACCGTGGCGTGGATGCATGGCGTGCTTTCGAAGCGAAGAAATTCCTCAACCTGGGCTGTCCGCCAGTCCGCAAAGAGGGCCGCGCCCAGACCCGTGCGCTTGGTCGTGCCCAGGAAGCGGGACGGATAGATGGCGTCGGTATCAACGTCATCGCGAGCAAGCAGCAGGGCAGGACCGGCTGCTGCATAAATGGGCTCAGGCATGTAGGAACTCTCGCGGGTCGGTCAAATATCCGGCGATCGCCGAAGCGGCAACGGCGGCTGGACTTAGCAAGTGTGTCCGGCCGCCACTGCCCTGGCGGTTCTCAAAGTTTCGGTTCGAGGACGATGCGCAACGTTGACCCGGCTGCAGGTGATCGCCGTTCATTGCTACGCACATCGAGCAGCCCGGGCCACGCCACTCGAAGCCAGCGCCGACAAAGATGTCGGCCAGGCCCTCCTTCTCGGCCTGGTGCTTCACGGCGGCGGAGCCGGGAACAACCAGAGCACGCACATTGCGTGCCACGCGTCGACCGGCGACGATGGCAGCCGCTGCGCGCAAGTCCTCGATACGCGAATTCGTGCAGGATCCAATGAATGCTACGTCGATGGGCACACCTTGGACCGCCTGACCGGCTTTCAGGCCCATGTAGTCCAGCGCGGCCTGTATCCGGTCACGCTCGGCTCGCGAGTCGGCGGTATCCGGGTCTCCGGCGCGGCCGCTAATTGTGGTCGCGTCCGCAGGAGTCGTGCCCCACGTGAGGGTGGGTTCAATGGCGCTGCCGTCGATGCGGACTCTGGCGTCGAAGTGGTGCCATGAATCTGTTTTTAAGGACAGCCACGTCTGTGTAACGCTTTCGGACGCTACGTTCCGCAGCCCCGCCGCGTGCTCCCGCAACCAGGACACCGTGACTTCGTCAGGCGCTACCATACCGAACCGTCCCCCGGCTTCGATTGACATATTGCACAGTGTCATTCGACCTTCCATTGTCAGGGCACGCACTGTGCTGCCGAAGTATTCGATCGCGCAGCCGACTGCGCCCGCTGTGCCGATTTTCGCGATGATATGCAGCGCCAGGTCCTTGGCATAAACGGCCTGTCCAAGGCTGCCCGTCACCTCAATGCCAAGCGTGCGCGGTCGCCGTACCCAGAGGCTCTGCGTTGCAAGGACATGCTCGACCTCTGAGGTACCGATACCGAAGGCAAGTGCACCGAATGCGCCCAGCGTGGCCGTATGGGAGTCTCCGCAGACCACCGTGCAGCCTGGCACGACAAAGCCTTGTTCCGGAGCTGTGACATGGACAATGCCATGCCGGCTGCTATGCAATGGGAAATACGGAATGCCGGCAGCCGCTGCGTTGGCGGCCAGCGTGTCGACTGCTTCACCGCCAGAAGCAGAGGGGCCTTGCAAGGTGGGTACCGAATGATCCGGCACGGCGATATGCCGACCCGGAGCGCGCACTCGGCGGCCCGCCATTTGAAGCTGATCGAACGCCTGGGCGCTCGTGACCTCATGCAGGACGTGGCGATCTACGTACAACAGGTCGCACCCGTCCGCCCGCGACGCTACGCGGTGGGAATCCCAGAGTCGCGAGAACAGGGTCGTCACAGCGCGTGCTCCCGCGCGTTGGATTGGATGCGATCGGTCGCGGCGAAGTAGTCCTGCAACCCCATCTGCTCATTGAATTGAGAGAAGGAGGCAAGAGTCGCGGTGTCGATCCTGCCCTCGCACAACTGGCTCAGCGTTCGCCCAATGGCGTACGTGGCCGAGAAAAGAAGTGTCGCTGGATAGATGGCGATGGCATAGCCAATCTGCTGAAGGGTGGCCGGAGAAAGGTAGGGCGTTTTACCGCCTTCGACCATGTTGGCCAGCAGCTTTTCGCCGCGGAAGGTGTCGCATATCCGCGCCATCTCCTCCTCCGTCTGCGGCGCCTCGACGAACAGGATATCGGCACCGGCGCGCAGGTAGCGTTCACCACGGCGCAAGGCTTCATCCATGTTGTGGGTGGCGCGGGCATCGGTTCGCGCGATGATCTGGAGCGGGACATCACCGCGCGCATCCACCGCCATATGAATCTTCTCGACCATTTCCGTGACATCAGTGACTTGCTTGTCGTCCATGTGCCCGCAACGCTTCGGCGATACCTGGTCTTCGAGCTGGATGGCAGCCGCGCCCGCGCGGATGTAGTCACGCACGGTCCGACGTACGTTGAGCACGCCCCCGAAGCCTGTGTCGGCATCCGCAATCAGAGGAACGCGTGTGACATCAGAGATCCGACGAACCTGATCCGCTAGTTCACTGCCCGTGATGAGCCCAAGGTCGGGCATGCCCAGTGAGGCCGCAGTCACTCCATATCCGGTCAGATAGATCGCAGGGAAGCCTGCCTGCTCAATGAGACGGGCACTCCAGCTATCGTAGGCTCCCGGCGTGATGACGATAGGGTGCTCTTCCAACCGCTTCCGCAGCGTCGCACCCCTAATTGTACACAATGACTCGTTTTCAAGCATGCCTTACCCCCTGTTATTGCCTCAATCGTGTACAATGCTACGCAGGTGCTCGATGAAGTGCAACTTTTCTTTTTGGAAGAGAAACTGAAATGACTGACTCCCTGGGTTACCGTCGCAAGTACGCGGTGCTGGTCCCTTCGACCAATACGTCGGTGCAGCCAGAATTTGATGCAATGCGGCCACCGGGTGTAACGAACCACATCAGCCGGATCCGCATCCCCAATATTCCACTCAGTGACAACGCTGACTTTCAGCGTCTGATTGACCTGATTGCCGCAGCGCAGGACGAAGCCGTTGACTCGGTAATGTCGTGCGAGCCGGACCATCTCGTGCTCGGCATCTCCGCGGAGACGTTTTGGGACGGCTTGGCCGCCAGCCGCAAACTAAAGTCCTACTTGGAGCAAAAGACTGGCCTGCCGGTGGCGATGGGATCTGATGCATGCTCGCTGGCGCTGGACGCCTACGGGGCTCGCACGATCGGGGTGGTCACGCCTTACCAGCCGGTTGGCGACGAAAATGTGGTTCGCTTCTTCGAGGAGTGCGGCTATCGTGTAAAGAAGATCAAGGGCCTGCGTTGCGCCAGTCCGGTGCAGATCGCCCACGTCCAGCCTGAAGCGCTTGCCGAAGCTGTCGAAGAGGTCAACGGCCACGATGTTGATGCTGTGGTACAGGTCGGCACCAATCTGGCAATGGCATCGTTGGCTGCCAAGATGGAGCTGAAACTGGGAAAACCGGTGCTTGCAATCAATTCGGCTATCTATTGGCAAGCCTTACGAAGCGCCGGCATCAACGATAAGAT
The DNA here is from genome assembly GCF_057073745.1 of Cupriavidus sp. C2SS-8b. Lineage (NCBI taxonomy): Bacteria > Pseudomonadati > Pseudomonadota > Betaproteobacteria > Burkholderiales > Burkholderiaceae > Cupriavidus > Cupriavidus sp. C2SS-8b. The sequence continues at coordinate 516,398 of NZ_CP172718.1, forward strand.
CAGCGGCTTCGGATCGCTTCTAGAGAGGTTCTAAGTAATGAAAGGCAGCAACGGAGCCAAATCCACGGCCGGCGAAATCTATGGGTTTATCAAGGAGCGCGTTATCGATGGCGCTTTTCCGGCCGGCATGCGACTCACTGAGGACGGGCTGGCATTGGAGTTTGGGACCTCGCGTACCCCCGTGCGCGAAGCCATGCGTTTGCTCGTTAGTGACGGGTTTCTACACTTCAAGCCGAATAGCGGCACGTTCGTGCGTCATTGGACTGTGGACGAGCTGCGGGACATCTTTGACCTGCGGTTGCTATTGGAAAGCGAGATTGCCAATCTGGCTGCCACGCATATCACCGCCGAAGAAGTCGTCGAACTACAGCAAATCCAGGACGAAATCGAGTCGCAAGGCCTTGACATGAGCGAGGAAAACCTGACCAGAATCAGCGCGCTGAACCGCGAGTTCCACAGGCTGATCGGGCAGGCGAGCCGAAATTCTCGGCTTGTCGGCATGTTGACCAATGCGATCGAAGTGCCAATCGTGCAGCGTACGTTCCGCCGGTATGGCTCAATGCAACTACAGCGCAGCTTTCATCACCATCAAGAGTTGATCGACGCGTTCTCCGCGCATGACGGTATGTGGGCACGAAGCGTTATGCACTGTCATATCAACTCAGCCAGGCAGGCCATGATTCGAGATACGCAATGACCAATACAGCGCTCCGACAAGACTACGCCGCTTCAGGCTTTGGGCGCTCTCTGGGCTTAGGGAGCCGGCAGGCGGTGATCATGGTGGACTTCGCCTGCGCCTATTTCGATCCCTGCTCGCCTCTTTTCGCGCAGGCGGAAGGCGTGCGGCGATCGGCTATTGCTATGCTGAGGCTCGCGCGCAGGATGGCGTTGCCGGTCATCCATACTCGCGTGGAGTACGATAGTGAGGGGCTCAATGGCGGCGTGTTCTATAGGAAGATCGGAGCGCTTTCTGTCTTTCGACAGGGTAACCCGCTTGGTGCTTTCGCAGAAGGACTGGAACCCACTGCCGGGGAGATTGTGTTGACGAAGCAGTACGCCAGTGCGTTTTTTGCTACGCCGCTTGCCTCAATTCTTAATGCGCTACGCGTCGATTGTGTACTAATCGCTGGCATGAGCACCAGCGGCTGCGTTCGTGCTACGGCAGTGGACGCGATCCAGCTCGGTTTTATTCCTGTCGTGTTGGAAGACTGCGTCGGCGACCGGAACGATGCGCCCCATCAGGCGAGCCTTTTCGATATGGCTTCCAAGTATGCCGACGTCCGCAGCAGCAGTGATGTATTCGAGGCGCTTCGGGGGCACGGCTGATCCGTCATACATTGCGGCGTGGAGAGTTGCCGAAATGCAATGCCGAAAAGCGATCGCGCCGCAAAGCATAGGGGAAAATGAGCGGTACCTCCGGCGGGGGCAAGCCAATGTAATGCACGTGCCGACGTTGTAGCCATCGGTATTTCCATTGACCCTTGCATGAAAGGTGTCGATGAAGCCGGGTGGCTCTGTGCTTCCAGCATTTCGGCCGTGAGGATCCTCGCTGAAACGGCTGCTCGTGGTGCTGCGCGAGTCGAGAAGTTCGCAGATTATCTGCGACAGGAGCGAGGGCTTGTCGTCGAGGACCATCATCATCTATCGACCGGCTATTCGCAGGTTCTTGCGTGAAACTCGGCAAGCGCATCGCTGCCACCATCCGTCAGTTGGGTTAGCCGACAAAGAATGCTCTCAAGAACTGGCATCGGGAATACGAACAAAGCAGCGACCTCGCGCCCGGAGGCCGAAGTATTCGGCCGAGCAGAAGAAGGTGGCCGTCGAGCACTATCTGAGCCATGGTCGCTGTCTTGCTGGAACCCTGAGGGCGTTGGGATATCCGGGGCGCGGTACGCTCGCAGACTGGATCGATGAACTGCATCCCGAAGCCAGGAAACGTGTTGTCGGCAAAGCTGGAGGTGCACCTCGGCCCCGAGAGTTGAAGCAGACGGCAGTCATCGAGCTTTGTACTCGAGAGGCAAGTGCGCGCGTGGTTGCTCAAAACGCGGGCGTAAGCAGGCCGACGTTGTATAACTGGAAAAACCAGTTACTCCCGGCTAAAGCCCCGTCGCCTAAGCGTGGCCGCCCGCTCGTCTATACGGATGCGTTGATCCAGGGTCTGCTCGGTCTCAAGCAAGTGTTCCACTTGCCGCTGCGCGCGCTGCAAGGCTTCGCGCAGAGCTTGCGCCCCTTGGCCTTCCCAACGTTGCAAGTGCCGAACTACAAGACATTGAGCCGCCGCGCGCAGAGCCTGAACGTTGTGCTGCCCGCCTCGCGTACCGGCGAACCGCTGCATCTGATGATCGACAGCACTGGGCTGAAGCTTTACGGCGAAGGCGAGCGGAAGGTTCGCAAGCACGGTTGGTCTAAGCGACGGACTTGGCGCATGGTTCATCTCGCCATGGATGCGAATTCCGGCCAAATCTGTGCTGCACTGATGACCCACCAGGACGTTGGCGATGACGAAGTGTTGGCCGACCTGCTCGATCAGATACCGGCTGATACACGGATCGATACCATCGGAGGCGACGGCGCTTACGACAGCAAGCCGTGTCACGCGGAGATAGCCGCGCGAGGTGCACAGCGCTCGATTCCACCACGCGATGGAGCGAAGCCTTGGTCCGAAAAATGCGCCGCGCGCAGCCTGGCGTAACGTAACCGTCAGCGGAACCCGTCTGGCCAGACGGGTTCCGCTGACGGTTACTCTCCTGTCGATTGATCGGCAGGTGGTCCACAAAGGTGTCGACTTGAATGCTGGCCAGCAGCCCCGCGCTGGCGTTGCTCTTGGGCAGCGGCGAGGGCTGCGCGGCGGCGGTCACGATGGTGGACTCGCCATCCTTGGTAGCCACATACTTGAAGCGAATGTGTTCGATCACGCTGAGCCTCGCCGGCTCGTAGTGCAGCGTCTCGCTTCGCTCCTCGCCGATGCGCTCCAGGGTGTCGAAGCTTGCCTTCTGCGCTTCGGACAGGTCGTATTCGATGCGCGTGCGCGGCAGGTCCTTGGGCAAGGCCGGGCGGCCCTTGCGGGTGTGGCAGGCCACCTTCACCTCCGGCGCCGCCGGCGGTGTCGGCAAGTCCAGCGGTTGTGCAAAGAGTTCGGCCTGCCCTGGCAGGCGCTCGGAACTGGCGCCGAACTGCGCACGGTTAAGCTGTGCGACCTGGTGCTTCAGGATCTCGAGCTGCTCCCACAGCGTGCAGGCGAGCCGGTTCTGCTCTAACGCAAGGGCGCGTATCGCGTCGGGATCGGTAGGCAGATCGGAGGGTGTCAGGATAGCGAGCACGCATGCCATCATGCACGGATGTGGCAGCGTTTACAAGCTACATGACACGCGTGGCCTGCACCTTGCGGTGGGGGCGAAGCGCAGGAATCTCGATGCCTTCGAGCCAGGCGTTCAGTTCGGCCAGCGAGAAGCCACGCTGGGCCAACGCCGCTGGCGAGGGAAAGCGGCGGCGCTCGAGCCGCTTGTACCACAGCGCGAACCCGGTGCGGTCCCAGTAGAGGATCTTGACCTTCGAGCGATCGCGGCTAACGAAGACGAACAGGTGACCCGACAGCGGGTTCTGTCCCAGCAGCGGCTGCACCAGGTATGACAGGCCGTCGATGGATTTGCGCATGTCGACCGTGTCGCGGCAGATGAAGGCCCGCACATCGCCGGTGATCAGCACCGTCCGCCTCCCAACTGCCCGAGCACGAAGCGCACGATGCGCTCGGCATGCGTGCCGGTCAGCTCGATGCGCGCGCCGGCCAGCGCCACCACTACCTGGTCACGCAGCTTTGGCGGCGCCGTGTCGGACACCGGCATCGCGGCCGGCGCCTCACTCGCGTCCGCCGTGATGAAGGCGGTGTCGGCGGTCACGGTCAGCGGCGCCACCGCGGGCCGTTCGCGCTCCACGCGCTTGCGCCACAGGCCAAAAGTGCTGACTGCCAGGCCCTGTTGCCGGCAGAAGCCTCGGATGCTCAGCCCGCCGTCCTGCCACTGCGCAAGCATCTCGCGCCAGAAGGCTTCGTCATGCCGGTAATACCTCGCGCCTTCGCGCCCGCTACCGCCATCTCGATGTTTGGCCACCGCTTCACTCCCATATACCGTGAAGCCGCTACCTTCTCACCGGCGCTACCGTCTGGCCAGACGGGTTCCGCTGACGGTTACGTTTCGGGAACGTGATCACCGATTTCGGCGGCGTCGCCGAAGTGATCACGTTCCGCCGAAATCAGCGATCAGCTTCCCACCGAAACAGGTGATCACGTTCCCCCGAAATCGCTGATCACGCGCCCCGAAATACGCACCCGGCGGGTTGGACATCGGAAACGAAAGCCGACATTTTGACCGATTTTCCTGACGAGATCGCCCGATGCCTATTCGCCCTTACCTGGTATCGTGCCGCGCGTCCGCGCGGCGCGCAGGAAGTCGAAGTCCACGCCCTGGTCCGCCTGGTTCACGGTGGTCAGGAACAGCTTGCGATATCCGCGATCTGCCGTGGGTACCACCAGCGGCTGTTCCTGGGCACGGCGTGCCAGTTCCTCGTCGCTGACCTGGAGCGTCAGCTCGCGCCGCGCCACGGACAAGGTGATGCGGTCGTCGTTGCGCACGTAGGCCAGCGGCCCGCCAATGGCGGATTCGGGCGTCACGTGCAGCACTATCGTGCCGAACGCCGTGCCGCTCATGCGGCCGTCCGAGATCCGCACGATGTCTTTCACGCCGGCACGTGCGAGCTTGCGCGGAATCGGGATGTAACCGGCTTCGGGCATGCCGGGCGCGCCCTTCGGGCCGATGTTCTTCAGCACCAGGATGTCGTCGGCGGTGACGTCGAGATCATCGCTATCGATCCGGCTCGCCAGGTCGGCGGCGTTCTCGAACACCACAGCGCGGCCTTCGTGCTCCATCAGTTTCGGATGCGCGGCGGATTGCTTGATGATGGCGCCGCCCGGTGCAAGGTTACCGCGCAGCACGGCAATACCGCCTTGCGGATAGATCGGGTGGTCACGCGAGCGCACAACGTCCTGCGCAAAGCCGGGGCCGGCGCGCTCGATTTCCTCGCCCAGCGTGCGGCCGGTGACCGTCAGCGCGTCTAGGTTTAGCAAGGGCTTCAGTTCGCGTAGCAGCGTGGCCATGCCGCCGGCGTGGTGGAAGTCTTCCATGTAATGGTCGCCCGACGGCTTCAGGTCCAGCAGCACCGGCGTATCGCGACCCATGTTGTCCAGCGCGGCCAGATCGATGTCATAGCCCATGCGTCCGGCAATCGCGGCCAGATGCACGATGCCATTGGTGGAGCCGCCAATGGCCAGCAGCACGCGCATGGCGTTTTCAAAAGCGGCGGGAGTCAGGATCTTGTCGATGGTCAGGCGCTCGCGCGCAATGCGTACGGCTTCGGTGCCGGTCTGCTCTGCCACGCGGATGCGGTCGGCGGTGACGGCCGGCGGCGACGCGCCGCCCGGCACGGTCATGCCCAGTGCCTCGGCAATACAGGCCATGGTGCTGGCCGTACCCATGACCGAACACGTACCCACGCTGGCCACCAACTGGTTATTCACATCGGCAATTTCCTCGGCATCGATCTCTTCCGCGCGGAACTTGCCCCAGTAGCGGCGGCAGTCCGTGCAGGCGCCAACGCGCTCGCTGCGGTGCGAGCCGGTCAGCATCGACCCCGTAATGAGCTGGATGGCCGGAATGCCCGCCGATACCGCGCCCATCAGCTGCGCGGGCACGGTCTTGTCGCAGCCGCCAATCAGTACCACGGCATCCATCGGCTGCGCGCGGATCATTTCCTCGGTGTCCATCGACATGAGGTTGCGCAGGTACATGCTGGTAGGCGCGGAAAAGCTCTCGTGAATCGAGATGGTCGGGAAATCCATCGGCAGCCCGCCCGCCAGCATGATGCCGCGCTTCACCGCCTCGATCAGTTGAGGCGCATTGCCATGGCAGGGGTTGTACGCGCTGCCGGTGTTGACGATGCCGATGACCGGACGGTCGAGCGCGTCGTCGGTATAGCCGGCGCCCTTAATGAAGGCCTTGCGCAGGAACAGCGAGAAGCCACGGTCGCCGTAGTTGGTCAGGCCTTTCGACATGCCCTGCGTGGCGTCGGCGGGGGTGATGTCGTGGCGCGGGGCGCCTTTGGGATTCTGTTCGTCGTGGGGCATGGGTGGATGCGGTGTCTCGGGACAGCGTCCCATAAAAGTATGCCGCACCTGACAGTGAGCGGCGAGAATTGAACTGCTATTTCAGCTCTGATCGGAGAATCATGCCGCTGTGCGCAAAAGCTCGGCGATGCGCAACGCATGGCCAAGATGCGACCGGTACGAATTCCACGCACCCTGCCCGTGGTACTCAGTCCCGACGAAGTCGGCCGACTGCTGGCGGCCGCTGGGAACCTAAAGCACCAGACCGCGCTCGCGGTCGCCTATGGCGCCGGCTTGCGCGCCAGCGAAGTGGTGGCGTTGAAGGTGACCGATATCGACAGTGAACGCATGACCCTGCGCATCGAACAGGGCAAGGGGCGCAAGGACCGCTACGCGATGCTCTCGCCCGTGCTGCTCGAACGCCTGCGCGTCTGGTGGCGCGTCGCCCATGCCCAGGGCAAGATGCTCGACGGTGGCTGGTTGTTCCCGGGCCTTAACCCCATCGAGCCGCTCACCCCCCGGCAACTCAATCGTGCCATCCATGCCGCTGCCCAGGATGCACAGATTGAGAAGCACGTATCCATGCATACGCTGCGACACAGCTTCGCCACCCACCTGCTCGAACAGAAGGTCGATATCCGCGTCATTCAAGTCCTGCTTGGGCATAAGAAGCTGGAGACGACAGCGCTCTATGCCCAGGTCGCGACTGATCTGCTGCGCGAGGTCGTCAGCCCGCTCGAGAACCTGCGCTCCGACTAGAGATCCTGCCGCCGAGCTCATTGTGCTCGAGGTCGCGGATATCTTCCGCCTCCACGGGCCGGCCTGGCGACAGACTGCCCGCTTGAGCCTTGGGCAGTTGCAGGTCATGTCCGCCATCGAACAGTGCCGCACCGGGGCACTGGGAGGGCATGTGCTGCGCTGTTCCGGCTGCGCCAGGCTCGAGGTGTCCTATAACTCCTGCCGCAACCGGCATTGCCCCAAGTGTCAAGCCAGCGCTGCGCATCGCTGGCTCGAAGCGCGCAGTGAGGATCTGCTCCCCGTCGAGTACTACCACGTTGTGTTCACGCTGCCCGCGTCCATCAGCGCCATCGCCTGGTACAACAAGGCGGTGGTCTATGGTCTGTTGTTCGATGTCGCCGCCGATACCCTGCGGACCATCGCCGCCGACCCGAAACACCTCGGCGCGCAGATTGGCGCCACCCTGGTGCTGCACACCTGGGGATCTGCACTCACCCATCATCCCCACGTGCACGGCATCGTCCCCGGCGGCGGCCTGTCACTGGACGGCGAACGGTGGGTGGCTTGCCGCCGCGGCTTCTTCTTGCCGGTGCGCGTGCTCTCCCGCCTGTTCCGACGCCGCTTCCTCGAGGCACTCCAGGCTGCGCATGATCAGGGTCAGTTGCAGTTCTTCGGCGACTACGCTGCGCTCGCCGATCCGGCTGCCTTTGCGCAGTGGCTTGCGCCGCTCCGCACCTCCGAATGGGTCGTGTATGCCAAGCGCCCGTTCGCAGGACCCGAGGCGGTACTGGCTTACCTATCGCGCTACACCCACCGCGTAGCGATCTCCAACCAGCACCTGCTTGCCCTGGACGAGCGTGGCGTGACCTTCCGCTGGAAGGATTACCGTGCCAAGGGCCGCACCCGCTACAAGACCATGACCCTGGATGCCGGTGAGTTCATGCGGCGCTTCCTGTTGCACGTGCTGCCGCACGGCTTCCACCGCATTCGGCACTATGGACTGCTTGCCAACCCGGTGCGTCGCGCCAACCTGGCCAAGGCGCGTGAGCTCTTGGATGCCGCGCCCGCAGTCACCGCTCCACCTGACGACACCGAGCTCGCGATGCCCACGCCCTTCATCTGCCGGCATTGTGGCGCACCGATGCTCATCATTGAGGTCATTCCGCGCAGTGCCTGTATCCGCGGACCACCACCGAGCCGAGTCATCGCATGAGCCAACACGTCCTACGCATCAAACTCGATCGTCGGCTCTTCGGAGACCGGAGCCGAAAGCGGACAGTCGTGCTCGCTGTCTCGCGCCGCCTCATTAAATGCTCGCAGCGTCCCAAGGGTTCCGTCCAGCCACCACCTCGCGTCATGCCTTCGTCCGCTTCACGCCTCGCTTCCTGCGACATCCCTTGGCATTGCTGACCGAGCAAACGCTTCAATCGCCATAGCCCGGCGTACCACATCGCTGCATCCCGCGGTTTCCTCCCCCGAGGATTGTTCGACGCCTGCCCACAGGCGCCACCGCCGCTCACTGTCCTGCAGTCGAGGGCAGGCATCAAACAATCCTTAACACTTGAAGAACATCTAATAGGCGGCGGGTTGCTGTCGGTTTCGGGGTTGCGCATGATGAACGTCGCAGCGGTGAGCAGACAGGGAAGCCGCGAGGCGGGCCGATTTCCGGGCATTCGGCCAAGGGAATCGGCGGCATAGAGACGCCATCGACCGTTATCCCTTCCATCTGCGCCGCTCAACGCGGCAGGACATGCGACGGATAATGGCCGGGTCCGGCCCGACACTGAGCACAGCTCAGCGTTCCTCCTGGACCGGCCCGCGTAGGGCAGAGGACGACCCCTATGCTCAGGTCACAACTATGCGCAGATGGTCGGTTGCTGACGACGCCGCCCCAAGCATGGCAAGGAGCGAGGATCTGGACATAGTTTTAATCTGCGGATGCAGTGGTGGTCCCACTTCGGGAGATCACCATGGACATCGTTCGTCGCTCCAACCGCACCGACATAGACCGTTTCGCCGACGGGCCGGTCGGACCATACGTTGATGCTTTCAAGCAGTACCTGAGCCAACGCCGCTACGCTGCAAAGACGGTCGCTACCTACCTGCGCTGCATCACGCATTTCGGCCAATGGGCGGACTCCGGGCGCTATCGGCGGCGCCGAATCGATGAAGGGTTGATCGCAGAGTTCCTCCATGAGCATCTCCTATGCAAGTGCGCTGGCGCGTTACATCACGATCGGCGTGACCATAGCGCGGCGCTGGGACACTTGCTCGTGGTCCTGCGCGCTCAGGGCGTCATCGCGGTGCCAGCGGTCAGAGCAACACAAGTAGACGAGGAACTGCGCCGCTACAGCGAGTATATGGAGCACGTGCGGGGCCTGGCGCCGAAGACTCGGAGCATGGCCTTGCGCATCGTCGGGCGGTTGCTAACGGCCCGTTTCGGCATGGGCGCAGTCGACATCGCCGCGATCAAGCCCGAGCATGTTCGGCGTTTCTTCGCCGGCCAAGCGAAGCTCTACAGCAAACCGGTGAGCGCCGGGGTGGTCGTAGCATCATTACGCGGCTACTTCCGCTACCGTGCCTCGCTCGGCGATCTCGTCCACGGACTCATCGGCGTGGTGTCCTATCCCGCCAACTGGTCACTGTCCTCGCTGCCCAAGACGCTGACGGCGGAGTAAGTCGACCGGCGTAGAACGAAGCCATTCTGTCATTCCGGAATCTGCCTGGAACCCGCGCCGTATATAGAAGTCCGGCCGATGAGTTGACAATATTGCTTGCACTCTCAGCGAAGCAAAGTCGTCAATTCGCATTAGTCCGGATTAATTTTGGGTCTTCCGCACTTTGTGTGACGGCCGCGTCGAGGGCTTGATTTCGGGCCGATCTGGCCCCATGTTCGTTGTTACCATGAGCCAAGTTCTCGGTGGGATCGATCGTATTCTCGCTCGTGTGGGTAAGCGCTTTGTCTCTAGCGACGCGTGCGGGGAGACCATCACTGTCGAAGCCTGCAGTACGGTTCGCGCGGCACCTTGTCCTGCCTGCCATCGTTGGAGTCACCGAATCCACGGCCGTTATGTGCGCAAGCTGGAAGACCGTCCAATGCTCGAGCAGCGGGTCGTTCTCGCTATTGAAGTGCGTCGCTTCAAGTGTACAAACGCCAATTGCCCCCGTCGTACGTTTGTCGAGAACGTCCACGCCCTGGCCGGGCGGTATCAACGTCGTACGCGATCGCAGGCTCGGGCGTTGCACGCGCTGGGCCACGCCCTCGGTGGTGAGGCGGCAGCCCGGCTTGCCGACGCCTTGGGCTTGCGCACCAGTGCTGACACCGTGCTGCGGGAGTTGCGCAGAGCTTCTGGGCGCAAGCGCAAACCACGACCGCGGGTCGTCGGCATCGATGATTGGGCGATCGTAGAACGGAGCAAGTCTGTCACTCCGGAATCCAGCTGGAGCCCGCGTCGAATATAGAAATCCGGCCGGTGAATTGACACTATTGCGTGCACTCGCAACGAAGCAAAATCGTCAATTCGCATTAGTCCGGATTAATTTCGTCAATTGGCGTCCTAGACTTCGAATCCCGCTCGTAAGGCATTGATCTCATGGAAGATTCTCTGCATATAGCGGAGCCGGTTGCGCTCGTTCGCCCGCGCGGTGCGCACCGCTTCGAAGCCTTCAGTCCAAAGCTGAAGCGGCGGCTGACTTTCTACCGACGCTGTGCGTTCGATCAATGGGTCTTGATCGAATCCGATCCGACAATCGGCCACTTTTGTGAGCGCCCCGGGTTCATTCAGTTTCGAGAGAGGCGGCACTTAGCAGACTTCCTGGTCTCGTACTCCGATCGTCAAGAGTTGATCCTCCTGCCGGATCCAGTGATCGATGCAGAAGCGAAGGAGGGCCTCGAGTTGAACGCTGATGCGGTCAATGTTCGGTTGGTCGACGCGGCCGAACACGCCGCTTCACGCGTCTGGATCGAAAACTGGCTGCGTATGCTGCCGAGTATCGTAGCCACGCAAGGTCTCGTGTCGGTGTCCTTGCTTGATGCGGTCGAGCGCTTTGTCGCCAGTCGAAAGACGCTTTCAGCCATCGAGCGAGAGTTCTCGAAAGGTGACCCCGTGCTCGTGCGGGCCGCCATCTTCAATCTGCTGCATACCGGTCGCGTGCATGCTGAGGAACTGCGAACCGACGCATTGTCGTGGATGACGAAGTTTGCAGTCAGGGAGTCCTGATGATGCCGCGCCGAAAGCCTGAGTTCCAATCCCTCGATTTGAACGCGTGGCCTAGCATAGCGTGGACGGAGCTTGACGCCGAAGTGCGAGAGGTCACGAAGGTAAGCGTGCAGGCCATCGAGCGTTATGCGAGCGGCGAAAGTGTCAAGGAAATTGAGAAGGCAACCGGCGTGGACCGTCGACAGCTCTATCGGTGGCTCGAGCGAGGCTTGGCGCTGCATCCTGACGGACGCATCTTTGGATTCCGCGCCTTGCTGAGGTACGTGCGGGTCAATGAGTACGTCCGCATAAGTCCGGTCAATGGTCGGCCCAGCGAAGATGGACGGGGTAAAGCAGGCGCGTTCGCGCTCTTCTTAGAAAGCTATCCGGCGCTGGCAGGATGGTTGCTCCTAAAAATAAAACAGCGCCGCGTGTTGCTCAAACAGGTGCATACCAATGGACGACTTCATACGCGCTTGGTCGGCCTGCATGCCCTGCACGGGGAGTTTCTGTGGCAATGCCGGTCCCTCGGCCTGTCGGCGGTGGATTACCCCTTCAATACGGAAGGCGGTGCCATTCGGTCGCTATCCGCGCGCCTTAAAGACGAGTTGTCGCGCAGTTTCCGCACCGCGGCACGGGCGGCAGGCGCCACGCACCTGAAGGGGCTTCCGCACTACGATCAGGCGGAAAGTCGGCCGGCCATGCGCCCCTACCAGGTCGTAGAGTTCGACGGTCACCGACTCGATATCCGTCTCAAGGTGGTCGTACGCGATGCATTGGGCTTTGAGCATGAATTCGAGATCGAACGCGTTTGGTTGCTTGCGATCATTGACGTCTGCACGCGTGCGGTGCTGGGCTTTCATCTTGGGCTTGGCCGCGAGTATAGCCGCTACGACGTCATCAAGACCATCGAGTCGGCCTTGGAGCCGCATCGACTGCGCGACTTCACGATTCCTGGCTTGGCCTACGGTCCGCACGACGGCTTTCCCTCACAGCGCCTCCCAGAACTGGCGTATACAACCTGGGAATGGATGAAGCTGGACAACGCGAAGGCGAATCTCGCCAAGGAGACGCTCGACGCGTTGTGTGAGTTCGTTGGCTGTTGCGCAGACGCAGGACCGAAGTACAGTCCTGATGATCGCCCCTACATCGAACGCTTCTTCGGGACTATTGCGAGCAGGCTGTCCTCCAGATTGCCTGGCTACACAGGTTCGCATCCCCGTGATTTGCGGCGCGCGCTGGCCGATCCGAAGGGAAAGCTACGCTTGTACGTGTCGTTTGACGAGTTGGAGGAATTGGTCGAGTACGCGATCGCCAGCTATAACGGTACGCCGCATGCCAGCCTGAACAATGTCACGCCACTTGAGGCGATGGAGTACTTCATTCGTGGCAAGGAACAATTGGTGACATGGCTGCCAGAGCATCGTCGCCGTACCCTTTGTCTAATGCAATCGGCCAAGCGTTGCACCGTACGAGCATATCTCCAGCAGGGCGTTCGACCGCACATCAACTTGTATGGTGTGCGCTACACAAGCAGCGTCCTTGCGCGTAGCACGGATTTGATCGGCAAGAGCTTGCTTATCTACCTGAATGCCGATGATCTTCGCTGTGTCCGCGCGTTCCAACCAGACGGCGCTGAGTTTGGGGTCTTGGAGGCGCAAGGGGCTTGGGGCGTGATACGGCATAACCTGAAACTACGCCAGCAAATCAATCAGGAGAAGAAAGACAAGAAGCGGTCGCGTGGGCCAGTTGATGCGGATCCCATCGGAGACTACGTCGACGGAAAGATGGCACAGGCAAAGAAGTCACGGAAGGCGGCATCCGAACTGGCGGAAGCAAAGCGGATTCTGTCATCCGCGCCGACGGCGCGAACTGCGATGGGGCGGGGAGCATCCGCCGCGCAGACCGCAGCGAACACCGAGTCAGAGCAGAAAGTAGACAAGGCTTCCGAGCAGAAAAAAACACCGACGCGACCGAAGAAGCTGTCTATCGGTACCGGCCAAGTCTTTTAACCCTGTCCTCCGCGAGGGAGTCATCATGTCGCTTCAGATACCGCGTCCGATCGATCCATCGCTGCACCCGTTGGTCACCGGCAACTATCGTATCGCCACGCCGGCTATCGAAGAGCTCTACGAACTGGTCACTCGATGTCTGCGCTACAGGATCATGGGCGCCCTAATCTTCGGCCCGTCGCGCATCGGTAAGACGCGGGCGATCGAGTACGTGCGATTGCTATTGGCACGCAATCACCCACGGATGACCAGCTACCACGCAAGATGCGAACACAAGCCGAGGCATGCGGAAGGGCCGTTCTTCGCAAACCTGCTTGAGGCGGTTGGCGACCAGGATCCTAACGCTGGCTCCAATCCGGCCAAACGTCTGCGCCTCGCTCTGAGGATACGTGAGGCCGCGGCTCGGGCAGGCAGTGGAACGGTTCTGCTCTTCTGTGATGAGGCGCAGCGCTACAACGACAATGAATACGAATGGCTGCGTGATGTTCACGATGCGTTGGATCGACAGCAGATCAAGCTGTTCACCTTCCTCGTCGGACAGCAGGAATTGCTTGCGCAGAAGACGGCCATGCAGTTGGCAGGGAAGACGCAGATCGTCGCGCGGCTGATGGTCGAGGAATTGGCCTTCTACGGCATTCGAAATGCGAAGGACGTGGCGACGTGTCTGAGCGGCTATGACGAGACGGCTTATCCTGAGCGTACCGAATGGAGCTTTACCCGATTCTACGTTCCGCAAGCCTTTGACGCTGGCTATCGACTGGTCAACGATGCCGACGCGCTGTGGGACGCGTTCGAGACGGCGCACCACAAGGCCAGCTTGCCAGGCAGCCTGGAGATACCGATGGAATCGTTCGCCCGTGCCGTCGAGATCCTTCTGAAAGACAGCGAAATCAGGGATTGCCCGGGCTACTGTCCCGAGCCTGCGTTATGGGCTCACGCGGTACGGCATTGCGGCTATGTCCAATCACGTCATGCAACCGGACGTGTGCTTGTCTCCGCCGCCTTGTGAGGTGGAAGCGATGCGCTTTCCCATCCTCACGCTCGACGAGGCGAAGCTCACTCCGGCGCTGGGATACGTGTTCGACAAGAAGTGGATCGATCCACGCGAATCATTCGTCTCGATCTTGTGGAAGCTCAAAGTGGCGAATGCCTTGTCAGGCGTCGCTGTGATGCGGCTGGTAAGGTTGGACATCGATCCCTACGAGAGCATTCCGCCGCAGAGGGGATTCGTCGATATCGTTCGGCTGAACGGAGCGCTGGGCTTGCCAACAAAATCGCTGCACATGGCACTCATCGAGGAAACCAATCAGAGACGCTATAGCGAAGTGTTTCGCTACTGCCATTTCTGCATGGTGCGTGGCTACCACTCCCTGGTGCACCAATTCGAGACCGCGAGTCGATGTCCTGCGCATCGTTGCCTCCTGGAGTCAACATGTCGCCGGTGCGGACATGAAGCGCCGTACTGCGTGAACGTGCAGCTTCTCGAGGCACCATACCGTTGCGCGCATTGCCACGCATTCTATGGCTTCTTTGCGTGGCGACCCGACCGACTTCGGCCCATGCGGCCGGAACACCGCAAGGCCTTCGCGCGCTCGTACTTTGAGCATGGTCTGGGATGCAGGAGCCTTGGGTAAAGGGTCCATGGGCCAGGTTGACCTTTCCCGCCTTCGCGCTCCGATCTTGGGTCGCCAGATGGAGCCGGCGCTGCATTCTGGGGGCATGCAGGTGTTCGCGTGCCCTCGATTGACACTTCGCGCCCCTCAGCTGGTGACAAAGTTACTTCGCTGGGCGTAAGTCCTTGATTCTTTTGATGGTACGTCCGGTTGCCGCGCCGTTGCCGCGCGAATTGACGACATTCCTTCGGTAACGGTGACACTCTTCCTTTGTTCTACGCGAACAGGACCCGAAACTTGTTCACACTGCACCGCATGACAGCAAGTCATGCGGCATTGGGTTATCAGAACCCACTAATGCAAGGTGTCAGCACACCGAGCCACCGCGCAATGGCCTGCCAGGCGATTTAGCCCATCTCACCGCTGAGGGGCTATCCCGGGCCGGAATTTTCAAACTGATGCAACTTGCCACCAAGCACGGCAAACGGCTGTCGGACATCGTCGAGGCGAGCCACGACCGCGTGCGAATCCTCAAAGGCGGCAAACTGTTCGCATACTTGGCAAAGCTCGCTACGAGCCCTTCCGACTTCTCGGTTGCCGCTTCCGCTATTCGCCGGGAGAAGGCCGACGCCATCGCCCGACAGAGCGAGCAGGTTCGCATCGTCGCCGGCAAGGAGCGCTTGGCTGGCGTTACGTTGGCCAACCGCACCGGCGATACGCTGTACCGCATTGATCGCGAAGCAAACTTCCTCGAGAAAGTCTCAGAGCAATACAGCGGCACCGAACCGCTGAAGGGGGGGCGAGTCCTAGCGTTGATCGCCGCGCTCCAATCCAGCGATCTGGTGTTGGCCACCGCTGCGGTGGAGGAGAGTGTGGAAACAGCCCGGGCCCTTTACTTAGTATCGCAACGTCGTCGTCCAAAGGCCACCGGCGAGCGAACTGCTCCCAGGAGGAGAGGTGAAGGGCGCATGGGCATGCGCCAGGCCTCTGAATGGCTTGGTGACGCGCCGCTGCGGCGCTGATGCATGACACTGAGCCACGCAACAAACGTATGGACGAGCAAGCGCCAATCCTGATAAGTCCGCAGCGGCATCGCGTTGCAGAGTCCTGAACCTCGAGATCCAACGAAAGGCGACGGCGTACTTTGCGAAGGGCAATGGCGCCGAACGCATGGATCGACGCACCCCAAGACCAGTACAGCATGGGTCACTTATGCCGTGCGTGCGCGGCGTCGCATAGAGCACAGGCCAACGCCGGCGTGGATGCCGAAGTGCTGCATCAACAGGAATAGAGCTGGGATTTTCAGCTTTGACCTGCTTGGGTCACTACCGGTGGGAGAGACGCCATGCGGTCGTGCAATCAAATGCCGTCACATGACAACGGGGCAGGGGAGTTGACGGTTGAGCCTCGGCAGCTATGACGCCTACCGGACCTGGCTGATGGTCGAAGCCAATCCCGCCATCGAAACGTTCACCGAGCGACCGGCCCAGGTCGGCGAGGCGGGCAGCGCCGTGATCGATTTCTGGGTGCAAATCAGAGATGCGCCTGCCGGGGAGTTCTGGCTGATAGAGCGACGTCGTGCAGAGGACGGTAACGAGCCGGCACCTGATGAACTCCCGAGTACCTTGCATGGTCTCCCTGTCCGCGTCATCCATCAAACTGAACTGCAGGCCTGGACAGTGCCGATCGCCAACTGGTCGCGGATTGTCCCCTACCTCGTCAGCTACCGGCGATTCCGTGCCCCTGTGCTTGAGCAGGCTATCGTGGTCTACCTGAATCAACCGAGGGCGTTGGATGCGATCCTTGAGCGCTTCGCCGATCACGACCCGGCGAGCGTGGAGGCTTCGCTTTTTGCTTTGTTGGCATCCGGCCGCGTTGTCAGTCCTGACTTGGTGGCAGCGGCATTGAGCGGAGCGACTTCCTTTCAAAGGGCATAGGGGTGTGCAAATGGGTCGATCCGTCTCGCGGAATCGATCCGAACGCAATTCGTTTGTCGGATTGGCCCCAACTGGACGAGCGTGCTCTCACGGGCGAAGCGCGGGCGACGTTTGGACAGCGCCGCGACGCGGTTGAGGCCTATGCCAGCGGCAGTTCTCTTTTGCATATCTACAAGACCTGGGGCATCCACCGTTCCACGCTACACCGTATGGTCCGTCGCGCACTGAGCGCACACCCGGACGGCCGCCTGTGGGGCTATCGCGCATTGGTACCGCATGTCCACGTACAGGCCTATGAACGGAACAGGGCGCCTCACGTGCTGGTGCACAGCACAGCGGGAAACGCAGGGGCCTTCGGACAGTTGCTGCAGCGCCACCATAGTCTGGACGAGCAGTTGCGCAAAGAGATCGAAACGAGAAACGTCCATTTGCAGCCCGGTGAGAAAGGCCGTCTGGTTGGCCTCAAGGCAGTGATACAGCGCTTCCACCAGTCCTGCCGTGAATTGGGTCTCGGCGCTGGCGACTATCCGCTGAGCCAGCATGACAGAGCTGTTCGTTCCTTGGCCCGCACACTCAGGGGATGGTTGCAAGACGATTTCGATTTGGCTGCGCGCGCTGCCGGCCAAAGGATCAAGCCCGCATCGGCGCTGCGGAAGTTGCCTGAGCGGGGTAGCGCTGACGCGTTCGATACGGTCGAGTTTGACGCCCATAAGATGGACGTGCGCCTGAAGGTAATCGACAACGATCCACTAGGCGGCGAACAAAGCTATGAGATCGAGCGCGTATGGTTGCTGGCCATCATCGATGTTGCTACGCGCTGCCTTTTGGGCTACACGATTTCGTTCTCGCGCGAATGTAACCGCTTTGACGCCATCGAAACCTTCAAACGCGCCGTGACGCCGGCAAAGGTTCCCGAACTCACGCTGCCGGGCCTGCGCCTGCTGCCTACCGGTGGGTTCGTTTCGCAGGCTTTGGAGCAAACCAGCTACGCCTGCTGGCGACAGATCCGGCTAGACAATGCGCGAGCGCACTTGGCGGCCACCAGCCTCGATGTCGTCTGCGAGGCGTTGGGTTGCGTGGCCGATTTCGGTCCGGCGTATCAGCCCGATGACCGACCATTCATCGAGCGCTACTTTGGCACGGTCACCGCAACACTTTCGCAGCGGCTCCCCGGGGCGATACGAGGAAAGGATGCGGCAAAGGCCATGCTGAAACGTCTGCGCGACCCGGACGACACTCTGCGGCTACTGGTCACCACGCAGGAGCTGGAGGAGCTGCTGCATGTGACGGTGTGGAACTATCACGGCACGCCTCACGCTGGCCTGGGTGGTCTCACCCCATTGGAGATGATGCACCGGCACGTGCTTGGCATCGGTCGCGATGCGATCCGATTGCGTCTGATCCCCAAGCCGCTACGGGAACATCTCGAACAGCTGCATGACCCGGTACTGTGCCGAGTCCATGGAAACCTCGGCCGTGGAGAGCGACCGTACATTACCTTCTATCACGTGCGCTACACCAGTGAGCGGCTGGCCAGAAGCAGCGGCTTGATTGGCACGCGTCTGCGCATTCACTATGACCCCTCGGACTTGAGGAGGCTCTGGGCCTGTACCGAAGACGGTCACATGTTGGACGACTTGTTTGCTAGCGGCAAATGGCGAAACGAACCTCATTCGTTGCGGTTGCGCCAGCAGATCTTCAAGGCCAAGCGGGCGCGCGAACTCGACTTCGGCCCGGGCGACAATCCAATCGAGGCTTTCCTGGCTCTCAGACGCAAGCAGGCCAAAAAGCGTAGGAGGGCGGCCAGCGACATCGCACAGGTGCAGCGCGAGCGCCGGACAGCAAAGCCCCCTCCGTCTGCACCGGAAAGTGAAACAGTGACACCGGAACAGCCACCTTCGCCACTGGCCAAGGGGCCAGTTAAAGGCAAGGCGTTGCGCATCACCAGGGGGTACTCCCGCTGATGATTGGGGCGCGCAAACGGGCGCTGGCCGGGCCCGCCGATTGCCGGCCGTGAAGGGCGAAGAGGAACTGATCTCGCCGGCAAGGAGCAGGCATGAACGAGAAGACCACCACAGCCTCGAAAGGCGCACCGCGCGCACGTGTCAGCGCGACCCGAGTCCGCGCAGCCAGCCGCACGCCTCATGCAACGACGGTGAATCCGGCAGACCTGACGGTGCACAATCACCCGCTTGCTCGCCGGCACTATCGGGTGGCGACGGCAGCGATCGAAGGCTTCGTCGACCTCGTCGAACACTGCGTGCGCGTACTGATCCCGGGCGCGCTGATTTACGCCCGCCCTCGCATGGGCAAGACTCACGCAATTGACTATTTGGCATTGCATCTTGGCAGGAACCGGGGTGACATCCTCGTGCTAAGGATGTCTTGCGAATATCATCGCACCGACTACGAGGGGGCGTTCTTTAGTGCATTGTTGAGCGCCGCTGGCATCAGGGACCCACAACCCAGGTTCATTGCCGACAAGCGCTTCGCTTTGATGCGTCGGATTAACGAACAACTACAAATGCGCTCGGGTCACATTGTGGTGCTCTTTTGCGACGAAGCACAGCGACTGTCCAAGCACGCACTGGAATGGCTGCGCGACGTCCATGATCAGCTCGCCCACCACGGCGTGCGCCTGATCACCTTTCTGGTAGGGCAGCCGCAGCTGATGGAACAGAAGGCGCAATATCAGCTCTCCGGTGACGAGCAAATTGTCGCTCGCTTCATGATCGAGCAACTGCACTTCAGGGGCATTACAGGCGCCGTTGAAGCAGCAACCTGCCTGGCTAGTTACGATATGACGCGCTATCCAGAGGACACCGGGAGCACCTTCACGGCCTTTTTCTATCCCGATGCATACGCCGCCGGCTTAAGACTGGAGCAATCGGCCGCGGCGCTGTGGAATGGCTTCGTGAACGCCCACACGGTCGCGCAACTGGCTGGTCCGGTTGAACCGCACATGGATTATTTTACCCGTGCCGTCGAGTCGGTGTTACTGAACGGGCCCCAGTGGGACAGTGCGGGATTGGTACTAGATTCAGCGCATTGGGAGCGAGCCGTGCGGGAGTCCGGGTACGTCGCCGCGCAACAGACCGTCCAGCCGGAGGTATAGATCATGGTCTTGCCGATCCTTGTGCCGGACCTGATCGAGCCCGCTCCAGCGAAAGTGTGGATACCGCGCCCGTCTACTGATTCCGCCACGCCAGTTGCTCCCCTCAATCGATCGCCTCGGGCGCGGAAGCCCGCGGACTTGAACATGGCGGTGAGAATTGTCACGGATCGAGAACGGGCGATTGTGAGGATCTTACGTCCGCTGGGGATTGGTCCCCTCTCGCGTGAGCGAGCTATGAAGGCTGGGGAATTGCTTGGGCTCCATTGTTCATCTGTATATCGCTTGCGGCGGCGCTTCCTCGCGGATCCTGTAGCGAGCGCGTTGATACCGCATAGCTCGGGTCCCAAGGCGGGAGATCTTTTTTTGGCAGCGACGGTTGAGAATATCGTGAAAGAAGTGCTTACCGATTGGCTGCCACGCCAGCCTTATTTCACACATCCGCTTCTTGAGATCTGCGTCGAGATTCGGAAGCGATGTGCGGGGGCGAGTGTTTGTCCGCCCAGCAGAGCTACCGTTTCGCGACGCTGGGCCGCCCATCGGAGGGCAGAGGCGGCGAGCGATGCGAGAGTCAAGCCTCCGCTCAGCAAATCGTCTCGGGCGGGTAAGACCACGGAATTGAACATGACGGACACGAATGCAACGGAGCGCGAGCGGGCGATTGTGAGGGTCTTACATCCGCTGGGGAGGGGGCCTCTCTCGCGTCAGCAAGCCACGAAGGCTGGCGAATTGCTGGGAGTCCATAGGTCTACGATTTATCGCTTGCGCCGGATCTTTCTCGCGGATCCCGTGGCGAGCGCGTTGATACGTCATGACCCAGGTCCCAAGGCGGGGGAGCGGCATCTAGCAGCGCCGGTCGAAAAGATCGTGAGTAACGTGCTTACCGATTGGCTGCCACGACAGCGTCATCTCACGCATCCTCTTCTCGAGCTCTGCGTCGAAATCCGGAAGCGATGCGCAGCGGCAGGCGTTAGTACGCCGAGCAGACCTACCATTTCGAGGCGTTGGGCCGCCCAACGCCAAGCGGAGGCCCAGAGCAGTGTGAGAGTCAGGGTACGTCGGAGAGTACGACAGGAGGTATAGGCCATGACTCTTTCAAGGCGTTGGGCCGCCCAACGCCAAGCGGAGGCCCAGAGCAGTGTG
The DNA here is from genome assembly GCF_057073745.1 of Cupriavidus sp. C2SS-8b. Classification (NCBI taxonomy): domain Bacteria; kingdom Pseudomonadati; phylum Pseudomonadota; class Betaproteobacteria; order Burkholderiales; family Burkholderiaceae; genus Cupriavidus; species Cupriavidus sp. C2SS-8b. The sequence goes on from NZ_CP172718.1 coordinate 537,306, forward strand.
AGAGTCAGGGTACGTCGGAGAGTACGACAGGAGGTATAGGCCATGGTCTTGCCGATCCTTGTGTTGGAGCTGTCTGAGCCCGACCCCGCGTATGTGCCGATACCGCGCAAACAGGAAGCAGCTTCTCAGCCACCGCCAACGAGCAAGCGCGATAAACTCATTCGTTACTGGCGCCAACTCCTGGCCCGCCGAGCGTCTATCGCCAGCAGCTGGCGCCATCAGGCCCGTGCCTCGAGCGACTGGACCTACGAGGCGATGGCTTGCGGCGATTCGAGTGCGTTGCTGCACGACAGCGAGCATTTGACGAGATTATTGCTGCGCCGGGCGTGGGCAAAGGTGCCGCGTCGCCAACGGATAATGATCCGTCGCGCCGTTCGACGTTTCGATCCGAACAAGCCCAACATCAAGGTGGCAGCCTCTCAGGTCAACGCTGTGGCGTGGTTGCTCGCCGCGATGCACTGGAACGGCTGTCGGCATCCCAACGCGCTGTGGTGCAAACCTCTGCATCCCCTGACCGGAGTGGTGCGTTGGCTCAGCGGCTTTGACGTTGTCGAACAGCATGAGCATTCGCGAGAGATCCTCATGATGCTGGCGGAAAGGGTAGTGCGGGTCGAACGGCAAAGCCGCCAGCTCGTTGCTGCGATGAAGGCCGAACGGCAAGTTGTCGCGTTGCTGCCTGAACTCCTGCAGTGACGATTCTTAGTCGTGAGAGAAGAAATGGGCGCTTCCGCTGCGCGTACCAACATTACTACGAAAACGTACCATCTTTACTACAGTTCACGGCTCACACGCCTGCCTCGTCCGCTGTATGGACATGTCGACGCATTGCCAAACCGCGTTCTGGACTTTCGCCATCAACATCCCTGGTGTCAGTTTTCATATGCAGCGCGCGGCGTGCTGGAAATCCTGACGGAGCGTGCCATCTACGTCGCTCCACCGCAATGTGGCGTGTGGATTCCCCCAGGCGTAAAGCATCAGGTGCGCTGCACGAAGGACGCGCAAATTCGCAGCCTTTATCTCGACCGCGCGGTTTGCGATACCCGCCATGGGCACTGCCGTGTGCTAACCGTCAGCTCTTTGCTGAAGGAGTTAGTCTGCGCGTTCAGCGGCTTGCCCGTAGACTATGATGAAAGCGGCGCCGATGGCCGCCTGGCGCAAGTCCTGCTGGACCAGCTTATCGCCGCTCGGGAAACAGACATGATGTTGCCGATGCCGGCCGACTGGCGGATCCGGCTTGTATGTACCGGTCTGCGGTGCCGCGACGGAGCTTATACTAGCCTGAGCGCCTGGAGCAAACGTCTTGCGGTATCAGAAAAGACCCTCTCGCGCCTGTTCCTGCGCGACACCGGCCTAACCTTTCGCGCCTGGCGCCAGCGCATTCGCCTGCTCGACGCCCTGCCCCGGCTCGAGCGCGGCGAGCCCGTGACCGACGTCGCTTACGACTGCGGTTATGAATCGTTGTCGGCGTTTATTATCGCGTTCCGGCGCCTGTTCAGCATGACACCCGGAGAATTTACCCGTCAGTGCGGCTAGCGCGGACGTGAACTGTAGAAAAGAGGGGCTCCCGCACTTAAGGATGGCCGCATCGATCTTATCCGACTTCAAGATCACCACGCGCTTTCCTCCCTCCGCAGCCACAGCCCATTCTCTGGGGCAACATCGCCCAGGGAATGCCGGACCGCAGCACGAAAAGGATTTGGCCCACCTCTTCCGATCAAGGTCTACGCGATATGCTCAGGCATGTACGCCTACACATTTGTCATGGCGAACGGGGGAACCTCGGGCCCGGGGGGCTCAATGTTGCCGACGTTCTTGCGACGACATCGTATCGTCGGATACGCGGAACACGGCAACCGCCTTTCGTAGACTTTCGCTCTGTTCGTTCAGCGAGGTGGCCGCCGCCGCCGCTTCCTCTACGAGCGCCGCATTCTGTTGCGTTACGCCGTCAATTTGTATCACGGCCGCATTTACTTGTTCGATCCCTGCGGTCTGTTCGCTCGACGCAGCCGTGATCTCGCCCATGATGTCCGTCACGCGTTTCACGGCCGCGACAATCTCCTCCATCGTCTTCCCCGCCGTCCCTACCAGCTCCGAACCAACCTCGACCTTCGCCACAGAGCCTTCGATCAGATCCTTGACCTCCTTGGCGGCCGCCGCGCTTCGCTGCGCGAGGTTGCGTACTTCCCCCGCTACGACAGCGAACCCGCGCCCTTGCTCTCCGGCCCGCGCCGCCTCCACAGCGGCATTCAGCGCGAGGATATTTGTCTGGAACGCAATGCCTTCGATCACGCTGATGATTTCCACGATCCGATTTGAGCTACCGGAAATATCATCCATCGTGGCAACCACCTGCCCCACCACTTCGCCACCTCGTTCTGCGATCTCGGAGGCACTGACCGCCAATTGGTTGGCCTGCTTGGCATTGTCCCCATTTTGCTTCACTGTCATGGTCAGCTCCTCCATGCTCGCGGCGGTCTCCTCAAGCGAAGAGGCCTGTTCCTCGGTGCGCTGGGACAATTCCACATTACCCTGCGCAATCTGGTTTGAGGCGACGGAAACAGATTCGCTCGCAAGCTTGATGTCGCGAACGATGTTGGCGAGTGTCTCGCGCATCCGACCGATGGCGTACAGCATGCTGCTGGTGTCCCCGGCGTTATGCCGAACATCGATCGCCAAGTTCCCGGCCGCGATTTCGGAAGCGACCTCCACGGCGTAAGATGGTTCGCCGCCCAGCTGTTTTACGAGTCCTCGGGCGAAGGCCAGTGCTAGCGAGATGCCGACGGCCGCGCAAAGCAGAAGTGCCGTCAGTACCCAAGACCGCGCGTCACTGTAAATTTTCTCCGCTTGCTCGCCGCTCCGATCTGAACCCGTCACATTAACCTCGACGATCTTGGCAAGCCTGTCGTCAATGTCGGCGCGCAAGCGGGAAGCGTCGGCGCGTGTCAGTTGTAGTGCATCCTCCGTCTCGTTCTTGCGCGATAGCGCCACGACCTTCGCATGGAGTGCCAAGTACTCCTCGATCAATTTCTTCACTTCGCCATACAGCAGCTTCTCCGCGGGCTCGCTAATGAGGCGCGCATAATCCGCTTCGGCCTTTCGAAAAGCCTCCAGGGAGGATTGCATACGCTCCTCATACCGGTCCATGTCCGCCTGCGATGTGGACAGGACATGCTGGAGCTCGCCTATGCGGAATTCAGACATGCTGCGTCGCATCTCCGCTGCCGTTCGCACGGAGGGAAGCCAGTTGTCCTTGATTTCGTTCGTTGTATCGCCAACATTTCCCAGTTGGTGGATGGAAAAGACGCCCAGGCCACAGCACATCGCCACCACGACCATGAACGCGCAAACGACCCGAGTAAAGACTGACATATCTTTAAAGGACGGCATAATGTTTTCCTTCTTTGCTCATATGGCATTGATTTGCACGCCGGTTCAAGGCGGGCAGAAATGGAGACCGATTTCGGTACGTGAAGTTAATTAATCAACCCGCGTTGTCATGTGGTGCGCCCGCTCCAAAAGCGGAGGCTTTCTCGTCCGTGTATCTGAACGCTGCCGCAATGGTGTGTAAGCGGGATAGGGTATCGCGAGGCGCACTAGCCGTCGCGGCGTAATGCGACGTTGGCCAAGTCGACGCTATCCTCCGTCGGACTTGAACCGAAGCGCCATTTGCCGACGCCGCCTCGATGTTCTCGGCGCATGAGACTAAAATGGCTCGACAACGCAAATGATGTTTACGTCCTTCACAAAGAAAACTTTAGCCACGCGCACAAGTTTTCCCAAGGGTTGGTGGTCCTCGCAGGCTGACGGCGCGCGGAGAATTCGGCCGTTGCTGCCGTATGCCAGAGCGATGCTTAACCAAATGCGTCAGGCCACCTTGCCCGTCAATTCACCGCGCTTGGCTCGATCTGTTCCGCCGGTAACGGGCGACCATATAAGTAGCCCTGCGCCGTATCGCATCCCATTTCCAGCAACAGTTGAGCAACCTCAGGAGATTCAACGCCCTCGGCGACTACCTGCATGCCGAAGTCCCGGGCCAACCGTATCGTCCAGTCGACAATGCGACGATCCGCTTCGTCTACCGTCATTGAGGCAATGAACGTTCGATCGATCTTGAGCACATCTACCGGCAATTTCTTCAAGTAAGTCAGCGACGAATAGCCTGTACCGAAGTCATCGATGGCCAGTCGCACGCCCAGCTCTCGAAGTGCGCAAAGACGCGCCATTCCTATCTCCGGATCCCGCATCAGGGCACTTTCCGTTACTTCCAGTTCAAGCCGCTCCGGCGACACGTCGAATTCGATCAGCATGACCCGCACCTCTTCAATGAAGTCCGCGCTCAAGAGGTTGTTTGCACTAACGTTCACGGAAACGGACGTCAGGAAGCCTACCTGCTGCCAAGCACTCAACTGTGCCAGGGCTGTACTGATTACCCACTTCGTCAACGAATGGACAAGCTCGGTCGTCTCCGCCAACGGAATGAAGACCGCTGGCGATATTGGTCCGCGGACGGGGTGCGTCCAGCGCGCGAGGGCCTCGAATCCCTGCCAAGCTTGATCGCGAAGCCTCACCTTCGGCTGGTACGCTAGGTGAAGGTCACCATCCCTTATGGCCCGCGCAAAATCAGACCTCAGAGACAGCCATTGCGGCGTCAATTGATCTTGATGACGCATATAGCGCTGATACCCCAGCATGCTACGCTTGGCGGCATACATGGCGACGTCGGCGCAGCGCAGCAGTTGCTCCGGTGTGGTCGCATCTTCCGGATACATTGCAACGCCGATTGCTGCGGTCAGCTCCAGACTTACCCCTTCTACCACAATCGTTTGACGGATCGTGGATGCTAGTTGCTCGCACAAACCTGAAACACCCCCGGACCACTCCGTGGGGTCGGCGCAAATGGCGATTTCATCGCCGCCGAGCCTCGCTACGCACGTCGCGTAACGACACAGCAGCTGACTTAAGCGGTCGCCAAGAATTTTGAGCACGATATCGCCAGCGTAGTGGCCCAGCGAATCGTTGATTTCCTTAAATCGGTTCACATCTATTAGCATGACGGCACATGGCCTGCCGCCGGTCTCGCCAACCTTCAGCGCGAGGTGTTCGAGGAAGGCATAGCGGTTGAGCAGTCCTGTAAGCGTGTCGTGTCGAGCGAGGTACTCTTGTGCCCTGAGGTATTCGCGCTCCTGAGTCACGTCGCTAAGCAGTGCCGTAACCAGAGGCTCGCCTCCGACAGGAAAGGCCGCCAACTGAAGTTTTACGTCAACCGTGTCAGGCAGGTTGATCCTGCGGAAACGAAAATCGACAGTGAACGTGGCTCCGGCTGCAAGCTCGCGAATTTGACTGAGTCCGTCAAGTACTAGCGTGCCGCTGGCCATATCCGCGACGGTGAGGTCGAACAGATTCATGCCCACGATGGATTGCGGCGATTCAAGGCCAAGGATGCGCGCTGCTCCCTGGTTCCCTCGCTGGATACCCCCGTCGCGACCAAGAATGAGCAGGCCATCATTGACCGACTCGAACAACTGCGTATACAGGCGATGACTGCGTGCGATCCTGACAGCCGCGCGTCTCAGACGTACGGCAAACACTATCACCGCGATTCCGCTAAAAAACAGCAGGAGAAGCGGGACGGCGGAACGCTGCAGCCAGACCCCTTCAAGCGAATGCTTCGATACGGCGGTGACGACGGCAAAGGGGTGCGATTCCGACCATGAGAATCCGAAGATGGTCTCGTAGCCGTCCCTGGCTGAACGATCCGAAAAAGCACCATCCTCCTCCTGCTCAAGCTTCTTCAGCCGCGCTGCGGACATCTGGACCGGCTGAGTATCAAAGAGCCCTCTGTCGGCTCTGTAGCTAAATAGGCGCCAGCCACTTCGTGTGATCATATCGAACCGCACCATGGACACAGATTGAAGGCTTTGCGCGGACTTAATGACATCCCGGATCGGCACTAGGGCGAAAGCTACGCCAGTCTGCCCGCCCAGGCCATCAATCGATTGTGCAATTGGCAGGTACCAGACACCCATCCTTCTCGAATACATGAGTGGCAGAATCTCCAGTGCGTTCGCACCGACCTTCGGCAGAGCTCGTTTCAGTTGCACGAGCAAATCGGCAACATCTGCGTGATTTCCCGCTCTGTCCAGCATTGTCAAGCGACTGCCTGATGTGAATCCGAGAAATGCAGACACCGGATCGTAGCGCATGGCTTGGGCTATGCTTTGCCTCACGGACACATCCGCTGGTTGACTCGCCGCATGCAGATCCACCCCGATACCCGCTATGCTGTGCGATGCCTGCTCAAGCTGAGCAGAAATTTGAACCTGCAGCGCCTCGGCCGATTGCATGGTGCTTTGATGCGCTGCCCGCATGGTCGAAAGACGATCTCTGAGAATCCCGTATGCCGCAACGCCAAGCAAGAGAGAGATTGATATGGTCATGCAGATATCGAACTGCCTGGCGCGTTTGGTCTCAAATCTCACAAAAAAATGCTTTAGCATCGAATATGGTGGCAAGATCAAGTCGTATCGCTGAAGTACTCTACGCACAGATGGCATGCTTTCCGCCCGTCTGACTGGGAAGTGTTTTTTCATAGTCAAAAATGTGGGCTCTTGAAGCGGGATCTGTTGCGCTTGGGAGTGTCATTCCCCGAATTATCTCAACTGCGAATGGGTCTGTCCCAGCAAATGCATGCGCACGAGGCGGGAGGCGGCCATGCTTAGGAGGAACATCAGTTCGATTCGCTTAGGAACAGCTCACAAACTTTCTCGACGAATCGGGGGCAGATGACAGCGCAAGCTCAGTTTGAGCAGGGGGGAGGAATACAGAGGCGCCGTTAGAAGTGAATACGCAGCGTGCCGAACGCGGCGAGCTAGGCGTGTTTGCGTTCTATGACTCAACGATGCTTGCCGAGGTGGTTGCTTTTCTCGTTGCCGACGCCCCGCGGACGCGTTTGTCGCCGACACGGTGCGAAGTCATAGCCCTGTAGCTTGCCGGCGCGACTGGGCAGGCGGCCGGGCGAGCCTGGCATTTTGAGTATAGCACCAACCAAGAGTTCGAAGCTCCCCGAGTCGTGCCAATTGACACCGGTCACGGCCGGCGTCAAGGGGACTCCGCGCCGGTCTATAACGAGATGGCCTTTTTGTGCCGACGTTGGCACGGTCCGCGAGGTTCGGTCTACTGCCGCGGCCTGGCCACTGCCGGACCATCGATACTCGCCCGATTCCAGTCGATCTGGTCACGCACACGCAATCGCGTCAGCAGGGCCAAGTGCAAGCGTTCTCCGATGCCGCCGGCCTGCCAATCACGAAGGCGATGCCAGCACGTCATGCCGCTGCCGCAGGCCCGCTCCTGCGGCAATTCTATCCACCCAATGCCCGTTCGTAATACAAACAGGATGCCGTTCTTCGCTATCGCATTTTCTCTCGGCCCAGTGACGGTATCCTCGCTGTTAGCGGCGCCAGCGCGGGGGTGGGGCGTCCAGTGCGCTACTGAGTTCGCCCGCGGCGACATCGCGCCGGAACTATGCGCCCTGCGGAGTCGGGCTGTCCCTGGTGATCTGCACAGGTTTCAGGGCTTTGGATCGGGTGCCGCTTCTCTGTGACCAGAGTGTCGTCATAGACATATCCAAGTACTCATTTTTCCTTGACACGCAGCGACCTCCGCAGTACGGTTGCCGACGTCCACCGTCAGAGTCTTGCCGTTGATGTAGATCGCATCTGCTGCCGCGGCAGAGCAAATTGACGCGCATACGGCGCTGGCCGCCGCGAGTGCCAATGTCACGGTGCATTTGACAGATCGGCTGATCATTGTCGCCCTTATCCTCCTGCCCTTCCTGCCTTGTATTGTCGCTGGTTGAGCCTGCGATGCCCTCCCGGAATCAGGCAAAGGGCTAGCCTAACTGAATCGCGGGAAGCGCACATAGCTCCAGAAGAGGAAGATCCATGGTGCCAGCGGTTACGCCGGTGAAAATGCGTGCTGCCAGTGAGACGGACCGAAGGGCACTCTCATGCGAAATTGCCGATCGGATGTCCGGCACGATCTTGCCGTCATGCTGATTCGATGCCTTATTGTTTGTGCTACGCCAAGGCAACCGAGCATTTTTTTCTTTTGACAATGCGCAAGAAGGGCGCGGCGCCGCAACAGACGTCGGCCGTCAGGCCGCGCCGGATCGTGCTTCCGGCCGAGTCATCCACGATATCAAGGCAGATACCAGTTCGCGCGGGCGCTCCATCGGAAGCAGATGCCCGGCGCCAGCGATGACGCAAAGGTCTACCCGAGCGTCCTTCGCCACGCGCTCCATAATGGGGAGCGGGAATACTTTGTCCTCGGCGCCACCTACCACCAGGATCGGCATGCTGCTGGCCAACAGCCCCGTCCGGTCAGGCCTGGCAATGACGGCCTGGACATGGGCGAGGTAGCGCTCTTGCCCGTAATCGCGCACCATCGCCCGGCGCTCGGCCATCAGGGCGGCGTCGCCGAGACTATCTGGGTGGAAGGCGTTAGCCGCCTGAGCGTCGATCATCGGGAAGTAACGCCCCTCGTGTACGGCGTCGATCGAGGCGCGCCGCTTATCGGACTGCTCTGGCGTGTCGGCGTAAGGTGCGGTGCACATCAGCGCGATACCTTCGATACGTTCCGGCGCGAGTTCCAGCATAGCCAGCGAGACGTAGCCGCCGAACGAAAAACCGGCCAACCAGAATCGGTCCGGAAGGGACGGCAGCAGGGCTGAGGCAACGGCCTCCACCGTGGAAAGTGCGGGGCAATCGACCGCGATACCCCGCACATCCTCAGGTAGCGCCGCCAGTGTCCGGTCAAACACTGCGCGAGTATTGTTCAATCCGGGCACGAGGACAAGATTCTTGCGCATACTGGCTAGCTCAGGGCAGATAAGAAGGATCTCGGTTTTCGCCAGCGATGCGATCGCCCTCCACCCAGCACGCATGTGTGCCCATCGAGATGCGATGCGGAAGTATGATCTGGGCAACCGGTCCGGCGGCGATATTGCTGGCGTCGAGGATCGCGCACTCTGACCGGTTCTGCACCATGTCAGTAATGAAGGTCAGCAGGTAGCCGTCATCTTCCGCCTTCGCTCCGATCCGCCGCGCGATCTGCGGCTCGCTGCCATAACGACCCTTGCCGTACTCATAGCGTATCGTCGAACCGGTCTTCATGTCATAACGCTTAAGGCCGCGGAACAGCCATTCGCCTTTCTCGTAGAGCACGTTATAGCTGTAGCGGTACGGACGGCCGACATAGTCGTTGCTGCAGACGGGGAATTCAGTGATCTCGTCATCGATTTGCTCCTCGCGCGTCTGACCAGTCTTCAGGTTGAAGCGCCACCGGTACATCAGCGTAGGATTGTTGTGCTTGTCGAGGTGGGCGCGAATCTTGGCGTAAGCGGCCTGGCGGCTGGAATCAGTCTGGCCGACGGCGGGCTTGTGCGGGTCTGGCATGATGCAGCCGTCCATTACCACCTCGTCACCATCTTCGTAGCAGTTGGTGAGATGGAGGATATGGCAAGGCGTGCCTTCGAACCAACGGACCTGCGTGGTGTCACCGTGGCGCGGCACCACGCCGAAGCGTGAAGGGAGGTCGCGATGGAAAGCAAGCTGGCGCTGGCCGCGCTTTAGCGCTTCTGGGTTAAAGAAGAACGGCAGATCGTGCAGGATCGTGTAGTTCTTCGTGATGCCGAGGTCGTGCGGCCAACGTGGGCCCGGCAGTTCGATGGGAACGTAGTGTACGAGCCGGTTGTGGCGGTCGATCACCCCATAGTGCATGTAAGGCCAGCTTTCTGGATAGTTGAAGAACATCATCTCCCCGGTCTCGGGATCGACTTTGTAGTGCGAAGCCACGCCGTCTGGCACGGCGCGGGCCCACTCGTGGTCTGGCCCCAGCGTCTCCAGCGAGATCGGATCAAGCCGCCACGGCTCGCTGCCCTGCGACATAGAGGCCAGCAGCTTGCCCGCATGGCAGATCACGTCGGTACCCGCGTTGTCTTTCATCGCACCCATCGAGCCCCAGCCGCGACGGGAATAGAGCTGCGGAGAGAGCATGCCGGGCCAGAGCGAGCGGCCGGCGGTCTGTTCCGCGAGGAAGCCCGTTGTCTCAATGTAGCGGTTGCGGTAGGTTGCGCGCCCGGCCTCAAAATGCACGGCATGCAGCATGCCGTCGCCGTCGAACGGGTGATAGACGCCGATCGACTCGTGCGCCTGGTTATGGGTGTTACGCACGTAGATGCCGTGAAGATCCTTTGGAATCTCACCGATGACCTCCAGGCTGCCGGTGTCGGCAATGAATTCATCCTCATTGGGCGTGAACGGCCCCGTGAGAAAGGGATGGTCGGTGTCCTTGGCAATCGTTGTGGGAAAGTGTCGAATGCGTTCCAGCATGTTTGGCTCCTGTTCCGAAAGTCGGGCGGTATCGCCCTGCATGCGGGGCGTGATTGATGCAGATTTAGTGTGCGGCGCCCGACAACGGCAGGACATCGCACAATGTCTTGCTTACTGCTCCAGCTTGATCTCGCCCGATTTCACCATCCGGGCGTACTGCCGCGTGCGGTCCTCAATCACCGTCCGGAAGGCCTGCCGAGAGTTGCCGACAACGGTGTAGCCCATTTGCTCGAACTGCGACCGGATGCGCGGCGTGGCGAGAGCCTTTACGAACGCGGTGTTGAGCTTGTCGAGGATTGGCGCGGGCGTACCCGAGGCGGCGGCGTAGCCCACCCAGCCATCGGTACGGAAGTCGATGCCCAACTCGCGGAACGTCGGCACCTTCGGAAAAGCCGGCACCCGCTTGTTTGCAGCCACAGCGATAGGCACCACCTTGCCGCTCTCTGCGAAAGGCCGCGCCGAGTTCGTGACTAGCGCGAACTGCACCTGGCCGCCGGCGATGTCGTTCATCATCTGAATCTCGCCTTTGTAGGGCACGTGGGTGGCCCGGATGCCCAGCTTCTGCGCCAAGATCACGTTGTTGAAGTGGAAACTGGTACCTGCACCGGGTGTGGCGTAGTTCAATTCGCCGGGACGCTTGCGAACATAGTCGGTGAATCCCTTCAGATCGTGTACGCCAGTCGACGGAGCCACCACTAGCGCCAGGTAGGTCTCGACGGCCTCGGTGATCGGTTCGAAGTCCTTCAACGGATTAATGCCGTAGTTCCTGTCGGTCAACGGCAGCGTGATCATGGTCGCGGGAACCACCAGCGCGATCGTATAGCCGTCGCGCGGGGCGCGTCGCACGGTATCGAGCCCGATCTTGCCGCCGGCGCCGGCACGATTCTCGACCACGATCGGCTGGCCCAGCAACCGACCGGCTTCTTCGGCAAGTGTGCGCGAGACCGTATCGGTCAAGCCTCCTGCCGGATAGGGCACTACTAGTGTGATCGGCCGCTCTGGCCACTCGCCAGCGTGGGCTTCCGCCCCCAAGGCAAGTCCCATCGCAATGCTCAGTGCAAGTAGCGCGCGCCGGGTCACAGAAGATCGATTGTTTTGCATCATACTTTCCTCTAAGGGGACGCCGGAGCTCGGGCAGTGCCCCGCGCCCGGCCTGCTGCTCAGGCGACGGGGTTGCCCGGCGCCGCAGCGGCGCCATCCACTCGGCGACGGATGAAGTCCAGCAGGTGATGGTTGAACATCTCTGGCTGTTCGGCAAACGCGTAGTGGGCGGCATTCGGAATGCAGGCGAACTCCGCATCGGGAATTAACTCTTGGATCTGCCGCATGCCCTCTGGGCGCCCCACCTTGTCATGCTCCCCAGCCAGCAGCAGCGCCGGCACACGCGTGCGCTGCAATGTTTCGATGCCATCGTACTCAACTATCGCAGCAATTGCAGCGCAGAACGTGTCGGCATTGGTACTGGCGGCAACCTTCGTCACCAAGTCGACCAGCGGGCCCTGTGATCCCGGAGCGAACATCGAGCGAATCACGGGCATGGCAGTTTCCTGGAACGTCTTACCAAGCTTGAGAGGCTCGATGCGCTCGGCGAGAAAGGTCACCTTGTCCTCTTCGCTCTTCCGGGAGAATGACGCGACCGTGGCGGAGACCACCAGGCCATTCGTACGCTCCGGCAACATGCGACAAACCAAGGGCGCAATGATGCCGCCCATGCTGTGGCCCAGAACTACGTTGTAACGGCTGCCGGTATGCTCAATCAGTTCGGCTGCAGTGGCCGCGAGCCCTTCGATGCTGAGTCGCTCCGGTAGTGGACTCAGTCCATATCCCGGAGCATCCCATGCCACCACACGGTAGCCTGCACGCACCAGCATCTCGATCTCGGGGCCGAAGTATGTCTTCGAGCCATACGCACCGTGCAGCAGGAAGATCGTGGTCTCCGAGTCGCCGGCCACTTGGTAATCGGGGAAGCGATAGGGTTTCATCATCTTGTCTCCGTTGTTATGCGAATGTGAGGCGCTGACGGGGGGCGCTCAAAATTTGGTACGGATGCCGAGCGCGATAGCGGTCTGGCTGTTCTTCCCCGGGGCCAATGTGTAGCCGCCAAAGCCGAAGTTCATCGCGGCGTTTTTCGAGTACGCCGCCACGGCGTAGATGTTGGTCCGTTTGGAAAAGCTGTAGTCGACCAGGGCGACCCCCTGCCATGGATTGGCAGGATTCACGCAGGCGATTGCGGTGCAGGTCTGGCGGAGGTCGTCATAGTAGAAGGCGCCGGTCAGGGCAAGCGCCGCCGTGACCTCGTAGCGCAAACCGGTCCACCAGAAGTTGTCGCGCGAGAGCGTGCGACCAGTGTTATCTTGCTTTTGGCCCCAGCGATAAGCGGCGAATATCGTTGCGGGCCCCATTTCGTACTTGGCGGCAAGAGTTGCGTATTGGGTCTTACCGTGCGAGGTGCTATTACCGACCTGTGGATTCACCTGGTCGTAGCCCGCCGATACACTGAAATTGCCGGGAGCGTATGTCGCGCCAGCGCCCCAGCCCGCGCCGGTCGGCGTTGCGCCCGGCACTTCGCCGAATGCATAGTGCGCCCCAAGTCCGACGGCACCGAACTTGCCGACGTACTTCACCGCGTTGTCGGTGCGTGAGGTGATTACCGTCGAAATTGGTTCATATTGCGGCGCGTAGGCCTGCGGCATGTAGTTGCCGAGGATCGAGAACATGGTCGTGTACTGGCGGCCGAACGTGAGCGCGCCGTAGTTTCCCGAGAGTCCGACAGCAGCAGTCCGGTCGAAAAGCCGCGCGGAGTCGGACATCGTGCCCGCATCGACGTTGAAGCCGTTCTCCAGCGTGAACACGGCCTTCAGGCCCCCACCAAGATCTTCCACGCCGCGTAGGCCCCAACGCGAGGTCGACATGCCGCCAGAGCGCAGGCTCACGCGAGAGGCACTGCCCTTGCCGCTGGCGTCCGGAATGTTGTTGATGTACTCGATGTTGGCATCCACAACACCGTATAGCGTCACGCTCGATTGGGCGTGCGCGGCGGCACTGCATATGCCGACGGCAGCGCAAATGACTGCATGCTTCATTGATGTCTCCCGTATGTCCTTTTTGTTGAAATGGGGCCACGCGTTGCTGGGTCTTCCCCACCTGGCTGGGCGTTGTTTAGGACGTCATTCTTGCGAGAGCGCTGCGGAGTGTATAGAAGTAAGAGGTTGCCTATCCGCACAGCGGAAATGGAAAGGCTAACATATTGATTTTCAAGGAAATAAACCGCGCGAGAAAGCAGTGGTCATGCAGGCGAGCAAGAGCCCAAACAGGGAAATCGGTCCATTGCGTCATCGAATTGGCGCCTGCGAATTCGCCAAGATGGATTCGCCGAACTTGCACTGCATTGGCTCGGGATTCTTGTTGTGTTGATGGATATAACGCATAAGTTTGCGGTCCAGGTCTTCACCGAGGTGAAGACACCGCGTGCGATCACATCGCGCTGAATGCGTGCGAAATCCAGTTCAATCAGTGGCGAATCAGGTGTCAGGGCTGATATGCCTGCGAACCGATCAGCTGGACGGGACGCGAGCTGGCGAGCTCTTGCCGCACGGCTTCCACCATCGACACGAGCGCCGGCCCCAAATTGTTCATGAGCCGCTCCCGCGGCGCCTTCCTTGGGTCTGCCACACAAGTGAAAGCGTACACGCCACCACCACGGGGCAACACGAGGGGCACCCCTACCGCGTTGACGGGTCGCGACCACGATCGCAGCGAGATGACGAATCCATGCTTGCGATACTCCTTGTGAGCACGCTCGACAGTCTCGCGGATTGCAGGCCACTCCTCGGCATGGCGCGCGCGAATCTGTTCCAGCAGATGCGTCCGCTCAGCCAACGGCACTGCGACGAGATATGCTGTGCCCATCGCCGTAGATGCCATCGGCAACACGGATCCCACGTCTACGCGAGCCACTTCCTGACGCGCATCGTGGCGTGCCACGTCAAGAAACATCACTCCCAATCGGTCACGCGTACCCATGGCCACCGAGACCGCCTGCTCTCGTGCCAGCGCCTCCATGTGTGGCTTTGCGATACGATGCACACCTACATTGCGTTGTATCGCCCCGCTTAGCCCCAGCACACCGGCGCCGGCGAAATACTTGCGGCTTTGCTCATCGCGACGCAGGTAGCCAAGTGCGGTGAGTGTGAAGGTGAGCCGCGAAACGGTTGCCGCGGGCAAGCCTGTCATCGCGACGATCTCCTGATTGCCAAGCAGGCGCCCCCCCTCGAAAGCCCCAAGTATTTCCAACCCACGTGCCAGCGCAGTAACGAAGCGGCGATCTTCCGCAGGTATGGAACCAGCTTTTTCCTTAGGGGTAGCGAACATACTTAATGTGGCGAAATTTCAACGCAGAGAACGCGTAATGCTAGGCGATCCGCCACACGTAAGCAAAGAGTTCGAGCCCTGAAATCGAGTCCGCGGTAAGTTGCGCGAAGGTAAAAGCGGGCGATCGCGCGAAGTTGTGTTGCGGTTGCCCATGCTGCGCGCATCACCTTGGTCCGTTGCCCCATCCCAATGAGTGCGACATCCACGGTTCGCTGAGGGCCGCCGGCGATCCGGTGGGGCAGCCCAGCGCGCCCAACAATGCTTTGCTGATCCAAACACCACGTGGCCGATACTGGAAGTGTTGTTTCCCCATCTTGGTATAGAACTGGGGTCGGATCAGCAGCGGAGCGCTGATGCCTGAGGCTGCGGGAAATTCGAGGTAAGGGCTTCTCTTACAGTAAAACCCAGCTCGCTATCAATTTGCTTCAATGACGGAGTCCACATCCAGCACGTACATTTGCCGGCTTCCGTCGTGGATCGAATCGATGCAAACGTGCCTGCCATTCCGGCTCCAGCGCGGGTGAAGATCGCACCGGTTTTCCTTCTTCAGATGAGGGCTGGTGTAGAACGTGCCGATGTCATGGCGCACGCCGCGCTCCACGTGATAGAGAAACAGGATGCGCTCATTGGTCTGCGCATCAGGATAGGTATCGCTCAGCAGCCACTCCGGATGGGTCCGTGAGAACGTCATGTGGCCGTTCTCGGTGAGCAGTTCCGCGCCGATCACCGCGACCTCGCCGTCCGTGCGGTCCTCGTACAGGTGATAGTGGATGCTGCCGTCGTGCGGCCCCCAGACGATGATGTGCGTATCGTTCTTCCACAGCGGATGTGAAATCTGATACTCCGACTTCTCGTAGTCGAAGGTGCCCACGGCATTCGGGTCGAAATGCCCAGCCAGTTGCGGCAGCGGGTGGTCCGAGCATTCCAGCAGGCGCATGTCCGTGCCGTCGGGATTGACGGTGATCAGGCGATGGAGGAAACACGTCTCGTCCTCCACGCGTTCTGTCCATCGGTGCAGGAACAGCACGCGCGACGAAGACGGATTGATCTCGATGTGGCTTACCCAATGGATGGCCTTGTCCATGGATGAAACGGGATGGAAGTTGCGGAGATCCTGGTAGCTGACGATCAGGCGCGCCTGGCCGCTCTCCAGATCCATCGCGTGAATGCCGTCGTGCGCCGGCGCAAGATCCAGCACGGGGCGCTGGCGCAGCGAGCTTTCGTCGCTGTAGCCGATGGTCTGGTGCGTCACGTAGAGCCGGCGGTAGTCAACACACAGTGCGTAGCGGCTGTCCGGGGCTACAACGTAGACCGGCAACGGCAGGTGTCGGGTAGTGCCGGTGGCAACGTCATGAATGGCCGACCCGAGGCACGGGTAGAAAGCCCCGGCATCACCGGTGCGGCAGTTGTAAATTAGCTGACGGCCCGGCGCGCCATCGAGCCATTGGAGCTGCGCGCCCATCTGCCAGTTCCACGCCGTGGTCTCGCCGACCTTGTGGAAGCGGTCGCCGTCGTGCGTGTCGAAGTAGCCGATTTCCGCCACCAGTTCCGGAGTCAGGTCGGCATCCGCCATCGGAACGCGCTGCGCGAGCACATAGCGATCACTGCGATCCCAGGTACTCTTGTTGTAGTAGCCGAAGAAGTGATGAAGCTTGCCGTCTCCCAGGCGTCGGTAGGGAAGGGGCTGGCGTTGGATAGCTGGGTGGTTCATGGTCATGCGCAAGGTTGGAGAGGATGGCCAGCGACTGCCGGAGATTTATTCGGCGCTCAGCTTTGCCTTCTTGATGACCTCGTCCCAGCGTGCCTTTTCGGCACCGATGAACTTTGCGGCAGCGTCGCGGGTATTGGCTACCGGCGTCATGCCTTGCTCCGCCAGCCCGTTGCGGAACTCCTGCGTAGCCGCAATGGCGCGGATGTCGGCATTGAGCTTGTCCGCAATGGCATCCGGCACCCTGGCGCCGACGGCGATGGTGGTCCACGACGTCGCGACAAAGCCGGGCACGCCGGATTCGGCCGCCGTGGGTACCTGTGGCAGGGCCGGCAGGCGTGTCTTGCCGGTGACGGCCAGGGCGCGCAGCTTGCCCGTGCGGATGTAGCCAAGCGTGGTCGGGGGATTCTCGAACATCATGTCGATCTGCCCGCCGAGCAGGTCCGCCATGGCCGCCGAGCTGCCCTTGTAGGGCACGTGCGTCAGCGCTGCGCCCGTCGTGACCCGGAATAGCTCGCCGATCATATGGACCGACGAGCCCACGCCGGCCGAGCCGAACGTCATGCCCTGCGGACGCTTGCCCGCGGCTTCGACCAGCTGCTTGAGGTTCGTCACCGGGATATTCGGGTTCACCACGACGACGTGCGGCATTTCCGCCAGCACGGTCACCACTTTGAGGTCCGTCGCCGGGTTGTAGTTCAGCTTCGGGTAAGTGCCATAGGTCGCGTGCAGGCCGATCGAGCCCAGCAGCAGGGTGTAGCCGTCCGCCGGCGCATCGGCGACAGCCTTGCCGCCGATATGGCCGCCGGCCCCCGGGCGGTTCTCGACCACCACCGTCTGCCCATACAGCTTGCCGAGCTTGTCGGCCAGCATGCGCGCCTGCAGGTCCGAGCTGCCGCCCGCGCTGAACGGCACGATCAGGCGCAGGGGGTGGTCCGGGTAGGCCGCGTGGGCAGCAAAGGACGCCGTGCCGGCAAGCAGCGCGGTCAACAAGGTCAGGCAGCGCGAAAGGGTCGGCTTGCGTGGCATGGGTAGTCTCCGAAGGAATCAGGCGTGGTCGGCCGTTTGATGGCTGCCAGTGTAGGTTGGTGCTGCCATGCTGAATAATGCAATCTTGCGTGTGGGCTATGCATTCGTGATATACATTTGGCCCCATCGCCGAACGCCATTCCTATGCCGCGTACTCCAACTTTCCGGGAAATCGAAGCCTTTCGCGCGGTCATGCTGACCGGCACGACGACGGCCGCAGCCGCAATGCTCCACACCACACAGCCGTCGGTGAGCCGGCTACTGGCGCAAATGCAGGCCGGAACGGCACTGAAGCTGTTCGACATGGACAAGGGCCGGTTGCGGTCCACGCCAGAAGCGCAGCGGCTGTTCCAGACGGTCCAGAGCCACTTCCAGGGGCTCGCGCGCATCGGGCAGGAAGTGGACCTGTTGCGCCGATCCGGTACTGGCCTGCTGCGGCTGGGCTGTACGCCGGCGCTGGGGCTCGGGCTGATGCCGGGCATCGTGGGGCGCTTTATCGAACTGCATCCCGATGTGCACGTCGACCTGCAGACTGTGGGCAGCCACCAGCTCAGCGAAGGGCTGATGCATGGCCGCTTCGACCTCGTGCTGGCGACCGGGCGGCTGGACCAGCCCCAGCTCGATATCCAGGTGCTTCACCAGGAGCACGCTGTCTGCGTGATGCACCCGGAGCATCCGCTGGCGTCTCTGCAGCAGCTTCATGCTTCCCAACTGGCCGGTCAACGGCTGCTGACCCTGAATGCGGACGACGAACTCTCGATCGCGCTCTGGCAGGCATTGCGCGATGCCGGCGCAGAGCCGGCGGCTACCCTGCAGACAACCTACTCGGGCACGATCTGCAGTCTTGCCGCGCAGGGGGCGGGGATCGGCATCGTCAATCCTTATGCGGCGCGCGTTTTTGCGCATGCATTGCGCGTCGTGCCGTTGTTGCCGGCCTGCCTGGTGGAGGTGCGCATGGCGCGCGCCGGCCACTTGGCGAACTCAGGTTTGGCGGAAACCTTTGCCGGTCTGGTGGCCGAGAGCCTGGCCAACGAGTTTGTATTCGAGGTTGAGAATCTCCAGCCCGGCTGAGCCTACGCCTGACGTCACTGAGGAGATGGCGGCACAACACGATGCGTCCGCGCATGTCGCACCGACTCACCGGCCGAAAGAAGTCATTCCGCAACTACTTGGCTGAGGGATTGGGACACGCAGATCGCCGCGCCGGCTTGGAGAGCTACTGCACTGGTCTGATGCTGCCGCTGTCGCGAAAGAGTGTGGACCCGATGGCCGCACGGGTTGACCCCCTGCGCGCAGCGCCCGGCATCAATCGCTGCACCACTTCATCTCCAAATCCGATTGGTCGGATGCGGTATTACTGACGCGCATCCGCGAATGGGTACAGCCATTAATGCAAGCGCGAACCGGTCGCTATTGGATCATTGATGACACGGGCTTCCCGAAGAAAGGCAAGCATTCGGTCGGTGTGGCTCGCCAATATTGCGGCCAGCTTGGCAAACAGGACAATTGCCAGGTCGCGGTCAGCCTGTCATTGGCTACGGAGCAAGGCAGCCTCCCCATTGCCTATCAGCTCTATGTCCTGAAGGATTGGGCCGCCGATGAGACTCGCCGCCAGAAGGCCGGCGTGCCAGACGATGTCGCGTTCGCTACCAAGCCGGAGATTGCTCTGGCGCAAGTTCGCGAGGCGATCGCAGCCGGCGTGCCTGCCGGAGTCGTGCTTGCCGACGCCGCGTATGGCGATGAAACGGGGTTTCGCGAAAGCCTGCCCGAGTTTGGGCTGCTTTACGCCGTCGGGATTCGGCCCGCGACGACAGTCTGGCCGCCGGGCGTCTCGCCACTGCCGGCCAAACCTGCAAGCGGTCCGGGTAGGCCGCCGAAGTTGCTGCGTCGCGCACCGGGCCATGAACCGGTTTCGGCGAAGACTCTGGCGATGGCATTACCCGCGAGTGCTTACCAAGTGGTGACTTGGCGGGAAGGCACCAATACGGCCCTTTCATCGCGATTTGCGGCCGTGCGGGTTCGCGCGGCGCATCGGGACTATTGGCGCAGCACCATGCGTGACGAAGAGTGGCTGCTGGTTGAGTGGCCGCAGGGCGAAGCGGAGCCAACCAAATACTTCTTGTCCACGGCACCGGCCGATGCGCTGATAGAACAACTGGTGTTCGTGACCAAAATGCGTTGGCGTATTGAGCGCGATTATCAGGACTTGAAACAAGAACTCGGCCTTGGTCACTACGAAGGTCGGGGCTGGCGTGGATTCCACCATCATGCGACGTTGAGCATCGCAGCCTATGGCTTCCTGATGGCCGAGCGACTCACCGCAGACAAGTCCATAGGAAATAAAAAAAACTTCCCCGAATGCCAAATACCTGCGCTTCCCGCGGATTACATCCCCCGTGGCAGCCCAGCGCGCGCAGCGACATGTGAGGAATTCAATCACCACACTCCGTCATCAACTTAGCGTGCATCTGATGCGCAGCCTTGGGCTTTGCCCATGTTGCGCGTCTGGCTGATCAATCACATTTGTGACACAGTAGTACTAAGAGCCCGTTTGGAAATTCAAGGATGGGCGATTCTGCGTAGCAGCAGGCCGCCCATAGCGATATAGACCATAGCTTCCGATACGTCAGTTCGCCGTTCGTAATCCCTGACCAGCCGACGCCACCGGACCATCCAACCAAAGGTTCGCTCAACTACCCAGCGCCTGGGCAGCACAGCGAAACCAACCTGCTCCTCATGGCGGCGCACCACCTCCACCACAAAATCCAGCGTCGCCGCCTTGTCCATCAACGCACGACGGTCGTATGCCCCGTCGGCAAAGAAATGCTTCAGGCCTGGCCAGCGCTTCTTCAGTGCCTCAAGCACCGCGATGGCTCCCGTGCTATCAGCAATGTCCGCTCGCGTCAGGTTGACCATCAACAGCCTGCCGTTTGTATCGACCGCGATATGGCGCTTGCGCCCGACGATCTTCTTTCCCGCGTCATAGCCGCGCTCTTGCGCCGACGGCGCCTTCACCGACTGACTATCCACGACACCAGCGCTGGGGCAAGGCTGCCTTCCTTCCAATTCCCTATCGAGCATCAGTACAACATCGTGGAGCGTGCGAAACAGGAACCTGCGCATCAGTCGGCGAAACCACCAGTACACCGTTTGCCAGGCCGGGAAGTCCTTGGGAAGCATGCGCCAGCCGCAGCCCGGAGCGCACCAGGTATCGCAGCGCATTGATGACTTCACGCAGGTCGGCCTTCCTACGTCGTCCACGCTGTGCTGGCTTCGGCAGCAGTCCTTCCATCGCTGCCCATTCGATGTCTGTCAGGTCGCTCGGATATCGCTTTGTCTTGGCCGCCATGCTTGCCTGCCGCTCTCGATGTTCTTTTTTCCACATCCGAACGTTAAATCACATCTACGGCGAATTTTCAAACGGGCTCTAACGTCCCAAAGGCGGGTTCTGCTAGGCGCTGGCATTAGTCTATCGCTTGAACTTCGATCGCAACTGTAGGCAGCCGGAATTAGCCGGACTGCCGTGCAATTCCCGCCAAGCGAGCAATGACCTGACGTCAGTTCACCCACTGCGGTGCGTGATGTCGTTGGCCATCACCGCCACGTCTCAATACGACCAAGACATCAGCATGACCTTACACCAGCCATCCGGTATCACCCAGGGGGTGCCCTGTTCATCGACGCCAACTGGACGCCCGCGCAGGCCTGGGCTGTGATTGATAGTGTGCAAGCAGACGGTAGCGCAGATCGTCGAGCAGTTCGTCAATTGGCTTTGGCCGCCCGAAGATCGGCAGCAGCATCCTGGAGACCTTGGCGATCTCGCCGATAAAGACTGCTGATCCAGCAACAAGGGGCCCGACGAGCCTATTGAGACTTGCATAAATGCTGACATCACCACAACTCGGCCTGCTTCCAGCACGCGGCTATGATGTTGGCGCGTTGCTGTGCGCTGCGCAGCCGATTGCGGGCGGTCGTTTTGAGTTCGGCGAGCGAGTGTGGGCAGAAGTTGGCCAGGGCATGGCGCTTGAGCCAGGCCCAGAGATACTCCACTGGATTCAGGTCCGGGCTGTAGGGCGGGACAAAGGCCATCTGCACTGCACCACCAGTGCTATCGAGGTAGTCGCGCACGATGCGACTCTTGTGCTGCGCGGCGCCGTCCCAGATGATCATCAGGCGGCGTTTGAGGTGCGCGCGCAGTGCCTTGAGGAACTCCACAATCTGTGCGCTCTTGATCGCGCCGTCGTAAAGGCGGAACAGGCAGTTGTGATAACTCATTCCCGCGATGGCCGAGACATGCTTCCAGTTGAAATGAAACTGGATGACTGGCGTTTGACCTTTCGGAGCCCAGGTGCGCACGCGCGTGGGGCGTTCCGAGAGCCCAGACTCGTCAATGAAAACGATCAGCCGTTGCTCCCGCGTACACTTTTTTTGAGCGCGGGCCAAGTCTTGCGCTTCCACGCCAGAACGGCGTCCTCGTCGCGCTCGATAGCGCGTCGATCTGGGCGTTGGGGCGAGAAGCCGAGCGAATCCAGAATGCGCCAGACATGGGCCTCGTTGTATGACACCCCGAAGCGTTGCTCGATGAGTAGACGCACCCGTTTGAGCGTCCACAGTTCGGTGCCAAAGCCATGCTCGGTGGGGCGCTGCAGCAAGGCACGACACAACTGCTCGCGCTGGGCATCGTCGAGCAACGACGGCCGTCCACGGGCCATGGTGCGCAGCGCATCGATGCCGCCTTCGTCCAGTCGCGCCTTCCACGTGTACACCGTCTGCCGTGCCACGCCCACCGCAGCCGCAACCTCCGCGACCGGCTTGTTCGCTAACAGCATCCGTCCAGCGCGAACCCGCTTTCTGGTCGCTTCGTCCATCTTCCCTGCCATGCAATCGACTCCCGATCAACGCCTTGATCAGATAACGCGTCAGACTCGAATCGGTTGTCATGATTTATACAAGCCTCAATAATGCCGTTCAGTTAAGGTCCTTGCTGAGGAATCGAACGGTGTAGCGTGAAGGGCGAGCTTTGACGACCCGGTCGCATGAGCGGCCGGGTCGTTTCACATTGGGCAGCGACTTTAGGCGTTCACGGAGTCGGTGCAGGCAGGCGGGCAATTTGGCATAGGCTGGCGTGACGGCCGCCCACATCATCTCGTGCTGAATCACGTGGAAGGCACGCACGAAGCTCATATCGGTTGGTGCGAGCTTCGCTTCTCGGGCGGCGCTGGCCATTTCACGGCGAACAAGGTTGTAGGCAATCAGTGCCCCCCAGATTTCCTGGCATACCCCATCGACGTTGCGACTGCGCAGGGTCAGCTCCGTGCCGAGCATCGACTGCTTGAGCTCCCGGTAACTCGTTTCGATCTGCCAGCGACGTTCGTAGCAGGCGACGATGTCGGCAGGTTTGAAGCGACGCCGATCGAGCAGGGATGTCAGCAAGATTCGGCTGCGCCCGCGTGCATCGGTCGTGCGAATCGCCCGCGCCTGCCAGAACTCCGGCAGTGCCGCACACTTCTTGCGTGCTTGCGGCGAGACCCGCATGCGTACCGTGGCATCATCGGCCGTGCCGGCGATCACCTCCCAGCAGGTGTTGGATTTGGCCGGAATCAGGAAGTGGCGGTTGTGCCCGCCCATCGTCAGGCCGCACAGGATCTCGGCAGACAGAAAGCCCTTATCGAATACCGTCAGCGAATCATCTGGTATCTGCCCCAACAAGCCTTTGGCGTACACCATCTCATTGCAACCGTAGCGACCGAAGCCGGCACCTGCCACCAGATGCGTAGGGATAGCCGTCAGCGTCACCATGCGCACCTGTGGATAGCTGGCAACCTTGCGAACGTAAGCCTGCGCACCGAAGTGCTCGCGGTTGGCGGGGCTATCGGCTGTGCGTAGCGTTGTGCCGTCCATTGCCCACAAGCTCAGCCCTTTGAAAGCGTGGTCGCTGGCGTCCTGCCGGCTCCAGGCCTGCGCTGTTCGTTCGAACAGCCACGCCAGCGGTGCTTGCCCGATGCGCTGGCGGGCTTGCGTCGCCGCGCTTTTGCTCACGAACGGCGATACCTCGTCAGGCAGTGCCAGTTCCAGATTGTCGAGCACTTCGCTGATCGACCAATGGCAATACATCGCCAGTGCAATCACTAGCCATACCACCTGCTCGGCGGGCAACCGGCGACGTCGGATACTTGCCGTTCCCGTCGCCTCTACCGCACGCTCGATCCACTCGTACGGGAGATGCTCGGCCAGCCGACTCAAATCGGCCGGCTGTTGTGCTTCGAGCAGAACGGTCAGGTGACTGGAGAACATTGCGCCGCGAAGTTAACATTTCGGCGCAATGTTTACAACCTGCCGGACGCTAAATACAAAAATGCCGCTCAGCTCTTAACTGAACGGCATTAGCCCGACGAGCCCCTTGTTCCATCAATGCCGTCGCTCCACATTTGGACCTCCGCGTTTGATCGCCACGTCCATCAGCATCCCCCATGCTCACGCACAGTCAGTGACCGATAGGCTCGGCCGGGCGCCGTTAGCGGCGCGGGTGCGCGCCTCCGGCTCAGTCTCCTCTGAAGCCCACCGTTTGGACGATTGGAGCCCAGTGCTCCACGAGCCGTTTTTTCAACTGGGTGACCTCCAACGGCGTCGAACCGGACAGCGGCTCGTAGCCAATGTTCTGGATGCGGCTGCGCACATCTGGCATGGCCAGGACCTTGCGCAATGCTGCGTTCCAGCGTGACACCTGCGCTGGCGGAGTGCCGGCCGGAGCGTAGAGCGCATAGCCCGAGCCGACGACCAGCGAAGGATAGCCCTGTTCGCTAAAGGTTGGAACATCGGGAAGCTGGCTGCTACGCTGCTTGCCCGACACAGCCAGCACACGGATTTTGTGCGCACGATGCTGTTCCACGAACACGCCGAGACCATCGACGGCCGAGCCGATCTGATTGCCGACAAGGTTGGTCACCATCGCCGGCCCCCCTTGGAACGGCACGATGGAGATGTCGGCACCCGCCTTTCTGGTGAACTCGAACGCGATGAAGTGCAGTACGGAGCCGAGGCCGGACACCCCTAGTGTTGCCGCGTTGCGATCGGTTTTCGCGGCCCTGATGTAATCAGCCAGTGACCGGTAGGGCGAGCTTGCGCTGACTGCCAGCCCATAGTTGACGGCTGCCACTTCGCTGATGGGCGCGAAGTCCTTGTCCGGGTCATAGCGGAGATTGCTATAGACCAGCGGCGCGATGACCATGGTGTCGAATAAGGTCATCAGTACCGTATTGCCGTCCGGTGCGGCCTGCTTCAGCACTTCCGCCGCCACGCGCGTGCTCGCACCCGGGCGGTTCTCTACGATCACGGTCTGCTTGAGTTCGTCCCTGAGCTTTTCCACGAGCACGCGTGCCATGGCGTCGGCGGCGCCGCCGGCCGGGAAAGGTACGATGAAGCGCGCTGGCGCTTCAGCGCGGGCAGCCTGCGTCACGCCAAGGCCCATAGCCAGACAGGCCCCTATTCCTGCCAGGCCGCGTACGACATCGCGCCGTCCAATTCGTTTTGCTTCGCTTGACATGATTGCTTCCCCCTTTTATCGGTTGTCTGGGTGCTGATCTGCGGTTACGTGTCGGACCGGGCGGGTGCCCGGAACTCGCCGAATGCGACCGCGTCAGCCAATCATCGGAGGCGAATGAAGCGCTGTCGAATCATGATTGCAAATACGCTATCACGAATGCGAAATCGCCAGATTCCGCGTTCACCTGCAATATCGGAACAAGAGCCTGGGCAGGGCCGATCCTGCACCGCGCGCGGCTCCTTAATCCTACCGGCACTCACACATGCAATCCTGCTCGCATCTTCCTCCGTCCCCGCCAGCCAGTACCGATCATCAAGGCACTATCGCCGTCATCGGCGCAGGCATCGTCGGCCTGTGTGCTGCCTTGTGGCTGCAGCGCGCGGGTTGCAAGGTAACGATCTACGACACCCTCGCCCCGGGGGGGGGCGCATCGTATGGCAATGCCGGGTTGATCAGCGTCGACAGCTGCATCCCGATCGCCCTACCGGGCATGGCACGGCAGCTGCCGCGCTGGCTGCTGGATCCCACCGGACCACTTGCCATCCACCCGCCACACCTGCTGCGCGCCTCGCCATGGCTCCTGGCGTGGCTGCGCGCCAGCAGTCGCAAGCGCGTGACCCAGGCCTCGCGCGCGCTGCGAGCACTGCACGCGCCGGCCTTGCTGGCCTATCGTGAACTGCTCGGCGGCGATGCCTGCGATGCGGTCATTAGGACCGGCGGGCAACTGCATCTGTGGTCCGCCAGTACGGGCCAGTCCCCGGTCGACCGGTTGGTAAACGAGCTGCGCCGGCAGCAGGACGTCATGTGCGAGAGCCTGAGCGAAGCGCAGATCCGAGCAATGATGCCGGGCCTGGCTGACCACGTGCGCGGCGGCATACGGTTTCCGAGGCACGCGCACGCAGTGGATCCGCTGCGCCTGACCGGGGCACTGGCCGCCCAGTTCGAGCGCGAGGGCGGCCGCATCCTGCAACGGCGAATCGTTAAGCTGCAACCGGATGGCGCCGGATTCCGGCTGTGGACCAACCTGGGCGAGGTCTACGCGGGGCGCGTGGTCGTGGCCGCTGGCGCCTTTTCGGGGGAGTTGCTGCGCCCGCTCGGCATCCGACTCCCGCTGGAAGCGGAGCGTGGTTACCACGTACAGTTGCCCGATCCCGGGGTCACCGTGCCCTATCCCTTTATCTACAAGGACAAAGCCGTTGCCGTAACGCCGATGGACGGTGCCCTGCGCTTTGCGGGAACGGTCGAGATTGCGGGCCTGCGGCATCCGCCTGACGAGCGGCGGACTGAAGCCATCCTAGCAACGGCCAGGCGCCTTTTTCCCGGCATCAACACACGCGGCGCCAGCATGTGGCTCGGCCTTCGTCCATCGACGCCGGACAGTGTGCCGATCATCGACGAGGCGCCGCGCCATCCGGGGCTCTACATTGCATGCGGGCATGGTCATACAGGACTGACGGGAGCCCCCATGACTGGCCGGCTCGTGGCGCAGCTCATCACCGGCGGACCCGCCCCGATAGACCTGGCATCCTACCAGCTGGCACGCTTCCGCTGAATTTCCTGGCCTGCCATCTCTGCCATGATGCAGCGCGCCAAGGCTACCAGCGGCTGGGGGTCGAAATCCGGTGTCTTGGATTTCAGCCAGTAGGCACGATACGTCAGGTGGCTCGGCGCCGCGAACTGCCTGACAATCAGGCGAGCCGGATCAAAGATCTGGGCAGGTAGGCAATCGAACAGGGTAAAGCCTATACCCGCCGCAACCATACCGCAAGCTGCGATGGCGGCAGGGCATTCCGCCACCGGGACGGGTGTGGCGCCGCAGTCCCGGAACGAAGCCGTCACCAGTTCCTCGATACCTTCAATACTCGAAAGCGAAATCATTGGCTCGCTGAGGAGTTGCGCCGGCGTGACCACATCCTGTCGAGCCAGCGGGTGGCTGGGCGGCAAGTAGCACAACATCGGCAGTTCCCCAATTACTTCGCTCTCCACGCCAGGGACAGGCGGCACCTCGAGCGCGAAGCCAATATCAGCCTTTCTGGAGCTGATTAACGCGGCAACATGATGCGCGACACGGGAATGAACTGAAAGAAATACGTCAGCGCAGCGGTGTGCATAACTCGCAGCCAGCCTCGGGAGGACGGCCGCACCAAATGCCGGTGTGCAGGCAACCGAAAGATGCTTGCGCTGGTTGCGCTGAATACGCTCACAGAACGCGTTAATGGAATCCAGCCCGATAAAGGAACGCTCGATTTCCTCAAACAGCTGGTCTGCGCTACGTGTGGGCAACAGACGCCCGCCACGTCGCTCAAAGAGCGTAAAGCCGAGGCGCTCTTCAGCGTCGCGCAAGATGTTGCTGATCGCCGGCTGCGTGAGATGCAGGCGCGTCGCCGCGCCCGTCACCGAGCCCGTCAGGACAATCGCGTGGACTGTCTCGATATGGCGAAAACCCAGTTTTCTTCTCATGTAGCCGCTTTCTTCCCCCGTCATCTCATTGGAACATTAATTTAAGGAAACGCAACCCTGCCGTATCCAGCTGCAGGGAAACAATCACTCTGTCCCGTCCCTTCCAAACATCCGATATCCCATCGCCCGGTACCCGCGTTGGCGGCGAACGCCTCACGATCAGTCATCGACGCCATACTCGGCAAGCAATACCCATCCAGCATGTCGAGACTCGTCGTCTCATCCGATGTCGGGTCAGACAGCAGAAACTGATCGAGTTCGTCCATTTCCGC
Organism: Cupriavidus sp. C2SS-8b; assembly: GCF_057073745.1. Classification (NCBI taxonomy): domain Bacteria; kingdom Pseudomonadati; phylum Pseudomonadota; class Betaproteobacteria; order Burkholderiales; family Burkholderiaceae; genus Cupriavidus; species Cupriavidus sp. C2SS-8b. The sequence goes on from NZ_CP172718.1 coordinate 565,077, forward strand.
GTCGGACAGGGGGGGCCATCATTCGCAAGGGGTTAGAAGGCGAGGTCGGCACGTCGGCGGCTCCAAAGGCAGAAGCGCTCTATTTTAAGGCGGCTATCGTCCTACTGCAGGCTGATGATCAGCCCGCGCGTGGCCCCGCGCTCGAGGACGGCACGCCGGGCCCGGTCGTGGGCTGCTACGCCGAGTGGATGCCGTAACAGACTGCCCCAGGCCGCCAAGGCCGAGGCGCAGGCCTGATATGGAGCGCCGGCCTCGCCGAATATCGACGGCTGACCATGCGAACAAGGGGCGCAAGCGTCAGCGAAAGGGCGTGAGAAGGCGCTCGGACCTCGATATTGGCGGAAATAGCAATCTGCAACAGCAACACCAGCGCGAGATCGCAAACATTGGGGGCAAGCCGTCAAGGCGAAGCGCTGAAGGAGCTGGCACCTCAGATTCTTGGTGAGGCGCCAAACTTGGTGCGTGCAAACGCGTTCGACAAGCAATCCGAGCCGGCAGTGGATTGTGCCGCTTTGCGCGCCTGACTCATGTTGATATCCCAAGGCTGGAGGCGCTTCAAACGCCAATGGCGTGGGTGTCAGACCGAGATCAGCTCCCATATTGCTTCGACTGCCTTGTGCTGAATCTATTCGACGTTTTCTCGCCTCGCCGGAAACGGGATTGGCTTGATCCGCACACGGATGTCTGCCAAGTCCCTGGCCATAGACTGAATGCGCTCTCGCCATGCACGCTACGCATCTGCCGCAACCTCACTGCGGTGCTCCGTGAGATTGGCAAGCGTCATCGCAAGGGTGAGTAATCGGGTCCAGATTACTGCATTGGCGGAAATCGTGACCGCCATTGGCGGACATAACGATCTGCAACAACAGTAGGCGAAAGATCGCGGCCAGTCGTCAGGCGGCGAGTAAACTAGACGCCAACGCAATAAGCCGCTTCGCGACCTCCCGAGTCGCCAGTGTGTCAGGGCGTTGCGGCGCCTTTGCTAATACCACTGCTTCCGATAAAGTCGGTTCAATAATAGGTATGGCTTCAAGCTCGGTCGTCTCTCCAACGGCCAATTTTCCGAACATCATTCCGTATATACGTCCTTGCTTGATAATCGCATGCTGAAGGCGAATTGAATCAGCCTCGGCCTGTACTAATATCCGTACACCTTTAGATTGTGCCACGCCGTCCAACAAGGAACGCAAAGCATGTGGCCGACTTGACACGACCAACGGAATCCCTTCCAAGTCGTCGAACGCCACATTTGATCGGCCCCTAAATATACTGTCGCGACGGGCAACCAGGTGCAGCGCTTGCTGCGCAATCAAGAGCTCTCCTCGGGCCAAGCTTGTCGCGTCTCGTAACAGAAGCGAGCAGTCGACACGGCCCTCGGCCAGCCATTCTTCTAGCTGCCCGCTTGAACCTTCAACCAGGTGTAGTTGTACATGAGGATACTTTTCAAGGACGTCCGAAAATAGCCTGCCGGCTAACGACGGAACCATTGCCGGCAGTATGCCGATTTTTACGACACCCATAGGCGCTTTACTAATTGTCCGCATTTCGTCAGCAAGATATGCCGCCTGCGTGATCAACTCTTTGATCCTTGGGTAAATATGTTCTCCGAATTCTGTCAGTATGACTCCGCGACCAGTCCGCCGAAACAACTTGCTACCGCATTCGAGCTCAAGCTGACTGATATGTCGGCTCACTGCTGACTGCGGCATTGCCAACGCCAAGGCTGCCCTTGTTAGGCTATGAAGTTCGCCAACTTTAACAAACAGTTCCCATCGAGGATCGAGGATGGCAGGAAGTCTGAACTTTTCGGTTGTGTCGCTCTGCATTATTTTTTGCGTCGGAAAATATTTGTTATCTTCATTCAGACGATTCACCAAGTGCTTGTATTAGGTGCATTTACCTATAGACAATGAGGTTTTGAGGGAGGGTCTGCCAAAACACGGTCTTACCAAGATGTCATTGGCGGCTTTGGTCGAAAGGTGAAATATACGGCCCAGAGGCTTGTCCGTCGAGCCGTCTTGCATAGCTTGCATAGCTGCTATCACAAATTCCGAGGGGCGCTCAATGCGCGTGACGTTTAGGATCGTTATGTCACCGGCATTTTCCTCTGACCTGCGGGTAGCCGGTCGACTCAAGTACCAAGTGCATACCCAGTGGCACAACTGGGCCTGACCATGTTTGGAGACTACGTAATGCATCAAGCACATCACCGTTCCGCTGCCACGCAGCATGTCAGCGATCGACCCCTCGCCGCATCCGTTCGGGCCGAATCCTTCGCGCTTATGTGCTCGACCAACCCATAGTGCATCAGACCTTCCTGGGCATGGTAAGCCTATATTCAGGGCGAGCGCACGATGATGTCCGTGACCCGTCGGCAAATCCCCCTACTGTCCCGGTGTCTTGGCCACGTGCGTATGCCAGTTTCATTTCGCCGTTCTGCGCGTGGCGCCAGCGCACTGCACAAAGCTGTTTGATGCTTCTTTACGGAGTTGGAGCGACACGATGAGTTCTCAAATGCACAACACTGCCCCCGAGCCTCAAGGGACGTTTGTTCACCAAGTTGCGAGCAGTAGAACGACTTCAAGCCAACATGGCTCGGCGCCATGTGAAGCGGCACCGGCGCGGTCAATCACGAGAGCGTGGGCTGTAACGATTATGCTGGTCCTGCTTGCGGTCGTGAATTGGATGGACAAAGCAGTCCTCGGCATGGTCGCTGTCCCACTGATGGCCGAACTCAAGTTGAGTCCAACGGAGTACGGCACACTGGCGGGAGCCATCTATTTTTTGTTCTCGTTCTCCGCAGCAACCGTTGGCTTCCTTGCCAACCACCGATCTGCGAAGTGGATCTTGTTTTGGATGGCGGCCCTCTGGTCCATTTGCCAGTTCAGCATATGGCTCGCGCCGTCTTTCGCAGTGATACTAGTTTCGCGAATTCTCCTCGGCTTAGGTGAGGGCCCCGCATCTGGGCTTTCTTACCATGCGGTTGGAAAATGGTTTCAAGATGGCGAACGGAATCTACCGATAGCGTTGCAAAGCATCGGAGCCTTTGCAGGCATTGCAGTTGCAGCGCCCGGACTCACCTGGGTTGTGAGCAACTATAGCTGGCACGCTGCATTCCTTACCGTTGGCCTCGTCGGACTGATATGGATGATCTTTTGGACTTTTGTGGGAAAGGAAGGTCCGTATTCCGGTGGTTCGAAGTCGACCCAGTCTCCGTCGTTGGCAGAAGCTGATTTACAGGTTCCGTATAGGAAGCTCCTTCTCAATCCCACTTTTATCGGTGCGACCAGCGTTGGCTTTGTCGCCTACTGGGCTCTCACGATCGTTTCTGCATGGCTGCCGGCCTATCTCCGCAAGGGACAGGGATATTCCGCTGACCATGCTGCAAGTATTATGCTCGGTGTGTCCCTTACCGCCATCTTTTTTCTCGCAACGCAGGCAATGACCGCACAAGCTTTAATGGCACGAGGGGTTAGTACACGCATTGCGCGAGGAGTGATGGCTTCTGCTAGCGTCGTCATCGCGGGAGGTCTCATTGTGGCGAGTACAATGATAGCGCCCGGAGGTGTCCAAACGGCCACGATTTGCGTTGGGTTCGGTCTCGTGCTTGTCACTTTCACGACAGGCGCAGCGATTATCTCGGAGTTTGCTCCCGTCCGGCAGCGCGGCGCGCTTCTCGGCATATACGTTGGTACGCTATCGCTTAGCGGTGTCGTTTGCCCTTCTATTTTCGGGTTCATCGTTCAACAAAATGGCTCCGGAATTGATGGATACCATACAGCTATCCTCATTTCAGGGGTTCTAATTGCGTTCGGTGGAATTATTGGGTTGCTGTTAATTAATCCACAACGAGAAATAAATGCGGTGAATCGGTTGATTCAACTCCAGAGAAAGGCAAAAACATTAGTTGATTAGCTTGTGATTCGCTTCTCGAGTTGCCGCACGCGCAGCCAGCAGCAGGGATGACATTCTGCCGGCCACGCGTCGGCAACCAGGCGCGATGACGCGGCTCCAAAGCAAGTTACCCGCGTCTTGATGCGGGCAGCATGACATAGGGAATAGTCGGCGAATCTACGTGGAGGCCCCATCGGGCCAACCAAGAGGTGCGGCTGACGACTGGTGAGGGAGCCAGATGAATGATGTTGATCAATCCAGGGCCCCCGTTCGCAACTTGCTTACTGAATCGGGTCTAGGCACTCGAGCTGAGCGGTACCGCAAGATAACGCCTGCCGACACTTCGATAGAGTCCTTGTATAGTTGGCATGTACTCTTCGTGACCTTACTAATCGGCTCACTGAGCTTTTCAGCAATCATTTCGATACCGGTGTTGCTGAAGCCATTAGCGAGCGACTGGCATGCGGATGCGCGGGACCTCGCACTCGTTCATGGCTTGGCGATGGTCGGTTCGGGGTAAGCGTCCAGTTCTTCCGCCTTGAATCGATCCACGGGATCCTGCATCGTCCCCACGATGGAGGATCGTGGGGACGATGGATCGAGTGTCGACAACTATCGAGCGGCCGCGCCGCAGAGAGTACGGCGCCGAGTTCAAGGCGACGGTACTGGAGCAAGCTCGCCAGCCTGGGGCATCGGTGGCCGGCGTGGCGCTCAGCCATGGGCTGCACCCGAACATGGTGCACAGATGGGTCAGAGAGGAACGTGAACGCCAGATGCGGGCAACGCAGCGCGAGAGCCGTGCGTTTATTCCACTGCATGTTCAGCCTTTGACACCAACCATGCAGCCGGCCGAGGCGGTCCCATGCGAGACGCCAGCTCCGGCAGCTCCCGACGCCATCCGCATCGAGATCCAGCGCCCAGGCGGCACGCTGGTTGTGCACTGGCCTCTGTCAGCGGCACAGCAATGTGCCCAACTGCTTCGGGACTGGCTGCGATGATCCGCATCGACGCGCTGTGGTTGGCCGTCGAGCCCATCGACATGCGTGCCGGCACCGAGCGGCTGCTGGCGCGCGTGGTACAGGTCTTCGGCGCAGCCCAGTCTCATCACGCCTACCTGTTTGCGAACGCCCGCCACACCCGCGTCAAGCTATTGATACATGACGGCTTTGGCGTGTGGTGCGCCGCTCGCCGCCTCAACCAGGGACGATTTGTCTGGCCTGCGGTACAGGCCGGCGCCACCGGCGCACAACTGACGCAGGCGCAGTTCGACGCCCTGGTCCTCGGCCTACCTTGGCAGCGCCTGGAGGACCTGCGCGCCATTACGCGGATATGAGGATGATCACGGCGCGTTGACAGCATAAATCCGGATGGTGGTAGTGCCCGGTGGCTGGCACGATGGTTCCATGCTGAACCTGCGCCAACTACAAGACCAAGGCCTTCAGGACCTCGCGCCCGAGGACGTGCTGGCATTGGCGCAGCAGATGCTCGCACACATTCAGCAGCAGGAACGCGAGATCAAGCTCAAGGACGTCAAGATCGAGAAGATCACCTTCGAGCTGGCGCGACTCAAGGCCTGGAAGTTCGGGGCCAAGACCGAGGCGATGAGCGCTGAGCAGCGCCGGCTGTTCGAGGAGTCCTTGGCCGAGGACGAGGCCAGTCTGCAAGCGCAGTTACAGCAGGCCAAGGGCGAGCCCTCTGTTGAAGACAACACCAGGTCCACGCGCAAGCCCCGTCGCCAGCCACTGCCGGCCCACCTGCGCCGAGTCGAGCATCACCACGAACCCGAGGATACTCACTGCCCAACACCGGGCTGTGGACGGACCATGGTACGCGTGGGTGAGGACGTCAGCGAGAAGCTGGATATCGTGCCGGCGGAGTTCTTCGTGCACCGCCACATCTATGGCAAGTGGGCCTGCCGCTGCTGCCAACGCCTGGTACAGGAACCCGTCGAACCCCAGATCATCGACGGTGGGCTGCCTGCAGCCGGGCTGGTGGCGCACACGCTGATCAGCCGCTTCGTCGACCATCTGCCTTACTACCGGCAGGAGACGATCAACGCCCGTTCGGGCGTACACACGCCGCGCTCAACACTGGCTGCCTGGTCCGGACGTGCTGGTGCGGCGCTCGAACCGCTCTATGAAGCGCACAAGCGCTTCGTACTTGCAGCAAGGGTGCTGCACGCCGACGAGACGCCGGTGGCATTGCTTGACCCGGGAGCCGGCAAGACCAAGCGAGCGTACGTCTGGGCCTACTCGCGCGGCGCCTTCGATCCACTGCCTGGCGTGATCTACGACTTCTGTATTGGCCGAGGCGCGCAGTACCCGATTGCCTTCCTGGGAGGTGCCAGCGAAGACCGCAACGAGCGATGTTGGCAAGGTACCTTGGTGCGCGACGAATACGCTGCCTATGACAGCGTGTTGCAAGCCAGCCCCGGTCGCGTAGCGGCGGGATGTCTTGCTCATGCCCGACGTCGGTACGACGAACTGCTGCGGAACCAGGGCAACAGCACGGTCGCCCCAGAGGCGCTGCGTCGCATCGCGCAGATCTACCGTCTTGAGCGCGAGCTCGCCACGCTGAGCAGCGAGCAACGTCAGGCCAGGAGGCACAGCGACGCCAAGCCGCTGTGGGAGCAACTGCATGCCTGGCTGCAACTGGAGCGGTCACGTGTGCCTGACGGCAGCATCACAGCCAAGGCGCTCGACTACAGCCTCAAGAACTGGCCGACGCTGACGCACCACCTCCTCGATGGAGAGGTCAGTGTGGACAACAACAGCCTAGAAAATCTGATCCGCCCCTGGGCCCTAGGAAGGCGCTCGTGGTTGTTCGCTGGCAGCGAACTGGCCGGTCAGCGCGCCGCGGTCGTGATGAGCCTGGTGCAATCAGCCAGGCTGCAAGGGCACGATCCATGGGCCTACATCACCGATGTGCTGACCCGCCTGCCCACCCATCTGAACAGCCGCATCGACGAGCTGCTTCCCCACAACTGGCGTCCCGCACGCTGAGCGCGTCTGCTCTCTCACAACCGCTCCCAACCGGCAAGGTGGGACGGCGAGACGCTTACGGTTCGGGTATCGGGGGGGTGGTGCTTGGCAGGATCTTCGACCGTATCGGGTTTTTCCGAATCTCGTTGATCGGTGCGATGGCGACTGGCGCGGGCCTGTTTCTGGCGTCCCGCGCCTCGACTATCGGCCAGCTTGAACTTGCATATGGCGTACTGGTAGGTGGACTTGCGCAGGGGGCGTTCTTTGGACCGCTCGTGGCGGCAGTAAGCTTATGGTTTGATAAAAATCGACCGCTTGCAATGTCCATTGCAGCTTGCAGCCAAGGGGTTGGCGGATTGATCGCTCCGCTCTTACTAAGGCTGGGCGCACAGGCATACGGTTGGCGGGCGACGCTTGCTTGTTTTGCGATCATCGCGGGCACTCTGATCGCCACAGCCTCGCTAGTCTTTAGGCGTGCGCCGCCAGCCCGTGCGCCTGAGCGGGAACTCACAGTGGCACGTGGACGGGATAATCCTTCTCCGCCTTGGCGCTTTGTTGGCTATTGTTCGGGAATTGCACTATTCAACCTTGCTACCTTTCTGGTATTGGGACATCTGGCCGCATATGGCGAAGAGCGAGGCTTCACCACCGTTCATGCGGCACTGCTAATGCCGATGTTGCTAGGGTCCACATTGCCCCTCAGACTCGGGCTCGTCCTACTAAATAAGTGGTGTGGTACGGATCGAATGCTAGCCATTAGCGGATTCGCCCTGATCTCAGGGCTTTGCATGTTACTCACGTCAACCACTTATATTGGCATAGGGATTTCGGTCATGGTCATCGGCGTGGGTTTCGGCGTGTACATTCCCGGTTTCGCCGTTGCGGTGCGGGAGATGTTTCCACCGTCGGCGGCAGGGCAGCGAATCGGCGAAGTGTACTTCTGGGGGTTCATCGCATCGGGGCTTGGCAGTTGGCTTGGGGGTGTGCTGCGCGACGCGTCGGGAGACTACACACTGAATTTTTTCTGTGCAGCGGGAATGGCAAGCATTGGACTAGTCGTGCAGATGAGCATCTGTCTCTTTCGACGCTGATCTCGGATTAGGCGTCGCCTTTCGCTTCCGTTGAAGTGGTTCACAACTTTCTCCCGGTATAGCGTGCCAGAATGTCGGACCGCGTTGCCGTGGATGAATGCGCGCCCCGTAGGCAGCGTACCGCCTTAAGGAATTCCAACTTGTTTCGCGCGAAGGCCAAGCCCTTGCTCAACATGCGACTCTATCAATGTGAATAGGGAGTTCATCGTTGTAGCACTGGATCACGACTGGCCCAATCGTGCCAAGCTTTCACATGAATGATGCATCGTCCTTCGGGTTTGGTACCGCTCGACTAAGTGCATCGTACCCCATCCAGGTGAGAGAAATGTTTAGGAATATCAACAAAGGTAAGTGGAGCGGTGAGGACCCCGACTACCGGCTCTCATTGGCAAACGAACGAACTTTCCTCGCATGGGCTCGCACTGCAATAGCACTTTTGGCTACGGTCGTTGTACTCGACCAGGTAGCCTTGCACACGGCCGACTCGTGCGTGCTGCGCATTTTATGTCTGCTATGCGCGACCACAGCATGCTTAGTCGCCGGGGCTTGCTTTTTCAGATGGCGAAAGACTGAATTAGCCATGCGCCATCTAGAAACCATTCACGCAAGCGATACTCGCCTGTGCTGGCCTGCCAGGTAGCTGGCACGACCGCCGACCGTGCGCACGCCGCAACGCAGGAAGGCCCCATGGACGCTTGATGGCCGGCGACCACCGCCCAGGGACCTATGTCCCACGCTAGCGCAGGCGTTGAGCAGCGACGAGCGCGAACGCAATCTGGCCGCGCCAACGAACCGTGCTTTGTCGGCACGTCGCGGGGGCACATCGTGCCCATGCCGGCCGATGAGGTGCCTATTTGACCAGCGAATCGAGCTTTGGTCGGCATCAAAGGCGCACCACGGCAACGCGCCAGAAAGCTCCAACCCGCAAAGCACGTAGCCGCCGGGCCGTGCCAACTGTGGGGTATTGGGACAGGCGTCGCGGCTCAGCTAACCTCCGCCAACTGTTTGAGAGCGGCACTAGAAGCATCTTTCTAGCCAGCTTTTTCGGAGCACCAGTACACCGCTTATAGCTACGCCGATCGAAGTGAACGTGCTCGCACTGATATCGGCTCCAACTATTCATTCCCTTCGGGCGGGAATAAGTACATGGCTACCCGCTCGTCGTCGTCATGCGGCCCCGATGTTGAAGTGCGGTGTGCGCCACCGGCGCCAATAACCTCGAAAATCGTTTCAAGGTCATCGACGCTGTTGTCGAAGACGGTTTGATGGTCTGCCGCGCAGCCGGAATCTCCGCGTTTTCAAGCGCCAGGTTGAGCGGCCGGTGTAGTGACATTGGCAGGCACGCCCCAGAAGCCTCGAGACTCGTGAAGGGGGCCAGGCCTTTACCACAGCGCAAGACGCGCCGCCCGTACGCTAACAGACGCTGGACAACGCGCCTCACCAGCGCAGTCGCTAACGGACTATTCCTCCGTTTCCTCAGATCTCGGACCGGTGCAGAGTTGACGGATGCCCCGACTTGCTCGATCTGAATAGCTGCTTTATGAGTTTTGCTGCATCGCCTTCCCCGGCGCTGGTTAAGATTCGAGACAACTAGCTATGGGAGCGACGAACTATGAGCGATGAAAGATCCGGCGTAGTCATTGTTGGCGGAGGCCAAGCGGGAGCGATGACAGCAATTACGTTGCGACAGCTCGGCTACGGGAAAGATATCGAGATCATCGGCATTGAACCGTATGCTCCCTATCAACGCCCGCCGCTTTCCAAGGAATGGCTTTGTTCAAAAGCATCTTTGTCTGCACTCGAAATTAGACCTCATGACTTCTATGAGAAGAAGCGTATTCGCCTTCGTCTCGGAGCAGAAGTCACATCAATAGATCCGATTGTTAGAACAGTCACTCTTCATGATGAAACCAAGGTGCGTTATGAACATCTCGTCTGCGCTTTTGGAGCATCGCCTGTTGTGCTGAGTGGATCGGACAGCAAGCTAGAAGGCGTTCTCACGCTCCGGGATCTAAGCGACGCGCAACGCATGAAGGGCGAACTCGGGCGCGCCAGGCGGTTAGTCGTTATTGGTGGGGGATTCATCGGCTTGGAGGTCGCGGCATCCGCGCGCCAGCTCGGACTCGACGTAACCTTGGTGGAGAAAGCTGAACGGGTCCTGGCAAGAGTTGTAAGCCCGCGAATCTCGGCGTACGCGCAGGACAAGCACTCCGCCCACGGCGTTCGGACAATCTGCGGGCTAGGTGTCGCCAAATATAACGCAGTTGCTGGCCGGGTTTCCGGGGTCGTTCTTGATAATGGCGAAGAGCTCGACTGCGACTGCATAGTGGTTGGCATCGGAGCGACACCAAACGACTCAATTGCAAAATTGGCCGGCGTCGAGTGCAACCACGGAATCGTAGTGGACGCTGAATGTCGCACCAGCGTGCCGCACATATATGGGGTGGGCGACTGCACGACGGCTAGCGACGATGTTTATGACCCAACACGCCTGCGAGTCGGTAGCCGTTTTGAGAGCATCGCTGCGGCAAACGACCAGGCGAGGCGTGCAGCGGCTTCGATTTGCGGAATGCCAGCAGCAACGCCTGAAGTCCCGTGGTTCTGGTCGGATCAGTATGACGTGAAATTCCAAATGGCAGGCTTCGCATCAAATGCCGATCATAGCGTGGTCCGAGGTGACGCCGTCTCCGGTGCTTTCGCAATATTCCACATGAAAGATGAAATAGTTACTGCAGTCGAAGCAGTCAATAACGCAGGGAGCTTTGTTCTCGGAAAGAGCTTGATCGCCAAGAGGGTGAGAGTCGATCCGATGAGGCTCGCAGATACTAATTCAACATTTGATTCGGTGGTGGTCACCGGAGAATGCGTGAAATAACGCTACCAAATTCAGAAGGAGATAAAAGTGGCAAAGGCAAAATTTATCGAACATAACGGCACCGAACATACGGTTGATGTAGAAGTCGGCGAGAGCTTGATGAAAGCAGCTCTCAACAATGGCGTTCCTGGTATCGACGGCGACTGCGGCGGTGAGTGCGCGTGCGGAACATGTCACGTGTTCATTGATGAAATGTGGTTAGCGAAGCTTGAGCCGCGTCATCAACGAGAGAACGAAATGCTGGATTTTGCTGCGGGCTCGAGGCCGAATTCAAGGCTCGCTTGCCAAATCAGTATGCGAGAGGACATCGACGGTATCACCGTACTTTTGCCGATCGGGCAGCACTAGGATGTCTCCTCGGTGTCGTTGGCCAATTTCCAGAAGTTCGCAAGAAAGGTCGGCCGCTGGCTAGCTGGACAGCCAAGCAATCAACGACAGATCGAAGAAGACGACTGCCTTTGTGCTTGGGCATCAAATAGGTCTTTTTTTAAGATTATAGGTGGCAGCGATGAACAGTTTAGTGCATCAACATAAAGAGGAACGACTCGATCCGTCGTCGGTTAGTCTGGAGGACATCGATCCTAGCCATCCGGCACACTTCGAAGACGACTCGATTGGTCAGTATCTCGCTCGATTGCGCAAGGAAGCGCCGGTTTTTTACCGCAAGGGTGGGTATTCGGGCGACTTCTGGTCGGTGACTCGCTATCGGGATATTGTCAAAATCGACTCAAACCACGAGGTATTCTCGTCCCAAACGTTCACCGGCATCACCTTAAACGATCGTCCGCAACATCTTGATCGGCCGGCGTTCATTGCAATGGATCCACCAATGCACGACGAACAGCGCAAAGCGGTCAGCCCAATTGTAGCGCCGGAGAATCTCTTGCGGCTGAAAGATGGTATCCGTATTAGGACAGCCGACGTGCTCGACAATCTGAAGTTCGACACGCCATTCGATTGGGTGGAGGCCGTTTCAATCGAACTGACCACTCGCATGTTGGCGACTCTTTTTGACTTCCCTTATGAAGACCGCTATCGCCTAACTTACTGGTCGGATATCGCCCACATGGACCTGAATGCGGGAGGGCCGATCACGACGGAGCAACAGCGCGACGATGAGCTTGCGACAATGTTGGATGTCTTTACCCGCCTTTGGAAGGATCGAGGGTCAAAGCCGATGGCGCCAGACCTTATTTCGATGATGGCGCACGCTGATGCTACAAAGCACTTACCTGATACGCCGCGTGAATTTCTAGGAAACCTTCAACTCCTGATTGTTGGAGGGAACGACACTACTCGCAACACCATGAGCGCCTCCGTCTACTTCCTGGATAAGTACGCTTCGGAGGGAAGAAAGCTGCGCGCGAATCCAACGCTGATTCCTAGCATGGTATCTGAAGTTATTCGGTATCAGACACCGCTTACTCACATGAAGAGGGTTGCGAAGCAAGATACAACCTTCGGAGGGAAAAAAATCCGAGAGGGAGATCGTGTTGTTATGTGGTATCTCTCGGGAAACAGAGACGAGGAGGTCATTTCAAATCCGGATCTCTTCTGTATCGATCGCCCCAACCCGCGGCAGCATCTTTCGTTTGGATTCGGCATACATCGGTGCGTCGGAAACCGGCTTGCTGAACTCCAATTGCAAATCCTGTGGGAGGAGATGCTGAAACGTGACATGCAAGTCGAGGTGCTCGAAGAACCGCAGCGCACATACTCAAATATTATTCACGGCTTTAATTCGATGAAAGTGCGACTGAAAAGGTTCGGCGAAGAATGAAGACGCACCTAAGGTTGATCGTTGAGGAAATTTTGCTGCCATATATGGCAGCGATGGCGCTAGCCCGGGGTTGAGCCATACAAAGGAATCCGCTTCCTTTGTTTGAGGAACTTCGCCTAGCTTCCCGTCGGAAAATGCACGTAAGGTAACAAATTTTAACGATCTGCTTTGAAGTGAACAGAGCAGAATTTTGTTCATCTTACATAGAAATTTATGGAGACGATTGTGCATAGCGAAGGATTCGAACAGTCCGCATCAGATCTTTCCTGTGGACCACTGAAGGGAATCAAGGTTCTTGATATCGCTACGGTAATTGCTGGGCCGCTTTCCGCGACATTGTTAGCCGACCTTGGTGCAGAGGTGCTTAAGGTCGAGATGCCACACAGCGGCGATCATCTGCGTTATCTTCCCCCGCACAAGGACGGCATCCCGCTTTGGCACAAGGTGGTGAACCGCAATAAGAAGGGAATTACACTCGACCTCCGTACTTCAGAAGGTCTGTCGCTTCTTGAGGAACTTCTCCCCTCTCAAGATGTGCTGGTCGAGAATTTTCGTCCAGGAACGCTTGAGAGATGGGGACTGTCCAGTGAACGGATCTTCGAAATCAATCCTCATTTGATTGTTCTGCGGGTCACCGGTTTCGGACAAACTGGACCGTACTGTGGCAAGCCGGGCTTCGCACGCATCTTCGAAGGCCTTTCCGGCTTCACGAACATCTGCGGGTCAGCCGATGGTCCGCCTATGTACGCAGGCTACCCGGTTTCTGACTCCTTGACGGGTGTGTTCGGCGCGATGGCCGTCGCGGCCGCGCTCCATCACCGAGACCGTCACCCCGACCGCCCAGGCCAAGAGATCGACTTGTCAGCAACAGAGGCTATGTTTCGGATAATCGACTTCATGGCGATCGAATATGACCAGCTAGGACATATCCGAAAGCGTTCGGGCAATCTAAGTGCGTACTCAGCGCCCAGTGACGTATACCGGACAAGCGACGACAAATGGATCGGGTTGGCCGTCAGCGCTCCTAGCGTCTTCTCGCGTCTGGCTCACGCATTGGATCGGCAAGAGTGGCTTACAGACGATCGATTTAGCACCAATGTGGCGCGACTGAGTAACCGCGGGGAAATTGAGCAACAGGTGCGGGATTGGTTCCGGGCGCGCACTGCTACCGAGGTTGCGCGAACGCTTACTGACCACGATGTGTCATTCAGCCCAATTTACGATGTTAAGGATATTTTCGAGGATCCGCACTTTGCAGCCAGAGAGGCGGTAGTCAGTGTTGACGACTCAGATTTTGGCGCCGTTCGGATGCAAAATGTCGTGCCAAAATTCTCACGGACGCCCGGTCGAGTTTGGCGATCAGGTCCGTCTCTTGGTGAGCATAACCAGGAGATACTTGGGGATCTTCTCGGGTATGGAAAAGAAGAGATAGATCGACTCATCGAAAAACGTATTATTTAAAACGCGCCACAACCAAGTGATTTTATATAATTAAATCGGATCAAACATGAGCACTACCTTTGAAGTAATTAGTCCTGTGAACGGAGAGACGATCAAGACACTGAATGGAGCATCTGAGCATGAGATCAACGATGCGGTTCAAGTAGCCATTCGCGCTCAGAAGGTGTGGGCTGCGATGGCGCCGGAAGTGCGAAGTGAGCGGCTTTGGGCATGGGGCGCATTGATCGAGAAACATTATGAGGAGATTGCACGGCTAGACACGAGTTGTACGGGAAAGGTACTCCGTGATGCGCGTGTAGATGCACGACGCGGTGCCAGGCATGCCAGATATTGGGCAGGTATGACCGATAAAATCTACGGTCAACAGCTTGCCGATGTTACAGGACGATTGTCTTATACGAAACGAGAGCCGCTAGGCGCTTACCTGGTCATTTTGCCGTGGAATGCCCCCGCACACTCGTTCATGGCGCGTGCCACTCCTCCTTTGGCCTGCGGGAACAGCGTAATCGTGAAGCCTTCCGAGCTTTCACCCCTTTCCGCGTCACGGCTCGTCAGTCTGTCTTTGGAGGCGGGCATTCCCGAAGGAGTTTTGCAGGTCGTACATGGTACTGGAGAGGTCGGTGGTGCCCTTTCGGCGCATCCCGGAATTCGTGGCATTTCGTTCACGGGGTCGCCGGGAACAGGCCGTCGGATCCTTCATGCCGCAGCCGACACATTTAAGAAGGTAACGCTCGAATTGGGCGGTAAGTCTCCAATCGTCGTCTTTCCTGACGCTGATCTCGATTCGGCAGCGCGAGCGGTGGTGATGGGAATCGCGGCAAACGCTGGACAAATCTGCGCTGCCAGCAGCAGGCTCATTGTGCATCGCGAAATTGCCAGTCAGTTTGTGTCGGAATTGCGGGAGCGATTCAGCCGCATTGTGGTTGGCGACCCGAACGACGAAAGTACGCAGGTCGGTCCTATCGTCTGCCGCCGACAGTTCGATCATGTCATGGGGCTTATTGACCGGGGGGTGCAACAGGGTGCGACGCTGGTGACAGGAGGGGGCAAGCCACAGCACCTCCGCGAAGACCGCGGCCTGTATGTTGCGCCCACGCTCCTTGATCTTGGCGATCGAGATCTGGACGTCGGTCGCGCGGAAGTGTTCGGTCCTGTGCTAACCGTCTCACGATTTGACACTGAGGATGATGCTTCCGCGCTTGCCAATGAGACCGAGTACGGCTTGGCTGCATACGTATGGACGTCAGACGCAGGGCGACTCGTACGCATGATGGACGCCATCGATGCTGGAGTGGTGCATGGCAACAGTACGTTAGTGATGGATTCCGGTTTGCCCTTTGGCGGCTTCAAATCTAGCGGACTCGGCGGAGCCTTTGGTATCGACGCGATCGAAGGCTGCACGCAAACAAAGCGATTCACGATTCGAACAGGGGTAGGTCAGTTGCCGCAACAATGGGATGGCGTCTGATAGGCCGTATCTTCCGAGAGTCGGAGGAGACTCATGGAAAACGAGGCTCGGCTCCCTTCCAGGTTCGGCATTCGTTGCCTCGCGGGTCAAACCGCGTTGGCGGACAAGCATCAACGGGGCTCCTGTAGGGAGCAATCACCTGTTGTTCGCCAAAAAAAGACGATGCGCTGCACGACGACCGTTCGGAGTCGTGCAAGCGTGACGAAGCTGTGATTCAAAGCCGGGTTGTGGGGGTGATCGACATCAAAATGTTTTACTTGAATTCATTTAAATGTTACGTTGGGGACGGCGACTTTTCAAAAGTCACTATTTTTAAAAAAAATAGACGCATTGGAGGCAAAAGTGATTAGTTACGATATTATTGAACATGGCGAGCCGCTGCAGAAAGTGCTACGTCGAACCCCAGAGCCAGGGCCGGGTGAAATTCTCATGCGTATCACTCACTCGGGCGTCTGCCATTCGGACATTCACATCTGGGATGGCTATTTTGATCTCGGAGCCGGTAAGCGCTCTTACGTGAAGGACCGAGGCTGCGTTCCCCCGTTTACATTGGGGCACGAGCCGCTCGGTATTGTGCAGAAGGTGGGAGAAGGTGTAACTGACGTCAGTGCCGGCCACACGTACTTGGTGTATCCATGGATCGGATGCGGTCGCTGCGCTGTCTGTGAGTCGGATCAGGAAAATTTTTGCGTGGCAGCTCCGCAGTTTATTGGTGCCTTTAGGAGTGGTGCCTATGCTAGTCACCTCCTGGTGCCGGATGCTAAGTATTTGGTCGATGTCTCTGGCATCGATGAGGGCTTTGCTGCGACGCTCGCCTGCTCGGGGCTAACGGCATACAGCGCCTCCGCAAAACTTCCGGCATTGTCGACACGGGACTACGTGGCAGTCGTGGGTTGTGGCGGGCTCGGCCTAGTATGCATCTCCATACTGAGGGCGAAGGGTGTGAGGAACATCGTAGCATGCGACATTGACGATGCGAAGCTCGCTGCTGCCCGCGAGCAGGGCGCAGCATTCACGGTAAACACCCGAAAATCTGACGCCGGAGAGAACCTAGCTTCAATTGTAGATGGCGCTCTTGCTGGGGCAATCGATTTTGTCGGAACCCCGGAGACAGCACAGTTTGCATTGAACGGTTTGCGAAAGGGAGGGCGCGTCGTTGTCGTTGGACTATACGGTGGCGAGCTTCGACTTTCTTTGCCCCCTATTGCTCAGCGGGCAGTTGGCCTTGTGGGATCGTATGTCGGTACATTGAAAGAGCTGCGGGAGCTCGTGGACTTGGCCAAGAGCGGAAAGCTTATACCTTTGCCAGTGAACCTCAGGCCGAGTGACGAAGTGAGCGACATTCTCGCGGAACTAAAGGCCGGGACAGTGGTGGGGCGCGTTGTCATGCGTATGGCAGATAGCGACTGATCGGCCGGCCTTGTCGATGCTGGCATCGACTTTGCCAATCATGAGGTCGGTGGGGATACCGTAGTGCGCCGGACATGGGGCAACCTGGCCGGTTCGCGCTAGGGCCTTCGCGGCACGTAGGATCTTGGGTGCGGCCTGAAGGCGGTATTCGTGCAGGTCGTCAACAGCGCAGGCATCGTTCATCAGCCATCTGCAATGGAGACATCAGGGGAATCTTTGGGTCCCAGGCACTCGAGGTCAACCTGACTGGAGCCTGGAAGATGACCCGCTCTTTTGCATCACTCGTAAAGGGTGCTGGGCAGCCGGGGAACGTCATAAGCATTGCTTCCATCTTGGGTCTTCGCGTCGCACAGTAAGTGAATGCCTGCACTGTATGCAAAGCTGGCGCTGTCCAAATGACGCAAGCATTGACCCTTGAGCTGGCCCGGATAGGGATCCTGGTTAATGCCATTGCTCCAAGCTACTTTGAGACGGAGCTAAGCCAGAGGTTCTTTCAGTCGGATGCCGGCGCCCCGTTCATCAAGCGTACCCGATGAGAAGGCTCGGTCAGCTCCATGAGTTCAATGGTTCGATGGTTCTCTTGGCATCCGACGCGTCGTCATCCATGAACGGCGCGGTGCCTAGCAGTGGACAGTGATCATCTCGTCAGCTCGCTGTGACGCTGAAGCAACACGTGCGTTAGACACAATTGTTTTCTCGAACGTTGGCGCGCGAGCGCCGAAAAATGGAGTTGTCATGTCCAACGAAGTAGTGGTTCTCAGCGCGGTTCGCACCGCAATCGGCGATTTTGGCAAATCGTTGGCTTCGATGTCCCCAACCGTCCTTGGAGCGCTTGTTGTGCGGGAGGCGCTCAAGCGCACGGAGCTGAGCGGCGACAAGGTCGACCAGATTGTGTTCGGGAACGTCATCCACACGGAGCCCGCGGACATGTACCTGGCCCGTGTAGCCGGTATGGAGGGCGGTCTGTCAGAGCATTCTTCGGCGTTGACGGTCAACCGACTGTGCGGGTCTGGCCTGCAGGCGGTCGTCTCAGCCTCACAATCTCTGGCACTGGGCGACGCTGAGTACATAGTGGCCGGTGGCGCGGAAAGTATGTCGCGCGCGGCTTATTCCTTGTTGGACGCTCGCTGGGGCACTCGTATGGGAGATTCGAAAGTCGTCGACATGATGGTCGGCGCACTGACGGACCCATTCGAGAAGTACCACATGGGCCAAACGGCCGAGAACGTCGCGGCGAAGTTCTCTATCTCGCGTGAAGTACAGGATGCGCTCGCACTGGAATCGCATCGCCGCGCCGCGGCGGCGATTGCCGCAGGGCATTTCAAGTCCCAGATTGTCCCCGTGCCTGTTCGCCAGAAGAAGGAGGTGGTGCTTTTCGACACTGACGAACACGTCCGTGGCGACCTCTCGCTTCAGGACCTCGGCAAACTGAAGCCTGCGTTCTCGGCTACTGGTACGGTCACCGCCGGCAACGCATCGGGCCTTAACGACGGTGCGGCGGCGGTAGTGTTGGCCACCGCGGAAGCGGCGAGCCGAGACGGGCATCGGCCGATCGCTAAGCTGGTCTCGTACGCGCACGCTGGCGTTGCCCCCGCCTACATGGGAATTGGTCCTGTCCCTGCGGTTCGGCTGGCTCTTGCGCGGGCCGAGTTGTCCTTGGACGATATCGACGTCATCGAGGCCAACGAAGCTTTCGCCGCTCAGGCATGCGCAGTGGCCCGCGAGCTTGGTTTCAATCCCGAGAAGATCAATCCGAACGGCTCTGGCATTTCCCTTGGTCATCCGATCGGCGCATCGGGAGCCATTCTTGTGACGAAAGCTGTGCACGAACTGCAACGAGTCCGGGGACGGTATGCACTGGTCACCATGTGCATCGGGGGCGGGCAGGGCATTGCCGCTGTGTTCGAACGCTGCTAGTACAATGTCCCGTAAATAGCGGGAATAAATAATCGCCTGGGGACGTGCCGGGATAAAGCCGAAAATGACACATATTCCCGGAAGCTGGGCCGGCTTTCTGCCGGCCGACAGCGTCGTGTAGTAGCTTGCGAACCTCTGCCGAGAGGCAGTCGGATAGAGGGGGAGCCTTGATTTCGGTGCATGTATGGCCCCGACGATTTTGCCAGCCTCTTTTTAGTGTGAGAAATGGTCTGCACGCTGCCTGGTGGGCGAGAGCCAAGGCCCGCCCACATCCACAGCCTCGATGAGATCCGCGCATCCTCTCGACCGCCCCGCAGTTGTAGCCACCTGGCGCACCAAAGAAGTTCGTCATAGACCCTCACAATCGAATTGTCAGGCGCCGCCTCAGCCGTGAAGCTAATTCATTCGGATAGAGAAGCGCGTCGGTGTAGCCGCCGTGTCTCATCGAAATCGGCTGCTTCTCTGTCCGATTCCAAGTTGATCGCGATTGTCGGGACAATTGATTAATTGCGTAAATTGATTATTGCATCGAAATCCTTCGGTCGTTATAAATCAACTTCTCTTACAGAAAAGTAAATATGGACAAGTATTGGTTGGTATGTGTAGGAACCGCGGGAATTATATTGGCGCACCATTTTTTGGCAAGCATTAAAGATGACATTTGCAGCGTCTTTGCGGTGTATAAATAACAATTAATTTGGAGGATCGTCTTTAATGAAAGAAAAATTTATCTCGTGTGGTGTGGCAGTATCAGCCGTCCTTTCGGCGAATGCCTTAGCGCAGTCGAACGTCACCCTGTACGGCGTTGTCGACACCAACATCGAGTACGTGAATCATATCGGCAACGTGCCTTTTGCACCCAATCAGTTCAACCCCGGTCCTTCGCATAATGTGTTCCGCATGAATCCTGGTGGCTTCTCCGGTTCGCGATGGGGTCTGCGTGGAACGGAAGACCTCGGGAACAATATCAAGAGCGTATTTGTGCTGGAAAGTGGCTTTGGGTCTGACACGGGTACTTTCCAACAGGCCGGTCGTCTCTTTGGCCGTCAAGCGTTCGTGGGTCTACAGAGCACGGGGTGGGGGCAATTGACCTTTGGGCGCCAGTACACTTCCATGTTTGATGGGCTGGGTAGCTTCGTTCCTGCTGCCTTCGCCACGCAGTACGAGCCCACCGTTCTGGTCGCAGGGGCAAACTACCGTGAGGACAACACCATCAAGTACTCGGGACAATTCGGCCCCGCCACGGTGGGTGCACACTTCTCCGTCGGCGCAGGCTTGGCGCTGCCGGCGGCGGTGGGCGTGGCCACGCCGATTGGGGGAAGCGGCGAAAACCCTGGGTCTGCACGTCGTGATTCAGCCTATGGGGTGGCGGTGACGTATGCGTCAGGCGCTTTCGGCGCAACGGCTGGCTACGACCAATGGAATCCGACCATCGGAACAAGCAGCGGGACGGTGAAAAAGGCGCTCGTCGCGGCAAGCTACAGCTTCGGCGTGGCTAAGGTCATGGGGGGCTATCGCTGGGGACAAAACAAGGATTCGTCAGACACGACGATTCAGAGGGACGATTACTACTGGATCGGCGGTAATTACCAACTGACACCCGCGGTTGGCCTGACGCTGGAGTACAGCTACGACAACATGAAGAGCTACTTTGGTACGAATAGCCCGAACCCGTGGCAGGTCCTTTTCTTGGCTAACTACGCCATCTCAAAGCGCACCGATATCTATCTGACGAGTGCATTCGGGAAGAATGCGGGGTTAATGCTCGAGTCCGGTGCCACGATATATGCAAACAGCTTGTCGCTGGGCAGTAGTTACGTCCTGGCCAATGGCCAGAGCACTATGTTTGGTGCGGCGGTGGGCATTCGTCACAAATTCTAAAACGTCTGTCATCCATGCGAGCCTTCTCCCCTCCACTTTCCATTCCACTGGACTTCGATCCGGGCACCATCTGCACGTATGTGGCCGAGGTCATGATGTGTGCCCATCATTCCGCTTTGTTCCGCTTTGGCGACGGCGTCTGCATTGACGGGCCGTGTCGCGATGCGAGGCTGTCCTCTGTGGAGGTGGAGGTGGAGGTGATTCAGAGTGAGGTTCGCCTTCGTACCCCGGGGAATAGCACGTCACGCCTACAGACAGAAGAGACAATATGAACCGACCGCAATGGCAGAAGGGGGGAAGCGAACCTGACTACCGCTTTTCGCTTGCAAACGAACGCACCTTTCTTGCCTGGATCAGGACCGCACTCGCGATCCTTGCCGGGGGAGTCTTGCTCGACCAGTTCGCCGAGCGTGTTGAGCCGAAGGCCTTGCTGGCGGGGGTGGCGCTGGTGCTGTCATTCTTGGGGGCGGTGATTGCCTATTGCGCATATTCCCGCTGGAAAGGCAACGAGATTGCCATCCGAAACTCCGGCCCATTGCCGGCGTCAAGCGGCATTCCATTGCTGAGTACCGCGACCATCTGCGTTGCGCTTGTTCTGGCGCTCGGGCTCTTGCTGAAGGTCCGATGAGTCGCGACCCAGGGGTTCAATCCGAACGTACGGCGCTTGCCTGGCACCGCACGGCCCTGACGATGCTTGTCAATGGTGCCCTGTTGGTCCGCTCGGCGGCAGAAACCCAGTCACTGCTGGCCTGGGCGGTTTCCATTCTGGTTTCTCTGGCGGCCGTGGCATTGTTCTTCGTGGGTTGGCGCAGGGGGAGTGCCCTTCTGCAGGCAGCATCACCCCCGTCACCTCCTCATGTGGCATTGGTAACTACGCTCGTGGTAGCTGTTTGGTTCGCATGTGCAGCGGAGGTTCTGTGCATTGTGCTGGAGACGATCGCCTGTGCAGATGCCTGTAGGCCAAAGCACGCCATATCCGGATCGAATACGAGGCCGGCCCCTGCGGCTACGAGCTTTACCGTGAACTCATCCGCAGGGGATTTGACTGCATGGTATGCGCGCCCTCGCTGATGGCGCTCGCGCTCGGTCGCGACCGGCATCGCCTAGGTCGCTGACTTGCCGGGTCGTGGTGCCTTTGTCATTATTTCAATTAACCGCCAAGCACAATACCAACCGCAAAGGCTCCGTGAGGGATGTTGCCCGCCTGCCAGATCGGTCTGCAGAAGACGAGGAGTGGGAATAGGGGATCCGTAAACTCGACACGACTTCACATTCCGATAATTCATGCGTGGCGCCGACACCTTCACCGAGAGCTTGTTCACCATGCGTCGGCTGGACGATTTCGTACCCAGGTCCCATCCGCTGCGCGCGATCCGCACGATGGCCAATCAGGCGCTGGCGAAGATGGATCGACTGTTTGCCGGAATGTATGAGGCCGACATCAAAGGCGGTCGCCCGAGCATTGCGCCGGAGAAATTGCTCCGAGCGATGTTGCTGCAAGTGCTCTACAGCATCCGGTCCGAGCGCTAGTTGATGGAGCAGACGCAGTACAACCTGCTGTTTCGCTGGTTCGTCGGGTTGTCGATGGACGACGCAGTCTGGGTACCCACGGTCTTCACCAAGAACCGGGCACGCCTGATCCAGCACGATGCGGTGATCGAGTTAGGTGCTTGCCCTCGCGCAGAAGAAGAACTGGCTGTCGGGCGAGCACTTCAGCGTCGACGGCACGCTAATTCAGGCATGGGCAGGCCACAAGAGCTTTGTGCGCAAGGATGGCAGCGATGGCGACGACGACAGCGGCGACTTCCGGGGACAGCAGCGCAGCAACGAGACACATCAGTCCAAAACCGATCCCGATGCGAAGCTCTATCGCAAAGGCAGGACTGGCAGTGAACTGCGCTACATGGGGCACACATTGAGTGACAACCGTCACGGTCTGGTGGTCAGCGCCCTGGTGAGCACTGCAGATGGCCACGCCGAACGCGAGGCTGCGAAGGCCATGCTCAACGATGCCCGGCAGGCAACGGTCGACCCGGACGTCGAAATCACGGTGGGCGCAGACAAGGGCTACGACGCGCAGGAGTTCATTGAGGCGTGCCTGGAGATGCGAGTGACACCGCATGTCGGGCAAAACACCTGGGGTCGACGCTCGGCCGTCCCTGATGCCATTGCCGGCAGCGTGGGCTACGCCATCTCCCAGCAAAAGCGCAAGCTGATCGAGAAAGGCTTTGGTTGGGTCAAGACGGTCGGGCGCATGCGCCAGGTGATGGTGCGTGGACTGAAGCGAGTCGACCAGATGTTTGTCCTGAGCATGGCCGCGTGCAACCTCGTGCGCATGCGTTCGCTGGGACAAATCCGTCCGCAGTTGCAGTAGTCGGGGAAAAGGGGCTGGAAATGGGCGCCAACCGCCGAAAAACTCGGCGGACATGCCGCGCCAGCGAATCGAGTACGACCTGACCGAGGACCAGAAGATCTGCCCATGTTGCCAGGGTTCGATGCACCGCATGGGCGAGGAAGTCAGCGAGCAGTTGCACATCGAAGCAAAGGTGTCCGTTCTGCAGCACGTCCGCTTCAAATATGCGTGTCGGCACTGCGAGCACAATGCCGAACGCACGCCGGTGGTGACTGCGCCGATGCCGGCGCAACCACTGCCGGGCAGCAACGCCAGCCCAGCGATGCTGGCGACGGTGACCACCGCCAAGTACGTGGACGGCACGCCGCTGTACCGCATGGAAGACGCGCTGGGTCGCGCCGGCATTGCAGTTGGCCGCGGCACACTGGCGAACTGGATCATCCGGCCCGCGCAACTGCACTACAGCCGGCTGTACGAGGCGCTGCGCCGCACGCTGCTGTCGCAGCCACTGATCCATGGCGACGAGACAACGGTGCAGGTGCTCAAGGAGGAAGGCAAGGCCGCGCAGAGCAAATCGTACATGTGGGTGTATCGCAGCGCGGAGGACTGCGAGCATCTATGTTATCGATGGGCGTGCGCCCATCGATAACAATCCGGTCGAACGTGACATCCGCCCATTCTGCACAGGGCGCAAGGCATGGCTCTTCGCAGACACCGTCGCGGGGGCGAAGGCGAGCGCCATGATCTACAGCCTGATGCTTACGTGCCGCGCCTGTGACGTCGAGCCGTATGCTTATCTGCTCCACGTGCTCACAGAGCTGCCACAGCGCGCGCCGGACGCTGACATCAGCGACCTGTTGCCGTTCAAGTTTGCCCGGCGGCGGACCGCGCCGCCGCCCCCTGCCTGAGCGACGGGTCGATCGTTGCCGGCTCAACGTGACCGCCGATTCCGGCATTGTGACCGGGCCATTCCGGCATCGTGACCGCTGATTCCGGACAGCCGGGAAAATCGGTCACGTTCGTCCGGAATCGGCGGTCACGTTCACCGGATTACGCAGTTGCCCCCAAATCGGGAACCCCATCAAACGGAGAGAAGCCCCTCGTTACCCGGTAACAGCGAGGCGCTAGCGGGGGACGTTGAAATAGAGATCCCACTGCTCCGAATCCGGATTGAGCCTGCGCAAGATCGCGTCGTCCGCCCGCGCGATCAGCCGCTCCAGCATCTGACGCTTCGTTACCGTGTAACGGTGCGCCAGCCGAGCAAGAGCAAGGTCGGCTTCCGTACTGACCCACATATCCAGCCGCCGCTCTCCGTTGCCGTCCTTGCCCGCCGTCGCGCGCCTTGCCCGATAGGCGGCCTGCCGCTGTGCTGTCGTCTGCGCCATCCTGCACTCCTCATGATCGTTACCCGGTAACACTCCGGTGCGGCAACGTTACCGGGTAACAACCGGAATCCTCAAGGTGTGCTGGATTTAGCGCTTACCGAAATTTGCGCGCAGCCTCTTGGGGCGCCAGATCCACCCGCGATGCACCTTCGATGAGGCAAGCCCAGTAGGAGGGCCGCGGCATCAGGTCCGGATGCCCCGCGCAATTCGGTTTCGCTTAGGGAGACGTTTAGGCCGTCCTGACCGCGGCTCTCAAACTCCAATTCGAAGCTGTGGATGATCGCTGCCTGTAGCGCTTCCAGAAGCGGCGATGGAAATGGGCGGCGACATACACGGCGTTACAAGCCTAGACTTCTTCGCCGTCCGGGTTGCAGCTTCCATCGAGTCGAATCATAAATTTACGTCGTCGATCCGAGAACCTGCTATTGACGCGCTTCCCAAGGCGGCCTCAAGCGGGTCGCCTCCCGGGCAGCGCATCGTATCGCCTGATCGATGTAGTTCACCGCTCCAGTCCGACGGCACGATTGTTCCACACCCGCAGGCTGATGAGCCCACGATAGACCGGGTTCCCGTTCCAGTGGGGGTCCGCATCCACCAGTGTCAGATCGGGCAGCCTGGTAAGCAGGCTGCGGAAGACGATTTCCGCCTCCATCAGCGTTAGCGCGGCCCCGATGCAGAAATGCGCGCCATGACCGAAGGAAAGATGCGAGCCATCACGCCGCGTGATGTCCAATGTGTCGGGATCGCTGTAGCGCGATGGATCGCGGTTAGCGGCTCCGATCAACGGCACGATCAGGTCACCGCGTCGGAGCTGTTTCCCGTGCAAGACGATGTCCGCGGTGACGCGTCGGCCGGTATATTGAACAGGGCTTTCGTAGCGCAGTAGTTCGCGAAGGGCGTTTGGCACAAGCTCGGGTGCCTGTTGCAGGCGCTGCCACTGCTGCGGATGTCTGAGCAAGGCATGTAGTCCATTACCAAGAAGGTTGCGCGTCGTCTCGTGCCCGGCGAACAGTAGCATGGCACATTGCGCCAGCAGTTCGGCCCCGGTTTCGATCGTCCCTTCAGCCTCGGCCTGCAGCAGGTGGCTTATCAGGTCCCGCTGTTGCGGTTGCTGGTAAGTCGGGCACGAGGCCTGCGTTCTGCGGCGCGCCAGCATGGCTTCGAAGGCGGCGCTTATCTTTAGCAGGCTCGCTTGCGCACGCCGCTTTAGCGCCAGGTCTGGATCCGGCGAGCCGATAAATGCGGCCAGGTCTTCTGACCAAGCCAGAAAGCCCGGTTGCTCGTTGACGTCCATGCCCAGCAACGTCGCGATCACCATCGCGGGCAGCGGCGTGGCCACCGCCGCCATGAAATCGAACTGGTGTTCCTGCGCAATCCGGTCCATCAGTAGCGCGGTCATTTGCTCGATGGTGCCGGCGAACGCGCGCAGGGCTGCGGGCCGGAAGCCCGCATTGAGCACCTGGCGCAGGCGCGTGTGGTCGGGCGCGTCGAGGAAGAGCATGGCTCGGCTGAACAGGCGCTGGAAGGGGCAGAGCGCCTGGCGCTCGTCTTCGCTGTTACGCATGACCCAGCCGCCCGTGCGGCGCGCCGAGTAGAGCGGATCGCGCAGCACGACTTCCATGTCCTCGTGCCTGGTTAGCAACCAGGCTCCACCAAAGAATTCGTCGCTCCAGTGAATGGGGCCGGCGGCCTGCAGTGCGTGGTAGGCGGGATACGGGTCGCGCAGGAAGCTGGCATCGACGAAGGCGTCGCAAGGCGCGCGGTCGTCCTGCGATGCCACCGACTGCACCCTGGCGCGGTCAGACAGAACGGCGGCCGTCATCCTGCGTCGCCTTCAGTGCGGATGCCGAGGCGTTCGAGCAGGGCGCGGTCGCGGTCGGCCTGGGGGTTGCTGGTGGTGAGTAGCTTGTCGCCGTAGAAGATGGAGTTGGCGCCGGCCACGAGGCAAAGTGCTTGCAACGCGTCGTCCATCTGCTCACG
The DNA here is from genome assembly GCF_057073745.1 of Cupriavidus sp. C2SS-8b. Taxonomy (NCBI): domain Bacteria; kingdom Pseudomonadati; phylum Pseudomonadota; class Betaproteobacteria; order Burkholderiales; family Burkholderiaceae; genus Cupriavidus; species Cupriavidus sp. C2SS-8b. Next base: position 591,553 of record NZ_CP172718.1, read on the forward strand.
TCCCGCGGACAGCCGGACCATGGCGCGCGGCATGGTAATGCGGGCCACTGCAATGGTACGGATGAATTCAAAGGGATCGATCGGCGGAGTGCCGGCGAGGGGCGTGCCTTCCACCGCAACCAGGTTGTTGATCGGCACCGACTCCGGATAAGGCTCCAAATTGGCCAGTTGCGCAATGAGCCCGGCGCGGGCTTCGCGGGATTCGCCCATGCCGACGATGCCGCCACAGCAGACATTGATGCCAGCGTCGCGCACATGGCCGATGGTGTCCAACCTATCCTGGTACGTGCGAGTGCTGATAATCTCTCCGTAAAACTCGGGCGCCGTATCCAGATTGTGGTTGTAATAATCCAGGCCCGCTTCCTTCAAGCGCTGCGCCTGTTCCGCCTTCAACATGCCAAGCGTGACGCAGGTCTCCATGCCCATCGCCTTGACCTCGCGCACCATCTCCATCACCGGCTCCAGGTGACGGTCCTTGGGGCTGCGCCAGGCGGCCCCCATGCAGAAGCGCGTGGCGCCGTTGGCCTTGGCGGCGCGCGCGGCCTCCAGCACCTCGTCCAGCGCCATCAGCTTCTCGGCCTTGACGCCGGCATCGTGATGCGCACTCTGTGGGCAATAGCCGCAGTCCTCTTCGCACCCTCCGGTCTTGATTGAGAGGAGGGTGGAGAGCTGCACCATGTTGGCGTCGAAATGTTCGCGGTGCACTTGCTGGGCTCGGAAGAGCAGGTCGTTGAAAGGCAGCGCAAAGAGTTCGTCGACCTGGGCCACACTCCAGCGCCCGGCGGGTTCGTGAGCTGTGGTTGGGCGGCGCACGGAGTTGCGCAGGCTTTCGACATCGATAGTAGCGATGGTCGCATCTTTCGCGGTGGAGGTGTCGGGGATCATGGTCATGTCTGAGTCCGGGTTAGGCAGCTTGGCGGGTGTCGGCCAGTTGTTAGGCGAAAGGAGCTGTCAGTAGCGGAGACAGATCGATCGCTGCGGCGGCTTCCCGCGGATCCTTCTGCCAGGGGATTTCCCCAAGGCAGGGGGCATCCAGGGAGGCGCACAGGGTGGCTATGTTCTCGGCGGCCAGGGCCATATCCGGATCCATGCGGTTCGCGATCCAGCCGGCGAGTCGTAGGCCACGCGCACGTATTGCGGCGGCAGTCAGCACTGCGTGGTTAAGGCACCCCAGCCGGATACCGACCACCAACACCACTGGCAGGCCGAGCATGACGGCCAGGTCAGCCGTAGTCCACTGGGCCAGGCCGGCGGATAGCGGCACATGAAAGCCGCCCACGCCTTCCACGACTACTGCATTGGCGCGTGTGCACAGCTCGCTGAACGCGGCTTGGATGGGTTCGGGCGTGATTTGCGTGCCCTCGAGCGCCGCGGCCAAATGCGGGGAGCAGGGGGTGCGCAGCAGGAAGGGGCAGGTGATTGCGGGCGGTACGTCCACGCTGCTCGCATTGCGCAGCGCGGCCACGTCATCGTTGTGCCAATGGCCGTCACGCCATTCGCTGCCACTGGCCACGGGCTTCATCCCTGCGCTGGCATGGCCGGCAGCGCGCAGCGCATGCAGCAATGTCGCACTGGCGTAAGTCTTGCCGACGCCGGTATCGGTGCCAGTGACAAAGCAGGCAATGCTTGCGAAATTCCCCGTCGTATTCATGCCGTCTCCTTGTGCGCCGCCAGGACTCCCAAGCTGTTCAACAGCCGTGCCACGTCGGCGCAGGTATGTTGGGCCGACAAGGTGATGCGCAAGCGCGCGGTGCCATCGGGCACCGTCGGTGGCCGGATCGCAGTGACCCGGATGCCACCGGCCTCCAGCGCCTCGGACAGCGCCAACGCAGCGGCGTTACCGCCGACGACCAAAGGCTGAATCGGCGTTGCGCTGTTGACCGTGCGCCAGCCAGTTCGGGGGTGGCGGGCTTGCAAGATCTTCAGGCCACCGCGCAGCAGGGCGATCGATTTCGCCACTTCCCCGCGCCGCTGCCGGCCTTCGTCGCCCGCGATCAGTGCCAAGCTGGTTAGAAGCGCATGGGCCACGGCCGGCGGCGCGGCCGTAGTGTAGATATAAGGTCTTGCGACGTTGATCAAGTGCTCCACGATCGTGGTGTGCGCGGCCACAAATGCACCCGCTACCCCGGCGGCCTTGCCCAGCGTACCGATGTAGATGAAGCGCTGCGACATCAGCCTGAGATGCTCCAGCACACCTCGGCCGCGCTCGCCCAGCACGCCGAAGCCGTGAGCGTCGTCCACGACAATCCATGCGTCGTGCAGTTCAGCCAGTGCCAGCAGTTCAGCCAGGGGGGCAATGTCGCCATCCATGCTGAACACGCCGTCGGTCACGATCAGTTTGAGCCGGCTGCTGCTGGCGGTCAGCTGCCGGCTCAACGCGGCGGTGTCCCGGTGCGGGTAGCGGCGGACCTCCGCACGAGCGAGCAGCGCGCCATCGATCAGTGAAGCGTGGTTGAGCTTGTCGCAAAAGAGGGTAGCGTCGGACGTGCCGAGGGCGCTCAGCACCGCCAGATTGGCCATATAGCCGGTGCAAAAGTAAAGCGCCCGCACGTCGGGAATATAGGGTGCCTGCCAGGCTGCCAGCTCGGCCTCGAGCTGATGGTGGGCCACCGAGTGGCCGCTGACGAGATGGGAGGCGCCGCTGCCGGCACCGTAGCGACGGGCGCCCTCAGCGAAAGCATCGACCACTGCGGGATGGTTTGCCAGGCCGAGGTAGTCATTGCTGCAAAAGCTCAGCAGCGGGCGGTGGGCGCCGTGACCGTCGCCGACCGCCTGGTGCGGCGCGCTGGCGGTATGGGCTACGCGGCGGCGGCGCGTTAGCGCGCTCGCAGCTCGCTCGGCGGCAGCGCGCTCGAGTCGCTCAAGCAGCATGGCAGACCTCCATTGGCGCACCGCCTTGGACATGCGACGCATTGGTCAGCGTCGCATCGAGCGCAGCCTGCAGTTGTTGGCCCAGCCATTGCGCCTGCGCTTGGTCGAAGCAATACGGTGGCAATACGTAGAGGGTGTTGCCGATCGGACGTGCCAGGACGCCGTGGGCCAGCGCCGATCGGTGGAAGCGCGAGGAAAAGTCGGCTCCTGCGAACTCAGGCCGCACGTCGGCGGCCCAGATCACACCACGCTGGCGTGTATTCATCAGGCGCGCGTCCGCGCCGAGCGACGCCAACGCCTCACCAAGCCATTGCGCGCGCCGACAATTTTGCTCTATGACGTGGTCGTACTCGAACAGGTCTAGCGTGGCGAGTGCTGCGCGGCAGGCGAGGGGATTGCCGGTGTAGGAATGCGAATGCAGAAAGCTGCTGGCGACATCATCGGCAATGAAGGCGCGTTGAATGTCCGGTCGCGACAACACCAGGGATAGCGGCAGGTAGCCGCCGCTGATGCCTTTGGACAGGCACAGGAAATCCGGCCAGAGATGGCCCGGTAACGGCGCGCCGCCCTCACGCGATTGCTCCCATGCGAAGAAGGTGCCGGTGCGGCCACAGCCAACCGCGATCTCGTCCGCAATCAGGTGAACCCGGTAGCGGTCGCACAGCGCCCGAGCCCCGTCCAGATAGGAAGGGTCGTGCATCGCCATGCCGGCCGCTCCCTGTACCAGAGGCTCGACGATCAGCGCTGCGATTTGTCCGGAGCGTTCGCGCAGCAGCGCTTCCATTTCCGCGAGGGCACGCGCCGCAACGTCAGCAGCCGATTCTCCACTCACAGCCTGGCGTGCATCAGGCGACATCACGACATGCGCCCGGCGGATCAATGGGTCGTAGGCGTCGCGGAAGATCTCGACGTCGGTCACCGCCAGGGCGCCCACCGTTTCCCCGTGGTAACCGTTCCGAAGGCAGATGAATTCCCGCTTTGTTGTCAGACCGATATTGCGCCAGTAGTGAAAACTCATCTTGAGCGCGATCTCAACGGCCGACGCGCCGTCCGACGCGTAGAAAACATTGCCGAGTGCCCCATTGGTCAGTGACGACAAACGCTCGCCCAGTTCCACTGCGGGTGCGTGGGTGCATCCGGCGAGCATCACGTGTTCAAGCGTTTCCAGCTGGTGCACCAGGGCGGCATTGATATGTGGGTTGGCGTGACCAAACAAGTTGACCCACCAGGAGCTGGTGGCGTCAAAGTAGCGTCGCCCCTCCGTGTCGATCAACCAAATGCCTTCGCCACGCGCTATCGCCAACGGCTCGACGATATCACTGGGTCTGAGTGCGGTACACGGATGCCACACGGCCTGCACACTGCGCTGGGCGAGACTCTTGGAAGCAAGCTGCGGGCCTTTCACGGGCCCGGAATTGGCACTGCAAAGGGTGAGGTTTTTCATGGCGTCCTCCTTTATCGATCGTTCGCGGACAACATCGCTACCAGGCTCTCCCCGCTCTGTGCGCTGCTCATTGAGTTGGCCGCCGACGTCCCGCCTTGCGTGTCCGTCGATGTCGCAGAAGCTGCGGGAAATCAGTATAGACGAGGATATCAAAATAGTAATCTTATTTGTATCCTAAATTGAATACAATGGTTATTGTGATGTGTACAGATCGTCTGTCTCCGAACGATGTGACTGCCAAAGGAGACTTCTGCCGCGCCACGTGACGGAATGGCCGTTGTTGGCTCGCAAAAGAAGAGGTGCAAAAGTTAACGGCGGCCGAACGCCTGGCTGTCAAAAGCGCTTACAAAAGGGTTTACTATTGTGTTTTCAAGAACACGCAACATTGCGCGCACAGGACACCATGTCAGCTACATCAAAAGCAATCCAACGGAAAGGCGCCGCCCCGGGGAAACCGAAGGCGACGTCGGCAACAGCGATCGCAGACGAACTGCGAGCTCGGATCGCTCGCCATGATCTACTGCCGGGGACGAAGCTTGTGGAAGCCGATTTGGCTCAGGAGTTTGATACGACGCGCCCGCGTATCCGAGAAGCGCTGGCGGCACTTGAAGAGCGTGGGTTGGTAGAACGTATCCCCAATCGAGGGGCCATCGTCACCCGTATTAGCTTTGAGCAGATCCTGCAAATTTACTGCGCCCGTGAAGCACTTGAAGGCATGGGCGTGCGCTTGGCCGCGAAAAACGCTCCACAGGGGGAGTGGGACGATCTGATAGCCCTGTTCGGGGCTCCAATGGAAGAGGCGCTCGAGAAAGGGGATTTTGATTTCTACATGGCGGGCTATGAGCAATTTCGCCAACGCGTCTTCAAGAATGCAAATAACCCGATTATCCAAGGCATGCTTGACACGATCGTTGAGCGCTCGCTAGCTGTTATCCAGCGTGCGATCGTTCTGCCGGGCCGTGCGCGCCTGGGGCTGGAGCATCATCGAGCCGTGCTTGCCGCCCTGCGTGATCGCGATGCGGACAAGGCTGAATCGATCCGACGCCAGAGCCTCAGAGAGGCGGCAGAGTATTTAAGCCGCTTCCGCAAGTATGTCGTTTGAGCACCAATATTGGCGCTCGCAAGTCTCCATCAGCCCGAGTTGAAAGGCGCGTAGTGATTGGTGGGTGGCAGCCACAGGCATTGCAGGGCGCGCGCCACCGCTAAACCAAATACTTTTGATAACGAGACAAGGTTTCCTTGGCGCTCTGAAAATTCTTCCGCCGCAACGCTTCTGCGGCCGCGGCATCGCCTGCCCGCATTGCGTTCAGCACGGCGGAATGCTCGGCAAGGCCTTGTTTCGGCCGGCCAGGAAGTATGATGATGCGTCGGATCAGGAATTGCGTCTTGTCCCAGATGCTATCGAGCATTTCGGTGAGCGGAGGGCTGGCCGCTGCCTCAATAACTCTCCGGCGAAAGAAATCATAACCGTCAATAAAGGCGTCCAGGTTGGATTCCTCGACATACCGAACCATCGGACCGTTAAAAAGATCAACCATATCTTGCCACGATTCCGGCGGTACGTTTTGAGTCGCCAATCTGACGCAAAGCCCGTCGAGCACCTCACGCACGTCGTAGATGTGCAATAATTGCTGAAGATCGATCCTCGTCACCACCGCGCCGCGGTTTGGTATTCGCTCAATGAGACCACGCTGCGCGAGAGCCGCAAAAACCTCGCGCACCAGCGGGCGCGGCACGTCAAATTCTTCGGCTAGATCCTGCTCCCTCACCTTGGCGCCAGGCAGAAGATCTTGCTTCGCGATTCTTGCGCGCAGTATCCCCAGTATCTCAAGCGCTTTGTTCGCACCGTCACCGCGCTGCCGGGCCCGGACTTCCGAGCCAAGGACTTGGGAGGTTCCGGCATTGTTCATCGCCCGTTCCCATCGTTGTTGCTACGACTTCACTAATAATTGTGCAAGGCGAACGCATTTCGCAAGCTCCCTTATTTCCGCTCACGAAAGCGACACGCCCATCCCACCCGCTTGTCTCGCTATTGCTTCGCCTCTCCGCTGGCGAAAAGGTCCTGCACGAGGCTCGTGTGCAAATCACCCGCGCGCCAGGCAGGAAAATCAAGCATGCGCTGCAAGAGCGGAATGTTGGTCTTTACGCCCTCAATTCTCGTTTCGGACAGTGCCTGCTCTGCAAGCTCGATGGCCGCATGCCTGTCTGACGCGTGAATCACTAGCTTCGCGATCATAGGGTCGTAGTACTGGCTTACGGTGTTTCCCTCCGCATAGCCAGTCTCGATTCGGATGCCGGTACCCGATGGCAGATGGAAAGTCTGCAGGATGCCCGGCGAGGGGAAGAAGCGGACGGGGTCTTCCGCATAAATTCGCAACTCGATGGCGTGACCCGAAGCCGTCACCGGCGTGGGAAGGACATCGCGCAGGGCCTCACCTGCCGCAAGACGGATTTGTGCTTCGACCAGATCCACCCCGGTAATGGCTTCGGTGACCGCGTGCTCAACCTGCAGGCGGGTATTCATTTCGAGAAAACTGTAGCTGCCGTCTGAGCCGCGCAGCATCTCCACCGTCCCGATCACGTCGTAGCCGAGCTTACCCAGCAATCTTGCCACACGGTCTGCGACTTCGTCGGCCTCGCCGGGTGGCAGTCCAGGCGCGCAGGCTTCTTCGATTACCTTCTGGTGGCGTCGTTGCACCGAGCAATCCCGCTCCATCAAATGCTGCACGTTGCCGTGCCGATCGCCGAGGATCTGGAACTCGATATGCCGCGGCCGCTCGAACAGCTGCTCCAGATACACGTCGCCATTTCCGAAACTTCGTTGTGCAAGCGCTCTTGCGCGGCCCACGGCTTCCACGAGTTCATCGGCGTCGTGGGCGGCAATCATGCCAATGCCACCGCCGCCTCCGGCAGGCTTAACCAATATCGGATAGCCGACTTCAACGCCAGCCGCCCGGATCGCGGCGGCGTCGTCGCCGATAATGCCAGAGGAGCGGCACATTGGCATACCGTGTTGCGCCATCAAATTGCGCGCGCGGGTCTTATGTCCCATCGCGTCGATCCAGCGCGGGCTGGGGCCAATAAACGTTAGGCCCGCTGCTTCCACGCGGCTGGCGAATCCTGAATTTTCTGACAAGAAGCCATAGCCCGGGTGCACCGCATCGGCACCCGAGCGGCGTATTGCGTCAAAGAGGGCAGGTTCGTTCAGATAGCTCTGTGCCGCCGGTGATGGTCCGATGCAATATGCCTGGTCGGCTTCCGCCACATAAGGCAGGTCACGGTCGGCTTCGGAATAAACCACGATCGACCGCAGGCCCATCCTGTGTAAGGTTCGCTGTACGCGAGCAGCCACCGCGCCGCGGTTTGCGATGAGTACCGTTTGCATGTTGTTGATCTCCTAGATCTCAATATCTGGTGAGCCCAAGTGCGCGTCGAATGGCGCCCCACGCCCACGCCCACGCCCACGCTCAGTCGAAGCCGGTGCTGGCTTCGATCGCATTCACTTTGGCGATGCGCCCAAGCTCGGAATGCTCGGTGCCGCCCGATCGCTCTCCGAACGTGCTGGTGGCATGTTCGGCAAGGAACACCTCCTTGAGCGCACCATTTCCAACTACGCGGGCGGTCCCGCCAGTTCGTGAAAACAAGAAAATCGATCGATGCCTGCCATGTCATGCGGGCACATCGCGTCGTTGCAAATGCTCGCAATAGCCGTGCTATTGCTGCGCTTTGCACGTAGCGCTGTATCCCGCATGACATGCCGTTCACCTACCATCTCAATGATTCAGTGGACTAGTGAAAAAAGCACTCGATACTGTTACGGGCGTACGCCGGCCCTAAGTTTCGGGCCCAGCGTGGTTTTCAGCGAGATCTGAGCGGCGTCGATGAAGCGGCATAGCGTCTGGCGAGTCTCGCGGGGGTCAATGATGTCCTCCACGCCGAAGGCCTCCGCGGTACGGAAGGGTGATGCGAGCTGACGCAGGTGATGTTCGAGCTCGCGTTCCTTTGCCGCAGGATCTTCGGACGCAGCGATCTCGCGCCGAAACGCTGCAGCCACGCCTCCCTCGATCGGCAGTGAGCCCCATTCCGCCGTCGGCCACGCGAGCTTGAGGCCCAAGCCATTTTTATCGGTAGCTGCCATGCCTGCCATGCCGTAGCACTTTCGAATGACTACCGTCACTATCGGCACAGTAGCCTGCAGACTGACGAACACGCTGCGCATGCCTTCGCGAAGGGTACCCTGAGCCTCTGCGTCGCGACCGACCATAAAGCCGGGCACATCCACCAGGAACACCAGAGGGATATGGAAGGTGTCACACAATTCGATGAAGTGCGTTTGCTTGCGCGCAGCCTTGGCATCAATGGCCCCACCGTAAGCCATGGGGTTGCTCGCTACCACGCCCACAACCTTGCCATTCAAGCGCGCTAGGCATGTGATTACCGCCTTGCCGTATGTGGGTTGGATTTCGAACATCGAGCCACGGTCAAATACCATGCGCACAATCTTGCGCATGTCATAAGCCTTACGCCTAGCGGATGGCACGATGGTCGCCAGTTCCTCGTCGCGACGATCGATCGGATCATCGCACGGCGTCACTGGCGGCAGTTCCCACACGTTCTGCGGCATGTACGACAGATAGCGCCGGATCATCGCGAAGCAGTCCGCCTCGGTTTCAACGGCATTGTCTACCGATCCAGCCAAAGCCACTGCAATCGGGGCGCCTCCGAGGTCTTCTTTAGAAATTTCCTGGCCAAGCGAACGTTTCACCACCGGGGGCCCTGCGGCGAAAACATGGCTGGTGCCATCCACCATCACCGACCAGTGTGACATGATAGCCCTTCCGGCTGGCCCTCCTGCTGCCGTACCCAGCACGGCACTGACAACCGGTACTTGGCCAAGCAGCGCTGCGGACGTTTCAAAACCATGCACACCAGGAAAGACTGTATGGCCTCGCCGTTGCGCAGAGGTGACGCTGCCGCCCACGCCGTCAATCAGGTTGATCAGCGGAATCTTGTAATTCAGGGCAAGATCTTCGACGAAGCCACCTTGACCGCCTTTTTTCCGGTCGCCGCTCCAGCTTGTGCCGCCGCGTACGGTATAGTCCTCTCCGCCGATTGCGACAGGACGACCGTCCACGTTAGCTAGCCCCATCACATATGGCGCTGGTGTAACCTTCGTCAGCACACCGGCCGCGTCGTAGTGGCCTTGGCCGGTGAGTCGGCCGACTTCATGGAACGAGTTTTTGTCGGAGAGTGCCTCGATGCGCTCGCGGATCGTCAGCTTGCCGGCCGCATGATGCCGTTCGATGGCTTCAGGCCCGCCGAGTCCCAACGCGAGTTGGCGGCGCCGTTCGAGTTCCAGAAGGTCCTCGGAGGGAATGCTATGGTTCATTTCCATGGCCATCTCCTTACGCCGGATCGACTACTGCCATCACTTGGCCTTCGGCGATTGGCTCGCCTTCTTTGACCAGTACCTGAGATACCGTACCGGCGTACATCGCTTCTACCGGAATCTCCATCTTCATCGATTCGATGATGAAGAGCACGTCGCCTTCAGTTACGGTCTGTCCAATCTCGCACTCGCACTTCCAGACAGAACCAACCACCTCCGATTTCACTTTGATGCTCATGACCGCCATCCTTGCAATTTAAATGTCGTAACGTTGTGGGAAGAGTTGAGGTGTAGTCTGGCTCAGTGGGCCAGGGCCGGGTCATAAATGACGCCGCGCCGCTGCAGAGTGGACACCGCCTCGGAGGTAAGCCCCAGCATGCGGGCAAGGACTGTGACGGTGTCAGCGCCGGTGTCGCGACCAAGTTCCCGCACTTCGCCAGGGGTTTCGGTGAGCCGCGGCGTTACGTTCGGAACAGCGACCATGCCCAGCCTTTCGTGCGGCCGGCGTTGAATGCTGCCGCGTGCGGCGAAGTGGGGATCGGCAAAGACATCATCGATGTTGTAGATCTTGGCATGTGGGATATCGTGGTCGCCCAGCACCTGGTGAATCTCGTGGTAGGTTCGCGCACCGATCCAGCATTGCACGACAGCATCCACCTCATCGCTGTGTTGGCTGCGCATCAGGTTAGAGGCGTAGCGGGGTTCGTTGGCCAGTTCTGGCTGATCCATCGCCACGCAAAGGCGGCGGAAGATTGGGTCCGCAAGCGCTGCCACATGGATGTAGCAGTCATCGCCGGCTTGATATAGGTTGTTGGGGCTGGACCCTGGCAATTGTGAACCCGCCCGTTGGGCGACAACGCCAAGTTGGTCGTAGGCCATGACGTGCGGCTCCATGAAGCTAAATGCGCATTCTGCCAGCGCGGTATCCACTACTTGGCCGCGCCCGGTGCGGTGGCGGGCTTCCAGCGCCAGCAGCGCGCCAAACGCTCCATACAGCCCCGTGAGGTAGTCCGACAGCGAGGTGGCAACGCGTGCCGGCGGGCGATCTGGATCGCCAGTAATCGAGCGCAGGCCGCTAATGGCTTCGCCGATCACGCCGTAGCCTGGCTGGAGACTGTATGGGCCATCCTGACCGTAGCCACTGATACGAACCATGATCAACCCAGGGTTGCTTGCACTTAGGGACTCGTAAGCGAGGCCCCAACGTTCCATCGTGCCAGGGCGGAAGTTTTCGACCACGAAGTCGGCCTTGTTGATCAGCTGTCGTAACAGCGATTGTCCCTCTTCAGTACGCAGGTCGACCGAAATCAATTCCTTATTACGGAACATGGAAAGGGCGTACAGCGATACGCCGTCTTTATGGCTGCCCATTGAGCGCAACGCGTCGCCCTCGGCCACCTCGACCTTGATGACGGTCGCGCCAAAGTCGGCCAACAGCCGCCCGCAAAAAGGACCTGCAACGGTCGAGCCAAGTTCGACAACGGTGTACCCGGACAGCGGTTGGATACGTTGGTTGGGAGTCATTCGGGAAATCTCCGCTCGTGTCATTGGTTGACGGTCACATGGGCGTTCTTCACGACGCTGCGCCACTGGAGCACTTCCTTGTGCAAGGTGTCGCGGAACTGGTTTGAACTTCCGCCAACGAGTTCCAGGCCCCCCGCCGATTGCAAGCGCTCTTTCAATTCAGGCGAGTTTTTCAGCAAGTCATTCATTTCGCGATTAATCCGCTGAACGATCTCCGAAGGCATTCCCTTTGGCCCCATCAGCCCAAAGAACAAGCTGCCGTCGTAGTCCTTTAGGCCCGCCTCCGCAAAGGTCGGCACCTCTGGTGCTAGTGGCGAGCGTGACTGGCTGGAGATGGCGAGCGCGCGGACGCGCCGAGCCTGAATGTTAGGTGCAGCTAGCAGGATGGTGTCCATCACCATGTCGATCTCGCCCCCGAACAACGCAGCGACAGCCTGCGAATTGCCGCGGTACGGTACATGAGTGAATGATGTGTTCGTTAGTGTCGCTAGATATTCGGTGGCCAGATGTGATGAGCCGCCAACGCCGGAGGAGCCGTAGTTGATCTTTTTAGGATGGCTACGCGCATATGCCAAAAGCTCGCTCAGCGTTTTGGCCTGGAAGTCATTCCTGACCAGCAATACGGTAGGAAGTCGGCCCACTAGCGCAATGGGAGTGAGATCTTTTTCAACGTCGAACGAGAGTTTTGGATACACCGCAGGGTTGACAGCGATCGCGCTGGAGACGGTCAGTAAGGTGTATCCGTCTGGCGCAGAGCGGGCAACGGCCTCCGCGGCGAGGCTGCCACCCACGCCTGTCTTATTTTCGACAACGATCGACTGGCCAAGTCGTGCCGACAGGTACTGAGCCACCACGCGCGCCACCGTGTCTGTGGCACTGCCGGCGGAGAAGCCGACGAACATTTTGATGGGCCGATTTGGATAGGTGCCTTGCGCGAGCAGGGGGCCGCTGGTGAGGGCCACTCCGATGAGAGCCAGCACGGCGGTGCAAAAAGCTCGATTGATCAATAACAGCATCTCGGTCTCCTTCTGTTTTGAGTCTCTTATGGTGGTGTTGCCCAGCCCGCGACCAAATCCGCAACGCGTCAGCGGCTTGTTCCTAGGCAGTGCCCTCAATGGGTCCCGCTTCGGACTCCACTATACGACAGGACTACAAAATTGCAAGCAATATTGTAGTCTGTGAAGGATACTAAAATGACGGCAAATCCAGTTCGGGGGCGGTGCCGAAGAGCCGAATGAGGCGCTGGCGTGATGTGGAGTCGGCGCAGAACGAAGCAACGCGTCGACGGTGCCGCGGCCGAAGTTGACTTCATTGGTGGCGAGAACCCCGATAGTCTTCTCCCGACCCCTATGCGCAGGTCTCGACTTTGCACAGGTGACCGGTCGCTGATGCGCCAGCTCAGATATGGCAGGTCGCGCCGGAGCGCGGCCGTCGTCGTGACGAAATCATCGCGATTTCTGGCTCGTTGACCCTGCTGGGGGTAATCGTACTTTTCGTGCAAAATCTGGCGGTTTCCCCGAAAGCCTTTATCCACAACGCTTTCCGGCAACCCCACACCTGTTGGCCGCTACGAATGAGAGGAGGGCGTAACATATCCGCCCGCGATTCGGATCGCGCCATCTCGTTGGGGGCAAGGGATGCCTGGCTTGGGATTTCGCTATGTGGGAACTGACCGGTTGCCGATTCGGCTGTCGGAATTCGATGTGGAGCGATATTTCGCTCTGACCGACAGCGACGTCGCAGCGCTAAATGAGCGCTTTCGACACGATCGGCGCGCCGGGGCGGCCATCCAACTGGTATTCCTACGCGCAAGCGGGCATAGCCTCGGCCAAGTCAGTACGCTGCCGCGCCAGTTGCTTCACCACATCGGCCAGCGGCTCGGCTTGCCGACGCCAACGATCGCATCGCTCCGGACCCTATATCGCCGGTACAAGACGCTCTATGACCACCTGATCTGGGCCTGCGGGTATCTGGGCTTGAAGTCGATCAGGCCGGACCAGTGGGCAGACCTCGAAGCATGGATGCGCCAGGATGCCGAGGAATCGCTCACGCTTGACGAACTCCTCCAGCATGCGAACTACTGGCTGTACGAGCGAAGGATTCTGATTCCCGCTGACCGGACGTTGCGGGATCTCGGGCGATCGGTCTGGGCTGAGATCGAGCGCAACACGCTCGCCCTGATCGAGGGGACCGTCCCTGAGACGCAACTGAGGCGCGCCGACGCAGCACTATCGAGCCAACACGACACCGCCGGCATAACCGTTCTCGACTGGCTCAAGACGCCGCCGGCCCGACACAGTCTGACGACGCTCACTGAAACGCAGGAGAAGATTCGGTTTCTCAAGGAGATCGGGGTCCACACATGGACGCTGGACACCGTGCCGATCGATAAGGAGCGTGCCTGGGGACAGCGGATTCAGGCGCGCCGACCGGTGAAGACCCGCGAACTCAAAAGGTCGACTCGCACTCTTGAGCTGGTATTTTTCCTACGCGTGACGCTGCTCGAGTTGACCGATTCGCTGCTCTATCAAATCGGACGCCGCGTTTCCGATCTGGTTCGGCACGCTTACAACAAGACCGCAACGAAACAGGCTCACTCTGCAGTTGAATATCGACAACAACTGGTCGCGATCAAAGCGCTCGTTGGTGACAGCACACGCCCGGCAGAAGTCCGAATTGCAGAGATTGGAACACTGCTTGGGGAACTACCGGACGAGCCTCGTGCCAGCCATGCAGCCAGCGTGCGAGAGACGCTGACTGATGATCACCGGCGCATCCGTAGTCTTCTTGCACCCCTATGTGAACTGGAGTTGTTGGGTCGGGACACGGAACCAAGCCTGCAGCAACTCGAGCTTATCGCCAGGCTGCACGATAGCGGCGCGACAGAGTTACCCATTGACCACGGAGTGCCAATTAGCGCCAAGTGGCGCGTCTTGGTCGACTGCGACGATCGCAAGCGGGCTCTGCGCGCTCTGGAAGCCGCCGCGATCACGAGCTTGCGCAAAGATCTGCGCCGCGGGTCCGTGTGGATCAACCATAGTCTGTCCTTTCGTGAACGCGACCAGATGCTGATTCCGCCGTCAGATTGGGAGTCCGAGCGAGGCCGATACCTATCGTTATTAGGTCTACCAGCTACAGCGGAACCCTTTCTTGCGCGATTGACGGAGAACCTGAAGGCCGGCCTCGCCGCGCTGGAGGAGGCTCGCGAAGCTGGCCGCGTGACAATCGGCAAGGATGGCGCTCTGCATCTCTCGGCATTCGACGCGCTACCGACGGATGGGATACCTAGGCGCACACGCGACCTGCTGTTCAAGGCGATCGGCCCGGCGCAGTTTGCGGACTTGATGATGGAAGTGGATGTCCGCACGGGCTTTAGCGAAGTACTGCTGGCGCGGAAGGCACGCGATGCCAAGGAACTTGTCTCGCTCTATGGTGCGCTAATGGCACATGGCACCGAGATCGATGCGAAGGGCGTCGCCGCCATGATTCAGCAAGTCGATGCTGCGGCGATTTCGAACACCATGCGTGTTCTCGAGATGTCGGGGCGGCTGTCGCGCGCCAATGCGCGGGTGGTTGAGTTTCAACGTACGCACCCCATCACAGAATTGTGGGGAACTGGACAGCGCGCCTCGAGCGACTCGATGAGCCTGGACACCTCACCTCATCTTTATTACGCTCGTGTCGATCCGCGCAGGCGGACCCACGCAGTCGGGATCTATACGCACGTTCTGGACCAGCACGGCATCGTGTACAACCAACCCATCGTCCTTAACGAGCGCCAGGCGGGGGTTGCTATTGAAGGGGCAGTGCGCCACAGCGACACGCGCGAAGATGGCGGCCTGCTCGCGCTTGCCGTTGATACACATGGGTATACGAGCGTGGGAATGGCGGTTTCGAAGCTGCTCGGCTTCGATCTATGTCCTCGGCTTCGCAATTTGTCGGAGCGCAAGCTCTATCTGCCACGGGATATGGACGTGGCCAAAGATCTTGCTCCCATCGTGGATCATGGCATCTCACTGAAGCCCATTCGCGACGGCTGGGACGGGCTGCTGCGGCTGGTTGCATCCATCAAGTCAGGGCGTGTCAGCGCCGTCGTCGCGTTGCAGCGATTCGGCAGCGCAGCCCAAGGGGATCCGATTTATCGGGCGGCGGAACAACTTGGCAAGCTGCTGCGGACCCTGTTCCTGTGCGACTATTTCAGCAACGTCGAGTTTCGCCGGGAACTGCACGCGCTGCTCAATCGCGGCGAGTCGGTACACGAGCTCCAGCGTACGATTTACACGGGTAAGGTCGCACCGGAGCGTGGCCGTCGTCGTGACGAAATCATCGCGATTTCTGGCTCGTTGACCCTGCTGACCAATCTGGTGATTGCCTGGAACACGCAGCGCATGCAGGCGACAGTCGACGCGTGGCGCGGCAAGGGGCAGCGAGTCGAGGACGATTGGCTGCGCCGAATGGGGCCGGCGCATTCGGCGCATGTGAACTTTCGGGGCACGTTGCGATTTCCCCTCGAGCAGTACCAGGACATGCTGCTCGAAGCGGCGCCCTGGCAGCGTGCGGCAGAATCGTGAGGGCCACCTTCAAGGAGGAGGCAAGATGGACATCAATACCGACGCGATCGACGAGGTTGTCCTCGCGCTGCTCTACTTGAATTTATGCGGGGAGAATCGGGCCTGGCGGAGCTTTGACTGGGACGCATTGAACCGTCTGCACGAGAGAGGGCTCATCGGGGATCCGGTGAACCGCGCGAAATCGGTTTGGCTAACGGAGGAGGGCTTAGGCGAGGCCGAACGGTTGTTCGCGAAATACTTCGTCCGCCCTAGCGTCTAGCAAGTGGATACCGGGCGCATGTGATCTCTCGCACACAGACCGCACAAGGGCTGCGCCTGTGGCGCAAGGCTGGCGCAAGGCTGGCGCCAGATTTTGCATCGAAAGGATACAGACAGGTGAGGTGGATAGTTTCTTAACACTTTGATTTGTAAAGGTAACTATCGGGTCACCGCCAGATTTTGCACGGAAAGTACGATTACCCCACCTGGGTGCTGCACAAAATGATCGATGCCAACCCGACGCATCCCAAGGTGCCGGACGCCATGATCGCGGTGGCCAATAATCAGCTCGAGTCCGGCCAGAAGGATGCCGCGCGCAAAACGCTGGAACAGGTGGTGGCCAAGTATCCAGGTACCGAAGGCGCGCGTGCGGCGAACAAAACCGGTTGAAGACGCTGAAGTAAGGGCACGGGCGGCTTCCAGCCAGCCCGCACCGCATGCCGAAGGCTCCCCGCCTTGCGCGCCCGCAACACTTCGCTGAATTGGTACCCGATGACAGCGCGGCGACGTTCAGCCTCTTCTGACCGTAGCGCGCTCGACCAGCGTACATGGAATGACGATATCCGCGGGGCGCAGTTCCCCGCTCATTTGCTCGCATAGTAGCGCGACGGCGCTGTCGATCATCGGGGCCAGATCCTGGCGCACGGTGGTCAGTTGGTACCCCGCCCAGGCAGACTGAGGTACGTCATCGAAGCCAACGACTCCCACCTCTTCCGGCACCTTCCGCTTCAACTCGTGGCGCAGCACGTCCAGGGCCGCAATGGCCATATGGTCGTTGGCCACGAACAGAGCATCCGGCGTGACCGCGGCGGTAAAGAGGCGCCTGGTGGCTTCTTGCGCGCAACGGAAATCATATTGCCCCACTTCGCGGTACAGCAGGGGCACCTTGCGTGCTGCGAGCACATCTAGAAATCCGCGTTCGCGCTGCTGGCTTGTCGAGGCGTTTTCCAGTCCGGTCAGAAATGCGAGGCGCGTATAGCCACGGTCAAGGAGCAGATTCGCGGCCATGCGGCCGCCGGCGTAGTTGTCGGATGTCACCGAACTGATCTTGTGCTGGCCGCGGCGCGGGTGATCCAGTACCCGATTGAATTGCACGACGGGAACGCCAAGATCCGCGCAGCTCTTTGCGAGCCGTGGTGACAGGCTGGCCGACGCCAGGATGATGCCTTCGACCTGATAGTCGAGGATATCGGCCAATACCCCATCGGCTTCTTCGTCGACTTCGGCGATGAACATCAGCACGTGATAGCCGGCTTTCTGCAAGGTCTGCGAAAGCCTTTCGATCACCAGAGGATAGAACTGGTTCTCGAGATAGCTCATCACCAGGGCCACAATGCGGCTACGTCGCGTGATCAGGCTGCGAGCGAGCGCGTTGGGCCGGTAGCCAAGCTTCTTCGCAGCGGCCAGGACCTTACGCCGCGTTTCTTCGGAAACGCTGGCCCCCGGCGTGAAGGTGCGGCTTACCGCCGACTGCGAAACGTTGGCGAGATCGGCGACATCCTGGGCACGGGGCGCTGTTTTCATCCTGCGGTCCATCCTCCATCGAGCATCAGGGCGCTACCGGTCATCAAGCTTGAGGCGTTGCTGGCCAGAAACACCACGGCGCCCGTGATCTCGTGCATCTCGCCTACGCGTCCCAATGCGATGCGGTCGCATACCCATTGCCGGAATCCGGGCTCGGCGAACATGGGTGCGGTCATCGGTGTCTCGATGAACGTCGGGCAGATCGTATTGATCCGGATCCCGGCGGGTCCGAGTTCCCATGCGAGCGCCCGGGTCATGCCTTCCACCGCGTGCTTGCTCGCACAGTACAGCGACCGGCGTGGGCTGCCGACATGGCCCATCTGCGATGACACGTTGATGATCGAGCCCGGCATGCTGGCCGCAATGAGCCGGCGCGCCACGGCTCTAGCCACGTAGAACGTCGACTTGAGGTTGAGCTGCAAGACGGCATCGATGTCGTCGTCGGTGAGTTCGATTAATGGGCGGGGCCGGTTCATCCCCGCACTGTTGACGAGAACATCGAATGGAGCGCGCACATCGAGTGCCCGATCCACGGCCGCAGAGTCGGTGACATCGAGAACGAGCGCCTCGCAATCGATGCGCTCGGCGCGCATGGCATCGCACGTCGCTTCCAGTTCTGCGGCGCGTCGCGCAGCGATCGTCACGCGGGCGCCCGCGCGCCCGAGCGCGACGGCGGCGGCAAGGCCGATTCCGCTGCTGCCGCCGGTCACGAGCGCCTGGCGCCCGCTCAGGCTGAAATCGGGTGCGGAGGGCAATGCCATCACGATTGGGCCTCGACGGGCTGGTACCAGGGGAGTTCCGGACGGTCGCCGTACCGGCGAACACGAATATTCGCCTGTTCACCGTGGCCCGCGAAATTCTCCATATGGCACAGGCGGGAGCAATATTCGCCGATCGCCGCGCTGGCCTCATCGCTCACGACACGCTGATAGGTACAAGTCTTTAGGAACTTGCCGACCCACAGGCCGCCGGTATAGCGCGCGCTGCGGTTGGTCGGCAGCGTGTGGTTGGTGCCGATCACCTTGTCTCCGAAGCTGACATTGGTGCGGGGACCGAGAAACAATGCGCCGTAGTTCGTCATGTTGTTGAGGAAGAAGTCCGGATCCCGGGTCATGACCTGCACGTGCTCCGAGGCGATTTCGTCGGCCACCTTCAGCATCTCTTCTTCGGTGTCGCAAACGATGACTTCGCCGCAATCGGCCCAGGCTTGCGCGGCGATCGAAGCGGTCGGCAGGATCTTCAGCTGGCGCTCGATCTCGGCTATCGTCTCCCGGGCGAGCTTCTCACTATTGGTGAGCAGGACTGAAGGAGACGTGGGGCCGTGCTCGGCCTGGCCAAGAAGATCGACGGCGCAGAGTTCGCCGTCCACGCTGTCGTCCGCGATGACGAGCGTCTCGGTCGGGCCGGCAAACAGGTCGATGCCGACACGTCCGAAGAGCTGGCGCTTGGCTTCGGCGACGAACATGTTGCCGGGGCCGACCAGCATGTCGACGGGCGCCACGCTCGCTGTGCCGACGGCCATCGCGACTACCGCCTGTACCCCGCCCAGGACCAGGATTTCGTCCGCGCCGGCCATGTCCATGGCCGTGACGATCGCCGGATGCGGCCGCCCCTGATACGGGGGCGCCGTGGATACCACGCGTTGCACACCGGCGACCTTGGCGGTCAGCACGCTCATGTGCGCCGAAGCAAGCAACGGATACTTCCCGCCGGGAATGTAGCAGCCCACGGCATTGATCGGGATATGCCGGTGCCCGAGCACGACACCGGGCAGCGTCTCCACTTCCACGTCGGTCATCGAGTCGCGCTGAATCTGCGCGAAGTTGCGCACCTGCCGCTGGGCGAACGCGATGTCTTCGATCTCCCGCGCCGAAAGCTGCCTGCGTGCCGCTTCGATCGCGGCGCGCGACAGCCGGAAATCAGCGGGATCCCAGTTGTCGAACTGGCGACTGTACGCGCGAACGGCCTCATCCCCTTTCGCTTCGATCTCTTGAATGATCCCTTCGACGGTTGCGCGCACCTTGGCGTCGCTTGCGGACTTGGCGGCCGGCGGCCGGCCCTGCTTGAGGTATCTGATCATGGGTGCATTCTTTGGATAACGTCGTTGAAGGCCTGCAGGTGAGGGTACTTTTGCGGTCTTGCATACGTATGCAAATTAACGTTAACCCTTAGGGTCTGTTCACAATTGAACTAATGGTCCGAAGGCACAGGCAAGCGATGCGAAGACAAGATAGCTGTCAGCTCGCTTGTCATACCGAGTGGAGACACGGCGAAAATGCTTGATGCGGTTGAAAAAGCGTTCGACCAGATTGCGAGTGCGATACAGGGCCCGGCTGTAGCGTCGCTTGCTGATCCGGTTCGAGCGTGGCGGAATGACGGCCTTGGCCCCTGCGGCTCGAATCGCCTGCACGAAGGCGTTGGCGTCGTAGCCCTTGTCCGCGATGACTACTTGAGCGCGCAGGCCCTCGATCAACTCTGTCGCACAAGTGATGTCGGCAGCCTGACCTTCGGTGAGGATCAGCCGCAGCGGTCGGCCAATAGCGTCGATCGCCAGATGCAGCTTGGTACTCAGTCCGCCGCGCGAACGTCCAATCGCTTGCGGGCCACTTTTTTTAACGCGCCCGCCGAATGTTGGTGCGCTCTCACGATGGTCGAATCGATCAAGATGTGTTCGATCTCCCCCTCGCCGGCCACCGCGTGTGCGACTCGCTGCCAGACGCCATTGCGCCGCCATCGCGCGAAGCGCATGTACACGGTGTGCCAGCGGCCGAACTCCGCGGGAAGATCGCGCCATGGACTGCCCGTGCGGCCGATCCATAGCACCGCTTCGAAAAACCAGCGATTGTCGGCAGCCGTTCTTCCGCGATCGCCTTCCTTGCCAGGCAGGATGTCCTTGATCTTGTTCCATACATCGTCGCTCAACAGCGTCCGGACCATCTTGCCTCGCTTCGCAAAAGGCAAGATGTAAACACATCTGCTCAAATGTAAACAAGCCCTAGTCGATCTGCCATGCAGGCAAGTCCGGCATGCCTGGAATAGCTTATTGAGGCTCGGGTGACCCGTCAGACGTTTCTTGAGCCAGTGCGTAACATAGCGCCGCTGGTGCTCGGCCATTGGGCCGAAGCCGAGGGCTTTAAAGACCACATTTGGTGCCTTGCCAATGCATCCTTCGAATCGCGGGCTGACATCGCCCCAGGATCCTCCTCTCGTCACAACTCTCGCCCGCGGTCTGGCGGTCCTTGAAACGTTCGCGACGGGCCGTCATCTCAGTAACGTTGAGATTGCCGAGGAAACCGGACTACCCCGCGCGACGGTGACGCGCTTGACGCTGACGCTGTCAGCGTTGGGATATCTGGGACGCGACACGCATTCCCGGAAGTACTTCGTGGGTGCAGGTTTGCTTGGACTCAACGCCGCGATCCATCGAAATCTCGGGGTGCAGACGATTGCGCGGGAACACATGAAGAGATTGATGCAGGATCTGCGGATCTCAGTTGGGATGGGTACGCGCGACAGGCTGAATGTCGTGATGTTGGAAGCAGTCCGATTAGATCAGCGCGACCGAGTCGTTCTGGTTGATGCCGGATCAACCCTCTCCATGCTGGCGACGGCGCTGGGGATGGCCTATCTTGTCGCAGCCCCGCTCGCAGAACGTACCCACCTGCTCGAACAACTCCGGGTGACTCAGCCGAGTGACTGGGCGACAGCTCGCGCAAATGTGGAACGCGCCCATCGCGAGTACGACAAGTATGGGTTCGTGGTTTCGTTGCGCTCATCGTCTCGCTCGATCAATGCGGTTGGCGCGCCGCTGGTCATGTCCGACGGCGGGGGCATTTACACGTTTACCTGCGCTGGCGCGCCACGCGACGTACCTCGGGATCGATTAATCGCGGATGTCGGCCCAAACCTTGTCGCGATGATCGACGCGATTCGCAGCGATTTGCAGCATTTTCCACCAGTGAGGGTGATAACCCAGGACGCCGGCGCAGCCGGGAAGTAAAACCTCAGTGTCCTGCCCCGCAGACACAAAGCCTTATTAATCAAATAGATACAGCCTTGATGTCCATCAGGCGGTCTTAAGACAGGTTTTCCCTTTACGGTTTCGCGGACGGCACGCAAGAATCCAACACACGAAATTGTTGGCCGTTGCTCAACCACATCAGCGGTCGGGTCCTCAGACCACCAAACCGGGAAACGTGACATGGCATATCTGGACTTGCATCAGCATATTTGCCTCCTTGAGGAGCGAGGTCTACTCCATCGCATCAACCGTCCCGTCGACAAGAATACTGAACTCCATCCTCTTGTCAGGCTGCAATTCCGCGGACTGCCGGAGGGCGCACGCAAGGCTTTCCTGTTCGAGAATGTCACCGACTGCCATGGCACTACCTATCCGTTTCCTGTATTGGCTGGCGGGCTGGCACCAAATCCACAGATTTATGCGATTGGCATGCAATGCGCAGCAGAGGAAATCCACGCGAAGTGGGTTGATGCGGTTCGTCGACCCATTCTCCCCACGGAGGTTCGCGAGGCGCGATGCCAGGAAGTCGTACATATGCTGGATGAGAATGCGCCGGCCGGGACGGGGCTGGATCTCTTTCCAATCCCGATCTCCACACCGGGGTACGATCCTGCCCCGTTTCTGACGTGCGCGCACTGGATCAGCCATGATCCCGTCACGGGAGCCAGGAATGTTGGCAACTATCGGGGCCATGTGAAGGCGCCCAACCGGACTGGCTTGACATTGCTAACACCAACCCAGGGAATCGGCCCGCATTGGGAAGCGGCCAGGAAGCTGGGCAGGCCGCTGGAGGTGGCCATTGTTGTGGGCGCCCCGCCGGTAGTCACTTATGCTGCAGCCAGCAAAGTACCCCCGGGCTGCGATGAACTGGCTGTGGCCGGTGCAATAGCGGGTGAATCGATTCCGGTAGTGCGCTGCAAGACCGTCGACGTTATCGTCCCAGCGGATGCTGAAATCGTGATTGAAGGCACGATCTCCATTGATGAGATGGAGCCGGAAGGGCCGTTCGGTGAGTTTCACGGCTATGTTCACCCCACTCAGTTCGCCAAGATCATGAACATCAAGTGCATTACGCATCGGCGCAATGCGGTGTTTACGTCGCTGGTAAGCCAAGTGTCCCCTAGCGAGAGCAGCGTAATGCGGCGCCTGGGAACGGAGCCGATGTTTCTGCAGCACTTGCAGGAGACAATGGGGATCCGGTCGGTGAAGCATGTTTCGCTGCACGAACCGTTGCTCTCAGTGCGAAAGCTCGCCGTGATTCAGTTCGATCGGCCTCATTCCGATCAGGTTCGCCGCGCCTTGCTTGGCGTTGCAAGTCTTGTGGCCGGCGGCGCCAAGATGGTGATCGCGGTTGACCACGACATTGACGTCCAGGATCTGACCAGTGTTATGTGGGCGGTCGGCGGGCGTAGCAAGCCGCACAAGGATGTGACGATCCTTCCGAATTTCATGCTGGGAAAATCTCCGCCGTATCAAGACATTGACGAAAACGGCTTCGTGAAAGCATCAACGGATGTCGAAGATTCAGTCATGTTGATTGACGCGACGATGAAGGGACCATTTCCTCCCATTGCTCTACCCAAGCGCGAATACATGGAGCGAGCGCTCGACATCTGGACTGAACTCGGCCTGCCGTCTCTTGATCTCAAGAATCCATGGTACGGATACGACCTCGGCAACTGGAGCGATAAGCTTGACAAGGCCGCTGCCGCAGCAGTTGAAGGCAACTATCGCAGCTACGGCGACCAATTGAAGTCCATGCGTAGGCCACTGTCCGATAATAGTGGTCTCTGAGGCTGAGTACGGATATGCAGAAACTCAAAGTGATTCTTTGGCTCGTGGCGGCCATGGCAATACCAATTGGCAACGCGGGCGCACAAGACTGGCCACGCAAGCCTATCACGGTGATTCTCCCGTTCGCGCCGGGCCCGGTGGATTCCAATATTCGTATGGTGGCGGAAATGGTGGGAAAGATCCTTGGACAACCGCTGATCATCGACAACAAGCCAGGTGCGGGCATGCGGCTCGGTACTGCCGCATTGCTGCACGCACTACCGGATGGCTACACCCTCGGTGTTCTGACGTCGGCCAATGGCGCCATCATTCCGGCATTGGAACCGAACGCCTCGCTGCGAGATCCTGTCCGGGATCTAACGCTGATTTCACTGGCATTTGATGGCACCTTCGCATTGCTGGTCCGTTCCGACCTTCCCGTGACAAACGTTCCCGAACTGGTCCGGCTGGCAAAGTCGAAGCCGAATTTATTGAACTACGGTTCTTCCGGTGTCGGAACGGCCGGCCATCTCTGGTTTGAAATATTCCAGAGCGCAACCGATACAAAATTCGTTCACGTGCCATATAAGGGGGAAGCCCCTGCACTGCAGGATCTGATTGGTGGTCAGACGCAGGCCATGATTGGTAGTACGACTCTGGCCAGGCGGTTTATGGCATTTGATTACACACATCTCAGTCGTCAAGTTCACGCGCGTACCTGAGGCCTGCGGCGAAATCCACCACTCGCTGCAGGCCTTGCCAGATAGTCTTGACTCCGGGTTCGCCGTCGCCTTTGCGCGCCAGGAAGCCACCGAGCATAGCGACCAAGCGCACGACTTCGTTCAGACGCGGTGACGTCTTCGGTGGTTTCTTCTTGTTGAGAATGAATGCCGCGCGCCATTCATCCCGCTCGAACAGCAGTCCTGCATCCAGGTCCGGGCAAGTTCGGCCCAGTCGCATCAACCGAGCGATGCGCCATGCCACCACCATGAACAGTGCCAAGGCACGCTCAAGCCGCGCCATCGATGCGAGTTGCAACGCCTCGACCCGACAGCCGTTCTTGAGCACGTGAAAGAACAGTTCCACCTCCCAACGCGCGCGGTACCAGTCAATAAGCTGCGCCGCTGCGTCAAGGTCGCCCACCTCGCGATTACTCAGCAGTCGCCATTCAATCGGTTTGACGCCGGCCGGCGGGTCGACCTCCCGGGCGACGATACAAGTGGCACTCACCACGCCGCCTGCAGCATCAGGCAACGCGACACGTTGCGCCCACACCTGCTGCCGTACTGCGCGCGCCGGCTGAGCCTGACGGGCTGCCAGCGTAAAGTGAATCCTGCCCACTGGCTCACCCGCGGTTACCTGGTCCCACAGCTTGCCGCCGCCAGGCAAGGTGCGATTGTGCTGCGAGCGCAGTAACCAATCCGCCGGGTGGCCCAACTCCTTTGCTTTGACCATCAGCGCCATGATGTCCGATTCCCGGTCAGCCACATAGACGAGTCGCGTGGCAGGCAGTGCGGCCGCCTGTTCGGCGACCCGCTCATATCCTTCGGTCCAGCGGGTACTTTCCTTGATGCCGGGGCGCACGCCATCCGCACCCTTGGGCTCGCGTGCCCACATGTAGGCGTCAAGCACGCCCAGCGGTTCGCGCGCTGGCGTTACCGCGTATGTCGGGTGCAGATATAGCCCGCGTTGCGCCTCATACGACAGCGGTCCCAAGCCGGCGATGGCCTGGCCGTTAAAGTCCAGCTCCGTGGTGTCTTGGATGCATAGCACCACTTCGCAAGCTCGCATCCGCTCGGCTGAGTTCTGCCAGTGGGGAGCCAGAATATCGCGCCAGTCCAGTTCATCCTGAGCCAGGAAGCGGTATGCCGCAGCCGTTTCCGCCCAGCCGCCGCATGCGCTGGGGATGCTTGCCGCCGGCTTCTCTGCGAGCCGCTCCGCTAGCAGCACCGCCCGCTTGTTCAGGCGCTGGTCGCCCAAGTCAATGTCCTTGAATTCTGCCGCTGCCCAACTCGTTGCCTCTCGCTTCATGTGCCGCCCAAAATGCAAGAGTGAACGACAATCCGAAAGAGTTTACAACCCCACCCGCTATGTCATTGACCGTAAACGACTTTCTGCGGAGCACCAGCCGCCAGGAGTTGTGTGTAATGAGGTGGGTTTATGGATGCCGGCCAAATCAAGGCGTTGGCGGTGGGCGGCCCGGCCCGGCTACCGACCCTATCGGGTGTCCCGACATTTAAGGAGGCTGGGCTCCAGAGCATGACGGCGACCGGATGGGTAGGCTTTGTAGCGCCGCCGGGCATACCGCCAGATGTCACGGGCAAGCTCGTCAGAGCCTTTCACGAAGCCTTGTCATCCCCTGAATTGCGGGCGCAACTTGAAACCGGCGGTAATTCGGTACGAAACGTCGGCCCAGCCGAATTCGCAAAGACGATCAAGACTGAAATGGAGCAATTTCGCAGAGTGGCAACGGCCCAGCATATCAGTCTGCAATAAGCGCTGAAACCAACTGCTGGCCGCCGGTATAGCCCATCTCGTTATACAGAAGTAGGACCGCCTCCACGCTGTGGCATGGAGCCTGAGGCCGCGGCAATTTCAAGGTAAGGGGTTGTTAACTTCGACAGACTCGCGTTTACTCTCGGATTTTCGTGCAGCAATGAGCAACGAGTCGGGGGCATGGGTGGACGAGGAATTTGAGAGTCTGGATCTTGGTGATCCGCGGCGGGATCGACGGGCCAAGGAGTTGCTCAAACGGTTTGCGGCCCTGCCTACGGCCAGCATTCCCGGCGCATGCGATGACTGGTCGCAAACCATTGCGGCGTATCGCTTTCTCAGCAATGAGCAGATCGATTGGCGGGACGTGATGCAGCCGCATTGGGAACGCACGGCGGCCAGAGTCGCACAGTTCCCGGTGGTGCTGTGTATCGCTGATACGACCGAGCTGAACTTCAATGGCCAGGAGATGAACGGGCTGGGTCCGTTGAGCTACGAAGCCCAGCGGGGCATGTATTTGCATCCGACCTACGCGGTGACGCCTGACCGTGAACCTCTGGGGGTGATCGATGCCTGGATGTGGGCTCGCGAGCCAAAGGACGCCGACGGGAACCGCGGCGGGATCAAGGAAAGCGTACGCTGGATTGAGGGGTACGAACGGGTGGCGGAGCAAGCCGCGATGCTGCCCCAGACACGGCTGGTGTATGTGACGGATCGCGAGGGGGACATCGCCGAGTTGCTGGCGCGCGCCCAGGAACTTGGCCAACCGGCCGACTGGCTGATCCGCAGTCAACACAACCGCAACCTTGCTGAGGGCGGCAAGTTGTGGGGTAGCGTCGACGCAAGCCCGGTACTCGGGGAAATCACCTTTATCTTGCCAGGGCGTGCAGGCCAGAAAGCGCGCGAGGTCAGACAGGAACTACGCGCAAAACGTATGAGGCTGCCCGGTCTGGATGGCCCTGCGCTTACCTGTGTAGAGGCCAGGGAGATAGGAGCGCCCGCAGGCATCAAGCCAGTGGTTTGGCGGCTGTTGACGAACCGAGAAGCGCAGGACGCCGATGCTGTCATCGAGCTCGTCGACTGGTACCGAGCCCGATGGGAAGTGGAGATGTTCTTCCATGTCCTGAAGACCGGCTGCAAGGTCGAAGCGCTACAGCTATCGCACATGGATCGTGTAGAGCGGGCCTTGGCGCTGTATATGGTGGTGGCGTGGCGCATTGCCCGCCTGATGCGGTTGGGCAGAACCTGCCCGGATCTTGATGCGTCGCTGTTCTTTGATGCCGACGAGATTCGGGGAGCATACGTGCTCTCCAAGAAAGCTCGCCCGAAGACACCGGTCACACTCAATCAGATGATTCGGTTGGTTGCTTCCCTGGGTGGCTTCCTTGGGCGGAAGAGCGATGGCGAGCCCGGCGCTAAGACGATCTGGATCGGCATGCAGCGAACCATGGACGCCGCGCTCACCATTCAAGCACTACGGGAAGAGTCGTGACTTCCGTATAAGGAAATGGGTATAGCCTGCCTCGAGACGGACCGAAATGTTTGGTGGGAATTTTCAATTGGAGCAGATTTGAATTCAACCTTGCATCCTGAAAAGCGGAAGCTCATCGTTTGCATCACCGGGGCGACGGGATTCTCCTATGGTGCGCGCATATTGCAGGAGCTGAAAGAGTATGAAGGCTGGGAGAGCCATCTGGTGATATCGGATGCGGGCGTACTGAATGCGTGGCACGAGCACCAGCTGTCGAGGAAGGAGGTGGAGCAGCTTGCCGACGTCGCCTACAATCCGCGCGATATCGGCGCGGCGATTTCCAGTGGGTCTTTTCTCACCGAGGGCATGATAGTCGCACCTTGTTCCATGAAGACGCTTGCGTCAATTGCCACCGGCTATGCTGACAACTTGATTGCAAGGGCGGCAGACGTAGTCTTGAAAGAGCGGAGACGCCTCGTCTTGCTCACGCGCGAAGCGCCATTAAACCTCGTGCATTTGAGAAACATGACTACAGTTACGGAGATGGGTGGCGTCATCTTTCCTCCCGTGCCCGCCTTTTATTCAGGGGCAAATACAATTGACGACCTGGTAAGTCATACGGCACGGCGAGCGCTTGATCTGTTTGGCTTGCATGCAACAGAACTAAAACGATGGTCTGGAATTAAGCCGCAGCGAGCTGCGTAGGGCGCAAGCCACGTGCGCTTTGACTTGGCTTTATCCTCGGCAGAGCGCTCGCCTGGCCTGCTGCAACTGCGCTTGCAGGCTAGCCTCGTACTCGGCCAGGGGCACCTCGAACAGCCGGCGCTGATTGGCGCGCTCGTCGCCTCCGTCTTGGCCCCGAACTGCCGCCTTGAGCCGCACCATTTCGAAGGTAAGCTTCTCGATCTTGGGCGCTCTGGAGCTTGATCTCGCGTTCCTGCTGCCGGATGTGCGCGAGCATTTGCTGTTGCGGCAGTGCCAAGACGTCCGGTGGCGAGAGGGACTGAAAATCCGAGTCCTGTAGTTGGCGCGGGTTCAGCATGAACCATCGTGCCAGACACCGGGCAATACCGTCATCCGGATTCCGCTCTCCACGTGCCGTGATCATCGTCTTAACCGCGTAATGGCGCCGCCGCTACCAAGGTCGCACTACGCCTGCGTCAGGTGTACGCCATTGACGCCGGCCTGTGTGGCAGCCCCCCTGGTTGAGGCGACGCGCGGCGAGAGTTGGCGTTGCTGGAAATCCGCCGCGCCGCTTCCGCACCGTCGCCTCAATGTCCCGCGAATGCAATGCTGACTGCGCGCCGCTTCAGAACAGGTGCTTGATACCGGCGTATGCCATCCGCGCACGCGCTCCGGCGTCGGCAGGGACCATTTGCGAGCCGCCGCCGATCCCGCCGAGCCAAAAGTTGTACCGGCCATTGCGCTCGTTGCGGATTTCGACGTAGGAAACGTCCAGCGTCGTCCGTTTGCTCATGCTGTATTGATAGCTGAGCGCCAACATCTTGGCGCCCGTATCGTCCTGCGTCCGGCCGTCCTGGTGTACCGAGAACGCTTGGCCCCAGGTCATGGCAACGAGGTGAGGGCCGAAGCTGTAGCCGAGCGGAACGGCGTATGCGAGGCGATACTGCCGCGAATTGGTGGCCTTGTTCGTAACCTGGTTGCGGTCGACGACGACGCCTACGCGAAGACCGTTCCATGTGTAGCCGATGGCCAGCTTGTCCGCCATTTGGTCCAGCGCGCCGACCGTCTGCAGAGGCAGCGTGCCTTGGCTGTCGCGCTCCATGTGGAAGTAACCGGCCTTGAAGCCGCCGTTGGTGTAAGTCGGGCTGAGGTACCACGTGTGGTTACGGCCCGCGCCCGGCTGTTCGGCGTCGAACGAGTACGAGGCCATGCCCGAGAAGCCGGCGATGGTGGGGAACTCGTAGCGCACCGTGTTGTTCAGGAAGTTGCCGGCAAAGTTCGCGCCGTTGATGCTGCCGAGTACGTTGAGCGAGTTGGCGGCGTTGGGCGCGGCGTCGAACGAGCCGTGGGTGTCGTTGATGAACCAGTGGTGGCTGAAGTAGACCGACTGGCGGCCGAGTTGCAGGCGCCCGAAGCGCTCTTCGTCAAAGCCGACGTAGAACGACCGGCCGGCTCCCTGCACGCCGGTGTCCAGCGCAAAGTCCCACTCCAGGTGATACAGGGCCTTCAGGCCCTGCGACAGCTGCTCCTTGCCGTCGATGAACCAGAAGCTGGTGTTGTTTGATTCGCGGTAGGCGCGCGCCGCGGTGCCGCCTGCACGGTCGGAGCCGCTGATCGACGTCATGTCGAGGCCGAGCTTGAGCTGGCCGCCGACCAGCATGGTGGTCTGCGCGCCGGCGAATGCCGGCACGCAGAGAAAGGCCAGCGCCGCGGCGCGGGTGAGGGGCTGCATGAAATTTTCTCCGTCTTGTCAAGGGTTGGCTGGGCCTCTGCGGGCCCTCTGTCGATGGCGGCGCGCCGAGCAGCGCACCGGCTGGCTTAGTAGTGGCCTTGCAGGGCCGCCTCGAAGCCGGCTTCAAATCCCGGCAGCATGGCCGGCGTGGCCCAGAACGCGTGCGCGCCGGTGGGCACCTGTTGCGGTAGCACAATGCGGGCGACCGGTCCTTTGGTGATGTCGCGCGCATCGAAAATCGCGCACTCGCCCTTGCCGGTGTTGAGGTTGGTGAGGAAGGTGACGAGGTAGCCGTCGTCTTCCGCGGTGGCGCCGCGACGCTGCGCGAACGGCGCCTCGCTGAGGTAGCACCCCTGCGGCAGCATGTACGTCTGCGTCTGACCGGTGACCAGGTCATACTTTTTCAGGCCTTCCAGCAGCCAGAAGCCCTTGTTCGGGATGGCGTTGTAGCTGTAGCGGTAGGAGCGCCCGTTGTGCAGTCCGTTGACCATCGGGAACTCCGTGATCTGGTCGTCGAGATCTTCCTCGCGGGTCTCTCCGGTGCGCAGGTTGAAGCGCCACCGATGCATGCGGGCCTTCTGCAGGTGCAGGTCGAGCATGGCCTTCAGTCGCTCGTAGCCTTCGGCCGGCAAGCCAGAGAGGTCAGGCAGCGGGTTGGTCTGGATGCAGCCATCCATTACCACTTCGTCGCCATCTCCGAACGTATTGGACAGGTGCAATATGTAGCAGGGCTCGGCCTCGAACCAGCGTACGTCGGCATTCGTGCCGAACCGGGGAATGACGCCGAAGCGTGACGGGACATCACGCCAGAAGCCGAGCCGGTGCGATCCCTGGCGCAGGCGTTCCGGATCGAAGAACAGCGGCAGGTCATGCAGCACGCAGTAGTTCTCGGTCATGCCCAGGTCATGCGGCCAGCGCGGGCCCGGCAGCTCGATGGGCTCGAAGTGGACGAGCTGGTTGTCCCGGTCCACAACGCCGTAGTTCATGTATGGCGGGGTCTCGCCGAAGTTGAAGAACATCATGTGGCCGGTGTGCTCGTCCACCTTGAAGTGCGAGCAGATGCCGCGCGGGAACAGCCGGCGCGCCCAGTTCGGTTCCACGCCAGTGGTTTCCAGGCTGAACGGCGAGAGCCGGTACGGCTCCGAACATTGCGACATGGCCGCCAGGATCTTGCCGCCATGGACGATGATGTCCGTCCCGGCGTTATCCTTCATGGCACCGATCGAGCCCCAGCCACGCAGCGCGGCCTTGCGCGGTTCGATGATGCCCGGCCACAGCGATTTGCCCGCCGCCTGCTCGGCCAGGAAGCCCACCGTGCGCACCCATCGGTTGCGGTACTGGACCTTCCCGCCGTGGAAGGCCATGGCGTGCACCATGCCGTCGCCGTCATACGGGTGGTAGCGCCCGAGGGACTCATGCACCGGATTGTGGCCGTTGCGCACGTACAGTCCGCTGAGATCGCGCGGGATCTCGCCGATGACTTCAAGGTCGGGCGAGGCGGCGGTCCACTCTGTATCGACCGGACGCCACGCATCGTTCAGGTAGGGGTTCTCGTTCGGCCAGACAATGGAGGGACTGGCCTGGAAGTTGATGGTCTTCATGATGGGAACAGGAGTCAGTCGCTGAGGCGACGTTGGAGGAAATCGAGCAGGTGCCGGTTGAAGGCCTCGGGCTGTTCCGCCCAGGCGAAATGGCCGACACCTGGCATGCAGACGAACTCGCCGTGGGGCAGGCGGCTGGCAAGCTTCTCCATCACGGCAGGCGGTGCGGCCGACAGGTCGTGCTCGCCGGCGATGCACAGCACTGGCACCTGCATGCGGGGCAGGATATGGCGGCCGTCGAAGCCGACAATGGCGTGAATCGCGGCGCGGAAAGTTTCAGGCCGCATCGCGGAGACCACATCGATGACGCGCACCACACCGGGGCCGGTGGCGTCCGGCGCCATCATCCTGCGCAGCATGCCGGGGCCGAACTCGGCAATCGTCTTGCCG
Source organism: Cupriavidus sp. C2SS-8b (assembly GCF_057073745.1). NCBI lineage: Bacteria > Pseudomonadati > Pseudomonadota > Betaproteobacteria > Burkholderiales > Burkholderiaceae > Cupriavidus > Cupriavidus sp. C2SS-8b. Next base: position 623,299 of record NZ_CP172718.1, read on the forward strand.
GCATCGAGGGGTGCGACGCGCTCGCGCACGAATTCCTGCTGCCAGTCGCCTTCGGCTTTGCCGAATGCGGCGCTGGTGGCCGACAGCACAAGTCCATGGACGCGCTCGCGGCGCAGGTCGAACGCGGCCTGGGCAATCATGCCGCCCATGCTGTGACCGAGCAGCACATTGCGTCGCCCGCCGACCGCGTCGATCAGGTGCGCCAGGGCGGCAGCGGCAACGTCCACATTGAACGGGTCCGGCAGTGGGCTAAAGCCGTAGCCGGGGGCGTCCCAGGCCACGACGCGATAGCCGTTCGCGACCAACGCGGCAACCTGGTCGCGCCAGTAGTCTTTCGCGCCAAAGGCGCCATGGAGCAGGAAGACCGTGGTGTCACCGTCGCCGGTAACGCTGTAGTCGGGGAGTCGTGTCTCGGTCATGGTTTGCTAGGGGTGTGGAAGGCGGTCAGGTGGTGGCGTCCGTGGTCCGCTGCGCCAGTTCGCGCAGCGGGGCCTTGAGGATCTTTCCCGCGGCGTTGCGGGGGAGTTCGGCGACGATCAGCAGGCGCTGCGGCAGCTTGAAGATCGCTACCTGGCGCACTTGCAGCAGGTAATCGCAAAGCGCCTGCAGCGTGGGCGGTTCGTTCGCCGTGGATGAAGCCGGCACGATCACGGCGCATACCTTCTCGCCGAGCTTGTCGTCGGGATAGCCGACCACGGCTGCGCTCTCGACTGCCGGGTGGCCGATCAGCAACGATTCGAGTTCCTCCGCCGAAATGTTCATCCCGCCGCGCACGATGATGTCCTTGGCGCGGCCGACGAACTCCAGGTACTCGCCGCGCTCGCCCGCAATGCGGAACAGGTCGCCGGTGCGGTAGAAACCGTCAGGAGTGAAGGTTCGGGCCGTGACCTCGGGCATGTTGAAGTAGCCCGAAAACACATTGGGGCCGCGGAAGCACAGCTCGCCCGTCTGGCCGGACATCTCGATGGCGGCGCCGGTGGCGGGGTCGATCAGCCGTGTTTCGACATACCTTGCGGAGCCCTGGGTCGACACGCACTGCGGCGCACCGTAGCGCGGAAAACAGCGGCCGCGCTGGCCCGGGTCGGGCAGGTCGAGCGCGGTGGCGGCCAGTGACGCCCCTTCGCTGGAGCCGAAGAAGTTCAGGATCTCGATACCGTGCCGTTCGCGGAACGTGCGCACCACGTCTTCCGGCAGCGCGGCCGAGCCGGAGCTGATGTGCCGGAGCCGCGAGAAATCAATGCCCTGCAGCAGCGCGTCATGCTTGAGCAGTTCATGCAGCATGGGTGGGGGCGCGCTGGTGAACTCGATCTGCTCGTCCTGGATCTGCCGCAGGAATACGTCGATCGTCATCGGCTGGTGCAGCACCAGGCGCGCGGCCCGGTCGAGCCACGTCACCACGCTGCCCGAAATACCCCCCATGGTGCTGAGCAGGCGTGGCGAGAGGATGTGGCAACCGGTCCGCAAGCCCGCAGCGTCGGTCATCAGCCGGCGCGACACCAGCCACTGGTTGTGCGTGCGAGGCACCGCCTTCGGGCGCGATTCGGTGCCGGAGGTCCAGATGATGGTGGCGATCGCGTTGGCGTCCACCGGATGCCGTGTCTCGTGGCGCGCCAGGCGTGCACTGTCGGCAGGCAGGCGCAGGACGTCATCCAGGCTCGTCATGCCGGGCGGAACGTTGTCGCCGAACAGCAGGATACGCGTGAGCGTCGCGTGCCCGTTCGCCAGCGCAGCCGCCACCGTAGCGTGGCAGGTCTTGCCAAGGCGACGCATGCCGATATAGGCCCGGGCGCCGAGGTGATCGGCAATCTGGCGCAGCTCGTGTTCGCGGTATTGCATTGGCACCGGCGAGATGATGATGCCGAGCCGCCAGCAGGCCAGGTAAACCAGGGGAAACTCGCAGGTGGTCGGCAACTGGGCGACGACGATGTCGTCGGCGCGCAGTCCGGCATCGAGCAGCGCGCAGCCAAGGCGGTCGACGCGATCCGACACCTCGCGCCAGGTGAGGCGTGCGGGGGCGCCGTCGGTAAAATCGCGACGGTTGGGCGGGTCCACCAGGGCAATGGCGTCCGGTGCGGTGGAGGCGGCGGCGCGGAAGACATCGAACAGCGTCTCGTTGCCCCACCAGCCGGCGCGCGTGTACCGTTCTATATCGTGGTCCGGAGTGATGATCATGGTTCGCGTCCGGTCCTGGTCACAGTTGTCCGGCGTGCACGCCGTGGCTCCAGCGGTCGCCGTTCAGCCGCATCACGGCCTGCCGGTATTCCGCACGCAGACGGCCGATCACGCTGGCGGTCGACTCCACGGCATTGACCAGGCCCACGCCGTGCCCCGCCGACCACAGGTCTTTCCACGCTTTGGCGTCCTGCTCGCGGTTGCTCAGGTCGAAGCGGTCGCGCGGCTTCAGGTTGTCGGGATCGAGCCCGGCCGCCACCAGGCTGGGCCGCAGCTTGTTGGCCCAGGCGCCCGTGATGGCATTGGTGCAGATGATTTCCGCGAAACCGCTGTCCACCACCATCTGCTTGTAAGCCGGGACCGCATGGCTTTCTTGCGTCGCGATGAAGCGCGTGCCCATGTAGCCGAAATCCGCGCCCATGGCCTGCACGGCGCGCAGCGATGCACCGTCGCCCAGGCCGCCGCCGACGACGATGTAGCCATCGAAGAATTCACGTACCGCGCTGACAAACGCCGGCGCCGCCATCGGTCCGGTGTGGCCACCGGCGCCCGAGCACACCAGCACCAGGCCGTCCACGCCGCTTGCCGCGGCCTTGCGTGCGTATTCGGGCGTATTGACGTCGGCGAACACCAGGCCGCCATAGCTGTGCACCGCTTCCACCACGGCACGCGGTCCGCCGAGCGCCGTGATGACCAGCGGTGCCTGGTGCCGCACGCAGATCTCCAGGTCAGGCTGCAGACGCTGGTTGGAGGTATGCGCTACCAGGTTGACGGCCCAGGGCGCGCACGGCTGCCCGGCGGACAGCCGCTCATGGCGGGCCGCGGCGATCTGCGTGATCCATTCGTCGAGGATTTCCGGCGTGCGCGCGTTCAGCGAAGGTAAAGCGCCGATGGCGCCATTGGCGCAGGCGGCATTGACCAGCTCGACCGAGGACACCAGGAACATCGGCGCGACGATCAGCGGCAGGCTCAGGTGCTCTAACAGGGAGGCTTGGGGGGCAGATGGCTTCATGATTGGGGGCGTTGGACTTGTTCCATAACTTCAATATATGAACCTTGTGGTCGAAGTTTTGCCACGTTCCTGAATGGAGAACTCCCCCGGGGGCGCGCGGCGCGCTCGCCCGGATTCAGGTCCGTGGCATATACTTCAACATGTGAACCAATATATTTGGTGCGGCCGGCGGAGGTCAAGGGTCGTGGCTCTAGGGTCTTCCCTGATTCGGTTGGGGATCGGCCACGCCATGACGCCGTGGGTAAAATGCGCTGTCCTTTAACGAACCAATTTCATGCCTGAGATCCAGAGACATATCGCCAACAGTTCCGTGGTCCGAGCCCTGGCCATCGTCGGTGACGGGTGGGTCCTGCGCCTGTTGCGCGAAGCGTTTCGCGGTGTCAGACGCTTTTCCGACTTCCACGAGCGCCTTGGCATTCCCAAGGCCGTGCTGACCAAGCGGCTCAACCACCTGGTCGAATCGGGGATGTTTGCGCTGGAGGAATACCAGAGCGTGCCCCAGCGCTACGAGTACCGGCTGACCGAAATGGGCCTGGATTTCTGGCGCGTGCTGCTGACCATGTGGGATTGGGAGGTGAGCTGGGACCCGGACCCCAACGACATGCGCCTCAGGCTCGATCACCTCGACTGCGGCCATGAAATCCGCCCGGTGTCGTCGTGCAGCCATTGCGCGCAGCCGTTGCAGCTGGCCGACATCTCGCGCCGTCCCGGGCCTGGGCACGGCACCGAGCCGATGCTGCCGCCGCGCTCGCGGCGGCGCATGAACGTCAGCAGCGTCAAGAGCCCGGGCGAACACGCGCTGCGCTCGCAGATCATCCAGTCAGTGGGAGATCGCTGGACGCCGATGGTGATGGGCTGCATCTTCCGCGGCAGCCGGCGGTTCAACGAGATCGAGGCCGAGCTGTACATTCCGCCCTTCCTCCTCGGCCAGCGCCTGGAGGAACTGGTGGGGCTGGAACTCCTCGAGCGCCGCCGCTACCAGGACTCCCCGCCGCGCGACGAATACCTCCTTACCGCCAAGGGACTGGCCCAGCACCACTACACCTTGCAACTGATGCGCTGGGGCGACCGCTGGCTTTCCGGCGACAAGGGCCCGCCGCAGATCATGGTCCACACCACCTGTGGCCATGCCTTCCATGCCGACCTGCGCTGCAGCCACTGTGGCGAGGTGCTGGAGCGCGAGCGCGTCAAGCTGTTCTAGGCCCTCTCAGGTGCTCTAGGGAAAACACCAAATCCAATCTTCTTTACATCGCCAGTACATAGTTCGTATATTGAAGTTAATGTGACCGACAGCAAAGGAGAAAGAATTGGATGCCTTTATCGTGGACGCCGTGCGCTCACCGCGCGGACAGGCGCGCGCGACCGGTGCGCTGGCCGGCGTCAAGCCTGTACACCTGCTCGCGCAGATGTACGAGGCGCTGGCCGCGCGCACCGGCATTGACACTGGCGCGGTGGAAGATGCGGTGATCGGATGTGTGTCGCAGGCCGGTGAACAAGGGTCGAATATCGGCAAGATCGCTGCGCTGTACGCCGGTTGGAACCCGTCGATGCCGGCGGCCACCATCAATCGTTTCTGCAGCTCCGGCTTGTCCGCCGTCAGCCTTGCGGCCTTGCAGGCCGGTGCGGCCGACGGGCTTGCCGTTGGCGGCGGCGTGGAAATGATGTCGCGCGTGCCGATGTTCAGCGACAACGGCGCATGGCGCAATGATCCCGAGATCGCCGAAGCCACGCATTTCATGTCGCCTGGCATCGGCGCGGATCTGGTGGCGACGCGCTATGGATTCAGCCGGGAGGCTTGCGACGACTACGCCGTGTTGTCCCAGCAGCGCGCCTCCGCCGCCAGGGAAGCGGGGCGTTTCGCCGCCTCCATGGTGCCGGTGCGCGACATGGCTGGCGAGATCGTGCTGAAGCAGGACGAGACCATTCGGACCGGTGCCACTGCGGCGAAGCTCGCGTCCATGGAGCCGGCCTTCGCCGCGGAAGGCGAAGCGGGCGGCGACGCCCGGCTGCTGCGTCACTATCCGGAACTCGACGCGGTCCGCCACGTGCACCACGCCGGCAACTCGCCGTGCATGGCGGACGGCGCGGCACTCGTGCTCGTGGCCTCCGGCAATGCGCTGCAACGCCACGGCCTGCGACCGCGCGCGCGCATCGTGGCGGTGGCGGACGCCTGTGTGCCGTTCGTGCAGACCGGTGCGGTCGAGGCCACGCAGAAGGCGCTGCTGCGCGCTGGGCTGACATTGGATGAGATCGACCTGTTCGAAGTCCGCGATTCGTTCGCCGCCGTCACGCTGCATTACATCGATACGCTCGGCATTAACATCGAGCGGTTCAATGTGAACGGCAGTTCGATTGCCCTCGGCCACCCGATGGGCGCCACCGGCGCCATGCTCGTAGGCACGGCACTGGACGAACTCGAGCGCATCGGCGGCCGGTACGCCGTAGTGGCCATACCCGGTGCCGCCGGCGTCGCCGTGGCGATGGTAGTCGAGCGCATCTGAACGACCGCTTGCGTCGTGCTGTGCCGTCTACTAGGTTCATCTATTGAAGTATAAAAGATCGCCAGCGATGGGTGACGCGCGCTGGCGACCGACAAGACCAAGCGCACCCGCAGGAGACAACCATGAAGCGCCCCTATGCCGCCTTGCGCGTTGCCGCGCTGGGCCTCGTTGCCTTGGCCGCCGCTGTACCGGCCTACTCGCACGCTGAACCGCCGTGGCCCAGCCGTCCGATCACCGTGATCGTGCCGTTCCCGCCCGGCCCCGTGGATGCCAATGTGCGCATCCTGACCACCAAGGTGTCGGCCATCCTGGGCCAGCCGCTGGTGCTGGAAAACCGCCCCGGCGCGGGCCAGCGCATTGGTGGCGCAGTACTTGCGCGCGCACCGCGCGACGGCTACACGATCGGTGTCATCACGCAGGCCGGGGCGGTGGTCGCCCCCGTGCTGGACGCCACCACCCAGTACGACGTCCGCAAGGACTTCACTTACCTGACGATGGGCTACGAGTCGCCGTTTATCGTCACGACGGCGGCGTCCAGCGGCATACGGACGTTGCGTCAGCTGGTGGACCAGGCCAGGGAAAAGCCTGGTGCCTACAAGTTCGGCTCGACCGGCGCCGGCACGGCCTTCCATATCTGGGGCGAGGCGTTCAACAGCACGGCGGGGATCAAGCTGCTGCACGTGCCTTACAAGGGCGAGTCACCGCTGCTGCAGGACCTGGCCGGCGGGCAGGTCGACATGGCCTTCTCCTCGCCGACCGTGCGCAACCTGGTGGAGTCGGGCAAGCTCGTGGCGCTTGCGACCACGGGCGACAAGCGCGCGCCGCAGTTTCCGAACGTGCCGACGGTACGTGAGCAGGGCGTGTCGTTCAGCGCCGTGTCATGGCTGGGCTTCGGGGCTCCTGCGGGAATTCCCGATGCGGTGCGGGACCGGCTCGTCGCGGCGTTCCATGAGGCGATGCGCGATCCGCAGGTGCAGGCCGCCTTCATTGCCAACGGCCTGCAACTGCAGCCGACCAGCCCGGAGCAGTTCCGCCAGCAGGTGAGCAGCGAGACGGGCCGCCTGAAGAAGATGGTGGCGTCGCTGGGCATCAGGCTGGACTGATCGCTTCCGCCGGCGCCTCGGGCGCCGGTCTTTCCCTTTCCGCGGCCGCGGCAGCGGCCCAGCCCGGAGCACGACATGAACCGACCCACCACGCTCGCCGGCGTTCAGCCCGGCGGGGAACTGGCCCATGGCCGCCTCAACGCCGAACACTACCGCGTGCTTGGCCTGTCCACGCTCGGCGGGGCGCTTGAGTTCTACGAGTTCATCATCTTCATCTTCCTGGCGCCGATGCTGAGTGCGGTGATGTTTCCCGCTGAGGTGCCCGCCTGGCTGCGCCAGCTCCAGACCCTGGGCATCTTCGCCGCGGGCTACCTGGTGCGGCCGCTTGGCGGGCTGGTGCTGTCGGTCCTGGGCGACAAGCTGGGGCGCAAGCGCATGTTCGGCGTGACGCTGATCCTCATGGCCGCGCCCACGCTCTGCATCGGCCTGCTGCCCACCTACGCGCAGGCCGGGGCCGTGGCGCCGCTGCTGCTGCTGCTGTGTCGGCTGTGCCAGGGCATGGCCATGGGCGGCGAGTTCCCGACCGCTGTCACCTTTATCGCCGAGCACGTGCCGGAACGCCGGCTCGGCTTCTCGATCGGCACGCTCGGCGCGGCGTTCACGCTGGGCACCATCCTGGGCATCTTCGCGGTGATGGGTACGGGCGCCTTGTTCGACAAGGCGCAAATGGCCAGCATCGGCTGGCGGCTGCCGTTCATCGCGGGCGGGGTCTTCGGGCTGATGTCGGCCTGGTTGCGCCGCCACGTCAAGGAGACGCCGGTGTTCGAGGAGATGCGCCGGCGCAAGGCAGCTTCCGAGGTCCTGCCACTGCGCACGCTGTTTCGCCGCGAGCCGCGCGAAGTCCTGATCTGCCTCGCCGCCAGCGCCACGACGGCTGGCGTACTGTCGGCCGCGCTGCTCTTCCCGGTGACGTACCTGCAGGTGGAACTGGGCTTTTCGCGCGACGTGGTCCATCACGCGCAGTTGTGGATGACGCTCGCGCTGCTGGCCGGCACGCTCGTCGGCGGCGCCCTGCTGGACCGCTTCGGCTGGGTGCCGGTGATCACGCTGTTCGCGCTCGGCACGGCGATCGGCATCTACTGGGCATTTGCCGCGCCCGATCCGCACACCCTGCGCTATGCCTGGGCCATGGTGGGCTTCGGCGCGGGCTTCACGACCATGATGCACAACATCCTCGTGCGCAGCTTCACGCCAGAGGTCCGCGTGACCGGCATCGCACTGACCTACAACCTGTCCCAGGCGCTGGTTGGCGGACTGTTGCCGGTGCTGATGGGATCGGTCGTGCATTTCTGGCCGATGGGGCTGGTCTGGATTCCCACAGCCTTCATCGTGCTGGCCATTTTCGTGACGCCGTTGTCGCTGCGCTACCGCAAGCCCATGCATAGCTGTGGACATGGCCTGACCGGCTGACCGGCGACGCCTGATTCCTTTTCTACCAAGGAGATGTCGATGGATGGATTTACCTTGCTGCCCCCGCGCGGCACACGTATCGCCGTCGTGGGCGGCTGTGGCGGCATTGGCCGCGCCGTCGTGGCGCGGGCCGTGGAGATCGGCTTGCGCGTGGCCGTGCTCGACCTGCCGCGGTCGATGGATTTGTTCCCGCCGCCGGAAGGCACGCTCGCGGTTGGCTGCGACGCAATGGATGAGCAGAGCACGGCCGTGGCCTTCGAGGCCGTGTCACGCGAGTTCGGCGGGCTTGACGCGGTTATCAACCTGGTCGGCTTCACCAAGGAGCGCATGCGCCTTGACGACATGCCGCTGGCCGAATGGCAGGAGATCGCTAACGGCACGCTGACCAGCGCGTTCCTGGTAAGCCGCGCCGCACTGCCGCTGTTGCGCGCGGCCGGCGGGGGGGCCATGGTCCACACCGCGTCGACGTTCGGTGTTGCCGTGTCGCTGCCCGGCTATGGGCCGTATGCCGCCGCCAAGGCCGGCGTCATGAATCTGGTCCGCGCACTGGCCACCGAATGCGGGCCCGAAATCCGCGTCAACGCCGTGGCGCCCGGGCTCGTACAGACCGCCTTCCTGCAGGGCGGCACCGGCCGCCCGCAGAAGCAGGAGCGCATCGACGCCGATGCCGTCACGCGCATGCTACCGATGCGGCGCATCGCGCAGCCGGAGGACATGGTGGGCACCTTCCTGTTCCTGATCGGACCGGGCTCGGCCTATATCACATCACAGACCATCCATGTGAACGGAGGCCTGTGGTCATGAGCTTCCCGATTCCCGCCGATACCACCAGCTTCATCGACGGCGACTTCGTGTCGCCGGGCGCTGGCACCACGCTGCCGGTCATCAATCCTGCCGACGAGCAGGTGGTCAGCCTGCTGCACGAGGCCGATGCCGGGGAAGTTGACCGTGCCGTCGCCGCGGCCCGACACGCCTTCCTGCACGGTCCGTGGCCCCGCATGGCGCCGGCCGCGCGCAAGCAGGTGTTCGCGCGCATCATCGACCTCGTCGGCCGCAACCTGGATGAACTGGCTTGGCTGGAGACCGCCAACACGGGCCAGACGCTGCGATATGCCCGCCAGTACCAGCTGCCGCGTATTCTCGGCAGCTTCAGCTTCTATGCCGAATGGCTCGGCCAGTCGACCGAGCTTTCCACGCAGGACGGCGAAGCCACGCTGCGCTACGTGCTGCGCGAACCGCTGGGCGTGGTCGCGCTGATCTCGCCGTCCAACGCGCCCACGGCGCTGGCGTCAACGAAGATCGCGGCGGCGCTGGCTTTCGGCAATACGTGCGTGGTGAAGACCTCGGAGCAGACTCCGCTGGCGCTGGCCAGGCTGATGGCGCTGCTGACCGAAGCCGGCGTGCCGCCAGGCGTTGTGAATCTTGTCAATGGTCGTGGCCACGTTACCGGCGACGCCCTCGTGCGGCACCCCGATGTGCGCGGCATCTCCTTTACCGGTGGTACCGCCACGGCCCGCCGTATCGCCGCCATTGCGGGGGAAGGGCTCAAGCGCGTGGATCTTGAGCTCGGCGGCAAGTCGGCGAACATCATCATGCCGAGCGCCGACCTGGAGCGCGCCGTGGATGCCGCGCTGCTGGCCATCTATACCAACAACGGCCAGCAGTGCTTTGCTGGCTCGCGTATCGTTTTGCACCGCGATATTGCCGACGCCTTCATCGACCGCTTCGTGGCGCGTACCGAGCGCATCCGCGTGGGGCACCCGCTCGAGCCGTCGAGCGACAACGGGCCGCTGGCGTTCCGCGGCAGCTATGAGCGCGTGCAGTCCTATGTCGATGCCGCGCGCGCCGATGGCTGCAAACTGCTGGCGGGCGGCACGCGTGCACCGGGCTTCGATCGCGGCTATTACTTTCGGCCAACTGCGGTGCTGGCGCCGTCCAACGCCGCGCGTGTCTGCCAGGAGGAGGTCTTCGGGCCTTTCGCTTCGTTGCTCGTCGTGGATTCGCTCGACGAGGCGGTAGCGGTTGCCAACGATTCGCGCTACGGGCTGGTGTCCTACCTGTGGACCCGCGAATTGGCCGAGGCCATGAGTGCGACGCGCCGCATCCAGGCGGGCAACGTGCTCGTCAACACGCCGATGCTCGCGCTGGATCCGCGCCTGCCGTTTGGCGGCTACAAGGAATCCGGCGTGGGGCGCGAGGGCGCGCAGTCGTCGCGGCATTTCTATACGGAGGAGAAGACGGTAACGGTGGCACTGACGCCGCCGGCCTTGCCGAGGCTCGGGGTCTAGGTCGCGCTTGCCCCGCCGCTCGCGCGGCGGGGCTCATCCGGCATCTCGGGCGTCAGAAGGGATGCTTGATGGCCGGATACCCTCGTACGCCTACGCCTACGCCTACGCCTACGGCTGCGTCTGCGTCTGCGTCTGCGACTACGCCGAAGACCGGCTCGCCGAAGTTGATGGTGAGCCGGGGCAACCGCTACCGTCACACGGGCGGCATCGACGGATCAGAAGAGATGCTTGATGCCTAGGTAGGCCATGCGCACCCGCGCGCCCGCGTCGGCGGCCGAAAGCTGGGCGGAGCCGTTCAATCCGCCTAGCCAGAAGTTGTATCGCCCGTTGCGGTCGTTGCGCAGTTCCACCAGCGTGGCGTCGAGCGTGGTGCGTCGGCTCATCTTGTACTGGTAGCTGATCGACAGCATCTTCGCACCGGTGTCGTCCACCGTGCTGCCACCCACGTGCATCGAGAAGGCCTGCCCGTAGGTCAACGACAGCAGATGCGGGCCGAAGTCGTAGTTGATGGGAACGGAGAAGGCGTAGCGCTGCTGGCTCACGTTGGTGGCGCGGTCGGTGACCCGATTGCGGTCCACCACGGCGCCGAAGCGCAGACCCTGCCATGTGTAGCCGATGGCAAATCGGTCGGCGGTCTGGTCCAATGCGCCGACCGTCTGCGCCGGGAGCGTGCCCTGGCTGTCGCGCACTATGTGGAAGTATCCGAGCTTCAGCGCGCCGAGCGTATAGGTCGGACCGAGATACCAGGTGTGGTTGCGGCCGTTGCCCGGGGCCTCAGCATCAAACGAATACGTGGCGATGCCCGACAGCCCGTGGAAGTCTGGCGCCTCGTACCGGATGGTGTTGTTGAGGTAGTTGCCGGCGAAGTAGGCGCCGTTGATGGTGCCAAGGACGTTCAGCGAGTTGGCGGCGTTGGGTGCGGCGTCGAAGGCGCCATGCGTGTCGTTGACGAACCAGTGGTGACTGAAGTACACGGACTGGCGGCCGAACTGGAGTCGGCCGAAATCGCTGTGGTCCAGCCCCACGTAGAACGCCCGCCCCGCGCCCTGCGCGCCGGTATCGGCGGAGAAGTCCCACTCGAGGTGGAAGATCGCCTTCAGCTTGTCGTCGAGGCGCTCCTTGCCGTCGAAGAAGAAGAAGCTCGTGTTATTGGCCAGACGGTAGTCACGCGCAGCGGTAGCGCCCGGACGTCCGGAACCGCTGACCTGCGACGCGTCCAGTCCGAGCTTGATCTGCCCGCCCAGCAGGAAGGTCGCACCGGGGGCCTGCTCCATGGTCTGGGCGTGTGCAGCGATGGGCGCAATGGCAGAGCTGGCGGTGAGCGCGGCTGCGAAGGCAAGAACTCTTGTCTTCATTGTGTTGTCTCTCTTTTTTTGGTTCTTGTACGGCGCATTCTGTGCGCGCCGGAATGAGGCCCGCCATGTGATGGCGGGCCTGACTTCTCGCTACCCAGGCGGTCAGAGCTGGCGGTTCTCCCCGTGGATGCGGTCGCCTTCGACCCAGCAGGCGTGCGTGCCACTCGACATACGCTCCGGCAAGATGATCCGCGCTACCGGATCGCGATCGATGTTGGCGGCATCCAGAATTAGGATCTCCGACGTATTGGCCTGCATGTCCGCCACCATGCTGATCACATAGCCATCGTCCTCGGCTTTCGCTCCCACGCGTCGCGCCATTTGCGGTTCGCTGCCGAACCGGCCAGGCCCGTATTCATGGCGCATGGTCGCTCCGGTCTGCAGGTCGAAGCGCTTGATGCCGTTGAGCAGCCATTCACCGGGTTCATACAGCACGTTGTAGCTGTAGCGATAGGGCATGCCGACGAAATCGTTGCTGCATACCGGAAACTCCGTCACCTCGTCGTCGAGGTACTGCTCCGTGGTGCGGCCCGTCTTCAGATTGAAGCGCCAGCGATGCATGTGTGTCTTGTTGCGATGCTTGTCGAGGTTGGCCTTCATGCGATCGTAGATGTTGCCGGTCGCATTGACGGGAACGGGCTTGTGATCCGGCATGATGCAGCCGTCCATCACTACTTCGTCGCCGTCTTCATAGCAGTTCGTCAGGTGCAGCACGTAGCAAGGCGTGCCTTCGAACCAGCGGATCTGCGAGTTGTCGCCATGCCGCGGAATAATGCCGAAGCGCGCTGGCAGGTCGCGATTGAAGACGAGCTGGTGCTTGCCTTCCTTTAGGCCCTGGGGATCGAAGAACAGCGGCAGGTCGTGCACGATCGTGTAGTTCTGCGTGATGCCAAGATCGTGCGGCCAGCGCGGACCGGGCAGTTCGATGGGAACGTAGTGCACGAGCTGGTTGTCGCGGTTGACCACGCCATAGTGCATGTACGGCCAGTGCTCCGGATAGTTGAAGAACATCATCTCGCCGGTGCGCGGATCGACCTTGTAGTGGGAGCTGACGCCATCCGGAACCCTGCGGGCCCAGTTGGCGTCGGGGCCGAGCGTGTCGAGGCTGAGCGGATCGAGGCGCCACGGCTCGCTGCCCTGCGACATGCTTGCGAGCAGCTTGCCGGCGTGCGCGATGACGTCGGTGCCGGCGTTGTCCTTCATGGCGCCCATTGCGCCCCAGCCGCGATACGTACCGAGTTCGGGCTGCAGCAGGCCCGGCCACAGCGAACGGCCGGCCGCCTGTTCGGCGAGGAAGCCGGTGGTGCGGATGAAGCGGTTGCGATAGGTGGCACGCCCGTTCTCGAAGTGAATGGCATGCAACATCCCGTCGCCGTCGAACGGATGGTAGACCCCCATCGGCGCATGGACCTGATTGTGGGTATTGCGTACGAAGATGCCGTGCAGGTCGCGCGGGATCTCGCCGATGACACGCAGCGAATCCGTGTCGGCGGTGTATTCGCGATGGTTCGGCGTGAAAGGACCGAGCAGGAACGGGTTGTCGGTGTCTTTGTCGGCGGTGACGTTGTAGTGGCGGACAGTTTCAAGCATTTGCTTTCTCCAAGTATTGACTGCGGCAACGATTTGGTTGGAATGGGGCAATCTGGGCAATATGGGGGGAACGGTTAGTCCAGCTTTACCACCCCCGACTGGACGAGCGGCCGGAAGCGCGCCTGGTCCTGCGCGATCGCCTTGCCCATAGCAGGCGCGCCGGCTTCGGCGGGGGTGTATCCCATCGTGGTGAAGGCCTGGCGCAAGGCGGGTGCCTGCAAGGCGCTGCGGAAGGCGCTGTCGAACCTGGCGGTGACGTCGGCCGGCAAGTTGCGCGGGCCGACGTAGCCGATCCAGCCGCTGCTCACATAGTCGACGCCCTGTTCCCGGAAGGTCGGGACGTCAGGCAGTGCCGCCACGCGGCGCGCCGCGTCGACCGCGATCGGCACCAGCTTGCCGCCGTCGATGAAGGCCTTGGCCGAGTTCGTCGCCAGCATGAACTGGACATGGCCGGCCGCCACGTCGCTCATGGCCGGGCTTTCACCCTTGTAGGCGACGTGCGTGGCCTCGATGCCGAGCTTTTGCGCGAGCAGTGCTGCGCTAAAGTGAAAGCTGGTGCCGTTGCCGGCTGACGCATAGGTCATGCCGGCGTGGCTGCGGCCGTACTGGACGAACTCCGGCAGCGTCCGGATATTCAGGCGAGGGTCGACGACCAGCACCGTGTATGTCTCGCAGGCGAGCGAGATCGGCTGAAAGTCCTGGGGCCCGATGCCGAAGCGCGCATCCGCCAATGGGAGCAGCACCATCGTGGCGGGGACGGCGACTCCGATCGTGTAGCCATCGGGTGCGGCACGCCTGACCATCTCCAGCCCGATCTTACCGCTGGCACCGGGACGGTTTTCTACGACGAGTTGCTGGCCCAGCCGCGCGCCGACCTCCTTGGCAACCGCACGCGAGATGGTGTCGGCCACGCCACCGGCGGGATAGGGCACGACCAGCGTGATGGGGCGCTCCGGCCAGGCGGCGTGCGCGCTGGCATGGAGGCAGGCCGCAAACATCGCGAGGCCGGCGGCAACGCGCCGCAACGGGAATGTCTTCATGGAGATCTCTCTTCTGTCGGACGTAGCGTGCGATCGGCGCAGGCGATAGCCATCTGCCTTGGGGCGCAGCCACGGTTCCTCATTCTGTCGGCTCCGATTGCCCGTCAGTGACAGGCAACCAGTCTGTCGCGGGTCAGGTCCGCATCCATTCCTGCAAGGCTTCGGCCACGCTGGCGGGCTGTTCAAGCGGCACGAGATGACCTGCGGGTTCGATGACCCGCATCTGTCCATGGCCCGCGCTCGCCTGCATTGCCGTCACGGCGGCATGCGGATACAGCGGATCGGCGCTGCCGGCGACCCACAACAGCGGCAGTTCCTTGTGCAGCAGCGCGCCGCGATCGGGGCGCATGAGACAGGCAAGCGCATGCGCGATGAAGGTGAGCGCACCGTATTCGGCGATCATCTTGCGCCGGGTTCGCAGCAAGGCAGCGTTGTCGCGGTGGTCCGGATGAAATGCCGCCATGCCTTGCGCCACGGTACGCTCCACGTAGTCGCCGGACGCTGCCGCGACAATAGCCGTGCGCCGCCCGAGGTTCTGCGCTGCCGTATCGGCGTGCGGCGTCGTGCATAGCAGCGCGATGCCGAGTACGCGCTCCGGAGCACGTGCCAGGATCGACATGGCGACATAGCCGCCGAACGAGAAGCCGGCGAGCCAGAACCGCGGCGGCAGGCTGTCGAGCAGTGCATCGGCAATGGCATCCACATCCGGCAGCGGCGGAAGCGCAGGCGCATGGACGCGGATATCCGCCGGCAAGGCAGCCGCCACGCCGCCCCAGACAGCGGGAGTGTTGTTGAGCCCGTGGAGCAGGACGAGATCGGCGGCTCTCATGGCAGCGGGCGGACGCGGCGGTCGAGGAAGTCGAACAGCGCGGCGTTGAACACCTCCGGCTGTTCTGCCCAGGCATAGTGCGCTGCGTCGGGGACGCAGACGAACTCGCCGCCGGTGTTCTGTGCGAGCTTGCGCATCTCTTCAGGGCGACCGACATTGTCGTACTCGCCGGCTATGGCGAGGACTGGCACGGCAAGCTGTTCCAGTGCAGGCTTGCCCTCGTAGTCGACGATGGCATTGATGGCGGCGAGGAACGTTGCGCTGCGCGTCTGCATGGCCACTGCGAGGACAAGGTCGACGAGCGGGCCGGACGATCGGGGCGCGAGCATGGTGCGCAGCAGCGGCTCCGCGGCTGCCGACAGCGTCTTGCCTTGCGCCAGCGGTGCCACGCGTTCTTCCAGGAAGACACGCTGGTCTTCCTTCGATTTGGCCGAAAATGAACCGACAGTGGCCGACACCACGACACCCTGCACGCGCTCCGGCCCGAGCCGGACCGCCGCCAGCGGCGCGATGATGCCGCCCATGCTGTGGCCGAGCAGCACATTGGTGGCAGTGCCCGTGGCCCTGACCAGTTCCGCGCACGCCTCGGCGGCCATGTCGATGGAATACGGCGAAGGCAGCGGGCTCAGACCGTAACCGGGCGCGTCCCACGCCACGACACGGTAGCCGCGCGCGACCAGCGCGGCGATTTCTTCGCGGTAGTACTGGCGCGAGCCGTAGGCGCCGTGGAGCAGGTAAATTGTGAAGTCGCCGTCACCGGCAATTTCATGATCGGGCAGGCGTAGCGTCATGGGGCGTCTCCGAATGTTGTTCTTGCAATCGTCAATCATTGACCGACGCAAGCAATTGTATAAGGCAATCGTTGATCTAGGCAATGATTCTTGTGGGATAATCGCGACAGTGTTCCTAGGCGACGTGCCGCAGAAAAAGGGAAATCAATGTCAGCGAAAAAAGGCCTGGATCTAGAGTCCTGGCATTCCACGGTGCTGGGACGTCTGGCGCGCGCGTATCACGCGTCCACTAACGGCTTCGAGCAATACACGGGCACGCCGAGCACGCGCTGGCGCCTGCTGTTCCTGGTCCACAGCAAGGGCGAGTGCACGCAGAAGGACCTGACGCTGCAGATCGGCGTGGACGGGGGAGCCATCACCCGGCAGATCAAGCAGCTCGATAGCGACGGGCTCGTTGCGCGAATGGCGCATCCCGAAGACAACCGGCTAACGTTGGTAAGGCTGACCGACGCGGGCAAGGCGGAAGTCGAGCGGATTCTCGCGCGCCGCTCAGTGTTCCTGCGCGCCATGATGAAGGGCACAACCGCAGCGGAGGTCGACGCCTTCCTGGTAATGCTCGACCGGATCGCGAATAACCTAGACCAGCCTGACATCCTCCACGTGCTCGACGGCAAATAAGGACTGCAAGAGTGAGCGATTAAAGCGCCGCGACGCCCGTCGTGGCCGAAGCAAGACAGTCAATGCGGGGCAGAGCGAGGCCAGACTGGAACGCCGCGGTCGGCATGAGCCGATGTGCATAGCGCGTAGGGAAACTCAAAAGTGCCCCGCAGATTGATTCCCACAAGATGCGGGGCGTGCCGGGATAAAGCCGGAAATGACACATATGCCAAGAAGTAATAAAGAACCCGGCCTTTAGGGGTCGCTTCAGAAAACGGAAAATTTTGCACTCTAAGCGATCGCTAGCCCCCCGCCGGGCGCCAACTACCGGGCGACGAACCTGACCCATAGAATTTGGAGATAGTGTCCCGGCGGAGACCCCGGACGGTCCGCGGCCACATTCTACGACTCAGCCAATTCTGCTCAACGAGAGGCAAGCCGGCGCCGCCGTGTAGAGCATAAACTAAAAAGTGGCGCTAGGAGCACATTGCGCTGCCAGCTAGTTGATCTGTGTCCGCGGACCGCGACCTGCGTGAGACGTGCCGAGCCGGCCACTGTTATCCGGCGAGCCACGCCACAAGGCAGGGCCCCAGTCGAACTGTGCGTCTCTGCTGGGCAGGCGGCGACAAATACGCTCCATGCGGCACATAGATGTGGCGCCGTGTAACGGAAGCAACCCCGGTGATGCAATGTAAGCGTATCTGCCCAACCGTGACCGGGGGCAGCACGAATCGGCCGATGTCCTTTCGCGGAACGGCGCAAGCTGGACCCCTTGAAATTTGGCTGCGCAATTACTATTTTATTTTCGCTCAGGCAGTCGCGACCATTGCGCGCTGCGTGTTTCTGTTTGTTTGCCAGCGGCTTGGCAGGTGGATGGGAGCGCGTATGCCCCTTCGCCTCCTTGCTGCATCGAAGGAGGATACGACCATGAGCGATCTTTTCTTTGGAACTGACCTCTTCAGCGAACTCGACCGCATGCAAAGGCAGATGGCGAGTTTGTTCGGCGGCTTCCCATCCAGCCTCCGCTCCGGCCGCTTCGGGGCATTTCCCCCGGTCAATATCGGTGCCACGGACGATTCCATCGAGATCGTCGCGTTCGCCCCCGGGCTCAAGCCAGACCAGTTCGAGGTGTCGATCGACAAGGGCCTGCTGACCATCAGCGGCGAGCGCGAAGCGGCGCAAGCTGCGGACGATCCCGAGGTCCGGCTGTATGCGCAAGAGCGATTCACCGGCACGTTCCGGCGTGTGGTCGAATTGCCGCAAAGCGCCGATCCCGACAAGGTCCAGGCGCGCTATGCCAACGGCTGCTTGTCTATTAGTGTGGGCAAGCGGGAAGCCTCGAAGCCTCGGGCGATCACGGTCCAATAGCGCGAGGAGAATGCCATGAACGAGACTACCCAAATGGTTGAACGCGACCAGAATGCCGTGACAAAAGGTCAGGAGGACAGGTCGACCCCGACCATGACCCTGCTCCCCGCGGTCGACATCGTCGAGGACAGCAACGGCGTCACCCTCTGGGCCGACATTCCGGGTGTGACCAAGGACAAGCTCGAGGTGAATGTCCACGACGGCAACCTCCATATTGAGGCGGAAGCGGTCGTGCCCACCCCCCAAGGGCTGCGGGTGCAACACGCGGAAATTCGCCAGCCGCACTTCGCCCGCGCTTTCTCGTTGAGTGCGGACCTTGACGCGTCAAAGATCGAGGCGAACCTGCAGGACGGCGTGCTCAAGCTGACGATCCCGCGTCGCGACGAAGCGCGTCCGCGTCGCATTGCAGTCAACGTGGCGTGAGTTGCCGTCGCCGGGTTACCGGTGGCGTCTGCAAGGGCGCCACCGCAGTACCCGCGGAAATGGGCTGGACATACGTCGGTGAGGACAAGATGAAAACAGACCTGGGCAAATGGAACCCATTCAAGTTCCTACGCAAATCGACAGAGGATAGGCAGCCGACGGGCGAGTCGTCGAATGTTCCCGCGCCAAGGCACTGGACACCGGACTGGCCCGACGTTTCACGGCTGTTTTCCAGCGATCCCCTGCGTGCGATGGGCGAGTTTCTGCATGAACCCTTCGCGGGCTTTGGCGGCTTGGATCGATGGTTCGGTGACTTCAGTTCGTCGCGCTTCCAACCTCGCATCGATGTAGTCGATGATGGCACGGCGCTGAGGATCACGGCGGAGCTGCCCGGCATGGATCGCGAGGACCTGCAGACCACCATCGAAGATGGCGCCCTGGTATTGCGAGGTGAGAAGAAGCAGGACATTCGGAGCGAGGAAAACGGCTGCTACCGCCTGGAGCGGGCATACGGCGCCTTCATGCGCAGTATCCCGCTGCCCGATGGCATCGACCTCGATCACATCGATGCGAAGTTCGACAGAGGCGTATTGACGCTGCGTCTACCCAAGACCGGCTCGTCGCAATCTGCGGTGAAGAAGATCGAGGTGAAGTGAGCGAAAGATGGCGAGCTGCGTCAAGGGAATACACTCGCGTGAGTCTGCTGCGCTCAGCTGGGAGATTCCAGCTGGCCGTGCAAGGTAGCGCCTCCGAGGCCCTTTCTGGCATAGGCGGCGCTCGGAACGCGCGGTGCTGGCTTGCAACTGCAGCGAATCCACGTGCCACGCTAAGGTCTTGAAATCGCGGGACTGGCCTCTATTTTCACGGCAAACACTTCCCGAGATGGAGACTTCGATGGAATTCGATTCTGAGTGGGTGACGCTAGGCAGGCATCGGGTGCGGCTCAAGTGCACGCGCGGCTTTCCTACCGAGCGGACGCGGCGCGTAGCGGAGTTGGTCACAGTCGCGATCGATAACAACCTCAGCGCGCGGGCCCGTTTGGTCGACGTCACAGCGCAAGGCGATGCTTACGTGATCAGCATCGGCACGACGTTCGACAAGGACAGAGTGGCGGCCCCCCACCTGGAGGTGGCGCTGGCCACGATGTTCGGCTTGTCGCCCGAGCAGGTCACGATTGACGTTGTCGTCGTCAGTCAGGCAGAGGTGGATGTGCATTTTGGCGTATATGAGCGGATGCTGGCAGAGAAGCTCGGCACCGTGCCGGCCATTCAGTGAAGCGCCAGGATCGGTTCCTGGCCAATAATGCTAGCGGCTTGAATCCAGACGCCGGCGTTGACACGTGAATGCCCTGAACGGCGGCCCGGACACGACCCGATCGGCCGGACAAGCTCATGATCACAGTGATCGGACGAGGAGCAAGGCTATGAACATCCGTCCACTACACGATCGCGTCATCGTCAAACGCTTGGACGCAGAACACAAGACGGCCAGCGGTATTGTCATCCCCGATACCGCCGCCGAAAAGCCGGACCAGGGCGAAGTCCTGGCTGTCGGCCCCGGCAAGCGCCTGGGCGATGGCCATGTCAGCGCGCCGAGCGTGAAGATTGGCGAGCGCGTGCTATTTGGCAAGTATGCGGGCACCACCGTCAAGCTTGAAGGCGAGGAGGTGCTGGTGATGCGTGACGAGGACATACTGTGCGTCGTTGAATAGAGGAAGGAACCGAAAACTAGCGTCTCGCGAGGAGTCTCATCATGGCAGCCAAGGAGATCCAATTTCAGGAGTCCGCGCGCCGCCGCATCGTGGCGGGAGTCAACCTGCTGGCCAACGCGGTCAAGGTCACGCTCGGCCCCAAGGGGCGCAATGTGGTCCTCGAGCGATCGTTCGGGCCGCCGCTGATCACCAAGGATGGGGTATCGGTCGCCAAGGAGATCGAGCTGCGCGACACGTTCGAGAACATGGGGGCCCAGTTGGTCAAGCAGGTTGCGGCCAAGACATCCGACGTGGCCGGTGACGGCACCACGACCGCCACCGTGCTGGCCCAGGCGATGGTTCAGGAGGGCATGAAGGACGTGGTGGCGGGTCTGAATCCGATCGATCTGAAGCGCGGCATGGACCTGGCCGTGAGCGCGGTCGTCGAGGCGCTGCGCAAGCTGAGCCGGCCCTGCACTACGAGCAAGGAGATCGGCCAGATCGGCGCGATCTCCGCCAACGCTGATGAGGCGATCGGCAAGATCATCGCTGACGCGATGGCCAAGGTCGGCAAGGACGGGGCCATCACGATTGAAGACGGCAAGTCGCTGGAGAGCGAGCTGGAGGTGGTCGAAGGCATGCAGTTCGATCGCGGTTATCTGGCCTCTTACTTTATCAACCAGCCCGAGAAGCAATCCGTCTTGCTCGAAGAGCCGTATATCCTGCTGCATGACAAGAAGATATCGGCGATTCGCGATCTGCTGCCGGTGCTCGAGGCCGTGGCCAAGACCGGCAAGCCGTTGCTCGTCTTGGCCGAAGACGTGGAAGGCGAGGCACTTGCGACCCTGGTCGTCAACTCGCTGCGCGGCACCTTCAAGGCCGCCGCGGTGAAGGCACCGGGCTTCGGCGACCGGCGCAAGGCCATGCTGGAAGACATTGCCATCCTGACCGGTGGCACGCTGATCGAGGAACAGACGGGCAAGCAGCTCAAGAATGTCGTGCTGGAGGATCTGGGGCATGCCAAACGCGTCGAAATTGAGAAGGAGAACACGACCCTCGTCGGCGGCGCGGGCGAACCCGCAGCAATCGAGGCCCGCATCAAGGCCATACGGCGGCAGATCGACGAGGCCACCAGCGACTATGACAAGGAGAAGTTGCAGGAGCGGGTCGCCAAGTTGGCCGGTGGCGTAGCGGTGATCCGGGTTGGCGCGGCCACTGAGGTGGAAATGAAGGAGAAGAAGGCGCGCGTCGAAGACGCTCTGCACGCCACGCGGGCCGCGATCGAGGAAGGTATCGTTGCGGGCGGCGGCGTCGCGCTGCTGCGCGCCCGCGCCCAGCTTGCGCCGCTCCAGGGCGCCAACGCCGATCAGGAAGCCGGCATCCGAATCGTGCTGCGTGCCCTGGAGGAGCCGCTGCGGCAGATCGCCGCCAATGCCGGCGAGGAAGCGTCGGTGGTGCTTAGCCGGGTACTCGGACATGACGGCAACTTCGGCTGGAATGCGGCCACCGGTGAATACGGCGACCTGTTCGAGATGGGCGTGATTGACCCAACCAAGGTGACCCGTACCGCACTACAGAACGCGGCATCAGTCGCCGGACTGATTCTGACCACGGACGCGACCGTGGCAGAGATGCCAAAAGACCACGGCAAAGCCGCTGCGGTGTCATCGGAGCTGGAGTATTGACGAGACACGCAAGGCGTGCGGCGAGTCCCATACGGCTGTGGATTTACAGGGAGTCTCCTACCAGGAAGCGCCAGGCGCTTGGACATCATGAGCAAGATCATCGGGATTGACCTCGGCACCACGAATTCGTGTGTGGCGCTGATGGAAGGCAACCAGGTCAAAGTGATTGAGAACTCCGAAGGCTCGCGCACGACCCCTTCGATCGTCGCCTATGTGAACGACAGCGAAATCCTCGTCGGCGCACCCGCCAAGCGGCAGGCCGTCACGAATCCAAAGAACACGCTGTTTGCCGTCAAGCGGTTGATCGGCCGCCGCTACGAGGAAAAGGAAGTGCAGAAGGACATTGGCCTGATGCCCTTCACGATCTTGAAGGCCGACAACGGCGACGCATGGGTCGAAGCGCAAGGCCAGAAGCTCGCCCCGCCGCAGGTCTCGGCTGAGGTGCTGCGCAAGATGAAGAAAACCGCCGAAGACTATCTCGGCGAGCCCGTCACCGAAGCCGTGATCACGGTGCCCGCCTACTTCAACGACAGCCAGCGACAGGCGACGAAGGATGCCGGGCGCATCGCCGGCCTCGACGTCAAGCGGATCATCAACGAGCCGACCGCGGCGGCGCTCGCGTTCGGGCTGGACAAGAGGGAAAGCCGCGACCGCAAGATCGCCGTGTTTGACCTCGGCGGCGGCACCTTCGACATTTCCATCATCGAGATCGCTGACGTGCAAGGCGAGAAGCAGTTCGAAGTGCTGTCGACGAACGGTGATACCTTCCTGGGGGGCGAAGACTTCGACCAGCGCATCATCGACTACCTCATCGGCGAGTTCAAGAAAGACCAAGGGGTCGACTTGTCGAAGGACGTGCTGGCGTTGCAACGCCTGAAGGAAGCCGCGGAGAAGGCCAAGATCGAGCTCTCGTCGAGCCAGCAGACGGAAATCAGCCTGCCGTACATCACGGCCGACGCCAGCGGGCCGCGGCATTTGAACCTGAAGCTCACACGTGCCAAACTCGAAGCTCTGGTCGAAGACCTGATCGAGCGCACGATGGAGCCGTGCCGCATCGCAATCAAGGATGCCGGTATCGCGGTCGAAAAGATCGACGACGTGATTCTGGTGGGCGGCATGACCCGCATGCCCAGAGTGCAGGAGAAGGTCAGAGCGTTCTTCGGCCGCGAGCCGCGCAAGGACGTCAACCCCGACGAGGCGGTGGCAGTGGGTGCGGCGATCCAGGGTGCGGTACTAACCGGTGAGCGCAAGGATGTGTTGTTGCTCGACGTGACCCCCCTGTCGCTCGGGATCGAGACCCTGGGCGGCGTGATGAGCAAGATGATCACCAAGAATACCACCATCCCGACCAAGTTTTCTCAGGTCTTCTCTACGGCCGACGACAACCAGGCGGCGGTAACCATCAAGGTGTACCAAGGCGAACGCGAGATCGTTACGGGCAACAAGATGCTGGCCGAGTTCAACCTGGAGGGCATTGCACCGGCGCCGCGCGGCATGCCGCAGATCGAGGTGACGTTCGACATCGACGCCAACGGCATCCTGCACGTGTCGGCGAAGGACAAGGCTACGGGCAAGGAGAACCGGATCACCATCAAAGCCAACTCCGGCCTGTCTGAAGGCGAGATCCAGCACATGGTGAAGGACGCCGAGGCTCATGCTGACGAAGACCGTCGACAGCGGGAGTTGGTCGATGCGCGCAACCACGGCGACGCGCTGGCACACAGTTCGCGCAAGGCTCTGACCGAATACGGCGAGAAGCTGGACGCGGACGAGAAGGAGAAGATCGAATCCGCAATCAGGGACCTTGAGGCGGCACTGAAGACCTCCGACAAGGCCGAGATCGACGCCAAGGCGCAGGCCCTGGCCACGGCCTCGCTGAAACTCGGCGAAAAGGTCTATGCGGACGTTCAGGCTCAGCCGGACACTGGCTCCGGTCGCGCCGCGGACGCGAAAGAGGCGAGCGCCGAGAAGAAAGGCGAGGACGTGGAGGATGTTGAGTTCAAAGAAGCGGGCGCCAAGCAGTAAATTAGCCGACGTCCGTCAAACTTTTGGGTGCGTTCAAGAAACGGTTTTTTTGTACGTTAGCGGCCTCTGTCGGTGTTTCTTGTAATGATTTCGCGGCCGGCATATACGGCCAAGAACACGCTTATGTGGCCGCGACAGCCAGGGGCTTGTCAAACCGGCTAGCAACGACTGACGCCTTCGCAGAGAACCGAAGACCAACCCCTACGGCTGTCATAACGTACCGAAAATATACCGGTCCTGCTTTCTGCAACTGCCATCTGCGAGATGTCTTCAGGGAGTTTTCCCCGTGCGCTATTCATATACCGTCGGGAAACCGCACATCAGGGGGTTCCTACGGTCAATAGATCATCGACGATGCGGCTGACACCAACTGGAATCCGGTTCTCCTGCCAGACCTCTTAGAGGAGGATACGATGAACACCGACCCGAAAAAGTGGAATCTCTTCAAGTTCCTTCGCGGGGCAGCCCGCAAGTCCGATGGGGACAGCCCGGAAAGCCCGCCGGCGAGCGAACAATGGCGCGCCTCCTTGCCTGACATTCCGCGACTGTTCTCACGCGAACCGTGGCGCGCAGTGGAGGAGTTCTTTCATGACCCGTTTGCCGGCCGTGGTGCACTCGAGCGATGGTTTGGCGACTTCAGTTCATCGCGCTTCCAGCCGCGCATCGACGTGGTCGACGAAGGGCAGGTGCTGCGCGTGACCGCCGAATTGCCAGGGATAGAGCGCGAAGACCTGAACGTGAGCGTCGAGGACGGGGCGATCGTGCTGCGCGGCGAGAAAAAGCAGGACGTGCGCAGCGACGAAGATGGCTGTTACCGGCTAGAGCGCGCCTATGGAAACTTCGTGCGCACGATTCCCATGCCGGAAAACGCCGACCCCGATCACACCCTGGCAAAGTTTGACAATGGTGTGCTCACGTTGACCGTGCCGAAATCGGAGCCGGCGCGATCCGCGAGTCGCACGATCGATATTGGCTAGGGCAAGCAGGCAAGAAATGTCTTGGTGGCGGGCGGATATCGTGTGGGCCGGCCATTAGCTCAACTGGTAGAGCAGTGGACTGTTGATCCGTTGGTCGCTGGTTCGACTCCAGTACGACCTACCGGACAAGGCCACTAGCGCCGGGGCCGGTCCAGTGGCGCCGGTCGGCGTGGTCGAGATTCCTGAGCCACTGCTCACGACGATGTTCGAGACGATAGTGGCCGGCCACGAAGATTGTCGCAATCGCCCGCGCAAACGACCCCACCACCATTGCCCACATCACGCAAGCTCCTTCGCCTCGGCCCCGGCGCAGCGTGTGACCTGACGAAACGCGAGGATTGCCTGCTACCATGGTCAGCGCCGTCAGAGCCGGAGCAGTCGAAGGACACGACGACCAGTCAGCATCGCGTAGAACAGTGATCACCGCCCGCATTCAGCCCCCCGTCGGTCTCCGGCTCCCTGAGCCTCACCGGAAAATGGATCTCGAAGCTTGTGCCGTGCCCTTTACGCGATTTGAAATGGATGACGCCCTCAAGCGTCCGGCAGAGCTCCTTCACGATTGCCAGTCCCAGTCCGGCGCCTGGGATGTCCTCGTCTGCCGCCCGCTCGAATTCGTTGAACACACGTGCCTGGTCAGATGGCGCGATGCCCACGCCCGTATCCGACACCCGCAGATACCAGTGATCCGCGTCCACCCAGCCCACCGTCAGGCGAACCTCGCCCTCGGGCGTATACTTCAGGGCGTTCGACAGCAGATTCGTCGCCACCTGCTTCAGCCGGAGCCGGTGCGAGCGAACGGCACTCAACCCGGGGTCACGCTCGGCTTCGAGCCGCAAGCCTTTGGCTTCAACCAGCGGACGTGAAGTCGCCACCAGTTCGTCGAATAGCTCGCCCAGGTCAACCGTCTCGGGGAGGACAGGTGAGACGTCGCCGAGGACAACTGAATACTCCACCATCTGGTCGACCAGTTGCTTCATGTCGGCAGCCTGCCGGCTCGCCAATGCAACCCCGGCTTCCGTTTTTGCCGGTGCACGGGAGATCAGTTGCAGCGCAATCGAAAACGCGTTCAGGAAATTGCGCAGGTCGTGGACGACGCTGCGCGTCATCTGCATGCGCGACTCGTGCAGCTCGCTTAGCAGCCGCTGCCTGAGTTCGAGCTCATCATTGGCGCGCTCGAGACGAGCGGTATATTGGTCGATCTCGCGCTCGCGCTCGGACACGACCTCCCGGATCGATGTCAGCGTCACGAAACTGCGCGCCTCATCGATCAGGCGACGCGCGCGGGCTTCGTATTGCCGGCTGAAGCTCGGGACCGACTGCGCATATTCGTCGAGCGCGTCATCCAGCACCTGACCCAACAGGTCCAGCTCACGCACCAGTTCCACGATCTGGTAACCCTGGCGCCAGCGCACATTGCCGTGCTGACGCGCCCCCCGTCCGATTGCCGGCTCGGCCTGGTCGAGATCTTCCGCCTCGAGCGCCACGCAGATGCTGTGGATAATCTGGGGCAGATGGTCTGCGAGCTGTTCGTACGTCAGCCGGTCAGCCTCCGTCAGGATTTCATCCGCAGATACCGCGCGCATCCACCGCTCAGTCAGCGCGGTTCGGCTCTGCTGGAGAAAGGCGGCAAGGCCGCGAAGCGGCGCCGGTTGCAGGTCGGGCATGATCAGGTTGGGTCGGCAAACGGGAAACGAGGATTGGCCCGGACGGGTTGGCGGGTGACCAGCGAGGAGGCGGCATGGCTTGATTATCCGTCAGACCGGCCCTCTCCCTCTGGAACGGGATTTGCATGATGCACAGGCAATCTACAAGTATCAAGCTCAGACTCGCTTTGGAACCTACATGTGGGATCCCGACCCATCGCGCCCCTGCTACGATCTGACCCGGCGTGCCCATCCAATCCTGACATGTGCTTAGGTGTCAGGCAGTTGGCCCTCCGTCTCGGCGCCACTTTCTCGCCCGTGTCGTTTCTGGCCAGTCCCGCTCACGGGTTGCAGCCCGTCCTCTTCGAGCCTGGCCTTGAGAAAGGCATCGGCGTGATCCAGCCAGCTCCGTACCTCGCCTTCCGGTGTGTTCAGCAAGCGCGCAATGTTGCGCACTGGCACGTCGTCCACGCGTGCTAGCAGCACAGTTCGACGCCACTGGTTAGGCAGCTGCGACAGCAATTCGCCGACGATCTCGTGCAATTCGTTCTGGGCGGCTACCACGTCCGGGCTAATGGCAGCGTCAGGCACCACATCTTCCATCCGCAGCAACTCATCCGGTTGCCAGTACTCGAATACCGCGTCATCAATGTCATCATGAGAGCGTGCCGGCACAACCGTGGCCTTGGCCTCGAGCGAAACCCAGCGGCCTTCTTCGCTGCGCCGCCGCGCAACCTCAGCTTCCAGCACGGCCAGCGCGAGCCCGTGCAGTTCATCCTCGCTCAGTACCACCTGCGGGGCCTGGTTCAGTCGCTCGAGGGCGCGAGTCAGTACCTCGTCGACCACATCGTCCAAGGCCGGATCCGCTTCTGCCAAGTCGCCGCGCGCCCGCAGATAGGACAGTTCGCGCTGCGCGAAGCGTTGCAGCGGCGATAGCAGTGCCCGAACCTGTTCGTCGAAACGTGCCGATTCCGCCGGGGTCGCCGCCGCGGTGGCGGCCTTCAGTCGTCGCAGCCCCTCACGGCGCTGTTTGCGCCGCCAAGTATCCTCCCGGCGCAGGCGCGCCAGGTGGCGCTCGATCTGGCGCTCAAGGTCGACGAACGACGCCCTCAGCGCGCTTCGGATCGACTTCCCGTCTTCTGTGCTGACTAACGTGGCACGCGGCAGCGCCAGGCGCAGCCTGACATGATAGGAGGGGTGGGCGGCGTCCCTCGCGAGATCGGCGCGCAGCAGCACCGTTCCGCCAAAAAACCGTTTGAAATGACGCTTGAGATAGTGCGCGGCAGACTCGGTGAGCATTTGCTCGCACCGCGCGTGCGAGGCCTCGGTGATGTTTTGGTATCTTACCAGCAGTTTCACGACATGCCCGCTGCAATAGCCTATCGCGCCCCGGGACGATGGCAGCCAACATCCAACCTTCTCTCCACGAAGGGCCTCCGCACGCGTGAGCCTCGCCAGCACGCTTGCGGCCACATTCCCCCACGGGCCCCGTTGCTGTGGGCTGAAGTTGTCCGCTTCGCCTTGCCTGAGCCAAAGAACCAAGGGCAACAAGGATACCTGTTGCGTGCTCCACCTGGCACCACGGCGGTCAACCAAAACTTGGGAATCGGTCCTGCCTTGGCGAGTTGGTGTGCCGGTTCAGGCGCGCCCAACCAATCCGATCCCCAATGCACGGCCGTTACAGGGCGAAACGGAAATGCCCACTGTGCAGCACGATGTTGCGTGATCCAGTCAAGTCGAATAGGGTGCGTGCGACGCTTTCAATATCATCGCGGTGTCCCTGTAGGGCCTGTACCAGATCCTCTGGCCGATGCGAGCGCGCCCCAAAGTGATCCTCAAGCGCCTCCGCGGTAATGGCATAGCATGCGGGCGTTCCGTCCACGCGAGCAGCGCATTCGAGGCTCAAGTCGGCGGCACGAAAGCGCGGTTCGGTGCGAGGAAAGTCAATCTGTTGCATTGCGATAGCCGGGAGAGAAACCGAGGTTGCCAGCGAACACCGTCGCCGCGCCGATTTGTTGCCAGTGTAGGCAGATTCCGATGGACGACAAAGTCGCGAAGCACGCGATTCGCGGCGCGGCGATCCGGTTCATCCGCGTTACCGGCTATGCGGCCGGCGTCAGGCGCCACACTCGGCCTATCGTTTGCGTTGATGGCCCCATGAGCTTGGACCGGGGAGCGAGCGTCGGGCGCGCAATGCCCCGACCGGCGGCTACCCTGGGCGGCCCGACGAATCGAAATCCGGCAACTCGTCGTCCAGAATTTCGAACACCTCTTCCGCCTTGCGTCCCCAGCTGAACTCAGGGTTGCGCAATTGAGGCTCGTCGGCACGCAACCATTCGCAGGCCCGCCGCACATCCTCAACGGTCGGCTCGATGTCCAGGATCCGTGCGATGACTTCATCGTCAACGCGACCCACAATCTCGCGGATCTCACTCGCGCTCGCCAATCGCGAATCGCTCTTGGTCGTGTGCATGGCGATGTCTCCTATGCGGTGGAGGCGGCGTCTTGCCGAATTCCGCCCCCGTACGGAATGCAGGCGCCTCAGCCTGAAGCGACGTGCCTCTGATCCGATTTAAATGGTTCCCGAGGGCGGCGCCAAGGGCTTGTCCTCTTCGCCCCGGCCGGGATAGGTGGTCGCCGCCTTCACCAGCCGTTCTTGCGTGTAGGCGCCGGCGAACTGACCATCTACCAGCAGGTAGAATTTCCACGGCTGATCACTCTCGCGCGTGGCGTTCTGGTCGAGTAGGATCGCGGTGCGGCGCACCACCTCTTGCCAGTCTCGGCTGACGACAATGTCGTGTGCGCTCTGATTGGCGCCATCGGGACGGTAGGTGACCAGTGTGTAGGTCAGCGTGTTCATGCTCCCTCCTCTTTAGTGCCATTGTGTTCGTCCTGCCTCCGCGAGCGTGCGGTCTGAACACAAAGCCTACCGATCCGAGGCCCCGCCCGGCTTCGCCCCTAATAGCTTAGCGCAATTGGCTGGCGACGCCGGCGCACACCCTTATCGCGCCGCCACAGGTGCCCGCCCGGCATACGGTGGGGGATCCGCCCGCGCTCAGCCCGGCCATCGCGGCCGGTAGCGTGACGCACGATCAGGCGCTTGCAACGCGCCTGCTCGCTTCTAATATTATGTGAGGCGGTGCGCGCGAAGGCGGCCCGCCTCGCTTGCGCTTGGAGCCGGCATGATCCCCGTGCCGACGGGCGCCGGTAGCATTTCGGATAGCCAAGAAGTGTCGCGTCGTGGCTGGATTTTCGCAGGCGTGGCGGTCGCCCTGTGCGGGGGTGGCTATGTCGCCTACGGCCTTGTTGCAAACGAAGTGCGCAATTCGCAATGGCAGGCGCATTATCTTGGTCGCTTCACCAGGCAGTTGAGCTTCGAGGTGCAGCCGGGCGCCAGCGACAGCATCCGCTTTCCCCATTCCGGCCCCTATGACGCGCGCTTGGGCTACGGCCGGATGCCAGGCTTCACCGAGCGGCTGACGCAACACGGCTACGTGCCAGCGGAGCAGGCGCGCATGTCGCCTGCGATGGTTCGGCTGATGGACTACGGCATCTTCCCCCCGTATCGCGAGAAGAGTCAGGCAGGCCTGGCGCTGCGCGACTGCAACGGCCTGACGCTTTTGTTTGAACGCTATCCGCAGCGGCAGTATGACAACTTCGCGGCGGTGCCGCCGGTACTGGTCGGCGCGCTGCTGTTCGTGGAAAACCAGGGGCTGCTGAATCCGGAGTACCCGAACCTGAACCCGGCGCTCGACTGGAAACGCCTGTCACGGGCGGTGATGGACCAGGTGATCCGCCTGGCCGACAAGTCGCACGAATCGCCTGGCGGCAGCACGCTGGCCACGCAGATCGAGAAGTATCGGCATTCGCCGGAAGGTCGCACGCAGTCGATCGCGGAGAAGTTCCGGCAGATGGCCTCGGCCTCGCTGCGCGCCTATCTGGACGGGCCGGACACGCGTCGCGCGCGCGAACGCATCGTGGTCGACTATCTCAACACGGTGCCGCTGTCGGCACGGGTGGGCTTTGGCGAAGTCAACGGCATTGGCGATGCGCTGTGGGTCTGGTATGGCGAGGATTTCGCCGAGGCCAACCGGCTGATGACACAGATGGACCCGAACGTGCCCACCGGCCGCGAGGCGCAGGCGTTCAAGCGCGCGCTGTCACTGATCATCGCGCAGCGCCGGCCGTCCTACCACCTGCGCCGCGACGATACCAACCTGGAGGCGCTGACCGGTAGCTACCTGCGCCTGCTGGCGGCCAACCGCATCATCACGCCCGCGTTGCGCGACGCCGCGCTGCAGCAGCCGCTGGCCAAGGCGGCGGCGCCGCCCAAGCCTGAGCCGGAGCCCTTCGTCACGCGCAAGGCCGTCAACCGCGTGCGCGCGGACATCGGCCGGGTGACCGGTGTCGACAGCCGCTATGACATGGACCGCCTGGACCTGACCGCGGACAGCACCATCAACCGGGAGGCGCAGCGCATTGTCACCGATACCCTGCTGCGCATGCGCGACAAGGACGAGGCCCGCAAAATGGGCCTGTACGGCCACAACCTGCTGCGCGATCAGGATGACCCGTCCAAGCTGACGGCCAGCTTCACGCTGTTCGAGCGCGTGGGCAATGCCAGTGTGGTGAGGGTGCAGGCCGACAATGTGGACCAGCCGTTCGACGTCAATAGCGGGGCGCGCTTCAACCTGGGATCCACCGCCAAGCTGCGCACGCTGGTGACTTACCTGGAGATCGTCACCGAGCTGCACGGTCGCTATGCCGGCATGAGCCGCGCCGAGCTGGCCGGTGTAAAGCTGGCGAAGCAGGATGCACTCAGCCGCTGGGCGGTCGATTATCTGAGCCAGGCGCCTGCGCCGGCGGAGCGCGAACTGACGCCGATGCTGGAAGCGGCCCTGGAACGCAAGTATTCCGGCAACCCGGGCGAAGCCTTCTTTACCGGCGGGGGACGGCAGAGCTTCAGCAATTTCGAGCGCTGGGAAGGCGAGCGCATCATGACCGTGCGCGAAGGTTTCCAGCATTCGGTTAACCTGGTCTTCATCCGCCTGATGCGCGACATCGTGCGCCATGAGATGTTCCACGCCAGGCCCGATATGAGCGACATCTTCGACGACCGGAACTCGCCCGAGCGCCGCGCTTACCTGGAGCGCTTTGCCGACCAGGAGGGCAGCGCTTACATGACCGGCTTCTACCAGCACTACCGCGGCAAGAATTCGGACCAGCGCCTGGCAACCCTGCTTGACCGCGTGCGCATCAGCACGCCGCACTCTTCTGCGGTGCGCCTGTCGGTGACGCTGCTGAGCGTGCGGCCGAACTTGGATGAGGAGAGCTTTATCCGCATCATGCGCTCGCGATTGACGGACAAGCGGCTCGCTGGCGAAGATCTGCCCGCGCTCTACCGCAAATATGGCCACGACAAGTTCAACCTCAATGACCGCGGTTACCTGTCGCGCATCCACCCGCTGGAGCTGTGGATGGTGGAATACCTGGGCAAGCATCCGGATGCGACGCTGGCGCAGATCCTGCGCGACAGCACTGCCGAGCGCCAGGAGGTGTACCGGTGGCTGTTCCGCTCCCGCAGCAAGGCCGGCCAGGACAACCGCATCCGCACCCTGCTGGAGCAGGATGCGTTCCAGCGCATTGCGAAGCGCTGGCAGCGCCTGGGCTACCCCTTCGATTCGCTGACCCCGTCGTATGCCACCGCCATCGGCGCCTCGGGCGACCGGCCCGCCGCGCTGGCGGAGTTGGCAGGCATCCTCCTCAACGGCGGGGTGGCCACTCGGACGGCCACGGTGCGCAGCCTGGATTTTGCCGCCAACACCCCCTATGTGACGCGCTTTGTCCTGCAGCCGGCGCCGGGCAAGCGACTGCTACCGACCGAAGTGGCATCCCTGGTGCGGCGCTCCATGCTGGAAGTGGTGGAGCGGGGCACGGCCAGGTCGATCCGGGGCGCGTTTGTTGTGCCTGGCAAGGGCGGCGTGCCGCTGGCGGTGGCCGGCAAGACCGGCACCGGGGACCAGCGCCTCCAAGTCTATGCGCCGGGCGGGCGGCTGATCGCGTCACGCTCCGTGACCCGCTCAGCCACCTTTGTCTTCGTCTTGGGGGAACGCTTCTTCGGCACCGTCACCATCAGCGCGAGGGAGCCATATGCGGCGCGGTACAGCTACACCAGCGCCCTGGCGGTGCGGCTGCTGCGCTACATGGCGCCGCAGGTGGCGGCCATGGTCGCGCCGGGCAGCGACCAGCCGCTGCTGCGTTGCCGCGACCGACCTCAAGAAGATCCGCTTGTCGGCGTCATGGTCCATTGACCGAAACGCGCGCGAAATGTCACCGCTGCCTAGCCTTTCGGCCGGCTTGAAGCACCAGGATCCTTCAACCCGGGCCGCTACGTGGCGCGCCCCATAATTCAAGGTACGCCGGACGGTAAGGCTTGGGGCAGAAATGATCAAAGCCCGCCTCCAGGACTTCGCTTGGCATTTTGTCGCCGCGCCCGCCACTGAATGCGACGATCACGGCTCGCTGTGCCCAGGGTTGTGCACGCAGGCGCCGGGCAACCTCCAAACCAGTGATTCGGGGCATGTCCAGATCGAGCACAAGCAACTGCGGCTGAAAGCCCGCGGCAAGCAGCAACATCGCCTCGCCGTCGTCGCACCAAAGGGCGTCCCACCCTGATTGCCGCAAGAGTTCACACAGTGCGGACGCACCGTTGGGATCGTCATCGAGAATGAGCGCACGTCGCAACACGAGTTCCAATTTCCAATTGGGCTTTCATCTATTCATAGCGAACGGTTGCCGCGGATGCAACGGTGTCGTTGGGGCTTCCTGCGATGGATCCGATCTCGACCTAGAGATTTTCGATCTGGCGTTCTGGCATGACTCGTAGTTGGTGACGTCGAGCAGGTAGGCCGGTAAGCGCCGTCCCTGCTGCAAAGCGCTCCAATCTATCCATGGCGCCAGCGTTGTTCGGCGCATGGGTACCACCACCGTAGCGACTGGCATAGTGCGTGGCCAGTGATGCGATCGGAGTACTTATAGCGACTCAGCGCTCCGGCAGCCGTAACGGACGGAACTTCCCTGCCTGTAGCTTGTTGCTTTGGCGCCACACGTAATCGCCGGTCAGGTTAATGTGTTCCCATCCCAGCGGGGACAGGTAAGAAAACAAGGCTGGATCGATTGGCATGCCACGGCCCATCAGTGCCTGCACAGCACGTTCGAGATAGACGGTGTTCCACAGCACGATTGCCGCCGTGACCAGGTTCAGCCCACTGGCGCGGTAGCGTTGCTGCTCGAAGCTGCGGTCGCGAATTTCGCCAAGACGGTAGAAGAAGACGGATCGCGCCAGCGCGTTGCGGGCCTCGCCCTTGTTGAGGCCCGCATGGGTGCGACGGCGCAATTGCAGGTCCTGTAACCAGTCCAGCGTGAACAATGTCCGCTCGATGCGGCCTAGCTCGCGAAGCGCCACTGCGAGGCCATTTTGTCGTGGGTAGCTGCCGAGCTTTCGCAACATCAATGAGGCGGTCACCGTGCCCTGGCGGATCGACGTGGCCAGGCGCAGGATTTCATCCCAGTGTGACCGGATCAGCTTCTCCTTGTAGGCGCTACCGATCATCGGAGCCAACGCCGGATAGTCGTCTGGGCTGCCGGGGATGTACAGCTTCGTGTCTGCGAGATCGCGGATCCGGGGCGCGAACCGGAACCCGAGCAGATGCATCAGGGCGAAGACGTGATCGGTGAAGCCGTTGGTATCCGTGTAGTGCTCCTGGATCCGCAGATCGGACTCATGGTACAGCAGGCCGTCGAGCACGTAGGTCGAATCACGGATGCCGACGTTGACCAGCTTGGAGTGATACGGCGCGTACTGATCCGAGATATGCGTGTAGATCATCCGGCCGGGTTCAGAGCCGTACTTCGGATTGACGTGCCCAGTGCTCTCGGCTCGGCCGCCGGCCTTGAAGCGCTGACCGTCTGACGACGACGTCGTGCCGTCCCCCCAATGCGCAGCGAACCCATGGGCCGATTGTGCATTGACGAGATCGGCCAGGCCCTGAGTATAGGTTTCGTCCCGAATATGCCACGCCTGCAGCCAGGACAGCTTGGCGTAGGTAGTGCCCGGGCAGGATTCCGCCATTTTGGTTAGACCGAGATTGATGGCGTCGGCAAGCACAGTCGTGAGCAACAGCGTCTTGTCGGTGGCCGGCTCGCCCGTCTTCAGGTGCGTGAAATGGCGGGTGAATCCGGTCCATCCGTCGACTTCCAGCAGCAGCTCCGTGATCTTGACGCGCGGTAGCATCAGCGCGGTCTGGTCGATCAAGGTCTGCGCCTCCATTG
This sequence comes from Cupriavidus sp. C2SS-8b, assembly GCF_057073745.1. NCBI lineage: Bacteria > Pseudomonadati > Pseudomonadota > Betaproteobacteria > Burkholderiales > Burkholderiaceae > Cupriavidus > Cupriavidus sp. C2SS-8b. Next base: position 658,129 of record NZ_CP172718.1, read on the forward strand.
GAACGGCGGCGTCGAGCGGCGAGATCTTCAGGCCGGACTGGGTGATGATCGCGTCCGGCAGCTTGTTCGCGGTGGCTAGCCGATTGACGGTGGCCAGCTTCAGTTCCAGCAATCGGCGTCGCTCATCCAGGTAGCAGTCGCAATCAGTGGCGATCGGCAGCGGCAGCAGGCAACTCTGTCGGAGCGCGACGAACTTCTCGGCGGGCAACAGGTACGTCTCGAAATCCTTGAATTGCCGCGAGCCCAGCACCCAGATGTCGCCGGAACGCAAGCGGTTCCTGAGTTCCACCAGCGCGCACAACTCATAGTAGCGACGGTCGATGCCGTTCTTGGCGCGTACCAGCGGCTCCCAGCGCTTCTTGATGAAAGACGTGGGCGCATCGGCCGGGACTTTGCGCGCATCGTTGACATTCATCTTTCGGATGGTGTCAATGGCGGCCAGCACATCCTTGGCGGCCGGCGCGGCGCGCAGCTTCAGGATCTCAAGGAATTCGGGCACGTAACGTCGCAGCGTCGAGAAATGGTCGCCAACCAGATGCAGGAAGTCAAACGCCTCAGGTTGGGCGAGCTGCTCGGCTTCGGTGACGCTCTTGGTGAAGACCTGCCAGGGCATCACCGCTTCAATCGCCTCGAAGGGATCGCCGCCGCGCTCCTTCGCCTCCAGGATGGCCCGCCCGATTCTCGAGTACTGCCGGATCTTGTCATTGATCGACTTGCCGGACAGATGAAATTCCTCGCGGTGCTTCTTCTTCGCCAGATTGAACAGACGCCCCAAGATACGGTCGTGTAGATCGACGATTTCGTCGGTCACCGTGGCGCAGGCCTCGACCACGATCGCGGTCAGCGTCGCGTGCCGGCGCTGCGGCTCGAACTTGGCGAGATCATGGGGCGTCATCTGACCGCCCTCGCGGGCGATCTTGAGCAGCCGGTTCTGGTGAACCAGTCGGTCGATCCCCTCCGGCAAGCCGACGGCCCGCAACCTCTTCAGGCGATCGATATGCTGCAACATCTGGCGGGAGCTGGCCTTGCCCGGCGGCAGCCGCAGCCAGGCGAGCCAGGTCAGGCGCCCATCCGGTCGGCGCTGCAGGAGATGATCTAGCTGTAGCCGGTGGTGTTCCGTGAGCGGCTCGGTCAGTATCTGGTAGATGCGGCGGGTCGCGCGCGTGACGGCCTCCGCGCAAATGCGCTCGATCACGTTCATGCCCGGCAGCAGCAGCGACTGCTGGCGCAGGAAATCGATCAACGCCGTGGCGAGGATGATGCCCTTGTCGGTTTGCTGCGCCAGCTCCGACAGCGACTGGACGGCGGCGCGGTAGTCGGCCATGGTGAACGGGCGCATGCGAAGCACGGTCTGCAGCTCCGCCTGGTGCTCCCTTCGGGTCTGATCGCGCCGCCCGTAGTCCGTCCAATGCGTGGGCGCAAGGCGCAGTTGCTGCGCAACCCACTGCAACAATGCCTGCGGCGGTGCCTCGCCGGCGGCCAACAGGATGCCGGGATGGCGCATGTAACAGAGCTGGACGGCGAATCCCAGCCGATTCGCGGCGCCACGGCGTTGCCGGATCAGCGCATGATCCGACTCGTTGAACGTGTAATGACGGATGAGTTCGTCTTCGCTATCAGGAAACGCGAGCAGGCTCTCCCGCTCGGAGGTGGAAAGGACAGTGCGGCGTGGCATGCCAGTGGTTCACAATGCGTAGGAATCCGCGGTGCCGGGGCACGACACCGGTTTCCGAGGGCGGGTTTCGGCCAAAAAATCAGCAGTCTATACGATCTATTCAGATAATCCTTCTTATCGCAATGGATTGGTTTTCGACCTAAACTGGCAAGCATGAAAACACGCCAGACCCGGCCCCCACTCTCCAGCGTCTCCGAATCCCCCGACTTCCCCGATGAGGCTGCGCTTGCCGCGCTGCGCGCGTGGTACGCGGGCCTCTCATCTCGAGCGGCGGTGGAGCGCTATCTGCCCCATGCCAAGGCGCCCGGTCAATCGGCGCGCGGCATCCTCGGCCAAATCCGCCGGCAACTCATCGCATTCGCGCAGCACCGCCAGCGCGCTGACCTGGCCAACCTGTTCCAGCAGCCCATGAGCGAACGGCTACCGCAGGCGAGCGCCGTGGCCCACGCGATCGAGGTCCTGCGCTCCCTCCCTGCCGCCCAGCCGCACGTTACGGACGACATTGGGCTTTGGCTGGCACCCCGGGCCGTTCGCGCCCTGCGCGCCCACGGCATCCAGACGCTGTCGGACCTGACCGTGCGGGTGCCGCGCCGGCGCCGCTGGTGGAGCGCGATCGCAGGATTGGGGCAGGCCAGTGCGCGGCAAATCGAGGGCTTCTTTGGCGCGCACCCGAAACTGACCGAGCGGGCGCGCGCGCTGATCGTCACCGCGTCGCCGAGCGCGGTGGTTCCGTGGGAGCGGCTGCGACTGCCGCACGAGGTGGACGGCTCGCGGGGCAACTTCCGGGCGCCGCGGCAGGCCTGCACGCTCGACGCCTCCAACGACTACGAGGCGGTGCAGGCGTGGCTCGCCTTGCATGAGGCCCCCACCACGCAACGCGCCTACCGGAAGGAGGCCGAGCGCCTGATTCTGTGGGCGATCGTAGAACGCGGTCGAGCACTGTCATCCCTGACGACTGAGGACGCCATCGCCTATCGCGCTTTCCTGAGGCGGCCGGCGCCGCGCGAGCGGTGGGTCGGGCCACCGCGAGCACGTAGTGCCCCCGATTGGCGCCCGTTTGCACGAGCGCTTTCGGCCCGCTCCACGGCATACGCGCTGTCGGTGCTGGGCGCCTTGTTCCGCTGGCTGATCGAGCAACGCTACGTGTTGGCCAATCCGTTTGCCGGGATCAAGGTACGTGGCCGCACTCGCGTCGCCGCCCTCGATACCTCCCGAGGATTTACCGAGGGCGAATGGCTGCTGGTGCGTACCATTGCCGACGGCCTGGAGTGGTCCTATGGCTGGGATGCATCCGCGGCCCAGCGCCTGCGCTTTATCCTGGATTTCGCTTATGCCACCGGCTTGCGCGCCAGCGAGCTGGTTGGCGCAACGCTAGGCGACATCCATGTTGATGAACACCACGACCACTGGCTGCACTTGATCGGCAAGGGGAGTCGGCCTGGGAAAGTGGCGCTTCCACCACTGGCACGATCGGCGCTCGACCAGTACCTGGTGCAACGGGGGCTGCCGGTGACGCCGGCTCGCTGGGATCCCAAGACGCCCCTCCTCGCGAGCCTGGAACTGGATAGAGCGGCCAGCATTACCGGGACCCGCCTCTGGCACGTGATGCGGCGCTTCTTTGGCCAGGCCGCCGATGTGGTTGTGCCCGACAACCCAACAGTTGCCGACAAGCTGCGCCGGGCTAGCCCACACTGGATGCGGCATACCCATGCCACCCATGCCTTGGCGCGCGGCGCGGAATTGACCAGCGTGCGCGACAATCTTCGTCACGCTTCGGTTGCCACGACCTCGATCTATTACCGGCCGAAAGGTTTTATGCGCAGTCTCAAATCCCACTCGCGATAGGCAAAGGTTCTCGGTCGTAGGAACTGTACATAAAAGTTTGGACAGGATGTGGAGGCCCGCAACCAACAAACGGCGTGCGTAACCTCCTCGGTCCTACAGCGAATGGAGCCATTCGAGCAGCGTTTTGTTCTGCTGCCACGATGGGAACTTTGGAAGCGGCGCACCGTCACTGACTTTCTCGAGCGCTTTGCGCTTCATCTCAAGATTTGCGCGAGCATAGATCTCGGTAGTCTTCACATCGACGTGACCCAGGAAGTCGCGGATGATCTCGAGCGGGACGCCACTTTGCAGCAGGTGCATTCCCTTTGTGTGCCGCAGGCTGTGGGGACTCACCCGCTGCGTAAACTCGGGGTGACTTCGTCGTATAGGAATCACATACTTTTCGAGAAGATACCGCACACCCGAGCGCGATAACCGTGTGCCTTGCCGGTTCTGGAAGAGTGGCTTGTCGGTCTGTTCAGGGCGATCGAGGTTGTTATCGCGTCGATACTGGCGCAGCAGTTCGACAGTCGAGTCCATCAGGGGCACGGCGCGTAGCTTTCGACCCTTTCCCATGAGTCGTACCTGCGACGGAGGATCCAGGCGCACGTCGCCAGCGTTCAGGTCAATCAACTCCTGTACCCGGGCGCCGGTGTCATAGAGTACGCTTAACATTACTGCATCTCGGCGGCCCTCAGACGTACGCAGATCCGGTTGAGCGAGAAGCTGTGCAAGGTATTCCTTGGAGAGATAATCGACGCTGGGGCGCGGCTGTCGCCGCAGCGGAATGGCGAGGACCTGCTGGCATTGCAACAGTTGCTCGGGCACTTCCGACTGTACGTAGCGGAAGAACGCGTGTAACGCCGCGAGGCGATGATTCTGCGTGCTGACAGAAACGTGCCGGTCGGTTACCAGGTGATCAAGGAATGCCTCAACAAGGGGTACGTCGATCTGTGCCAGAGACAGACGCTCCAGTGCGATTCCTCGCACGTCGCGACAGAATCGCAGCAGCAGGGTGAAGACGTCGCGATAAGCCTTGATCGTGTTGGGGCTTAGGTTGCGCTGTGCGGCCAGATGATGCGTCAGGAAGTCGGTCAGGAGCATGGAGAAGTCCGTTGGTTTCATGATCCATTCCTCCGCGGGATGACATCACCGAAGACGGCGCTGGTGCGCGCCGTGATCTCCGGAAACAGTTCAGCTATCAGGTGCAGGTAGCGCTGCGTTCCGACAAGAGACCGATGTCCCATGTAGGTCGCCAGTACCGGGAGCTTTGCATCGAGGTCAGCCCCCTCGCGGCACCAGCGCAGCAAGGCATGTGCGGCAAATGTGTGCCTCACATCATGTACGCGCGGCCCTTTGCCTCTGCCGCCGTGCGTGATTCCGGAGCGCAACAGGAGGTCCCGGAATACCCAGTAGACCGCTTCGAGACTGTACGGTCCGTCGGACGGTGAAGGAAAGAAGTACGCTTCGGGCGACCGGTCCCCCATGATTCCCGCATACCTGCGAAGGCGCTGCACCAGCGGCAAGGCTGGAGGCACGAGGCGGTCCTTCCCGAATTTGGCCTCACGCACCGTCAGGATACCCCGGTCAAGGTCCACATCGGCCACGCGAAGGTGCAGCACCTCGCCAAGACGCAGCCCACAGCCATACAGTAGCCGGAATACTTCCGGCATGATGAGATGGCGCATTGGCGATCGCGCGGTCGGCACGAGCTGGTCGGCCGCGTGGAGCAACCGGTTGATCTCGGCGTGGGTCAGGATGCGTGGCGAGAAACCATCTGCATTTCTTACTGTCAGAGATCGAGCTGGCACGTCAGCGGAATATCCCTGCCGGCACATGAATAGGGCGAATTGGCGAACCGCACAGATGCGATGATCGTGGGTGCCCCTACACTCGTGGGGCTGTTTGGAGAGCCACTTGCGACTAATCGAGCGCGGTAGCTCGCATTGCGATAGTCCTTCATCGCACAGAAAGCGATCAAAGCGCGCCAGCAATCGGGCGGGCTCATCATATCGGTAACCACACGCCCGTCTCTCCTGGACAAACTGTTCCATGAGCGAGCCGACAGCGCTTCGGAACCGTCCCTTGAATGATCTACTCGTCATGGCGCATCTCCTCGGTGTTCAGCGCGGCCGTGCGCAGCGCTTCCACGTTGGTCTTGGCGTAGATCAACGTCGACGCCGTCGACGCGTGCCCCAGGATGTCGCTGATGACTTGAAACGGCGTCTGTTCATGGAGCAGTCGCGTCGCGAGAGTGTGGCGTAGCGAGTGCAATCCGTGACGTTGTGGAGTCCGGAAGCGAATACCGGCACGGGCCTTCCAACTCTCGACGACGTGATACAGGTTATCTGTCTCACAGAAGGGTTGGAAAGGCGCATTCAATGTGAGGAACACTTCTCGATGACCCGATTGAGGACGGGCCAATCTCAGATACTCAATCAGTGCTTCGCCAACTTCTTCCGTTAGTGGCAAGCAAAGAGGTGCTAGGGTCTTCGACTGCTTAATCTCTATGGTGGCTGTATCCCATTTCAGATCGTCGAGGGATAGTGTCCGAATGTCGCTCGCTCGCAATCCAAGGCGACAGGCCAGCAGAAGGATCGCGTAATCGCGCTTTCCTTTGGGCGAGGTTCTATCAACGACTTCGAGCAGCCTAGTCACGAGTTCCGGGTCCCAGACCGATGGAACAGTCGCATCTCGGGGAACGTGGACTACTGGCAATACATGGCTGAGATCCTGCTGCAGAAGTCCTCGCAGCAGAAGAAACCGCAGAAAGCCGCGCACATCGGAAACGATTCGCGAGACGGACTTGGCCACCAGGCGATGTTGCGAGGTCACAAAGGCGCAGAGATCGGGCGGCTGTATCTGATCAAAAAACGTGATGTTCCTTGAACCAAGGAAATCCGCGAATATCGCGATCTCACGCATCCGCTCGCGAAGGGTCGTTGGGCGAAGATGAAGGCGATCCCGGCAGTACAGTTCATAGTCACGCAATGTCGTGCTCATGGGCGCCGGGACCTGTATCTTCTGCATGTCGGTGACGGTGCGTTCAATGTGCCCGTCATGCGCAAAGTCCTCCAGAACCTTGAGGGCAAACACGATATGCCGTCGCCACCCCTGGCGTGAGTTTAGGCGTTCACCCTCACGCATCTGATACGCGGTGCAAAACTGTTTCGCCAGCATCTGTGAGTACGCATCTCCCAGGCTCATCTCGTGACAAAACACGATGAGATGTCGCCAGACTACGCGATAGCGCCCCAGCGATCGTCTGCTGTAGTGAAGCCTTTCCAGTTCGCCCACGGCACCGGCAATGACCTGCTCCAACGGAAGGCGGCTTGAAACTTGATGGGTGGAATGCTCCATGATCGAGCTCCTCACAACGGCGGCCCCGATGGCCGCCAGGACTCCCATCATGAAACTTTATGTGCAGTAAACCAACGCTGGGGACTTGCCTACAAGGCCTTTACCTCGGCTACTGCGCATAAAACCTTTCGGCCGGTAATAGC
>NZ_CP172719.1:0-161199 GCF_057073745.1 Cupriavidus sp. C2SS-8b
CAGGGAGGGGAAGACGGTGCCATGGAGCGCGCCAAAGCAGACCCACCCAAGCCGCTATCCACCCATCAGGGGTACACGTTTGTGCCCTACTCGTGGTTGATCAAGGCGCTTCGAGATCCTAGCTACCTGCCCGCGGCCAAGGCGATGGACTCGGCCGCGCGTCGCGCCCACAAAACAACGGCAGAAAGACCTACCTCCTTCCTTGATAAGCTCCGCAAGCGAGATGGCAAAATATCACGCCGCAAAATGTCTTCTACTAAATCCAATCCCAAGGAGCATTGACATGAATAAGTCCATTCTCGCCGCAGGTCTGATCGCTTTGACGGTACTTGTCGGAGGTTGCACGAGCACTGGCGCGAGCCCTACGATCACCGATGAGGCAAAGGTGTCCACCATCAAGCCTGGCAAGTCGACCACGAAGGATGTTGAGGCTACGTTCGGTCGCCCGAGCAATGTTGAGTACATGGAGAAAGGTGAGCAGGTATGGTCTTACCAGCATGTCGCGATGGGGCCGCTTGCTTACGTTCCCTTCCTGAATATGACTGGGAACAGCGGCAAGGAGTCGTCGCTTGTGATCCGCTTCAACAACAAGGGCGTAGTCAAGGAATTCCGCCAGGGTGAGAACCGCCTGTAATTGGCCCCCGTACCCACCGAATGCAACGCATGTGTAGTCAGGATATGGGCTGGAAGCAAGCCCCGTAAGGCTCGGAAAAGCCGTTGACCTGGCACTGACTGCAGCAGAAATTTTTCAACTTGAGAAGGAGCAATGCATGACGAAAACCGATCTGATTGCCGCAATTGCGGCTGGTGTGGACGGTCTGACGAAGGCCAAAGCTGAGCAGGCGCTGAACGTGACCATCAACACCATCATGGACGCCGTGGCCAAGGGTGACACCCTGAACTTGATTGGCTTCGGCAGCTTCAGCAAGGGCGAACGCGCCGAGCGTATGGCGCGCAACCCGCAGACTGGCGAAGAGATCAAGGTCGAAGCAGCCAAGACCGTGAAGTTCAAGGCGGGTCAGAAGTTCAAGGATGCTGTCAACAACTAACCAGGCGACTTGACGCCTGGTCCTTGGCGCTGCGCAGCGGCGGCAACAGTCAGGCACGGTGAAGATTAGTCCACCAGGAGGAGTCGAGATATGGCTACAACGAAGGTTCTACTCGCTGCTTGGACAGGGGCGCTTAGCGGCATCCTTCTTGGCGCGGCAGCATCTGCAAATCGTGAACCACCTCAGATCGTGCTTGAGCGAGATTTCAAGTGCATGCGCGCTTATCCAAAGGATATGTACTTCGGCCTTGCGCGCGATCTTTGCCAATCCAGCACGTGGCCGTTCAAGCTGAACGAGCCACGAACGGCAGGCTAACAAAAATCACCAGGTGCGAGCTGCGCGCCCCGCACGCTGGCCGGTAGCCAGTGGAGTCATCAAGATGAAGAAGGCTTCTGCAGGTTTCGCAATTGCTGCATCGATGGTTTTCCACGCGGCTCATGCCCACACTAGCGCTTGGTACTCTGATCACATTGACGAAGCCAAGACGCGGTATAAGGAATGCCAGGCCAAGCAGAAGGCAGACATCTCGCCAAATCCCGAAGAGAAGAATGACTGCGACAACGCTCTGGTCGCTCTGATGACCCAACCGTCCAAGCAGCCCATTCCCAAGGCTACGTCTGCGCCGGCCCCCAAATGGAAGAACTTCGGCCATGACAAACAATGATTCGGGGTTGGTATGACGCCTGCCCTCACAGATCCGTTCTGCCAACGGCTCCACGATGAGATGTCGACCTTGGAGGCCGACCTCTCTCGCGCGCTGCCGTTCACTCAGCGCGCCGAGCGTGACACACTGTTGAAGCTCGTGGCGGGACTTACGGTCGTGTTCCAGTTTGCCAGCGGCAAGACTACGCCCCCCGCGGAACTAAATGCCGTGCTCGCTTCGCGGCTGGGGAACGGCTACTCGTGGTTAAACTGCCTGCAGTTCCTGGCCGGGTCCCGTGCCCGCGAGGCCTTCATAAGGCACGAGGCCGTGCTGCGCACGCTCATGAATCCTGCGCTCGCCGACTTCGCGCTGGCAGCGCTACCCAGCATGCCCAAGACCCTCCAGTCCATCATGGCTGATGCTCGTGCGGCCCATGCAGACACGAAGCCATAAGCCGCCTGCGGAGCCTTGACGAAAGCTACTGCGACAGCCCCCGACGCGGCGCAGGAGCACTCTCTTGCACCGCATCCTTTGCTGCAGCGTCGATCAGATTCGATCGATCGATCTTTCCGCCATCCTTGTAGCGATATTGGATGCAGCACCATTTGCCTTCGTCCACATCTACTGTCGCTGCCAGTTGACGATCATGGACCGTGTATTCGCCTTTCGCCGAACGCAGCAGGAAATGCTGGTCGGTAACGGAGACCGCGACGCCCCAGTATTCGGCATTATTTGCGGCCACGGCTTCGTAAGGTTCATCCGGGCTTTCCACGCCCAGCATGGCGGCGTCCTCTTCCATCATGGTCAGCATGTGCGAGCGGGATGCCACTCGGTCCAACCACGGTTGGGTGAGCGCCACATTCACCCAACTCGTGTCTCGCCCATCAAACGTGGACACCGTCAGCTCGCCGTTGAGCTTGCTGGCAACCTGGACAGCATCGGCGTGCTTCTCCGAGTTGTCGTAGATCTGCGCAAAATCGGCGTGCTCCACTGCACACGCCAGAAGAGAGAGCGCCCGCGCATAGCGCTCGCGGATCGCATCCTCCTTGACGGCATGGCCACCGAGTTGAACACGATTCGCAACACGCTGGACGTTGATGGCGGGATCGTTCGTGGCCACGAAAACGAGCGTCACTTCATAGCCTCGCGCCTTGGCATCCGTGAAGAGAGCCACCTTACCAGGCGTCGACATGACCGACTCGAAGGCAAAGTCCAGCCCACGGTTCAGGGCATCTGCCCTGCGCTCTTCCGCGATCTGGGCGGCGCGCAGGTTTCGTGTCAGGTAATCCGGGATTTCGGCTTCGAGGCCCTTAGCAATGTCGTCCGCGTTGATGTACGCGTCGGCCATGCTGCTAAGCTCGCCCGATAGGACTTTGGCAAGCACGCTGCTCTTGCCGGACCCATTTGGTCCGGCAAAAATCAGAACGGCTGGTTGTTGGGGAAGGGAATCAGAGGACTGCTGTGAGTTGTCGGTAGTTGTCATGCAGCACGAAGCGTCTTGCGCCTGGGTGAGATCCGGGTCGGAGCCGCGATGGTCACCACAGTCGAAGGACGAGTGCTAGGCTTCTTGATCCGTTCATCACCGGCAGGCTCCAAGCCTGCTGCACGGGTCTTGGCAACCGCCTCAGCGAGTCCCTCGCGAGCATCCTTGTGGAATTGCTCGCTCATGATGTACTTCGCTACTTTCGTTGCCATTTTGCACCTCCATATCGCCTATGGGTCCCATTATAGGCCAGTGGGTCTGGTGACGTCGAACACGGAATTGCTCGGACGTCACAGTGTCACAATAGTCACATTTGTGAGCGAGGGGTGGTCTCCCGGTCCGTGACGGATTCCGCGGACATGGCGAGTTTCGCTAGGAATCCGTCAATTTCCTCGGTCAATTTTGCGCCCTCTTCGCCACTATAGCGGCTCTTCCCGGCCGCAATCTGTCGCCGCAGGCACTGCGCCTCGTTCGCCAGCCATTCCATCGACGGGTCCGGATCACCAAGGCTTTCCGCACGTCTGTAAAGCTCGCCCATGAAGGACGGTACTTGCGTAAGCCCCAACTCCCGTGACTTGTCGATCAGCCGTGGTACGTAGCTCGGCTCCAGATCTGGCATGCGTGTCACTGTGTGCGCAGCACCATAGTCGCTACTGGTCCACGTCTGCCCCACGCCAAGGCCCCGGATCTGTTCGATATCCTCCAGCGTGTAGCCGTGGTCTTCATCAAAGTCCACGGCACCAAGTATCTTGGTACCAGGCGATACGAACGACTCGTCCCAAGTCACGCGAAAGCGTATGGCCTGAAGCTGCGCTTGGGCTCTGGAATGCAGATCTGCGAGCTGCGCGCCTATCTGCTGAATGGCATGTCGCTCGTCCGGAGTTGCCCGAGCACCAAACTCGCGCATCACCACAAGAGAGCGCTGCAGGATATCAATATCCTGTCGCATGAGCACCGGGCGCGCGGGTGTCGTGGCTTGCTGTTCTGATTGGGGATTCATCATTGTTGTCCTTGGGGTTGATTCTGATTGGCTGTCCAGCAGACGGGTAACGAGCCGCGCCTCGCCCAGCCCGTCCTGCAGCTCTTCAATGCGGTCGTGCAGATCGTTCAACAAGGCATAGTCCGCATCCGTGGATCGGAGAATCGCCTCTCTCTCGGCACGGAGTCGGCCAACTGCGGCCAGAGCCGCGATTGCCATCCGATTTGGAATCTCCACAAAGGGGAGTGATAGCTTGAAGGCGGCACCCTCTGGGGTGAGGTAGCCCCAATCGATCTCGGTGGTTGGGTACTCCTGTTGCAGTCTGTACAGCAATGTAGTTGCAATGCCGTGGCGGCGGTGAGCGGGCTCCACCCAGATGTGCTGAACGAGGGGAACCTGGTCGAACTCGGAGTAATCAACGCGGCCAATCACTCTGTCCCCGTCCGCCATCTGCAGCGAGAGGTCATGCTGCCCGTGATGGCTTCCGTTGTGAACGACCCGGATTGCGAGATCTGTCATGCAGCTTTCAGAAACGCGGGCGATACACCTTCGCGCTGATAGGCTCCGAAGTGTCCGCGGTCTCCGGTTGCGGCAGTGCTGCATGCAGAGCATCAACGTACTCACTGCATGACTGGAAGGATGGTGGATCGTTATCCCGTGCAATCAGGAGAGCCCCCATCAGGGAAGCCGTCTCCCAAGGAGATTCGCCGTACGTGTTGGCCCACGTGAGATGCTTCGTTTCATTCCAGAACTGCTTCAGAATCTCTTCGTTGGCTCCCGCTGCTACCAGCCCAGCAGCCCGAACAACAACGCTTGCACCAACACCGCCGATGTTCCGGTCCGAGAAGCGCGAATATTTCGAGATTGCGGCCTCGCGTGTGAGACGCACCGGCACCTGATCTGCCTCAACTGCTGCATTAGCGACTTGGGACACAGTTGTTCTCCTGTTAGTTGTGCCGCATCTTGCTGGCGTGCTTGTCTGCTGGCGTGTCGCTGCCAGCATCCTCATCGGCCTGCTCGTCTACCGCCTTCCATCCTGGGGACACTGTCTGCTTCCACCCCGCACGGAAGCTGTCATCGCCATATTGGGCTTCGAGCTTGCTATCGATGTACTTGTGCTTCGGATAGAACTGCGCCATGTAGCGCCTTGCTACTGCGTCGAAGACCTGTTGCTCGTGCTTGTTCAGGCCCGAGGCAATCTCACCCGTCGGAATGATCGCGTGGTGAGCCGAAACCTTGTCGTCGTTCCAGCATGCGTACTTGATTGATGGATTTGCGCCACCGGCCACCTTTGCATAGCTCGCGGACAGCCCCTTAAGGACGTCCACCCCTTCTGAATGCATCGACTCAGGCAGATACTGACAGTCGGTACCGACGTACGAGACCATCTTCTTGTTCTGGTAGAGCGACTGCGTCGCGCTCGACGTTTCCTTGGCTGACATGCCATGGCGAGCGGACATTTCCGACTGCAGCTTTGCCAGATTGAAAGGCAGGGGTGGCGCCTGCTCCTTCTCGACCGACTCGTAGTTCGTCACCTCGCCGGCCAGGCCTGCGCGAATGCGCTCAACAATGGCTTCTGCGACGGAGCGGTCGATGATGCGACCTTCAGAATCGATCCCGCGTTGGTCGGCGCTCTCTGCGCGCGAGTGCCAGGTCAGGATGCGCCCGTCGGGTAGTTCGACCTCTGGAACGTAGTAGGAAACGGACTTGAAGTTCAGGATCTCAAGTTCGCGTCGGACGATCAAACCAAGCGTTGGGGTCTGTACCCTACCTACAGAGATCTTGTTGCTAAGCGATGCGTTGATAGCCGCGCGAACGCCCCTTGAGCCGTTCATACCGACAAGCCAATCGGCTTCCGAGCGACACTGACCAGCATGCCGACGGTTCACGAATTCGGTGTCGCCATTCCTGCGGACCGAGGCCTGAGCGAACGCAGCCTTCAACGAGGCATGATTGTTTGCCCGAATGATGACCCGCTCCACAGGCTTGGTCCTGCCCGCAGGATCGACACCCGCATAGAGCATCGTCTCGTCCGATATCAGTTGCCCCTCGCGGTCAACGTCGCCCGCGTTCACGATGATGTCGGCCTTCTTCAGCAGCGCCACGACGGCCCGAAGCTGTTCCTTCTTGTCAGCGTCAGGGAATGTCTTGAAAGACTCCGGAAGGATGGGCAATTGCGCAAAGCCGCGTGCCGACTTCTGCGCCTCACCCATGTAGTCCTCTGGCTTTCCCTGGTCGAGCAAGTGCCCGATCATCCAGGTCACGTAGTTGCCGTCGCGCAGGCGGTACGCGCCGTTTTCGCGCCGCTCAATGCCAAAGAACTCGGCGACGTGCTTTGCCACGTCAGGCTTTTCGGTCAGGATGACTCGCAGTGGCTGTGCCATACCCATCATCCTCAGTCGACAACCGGAGCAAGGAGAGCTACGGTCTCGCCAAACTGCTCAAAGCTGGTGAGCGTGCTGTCGTCAAAGAGTACGGCTTGATTTTCGGAATCGATCCGCGCGAATCCGGATGGACCGGGCTGCGATCCGGCATCCGTGATCGCCCACGTCAATCCGGTGCCTTGGGAAACGTCAAGGCTTCCCCGGTTTCCATGACGAAACCATTGCCAGCGTCCGCCATGCATCACCGCATCGACCGGAATACCAAGCATCCGGCTCACTTCCTGAAAGCTAAGGGTCGTTGCCATACGCACTCCTTCCTTACATGCGTGCCCGCGGGGTCTTGGGCGCGTCGTTGTCAGTAGCCGCATCCTCGTCGGCGTTGTGCCAACACCAGCCGTCGATGGCGTAGAGGGCCAGAGTGGTGCCTTCGACCTCTCGGGTCTCCGGCTCGATGACGTCTGGCTCGTCGCACGCCTCATTGATGATGTGGAAAGTCCCGTCACCAACTTCCTTGACCACCTCGGGCAGATGTCCGGCGAGTTTGCGCATCGCCTCAAGCGTGAGTTGAGGGCATTCGAAGCCCTTCCATTGAATGCCTGTGGAGTACGCCGGAATCGAGACATCGCCATCGAGCCCCTCCACCCAGACGTTGACCTTGCTCAACGGGGGTGCCCAAGGCGCATCGAGATGCGCCTTCTTGACCGTGGCAAGCCATTCCGGACCCAACTCATTGCGAATGCGCTGCAGCGGGCCTGGGTAGCTGGCACGCTCCCATCCCAGCAGCAGCTTCGATCTCCAACCCGAACCATGCTCTGCTGTGAAGTCCAGCAAGGCGAAGCGCTGGTCCGAATCCAGTTTCTCCAAGGGGTTATTCGCCGCTTTCATTTCCGTATCCATGTAGCTATACGCACAATTATGCCACCATGCGCTGTCGCTTCGCACGCACGAATTGATCCTCTTCGTGGGCGTCCGGCTCGCGCGAATCGTCAAGCTGCGGCATAAGCTGACGAGCCTTGCCCGCGGCGACATAGAGCGCCTGGCCACAGGTTCCGGTCAGGACTCCGATGACAGTGTCCAATTTTGAGATAGGCACCGTCACACTCATACGCTTCTTGTCGCCAGCGAAGTCGCCCGTGATGTCGGTCAGAGCCTTGTTAGTGTAGATCCGCCCACCGGTCGCCTTTGCGCCAGGCGCGACGACCATGAAAACATCTGGCTTGTTTGCATGGAGGATGATCTGAACCCCCTTGTCGGGATCCAACGACGAGTCACCCACCACGACGACACCGGCCCCCTCGGACGCCGCGCGCTCCATGAGTTCGCCGGCCTGGGTCCGGGAGAGCGCTACCGGCTGGTTTTCCAGATCGTCTGCAGAAATCCGGGCGTACATGATGACCGCACGATGCCGGTCTCCGTTCTCATCCACAAAGATGCCCGCGTTGCCACACCGATGCTGGGCCGCAAACTGGGCGGCAGCGAACATGTTTCCGGTCAAGGCGTGGCGACGGAACAGAACCCGACCTGGCTGGGCGGAATCAAACTCCTTGTATGGATTCCGGTAGTCGTTACCCAACGAGTAGACCGGGCCAAAAGCCGGATCTCCGATCAGTTGGTTGAAAGTGACTTTGTTCGGCGTCGCCGAGCCAGGCACTACAACGCTGATGTGATACTGCCCGAGCAAGTGTGCATCGTCGGCATCCTTTGGCGTCTGCAGGCTCATCACCATACCTTCCGTACGGACGTCCTCGTCCCCGGAGAAGCTGATCAGCTTGCCTGGCATGAGGTAAGCCAGCTTCTCTTTCAGCCACGTCCTGCGCTGCTGCGAGAACTTGATCGGGTTGTTAGTGGGCGAGGCCATTGCCTCCTCGAGGGTCTTGAACGAATCCAGCGAGCGCAACGAGCGTTTCTGAACCTTGTCGAAGGCGGCGTCGATATCGGCCAGCATCTTGGTACCCGCCAACTGCCACTTATCAGCCTCACTGGTCGCATACCGATTCTCACGAAGTTCAAACCGGCCATCTCCCTCAACAAGGACCTGGCGAGCCCTTTCCACTGCCGCACGCATCACGTCGGCGCTGATGGGAATGACCTCCTCTTCCCACTCAAGCGTTGAAAGGTAAGTTGGGCGGTCGAACACAGAGCCGTCTTCCTTGCCAGCACGGAAGACCTTGGTCTCGACTATCTTCGCCCCCCAGTTGTACACAGAGGTCTGGAATGGGTTAATACCCTTCGCCTCCAGTTCTTCAAGCGTCTCTGTATAGACGCGGGACAGATCTGCATATACCGCGCGCTGTTTTGCAACTGGCAGTAGTGCAATACGCCCGGTCAGCTTGTTGGCGAAATGCGCTTCGTCGGTGCTCTCTGACTCTTCCTCAGCATCGATGTCGAGCAGCGAGGCAATATCGGGGTTCTCCAGCAGGTAGCGGCGGCAGATATCGTCCCCGATCTTATTCAGGATGTCTGGGACATCGCGCAGCTCTGCCTGATTGTTGCGGTTCGACTGCGTGTTGGCCGAGAGCTTGCGCAGCTTCGTGTTCTGCATCGCCAGGGTTCGCGCCTCGGACGGGAGCGGTGAAACGATGGTCGTAATGCGTGGATCGTTCACCTGTCCTCGGCGATTCACGCGCCCAAAGAACTGAACCCGCTCGGCAACGTTGTTGGCGATTTGTACTTCAATCATCTCCCGCTGCCGCTGGTCGGCAAACTTCTCGCTTGCGTGGAGCGAAAGACCCGTAGCACCGGCCCGTGTGAGTTCGGCGGCGTCCAGCGAGCCATTGTTGAACTCCTGAATCGTCCTCAAACGTTCGTCCGGGCGAACTGTAACGACGATCCGTTCTGGATCGGCCGGATCGGGTCGCGATTCAAACGTGCGGCCTGAGATCTCCCCAACCTTGAAGCCGTGCGCTTCGATCTTCTCGCGAATGGTATCGAGAGGCGCGACCGGCAGATCCGGAAGTTGGTCAATTTTCTCCTTTACCGAGGCAATGACTTCCTCGACCGCCTCAAGCTCTTCCGGCGTCTTCGCCTGGTCGCGGATGCTCTCGTAGTGGCCGTTGCCATAGTCGTCGCGCACGTACATGTATTCGAGCTTCTGCGCGACTCGATGCATCACATCCCGGAAGGTCGGGCGAGCGATCGACGTCCCGTTGATACTTGCATTGTCGATCTCCACATCGAGTTCGTCGCGCGACTGCAATGCCTCCTTGAGCAGCGTTTCGAACGTCTGCTCCATCACCAGCACCGGCTTGCGCCCTTCCTTCAGCGCTTGAACGGCAGTTTCCGCAGCGTCATCGATCTTGATGGCGATCATGAACTGGCGAAGGATGTTGTACAGCCGGGAACCGAAGCCCTGGTACGAGACACCCATGCGGTTGCCCTTGCGGGCTTCCTCAGGCAACTTCTCCAACTCCTTTCGGATCTGTTTGTTCATCGCCTTCGCAACGCGAGACACGTCTCCCGATAGGTACGACATCTCGCGCAGTGCGGCACTGAGGCTGTCTGCCCACGATTCGTACTGCTCGGCGTTCCGGCTTGCTACGACCGTCTGGAATTCCAGCTTCGAAAGGTCATGCTCCCGGCGAATGAAGACTCCCTCCTCAGCCAGCATGGCAGACAACACCTCCTGCAGGGGCTCGCCGCCGACCAGCAGCGTGTCAGCAAGACTCTCCACCTGGACACTCTTGGGGAAAACCTTGCTGTACGCCCGCATGTTCTTTGCGTTCTTGGCGTAGGTCGCGCTGGAATAGATCGCAGCAGCGGAATGCTCCACTGCTCGCGCGATGTTGTCGCCCGTGTTCGAATCGCCCGCGGCAACATGCGACTCGTCGAGGATCACCACGGAATTTTTGACTGCATCGGGAAGCCAAGCTGCCTTCTTACTCGATGCCTGGTCGCGGTTGAACTGAGAGTAGGTTGCAAACATCAGGTTATGGCCGGCGTCCTGAATCGACATCCGACCATCCATGATGCGCTTGAGGTCAGCGGCCTTAGTGGAAGCGATTTCAACCTTGTTCGTTTCCATGTTACGGACGGGCTCATCCGCATTCAGCACAAATGGCGTGAAGAGATCTTCCGACCCGATGTCCTTGAGGTCGCGCCAGAAGTCCGAGAACAGATTGGCCTTTTCCGTAAAGAAGGTCACGCTCTTGCCACTGATAATCGCATAACGGGCGATACCAGCCAGAATGCGCCCCTTGCCTTGGCCCGTCTGATCGCCAACGATGAACCCGCGCCCTTCCTCAATGCGCTTGATGGCGAGCGCAATCGCGTCGACCTGCTCTGCCGAGAATGCCACTTCGAGGTCCTCGAAACTGAAGTCGAGCTTGCGCGCCACGTACTCGTCTACGCTCTCTCCGATCTCGTCCGTCAGCTTGGCAAGCGCCTTTCGTACCGGCCCTTCCAAGTTCCTTGGGATCATCGCCGTGGGCTCGTTGATGCGCGAAGCCGGGATGTAGGGAGCCTGGTACTCGTTCTCCTGGTGCGTCGACTCTGGTACGGCTGTGGGCGCTGGAGACCGCAATCCATCTTCTTCTGGTACGTTCGATTCCGCCGCAGCTTCTGCTTGGTCCAATACCAACTCACGCGGCAGTGGCAGCGCCTCTCGCTCTACCGAAGCCGTCTCGAGGTCCAGATCGTCCTGCTGACCATCAACTCGCACTTCGGTCGTCTGGCGTGCCTCATATGCTCGCGCAAGCTGATTCGCGTGTGACCACAGCGCGTCCCACGTGTGAATGACTGGCAGCGTGTCAGGAAGACGGTATTGCTTCGTTTCGAGCGCTTGAGCGGCCTCACGCTCGCTGCGGCGGCGGCCCACGGTCAGCATGCGGACCGGATACTCGGCCCCCTGCTTCTTGTACAGCGCGCCATTCAACTCGACGGCATCTTCCACTTCGTAGTGGTCGGCCAGCCACGCAAGAAATGTCTTGCTTCCGCCTGCAACCTTACCTGGGTGGTGGAGGCATTCCCTGTCTGCTCCCACGATGAACACCCCGCGGCCGTCCACCTTGCGGCGCTGCAATGCCTTGAGCACGATCAGATGGTCGATGCGCGTGACGCGCAAATTTTCGACAACGACCGGTTGAGTGAGACCTCCAAAGGGCGGATTCGCGATGACGTTGTCGAAATCGCTGCCGATGGCCTTGCCGATCCCAACGAAGTCTCCCTCCACCACAGTGAGCCGGGGCCGGGACAGGTCGCTCGTCGGCACAACCACGCCGTCTTGAGCAGCTTGCTTCAACAGCTTCTCAGCAGCCCAGCGCAGTGCAGCACCGAACGTGACCGGCCCTGATTGACCATTTCCGCGGCTTTCGGCTCGCCATTTGTTCGGCCCTTCCCTGTACAGATGGGCATTGGCATAGTCATAGCCAGCCACCTTCACGGAGATTTTGCCATCTCGCTCCTCATAGATCTCCAGACCTGCCGCGACAACCGCCTCGCGCATCGCGACTTCCGTAGCGGGCTCCTTGTCGAGATCCGCAGCCTCCTTCCAAAGCTCGGCGAGCTTGAAGAGATGCCCGTTGCGTGCATCATCGACCGAGATCATTCCTGGCTTGACCTTAGAACCGGCACCGATGTGGAACGTACGGTCTCCGTGGAGGCCGGTCATCATCTGTTCCGGACGGGTATACCCACGCTCGTCGCGAATCCAACGAATGTAGTTCACGGCAGCACGGCGGGCCGACAGTCGCGGATCCACCGTGTTCACGGGAGCAGTGTTCGCCTGCGCCTTCGCGCCGTATCGCGTCTGTTCGGCACGCGCAGGGTCGATTTCCACACCAGTAATTTGTGCGCTCATGGGCAAGAGCGCTACCAGGCTGGCATTCCCGATGGTTGGTTCCAGCACACTCGCGCCTTCCGCAACGGACAAGATCCTTTGCGCCGCCACGGACATGGGAAGCGGCGTCGAATATTGCTGATTGCCGACGCTGGTGGAGGTCCGATAGGAAAAGGTGGGTTGCCGATCCGTCAGAGCGACGGCAAACGAGAATGCATCATCGTCGGGACTCGTAGCTGTAGTCGACAGCGCGCGTTGCATGCCTGCCTCCACCGCTTCCTGCGCCTGACGCAGGCGCGTGTCGCTGGGGTCCAGTGGGTTCGGCTCGCTGTTGACGGTCTGCGCGAATCGAGCGAGATCGTACTTGCGCATGGATTGACCGTTCGCCATCTCCCTTACGAATCCATCAGCACAAAGCTGCAGCGCCGCGGCGCTCGTCGCGCGTAGGTGCAAGGCTGCGCGCTTGGCTTTTTCGCCTTCGGTCTGGGCTGCGTCCACGAAGGCCCGGTCTTCATAGACCTCGGATCCCTGATGGCGATAAAATCGACCCGTTGAGTCTTCGAATACTGGGTACCCGTCGAGATTGATACCCAACGGACGCGGTCCCTTGTCCGCCGCAGGTTGCGATTGCTCTTCGGATTCGCCATGCGTCGAGTTGGCCGGCGCACGAACCTTCAGCCAAACCTTGGAGACCTCCATGTCCGCGACGCGCGCCTTGGGAAAGATGGAGCGCAGCAGGCGCGTATTGATGTCGGTTCCGACACGCACGAGATGCCGGCGAGATTCGGTAGCCTTGAATCCGAGCTTCTCCACCTCCGCCCATTCCGCACCCCCGTCTGGTATCCCTGACAGCATCAGGTTTGTAGTGCCTCCTTCGATTTGGAAGATGGTCAGCCGAACCCCGTGCGGCGAGAGATCTAGCCAGCGCATGGTGGGAGTGGTAGACATTGATTAGCGCCCTATTCTGGTCAAGAAAAAGGGCCGCACTGGGCGGCCCTGTTGCCCTGCTATCGCGAGGGCGAGTTACATGCGCATGCGCGCAGGTTGTGCCGACGGTTCGGAGGCAGTTGCCGCCGCGACAACTTCATTCACATCGAAGTCGAGATCGTCGCTTGCGGTCTCCAGCGGCTCCGGATCTTCCTGTTGCGGCGCCCCCTTGATTTCAAGCGTCACGCTCTTGCCATTGAAGTGCGGCGTTGCGACGTCGCGAGCGTGGAACAGTGCCGGCTTGTTGGACAGCGGTTGGGCTTGGGTGAACACTTCGCCATCGCCAACGCGGTGAATCACGATGTACGAGGCTGCGAAGGCGGTTTCTTCCGGATCGTCCTTGACCAGGCGGTAGGCCGTGTTGACCGCGTCGAGCTTGCCCGCGCTCTTCTCGTACGAAGCCTTCGTCTGCGAACCGAGCACGATCCGAGCCATTGGCACGACTTCGACTTTCAGGTCCGGATTTCCGGCGAAAGCAGCGATCTGCTTGCCATTGGGCGTTGCCAGGAAGCGTGTAGCAGCATCGACCGGGGACATATCCGAGTATTCCTCGGTCTGCTTGTCCTTCACACGAGGCAACATCAGTTCGATGGCCTTGTTGGTGGTGCCATCGGTCAGACGGATCAGGGCACCATTGCGACCGCCGACGTCGTTGCCATTGCCGCCGAACGCGCTGATCAGCGCACCGGTCAGTTGATCTTGCGACTTGACGAGGGTCGAGGCGTCCGGATTGATCGCTGTAGCGGTCGAGGTTGCGGGGCCATGCTCGCGGTAGGTCACCGGATCGACGCGCAGCATGACATTCGCCTTGACCTTGGCGTGACTCGGATATTTCGCAGCGGACTGAAGCCAGCCCGCCGAGACCATGCCGGTCTTCGAATCCACGAAGCCGCGTTGGACGATGATCGTGCCACCCGGTTCGGTCTTCGCAACCTGGCCCTTGAGGACCTGGCGTCGCAATTCTTCGGTCGGCAGTTGCTGCATCAGTTTGGAGATCTCACCCTCCTCCGCCACGAAGTCCTTCACTTCCGCGCGGGGGGCTTTGAGCTGGTTCGCGCCGCGGTACGGGCGCAGAAAAACCGTCACTTCCTCGCCCGTGTCCAGGCGGGTGCCCACGATGGTCGGTTCACCGCTGGCCGTGTCGCGGTCGTACTTCAAGACCTGCAGCGCGAAGTTCTCGGTGGCTGGCAGCGCGCCCTTCGCGCCGGTTTGCTCGGTAATCGAATTCAGAATGGACATGCCGTACTCCAAGTAGGTTGGAAGACGAGCCTGCGTTTAGGCTCACGAACGCGCCGCCGCGGAAGAACACAACGCCGCCTGCCTTACGTATCGCATACATCATACATAATGAATTCAAGCCCGCAAGGCCATGGATGGAGACGGCGGGTCGAGAGTTTGCATGTCAGTTCAGCGATTTCGCCATTGGGCCGCCACCGGGTGAGCCCGAATTTGCATACGAAGAACAAAAATTCTTCATACCGACCCTAAGGTTTCAGGTACCGCATCCGTCATATTTCAGACTTTTGTCTGAAGACCGCTGCGGCTTTTGGCCCGGAGAATTGCGGCCAGCAAATTTCCAAATTGGCCAGGGCGGAACCTTGAAGAAACCATCGACTGCGGCTGTTTTTGGCGCAGTTCTTCGGGAACTCCGCAAGAAGCAAACGCTCTCCCAGGAAAAGCTGGCTTTCGAAGCGGGGCTAGATCGCACCTACATCTCGCTGATGGAGTTGGGACAGCGCTCGCCATCGCTCGAAACCATGCTCGCTCTTGCCCGCGCCTTGCACATCCCGTTGGCAAACCTTGCTTCTCTAGTTGAAGAGAGGTTGAGCGAGAGCACAAATGACCGACGTAACCCTGACGGCAGCGTTTGACACTCGTCGTGCCCGCGTTTCGATCCTGAAGAAGGGGTAGGAGGGATCCGGAGCGTCGCTGAACGAGCTACCGTTGTACCAGGTCAGCACGTACCCTCCCGATAGCAGTTTGGAAACCTGCGGGCAATTGCAGTCGCCGCGGCCCAACTGCAAGTCCCCCCTCCGTCAACTCGGAACCGGGCCGCACTCCCACCTGGTCTTGTCCGCCCACACGATTAACAAGTGCGCCCGCGTCAAAGCTGGACACACGTTATGCGCGCGAAGGCACCGGAGTTGTCCGAGCCGCTTGAGCCGATGACGACCCATGTCCCGCTACCACCGTCTCGCACGACCTGGACGCTCTCCCCGCCGCCCGCATACTTGCCGCCGACGCGCGACAGCGCGCAGCTCCAGTTGCTGTACGGCAGTCCGGTCCCAAACGTTCCGTATCCCGGAAACCAGTCGAAATCGGCATAGTTTTTGATGCCGCCGCCTGCCGACTGCCATACACCATCTTGGCAGAATAGTGGCTTTCCGTTCCCCGCGCGGCCGACGAGGCCATTCGGGCCGCAGCCCCAACCTTCGTTCGCCCAGCCATCGATCTGCAGATACTCGCCAGTCCTCAATCGACCCGCCGAGTTCATCCAGCCCCATGCGGAAACATAGGCAGAATTTACGTTGGTATCGGCTTGCAATGTACCGGGAGTCCAGACGTTCTTGCTGTTGTAGGCGCGGATCCACGTGGGGTCGCTCATGTACCAGCCGCCCCCCCATTTTTCGGAATACCAGCCGCTGTCGCCTCGCGTTCTAAACCAGCCGTTCGCATAGCTTTCCTGCGTCTGCGTCGTGCTGGCATAGACGTCCTTAGCTTGTTTGATGTCCGCGGCGTTCCCGTTGACGTCCTGCACATAGAAGCCGCCACCGGGTTGGCTTCGCGCTGCCGTATTCTGCGTGTCGCCATAGAAGAACCCACTTCCGATCTGCAGGGAGTTGCCCGTAGGCAGCGTCGCTTTCTGAGCGTCGAGCTGGTTCACGCCGGAGACATCGTGGCGCGTCCCTCCAACTTCCTGCATCCGGAGATTGCCAAGCATTGTCTGACTTCCATCTCGGCGCAGGAATTGCAGATAGCCGAGCGTGCCGTACCCGAGCTGCATCGAGACAACCCCCTCCATGCTGCCCATGGGGTTCGGCTTGGACCATTGACCGCCATAGCCCGAAACAGTGTTCGGCGTAGTGTCATCGGAGAATCCACCATCTCCACCAATCGCGGAGATGATCTCACCGAGGCCCAATCCCGAGACGCGGCCGCTCGATGGGTCTGTGATTTGTCCGGCCAGATAGATCTGCCCCGTGACGTCGCAGCTTGGCGGCGTGCACCCCGCAGGGGTTCTCGCGAATTCAAACCGATAGGGCAAGCCCTCGTACCCCGTGTCGGAAAACTGGGAGATCGGCATCCCCAAGGCCCTCAACTCCGTCATGGTGGGCTTGTACGGGTTAGCCACGCCAGCAATTGCAGGTGAGGCTTTTTGCAGCTCGCCGTAGTACGTCATGACGTACTGATTGCCGCCAGCATTGCCGATGGCCTTGATTGTGTCCCCTTGCGCAGAAAATGCCTTCTTCAAGGTTTCCTGCCGCAAAGCCCACATACCGGCAGAAAGCCCCGCCGCCAGGATGATCGCCACTACGGTCATCTCGACAAGTGTGAAGCCGCCTTGGTTGCGGCGCGCAGGGAGTCGTCGTTTCATTTGTCAGATCCGCATCTGGGGTTGAGCGAAGGCGCGATTGAGCGATGGACCTGCTGCGCGCTTTTGCTTGTCGATCTCGGATGCCAGCGTATTGAGGCTCGCCGAAGGATCCGAGATGATCGATGCAGCCGGTCCCGTCACTCTGAAGCTTTCGACCACGGGACGCTGGTTTTGCAGCCTCTGATGAATGACCGCGCGCAGATTCTTACCAATAAGCCGGCGCGCATGCGTTTCACCGCCGCGCTCCGCAAAGGCGATCAGCATTTCGATGCCTTGCAACATGTCAGCCGCATGGATCGTTGTAATAACGAGGTGCCCACGCCCGATCAAGCGCGCAAGCTCAGCCGCGGCTTCTTCATCGAGAACCTCCCCGAACAGAAACATGGAGCGCGTTTCAGCGGGGAACTTCCGCATTGCACTGGCAACCTCATACTTGAAGCCGGCTTCGGTTGCGTCGACCTGCTCGCAGTAGCCTTCGGATCCATGAAAGCCTTCGACATCCCGCTCGATGGGGGCCTCAACGGTAAGGCAATATCCACCGTACTTGGTCAGCCTGTCTTTCAGGGTAGCGAAGGCGGTCGTAGTCTTCCCAGCGCCGGTATCGCCCGCGATTAGGATCAGTCCGCCCGTCTTGCGAAAGCTTTCGTCCATGAGCAAGCTGGTCGCCTCAGGTCCGAGTTTGCATTCATTGAGACCGACGGCGGACTTCGGCGAAAGCCGCAGAGCGTAGCGCCCTGCTTTGATGCGCTCACCACGGAACATCAGCCTGCCATCTACCGCCAGGCTAAAGCTCTTCGCATCACCCTGAGCCTGCAGCGCAGCCAGGCATTCAAGGATTCGATGCAGAACCGGCTTCAGCGTCGCCGGAACCGGGGAAGGGATCGAGAACGGCGTGGCTTCGTCGCCAACCTGCGGCCTAAATACAACCGACTTGTCAGGGCTGGCCTGGTCTACGTGCCAGTCACGAAAGCTGAGCGCTTCAAGCCACAACATCTCATCGATCTCGGTAACGTTCACTGTCGTTCTCCTGTGGAAATCCAGTATTTCTCCAGCCTCGATTACGACTTGCCGACGCTGTAGACAATCGTGTTCGATGGGCCGCCCGCCACACAGGCGGTACCGAGCGCGTCCAGGTCCGTCTGTGCGTTGTCCGCCTTCACGGTCGTACCGCCCACAGTCACAACGCGCACGGAATCCTCCACCATGGGTACCACGTTCTTGCACTCGTACTCCGGCACGCTGGTGTAGGTCAGATTCACAACATCATTTGCCGTCGTGACAGTGCCGACTGCGCACGTGATGGGACCGCCCCAGCGGTTCGTCAGGGTCGTGGCCGAGGCTTCCCGCACCTTCGGAAACACGTCAAGCCTGATCAGCCCAGCACAGGTCACACCGCTGTAGTTGGCCCGCTGAGAATACTTCGCTTGAATGTTCGTGAAGATCGGCGGCAACTCCTTACCTTCCGAGTTGGCCCGGTCTTTGGACATGTATGACGAGACCTGACTGTAGATCAGAGAAATACCGACGGCGATGATCACCGCGGCGATGAGCAGTTCCACCAGCGTGAAGCCGCCTTGCTGCTTACCGAGACGGTGCTTAAGTGAGCGCTGCAGGCTGCGGGCGTTGTTGAGATTCATTGTGCTCTCCGGTTCGTGGTTGGTTCGTGGTTAATTGGCTTGGATGACGTGCTTTAGTTGCGCATGCCGCGCTTCTGCTTGTTGATCTGTGTCTGCATCGCATCGGCCAGGACTTGGCCAGTGCGAATCGTCCCGAGGATCATCGTTCCAACGAGTACCCCCATGCACAGGAACAGAACAATGTTCAGACGTTTGGCAGATTTCTCGACCTCAGCGCTGGTCTTGTCCAGTCCTGTAATCCCAATGTGGGTTACCACCTTGTCAAAGTGCGGTGAGCGGCGGCTGCTATCAGCAAGACGGTTGGCGATTGGCTGTGCGAAGAGACCTGTATCGAATGCCTCTCCGAAAGCGCGGTTGGCACGATTGAGCCCCTTTGAGATTCGGTTAATGTGCCAACGCATCCATGGATTGCTGCGCTTCTTGAGTTCTTCCAATGTCAAATGCAGAGATTCACCAGCGTTAAGCATCATCGCTACCGCGACGAGAAAAGTTGCGGCGTTGTAGTCTCGAAAGATGCGGTACGGCACGGCCCTATCCCAACGCACACGTCGGGGACCGCTCCAGTTCGGTAGCGACCAAATGAATGCCCAGACCAGCGCCGCACCAATAGCGCCGAGGACGATGCCGTAGTGGGTGACAACGTACGATGCGAGATAGAGCCCATACCCCATCGCACCCCATTCGCTTGGGGGGGCAATGGTGAGGAAGACCGGTACCACCATATACGAAATCACCACGAGGAAGACCACCGCCAAAGCAACGATCAATGCTGGCATCGCGATTGCGCCGGCCACGACGGAACGCATCTTTTCCTGCTTCTTGATAGTGCCCGCAAGAAAGTCAAGTCCATCAGCAAAGTGAGACCCCGTATCAAAGGACGAGATCACCATCAAGTCCATGTGCGGCGCGTAGCCGCGAAGAACAACCGACAGTCGGCCCCCTTCGGAACCTGGCATGTCCATGCGACGGAGCCATGCCTTGTACAAAATCGCTAGTGGATCCTTCTGCTTGGCGGCTCGTGCCGCGCGGTCGCTGAAGAACCGAGCCAATGCCTCACCGTCGCGCAGTGCCTCTGCAAGTTCCTCGTAGAACGTCGCACGGTGCTTGACGAACGCACGAATTGCGGATGCCCTCCGCATGCGATCCAAGAATGGGAAGTCAAAGTTCATAGAATTTCGAATCGATCAAACGCCGTGAAGCGCTCAACTACGCGCGGGTCGATATGTCCCAGATACGCCTTGTATAGAGCGTGCTGAAACACCGTCTTGCCGGTCATGTCGGCTGTATCGAATCGGTGGTCCCAGCGCGAGCGCCAGAGCTTCTCCGCATCAAAAAGGCGGCGCTCGCGCAGAAGCTCCAGCAGCGGCCGATCCGGCTGCATCATCTCGGCGACGACCGTCTGTCCCACGACGCCCGTATGGCGGCAGTGTTCGCATCCCTGCGGATTCTTGACACACATCTGAGCGGTCGAAATGCCAAAGCGTTGCTCGATGTACTCCATGATGTGGGGGATATGCTCGGCTGCAGGCTTCTTGCACCCGCAAAGGACTGGAACGAGAGCTTGATAGACGATCAATTGCCAAAAGCCAGGCGTCGTGAGCGTTTCCATGGTGAATCCGATGCTGGCATCGCAGAGGCGACTGAACACTGTGAACACGGAGCCAGCGTGCACCGTGAAGTACACCGGATGGCCGGTCTCACTCATGGTCTTGGCCGTTTCGCCAGAATGTACACATCGCACTTCACCGATCATCAACACGTCCGGATCGGATCGCACTATCTTCTTTTGCGTTTGCCGCCAGGTTTCCGGCTGACTATCTTGAAGCGTGATCTGGTATGCATTGTGAATCGGGTACTCAACGGGGCTCTCCACCGTCATGATGTTCAACGTTTCCGATTCCGGGATGGACTCGATAGCGAATTTCAACGTCGTTGATTTGCCCGAGCCTGTCACACCAGCAATGGCGGTAGCCCCGAAGGGTGCGCGCACAGCGGTCTCCAGCATGTTCGCCTGGTCGTTTGAGTAGCCGGCGTCCTGAAACTGATCGAGGCGCAAATCCTTCGCAACCAGATATCGGAGATAGACCGCATATCCTTGGAATACTTTATTGCCCTGGTAACGTAGGTTGAACTCATCGTCACCTACGCGAATGGGGATCATGCATTGCTGATCCATTTCCTCCGAGAACCCGGCACCCTGTTGCGTGCGTTCCGCGTGCAACTTGTTGTACGCAAAGGCAATAGCGTCCCGCAGCTCTT
This sequence comes from Cupriavidus sp. C2SS-8b, assembly GCF_057073745.1. Classification (NCBI taxonomy): domain Bacteria; kingdom Pseudomonadati; phylum Pseudomonadota; class Betaproteobacteria; order Burkholderiales; family Burkholderiaceae; genus Cupriavidus; species Cupriavidus sp. C2SS-8b. The sequence goes on from NZ_CP172719.1 coordinate 20,790, forward strand.
CGCGCGTGTAGACGCCTTTCTGCTGGGTTGCCGGAGGTGAAAGCTCGCCATTGATTCGGTACTTCGCAATTCCCTTTCGGCCCTTGAGATTGATGTGCAGGTCGGTAGCACCAATCTTGTAGCCGTACTCGATCAACTCTCGAAAGAGCTGCTCTGACCGTCCCCCAGATTCACCGCCGAGGCCAGCATGTGCAACGCTCGCCTGGGTCTCATAGAGAGCCGCGATCAGCTTTTTGTCGGCGAAGCAGATCCGTTCAATGGCGATACTTGCGTTGCGCAACGCTCCTTCCAGAGAGCGAACGACGGTGCGCTTTGCGTGGAAAAATTCCGGATCGACAAGAATGGTCGCCGTCTTGGCAGTGCCAACCGCGATAAGTTGCTTCCGTTGCTCGTCGGTCAGCAACCTGCCAAGGGACTTTGGCTGATCCTCACCATCCACCCGCTCCTTGCCCTCCGGCTTCCACGTATGAATACAGTCATACGTAGAGACCTCTTCAAACGAACGAACCCATTCCAAGGTATCCCTTGGTGCTCGAGAAGGCCTCGGCGAATCCTTAGACGCTCCGGCCCCCGGCTTTTTTCCGCCGTTCTTCGCCGATCTGCCTAAGGGCGCGAAGCCAAAGAGAGAAGTGAACGCGCTGAGCATTTTGGCACTTCCCTTCGTCACCGACGAATGTTGTTCACGCCTACCGGCGGCACAACGGGGATCGCTGGGAGCGGGTTGGCCATGCCGGGCAATGCTGCAATGCCTCGCGCTTGCGACGTGACGTTGCTGGCGGGTTCAGTGATATAGACAACATGGCGTTGAGCGCCCTTCACCTTCTTCTTCCCCTTCACAAAGGAGACAGACTGCGCGCTGATCGATTCAATGAACCAGCCTGGGAGGATTTCAGCCCCTTCCCTGCGGGATGCGGGCAAGGCTGACCGCACCGAGATATCGGCGCGAAGCTTCCCTTCTTCGCCATATACAGCAACGACGCTCACGTCTTCGATGGTTGGAACGGCGCTCTTAGTAGTTTCGCTCGGAGTACCGTTCGCTGATGCCTGGGCCGGCGCAGCGACAGGCGGCAGCGTAGCGGCTCCGGCAGCACCAATCTGTCCGCGAAGTTCTGCGCGCTTCTTCGCCAGCTCGTCTTCCATCACACCCCTTTGCTGCTCCACGAGGCTTTCCAATGGCATGGCATGTAGCCCGCTGGATGCCGCAATGGCCAGCGCGGCAATGAAAAGGCTAGTCTTTGACATAGTATGTTCCTTCGAGAGTGAACTTCGGCTCCGCACTCGTCGTCATGACGACGCTCTTAAGCGTCATGTTGGGTGGAAGTCGCCGCATGATGTCCTCCAGCAGGGCGAGCTTCCCTTCAAACCTGAACGTCCCGGCTTTCACGGGAGACTTGATTGCCGATGCGGAGATCGTTGGGTCCGCGCCAAAGATCGATTCAGAGCCATAGTTCGTCGTGACGCCGAGTAGCCTGATGTCCTGCGAGAAGGACCCAACGCGCTCTTTGAAGACACGGACGGTTGGAAGTCGCTTTACGTCAAGAGGCGCTGCATTCGGGGATTCATAGCCTTGCGAGTAGGTCGCGGTAGCGCCGTCCATGGCGTAATTGATGTCCGCGCGCCCCAGTGCTTCGCGGAGAGTCATGTTGTTCCCACCGACGTTCGACCAGGTGTACAGACAGCCGGCAGCGTCGCAAGCGATGTCCTTGGTAATCCAGCCTCCCATAACCAACTCATGGTTCCGCGTCGATTGGAAAAGGGAGTCAGCGACCGCGGCCACTGGCGTGCCAGCAGTCAGCAATGCCGCAGTCAAGCTCTTTGCATACAGTTGCTCTGCGGTTTGCTTGTTCTTGCGCGCGGCCAGCCGTTCCGCCTCAAGCCTGCGTTCTTCATACTTCTGATATCCAAGCGCTGCGCAAAGGATTGCCGCCATGCCTGCTGCAACCACGAGGCGACCATCGACACCTCGGGATGCCGGCACGAGCGTTGCCGCCTTCGTGTTCGCATCCTCCAGCAACTCTCCCAACGAGATGTTGATGGCATCCTCATGGAGATTGCCGTAGAAGGTGAAGCGTGCCGATGTATGCGAGAGGATAGATTGGCAGGCCTGCGAAACGTCGTCGGGTGTGCCACAGAAGTCGCCGCCTGGGTAGGGGATTCCGCCTTCCAGCACGGCCATGTAGGCACGTCCTCCTTCCTGATGAGCCCATATGGCATTGGGACTGACATCCGGCAGAGTTGCGAGCAGGACGGCCGGGGAAACGATGCGGCTCTTTGGACGCTTCAACCCCTGCTCCAGCAAGTCGTCCTTGCTCAGCAGGCCATACAAGACCTCGTCCGCATGCGAAGCGCCACCTGCGACCCGCACCTGGTATGCCGCATCAAAGTCCTTGGCGAGAAGCCTGACTTCGGCCTTTTCCCGATCCAGATCATCAATTGGCCGCCAGCCAAGGCCGAAGACAGCATAGACGCCCTTCACTTCGATGAATTGCACCGACATAGCTCGTTCCAGTCAGACCGCGCCTTCGGATAGAACCGGCGTGACTAGGATCACGACCGCTTCACGGGAATTGCTACCGTTCAGCGATCCGCCGATGCCAATTGGTGCGCCCTCAGTGAGGGTGCGGCGGTCATACTGGCCGGAAGCCCGTTCGTAGCCGGAGAGCACGAGCGTCTCCCCCGGCTTCAATGCGACCTTCTGGAGGAAGTCGGTAGAGGCCACCTCAGGTGCCTGAATCTTGTTCTCGCCGGACGAGACGTCAGCAAGGCGCGTGAGGTCCGAGATACCGACGCCAAACTGCAGCAGGATGCTGTTGCTATCCAAAACGGTCGGAAGCAAGTTCAGGAGAAACCCCGTTGTGACTGTGCCCGGCTCAAGGCCAGGAGTGCCGCCGGCGCTGCCGCTTGCGCCCGCAGGAGCCGGGGTAATCTTTGCCAGATAGGTAGTCTGGCTAGTAATTGCCACCGGCACGGGCTGGCGATTCAGCGTCACAGCGTTGGCTGTCGTGAGAACGCTGACCTTGCCATAGTTCTGCAGTGCCTTAAAGAAGGCCTGCGATCCTCCCCAGCGTGCCTGTGAAGCGGACATCGCTGCACCATTTGTGGGAGCCAGGATCGACACGCCAAGACTGGCAGCAGAGTTGGATACCAAAGAGGCAGGCGACGAGAACCGCATGGTCCACGGAACAAGATTCGAGACTTGGTTGAATACCAGATCCCAATCCACGCCCACTTCCTGTCCCTTGTTGAGCTTCACCGTCAGCACTTCCACGCGCATGGCAACCTGGCGGGTGTTCATGCCGTTTTCCTGATCGATGATCTTGGCGACCTGGTCTACGACATCGCGCGTGTCGGTAACAGTGATGTTGCCGGACGCTTGCGAGATGGCATATTTTCCGGCTGGCGAGAGCACCGACTTGATAGCATCCTCTACGGCTTCCCACACGCTGAACTTGGAGTTCATCGTGATGGATGTATTGGACGAGTAGCCACCCGTCGTCTGGCTCGCAGCGCCATTCCCGGTTGCTCCGGTCTGCGTTTGACCCTGCTTGCCGATTGTCGAATTGAATTGCGAGTCGCCGGGGATCGCCTTGAGGGTGAATATCTTCGTGACCAGACGATGAAGGGAGATGACGCCATCACGATACTCCCACGAAATGCCGGCCCTTGCCGAGAGCAGATCCAGGAACCCCGTGACAGAGCCCTCGTAGTTCATCTCGTACTCGGGGGTGATCGAGTACGCGCTGCTGGCGACAGACAGGCCCGCACTGAGCGATGTCGGACTAGGCATCGCCGGATTGGGAAGGGCCGGCAAATTGGCAGGCATGCCAGGAGCCGGCGAATTCCCCTGGCGCAAACCAGTTGTCGCCATCGAGTTGCCGCCTTGCACAAAGGCCGTGGGCGGAAGAAGGACGTCAGGCTTTACGCGCACGGGGATACCCGTGACACGTGTCACGCGCTGCGCCACCGTCTCGATATTGACCTTGCCTGGGAACTGGAAGACGTACCGCGTCCGGAACACCTCGGGCAGTGTCAGATCTGCCTGCAGCGGAAGCGCCTTGCCGCCCAGCCAAGCACCGGCACTCTTTTGCACGAGTGGCACCCCCGTGGTGGCACTCTGCGTGAGGACCTTTGCGTTTGCCGCCGACACTTTGTCGCGATTCGAAGCGTAGTTCGTGTCGATGGTTTGTTGCACCGTTCCGCATGCAGCGAGGAACAACGGCGAGCACCTGAGGACTTTCTTAGCGGTATGAATCACTTGTCGCATCCTTTGTTGTCGCCGTAGTGGAGAATCCGCACTACGCGGTTCCCCTCATACAGGCACCCGAGCAGGGGAAATTCGCTGGACCGCAAAGAAGCGGTGAATTGTTCGATGGCGTTCTCGAAAGTTCCGCCAAAGACAGCTTCGAGCTGGACGGGGAAGTCGTATTTCACTTCCCACGAGACTTGCCAACCGGCGTCCTTGGCCCAACGCATCAAGGTCTGGCGCAGTGTAAGGTCGGCTGCGCGAACCTCCCAGCGCGCGGCGATGCGCTCGCTGTGAGGTTGCGGGGTTCCGCTCGCGGAGGCCTGCTTAGGAAGACCGAACGTAACTGCGGCGTTGGTCCAGTCAATCGTCGCGGACGCGCCAGGCATCTGCGCAACGACATCCGAAAGAACCTCTGGCCACGGCTTGCTGCCGCTCCAGCTAACCGGCACGGTGCGGCTCACGTCCGCATAGTCGACCCGAAACTTCGGGGCGATAGCGGGCATGACGTCAGCGAGCGCGATCAGAACGCCCTTCCCTTTCGGTTCGTAGATGGATGCCGGTCGCTTTCCCACTTCTTGCACGCGCGGCTTCGCCGCCAACTTTACCGGGGCGCTTGCGGCTGCAGGCGCGGCGGAAGTGGCGTCGTCGGCCACGTCGGAAAGCGACTTGCCTTGAGGTGGCTCGGTGGCGGTGGCCTTTGCGACGACCTCGGACTTTGCCTCTGGTTTGGGGCCGGGCGGAGGGGACTGATTGATGAAACCTGCGAAAGCCGGATTCGCTGCCAAGAGAATTCCGGCCCAAATCAGGCTCAATGCCATGGGCCTCATAGTTTTGACGCCTGCGGCCTGTGAGGCGCAACGCATACTGTTTTGCATCAGGGACCTTTCAATCAAAAAATCGGCGTTGGTACCACCAGGCGCGGGCCACGACCACACGACCTCGAAGCCAGTGGCGCACGGCGCGCAGAAAGACGGGAAGGGTGTAACCCTTGGTCTCCAAGACCTTGAAGACAACAATCGCCACTGCGGCGATGCCGAAGGTCCATAAGCGCATATGGAACAGCGCGATCACGAGGGGGAAGAACGCTCTCGCATCGATTCCTGCGATTCGCAGCACGCGCCCAGCATCGCGCCAGAAAGAGTTGCGACCGCTCACGAGACTGCCTCCCCCGCGTAGCGCTTGAAGGATTTCTCATCGATGAGACCGCCGTCGAGCAGTTTGCGCAGGCCAACAGCCATACTTTGGCCGTGCTTGGAGACCTCCGAGCGAAGGAAGGCACCCCACTGCGTGTAGTCAATCTCGCCCATTGCCGCGCGAATCACATCGTCAAAGTACAGCCACTCGCGCACTGCGACTCGACCGCCGTCAAGGGTCGGCACCAGGATCTGCACGACCACCAGGCGAATGGAACCAAGCAGCTTGGACGCGACTGCGGAATGCTGCGCCGGGGGAAAGACCTGAATCGCGCGGCTGATGGTTTCCGCCACACTGTCCGTGTGCATTGTTGCGTATGCACCGTGACCGGTGAGCGCCGCCTCCACCAGGGCGGATATCGTTTCGGCGTCGCGGGCTTCGCCGATACCAATCAATGTTGGCTTGCATCGCATCGCGTTGCGAATGCCAGCGGGAAAGTCAGGGATATGCCGCCCGATCTGCATCTGGCGGATGCGAGGACCGTTGTTCTTCACCTTCGTGTAGAGAAACTCGATAGGGTCTTCGTACAAGAGAATCTTGGCGTCTCCGCGATTCTCGGAGCAGTCGGCATAGTGGCTCGACATGAGGGTGGTCTTGCCGGATCCGGTTGGACCGCAGATAAGCACAAGCCCGCGCGGCTGGAACAGATTGTCGCGAATGCCAGCGGGGAGCCCCAACGCGTCGATGGGAACAGGGGTCTCCGGAATCGCTCGCATAGTGATGGACAACCCGTCATCGGCGTCACCAATCTGCCCTCCGGCAACGTTCACGCGGAAACGGTAGTTCGCCCGTTCGATCATGAACTTGTATGGGCGGTCAGCGTCCTTCCCGCCCTTCACGATGCCGATGGTTTCGTTGCCGAACGCCTGGGCCAGAAGTCCCTTGATCTCCTGGTCTCGGATCACGCGATTGGTTGCCTTGCGCTGACGCCCCTTGATTTCAACCCAGACGTAGTCGTTGGTCTGGAACAGGATGTCCGAAGCGCCGGCCTGCGTGCAATATTCAAGCAGGGAGCGGAAGTCGTCATCGCTGAAGTTGGGCTCAAGCGGACGCGGCTCGATATAGTTGAAGGTCATTTGCCCTCCCCTTGGCTTTCAGGTAGCACTGTTGGTTGCCACTTCTTCGGGTCGGTAACGAATCCGCCAGAGTCTGTGACGCGCATGAGCGTGTCACCAACGTGCATCTCATTGCGGTTGCCACTGACGACGCGCGGCGCGACAGCAACTTCTGGCTCTGTGACCATGCCGTTGTTCAGTAGGTACGAGTAGCGCATGATTCCGAGGAAGTCGCGATCCAGTCGTGCAAGATTGCGTTCCAGAATTTCGTCGGCGAGCTTCTGGCCGTGCACCCAGCCTTCGGCAACACGTGCCTTCCAGAAGGCACGCTCGGCACTGTTTTTCGGCAATGCGGATGCGACCGGAGGGGCAATGTTTGTCGAGACCCTCAGGCCAACAAACAGGTATTCGCGCCAGGTAGGGGGAGATGTCACTGGGCGTGCCTTGACCACGATCTTATAGATGCGATCCGCGACCCTGACCTGATCGTCGGATGCCTGGACTGCGTCGCGGGCCTCAGTGATTACCGGGGGGAGCATGCCCTTGCGGGTTACGTATGCTGCAAACCGATACTGCTGATCAAGTTTGTAGGCGCGTCGTTCAAGATCGTCGAGCAACTCGGCACTTCGAGCAGCCAAACCGCCTTTGGCCCCAACACTCAATGCCGCTTCGCGGAGCATTGCCGCGCGAACAGGTGAGATGTCGGACTCAGCGGGTGCGGCCTGCGCCGACATGTCCTCAAGTTGCCTGAGGGTGACTTGCGCTTGGGCCGAGAGCGCGTACGTCAGAGACAGCAGGAGGAATGCGGTCTTACTGCGCACGATAGTGGACTTCCAACGCCGATTGCTTGAGCACCACATCACCGCGACCGCCCAACTGGGTGCCAATGTTTTCCAGAACGCTTACGAGCGGGGTATTGACCGCTTCGATTGCGACGGGACTGGGCACAGGCCGACCCATGACGGCAAACGTCAGGCCTTTGGCTTCGGCGATCTTCTTGATGACGTCAGGCGCGTCTCCGTGCCACACGACGGTTACGAGATCTCCATTGATCTCGACCTTACCTGGCTTCGGACGAGAGGCGCTGATCGCACCTGCGCGAGCAATGTCGACCAGCATCGAGTCAATCCGTTGGGCGGAGGCTGCGAGCTTGGTGTCGAGCATCCGTGCTGTCTCGTCAACGGGTGCGGGCTGTGCAGCGCATGCGGCCAAAATAGCCACCAGCGGCAACGAAAGCATGTGAGGACGCTTGAACATCATAGGAGGAAGGTTGGCCCGTTGAATTGCGTATAGATAGTAGCATACGGAAAAACGGGATTAAACAAAAATGTGCGCCACATGCATAGATGTCTGCCCAGAGTTGGTGTCGCCACACACGGTATGCAGGCAGATCAAGGGCTGAGGAGTAGTGCTTTGAGGCATAGTCAAAGAAACAACAGCAAAGCGCTTGAGCGAGCGAGAAAGACCTTTCACCCAGTTTGGAATATCTGTTTGGGTTTACGTTTACGTATACATCCTTTAAGACGTTTACAGACCTCGGAACGTTGCCTGGAGCGGCTTAGCGGGCACCTTTCACCCCGTCTCGAATGGCCTTTCACCCAGTCTGGAATCTGATGCGGGGTAGATATCACCCTGTCCTGAATGGCTATTCGCCCAATCTGGAATCCTGGCCGCCCTGCTTTCACCCAATCTGGAATGTTGAGGGCTTTCACCCAGTCTGGAATGCGGGCCGAGTGTGGCGGATGGGCTGCGCACCTTTCACCCATGTTGTCCTTGTTATGATGGGTGAAATGATGCACCATTCGGGTCATGCAAACGATCAACGACGTCGGCCAGGAGCCGCGCAAGAGCCATCTCAAGAAGCATGTCGCCGCGATCCATACCAGCGGAGAGTTGAGCCTGCTTGAGAGAAAGCTGTCGAACGTACTACTGCTTAACGCGTACGACGACTTGCCGACGGCGCGCACCCATCGAATCCCCGTCGGTGCGCTCTGCGTCATATTGGGATGGGAGACCTCAACGAGTCAACGTACGTTGAAGGACGCTTTACTGCGTCTGATGTCCACGCCTATCGAATTCAACGTGATGGGCGACAAGTTGGGCGCAGAGGATTGGAGTGCGACATCGATTATCTCCTACGGTCGAATCCACGGCGGTGTTTGTACCTATCGCTACGACGAAGCTCTTGCGGAAAAGCTCTACGACCCCGCGATCTACGCGAAAGTGCATATCGGCGTTCAAACGCGCTTCAATGGCAGCTACGCCCTCGCACTTTACGAGAACTGCTTGCGGTACCTCAAGGTGGGCTCCACGGGAGAGTGGGACGTGGACACGCTGCGCAAGCTCCTCGGGGCAACTTCCGATCACTATAGTGACTTTGGCCGGTTGCGGCAGAAGGTTCTGACCCCTGCAATCAAGGAGATCAACCGCGTATCCGATATCGAATTGACGCTCCACCTCATTAAGGTTGGCCCAAAGGTTACTGCGGTTCGGTTTCAGGTAGATCCGAATCGTCAGGCATCCCTGCTGCCGCCCGACGAAAACGATGAGGTAGCTCGCCTTCGGGATTCGCCGTTGTTTGCGCGGTTACGCAAGCACGGCATTGGCGAGAAGCTTGCGCTCAGTTTTGTTGCTGAGGACCCAGAGCGTGCTGCTCGTATCGTAGATCTGGCCGAAGAGAAGGACGGTAAGGGGGAGATCCGTAGCAGCACGGGCGGTTTCATCCGATCATTGATGGATAACGGTGCTGACGTACAAAAGCCAGTTCAACAGCGGCGAAAGGAAGATGCTGCACAGAAGGCCAAGGCGCAGCGCGACCTTGATGCCATGGCGGATCTCAGGGCTGAGTTCGAACGGAGTACCAAAGCAAAATCGATGCAGGCACTGACGTCATCGGAATTGCTGGTTCTGGCGCGTGCGTTTATCACGACCGAGGCTGGCCGTGCGTACGCCAAGGATTTCTCTGAAACGAAGACAGACCACTTCCCTGCCGGCGCAGCGCGTGTCGCGTTTCGCAAATGGCTCCCAACGCAGGTTGGGCTGCGCCTTGATGATGAGGCTTTCGAGGCATGGCTTGCTTCGCGTCGTTAGTCGATTCATACCTAATTGGTTAAAGATGACAATTTAGGTTCAAATTTGTTTGCACAGCAAGGTCATCGCAGGATATGATTCCTCCATCTCAAATTGATGAAGGGTCTATTCATGGCGATCTCTATCTACGACATCGCGGACCAGGCTATCAAAGCCGCAGAAACGGTCGCCGATGTCCGCGGGCGAATGCTTGCTCCAGAGTCCCGGAAGCAGCCTCCAGTCTTCAACATGGTTCAGCTTGCTGGACTGTGTGGCGTTGAGAAGACCGCAATTGCCTATCGCCTGACTCGTAACGAACTTCCGAGCGGCGTCGTGAACGATACGGGCCGCCGCCGCGAATTCACGCTGGGTGAAGCGCTTGAATGGGTCCGAGTATTCAGGGAAAAGAAGCGCAAACCACGTGGCGCACGTGCCATGACCATTGCGGTTTGCAATTTCAAGGGTGGCGTCAGCAAGACGACTACGACCATGACTCTGGCACAGGGTCTGAGTCTGCGCGGGCATCGCGTCCTTGCGATTGACATGGATCCGCAAGGATCGCTGACCACGCTCTTCGGTATTCTTCCGGACACTGAAGTGGGCGAGGAAGACACCTTCGTTGCGCTCGCCAATGGAGACAAGCCGTCTCTCGACTACGCCGTGCGATCAACGTACTGGGCTGGCATCGACCTGGTGCCCGCTTCCCCAACATTGTTCACCTGTGAATTCACCCTGCCGGCGAGACAAATGAAAGACCCAGACTTCAAATTCTGGGATGTCCTCAATAGCGGGTTGGAATCGCTGCGTGACCAATATGACGTGATCATCATTGACACGCCCCCTGCCCTCAGCTACGGGACCGTCAATGCTTTCATGGCGGCAGATGGGTTGATTGTGCCTACGCCTCCGAACGCACTGGACTTTGCGAGTTCGGCACAGTTCTGGACGCTGTTCAGTGACTTGGCTCTGAACCTGACGCAGACGAGTGGGACGGAGAAGACCTTTGAGTTCATCCACGTTTTGCTTTCCAGAGTCGACCATAGCGATGCAGCGGCGAGTGTAGTTCGCCAATGGATTTCGGCGACGTATGCGGAGAAGGTGTTGCCGGTCGAGATCCCCAAGACGACGGTGACATCGAATGCTTCGGCCGAGTTCGGCACAGTCTATGACGTCACGAAATACGATGGCAGCGCCACGACTTATCGTCGAGCCCGAGAGGCCTATGACCGAGTCACCGAGTTGGTTGAACAGTCGGTGCAGGCGTATTGGGCAAAGACCGTTTAGGAGGAGTTCTTATGGGAATGAAAGATCGCTTGATGGCGAAGTCTGGCGACATAGGCCAGACGCGTAGCCCGGAAGACCGTCAAGCCCGCGACCGGTCAGCAATGCCTAAGACCGCGCCAGGCCAAATGGCGGCTTTTCGCGTCGAAATGCTGGAACACCGAAAAGAGGTCGATGCACTCAAGGCTGACCTTGAGAAGTTTGATGGTGCCCTGCCCACCCGGAAGCTCGATCCGAAGACTATTCACCCCTCGCGCTGGGCCAACCGGCATGAGGATAGCTATGAGGATGAGGAGTTCCTCGAGCTAGAAGCGGCTATGAAGCTGACGAACGGCAACGTGCAACCAATCAAGGTTCGGCCTCGCGGCGACGGTCAGTACGAACGAGTTTTCGGCAGCAGACGTCATCACGCGTGCTTGAAGAATGATTGGCCTGTTCTCGCAATGATCGATGACACTTTGTCGGATCGCGACGTGTTCCTGCAAATGGAACTGGAGAACAGGGAGCGACGGAATCCTAGTGCCTGGGAACAGGGTCGGTCCTATCAGCTCGCATTGGATGCCGAGCTTTGGGTTTCACAGAATGCTATGGCTTCTGAAATCGGAGTAAGCCAGGCACATGTTTCCCGCTCGATTGCTGCTTTTGCATTGCCTGCGGAACTAGTTTCGGCATTCGATAGCCCCAATGACATTGAATTCCGATGGGTCAAGGAACTCACTGACTTGGGGAAACTCGATGCGCAGGTGATTTCCGAGAGGACGCGGCGGGCTAGGAAGCTCGCAGACCGAACCCCAAAGCAGATTTTTGCGGCACTCGTGGATGGCGAAGAACAAGTAGGTCAAGCGTCCAAGGAGACTGCGAAGACTGCGGGCTTGGTATCTGTCAGCGTTAGCGGAAAGTCCACGAAGGTCGTATGCAGGAAGACCTTGACCGAGGAACAGCAACAGGAGTTGGCTGAACTCGTGGACAGGTTCATCCAAGCGCAGATCGGCGCGAAGTAGCGTCGTTGGCTGTTCTTATACACCGTGTATAAGTCCACATCGGGTTATACACAGTGTATAAGCGCATGCACTCTGGGGGTTATACACAGTGTATAAGCACGTCCCCGAGTACTCAGTAGTAGCGGTGCCGGGATAGGGATTAGGCCCCCTACCCGACACCTGACACCCACCCAAATCAGGAAATGGAATGCTGACTCAATCATACCCTGCAATTGCCGGGAGGCAGGCCCTCGACTCTCATTTGCCTCCGTGGGCCTATAGCGTACTTGCCCTCATATCAGCAATAGGAGGCGTTATTGCTGCGGCGATCACAACGCAGTTTTTTGTGCTTGGCCTTGAGCGTACCGAGGCAGACGTCGTTGCGCGGGAAGCACTGATCGCCGCGGGCGCGCTAATGGTTGTCGTGGAACTACTCGCATTTGGTCTCGCCACCCTGCTACCTCGCGCGCACTTGCGCGCTGCGCGCTTCAAACTCCTGGCGCTTGGTCTTGCCCTTCTTTCGTTTGAAGCTGGCACGCTCTACGTCACCCAAGTGGCTATGGTGCGCACTTCTCAGGCCGCATCGCAGGGGCAGAACACACGAATTAGTGAACTGCGTGCTTCGATTGCTGCTCAACGTGAGGCGGCAACGGCGCTGCGCGACACTGCCTCAAAACAGTCTCAGAGTGGCAACGTATGGATTCGCGAGGCCGCCGCAAGGCAGGCACGCCAGGCGCTCGATGTTGAGGCAAAACTCGGCGACCAAGTGGCGGAACTCGCGCGCCTAGAGGCTGCGTCCGTGCCCACCCTGGCCGACACTTTGGGCGAACGAGGAATGATTGCTTACTCTGTGTGTCGATCACTGCTGATCGTTGTGATGGGCGTCGTGCTTTTCGGTGTGGCTGGTGCACTACTGCGTGCTCGCCGCATCGTTCTCAGTGCAGTGAGCGAAGCGGTTGGCGAGGTCAAGGTAGACGCAAGGGTGATCGCCGAACCGGAAAAAGCAGCGCTCCCAACGATGCGGGCGGCTGGCGGGCGCTTCGCTGCCGCACCGCTCGCTGCCCTTGCCGCAGCGCCCGCTGCATTCGCTCAACCGCAAGTCACCATTCAAACGCCGGCTCCGGTCGAGGTACCGACTGCAGCAACGCCGATGCAGTCGTCTGCGTTGGCAACGATGCAGTGCGAGGAAGTGAGCGCTGCACAGTCACTGGGTACTCCGCACCGTGCAGCGGTGACGCATCGCTCGGTACAGGACTCTGGCACTGGCGAAGATGATGGGGCGAGGTTTAAGCGCGTGCGAGCAGATATTCTGGCCGGCAAGGTCAAACCATCGCTTCGTGCTGTGTACGCGGCGCACGGAGCTACGCAAGCAGTAGCGCAGCGCTATCTGGCTGCAATGGCGGAAAGTGGTGAGATTCGCCGTGCAGGTCAGGGTTATGTTCTTACCGCAACGACAGTCTGAGTAGACGGGCGGAGGAGGGGTCAAATTCCATCTCCGCCGCCTTTGAAGCTATTTGCGCTGGCGCAAGGAGTAGGCCAGAGCTTCTTGCGCTTGAGAGTCAAGCGCATTCCATAGCTTGGTCTGCGTGGTGGTATCGAGCTTCATCCAGGCCTGCACAATGGCTTGCCCGACTTCTGTATTCTGTACCTGTTCCGCTGTCTGCATGGGTAAGCCGCGAGCAACCAGAGCCCCAATGCCGGAGGAAGCGATGATCCCGGCTATGACCGCAGCAGCACCGATCCAAGCCTTTCCCCAATCCATTTTGAGCGGCAGAAAGGGGGGCTTGGACGCGACCGGGCGGGGGATGCCGCTCAGGGCGTCCAGCACCTTCGTGCTCCGGTCGATCTTGTCGGCGGCATTCGCGATCTTGTCTGCGAGACCATCAACGTCCTCGAAGTATTGCGCCAGGAGAGCTTCGCGGATTTTGGTTTCGCGCATGGCCGGGATGAACCTCACTTGAACAGCGCTTTGTGGACCGCCTCAAGGTTTTCGTTGGCCGACACTGCAAGGCGCTTCGCGAGGATCATCCGCACGCAATGATCCTTCTCAGGCCCAGCCGAGCAGCCCTTCAACTGAGCGCGGAAATCGGTTGGGTCCGCCAGGATCTCCGAGATCGTCAAGCCTAGCGCCTTGCTCTGTTCGAATACATCGTTATCGAATACTGCGGCCTCAGCCGTAACTACGCACTTCTTCTCCTCGTTGGCGTATCCAAAGATCGCGCCGAACTCAGCCTGGACATCGTCATCGATGGCGATCTTGTTGAACACAACGCGGATCTTTTTCGACGGCACACCGATTGCCGACAGGGCATCGATGGTGGCAATGGTGTCCTTCTGCTGCTTCGATTCCTTCACTACGGGCACCACAAAATAGTCGAAGTCTTCGTGAGACTTGCGGTACTGAGTCATTGCGTGAATGAAGGCTTCGATGTTGGATGCTCCAATGTCGACCACTGCAACATCGTTGGTGAGCAAGTGAGCTTGCAGCTGGTCGTACTGGCTTGCCTTGATCTTCTCTCCGCCTTCATCCGCGTTGATGGTCTCAACGGTGATCAATTCGGTATTGAGCCGCGGGGCGAGCAGATGCCGAGCGAGAGTGGACTTGCCAACGTTGCCCGAGAAATTGATGACGGCGACACGCATTTAGAACTCCTTTTTCTGTCCGAGACGTGTAGAAAGGGTGCTGCTGTTTGAGTAGCGAGAGAATTTCTCTTCGCGTGACTGCTGATTGGTAAGTGCCTCGCGCAAGGCATCGTTAGCCTGGCCGGATTCCTCCGCGCTCGAAACCTCAGGGGAGCCTCCGAGAGCGTTCTCAAGCGGCCGGGGCGGAGTTAGTGCTTTCTGTACCGCAGCCGTACGTGGCGCAGTCTCGCCGTTCCTTTGCTTGCGGATCCTATACAGCGCACTCTCTAACCCTTTGAGGGTCATGTTGAAGCCTTGACCATTTAGAGTTTCGAGAACTGTCCTGCGCTTTACCCCGGCCTTCAGTGCCGCCTCCACTTCTTCAAAAACGTCGCGTAGGCGGGCGGTATTCGAGCGGCCTTTGTCCTCTCGGGCCAGCGCGAGAAGAGCACTGGCTACGCCATTCGCGCGTGGACTTGACTCCGTCGGCCATGGTGTTTGCGGCATCGGATAGTGTGCGTTTGTTGTGTATCGATAGCATTATACGGAATACGCGGGATGCAAGCTCAGTTGAAGAGAGGTTGCAAGGTGGTCGCCACGACAACGCGGTGAAGGTGCAGTGCTACGGAGTGACGGCGAAGCGATGCCGCAGTGCCGATGCAGTGCAAGTGCAATGCTGTTGCGGTCTCCATGTGGAGGGAGTCAACCTGGCTGGCGCCTGCGTCATAGCGTTTGGTAACGTGCAGAAAATCCCACGTCAGGACGTTGAGTGAACCAAAACATGGCGCCCGAGTGCACATGCCAGAGAACCCATGCTGGACATGGGATCTCGGGTTGTCACGACAAATAGCAGATTCCGTTACCAAACATAAATCAATGTTAAGTAACCGGACCGACAGTGCTCACTTTTCGCAGATAGCGGGTCCTCGATTGGGATTCGAGGCAGGTTGGTCCAGGTGGCTACCTCGCGCAGGGCAGCCAGGCGGCGGCACTCTGCAATATGCGAGGCCCACATGCGACTGGTGCCACCTGGTGCGGACGGCTACGCTGAGCCCGGCCACTTCACCAACAGGTCGCTATCGTCGAGCGAAAACCATCTGCGCCGAAAACACGACATTTGATTCCACGCTCACAAGGTATCTGTTAGGATTCCGACACCTAGTGCTCGTTACATAACGCACGCTGCGTTCGTGTAACGCGGCTATATGTAAATATAGCCGCTACGTGATACCCACCCAGTAACGGGAATCTCGCGCCAGCAGGAACCTCCCTTGGCAAGTCACCTCCGAAAGGGCAGCAATCGGCACAGTCAGGAGCCTCAACCCGCATCAGCGGGCCGGAACCGACTCACGACAGCGACCTACAGCGAAAGGGCACGCATCCGGGGGACACCGAGGAAGGGAAAGGGACCATGGAACGGAAGGGGACCATGGAACGGAAGGGGACCATGGAACGGAAGGGGACCACACGCCAGGGACCTGTCAGCAAGGGGTCATTCCGAAAGCGACCGTCAGAAGCGAGCCACACGACAGAAGGCCACGATCCGCGAGGAATCCGCGGCGGCGTCCGCCGACCCGCCTGCGCCTGACAACACATCATCAAGGAGCCACTCGAATGGATCTCAACCGCGCCAGTCGCCAGACGAGGACCGCGAACACGGTGCAGAGTTACCTCAAGCGGGCAGAGAACCTGTTGGCGCGCATCGCCGACGAGCTGAAGCTGCCGGACGATGCGTTTCCGCCGCCTGCTGAGGCCGTCGCGTTCATGCGCCGCAATGCGTCCCAGTGGAAATGGTCAACCTTCCGCCAGTATCAGGCCAGCCTCGTATGCCGCTACGAGATGGAAGCCGAGCGAACGGGCAACCACCTCTTCCTGGAGACCGCCGACGAGATTCGGTCCCTCTCTCATTCAGACTGCAAGCCAGTAGGGGCCGTGGGCCAGACGTCTTCTCGCAAACGGAAGGGCATCCGCCTGGCCGACTACGATCTGTTGATTCCCAACCTGTCGAGCCCGATCCGAGGGGGGGAATTCTCGAAAAGGACCGCTCTCTGGCTGATGGCCGCGGTCGCAACGGGATTGAGACCCCGTGAATGGGAACACGCCGAGCTGGACGAAGCGCAAGGCATGCTCCATGCCATGAACGCGAAGGCGACGAACGGGCGAGGTACAGGCCCCGTCCGAAGCGTGCCTGTGGCCCCAGAGGACCTGACCGTGGTGCGTGCGCACCTGCATTCCATTCAGGAACTGAAAGCAAAGGGCTACGCTTGGGTGCAAATTCACGCACATTGCGCAGTCGCGCTCAATCGCGCCTGCAAGTCCTTGTGGGGTAACGATCCGACGAAGCGCTACGCGCTCTACTCCGCACGCCACCAATTCAGCGCAAACAGCAAGGCAGTTCATACCCCAGAGGAGGTGGCCGCGCTATTGGGACATGCGTCCGTGCGTACCGCGCGGACGCACTATGCGCCGCGGAGGTCGGCCTGGCCAAAGTTCCGGGACTATGCGAAGCACAAGCACGAGCAGAGTACGAAGCCGAGTAACAGCTAACCATTTGATTCTAAAGGGAGGCCGATCAATGACCCTGCGGACCAGGCAAATCTTGCCTACTAAAATGCAATGCCGATAATTAATGCAGGAGGGTACGCATAACCACTTGATTTCAAAGAAATAAAATCCGTCGCGTGCCGTAACCGACCCTTATTGATGCCACGACGGCAATGTAAATTATTTTGCAGGATCCCCTGCCTGCGTACGGACCCAATCGAACAGGCCACGGTCATGTCCGCATCGCCGGACATGACGGCAGGAAGAAGCCAACCACGACGGGCCACAGCCCTATCCACAGGATGGGCGGCTTTGTGCAATCTCCCACGACAGGCCACGGCCATCCCGCGTCAGCGGGATGGCGGCAGTTTTCCGGGTCGCCACCAACGGGCTAAAGCTCTTTCCCAATAAAGTTGGCGCACTGGAGGTGGCGTGTCACCCGCAACACGACTGAAGGCGGTTGAGGTGGCAGGGCCGGCGAAGCCTGCTTGGCCGGGTTAGCGCCCGAGGCGATTGCCAGGGCAATGATAAGGTTACGGAAACGTCTCAAAGCAATAGCTCCTCTCATGTTGGGAGCTACGTCTAGACGATGGTTTTATTCCGGCACCTCACCGCCATAGTGCCCATACTGTCATCGGCTATACTCCGTATCGTTACTACGATACGCACAGGAGCGAACGCCATGGCGGACATCAAGCATACAGACGAGCAAGTCGGGATCATCAATAGCAGAGCCCAGCATTTGGTGGTGACGGCGTACGCCGGCACTGGCAAGACTTCGACCATGGAGGCTTTCACGCGCGCACAGCCACCGGCTGACAATGACCGGCGTGCCTGGCTCTACCTTGCCTTCAACAAATCCATCGCTGAAGAAGCGAAGGGGCGGTTCCCGGAATGGGTGGAATGCCGGACAACACATTCCCTGGCCTATGGCGCAGTCATCCCGCGTCTGTTCAGCGAGATTCCTCGCGACCGCGTGAATGAAAAGTTGGGCGACATGCGGCCCATGCAGATTGCGCAAAAGCTGGAGGTGAACCCGCGTATGGCGGGGTTCGTGAAGGCTGCGCTCGAATCCTGGTTCGGCTCCGCCGACCAGAAGATTTTGCCGGCCCACATACCGGCAGATCTCAAGGTACCGCCCGCACAGGTTCCTGCCGTGCTCGACTACGCCCGAAAGCTGTTTTCAGCAATGTGCGATCCCAAGGATCGAGAAGCTACCCTCCCTCACGATGGGTACCTGAAAATTTGGTCCCTGCAGGGGCCAGACCTCAGCCGCAGGTATCTTGGCATTGTGATCGATGAAGCCCAGGACACTAACCCTGCGACACTGTCGGTACTGCTCAGGCAAAAGACCCGCCTGGTGATGGTAGGAGATGAAAATCAGGCTATCTACCAGTTCCGCGGCGCGATCAACGCCATGGACTCGCTCCCCGAAGCAGAGCGTCACTATCTGACCAACTCATTCCGGTTCGGTGCTGGTATTGCGCGCACTGCAACCTCGATCCTCCGTCCGTTCCGAGACATGCCAAAGCCCATCTCCGGCCTGGCACCCGTGAAGACGGAGTTCCAGGTGGACAAGACCAAAACCTTCGCGGTCATCGCCCGCACCAACGCTGCTCTATTCGCGGAAGCGGTCAAGAACATCCAGAGCCAGAAGCCTTTCCACTTCGTCGGGGGCACGAAAGGTTACAAGTTTGACCTGATGATGGACTGCTACTACCTGCTGACGAACCAGAAGGGCGCAATCAAAAGCCCGACAGTGCGGCAGTTCAATAGCATGGAAGAACTCAAGCAGGCCGGCGAGGAAGCCAAGGATCCGGAACTGAAGTTCCTTGGCAAGATCGCCGACGAGTACGGCGAGCGAATTCCCGAGCTGATCCGCGAGATCGAAGAGCGGCACGTGCCGCTGTCCGCGCCGAACAAACTGAAGGACGGCATCGTCTTCACCACGGCCCACAAGTCCAAGGGACTAGAGTTCGATCAAGTCGTGCTGACCGACGATTACGCAGAACTTGTGACCGAGGATAAAGAAAAGTTCCTCGCTGCCGATGAAGCTCCTGAGGACGCGGAAATCAATCTGCTGTATGTGGCGGCTACTCGCGCAAAGCGTGCACTGCAAGTCAACGAAAGCATCCGGGATGTTTTTCGTGTCACTGACGCTTTGCGCGACCGTCAACAAGCCCGCGTCGCGTCGATGCGAATTTAGTACTACTTACATCTGCTCTAAATAAAAAGAATAAAGCGACGTAAGAGTCTAAAGCGCCTCAAAAATGGTGGGTAACGCGTCGATCACGTGTTCCGTATGTGGCGCGAAAAGCATTTATCCCCTCTAAAGAGGGGTGAGCAAATGCCGTTCGCGCCACTGTGTAACCAGATTCGACATTCCTTGACTGTCGCAGAATATTCTTGACAGTCAACTTTCGTGCACGGAATAATTTGCGTACCATTGGCACGATACATAATTTAGCGGACCCCTATGCCTGCCTCAGATAAACCGCTGACGGCCCTCAAAGCCTTCCGTGTTCAACGCAATCTCAGCCCTGACAAGATCTGCCAAGCCGCTGGTATCTCTCGCTCGTACTTCACGCGCCTGGAGCAGGGCGGGGTGCCTGCCCCGGACGTGGCGGCAATGCTCGTTCGCGTGCTCAACTCCAATGAATGCGCCCGTGACCGCGAGCGAGCCCAAACCGAACACGGCACTAAGTTACTTTCCGCCTGCGAAAAGATCCTGAACACTCGCCTCGGGGGTCTCTGGGCACCGATCACGGAAATCCACCTGCTGTATCCGGACCGCTTCGCTGGTGAAGAGGTGTACTCGTGACAGCGCGTTCCCGACCCGCTGCAACCGGCAAACAGGCGGCTATGGACTTGGACCCGGTGCACCGCCTCCTGATGACGAATCTCTTCTATAAGGTCAGTTGGCGAAAACTGCTGGATAGCAATCTCATCCTCGGTCTCGCGCTGCTGGCCTCTATCGGGGGCAACTACGTCCAGTACAAGTATCGTCCGGAGCCGAAATATTTCGCGACGGACCCGACAGGACGAATCGTTCCTATTGTCCCCGTCTCCGAGCCGTACCTGACCCACGAAGCTGTACTCCAAAAAGCCCAGCAAACGGCGATTGCCTCTTTCAGTCTCGACTTTGACGACAACAATCTCAAGGCGAAGCTCGGCGCCCTACGTCCGCGGTACACCCGCGATGGCTATGCGTCGCTGATGGACCAGTACGAACAGTCGGGCCTTATCGAGAAGATCCGCACGCGACGACTCGTGACGTCCGCAGTTGCAACGGGTGCCGGGGTAATCGTCAATGACTACATTGGTCGCGATGGCTCTTACACGTGGGAGGTGGAGATGCCCATGGCACTCACTATCACCGGCCAGAACGAACGCAAGCAGTATGAATTCCTGGTGAAGCAAACCATCAAGCGGGTCCCCATCGTGGACAACCCGGATGCTGCTGCGACCCAGTCTCTCCGTCTCGGTGGCAATACAAAAATCAATTAGGTGAAGGGCATGACCGCAGAAGAATTTCACTTGCCTACCTCACTCGACATCGTCAACCAGGCGAAGTCGGGTGAGCTTGGCCATCCGCTCAAGAGTGCGGAGCACACAGATTGGTACGTGCAACTCGATCATATCGACGTCTTCATCGCCGACCGTGAAACACTGGAAGTCCTCGCCAAATCAGCGCCCTCCACGCGATGCCATGACTGGTTGCAGGGCATCATTGATACCCGCAGCATGTTTGCGGCAGTGACCGGTATCCAGTTCTGACAATGCGATACCGAATCTCAACACTATCTCTGGTGCTCGCTGTGAGCGGCTATAGTGGCTCGGTCCTCGCGCAGTCTACTGCCGGGGCCACCGCCGCTACGCAAGGTACCGAACAGCAGGCCGCTGCCGCCGCCGCCAATGCAACCAAGCCACTTCCTCCGCTCGCAGCGCCGCCCGTAGGCTCGGCGAACTTCGAGGCTGCGGCTGCGAACATCATGCCCCTCTCGCCCGAGGAGATCGTGAACCTCCGGAAGCGGCTGGATCAGGCGCGACGGGCGGGAGCCACGCACCCGACTGTGCCACCCAAGCCCGTGATCTCATCGAACACCGTGGACTTGTCCCCTGGCGCGACGCCGCCAATCGTGCGAGTAAGTAACCAGGGCGCGGCTGTCTCGTTTGTGGATATCACGGGAGCCCCGTGGGATATCCTGGAGGTGAATAACCTCGCAAAGGGACGCTTTGAAGTGAAGGCACCTGTAGCGGGTATTCCGACCATTACGATCACCGCACTTGGCGATTTCGTCGAGGGGAACGTCGCCGTATTCCTCAAGGGTCTCCCTATACCGGTCGTCGTGCGTATGGTGGCCGGTCAGCGCGAAACCGACTACCGTCTGGATCTTCGTGTTCCTCGCCGCGGTCCGAACGCCATTGATCCGGTGGCCGGCACGCCAGCGATTGGACTTCCGGCCAACTACCTGCAGACCCTTCTCGATGGAATCGATACGCCAAATGCAAAGTCTATCCGCGTGGAGAATGCTCCCGCTGGGACGAAGGCATGGCTTGTCGGTTCGAACGTCGTCATTCGCACCGACCTTTTCATGAACAACCCCGCCTATCAGGCAACCATTGCCGCAGCCGACGGCACGCGAGTCTACGAAATTGCAGCAACACCAGTTGTGACGCTGAGCGAACAGGGTGCTCTGCGCAATGTGTACCTCGACCTGGAATAAGCCATGGCCGACAAGAAGATCCACCCCGGTTTCAAGAAAAACGCAAAGGTAATTGTGGGCCTTGGCGCTGTCGCTATCGCGGCCACGGCGATAGCCTTCATAACGATCAAGGATCGACGCAAGGCCCCCGCGACCGTTGATGTGCCCGCTATCGACACGCGCGGCTCGACGCAGTCCATGGAGACGCCAAGCTATGCCCGTGCACTCGACAACGTGAACAAGCAAGGCTTTCAGAAGGCCGAGCATACCGACGCAACGTTCATCCCCACACTTTCGGAGCGTGGTGGCAAGTCAACGCCGCTGGAAGATGCGTTGGCAAAGCGCGAGCAGGAAAATCCCCCGCAAGTGCCGCGCGACTACGCCCGCCCGAACCAGACCCCCGCCGCACAAGGGACCACTGCCGCCGCCAATCCGCCTCAAGTCGATCAGGCCGTGATGGCACAGGTCAAGATGCTGCAAGAACAATGGACGTCGTCAGAAGCGTCGCAAGACGTGCTTGGCCTGGCACAGCAGACTGCCAAAGTCGATGGCAGGGCCGCGCCGCAGGCAACGCAGTCGGCCTCTGGAAATGCGGGTAGCAGCCAAGACTCGACCACAAAGCAAGTGCCGTACATCCATGGCCTTGACCAGATCCCAGCGGTGTACGCGAACAGCATTGATACGGATGCGCCATCGGACGTACTCGCTACGGTAGAAACCGGCAAGTACGCGGGCAGTATTCTCTATGGTACTGCCCGACTTTCCAACGAAGTCATCGTGACCGAGTTCACGAAGATGCAGACCCCTACGAAGGACTTCCTCTCCATCACCGCCACTGCCCTGGACGAGAACGAGCTGCGCACCGCCCAGCCCGCCGACATTGACCATCGATACGCGCAGCGCATTGCGATCCCTGCGGTCATGGGCGCACTGGGAATGATTGGGAGCGTCTACAGCAATGCTGGCGCGACCGTGCAGAACACCCCGCTTGGCGGTACCACTGTCATTCAGAATCCGAACCCGACCACGAAGCAAGTGGCTGGTGCAGCCGGTGCCGGAGCATTGCAGGCGACTCAGCAAGTCATCCAACAGGAGACGTCAACAATCCCGCCACGGCGAGGCCGCATCAAGAAGGGAACGCCCATCATGGTACTGTTTAAGAACGATGTCTTTCTGAAGTAGAGATCGATTTTTGTTGGGCGCACTTTTCCGTATAATCTACATGGTACGTACTACTTCATCGACATGAGCCAAGATCATTTCAACTCCAACCTCGGCGATACCGAGCACGGCGACGCGGAACCTACCAACGACGCCCATGATGACGTAACTGATGTCGAAACAACTGCGGAGCCGGGAAAGCGCAAGTTTCCGCCAAAGCTCGTTGCCGGCGCAGTTCTCGCGCTGGGTGTAGTCGGCTTCTGGGGTTTCAAGAAGTTCAATGCCCCTTCGAGCGCGCCATATGCAGCGCAGGCCCCGGAACAACGCCGTGCTGCCCCGGAAGGCGGGATGCTCGGCGCGCAAGCCCCATCTGCTGCGCAACAACCCACAGCATTCACCCCGCCTCCCACGGAAGCGCAGCAGATGCCTGGCGGTACTCCTGCTACGCAGGAGGCCGGCACGTTTTCCGCACCTCCCGGTGCGGCAGATTCGCTTGCGGAAGCGGGGAAATCCGCAGCCGAGTCTGCCGCATCCGGGGAAGGTGCCTCTGGCGCAGTCGCTCAAGGCAAGCCTGCGAAGGCGATGGCCGGAGCATTGGCGGACGTTCCAGCACAGCCGAAGGCAGACAGCCCCGATAACAAGGCGATTCTTCAGGCGCTGGCCGATACAAATGCCAAGCTCGACGTATTGACCAACCGACTCTCGGCAGTCGAAGGCCGAGACCAGTCCGATGCGAAACCGAAGACCGTTGCCCCCACCACGGCGAAGCCAAAGCACACCGCAAAGGCAACTGCGGAGTCGGAGCGTGCACGGGAGCGCGCCGCTGGCGTCGTGCGCGGAAAGCCTGGCAAGCGTGCGACTGAGTCGAAGGATGAAACAGTCGTGGGCTACAAGATCAAGCAGGTAATTCCGGGTCAAGCGTGGCTTGAAGATGAAAACGGCAAGCAGATCGTGAAGGTCAAGGGCGACAAGCTGGGCGGCAGCGAGATCGTGGAGATCGATGCTGACAAGTATTTGGTTCGCACGACTGCAGGGGTGATCCGGTAATGGATCTCACAACGATTGTCGTCAACATCGGAGACACGATCTCCGAGTTTCAGTCTCTGGCTGGCGCAATCGCAATGCTCGTCGGCCTTTGGTACATCGCCCAGGCGATCAAAAAGGGCATGAAGGCTTCGAGTACGCCTGGCGGCGGATCTGCAGAGACCTCCGGGGCGGCAATCTTTACCTCGCTCATTGTTGGCGCGCTACTGCTCGATCTCAGCGGCACGATTGGAGGAGTATTTGCTTCCATGACCGGCGAGCAAGGACGCGGATTCGGCTTGGTCTCGTATTCCGGAGGTGGCTCCATCGGCGCGTTCCAGCCGGTATTGAACGCCATCATGACAATCGTATCCACGTTCGGATGGTGGTACGGCTTCAAGGGTTTCACCATGTTCAAGAAAGCCTCCGAAGGCCACGGGACAGGTGGATACGAGGACTACGCCTGGAAAGGACTAATCCACGCGCTTGGCGGCGCAGCCATGGTCAACATTTCCACAACTCTCGACGCATTCAAGGAAACAGCCGGTCTTGCCTTCTGACCGGATTCATTCATCAAGGAGCAGTTCATGCGAAACCTGTTTTATCGTCTCCACTTCTTCGCCCACGCGCAACCACGGAAGTTCCTCGTCGGTTCTGGCGCAACGATCTTCATCGGGGCGATGCTGCATCGAAACCCGACGCTCGCCCTCGCACTTGTACTGGCCACGGCAATCAGCATCTATTCGTTCGTGCGGATGTCGAAACGCGACCTCTTTTCGAATGAAGGCCTGGCTGTGGTCGCCGCGTCGTCACTCTGTCTGGCGCTGATCCTGTCGCCGGAGAGCGCGCATGCTGCCGGT
Source organism: Cupriavidus sp. C2SS-8b (assembly GCF_057073745.1). Taxonomy (NCBI): domain Bacteria; kingdom Pseudomonadati; phylum Pseudomonadota; class Betaproteobacteria; order Burkholderiales; family Burkholderiaceae; genus Cupriavidus; species Cupriavidus sp. C2SS-8b. The sequence goes on from NZ_CP172719.1 coordinate 45,531, forward strand.
GGCTTCGCATCGTGGGCACGCGCGATCAAATCGCAGTTGGGCGATATCTATGACCTGTTGATCTACACGGCCTACGGTCTCGGCATTTTTGGTGTCTACACCGGCATCATGAACGGGAAGGCACGCTCCAACGGTGACACACAGATCAAGACAGTCAGCATCTTTGGCAACATCCTCGGTGGTATCTGCCTGATGATGATCGGCTACTTCGCGGACTCCGCCGCCGAATCCGTCGGGGGTAGCTCAGGCCAGATGAACAAGATGCCTGGCGGTCTCTGATCGGGTGAGGTGCGAACACGATGTCGATGCAATCGATGCAGGAAGCCGACGCTACCGGTAATAGCTGGGAGGCCTCCACAGCAGGGATGCCAGAACCGGACGCGTCGTTGGCTGCGAACTTCGCAACGCGCCGGTTCGCCGATATCGTGTTCTCCGTCAAGCGTCAGGTGTGGCGCAAGAATGACGAGCACATGGAAGCCGCCGATGCGGAATACAAGGCCAAGCGCGAGGCTCGCCTCGCCAAGGGTCAGTTCCAATGCGTCTTCTGTGGCTTTCGGTCGAAGCACACCGAGATCCATCACCGCAACGACAACCATGCCGACAATCGGGATGAGAACCTCGTCATTGCGGATCCGCTGTGTCATGGTACCCAACACATCGGTCAAGTTGGCAGCAAGCGGCATGGGATCTTCATCCACATCGAGTCTCTTCCGCAGTCCGAACTGAACCATCTGCAGCGCACGATTGCAGTGGTGCTGGAAACCGGTACCGATTCTGAAAAGGCTGAGGCAAGCGCACTGCTTCAGCACCTCGCGAGCCGCGGTGAGTTGGTGGCCCGCGAGTGGGGCAGTGCGAATCCATCGGACTTCGCGAACGCACTGTTGCGTCTGGATAGTGGAGGCTTCGAGAAGCGCCAAAGTGCCTTTGCTGGACTGGGACTTCTTTACCGTCCTGTCCGCTTCCTCGAGTATGTCGGACGGTGGGCGGAGGAACTCTACAGAACACTCCCGACGAACACCTGGCAGCGAATCTATGAGCGCGCAGTCGGCACCCGCTAGCGGCGCATGCGATCAGGAGCAGGCAACCGATTCGAAAGTAATCATTCCCGACGTCGGAGTCATGCTCTATGACAATCCCAACGAATGCACGTCGGGCCACGCCTCCGTGAACGGAACGCCCGCGACCTATGTACGCCAGCACGCGGATCTCGCGAACAACGTCATCTGGATCACCAACGGCGCTTTCTCTCAGTACATCAGCCAAGGTCACCGGAACGTACACAACCTCCGCGCACCTGGCTTTTTCAGAACCCAGATCCCACAAATCGGCGCGGATCTCGGACTTGACATGAGCGGAGCGAATGCATCGACAGTTGCACCGGTCCTGTCACTTATCGCTTCACGAACGTTCAGGCTCGCGGCGCAGTCCTACGAGTGGAAGCCCAACGAGCTTGCGAACGCCGATACGCTCCATGAGAACATCAAGTCTCGGTTCCCGCGAGACGCATCGCTGAATAACCCGGCGCTGGAACGCGCACTGCAAGCCGCGTTTCAGACCGATTCGGCACTATCCCGTGCCGACTTCATCCCGAACTCCGTGTTCTTGACGCTTCGGATGAATCGCCTCGCTCACGCGCGCAAGGTTTTGGCCTGCCCAGTTCCGGATGATGCGTGGGAGTATGTGCCTGGTGTCCGGCTTCCTGCTACCCAGAAAGAACGTCTCGCATTCTGCGTCAGCCACGAGACCCCCATTCTTGCGGAAGTCGAGATTGACATGGCACGAGCAGACTCGCAGTACGCGGCGCTGGCGGCCTTTGGGCAGAAAGCCACTTCCCGAATGGCATTGCGGGAGTGGGTCTCACACCCAGAGCTTGTCTGGCTATCTCGCTTCGCCCCGCTCGACATCAAATCCGTCTTCCGTTCACATCACTACAAGGCCCTTCCGGAGAAGGCGCAAATGCCCGCAGCGCTTACGGACCCACTGCTGGAATTGTCTTACTCGGCAGGCCTACTCGCAGAGAACCATTGGATGTCGCTCGCGAGCGACGAATACAACAAGCTGACAAAGCGCAAGAACCTGACTTCGCGGGCCGTCTGGTTGCGTGCGGCTGACCGGGCTCTCTGCTTCACCCTTGCGAAGAAGGCTCTCGACAAAGGATTCACCGTCACCGGGTACGGCACAGGCGCTATCCGGGTCAGAGTCCAACGGAGCGAGTTACTGCAGACATTGGAGTTCGCCATCGAGAACAAACTCGTAGCGCCAAACTTCAGCAAAATCATTCAGGAAGACGATGTCTATGCAGCCGCCTGACGACGTACTCGATTTGTCGGACCTCGTGGAGGTGCTTTGTGCCGCGGCGGTGCGGTCCGGCGACATTCTCGAACTGGACAAACTCGCAGACATGCCACCGGCACAGCGCGTTGTTCACGCAACGCAGGTCCTAAGCCGGTCCGCAGGTATCGATCCGTGGATCGCGAAAGTTCTCAATCAAACACAGGCCGCGCCCATCATGCGCGCGGAATTCATACAGCGAAGGAACCATCAGCAATGACATTCGCAAAGGGAATTGCCGACAACGTCGAGTCGATCATCGCCTGGCTGTCCAGCTTCGCGCTTGGCGCGGATCTGCCGTCGTATTGTCAGCTTGAAAGTGCCATTGGACTGGACGAGGACGATCCGAGGACGAAAGCCGCCCGCGCCAAGGATCCCGAGAAGGTCAAGCCGTACATCCTGCTCACGCGGGAATGCTCCATGCTCACGGCCTTCGAATTGACGGGGAGCATGGATATCGTTGGCGAAGCGGAGTTCGATTCCATCACGGCCAAGGTGCACACTGCGCTCGCGGCATACTTCCAACGCCCCGGTCATACCATCGAGATCTCATTCGAGCGGGACCCGACGCGCATTCGGGCGTTGATCGACAAGATGATGGAGGCGTCATACCAGACCGCAGAGCGACTCGGTCTGGGCGAGCTTCGCGACGTGCTAGATGCGCGTTGCGACCGAATGGCCGCGCTTTGTTCCCATGAGTCGTGCCTGATGCTTGTCTACACGCATCTGTCATCGATGTCCGGTGACGAGGTCAAGCGCGAAATGGGCGATCACCGCCAGCGTATGAAGGAGCACAACCTCAAGGCAACACAACACGGCCAGGCAGTGACGGCACTGGTGCGCGGCCTGTTGCATACGCACGAGACCTTGATCGAGGCTATCGAAGAAGACCTCCGCGATGCAAAACTCCACATCGAACGTTTGTCCACGCACCAGGCTGCGAGGGCGATTCGTTCCACATACGACCGACGCGGTACCGACCTGAGTTGGAAGCCCGCCTTACCTGGCGACAAATACTGGACCCGGTCTGCCGCGAGGAAGAATGACGCATCCGACTTGATGCTCCCGAAACTCTCGACGCAGATGGTTCCAACCAAACACACCGTCGAAGGCGACTTTGTGGTCATCGACGGTCAATACCACGGCTACTGCTTCATGGAGCTTGGTCCGCAAGACCCCAAGGACTTCATGACGCTGTTCCGTCGCATGGGCGACCAGATCCCGTGGCGGGTGAAGTTTTCCATCGAGCCTGGTGGGCTGGACTCGATGCGTCTCAAGCAGACCGTCGTGTCAATCATCGGCTTCCTCGGACAAGGCAACGCGGCAATCAAGCGCTCCTTCGACGCTATCGAGGAAGCGCAGAAGAATGGCGAGCACATCGTCACCGTGAAGATCTGCGCTGCCACATGGGCGGATAGCAAGGCGGAGTGCCAGCGTCGAGTTTCCTCAATCTCCAAGGCTCTGCAGGGCTGGGGGATTACGCAAGTGACCACCGATGCGGGCGATCCGGTTGCCGGACTGGTATCGACCGTGCCAGGATTCAGCGAGAGAAACCTCGCCCCCAGAATGATTCCCCCATTGATGGAGATCATCAGGATGCTCCCGTGGCAGCGGCCAGCGTCGCCCTGGTTCGACGGCGGGTCCATCCCACTCCGGACCCTGGACGGCAAGCTGTATCCATACCAGCCGACTTCCTCCAAGCAGACGGCATGGATCGACTTGATCTGGGCAACGATGGGCTCCGGAAAGTCTGTGTGGCTCAATACCCTGAACTTCGGGTCGATTCTCGCTCCAGGCCTGCGCCGCCTCCCTCTGATTACGATCATTGACGTTGGCCCTAGCTCGGCAGGCTTGATCGATCTGCTGCAGAGTGCGCTGCCGGAGGGGCGCAAACACGAGGCAATCTATGTCCGCCTGCGGAATACGGAGGCCTTCGCAATCAACCCTTTCGACACGCAACTTGGATGTCGCTTCCCGACTGCATTCGACCGGGAATTCATTGTCTCCCTGCTGAGCATGCTTGCAACGCCGGTAGGAAAGGTAGAGCCGTACGATGGGGCAGGGGATATCGCGAGCATGATGGTCGATGAGGCTTACAAGCTGTACTCGACTCCTGGATCGATGAAGCGATACGATCAGTTGATCGACGCCGCAGTCGACGAATCGCTTGCAAAGATCGGGTACGTCGCGGACGAGTACACCACATGGTGGGACGTCACGGACGCCTTGATGGCCGCTGACATGCCACGTGAGGCACGCCTGGCACAGCGATTCGCAGTACCGGTGCTGTCGGATCTGATCGAAGTCGTTCGTAACGAGACCATTCGCGCGGTCTTCGAGCCGAGCGCGGATTCAAAGGCTCGCGTCGATAGCGGGATGACGCTGATCGACAAGATGGTTCAGGTCCTCACAACCGCGTTGAAGGACTACAAAATTATTTCGAGCCATACGCGCTACGAGATCAACGAGAACTCGCGAATAGTCGCGCTCGACCTTGACGAGGTTGCCCGTGCTGCCGGCGAGGAAGGGGAGCGCCGCGCCGGCATCATGTACATGTTTGCTCGCCAGATTGCAGCGCGGCAATACTACCTGTCGAAGGAGATTCTGGATCTCTGCCCGCCGCAGTATCGAGCGTATCACCAGACTCGGATCGATGATGTGTTCGAGGACATGAAGGGGCTATGCGTCGATGAGCTGCACCGCACCGGGGGAAAGAAGGCCTTCCGCAAGTTGCTTTCGCTCGACCGTCGCGAGGGCCGCAAATGGAATATCCGCGTTTCGCTTGCTTCCCAGTACATGACCGACTTCGATACGGACGGGGAGTCGATCACCGAGTCTGCGTTTTCTGTCTACATCATGAATGCCGGCACGACGGAATCCCAGCGCAAGGCGCAAGATCTGTTCGGTCTCTCGGACTCTGCTATCGAGCGCCTGAACAAGGATGTGCGCGGTCCCGGCAAGTTCCTTGTATGGCACCAGATCAAAACTGGTGTCATCACGCAGGTCCTGCACAACGCGCCAGGCCCGATTGAATTGTGGGCCTTCTCTACGACCGCTGAGGATGTGGGCCTTCGCCGTCGCCTGGTAGAGCACATGCGACCAGCGCTGGCGCGGAAGATCCTTGCAGAAGAGTTTCCTGCAGGCACCGCTGCCCCGTACCTGGAACAGCGGAAGAAGGAACTCAGCGCGGATGACGACGAAGGTGCCATCTCCATCGTTGCAAGGGAACTGATCAAGAAGTATTCCACCACGATTGAAAAAGAGAGGCTGGCAGCATGACGGAGCAAAGAAAATCAGTGATGCGCAAGATCGGTGGAGTCATCAATCCGCTGGCGCCTCTGGTATCGATGAAGCGTACTGTCGAGAGCGGCTGGAATACGATCAAGGATATCGACGCTGAGTTGAAGGAGCGCCGGAAGAATCCGAAGATCCGGACCTTCAAAGAGGCACTGGCAGCCCGTCCGCGAGGCGCCATTCCTCTGGGCCAGATTGAACGATCTTGCCTCTACAACCGTCGTGCTGCGCTCGCGTTTGCCTTCCTTGCGTTGGTCTACTCGCTCTCAAGCATCGTGGCAGGCAGCATGTTCGGTGTCTTGATTGGTCTGCTCTTCACCGTGCTGTGCGCGCTCACCGCGGTGAAGTATGCGCATCGTTCTTGGCAGATTGTCCGCGGAAAAGCACGCCCCTCCGAGCCTCTGGGAAGTGTGCGCGACTTCTGTCGCAGCAAGGGCGCTCTGTGGTTCACCTTGAACCCTCGTCTTTTCGATTGACGAATATGTATCGTTACTTTTATACGGATCGAGGTGCTACATGCGTGCACTAATGTTGCGATACCCTCTGCAGGGTCTTTTCGCTGGGGCGCTAACACTATCTGCGGCTGCTGCATGGGCACAGACTACCAGTGTCGGCGAGATCCAGAGCGCGGCGAATCGTTCAGGCGACAAGTCGATGGCGTTGCTCGAGATGGTCTACGGCAACGTTATTCACAACCCGCTTGCAGCCTCGGGGGGGGCGGGTTCGGGCATGCTGCCCAACATCTTCATGGTCATCACCTCGTGCATTCTCGCGGTGGCGTTGATCTGGGCAATCTATCATTTCGGCTCCAGCCTGATTGCGACCGGCCAGGACGGCGAGTTCCTTGGTCAGAAGAAATCCTCGCCATGGTTCGTGATCCGCATGTGCATCGGCTTCTGCTCGCTGGTGCCAGTCTTTGGCGGATACTGCGGCGCGCAGATCGTCATGCTCTGGGGCACGATGATGGGAGTCGGGATCGCGAATCTCACGCAGGATGCAACCATTGCCGTCGTCAAGAGTGGGGGATCCATGGTGAGCACACCACCGTCACCCACAGCCTCGACACTCGCCCGTACCCTGTTTGAGGCGAACCTCTGCGCGGAGGCCGTCAATACGGCAATCGACAACATGCCCGCTGAGGCTGGTGTTACTGCCGATGCGTCGGAACGCTTTACCCCATCGGTGGTCGGCAAGCAGGTCACGATCACGAGCGGGCACGGCCAGTCATGCGGCGGGGCTTCCCTGGCATTGCCTGAACCACCCTCGATGGTTGCTGGCGCCGAGGCTGGCCTGGGCGCATACGCTCTGGATACGTCCACGCTGTACGATCCGATGCTCGCGGCGCATCAGAGTGGATTGAACTCGCTGCAGGTCACCGTGAGCACTTTGGCGAAGCAGTATGTGGCGGCAGTGAATGCCGGCACAACTCCGCCAGACGTTTCGAGCGCCTTGAACAGCGCTGCCCAATCCTACGAGAACGGCATCAAGAGTGCCGTGGCCGGTTCGCGCGGTTCGATTGAGGGGCTATCCAGCAAGATCGAACAAAACCTCAAGCGCGATGGCTGGATCATGACAGGCGCTTGGTACCAGACGTTCGCGCAAGCCAATGCGCAAACGTCCGCGCTCACCAACGCTACAGCATCGGCAGTTTCCGGCACTGACGCTGACAACCTGGCGTACCCACAGCTCTACCGCAAGGTCCTCGCTGCCTATCAGCAGCAAACGCGCCTCGATGCGGCCACGCGCAACACCGGGGGAGCTACCGTGGCTACCTTGCAGACTGGATCTACGGACGCCAAAGGCCTACTTGCCAAGATCTTTGGCGGACAGGAGTGGGTGAAGGCCGCTATCAATCTGAATTCCAACAATGGAGTCGGCGGCACTACCAATCCCATGATCGGGATGAAGAACCTGGGGGACTCAATCCTGATGGGCGGTTGGGGCGCGCTTGGCGCATATACGACCATCAAGGCCGTTGAGGGAGCTAGCGAGTCAAACGCCGGGAAGATTGCGAGCGTAGCGGCGGACGTTGCAACGCTGGGGGTCGCTGGAGCAATCAAGGCAGCACTGAAGGGCGTCCTGGAGGGTCTGGCACCGTTCATCGTGATCGCGGTCCTCTCGCTATTCTTCTTTGGCGCGATGCTCTCAATCTATATCCCGATGGTGCCGTTCATTGTGTGGTTTGGTGGGGTGACATCGTGGTTCGCAGTCGTCGGTGAAGCATTGATTGCGTCGCCGCTCTGGGGGTTCACGCACTTGGACGGCGAAGGTGAAGGGGTAGGCCAGCGATCCACGCACGGCTACATCTTTCTCCTGAACGTTCTGTTCCGACCTGCATTCATGATGGTAGGCTTCGCGCTGGGAGGCGCGGGCGTCATTGTCCTCGGAACGTTGCTCAACACGATGTTCGGCGTTGCCATGGCAAACGCTCAATTCGATTCGACAACCGGCCTGGTAAGCATCATCGGTTTCATCGCGGTCTACCTCTCGCTCTGCTTGAGCACGATCCACGGGTGCTTCAACCTGATTCACATCGTTCCCGATCAGGTGTTCGCGTGGATTGGAGGTCAGATGTCGAGCAGCCTCGGTCGCGATACCGATGACCGATCCAAGCAAGTCTTTGTTGGCGGCTTGAGCAGCGGCAAGGACGCCGCACGGACGGCTACAGCGAGCCTGGGACAGCGTGGGCCTGCAGCCCCGTCAGGGCCGAGGCCGCCGAAACCTACCGGCCCGTCTTCGGGTGGAAGGCCGACGGCCTAACGAAAAATGCCCGCTTACGCGGGCATTTTTTCATATCCGACTGTACCCGTTTCTGCGCGCCTACGATGCGGCACGGCCGTTCAACGCTGCGTCGTACGCCACATCAACGATTGCTTGGCGATTCTGCTGAACAGTCAGGTAGTGACGCGGGTCGACCTTGGTCAGTTCAGCGATGGCCACGTCCTTCAGCTTGCGCATTGCGGCCAGCGCCGCCTCAGATTCGCGAAGGCGCTCTTCCAGTTGGTGCGCATATCGTGCCCAGTCGTTCGCGTTGGCAGCGTTCGCCTGCGCGATCCTTGCGTTTTTCTGGGCTTGGCCGAGAAAGATCGCATCCATTGCCATCGCATTTCTCCTGAATCTTGATCCTGAATTCAAATATACGGATCGGCTTGCCCTAGCGCAAGCGCAAAATCGGGGCCTTGGGGCGAGTTTAGGCTGAGGTATAGCCGCACCCCTCAACGACAAGATAGAACGCTCATAGACGCGTTATGCCGCTGCGGAGGAGCCACTATTCTCTGCCTCCACGTCTCAGCCGCCTCCTTTAGCAGCACGGCACCACGCCAGGCTGGCTGCTGACTCAGATTTCGGACTCTATCTCTACCTGGTAGCTGGACCCTCCAGATCTGTGGGCAGCCGCCGACCTGTGGGCAAGGGCAGGGCAACCCGAAGGGTTGTCCTGTGCTTGTCCACGGGAACCGCGCAGCGGTTAGGCGGGAACCCGCGTCAGCGGGCTGTCCATAGATCTGGAGGGTGAGTCCATCGTCTCAGGCTTTTCCACACTGAGAGCGAGATCAATTACAGGTAGAGATATAGGTATACTACTTGTTAACTTACAGGTACTACTTGGGGAACCCGCAAAGCCTTATGGGGCGAGGGATTGCGGGTAGGTCGTGCGACCAGATAACCCAGAAAGCGCGACCAAATAACTCAGGTGCGCGACCAAATAACTCAGGGCGCGCGACCAAAAAACCCCAACATGCGCGACCAAATAACCCTGGATAACTCTAGTTATCCACAGGGGTTATCCACAGTATCCCGAATGTGCGTGATACCCCCTATAAGTAGGGGGTGCGACCAAATAACCTCCCTGCTGAGAGGGCGCGACTAGATAACCTCAGCAGGATCGGATCGACGGGATAGCGCGACCAAATAACCCCAGCGGAAATTCAGCATCCCAGAAGCCACCAGGTCGGCGCGACCAAATAACCCCTCACCACAATCGACTTGGACAGGCTGGGGGTGATGGTGTGTGGGGACGGGGGGGGGCGCGACGGGTGTGAGTCAACCACTTGAGGTTTAGAGCGCGATGGGCGAACCAGATTTTGGGTATCCGCATTTCCCGGTTGATTGCCTCCATCTCATGCTGCAAGGCAAGAGTCATGCAGTCGGAAGCGTGACTGCATGGCGGGATTGACCGCCCTAGATCGACGCGAGTGCGTCAGCGGTCCTTCCCGTCACGTTGCCGCCACCATCGAATACCCGTAGGTCGCGATTGGGCCGTTTTGAGAGGCTCCCAGGCCTGCCCGGTCACACGGCCCGCATTGCTTCGCACATTGCGAAATCAGCCACGAAATGTGGCTACCCCTAATTAGCTAGCGTTTCGTGGTCGACACGACAGACGGGATGGCACGGTCGCCTCTAACACGAAAGGGTCGTATTCGGCACAACGTGGATTCTGACGGTGACGGCGAACCTCAGTGGAGTAGACGGATCTGGCCCGTGCCCGGCGCGACCAAATAACCCCACACCTACGTGCAAGGCTGCAGTACCGACGGACGAGGTCGGTGCCAGAAAAAAAGGAGGAGGGGGGAAAGCTATTTTGATGAGCTGAGAAGGAGTTCCGACTGGCGGGGTGGGACTGCAGGGGGGGATGGCGCGATCATCAGGCCGTTGTCAGTGGGCGACACTTTCAGGCCAGGGTACACGCGCATCACGGAGACCAGCGCTTCTTTGAACGCTTCCTTGAAGTCCCGAAGTCGCCCATATGTTGATCCGAACTGGTTGAACAACTGCTGCCAGGTGGGGAAGGCGGGCCGCGTCAGATTGAACGTGCGATAGGCGAGCCACTGGTAGATATCCAGTTCGAGCGGAGACTGCTGGAGAGACAGAACGGCTCGCATGTCCAATGGAATGCAGTGAGTCGTGATCTCGTTGAAGAAGTTCTCGGTCAGGATGATCTCAGATTCGAACAGAGATCCTTGGCCGGAGGCACGTTCATCAGGGTCGAAGAACAGCGTGTACTTGTCGGCGAAGTTGAGGAAATCAGTCGATTTCAACTTCGATGTATCGCTGATGGCGCCGGAGACGAAGGCGGCGCGGCTCTGAAGGAGCCGGTCCGCTTGCTCAATGAGGCGTTTGCCCGCACCGTTCTTGCCGCGGCTACGGTCGATGTTCAGCTTCCTGCAGAACTCCGAGAAGCTACCACCAGTGTGGACCTTCCTGCTGCCAGTACGGATAGCCTCAGCAGTGAGCCACATGACAAACAAGCGGGGGTAGGTGCCGAAGGGGATTCCGTTGATGCCACCCTGCACCCAGAGCGTGAAATTGCCGTTGCGCCGGATCCAGGCACCATTTACCAGTTGTTCGGGCTTGGGGTTGCGATAGGGAAGCGAAGCCGACACGAGGCACTTTGCACCAAATCCGACTTCATCGAGATTGGGCTCCCGCGCAGCTATGTCAACAGAAGCGTCGATGATCTTGACGCTGTTCGTCGTGCCCCGCGGTCTGCCACCTCGGTTGCCCTGCTTCAAGGGCGCGTCCATGTCGCTCATATTCTCCATATTCCGTATCGCTACAGTCATACGTAATGGTGAGATCTTAGAATTGCTGGTGTGATATGTCAAATTCTTGGAGCGGAGCGCGCGGATTTGCGGGGCCGGAATCTATGACAGAACTGGAGTGCGCTCGGCCCGCGGCGAGCAGGGGCAGAGGGGAGGGGGTGAATCCGCTGTTGTTCCATGGAGACACTGGTGGGCCGCTTAGCGGCCACACCAGCGCACTAGCGCGGCACGAACTTCTTTCGGGGTTCCACCGCGTCGCGCGGATCTACGGCGAGCGGTTGACCTCCCGGTCGTTCCGACACGACCTGCTCGGTCGCGAGTTCGGACCATTCGGCCAGGTGGCCGATGAGGCCGAGGCCCGCGAGCGCAGCCATGTGGTTGAGCCCCTCTGCCGAACCCTCCTTCTTTTCAGGCTCTTCCGTCTTTGTCGGCTTCTTCGATTCCGATCCAGTCGATTGCTCCATCTTTTGCCCCTCAGTCAACTTTCAAAAGTTTGCCGCATTCCGTATCATAGTGATGATACGCAAACGTGCGAGCATGCTAACACAATGATTTCTGGACTCGGAGAACCGCGCGAGGACTTGATCGACCTCTTGAATTCTGAGGTCGGGCGGATGGTCGCACGACAAATCGATGCTGGCCGCGCCGACCTGGGCAGTGCGTTAGTGGGCCAAGTTGCCTCTCGAATGCTGGCAGTGGTGCAAGGCTTGGCACGCGAGCAGTTGGAGGCGTGTCATGTGGAATTGAACAGGTTCTTCCGATACATACCCTTTGAGCTTGCAATCCCGGTGGTTATCGAGATCGAGCGTAAGTGGCCCCACCACATCGAGACCATCCCGGAAGCAAACCGTCGCCTTGACCGAATCCGGAAGGGAGGAGAGTACGCCGTCATCTTCTCGTCGGCCAAGATGCGGAACCTGCTTTCCTGCATTGAAGAGATTGAGGCGAGTCAATGAACCCCGTACGCCTCATCACTAGCCTGCGAAAGGCTGCTATCGCAATCTCGCTTGCGCTCCCTATCGCGCAGCACGCTATCGCGCAGGACGTGGAGGCTTGCTACGCGGAAACCGAGATTGCCTACTCGGTACCACGCTGCATCCTGCGGGCTGTACATGACAAGGAAAGCTCTGGCTCCCTGCGCAAGGGCATAGTCAATCGGAACCGCGATGGTTCGCGTGACTATGGAGCTATGCAGCACAACGATTTCTGGGTGCGCTACTTCAGCCGCAACTTTGGCATTACTGCCGACCAGCTCGCCGATAACGCTTGCCTATCCATCCGCGGGGCCGGCTACGTGCTGCGCTACGAGATCAACCGGGCAGGTGACTTCTGGAAGGGTGTTGGCCGCTACCACAGCCCTGATCCTGTCGTTGGCTACAACTACGCAGTATCCATCGCACAGCGAGCGGAGAGATTCGGATGTCAGATCAGCAGGTAAGAAACCAGCGGAGCAGTGTCCCGCTGATACTCGGATGTGCAATCGTGATGGCATTCGTCTTCTGGCTTGGCTGGAAAACTCGCCATGAGCAGATTGCCCAGCGCCTTCTCATCTGGAAGGGGTACGAGATCTACCCATGGGCCATGCTGCTCGACTATGCCAAAGAACGGCAGGGGGAACTGATCACCTACTTCAAGTACGCGCGTGTCGTTCAGTTGCCGGAGATCATCAAGCTCGGAACCATTGTGGGCTACTTCTGGTGCTTCATTCCGGTGTCTCTTGCAGCCTGGTGGGCGCACAAGGCCATGAAGAATCCAACGCTGAAGGCCAAGAATGTCTACACGATCCAGCGCTTGCTGGAGGTACAAAGCCAGAATTTCTCTGCCGTTGCACCGATCCTGCACCGAGACCTCGGTGGGGAGAATCCGCCAGAGTGGGCATCCTCTGTGCACCCGGAAGAGTGGGTGGCCGAGCATGGCCTCATCGTCGGCGGCGAGTTGGATCTTGGGCGAACGCGGGAGCTGCTGGTTGCGCAACTCGGAAAGCCACTGGAAAAGTTCAGTCAGTTGAGTCCAGCTCAGCGCGCATTGTTTGCGATCTTTGGATTGCGGGCGTTCTTCAAAGATGCGGAGGCCTCGCGGAAACTCATTGATGCGCTCAATTACAGCGCGAGCAATCCCCGCTCAAGGCCAGATTTCACGCTTGCAGATGCAGCGTTCAAGCGCTGTGTTGGGAGTCAGCAGGCCAAGACGTGGCTGCAGAAGCATCGGTACACCCGCACGCTGCTGATGGGGTTGCTGATCGCCGCGCGTGAGTCGGGGATTCTCGCATCCGCAGAGTTCATCTGGCTCAAGCCATATGACCGCGCGCTCTGGTACCCCTTGAATACCGCGGGACGCAAGGCTCCGTTCATGGAGTCCGCGGGGGTCTTCAACCACATGCAGGCAGAGGAGGTGGCCTGGGAGAACGGCTGCGTTCTTGTCGCCCCTCACGTGGAAGACGCTATCAAAGGACTCGTCAAGTACCTAGATGACACGGGCGTCATCGCAGCATCGACAGACAACCACGAATTCTCTCTTCTCAGAAGGCAATAGGAATCCAACATGAAGATCTCATTTGAGCGAGCCGAAAAGGACATCGTGCAGATGGAGCACGATGGAGCGGTGCTCTGTGCATTTATGAAGACGGGGCATATTCGGGCGCTCTCCCGGTTGCGCTTCTCGACTGACAGCCAGGCCTCACTGAATGCAATCAGTGTGAGCCAGGCGAGCGCGCCGGAAGCAGGAGAGAGCACTCCAAGCGCTCCCTATGCATTGGTTTTCGTAACCGAGGACGGCGAGGGGGAGCGCGTTCGGATTGTGGAGCGCTTTGAGACCGAAGGGGAGGCCGAGCACGCTGCGAAGACGATCCGTTGCGTCGTCAGGCGTCAGGCCCTGTGGCGTCGCTTGCGCTCGACGGTGCGCGCACTCGGATGGTACGTAGCATTCCCCTTGCTGGTTCTCAGTCTGTATGGGCCGGTTGTCACCGCATTGAACGGCAAGGGCTCGCCGGAGCTTTCCGCGGCAATCCTCTCGGAGGTTACGCGAGTCGCCAATAGCCAGACGGCTCCACAACCCCCGACGCAGCAGTTTCCGTTGCTGCCAACACATTTCAGCCAGCAATTGGTGATTGAGGGAACCGCGCCCGTTCGACTTCTGCCCGACTCGGCGGAGGCACAAAAGCTGGAGCCTCTTGTGGTGTTCTCCGACCCAAAGTGTCCCGCGTGCCGTGCGGCGGAGCCTGCTCTCGAGTCCCTATCCAAAGAGCGTCCCGTATTCATTGTGCCCTTGGCCTACAAGGACGGTTCGGAGGTCCTTGCTGCGCAGATCCTATGTAGCAAGGATCAGGCTGAGACTGCCGCTGGGTGGCGCAACGCGCTGGCGGATGGGACGACGCCGACGCATGGATGGTGTGACCGTGGCCGCGCCGCAGTGAAGAGCAACATGGGTGTTGCAGAGATGATCGGCGTCAGTAAGACCCCGACGTTGATGGCACCTGATGGCCGTCTGATGGAGGGTGGCGGCACCGTCGAGCAGATGAGGACCTTCATCGCTGGTGGCGGGAAGTGAGTTCTTGGGGCGATGACTCTCAACTAATTCGGCAGACAAAGAGTGAGTAACCAGTACAGCGTAAGCCCGCGGAGAGAACTCAAGCAGGGTGATATCACGCTTGACCCCCGGACCCTGACCCAGCGGTTCGGGGATTGGCTCAAGCATCCGCCCAACTATGCCAAATTCCAGATTGGCGCGGCGGTCTGCGCTGTTGTGCTGGCATTCCTCTGGCTCCCTATCACCATTCTGATGGTGGGTGTTCGCGTATGGTTCTCGTGGCAACGATTCGAGTTGCCAATGCGCATGCCGAAGCATCTTGGCGGCATCGATCCGACGCTCGAAACGGCCAAGCCAAACGAAGACGGAACGACGGAGAAGATTGTCAGGCAGAGCGCCGACGGCATTCTCTACCTCGGCAACCAGCGCTCGAAGGATCGTGCAGAGCATCTCAAGGAACTCTGGGTAACCAATTCCGATGCCCGGACTCACATGCTCCTGATGGGGACCACCGGGTCGGGCAAGACAGTTACGCTACTGTCGATCTGCTTCAATGCGCTCGCCTGGGGTTCCGGCTTCTTCTATTCGGACGGAAAGGCCGACTCCAGTCTTCACGCCGCGGTGTGGTCCCTGTGTCGCCGCGTTGGCCGGGAAGATGACTACCTCGTCCTGAACTTTATGACGGGCGGGGCGGATCCGTATAAGCGTAAGAAGACGACGGAGAAGAGTTCAAACGGGATGAATCCCTACTACGAGGGTGGTCCCGATTTTCTATCTCAGTTGTCATCATCGATGTTGCCAAAGGCGAGCGGCGACGGTGCTCAGTGGCAACAGAAGGCCGTCAACATGATGGATGCCGTACTGCGGACGCTGTGTTATGAGCGCGCGGTCGGCAACATCACGCTGTCCATTGGTGTGATTCGGGAATACCTCGCGCTTCCCAATCTGGTCAAGCTGTATCTAAAAGGAAAAAAAGGGGAGATTCCGGAGTATGCGTTCCTGCCCATCAAGGCGTACCTAGAAACGGGGTTGCCAGGCTTCCGGGCGGATCTCGCCGACAAGCCGGATAAGTGGGACCAGGGCGTCTACGATCAGCACGGCTACCTCACGGGTCAGTACGCACGCACGTTGTCTATGCTGATGGACACCTACGGATACATCTTCAAGGACAAGTATTCGGAAGTGGACATGATGGACGTGCTGCTGAATCGGCGCGTCCTCGTTGTCATGATTCCGACCCTGGAGAAATCCGCGCAGGAAGCAGCGAATCTCGGCAAGCTCGTGGTCTCGTCCATCCGCCTGATGATGGCGATGAACCTCGGGCACCGGCTGGAAGGCACCTACGCCGAGATCATCGACACGAAGGCGACAAACTCCCCGGCTCCGTACATCATCACCATGGATGAGCTGGGGTACTACTTCGCGGAAGGCATCGCGTTGATGTTCGCCCAGGCGCGGAGTCTCGGCTTCATGATGATTGCGGCCGGTCAGGATGTGGCTGCGATGGCGAAGGGCGAGAACAAGGAGGAAGTCGACTCCATGATCGCCAACACGAAGATCAAGTACACCCTAGCTCTGGAGGACCCGGATAAGACACTTGATATCTTCAAGAAGGTTGCTGGTGAGTCGATCACTGTGGAGACAGGTTCCTTTGAGGGCAACGTCAGCAACTTCATGCCCACAAATTACAACCGGGCGCTTACTGGCTCGATTCAACGACGGGACCGAATCGAACTTCAGGAACTGAAGGCACTAAAGGAGATGGAAGGGATCTTGATCTTCAAGGATCAGGTCACTCGCGCACGCAGTTTTACGTGGTTCCATTCCATCAAGAAGACGAAGCTGCCATTCCGAATCAATCGGTTCCTGCAGGTCGACCGACCATCGTTTAACGACTTGCAGGATAAGGTCAAACCGTTCAATGAGACCGACCGGCGATTCACGACGATTCGCGAGATCGAAAAGCGCGTCCGGGAAGGGCGCGCTCGTATTTACCTTCGAACGGAAGATCCGATACTCAACGCTGTTCTGACTACCTGGCAGTCGATTGAGTCCAACAATCCAAACGAGGCCCCGGTCAATCGCGGTATTGCGTACTACGTGGCCGCGGTCGCGGCAATGAAGTCTGCGCAGGCTGACGGCGAGGGCCGGTTCTGGCACGGCATCGAGGTCGATCCGGAGACGCTCGACGGGCCGCCCCCGGATGTGGACCACTCATACGATGGCGTCGATTTTGCTGCGGAGTCTCCGGCAGTTCCAGTTGCGGATAAGCCAATCGATGCGAATGAGCGTTCGCAGGCGTATCACAACCCGCCGCTTGAGGAAAAGGTTCACAACTCATTTGCCGAGCTGGTCCGCGAGTTCGCGGAAGCGCCTCGCCCTGTCTCCACGCTCTCGAAGCTGGACGAAAAGGCAGCGACGGCTATTCCGGAAGACTACGACACGCTTCCTTCCGCGCAAACGGGCACGCTTGCGCCCAAGCAGACGTCGCCAGTATCGAGTCTCCCCATAGCCGATGATCAGGCCGACGGCGGCTTGAACGTTTGGCTGAGCCAATACACGGAGCAGGCCAGTGCCAGCGCGCAAGAGCGAGCGGAATCCACCTCGGCGCGACTGGCCGTTGAGGACCGCGTGGTGCCTGACCAGCGCGATCTGGTGGAGGCGCAGGAGGTGGTTCCTTCGGTCAATGAAGCTCCTACGTCGGAAATCGTGATTGGCTTTACTCAGCAAACAGCAGAAACACTTCTCAAGATCGAGGCTGCTCTGGGAAGTGAAAGCCCCGAGCAATCGGTGCAAGAGACTGAGAAGGAGATCTCGACCCAACTCAAATGGAACCAGCCGGTAGATAGCATGAGCGAAAGCGATATCGACAGCATGTTCGCCAGCATGCAGGCGAGTATTGAGAAATCAGCGAGCAAGGCGCGGTGATGCTCCGACGTGACTTCCTGAAAGCGATGTCCCTTGCCACGGCGATTGCGCCATGCGTGGGTGTACGGCAGGTTTTCGCGCAAGAGATAGCTATACCCAGCGTCTTGTGGCTACGCAGAGGACGCAACGAGGCAAGAGTGGACTACGCGACGGAGCAGGGGTATCGCTACGTGACCTACCTTCTCCGCGATGTTCAGGCCAAGTTTGAGGGCACGCCGCATCCACGTCTCCTGCAGCTACTGGCGTGGCAGCAGGCCTGGCTCGCCGCCTACGGCTATGTCATGCCGTTTCAGATCCATTCTGGCTGCCGAACAAAGTCGACCAACTCCCGCGAGGGGGGAAAACAGAACTCCCAGCATCTCCCGGATGATGCAGGCGTTTTTCGCGCCGTGGACTTCAGCACAAAGGAGATCTCAGCGGAATACCTGGGTCGCCTCGCCTTCTTGGCACAACAAGGAGGCGTTGGCTTTTACAACGCCGACGACTTTGTTCACAACGACGTCGGGGGAATCCGCACTTGGCGGGGGAGGGCTGGGAATAAGTGATAAGAGCCTAATACGCAACATATGACATCGATCATGTATCCATATTCAGACAATAGTCTGCGAAATGTGATCTAAATCGAAAAAAGTGGCATAAACACCACGAGTCTGTCGCTTTGACTCCGTCATATAGGTGAGTTCAAGGCGCTATTCCTACCCGTATAATCTTAGCGATACAGAATCGCGCTGGAGTAAGTGATATGACCTCAAGCGTTGCAGCACAAGGCGAAAACCCGGCCCTGGCGCGTGCCAATGTGTTACCGTTGCGCCCTGATGTGGCTAACGTGAACGACGGTAAGCTGGTTGTAAGCAAAAATGCACTTCGCGATCGTGTTGCCGGTTCCCCTGTCAAGGATACGGCGGCAGAGGAGTTGTCGTTGATGCACTTGATCCAGCAGATTAAAGCACTGCTGGCAAGAATTGCGCGCTTCTTTGGCTTTGGGCGAACTGCTGCGGGCAGCGAGGCCGGCGAGCATGGTCCCGCTGATGCCGCGCAAGCTGCAGCATCGATTGCGCGTGGAGCGCCTCGCGAATCGGAAGGCCCGGACCTGCAGGAAACGGACGACAGCATTACGTTGCAGGGTGTTCCGCCTGGCGTGCTTGACCGGGTCGCGTCGACTGTGAATGGGCTGGTTGATTCGTCGGTGGGAGAGCATCTACCGCGGTCGCTGAAAGCTGCACTGGCGACCCCCGAGCTTGCCCAATCGGCGGCACCTCTGCGCGTACTACTGCAGAACAATTGCGAGGAAACGCGACAGGTAGAGCAATTGCTTGGTGAACTGCGCGGGAATTTGAACTCGCAGTTGGCCCCCTATGCTGAGCGGTTCGAACTGTCCGAAGACGAGGCGTACGCGTTGTTTGTCAGTGATGTTCGTGCCGGAGGTCGAGCCATTTCGGCCATTGCAGACCCCAATGGGGAGCTAAACCGATTTGTGAGTGAGCTGGACCGCCTGGAAGGCTTGCTGGCAAGCCTGGCGAAAGCGCGAGGGCAGATCTGTGCTACCGCGTTGAACGCAGGGGTGTATGACAAGAATGAACTTGCCACCTTGCTTGAGAAGTACGAAGTCGGAAGTGGCTTCCTGACTGGCATGGAGTTGGCCCCATCGTCCGACAAGGAAACAGCAGAAAATGTCGTGTCGTTGTCTACGTATCGTACCCGCGACACGTTCAAGGGAACCTCACCGGAAACTCTTGATGCAGCGTTGGAGAAGCTCGTGAAGGCGGGGCACCTGGGCGAGGTGGATCGCAAGCGAGTGGAGGAGGCCGCAGTCGAGCATGCGGTGGTGGTAGAACCTGAACCGATGGAATTCGAAATGGAAATGAGCGGTGATGACCTCTCATCCTTCGGGATGTCGAGCGCGAATCGCCCGAAACCGACGCCATAGAGCAATGACGAAAGCAGATCAGAGATCCCAACCGCTACTGAACAATGAGATTGAGAAGTGGCGGCTCAAACATGGACTGACGGTAAGCGCGGCGTGCGAGCAGCTAGGGCTGCAGCGCGCCAAGTTTACCGAGATGCGGTCCCGCCCAAAGGATCCAATCGAAGACAAGGCAGTCTGTCAGCTCCTCTGTCTTTACGAAGCGCACCCGGAAGTCATGCCGAGCATGCGTGCTCTCGACATTCGCAGCTTCATGGAGGAACTGGGTTTCGATCCGGAGAATCCCTCCGACAAAAAGGAATTCGCCTTGATTGTAGGCCGCGAGCCCGCTGCGGTGTATCGATGGCTTGCAGGCGAAGGGAACTACAGCAAGCCCGTAGAGCGGCTAATGGAGGCCTACAGCCGGCTCAACGCAACGGGCAAGCGGAAGAGATCCTTGCTAAAGGACTTCGCGCTGGAGATTGCGGATCGCTTGGGGATACCAGACCCGTTCAAACGGGCGACCTGGCGTAAGAACGACTAAGTGCTATTTCGGGAGATGGCATGATTACAAAAAAGGGGCCGGGGATTGACGTCGCTGTGGTGCTCTTCTTTAAGCCCAAGGAGATCCCTGCCGAGATTCGAATTCGTGAGTTCACGATGCCACTTGCGAACAAGATCCCAGGATTCATAACCGGCCTGTCGGGGCAGCAAGGCCTGCTTGGCATGATGCACGCTCGCAAGTACGCCGACGAGAAGCGCCTGGAAATGATTGTGGTGGATCTCTTTGTTGAATTGGATCTACCTCTCTATCCGAAGGTCCTCAAGCCTGAGGACTTGCCCGGTGTCGATCTGCTGAACCTGAACCGAAGCAGCAAGGACGTAATCGAGTGGATTGGTGAAAAGTGGAAGAAGTGGATCTCAGCCGATAGCTCGAGCGGGACCGCTCCAGGATACGATTTCACGAAGGTGACAGACTTCGTAGCCCGCCGTCCGGAGTATCTGCCGCGCTTGCTTCGCGAGCCTGCATATAAGCATCTGCACCTTGTCACGCACCCAGTCATCACTGCATTCCATCCAACGCCACTGACGGCCACGTCACTGCCGTCGAACTATCCCAAGATCAAGAGCGCCGCGGCGCGCCTGCACCCGGACATTGAAGTCGTTCTGTGAGGCCGGGCCCCCGATTTGGGGGCTTGCCACAGCCTTTCGGTCGATTTCTTGACTCTCAGGCAAAGTCTTGCCATTATTCCTCCTGAAAACTACGTATCAATATAGCGATACGCAACTGGAGCAGCAATGAAGGAAGAGCTTGTGAAGGTGATTGCCGAGCAAACCGGCGCAGGCAAGCAGCGCGCTGGCGCGGCATTCGACGCTGTCATTGAGCGGATCCGGGCCGAAATTGTTGGCAAGGGCTACGCAAACCTCCCCAACCTTTGCTCGTTTTCTGTGGTGCAACGCGCGGCGCGCGTTGCAAGGAACCCCCGCACTGGGCAGGAAGTGAAAGTGGAGGCCAGCATGGCGGTGCGCATCAAGCCAATGAAGGCGCTCCGGGATGCGCTGCAGCGGGCTGTGAACGACAACGAATAAGGGAAACGAGGTCAGGACATGAACAGTGGAACGTCGGCGTCGCGCGCCGCAGAACAACAGGAGCGGTATGAGCTGACCGCAAAGGCAAAAACATGCATCTGGCTTGTAGCGCTGGCGCTGGCCGGACTGTTGGCATACCAGTGCCGACCGCTGCTTCGCTCCAACTTTGCGAGCCCTAGCCAGCCGGCACCGACCTTGGCCACTGCCAACCATCTCACTGAGAAGCAGCCGATACAGCCAGCCGTCCAGCCCACAGCCTCTCAGCCTGACCCCAAGCACGAAATCGCGGCCAAAGCGGAGCGCAGTGCGCAAATGAACAGCGCGCTGCAAGTCGCATGGAAGGCCGCATTCGATGAACAAGGTAAGCGCCTGGCCGACGCTGAAAAAGCGCTGCAGGACCTCGATGCACTCATCGCGGCGATCCCGAAGAATGTGCCCGCCAAGCCGAAGGAAGAAGCGGTGGCGGCGAGCCACATGGTGCGCAAGAACATTGAAGCCGCCAAGTCCATACGGATTGACGTGAGCGCGTTGCCAATCGAATTCGTTACCCCTGAAAAGAGCGGAATCAGCGCCTTTGGCAAAGGGTCCGTGAGCATTGGCGGTGAGGCCTTGCGCGTCGGGAGCAAGTTGCCGAGCGGCGAAGTATTGATCGCGGTGGACCCTGAATCGCGCACCGTTGTCACCGATAAACGCATTGTCACCGTGACAAACTGAGGCAGTCATCATGAGTCAGAATTTCATTACTCGTATCCTTGTCAGTACAGGCCTCGTACGAAAGAGCGCTCCACTGCAAATGAAATCGCTGCAGGAATCGCACGCCGTGCCACGCAAGCCAGCGCCAGCGTCACCTGGTGTGCGCAAGCCAACGGGGCCTTCCGGCACCGCGGTCGCTACAGTGGAGGGGCCGCAGAAGGTGTCCCTGCCTTTTGGTGATGGCGAGATCGTCCATACGATGATCCCCGAGAGCGCCACCATCGTTGGTAATGTTGAGATTTCCGACAGCGTTGTATTTCAAGGCATCGTCCGCGGCGATGTCCTTGTGCACGGCGACAACCAGGTAGTCCTCGGTCAGCGTGCAAGCATGCACGGATCGATTCACTCCAAGGCAGCTATCATCGCTGGCAACATTGAAGGCGATATCGAAGCAGAGCGCCTTGTACTGACCGAGACAGCCGTAGTGCGCGGCAATATCACCTACGGCACCCTTAGCATGGCCGAGGGTGCTGCGGTCTACGGTTGCCTAAATCGCAAGATTCCGAACGTCGTGAACGACGACGCAGCGGGCGCAGAGATCGCGATTGACCTGGGGCCGAACGCACGGATTGAGGCCACAGCGCCTCGTTCAGATGCAGCACCTGCCGCGTCCGCGCAAGTTCAACCGCTCCGCGCAGCGTGAACACCATGCTTGTCGGACTGCGAGCGATGCGGATCATCTTCGCAGTCTACGCCACGACCCTGCTGTTGCTGGTGGCCTGCAACGCCTATCACCCATTGACGCTTTGCACCCTGGCCGAGTATGTCGCAGCACGCCTCTTGTCGCATGCTGAACCTACGTTCGTAGCGGTCGCTCTCATCGCTTTGTCGTCGGCGGTCTGCACAACGATCCTTTCCATCCTCATTCGCGGCGCAAAATACCTAGCCGCGAAACGTCCTGTCAGCCAGTAGAGAGTATCCATGTCAATGCGCATCCTCATGGGGTACAACGAGTACCTCAAGAAGAAGGAGGGTAAGGAGGTCCCTGTGTATTGGGACCCCGCCAACATCATCAACGCGCACCTCATGGTCGCAGGGAAGTCCGGTACCGGCAAGACGACGCGCTTGATGGACTGGATTAAGCAGGTCACCAATACTGCGGACCACACATTCGAGCGATTTCATATCTTCGACGTACACGGGGATATTGAGATACCCGGCGAATCCCGCATGGAATTCTCCGGCCTGACCAGGTACGGATACAACCCACTGGTTCTCGATCCGGATGTGAGATCGGGCGGGGTGAACCGGCAGATTACCTTCCTAATCACCACCATCAACAAGACGTCCAGAAAGCTAATGGATCGCCAAGAGGCGACTCTGCGCAATCTGCTTGTTGACCTCTATGCCTTCTTCGGCATTCAAGAAGAGCGCCCCGAGACGTGGCAGCGGGAGGAGATGACCGAGGCAATGCGCGACGAGATCTGGAGGGATCGTCGCTTTGGGGATCTCAAACGTTACTACCCCACGCTGCGCGATGCCATCGGATTCGCTGAGCGCCGCTTGAAGGCCATGTATGGTGGCCTCAACGGCCACGAGTCGGGTTTCAAGGCGGTAGGTGCGCTTGAGCAGATGAACAGTGCAGCGCAGAAGATGCAGAAGTCGCTCACAAAGAAAGAGAAGGCATTCGATACCGAAGACAAGGAGCGCGCACAGAAGGAGTTCGAAACCGCAGCGGCCAAGTTCAAGGAGAAGGTGGACGAGTACATCGCGTCGATTGAGACGGGCCTGGAGTTCGACAACCTCATCAAGTACGAGTCCAAGGAAACGCTAAAGAGCGTGATCGACCGCCTCAAGAACTTTGAAGCGAAAGGCATCTTCAACGCCAATCCCCCGCAGTTCGATCCCGACGCGAAGGTTTGGGCTTACGACCTCACTGCACTCTCCGACGAAGAGCGGACACTGTTCTGCATGGTGCGTGCCGAGGTCATCGCGCGCCGCAGGCGGCTCGCTGGAAAACTGCCTCGCGGCGAAGTGCGCGAGATCATCGTAGCCGACGAAGCGCCTACGTTGTTCGATGACAATCCGGACAGCATCTACAACCGTATCGCAAAGCAGCTTCGGAAATTTGGCGTCGCCTTGTGGGCGCTCGCGCAGACCCCGTCTGATTTCCCGGAAGGGGTGCTGACCACGGTCGGCACAAAGGTTCTCTTGGGTATCGATAGCTTCTACTGGAAGTCATCATGCTCGAAGCTGAACATCGAAGACAGTGTCCTAAAGTACATCACGCCGTGGAAATCGATGGCGGTCTACATGGACCAGACGGGCAAGACCAACGCGCGATTCTTCAACGTTGAACTCGCGGGGGCGAACAAATGAAGGGGTGCACCTGGGAAGCAATCAAACGCATCTGCAGGCGAATGGAGATTGCCGGCCTGTGCGTGTTGGTTGCCCTCACCCTCGCCATGACGATTCGCGATCAACTGCCAGCAAGCGAAGGCGACCTCGCGCA
Organism: Cupriavidus sp. C2SS-8b; assembly: GCF_057073745.1. Lineage (NCBI taxonomy): Bacteria > Pseudomonadati > Pseudomonadota > Betaproteobacteria > Burkholderiales > Burkholderiaceae > Cupriavidus > Cupriavidus sp. C2SS-8b. Next base: position 69,847 of record NZ_CP172719.1, read on the forward strand.
CTTCGAGCAAGTGGCCTCCAAGTCGATGCGGGCCGCTGCCGACTTCCGAGTCTGGCGGGATGAGAATCCGCATCCGAACAAGCGCGAGCTGCGCGCTGCGAAGCGGTCAATTTTGCGGGGCGCGTAGAAAAAAGGGACTTCCCCATGTTGTCATGGCGACTGATGAAGGCGACAGAAGCGGCGTGTCAAAGCGTGTGCTACAGCGCGGAGGCGGCAGCGCATTACGGCGAGTCATACTCGGTTTGGGACAAAGCGGTTGACTGGTGGAGTGGATTCACTACAGGTTGGACCAAATTACAGGAACATTCACCATGATCGAGGCCTGACGATGGATTCCCGAGACGCCACCGCAGGCCCCGACCTGGACGGCGAGTGCATACACGACCACAGCGATATGTGCGCCGCATACGCCACTGCGTAGGCCTACTGGCCTTTGCACTCGACGTCTTTGCCGACGTGTAGAACGAGGCACTTTCTGGCGTCCAACTCATTCGTGGCGCAATAACTGCGGATGTACTCTCGGTCGTAGGAAGCGCAGAAAGAGGCGGTGTCACCGACCGCCGAATCGAGGCAGTCGCCAGTGATCCCCGCCAGGGTCTTCAGACATTTATCCGACGAGCATCCAGATTTCATCGACGCGATAGTCTTGGACATGCATTGGGCCTTTGTAATCGACCGCATGAATTGATCGGTGAGTTCGGTCTGCCTCCATGCGTCCACACGCGGATCGGCATGGGCCCAACTACACAGTGAAGTAATGAGCAGAAAGCCAATGGCGCGCGCCGAGCGAACTGTATTCTGGGGCATATGAATAATCTTCGTGGCCACCTAGGGGGAGGGAGGCGTCGCCGGCACGAGGACCGACACTGCCGGACTGACCGGTGCGAGTGACACAGCTCGCCACACCGACGCCTCAGCGGCAATATTAGAGGACGAACATTGCCGCCGCATCGAGCCCAGGCACCGCATCTTGCTGGAGGACTAGGCCGAGGCGATCCATGACGATATCGGCCATTTCATCCTTGTAATTCCGCTCGGCCTGCGGATTCAGCCGTCGGTTCGCCGCGCCAGCGACGAGGTCTGCGAGTTGCACGAGCGGGCTTTTGCGCGAGGAGATGGTTTGTACCTCGGAGACCGTTACCTGGTCAGGGAAATCGCGTTGGAAGTTTGCGATAAGCGTTGCCTTCATCTCGGCCAGGGCGATCCCGTCCAAGGACTGTTCCTCATCGAGTGTGATGCTAATGTCGCGCGGGAGGGCAACACGGTGGTTGTCGACCTCATGCCGCAGGCCTTGCATGAGCATGTGTTCATGCAACTTCGCGACCACCTCTTCGATTGATCGTCTCGTGCGAGCACGTTCGAACGCGATCAGCTTGAAGCTGAGAAACTCTCGGTGCGCCTCTACCACGCCGAGGTACTCTCTCAGAGTCTCCATATCATTCCGGCCAAAGCGGGTGAAGTGCACCTCCCTGTTGGCCCATGGCGAGGTCTTCTGCCATTTCTCAATCGCGCTTGTTATGTCCCAAACGGAACGACCATTGAGCACCCAAACGGCCCCGACGATGACATAGGCAGCGGTTTTCCCGGTCTCGTCGGCGAAGACAGTGAGACTGGGTCTCGGCGGCACATCGTTGACCACAGCGGCAAACATCTCCTCCTCGCGGTTCTTACGCCGCTTTCTGACAACTTCATCGGCCTGGAAAAGGCCATACTCGTTCTGGATCTTCGCGCGAGCGCGCGTCAAGATCGGCATCCGCTCCAGTTTGAAGAAGTCGGCAGGAAGGATGCCGTTTGCGTTGTAGACGTCAGCGTTGAACATCTCCCAATACTTCAACGCGAGAACCACATCACTATTTCGCGCGGCGGGGTAGAGGTTGAGAATCATGGCGACGCGCGTGCGCTGGTCAGAAAAGTCCGCGCCGGCGAGTGCGGACAGCAGCTTCTTCTTCTCCAGCTCGCGCTTCAGACGCTTCTGCTCTTCAGCGTCCAGCTCTGCGGCCTCGTTGGCTTGCTGGGGGATGGGGTGGTCCGTTGGGATTGCGTCTTCGTCAGCCATATCACATGCACCTGTAGTCGCCAAGATACCGACACTTTATCCGTGCAAAGCTGGCGCGCATAGCTTGGGGCCTGCGTGGGTGCTCTCTAGCGACTGGACGAGCTGAATCCACGCAATCTGGCACCGCTCGGCGTCTTAATCTTTATCCATTCCGGCGAGCTTCCACCAACATACGCGCTTCCAGCGCGCTTTCCTACGATTCCCTCAAGTTGCAACGCGACTGCGCATTGGTAAAGCCATTGACCATCGCTGTCCCAGTCTACGAGGAGGAATCCGGGTGGCGGAGGGGCGAGCAGGCGTCGAAGCGCATCCATGCGTTTCTCAATCGCAAGGCCTCGGAGATCTTTCCCGCTCGTCCACAGCAGGTCAAAGACGCAGTACACCACTGGCGACGCGCCTGGATACCAGCGCCTGTGTCTGGAGCGCTGAAGCAGTGCTTCGAACTCGCTAATGCCCATCTCGTTCAAGACGCAGGCCTCTCCATCAAGGATGTGAGGGCCAGGCGGAAGACACGCCAGGCCAGCAACGATTTCCGGAAACCACCGTGTCGCATCTGCACCGTTCTTCGTACGGAGCGCCGCAGGTTTGCTGGCGGCGAGCACTCGCATTCCATCGTATTTGAGTTGCCAATGCCATGCGCCTTGTGTCGGGAGAACTCTTCGCAAGACCGGCTGCATTGGAGTGATGGCGGCGAGAGGCGGGGTAGCTTTGCCTGGCATTGCAGAGATCATTGAGGTCTGACACTACTCCCAAAATAGGCCCCACGTCATAGGGGGTCAAGATCGGGCAGGAAATGACGATATTGCGTTGGCCTGCCGCAGCGCCGACACGGTGCGGCAATTTCGGTTTGACGTAGGGGGTATGCGCCCTACAAGATGTTCTGCATTGACCAACCACAAGACCTCTCGTCTTCTCGCGGAAATGAGGGGCAATTGTGATGCGCTACGTTGCTATCGTACTGATTTCCCTATTTGCCCAGATGGCACACGCTGCTGACGCCTCTATCCAACCCGCCGCGCACGAATGGCGCACGGTACAAGGCTTGCGCTACATAGTCTCCGGTACTCTGCGCAAGAGCGAAGGCAGTAACACAACGGTGAAGCTCGTTCACAGCATCGTCGCTGCGCGCACCCCAGAGGAAGCATTGGGATACTTCACTCGCAGCGCTTTGGAGTCGTACCCGGACTACTCGCTGATGGACACGCTCGTGACGCTCATCCCGTCGAACTGCGGGTTCGAAACTCAGATCTGACGCAGAGAGCCATGATGCTGACGCTATCGAAACTTCTTGGCTTCGCTCCACTTGACCGGCTGCAGATCAATTGTCCTCGGGAGATCAGAGAGTCTTGCGGCGTTGAAGACGCGAGGGCAGAGCTTCCTTTCTGGTTCTTTCAGCGCGTGCTCGATGATGGGCGATGCGAGTTGAGATCTCCCGGCGGCCATATTGCGAGGATAGAGGCGGCGGAGATCTGCGATCACAGGCGTGGGAGTCCCATCGTCGTCCGGGCAATGACACCTAGTGCCTTTGCGAGACGCAGCCGTATGACAATTGTTGAACGGCAGCGGCCTCCGGAGGACGTTTGCTACGCGCAAGCCCATGTTCTCTACGTCAGGCGGGATCGATGGGGATTTTTCGACGCGTTCGTCTGGTTCCTTGATTCGACGTTGAACGGTGAAAAGCCCTATATGGCTGCACTTCACGACGACGACAGGCTGGCGCTTAGACGTGCCGCAACGCGTCGGCGAATGCCCGTGCTTTCCGATTCGACAGGGGCATATTCTGCCGATCTTGGTTGCGAGCGCGAAGCATCACTAAGCAGGCACGCCGTAAAAGCCTTCATCGCTGCGAGTGTAGGCGGGAACGGCCGATTGGTCCGCGCGTTGTCTGGCCTTGGTGCGCAAGCTCACACCGCAGCTACAATCAACAAGGTGGTGAGAGGAACGAAGTGAGCACGATGATTACGACACTCCTGGCCGTCTGCTGCGTGGCGCTGCCCGCGGGAATCGCGGTGGCCCGGTACCGAGCTGCGAAAGAGGCGCGTATCGCTTACCTCGCATTCTCGCTCTCCATGCAGCTTGCATCGCGTCGTCGGGTTCGCGCTGCAGGGATAGACTACTGGAACATATCATCTGCCCCTTCGTTGACCGGCGCGCGATTCCGGCACCCGAAGCGTCCAGAATGCATTTAACGGCCCTCAGCGCATTCGCGGGCGCGACGTATCTATCATGTGAGATGCGTCCTGGCTAGCAAGGACGTGCGATGTGCCAATCTCAGCCGCCATTTCCTGCCATCGCTTCCACGCAGCCTCTTCCCAGATGTCCCCCATTTGCCCGAGATCGACACGAATTTCGACAGGACTCTCAACACCTGACTGAGAAGTTCGGAACCGTGTCTCAAAACCTGTCAAATCGACGTCCCACGGGCCATCTCTGAGGGCGAAGGTGCCTGTCATGCCGTAGACGTGGAACTCAAGGATTCGCTGCAGTTCTTCCGCTTCGAGCGGAAGTAGCGAAACGACGCCTGTAGCCAGGTCAACCATTGCAGCCAAGCGCCGAGCTGCGTCCGTCGTTGCGTCATCCGATGGCCACGTGAGCGCTTGATACTCGCTACTCAGTTCGCGGACCTCGTCGCCCAACTGCCTCCTGCTGTTGTGCCAATTCTGCAAGTCCGCGTCGGAACCGTCCGGCCCGCCCAATCTTAGATCCTGTAGGCGCGCGGACTTTTCTCGCAGTTTCTCTCGCAAGTCTCGTACATATTCTTCACGCTGATTTGCGGCATGCTCCGCGTCCCTCCGATGTGCTTGAGCGCGTTCCTTTTCGTCCGCAGTGGACGTAGGGGAGGCCCCAATGCGCAGTTCTCGGATGCGAGCCAGACGGGCAGCCTCGCCATATGGGTCCGCCTCCGTGCTGGCGTACCGCACGGTCACCCAGCAAGGGGCGGTTCCTTGCGGGAGGGGCTTCAAGTCATTCAAGTCATCCGACATGGATATCTCCGAATAGGAATGTACGGTCCCCAGGCCACTGCCTAGTGCTAAGCACTAGGCGCTCATGTCAAGCGGAAACTGGACAGTCGGCTTCATAGTCGCTAGACTGCATAGGGGAGATTGCGTATCGTTGTAATACTACGTAATCAAATGTATTTTACGCGAGTCTGACGCAGTTAAGCGCTTTTCCACTACGGGAGAACCCTATGTCCTTTACGAACCACCCATCGGCCCCGCAGGAGCCGGTGCTTCGCAATGTCCAGAAGGTGGGCGACAAGTATTTCGAGCGCGCCGTGTTCTTCAAGGCGACTACTGGTCGTGCGGCATTCAAGGGCTTCATTGACCTGCTGGGCAATGGGCGAATCCCTGTGACGGGCTTCATCAACAATCGCCGGGATGACTCGGGCGGCAAGGTGATCTCGTTGAACTACACGCACATCGACCAGCGCAGCGGCGAGATCTCCCATCGAACCGTGGCCTTCGGCAATGTCGTTAACCACCGTGGCGACGGTGATGACGTGTACTTCGATACGGTGCTCTTCAACGCGGTTCAGGAGAACGGGGAGCGCGTTGAAGGGGCTGAGCCCGTCGCCGTGTGGGTGACGGATGCCTGCGATGCGGAGTTCCATCAGCGCCTGGGCTTCGATCAGCCTCGCGTCGCCCGCCCGTCCCGCGATGGCGACGAAGAGTACAGCGATCTGGAACACCAAAACTACCTTCCATAAAGGACGGGGTACATGTCGTCGTACGTAGTCGGTCAAAGGCTCTCTGGAGGCGTCGCCCGCTTGCGGCCAGCGGAGACAAAGCCTCCAGAGCGCTACAACGAGGGCACGCTGATTACGGCGATGACCAATATTCACCGCTTCGTGACCGACGAGGCAGATCGCCGGATCTTGCTGGACACAAAGGGAATTGGCACCGACCGGACGCGTGACGCGATCATTGAGACCCTCAAGAAGCGCGGATACGTCAAGGTCATCAAAGGTCGATTCCACCCAACCGAGTTGGGACTGGAGTTGATCCAGAAGCTACCGCGAGAACTGGCAGATCCGGTGACCACCGCGAAATGGGAAATGGCACTGGGTCTAATTGAGGAAGGCAAGATGCCGCCCGACCAGTTCCGGTTGATGATCCGAAAGATGTGTGTCTCCCTGGTCGATGCCTTGAAATCAGTGAAGTTCGATATCGACAAGCTCGGTCCCACCGCAGAAGAGAAGCCCCGCGCGCAAGTAGATGAGAGTTTGCCTGGTCACGGGGAGCAGTGTCCGGAGTGCAAGAAGGGCAAGATGGTTGGTCGCCGACTGGCATCAGGAAAACAACTGGTGAGCTGTGGAAACTACCCGGCCTGCAAACACACGAAATGGATCGATTGATGATGGATAACGCATCGAAAGTGAGTTTCCTCGCGCTCGTCTCGGATTTCTCCGGGGAGCGTGCGCCGAGTCTTGTCCAATTGGCGCGAGGCGCCATCGGCATGATCGAGTTTCAGGGCACGCGCGGCGAAAACCCGGTCGCGGATCTCAAACTCGTCGGTGACCGGATCGAATTCAGTTGCTACCTGGGGTTGTATGGCGTGCTGTTCCCGGAATTCCGCTTGGATCCCGGCTCGGCAACGAAGACCCTGACTGGCGAACCCTACACGCAGGACCTCGTAATACGGGTCTTGCGGACATGCTTCCGAAGCAGCAGCGAACTGCTTGTCCACGATGACCGGATGATCCTGGACGAGGAGACGTTCGTCGTGGACCCCAGTACGGAAGCAGATCTCCACGAAGCGCTTACCACCTGAAACTGAGCAATACCATGGCATTGGACGAAAACACTGAGCTGATGCGCAAGATGCAAGCGGCTGGCAGCACGCTGGTCCGTTTGTCGCGCTACGCGCAGATCGGCGTCACCCCCAGCCGCGAGAACCTCCGCAAGGCTGCGGACTATTTCGAAAGCGTATCGCGCGTCGTTGACGACAAGCTGCGAAACATCGACCAACAGACGGCCACGCAGCGTCTGCGCGGCCTCGGCATGAGGGGGTGAGTCGTGACTGTGCGTCGCTGGATCGATCTTGGCCGCTACGACGGTGCGCAGATGCAAATCGCCGCGGATTGTCCACCTGACGGGCGAAACAGACTCGTCGTGCGGGATTATGTCAGGAGTGATCTGTCGAAGCACGGTTTCGAGAACCTGGGCGATGGACTGTGGATTGGCAATTCTGCGTCTTTCAAGGTCGTTGACCTCAAGGCATGGTTCCCCGGATTCGACCCCACGCGCGACATCAAGGACATCGACGCGGCCGACATCCTGATCGGATACGAGGATCTGGATCTAACCGACGCGGAGGCGCAACTTGATGCGCTTGCGACATCCACTGGGGCGGGCGCGCAGCCGTCAATGGAAGAGCAGGGGCGGCGAATCCGAGAGCGTACGGACCCAGAGACGGTGAGCAGAGTCATTAACACCTTCCCTACGGGGAAGGTGTTGACTGCCCTGTCCACGCCAAGTGAAGACAAGGAGCGCTTTCTTGCAGCGGAGAAGCTGCCTGCATCCGCTCCGGCCCGCCTCGACGCAGTCAACGGCAAGTTGGAGCAGGCTCGGAAAGATCTGGCCACCGAGTTGGCACGGTATGACGAGCTTCGTACCAAGGGTATCCACGCCCTGTCCAACTATGACATCGTGGTCGCGTTTTCCGGCGATGCTGTTGCCGCCCTGCGCGGCGCGCTGAACTTCAAGTCCGGGCATATCCGGTCTATTCTGACGCGGCTCGAAGCGCTGGTCGGTGAAGCGAATGTGTTGGAGCAAAGCGACGCAGACGATGCCCGAGATGAGCAGGCGCAAGGCGGCGCTGCCCAAGCAGAATCAGATCAGAAGGCGAGTTCACGCAAGACGCCTGGCACCAACGTCCGCTGGACGACGCTTCGCGAGTGGGTAAAGGGTTGGAGAGCCATCGAACGACGCGCCCCCTCTGTAACTCGCCATGCACAACTGGCCGCGCATCTGGATGCACTGGCGGCGCAAACCGATGTGATCACATCCGAAACCAGCGATGCCGTGCTTGCCAGCGCGAAGCGCCTGATCGAAGGGCGACAGCCGGCGCGCGGAACCCGAGAGGGCCATCCGACTACTGAGATCCTGCAGCGTATCGGCACCGCACTGAATAGAGTGCGCATCGCTGCGCGCGATGCGCAGTACCAGGCCAGGCTCGCCAGCGCAAAGTCCCTCGGCGAGGCCAACGGCATGACGCGATCAAACGGCGATGGCTCTGTATGGCACAGCGGGGACTTCAACGCCAAAACAGAAATCCAACTTCATGTCTACAGTCCGCTCCATAGTGCGAAGACACGGTATGGGATAAGGCGCTTCTTCGACGGAGAGTATGCCAGCGGCACTTACGACAATCCCGAGAGCGCCGATGAGGCTATCAAGGCGACACATCGCGCGGCATTCGAAGCGGTAGCACAGACAGACGCTCAGCCTGAGTCTCAGCAGAGCGAAGACATTGCAGCAGAGGTCATCGATCCACGCACTGCGAGCATCGATGACCTCCGTGCCTACGTCGTTGAAACAATCGGAAACGCTGAGGCCTTCGACGGGTGCGGTACCGACACCGAGAAGCGTGAGTTCGTTTTGGACTATCTATCCGCTGCGGAGCCGGCTGAACGCGTGCGGCAGTTCGGCATTGCAATGCGGAACCTTGGCCTTGGGCTGGATGGACTGGATCCGCGCGTGTGGTCGGTCGATCTTGGAAGCGGGCATGAAGTACACGCATCTCTGGAGCAGAATGGCGCAGTTCAGGTTCGACGTCTGGCCGGAGAAGAGTGGGCTGAAGAGTGGGAGGGGGCATACTCCGCGGAAGCAACTCGCCAAGTGCGGGACTTCGTGCAGCGCGCAATGCAAGCCCCCCTATCGCACGATGACGGCGAATCCGAAGCCGAGGCCGACGACGTCCAGGTCGAGCGGCTTCGCGGGCGAGTCCACCGTTTCGCATCCGGCATGTCCAGAGCCAAGGATTTTCACCCTGCCGCACGGGCAGAGCATGGTATCGGCGTGGACGTCGGAGAATTGTCGGATACTGCAATGCGAGAACTCGCGGATCGCATTGTGAACATGCGCGCTGAGGTCTTCGTGGACTCGGGTGCGTTCGGTTTGTTCAAGCGAGGCCTCAAAAGCGGTGACGTACGCCCGATGGACTTTGATGCCGTCCTCGCGAAGTATGGGCAGTTGCAGCAGTACATTGCCGAGGCCAACGTCGCCGAAGAGAAGATCACAGCCCCGATGTTGGTGATGCCTGACGTCGTGGGCGACCAGGCCGCTTCGCTCCAGCTGGTCGAGAAGTACCGTGACTGGATCAAGGTGGAAACCCAGTTCCAGGTGTCCCGCCCCGTCATCCCTCTGCAGCGTGGAGATCTAACCCTGTCTGAAGCCTATGCGCGGGTTGTAGAGATTCTGGGCAACGATCAGTTCATTGTCGGCATCCCTTCGAACGCAGCCGCCATCTCACCGGACGAGTTCGTCTCCTTCCTCCGCGAAAGCAAGCCGAAAGCTATCCATATTCTCGGTGCACTCGCCGACAGGCGCTTGAATCCCCGTCTGGAGCAAATCATCGAAGCTGGTGTCGACGCTGACATCGAGGTGTCGGCAGACGCCAACATCTTGCGCAGCAAGATCCTCACCCCCGACCTGCAAACCGGAGAGCGCGCTGCGCGCATCGAAAAGGTTCTCAGTGGCGCGTCCATTGAGGCAGATCATGACGCAACGCGTGAAGACACCGTGCGCCGTGCCCGCGGAGCAAAGAATCCGGAACGCACGCGCGAACGCATCGAAGATGCCGGTGAGAAGATCGGCGGGGCACGCAAGGATTTCTATAGATCGGCGTTGCGCATTGATGATCTTGCGGAGATGAACGACCGCGAGAAGGCGGAGCTTGTCACTAAGGACAACGTCTGGCCGTCACGAACTATCGAAGACTATCGCCAGGCGGGTGTGGACTCTCGCGTGGCGCTGTTCCTTCAGTATCTTCGCCGTGAGTTTCCTCAGAGGCCTGGCAAGCCAGCGCTCATTGAGCCATACGTCGAGCTAGTCGGCAAGCTGCAGGAGGTCATGGCGACATGCAAGACGTACGACGACGTCGCATCATTCGCCAACAAGCTGGCAGAAGCTGGCATTCTGGAGATCTCCCACTCGAGTTACGGGAAGCGCACGGGGATGGAGGACCGCTACAGCGATGTGCTGGACGGCAGCATGAATCGGTCCTGGTACTACGTGAGCAACTATTTTTACGATCCCGAGGCGGGCTATCGCCGCGCCCAGCAGGCCTACCGAGGGCGGTCGTTCCTTGTGAACGGTGAATACATCCGTGCCAGCGATCTTGATTCGGACGGCTTCTATGATTTGCTGGCTACTCTCAAGCAGCGCACCGTGGAGCGCCAGAAACAGACGCGCGAAAATCGGAGCAGCGACGATCCGGACAAGGCGGCGCTCGCACGGCCCCATCTGGCAAAGGTCATTCGCGATGGGTTGCCTGAAGAGCGAGACGCACGGGACATTACCGCCGATGATCTGCTCAACGATTTCGGGTTCCGCGGTTGCGAGTTCGGCAACTGGCTACCGGACACGGAGCGGCAAGACGTTCTCAATCGTGCCTATGACGCCTTCGCAAGCCTCAGTCGCGTACTCGGTGTCCCCAAACGGGCTCTGAGTCTGGGAGGCACCCTCGCCGTAGCGTTCGGGTCCCGCGGGGCCGGTCGGTGGAACGCGCATTACGAGTGCACGCGTAAAGTCATCAACTTGACCAGGCTGCGCGGGGCAGGCTCCCTCGCACACGAATGGTGGCATGCGCTGGATGATTTTGTCGGCGAGAGGATGAAAGAAGCCCTCGGCGATTCGATGGCGCGGCGGGATGTCAGTCACCTCTACTTCGCTACCGACCTGGTCGTAAAACGCTATCGGGAGAGGCGCGGCGGAAAGGAGAAATTCGAGGTCTACGGCGAGGACTGGCGCTTGCCTGGCAGCGTACAGGATATGAAGCCGATCCTTGATCTCGCGAACGCCATCGGCGTGCGGCCATGGAGCAAAAGCGAGGTGCTCCAACAGGTGACAACCGACATGATGGGTCATGAGCGGAAGCTGCTTTCTGCGCTGACGGAAGTTCTTGGCCACATCAGGCCAGATGAGCAGATCGATGCCGTCCGTGAGCAGGCACGTCGGATGGTCGAACAGGTACGTGCAGAGGCATTGAACGGACAGAGGATCTCACGGTCGGCCACTCACCCCCTGCAGCAGTCGCTCGCAGACACTCCCACGGCCCCGTTGACGAGCGATCAGAGAAAGCGTCACGACTTCCATGTCCGCCGTCTGTCTACCTACGTCGCTGACTATCTTGACGCATTTGAGCTTGTACAGGATGAGAGCTTGCGCAATGCATCGGAGCATGCCAGGAAGCGGACCTATACCAAGTACGCTTCTGACGCGAAGCACTTTGACGCCAAGAAGTCCGATCAGTATTGGAGCGTCATGCATGAGTTGACCGCGCGTGCCTTTGAGGCGTACGTGCAGGATCAACTCGCCGAGAACGGATGGCGCGACGATTACCTGGTGCACGGGACGGAAGAGGCTCTGCATGAGCATCGCGTTCACTCGGCCTACCCGCTCGGGGAGGACCGCACCGGTACCAACAAGGCCATGGCCGCGTGCGTCGAACTTGTGAAGGCCAAGTTTGCGGACGATTTGCAACCACAAGACGCCCAGGCAACTGCACCGCGGTTGCGCGTGGCGTAAAGGGATACATGGAATGGTGATTGAGTTCCTGAGCAACGCAAAGCATGCGCTGAGCGAAGCCGAGTGGTCGGCATTCGCTAGTCGATACCTGACCGACAAAGCTCCGCCGAAGCTGGTCGAGGGCAGCGTGGAGGACCTTGAGCGTCAAAGCATCCTGCGCAAGCTAAGGGGAGGGATGGCTCATGTCGAAGGCTGAGTTCGAACGCGCCGAGAAGCTGAGTGCATCTGCCCGAATCTTTCGCTCCATCGCCCTTGAGATGATTGAGGTCACCGCGATGGATCTCGCGCGTAAGCCTCCGGAGTACACGGATACGAGCCGGGGAGCACACGAGGCCCGTCTCACACGCGAGACGGCGCGGCGTTGGGTCGCAGGCGAATACGACACAACCGCTCCGATACCATTCAGCATGTGCTGCGAGGCGCTGGGTGTCGAGGAGGAGGCGGTTCGGCTTGCGTTGAACGCGGATCCGACGGGGCTCCTAACCCGGCTGAAGGCGATGGCCGAGCGAGATCGCGGAGCAGCGATTATGGCGGGGACTCCAAGCGACGGGAAGACCATCGACCTGGAGATCGCGACCGCCGTGCAGCTTTGCCGTAACGCGGTCGACTCTGACAAGGAGCGAGCCTACGCCGAACTGGAAAAACTCTCTGAGCGCCACATGATGATTTCCCTGCCAGGCAACTGGAATGGAAACCTTCAGTTGCAGGCGTGCGTCGAGCGCGATGGGTATGTCGAGCCAGCCGCCGGTGACGACGAAAATGGCGTCTTCTTTGGCGTCTACGCCCAACAGGACGACGGCACCCATCACTGGCTGATTGATTACGGTAATCGCGGGCAAGCTCAAAAGATGGTCGACCGTCTGACGCGGATCGCGGCGCTAGCTGCAGAACCCGTGTCCACATTGGGATGGAAGGCACCGGACACGGTAGCACGCCCCCGATTTCGTTGACCGAAAACGTACGTATAATAGCTATCATACGCAATTCAGGTTTCTATCATGGACATCTTCCGTATTCCAGTGGAGCACCATCGCGCGCTGGCAGCCTATTACGAACGGATGCTCGACTGTTCTTTTGTCCTTAATGGGGTAGAAGTCGGTCACAGTGAGGTATTCCACCATTCCGGCTTTCTCCCGTTGATCGTTGAGCAGGCAAGCCGGCTCAGTGAGCACGTGTTCTCGCAGCCATTGCCAGCCACGTTCGTGAAAACGGAACACAGCCTGCTCGGGCAGCGGGTCGAGATCGCGGAAGATTCGCCACAACCGGTCCTTCTCCTGCTGTCACATGCGGCAGATTTGCTCTTCTCGCCCGAAAAGGGAAAGACCGTCGAACTGTATCCGATGTTCGCGTATTCAATGCTGCCGCATGACCAGCGCGGCCGATCCGACTGGCAACCAGCGCGGTTCTGACACCTTCCACAGGGAATCTACTGAATGAACTCGACCGATCACCCACTGACCCGCCTGCGCACCCTGGCAAGCGCTTTCTCGGTAGATCTGGCTGATAGCGCTACGCGCCTGATGGCGCTCGCCAGCACCCAGCTCACCCGCACGGGCGGCATGGACATGGAGACCGAACTCTCCCTCGCTGAAATCGCCGATTCGATTGAGCGGCAGGCAAAGGCCGATATCAACCTTCACGCGATCGAATCGGTTGTCTACCGGCACCGTGAGGAAGTCGCCGGATGGTTGCAGGATCCGTGCTACGACCTGGAGGGGATCACCGACAATCCCACGGACATGCGCCACCTCCGCGCGTTTGCCTACATTGCAGGGGAGGCGGGCTCTCCGAATCTGACCAATGCGATGTATGTGCTTCGGCTAGAAAAGCGCGTGGCAACGCTGGAAAATCGCGCGTCGCTCGACCACCGCCCGACGGATGATGACGAAGCTGGTACCCGAATGGGCATCCGTCCGGGAGTCTAACGTGCGGCGCGAAATCTCCACAACCGTTCTCTGTTTTGCCGTGCTGTCCGTGCCGCTGCAAGCGGTGGCACAGTCCTGCGACATCGCTAATGCCATGTCGACCAAGCGCCAGGCCGAGTACGACCGCCGCATGAACGGGATCGACAATCGCTTTCAGGAACTGGTGAACCTGAACAGCCTCATGAGCGCCTGCCTCAACAACTTTCCGAGCATGCCGACCCAGTGGACCACGTCGTCGGCCATGACATCAGCTTTCCAGCAGGTGCGAAAGAGCGTTTGCGAGGGTCTGGTCGACAAGGCAAAGAAGAATTATCAGCAGGCGTTGAACGCTGCGCAGAACGCTGGCTCATCGGTCCTCGGCGGACAGCAAACACCGTCCCTGCCAGACATTGCCACCCAGTTCCCGTCCACGCCGCCGCTCGTGCCGACGCAACCGACTGCGAATACGGTTAGCAACTCCATCACCGACCGCCTGAAGAGGTTCTTCCAGTGAAGCGAACACTACCATTCCTGGCGGCGGCAGCCGCGGCGGCAGTCTCTTCACCGGCTAGCGCCTATGCATGTGATGGCTGTGTAGTCAGCGCAGTACAGGTGGCACAGACCAGCATCACTACGGCCATTACGACGTCTGTCAACGGCATGTCAACCGCGCTGCGTACGGCCCTCGAAGCCATCAACACCAACCTCAGCAATGTGGGTTCCAAGGTGGCCGATGCGGTTGTCCAGACTGGCAACCAGCAGCGCGAAATGAGTGTCGAGGTGCAGAGGCGCGCTGAGAAGGAACGAGTTGAGCGGGAAACGGAGTTACCCATTGATCCCTGCTCCAATTCAGGGGCCAACTATGCGAGTCAGGCACATACCGCTTCGGGTAGCAAATCGTCCAGCTACAAGCGAGGTGGGGGCACAGCGAACGTCAGCAATCCGGTCCTCGCCAAGGCCCTGAACGACCCCGTCCCCTCGCCAGAAGCGACGCGCCGGCAGACGCACTCCATCCACACGACCAAGTATTGCAGTGCGTTGGAAGCCCGCTTGGGCTATCCAGGTTGCAACCCGTCATCCATGCCTGATGCCGATGCCAATATCGAGTCAATTCTGACCGGGGCGGGTATGCCTGGGAAGGACCCTGAACTTTCCTTCACGTCGGATCAGGAGGAGGCTGCGCGCGCCTATTCGCGCCTATCCATCGATCCGCATCCTCCTCAGAACATCACAAAAACGGAGGCTGGAACCGAACAAGGCAAGCTCTATATCGCATTGCAGAAAATGTACCAGGCGAACATTAGCGGTGCCGAGCGGGTGCAGTTCGATGCAATCGCCTCCCGCGTTCCGTTTCCCGGAAGCGCCCGGTACGTTGACGCGGTGCGGAAGGCAGATGATGCCGCTAAATATTTCGACGCGACGGCCTCACGGCAAGCGAAGAGCGGCACCATGAGCTGGGCGGAGATGACTGAATTCGAGGCTGGCCGGCGTGCGCGCAATCCGTACTGGGCAGTAACGCTTGCCACCGCTTCCCCCGAACGGATCCAACGAGAGCAAGCCATCATGCAGGCATTCGCCATCGACCTCCAGTACCAGTCGCTGCGACAGCTTGAGAAGCTCAGCATCAACATTGGCCTGCTACTAGCTTCCGAGACGCGCAAGGAACTTCGCCCGGCCATTGAGGCGCAGCTTCTGCGTGTTCAGAGCACTAACGCGAGGTAATCCATGCAACAGGTAGAGGCCCGTAGCGCGGAAGCCGCCCTGGCCGCGTTCCGTTCAGGACGGATGGCCGATGGCGTCGAAGCGATTGCCCGTGCAGCCGCACGCTTTGATCAGGAGGTGTCCGTGTCGCTGTCTGGGGCGCGACCTGCTAATGATTCAATCAAAGCGCTCACGAAGGCGTTTGTGGAAAGCTACCGCGCTTTGAACGAGGCGCAGGATTCAGCCAGAGCAGGGGGGGTGGTGAACCACGAGACCGGCGACGCCCTCAAGGGTGTTCTCCGGAAGGTCAAGGATGAGTTCGGGGCAGGCATCGAGCAAATGCGCAATGACCTCCAGCGTCTGGAATCGCACTCGCCCGGTGACTACGGCCCATTCTGCCAGACGGCCAAGGACAAGATCAGCCGCCTGGAAACTTTCTGGAAGCAAACGGCAAAGGCAGCGCCAGCGCCTCGCATGTAATCACTCCCCTGTCCAGAGACGCGCAAACTTTCGGTTTGCGCTGGTCCCCTCCACTCCCCATACTGGTTCGGATCACTCTAAGGGAAGGACGATGATCAGTAACGACGAGCAAAAGACAGCGATGCTCCGCGCAGCCAGAGGCGCACGAGCGGTTCCCATGGCGGAAGTCGCCACGCGAATGGGCACCGTGGTCGTGGGTCATCCGGATATTGCGTCCGCGGTGTCGGCTCTCTCTAATACAGATGCCGCGGGCGTTCGCCTGCTCTCGGTAGTGCCGGAATCCTGGTCCGTTGCGCACCAGAACGGTGACACAGGAAGTCTGGGAATGAGCGACGACGCCAAGACGCTTCTCTATTGGGCGGAGGGCTCGCGGGATTGCGTAGGCGACGGCAGCTATTGGAAGGAATGCTGGTGGAACGCACGTGCGTGGGCGGCGTTGATCATCGGCACAGACTGCTAGTGGGCACAAGCGCCCCAGACATCGCCAACTGCGCCGTTCCGGTTTTTCCGAGGACGCCACTCTGGTCGCCGATCCTTTGCCAGCCGGCTTCTTGCACAAGGCCACTCCATTGAAACCGTCCAGCTCCTATTGGGACATCAGAGCTGGATCACGTCGCTCCCTACTTGGAAGTGTCGCGGCGAGAGCTGCCAGAGGCGCTGTCCGCGAACGTCTAGGCAGCTTGACCTTTGTCCCCGCTGGGGATATATAAGTCGGCATTATCGCGACGATATAGATTGGACAAATGGCAGCAGAAAAGAGTCTTTCCGAGCTTCCGCAGCAGGAATTTTTGCGGCAGGCAATGGCGCAGCTTGCGATGACGCGCGATGAGTTCGCGGTGCGAATCAGCGTGCCGAGGCGCACGCTCGGTACGCCTGGATGTAATCGCTAGGAAAAAAGGGAGGATTTGGGAATGACGTACGTCGCACTGGAGCTGCTCGCGAAGGACGCAAGCACGTATCCGCTGTCGAACATGATTGGTGCGGGCGGTCCTTCGCCTACGGCCCCTGGGGTATTTGAGGTGCTGCTTTCCGACTTGCAATGGCCGGACATTCAGGCATATCTCGACAGGCAAGGCCTACCCTACAAGTTCGCCGAACCGAGCACCGCTTCACGGGTCGCTCGGAATTGCCCCGGCTGGTAACGGAAAAGCCATGCCCGCACTGACAGTAGCAGATTCACTTCGGATCGCGATCAACGTCCTTCGGGACGCGGCAGAGTCTCGCAGAATGCCGTCTGGCATTGCACTGGATGACCTTGCCGCAGGGATGCACGCCGACGCCGCTGAGACGCTGGAAGCGTCGCTGGCCGACCTGAAGGATCACGAATAGGAATAGCGCAATATGTACAGAATCGATCCGGCTAGGCCGATGTCTATCGACGGCAGTGTGACTCGTGATCTGTCGAAGATGACTCAGGAACCGCTGCACGACCTTGTGATGGATCTTGCGCAGCAGACACTCAACCCGGGGTTCCTGCGTCTTGCAGACCGAGTGGAGGAGGCCCGCTTCGATGTTGCCCAGTCAGCGCAGTTCTTGGAGTGGCTCATTGGTGAGTCGAACTGGGCCAGTGAATTCTTTGAACACTTGCAATGTGTTGCCGAGACGGACGCTGGCGAGCCGCTGCTAACGACGTGGCTTAGCGCAGATCGTTTCTGGAGCATGCTCAGTGACGGACGCGGGGTCTCCGCCGTCGAAGCGATCTCGGCGGGCGTGGATCAGTGGCGCTCGCTTGGGCTCGATGAAGTCTATTTTGACTTCCACGTCCTAGGTTCAAGCGCCTCTGCTCACGCACAAGCCGAAGTTTCCGCCTCACCTGTCGCCGTTTAATCCAGGGGAAAAAGACCGCGCACGAAGATGAAGAAGATGCCGAGTAGTTCCATAACGGAAAACCAAGCCCGCTTCGTCCGCGCCATGAACCGTGCCGGCGCGCGATATTTGGTAATCGGAGGTAGGGCTATGCAGGCGCTAGGGATTACGAGGCGATCCCACGACCTTGACGTATGGGTCAGCCACACAGGCTTCGCACCGGATCAGGTTCACGCTGTACTCTATGGGCTCATCGGAGAAAGCGCGGACTCTTTGAAGGATCGTCTGGGGGAGCCGGGTAAGCGGTTTGTGATTCCCAGCCCGAGTGCGCCAGAGATTGACATACTCACATCCGTTGGCGATCTCGACTTTGATCAGATATTCGCCGCCAGCAGGGTGGCGACTTTAGGACCTTCTGAGTTTCGTATACCCGAAAGAAATGACCTCATTAGAACAAAGGAGGCTGCAATCGCTTCCTTGGAGGAGCGGATAGCGGCTGGCAACTGGGTCGGCGAGGATTTGGCGAATGCCAAGGCCGCGGTTGCACGGGACGCAGCAGACATCGCTTTGATTAGCGCACTTCGATAAATGTACCGTGATCTTTGCATCGGGAAAAGCCCCGGCGCACTACGCGGCCCGCAATCGGCCGGAAGCCGGTGGAGAAACTGCAGTGAGCAAAACCACACGAGACGTGCTGGCCCACCTGGTGCCAGGGATCTTCGTCATTGTCATGCTGTTAGTTTTGGCACTGGGTGTCCCGTACCTGATGGCTCAGACCGGATTCACGACGTGCCTGTTCGCGACTTCGACTGAGCATCCCGTCATTGTCGGCGTGGTGCTGGCTCTTACCGGCATTCCGCTGTTTGCCCGGGCGCGCCGGATCTTTGGACAGAAGTAAGTCGGAAAAAGCGCGATGAACCTGATCGATGAAGCCCGCCGTTGGCGCGAGGAACGGGGATACGTTGGCAGGGGCGGTGTAGTGGTTCTGTTTGAGGGCAAGGCTCAGGGTTGGGTGAACGAATTGCGCAATCCCGAGCGCTGGCAGCCTGGCTGCGTGGCGGTTGGTGAGCAGGGCCGGAGCTGGACGACTATCGCCGGCAATGAGCGCGACGGCGCGCTGATGTGGCTACCGAACGATCCTATCTAGAGGAAGGGAGAACACCAATATGAATGCCTCAAGATTTCTAGTGCTCGTAATCGCCCTGGCGATGGGCGCGATTGGCTGGCACGGCCTGACCCATAAGCCGTCGGCGAAAGAAGGTGCGCCCTGCATCGCGTCCCAGGGAGTGAGCAAAACCGCAGACGGCTCGACGGTCGTCTGCAGCCAAGACATGGGCTGGAAGCCAGCCCAGTAAGCCACGGAAAAGAAAGGCCTCCACTATGAGCGCGACGCCAAAGGAAGGGCTTGCACCGATAGTCGATGCCAACTGCACGCATCTGATACTTGGCACGATGCCCGGAGATGAATCACTGCGGCTACAGCATTACTATGCGCACGGCGGCAACCAATTGTGGCAGATCTTGGGGAAGGTCTACTTGGAAAACGTCCAAGACGAGTATGAGCGCCGAATCGATTTCCTTCTTCGTCACGGCGTCGCGGTCTGGGACGTGTTGCGCAGCGCAAACCGTAAAGGGAGCTTGGACTCGGCGATCAAGAACGAGATCGCAAACGACTTTGCCAATCTGTTTGGGCGCTATCCGCGGTTGAGGGCAGTTGCATTCAACGGGACGAAGGCGCAAACGTTGTTCAGGCGCCATGTTGTCTCCCAGCCAGGTGTACCAATGGCGGAGCTTAGATGTGTCGTACTGCCGTCGACAAGTCCAACGCCAGGCCTTCACGTTAAGCCGCTGGCGGAGAAGGTCGCAGAATGGCGAGATTTTCTGCTCGGTGCAAATGCAGTGGCTTAGGACGAAAAAGGATATGAAGTTGAAGACCTTATTGCTTGGTGTACTGGCGTTTCTGCCGGCTATCGCATTCGCCCAGGACGTGCCAAACGTGGACATTCATGGCGAAGTTATCGTAACTAAGCCGGCCCGCGTAGAGGGTGGGTTTCACTTCCCCGAGCAGAAGGCCAGAATGATCAAGTTGCCGAGTGGACAGCGGATGCCACTGCAGCAATTCTTGCTGACCTACTGCCAAGGGAAGCGCACTGACGAGACATGCGTGCGAGGCGGAAAAATCCTCAGTATCGATAGTATCTCAGGCCCCAGCGACAGACTGCCCCCGGGCCTTTGAATCCACTGGAAAGGACATGAAGCAAGACCCCTTTTTTGGCGTGCCGTGCTCAGACCTCAGCTTTAGTCGGGATGAGTGGGTCTCGTTCATAGCCCCTTTTATCGAAGCGCTTGCGGCTCGCTACCCCGAGCATGCCGATCACGTCCGCGCTAACGCCTTCGAGGACAGCGGCCCGAAACTTGAGGACTTCGATGCTTACGGCGAACGGGAGGATACAGGCCTGCGCGTGCGTGGGGAGATCATCTGGCGCTATCCGGCGAACGGCAAGCATGTGTGCATGATACGTCCCGGTGGGCACCATTCATTTACTTGGGCGCTGTGCGACCCGGATTGACTCGGAAAAGGAGATCAAATGCTGAAGCTGGTTGCGAAACTCGCCTTCGCGGTCGTGGGACTGTGGGTCGCTATGGGCGCGGCTTCTGCGCAAGCTCCGAGCGTCGATTGGAGGCTCTATGGCAGTGCTTCGTATGGGAAGCGGCAGATTTGCTTCTACGATGCAAACGGGCTGACGAGCGCGCCGGACGGCCGCGTGAAAGTGTGGACCAAGTGCCTGCTTAAGCAAGATCTCGACAGGGTCGATATTAAAAAGGACTTCGGTGGGAAAATTCTTGAAGACACTGCACAGAAGTTAGTGCAGGGCTACTCACCGCCCATCGCGTCGGTCGAAGCCGGCAGTGCTGACGATCGCATGGTGGCTACCCAGTATGAAGTAACGGCGGACATCGCCGGCTTGCAACCGCAGTCCAACATCTTTTACGAACTTGACTGCCCGCAGCGGAGGTTGAGGGAACTGAGCATTTACGTTCGGAGCGGAAACAAGAGCGGCCTCAGCGACAAGCCAAGCGAATGGAAGTACGTTCCACCGGAAGGGAACGGAGCGCGCCTGCTGAGGCTCCTTTGCCCAGCGCGATAAGGGTATAGCAGCACCGCAAGCTGGTCATGGACGGGGACTTGGCATTTGAAGTGCCTGACCTTCATTGAGTACGCTAAAACTTAGTCGATAGGAAAATCCCTAGTCGTCGCCGCGGTACTACTTGTGCCGTCTGGATAGTCAGACGGTTTCTTTGATTCTTCGCAGCTCCGCGGCAAACGCTGCGCCGACGTCATCTGGATTCATGCACAGCGCCACCTCTTTGCACAGAGGACTTGTGGAACGCCTGGCGCGGGTGACGACAGCCACATAGCCGCTTGTTGATAGTTGGCTCGCATAGACTGACACCCAAATGAAGTGGCTGTCGCCAACGCGATAGATCTCTGCGGCTGATGCATCCGAGCTGGTGACCTCCCTTGAGTGAAGAACGACAGGCGGGAGGTCGGCAAGGTGAGTGATGAGGGAGCGCCCGATCTCTTTGCGAAAGCCGTGGATCGACGTTGTCCGCGTCATGATCAGAACCTCGGGCGTCGGGATGGCAACTGGTCGGTGACGGGTGGAGAAGCGGATTCCCCGGCCAGCACAGTGTTCCATTCAGGCGATACCTGTCCCAGCACTGCAAGTTTCTTCTCCGGTTGCACGAACTCGCGTGCAAACCTTTCGCACTCCTTTGCGTCCATGAGTGTCGGCGCAAGTAGTGCGGGTACGGGGCCACCTCCGTGCGCCCGCCAGATGTTCGGCATCGTCATTGCGGCGAAGAATTGCTCGACCTGACTCAGTTCACGGTCCTTGGCGATAGCCAGGAGACGAGCAGCGTCAAAATCGCGGGGGAATTCGTACTCAGACGGTGTCGCAATGGGGTTATCGGACACGATCAAGCGTGCTCCGAGATCCGCCGCCACCGCGACGTACTTTCGGCAGTAGTCCTCACCCTCTGCCACCTGAAGCATGACGTGATCGCCTCGTTGCAGGAAAAGAGCAAGATGAACGTCATCAACAATGATCGGCTCGTGGGCAACGCGTTGCGATTGCGGTGCCCCGGACACGCGCGAAGCGGATAGACGCCCAGCATCTGTAGTCACCAGGAGCGGGAAGCTGTTGAACAGGACCCGGCGTGGCGGACAGCCCGTGCGCTCCTGCAGCGCACGCATGACACCGATATACCGCTCAACCGGCGTTGTCGATGAAACGATGCAGGCTAGCTGGCCTGCATCGTTGCTCTGAAGGTGGATGGAGCGAGGTGTCAGCATTGCCTAGCCGCGGAGCTTCGGTGCTCGGTTCACGACAAGCGGCGAATCACCTTCGACCGCATAGCGCTGGAACTCTTCTGGCGAGAGGTCCTTGGTCAGGAGCTTGAAGTCGAGATCCAGTGCCTGCACACGCATCTTTGCCTGGCGCAGATCCTTACTCAAGGACTCCAACTCGTTCGTGCTCTGGGCGGCTACCATCTGGCCCTTGATTTCCCTGAGACTCTCCCGCGCCTCGAGCAACTCTCGGTGCTTGTCGTAGACATTGCGTTGCACCAGGACGTTGTGGTGTGCATCGCCGATGTAGAGTTTGCTGGGGTCATACGACGCAATCCCCGTGTTCAACACCAGCGCACCGCCGACCGCTGCCATTCCCAGGCGGATATAGGCTTCGCGCTTGAGGGAGTCGTGAAGGCGCAAGGCCTTCGGCGTCATGGAGAATTCACGAGTCAGCGATTCCCCGTTGGCTAGAATTCGCTGCTGTAGTCTCTGCAATGCGCTCATGTTAGCTCCCGTCAGTGGGTGAGAAGTGCCTTGATCCGTGCCACGCGCTCATTGAACAGAGCATCTGAAATATGGCTGGCGTCACGGAACACGTCATTCGTGGTGGCCTCTTCCAGCGACACGACCGACAGGCCGAGTTCCGCCAGGGTGGCGTTCCCCCGAATCGGGGTGAGAAGGGTGTTGAATTTCTCCACCAGCTTGCTTTCATCACCTTCGATGACGGTCTTTGCAAGCAGCAGGCACGTTGCAACGGCATCCATCAACCTGGCAACCATGTCAGTACGCGCCTCAACCTTGGTAGCCACGGTGTCGGCGTACACAAAGGCCGTGAGGCGGGGGGTGAGGGCCGGGTTGTGGGCGAGAACTGCCTGCACAACGTCCTGAATCATCGGGTCCCGGAAGTAAAGGCGCATTTGTTGACTCCAGTACAATAAATATGTATCGTTACCTCTATACGGAATTATAGCCTGACCAGCGGGAAGCATGGTGGGCGATATTCCCCGACTTCGGTGGCTCCCCTGACTCTGCCGTTGCGCATCCCGAGCAACGGTTGTTGCCACCCGTCACCACCCCAAAGCACCGAGCTTCCCTCCGCTTTGGGGTTTTTTTTTATCTGGTGCGTACCGGCAGCGGTACGCCCGCTGTTTGACCTTAGAGGCGGAGAATCGCCATGGTGTGTCAGATTGAACCCTTGCTGTGGGAAGTGACTTTGCACAGCGCCCATCGACCGTTTGATCGTGTTCTTTTCCGGCCTGGCATGCCGGATACGGTCGAGTGGCCCGTTGTCCAGGTCCAGACGGACCGGCTAATCGATTGCTGGGAGCGCAACGGCGAGTATCTGGCTCCTGTTGGGCAGTGGCCGACTGGCAAGCGCCGCGAAGTCCAGAGTCTGTTGAACCCGGCGCGTGGTGCCGTATTGGCCCCCCACGTCAAGATAGCCGAACGTCTCCGTTCCGCCCCATCCCTCTTGCGCGTGCTCGACCGTGGCAGAGGCCTCATCGTGTCCGTGCTCAAAGGCCGGCACCCAACGCGCTTTTTGGCCGGCGCGGGGGCAAAGCAGATCGTAGTCCAGGTCCACAGAACCCAGCGCGACTTGCTTTTACAACATTGTGGCTAACGGCGCTCCCATCGAAGGCTCCCAAAATGTCATTGCAATCCCCTCGAAAGGGTGGCGACCAGCCTACGACGCTGCCGCTCCCAATGCATCCGACAGATCTACAGCAACTGCAGACCGCGGCCGATATTGCGGGATACCCGCTGCACGATTTCGCTCGCCTGGTGCTTCACCGATATGGCTCTGCGGTGATCGCGGCAGCTTCCGCTCAAGCCAGCCGCTCGTCACCGGCCTATCTGTTTGCCTGCTTACCGATGCTCAATGCCTCGGAAATAATACATGGCTGGCTGGGGCGCCGAAGCTTGGTAACTGACCGGCCCGAGAGGCCACACGACATCACTCCGACTGCCAAGATATCGGAGACCAGTCAATCATGAGTACAAAGTATGTAGATCTCGGAGCGGGCTATTTCCTGACCGACGGATCCAACAGCCTCGAACAGGATGTTTGCGATGCGAATTCCACGAAGCCCGACGTTTTCTACGGGCCAGAGGCGTGGAATGGCGGCGTAGGCCCAGCGTCCGCCCGCCGCTTGCTCTTCGTCGAATCAGTCGCCGCCGCAGACTTCATCGCTGCATGCACCGCGTACGACTGCTCAGACGGCGATGCCTACCCACTCACTCCAGACTTCTGGCCAGCCAAAGCGGCAGTGCTCGCTGCGGGTCACGCCGCGGGCATTGGTGCGGTGGACCAGAGGATCTTCGACTCTGAGGAAGAGTTCTGCGCGGCCTTGCGCGAGATCACCAAACACATGCCACGCAAGGTTTGGACAGGTACATCTAGTTCCGCACGGATGGAGGCGGCATTGTTTCGGTATGCCACGCATCCTGTAGATGGCGCAGGCGGAAAGATTATTCATTGATTGAGGTCTCAGATGGATGGCTACTTCATCAAGAGCGTTGGCTCCAATCGCGGAAAGCCGCGCGTATGGTTTCAAGGTCTGGAATTGGAGCGCGCCGGCTTCGAGCCCGGACAGAGCTATGAGGTAGAGGTGAAGGGACGCACCCTTGTCCTCACTCTTAACCCTGACGGGTCTCGCGTTGTCAGCCCGAAGAAGGTGCGCAGTCGAACGTTGCCCGTGATCGATCTGAACTCGCGCGAGCTGCTCGCGGCATTCGACGGCATGGCCGCGGTGCGCGTTGTGATCAAGGATGGGGCGATCTACGTCCTTCCGCTGGCTAGCGAACTGAAGAAGGTGGAGCGCTTTCAACGGGTTCGTCAGCGGCTGGAAGAGCGTCAGCCTCTGCGCATCGGGAGCAGCTCGCACGGCGGCGGAATCATGTCCCACGCCATTCACGAAGGTCTCAAGCGCGCAGGCATTGCGTCAGAGGTCAAATTCGCCAACGAGATCCGGCCAGAGTTGCTTGAGCACGCTTCCGCCTATAACGATGCGTGGACGCAAGACACCATCCCGCTGGCCGCGCCAATGCAGGAGCTTGCATTTGACGAGCGCGGGCTTGCGCAAGTGCCTCAGGTCGAGATTTTCGAAGTCGGCATTCCGTGCTCCGGCGCGAGTCGTGCGGGCCGAGCCAAGCGCGGCCTGGGACAACCAGAGGACCATCCGGAGGTGGGCCACCTGGTAGTGCCGACGCTGATTCTGCTCAATAAGGCGGCTCCGGCCATCTGTGTATTCGAGTGCGTTCCCCTCTATGCGACATCGGCCAGCGCGAGCATTCTGCGCACGCAATTGCGCGAACTGGGGTACACGACCCACGAGCGCATCATGAGCGGCAAGGAGTGGGGGGCCTTGGAGAACCGCGAGCGCTGGTGCATGGTTGCGGTCACGCAAGGCATCGATTTCGACTTTGATCAGTTGATGCCCCCCGACCCCCGCGAGCGAAAGCTCAAAGACATTCTTGAGGATGTTCCGCTCGATGACCCGCGTTGGCAGAAGTTTGAATACTTGGTTGAGAAGCAAGAGCGAGACCAAGGCAAGGGCTCAAACTTCAAGATGCAAATCGCCACCGAGGATGCCGAGAATGTCGGGACCATCACCAAGGGCTACGCCAAAATAAGGTCGACGGACTGGAAGCTGCGCCATCCAGTGAATCCGGAACTGATGAGGCTCTTCACGCCGGTTGAACATGCTCGCATGAAGGGGGCACCAGAACATCTGCTTGGCGATGCGTCTATTGCCCTCCAGCACGAAATGCTTGGACAGTCCGTGGTTTATGACAAGTTTGTGGACGTCGGCCACCACGTTGGCAACGCAGTGAATCGTCTAATGGGTCGCGCAGAGATCCCGATGGCGAACCGATCAGTTGCGCTCAAGGAAGCGCTCGCCATCAGCCAGGAAGCTGCAGACCTCGCAGCCCATGTTGTTGCGGAGTTGTCTTGCGCCGACGAGCATGAAGGCAAGTATGTTGGACAGATTGTCGCGATGGGCGATGGCGTGCTTGTGCAGCAGACGCGCGACGGCGTTGGCGTCTTGCACGACGCACTGGCCTTTCGCGAGCGTCCTGCACTTGGCAGCATTGTGGAGGTGCAATACCGCGACGGTACTGCGCTTGTCGAGCGCGCGGAACTCGCCAACGCTGCATCCAGTGCACTTGCGCGGTTCCGAGCCGTGGAGGGCTCCCTTCCCTCCGACTACGCGACACCGGTTGACGACCAGGTAGTAACACCTCGCCCACGGGCACGCATGACCTGATGCCCTTTCTCTAACCCAATCTGGGAGGATTTAGCAGTGTCTGTATTCAAGAACGTAGTGGATGACATTGAAGCCAAGGAACGCGATGTAAAGGCAGCTGTGGAAGCCGCCGCAAGGCGGTACGAGGGGGAAAAGCAGGAGCGCGTTGAGCAAGTCCGCTCCCGGTTTGCCGAAGCAGGGGTATATCGTGTCATGCGTGAGCAGGCCGAACAGATGACGCAACTATCTTTCTGGAACGAGTATCACGAAAACACTGTGTCGGATCGCGCGATAGCTTCCATCCGCTTTGTGCCGAGGGCTGGAGAGCAGCCAGTGGATCACCATCCCGTAAGGGATGCGAATGTCGTTGAGATGATCGTATCGTCCATGAGCGACGTCGTCTATTGCGATGCAGGTAAGCTGAAAGTGCAAGTGCCAATCGATGCACTCAATGAGGCCCTCGTTACTGCCTGGTTTGAGCAGTTCGCGCGCACTGCCTTGGATGCTCGCAATGAGGCGGACAGGTCCAATGCCGCTTCGCCCTCCACGACTCTGCGCCCGCGCATGTAAAGGGGGGAGTTATGCGCTACGCCATGGCAATGCAGGAGGATGGAACCCACAAACTGGTCGCGGCAGATGGCAGCGTGGTCCCGGAGCAAGACGTTGATCGAAGGGTGCTTCATGTCCTGCCACTGTTCCTGCGGCCAGTCGGAACTTACAACCCGGTTGTGCTCGAAGATGTGCACCTTTCGGTTTCATCCGAGGCCATCCCCGATATTGCTGACGGGACGGTCCTTGTCCGGCAACCTCTACCGAACACCAACTACTTTGTCGGCGGGAGCCCCGAGATCCGGTATGGCTGGATCGTACCGATTCCGGAGGGTAGGGATCGACTGGATCTATGCTTTACGTGGCGTTTCGCATCTGAATCGCTTTACGAGGAGCCAGTTGAGGTGGAACATCGCTTCGACATTTCCCTGCTGCCAGGCGACGGTCGTACCTATACCATGGATCCAGCGTGCTGGGGGCGCGTGTTTAAGAGCAAGATCGCCCCGGTCGAGCGCTCCCCGTACTCGATCCTGGAGCCGAAGCAGCTTTCCGTGGCACGCCGGGACTCTGGCACCACGGCGGTCGTATCCTTTGATCAAGGTACTAGCCGGGTAACAATCACAGAGCCTATCTCGTTGCCCGCGGTCAAAATCTCGGATCTGTGGAGCATCCACGAGTTCGAAACCATGCAATCACATGAGGTCCGTCATGTGGCAACCTTCGCGACAGGCAACGAGGTGCATCGTGCGAACGCCGCAATGGCGATGCCAGCTCACGTCTTCCTGCAGGCAGTCGAATTGGCGCGAACTCTTCCCTTCGGAAAGGGGAGTGAGTTCGCATCAGGTGGTGTCGGGGTGCGGGGTTGGTGCGAGCAGCATCCCGCGCTACGCATCTTGAGCGATTGGTGGAATAGCAACGCCCCCGCGTCAGCACGGTCCGCGGCGATCCCTATGCCGTTCGTCCGCATTGCCGATGACGGAGAGTATTGGTGTGCGTATCAGGAGTACCCCAGCGTCCCGCTCGACGCCTTCGCGGACACAGCCGGCGCGAATGCGCTTGTCGGGGACTCGATCTTGATTGAGTTCCGTAAAGGGTCGAGCGACTTCACATGGGCTAGCGGATATGCCGAGATCCTCCTGGTGACTGGCGAGGCCGCCTATGACGTAAGCATATCGCCTGAAGAGATCGAATCCGGGGAGTTCGATGAGGCGTGGTACAGCCTTGACGCGCTTGCAGCATTCCCGGAGGCCTTCCCTGCGGCATGGAATGCGGTCCAGGCCAGCGCAGCAGAAGAACTGACGGAGCAGCGTCTGGCATCACGCGTGCGTCATTCATGAGCATTTCGAGTACCGACATGGCGGCCAAGTGGTCGCCGTCTCGCTGTAACCAACTCATAGACCTGCACTTACTGAGCTGAAGGATGAAGATGTTCAAGACCACGAAAGACAGACTGTTTGAAGCGGCCATCGAGGGTGATCGGGACGAGATCCTGCGTTTGATGGAGAAGGGCGGCTTTGACGCAAATGTAAAAAGCTCCCTGTGGCGGGGTACGCCGATCCTGGCCTATGCCATCCTGAATCAGGACCACGTGCTGGCGCAGCACCTCATTGACAAGGGGGCGAGCGTGCGCGCTATAGTGGACGGGATGCCGCTACTGCACATGGCAAAGGACGCGAAGAGTGTGCACATGTTGATCGAGGCGGGGGCTACGGTGATGGCGAAGATGGAAAAGGAGTATCCGGGCCTTTCCAAGGGTGCAACGGCACTCCACAAGGCTGCCTTGAATGACAACCATGAGGTCCTTCAGGCGTTGATCGACTACGGCGCCGAGATCGATGCTCGAGACGCGTATGGCCACACGCCATTGCACTTTGCGGCAAGCCGAAGCATCACAAACTCGAAGGCCCTGGTGATGGCCGGTGCGGACCCGGATGTAGAAAGCAAGAGTGGCGTGACGCCTTCCGATCTCATCAAGCGGACCTTTGGCTTCGCGAAGTCAGCCGACGCTTGGTTGAAGGAACGCGCAGCAGCACTGACCAGTTCGGCGCTAGCGCGCTTTCGCTCGGGCTCGGCCACTACCGAACGGGCTACCGATTCCCAACGGCCATCACTTCGCATGTGACCTGGAGCGAGAATGAAGACCTCCCTCGCATCCACGCAATTTTATGGCGCATCCTCAGCTGCTTTTTTGGCATAAGAATGCGCGGCCAGGTGACACTCCGGCTTCAAGACGACTGACGCAGTCTTGTATATACGGCGCGCTGTTGCGCCTATCCTGGTTCCTTTGAGGTCCGATATGAAATACAAAGTCCTGACGTCCAACGTCACCGATCGGGCGGCAACGGCGGTCCGGTCGCTTGAGGATTCGGTACAGGTGGCAATTAACAACGGCGCCACGCTACGCGGTGGAATCAGCGTTGTGTACGCGCCCGGTCTCGGCTTCTCAGCGTCGCAAGCAGTGACGTTTCCCGAAGACAAGGACGCGGATTCACACTCTGGATCCAGAGATTGAAATTTCGGTTGTCGCACGTATGGGGGTCGTCTCAGAAAACGGAAAATTAAGCACGTTAAGCTCCAATTTCGCGCAGGTACTGGTACAACGTTTCGCGGCTGATGCCAAATTCACGGGCCAGCTTTGCCTTTTGTTCGCCGGCCTTGACGCGTTGCAGAAGTTCAGCGGCGCGTTCGGGCGAAAGCGCTTTCTTGCGGCCCCTGTAAGCTCCGCGCTGTTTGGCGAGCGCGATGCCTTCCCTCTGCCGTTCGCGGATCAATGCTCGCTCGAACTCGGCGAACGCGCCCATGACCGACAACATCAAGTTCGCCATCGGCGAATCCTCACCGGTGAAGGTCAGGCATTCTTTGACGAACTCGATGCGCACACCGCGCCTGGTCAGCTTTTGCACAAGGCGGCGCAGGTCATCGAGGTTGCGGGCCAAGCGATCCATGCTGTGCACCACCACCGTATCTCCTTCGCGCACGAAGGCCAGCAGCGAGTCAAGTTCCGGGCGCTGGGTGTCCTTGCCCGATGCCTTGTCGGTGAATACCTTTCCGACTTCGACCTGTTCCAGTTGCCGCTCCGGGTTTTGGTCGAAGCTGCTGACCCGGACGTAGCCGATACGTTGACCTTGCAAGATGCCCCCAAACAGAAAAGTGTCAGGAATAAATCTATGACCTTGCGCAGCTTGTGTCAATAAATTAAGCGATGGAGTCTATCCGGACGTTTCTGGGTAGGCTGTCCTGACGTCCGGTTAGGGCATAGTCTAAGCAGACAGGTCAACGCACTTGCATCATTTTGATGGTTGTAGTATTATTTAAATATGGAAAAGCAAGCCGCAACATCAATTTTCGAATCCCTCTCATCGGGCCTGCGCTTGGACGTGTTCAGGCTGTTGGTCAAGAAGGGGCCGGACGGCATGGTGGCAGGCGCGATTGCTAACGCGCTGGATATACCGCCGGCCAACCTCTCCTTTCACCTGAAGGCGTTGTCACAAGCTCGCCTGGTGACGGTTGAGCAAGAGGGCCGTTTCCAGCGTTACCGAGCGGACATCCCGTTGATGTTGGATCTGATCGCGTACCTCACGGATGAGTGTTGCACTGGCAGTCCCGCTAAATGCGTAGAAATGGTTGCTGCCTCGAACTGCGCCAAGGAACTGTTGCCCGCCCTGTCACCCACTCCAACGAAAGCGATAACATGAATATCCTGTTTCTTTGTACCGGTAACTCCTGCCGTTCTATATTGGCGGAAGCGACCTTTAACCACTTGGCTCCGACAGGATGGAAAGCGATGAGTGCGGGAAGTCAGCCGACCGGGACCGTCCATCCGCGTTCCCTGGCGCTCTTGGCG
Source organism: Cupriavidus sp. C2SS-8b (assembly GCF_057073745.1). Lineage (NCBI taxonomy): Bacteria > Pseudomonadati > Pseudomonadota > Betaproteobacteria > Burkholderiales > Burkholderiaceae > Cupriavidus > Cupriavidus sp. C2SS-8b. The sequence continues at coordinate 100,540 of NZ_CP172719.1, forward strand.
CGTGAAGGTATCGACACGAACGGACTGCACAGTAAATCGTGGGACAACCTGCCGCTGGCTCCGGATGTGGTCATCACCGTGTGCTCGAATGCTGCTGGGGAAACCTGTCCGGCGTATCTTGGCTCGGTACTGCGTGCGCATTGGGGTGTTGACGATCCCGCTCATGCCACAGGGACCGAAGCGGAAATCGAAGCCGCGTTCACGACGGCCTACCGTATCTTGCGGCGTCGCATCGAAGCCTTCCACGCGCTGCCGTTGGCGCAACTTGCGCACGACCGGACACGCTTGAAGGCGGAACTGGATCGGATTGGGGTGCTTTCGGCGTAGTTTTTTTGACTTATATTTGAATACTTGATGGAGAGTTTAAATGAAGAAGATCGAAGTGTTTGACCCATCGCTGTGTTGCAGCACCGGCGTCTGCGGCGTGGAGGTTGACCAAGCCTTGGTGACTTTTGCTGCTGATGTTGATTGGGCGAAGCAGAACGGCGCGCACATCGAACGCTACAACCTGGCGCAGCAGCCACAGATGTTTGCCGAAAATGCGACCGTAAAAGGTTTTTTGCAGCGCTCCGGTCAGGATGCGCTGCCACTGATCCTGGTCGATGGTGAAGTGGCCCTCGCAGGGCGTTACCCCACCCGCGATGAGCTGGTCCGCTGGGCTGGGTTGGCGGCTGCGCCGTCCATGAAAACCCCGTCTGGCGGCTGCTGCGGTGGCGGCAGCCGCACCTGCTGACCCCGTTCATCATTGGTTCATTATTTAAAAGGACTTCATCATGCTTTTTCTACAAAACCCACCCGCTTTCCTGTTTTTTACTGGCAAAGGCGGCGTCGGCAAGACCTCGCTGTCCTGCGCCACCGCCATTCATCTGGCCGGGCAGGGCAAGAAAATACTGCTGGTCAGCACTGATCCGGCGTCCAACGTCGGTCAGGTATTCAGCCAGGAAATCGGCAACAAAATCACCACCATTTCCACCGTAGCGGGGCTATCAGCCCTGGAAATCGACCCACAGCAGGCAGCGCAGCAATACCGCGAACGCATCGTTGGCCCGGTGCGCGGCGCTCTGCCAGACGACGTGGTCAAAGGTATCGAAGAACAGCTCTCCGGAGCCTGCACCACCGAAATCGCGGCCTTCGACGAGTTCACCGCGTTGCTGACCGATGCGACACTGATTGCCGACTACGATCACATCATCTTCGACACGGCGCCGACCGGTCATACCATCCGTCTGCTGCAACTTCCGGGCGCGTGGAGCGGCTTCATCGAGAAGAATCCGGAAGGAGCGTCCTGCCTGGGACCGCTGGCAGGTCTTGAAAAGCAACGCCAGCGTTACGCTGAAGCGGTCAAGGCGCTGTCCGACCCTGAGCGCACGCGCCTGATATTGGTCGCCCGCGCGCAGAAAACCACGCTGGACGAGGTCGCACGCACGCACGAGGAACTGGCCGCCATCGGCCTGTCCAGGCAGAACCTGGTCATCAACGGTGTGCTGCCGGAAAGCGAAGCCGTTCACGACGCGCTGGCCGCTGCCATCCATCGCCGTGAACAGGAGGCCATCGCCAACATGCCCGCCGTGCTGCGCGACCTGCCCCTCGATCAACTGCCGCTCAAGGCATTCAACCTGGTCGGTGTCGAGGCGCTGAGCAGCCTCTTCTCCGATCGAGACGAGGCTGCGCCCGTCGTCGCCGGTGCGCCTGCCAAACCCGTTGACCTTCCGCCGTTGTCGACGCTGGTTGATGAGATCGCTGAAACGGGCCATGGCCTGATCATGATGATGGGCAAGGGCGGCGTCGGCAAAACCACCCTGGCGGCTGCGGTGGCGGTGGCGCTGGCCGAACGCGGCCTGCCCGTGCATCTGACAACCTCTGACCCCGCCGCACACCTGACCGACACGCTGGCCGGTTCGCTGGACAACCTGGAAGTCAGCCGCATCGACCCCCAGGCGGAGACCGAACGTTATCGCCAGCATGTGCTGGTCACCAAAGGCAAGGATCTCGATGCCGAAGGCCGTGCCATGCTGGAAGAAGACTTGCGCTCGCCCTGCACCGAAGAAATCGCGGTGTTCCAGGCGTTCTCGCGCGTCATCCGCGAGGCCGGTAAAAAGTTCGTGGTGATGGACACCGCACCAACCGGCCACACCCTGCTACTGCTCGACGCCACCGGGGCTTATCACCGCGAAGTGGCCCGTCACGCCGAGTCGAACGTGCGCTACACCACGCCGATGATGCAGTTGCAGGACCCGGCGCGCACCAAGGTGATGATTGTGACCTTGGCGGAAACCACGCCGGTGCTGGAAGCAGCCAATTTACAGGAAGACCTGCGCCGCGCTGGCATTGAGCCGTGGGCCTGGCTGATCAACAACAGCCTGTCCGCCGCACCAACCGCGTCACCCTTGCTGAAGCGGCGGGCCGCGTTTGAGCTGACCCAGATCGAGGCGGTTCGCACCCGCTACACCAAACGCGTCGCCCTGGTGCCGATGCAGGCGGAAGAACCGATTGGCATCGAACCCTTGCTAGCCTTGGTCGAGCCGCGGAACGGGTTCGGCCTTGGCGGCGCGAAACATCAAAAGGTGGCGCTATGACGCGTCTGCTCATCATCGGCGGCAGCGATGCGGGCATCAGCGCGGCGCTGCGGGCTCACGAGCTCGATCCCCAAACCAAGGTATCGGTTCTACTGGCCGACGAGTACCCGAATTACAGCATCTGCGGCCTGCCCTTTTACCTCAGCGGCGAGACGCCGGATCACCGGCAGCTTGCCCATCGCACCGCGTTCGACGGAATCGAAATCCTGACGAACCATCGGGCCGTATCGGTTCATCCAGCGGCCAAGACGGTCGATGTCGTGCGCGGGGCGAACGGCAGTGTGAAGACGTTGCGCTATGACCACCTGGTCATCGCGACCGGTGCCGTCCCAGTCCGTCCCCAAGGGTTGCCCGGCCTCGATCTCCCCGGCGTTTATCTCCTGCACACCATGGGAGATGGCTTCGCTGTCCATAGCCGTCTCATGGGCGGCGAGACACGCTCGGCCATCATTATTGGCGCTGGCTACATCGGCGTGGAGATGGCCGACGCGCTGCGGCATCGAGGGATCGATGTCACACTCGTAAGCCATACCGATCCCGTGTTCCCAAGCGTCGATCCGTCGTTCGGTAGGCTGATCGGGGAGGAGCTGTCACGGCATGGCGTGCGCGTCGTGGTCGGTTGCACCGTGGAACGAATCGAAGCCGCCGATAACCGGCGTGGTCTCACGGTATCGGGTTCGGGCGGGTTTACCGCCTCTGCCGATCTGGTGCTGGTCGCCACCGGCGCGCGACCCGACACCACCCTAGCCGCCGCTGCGGGGATTGCGCTGGGGCCCTCTGGCGCCATCCGCGTCACGCAGCGCATGGAAACCACGCTACCCGGCATTTGGGCCGCCGGCGACTGCGCCGAGACCTGGCATCGGATACTCCAGCGGCCAGCGTACCTGCCACTCGGGACGACCGCGCACAAACAGGGCCGTGTGGCCGGCGAGAACGCGGTAGGCGGGGAGCGTCTGTTCGCGGGCTCGGTCGGCACCCAAACCGTGAAAGTGTTCGAGTTGGCAATCGCACGGACGGGCTTGCGCGAAGCCGAGGCGCGCACGGCCGACTTTGATCCCGTCACCATCGAGACTGAAACCTGGGATCACAAGGCCTACTACCCTGGAGCGCAGAAGCTCCGCGTCCGGGTGACCGGTGATCGCCGGACTGGCCGGCTCCTGGGCGCGCAGATCCTCGGCCCCTGGCGCTCGGAGGTGTCGAAACGCATCGACGTGTTCGCAACGGCACTGTTCCACGGCATGGGCGTCGAAGACTTGAACGATCTCGATCTCAGCTACACACCGCCCTTCGGCAGCCCGTGGGACGCGGTGCAGATGGGCGCGCAGGCCTGGACGAGCGTGATGAAAAACGAAGTGGCAAGTTGTTCACCGCCCATCGACCCACAAATTTTAGGAAGGAGCACACCATGAAAGTTCGCGACCTGATGACCCCAAACCCGATACAAATCGCGCCCGAGACGGCTGTGGCGGAAATCGCCCGCATCTTGATTGAACACCGCATCAACGGCGTTCCGGTCACCGATACTGAGGGACGTCTGCTCGGCATCGTGACCGAGGGTGATTTGGTCCATCGCGCCGCCGACGAGCGGTTGGAGCCGCGCGAATCGGTCTGGTAGGAGAACTTCTACCGCTCTGTGTTTCGCCGGCGCACACCCGAGACGGACAAGACCGAGGGCCGCACGGCCGCGCAGGTCATGACGCGGGAAGTCCTTACCGTGGCGCCCGAAGACCATGTCACCGTGGCCGCGCGTCTGCTCGCGGATCACAACATCAAGTCTCTGCCCGTCATCGAAAACGAGCGGCTGATCGGCATCATCTCGCGCTTCGATTTGATCAAGCGACTGGCCAGCAACCGCGGATATCTTCAACCCCATGAGCAAGGACTGAGCTAATGTTGACCGCTTTTTTAATTTTTATCGCCACCATCGTACTGGTCATCTGGCAGCCGAAAGGTTTGGGTGTGGGCTGGAGTGCCCTGCTGGGCGCCGCACTGGCACTGCTAGCCGGCGTGGTGCATCTGGGTGATATTCCAACGGTTTGGGGTATCGTCTGGAATGCCACCATCACCTTCATCGCCGTCATCATCATCAGCCTGCTGCTTGATGAAGCCGGTTTTTTTGAGTGGGCGGCGCTACATGTGGCACGCTGGGGTAACGGTAACGGACGCAGGCTGTTCGCCTTTTTCGTGCTGCTGGGCGCGGCCGTGGCGGCACTGTTCGCCAACGACGGCGCGGCGCTGATCCTGACACCGATCGTAATGGCGATGCTGCTGGCGCTCAGGTTCAGTCCAGCGGCGACGCTGGCCTTCGTGATGGCGGCTGGCTTTATTGCCGATACCGCCAGCCTGCCACTGGTCGTCTCCAACCTGGTCAACATCGTCTCAGCCGATTTCTTCAAGATCGGCTTCACCGAGTATGCCGCCATCATGGTGCCGGTCAACATCGTCGCCGTCGCTGCCACCCTGGCGATGTTGATGTGGTTCTTTCGCCGCGACATCCCGAAAGACTACGATGTTATGCAACTAAAAAACCCGCGTGAGGCGATTCTTGACAGCGCCACCTTCAAGGCCGGTTGGTGGGTATTGGCGCTGCTGCTGGTTGGCTTTTTCGGGCTGGAACATGTCGGGGTTCTACGCCGGAACCCCAGAAAATTCCGTCATTCCACATTGTGAACGTCAATCGGTTTGTTGCCTGACGTGCCGAGCGAGTAACTCAGTCGGTAAATGCCTGCCCGAACTGCCGTGCCCGCTTTACATCGTCGGTATGCAAGTAAATCGACGTGGTCGAAATCGACGCGTGACGCAGGTTATCTCGTACGGCGCTCAGCTCAACCCCTCTGGCGATCGCGTGGGTCGCATGGGTGTGCCGCATCCAGTGCGGAGAGGCCCGATGCAGCTTTTCAGCCAGCACCGGATGGTCGTTCTTGATAATCTGCGCGACGAGCCGAAAAAACCGGCGCATGACTTCCCACAGCCGCAAGGGCTTGATGCCGGCATCGGCGTCGTCAAGGCTGCCAATCAGGGACGTGGTCGGATTCCAGTGAGCACGGCTGACAGGAAGCCCCCGCTCCTGCAGATATCGGTCCAGCGCTGTGCGCGCTAGGGGTGTCAGGGTAACGCGGGCTGGCTTGCCGCCCTTGCCGACCACGTGCAGCCAGTGATCACCGGCTGCGTCGACTTCGATGCTGCGCAGTGTGGCGTCAGCCAGTTCGCTGATCCGCAGTCCCGTTGCGTAGCCGAAATCCAGCATGAACCGCAACCGTTGCGCAGCGGGCGCCTGCCAGCCGTACGACCACTCGAGCCCGTTGGCGATGGTGCGCGTCAGCATCCATTCTCCTTCGGTGAAAGCGTGCGAGGTTTCAAGAGCCATGGCGCGCTTGCTGCCGCGTACCTTGATGCCGGAGAATGGGTTGGCCACGACGTAGCGCTGCTCGACCAGCCAGCGGAACATGGCGCTGAGCACGGCAAGCGCATGCGCAATCGAACGGGCCGAGAGGTTGTCGACAAACGGGCGCCAGTCCGTTGATGTGCGCGGCCGCGGTGGCCCGACCCAGCGTTCTCGCGGTGTAGGTCTGCGCAGAAACGCCCTGTAGTCGGTGGCATCCCGGGTGGTCAGCGAAGACAGCGCCTTGCCGCGAGCAACGATGCCCCAGAGAATCAGCCGTTCGGCTTCCTTGCGGTAGGCCCGCTGCGTGGCCGGGGATTCGTGCAACGCGAGCCATGCCTGGATAGCGTCGTAATCGTTGTCGACGCCGAGGATGCAGGCCGACACCGGTGCGCGGAAGGCGCCGGCGGATCCGTCGATCTCGTGCGGTAGCCGTAGTTGCTCCCAAGGCGTCACGACTGACTGCCGATCCGCGATGATCAGTGCGCGGGCCCGCTCCGTGAGCGCCGGGTACGCGGCAAAGAAGGCCTCGATCCTTCTTGCACTGGCCGGCCCGAGACCCGGAATGACGGTCCACCACTGCCGGCGACGCGGAATCCGTACCGTGAGATCGGCCAGGGTCCGGATGCCGGCCGCGTGCAGGGTGCGGGCAGCGCGATTCGGCAGCCAGTGCGCAATGTCGTCGCCGATCTGCGGAGCTGGCGCAGGCATGATGCGCAGTAGCTCGACAGCCTGCGTGGTGGCGCGCGCATGATGCATACGCTTTTGGGCCGGGCATTCGAACAGCGTGGCCAGATCTGCCCGCTGTCGGTTACGGGCATAAAGTGCCAGTTGCCGGCGGATCTGGCCGATGACGCCGCGGGCTGACTGGCTGTGGCTGAGCCGATCTTGCATGTACCGGTGTGCCGCCTCACGCGAGGATGCGCCCTCGTACCAGGCACGCAGCGCTGCCAGTGCATCAGCATCAGGAAAGTCGGTCGGGATGTCGGCGGCGGACGGGCTCGTGGGGCGCGTTTTCATGTCATCGAGTTTAATATGGAAACAATGCCACAGAGATAATAAAGCTTATCTCTGTAGAATGCGGGAGTTCAATATTTCTGTCGTACCCCATGTCGTGATATCACAAAATTGAAGGATCTGACGTTGCGTGGAGAGGATGGTCGATGATCAACAAGAATAAGCTGCTCAGCGTCTTTTCCGACGCCGAACAGGAAGCCCTGTATGGCCTGCCTGATTTCGACGATGCGCAGCGGCTGGAATACCTGGCATTGACCGAATCCGAACTGGCGCTCGCCAGTAGCCGGCCCTCCATACCCGCGCAGGTCTATTGCATCTTGCAGATTGGCTACTTCAAGTCCAAGCACGCCTTCTTCCGCTTCGATTGGGACGAGGTTGAGGACGATTACGATTTCGTGTTGAGCCGCTATTTCCACGGCGAGCCGTTCGAACGCAAGCCGATCACCCGGCACGAGTACTACGCCCAGCGCGAACAGATCGCTGAACTGTACGGCTATCGACCGTGGGTGGCCGCCTTCCTGCCGCAACTCATGCAGCAGGCCGCGCAGATCGTACGTCGCGACGTGACACCGGGATTCGTCGCCGCCGAGCTCATCGTGTGGCTCAATGAGCACAAGATGATCCGGCCCGGCTACACGACCTTGCAAGAGCTAGTCAGCGAAGCCCTGTCCGTCGAACGTCGGCGGCTGGGCGACCTGCTCACCGGCGTATTGGACGAATTGACCCAAACCGCGCTAGACCAACTTCTGGTGCGCGATGATACTCTGTCGAAACTGGCGGCGCTGAAACAGGATGCCAAGAATTTCGGCTGGCGTCAGATGGTCCGCGAACGCGAAAAGCGCGGCACGCTGCAGCCGTTGCACGAAATCGCCAGGACGCTGCTGCCCCGGCTGGATATCTCGCAGCAGAACGTGCTGTACTACGCAAGCCTGGCGAACTTCTATACCGTCCACGACCTGCGCAACCTGAAGGCGGATCAGGCGCAGCTCTACCTGCTGTGTTACGCCTGGGTGCGCTTCCGACAGCTCACCGACAACCTGGTCGATGCGATGGCCTTCCACATGAAGCAGCTCGAGGAAGAAAGCAGCGCGGGCGCGAAACAGTCACTCATCGCCGAGCAAGTAAAACGCCATCGGGAAACGCCGCAGATCGGCCGCCTGTTGTCGCTCTATGTGGACGACAGCGTAGCCGATCCGACGCCGTTCGGCGAGGTGCGTCAGCGCGCCTATAAAATCATGGCCAAAGATGTGCTACAAAACACGGCGCAACGCATGACGGTCAAGCCGCTGAGTCAACTGGCACTACACTGGTTGGCGGTGGACGGCCTAGCCAAACGTATTCGCCGTCACCTGCGCCCCTTGTACGTCGAGCTCGACTTCGTCGGCACCTCCCCAGACAACCCGTGGCTCGCGGCGCTGGCTTGGGTCAAGGGGGCCTTCGCCAAACAGCAGCGCCTGTCACAACGACCGCTCGCCGAATGTCCCGCGGCCACGCTGCCGAAGCGCCTGCGACCGTACCTGCTGATCTTCGGCGCTGATGGTCAGCCGACCGGTTTGCACGCCGATCGCTACGAATTCTGGTTGTACCGCCAGATCCGGAAGCGCTTCCAGTCGGGAGAGATCTATCTCGACGACAGTCTGCAACATCGTCACTTCTCCGACGAGCTTGTTTCGATGAACGAGAAGGCCGACGCGCTGGCGCAGATGGAGATCCCGTTCCTGCAGCAGCCAATCGATGCCCAACTCGATGCGTTAGCGGCCGAGTTGCATGCACAATGGCTGGCCTTCAACCGAGAGCTGAAACAGGGCAAGCTTACGCACCTGGAATACGACAAGGATACGCAGAAGCTGATTTGGCGCAAACCGAAAACCGAGAACCAGAAGGTGCGTGAGCAGGCATTCTACGAGCAACTGCCATTCTGCGATGTTGCCGACGTGTTCCGCTTCGTCAACGGCCAGTGCCAGTTCCTGTCGGCGCTGACGCCATTGCAGCCGCGCTACGCGAAGAAGGTAGCGGACGCCGATAGCCTGATGGCGGTTATCATCGCTCAGGCAATGAACCATGGCAACCATGTCATGGCGCGCACCAGCGACATTCCGTACCACGTTCTGGATAGCACCTACCAGCAGTATCTGCGTCAGGCGACGCTGCATGCGGCCAACGACTGCATCAGCAACGCCATCGCCGCGCTGCCGATCTTCCCGTACTACTCGTTCGATCTCGATGCGCTGTACAGCGCCGTCGATGGGCAGAAATTCGGCGTCGAGCGACCGACCGTGAAGGCGCGTTACTCGCGCAAATACTTCGGACGAGGCAAAGGCGTCGTCGCCTACACGCTGCTGTGCAATCATGTCCCGTTGAACGGCTACCTAATCGGCGCGCACGAGTACGAGGCGCATCACGTGTTCGACATCTGGTATCGCAACACGTCGGATATAGTGCCGACTGCGATCACCGGCGACATGCACAGCATCAACAAAGCCAACTTCGCTATCCTGTATTGGTTCGGGTTGCGCTTCGAGCCTCGCTTCACAAACCTCGATGACCAGTTGCAGGAATTGTATTGTATCGACGACCCGGCGCTGTACGAGAAATGCCTGATTCAGCCGATCGGACAAATCGATCGGCAGCTCATCACCAGTGAGAAGACAAATATCGATCAGATCGTCGCCACGCTGGGCCTCAAAGAGATCACGCAGGGCTCGCTGATCCGCAAACTATGTACGTACTCGCAGGAAAACCCGACACGTCGCGCGATTTTTGAGTTCGATAAGCTCATTCGTACCATCTACACGTTGCGTTACCTGCGCGACCCGCAGCTCGAGCGAAACGTGCATCGCTCCCAAAACCGCCTCGAGTCTTACCATCAGCTTCGTTCGACCATCGCCCAGGTCGGCGGCAAGAAGGAATTGACCGGCCGCACCGACATCGAAATCGAGATCAGCAACCAGTGCGCCCGGCTGATCGCCAACGTCATCATTTTTTACAACTCGGCGATTCTGTCGCATCTACTGACGAAATGGGAGGCCAGTGGCAACGCCAAGGCGCTGGCGCGGCTTACGCAGATATCACCGGCAGCCTGGCGGCATATCCTTTTGAACGGGCACTACACTTTTCAAAGCGACAACAAAATCGACCTGGACGCGCTCATTGCAGGGCTCGAATTGGAGTGATCGAATTTTCGGCGGTTCTGGCTTGGAATCCCTTATTCCTGTTACGGTGGAATACGATGCCACAACCAGGTAATCCTTTACCCCCAGCCGTGGTCAACACCTGGCGACTGAGCGTCGGCACGTCGCTGTTCGTGATCGATATCCTGGCCGACGGCAGCTGGCGACCGGCGTATATTGCGCCAAAGCGGCTGGGTGGCTGGACGATGGATGTGTTGCCGAACATGCCGCCGACGTTAGTCGATATCGCTCCCTCGGTACGCACCTGGGCGCGACAGTACGGCGCGAATGTAACGAACCGGCGCACGCCGGCGCGCCGGTTTCCCGCGCAAACCGCTTCTTCGAACAGGACGCCAGAATGAACATGCTGAAACGTCGTCTCGATGCGACAGACGAAAAGCTGCAGGAGCTGAAAACAGCCCGCAAAGCGGCAGCTAAGGCGCAGCGCCAGCAGGTCAAGCAAACGCGCGCGGATCGCGAGCGAAAGATCATGCTGGCCGGCGAGGCGTTGCTGCGGCGTGTCGATCGCGGCGAGTGGGATGAAGCCGATTTCCGCGCGATGATGGACGATTATCTGTCGCGGCCCGCCGATCGCGCGCTGTTCGAGCTCGACGATGTATAGCCTTTGATGTTCGACGTCGACGCACCGCACAGCCAGGTCGGCAAATGTTGATTTGATTCACGATGAAGGATGCCCGATGCTGCCAACGCTCCGCATGAACCGGAATTTTGTCGAGGCCTTGCTGGCCGAGCGCGCGCCCTGCTTTGCGATGGGACTCGTGGCCGAGGGCCAGACGCACTATGCTTGCCTGGCACTGCGGCCGGTGGATGACATTCCGAACGACGTAACACGCAGCGGTTTCAACTTTGGCCACTCGATACGCGGCACCGACGACTTCGAGGTCGTACACTTCGGCTTAGAGTTTTACGGCTACCGCATCTTCAATGCGCTGATCAATCCGAGCAACTTCATCGCCAGGACAATCCTGTCGCACATGGTCGACACGAAGGCGTTTTTCTTCTTCGCGGTCAACCCGTCAGGCGGTGTGACGGTGTTCAAGTCCGGCATCGGTGAATGCAGCCTGGACAGCATCGAGTCTAATCTCGAGCGGATACTGCGCTCGAGCACGTCCGATGCTCAGTACGACGCGGCGCTGACAACGTTCAGCGACCATCCAGATCCGGTCGGGCCGATGCTGCACTGGGTTTGCCGGGACTGCGAAGATTGTCTCGACCTGTCCCACAATGTAATCGAACTGGGCCCCGCGTAACGGTCCTGATGGTCCGTGTGACCGAGACCGTCATGTCACTCACCGGACGTCGCTCCAACATTCTTCGGCTGGAATAAGCCGATTAATGTTCACAATGTGGAACGACGGAATTTTCTGGGGTTCCGGCGTAGATCCCCATCCTTTTGATGCGGAATCTGGCGCTTTCATCCCGCCGCGTCCGTGAGGCCCAGACGCATCCGATAGTCCCCGAGCAACTGCTGCTCGTCGAACTGCGCTGTGAGCTTCGTCAGATCGGCGGTCAGCGATTCACGTGCTTCGCGCAGCCGCGTCAGTTCAGTCGCCTCAGTCCTCGCGGTGTTAGCAGCGCATCGTGCTCGGCCTTGGTGCGTGCGTGGTCGGCGAGCGACTGGTTCAACGTATTCTGTAACTACTTGCTGTGCGCTTGCAGCTCGCGTAGATGCCTTGTCGCGACGCCGGCTTCGGCGACGAGCCGCGCGCTTTCTCTGTTCAACTGGGTTATTTCATTTTGCTTGACGATCAGCGTTTGGTTCACCTGGCGCAGTTCAGCCTGCAGTTACTGAACCCCCAGCATCCTTGGCAGCGCGGGTCGAATGAAAATGCGAACGGGCTATCGAGACATCCCCAACGGCACCTACATTTCGGTGTACCAATTGGCTACTCAATACCGTGGCGAGGCGGCTGGATGGGCGACCGAGGAAAACCCTGAACCACGGAACGCCCGCCGAACGATTTCAGCAAACTGTTGCATCCACCGGTTGAATCCGCACGAGCAAGCGGTCATTCAAATGACAGTAATGTAGATCGTGTCGTCGACATTGCAATCAAGCGCTCTTTTTTCAACGTTGGCTGCACCGGCCCGTCGTCTGCTCACGTGCTTAATAGCATCATCAGCAAGGCGGTCGACACCGGTACGAACTTCCCAAATTAGATGATCTGCAGTTACGTCCGGTCCAGAAAACACGTCACGTCGTTGCGCACCGCCTTGCCTTAATCGCGCGACAACCTTCCCGCGTCGCCACACGCCATCTCACGCTGCGCAAGATCACGCTTCCCCTCCCGCAACCCGAGGTGAGCGCTTCCGTCTCACCTCGAATAGATCGCGACGCCACTCCTTATATAGCTCGAGACGTAACGCGCAGCGCGCTCGACCTCTCTGACTGGCGTCCGAGGATCCGCCTCATGGCGGACACGAGGTCGCCTGCCGCATCGGCCGGCAAGGACGTCGCCCGATAGGCGACGTGGAAATCCGGCCGCACCAGGATGGCGCCGGTGTCGATGATCTCGGAAATTCTCGCGAAGTCGCCGTAATGATCCTCGTAGGCCTGGCCAGGCCCAATGATGCGCACCGTCACTGCCACCCCGAGTTGCCGGCTCACGGCCGCCGCGGCATCCTGCCAGGCTGCGCCGCCAATCCCGGTAAAGAGAGTGAAGTTGCCCTTCCCGCAGAGATCCTTTGTTGAGATACGGTGTCCATCACCACTCGCATAGACCCAGACATGCGGCATGGGCGCTCCAGGCCGCGTCGACGCCTGGTGATAGAGCTCGACGTCGCGGAAGACTTCGTCCGGCGAATTGTCTGCCACGATCGCGGGACTGTCGTAACGCTGATTCATTTCGACGCCGTGGGCGTTGTAAACGTAATTGGTCCCGGCGATGGCCTCGCGTAACCGCGTGCGCTGCGCTTGCGCCTCGGGCCCAGGTTCCTTGCGGCGAGCCATGTTGCTCTTCATCTCGTCGGCGCTCTTGGCCTGCGGCAACCCCAGAGCCATCGCGATCGGCGGGAAATCCTCAAGCGACTTGTTCGCCCTGCAGACCACCTGCTTCGCGATCGGCGCCCGCTCGATCGTGTAGGTGTCCAGCAGGCTCTCGTCGGCCGTGCCGTTCAGCACCATGGCGATCTTCCAGGCGAGATTGAAGCTGTCCTGGATGGAGGTGTTTGAGCCGAGTCCGTTGGTCGGCGGATGCCGGTGGACCGCGTCGCCGGCGCAGAAGACCCGTCCTTGCTGCAACCGGGTCGCGTACATGTCGTTGACCGTCCAGGTCGAGATGCCCTCAATTTTCAGCGGCACGCTGTCATCGCCGATCAGATTGTGGACGATGCGGCGGGCGAAGGATTCCGAGATCTCCGGCGGGCCCTGCTCGACGTCGTACCCCCAGATCGCCAGCCATTTGTTCCACGGCCGGACCATGCGCACCACGCCGATGCCGAGACCGCCGATATCGGAGCCGGGCTGGATGACCCAGTAAAGGACCGATGGACGATGCGCGACGTAGCGGTCGAGATCAGCCTCGAACAGCAAGTTGATGGAACCGGACTTGCCCATGGTACCTTCGAGCGGCAGGTCCAGGTCTGACACGACGCGGCTGTTGGCGCCGTCGGCGCCGATCAGATATTTCGACCGGACGGTAAACTCTTCGCCATTCAGACGATCGCGCAAGCGCGACGACACGCCGTCAGCATCCTGTTCGTGTCCAAGATACTCTGTGTCGAAGCGCACCTTGCAGCCGTCGAGTGCGGCCGACTTGACGAGAATCGGCTCGAGATAGTTCTGTGGCAGGTCGCACATGGAGGTCGGCGAACATTCGTCGTAATCGGCGCGCCGGCGAACATCCGTCCCCCAGGTGCGAATCCGACCGAACTCCTCGCCGGCCAACGAGGCGCAGATGGTGTTCTCGCCCATTAGGTCATTCGGCGCGGCGTAGAGGCGGGCTTCAGCTTCGAGACCGAGATCACGCAGGATCTCCATTGTGCGTTGGTTGGTGATGTGGGCACGCGGCGTCGGAGCCGTCCAGTTGTACTTGTTAATGAGCATCGTCCTGACACCGTATCGCGCAAGCAGTGCCCCCGCCGAAGCGCCCGCCGGCCCGGTGCCAACGACCAGCACGTCGGTTTCGATCGTCAATGCCATGTCTTCCTCCGTCAATTGTTATGTCTCTCTCTTTGTGAGAAGAAACAGGGATTGTTCATCTCGCGTTCGGCCAAGTCGATTTTTTAAACTTCACCGTCTTTAACGCGCGATGAATAGTAAGGCTGAAGAGCCTTTGTTGCGCGCAAAGTAAAAATGAGCCACTTCGCGCAAAGAAAATCCGAGCCACCTCCAGTACAGTCGGCCTTTTTCGCGCGAAGGCTGGCGATGCTCCACAAGGAACAGTGGATGCAAATTCATGTGCTTCGCTTTAGCTTGAAGACCCGATGTCGACTTTGGAACGGGCTCTTCACCGCTACCGTACTAAACGCGGAGTGCAGGTCACATTATTTGAAATCCGGTCTTCGCCCACGAAACGCATTGACTAACAATGTTTCCAATGCGTCCGATTCCAGCGGACGCGGATTCGGATATTGGTCCCTTAGCGCGAGGTCGCGTACCCTCGGAATATCTTCAGGCCGCATACCGATTTCGGCGAGACTGAGTGGTGCTCCAGCATTTCTGGCGAGATCATATAGCGCGCTCGGGACGTCACTACTGCCGGCGACTTCCTGAAGCAGTCGCTCAGCTGGCGCGGCGTACGGCAGATTGTATGCCAGTGCGTGTGGTAGTACGATTGCATGTGTCTCCGCGTGGGGAAGATTAAGGGTTCCCCCAAGCGTGTGGCAGAGTTTGTGATGTAGCCCCATGCCCAAGTGGCACAGTGCAGTGCCACACATCCATGCCCCAAAAAGGGCATCCGTACGCGCTTCGGCGTCAGTCGGCTTTGCCACCAGGCGCGGGATTGCATCGAACAAGGCGCATATGCCCTGCTTACACATGGTCTCGAGAACGGGATTGAGGTCGGCCGAGTACAGACCTTCTGCGGCGTGAGCGATCGCATTCAAGGCGCTCGTCACCGAGATAGCAAGCGGCAAATCGACCGTGAGCAATGGATCATAAATCACGGTCTTCGGTAGCACCTTGGGGTCGCGGCCGGTCCTCTTCATTCCGCCTTCCGTGACACCCCAAATGGTAGTCATTTCACTACCGGCATAGGTCGTTGGTATAACCAGACTTGGGACGTCAAGGTTCATCGAAAGGATTTTTGCGAGTCCGGTGGTCGATCCTCCCCCGATCGCGATGATTGAGTCGGCGTCAGTATCGTTAAAAGCCCGCTCGGCTTTCTGGATGACGTCGACGGGAACATGCATCGTCGCGCCATCGAAATATCCAGCTACCCTGTCACCTATCGGACGGACGATATCCTTCGCTAACTCGCGTTGTTCCGGGCTGCTTAATACCAAGGGCCGGCGTGCGCCAAGGCGTCCTATTTCATCTGGCAATGCAGAAGCAGTGCCCGCCCCGAAGACGACCCTCGGGCTCAGGTAGTCAAGCGTGAACTTCTTCATGAAGGGTCCTTCAACATTGCAAGCAGTTCGAGCGTCCGAGCATTGGCCACAGTTGTCGCCGCCTGATCGAAATTTGGGCTGGATGACCGTGCAAATGAATGCCCCACTGGATACCAGTGCAGACTCAGATTTTTGTTTCGACCGAAATGCTCTTCGAGAATGCTACGGGCCTCTTCTGTGACATAGTGATCTTTGGTACCCATGTGGAACATCGCCGGTCGTGTAATAGCTGGCACCAGTGAGACCTTTTTTTCAAGTCCCACGCCGTAATAGCCGATTGAGCAATCGGCCAATGATCGCGCCGCCACATCAAACGCCAGCGCACCTCCCAGGCAGTACCCGACTACAGCGACACGACCGTTCGAGAAAGGGAGCGCACGAGCGTATTCAATGGCGCATGAAAGGTCATTGACTCCTGCCTCCATGTCAAAGTCGCGAAACAACGCAAGCGCCTGTTCCCGTTCCGATGGTACGTTTGCATCAAGCTCGATATTCGGCGCCTGTCTCCAGTACAGATCCGGACACACGCAACCAAAGCCCGCACCAACGAGCCATTCCACGGTTTCTCTTATGAAAGGCGTGATCCCGAAAATCTCCTGCGCGATCACGACGATGGGTGCGGAGTCCGTCGTCGGCTTTCCGAGGTAGGCACCAAAGCGACCACCCGAGCGCGACGTGATCTCAACGCCGTCTGATAACATATTTAGTCTCCAGTTACACATGCGCAGTTGCATTCGAGGCGATCCACAGCCGCGGCCTGCGCTGCGCGTTTTGCCTAGCTGACGCGTGCGTATTGGCGCACCTTGTCCTCGTCAAGCGTCATGCCGTGACCTACGCCAGTGGGAACCTGCAGTTCGTAATCCCGGATCTCGAGTGGCTCGTGGCTCAGCGTGTCTGCCAACACGAAGGGACCGATCAGTTCGCAACCGAACGGAAGCGATGGAACCGTAGAATAGAGCTGAAGTGCAACCGATGTGCCGATCGTCGAGTCAAGCATTGTTCCGCCATACGATGCAATCCCGCTTGCTTCCGCGACCGCTGCTATCTTTTGCGTCGCCGAGACCCCTCCCATGTTGCAAAGCTTCAGCGAAAAGACATCCACACTTCGGTCGCGCGCGAGATCGAATGCCGAGGCCAACGTACTCAGGCTCTCATCGGCCATGATGGCCACGCGGTTGTTGTCGGAGAGCCGCCTCAACGCTTGCGTATTTTCGCGGCCGACCGGCTGTTCGATGAGTTCCACGCCAAGCGCCTCCAGTTCAGGAATGTAGACGGACGCCACTTGCTCGTCCCAAGCCTGATTCACGTCAACGCGAAGGTAGGCCTTCGATCCGAGACTATTTGACAAAGCCTCCATATGGATGAGATCGTCTTGGGGCGACCGGAAGCCAAGCTTGACTTTGAAGCGATTGTGTCGTCGTCTTTCAATCATCTCGACGGCAGAATCGAGATCGCGTTTCGTATCTCCGCTCGCCAATGTCCAGGCAATCGGAATCGCACTGCGCAACGGCCCGCCAAGTAACTCGGCGATCGATACGCCTAACGCTCGAGCTTTGAGATCCAGTAACGCCATCTCGACCGCAGCCTTTGCAGAGGCGTTTCCGGTGACGGCACGCGCCATGGTTTGCAGTGCACCTGAAACGTTGAACGCATCAGTTCCGAGGAGGTGGGGCGCGAGATACCGTTCCACGATGATCTTGATCGTCTCCGCACACTCTGCGCTCCAGACGGGACCACCAACGCTTCCACCCTCGCCGACACCAACGAGCCCCTCCGAATACACCCGGACGATAACGTAGCTCTGCTGGTGCACGGTAGTGATCGACATCTGGATCGGCCGCTTGGTCGGCACATCCACGATCACTGCTTCAATCGCGTCAATCTTCACGGGTTTGCCCCCGCCTGCGCACGCGCGGGCTCGATAACGAAGTTGATGTTCATCAGGCGGACACCCTCTTCCACAATATCGGGAGTAATCAGACTAGACTGGACGCCGTTGCAACAGTCGTCCGTGATCCAATCTCCACCTTCGAAGTAGTACTGCGTGGTCAACGTTTCATATCCCGGCGCCTTCACCTTGAAATGTACATGAGCGGGACGCCACGAGTGACCACCCATGGTTTCGAGCAATGCGCCCGTGGGACCCTGATCCGGGATCTGATACGGCACCGGCATCGTTGTGCGCACGCGGAAGCTGCCATCGGTGCCCACCCTGAGCTTCCCTCGATAAAAATCAGTCGGGATGTCGTCATGGAAACCGCTGTACTTCCCATCGGGCGTCGAATGCCAGACATCAATCGTCACGTCCTCGACAACGCTCCCGTCGACCGCTTTGACCGTTCCCTGGATAAGCAAAGGCTTGTGGTCGTCCGTGTCGTAAGTCTTGAGCCGGTCATCGACCAGAGGGGCGTCGTCGCGATAGTAGGGTCCCTCGATAGCAGGCGTTGAACCTTCGCTAATACGAGCCTTCGTCGCAGCCACGGTGCTATTGAAAAAAACATCGCAAAGAAGAGCGGTTTCACGCTGTTCGGCTACTTGCATGAGGTAATGAACCGCAGTTCGGTATTCCGCCTCAGTAACCTCCTTCTGGTCGAGCACCCGCTGTACCGCCGCGACGATCGCATCGACAACATCCTTGACTCTTTTGTTCACTTTGCCTCCGTCATGAAAACATGAACACGTGGGCGACAATTGCCCCGCACAGTCATAATAGAGACGGCAATCCCATACCGTCCAATACCTTTTCTCCGCCTAGACCATACGGTTTCGGTATGTCTTTCCCTAGTTGCGAGACCGCAGGTGCTTGCTCACAATCGCCTTGTAACAGGCAGCGCAACGGGACGGAACATGGAAATAAGACAGTTGAAATACTTCGTCGCGGTCGCGGAGGCGGGAGGTTTCGGAACAGCGGCACAGAGGATGCACATATCGCAGCCACCGCTTACTCGTCAGATCCAGGCCTTGGAACGCGATATTGGGGCAAAGCTTTTCGAGCGGACGGCACGGGGCGTCGAACTCACCGCCGCCGGAAAGGTGTTTCTTGATGACGCGCGTCAGTTGCTCGCGCTTGTGCAGCGGTCTTCGCGGCGATCGCAAGCTGCCGCTAGAGGCGAATCGGGTGAGCTGAAGCTCGTCTACTTTGGGACTCCTGTCTTTGAGACGGTTCCGGCGTTCGTCAGAACGTTCCTCGCAACGTATCCCGACGCCACCGTCGCCGTGTCTCACATGACCAAGGAAGCTCAGCTCGAGTCTCTTCTTTCAGGGGTGGTGGACATCGGATTCGGGCGCTTCTATCCGGTGACCGAAGGCGTGTCGAGTTGGAACATTGGGACGGAGACGCTTCACGTCGCCGCTGCCGATCCGTGGGACACACGCGTTTCCCGTGCCCGTGCAGTTGTAGACCTACTCGATGTGCCCCTCATTCTTTATCCACGCGGCGACCGACCAAGTTTCGCCGACAAGGTAGTTTCCATATTTAGAACGGAAGGAGTGGAGCCAAAAATCGCAGCCGAGGTCGAAGATGTCAACGCGGCCCTCGGGCTCGTCGCGGCCGGCGCCGGCGTCACGCTGGTCCCGGCCTCGGTGGCCGCGATTCGGCGGCCCTTCGTCCGGACGATGGAGATGGCCGATGCGAGCGCCAAGGTGCCGGTCAGCCTGACTTACCTGACCGACTCTCGCGTACCCGTGCTTCGCGCATTTCTCGATGTCGCAAGACGCGGGAAAGGACAGAAATAGCGCGGCTGGCTACGTGTACGATTTCGTGTTCGAACGCGAACTCCGTCAAGCAACTCGACCATCCATCGCCGCCGTCAGGCGCCAGCGCGAAGACGACTACCATCGAGATAGATCACCCGCCGCGTGGCGCCCGCAACGGGCCTCCTCGAAGGCGAATGCAACCCCGCTCCCCTCAGCACGGCACATGGCCACCCAAGATCGAACCCAGGCGGCACGCAAGAAGACATCGGGCCCGGCCGCGGCCAAACCCGCCAGCGAATCGACGCTGTACGTGCAATCGGTCGAGAAGGCGATGAAGGTGCTGATGGCCTTCGACGGCTCCAAGCGCCAGCTTTCGCTGTCCGAGATCTGCACGCTCACGCAGCTCGACCTGAGCGCCGGGCAGCGCTTCACTTTCACGCTCACGGCGCTCGGCTACCTCAACAAGGAATCGGAAAGCCGCAAGTACGAGCTCTCGCCGCGGCTGCTCGACTTCACCTACCATTACCTGGCGTCGAGCGACGTGGTGAACCGCGCCACGCCCTTTCTGCAGCAGCTCAGCCAGATGACGGAGGAGGTCTGCAACCTCACCGTGCTCGACGGGCCGGACATCCTCATCGATCAGCGCGGCGACGGCACCGCGATCGTCACCATCGACCGCCCGCAGCGGCGCAATGCCTGCGACTTCGACGCCTGGACCGACCTGAAGGCCGCCTTCGAGCGCTTCGCGCAGGACCGCTCGGTCCGGCTCGTGGTGCTCACCGGCAGCGGCGGCCACTTCTGCGCCGGCGACGACATCGTCGCCTTCGCGGCGGCCAAGGCCGATCCCGCGCACGCCGAGGTCTACCGCCAGCGCATCCAGGAGGCCTATGCCGCGGTACAGAGCGCCCCGCTGCCGGTGATCGCGGCCATCAGCGGCGTCTGTGCCGGCGGCGGCTGCAGCCTGGCCATGTGCTGCGACTTCCGCGTGGCCGACGCGACGGCGCGCGTCGGCGTGCCGGTCGCGAAGCTGGGCCTGGTCTATCCGACCATCCAGCTGCAGCGCCTGGCCTGGCTGATCGGCGCTTCCAACGCGCGGCGCTGGCTCTACAGCGGCCAGATGTTCGGCATCGACGAGATCGGCCGCACCGGCTTCGCCGACGCGGTGGCCGAGGGCGATGTCGTCGAGGCGGCCTTGCGCTTCGGCGCACCGATGACCGCCGCCGCGCCCTTGTCGATCGCCGGTTCGAAGGCGCAGTTGAATGCGGTGCTCGCCGGCCAGGTCGCGCAACGGCGGGCCGAGCTCGACGCCATGGTGGCGCGGGCCGACGACAGCGAGGACTTCCGCGAAGCACGCGCGGCCTTCGCAGAGAAGCGCACGCCGCATTTCAAGGGCCGCTGAATCGCAGGCCCCGCCCGGGCCTCGCTGCTAGGCGACGTGCCGCCGAGGCGCCGACACGGCGAAGGCCGTGCTGCGCACCAGGTCGGCGAAGCGCTGCTCGTCGCGCGCCGGTTCCCAGCGTGCACGCGACACCGCGACGTTGATCGCGCCGATGCCGCGCCCGCGCGCATCGGTGATCGGCGCGGCCGTGGAGATGTCGGAGAGAAAGTACTCGTCCTCGGTGCGCACGAAGCCGCGCGCGTGCGCGACGGCCACGCGCTCCTTGATCTTGCGGCGGTCGACGATGGTCCTGGGCGTGTGCCTGACCAGCGTGCTGGCGTCGAGCAGCGCATCGACTTCGGCCTCGGGCAGCGTCGACAGCAGCGCCAGCCCCGGCGCGGTGCAGTAGGCCGGCAGGCGGGTACCGACGATCACGTTGGGATGCAGCACGTTGCGGCTCACGATGCGCTGCACGAAGACGATGTCCGGCCCGTCGAGCACGGTGAGGTTGCAGACCTCCTCCGTCATCTGGCTGAGCTGCTGCAGAAAGGGCGTGGCGCGGTTCACCACGTCGCTCGACGCCAGGTAATGGTAGGTGAAGTCGAGCAGCCGCGGCGAGAGCTCGTACTTGCGGCTTTCCGATTCCTTGTTGAGGTAGCCGAGCGCCGTGAGCGTGAAAGTGAAGCGCTGCCCGGCGCTCAGGTCGAGCTGCGTGAGCGTGCAGATCTCGGACAGCGAAAGCTGGCGCTTGGAGCCGTCGAAGGCCATCAGCACCTTCATCGCCTTCTCGACCGATTGCACGTACAGCGTCGATTCGCTGGCGGGTTTGGCCGCGGCCGGGCCCGATGTCTTCTTGCGTGCCGCCTGGGTTCGATCTTGGGTGGCCATGTGCCGTGCTGAGGGGAGCGGGGTTGCATTCGCCTTCGAGGAGGCCCGTTGCGGGCGCCACGCGGCGGGTGATCTATCTCGATGGTAGTCGTCTTCGCGCTGGCGCCTGACGGCGGCGATGGATGGTCGAGTTGCTTGACGGAGTTCGCGTTCGAACACGAAATCGTACACGTAGCCAGCCGCGCTATTTCTGTCCTTTCCCGCGTCTTGCGACATCGAGAAATGCGCGAAGCACGGGTACGCGAGAGTCGGTCAGGTAAGTCAGGCTGACCGGCACCTTGGCGCTCGCATCGGCCATCTCCATCGTCCGGACGAAGGGCCGCCGAATCGCGGCCACCGAGGCCGGGACCAGCGTGACGCCGGCGCCGGCCGCGACGAGCCCGAGGGCCGCGTTGACATCTTCGACAATCGCCGTCACGCGCGGCTCGACCCCGGCCCGGCGCATCAAGGCGATCACTTCGTCAGCGAAACTCGGCCTCCCCTCCTTGGGGAAAAGAACGAGGGACTCGCTCTTGAGCCGCAGCAGCGTCGGATCCTGTCTCAGCTGGCGCGCAATGCTCGAACCCGCTGCGATATACAGCCGTTCGTAGTGCAGGTGCTCCACCGTGATTCCAGGCTCCTGGGGGTAGAAGCGGCCGACACCGAGATGGATGGTGCCGGCACGCAGGGCCTCGATCTGCCGCACCTTGGGCATCAGGGCCAGAGACAGCGTCGCCCCCGGGACCGCCTGCGTGAACGCATGGAGCAATGCCGGGACGGTCTGGTAGATCGCCGTGCCGAGGTAGCCGATATCGAGTTGGCCGATCTCGCCCCGGCTGGCGGCGCGGGACCGGTCCACGGAAGTCCGACCCAGTTCGAGCATGCGCCGTGCATCTTCGAGAAACGCGGCCCCGGCGGGCGTGAGCTGCACGCCGCGCGCGCTGCGCTCGAACAACAACACGCCCAGATGCTGTTCGAGCGCGTGAATCTGTCGCGTGACCGGGGGCTGGGAAATATGCAGCCGCCGCGCGGCGGCACCGACGTTGCCCTCCTCCGCGGCAGCAACGAAATAGCGAAGCTGTCGAAACTCCATTCTTCACTCCTGGTGGCTGGCTCCGGCTGCCGGAGAGCCATACCGATCCCGTATCGCTCGCGCTGATGGAAGGTATTAGACCATATGGCCCGGCATTTCTAGACTACCGCCATGATAAAACTCGGCTGCTCTCTCGTCTGCTGGAACATCTTCAGGCGCGCTGAGCCGTCTTTTTGAAACAGTCTCTTAGAAAAGGAGCAAAAAAGTGAGCGTCGTCGCAAATCCCCTTCATCCTCTTTTCGCCGCAGGGGTCGAAGACATCGACCTTCGAGAGGCCTTGGGTTCGACCGAGGTCCGAGAGATCGAACGGCTAATGGACGAGAAGTCGGTGCTGGTGTTCCGGGGGCAGCCCCTGAGTCAGGATCAGCAGATCGCCTTCGCGCGCAATTTCGGGCCACTCGAAGGCGGTTTCATCAAGGTCAATCAAAGACCTTCGAGATTCAAGTACGCGGAGTTGGCGGACATCTCGAACGTCAGTCTCGACGGCAAGGTCGCGCAACGCGATGCGCGCGAGGTGGTCGGGAACTTCGCGAACCAGCTCTGGCACAGCGACAGCTCCTTTCAGCAACCTGCTGCCCGCTACTCGATGCTCTCCGCGGTGGTGGTTCCGCCGTCGGGCGGCGACACCGAGTTCTGCGACATGCGTGCGGCATACGACGCGCTGCCTCGGGACCTCCAATCCGAGTTGGAAGGGCTGCGTGCCGAGCACTACGCACTGAACTCCCGCTTCCTGCTCGGCGACACCGACTATTCGGAAGCGCAACGCAATGCCATGCCGCCGGTCAACTGGCCGCTGGTTCGAACCCACGCCGGCTCCGGGCGCAAGTTTCTCTTCATCGGCGCGCACGCGAGCCACGTCGAAGGCCTTCCGGTGGCCGAAGGCCGGATGCTGCTTGCGGAGCTTCTCGAGCACGCGACACAGCGGGAATTCGTGTACCGGCATCGCTGGAACGTGGGAGATCTGGTGATGTGGGACAACCGCTGCGTTCTTCACCGCGGACGCAGGTACGACATCTCGGCCAGGCGTGAGCTGCGCCGGGCGACCACCCTGGACGATGCCGTCGTCTAGCGCACGCCATGGCGCACGCCCTTTTCGCGAAGGCCCCACAAGATGTACGCAACCCTGATCAGCGGCAGCCGTAGCCTGGACGGCGACACCTTGGCGCAGCGCGTCCTTCGAGCGGCGGGCGGCCTGGCGGCATGGGGATTGAGGCCCGGTGATGTCGTCGCCATCCTCATGCGCAATGACTTTCCGGTGCTCGAAATGACGCTGGCCGCGAACCGCGCCGGCATCGTTGCGGTGCCTTTGAACTGGCATGCGAACCGGGACGAGATCGCCTTCATCCTCGAGGACTGCAAAGCGCGTGTGCTCGTCGCGCACACCGATCTGCTCAAGGGCGTTGCATCCGCGGTGCCCGAGGCCTGCAAGGTGCTGGAAGCCGCGTCGCCGCCCGAGATCCGGCAGGCCTATCGGCTGTCCGATGCGTCGTGCACGGCGAACCCGGGCACGGTCGACTATGAAGGCTGGCTCCAGGCATCGGAGCCTTCGACGGCCTTGCCGGTCGCGGCGCCGGCCAGTCTGCTCTATACCTCCGGCACGACGGGCCGCCCGAAGGGCGTGCAGCGCGCCAACGGCACGCCCGAGCTCGCGGCGAAGTTCGGCCTGAGGGTTCGTCTGGCGCACGGGCAAGAGATTCGGCCGATCCGGGCCGTGCTGACGGGGCCGCTCTACCACTCGGCACCCTATGTCTATGCGCTCAACAGCTTGCGCTTCGGCGAAGTCCTGGTGCTTCAGCCGCGCTTCGACGCGGATGATCTTCTCGACCTGGTCGAGCGCCATCGCCTGAGCCACATGCATGTGGTGCCCACGATGTTCAGCCGGCTGCTCGACCTCCCGCCGGCGCGCAGAGCCGCTTTCGATACGTCGACGCTGAGCGCCGTGACGCATGGGGCGGCCATGTGCCCGCGCGATGTCAAGCAGGCCATGATCGACTGGTGGGGCCCGGTCATCATCGAGTACTACGCCGGCACCGAGATCGGCGTGATCGCGACCTGCACGTCCGAGGAATGGCTGTCGCACCCAGGCACCGTCGGCAAGGCGCCCGAGGGCGTCCGCATCGCCATCGTCGATGACGAAGGACATCCGGTGCCCATCGGCGACAAGGGCGAGATCCTCGTTCACGCCGACGTTGCCGATCTGGTGACCTACCACAATCGGCCCGAGGCATTGACGGAGCTTCGACGCGGCGAGTGGATCACGCTCGGCGACGTCGGGCATCTGGATGCGGACGGCTTCCTGTGGATCAGCGATCGCAAGAAGGACATGGTGATCTCCGGCGGCGTGAACATACTTCCGGCGGAACTCGAAGAGGAAGCGATGAAGTTGCCGGAGGTGCGCGATTGCGTCGCTTTCGGCATCGCCGACCGGGACCTCGGCGAAGTCCTGGTCCTCGTGGTCGAGCCGCACGCCGGCGCGCGCGTCGACCTCGAAACGATGCGGGCCACGCTCAAGAACAGACTGGGAGGCCTGCGTTGCCCCAGGTTCTTGCTGAGCATGCCGGTGCTGCCGCGCGAAGACAGCGGCAAGATTGCGCGCCGCAAGCTCAAGCAGCAGTACATCGACAGCATCGCGCCATCGTCGGCGGCAGCGTAGGCCGGATGGCGGCATCCGACATCGTCATCGGCGGCTATGCCGAAACACCCGTTGTCTTCGGGTCGGGTCGAAGTGCCTACGACCTGGCGGCGGACGTCCTGGACGAGCTCGCACGCAAGTACGGCATCGCGCCCGCCGATATCGACGGGCTGGCGGTCACGGCCGCGCTGAGCGAGGGCAGCAATCCCTTCCATGCGGCCTTCATGTCGGACGCGCTGGGACTGGCGCTCGACTGGCTGGCGACCGGCACCACGGGCGGCTGCGCGATGTTGTCCGCCGTGGCCGCAACGGCTTCGGCGCTGCGCGACGGGCACTGCAAGGTGGCGCTCGTGCTGGGCGCCGACGCTCCCAGCACCCACTTTGCCGCCGAGTTCCGCGGCTACCACGACGAGTTCATCGCGCCGACCGGCATGACGCGCCCGCCCGGCTTCTTTGCGCTGCTGCACAACGCCTATGAACAGCGCTACGGTGCGCTCGATGCCGCGCTGGGGAAGATCGTGCTCACACAGCGCGGGCACGCGTTGGAGAACGAGCGCGCATGCGAAAAGCTGCGAAGACCGCTTGCCCTCGACGACTACCTGAAGTCGCGCAAGGTCTCCGATCCGCTGCGCCTGCTCGACAGCGTGATGTTCTGCGACGGCGCGAACGGCGTCCTGATGATGCGGGCCGAGACGGCGTCCGCGATGGGATTGTCCAAATGCGCGCGGCTGGCCGGCTACGCCGAACGCACGAACCACGATGTGCAGGAACAGCCGCCCGACCTGCTCGCGTCGGGCTTCGTCCAGGCCGGTCCGCGCGCGCTGCGCCAGGCCGGCCTGACCGTGCAGGAGATCGACATGCTGCAGCTGTACGACGACTTCACCATCGCCGTCCTGATGCAGCTGGAGCACATGGGGTTTTGCGGCCGGGGCGAGGGCGCCGCCTTCATCGAGAAGACCGATCTAAGATTCAGCGGCGGCTTGCCGCTGAACACGGGCGGGGGCCAACTCTCCGCGGGTCAACCAGGCTTGGCTGCCGGCGGACTGGGCCTGGTGGAGGCGGTGCGCCAGCTCTTCGGCGAAGGCGGCGCAACCCAGGTCGAAGATCCGCGCAATGCGCTGGTCACGGGCATCGGCGGCCTCGCCTATGGCCGGGCCTGGATGATGAGCAGCGCGCTCGTGCTGGACCGATGAGCGGTCTTCGAACTTCGACTGTGGCCATCGGCCACTACATGGACACCGCGGCGTTCTGGGCGGCCACGCGCGAGCGCCGGCTGCTGGTCCAGTTCTGCACGCAAACAGGACGGTGGCAGGCCTATCCGCGGCCTGGCAGCGTCTACACCGGGCGCCGTCGTCTGGCGTGGCGCGAGGTCAGCGGCGACGGGGTGTTGGCAAGCTGGACCGTCGATCGCATGAACACCCCTGCGGCGGCCGACGCCCCCCGCATGCACGCATGGATCGACCTGGTCGAAGGCGCGCGAATCCTCAGCTGGCTGGTCGACTGCGATCCCGCGCGATTGCGCGTGGGCCTGGCCGTTCGGGTCGCCTGGATCTCGCTCCCCGACGGATGGCAGTGGCCCGCCTTCACCATCGCCGCGCATTCAGGCGGGCCCAACGGAAAGGCACCCTAGCCTTGCAACACGCCTGGGGCCTTGATTTCTGGCGCACTCCGTTCCGCCATCGCCAGCCGCTGAAGCCAACGGCGTGCGGCGAGCGGCGCGTGATCCACCGCGATATCCATCATTCCGCCGCTGCTGGACGGCTCGATCCTGCGAATGACTTCCACGCCGTCGAGTGCCCAGTTTCTCTGCTGGTTCTCCATGAGCACCTTGTCTTCCATCACGGTCTTGCGGAACTGCTCGAACATGCCGACGGTCAGCGCCTCGTTGTCCGGCAGGAAGTCGCGATAGAGCGCGGAGAACTTGAAATGCGTGGTCGATGTGGAGGGGGTACAGGGCCCCGGCACCCGAAGCCGCTTGATCTGCGTCGGGTCGTTGTTGCCGACCGGTTCGACCTCGATCTCCAGCAGCATGTTGGCGCCGGGCCAGAAGCTGATGCGTTGGCTGTTCTTGACGAAGTCCCATCCGAACAGGTTCTTGAACGAGGGTCCGGTGGACGCCTTGTCCCAGTTGCGTGTCACCTGGACCTTGGCTTCGCTGACGTCGACGGTCGGGCGCGTGAGCGCCACTTCGGGCGTGCCGACGGTCTCTGGATGGGCGTAGGTCACATGCGACAGGTCCAGCACGTTCTCGATGTTGAACAAAAAGGGCGCCTCGACGAGCAGGGCTTCGGCGGGCCGCCCGACGTAGCGTCCGGAGCTGCAGATCTCCGCGTAGTCGGGCACCAGCGTTTCGTTTGCGAGCGCCGGATCGCCCGGCCAGATCCAGACGAATCCGTCGCGCTCGACCACCGGATAGGAGCGCACGCAGGCGCTCGGTGGGACGCGAGACTGACCGGGAATGCTCGTGCACGAACCGTCGCCGGCAAAGGTCAACCCGTGATAGCCGCACTGGACTTCGTCGCCGATCAGGCGCCCCAGGGAAAGCGAGACGCGACGGTGGCTGCAACGATCGGCCAGCGCGGCGACACTGCCGTCATTGCGACGGAAGAAGACGACGGGCTGTTCCAGCAGGGTTCTCGCCAGCAGCTGCCGCCCCACCTCGTGCTTCATCGCCCCGACGTACCAGAAATTCTTGGGATACATGGTCTAGTTCTCCTTCGTTTGCGGACCGTGCGCTGAGCGTAGGGCGAGCACCTTCCAGTGGCATCATGAATGTGATGACGAAGCGCGAAGAAACCCTTGATTCATCGCCCAAGCCGGTCAAGTCGGCATTCCGGGCGATCGAGATCCTCGAGTACTTCGCCGCGAGGCAGAAGGGCGCCACCATCACCGAGATTGCGGCGGCGCTGGACTATCCCCAATCCAGCACCTCGATGCTGGTTGGCAGCCTGGAGACGATGGGCTAC
The DNA here is from genome assembly GCF_057073745.1 of Cupriavidus sp. C2SS-8b. NCBI lineage: Bacteria > Pseudomonadati > Pseudomonadota > Betaproteobacteria > Burkholderiales > Burkholderiaceae > Cupriavidus > Cupriavidus sp. C2SS-8b. The sequence continues at coordinate 128,888 of NZ_CP172719.1, forward strand.
CTCACGTTCTCCGAGAAAGACCACCTCTTCCGTCCCACGCTGCGCGTCATGCTGCTGGGCGCCTGGCAGCACGAGGCGTTCTTCGCGAAGAACAGTTTCGTGACCGACATGAAGGCCCTCGCGATGCGCACGAAGGCCGGCGTCATGGTCGGACTGCGCCAAGGCATTCACGTGCGCTTCATCCTGTCGCTGTTGCCGAGCTTGAAGACCAACGCGCTGTGGTTTCCGCCAGGCGTCCTGCGTCCAGTCTGCAGGTCGGCGGCCGGCAAGGTCTTGCTGGCGAACGAACGCGACGAGGACATCGAACGGATCGCCTCTGCCGCGAACGCGGAGGCGGCTGACGGTGTTCAAGTCAATATTCCGGCGCTGATTCGCGAAGCGCCCCAGACAACCCGTGGCTCGCGGCGCTGGCTTGGGTCAAGGGGGCCTTCGCCAAACAGCAGCGCCTGTCACAACGACCGCTCGCCGAATGTCCCGCGGCCACGCTGCCGAAGCGCCTGCGACCGTACCTGCTGATCTTCGGCGCTGATGGTCAGCCGACCGGTTTGCACGCCGATCGCTACGAATTCTGGTTGTACCGCCAGATCCGGAAGCGCTTCCAGTCGGGAGAGATCTATCTCGACGACAGTCTGCAACATCGTCACTTCTCCGACGAGCTTGTTTCGATGAACGAGAAGGCCGACGCGCTGGCGCAGATGGAGATCCCGTTCCTGCAGCAGCCAATCGATGCCCAACTCGATGCGTTAGCGGCCGAGTTGCATGCACAATGGCTGGCCTTCAACCGAGAGCTGAAACAGGGCAAGCTTACGCACCTGGAATACGACAAGGATACGCAGAAGCTGATTTGGCGCAAACCGAAAACCGAGAACCAGAAGGTGCGTGAGCAGGCATTCTACGAGCAACTGCCATTCTGCGATGTTGCCGACGTGTTCCGCTTCGTCAACGGCCAGTGCCAGTTCCTGTCGGCGCTGACGCCATTGCAGCCGCGCTACGCGAAGAAGGTAGCGGACGCCGATAGCCTGATGGCGGTTATCATCGCTCAGGCAATGAACCATGGCAACCATGTCATGGCGCGCACCAGCGACATTCCGTACCACGTTCTGGATAGCACCTACCAGCAGTATCTGCGTCAGGCGACGCTGCATGCGGCCAACGACTGCATCAGCAACGCCATCGCCGCGCTGCCGATCTTCCCGTACTACTCGTTCGATCTCGATGCGCTGTACAGCGCCGTCGATGGGCAGAAATTCGGCGTCGAGCGACCGACCGTGAAGGCGCGTTACTCGCGCAAATACTTCGGACGAGGCAAAGGCGTCGTCGCCTACACGCTGCTGTGCAATCATGTCCCGTTGAACGGCTACCTAATCGGCGCGCACGAGTACGAGGCGCATCACGTGTTCGACATCTGGTATCGCAACACGTCGGATATAGTGCCGACTGCGATCACCGGCGACATGCACAGCATCAACAAAGCCAACTTCGCTATCCTGTATTGGTTCGGGTTGCGCTTCGAGCCTCGCTTCACAAACCTCGATGACCAGTTGCAGGAATTGTATTGTATCGACGACCCGGCGCTGTACGAGAAATGCCTGATTCAGCCGATCGGACAAATCGATCGGCAGCTCATCACCAGTGAGAAGACAAATATCGATCAGATCGTCGCCACGCTGGGCCTCAAAGAGATCACGCAGGGCTCGCTGATCCGCAAACTATGTACGTACTCGCAGGAAAACCCGACACGTCGCGCGATTTTTGAGTTCGATAAGCTCATTCGTACCATCTACACGTTGCGTTACCTGCGCGACCCGCAGCTCGAGCGAAACGTGCATCGCTCCCAAAACCGCCTCGAGTCTTACCATCAGCTTCGTTCGACCATCGCCCAGGTCGGCGGCAAGAAGGAATTGACCGGCCGCACCGACATCGAAATCGAGATCAGCAACCAGTGCGCCCGGCTGATCGCCAACGTCATCATTTTTTACAACTCGGCGATTCTGTCGCATCTACTGACGAAATGGGAGGCCAGTGGCAACGCCAAGGCGCTGGCGCGGCTTACGCAGATATCACCGGCAGCCTGGCGGCATATCCTTTTGAACGGGCACTACACTTTTCAAAGCGACAACAAAATCGACCTGGACGCGCTCATTGCAGGGCTCGAATTGGAGTGATCGAATTTTCGGCGGTTCTGGCTTGGAATCCCTTATTCCTGTTACGGTGGAATACGATGCCACAACCAGGTAATCCTTTACCCCCAGCCGTGGTCAACACCTGGCGACTGAGCGTCGGCACGTCGCTGTTCGTGATCGATATCCTGGCCGACGGCAGCTGGCGACCGGCGTATATTGCGCCAAAGCGGCTGGGTGGCTGGACGATGGATGTGTTGCCGAACATGCCGCCGACGTTAGTCGATATCGCTCCCTCGGTACGCACCTGGGCGCGACAGTACGGCGCGAATGTAACGAACCGGCGCACGCCGGCGCGCCGGTTTCCCGCGCAAACCGCTTCTTCGAACAGGACGCCAGAATGAACATGCTGAAACGTCGTCTCGATGCGACAGACGAAAAGCTGCAGGAGCTGAAAACAGCCCGCAAAGCGGCAGCTAAGGCGCAGCGCCAGCAGGTCAAGCAAACGCGCGCGGATCGCGAGCGAAAGATCATGCTGGCCGGCGAGGCGTTGCTGCGGCGTGTCGATCGCGGCGAGTGGGATGAAGCCGATTTCCGCGCGATGATGGACGATTATCTGTCGCGGCCCGCCGATCGCGCGCTGTTCGAGCTCGACGATGTATAGCCTTTGATGTTCGACGTCGACGCACCGCACAGCCAGGTCGGCAAATGTTGATTTGATTCACGATGAAGGATGCCCGATGCTGCCAACGCTCCGCATGAACCGGAATTTTGTCGAGGCCTTGCTGGCCGAGCGCGCGCCCTGCTTTGCGATGGGACTCGTGGCCGAGGGCCAGACGCACTATGCTTGCCTGGCACTGCGGCCGGTGGATGACATTCCGAACGACGTAACACGCAGCGGTTTCAACTTTGGCCACTCGATACGCGGCACCGACGACTTCGAGGTCGTACACTTCGGCTTAGAGTTTTACGGCTACCGCATCTTCAATGCGCTGATCAATCCGAGCAACTTCATCGCCAGGACAATCCTGTCGCACATGGTCGACACGAAGGCGTTTTTCTTCTTCGCGGTCAACCCGTCAGGCGGTGTGACGGTGTTCAAGTCCGGCATCGGTGAATGCAGCCTGGACAGCATCGAGTCTAATCTCGAGCGGATACTGCGCTCGAGCACGTCCGATGCTCAGTACGACGCGGCGCTGACAACGTTCAGCGACCATCCAGATCCGGTCGGGCCGATGCTGCACTGGGTTTGCCGGGACTGCGAAGATTGTCTCGACCTGTCCCACAATGTAATCGAACTGGGCCCCGCGTAACGGTCCTGATGGTCCGTGTGACCGAGACCGTCATGTCACTCACCGGACGTCGCTCCAACATTCTTCGGCTGGAATAAGCCGATTAATGTTCACAATGTGGAACGACGGAATTTTCTGGGGTTCCGGCGTAGATCCCCATGTCGGCGTGCCGATCAGCGCTGTAGCGTCAGCCGGAGCGCTGATTCTACTGGGTGTGGCGGCGCGCGGCCATGTGATCTCCACCCGCAAGGTGCTCAAAGAAGCGCCTTGGCAGATTGTGATTTTTTCACTTGGCATGTACCTGGTGGTCTACGGCCTGCGCAACGAGGGTCTCACCGAACATATCGCCGGACTGCTCGATTACTTCGCACAAGGAGGCGTATGGGGCGCAGCTTTCGGGACGGGCATTCTCACCGCGCTGCTATCGTCGGTCATGAACAACATGCCTACGGTGCTGGTGGGTGCACTCTCCATTGATGCCACGAGTGCAACCGGTGTGGTCAAGGACGCGATGATCTACGCCAATGTGATCGGCAGTGACCTCGGGCCGAAGATCACCCCCATCGGATCGCTGGCGACGCTGCTCTGGTTGCATGTGCTGGCGCGCAAGGGCATGACGATCACTTGGGGTTATTACTTCAAGGTGGGTGTTGTACTAACTGTTCCTGTACTGGCAGTGACACTAGCTGCGCTAGCTCTTCGCCTGAGTCTCACTTGATGCGAGCGGAGCGCTGTTTGCGGACATGCAGTATTGGAGTAAAGAAGGGTGAGCGGCTTGGCGTATGGCTATTCTCTTGAGTGCGGTCATCGGGATACCGCTCTATATCCGCGCCTTTTTTTAGTGGAACTGGATTTACTCGGCCACAGAAAGAAAAAGAGCATCCATGCCACGCCGTTCGATCCTGTCCGCCGCCGAGCGTGACAACCTGCTTGCATTGCCGGACGCCAAGGAAGAGCTGATCCGTCACTACACGTTCAGCGACACCGATCTGTCCAGCATCCGGCAGAGGCGCGGCCCGGCCAACCGCCTTGGCTTCGCCGTGCAGCTCTGCTATCTGCGCTTTCCCGGCGTCATCCTTGGCGCCGATGAACCGCCGTTTCCGCCCTTGCTGAAACTGGTCGCTGACCAGCTCAAGATTGGCATCGAAAGCTGGGGTGAATATGGGCAGCGGGAGCAGACCCGGCGCGAGCACCTGGTCGAGCTGCAAATGGAGTTCGGCTTCCAGCCGTTCACCATGAGCCACTACCGGCAGGCTGTTCAGTTGCTGACCGAGTTGGCCATGCAGACCGACAAGGGCATTGTGCTGGCCAGCGCCTTGATTGAGCATCTGCGGCGGCAGTCGATCATCCTGCCCGCTCTCAACGCCATCGAGCGCGCCAGTGCCGAGGCCATCACCCGCGCCAACCGGCGCATCTACGATGCCCTAGCCGAACCGTTGTCGAACGGGCACCGTCATCGTCTCGACGATCTGCTAAAACGCCGCGATAACGGCAAGACAACTTGGCTAGCCTGGCTGCGCCAGTCGCCCGCCAAACCGAACTCCCGCCACATGCTCGAACACATCGAACGCCTCAAAGCCTGGCAGGCCCTCGACCTGCCCGCTGGCATCGAGCGGCTGGTGCACCAGAACCGCCTACTCAAGATCGCCCGTGAGGGTGGCCAGATGACGCCCGCCGATCTGTCCAAGTTCGAGCCGCAGCGGCGCTACGCCACCCTCATGGCGCTGGCCATCGAGGGCATGGCCACCATTACCGATGAAATTATCGATCTACATGACCGCATTCTGGGCAAGCTGTTCAACGCTGCCAAGAACAAGCATCAGCAGCAGTTCCAGGCATCCGGCAAGGCGATCAACGCCAAGGTGCGCCTGTACGGGCGCATCGGTCAGGCGCTAATCGACGCCAAGCAATCGGGCCGCGACCCGTTCGCCGCCATCGAGGCCGTCATGTCCTGGGATGCCTTCGCCGAGAGCGTCACCGAAGCGCAGAAGCTCGCGCAGCCCGAGGACTTCGATTTCTTGCACCGCATCGGCGAGAGCTACGCCACGCTGCGCCGCTACGCGCCGGAATTTCTCGGCGTACTCAAGCTGCGGGCCGCGCCTGCCGCCAAGGACGTACTCGACGCCATTGAGGTGCTGCGCGGCATGAACAGCGACAACGCCCGCAAGGTGCCCGCCGATGCGCCGACCGGCTTCATCAAACCGCGCTGGCAGAAGCTGGTCATGACCGACGCGGGCATCGACCGCCGCTACTACGAACTGTGCGTGCTATCGGAGATGAAGAACGCGCTGCGCTCCGGCGACATCTGGGTGCAGGGGTCGCGCCAGTTCAAGGACTTCGAGGACTACCTGGTGCCGCCCGCGAAATTCGCCCGCCTCAAGCAGGCCAGCGAATTGCCGCTGGCCGTGGCCACCGACTGCGACCAGTACCTGCACGACCGGCTGACGCTGCTGGAAACACAGCTTGCCACCGTCAACCGAATGGCGCTGGCCAACGAGCTGCCGGACGCCATCATCACGGAGTCGGGCCTGAAGATCACGCCGCTCGACGCGGCAGTGCCCGACACCGCACAGGCCCTGATCGACCAGACCGCAATGATCCTGCCGCACGTCAAGATCACCGAATTACTGCTGGAGGTGGACGAATGGACGGGTTTCACCCGGCACTTCGCGCACCTGAAATCCGGCGACTTGGCCAAGGACAAGAACCTGCTGATGACCACGATCCTCGCCGACGCGATCAATCTGGGCCTGACCAAGATGGCGGAGTCCTGCCCCGGCACGACCTACGCCAAGCTGGCCTGGTTGCAAGCCTGGCACGTCCGCGATGAAACCTACGGGGCGGCGCTGGCCGATCTGGTCAACGCACAGTTCCGGCATCCCTTCGCCGAGCACTGGGGCGACGGCACCACGTCATCGTCGGACGGCCAGAACTTCCGCACTGGCAGCAAGGCCGAGAGCACCGGCCACATCAACCCGAAATACGGGAGCAGCCCGGGACGGACGTTCTACACGCACATCTCCGACCAGTACGCGCCATTTCACACCAAGGTCGTGAACGTCGGCGTGCGCGACTCGACCTATGTACTCGACGGCCTGCTGTACCACGAATCCGATCTGCGCATCGAGGAGCACTACACCGACACGGCGGGCTTCACCGATCACGTCTTCGCACTGATGCACCTACTAGGCTTCCGCTTCGCGCCGCGCATCCGCGACCTGGGCGACACCAAACTCTATATTCCCAAGGGTGAAACCGCCTATGACGCGCTCAAGCCGATGATCGGCGGCACGCTAAATATCAAGCACGTCCGCGCCCATTGGGATGAAATCCTCCGGCTGGCCACGTCGATCAAGCAAGGCACGGTGACGGCCTCGCTGATGCTCAGGAAACTCGGCAGCTACCCGCGCCAGAACGGCTTGGCCGTCGCCCTGCGCGAGTTGGGCCGCATCGAACGCACGCTGTTCATTCTGGACTGGCTGCAAAGCGTCGAGCTACGCCGCCGCGTCCATGCTGGGCTGAACAAAGGGGAAGCCCGCAACGCGTTAGCCCGCGCCGTGTTCTTCAACCGCCTGGGCGAAATCCGCGACCGCAGCTTCGAGCAGCAGCGCTACAGAGCCAGCGGCCTCAACCTGGTGACGGCGGCCATCGTGCTCTGGAACACGGTTTATCTGGAGCGGGCCGCGAATGCCCTGCGTGGCCACGGCAAACCCGTTGATGACTCTCTATTGCAGTATCTATCGCCGCTGGGTTGGGAGCACATCAACCTGACTGGCGATTACCTCTGGCGCAGCAACGCCAAGATCGGCGCGGGCAAGTTCAGGCCGCTACGGCCGCTGCAGCCAGCTTAACGTGCTTTATTTTCCGTTTTCTGAGACGACCCCGGTTCGCCCATCCGGGCCGCGGGTAGTCCAGGCTCTGCGCCCAGCCGTTCCGGCGGCATGCGCGCGCTTCGCGAATCAGGGCCGGAATGTCCACGCGAACGCCGTCGCTCGCTTCGGCGTTCGCGGCAGTGGCGATCCGTTCGATGTCCTCGTCGAGTTCCTTCGCCAGCAGGACCTTGCCGGCCGCCGACCGGCAGACCGGACGCAGGACGCCGGGCGGAAACCACAGCGCCTGGGTCTTCAGGCTGGGCAGCAGCGACAGGATGAAGCGCACGTGGATGCCTTGGCGCAGCCCGACCATGACGCCCGCCTTCGTGCGCATCGCCAGGGTCTTCATGTCGGTCAGCAGGCTGTTCTCGGCGAAGAAGGCTTCGTGCTGCCAGGCGCCCAGCAGCATGACGCGCAGCGTGGGAGAGAACAGGTGGTCCTTCTCGGAGAAGGCGAGGTAGCCCATCGTCTCCAGGCTGCCGACCAGCATCGAGGTGCTGGATTGCGGATAGCCCAGGGCGGCGGCGATCTCCGTGATGGTGGCGCCCTTCTGCCTCGCGGCGAAGTATTCGAGGATCTCGATCGCCCGGAATGCCGACTTGACCGGCCGGGGCGATGCGTCGAGGGTTTTCTTGAACTTCGTCATCACATTCCTGATGCCACGGCAAACGGCCCGCCCTACGCTAGATGGATGAATTGAAGGAGAACGAAACCATGTATCCCAAGAACTTCTGGTACGTCGGCGCGATGAAGCACGAGGTCGGCCGGCACCTGCTGGCGAGGACGCTGCTGGAGCAGCCGATCGTTTTCTTCCGCCGCATCGACGGCAGCGTGGCCGCGCTGGCCGACCGTTGCAGCCACCGCCGCATCTCGCTTTCGCTGGGCCGGCTGATCGGAGACGAAGTCCAGTGCGGCTATCACGGCCTCAGCTTTGCCGGCGACGGTTCGTGCACGGGCATTCCGGGCCAGGCGCGCGTCCCGCCCAGCGCCTGCGTGCGCTCGTATCCGGTGGTCGAACGCGACGAGTTCATCTGGTTCTGGCCGGGCGACCCCACGCTCGCAGATGAGACGCTGGTGCCCGACTATTCGGAGATCTGCAGCTCCGGACGCTACGTCGGGCGGCCCGCCGAACCGCTGCTCGTCGAGGCGCCCTGCCTGTTCAACATCGAGAACGTGCTGGACCTGTCCCACGTGAGCTATGCGCACCAGGAAACCGTCGGCACGCCCGAGGTGGCGGTCACGCGCCCGACCGTGGACATCAGCGAGACCCGGGTCCTGGTGACTCGCAACTGGGACCGGGCCTCCACCGGACCTTCGTTCAAGAACCTGTTCGGCTGGGACTTCGTCAAGAACAGCCAGCGCATCAGCTTCTGGCCCGGCGCCAACGTGCTGCTGGAAATCGAGGTGGAGCCGGTCGGCAATACCGATCCGGCCCAGGTCAAGCGGCTGCGGGTCCCAGGGCCCTGCACGCCGTCCACATCCACCACCCATTTCAAGTTCTCGGCGCTCTATCGCGATTTCCTGCTGGACAACGAAGCGCTGACCGCCGGCATGTTCGAACAGTTCCGCAAGACCGTGATGGAAGACAAGGTGCTCATGGAGAACCAGCAGAGCAACTGGGCGCTCGACGGCGTGGAGGTCATTCAGAAGATGGAGCCGTCCAGCAGCGGCGGAATGATGGACATCGCGGTGGACCATGCGCCGCTCGCCGCGCGCCGTTGGCTTCAGCGGCTGACGATGGCGGAGCGCAAGGCACCGGAGATCAGGCTTGCCGAGGTGACGCAAGGCTAGCGTTCCGTTCTGCCTGGCGCGCCCGGGCCCGCGGCGATGGTGAAGGCGGGCCAGTGCAATCCATCGTGCAGCGCGATCCATGCGACCCGGACGGCCAGGCCCACGCGCAAGCGCGCCGGATCGCACTCGACCAGCCAGCTGAGGATCCGCAGGCCTTCGTTCAGGTCGACCCAGGCCTGCGTGCGAGGGGCGCCGGACGCCGCCGGCGCGTCCATGCGATCGACGGTCCAGCTTGCCAGTACCCCGTCGCCGGTGAGCTCGCGCCATTCCATTTCGCGCCGCCCCGTGTAGATGCTGCCGGGCCGCGGGTAAGCCTGCCACCGCCCCGTCTGCGTGCAGAACTGGGCCAGCAGCCGCCGCTCGCGCGTGCCCGCCCAGAACGGCGCGGTGTCCATGTAGTGGCCGCTGGCCCCATCCGGAGTGCGAGGGCTGCTCATCGTTCCAGCACGAGCGCGCTGCTCATCATCCAGGCCCGGCCATAGCCCAGGCCACCGATGCCCGTGACCAGCGCATTGCGCGGATCCTCGACCTGGGTGGCGCCGCCTTCGCCCCCGAGCTGGCGCACCGCTTCCACGAGGCTGAGGCCGCCTGCGGCCAGGCCCGGCTGACCCGCGGAGAGTTGACCGCCGCCCGTGTTCAGCGGCAGCTCGCCGCAGAATCCCAGGTCCGTCTTCTCGACGAAGGCGGCGCCTTCGCCCCGGGCGCAGAAGCCCAGCTGCTCCAGCTGCAACAGCACGGCGATGGTGAAGTCGTCATAGAGCTGCAGCATGTCGATCTGCTGCGCAGCCAGGCCGGCCTGCCGCAGCGCGCGCGGGCCCGCGTCGAGGAAGCCCGATTCGAGCAGGTCGGGTGTTGGATGGCGGATCGCGTGGTTCGTGCGTTCGGCGTAGCCGGCCAGGCGCACGCAGCGGGACAGCCCCATCGCGGACGCCGTCTCGGCCCGCATCATCAGGACACCGTTCGCGCCGTCGCAGAACATCACGCTGTCGAGCAGGCGCATCGGATCGGAGACCTTGCGCGACTGCAGGTAGTCGTCGAAGGAAAGCGGCTTTCGCAGTTTCTCGCAGGCGCGCGCGTTGCCCAGCGCGTGCCCGCGCTGCGTGACCACGATCTTCCCCAGGGCGGCATCGGGCGCGCCGTAACGCTGTTCGTAGGCGTTGTGGATCAGCGCAAAGAAGCCGGGCGGGCGGGCCATCCCGGTCGGCGCGACGAACTCGTCGTGGTAGCCGCGGAACCGCGCCGTGAAGCGCGTGCTGGGCGCATCGGCACCGAGCACGAGCGCCAGCTTGCAGTGCCCATCGCGCAGCGCCGAAGCGGCGGCGGCCACGGCGGACAGCATCGCGCATCCCCCCGTGGTGCCGGTCGCCAGCCAGTCGAGCTCCAGCCCCAGCGCGTCCGACATGAAGGCCGCGTGGAAGGGATTGCTGCCCTCGCTCAATGCCGCCGTGACCGCCAGCCCGTCGATCTCGGCCGGCGCGATGCCGTACTTGCGCACCAGCGCGTCTAGCACGTCCGCCGCCAGGTCGTAGGCGCTTCGGCCCGACGCGAAGACGATGGGCGTTTCGGCATGGCCGCCGATGACGATGTCGGAGGCAGCCATGCGGCCTACGCCGCGGCCGGCGATGAGGCCATGCCCTCGAGGTACTGCTGCTTGAGCTTGCGGCGCGCGATCTTGCCGCTGTCCTCGCGCGGCAGCACGGGCATGCTCAGCACGCGCTGGGGAGAACGCAGCCGTCCCAGCCTGTTCCTGAGCGTGACGCGCATCTTCTCGAGGTCAACACGCGCGCCGGCGTGCGGCTCGATCACCAAGACCAGGACTTCGCCCAGGTCGCGGTCGGCGATGCCGAAGGCGACGCAATCGCGCACCTCGGGCAGCTTCAGCGCTTGCGCTTCGAGCTCGGCCGGGAAGACGTTCACGCCACCGGAAATCACCATGTCCTTCTTGCGATCGCTGATCCACAGGAAGCCGTCCGCGTCCACATGCCCGACGTCGCCGAGGGTGAGCCACTCGCCGCGGCGAAGCTCCGCCATCGCCTCCGGCCGCTGGTGGTAGCTCGCCAGGTCGGCAACATCGCAGCGAATGAAGATCTCGCCCTTGTCGCCCGTGGGCACCGGCTGCTCGTCGTCGTCGACGATGGCGATCTCGACGCCTTCGGGCGCCTTGCCGACGGTGCCCGGATGCGAGAGCCATTCCTCGGACGTGCAGGTCGCGATGACGCCGATCTCGGTGGCGGCGTAGTACTCGATGATGACCGGCCCCCACCAGTCGATCATGGCCTGCTTGATGTCGCGCGGGCACATGGCGGCGCCATGCGTCACCGCCTTCAGCGTCGACGTATCGAAGGCGCGCCTGCGTTCGGGCGCCAGGTCGAGCAGGCGGCTGAACATGGTGGGTACCACATGCATGTGGCTCAGGCGATGGCGCTCGACCAGGTCCAGCAGTCCGCCCGCGTCGAACTTCGGCTGAAGCACCAGGAGCTCGCCGAAGCGCAGGCTGTTGAGCGCATAGACCAGAGGGGCCGAGTGGTAGAGCGGTCCGGTCAGCACGGCCCGGATCGGCCGGATCTCCTGCCCGTGCGCCCCACGCACCCTCAGGCCGAACTTCGCCGCGATCTCGGGCGTGCCGCCGGCGCGCCGGACGCCCTTCGGCCGGCCCGTGGTGCCGGAGGTATAGAGCAGGCTGGCCGGCGCCGGCAGCGGCGCGGCCGTCGAAGGCGCCGAGGCCTGCAGCCAGTCTTCATAGTCGACCGTGTCCGGGTTCGCCGTGCACGCGGCATCGGACAGGCGATAGGCCTGCCGGATCTCGGGCGGCGGCGCGGCTTCCAACACGCGGCAGCCCGCGGGCACGCCTGCGGCGACCGCCTTGAGCAGATCGCTGTGCGCGACGAGCACGCGCGCTGCGCAGTCTTCGAGGATGAAGGCGATCTCATCCGCGTTCGCATGCCAGTTCAAGGGCACGGCCAGGATGCCCGCGCGATTCGCGGCCAGCATGACTTCGAGGACCGGGAAGTCATTGCGCATGAGGATGGCGACGACCTCGCCCGGCACCAGTCCCCACGCCGCCAGGCCGCCGGCCGCTCGCAGGACGCGCTGCTCCAGCGCCTCGCCATCCAGGCTGCGATCGCCGCTGATCAGGGTCGCATGCATGTCGTCGAACCTTCGATGCCTCTAGGCGACGGCGTCGTCCAGGGTCGTCGCCCGGCGCAGCTCGCGCCTGGCCGAGATGTCGTAGCGTCGCCCGCGGTGGAGAACGCAACGGTTGTCCCACATCACCAGGTCCCCGACCTGCCAGCGATGGCGGTACACGAACTGGCGTTGCGTCGCGTGTTCGAGCAGCTCCGCGAGCAGCATCCGGCCTTCGGCGACCGGGCGGCCTTCGATGTGGCCCGCGTGGGCACCGATGAAGAGAAAGCGGCGTCCCGAGCCGGCATGGGTTCGAACCAGCGGCCACCTGACCGGCGGCATGGCATTGCGTTGCGCCTCGGAGTAGTCGGTGTCGCCCAGAAGGAAGCGGGAGTTCAGCGCGTAGTGCTCGGCCTGCAGCCCTTCGAGTTCGGCCTTCAGGTCTGCGGGAAGCGCGTCGTAGGCCGCACGCATGTCGCAGAACTCGGTGTCGCCGCCCGACGAGGGAACGACCACCGCGGAAAGCATCGAATAGCGGGCGGCGGGCTGCTGGAATGAGCTGTCGCTGTGCCAGAGCTGGTTGGCGAAATTGCCGACGACTTCACGCGCGTCGCGTTGCGCGACCTTGCCGTCGAGACTGACGTTCGAGATGTCCGCCAACTCGGCGTACTTGAATCTCGAAGGCCTCTGGTTGACCTTGATGAAGCCGCCTTCGAGCGGCCCGAAGTTGCGCGCGAAGGCGATCTGCTGATCCTGGTCCAGGGCTTGCCCGCGGAACACCAGGACCGACATCTCGTCCATCTGGCGTTCGATCTCCCGGACCTCGGCCGGGCCCAGGGGGCATCGAAGGTCGATGTCCTCGACCTCTCCGACGAAAAGAGGGTGAAGAGGGTTGGCAACTGCGCTCATGGTTATCTCCTTTTCCTAACTCGCAAGGGGGTCGGCGACCTGCGCCGCGGGGGCGTCGGTGCGCTCGAGGTCTGAAGCTTTCTGGAGCCGGCCGAGCGCGAAGACACCGGCGCCGGCGATCAGCAGCGGCGCGGCGGCGACCAGGAAGAGCGTGCCGATCGAGGCGTTGGCGGCGATCAGGATGCCCGCGATGGCCGGACCGATGATCGATCCGAGCTTGCCGATCGATATGGCCCAGCCCACGCCGTTGGCCCGGTTGGCGTTGGCGTAGAACAGGCCCATGGACCCCATCAGCCCGACATGGCCGCCGAGCACGAAGAAGCCGACGATGAAGAGCATCGACAGGAAGACCGTGTCGGAGAAGGTCATCGAACCCAGCGCGGCGACGAAGACCGCCGCGGCCAGCGGAACCGCGCCCATCGCCGCGACGCCGAACCGGTCGATGAGCCGGCTGGAGAACAGGCCGCCGAAAGCGCCGCCCGTGGAGAAGAGGGTCAGGCCGATCGCGGCCAGGGTGGCGGGCCTGCCGGTCCCGACCGTGAGGACGGGTATCCAGCTCGCCAGGAAGAACACCGTGACCGAGTTGGCGATGAACGCGAGCCAGAGGATCGGCGTGATCCTCGACAGCCGGCCGCCGAAGAGCGACTTCACCGAATCCTTCCATCCGCCCAACGGGGCCCGGTCTTCTTCCGCTTCGAGAACGAAGCGGGTCTGCGAAGTCGCCCGCGCCGCGGGATCGATGGCATTGACGATCCGCGCGATCGTGGCGCCGCCCCTGCCGGCGAGCGCCAGGTACTTGATGGATTCCGGCAGCGCGAAGGCGAGGACCGGCAGGAGGACCAGCGGCGTGAAGCCACCGATGTAGAACAGGACCTGCCACCCGAACACCGGCACCAGCCAGGCCGCGAAGAGGCCGCCGACGCTGATCCCGATGACGTAGCCGATCATCACCAGGCCGACGACGCTGGCGTGGAAGCGCCTGGGCACGTACTCGACGTTGAGCGCGAAGCAGATGGGCGTGATGCCGCCGATGCCCAGCCCGGCCAGGAAGCGCAGTGCGGCCAGCTCGGTGACGTTGGTCGCCAGCACCGCGGCCAGCGTGAACACGCTGAAGATGAAGGTCCCCAGCAGGAACGCCGGACGGCGCCCGATCCGGTCCGCCAGGTACCCGAACAGGAAGCCTCCGAGCATCACGCCCAGCAGGCCGGCGCTGAAGATGAAGCCGAAGGACGCCTTCTCGATGCCCCAGCTGGCGATGATCGTGGGCGAGGCGAACGCGATCGCCTGCAGGTCGTAGCCGTCGCACAGCATGATCAGGAAGGACAGCACGAGCAGCGTGCCCACCGTGCGGTTGGGCGACTGCCTCTCGATGACGTCGGTGATGTCGAGGGTGTCGACGGTGTTGTTCATTGGGTCTCCTCCAGGCGATCGTGATCGGTGCGCCCCGATCGGGCGCATGCGGATTCAGTGCGCGCAGAGCGCGCGCGCGAGCGCGGCGCGAAGCCGGTCGCCCGAGCTCTTGTCCCAATGCATCGCGCGCCAGCAGATGATGTTGTCCGGGCGCACGAGCAGCGCGCCGCTTTCCTCGATCTCGCGAATGCGGGCGAAGTCGCCGTACAGGTCCTCGAGCTCCTGGCCCGGGCCGATGATGTGCACGTCCAGGCCGATGCCGAGCGATTCCGCGGCGTGGCTCGCGGCCTCGAGCCACGGCGATCCGGTGATGCCCGAGAGCAGGCTGAAGCGCCCCTTGCCGCAGAGGTCGAGCGTCGACACGCGGCGGCCATGCCGCGTGAGCCAGACGTGCGGCACGGGCGCGCCGGGGCGGCTGCTGTGCTCGTGGTAGAGCTCCGCGTCGCGGCGGAAACCCGGGTCCGGCGTCTCGTCCGCCGCGATGGCCGCAGAGCGATAGCGCTGGTTCATCTCGACGCCGTGCGCGTTGTAGACGTACTGCGTGTTGTCGATGGCGGCGCGCAGTGCGGCGCGCTGCGCCTGCGCCTCAGGGCTCTGTTCCTTCAGGCGGGAGATGTTGCGCTGCATCTGTTCCGGGTCCTGGGTGTCGAACAGGCCCAGCGCGGCGAGGATCGGCGGGAAGTCCCCGAGGCTCTTGTTCGCGCGCTGCACCACCTGCTTGGCCACCGGCGCGCGCTCCTCGTCATAGGTGGCGAGCAAGGCCGGCCCGGCTTTTCCGCGCAGGACGTGGGAGAGCTTCCAGCAGAGGTTGAACGCGTCCTGGATCGAGGTGTTCGAGCCCAGGCCATTGGTCGGGGGATGCCGATGGACCGCGTCGCCCATGCAGAACACGCGCTTGTCGAACAGCCGCGTGGCGTACATGTCGTTCACCGTCCAGGTCGAGGTCGACTCGATCTTCACCGGGATCGTCGGGTCGCCCAGCAGCGAGTGGACGATCTGGCGCGCATGCGCCTCGTCGACGGCCGGCGTGCCGTCGGCGATCTCGTAGCCCCAGATGCAAAGCCACTTGTTCCACGGCCGGACCATGCGGATGACGCCGATGCCCAGGCCGCCGACACTGGAGCCGGGCTGGATCACCCAATACAGCACGCTCGGCCGGTGACCCACGTAGGCGCTCAGGTCGGCCTCGAACACCACGTTGATCGATCCGGAGACACCCATCTTTCCTTCGACCGGCAGGCCGACCTGGTCCACGACGCGGGAGTTCGCGCCGTCCGCGCCGATGAGGTACTTGGCGCGGATGTCGTACTGGCGGCCCTGCAGGTGGTCGTGCACCGTCGCCGTGACGCCCGCATCGTCCTGCTTCAGGGAAACGAACTCGGTGTGAAAGCGCACGTCGGCGCCGCGCCGCGCCGCGTTGTTGATGAGGATCGGTTCGAGCAGGTTCTGCGGCAGATCGCACATGTGCGTGGGCGAGGCCAGGTCGTAGTCGGCCCGGCGCTGCGGGTGCGTGCCCCAGGTCAGCACCCGGCCCAGTTCGTCGCCGACCAGGCTCGTGCAGTAGACGTTCTCGCCCATCAGCTCGGCCGGCGAGGCCATCGCTTCGCACTCGGCCTCGATCCCCAGATCGCGCATCACTTCCATCGTGCGCTGGTTCGTGATGTGCGAGCGGGGCGTACGCGAGGTGGTCGCGTATTTGCTGACGCACAGCGTCTTCACGCCATAGGTCGCGAGAAGCAAGGCCGAGGCGGCCCCGGCAGGACCGCTGCCGACGACGAGGACGTCGGTTTCGACGGTGCTGGTGGGTTCGTTCATGAAGTCTCCTTGTTGGCAGGTTGTTCAGGCCGGCATCTCGCCGGCATGGGCGGCGCGCAGCAGGCGGGCGATGTCTTCGCGGCGCGCAGGGCGCGGATTCGCGTAGGCATCGGCGAGCGCGCGCCCGGCGGCTTCGTCGATGCCGTCCGAGGGCATGCCGATCGCAGCCAGGGACGTCTTTGGACAGGTGGCTTGCAGCAAGGCATGCAGGGCCGCGCCGGCGCCGCGCGAGGCCGGCGCGCCGAGGGCGGCCGCGACGCGTCCGAGCTCGGCGGGCGCGGCGGCCTCGTTGAATGCCGCCACGTGCGGCAGCAGCACGGCGTGCATCGGCCCATGGGGCAGATCGAAGCGGCCGCCGAGCACGTGGCAAAGCTTGTGGTGCAGGCCCATCGAGACCATGCCCAGCACGGTCCCTGCCAGCCAGGCGGCGTAGAGCGTCTGCGCGCGTGCGGCGAGGTCGTCCGGCGAATCGACGGCGGCCGGCAGGCCTTGCGCCATCGCCCGGATGCTCTCTTGCGCCAGCAGCATGGTGATCGGATTGCGGTCGGGCGCGTACATCGCCTCCACGGCGTGCGCGATCGCGTTCATGCCGCTCGGGCCGGTGACCTCCGGCGGCAGCGAGCGCAGGTGCTGCGGGTCATAGAGCACGGTGCTGGGCAGCACACGGGGATCCCGGCCCGTGCGCTTGACGCCGTCGGCGCTCAGGCCCCAGATGGGTGTCATCTCCGAGCCCGCATAGGTGGTCGGCAAGGCGAGGTAACGCATCCCGTGATGCAGCGCGAGCGCCTTGGCCAGTCCGATGGTCGAGCCGCCGCCGACCGCCACCAGCAGGTCCGCGTCGGCGTCCCGGACCACCTGCGCGGCGCGCTTCACCGTCGCTTCCGGCACGTGCATGACGGCGCCGTCATGGATGCCCGCGCCCCGCGCGCCGAGATCGCCGAGCACCCGGCCCGCCAGATCGTGCTGGTCCGGCGTGCAGAGCACCAGCGCCCGTCGCGCGTCCAGGCGCTCGACCTCCGCGAGGACCTGCCCGGTCGATCCGGCGCCGAAGACGACCCGGACCGGCCAGAAGCGCGCAACGAAGTCATTCAGCTCGCCGTGCATTCAGGTCTCCAGCAGGCTTGCCGTGCCGAGGTCCAGGCCGCGCCGCGCAATGGCCGCGCGTGCCGTGTCGGTCGAGCCGAGATCGGCCAGGAAGCCGTGGCCCGCGCCCTGCATCACGTGCAGGTCGATCGCGTTGTTCGTGCGGGCCTGTGCCTGCAGCCGCGAGAGGTTCTGCGGACCGAGCAGCGCGTCCTCGTCGCCGACGACGACCGTGTGCCGCGTCCGGACCTCCGGCAGATAGTCGAACGGGACGTCCAGCGGATCGCGGTTCTCGAGGCCCTGCGGAAAGGGGTAGTAGGCGACGAGGCGCGACACGACCTGCCGTCGCGCCAGCTCGAAGACGAAGAGCCCGCCGAGGCAGAAGCCTGCCACGCCGTCGATGCCCTGGCCAGCGATGAAGCCGATCAGTTCCTCGACGTAGGCGCGGTCTGCCAGTCGATGACGTCGCTGGAAGGCGGTCTCCCGCGTCGGCACGGCCAATTCGCCGAAGGGCGCGAACGGGTCCGCCAGGAGCACTTCGCCGGCACCCTGGGCCGCGAGGTACGCGGCATAGCCGCGATAGAAGGCGTTGCAGCCGTAGATGTCCGGCAGCACGAGGAGCCGAGGGCCCCGGGCCGCGCCGGCGTAGCGCAAGGCGCAGATGGCACCGTCGATGCTCCCCGTGGAGGCGGTCCGCGGGAACAGCGCGGGAGCGGTGTTGTGGCACATGGGCGGCAGCCTCTCGCGGTCTCAGGCGGGGGACTTCTCGATTACGAAGTCCAGCGCCATCGCCTGCATGCCTTGCTCCATGGCCGGCGGCATCACGAGTTCGGGCTTGACGCCGTTGCAGCAGTCGCTGTCGACCCACTCGCCGCCTTCGAAGTAGTACTGCGTGGTCAGTGCCTCGAAGCCGTCCTTGCGGACCTTGAAGTGCACGTGCGCGGGGCGCCAGGTGTGGCTTCCCATCAGGGTCAGCAGGGCGCCGGTCGGTCCCTTGTTCGGGATCTGGTAGGGCGCCGGCAGCGTGGTCTGCACGCGCCATTGGCCCTGCGCGTCCGTGCGGACCTTGCCCCGGTAGTAGTCGACCGGTATGTCGCCGTGGTAGCCGCCGAAGCCGCTGTACCGGCCGTCCGGCGTGGAGTGCCAGATGTCGATGACCGCATCGCTGACGACGCGCCCTGCATCGTCCTTGACGGTGCCGTGCAGGAGCAGCGGCTTGTGGTCGTCGCTGTCGTAGGTCTTGAGCTTGCCGTCGACGAAGGGGGCCTCCTCCTTGAAGTAGGGCCCCTGGATGGCCGGCGCCGACCCGCGCGTGGCGGCGGCCTTGATCTCGACGATCGTGCTGTTGAGGAAGACATCGCAGAGCAGGCCCATCTCCTTGGCCTCGGCGACCTGCATCATGTACATCACGCCTGCCCGGTACTCTGCTTCGGTCACGTCGTGTTCGACCAGCACCTTGCGCACGGCGTCGATCATGGCGCTGGCGATCTCATGGACTCGGGGATTCGTCATGGGGCTCTCTCTCTTGAAGAAGATGAATCGGATGGATGGAAGAGCTCAGGCGCCGGAGCGACCGATGCGATGGGGCGCAGCGCGCGCGAAGCGCCGCACCTGGTTCTCGTCGAGCTGGATCCCGAGGCCCGGGCCTTCGGGGAGCCACAGGGCGTGGTCCTTGTAGACCGCGGGGACTTCGCACAGGTCCTCCTCGACCAGCAAGGGGCCGATGACCTCGCCCCCGTAGGGCAGCGCTTCGATCGATGCCGCCAGCTGCATGTTGGCGGCCGTGCCGATCGAGGTCTCCAGGAAGGTACCCATGTACACGTGCATGCCGCCGGCATTGGCGATGTCGGCCATGGCGCGCGCCGGGCGCATGCCGCCGGTCTTCATGATCTTCAGCGACACGAGCCCGGCCGCGGCCCGCTTCACGACCTCGGTCGCGTCGTGCAGGGACTGCACGCCTTCGTCGATCAGCAGCATGCTGCGCGCCTGCCGGTTGATGCGGGCCATGGCATCGAGATTCCAGCGCGCGACGGGCTGCTCGATGATCTCGATGCCCGCCGCCTCGAGCGGCCCGAGCGCCCGCATCGTCGTCGGTTCGTCCCAGGCTTCGTTGGGATCGACGCGCAGGCTCGCCTTGC
Source organism: Cupriavidus sp. C2SS-8b (assembly GCF_057073745.1). NCBI lineage: Bacteria > Pseudomonadati > Pseudomonadota > Betaproteobacteria > Burkholderiales > Burkholderiaceae > Cupriavidus > Cupriavidus sp. C2SS-8b. The sequence goes on from NZ_CP172719.1 coordinate 148,441, forward strand.
CCTCGAGTTCCTTGGCGATCGCCAGGGCGCGCCGCAGGTCCTGCGCCAGCGGCAGCGCGCCCATCTTCAGCTTGAAGGCGCCGGCCTTGCCCGCCTCCAGCATGCGCAAGGCCTCTTCGACCTCCTGGCGCACGTCGCCCGTCGCGAGCGGCCAGGCGACGCTGAGGCGATCGCGAAAGCGGCCTCCGAGCAGGACGTGGATGGGCGCGTCGACGATCTTGCCGACCGCATCCAGCAGCGCCATCTCGATGCCGGTCTTGGCGAAGGCGTTGCCGGCCACGCGGCCATGCAGCTTGGCCATGATGCGGGAGGCATCGAGCACGGGTTCGCCGACGACGAGCGGCGCCAGGTAGTGGTTGATCGTGGCCTGGATCGCCTCGACGCTGTCGCCGCTCCACCAGGGGCCGCAGGGCGTGATGGACTCGCCGATCCCGACGATGCCGCCTTGGGTATGAAGACGGATGACCACGCTGCTCTGGTGCCGGGCGCCCAGGCGGGCGAACTGCTGGATGCGGCGCAGCGGCAGATCGACGATCACCGTTTCGACCGCTTCGATCTCCGAGGCGCTGCGGTCGGCACCGCTGTCCCGGCCGTCGGCAAGGGTTGTTTGCTTGAGCATGCCGCCAGTCTAGAAATTCGGTGCCATATGGTCTAATACCTTCGATCAGCGTCAGCGATACGGGATCGGTATGGCTTGCCCGGTACAGGATCGAGCCCTCAGGAGTGACGAATGGAGTTTCGACAGCTGCGCTACTTTGTTGCTGCCGCGGAGGAGGGCAACGTCGGCGCGGCCGCCCGGCGGCTGCATATTTCCCAGCCCCCGGTCACGCGGCAGATCCATGCGCTTGAACAGCATCTGGGCGTGTCCTTGTTCGAACGGAGCGCGCGCGGCGTGCAGCTCACGCCTGCCGGCGCGGCGTTTCTCGAGGATGCACGGCGCATGCTCGAACTGGGCCGGACCTCCGTCGATCGCTCGCGCGCCGCCAGCCGCGGCGAGATCGGCCAGCTCGACATCGGCTATCTCGGCACGGCGATCTACCAGACCGTTCCGGCACTGCTCCATGCTTTCACGCAGGCGGTCCCCGGCGCGACCGTTTCACTGGCCCTGATGTCCAAGGTCCGGCAGATCGAGGCGCTGCGCGCCGGCACGATCCATGTCGGTATCGGCCGCTTCTATCCGCAGGAGCCCGGCATCACGGTGGAGCACCTGCACTACGAGCGCCTGCACATCGCGGCGGGTTCGAGCGTGGCCCGCCCCCTGAGCCAGGACCCCAGCCTGCGACGGCTGCGCGGCGAGTCGCTCGTGCTCTTCCCCAAGGAGGGGCGGCCGAGCTTTGCCGACGAAGTGATCGCGCTGATGCGCCGAGCCGGCGTCGAGCCGCGCGTCACGGCGATCGTCGAAGACGTCAACGCCGCCCTCGGGCTCGTGGCGGCGGGTGCCGGCGTGACGCTGGTCCCGGCCTCGGTGGCCGCGATCCGGCGGCCCTTCGTCCGGATGATGGAGATGACCGATGCGAGCGCCAAGGTGCCGGTCAGCCTGAGCTACCTGACCGACTCTCGCGTGCCGGTGCTTCGCGCATTCCTCAATGTGGCGAGACGCGCGAAGGGGCAGAAGTAGGGGATGCGTTTCATCGCCGCCGTCAGGCATCAGCGCGAAGACGACTACCATTGAGATCATTCGCCACGCGGCGCCCGCAACGGACTTCCTCGAAGGCGAACGCAACTCCGCTTCACATGGCCACCCAAGATCGAACCCCGGCGGCACGCAAGAAGGCATCGCGCCCCGCCGCGCCCAAACCCGCCAGCGAATCGACGCTGTACGTGCAATCGGTCGAGAAGGCGATGAAGGTCCTGATGGCCTTCGACGGCTCCAAGCGCCAGCTTTCGCTGTCCGAGATCTGCACGCTCACGCAGCTCGACCTGAGCGCCGGGCAGCGCTTCACCTTCACGCTCACGGCCCTGGGCTATCTCAACAAGGAGCCGGAAAGCCGCAAGTACGAGCTTTCGCCGCGGCTGCTCGACTTCACCTACCACTACCTGGCGTCGAGCGAGGTGGTGAACCGCGCCGCGCCCTTCCTGCAGCAGCTCAGCCAGATGACGGAGGAGGTCTGCAACCTGACCGTGCTCGACGGCCTGCTGTACCACGAATCCGACCTGCGCATCGAGGAGCACTACACCGACACGGCGGGCTTCACCGATCACGTCTTCGCGCTGATGCACCTGCTGGGCTTCCGCTTCGCGCCGCGCATCCGTGACCTGGGCGATACCAAGCTCTACATTCCCAAGGGTGAAACCGCCTATGACGCGCTGAAGCCGATGATCGGCGGCACGCTCAACATCAAGCACGTCCGCGCCCATTGGGATGAAATCCTGCGGCTGGCCACGTCGATCAAACAAGGCACGGTGACGGCCTCGCTGATGCTGCGCAAGCTCGGCAGCTATCCGCGCCAGAATGGTCTGGCCGTCGCCCTGCGCGAGTTGGGCCGCATCGAGCGCACGCTGTTCATCCTAGACTGGTTGCAAAGCGTCGAGCTGCGCCGCCGTGTGCATGCCGGACTGAACAAGGGCGAGGCCCGCAACGCGCTGGCCCGTGCCGTGTTCTTCAACCGCCTGGGCGAAATCCGCGACCGCAGTTTCGAGCAGCAACGCTACCGGGCCAGCGGCCTCAACCTGGTGACGGCAGCCATCGTGCTGTGGAACACGGTTTATCTGGAACGGGCCGCGAATGCCCTGCGTGGCCACGGCAAGCCCGTTGATGATTCTCTATTGCAGTATCTGTCGCCGCTGGGTTGGGAGCACATCAACCTGACTGGCGATTACCTCTGGCGCAGCAACGCCAAGATCGGCGCGGGCAAGTTCAGGTCGCTACGGCCGCTGCAACCAGCTTAACGTGCTTTATTTTCCGTTTTCTGAGACGACCCCGTATGGTGTCGCGCAGCTCGGCGGCTCGTTTCTGTTGCGCCAGAAGCGGGATTTCAAGGCCTCAAAACGCAACAGCCGTAAACCTACCGTTTTTTCGCGAAATGGTTATTACGTTAAATCGTACAAAGCTATCTCCCCCCGCGGGAGAGCCAAATCGCCCTTCGGCTGTCTCCTCCCAAAGGGCGCTCATTCCTAGTTGCACTGGGCGGCGCTGCTTGGATTCACGGCGATTCTAGCGCGCGTCTCGCAGTCGACCAGCCCCGTAGCCACGGCGATTCCGTAGAGCAGGTCCGACTAACAGCGGGATTGCAATGATCGGATTCCGGGTGATGAAGACCCACAGCAGCTTGAGAAAATCCATCAGACGCTCCTCTTTGTCTGATCGCCGGCACAGTGTAGCGCTACGGCGAGGGCCTCTGGACCCGCGCATACTCGCGTCCTCGGTACAAGCGATATACAATCAACGGAAGGTGTTGTCGCACGCCTTCCGTCCGCATCGGAGAAGCAGCCACAGCGACGTTAGATCATCGATGAGAACACACCCCTGACACCTTTTCCCGCAGGCGTTGGGCGAGCGGACCGTCTGCACCATGCCTGCTTGGAGAAATCGTGTCTGACCTCAAACGCACTCCCAGCCCGTTGTTCGACAGGGCCGCTCTAGAGTTGAAATTGGATGGACTACGACACTGGGTCCATCTAGCCCCTGAAGCGCTAGTCACTCAGATCGAGTCGCGCAGCAAGTTGGCAGCAAAACTGCTTGCCAAAGCCGCCACTATACAGCGCAGCGAAGCATTGGATCTCGTCGCCCAAGCTCTAGGGTTTCCTGCGTGGCACCAACTTTCTGCGCACCTACGTCGTGCCGCCAATTTCCCGGATCGATTGCCAGGTAGTTGGCTGGATGCTTTGCAAACGGCGTTGGTGTTGCTGGTCAAGCACGAGGTTGATGTTCCCTTATCCGTCGAGCAATTGAATGCCTTCGACAGGCTCGGCGAGACCCTTGCGATGCTAGCCAATTCATCTAAGCAGAAGATGCTCGATGAAGTCATCGCCGGCTTGTGTGCCGAGAAAACATGGCACGATGTCTGTCACCGTCACCCCTTCAATGCGAAAGTACCTCTGTATGGGTTCGAGATATCTCCTGCGGAGGATGGTAGCGGCCTATCGGGCAACTTCACGACGAGCGCAGCTTGCAACGAATTGGTGCGTCAGCTAGATGATAGCTGGCAAGGCTATGGAAATTTCACCGATGCTGAAAAGCGCAAGGCTAGGAGATGGGTGGATTCGGCGCTGGCTGCTCAGCCGAACTTCCTGGAAGGAGGCCTTGCTCTGGCGCACATGCAGAGGGATGAGAACGAGCAACTTGCACGGCAAACGGTCAATCGTTTCATTCAGCAAGCGGACGCACTGATACCCAAGGATTTCAGGGGACAGATCCATTGGGACAGTCTCGGGAATCGCTTCTACCATCGGCTTCTCTGCGAACAGTTGGATCTGACTTACTCCTTAGGAGCGATTCGGGATTCCGCGCGGATCGCAAAGCGACTCTTGCGCCTGAACCCTAACGACAATCTCGGTGTGCGATATGACTTGCCACTTCTATTGTTGGAGCAGGGTGATGTCTTGGCAGCAAAGCGAGCATTGAAGGCGACCAGCGGCGAACGTGGCATGGTCCCGGCTGTGACACGGGCCTTTGTGGCATTCGCTGAGGACAGCTTGCCTTTGTTCCGACGAGAACTGGCGATGGCCGTTTTCACGCTACCAGTGCTGCGCCTCTTTCTGATGAACGATGTGGAAGCCCTACCTGCGAATGAAGAGGGATATCGAACAGGACGTTTCGATCTGGAGGGATTCAGTAAGTTTGCCGGGCGAACGTATAGCTCGTGGCCAGGGTTGCGGCAAGCGAGTGAGAGGTTCCTTGCCAGTCCGCTAGTTCATCAGGCAGAGGGAGAGTTGCGAGACTATTGGAATAGCTACATGAGCGAACGGGAAAATCCTCATAGCCCCCAGGTTCGAACATACGATGAGTGGAAAAGCATGGTCGAAACATGGGTGGCACGAATAGCGGGGTGAGAATATCCCCGCCTTGTGCGCGTTCGCCGAGGACCTCAGGAAGCGAGTGCCAAGCGGGATGGGGATCCGGAAAAGAACTCAGACTACCCGGACGTTGTTTGGCACCACCAGACCGCTAGCGTCGATCACCAGCAAGCGCGTGCCGAATGCCGCATTGCCTGGCACGTTCGCAACAGGGTACACCTTGCCGCCAAGCTCTTGGATTTTCTCTACACCCGCGACAATGTTCTGGCGGTCAGCCTCGGAATGTGGGTGCTCCGCTGGGCGGCTCAAGTTTGCGGCCTCGGCAGCGTAAACGACCTTGACTGCGATCTCGTGAATCAATTGGCAGCGATTGGCTACCTCCGGCCACTGATGCTGATCCGGCAGAGATTGCGGATCCGGTTGAACGTTCCGGGCGCGGTAGGTTTCGATGGGTAGTGGAAGCGAATTGCCGTCGGGCTGGGATACAACTTGAACATCGGTGATGTTCCCTGCCTCGTCTTTGAGGGTATAGATCCCTCGGTAGACCGTCATCTCAGAATCTCCTTGAAGTGGGTTCAGGTAGTCGCCTGTAGCGTACAGTGCGCTATTCTGCAGGCTGCGCCTCGGCAAGTAAATTCAGCGTCGGTAGGGTTAAGTTTTGCGCCCTCGGCTGCGCAGCACTTGCCGACCGTGTTGGTTTCTATTAGGCACAGACATGCATCCCTTCGATATCGACTCGAGCACGGACCCGGACGCACCAAACGAGATTAGGGCCTTCCCGGAAAAAATTGGCCTGACTCAGCTCGCGCCAGGCAGGTTCAGCTTCCTGCTGGTGCTGCAGTTGTTCGGTGGTTACAAATCAGGCACCACGCACCCCGCTCGGATCATAGACGAGATTCGAGCGCTGGAATGCGGCGACATGCGTAGCAAACTGAAGCCTCCTATCCAGAATAAACATCCTCCGCTCAAGGGACTTTGGCACAAGCACTACCTACAGGACAACGTCCCGTCTATGGTGATGAATTTCGAGAAGGGGCTCGGCAGACATGGCATGCCGCTCTTTGACCAGATCTGCAAGCAGGCTGAGGACGCAGGAGAGACGCGCTACGTCTCACGCGATGACATTCCACGGTTGGTAGATGACGTCGTCAGCGGCAATCTTCGCCGCCTTGCCAATGATGAGGCTTTGACCGGCGAGTGGCTCATGTTCGCAAAACACGAAGGAAAAAACTACTACCTGTGCCTGGCAACCCACGACAACGCAACACATTTGCAAGTCCGTGCACAGATCGAGGCTATCTGCTGCGTTGAGTTCCCATTCCTTAAATCGATACTCTCCGGCTGATGTCCGGACGTTGCGGCATTCTTACCACTGCCCACTGCCCATTGCCCATAGAAGTCGGGACAGGTCGCTCCCGAAAGCGACGCCAGCTCGCCAGCTTTCGCTCCGCCAATGCGGTTGCCTCTTCGAGGTCCGCAGCAATGCCCATACCACGTTGAACGGTCCCAAGCCCCCCGTCAAGGCATCGGACCTCGTAGCTACCATCGTCGCGCGTCAGCGCGCAGGGGCGCTCCCACCAGGCGTCGAGTTCGGCCACTGACCGCTCTTCGTTGGGCGTGTTGTCGAAGCCGCGGAGCAGCTTGGGATTTATCGGGAGAGAGGATGCTGTGACCGCATACCGCTGATGGGCGTGCTGCAGGTCATGCCAGTGGTCGGTCGCGGAGCAAATCCGCCACAAATCTGGCGGCAAGAGGAGCTGGTGGAGTCAAATGGGCCGTTGGCCTGCTCCTGTCGGGTGCCGCGATAGCGAAGGAAGCCAATAGCCCTAGACAAGCGTCACTACTTCTTGCGCGATGAGGTCCTCGTGCTGGGGGCCAGTACTTGGGCGGCTTCGGCACCAACGGTTCCTGTCTTGTTAGGCGCAGCATCTTCTCGATGCTCCGTGGCCTCCCGCAACACTTTCAATTCGGCTTGGGCTACGGCGGCATCCCGAACGGCTTCAGTCAGCAGTCCCCGAGTCTCTTGGTGCGCCGCGTGCGCTGCAGAGAGATCCGCGCGCGTCATCTCTTCTCGCTTCTCCACCGCAGCCAGCCTTGCCTCAGTCTGGGTCTGCGCAGCAACGGCCGCGGCACGCTGAGCGTCCGCCACGGCGGCCGCCTTGTCGGCGGCCACACGCGCGGCCTGTTCAGCGATCAGCGAACCACGCAGTTCCACCAACTCGCCCTCCAGTCGAGGAACCGCTTCGAGCCGCAGCTCGGCTTGGGCGAGCAGACGGCGCACACCGGCAAGCTCCTCGCGCGCACGCTCAAGCTCATGGTTAAGCCGTGCGATTTCCGCCGACTGTTCATCGGCTTTGCCGGCCACAGTGTCTCGCTCCGTAGTGACCTCTACCAGTTGTTCAGCCAGCACGTCGCGCTCCGCCTCCAAGGCCTCCCCATTGGCGCTGTAAATCGCCAGCTCGTTTAGTGCCTGGGCGAGATTGGCCTCTGCCTCGCTCGCAGCCTCCTCGGCTACTTTGGAGAGTTCTGAACCAAGAGCGGAAAGCAACCGCTGGTTCGGTTCACTGACTTTACGCGCCACAGGCTTCTGCTGGCCATTCCAGACAGTCCAGTGCCTGTGGATGGTGTTCATGCTGCCGGTGGCCAGTCGCTCTCGGACCGCGCTCAAGGTCGGCTTCTGGCCCTCTGCCACAAGGGCATCTGCGGCAGCAGCGACGCTTTCGTAGGAAACACCGGCTCTCGCCATATTGGCCTCTCCACATCGTATGATATCGTATTGATGAAATATTACGATACGATACGATTGTCAGCAAGGGCAGATCGGGGTCGCTGCTGGTGTCTTGCGCGCCAGCGGCGCAGAACCGCGCGTTGCAATCTGGACCGCAGGCGATCAGCAGCCTTGCGAAGACCGTTGATCTCAGTGGTCACCCTACTGAGCGAAGCATCCAGTTGGGAAGCGCGTTGCCCCTCGCTGATGGCGCGCTCAAGCACCGCGTCGCGTGCCTTGCCAAGATCCGATAGTTGGTCTCGCAGCAGTGTTAGCTGGCCGGCAAGCTCGGCCCTTGCCGCCTCCGCTGCACCGCGCTCAATCTGAGCTTGGGTCAGCAACGCATTCGATTCCGCGAGTTTTGCTTCGGCCAGTGACAGGCGAGCCCGGTCGGCGTCCGCGGCTTGCTTGAGATCGCTATACATGGACTGCTGGCGCTCGGAGTCCTTCTGCAGCCGTTCCATCGCCTCTTGCCTGCTGCTGGCCTCTTGCTTCCATTTCGCGGCTTCGGCCCGCTCCTGGCCCGCCAGGTGTAGTGCATCTTCCTTTGCCGATATTTCGGCGACGACTTGCGCCGCGAGTCGCTCAACTTCCGCCTCCGCAGACCGGCGAGCGGCCTCTGATGCGAGCAGATCGGCATGCAGTCGACTCGCCCGATCCTGCAGAGAGAGCAACTCGGCCTGCAGACGTCTTTCCTCTGCCCTCGCCTCTTCACGGATCGTAGCCGTCAGCGAATCAGCGTGCGAGCGCGCCGTGTTCCAGAGATCCGAAGCGACTTGGCCGAGCTGCGCGAGAAGTTCTGCCGGAACGTCTGGGCTCTGAAGCTGGACGCGCGACTTTTCCCTGAGTTCATTCCAGAACTTGTTGCACTCGTCCTGCGCGGTACCAGTGCTAGGGGATCTGCCTGGCTCCGCCAGCAAGCTCACCAAACGCCCCGCGGTCGGGCGCTCGTTGCACTCGAAGAACAGAAAGCTGACAAGCGCGCGTAACTGCTTCCGATAGCTCCCATTCTCGGCGGGCCACGCCTTCTTGATGCGATCTACCTCGTTCCGAATCCTGCCTTCCGAGGCGCCTTCAGACGTGCTCAGTTCCGTCGGTAACATGTCAATAATGCGGCGTATTAGGCCCTTTTCGTTGAATATATAGTAATTATAGTCATAGGCTGACTATAGTGTATGACGTCATACGCATGCCACTACGCAAATACAGACATAGCGCCCACTATGTCAAAAATTGCATAGCACTACTACGATACGTAATGTAGAATTGGCTTTAGGTTGAAATATGGCCTTCAGATCGCTCGATCCTCAGAGGCCTCAACGTAGCTGAGCCAACTCACTTCCGATTCGGAGTTCTGCGATGACGACCAAGCAATACCCTTCCCTCAAGGCCATGGCCGAAGCACACATGCCAGGCGTGAAGAAGCAGACCACGTTCCAGGTGGACCCCCGCGTGTTGAAGTTCGAAGCGGGCTTCAATGGCAGGATCGAAAACGCCTCCCTGCGCGAGCACATCGATGCAATGAAGACTGCTCTCCGACATGGAGCAGTCTTCCCTCCGCTTGATCTGCGGGTCGAGGACAATGAGATCTTCGTTGTCGATGGTCATTGCCGAACCACCGCGGCGCTCGAAGTGATTGCTGAAGACGGGCAAGAGATCCTTTTGGATGCGCGACACTACCGTGGCTCTGACGTTGACCGCGTGGCGCACATGCTCACCACCAGTCAAGGCCGGGGCCTGTCTGGGCTCGAACAGGGACACGTATACCTGCGGCTGCGACGTTTCGGTTTGAGCGTGAAAGACATCTGCAATCGGTCGGGAAAGTCTGATACCCACGTCGAGCAGATGATGATGCTGGCGATTGCGCCGAAAGCCCTGCAGGACATGCTCGCAAATGAGCAGGTCGCCGCTGCAACAGCGGTAGAGGCCATTCTTCGCCATGGCGAAAAGGGAGCCGTTGAAGCGCTTCAGGCGGCATTGCATAAGCGGGTCGAAAGCGGCCTGCCAGCGAAGGTCACCAAGAAACATCTCAATGCGGGCCCCACGTACAGCCGAACAACCGTCTCGCATATGGTTTCCTCACTGGACACTTTCTACGGCAGGCTGTCACCCCAGAATCGCGACGAGTTGGCTACGGTCTTCGACCAGAATGACCAAGAGCTTGAGGGCAAGATGATCTCCCTCCCCGCTACAAGCCTGAAGGTCCTGCTCGACGCACACTCTAAGGTGGCGGAGGAACGAAATCGCTACGAGCAACGCGAACAGAAGAAGGCCAAGAAGGCCGATTCGGATCAGGCGCAGTGAGAGCCCACTTGATTTGGCCAAGCTACATCATTGTGATGGCCGCAATTGCCGGCGCAGCTACCTGGCTTGCGCTCCGTCCGGCCCCTACACCGGCCTCCGGCTACGCCACGGAGGCCGAGGTGCTGTCGGCCATCTCGCGTTTGCCTGAAGATGACCCGTGTAGCAGAATCATCAAGGCGGGAAATCTCGACGCGCTCCGCCAGGGGGCGCGATTCGAACGCGCAAGCCTCAATGACCTCTCGGCTGGCATCGAAGTTTGCCGCGCCGGACTACCACCCAAAGCAAATGGCTGATTGTGTACCGTCACCCGCTGTGCATGCGCTTGCAGTGCTGACCAGCCGCTCGCTGCCAGTCCATCTGGATGGCAGTACAGGGACAAACCGCGGTACCGGCCATCGACAAATCGATGCCGACCGCGACTGGGATGCCGTTCAAACCTGGCTATCCGTCTACAAGGAGAAGCGCCCTACCTACCTCGCCTATGAGAAGGAAGTAACCCGCTTCTACCTCTGGGTTCTACTGACCCTGCGAAAGCCGCTTTCGTCTTTAATCTACGACGACTGGATCACCTATCGTGAGTTTCTTGCAGATCCGCAACCGCGTGATATGTGGGTAAGCACCGCGAAACGCCCTCGCATCGGCAAGGATGGCACGATTTCTCCCGACTATCGACCATTCGCCGGCCCTCTACAGGCTCGAAGCATCCAGTTTGCCGAACGCGCTATCTGGCAGATGTTCGATTGGCTCCGGAGCGCGGGCTACCTCGCAGCGAATCCTTTGATTCTCCTGCGAGGCTCCAATGTCGCGAACTCCGGCGATGACCGTTCGGAACGCATTCTTCCAGATGACCTGTGGACTGCCGTGCTTTCGTGGCTGGCGAAGCAACCACGAGGCACGATCAGGGAGCGCAGAAACTACGCGCGAATCCGCTGGATGATTGCTCTGTTCTACGGGACAGGCCTGCGCAGCAGCGAGGCCATCGCCGCAACGATGGGAGACATGTTCACGCTATATGACAGAGAAGCCGACACTCACCGGACCTTCATCAAGGTCATCGGCAAAGGAGCCAAGCGTCGTGAGGTCCCGCTGACCGATGACGTGCTTCGGGAGATGCGCATGTATCGTACCGCGTTTGGACTCAGCGCCGATCCGCTGCCTGGCGAGCGTACGCCGCTCCTTTTTTCGATCCAGATCCGAAAGGGCTTCTTGCCGATTACCCGGCAGTCCCTCTATACCGCGTTTAAGAAGCTCTTTGACGCTGTAGCAGATGAGATGCAACGGGAGGGGAACGAGGGGCACGAGAGGGTACGGGGAGCCTCCACGCACTGGCTGAGACACATGGCTGCGAGTGTGATGCTGAAGAACGAGACCCCACTTCTTGTCGTTCGCGACATGCTTGGTCACTCGGACATTTCCACGACTTCGATCTATGCGCACACGGCAGTCATCGACCGGCATCGGGAGGTCGCAGCCCACAACCACCTGGACCTGAAGCAGGAACTCACGTAGGAAATGCAAGGGAGCTGTTCGCAGTTCCCTGCACAGTTCATTACGTATCGTTGCACCTATACCAAATAAAGGACCATACGATGAAGAAACTCGCAATTGCCACCACATTGCTGTCCCTCATGGCCGGAAGCGCCCAAGCGCTGCAGGTAGACCCACTGGAGTCCCGGCATACCATCCAGTACACCATCGTGATCAAAAAGAATGACCACGACGAGACTCGTTCTGTCTTGACGACCGTCGACGGAAAGGAAACTTCTGTGAAGCTCACAAACGAAGCCTCTTTCCTCAAATTTACGGACCACGCTGCGATCCTTCAAGAGACCATTGAGACCGGCTACTACGTCTGGCTTACACCAACAGTTAACAAGGACGATGGAACAATCACCACGCACCTTGCACTTGAAAAGCGAGAGTTGGCGGGCGGCGAGACTGCCATTGCCCAACGCTCTACACAGCCGACACAGCCGAAGATTCACACCATGCGCATCGAGAACAGCTTCGCATTGTGCGATGGGGAAACACTGACCTACACGATGGATCAAGGTCGAACGGCCCTGCACTTCCCTACCGTCACCAAATCCGAAGCGCCCACACCCGACAATAAGCGCTTCATCTCCGTAACCGCCCGCAAGATCTGACCATGTCCCAAGACCTCAATCGTGTTGAACTGCGTGGCACCCTCGCAGAAGCCCCACAAAGTCGCAGCAAGGCTGGCGGTACCGACCGTATTGTCACCCTGCGCATCGCAACGGTTCGCCGCTACAAGCAAGGGGATGAGTGGAAGGAATTCACTTCCTGGCACCGAGTCGTTTGCTTCGCACAGAACGCAGATATCGCCGGCCTCCTCTCGAAGGATGACAAAGTAGCGCTTGAGGGAGAACTGCAGACTCGGAAATACGATGCTGGCGACGGGAAATCGGGGTACATCACCGAAGTCAACGTCGGCACAACCGGCTTCATTGCCAAGCTCGCGGGTACTGCAAGCGACGTTCGCCCTCGCCCACAGCGCCAAGACGCGTCGGCTTCTCCTTCCGCTCGGCCAATGTCGGAGGAAGACGATGATGACAATTCCCCACCGTTCTAAAAATAGGGATCCGATGACTCCTGCAGTCCAACGGACACCGGTTGCCTTCTTCCACATCGTCACTGATAAAGGTGTAGATCTCGGATGGGTCGGCTACTGCGAGGCGTTTGACGAAACCATGTTGCCGGTCGAGTTCCAC